>CAVYTL010000001.1:0-3539441 GCA_963771525.1 Vulcanimicrobiota bacterium | reverse complement strand
CGACGACCGCGCCGAGCGCGACCGTTCGCCCGCCGCCGGGGCGCGCCGGCGCGCGAGCGGTGGAACCGCCGCGCCGCGCACCGGATCGTAGTCATCGTGGTTACCACGGAGGCCGTGCGGGAGGCGCTCGAGAGCGTCGAAGACCCCGAGCTGCACATGGGGATCCTCGCTTTGGGGCTGGTCTACGACGTCGTCTGCGAGGGGGATCGGGGCGAGGACGTGACGGTGACGATGACGCTCACGTCGCCGATGTGTCCGGTCGGGCCGATGTTCAAGCAAGCGGTGCTGAGCAAAGTCGAGAGCGTCGACGGCGTCAAGAACGCGACGGTCGACATCACGTTCAGCCCGCCGTGGGACCCGCGCACGATGGCCTCCGAGGACGTGAAGCTGGCGCTCGGCATCTGGTAGCCCGCCTCCGGCGGGACCTCCGGACGGCCGATACGTCCATGGAGTGGACGCTCTCCGGTCATATCTTCTGCGCTGCACGGCGTGCGGCGCGACGTTCGACGACGACGGCGTACGGTTGCAGTGCGACAGCGCGCATCGTCCTGCGCTCCTGCGCACCGAGTATCGCGAGCGCCGCCTGCAGATCGGCCCCGGATCGTCGATGCTGCGGTTCGGCGCGTGGCTGCCGCGCGCGCAGCCGATCGCGACGCGCGCCACCGGCGTGACGTACCGCGCGGCCGCGCTCGGCGCTCGGCTCGGCGTGCGCGAGCTGTGGGTGTCCTTCAACGGCTGGTGGCCCCAGCGCGGCGCGTCGCTCTCCACGGCGACGTTCAAGGAGCTCGAGGCCGTCGCGGTGCTCGGGCGTCTCGCGCCGCGCGAACCGCGGACGCTCGTCGTCGCCTCGGCGGGAAACACCGCCGCGGCGTTTGCGTCCGTGGCGAGCGATGCCGGCGTGCCCGTCGTCATCGTGATGCCGGAATATGCGTGGGGACCGCTCGCCGCGCTCGTGCGCGTGGGAGAATGCGTGCGCACGGTCGTCGTCGCGGACGGCTCGTACGACGACGCGATCGCCATCGCCGCCCGGCTGAGCGCGTGCGACGGCTTCATGCCCGAGGGCGGCGTGCGCAACGTAGCCCGCCGCGACGGTATGGCGACGGCGCTGCTCGGCGCCGTGGAGCAGATCGGAGCGCTGCCCGACGCCTACGTGCAAGCGGTCGGCAGCGCGGCGGGCGCGCTCGCCGCGCACGAAGCGGCGCTGCGGCTCGTCGCGGACGGGCGCTTCGGCCGGCGCGTGCCGCGCCTGGTGCTCGCGCAGAACGCGCCGTTCACGCCGATCCACGACGCGTGGTCGACGCGCGCCGCGCAGCTGACTGAGCGCAGCCCGCACGAGACGCGCATCCGCCAAGCGCAGCTCGCCGCGCCGGTGCTCGGAAACTCCGCGCCCCCGTACGCGACGGCCGGCGGCGTTCGCGAAGCGCTCGCGGAGAGCGACGGCATCACGCACGCGGTCGGCAACGCCGAGGCGGCGGAGTTCGCGCGGCTCTTCGAGATGATCGAAGGGATCGACGTCGAGCCGGCCGCGGGCGTCGCGCTGGCAGCGCTCGCGCGCGAAGCCGCCGCCGGCGCGCTCGCGGACGCGACGGTCGTGCTCAACGTGACGGGCGGGGGCCGAAAACGCCGCGAACGCGCGCCGGCCGGCCAGCGGCCGACGCACGTCGTCCCGCGCGACGACGCGGCTTCGCCGCTGCGCCTCGCGGTCTAGTCGCTCGCGCCCCGCGCGGGTACGATGGCCGCGTGAAGACGCTCGCTGTGCGCACCTCGCTCGCGATGGTCGCGCTCGCCCTGACGGTCGCGGTCGCGACCGCGCCCGCGGCGGCGCGCCGCGATACGCCGGATCCGTTCGTCACGCCGACGCTGCGGCCGCTGTACGATCTCGCCTCGCCGCCGCCGACCGTGAACGCGCCCGCCGCGGCGGACGCGTGCGGCGACGACACGTTCCTCTCGTACCGCGCCGTGCCGATGCCGATCCAGCGTGAGGTCACGATCTGCGGCCTCGTCACGAGCGGCGCGCTCGCGGAACCGCCGGTGGGCCGCGGCGCGCCCGGCAGCTCGTTCTTCGTCGACGTCGACGGCACGCAGCCGATCGCGGTCCAAGGTGCGAGCGCATCGGCCAACGTCGGCGACATCGTCGTCGTACGCGGCCGCTACCATCGCGACAACGGCGGCGGCGAGGGCATCGACAGCGTCACGTCGGCCGGTGCCCGCGGCTGGAGCTACGACGGCTACGTGATGGTGAACGGCACGCTGCACCGCTAGCCGCGGACGGACCCGACCTTCCGGCGGCGAAACCGCTGCGGGATGGCCACGACGGAACCCGAGTCGGCGCACGAGCACGCGTATCGCCGCCTCGAGAAGATGCGCGCCGAATCGCTCGCGCCCGCCGGCGAGGCCGCGAACGAGCGGCAGCGCGCGCGCGGGAAGCGGACGGCGCGCGAGCGCATCGACGCGCTCGTCGATCCGGGCTCGTTCGTCGAGCTCGACCGCTTCGCCGTGCACCGCACGACGGCGTTCGGGCTGGACGAGCGGCACTTTCTGGGGGACGGCGTCGTCACCGGCCACGCGACGATCGACGGCCGGCACGTCTTCCTCTTCTCGCAGGACTTCACCGTGCTCGGCGGCTCGCTCGGCGAAGTGTTCGCCGAAAAGATCTGCAAGGTGATGGACCTCGCGGTCCGCACCGGCGCGCCGATGATCGGCATCAACGACTCGGGGGGCGCGCGGATTCAGGAAGGCGTCGTGAGCCTCGGCGGCTACGCCGAGATCTTCTGGCGCAACGTGCAGGCGTCGGGCGTCGTACCGCAGATCAGCCTGGTCGCGGGGCCGTGCGCGGGAGGCGCCGTGTACTCACCGGCCATCACCGACTTCACGGTGATGGTCGAGGGCATCTCGCAGATGTTCATCACCGGCCCGGACGTGACGAAAGCCGTCACCGGCGAAGACGTCAGCTTCGAGGAGCTCGGCGGCGCGATCACCCACGGCACGAAGAGCGGCGTCGCGCACCTCACGGCGTCCGACGAGGACGAGATGAACGAGCACTGCCGCCGGCTGCTCTCGTTCATCCCCTCGAACAACCTGGACGATCCGCCGGTCGTGCCGTCCGACGACGATCCGCTGCGCGTCGCCGCGGAGCTCGACGATCTGATCCCCGACTCGCCGACGAAGCCGTACGACATCGCGGACGCGATCTGCGCGGTCGTCGACGACGGCGACTTTTTCGAGATCGCGCCGCTGTGGGCGCAGAACATCGTGATCGGCTTCGGCCGCATCGGCGGACGCAGCGTCGGCGTCGTCGCGAACCAGCCGATGGTGCTGGCCGGCGTCCTCGACATCAACGCCTCGATCAAGGCGGCGCGCTTCGTGCGCTTCTGCGACGCGTTCAACCTGCCGCTGCTGACGTTCGTCGACGTCCCCGGCTTCCTGCCCGGCACGAGTCAGGAATGGGGCGGCATCATCAAGCACGGCGCGAAGCTGCTCTACGCGTTCGCCGAGGCGACGGTGCCGAAGATCACGGTGATCACGCGCAAGGCGTACGGCGGCGCGTACGACGTCATGTCGTCGAAGCACATCCGCGCCGACTTCAATTTCGCGTGGCCGACCGCCGAGATCGCGGTGATGGGCGGCAGCGGCGCCGTGCAGATTCTGAACCGCCGCGAGATCGCCGACGCGCCGAACTCGGAAGCGAAAGCCGCGGAGCTCGCGGCCGAGTACACGGAGCACTTCGCCAACCCGTTCATCGCCGCGGAGCGGGGCTACGTCGACGACGTGATCAACGCGAGCGAGACGCGCCGCGCGGTCTCCCGCGCGCTCGACGCGCTGGCGAACAAACGCGTGGAGCGCCCGAAGCGCAAGCACGGCAACATCCCGCTGTAGGGCGCCGCGCCGGCGCTGCGGCAGGGTTGTCCGACCGCCTCGGCCGATGACCGGTCCTCGTGGCACTGCTCGACGGAAAGACGATCCTCGTCACCGGGATCGCGAATAAATGGTCGATCGCCAGCGGCATCGCGCGCCGCCTGCACGCGCACGGCGCGCGGCTGGTCCTGACGTATCAGGGCGAGCGGGTCGAGAAGGCGGTGCGGCAGCACGCAGACGAGCTCGGCGGCGCTCCGGCGTTCGAATGCGACGTCACCAGCGACGACTCGCTGCGCGCGCTCGCCGCGGCCGCGGGAACGATCGACGGCCTCGTGCATTCCATCGCGTTCGTCAAGAAAGAGGACCTGAGCGGCAAGGTCTACGACACGTCGCGCGACGGCTTTGCGACGGCGATGGACATCAGCGCGTACTCGCTGATCGCACTCGTCGCGCACCTCGAGGACAACCTTGCGAACGGGTCGTCGGTGATGGCGCTGACGTACCTCGGCGCCACGCAGATCGTGCCGAACTACAACGTCGCCGGCATCGCGAAAGCCGCGCTCGAGGCGACGGTGCGCTATCTCGCGTTCGATCTCGGCGAGCGCGGCATTCGCGTGAACGCGATCTCGGCGGGACCGATCTCGACCGCGTCGTCGCGCCAAGTCGCCGGATTCAGCGCGATGCCCGCCAAGGTCGCCGCCATGTCGCCGCTCAAGCGCAACGTCACGCCGGACGACGTCGGCAACGTCGCGGTGTACCTCGCGTCCGATCTCTCGTCGCAGGTCACCGGCGACGTGCACTTCTGCGACGCGGGCTACCACGCGATGGGCATGCATCCGGAAACCGCGAAAGCGTGACCGTTCGTCGTCACCCTGAGCTTGTCGAAGGGGCCGCCACGATCTCGGCGAGCGCCGACGAGCTTGCCGCGATCGCCGCGGCATACCTCGTGTACGCGCAGGCGTCCGCGGAGACCGTACCCGCGATGCGCCTGAGCTCGGGATGGAAGTTCGCCGCGCGTGTCGAGACGGCCGAGGATGTCCGCGTCGCACGTTTCGTCGCGGCGGCGGCCTCGCGCTGGAGTGCCGCGGGCAGGCTCGATGGCTGACGCGCCGTTCGCGAAGATCCTCGTGGCGAACCGCGGCGAGATCGCGATCCGCGTCATGCGCAGCGCGAAGGAGCTCGGCTGTGCGACCGTCGCCGTGTACTCCGACGCCGACCGCGACGCGCTGCACGTCCGCCACGCCGACGAAGCCTATCAGCTCGGCGGCGCGGCACCGTCGCAGTCGTACCTGAACGCGGACAAGCTGCTCGAAGTCGCGGCGCGCGCCGGAGCCGACGCGCTTCATCCCGGCTACGGCTTCTTCGCGGAGAATGCCGCGTTCGCGCGGCGCGTCATCGGCGCCGGCATCACGTGGATCGGCCCGCACCCCGCCGCGATCGACGCGATGGGCGACAAGATCCGCGCGCGCCAGGCGATGATCGCGGCGGGCGTACCCGTCGTGCCGGGCGGCACCGATCCGATCGCCGACGCGGGCGCGGCGCTCGCGGCCGCGGCCCGCTACGGTTTGCCGCTCGCGCTCAAGGCGTCCGGCGGCGGCGGCGGCAAAGGCCTGAAGGTCGCCCGAACCGTCGATGAAGTCGAGTCCGCGTTCTCGACCGCGCAGCGCGAGGCAAGCGCGTACTTCGGCAACCCGACGATCTACGCCGAACGGTATCTCGACAATCCGAAGCACGTCGAGCTGCAGATTCTTGCCGACAAGCACGGGACGGTGCTGCACGTCGGCGAGCGCGACTGCTCGCTGCAGCGCCGCCACCAGAAGCTGTGGGAGGAGGCACCGGCGCACATCGCGCGCACGGTGCGCGACGGACTGCGCGCGGCCGGCGTGCAGGCCGCGAAAGCGATCGGCTACGACTCGGTCGGCACGATCGAATGCCTCGTCAGCGGCGACGCGTTCTACTTCCTCGAGATGAACACGCGCATCCAGGTCGAGCACACCGTCTCCGAGGAGATTTCCGGCGTCGACCTCGTGCGCGAGCAGATCCTCGTCGCGGCCGGCCGTGCGCTCTCGCTGTCGCAAGCGGACATCGATGCGGGATTCCGCGGCCATGCGATCGAGGTGCGGGTCAACGCCGAGGACCCCGCGCAGAACTTCCGGCCCGCGCCCGGCACCGTCACGCGCTATCGCGAGCCCGGCGGCTTCGGCGTGCGCGTCGACTCCGCCGCGTTTCCGGGATTCACGATCACGCCCGACTACGACTCGATGATCGCGAAGCTGATCGTGCGCGCGCGCACGCGCGACGAAGCGCTCGCGCGGCTCGGGCGCGCCATCGACGAGTACACGATCGCCGGCGTTCCGACCACGCTGCCGCTCCTGCGCGCGCTGGTCGATTACGGGCCGGTGCGCGACGCGTCCTACGGCACGGCGACGCTCGAGCCGTTCGCCCTTCGACGAGCTCAGGATGACGCCGCGGCTCAGGATGACGCCGCGGCTCAGGATGACGCCGCGGCTCAGCGTGCCGACGCGGCTGGGCGTGCCGTCGCGCCTCGGGCTGAGGTGGGGGCGCGCGGTGAGGATGCCGGCGGCGCGGCGGGCGACGACGACGCGGTGCGCGTCGAGGTGAACGGGAAGCTCTTTCGCGTGCGGTTCGTCGACCTGCCGGTCCCGCGCGCCGGTATCGCGAACGGCGCGCCTGCGCGGCGTGCCGCGGCGCCGAAGAAAGGCGGCTCGGCGCGTAAATCGAGCGCCGCGGCGGGAAACGACGTCGTCGCGCCGATGCACGGCGTCGTCGTGGAGATTCTCGTCGCAAGCGGAGCCGCCGTCGGCGAAGGCGACATCGTCGCGGTGATCGAGGCGATGAAGATGATGAACGAGATCCGCGCGCACAAGTCGGGGACGGTTGCGGCGATCCACGTCGCGGCGGGCGCCACCGTCGAAGCGCGCACGCCCCTGATCTCGCTCGCATGACGCGCGACGTCCTGACCGTCGCGGTGCGCGCGGCCCTCGCGATCGGCTTCTGCATCGACGTCGTGATCGGCGCGATCGCGATCGCGGCGCCGCAGCTGATGCGGCCGCTCTTCGACGTCCCGGTTTCCGACGTGATGACGGCGCGCATCGCCGGCGGTGAGTTCATCGTCGCGGCGGTCGTGTACGCGCTGGCGTTTTCCGAGCCGGTGCGCTACCGAGCGCTGCTGTGGGCGTGCGCGCTCGATCAGCTCTTCGCCGTCGTGCTTCCGGCCGCGGGCGTGCTGAACGGCGTTCTGCCCGCGACGTGGAAGATCATCGCGCCGATCCCGTTCCAGGCGGTCCTCTGCATCGTTTTTCTGCTCGGCGCGGTACGGCGGTCACCCGCGGTGCGATGACCGCCCTGCGCGTCGACGGCTCGCGGATACTCTTCGCGGCGGCGGCGCTCGTGCTGGCCGCGCTGGTCGTGCTGCCCGTCGGGTGGCTGATCGCGACGAGCTTCTCCGGTCCGCACGGTGCCACGCTCGCGAACTACGTGACGCTGTTCACCGACGCAACGATGGTGCGGCCGTTTCTCATCACGCTCGGCAGCTCGGCCGCGGTCGCCGTCCTGTGCGTGCTGGTCGCGGTGCCGATGGGCTGGTGCGTCGCGCGCACGGACATGCCGCTGCGCCGCCTCGTCCGGCTGCTGGTGATCGCGTCGCTGGTGACGCCGCCGTTCCTCGGTGCGATCGCGTGGGAGCTACTCGCCGCGCCGAACACGGGCTTCCTGAACCAGCTTGCACGCGCCGCGTTCGGCCTCGACCGCTCCGTGCACCCGTTCAACGTCTACACGGTCGCGGGCTTGACGTTCGTCAACTTCCTCTACACGTTTCCGTACGCGTTCGTCTTCGTCGCGAACGCGCTGCAGCGCATTCCGTCCGAACTCGAAGACGCATCCTCGATCCTCGGCGCGCACCCCGGGCAGACCGCGTGGCGCGTCACGCTGCCGCTGCTGCTGCCCTCGATCCTCGCAGGTGCGCTGATCGCGTTCCTCCAGTCGATGACGGTGTTCGGCTCCGCCGCCGTGCTGACGCTCCCCGCCGGCTTCCACACGATGACGACGCGGATCTGGAGCCTGTTCCAATTTCCGCCGAAGCCCGAGCTCGCAGCGGCCGCCTCGATGCCGATGCTCGTGATCACGCTGCTTCTGCTGCGCGCGCAGCGGCTCGCGCTCGGACGCCGAAGCTACGCGGTGATCGGCGGAAAAGGCGGGCGGCGCACGACCGTGCGGCTCGGACCGTGGCGCTGGGCCGCGCTGGGCGCGTGCGGGTTCGTGCTGCTGTGCGCGATCGGGCTGCCGTACGGCGCGCTGCTCGACGCGGCGTTCGTCAAGGTGCCGCCGGCGATGCCGGTGCCGGCGAACCTGACCCTCGCGCACTTGCGGTTCGTCTTCTTCGATCTCGATGCGACGCCGCTCGCGCTGTGGAACACGTTGATCCTCGCGTTCGGCGCGGGCACGATCGCGACGGTGCTCGCCGCGATCGTCGGCTACCTGGTGGTACGGCGCGCGGTGCCGGGATGGCGCGTCCTCGGGTACCTCGCGTCGGCGCCGATCGCGATCCCGAGCATCGTCCTCGGCGTCGGCCTGTTTCTCGCGTACACGCGGCCGCCGCTGCTCCTTTTCGGCACGCTGTGGATCATGCTGATCGCGTTCGTCACGATCGAGTTCCCGGCCGCGTACCAGCAGCTGACGACGGTCGCCGGAGCGATCCATCCCGAGCTCGAGGACGCCGGACGGCTGCTCGGGGCATCGCCGATGCGCGTCCTGCGCGACGTCGTCGCGCCCCTCATGCGCAGCGGGCTCATCGCCGCGTGGTGTTTCGTCTTCATCGGCGCCATCCGCGAGATCTCCGCCGCGATCTTGTTGTTCACGGCGCCGACGCGCACGCTCGCGGTCGTCATCTACGACCTCAACGAGTCGGGCGACACGGGCAGCATCGCGGTTCTCGGCCTCTTGCTCATGGCCGTGACGTTCGTCGTGCTCGCACTCGTCAACCGCGTGCCGGTCGTGCTCGGCGCCCTCGAGGAATGATCGCCGCATGATCGCTCCGCTGCGCCTCGGCGTGCTCCTCGGCGACGACATCGGGCTCGAGGTCGTCCCGGAAGCCGTCAAGGTGGTGAAAACCGCCGCCGCGGCGAGCGGCCTCGAGATCGCGTGGACGGAGCTGCCGATCGGGCGGCGCGCGCTCGAGGCGACGGGGTCGACGCTCCCCGACGGCACGCTTGAGACGCTCGCGTCGCTCGACGGGTGGATCCTGGGGCCGATCGGGCATCGCGAGTACCCGCCCGTGCCCGGCGCGATCAACCCGCATCCGATCCTGCGCAAGCACTTCGATCTCTTCGCGAACATCCGTCCGGCGAAATCGTATCCGTCGCTGCCGAGCCTGCACCAGAACGTCGACCTCGTGATCGTTCGCGAGAACAACGAGGGCTTTCAGCCCGATCGCAACGTCGTCGCCGGCTCGGGCGAGTTCCGGCCGACGCACGACGTCACGATCTCCGTGCGCGTGATCACCCGCAACGCATCGTCGCGCGTCGCGCGCGCGGCATTCGAGCTGGCGCGCTCGCGACGCAAGCAGGTCGCCGCGATCCACAAGGACACCGTGTTCAAGCTCGGCTGCGGCATGTTCGCGGAAGAGTGCCGCGCGATCGCGGCGCAGTTTCCCGACGTCGCGTACGAGGAAGTCATCGTCGACACGTTCGCGATGCGGCTGGT
This sequence comes from Vulcanimicrobiota bacterium, assembly GCA_963771525.1. Taxonomy (GTDB): domain Bacteria; phylum Vulcanimicrobiota; class Vulcanimicrobiia; order Vulcanimicrobiales; family Vulcanimicrobiaceae; genus Vulcanimicrobium. The sequence continues at coordinate 3,529,865 of CAVYTL010000001.1, read as the reverse complement.
GATGACGCCGCAGAACTACGACGTCGTCGTGACGACCAACATGTTCGGCGACATCTTGAGCGACGAGGCGGCGGGGCTCGTCGGCGGGCTCGGCATGGCGCCGGCGCTCTCGGCGGGACCACAGCACGCGATGGCGCAGGCGACGCACGGTTCCGCGCCCGACATCGCGGGGCGGAACGTCGCGAACCCGTACGCGATGATCGTGTCGGCGCAGATGCTGCTCGACTGGCTCGGCCGCACGAAGCAGATCGCGCCCGCGAGCGCCGCGGCGAACGCGATCGCGTGCGCCGTCGACGCGGTGATCGCCGAACGCACCGCCCTCACCCCCGACCTCGGCGGCACGGCAACGACGACCGCGATGGGCGACGCGATCGCCGCACGCGCCGGAGCGCGCTGAGCGCCATGGCGGCAGTGGAGCTGCGCGGCGTGCACAAGCGCTTCGGCGACGCGGCGGTTGTCGACGGCATCGACCTGACGATCCCCGACGGCGCGCTCGTCGCGCTGCTCGGACCATCCGGCTGCGGCAAGACGACGCTCCTGCGGCTCATCGCCGGCTTTCTCGCCCCGGACGCCGGCGAGATCGCCGTCGGCGGCGCGCGCGTCTCCGCGCCGGGATTCGTCGTGCCCCCCGAGCGCCGCGGCATGTCGATGATCTTTCAGAGCTACGCGCTCTGGCCGCACATGACCGTCGAACAGAACGTCGGCTACGGGCTGCGTCTGCGGCGCAGGCCGCGCGCGGAGATAGCGCAGCGCGTCGCCGTGATATGCGCGGCGCTTCGCCTCGAGCCGCTCCTGAAGCGCTATCCGGCCGAGCTCTCCGGCGGTCAGCAGCAGCGTGTCGCGCTCGCGCGCGCGCTCGTCGTCGAGCCGCAGACGCTGCTCCTGGACGAGCCGCTCTCGAACCTCGACGCGAACCTGCGCGAGGAGATGCGCTTCGAGATCCGCCGGCTGCACGACGCGTTCCGCTATACGACGGTCTACGTCACGCACGATCAGGGCGAGGCGATGGCGACGGCGGATCTCATCGCCGTGCTTCGCGCCGGCCGGGTCGAGCAGATCGGCACGCCGGAGGACATCTACGCTCGGCCGCGTTCGGAGTTCGTCGCGCGCTTCGTCGGCGGCGCGAACGTCCTGCCCGGGAGCTTCGCGGGCCTCGACGGCCCGTTCTCGATCCGCCTCGAGGACGTGCTACTCGCCGTCACCGCTCCCGCCGCCGGTGTGGCGTGCGTCGAAGGAACGGTCGCGCGCCGCACGTTCCTCGGCAGCGCTCGCGATTACGCCGTCGAAGCGGGCGGAGAGCTGGTGCGCGTCACCACGCCGGCCCACGTGGACGTGCCGCCCGGTGAACGCGTCTGGCTAGCCTTCCCGACCGCTCGCTGCCACCGTTTCGAACCCGCGCCAGGAGGAGACTGATGCTCCGAACTCCGCAACGACTGATCGGCTGCGCGGCGAGCGCGCTGGCGCTCGCGATGCTCTCGCCCGCGCGCGTCGCGCCGGCGTCGTTCGTCGTCCCGGACGTCGCGAAGGCGAAAGCGGAAGGCCTCGTCGTCTTCTACACGTCCGTCGACGTCAGCGTCGCCGAGCGCCTCGCGCGCGACTTCCAGACCAAGTACGGCATCAAAGTGCAGGTCGAGCGGACCGGCAGCGAGCGCGTGTTCCAGCGCCTCGGGCAGGAGATGGGCAGCAACCTGCACGTCGCCGACGTCGTCAACACGTCCGACGCCGCGAACTTCCTCGTGTGGAAGCACAGCGGGTGGCTCGCGAACGCGCGCTTCGAGGACATCGAACGGTATTGGCCGCCGCAATTCCGCGACGCCGACGGGACGTTTGCGACGTGGCGGGCCACGCTCTCGCCGATCGCCTACAACGCATCGCTCGTCAAACCGGCGGATGCGCCCGCGAGCTGGGCCGACCTGTTGCAGCCGCGCTGGAAGGGCAAGCTCGTCAAAGCGCATCCGGCATACAGCGGCAGCGAGATGACCGCGGACTACGAGCTGATGAAGGCGTTCGGCTGGAGCTATTTGCAGCGCCTCGGCACGCAGAGCATCATGCAAGTGCAGTCGTCGACCGAACCGCCGAAGGTGCTCAGCCGCGGCGAACAACCGGTGATGGTCGGCGGCAACGAGTACGTCGTGTTCGAGCTGCAGGCGCAGGGTAGTCCGCTCGTTCTTGTCTACCCGCGCGAGGGAACGCCGTTCGAGACGTCGCCCGCGGCGATTCTCAAGGATGCCCCGCATCCGAACGCCGCACGACTCTTCTACCAGTATCTGTTCAGCAAGGAGACGCAGCAGATGCTGGTCGACGCCGGAGGGCTGCGTTCGGTGCGCGCCGGGCTGCGCGAGCCGGCGAACCGCACGCCGATCACCCGCATCAAGCTGTTCCGCGACGATCCGCAGGGCGTGCTCAAGACGAGCGACGAGATGAAGACGCGCTATGCGCAGTATTTCGGAACCTGACGGCGGCGTCGCCGCGGCGTTCGCGCGCGCACTCGGCGCGGCGGCAGGCGCCCCGTTGTCTCCCGCCGTCGTGCACGAAGCGCAGCGCGCGCTCGCGAACGCGCTCGGGCTCGCGGTCGGCGCCTCGCGTCATCCCGGCGTCGACGCGGTCGTCGCCGCGGCGAGCGCGCTCGGCGGCGCGCCCGCGGCGCCCGTACTCGCACGTTCCGAGCGCCTCGACGCACACTTCGCCGCGCTCGCGGCCGGCTTCGCCGCGCACGTCGACGACTTCGACGACACGCACCTCGCGACGGTGATCCATCCCGGCGCCGCGTGCATGGCAGTGCTGGTCGCGCTCGCCGAAGAGACGCGGCCCACCGGGACGCGCGCCCTCGCCGCGTTCGCGCTCGGCTGCGAGGCGCAGCTCCGCGCGGGCGTCGCGATCTCGCCCGAACACTACGACCGCGGCTGGCACATCACGGGAACGTGCGGCGTGGTCGGCGCCGCCGTCACCGCAGCGCTGCTGCTCGGCCTCGACGACGCCGCGCTCGCGCGCGCGATCCGCCTGTCGGCGACGATGCCGCTCGGCCATCGCGATGCCTTCGGCACGATGGCGAAGGCGTTTCACCCCGGCAAGGCGGCGGCGAACGGCATCCTCGCCGCGCGGCACGCCGCGGGCGGCGCCGACGCGCCCCCGGACGTCATCGAGCACGCCCGCGGATTCGCGGCCGCACTCTCGACGCGCTTCGACGCTTCGCAGATGCTCGAGGAGATCGGCACGCGCTGGGAGCTCGCCGCGAACACGTACAAGCCGTATCCGTGCGGCATCGTCGCGCACCCGTCGATCGACGCCGCGCTCGCGCTGCGCGAGCGCGGGGTGACGGCCGGCGCGATCGCGGAGCTGCGCGCGCACTGCCATCCGCTCGTGCCGGAGCTGATGGGGAATCCGGATCCCGGAGACGGACTCGAAGCTCGCTTCAGCGCGATTCACGGGATCGCGGCGGCGTTCTGCGACGGCCGCGTCGGCTTGCCGCAGTACGAGACGCAGCGCATCGTGAGCGATGACGTGCGCGCGCTCCGCGCGAGGACGACGCTGGTACCGAGCACCGCGATCGCACGTGACGCGGCGCGCCTGGAAGCGCGCACGCGCGACGGAACGGTTCTCGAAGAGACGATCGCGCACGCACGCGGCAGCGCGGCTCGCCCGCTGACCGACACCGAGTTGCGCGCGAAGGTGCGGCTGCTGGCCGATCCGGTGCTCGGCGAGGGCGTCGGCGACCGGCTCTTCGACGCGGTGCTCGCGCTGGAGCGTGCCCCGAGCGCGCGGTCCGTGCTCGATGCGGCGAGCGAGGCCGCCGCGCATGTCTGAGCCAGCGAGCGCGGCAGGCGCGTCGGCAACGCTCGCGGCATTCGTCGCCGCGCCGCATGCCGGGCCCGCGTTCGATGCCGTGCGCGAGTCCGCTCGCGCGCGCATCGAGCCTGCGCGTGCAGCGCTGCAACGCGCCGGCGCAAACGCTTCGCCGCTTGACCGTGCGTTCGCGACCGGAGCGGCACTCGCGGGCGCCGACGCGCCGATCGTCGCCGCCGCGCTCTGTGCCGGCGAGTTCGCAGGCGGACACGATGTCGCCGAGTCGATCGCCGTCGGCCGTGAGATCGCGGCGCGGCTGCGGCGCGCGGTGCACTTCGATTCGCCGTGGGACGCGACTGCCGTCTGCGCCGCGATCGGCGCGACGGCGGCCGCCGCGTGCGCGACCGGACTCGATGCCGCGGCCGCGCGCGACGCCATCGGCGTAGCGGCGACACAGGCGAACGGCCTCGGCGTCGTCACCGCAACGCCGGCCGCGCGAATCGCGTGCGGCAAGGCCGCCGCGGATGCGCTCGAGGCCGTCGCGCTCGCGCGCGCCGGTTTCACTGCGGCCCCCGCATCGATCGAAGGCCGTCGCGGTCTCGCCGCTTTGATGGCGTCGCGGCTCGACGTAGCGGCGCTGTGCGACGGTCTCGGCGAGCGCTGGGCTTCCGCCGAGGACGAGCCGTAGGTTAGGCGGCGCGCCCGGGACGGAACGCGAGCGCCACGCCGTTCATGCAATAGCGTAGCCCGGTCGGCTTCGGGCCGTCGTCGAAGACGTGCCCGAGATGCCCCTCGCACCGCGCGCACGACACGGCAGTGCGGACCATGAACATCGACGTGTCCGTGTTCGTCGTGACGGCGTTGGGCAGCGGCGCCCAGAAGCTCGGCCAACCGGTGCCGCTGTCGAACTTCGTCTTCGACGAGTACAGCGGCAACGCGCAGCCGGCGCACGCGTATGTCCCGGCGCGCTTCTCCTCGTCGAGCGGACTCGAGAACGGTGACTCCGTCGACGCCTGGCGCAGCACCGCATAGGCCTGCGGCGAGAGCAGCTTCTTCCACTCCTCGTCGGAGTGCGTGACGTGCGTGACGGCGGCCCGGGCCGCGAGCGGGGCGGCGAGGACGAGCGAGCCGAGAACGGCGAGGGCGGCGCTGCGATTCATCGTGAGCATAACGATACCGCACCCGGCCGCGGATGTCCGTAGGCGCGCTTACACCGGTTCCCGAGCGCTATGCGGTGTTGGGCAGAAACGCAAGCGCGATACCGTTCATGCTGTAGTGAAGGCCCGCCGGCTTCGGTCCGTCGTGATAGAGCCTGCCGAGGTGACTGTCGCAGCGCCGGCAGTGCACCGCCGCGTACGCCTTGCGGTGCGCCGCCGCGGCCGTCGTGATCGCGTTGGGAAGCGGCGCGGTGAAGCTCGGGTACCCGGTGTGTGCGTCGTACCTCGTCTTCGAGGAGAAGACGGGCAGCGCGCATCCGGCGCAGGTGTATGTCCCCGTGCGCGTCTCATGATTGAGCGGGCTCGAGAAGGCCGGCTCGGTTGCGCCGCGGCGCAGGACGTTGTACGCGCCCGGTGAGAGGCGCCGCCGCCACTCCGCGTCGGTGGTGCTCGCGTTTGGCGGCATTCGGCCGGGTTCTATGGCGCGCGCCGCGAGCGGATGCGCGAGCAGCGTAGCGCCCAGGCCGGTCACGATCGTGCTGCGCTTCATACACACGATACGATAGCATACCGTCAAAGCGGGTGGCGACCGAACGGGGTGGCGGATGGCCGAGCGTGCTTACACCGTACACCAGGCGGGTAGCATACCGAGATACCAAACGGCCGCGGCCCTGCCGGCATTGGGAACGCTCCGTGTTTGTGGCTCGACGAGCCGCACTGGACAATACCGTGCTCGCACACGCACTGCTCTCGCTCGCACTTCGGAGCCACGAGCCCGCCCCCGGCCTCTACTCCACGAGCGCTCACGCTCGCATCTACGTCGGCATTGAGGCCGAGCCGTCAGATCGTCGCACGATTCAGTACTTCGATGCGACGACACGCCGGGTCGGCACATTGAGGCCGATTTCGGCCGACTCCTACGAAACGACCGATCGACCGGTGGTCACCTACGCGCTCACCCTTCCGACGGTCGCAGTCGAGGAGCAGCGATTCACGGTGAGCGACGCCGGCGGACGCTTGGGCGTCTCGTTGTGGCACGCGTCATCTGCTGAAAGGCGCCCTACGATCGTTCTCGTGCACGGCGCAGACGACGAAACGCACGACATGGGCTTCATCGTTTCGTACTTCGTCTCGCACGGCCTCAACGTCGTCACGTACGACCAGCGCGGCACGGGTCGATCCCTCGGCGACTGGCGTTACACGAGCCCTCGGTCCAAAGCCGATGACGTCATCACCATCTTGGGATCGCTGCGCGGTAACGCGTACTGCGACCGGAGAACGTTCGGCGTGTGGGGATTCAGCAACGGTGCGTGGGTCGCACCGATCGTCGCGACTCGCTATCCGCTCGCATTTCTGATCCTCAAGAGCCCCGCCGCCGAGTCGATCGCGCAAAACGTGCTCTACGAGATCGAGGGCAGCCTTCGCGAAACGTCTCGATTCTCCGACGCGCAGATCGACTCGGCCGTCGCGTTCGAACGGCTCATGTTGACGTCCGTCGCTACGAACGCGCACTGGGATGCTGCAAGCCTCGCACTCGCGCATGCGCGCGCCCAGCCCTGGTTTCCCTACATGCGAATTCCGCCGCAACTCCCGATCCCTCCGCCGCACCCCGTCCTGGCCGCCTTACAGGCGGCGTTGGTTTACGACCCGACGACGACCCTCGAAGAAGTCCACACGCCCACGCTGGCGCTCTTCGGTGCGCGCGACAAGAACGTCGACACGCCGGATTCCGAAGCTCGGCTGCGCGAGGACTGCCATGCGGGCGGGAATCGGCGGCTGACGGTTCGCGTCTTCGCTGGTGCCGACCACACGCTCGTCGCCAGCACCACGGGATTCGAGGATCGGCCGTCGGCGCCGCGGCGCGTGGTCCCCGGCTATCCGGAGGTCGTCGTCGGCTGGCTGAAATCGCGCGGTCTCCTCGGCGCTCGTCCCCGGAACCGCTAGGGCGCGGCGGGCGGTCCGGCGCACCCCTTCCGGGTGAGCGCGCGCGAACGCAACACCAGCGGTATCCCGCTGGAGCCGTACTACGAGGAGCCGTCTCCACCGGTCCGGCGCGCGCCGCCGGGGGAGTTCCCGTACACGCGCGGCGTCCGGCGCGACATGTACCGAGGCCGCCACTGGACGATGCGGCAGTATGCCGGCTTCGCGACCGCCGCGGAGTCGAACGAGCGCTACCGCTACCTCCTCGCGCACGGGGTCACCGGCCTCTCGGTGGCGTTCGATCTGCCGACGCAGCTCGGCTACGACTCCGACGCGGCGCAGGCGCGCGGCGAGGTCGGCAAGGTGGGCGTCGCGATCGACACGATCGCCGACGTCGAGACGCTGTTCGACGGGATTCCGCTCGACGGCGTCACTGTGTCGATGACGATCAACGCGCCGGCCTCGGTGCTGCTCGCGTTCGTCCTCGCCGTCGCGCGCCGCCGCGGCATCCCGTTCGAGAAGCTCGGCGGGACGGTGCAGAACGACGTCCTCAAAGAGTACGTCGCGCGCGGCACGTACATCTACCCGCCCGGTCCCTCGATGCGTCTGGTCACGGACCTGATGGCGTACTGCGCGGAGCACGTGCCGAACTGGAACACGATCTCGATCTCGGGATACCACATCCGCGAGGCGGGGTCGACGGCGCTGCAAGAGCTCGCGTTCACGCTCGCCGACGCGAAGGCGTACCTGCAGGCCGCGCAGCGCGCGGGCCTCGACGTCGACGCCGTGGCCCCGCGCATGTCGTTCTTCTGGAACGCGCACAACGATTTCTTCGAGGAGGTCGCGAAGTTCCGCGCGGCGCGCACGCTGTGGGCGGAGATCGTGCGCGACGAATTCGGCTCGCGCGATCCACGCGCGCAGATGCTGCGCTTCCACACGCAGACCGGTGGTTCGACGCTCACGGCGCAGGAGCCGGAGAACAACGTCGTGCGCGTCGCGCTGCAGGCGCTGGCGGCCGTGCTCGGCGGGACGCAATCGCTGCACACGAACGGTCAGGACGAGGCGCTCGGGCTGCCCACGGCGCAGTCGGCGCGCGTTGCTCTGCGCACGCAGCAGATCATCGCGTACGAGAGTGGGGTCGCCGACGTGGTCGACCCGCTGGCCGGCTCGTACTACGTCGAATCGCTCACGGACGCGCTGCTCGCCGGGGCGCGCGAGCTGATCGGGGAGATCGACGCGATGGGCGGAGCGGTCGCCGCGATCGAGAGCGGCTGGATGCAGGATCAGATCGGCGAGAGCGCCTACCGCGCGCAGCAGGCGGTGGAGCGCGGGACATCGGTGGTTGTCGGCGTCAACCGCTTCAACGAAGCGTCGAACGGCGTGACGATGCCGATCCAGCGCATCGAACCCTCGATCGAACGTGACCAAATCACGCGCACGCGCGCGTTTCGCGGCGCACGCGACGCCGCCCGGACGAAAGCGGCGCTCGCGGCGGTACGAGCCGCCGCCGAGGGGACCGTCAACGTCATGCCGGCGTTCATCGACGCGGTCGACGCCGGTGCAACCTGCGGTGAGATTTGCGGTGTTTTGCGAGAGGTATTCGGAACGCACGTCGCCCGCGAACGAATCGCCTGAGGGAAACCATGGAAAGATCGCGACCGGACATCCTCATACGAGACCGCGAAAGCCGGACGATCATCATCGCCGAAGTACAGTCGAACCCGCCCGACAAGAACGACTCGCGGGCGCTCGACCAATTGAAACGGTACGTTCGAGCTTTCGGAGACGATGACACATTCGCGATCCTGGCCGACCGCGACAGCATTCGTATATTTCAGGGCGACCCGTCATGCGATTCAAAGCCGCTAACTCTTCCTGCGCCGGCGATTCTTCGCTATTACGATGCAGACTTTGATTCGCACGTAGCGTACGAGTCCTACCTTGCAAGCTTGATCGAGGCGTGGCTGAACGACTTATCAATTCACTGGAAGTCGGAGCACCCGCCCAGTGAGAACGACGTGCCCGCGAGGCTCCTGACGCGGCTCCAAGCAGCGTGACACATGCGCCGCCTCTATGTCGAGACGAACTTCATCGTCGCTCTCGCTCACGGCGAACACCAAGCCAACGAACGTGTCGTGCGATCCGCGGAAGACGGCGCCATCGCGCTAGTCCTTCCGCAAATTTGCCTCGACGAAGCTCTTTCTGTGGATATCAAGCGCCGCGAACGTATTCACGGCGCGCTGGAAGTCTTGCGCAGTGACGTCCGGGAGTATGGGCGAGCACGCAGCGCTCCGCTCATTCGAGCTGCGTCGCCGAAGCTGCAAAGTGCGATCGTCGCCGTCGAGTTAGCGGAAGCCGAGCGTACATCTCGCATGCGATCGGTCATCGCGGCGCTTTTGAAGATCGTGCGTCTCGTCGCCGCGAGCATCAGGGCGTTCGCGATCGAATCCGAGCTCCGACGCGATCCCGATGACGCGATCATCGCAACGGCGATCGCCGACGACAATCGCTCTTTTGGAACGCGCTCGCTTTTCCTGACGGGCAACAACGACTTCGATAAAGACCCGTTGAAATCGCTGCTTGCTACAGCAAACGTCGAGCGCATAGCGCATCCTGAAGGTTTGCTCGCCAGGTTGCGTGCTCAGCCTTCCGGCACGGACGGTCGGAATTGAAAGAAGCGCCGATCGACCATGTCGCGATCGTCGTCAAGGACTTGGAGGAGACGGTTCGTCTCTACACCGAGACCCTCGGCTTCGGCATCGCCTACCGTGAGGTCGTCGCGGATCAGGGCGTCGAAATCGTGGGCCTGCGCACCGGCGACGGGGTTATCGAGCTGCTCCGCCCCCTGCGCGACGACTCGCCGATCGCGAAATTCCGCGGCGACGCCGAGACGAAGCTCCATCACACCGCGTATCGCGTCGCCGACCTTCGCGCGGAGCTTGCACGCTTGCGCGCCGCGGGCGTGCGACTGATCGACGAACAGCCGCGGCGCGGCGCTCATGGCAACACGATCGCCTTTCTGCATCCGAAATCGACGGGCGGCGTGCTGATCGAACTCTGCGAGCGAGGGACGCGTTCATCGGAGTGATGCGCTGGCCCGACGCCGCTCGCACCGCCCTCCTCGCCGCGGCCGCGTGCTCGATGCTGTGCGCGGCGACGCACCGGCCGCCGCCGACGCCGGATCCGGCGACGTTCGCGGCGCCGACGGCTGCGGACAAGCTCTTCGAGGCCGCGCGCACCGCTCGTTCGCGCAGCTCCTACGCGCGTTACGCCGTGTACGCGACCGTGCTGCGTTTCCGCGCCGGCGGTCATACGGTCAAGAGCACGTGGGACACGATCGAGGACGTGCAGCGGCGTGTCGTGCACTCGCACTCGCAGCGCCGCGAGGACGAGGCGAACCCGCACGTCCCGCACGGGATCAACTTCGGCATCGGCGTCGGACCCGGCGGCCCCAACGCAGCGCCCGAGCGAGGCGAGGTCCTCAACGGCGAGCGTGACGACGACCCGATCGGTCAGCTCACCTTCGCCGTCGATCAAGACTTCGGACTTGCGCTCGACGCTCCGTCGATCAGCGCATCGCGTGACATGGCCGACGTGGCGACCGCGCGCGTGCCGCTCCTTCGCATCGGACGGACCGGGACAATCGTCCGCACGTACGAGGTGACCGATCTCGGCGACGTCGTCGAGAACGGCGTGCCGCTTCACCATCTCGGTCTGCGTCCGCTGCGCGATCCGAAGCGCTTCCGTCTGCGCGAGATCTGGACCGACGCGAAGTCGTCGGTTGCGGTCCGCGCGATCGTCGCCGGGGTCGGCAACCACGACCCGCTCGACGGCGTGCGGTGGCGGGTCGAGTTCGCGCAGGTCGACGGCGGCACGTACGTCGCGCGCGAAACCGCCCTCGATCCCGTCGAATCCGGCGCGGGACGCCTGGACGACGTGACGATCAGCTTCGAGGAGCTCCGCCCCGCCAACGCGCTCAAGCCCTACGAGCTGATCGGCCTGAGCGAGGACGTCGGCACGACCGACCCCTGAATCGAAGCCTCCGCGCCCAGTCGCGCGCACGGCCTCAGCGCGGCGCGAGGCGGACGTCGAGCTCGGTCTCGAACGTCCGGTCCCAAGGCAGCGTGATCGTGAAGCCGGCGTCGCGGAACTGCGGCGCGATCCGCGCGAGCAGGTCGAGGCCGTCGGGCCAGAGCAGCGCGCGGTCCGCGGACTCCGCGCGCCGGGCGACGGCGGGCGGCAGCAGCGTGTGGTCGCCGATGCCCGCCGCCGAAAGGCCGGCGTTGAGCTGCGGCCGCACTGCGGTGTGGAAGGCGACGTCGTCGGTGTAGCGCATCAGCGTGAACGTCGCGTGCGCCCGCGCGTCGTAGGTGCCGAGACGCGTCCCGGCCAGCACGGCGAACGCTTCCGGCAGCGCCGTGCCGACCGTGTTCGCGACGGTGTTCCACGACGCGAACGACGCGACGCGCCCGGCGACGCCTCGCGCGATCAGATCGTCGGTCAGGCGCCGCTGCGCGACGTCGTCCTCGCCGTTCAGGAACGAGAGGTCCGCGACGGCCGCGAGCGCCGAGCCGTCGCGCGCGCGCCGCGCGATCGCGTCCGCGAATGCCGACTCGTCGGCGTCGCTCGTGGCCGGCACGCGCACGAAGAGCTCGACGTCGGCGCGCGCCGCATCCGTCGCGGCGACGCCGCCGCACGAGCGGATGAGATCGCCGATCGTCGTCGCGATCGGCGCGAACTCGATCGGATCGTTCAGCTGCGCCGCGTCCGCGCGCGAATAGACCACGTGCACGCGCGGCACGATGCGCGCTTCGCGCGTGAGTGCGGCGGCGACGAGCACCATCGCGAGCTCGTCGGCGCCCGGCTCGATCGCGGCGCGTCCCGGCACGATCCATCGCGACGCGGACGCGCGCAAGGCGGCGAGGTCGCGCAGGTGCAAGCCGACCGGACCGGCGTCATCCTGACCGAGCACGACGCGATCGAACGCGCCTTCCGCGGTCAGGCGCAGGGCGAACAGATCGACGTCGCGGTCACGCGCGCGCGTTGCGAGGTACGCATCGAGCGCGGGCCCGAGCTGCGCGCGAACGCTCGCCGCGAACGCGCGCTGTTCGTCCGTGCGCGGCGGATCGGGCAGGTTCGCGTAGTCCGCAATCGGCTTCCAGACGTCGATGCCGGCGAACGGAAAGCTCGCGGCGGCACCGGCGCGCGGCACGCCCGTCGGCGCCAGGCGCATGACGGTGCCGAACAGCGCGAACGACGCGTCGGCACGCGACGCGCGAATCGCCGCGAGGTCCTGCAGCCGCGTGTAGGCTTCCGCTCGCGAGGTGCCCGGGACGCGCGAGGCGACGAGCCCGCCGTAGGCCGTCATGTCCGCCGAGACGACGTACGCGCGCGCGTCGCGCGGCGCATCGTCGCGCAGCCAGCGCAGGATCGCCGGCGGATCGCCCGGGGTCAGGTAGCGGCCGAGCAGCGGGCGCGGCGGCTCCGCGACGCGCGCGCCGGCGATCGCGCCGAGCAGCCGCGGAAGCTGCGCCGTGACGGGGCGGTCGTCCAGCGGAACGACGACCAGCGTCAACGACAGCAGAGTACCGACGAGCGCAGCGACGCAATGCACCGCTGCGCTCGTTCGTCACCGAGCCGCGCTAACTCTTGAAGCCGTAGAGGCCGCGGCCGTTCGGGTCCGCCACGAAGATTTTGTACGCCTTGCGCACGCCGAGCGACTGCGTGAACTCGACGTGGACGGGCGTGTTGGGGCGCAAATCCTTCGTCTGGGCGCTCTTGCCGTTCTTGAACAGCGTCACGAAGTTGGGCGCGTACAGGAACGACATGTCCGCGGGCCTTCCGTCGATGCAGTGCACGCGAATGTTGGTGTCGGAGACATGGCGCACCCAGCCGTGGCAGTCGCGGATCTTGCCGCCGGGTACCGAGGCGCCTTGCCGCTCGGTCACCTGTGCCGGCGCGGCGAGCGGCGCCGCGGCGACGGCGGCCACGACGGCGAGCACGGAGAGCGCGCGAAGCGAAAGAAAGAGCATGGCGATGGGATTCCTTCCGAGATGATCGAGTGCAGAACGATGGCGGGCGCCGAACGGCTCGACGCGTTTGCGCTCATGCGCGCGTTTCGCGCCGATGAAGCGGCGCTCGGCGACGCGCTCGCGCTGTACGTCGAGCGCCCTGACTACGGCTTCGTCTGGCTCGCGTACGACGACGGTATACCCGCGGCGTGCGTTTCGGTCGCCTTCGCGATCTCGACGGAGGGCGGCGGACTCGTCGCGGCGCTGCGCGATCTCTGGGTCGCCGAGAGCCGCCGCCGGCGCGGGATCGGCGCGGCGCTGCTCGCGACGCTGCACGGCCGGCTCGACCAGCTCGACGTGCGGCGGACCGAGGCCGCGTTCGGGCACGACGCAGGCCTGCGCGCGTTCTACGCGGCGCGCGGCTACGTCGTGCGCGACGCGACCGAAGTCAGGCTGGCGCGCCGATGATCTCGGCGAGCCGTCCGCGAGCGTCGCGAAGCAGGCGCTCGGCTTCGTCGCGGTCGACGCCGCGGCGCAGCATGACGAGCGCGGTCTTCACCGACCCGCCCGCCGCATCGAGCGCGCTGCGCGGGTCGTCCGCCGCGCCGAGCTCGCGCACGAGCCGCTCGCTTCGCGCGCGCAACTTCGCGTTCGTCGCGACGAGGTCGACCATGCGGTTGCCGTAGGTCTTGCCGAGGCGGATCATCGCGCCGGTCGAGATCGCGTTCAGCACGATCTTCTGCGCGGTGCCCGCGCGCATGCGCGTCGAGCCCTGAATCGGCTCGGCGCCGGTCGCGGCGACGATCGCGACGTCGGCGTCGCCTGCGAGCGGCGAGCCGGCCGCGTTCACGACCGCGATCGTGCGCGCACCGCGTTCCCGCGCCGCGCGCAGCGCCGCTCGCACGAACGGCGCGCCTCCGCTTGCGGAGATGCCGAGGACGACGTCGCCCGCGCCGACGTCGTCGACGCATCGCGCGCCGGCGTCCGCGTCGTCTTCCGCACCTTCGACGGCGCGGCGCAAAGCCGCATCCCCGCCCGCGATGCGCGCCTGCACGCGCGCCGGATCGGTGCCGAACGTCGGCGGCAGCTCGGCCGCGTCGAGAACCGCAAGCCGTCCGCTCGTGCCGGCGCCCACGAGGACGACGCGGCCGCCGCCTTCCAGCGCGCCCGCCACCAGCGCGATCGCCTGCGCGATCTGCGCCGCCGCCGCGCGCGCCGCGTCGATCGCCGCGCGGCTGCTCTCGACCAGAACGTGCGCGAGCGCGAGATCGTCGAGGCGATCGATCGCCCCGGTCGCGGCGTCGAGATCCTCCGTCTCGGGAAGCGCGCTCAACGTCCGAGCCGTTCCGCGATCCGCAGTGCGCCGCGCGCGGGTTCGCCGGCGTGCTTCACGACGACCGCGCCCGCGACGTCGCCCTGCAGCCGCGTCTCGAGCAAGTGCGAGAGCAGGCTGTTCTCGCGCAGCAAGCCGCCGGCGAACGCGATCGCGGGCGATGCGTCGAGCAGCACGGCGCCGCGCAGGACCACGCGCACGAGGTCGCCGAGCTCCTGCGCCGCGCCCTGCACGATCTTCGTCGACGCGCGGTTTCCCTTGCCGGCGAACGCGATGATGCTCGGCGCGAGCGCGGCGATCGTCGCGGGCTGCGGCGGCGCATCGTAGAGCGCGGCAAGCAGCGAGGCACGGTCCGGCGCATGCAGCGCGCGAGCGGCGAGGTCGGACGTCTCGTCACGCGCGGTACGTCCGTCGAGCACCCGCCCGTAGAGCTTCACGGCCTGCAGGCCGATCCAGAATGCGGAGCCTTCGTCGCCGGCGAGGTAGCCCAGTCCGCCCGCGCGCGCGCAACGCTCGCCGTGCTCGGCGTACGCGACCGATCCGGTGCCGGCGACGAGCACGGCGCCGTCGCCGTCCGGAACCGCCGCGCGCAGCGCGACGGCGGCGTCCTCGGCGACGATCACGCGCGCGCTGCGGAACGCGCTCTCGAGCAGCTCGCGCAGACCTTCGGCGACGCCGGCGCGCGTCGAACCCGCGACGCCCGCACACACCGCATCCGGCGAGGCGCCGTGCAGCGCGGCGCGGATCGTCGCGACGATCACGTCGGCCGCGTCCTCGACGCCGAGCGTGGACGGGTTCGCCGGACCGCCGCGCGCTTCGCGCACGAACGCGCCGTCCTGCGACACCGCGGCGACGGTCGACGTTCCGCCGGCGTCGGCGCCCACGCAAATCATGCGGCGACCTTCTCGGCGCGGCGGCCGGCTCCGTCTACGCGTCGGGCGCGCCGGCGCGGTCGAGCAGCGCGCGCAGCCCGTGCGGGGCGAGGGCACCGAGGACGCGCGGTGCCGCGGCTCCCGTGGCGCTCGGCAGCCCCGCGGCGCGCTCGCGCAGCGTCGCGAATCCGAGCACCGCGAACGCGATCGCCTCCTTCGCGTCGGGGTCGACACCGAACGCCTCCGACGTGCGCACGTCGACGCCGCGCAGGCGCGCGCGCAGGCCGCCCAGGATCGCCGTGTTGCGCGCGCCGCCCCCGCTGACGATCAGCAGTCGCGCGTGCGGTGCCGCCGCGCGCACGGCATCCGCGACCGTGCGCACCGTGAGCTCCGTCAAAGTCGCGACGGCGTCGGCGAACTGCAGGGCGTCGAGCCGCGCGCGCACGCGCTCGACGAACGGCGCACCGAAGCGCTCGCGTCCCGTCGACTTGGGCGCAGGCCGCGCGAAGTACGGATCGCCGAGCAGGTCGTCGAGCAGCGCGGCGTCGGGCGTTCCGGCGCGCGCGAGGCATCCGTCCTCGTCGTACCGCGACGCCCCGTTCGTCCGCAGCGCGACGTACGCGTCGATCGGCAGGTTCGCCGGTCCGGAGTCGAAAGCGACGGTTTGCGGCAGCACCGTGAGGTTCGCGATCCCGCCGAGGTTCAGCGCGACGCACGGAGCGTGCGCGCCGAACAGCAGCGCGTCGACGAACGGCACGAGCGGCGCTCCCGTCCCGCCGGCCGCCGTGTCGGCGGAGCGGAAGTCGTAGACGACCGTCGCCGAGACGCGCTCGCGGATGCGAAACGCGTCGCCGAGCTGCAGCGTGTGGCGAGCGTCGCCGTCGTGCGCCAGCGTCACGCCGTGCGAGGCGACCGCGTCGAGCGGCGCATCGTCCGCGACGGCGCGCACCGCGTCGCCGAACGCCTCGCCGATCGCCGCATGCAGCGCGGAGATTTCGAGCGCGCCGGCGCGCGCCGGCGGCAGCGCGGCGAGAACGCGCGCGCGCAACGCATCGTCGAAGGGTACTGTCGCGAAGCGCTCGCAGCAGACGCGCACGCCGTCGGCGCCGTCCGAACGCACCTCGCACACGGCGACGTCGATCCCGTCCAAGGACGTTCCCGACAGGACCCCCGCGATCAGCATGAGGCCTTCGCGTCCAGCGCGGCGACCGCCGCGTCGCACACCGCGGCGCGGACGTCGCGCAAGTCGGTGCGTCCGTGGTGCACGTTGTTCGTCAGGAATACGACCGACGCGTCGCGTTCCGGGTCGGCCCACACCGACGTGCCGGTGAATCCCGTGTGGCCGAACGACCCGCGCGACATCCGCGCACCGCACGAGTTGTCGTCGCGCGTCTTGAGCGCCCAGCCGAGACCGCGGCGGAGCACGGGATCGAACGCCGCTTCGCGCACCGCCGCGCGCGCCAGGTCGTCGTGCAGCGGCGCGCGGCGTCCGTGCAGCGCGGCGAGATACCACTCGGCGAGCAGCGCGACGTCGCGCGCCGGTCCGAACAGCCCGGCGTGCCCGGCCGTGCCGCCCATCAGGTACGCCTTCTCGTCGTGCACGCGGCCTTGGACGCTGCCGCGCCAGACGTCGGTTTCCGTCGCCGGGATCGCATCGTGCGTGCGGGGGTCCGGCCGGTACCGCGTCGCGCGCGCTCCCCAGGCGTGCAGGCGGCTCTCGACGGCGCGTGCGAGCGGCATGCGTGCGGCGCGCTCGACGACCGTGCCGAGCACGATGAACCCAAGATCGCTGTAGATCACGCGCGTTCCGGGGCGTTCGGCCGGCGGCTCGGCGAGCGCGAACCACTCGACGTTCGTGCCGAGCAGCGCGCGGTAGTCCGCACCGCTCGTGAAGCCGGCTTCGTGCGCGAGGATCTGCCGGAGCGTGATGGCCGCGTGCTGCGTCGCGCGCCACTCCGGGATCACGTCGAGGAGCGGGACGTCGAGCGCGAGACGGCCGTCCGCGACGAGCGCGAGCGCGACGGTCGCGACGAACACCTTCGTGATCGACGCGATGTCGAAGCACGTGTCGACCCAGCACGGTGAGGACGGCGCATCGTCGCGCATCCGCCCGTACGCGCGCTCGAACGCGAGGCCCCCGCGCTGCTCGACGCGCACGACGGCCGCGCTGTAGCGCGTCCCGAGCGCCGTGCGCACGGCCGCGTCGAGCTCAGCGAACGGCGGCGTCGCGCACCCGCACGGGCAGCGTGCCGCGCGCCGGCACGCGACCGGACAGCACGTCGGCGCATCCCTCGAACGCGAGCTCGCCGTCGCCGTAGATGCACAGCACGCGCTCGGCATCGGGCCACAGCAGCGCGTCGAACGGCGCGCGCGCCGACACGACGACCGCGCGCGGCGCCGTGCGCAACAGGCGCGCGACGGCGCGTCGCTGCGCGTCATGCACGTGCGCGTTGCGCACCACGGCGACGAACTCGCGCTCGCCGAGCGCCGCGACGTGCTGCAGCAGCAGCTCGAGGTCGTCGTCGGCGGGCTCGAGCGCGGCGCGCATGTGCTCGCTCTTCCACCCGCGCCGGCGGAGCGCCGCGCTCAGCGACGGCGACGCGGCCGCCGCGCCGCCGTCCACGCCCGATGCCGCCGCCGCGTCGTTCGCGACGCCCTCGAACGAGATGACGGTCACGGGCTTCCCGTCGCGCAGTTTCGGCTCGCCGCGAACCGCCGTCACCGCGCGGCGCGCCGCGTCGAGCGGCGCAGCGTCGTCGAGCGTGGCGGCGTACGGCGCGAGGATCGCGAACCGCGCGCGCAGCGCGCTCACGCGGCCGTGCGCCTCTTCGAGACGCGCGACGGGTATCGTGCCGTCCCGGACGGCGGCGACGACGGCGGCCGCGGCATCGCGCGCGAGATCGAGGTGATGGCTGATCAGCAGCAGATCGGCGCCCGCTGCGAGCGCGTCGACCGCACCGCGAACCGCGCCGCCGAACGATGCGAGCGCGTCCATCTCCAGACAGTCCGTCATCGCGACCCCCGCGAATCCGAGCTCTTCACGCAGCAGACGCGTCATCACGGCGGGCGACAGCGATGCGGGACGCCGCGGATCGAGCGCATCGACGACGACGTGCGCGCCGAGGACGACGCACGCGTCGCACGCGGCAATCGCGCGCGCGAACGGAACGAGATCGCGCGCGCGCAGCTCCGCGGCGCTCGCGGTCACGCGCGGCAGGGTCACGTGCGAGTCGGCGGCCGTCGCGCCGTGGCCCGGAAAGTGCTTGAGCGCCGATGCGACGCCGCCGCGCTCGAGGCCGCGCGCGAAGGCGCCGGCATGCGCGGCAACGTCGTCGGGATCGTCGCCGTACGCGCGCGTCGCGATCACGGTGCCGCGCGGCTCCGACGCGAGGTCGGCGACCGGCGCCAGGTCGAGCGAGACGCCGAGGCGCGCGAGATCGCGCCCGGCCAGAAGCCCGAGACGCTCCGTCAGCGCGCCGTCGTTCGCGGCTCCGACCGCCATCGCCGGCGGCAGCGCCGCGACGCCGTCGCGAATGCGCTCGACCCGGCCGCCTTCCTGGTCGACGGCGATCAGCGGCGGCGGGGTCGCGGTCGCCCGCAGCGATGCGATCAAGCCGCGCAGCTCGTCCGCCGTGCCGGCGTTGCGCGCGAACAGAATGATCGCGCCGGGCGCGAACGCGCGCAGCGCGTCGAGCGGCGCGTCCGCCGCGGTCCGGCCTTCGAACCCGACACCGATGACGCCGCGGGCCAACGCCGCCAGCGGATCGCCGGTCGTCATGGGCGCGTCAGTGCTTGAGCAGCCGGATGATCTGCGCGACGATTTTGCCGGCCGCCTTCGAGATGAAGATCTGTACCTTCGATCCCTTCGAGACGTCCGTCAGCGTGTGATAGCCCGGGTCGCTCGACTGCACGCTCGTCGTCGGCATCGTCGCGACGGCGATGCGGCCTCGCGTCGTCGAGTCGACCGTGACGATCCCGCGCTGGTAATCGACGTCGGCGACGCGTCCCTCGAGCACGCCGCCGTCGCGCGCCTCCGGCGCGGCCGCGGGCGCCGGGGCCGGCGTCGGCGACGCGAGCACCGCGCTCGGCACGAGAAACAAGCCGAGAACCGCAGCGGCCGCGAGCGATCGGTACATCACCCTGGGAGAACGCAAAGACGTCATCGGATCGTTTCAATCACCCGCGGATCGTGCCGACCGCGCGCAGGTAGTCTTCGCGCGCGCCCGTCTCGCCGGCCTGCGCGCGCTGACGTTCGTTTCGCGCGGCGACGACGGCGGCGTCGTCCGGCACCCTTCCTGCCAGCGCGATGCGAAGCGCGAGCAGCGCCTCGTCGGCGGCGCGCGCGCCGACCCGCTCCAGCGCGCGGTAGAACGGCTGGGCCGCCGGCTCGGGCGAACGATCCCGCAGCGCAGCCGCAATCGCCTCCGCCTTTTCCGGGCGGCCGTCGAGGAGGTAGCCGTCGAGAGGGTGCAACTCCACGCGATGCGATTCGCGGTGTGCGCGGCGACGCTTGCCGCGGTGTGCGCGCTCGTCGCCGCCGGTCCGGCCGACGATCCTCTGGCGGCGATCGCCGCGGCGTCCGGGCACGCGGCCGCGGTGCACGTTCGCGCGACCTCGACCCACGTCGAGGAAGGCCGTACGATCACGACGACGTTCGAGCAGCTCGGCACGTCGCGGCTGGTCGAGCGCTGCGCAGCCGGCGCGTGCGGAGGCACGTGGTTCGACGGTGAGCGCCGCTGGACGTACGGCCTGAACGACGTCGTGCTGCCGGAGCCCGTCGACGACGTGACGCTGCTCGAGCGCACGCTCACCGCGATCGTGTCGTACGCGTTCGCGGAGCCCGCGTTCGCCGCGTCGGGCGGCAGCGCCGTCCGCATCGCGCCCGACCGTTGGCGCGTGCGCGCGCGCGGCGGCGCCGAGCTGGTCGCGGTGCTCGACGCGGCGGGCGACGTCGTGCGCGTCGAACGGCCCTCCGGGACGCCCGTCGCGATCTACTCGAATTTCGTGCACGCCGGCACCGCGCGGTTCGCGCTCGACCGCACGGGCGCGTTCGAGTCGACGGGATTCGACGCGGCGACGGCCGTCGCCGGAGGTCTCGCCGCGCCGGCCGGTCCGTCGATCGCGTTCGCGCCCGGCGACGCGGCGACGGCGCTTGCCGACGATCCCGTGCCGATCGTCGCGTGCAGCATCGCGGGACATCCGTGGCGATGCCTCCTGGACACGGGCGCGACGCCCAGCGCGGTGACGCTCGGCGTCGCGGAGGCACTCCGGCTCGAGCCGCACGGCGAGCTCGAGATCGCAGGGTTTCGAAAGCTTCGCCACCGGGTTCATCGAGACGGGGCCGCTAACGCTCGGCCCGGCGCGATTCGCGCGCGCTCGCTTCGCGGTGATCCCCGGGACGCGTGCCGTGCGCTTCGACGTCGTCGTCGGCAGCGATCTCCTCGCGCGGATGCGGCTCGCGATCGACCACGAGCACGAGACCGTCCGCATGACGCCGGCCGGCGGCGGCGCGCTCGGAGGGACGGCGGTCCCGCTGGAGTTCCGGGCCGGCTCGCCGCTCGTGGCGACGAACCTCGCGGGTACGCCCCAGCTCGCGCTGTTGGACACCGGAGACGAGGCCGTCATGTCGATCGGCTACTCCGAATACCGCGAAGGCCCGCAGTGGCCCGTCCTCGGCCGTGCCGAGGCGGCCGGCATCGGCGGCTCCGAGGACGTCCTCTCGGTGCAGGTGCCGGACCTTCGCGTGGGCGAGCTCGACGTCGGAGCGACCCGGGCGACGGTACGCCGCACGCAGCCCGCCCCGCACGTCGGGATCGGGCTCTGGACCCGCTTCGAGATCGTCCTCGACGAAGCAGGCGGGCGCATCTCGTTTAGCCCAGCCTCCAGGCGGGGACGAACGTCCCAGTAGGGATAGGACATCCCCCGTCGGAGCACTTGGATGGATCCGTTACGCACGCTGGTCGAGCGTCTCGATGCTGCCGATCCCGCGACCGCCGCACACGGCCGCGCGGTCGCGCTTTGGAGCTCCCGGGTCGTCGCCGCGATGCGCCTGCCGCGCGACGAGCAGAACTGGATCGTGCGCTCGGCGCAGCTGCACGACGTGGGGAAGCTCTGCATCCCGGCCGACCTGCTGCGCGCGCCGCGCGTGCTGACCGACGACGAGCGCGCGATCGTGCGCGGTCACGTCCTCGACGGCGAACGGATCCTCGCCGAGTACGGCCTCGAGCTCTATCGCCCCGCCGTTCGGCACCACCACGAGCGCTTCGACGGGCGAGGGTATCCCGACGGCCTGCGCGCTGAGGCGATCCCGCTGCCCGCACGGATCGTCGCGGTCGCGGATGCGTACGACGCGATGACCGGCCAACGGCCATATCGGTTCCCGATGACGCCCGACCGCGCGCTGCTGGAGATCGAGCGCATGCGGGGCACGCAGTTCGACCCCGCGGTGGTGGACGTGATGCTCGCCGTGGTCGGCGACGCGCTGCGGCCGCTCGCCGTCTAGTCCAGGTCGGCTTCGAGCGCTTCCGCGGTTCGCTGCATCACCTTCGCGAGCAGCGCGATCGCGCCGGCGCGATTGGTGTTCAGAAGCATGTACTGCATGCGGTCGTTCGGGTGCAGCACCACGAACACGCCTTTGCTGCCCTGCGTGATCGACTTGAGGATGCGATCGATGAACGCTCTGTCCTCGTCGTCGAGCTGGACCGCTCCGCCCTCTTCTTTCAAGAGGTCACGGAGAAAGGTGTCGAGATTATCAGGGACATCCATCTGCGCGAAAAATACCCTCGTGCGGTACGAGCGCTTTCTGTTTCACAATATCGGCCGAAACCCCCGAAAGTGAAGCGCGCGCGTCAAGGCTGCGTAAGAGCGAGCAAGCGCCGGAAGACGCGGGCGGCACGGCGAACGCTGCGCGGGCGCGCGCATGCAGCGCGCAAGGAGGATGCTTGTTCAAGGGATTCGCCGCGTTCATCGCACGCGGCAACGTCGTCGACCTGGCCGTCGCGGTCGTCGTCGGCGCGGCGTTCACGGCGGTCGTGAACGCGCTCGTCAAAGATCTGATCACGCCGCTCGTCGCGGCGATCGCCGGCAAGCCCGACTTCTCGCGGCTCGGGTTCACGCTGAACCAATCCCACTTCGCGGTGGGCGACTTCGTCAACGCACTGCTCACGTTCGTGCTCGACGCGCTCGTGATCTACTACCTGATCATCGTGCCGATCCGCATCGCGTCCGAGCACTTCGAGAAACAGCCGAACGTCCTCGCGCAAAAGCAGTGCCCCGAGTGCTTGAGCTCGATCCCGCAGGACGCGCGCCGGTGCAAGTACTGCACCGCCGTGCTCGTGCGCGTCTGACGGCCGCATGATCGAGCGCTGCGACGTCGTCGTCGTCGGCGCGGGCGCCGCCGGGCTCGCGGCGGCGCGCGCGCTCTCGCGGGGCGCCGCGGCGACGATCGTCCTCGAAGCGCGCGACCGCATCGGCGGCCGCATCCTCACCCGCGAGGACGCCGCGCTGCCGGTCGCGATCGACATCGGCGGCGAGTTCGTGCACGGCGCGAGTGAGAGTACGTTCGCCCTGCTGCGCGCCGCGAACACCGTGCCCGTCGATACCGGTGAGACGTCGTTCGCGTACGAGAACGGCGAGCTGGGCGCACGTGACGACCCCTTCGAGGTCATGGCGCGCGTGATGGCGCGCGCCCGTGCGCTGCGCGACGACGTCAGCCTCGACGAGTTCCTGCGATCGCTGCCCGACGATCCGAGCACCGCGCGCGAGCGGCGGTACGCGCGCGCGTTCGCCGAGGGCTTCGATGCGGCGGACCCGGCGCGTGCGAGCACGCGCGCGCTGGCCGACGAATGGTCGGGCGGCGAGAGCGGCCAGACCTCGCGGCAGTTTCGCCCGCTCGGCGGGTACGGCCGCGTGCTGCGCGCGCTGACGGGATCGCTCGACCCGGCGCGCGTCGCGCTGCGCCTCTCCACGGCCGTCGCCTCGATCGCGTACTCCGCGGCCGGCGTGACCGTCGAAGCGCGCACCGCGTCCGGTGCGCCGCTCGCCCTGCACGCGCGCGCGGCGATCGTGACGCTGCCGGTCGGCGTGCTGCAGGCCGGCGGCGTCGCCTTCGATCCCGCGCTGCCCGCCGCGACGCGCGACGCCCTCCGATGTCTCCCCATGGGCCCGGTCGTCAAGCTCGGCCTGCAATTTCGCAGCGCGTTCTGGGAGGACGCGCGCGATGCGCGCTACCGCGACGGTGCGTTCTTCCACAACCCGGATGCCGCGTTTCCGGCGTTCTGGACGCTGCTGCCGCTGCGCGCGCCGATTCTGCTCGCGTGGGCCGGCGGGCCGAAAGCGGATGCGCTCGCCGGACGCGATGCACGCGCGCTCGCGGAAGTCGCGCTCGCGGACCTGCGCGCGCTGTTCGGCGACGAGCGTGATCCCGCGGCGGAGCTCGAGGCGGTGTACACGCACGACTGGCAAGCCGATCCGTACGCGCGCGGGGCGTACAGCTACGTCGCGGTCGGCGGATACGGCGCGCGCGAGCGTCTCGCGGCATCGGTCTGCGGCGTCGTCTTCTTCGCGGGCGAAGCGACGGCGCCCGCAAGCGAAGCCGGCACGGTCGCGGGTGCCTTGAGCGAAGGCGAGCGCGCCGCGCGCGACGTGCTCGCGGCGCTCGGCCGTTAGTTCACGCGCTTCTCGCGGTCCTTCCACTCGCGCTCGCGCAGCACGTACTTCTGGATCTTGCCGGTCGACGTCTTCGGAAGGTCGCCGAACTCGAACGCCTTCGGCACTTTGAACGCCGCGATGCGTTCCCGCGCGAACGCGCGCAGGGCGTCCGCCTCCACGGTGCGGCCCGGCTTCAGCGTGACGAACGCCTTCGGTACCTCGCCCCACTTGGCGTCGGGCATCGCGACGACCGCGCACTCGAGCACGGCATCGTGCTCGAGCAGCACCTTCTCGACCTGGTGCGTCGAGATGTTCTCGCCGCCGCTGATGATGACGTCCTTCGCACGGTCCACGATCTCGATGTAGCCGTCGCGATGGCGCACGGCGATGTCGCCCGAGTGGAACCATCCGCCCTCGAACGCGCGCGCCGTCGCGGCCGGATCGTCGAAGTAACCCTTCATCACGTTGTTGCCGCGCATCACGATCTCGCCGTGCGTGACGCCGTCGAACGGCACGTCGCGCAGGTCGACGTCGACGACGCGCACGTCGCCCGCACCGACGGTCAGCATCGGCACGCCCTGCCGGCTGCGCAGGCGCGCACGCTCCTCGGCCGGCAGCGCGTCCCACGAGGGGCTGTGCCACGCGCATTCGGTGATGGGGCCGTACGTCTCGGTGAGCCCGTACACGTGGTGCAGCTCCGCGCCGAGCGCCTCGATCTGCGCGATCGTCGCGGGCGCGGGCGGTGCGCCGGCCGTCGTGACGACGACGCGGTGCGGAAAGGGCGTCGTGTCCGGATCGTTGACCAGCCCGATCAGCACGGTCGGCGCGGCGCAGAAATGCGTCACCGCTTCATCGTGGATGCCGCGATTGATGCCGGCGGCGTCGACCTTGCGCAGGCAGACGTGCGTCGCGCCGGCCGCGGTGACGGCCCACGGAAAGCACCAGCCGTTGCAGTGGAACATCGGGAGCGTCCACAGATAGACGCTCTCGGGCCGCAGCGCGGCGTGAAAGACCTCCGCGAGCGCGTTCGCGTACGCGCCGCGGAACGTGTACATCACGCCCTTCGGCTTACCGGTCGTGCCGCTCGTGTAGTTGATCGAGATCGTGTCGTCCTCGCCGGCGTCGCGCGCGGCGAGCGCCGCGGGGTCCGCGCCCGCGAGCAGCCGCTCGTAGTCGAGCGCACCGGCCGGCGTGGATTCTCCCGCGCCTGCGACGCGCACGCGCAGGATGCGCGTGCGCAGCCGCCCGACCAGCCCGTCGAGCTCGTGGTCGTGCAGCAGCACGCTCGCGCCGCAGTGGCCGAGGATGTAGTCGATCTCCTCGGGCGCGAGGCGCGTGTTGAGCGCACACAAGATCCCGTTCGCGCGCGGCACCGCGAACGTCGCCTCGAGAACCATCGAGGTGTTCGGCGCCAGCACCGCGACGCGCTCACCGTCGCGCACGCCCATCGCCTGCAGCGCCGCGCCGAGCCGGTTCACGCGGTCGCGGAACTCCGGATACGTGCGGCGCGCCTCGCCGTCGATCACCGCCGTCTTGTCGGGATAGACGAACGCCGCACGCTCGAGGAAATCGAACGGGTCGAGCGCGCGGAGATGGACGGCGGCCGCGTCGGCGATCATGGCGAAGGATAGTCGGCGCCGCGAGTCCGGTCCTTCGCGGCAACCTCCGTCATCCTGAGCGGCAACCTCCGTCATCCTGAGCGGCAACCTCCGTCATCCTGAGCGGCAACCTCCGTCATCCTGAGCGGCAACCTCCGTCATCCTGAGCGGCAACCTCCGTCATCCTGAGCTTGTCGAAGGGCGACATGACGGTCGCCAAGGGTTCCACGTCCAAAGCCGCGCAGACGCCGACGCTCAAGCCCGGCGATCCCGCGCCCGACTTCACGCTGAAGTCCCATACGAACGAGCCGTTCACGCTCTCCGAGCAGCGCGGCCGCAGCGTCGTGCTGGCGTTCTTCCCCGCCGCCTTCACCGGCACGTGCAGCGTGCAGATGCCGCTGTACGAGCG
The DNA here is from genome assembly GCA_963771525.1 of Vulcanimicrobiota bacterium. Classification (GTDB taxonomy): domain Bacteria; phylum Vulcanimicrobiota; class Vulcanimicrobiia; order Vulcanimicrobiales; family Vulcanimicrobiaceae; genus Vulcanimicrobium. The sequence goes on along the minus strand of CAVYTL010000001.1, from coordinate 3,504,133 downwards.
CGAGATGGAGCGCGTCCGCGAGCACGACGCGCTGCTGGCCGGCATCTCCGTCGACTCGCCGCACGCCCTTGCCGCGTGGGCGCAGCAACTGGGCGGCATCGGCTATCCGCTGCTGAGCGACTTCTATCCGCACGGAGCGGTCGCGCAGAAGTACGGCGTCCTGCTCCCGAACGGCATGGCGGAGCGCGCGCTGTTCGTCATCGATCCCGAGGGCGTCGTGCGCTACATCGACGTGCACGAGCTCCGCGAAGTGCCGGACGAGGCCGTGCTCTTCTGCGAGCTCGAGAAGCTGGCCGTCTAGCCGGGACGCTCTAACCCCGAATTCATTCGGAGGGCCTTGACCGGTCGTGCGCCGCGTGCTACTTTGGCGCAAACCGAATTCCTTAGGTGTTCCGAGGGAGGGTCCATGGCGCGCCGGCGTTCCGTTCCGCTCACCGAGGTCGAGCAGCGCCTCATGGAGGTCGTCTGGGCACACGGCCCGGTCACGGTCGCGGGCGTCGTCGACGCGCTGCCTCCCGACGAGCGGCCGGCCTACAACACGGTTCAAACGATGATGAAGATCCTCGAGCGCAAGGGCTACGTTGCGCATCGCTCCGAGGGCCGCGCGTTCGTGTACCATGCCGTCGTCGACCGCGACGCCGCCGCGCGTACGGCGCTCTCGCATCTCGTGCAGCGGTTCTTCGGCGGCTCGCCGCGCGCGCTGGCGCTGAACCTGGTCGAGGGCGATCACCTCACGGACGACGAGCTCGACGAGCTGCGCGCGACGATCGAGCGCGCGAAGGAGGAAGAGGGCTGATGGACGCGCTGCTCATCGCGGTGCTCAACGCGCTCTGGCAAGGGACGGCGCTCATCGCGCTCGTCACCGTCGCGATGCGCGCGGGACTGCGCCGCAACGCGACGACGGCGTGCGTCGTGTGGACGATCGCGTTCGGCGTCATCGCCGCGTTGCCGTTCGTCGACCTCGCCTCGAACCGGTCGCCGGCCGAAACGCCGCGCCCCGTCGCGCGCGTGCTCGAGTTCTCCGAAAGCGCGCCGCTGACCGAGCCGATTCGCACGATGCCGCAGAACGCACGCGCGGTGACCGCCGTGCGCGCGTCGCATCCGCACCCGAGCGCGCTCGATGCGCTGCGCGCGTCGCTCGCGGCGAGTGCGGGCGACGCCTCGGTGCGCGCCGGAAGCATCCTGACCGCGCTCGCCCGCACGTGGGGCACGATCGTGATCGCCGCCTGGGCGCTCGCTGCGGGCCTGCTCTTGGTGCGGCTCGCCGGCGCGTATCGCGCGGTCGCGCGCGTGAAGCGCAGCGCGACACCCATCGGCGATCCCCTGATCGACGCGCGGCTGCGCGCCGCGGGCCATCGCCGCAGCGCCGCGGTCGCGGCGTCCGACGACGTCGGCGTGCCGTGCGCGATCGGCTTCGTGAGCCCGATGATCGTCATCCCGGCGGCGCTCGTCGCGACGCTCGATCGCGAAGATCTCGCGCGCGTCGTGCTGCACGAGTCGGCACACCTTCAGCGCTACGACGACTGGACGAACCTGCTCGAGCAGGTGGTCTGCGCGGTGCAGTTCTTCCAGCCCGCGCTATACCTGGCGCGGCGCTGCATCGACTTCGAGCGCGAGATCGCCTGCGACGACCGCGTGCTCGCCGACGCCGGCGACCCGCTGCGGTATGCCGAGTGCCTGGCACGAATCGTCCAGCGGCAACGCCGCAGCGTGCGCCTCGCCGTCGTTCCGGGATTCGCGATGCGCCGCGCGCACGTGCTGGCGCGAGTCCGCCGCATCGTCGATGGCTCCCGCGATGCGTCTCCGCAGCTGCGCGCGGGCGCCGCCGTCGCGATCGCGGTCGTCGTGGCCGGGACGCTCGGCATCGCGCGGCTGCAAGTGCCGCTCGTCGCGCCGGCCTCGGCGACGACGGACTCGAACGCGTTGCAGCGCGTCAAGCCGGCGGCGCACGCCGACCGCGGCGCTGCGACGGCACGGGTCGCCCCACTGCGGTTGCAGCGCGTCGCGCCGCTCGCGCCGACCGCCGATCTCTCACGGCTGCAGCGCGTGACGCCGCTGCGCCGGCGTGACGCGCTGCAGCGCGTGACGCCGCTGCACCGCGTCATGCCGGCGCAGCGCAGCCGGGCGCACGCGCCGTCGTCGGGCGCAGCGCGCGGAATCGCGACGAGCACCGGCGCCGCGCGCGCCGATCAGCGCGTCGTCGCGCTCGTCGACGAACGCGGACGGGTCGCATACGAGACGGAGACGGGCGCGCCCGCAGCACTCGTGTCGTCGTCTCCGCGGGTTCCGGCCGCGCCGCGGGCGCCGCCCGCACCCGCGCCGACCGTGATCCGCGTCGTCATCCCGCCCATCCCTCCGATTCCGCCGCTCGATCCCGAGCGCGCAAAGCGCCTGCACGAGCTCACCGAGAAGATGCGCACCGAGATCGAGCGCGCGCAGAGCGGCGTTCCGAATGCGGACGCCTTGCGGCGCATGAGCGAGGAGATCGCGGCGTCGACGGAAGCGTATCGGTACCACGTGCACGTCGTCCGTGATGGCGATCTGCTCGACGCCATCGACGCCGCGAAGTACCCGCGCCCGAGCGTCGACGAGCTGATCGCGCTGCGCAACCACGGTGTGAGCGGCAACTACGTGCGCCGGATGGGGGCGCTCGGACCGAACCGCCCGTCGCTGCACGACATGACGGCACTCGCCGACCAAGGCATCGGGCCCTCCTACGTGCAGAGCCTGACCGACGCCGGGATGCGCGATCTCTCGACCTCGCAGCTGATCGCGCTGCACGCGCAAGGTGTCGACGGCGCGTTCGTCCGCCGCCTCGCCGCGCACGGCTACAAGAACCTGAGCGTCGCCGACCTCATCCGCCTGCGCACGAACGGAATCTGACCCGGGAACGCCGCGTTCCTCGCCAAACTGAAAGCGCGCGGATACGCCAACGTACCCGTGCGCGATCTGATCAGGCTGCGCGACGCCGGGATCTAGGCGGTCTTACTCCGCGGCCGGGGCGGCCGGCGTCGCGGCGTGCACGGCGCGGCCGGCGGCGTCGACGACGGACTTCTGCGTCGCGGCGAAGATGCCGGCGAGCTGCGACGCGTAGGTCTTCTGCTGCTCGAGCACGTTGCGCGCGAAAGACGAATTCAGCTCCGCCAGTTCGGCGAAGGTGGGGAGGTTCTCGAAGAAGGCGGCCGGCTTGTAGGCCGGGACGTCGGTGACGAGCTCGCCCAGGGTGGTGAGGGCCGCGAGCTGGGTCGCCTGCGCCTGCTTGAGGGCGTCCAGACCGGTCTGCTGGAGCTTTTCGATGGTCTCGAGGTACGTTGCCATGCGCTAACTATATCAAGCACATGCTAGATACGTCAAGAGCTAGCGCTCCACGAAACCTCGATAGATGCGCGTGAGCGTCTCCTTCTGGTCGGCGGAGAGGCGGGGGTCGAGCCGGACGGCGTCTTCGACGCTCGTCCCCGCGCGATCGCCGCGCGAGGATTCGGGGTCCAGGAGCCCGGCCTGGGCATACATCGTCTCCGCCGAGATCTTCAGCGCCGAAGCGAGGTTCTTCAGCACGTCGGCGGACGGTTTGTGCAGGCCGCGCTCGATCTGGCTCAGATAGGGGTTGGATATCTGCGCGATGTCGGCCAGTTGCCGCAGCGAGAGGTTCGCGAGCTCGCGCTGCGCGCGGATGAACTCGCCGACGCCGTTCCACACGGCATCGCGGTCGTCGGTCCTCGCCATCACATATCCAAGCCGCCGTTGATCGTGTACACGGCGCCGGTGATGTAGCTCGATTCGTCCTCGAGCAGGAACTGCACGACGCGCGCCACCTCCTCCGGCCGGCCCAGACGCCGCAGCGGGATCTTGTCGACGACCGCGTCGAGCGCGGCCTTGGGCATCTGCTCGACCATCTCGGTGCCGATGAAACCCGGCGCAACGACGTTGACGGTGATGCCGCGCCGCGACATCTCGAGCGCGAGGCTCTTCGTGAAGCCGAAGAGGCCCGCTTTCGACGCCGCGTAGTTCGCCTGGCCGACGTTGCCGGTCTCGCCGATCACGGAGCTGATGTTGACGATGCGCCCGGAGCCGCGCTCGATCATGTGCTCGAGCACCGCCTTCGTCATGCAGAACGCGCCGAAGAGGTTCACGTTCAGGACGTTGTGCCAGTCCTCCGGCGTCATCTTGCGAACGGTCTTGTCGACCGTGATGCCGGCGTTGTTCACGAGAAAGTCGATCCGGCCGAAGCGTTCGAGCACCTCCGCGACGACGCGCTCGCAGTCGGCCGTCGAGTCGACGCGGCCCTGGTGCACCGACACGTCCGCGCCGTCGCTCGCGCAGCGTGCCTGCAGCGCATCCGCCGCGTCCTTGCCGCGGCTGAAGCCCGCCGCGACGCGCGCCCCGTTCTTCGCGAGCATCCTCGTGATCGCCGCGCCGATCCCCCGGGTGCCGCCGGTGACGAGCGCTACGTGACCGTCGAACATGGGAGTTCCTCCGCCTTGCCGTTCTGGTCGCGGAACGGATCGTTCCTCCGCAGAAGGCCCGGCGAGGGCTTTTCGCTCGCTTGCGGAACGTCGGGCGTCAATCAGCGGGTGGGCGAACCGAGAGCGCGGCCGCTTCGACTTTTGGGAAGAAGCGTCGCTGGAGGCGAGCATCTACTACGAACAATTCGACGCGGCGTACGTCGCGATGGCCCCGGCGCGATGGTCTGCCGCGGCGACGCGAGCGGTGTTCGAGAACCCCTTCAACCCGTTTGCGTACACGCTGCCCGGCCGCATGCTCAGCGCGACCGCCGACGTTTTCTCCGGCATCGTGCAGCGGCGCGGCAAGCCGGCGTGGGGCCTGGCGGCGACGGTCGAGACCGTCGTCGAGCGGCCGTTCGGGTCGCTGATCCGCTTCGTCACAGGCGAGACGCGCGAACGTCCGCGTGTCCTGCTCGTCGCGCCGATGTCCGGACACTACGCGACACTTCTGCGCAACACGGTCGACGTGCTGATGGCCGATCACGACGTGTACCTGACGGACTGGGCCGACGCTCGCGACGTGCCGCTCGCCGCGGGGCGCTTCGATCTGGACGCGTACATCGGCTACGTCGTCGACGACATCCGGCTGCTCGGACCCGACGTTCACGCGATCGCCGTGTGCCAGCCGGCACCCGCGGTGCTCGCCGCGATCGCCGTGATCGCCGACGAAACGCCGGAAGCGCAGCCGCGCTCGATGGTGCTGATGGGCGGGCCCGTCGACGTGCGCGCCGCGCCGACCGCGCCGACGGCGTTCGCGGCGTCGCACTCGCCGGCGTGGTTCGAGAGCGAGCTGACGATGCGCGTGCCGCCATGGTACCGCGGCGCCGGGCGCCGCGTCTATCCGGGCTTCCTGCAGATCGGCGCGTTCATGTCGATGCATCCGGACCGCCACGCCGATGCGCACTGGGAGATCTTTCGCGACCTGGTGCGCGGCGACGGCGAGTCGGCACGTGCGCGGCGCGCGTTCTACGACGAGTACTTCGCCGTGATGGACATCCCGGCCGAGTTCTACCTGCAGACCGTCGACCAGGTCTTTCGGCGCGCGGCGCTCGCCGCCGGGACGATGACGTGGCGCGGGCGGCGCGTCGATCCCTCCGCGATCTCCGGCACCGCGCTGCTCACCGTCGAAGGCGAGCACGACGACATCTCGGCGCCCGGACAGACGCTCGCCGCGCAGGCGCTGTGCTCGGGCATCGCGCCCGAGCGCAAGCGCAACCACCTGCAGCCGGGCGTCGGCCACTACGGCATCTTCAGCGGGCGTACGTGGCGCACGGCGATCGCACCGCGGATCGCGGAGTTCATCGCCGAGCAGGCGTAGGCGGGAATGCCAGCCTGCTGGCACGCCGCGCGCGTACGCTCGACGCGTGTTCCACACATCCACAGCCGCCGAATCTCTCCACAAACTGCGATTCCCACAGCGTAGCCACACGCTGTGCCCAAGGCCGTCCGCACCATGGGCCGCGTAGCCCGCATGCAATGGCCGCCGCGTACAGCCTGGTTCTCAGCAAAGGAACGCACCTCGTCGACGGGCGCGCGCGCGATCGCGTGCTCGCCGCGATCGAGCGCGGCGAGCGCGTCGTCGACGTCGTCGTCGACCGCTACGAGGACGGCACGCCGACCGACGCGACGATCGTCACGGCGCACGTCGTCGCGATCTTTCCGCTCGACGCGGGCGATGCGGCGGCGCTGCCCGCGAACGTCACGCCGCTCGTTCGCCGCGCGTAGCGCGCACGACGCCCGTCAGGCGGTTCGCAGCGTCGTCGCCGTGCCGGCGCGCGCCGCGGCCGACGCGATCTTTTCCATCATGCGCCACCGCGCGGCGTCCGCGCGCGCGAGGCGTTCATCGCCGCCGTGCAGCGCGTCGACGTACGTTCGAAGGTATGCGCGCGCGTCGGCCGGCGCGGATGCGCGCGCGATCGCGCACGCGCTGCACGCTGCGATGAGGAGGCCGCCAACGGCGAAGTCGAGCTCGCGCTTCGCGAGCTCCGGCACGATCGCGACCAGGCGCGCCGGCGGCACGACCTGATCCGTCGTCAGCGCGGATTCGCGCAGCGCGTCGACGATGCGCTCGCGCGCGTCAGCCGGCAGGGCGAGGCGCCAGGATGCGGGCGCGCCGGCCCCCGCACGCGCCACGGTGATCGCGCCCGCGACGTCCGCGAAAAGCGCGGGACGCCACCGCTGCAGCCACGTCCAGACGTTGCGGTCGGTGCGCACGACATCCTCACCGCGCAGCGGGTGCTGGGCCGGCGGCGTACCGCACAGCGCGCAGCGGTCGGCGTCCTCGAGCACTTCCATGCGGCGCCGCACGCTCGGCTCGACGCGCCGTTCCGGCGCGTTCGCCGGAACGTCCGGCACCGAACGCCACCCATCGAAGCACCCCGCGAATCGCGCGCCGCGCCGGAAGTCGTCGTGCGCGCGAAAGCCGCGGAAGTGGCCGTTCTCGCACGCGACGACGATCGGCCCGAGCGGCACATCGAGGCGCGCCGTCGCCACGGTCGAGCCGCAGCGCGACATGCGGCACGCCGGCCAGCGGCCGGGCAGCTCGGCGCTCTGCGGCACGAACATCGGGACGGCCGGTTACACCGCGCGATTACCGCCTTCCGCCGGAACGTGCGTTCGAGCGGCGTGGCTTGACGGTCGGTTGCTTCGGAGTATCATCGAGCAGCGGGGCTCACGATCGTGGAGGTTCCTTATGGAGCGGAAGCTCTTTCTGAGCGGCGCCGGCGCCGCGCTCTTCGCCACGAACGGGGTCGCGCTCGCGGGCGTGCCGCGCAAGATCGTTCCGCCTGCGTCGGTCTTCTTCGACGTGTCGAACGGGCGTTTCGGCGCGGACGTCGACGTGCGCGAGATCGCCGCGATCCAATCGGCGCTCTCGCCGTCCGCGCTCGCCGGGACGATCTTCCAAGTCGCGAATCCGGCGCCCGCGGGCGCGCATGCCGTCACGCTGACGAACTTGCCGGCGGTGATGCAGCAAGGCGGGCCGGGCCACGTGGGGTCGCCCGGTTCGTGCGAAGCGGACTCGTTCGGCTATTGCCTCGGCGCGTACACCGCCGCGCGCAACCCCGACGGGTCGACGAAGTGGAGTGCGGCCGATCCCCGCAACGCGCCGAGCGCGGCGTGGCTGTACCAATGGGAGCACGCGGTCGTCGAGTCGGGAAAGCGCGTCTGCCCGAACGGCTCCGGCGCGACGCCGTACGCGAACCACCTCGTGCGTGACGGCGCGCCGAGCGTCGCCGAGTATCCGTACGATCCGCAAGGCGCGACGAGTGTCCCCGCCATGTGCTCGTACATCAAGTCGCTGCCCGTGCAAAGCGAACCGCCCGGCGAGAGCCGGCTGATCGTGGGCAGCTACAAGGCGATCCCGAACATCAAGCACGGGAAATCGACGCATCTTTCGCAGTTCCAGGAGCTGATCCGCAACGGACACGCGATCGCGTTCACCGGACTCGTCGCAAAGGGGTACGCCGTGGAGTCGCCGTCGCTCACGCGCGGCGCGTTCACCGCGCCGTCGGGATTCATCGCGAAGTCCGGCCACGGGCAGGTCATCGTCGGCTACGACGACTCGATGGGCCCGAACGGTGCGTTCCTCGTGCAGAACAGCTTCGGCACGGCGTGGAATCCCGGCTCCGGCGCCGGCCACAACGGCCGCATCTACTGGGACTACGACGCGTTCTTCGCCAGTCAGAGCTATGCGATCGTCATGTACGCGCAGACCAGCGAGCCGGTGAGTGCGCACGGAGCAACGTTGCTCTCGCCGTCCGTGCCTGGTGCGCCCCTCTTCGCGATCCGCAGCGCGCACCTCGCGAGCTCGAACGGCCAGCCGCGCCTCGTGCTGGTGACGCATGCCGCCGACGGTCTGATGATGAAGCATCTCGCCGTGACTCCTCCGTCCGGGCAGGCGGCTTCGCAGAAGCTGGGCGCGATGATGCGGCTCGGCTATCAGTACGTCGCGCCGGGAAGCGGCGCGCGGTGGGCGGCGGGCACGTATCACGTCGCGTACGCGGCGCTCGACCGGCGCAAGCGGAGAATCGTGTATCGCGGCACGGTGCACGTCTCGTAGCGCGTGGATTTGCGCTTCGCCGCGACGGCCTTCGCGACCGCGATCACGATCATCGACCCGGTCGGAATGATTCCGCTGACGATCGTCGCGACGTCCGGCGTGCAGCGCAGCCGAACGCGCATCGTGAACGAGGCGATCGCGGTGGCGGCGGCCGTGATCCTCGTGATGGGACTCATCGGCCACGCCGTCCTCACCTATCTCGGGATCACGCTGCCCGCGTTCACGATCGCGGGCGGCATCCTGCTCTTCCTGATCGCGATCGACATGCTCTTCGCGCGGCCGACCGGCGCCAAGCAGACGGCGGAGGAAACGCGCGCGGCGAGCGAAGCGAACAACCCCGCCGTGTTCCCGCTCGCGATCCCGATGATCGCGGGGCCGGGGACGATCGCGACCGTACTGCTGCTGAGTGGTCTCACGCACGGCGACCGCGCGCGCGTGCTGACCGTGTTCGCAGCCTACGCGTCGGCGCTGGTGCTGACCTGGCTCTGCATGAACGCCGCGACCCACGTGCAGCGCGTGGTCGGCCAGACGGGGATCCACGTCGTGACGCGCCTGCTCGGGATCATCCTCGCGGCGCTCGCGGTGCAGTTCGTCATCAACGGCCTCGTCGGCACGCCGCTGTTCGTGCACCGGGCGTAACGCGTAGCGGCAGCCAGGGAATCGCGCGCGCTCGAGCGTACGTCGCTGCGCGAGGTAAGCATCGTTGCGATTGTATGGGCTGGCACGCGTCAAGAATGAAGGCGATGTCATCGAGGAATTCGTCCGCCATAATCTCCGCTATCTCGATGGCCTGACAGTCGTCGACAACGTGTCGCTGGACGGCACCACCGCGGTCTTGGACAACCTTCGCGCAGAAGGACTGCCGTTGCGCGTGCTCCATGATGCGACGCTGCCCAAACGGAACTTTGAGCGCGTGACGTCGGCGGTGCGCCGGTGCGCGAGCGAGGAGCTTTGGGACTTCCTTTTCTTGCTCGACGCGGACGAGTTCATCGCGAGCCGTGGGCGCGCGGAGCTCGAAGCATCGCTGGCGACGGTTCCACCGGGTGCGAACGGCTCCGTTCCGTGGTCTACGTACGTGCCGACGGTATCCGATCCGTGCGACGACCCGCAGGTGTTGCGACGCATTCGCCACCGCCTCCGCGACGAGCCGCCGGCTGACTACCAGAAGTGCGTGCTGTCGCGCCGATTCGCCGAGACGGACGGTGTCGCGATCGGGCAGGGAAATCACGGCGCGAGCAACTCCTGCGGCAACGCGGTCGCGCATCGCCTGCCCGACGTCCGTCTAGCGCACTTCCCCGTACGCAGCGTGCAGCAGCTGCAGACGAAGGTGCTCCTCGGCTGGGGCGCCTACCTCGCGCTGGACGGTGCGCAGCCCGATTGGGGCTGGCACCAGCGCCGCCTTTTCGAGCAAATCGAAGCCGGCGTCCAATGGACGGCCGGCGATCTCCACGACTTGGCGGTGCGGTATGTCGACGATGGAACCGCCATGCACACGCCGGCGCTGACGCTTGACCCACTGCCGCCCGTCGCGCAACGCTACGGCGACGCGTCGCTGGGAAGCTCGCTGCAGGTCGCGAGCCGCTACGTCCGGCAGCTGGCGTGCGCGTTGAGGGACGCTTCGGTCAGCGAACCGCCGCCGCGGCGGACTCCCATAGCTCGGTGAGCCGGCCGATGTGCTCTCGGATATCGCTCGCGCGCGCATGCTCGAAGCCGGCCTCGCGCATCCCTTCGGGATACGGCCGCGAGATGATGTCGCGCACTTCGGCGACGGAGTCGTAGAAGAACCCGCTCGGGCCGACGTATTCGCGAAGATCGTCGCGCAGCCGCGGAACACACACGCCGACGCCCGCAGCTTGCGCCTCGGCGATGCACAGCGGCCAGCCGACCGTTCCCATCTCGCGCGACGCGGTCACGACCAGCCATCGATGCGCCTTGTACACCACCGGCATCCCAGCGGGCTCAATGGGCGCTCGCACGGTCACCGGGCGCCCGTGCGCATCGTTCACCTCGCGAATCGCGTCGGAGAGGTAGCCGATCGAGAACAGGTTGAACTCGGTCCCCGGCATCGAGGCGGCGAGCTCGATGAAGTCCTCGAAGCGCTTCTTCGGCAGCGACGCGCCGACGCACATCACGGCGCCGCCGTTCGGCGCGCGGTTCAGGAACTGCTCGTACGCCACGGCTGGGAAGACGGGACGGATCTTTGCGCCGTCGATGCCGGCGTCGAGCAGCCGCTGCTCCGCGAACGGCAGCACGAGGACACCGAGACACAGGTCGCCGTTGAGAGCTTCGACGGCACCCGCGATCGCCGGCGAGACGTCCCGCGTCAGCGTGTCGAAGGAATGCGAGCGCACGGTGAAGGGCACGCCGTTCGCGTGCGAGAGCTCGATCACTAGCGGTAGCTGCGTGTGTAGCCAGTGCGTGTGGATCACGTGCGGGCGAAACGCGTCGATCTGCGCCTGAATCGCGTCCCGGGTCGTACACAATTCGAACGGATACGCGTCTCCGTACGGGTAGTCGGCCGGCATCATCGAGACGATGCGGAGGTCGTAGTCGTCCTGCAATGCCTCGATCTCGGTTCGGATGTACGTCTCCGACAGCTGGGGATACTGGACCAGGATGTAGAGAACGCGCGGCTTGCTCATCGTGCGGCCTTTGCTTCGATGGCTCCGAACCACTCTCCGCGCAGGCGGACGTACTCCTCGACGAATGCGATATCCGCGGCGTACCAATTGGTGAGATTCGTACGCGCGAGCCCGCTGAGCGTCGCGTCGAACTGCTGCGGCGTTCGATGCGCGAGTACCGGATCGTCGGGCAGCCGTATCGAGTCGGGGAGACCGAGCCGCGCGCGCAGATACGAGAAATCGCTCGCCAGCCTCGACTGAAGACCAAGCAGGATAATGCTGCGGCGGCGCTCGCGAATCTCCTCGATCGTGAACCAGTCGGTGTACGACGAGCTCACGTGGTCGATGTTGCGCATCGCGAAGCGCGCGCGTTCCGAGACCGCCTCGTCGTGCGACGAGAGCGCCTCGGCGAGCGCGCTCGGCGTTTGGAACTCGGCGAACGCGCGCTCCTCGGCGGCCTTCAAGGTCAACTCGCGCAGCGGCCGGCCGCGCCGGAACCGGCTGTAAAAGCCGCTCGCGAACCGCTCGAGCGGATCGCGCACGAAGAAGAATACGCGATCGCCGGCGGGGACGTCGGCAAGCCGTGTCGCGTGCCCGTGGATGACGATCCCGTGCGATTCGGCGACCGGCGCGAGAGCGTGGCCCACGGCGCTGCCGCCCGTTTTCCGGACGTGCAGGAAGTGCGTGCGCGTCAGGCGCTGTCCGCCGCGTCGAATCGGAAAAGCCGTACACCCGCTCGAAACCGTCGCCGGCCCGTGACGAGCCGGTGAACCCCGACGCTCGAGGGCCCGCCCGGAAGCCGCGCGAACGCGAGCTCGACGAAACCCGCATCCTCGAACGTGCGGCGCACCCACGACGTTCGGTCGGGCGGCTGATGGTGATGCGTCCAAATTACGGCCGCGTCGGGCGCCGCAACCGCGGGCAGAAAGGCGACCGTGCGCGCGATTTCGCGCTCACTGATCCATCCCAAGACACCGCAGAACAGTACGATGTCCGAAGGCGGACAACGCGCGTACGCATCGCTGCAGCCCGCGTCGGCGTCGATCACGGTCACGCGGGACAGTCCGCTCCGCGCCGCATATCGGCGAGCAGCCGCAGCGACGTCCGGCGTACGTTCGATGAGATACGCTTCGATGACGTCGCGTGCCGGGTGCGCGCGCACGACTTCGATCACGTCGCGTCCGTCGCCGGCGCACGCGGAAAGTATCCGCGTCGAAGATCCGGTTCGCTCGCCCAACAGCGCACGCAAATGCGCTTGCACGCACTTCAAGCGGGCGCGGAGGCTCGAGCCGGGGTTGTCGTATCCCTCGAGCCACGCGGCCCAGTCGGATTGCATCGCCTCAGCCGCCCGCCATCGCACCGACGATCAGGTACGGCTCGCGGCCGCCGGCGACGGCGTCGGGCAGCGGCGCGTCGGGCGACTCGTGCGAGAGATCCTCGCCGCAGGCGTAGAACCGCAGCAGCGGACGCCGACGGTCGCTGTGCGCGTCGCGGATCGTGCCGCGGAGCGCCGGGAAGCGCGCTTCGAGCGCGTCGATCACGGCGCGCTGCGTCACGGCGGCGCCGTCGACATCGAGCCGCACCTCGCTGGTAACCCGGGCCAGCGCCTTCAAATGCGCAGGCAGCACGACGCGGATCACGCCAGCGTCTGGACCTCGACGGACAGCACTGCCGGCAGATCGCGCACGATCGCGTTCCACGTCTGGCCGGCGTCGGCGGATGCGTACACCTGCCCGCCCGTCGTCCCGAAGTAGATCCCGCACGAGTCGAGCGCGTCGACGGCCATCGCGTCGCGCAGCACGTTGACGTAGCAGTCCTGCTGCGGCAACCCCTTCGTCAGCGGCTCCCATTCCATGCCGCCGGTGCGGCTGCGAAACACGCGCAGCTTGCCGTCGGGGACGAAATGGTGCGAGTCACTCGTGATCGGCACGACGTAGATCGTCTCCGGCTCGTGCGCGTGCACGTCGATCGGGAAGCCGAAGTCGGTCGGCAGGTTGCCGCTCACCTCACGCCATTGCGCGCCCGCGTCGTCGCTGCGCATGACGTCCCAATGCTTCTGCATGAACAGCGTGTCGGGATGCGCGGGGTGCATCGCGATCCGGTGCACGCAGTGCCCGACCTCCGCTTGCGGGTCCGGGATCTGCTCGGAGTGCAGGCCGCGGTTGATCGGCGTCCATGATTCGCCCTCATCGTCGCTGCGAAACGCGCCGGCCGCCGAGATCGCGACGTACATGCGTTGCGGTCGCGACGGGTCGATGAGGATCGTGTGCAGGCACATCCCGCCCCCGCCGGGCGCCCAGTTCGGGCCGGTGGGATGCTGCCGCAGCCCGCGCAACTCGCCCCACGTCGTGCCGCCGTCCGTCGAGCGGAACAGCGCCGCGTCCTCGGCGCCCGCGTAGACGGTATCCGGATCGTGCAGCGAGGGCTCGAGATGCCAGATGCGCTTGAACTCCCACGGACGCGGCGTGCCGTCGTAGTACAGGTGCGTGCCGACGTCGCCTTCGTAGGCGAACGCGTTGCCGATCGTCTCCCACGTCGCGCCGCCGTCGTTGGAGCGCTGCATCACCTGCCCGAACCACCCGCTCGTCTGCGACGCGTACAGGCGATTCGGATCGGCGGGCGATCCTTTGACGTGGTAGATTTCCCAACCCGGAAAATGCGGACCGCTCACGTTCCATCGATCGCGCTTGCCGTCGGACGTCATGATGAACGCGCCCTTGCGCGTACCGACGAGGACCCGTACCGAGCTCATGCGGTTCTCCCTTCGGTCACGCACTACGGCGCGGACACCGCCGATCCCCACGCGGGATCGCACAGGAGCGCGTCGGGCGTGATCGGTAGCGCGCGCAGCCGCACGCCGGTGGCGTGGTGCACGGCGTTCGCGATCGCCGCCGCGACGCCCACGATGCCGATCTCGCCGATTCCTTTGATGCCGATCGGGTTCACGCGTGAATCGTCTTCGTCGATCCACGCGACGTCGATCGCGCCGGCGTCGGCGTTCGTCGCGATGTGGTACTCGGCGAGATCGTGGTTGACGAAGTCGCCGCTGCGCGCGTCCAGCACGCTGATCTCGTGCAGCGCCATGCCGATTCCCCACGTCATGCCGCCGATCATCTGCGAGCGCGCCGTCTTCGGGTTGACGATACGGCCGGCCGCAAACACGCCGCACAGCCGCGGCACGCGCACCTCGCCGCTGTCCAGGTCGACGTGCACTTCGGCAAACTGCGCGCCGAACGCGTGCATCGAAAACCGCTCGCGCTCGGCCCCCGGTGCGCTGCCGGCGCTCGCCTCGTCGAGGTTCTGCGAGCGCAGCATGCGGCACGCCTCCGCGACCGCGCTGCCCCACGAGGAAAGGCCCATCGAGCCGACGCCGATGAACGCCTTCGGGAACGCCGTGTCGCCGATCTCGAGCGCGACGCGGTCGACGCCGACGTCGAGCGCGTCCGCCGCGATCTGCGTGAGGGCGGTCCAGGTGCCGGTGCCGATGTCGGACGCGCCGATCGCGACGCGAAACCGCCCGTCCGGCTCGCGGTGCACGCTCGCGCTCGAGGGCATGCGGCGCGCGGGATACGTCGCCGCGGCGACGCCCGTTCCGATCAGCCGGCGGCCGTCACGGCGCGAGCGGGGCCGCCCCTGGCGCATCTCCCAGCCGAAACGGCGTGCGCCTTCGCGCAGGCACGCGACCAGGTTCCGGCTGCTGAACGGCCTGCCGTCCTCGGGATCCGCGTCCGGTTCGTTGCGCAGGCGCAGCTCGATGGGATCGAGGTCGAGCCGGATCGCCAGCTCGTCGATCGCGCATTCGAGCGCGAACATCCCCGGCGCCTCGCCCGGCGCGCGCATGTACGAGGGCGAGGGAAGGTCGAGCTTCGTGACGCGGTGCGACGTGCGCCGGTGCGGCGCCGCGTACATCACGCGCGCCGCGACCGCGGTCGGCTCGGCGAAGTCCTCGTCGGCACCCGTCTGCTCGATCACGTCGTGCGCGATGGCGACGAGCCGCCCGTCGCCCTGCGCGCCGAGCTGCACGCGCTGGATCGTCGGCGTACGGTAGCCGGTCAGCGCGAACATCTGCTGCCGCGTGAACGCGAGCTTCACCGGACGGTCGACGGCCTGCGACGCCATCGCCGCCAGGATGACGTGCGGGCGCGTGCCGCCTTTCGAGCCGAAGCCGCCGCCGACATACGGCGCGATCACGCGCACGCGCTCCGGCGGCAGGCCGAAGGCCTTCGCGACGGAGTCGCGCACGCCGTGCGGGCCCTGGTTCGTGTCGTACAGCGTGAGGGCGCCGTCGCGCCAGACTGCGACGACGGCGTGCGGCTCGAGCGGCATGTTGTGCTCGTGCGGCGTCTCGTACGTCACGTCGAGGCGCACGGGCGCACTCGCAAGCGCCGCGTCGACGTCGCCCTTCGCACTGTCCGGCGGTGCGAAGTTCGCGAGAATCTTCGGCGTGGCGAGATCCGGCCGGTTCGCGGACAGCACGACGTCGTGCGGCTCTTCGGCGTACTCGACGCGCACGCGACTCGCCGCGTCGCGCCCGACCTCGAGCGTCTCCGCGACGGCCAGCGCAACGGCCTGGCCGTGGAACGTCACGCGGTCGGATTGCAGCACTTTCAGCTTGCCGTCGATGTCCGAGTCGAGCCGCGGCGCGTTGGCGTGCGAAAGGACGGTCACGACGCCCGGCAGGGCGTGCGCGTCTGCGTCGTCGATGCGCACGATCCGGCCTTTGGCGATCGTGCTCGGCACGACGAACGCGTACGCGACGCGGTCGAACGCGTACTCGAAGGCGTACCTCGCCTCGCCGGCAACCTTCTGCGGCCCGTCCACGCGGTCGAGCGCGGCACCGACGGACGGCGAGGCTGCGATCATGGCACGCGTGGCGGCAAGGACGGCATGGGCGCAGACCTACCGCGTCCGCAGGACGATCCCTCGCGCGCAACCAAGCGCGCCGGATGCGATGGATGTGCGTGCTGTCCTTGCTGCTCGCGCTGGCCGCGGCGCCCGCGCCGCCGTCGCCGGTCGCGATCACCGCGTGCAGCGGCGGTATCCACAGCATCGAGCTGATCGAGATCGCATCATACGACGTCACCCTTCGCAACACGGCCGCCGTCGCCGCGGACGAGATCCGCTTCAGCGTGCGCTACGGGCGTCACGAGAAACGCGCGACGTTCGACGTCAAAGGTGCGTTTCCGCCGAACGTCGACGTGTCGAAGCATGTGCGCCGCACGGTGAACGGCGGGCTCTTCGGGTTCGTCTCCGATCAGAACGACTGCAACGTCGACTACGTCCACTTCGCCGACGGCACGAGCTGGACGCGCCGCTAAGGCTTCTCGCCCGCAGTCGGGTGCAGCGCCGCGGTATAGCCGGCGCGAAACACGGCGAGGATCGACGGCGGCGTCAGCACCGTGGCTCGTCCGGCGCGCGGCCGCGCGCGCCGCTCGCCGTAGCCGCGCGGCGACCACCGCAGCAGCGCGTCGCCGCGCACGAGCCACGGATCGTCGTCGAGCGTGACGAACGCGCCGTCCGGCAGCGCGCCGAACGGCATCGACGCGGTCCGCTTGCGGCGGCGGTCGAGGCGTTCGGCGTGAAGCACGCGGTCCATCGCGTCGGCGCCGGCCGGATCGCCGGCGGCGCGCCGCCACAGCGCCTGAAAACGGCGGTAGTCGGCGTTGCGGCACTCGGCGCACGGGCGATGCCCGGCGGCGAACGCCGTCGCCTCGTCGAGAAAGAACAGCTCGGTGTAGCGATGCGGCTGCATCACGGTGCGGTATCGTCCGCGGAACTCCGTGACGCACGCGATCCAGCGCCGCACCTGATACGGGCGCACGATCGTCCACGCGTCGTCGTGGAGCACGCCGCGATTTCCCATCATCAGCCCGCGCGCGCGCACCGCGACGATGTCGCCGAACGGCGTGACGCGGTTCTGCAGCGGCGAGGGGCGCGTTCGCACGAGGTCAGGGTAGCGGCGCGGCGGCGCTAGCGCAACCACTGCGTCGAGCGGGTCGGCCGAGGCCTCGTCGCGTAGACCGGGCGATGGATCATCCACCGGCCGGCCGGCTCGGATGCTGACCGGGGACGCGCTGCTCGCGTGGGCGCACTTTCTCGCCATCTTCACGCTGGCGAGCTTGCTGGCGTGCGAGATCGCGCTGCTGCGCGACGCGCTGCCGGCCGATCGCGTGCGGCGCCTGCAAACGGTTGACCGCTGGTACGGGATCGTCGCAGCGCTCGTCATCGCGAGCGGGCTCGGACGGCTGTTCCTCGGCCCGAAAGGCGCGGCATTCTATGCGCACAACCCCATCTTCTGGACGAAGATGGGGCTGTTCGCCGCCGTCGCGCTGATCTCGATCGTTCCGACCGTGGCGTTCCTCCGATGGAGCGCGCGGCGTGCGCCGGACGGCTCGGTCCAACTCGTTGCCGGCGAGTTCGGCCGCCTGCGCGGGCTGCTGTGGCTGCAGGTTGCCGTGTTTGCTTTCATCCCGCTGTGCGCCGCGCTGATGGCGCGCGGCATCGGGCTCGGAACCTAACCGCCGCCCGTCACGACGGGCGGGCTGAGCCGCTCGATCTCCTCGGTCCACGCGCGCGACATCTGCTCGGCGCTGAGCGCGTGCGAGTAGTCGGGATGGAACGCGCGATCGCGTCGCGGTGACGCGATCGCCGTCGCGCGGCCGGCGGACGTCGTCCGGATCGGACCATCGGTATACGCCACCCGGTCGTGCACGGCGCACGTCCCAACCGTGGCGGGTGCGCCGGCCGCCGCGCTCGTCTGCGGCACGGCGAGCGATGCCATTGCCGCGAGAACCGGAATCATCTGTTGCATGCACCAGGTACGCCGCTGCTGCGTGCGCGGTTCTTCAGTAGATGGGCGTGCCGTGCGCGACCGTGCGCGCAGCGGCGACGATCGCGATGCCGTCCGGTTTTCCCGGGTGCGTGACGAACAGCGTCGCGGGACCGGCGCCCTCGAGCGCGCCCGCGTCGACGTCGCGGTCGCCGCGGTGCAGCAGGACGTGCGCCGCGCCGGGCGCGCCGTTGACGACCACGTAGCACCAGCTGCCGTCGCGCGCGTAGATCGCCTTCGCGACGACGCCGGGATCGGAGGTGAGCGTAGTGTGGCTGAAATGGGACGCGGCCATGGCGGAGAGCGCGACATCGGTGTGCGCGAGCTGCGCGCCGGCCGCGTGCGCTGCGATGCCCTCGACGACGGCAGTCAGGGCAAGCACGAGCGAGGCCGCCATGGCGAGCGGAGCGATCCACGAGCCGCGCGGACTCGCGGCGGGCATCGGCGGCAGCGCGCCGGCGAGCGCCGCCGCTGCCTCTTCGGCGGCGACCACGCGCGCGCGGCACGCCTCGCATTCGGCAACGTGCGCTTCGATCTCGGCGTCGCGCTCGCGCTCGGTCAAGCCGAGCACGTACAGTTCGGCGTCGTCGTCAAGGTGGTTCATCGCGTTCCTTCCGTGAGGGTCGAATGCAGCGCGCGCAGTGCCGCCGAGAGGCGGCTCTTGACGGTGCCGAGCGGCACGTTCGTATCGCCGGCGATTTCGGACAGTGTGCGCCCATCGAAGTACGCGCGCACGACGATGTCGCGCTGCGCGGCGGGAAGCGCGTCCAGTGCGACCTTCACACGCCGCGCTTCGACGGGATCGATCGCGGCGATCGGGTCGACGGCGACCGGTTGCGAGCCGACCGCGCGCAGCTCGCGCTCGTGCCGGCGTTTTCTGCTGCGCAGCGCGTCGAGCGCTTCACGACGGACGCAGGCGATCAGAAAGGGCAGTAGCGGACCACGGTCGCTCCGGTACGTCCCGGCGGCCCACACGCGCAGCAGCGCGCCGTGGACGGCGTCCTCGGCCGCTTCGCGCTCCTGCAGCACGGCGTACGCGACGGCGCGCAGACGCGGTCCGTACGCGCGGTACGCGAGGTCGAACGCCGGCTCGTCGCGTGCCATGCGCTGAGCTTCGACGCTCATTCACCTACGCCAAGGTCGGGTCGCGCCACGCCGCGGCCCGGCTGACGTCGACGGTGCGATACCCCAGTTCGCCCAGCAGCGATCCTGGCGCGACCGCGAGCGGACCGGGCTTCGCGCCCGGCGTGCCGGGCGCGGCCTGCGGGAACGCGGTGGACCGTGCCGTCGCAAAGCGAATCGCGCCGTCGGTGTGCTCGAGCACTTGGTGGATGTGGCCGTTCAGCACGGTGACCGCGTCGAAGCGGCGCAGCAGCGCGATGGCCTTCACGCCGTCGCCGGTCGTCCACCCCCACTCCGGGGCGGCCGCGAACAGCGGCACGTGACCGAACACGACGATCGGCGTGCCGTTCTTGCGCGCGGCGAGATCGTCGCGAAGCCACGACAGCTGCTCCTCGCCGAGCATGCCCATCGTCTCGCCTTCCCCGACGTTGATCAGTGCGACGAAGTGGATCCCGCCCTGATCCCACGAGGACCAGCCGCGGCCCGCCGCGTCCTTGCGGGCGAACGACGCCGCGAAACGTCTCGGCCCTTCGGTGCCGATCACGTCGTGCTCGCCGGGCAGTGTGATCAGCGGCGCTCGGAGCGTGGCGAGCAGCGCGCGCGCGTCATCGAACTCCGACGCTTTGCTCAGATGCGTGACGTCGCCCGTGTGGATCACGAACGCGGGCTGCACCGGCAGCGCGTTGACGTGCGCGACGGTCTGCTCGAGCGTCGCGCGAACATCGCCGTTCGCCGGCCCGGAGTAGCCGATGTGGCTGTCGCTGATCTGGACGAAGGAGAACGCGCCGGGCTGCGCGCTCGCGGTGGCGCGTACGATGCCTTCCGCGCCCAGCACGTACACGATGCCGGCGCCGGTCCACGCGACGTGGTGAACGAAGTCGGCGCGTCTCATTCCGCGCTCCGCACGACGATCGTCCCGTGCATCATCGGATGCACGGTGCAGTGGTACGCGATCTTGCCGCTCTTCGCAAACGTATGCGTCCACTTCTGGCCTTGATTGAGGCCTTCGGAATCCCACGACGCGTCGTCGGCCGTCGCAGTGTGCGCGTCGTCGTCGTCGTTCACGAATGCGACGGCGGTCCCGGCGCGTACGGAGAGCGAGGCCGGGACGAAGGCGTCGTCGCGGATGTGGACGACGGCGCCGTCCTTGGCGGCGGGAGCGGCGCCCAAAAGCGCAACCAGCGCGACGGCAGGAACGAACAACCTGATCCTCATGCCGTCCGTACGCCGCCGCCGCCCGCCGCGGTTCGCCCGGATTCCCGGCGACGGCCGCTCCCTCTCCGAAGGAAGCGCGTCTGCGGCTGCGAACGCGCGGGGGCCGGAGCACGGAGGAATCCACAGTGCCGAAGTTCATCATCGAGCACCGACGATCCAATGGGTCGAGAGCTACGTGACGGGCGACAAAATCTATTGCATCTGCAACGCGCGACATCCGCAGAGGCGGTGTCCGCGCGGGCCTCAAAACGGGTAGCCTTTCGTCGTGGCTACGATGAAGAAGGCCGCCTCCAAGCGGAAGCCCGCGCGGACGAAGTCCGGCGCAAAACGCTACTGGTCCGCGCACGTCACCGAGACGAGCGACGCGCTGGATATCGCCAAGGGGACGTTCGCGAAGAACGACCCCAAGGCAATCGCGCGCGAGCTCGAGCACGACGCCGAGAAGTCGAATCGCAGGAAGTCCTCGCCGTACCGGTCCGCGATGTCGATGCTGACGTTCTACATCAACCGCGCGGGCAAGAATTTGCCCGCCTCGCGAAAGAAGATCCTCAAGGACGCGCAGCAGGTGTTGCGCGAGGAGTTCGGGCCGCAGGCCGCGAGCGGCGCGCGCAAGAAGACCGCGCAGCGCAAGAAGACGACGAAGCGCAAGAAAACCGCTGCTCGCAAGAAGACTGCAAAGCCGGGCTGACGTCGTGTCGCCGCTGATACCCGACTCCGTGCCGCTCGTGCTGCTCCTCGTGCTCGAAGGAGCGTGCGTGATCGCGTGGACGGGCATCTTCGCACTCCGGCGGCGCGACGGCACCGACGGGCTTCGTCTGTGTTCGCGGTGCGCGCGGCTGCACCGGCGCACGGAAGCGATCGCGTCCGCGGCGGACGGCGTCGCCGTCGGCGCGCTCGCGTTTCTCGTCGCGCTGCCGTTCGTCGCCGCGGGCTACGAGAGCGGTTTCACGCTGGCCGGCGCCGCGCTCGGCGTTTCGGCGGTGGTCGCCGTAATCGCCGCGGCGGCCGAAGCCAACTTCCTCGCGCGCGCGGCGGCCGGCCGCGTGTGGCCGCGCCTGCGATGGCGCACGGACCCGGCGCGCACCATCGGCGGCGGAGCGCGGTGGCTGGGCACGGCGCTCGCCGTGTACATCTTCCAGCCGGGACCCGGCGTCGTCAAGCTCTTCGGCGGCGTCGGGAAGCGGCTCGCGCTCGATCTCGACTCGACATGGACGATCTGGGCCGCGGCAACATTGCTGGTGCTCGCCGTGATCGTCGCGCTGGCGATGCGATGGCTCATCCCGCTCGCGTTCCACAGCCTGCCGACGACGCTCGCGACGCGCAACGAGCCGCATGTGACGTCCGCATGATTCGCGAGGGAGCGCTGCGCAGCGCGCACGCCGATGTCGAGCGTCTCATCGCGAACATCGAGCAGGTCGTCGTCGGCATGTCCGAAGTCGTCCACCTGGTCGTCGCGGCGCTGCTCTCGCGCGGGCACGTGCTGCTCGAGGATCGTCCGGGCGTCGGCAAGACGATGCTCGCGCGAACGCTGGCGCGATCGATCTCGTGCGACTTCAAGCGCGTGCAGTGCACGCCCGATCTGCTTCCCGTCGACATCACAGGCTACGTCGATCCGCGGAAGGAGCGGTTCGTGCCCGGACCGGTGTTCGCGAACATCGTGCTCGCCGACGAGCTCAATCGTGCGATGCCCCGCACGCAGAGTGCGCTGCTGGAAGCGATGGGTGAGGCCCAGGTCACCGTCGACGGGCGCACGTATGCGCTGCCCGATCCGTTCATGGTGATCGCGACGCAGAACCCGATCGAGCACTCGGGCGTCAACGATCTGCCGGAGGCGCAGCTCGACCGCTTCCAACTTCTGCTCTCGCCGGGCTATCCGAGCGAAGACGAGGAAGTCGAGATCCTGCGTGACCGGATGGCAGACGATCCGCTCAAAGGCGTCGCCGCCGTGCTGGCCGTCGAGCGCGTGCGCGAGCTGATGGCGCTCGTCGCTTCGGTCGTGGTCGACGAGCGGCTCCTACGCTACATCACGGCGGCGGTCCGCCAAAGCCGCGTCTCCGACGAGCTCGCCCTCGGCGCGAGCCCGCGCGCCGCGCTCCAGCTGATGCAGCTGGCACGCGCGTACGCGCTCGTGCAGGGCCGCGCATACGTGATCCCGGACGACGTCAAAGCACTGTTCGTCCACGCGCTGCCGCACCGCCTCATGCCCAAAGTCATGCCGGAATCGCTGATGAGCATGACCGAATGGAAGACGCGCATCGTGAAGCGCCTCGTCGACACGGTCGATTTTCCGGGGTGAACCCCGGCCCGATGGAGCCGCCGGCCCGCATCGACGCCGCGGTCGCGGCGCCGGTCGGTCTCGGCTTGCTCGCCGTGTCGGTCGTCGCGGCCGCGCTTGCCGGAGTGCCGCATGCGGCCCTGCGTCCGCTCGTCGCGTTCGCGGTAGCATTCCCGCTGTTGTGGATCGTCCTCGCGACGATCATCTCGTACACGACGGCGCGCGCGCTGCGCGTCGCCGCGATCGAGCTGCCTTCGCGAACGCGAGCGATGGAACACTTTTCGCTCGCGCTGACGCTCTCGAACGATCACGGTTTCCCTGCCGTCGGCGTGTTGACGAGCGCGCGCTTTTCGATCGGCGGCGTCACGATCGAGTCCGGCCCGTGGGCGGAGATGCCGATCGTCGAGGCTGGTCACGCCGCAACGTCCCGCTGGACCGTCCTGGCGAAACGCCGCGGCACACTGTCGATCGGACCGTTTCGCGCCGCCGTCGAACTGCCGGGCAGCGCGATTCGCGCGACGGCCGTCTTCGGACGCGTTCGTGCCGTGACGGTGCTGCCCGCGGCGTACCGGCTGCAGCCGTTCATCGATGCGCTGCTGGCAGGACGGCACAGCGCGGTCGGCCGATTCCAGAAAATGCCCGTGGCGACGGAAGAGTACGTCGGCGCGCGCGAATACCGCCCGGGCGACTCACCGAAGCTGATCCATCGCGTCTTGTCGCTGCGCACCCGCGACCCGAGCGACTTCTACGTGCGCGAGTTCCAAGACCCCAGCCGCGAGGATCTCAGCGTCGTGCTCGACACGGCGGCACCGATCGACGGCGACGACACGCTGCACCGCTATCGTTTGGAAAAGGCGGTCTCGTTCGTGTCCGCGTTGTGCCGAGCGCTCGCAGACCGGCGGCTGACGGTACGATTCGTCTGCCAGCTCGGGCCGCGTGAGGTGATGTCGTTGCATTTGCGTCCCCGCAGCGCGGACCTCGATCGCCTCGACACGCAGCTCGCGCACGTCGGCCTCGCCGGCGATCGCGCCACGTTGAGCCGGGTTCTGCGCGACGAAGTGCGACGGCACGGCGCGGCGGTCATCTTCGTCACGCTTCGGCCGCGCGAGCCCGTCGAGCAGCAGCGGCTTCCCCTCGTGACGCTGACGCCGGATCACGTGCCGGTGTTCACGCGCGACGTCGTCTCGCAATGAGAGACTGGCAACGCCGCGCGGATCCGGCATTTTACTACAAGGAACCGAACCTGCTTCGGAGGCAGGCGCAGATCGGTCGCTACACGGAGGATGCGCAAGCCGAGGTCCGCTTGAGCGTTCTCACCGCGGACCGGATGCTGCGTGCTGCGACCGCGATCGTCGCGGTGTCGGCATACGTCGTTGCGACCGCTGCCGGTACGCTTGACCTGCGCGGCAACTGGGCGCCGGTGTGGGCCTTCGCCGTGCTTGCCGCCGGAATACCGCGCGCGCTGCCGTGGTGGCCCGACCCCGACGCCGAGCCCTGGTGGCGTCCCGGCCTCATCGGCGTTGCGCTCGTGGCGATCCCGGCTGCATGGACGCGCTTCGATCCCGTCATCCTCGGCGTTGTTGCTGCGGTGACGGCCGCGACGCTGTGCATCGCCCGCAGGCGCCTGCGAAGGCCCGTTCTCGTCCTGGCGGTCGGGGTGCTTTTCGCGGCGCGGATGCCCGTGTATCCCGTCATCGCCGTGCCGCTGGGCGGCATCCTCGCCGCCGGCGCGAGCGTGCTCGGGGTGCGAGCGATCGCACCGGTGTGGCGGCGTCATCCTCAAATCGCGACCTGGTCGGCGTTCGCAGCGATCTTGCTGACGTGCGCGTATGCGTCCGTCTTCGAAGCGCCCTCGATCGCGCCGCACGTACCGCTCGAGATCGCCGCCGTCGCCGTCGCGTATCTCACGATCTGCGTCATCGGCGGACGCATTCGGCGAGCCGAGCTCCTGGCGGGGCCGGGCGGTGTCCTGTCGCTGCCGCAAAGCGTCGTTCCGCTCCTCGATCGTTCGCACGACCATGCAATCATCTGCCGGCTCGCGTGATCCGGACCTTCGCGCGCGACTCGTGCTCGCCGCGATCGCGGTCGCCGCGCTCGTTGCATCGCTCCTGCTGGCGCTCGCGGCGGTGCCGCAACGCAGCGCGACGGGCTCTGCCCACGGTGCGGCCCCGCAAGCGGTCCCGCCGCCGGAGCCTCGGCGGATCTTCACGCACCCCAACGTCGTGCTTGCGCCGCCGCTGCCGCGTGTGCTGCCGGCGTCGGCCTCTCACGGGCCGCATGCGAACGAACTGTGGTCGCTTCTTCGCCCGTGGACGCTCCGCATCGATGCCATTGCGGCGCTCGGCGTCGTCGCAGTCGCGCTCGTCGTGTACGGCGGGCGCCGCCGCCGCTACGGAGTGCGGCGTTGACGGCCACCGCCGACGCGCTGTGGGCGCGGGCGCTACGCGCGGTGCGCGCGCGCGGATTTCTTCCGGCTGCCCGTTCGCTCACGCCCGCGGAGCTCGCAGTCGAGGCGGCGCGCCGCGGCGAATCGCGACTGCTTCGACTCATCGGTTGGTATTATGCGGCATCGTACGGCCGCGTCGGCGGAACGCTTTCCGATGATGAAGCCGCGCGCATCGTCGCAGCCCTCGAAGCGGACGTCGGCGTCGCGGACGCCCCTCCCGTGACCGCACCGGCGCCCGCCGTGCGC
This sequence comes from Vulcanimicrobiota bacterium, assembly GCA_963771525.1. Taxonomy (GTDB): domain Bacteria; phylum Vulcanimicrobiota; class Vulcanimicrobiia; order Vulcanimicrobiales; family Vulcanimicrobiaceae; genus Vulcanimicrobium. The sequence goes on along the minus strand of CAVYTL010000001.1, from coordinate 3,478,817 downwards.
ACGAGCCCGCCGCCGCCGCGCAAACGCGACTGCGAGCTGTGCGGATTTCCTCTCGGTTAGGGCCGCGGTGAAGAGGCGTGACGTCGATTTCAACGTCGCGCTGTACGAGCGTACGCCGGAGGGCCCTACTTCGCGCTCTCGTTCTGCATCCTCCGCGCGAGCTAACGCGGCGGACCGCTCACGCCGTCGTCTGCTCGTGCCGGGCCGGCCAACCCGTATCCCCTTCACCAGCGCGCGCCTCACGAGCCGGCGCTTCGCGGCGGGCAGCCGGATCGGTCGCGGTGCTGCGCGCCTTCAAGGAGGACGACGTGCAGATCGACTACGGCTCGGGACGCGACGTCAGCGCGGAGTCGATAGCCGACGCGAAGGCTCCGCTCCGCCTCTCATGGCATGCCGACAGCCCCCCTCGACGTGCCGCGGTCGCCTGCGCGCGAAGGCCGCGAGCCGGAACGACGTGGTCGTGAGCGCGACGTCGTGTCGGACGTAGCATCGCTGCTGGCCGTGCTTCGGCGCGAAGGCGGCGAGCCACCGGCACCGCTCACGGACCCGTACGCCATCGTGCTGCACGAGAATGCGGGATATCTCGTCGACGACGCGCGCCGCGACGCGCTGTACGGGCGGCTGATTTCGGCGGCGCCGAATGCGGCAGCGTTGCTTGCAGCACCGCACGACCTGCTACGCGCGATCGCACGCGATGGCGGGATGAACCCGGACGAGCGCATCGGCCGATGGCGGACGATCGCGTCGATCACGCTGGACGAGGCGGACGGCGATCTCAGCGGCACGCTACGGTCCCTGCCGATCGAACGGGCGCGGAAGCTGCTCGCACGGTTTCCGGCGATCGGCGCGCCCGGCGTCGACCGCATTCTGCTGTTCGGGGCGATCTCCGACGTGCCGGCCGTCGAATCGAATGGTCTGCGCGTCCTCGAACGCTACGGTGCGATCCCAACGGGATTGCCGTACGCACGTTCCTACCGAAACGCGTGCGCGGCCCTGACAGACGCATTCGGCGCCGACGGTGAGGCGTTGCGCTCGGCGTACCTGCTCTTGCGCCGCCACGGCAAGACGATCTGCCGGCGAGCGGCACCCGCCTGCGAAACGTGCCCCGCCCGGCGATGCTGTCCGAAGAAGCTCGGGGCCGGATAGTCTCCTACGGAGCTCGCACCGCTTCGATATCGATCGGTTTCACCCATGTCTTGCCGTCGTCCGTTGAAGCGTCGACCGTCCCATTCTCCGTTTCTCAGGCCGATCGTACGAGCTTGGTAGATCGTATGGATAGGTGAATTCGCTCTGCTCGGCGTGGTTGAACTGCGTTTGCTTTGACGCGATGTTCTGCAATTTATGCATTCCTCCGTAGCGATGCGTTTCGCGCGCTTTACGGCTTCGTGCGTTAGGGTCTCGAGGATCTGCAGTTGTCGGCGGAGTTCGTCGCGGCCCGCCCTCGTCAAAACGTACGGACGGCGGCGATAGTCCTCCGTCTGCACTTCCTCGATCCATCCGCGACGGTCCATCCGTCCAAGCGCACCGTAGAGCGTGCCGGCGCGCATCTCCCATCCCGTTAGCGAGCGAACGTCTTGCATGATCGCAGCGGATCGGTATATGATCTGCCGTCGCGGTTTCAAGGTGTACCAGGCAACGCGGCGCGCCGCGCCGCCGGGGCCTCCAGGCAACGAGTAACCGTGGTGCCGTACATAAGAACCTCAACATCGTCAAGAGCGCGGCGCGGACATGGCGCCGGGATCGGGGCTGTTTAGCATGACGGTCGATTCGTGGCGAGCGCACTTGCGCGAGGCCGCCGAGGTGCCGCCGGATTGCCGGATCGTCCACTGGCCGGCGGCGACACGTGAGCGGTGGCATGCGCATCCCGAGCACCGCCTGGTGATCGTGCTGCAGGGTGAGTTCGAGGAATTCTCGGGCCGCGCGAGTTACGTAGCGACGCCCGGGACCGCGATTCACCGATGGCCCGGTCAACTGCACCGCGACGCATACGCGGGCAGCGGATGCTATCTGCGGACCACATTCGACGACCGGCTCATCGAAGCGGTGGGAATGCCCGCGAATGCGCACCGAACGGCCATGGCACGATCGCCTCTGTTTCGCGAGACCGCGCGGCGCGTGATAGAGGAGCTTCGCTGGTCGGATGCGTGGACGCCGCTTGTCGTGCACGGACTTCTTTTCGAGCTGCTCGCATCCGTCGGCCGCGCGTCCGGGCGGGACCACTATCCCTCGTGGATCGACCAGGCGGTGGAGTTGCTGATCGATGAGTCGTCAGCGCGCTGGACGATCGCGACGCTCGCCGCTCGCCTTCGCGTCGACCCGGCGGAAGTCGCACGAAGTTTCCGCAGGCACGTCGGCACCGGCGTCGCCGAGTTCGCGCGGTCTCGGCGCCTCGACGCCGCACGCGACCTGCTGGCGCACGGCGACGGTTCGGTAGCTGACGTGGCCCTCGCGACGGGATTCTACGACCAAAGCCACCTCGATCGCGCGTTCCGCCGCGCATTCGCGACGACGCCGTCGGAGTTTCGCCGGTCAGTTCGGCGGACGTGACGTCCGTGGCGGAGCGCGCAGTGTCCTATGCGCGCGCTCGCGCGCCTGCGACGAGCTCAGGCGCGCTTTTCCTAGACGGACGCGCCCGTGCAATGCAACGTCGGGCTCGGCGCCCGATGATGGACCCGTGCCGACCGTCAGACCGCCCGCCATGCTCCAAGCCGGGGCCGCTACCGGACGTGCGGGATCCATGACCGGATTCCGTCGGTCGCTCGGACGCGCGGTGGCCGTGGGTTTCGCGCTCGCGGCGACGACCGCCGGGGCGGGTCCGACGCGGGCGGAGACGCCCGCGGATCCGCTCGCCGGCCTGAGGTCGGCCACGAACTGCCGGGCGTGGTCGCACGTCGTGATGGTGCGGACCTTCGGGCGGCGTTGGGGCGGCGGGCTCGTCGGCACGTTCTCGACCGTCGTGGACGCGCGCAGCGGCCGCTACGTGACGCGCGCCCGCATCGGACCGTTTGCGCAGGCCGAAGGCGACGACGGCGGTGTGGCGTGGGTTCAGGACTTCAGCGGCGGATCTCACCGGCTCAACGCTGCTTCCGCGCGCGCCCGGGCGCGGACGGCGGCGTGGCTTCGCGCACACGGCTGGTGCGCGCACTCCGGCGCTCGGTATTCCGCCCAGCAGATCGCGTCGACGCGCTCGCAGCGCGTCGTACGCGTCGTGCCGGCGGGCGGCGCGGCGGTGCTCCTCTCCATCGACTCGACAACGCACCTCCTGGGGTGCGCGTCGATGCAGTTCGACGAGTACCGCGAGGATACGTACTTCGAGGACTGGCGCGCCGTCGGCGAGGTCGCCGTACCGTTCGTGCGACGCGTCGTCGACGAGATCGACCACGACGTCGTCACGTACGCCTCCGAGGGCGTGAGCGTCAGTGCCGCAGCCGCTGCTCCCTCGGCTTTCGCGCAGCCGACGAATCCCCCCGACGTCACGCTTCCGCGTGGCGCCTCGGCGGTGAGGGTTCCATACATCGTCGACGGCGACAAGCCGATCGTCCGGGTGCGGATCAACGGCGTCGGGCCGTTCCCATTCGTCCTCGACACGGGCGGCCATTTCATCTTGACTGCGGAAACCGCGCGAACGTTGCGGCTGCGCGGTGTCGGCGCCGCGAGCAGCGTGAACCAGAACCGAGTGACGAAGGTCGGTTACGCGCGCGTCCGCGAGACACGCATCGGGCAGGCGAGCATCAGGGATCAAGTCGCGAAGATCGTTCCGTATGGCTTTGCAAAGCTCGAACGCGGCCCGAGGCCGCCCAAAGCAGGATGGCTCGGCATGCAGTTGCTCGAACGCCTCGCGGTGACGTTCGACCCGCGCACGCACGAAGTGACGCTGCGTCGTTTCTCGCGAGGCGCCACACGGCCCGCCGGTGTTCGCCTCCCGCTATACTTCGACGAGGACGCACCGCTGGCCGAGTGCGCCATCGCCGGCGCGCACGGACTGTGCATGCTCGACACCGGCAACGCCGGACCGACGATCGTGCCGCCGACATGGGCGGCGCACCACGGTCTGGCCCCGACCCTCATGGGCGGCTTCGCGGAGGGCTCAGGGGTGTTCGCCTCGCGGACGACGGTCGCGCTCGGCCCGTTCGCGCGTGGGCGCGCTCGCGTCGAATACGCCGAGCCGACGAGTTCGGACGCCGAACGCTCCACACTGCTCGCCGGAATCTTCGGCGAGCATTTTCTCGAGGGATTCGTTACGACGTACGACGTGCGGAATGCCGCGCTCTACGTCACCGCGCTCCACGAGTGGAAGCCCGAAGGATTCACGAGAACCGGGATCGTGGCGTCGAAACGCCCGGACGGCGATTTTCTCGTCGTCGGGTTCCTCCCGCAGTCGCCGGGGGCGTCGAGCCATCTACGGCGCGGCGACGTCGTAACGGCGATCGACGGTCAGCCGTCACGGCGCCTGTCGGCCGCAGATTTTGCACGCATGAACGCGAAGGGCGGCGTTACGAGCCACATTCTACGGATCGTGCGAGGAAACGCGAGGATTACGGTTCGCGTGCGGGCCACCACGCTCTTGCCGTGAAAGCCGTGGTCGACTTCACCGGCCGCCGCGGCGCCTGGTCGACGTCGGCGGACACAAGCTGAACATGTATTGCACGAGTCGGGGCTCGGCATCCCCTCGTGCTCGATGCGGGCGAAGGCGAAACCACCTTCTGGCGGAAGGTGCAGCCCGCGGTCGCGCGTTTCGCAGGGATGCGCGAAGAAGAACGGCGCCGCGTGGTGCGATTTGCAGAAGGCGAGTTCAAGCGATTGCTGCGACCGACGTCTGGTCCGCGACCGCGTCCGAGGACGCACCGTCTTGACGGCCGGGGATGAGTTTGCTGGCGATGCGCGTCGGATAACGCGAGCGATGGTCATAATCGCCGCAGCTCTTGCCGGTATGCCGATTGCGGCGCATGCCGGGGCGCTCGCGACGGTTCCGTTTCGATACCAGCATCACGAGGTCGTCGTCCCGGTCCGTATCGGAGCCGGCGTGCGTTGCGACATGTTGCTCGACACGGATACGTCTCCGTCGGCCGTCGCCACGGACTGGCTTCCCCGGCTCCGCCTCGCAGTGCACGGCACCGGTGGTTACGCCAAAGGCGTCGGCACGCAGAAAATGCGCATATTCCCCGTCACGATCCCCGCGCTTGCGTTCGGCGCGCTTTCCGTCAAGCGGCTTGAAGCGCTCGCGGTCGATCTGCGACCCATTGCCGCGACGTTGCACACGCCGCTGTGCGGTGTGCTCGGCGCAAGCTTCTTTCGCGCCCGCGTGGTCCAGATCGACTATCCGCGTCACGTCGTGCGCGTCCTCGATGACGCGCCGCTGGAACCGTTTACCGCGCCGTTTGCGCTCGATTCGCATGATCAACTTCTCGTACGCAACGTGTTTGTCGGTGCGAAGCGCGTCGTCGCCACGATAGATACCGGCGATGCAGGCTACGGAAACGTCACCGCACGCGGCATCGAAGTGCTCGGCGCCACGCGGGCAGCCGCCCGCGGAAGTCGTCAACGCGTACGCGGTTACAATGGGACCGCGTCCGTCACCACGGGAACGCTGTCGGGAGTTCACATCGGTACGCTTTCACTTCCGCCATTCGCGATCCGGTATAACGCGACGGACACCGCCGCCTACGACGTCAACCTCGGCAACCGACTGTTCGAGCGTTTCGCGGTCACGTTCGACTACCAGCGCGGGTTGTTGACGATCTCGCCGTCGAACGCGCGGCCCTGAATCAAGTGTCCGAGCGCGCCTTGACCTTCGAGCGGGGCGACTGCTTGGGATCCTCGACTTGACGTCTCTATCGAAGGGCTGACTAAGCTAGTACTTACCATCAAATATGATATAATGATGGCAGTAATGGGCGATAGAGCATCAGATATGATGGCTGGCGTAATGGGTACGTCGCCGCGCACACTTCGGAAGCGGATCGGACGGCGCGCTCAGGACGCTCGCTTGGCTGCTCGGCGCTCGCAAGCTGACGTCGCGCGCGCAGCGGGCGTGTCGTTGCCGACCCTGCAGCGCTTCGAGGCGGGAGCGAACGTCAGCGTCGATGTCCTCGTCCGAATCGCCGTCGCACTCAATGCCGAACGCGATTTGCGCGATCTCTTCCCGCTGCCCGACGCACGCACGATCGAGCAGGTTCTGGAACGCCGCCGACTGCCGCAACGCGGGCGCACGCGGTGACGACGCCGGTACTGCGCGTCGCGTTTGCGTTTGCGCCGGATGATCAGGTTCCGGTCGGCCGCCTCGCGCTCGACGGCAACGTCGTCGTCTTTGAATACGACGCCGCGTTCGCAGCGTCCGGACTTTCGCTCAATCCGGCGTTCGGAACCATCGGGCCCGGTTTACTTCACCCGCACGATCGGCAAGCTTTTCGCGGACTGCACGGAGTATTTGCGGACAGTCTCCCCGACGTGTGGGGTGAGCTTCTCGTGGAACGACGGCTCCGCGACGCTGGTGTCTCGATTCCATCGCTGACCGTCTTGGACCGTCTTGCGCTCGTCGGTCGGCGCGGTCGCGGCGCGCTCGTGTACGAGCCCGCTGATAATGTTGATCCTGATGCTGCCACAACAGACGAGGTCGACCTGCATCGACTTGCACACGATGCTGGCGAGGTACTCGAGGGACACGAAAGCGCGGTTCTGCGCGAGCTCGAACGGTTAGGCGGATCGTCCGGCGGCGCACGCCCGAAAGTCCAAGTAGCGCTCGATGATTCGGGGCACGCACGTGCAGATGACGCCGCGACTCTCCCGCCTGGATTCACCGACTGGATCGTCAAGTTCCGCAGTACCGTCGATCGGGCGGACATCGGTCCGCTCGAAGCCGCGTACGCCGAAGCTGCGCGGCGCGCCGGAATACACATGCCCCGTACGCGCTTGATCCCCGCGCAGAGCGGTCCGGGGTATTTCGCGACGGAGCGGTTCGATCGGAAGCCGGCGGGTGGGCGCGTGCACATGCTTTCGATCGCCGGGATGCTCGACGCGGATTGGACGGTACCTTCGATCGACTACGAAACGCTGTTGGGGGCAGTGCGCGGCGCCACTCGCGACGAGCAGGCCGTGCGGCAGATGTTCCGGCGGACGGTCTTCAACGTCTTGGCGATCAACCGCGACGATCACACCAAGCAGCACGCCCTTCTTCTCGATCGCGATGGCGCGTGGCGCCTCTCGCCGGCCTACGACCTCACTTTCGCCTCCGGGCCCGGAAACGAGCACTACCTGGCGGTCAATGGGAGGGGGCGCGACGTGCGGCGGCGCGATCTTATTGCCGTTGGTGACGCGCAATCCATCAGCGCCCGCGACGCGAGCGTAATCATCGACGAGGCGGCGGTCGCGATCGAGGAGCTGCCCTCAATCGCGAGCGACTTCGGCGTGACGAGCGCGACGCTACACGATTTGAAAAACGCTATCGCGCGACAGCTTTCGCTCGCAACGGGCGGCTGAGCAAGCCACGCGGTCGCCGGACGAGAAGTGTGCGAGCCCTCAAGATCGATCGGTTTCGCTCCGGCGCGTGGAGCGAGAAGCCGCGACTTCGTCGTCGACAGCTTGGGCGTGCGCGGCGGCTTCGGCGCCGGGCGCTCTAGGTTTGGTGCAGGCAAAGCCGTTTGGCGCTCGCCGTCATTGGTTTGTGCCATTTGGTGTGCCGCAGATCTTCGATTGCGTCGGCGCAACGGGCTGCTCGAAGAGAAAAACCGCGCCGTAGCGCGCTTTGAAGTGGCTCCCGGAGTTGGACTCGAACCAACGACCCGCTGATTAACAGTCAGCTGCTCTACCAACTGAGCTATCCGGGACCGACTCGCCCCGATTCGGGGGCTCGCACTGATCTCCCGCCGAGCGTACCAGGATTTGCCCGTGCGGGGGCCAATCAAAGCGAGGCCATGCTTTCGTAGAGTCCCTCGTGCCGCTCGCCGGCGCGGTTCCGTGCATCAACCTCGCACCGCACGCTTCGGATTCTCACATGGCCACCGTCACCGCTCGCACGCCGAGCATCTTCCGTTCGTCCGCGTTCACCCGCTTCTACGCGGGTCAGACGCTCAGTTATCTGGGCGACGGTCTTCGCACGCTCGCGATCCCGCTGCTCGTGTTCCGCTTGACGGGCTCGGCGGCGGCGATCGGCTGGACGTGGGGACTCGAGTACGTGCCGTACGCGCTGCTCAGCGTCGTCGCGGGGTCGCTCGCCGACCGCGTCGACCGCCGCCGTCTGATGATCGCGTGCGACGCGCTGCGCTTCGCGGTGATGGTGACGTTCAGCGTGCTGTTCGTCACCGGGCGTCTGACGGTCGGCATCATCTACGCCGGCGTCCTCGTGCTCGCGATCGGCGGTGCGATGTTCCTCGGCGCGCAAACGCCGACGCTCCCATACCTGCTCGGCAAGGAGCGTGCGAAGCCCGCGATCGCCGCACTCCTTGCGACCGAGCAGACGCTGAATCTCGTGTCACCGCCGCTCGGCGGTACGCTCATGGGACTCCTCGGCCCGTTGCCCGCGCTCATCGGCAACGCGCTGACGTATCTGTGCTCGCAGGCGGCGATCGCGTCCGTGCGCACGTTCGGACCGGACAATCCGGGTGCGATCCCGACGAGACGCGAGATCGCGGGCGACGTCGCTACCGGCTGGCGCTACGTGTGGGGCGACCGCGCGTTACGGGCTGCGTCGCTCGCGAGCTTCTTCTTCAACGCCGTCGGATCGATCGGTTTCGTCGCGCTCATCCCGTATTTCAAGCGCGCGTTCGACGCGAGTGACGTGGCCGTCGGCATCGCGTTCGGCTGCTTCTCCGCCGGAGCGGCTCTGGGCGCATTCATCGCCGGGCGCACGCACTGGCGCATCGGCCGCGCGCTCGTCATCGCGAACGTGATCGACGGTTTCGGCTGGCTGCCGCTCGCGTGGGCGCCGTCGATGCCGCTCGCCGTGGCCGGCGTCGTCGTCTCGAGCGCGTGCGCGGGCTACTACGTGACGAGCCTCGTGTCGTGGCGCATGCGCATCGTTCCGGGGGACGTCATCGGCCGCGTGTTCGGCGTCGCCAAGCTGATCGTGCTGATCGGCGTGCTGCCCGGCTCGCTGCTCGGCGGCTGGCTCGCCGACCACGCCGGCGTGCGCGCGACAATGGCGGTCTCGGCGTTCGGCTACCTCGCGTGCTCGCTGCTGCTCGTCGCCTCGCGCGCGTTCCGCTCCGAGGGACGCTGACGCCTTTCAGCGTCCCTCGGCGCGCGGCGCGTGCGTCGCGATCTGCCACCAGTTGCCGAACGGGTCTTCGACCATCGCTCGCCGGTCGCCGTACGGCGTCATGCACGGCTCTTCCAGCGAGCGCGCCCCGGCGCTCAGTGCGAGCGCATACGTCGCGTCGGCGTCGGCGACATAGAGATGGAGAAACGCTCGGGTCGCGGGCCGCGCATCCGTACCGCTCACCATCACGATCGAGTCGCCGATCCGCATCAGCGACGGCGCCGCTGCCGTGTACGCGCCCGTCGCACCGAACGCGCGTACCAGGAACGCCACGAGCTTCTCCGGCTCCGCGACGACGAGGCGCGGCGTGACGCTGTGCCAGCCCTCGGGAATCACGCGGACACCGTCCGTGGCCCGACCGGCGTGCTCACGACCATGACAGCGTCGTGTTCGCGCCGCTGACGACGACGCCGACGCGCTCACCGGCGGCGGGGACGTAGGTGCCGGACAGGAGCGCTGCGTACGGCGCGGCGCCGCCCGGCTCCGCCACGATGCGGTATTGTTCCCACAGCGCCGCCCGCGCCTTCACGATGTCGTCGTCTTCGACCAGCGCCACCTCGCGGACGTATCGTGACGCGATCGCGAACGACAACGAGCCGACGCGCCGAGGCGCAAGGGAGTCCGCTGCGATGCCGCCGACGGGCGCGTCCACCGGAGCGGCTGCGGCGAGCGCATCGCGCAGCGTCGGCGCGCGCGACGACTCCACGGCGACGAGCTTCACGCGCCCGTCGTACCAGCTCGCGATACCGCCGACCAGCCCCGCGCCGCCGACGGCGACGAGCAGCGTGTCGAGGTCCGGAGCCTCTTCCTCGAGCTCTTTCGCGAGCGTGCCTTGTCCGAGCATGGTCTCGATCGAGTCGAACGCGTGCACCGCAAGCGCGCCGCTCGTTCGCACGTGCTCCAGGCTCGCCTCGTACGCCTCGCTGTATCCGGCGCCGCCCACGAGGATGCGTGCACCGTAGCGCTCGATGCGCTCGACCTTCGCCGGCGACGAAACCGACGGAACGAAGATCACGGCCGGTACGCCGAGCACCATCGCGGCGTACGCGACGGCAGCGCCGTGATTGCCGCCCGAGGCGGCGACCACGCCGCTCGCGGGGATCTCGCGCGCGAGCAGGTTCGCGAACGCGCCGCGCGTCTTGAACGAGCCCGCATGCTGCAGGCCTTCCAGCTTGAACGTGAGGGACCCGTCGCGCAGCAGCGGCGTTCGCCGGACGTACGGGCGGATGCGCCGCTCGACGGCGGCGATCGCGTCGGGCCGCACGGCGCTCGATGAGATCATCACTTCACACCGTAGCACAATGGTCGCCTTGGGGTTACGGCGCCGGCAGCGCGATCTCGATTTCGTCGAAGCTTGCGGCGCTCGGGTGCGTCGTCGTTGCGCCGGGCGGCGTATCGGCCGGGCGCAGTAACCGGATCGTCGGCATGCCGGCGGCGCGCGCCGCGTTCAGCTCCGCGTCGACGTCGCTCAGGAACACGATCTCGTTCGGCGCGATCCCGATCGCCCCGGCGATCGCCGCGTACGACGACGGCTCGCGTTTCGAGCCGGTCGTCGTGTCGAAGTGGCCGCTAAAGAGCGCGGACAGATCGCCTTCGGCGCTGTGCGCGAAGAGCGTCTTCTGCGCTTCGATCGATCCCGACGAATAGACGTACAGCCGCGCTCCGGCCGCGTGCCAGCGGCGCAGGCCGGCCGCCGCGTCGGCGTAGATGTGGCCGCGCAGGCCCGTCTGCCGGTAGCCTTCCGCCCAGATCAGCCCCTGCAGCGTCTTGAGCGGCGTAACCTTGACGTCGTCGTGCAGCCAGTGATGCAGGTGGGCGAGCAGGATCGAATCCGGGGCGCCGGGCCGCTCGCCCGCGGCTTGCGCGGTTTCGCGCAGCGCGCGCTCCACCGCCGGCTCGCGGCGGTGCGAGCGCACGTACGCGTCGAGGTGCTCGTCGGCATACGGAAAGAGCACGTCGTGCACGAATGCGATCGTGCTCGTCGTGCCCTCGATGTCGGTGAGAACCGCGCGAGCCGCTACTCGTATTTCGGGAACCGCGAGGCGATGTCGTCGCCGGTGAAGTTCGCGACCCAGCCTTCCGGGTTGACGAACAGCCGAACCGCGGCGAATTCGGGCGAGGGGCCCATGTCGAACCAGTGCGTCGTGTTCGCCGGGACACCGATCAGATCGCCCCGCGTGCAGATCGTCTGATACACTTTGCCGCCCTTGCGCAGGTAGAACGACGCGCTGCCCTCGACGAAGAACCGCACCTCGTCCTCGCTGTGCGTGTGCTCGTTCAGGAACTTCTCGCGCAGCGCGGGGACATTCGGCGTCTCCTTCGTCACGCGGATCACGTCCGCGGTCGTGTAGCCGTACGTGTCCTTCAGGCGCTGGATGTCCGTGTCGTACGCCGCGAGGACGTCGTCTTGGCCCGCATCGGCTGCGAGCGGCACGCTCGCGTTCCACCGCTCGAAAACGATGTTCTCTTTGCCGAGCAGGCGCGCGATCTCGTCGCGGTCCGTCGTGTCGACCTGCGGCCGCGTCCCGTCGTTCTCGTCGTAGACGCGGAGCATCGAGGTGAGCGTCGTGTTCATCGGAGTCTCCGTTCTTCGAGATGACAGGCGAGGAGGAACTCCAGCCCTTCGACGTGCCGGCGCGCGTCGGCTGCCGACGCGCCCCAGGCGTAGAGACCGTGTCCGGACAGCAAGAATCCAGGGACGGCCGCGCCGCGGCCGAGACGCGCTTCGATCGCGCTCGCAAGCCGAGCCGTATCCTGATCGTTCGCGAACACCGGGATCTCGACGACGCTCTCGTGCGTGTCGAGACCGATCGCCTTATGCATCTCGTAGCCGTCCGTCCGGACGGCGCCGAGCGCCGCGTCCGCGCGCGACAGCAGGGTCGAGGCGAGCGTATGGACGTGGAAGATCGCGCCGATCGCGGGATCGGTGCGGTAGCGCCCGAGGTGGAGCGGCGTCTCGGCGGACACCCCCGGCGGAAGCGGCTCGTCGATCGCCATCACGGCGACGTCGCCCGCGCCGATCGCGCCCTTGTCGATGCCGCTCCGCGTGATCGCGGCATGGCGCGCGTCGATGCGGCACGAGAAATTGCCGGACGTCGCCGGCACCCAGCCGCGCGACGCCGCGAGGCGGCCGAACGCCGCGATCTCCTCGACCACGCCGGCGGGCACGGCCGGCGGAAGCACCGTCACCTTTCGCGGAACCCGCGCGGCGCGCGGAGCGGTTGCACGCGGCGTGAAGGACGACCGCGTCCGCGACGAGCGGGTTCTCGTCTACTCGACCGACGGCACGCCGCCGAGTCGCGCCCTTCGACAAGCTCAGGATGACAAGAGGCCGGCTCAGGGTGACCAGAGGCCGGCTCAGGATGACAAGAGGCCGGCTCAGGATGACAAGAGGTCGGCTCAGGGTGACCAGCGGCCGGCTCGAGGGCACATGCCGAAGCTGCCCGACGACGGCGTCGTCCGCGTCGCGCGCGAGCGCCGCCGCAACAGCGCGGTGACGCTCGTGCATGGCCTCACGCCGGCGGAGCTCACGGCGGAAGGCAAGGCGCTCAAGCGGCTCTGCGGCACCGGCGGCACCGCGAAGAGCGGCGTCGTGGAGCTGCAGGGCGATCATCGCGACGCCGTGGTCGCGTACTTCGAGGCGCGCGGCCGGCGCGTCAAGCGCGCCGGCGGCTAAACGCGCGCCGCCTCGGACGCCGTCCTTGATTCTTCGGCGTGAGCGCAGCGGAGGTTCAGCACGCGCGCCGCGATGGGCTCGCGGCGCGGCGTGCTTCCTGCCTCAGCCTGGAATCGTGAAGGTCATCGCCTTCGAGCCCGACTGGCGCAGCGACGCATCGTTCGTGGCGTTGCTCTGCACGACGAGGACGTTCTTGAAGTTGTTGCGTGTCGGTGCGTAGGCGACCTTGAAGTTGAACTTCTGCACCGGGCCGCTCCACGTCACCGTCAACGTGTTCGGACCCGTCTTCACGACGGTCGTGATGTCGTCGTAGCTCGCCAGGTGGAGATGGTCGACTTCGTGCCCGTTGATCCGCACGACGACGCCGTCCGGCTCCGCCTGCATGTTCTTCAAGATCGTGATCGGGCCGTTCGCGTTCGTGCCGGTGTCGCTCGGCTGTTGCTGCGCGAGCGCCGGAACGGCCCCGAGTGCGGCGATCGCCGCCGCGGCGGTGAGGATTCTGAACGTACGCATGCGTACCGTGTACCCGATCCCGGAAAAACGGACGGTCGCTTTCCGCGTCCGAGCCCTCGGCAGGCACGCAGTCTCCAGGCCGCGCACTCGCCGTTCAGCCCGCCCCATCTCGAACCGGAGCACCATGCAGACGACCGAACCGCCCCGTACCGACGCCCCCGATTCGCCGGCCCCAGCCGCCCTGAACGGCGCGGGCGCGACGACCGCTCCTCGCTCGCTCGCGGCGCGCACGATCTCGAGTCTCGTGGAGCGCGCGGTCGCGCGGAGCGGCGTGTCGTGCGCGATCGATCTGGCTTCGGGCGAGCGCCTGCGCTTCGGTTCCGGCGAGCCGCAATTCACCATCACGTTTCATACCGATAAGCCGCTGCACGGGCCGATGACGGAGCTCGCGCTGGGCGAAGCGTACATGCGCGGCGATTTCGACATCGACGGCGACATGTTCGCGATGCAAGAAGTGCGCAGCATGCTCGCGCCGCGCGGAAACCTCGCGATCACAATGGGCTTCGTGTGGCAGCTCTTCGCGATGCCGGCGACGTGGGTGAACAAGCGCGCGATCGACCAGCACTACGCGCTCGGCGACGACTTCTACCTCACGCTGGTCGACGACCGCTACCGGTTCTATTCGCACTGCCTCTTCGCGCGCGACGACGAGACGCTCGAAGAAGCGGCGGAGCACAAGCTCGAGTCGATGTGGCGCGGGCTTCAGCTGAAGCCGGGAATGCGGCTGCTCGACATCGGCGCGGGTTGGGGACCGGTGCACCAGTACTGCGGTCCGCGCGGCGTCAGCGTCACGTCGCTGACCATCGCGCAGGACTCGTACAACTACATCACGGCACTCGACCAGCGGCTCGGAATCGACAACTGCGTCGTCAAGATCGAGGACTTTCTGGTTCACGAGCCCGACGAGCCGTACGACGGCATCGTGATTTACGGCGTGATCGAGCACATCCCGAACTACCGCCGGTTCTGCGCGCAGGTGTACCGCTGCCTCAAGCCCGGCGGGCGCCTCTACCTCGACGGCTCTGCGGCGATCGAGAAGTACTGGACCAGCGACTTCACGCGGCGTCACATCTGGCCGGGTGCGCACTCGTTCCTGTGCCTGCAAGACTTGATTCAAGAGGCGCTGTACCACGGGCTCGACATCGTCGAAGTGAAGAACGAGACGCACGACTACGACCTGACCATGCGGCACTGGGCGGAGCGGTTCGATGCGAAGCGCGACTTCATCGTGGCGCGCTGGGGCGAGTCGACGTACCGTCTGTGGCGCCTGTACTTGTGGACCGGCGCGTACGGCTTCCACGTCGATGCGCTTCAGGCGTACCACGTCGTCGCGCAGAAGCGCCTCGACGAGGGGCCGCGGCCGAGTTTCTGGCAGCGTACGGCGCAGTTCGCCCGCAGCTTCAAATAGCGGGGTTGTCGAAGGGCACGCTCTCCCTCCACGAGGCGCGGCGCATCGCGCTTGCGGCGCAAGGTTTCGCCGACGCGCCGCCGCGCGGCGCCGTCGACCGGCGGCTCCTGCGGCGGCTCTTCGCGCGCGTCGGCGTCGTGCAGATCGACAGCGTGAACGTGCTCGTCCGCTCGCACTATTTGCCGGCGTTCTCGCGGCTCGGCGCGTACGACCCCGGAGTGCTCGAGCGCGCCGCATACGCGCGCGACCGCATGCTCTTCGAGTACTGGGCGCACGAAGCGTCGATCGTGCCGGTCGAGCTGCACCCGTACCTGCGCTGGCGCATGGAGCGCGCCAAGCGCGGCATCGAGACCTGGGGGCGAATCGCGACGCTGATCAAGGAGGATCCCGCGACGCTCCGGCGCGTGCGCGACACGATCGCGCAGAACGGGCCGATGACGTCGAGCGGCTTCGAGGGCGCGCGCGGGAAGGGATCGTGGTGGGGCTGGAGCGACGTCAAGACCGCGCTCGAGGCGCTGTTCTGGTGCGGCGAGATCACGACCGCGTACCGCAAGGGCTTCGAGCGGGTCTACGATCTGCCCGAGCGCGTCTTGCCGTCGGCGGTGCTCAACGCGCCGACGCCGACGGAAGCCGACGCGCACCGCGAGCTCCTGCGCATCTCAGCGCGTGCAACGGGCATCGCGAGCGAGCGTGATCTGCGCGACTACTTCCGGCTCGACGTGGCGGGGTCGCGCGCCCGCATCGCGGAGCTCGTCGACGCGGGCGAGCTGCATCGCGTGCAGGTCGAAGGCTTGCGCGGCGATCGTTTCCTCGCGCGCGACGCGCGTCTGCCGCGACGAGTCGACGCGCGCGCGCTGCTCTCGCCGTTCGACTCGCTCGTGTGGGAGCGCTCGCGAAACCGCGAGCTCTTCGGCTTCGACTTTCGCCTCGAGATCTACACGCCGCGGCACAAGCGCGTGCACGGCTACTACGTGCTGCCGTTTCTGCTCGGGGACCGCATCGTCGCGCGCGTCGACCTCAAGCACGACCGCGCGGCGCGCACGCTGATCGCGCACGCCGTCCACCTCGAGGGACACGCGTCGCGCGCGACCGTCGAGGCGCCCCTGCGCGAGGAGCTCGCGTCGATGGCGTCGTGGCTCGGCGCGGATCGCGTCGCGTTCCCGCGCCGCATCGCGGCCGCCTCAAAATGAAGAGGCACCGCCGGAGCGGTGCCTCGCCTTTCTCGTCTGCAGACCGACGAAATCTCAGTGATACGGCGTCGGGTACGTGGTCGGGTACGGCTGCGCGCCGTTGTTGTAGTTGCCCGCGGCCTGGCGGCGCATCAGCACCGTCGCGGGCGCCGTCGTCTTCAGCGAGACGGTCGTACCCTGTCCGACGATCACGTTCTGGCCGCTGTTGGCGGCGAGGATCGCACCGCCCGCGGCGCCGACGGCGCCGCCGACGTCCGTGCCGATGTGCTTGCCGAGATAGTTGCCGACGATGAAGCCCACGGCCGCACCGGCGATCGTCTTGACGGTCGAGTTCGACCTGTTGCCCTGCACGTCGAGCGAGAGCACTTGGCCCTGGAGCGCCGCCGTCGTGCCGTCCATCAGCGTCAGGCGGTCGAAGGCCAGCGATACGCTGCCCTTATGCATGCCGCCGGCGCGGTTCACGCTCGCGACGTGGCCGTAGACGCGCGCGCCTTGGAAGCGCGGGTCGTCCATCGGGAACGGCGGCTGCACGTCGAGGACGAAAGCATCGCCCACGATGGCCGTGCGGCTGCCGATCGTCTGCTCGAGGGTGCCCGTGATGACGGTCGAGGACGGCAGCAGCGTCTCACCGTTCCCACCGTACTGCCCGTTGGCGCCGTTGTACTGCGCGGACGCCGCGAGCGGCAGCGCGGCGATCGCCGCGACGGCGACCAGTTGAAGAGCTTTGCGGAGCATCGAATACCTCATGCGGTGGAGTCGTCGTGATAACGCGCGATACGTCGCCGTTCGTTCCATGCAAAGCAACGAGGCGCCGATCTGCTCGCCGCCTCGTTGCTTCGATTGCCGATACGACCGCTATGCGGTCAGCGGCGCGAGCTCCCGATCGATGGCTCCCCGAAGCCCGGAATCGGCGCGCAGCGCCTCCGCTTTGTCGAGGCGCTCCCACGGCAGGTCGAGCTCCGGACGGCCGAAATGGCCGTACGCGGCGGTCTGCCGGTAGATCGGCCGGCGCAGGTCGAGGTGGTGGATGATCGCGGCCGGACGCAGGTCGAAGTGCGCCGCGACCAGCCGAGCGATCTTCTCCTCGTCGACCGTGTTCGTTCCGAACGTGTCGACCAGCACGCTGACCGGGTGCGCGACGCCGATCGCGTACGCGACCTGGAGTTCGCAGCGCTCCGCGAGGCCGGCCGCCACGACGTTCTTCGCGACATAGCGCGCCGCGTACGCCGCCGAGCGGTCGACCTTGGTCGGGTCCTTGCCGGAGAACGCGCCGCCGCCGTGCCGCGCCATGCCGCCGTAGGTGTCGGCGATGATCTTACGCCCGGTCAGGCCGGCGTCGCCCTTCGGTCCGCCGATCACGAAGCGTCCGGTCGGGTTGACGTAGATCTTCATCTTCTCGTCGCGGAGCCCGCGCGGGATCACCTCGTCGATGATCTGTTCGGTGACCTCACGACGAATCAGGTCGAGCGGGATGTCGTCGTCGTGCTGCGTGGAGATGACGACCGCATCGACGCGCACCGGCTTGTGGCCGTCGTACTCGACCGTCACCTGCGACTTGCCGTCGGGGCGGAGATACTTGATCGCGCCGCTCTTGCGCTTCGCGGCGAGCAGGCGCGTGAGGTCGTGCGCGAGCGTGATCGGCAGCGGCATCAGCTGTTGCGTCTCGCGGCACGCGAACCCAAACATCATGCCCTGGTCGCCCGCACCGGTGAGCTCGAACGGATCGCGCTCGCCGCTCTCCTTGACCTCGAGCGACCGGTCGACGCCCATCGCGATATCGGGCGACTGCTCGTCGACCGACACCGACACGCCGCACGTCTCGTAGTCGAAGCCGATCGCGGAGCGGTCGTAGCCGATCTCCCTGATCGTGTCGCGCACGATCTTCGGAATGTCGACATATGTGGTCGTCGAGATTTCACCGGCAATGTGGATCTGTCCGGTGATCGCGAAGGTCTC
The DNA here is from genome assembly GCA_963771525.1 of Vulcanimicrobiota bacterium. Lineage (GTDB taxonomy): Bacteria > Vulcanimicrobiota > Vulcanimicrobiia > Vulcanimicrobiales > Vulcanimicrobiaceae > Vulcanimicrobium. Next base: position 3,460,821 of record CAVYTL010000001.1, on the reverse strand, counting down.
GCAGGCGACGCGTCCCTGCGGGTCCTTCTCCAGGATCGCGTCGAGGACGGCGTCGGAGATCTGGTCGGCGACCTTGTCGGGATGCCCCTCGGTCACCGACTCCGACGTGAACAAACGCCGGTACGCCATGGCTACGTTCCCTCGCTCCAGGACGCCATGTACTTCACCTGCTCGGGCGTCGGCGTGTCGATCGCGATCCCGAACGCGGCGAGCTTGAGCTCCGCCACTTCTTCGTCGATGTGATCCGGAACCGAGTAGACCTTCTTCTCGAGCGTCTTGTAGTTCTGCGCGAGATATGCCGCAGCCATTGCCTGGTTCGCGAACGACATGTCCATCACGGCGGCGGGGTGGCCTTCGCCGGCGGCGAGGTTGATCAGCCGGCCTTGGCCGAGCACGCGAACCGTCTTGCCGTTCCGCAGCGCGTACGCTTCGACGAACTCGCGCGGCGTCGTCTTGCCGGTCGAGAGCAGCTCGAGCGCATCGAGGTCGAGCTCGTCGTTGAAGTGACCCGAGTTACAGACGACCGCGCCGTTCTTCATCGCCTCGAAGTGCTCTTTGCGGATCACGTGGTAGTTGCCGGTGACGGTGATGAACACGTCGCCGACCTTCGCGGCCTCCGCCATCGGCAGCACTTGGAATCCGTCCATCGTCGCTTCGAGCGCCTTGCGCGGATCGATCTCCGTCACGACGACGTGCGCGCCCAGACCCTTCGCGCGCGAGGCGACGCCCCGCCCGCACCAGCCGTAGCCGACGACGACGACCGTCGAGCCGGCGATCAGCACGTTCGTCGCGCGCACGACGCCGTCGAGCGTCGACTGGCCCGTGCCGTAGCGGTTGTCGAACATGTGCTTCGTCAGGGCGTCGTTGACCGCGATCACCGGGTACGGCAGTACGCCGTCCTTCTCCATCGCGTGGAGGCGAATGACGCCGGTCGTCGTCTCCTCACAGCCGCCGATCATCTCTTTGAGCAGCGCGTTGTGCTTCGTGTAGATCGTCGTGACGAGGTCGCACCCGTCGTCCATCGACATGTGCGGTTTCGAGGCGATGACCGACTCGATGTGGCTGTAGTACGTCTTCTCGTCCTCGCCCTTGATGGCGTAGGTCGGGATCTCGTAGTGCGCGCACAGCGCGGCCGCGACGTCGTCCTGCGTCGAGAGCGGGTTGGACGCGCACAGCGCGATGTCGGCGCCGCCCGCTTTGAGCGCGAGCATGAGGTTCGCCGTCTCGGTCGTCACGTGGAGGCACGCGCCGATGCGCACGCCGGCGAGCGGTTTCGTCTTTGCGAAGCGTTCGCGAATCTGGGCGAGCACGGGCATGAAGCTCGCCGCCCACTCGATGCGCGACTTTCCCGCATCGGCGAGCGCCGGGTCTTTCACGTCGCCGCGCGTTTTTTCGATGGTTTGCAAGTCGAAGTCCTAACTTTCACGAGCGAAGGCAGGCGGTTGTTGCGGCCCACCCCGCGCACGAATACGTGGGGGGCGCGGAGCATGGGGCGCAGCGCCTTGAAACCTACGCGACGTGCCTTTTGAAACGAGCTGAACGGCGCGACCGAATCCCATTCGCCGCGAGGCGTCCGGGGTTCTTGCCTGGTAGACCGCCCCGTGGACGGAATCGATGCATATCTCGACCGCCTGGCGTCGGGTGCCCCCACGCCGGGCGGCGGTTCCGCTGCGACGCTTGTCGGCGCGCTCGGGGCGGCGCTGTGCGCGATGCTTGCCCGCATCACCGCCGCGAGCGCGCGGTACGCCGCCGTCCACGGCGAGGCGCGCGCGATCGTGGACGCCGCCGACGCGCTGCGCGAGCGCTTCCAGGCCGCTCGCCCGGTGGACGAAGCGGCCTACGCGCAGGTCGTCGCGGCGTCCGCGCTACCGCGCGAGGGCGAGAAGGCCCAAGACGCGCGCACCGCCGCGATGCAGCGCGCGCTCGCCGGCGCCGCCGACGCGCCGCTGCTCGTCGCGGGCATGTGCGCCGAAGGCCTCGAGCTCGCCGCGCGCGCGCACGCGCTCGGCAACACGCACCTCGTCAGCGACGCGGAGTGCGCCGTGCACTTCTTCCGCGCGGCGCTCGCGGCGAGCATCGCGAACGTGCGCATCAACCACCGCTTCATGCGCGACGCCGCGACGGTGGAAGCGCAGAACGAGCGCGCCGTCGCGATCGGTGCGGCGGCCGCAGCGATCGCGGACCCGCTCCTGGAGTCGCTCTCGCGCGTTCCGGAGAGGGGGTAGCCGGCGTGGCGCGTACGCTACCGCCCGTGCCGCCGACGAACGAAAGCTCGCGATCGTGATCCAGCGCGTCAAGCCCCTCGCACGGATCCTCGCGGAGGGTGCCGATACGACGCACGGCCTGAAGCGATCGCTCGGGCCGTGGCAGCTCACTGCGATGGGCATCGGTGCGATCATCGGCACCGGCATCTTCGTGCTGACCGGCGTGGCGGCCGCGACGCGCGCGGGCCCGGCGCTGACGATCTCGTTCATCGTGGCCGGGATCGTGAGCGCCTTCGCCGCGCTTTGCTACTCCGAGGTCGCGAGCAAGATCCCGATCTCCGGCAGCGCGTACACGTACGCGTACGCGACCTTCGGCGAGCTGCTGGCGTGGATCATCGGCTGGGACCTCATCCTCGAGTACGCCCTCGGCGCGGCGACCGTGAGCATCGGGTGGTCGGGTTATTTCGTCAACCTGCTGCAGACGATCGGCGTCAATCTGTCACCGCGATGGGTGCACTCGCCGTTCGACCCGACGCCCGGCGTCGCGAACTTGCCGGCGGCCGCGATCATCCTCATCATCACGGCGCTGCTGATCCGAGGCACGCGCGAGTCCGGCACGGTCAACGCGGTCATCGTGACGCTCAAGGTCGCGGTCGTGCTCTTCTTCCTCGCGATCGGCATCGGTCACGTCGATCCGGCGAACTGGCATCTGCCCGCGGGGCCGACGACGGGCGCCGGCGGCTACTTCCCGTTCGGCTGGGCCGGCGTCTTCGGCGGCGCGTCGTTCATCTTCTTCGCCTACATCGGCTTCGACGCGGTGTCGACGACCGCCGAGGAGGCGCACAATCCCAGCCGCGACCTGCCGTTCGGCATTCTCATGAGTCTGGCGATCTGCACCGTGTTGTACATCGCGGTCGTCATCGTCCTGACGGGCATGGTGCCGTTCAACCAGCTCAACGTGCCTTCACCCGTCGCGTTCGCCGCGATCCACGCGGGGCTCGCGTGGGCGGGCTTCATCATCGCGATCGGCGCGATCGCCGGCCTCACGACGGTGCTGCTGGTCATGATGTTCGGGCAGAGCCGCATCATCTATGCGATGGGCCGCGATCGCCTGATGCCGCCCTGGTTCACCGCGCTGCACCGCACGTGGCGCACGCCGGTCACCTCGACGCTGTTCTTCGGCATCTTGATCGCGATCGCGGCGGCGTTCACGAACATCAACTTCGTCGGCTCGCTGACGAACATGGGGACGCTCGCCGCCTTCGTGCTGGTGTCGCTCGCGCTGCCGGTGCTGCGCCGAAAGCATCCCGAGCTGCGCGGCGCATTCACGGTGCCGTTCGGGCCCTGGGTCGTTCCGACACTCTCGGTGCTCGGCGCACTCGGCGGAATCTACTTCCTCCGCGAGGGCAGCGGTACGCTGTTCGGCGTCCCGCTACCGTGGGCCGGCTTCGTGATCTGGTTCGCGATCGGGATGGTAATCTATCTTCTATACGGCCGGCGCAACAGCGCGATGGCATCCGGCCCTTCGACGAGCTAGCCCGCCGCGGGCGCGGTTTGCGAGCTTCCGGCGCCGTTGCGCGCGCTACCCGCGATCGTCGGCGTGGCGAGCGTGCCGTCCGGAGGCGAGTTTTCGCGCCGCCCGAGCACGCCGTACGCGGCCGCGACCGCACCGGCGAGCGCGAGCGTCGTCACGGCCGGGTGGCGCAGCTCGTCGTCGAGCCCGAGCGCGCGGTCGACCGACAACGCGCCGTAGCCGCCCGATGCGAACGCGAGCGCGGCGGCGGAGTAGAGCACGTTGAGCTCGATGCCGCCCTTGGCGACGTAGAAGCCGTTCTTCTTGTGGACCGTCTCCGCGGCGACGATCATGCCGGAGATCAAGATCGCCGGCCCGAGCACGCCGCCGGCGCCGAGCGCGATCATCAGGCCCGCCGCCAGCTCGCCGTACGACGCCGTCGTCGCGTACTGCATGCCCGGTTTGAGGCCGAGGCTCTCCATGAAGCCGGCCGCACCCTTGAGGCCGGGGCCCTCGAACCATCCGAAGGCCTTCTGCGCGCCGTGCGAGGCGTAGCTCAGGCCGACGGCCAGACGCGCCGCGAGGAGCCCCAGATCGTCGATCATTCGGCCGCCGCCGGGTCGTCCGATGCGTCGTCGATCGTCGTGATCCGACCCGCGCCGTGGATGGTCTCGGTCACCTTCGCGCCGCCTTCGCGCACGGGGTCGGATACCACCGCGTAGTGGCTGTGTCCGTGTCCGTGTCCGTCGTCGCTGTGCAGGGTCCCGGCGAGGACGCGGCCGTCGTCCAGGGTCACGCGCACGGGCTTGCCGACGTACGCGCGAACTTCATCATCCGTCATGGCGTGAGTCTACCCGAAAACGGCCCTGGCGGCCGGGCGACCGGCCGCGCGCTCACGCGACGAGATCGAGGAACGGACGGATGTCGGCGTCGTCGACGTCGACGCCGACGCCGCGCGAGTTCCACCGCGCGTCGTGGAAGTCCGAGCCGGCCGTCATGACCAGACCGAGCCGCTTCGCCTGCGCGCGATAGTGCGCCGTTTGAGGCACGTCGTGCGTCGGATAGAACACTTCGAGCCCGGCGAGGCCCTGCGCCGCGACCTCGTCGAGCAGCGACTGATCCTTCAGGCGCCCGGGGTGCGCGAGGACGGGAACGCCGCCGCTGCGCCGCACGACGTCGATCGCCTCGGCCGGCGTGATGTGGTGCGAGGGCGCGTAGCCGGGCCGTCCGCGCGAGAGCAGCTGCTCGAATGCGGCTTGCACGTCGCGCACCATGCCGTGCCGCACGAGCGCCTTCGCGACGTGCGGGCGGCCCAGCGCGTGGCCGCCGCCGGACTCCGCGAGCACCTGCTCGACCGTGATCGGATAGCCGGCGCCGTTGAGCCCCGAGACCATCGTGTCGATGCGGCGGCGACGGTGCGTGCGATTCACCTCGATCACGTCAGCCAGCGCGGACGGTCCGGTCGGAATGCCGTATCCGAGGATGTGCACGTCGCTGCCTTGCCACGTCGTGTTGATCTCGATGCCGCTGATCACGCGCTGGCCCGGCGCGTCGAGCGCATCGTACGCGCGCGTCGTGTCGTGATCGGTGATCGAGAACCACGAGACGCCGCGGGCGCGCATCCGCGCGACGAGATCCGCGGGCGCGAGGGTGCCGTCGCTCTCGAGCGTATGCGAGTGGAAGTCGACGGTGATGTCGCGCCCGCCGCTATGCTGCGCCGTGGAGCGCGCGCCGCTCGACCAAGAGCCGAATCGCGGTGCGCACGTTGCCGTCGATCTCGACGTCCGTGAACTCGGGCACGCAGGTGAGATCGAGGTCGCTCGGCTGCAGATACGATCGAGCGATCGCAACGGCTTTGACGGCCTGATTGATCGCGCCGGCACCGATGGCTTGAAGCTCGGCGGTACGGCGTTCTCGGAGCACTCCGGCGAGTGCGCCGGCAACGGAATTGGGGCTGGAATGAGCAGACACTTTGAGGACGCCTGACGCGGGCGTCCTCTGTGGCTCGATCATGCTAGGCCTCGAAGATTAATGCGTTTGATGTCGAGCGCACGTCCGGTGGCGACGTCGATGGTCGCAACTGCCGCGCAAAGTTGTCGTGTACCCGTTTTCTGCACGGCGAAGCGCTCGGATACTGCATTCGTGAAACGCTCGAGCACCGGTCCCGCGTCCATGCCGATGACGCCGTCCGACGGGCCCGTCATCCCGACGTCGGTCAGGTACGCCGTGCCGCCCGGGAAGATCGTCTCGTCGGCGGTCTGCACGTGCGTGTGCGTCCCGTACAGCAGAGAGACCGAGCCGTCGAGGAAACGTGCGAGCGCCATCTTCTCCGACGTCGCTTCCGCGTGCACGTCGACGACGATCACGCTCGTCGCAGCGCGCAGGTCGTCGACCAGCGTGCGGCCGACGCGAAACGGATCGTCGACCGGCGGCATGAAGACGCGGCCCATCACGTTCACCACGCCGATCCGCACGCCGTTCGCCGCGACGAACGTTCCGGCGCCGCGTCCCGGCAATCCGGGCGGGTAGTTGGCGGGACGCAAGATGCGGTCGCTCTCGTCGAGCGCCGGCCGGAACTCGCGCTTGTCCCAGATATGGTTGCCGCTGGTGATGAAGTCGACGCCCGCCTCGAACATCTCATCGGCCGTCTGCACCGTGAGACCGAAGCCGCCGGCGGCGTTCTCGCCGTTCGCGATCACGGCGTCGGCGTGGTGCTGCTCGCGCACGAGCGCGAGATGCTTCTTGAGGACCTCGCGGCCCGGCGACCCCATCACGTCGCCGACGACCAGGATGGTAACGGAGCCGGGAGTTACGATCGCGCCCTAGCTTTCGCGCGTTTGCGCGCGTGCACGAAGTACACGAGCACCCGCTGCTCCTCGCGGAAGCCCACCAGCCGCTGCCGCCGCGTCGGGTCGCGCAGCGCGTCGAGCGCGACGTCGACCAGGTCGTCGTGCGCGGCCGGCTCGTCCTCGGCCGCATCGTCGTCGGCATCGCTCACGAGCCGCTCGCCGTAGGCGTCCGCGAAGAGCGCGACCAGCAGCTCCAGCTCTTCGCGCGTGAACGACTCGGCGTCGCGCGTGACGTGAACGAACGTTACCGCGCGGTCGCGGTCGAACGCGAAGCCGAGCTTCGCCGGTTCCTCGCCGCGCAGACCGAGAAAGGCACGGACGTGGTCGCCGACGCGCTCGCCGAGCGCGTTCGCGTGCGCACCGTCCAGCCGGTCGCGGACGGCAAAGGACAGCGTGAGGGTGCCATCCGCCGGATTCGAGCGAACGCTGTGGAGCTCGGGAAACCGCTCCAACAGCGCGACAACGCGGTTGACGGTGTCGGACTCGACGGCGGACGGGGTGTTCATGGCTCTCCGGGATGGCGGGTGGGGGGACGATGCTTCGGACCGGCCTTGGGGTCGGACCTGCGGCCAAAGGTGCGCGTTCCGGAGGACCGGAACGTTGCCGAACCATGTCCCCGCGTCGTCGCGCGGCACTCGGCCTCTGGGTCGCGCTGACGTTCTCCTTCGCCGTGCTCGTGCACGGCGTGATACACGCCGTGGGCTCGGGCGGATTCGTCTGGGACTCCCCGGTGCACGTCGCCATGGGCGCGATCGCCCTGCTCCTCTTGGCGGGCGCGTCGGCGCGGCTCGGGCTGAGGGGGCCCGCCCGGGAGCGCCGGCGGCGTATCGCGCTCGTGCGCGCGGACCTGCGGCCCCTCTCGCGCGGGACGCTCCTCTGCGGTGCCGTCACGCAGCTCGCGATCGCCCTGCTGGTGCTGCTCCCCGAAGGAGCCTCGCTCGACGCCGACCGCACGATCCCGGCGGTGTTCGCGGGCGTACTCGCGCTGGTGCTCTCCGCCCTGCTCCTGCGTGCGACGCGCGACCGGGTCGTCACGCTGCTGCTCGCCGCGGTCGCCTGCGTCGCGGCGGCGCCCCTCCCGCGCGCAGCGCGCTGCACCGCCTCGGCGAGGATCCCGCGCGCGGGGATCTCATTCCGCCTCTTCGTCCCGAACCGCGCTCCGCCGCTCTTCGCTCGCTGATCCGGTCCGCCGCGCGCTAGCGCGGCTCATCGCACATCGCAGTAAGCGAAGGGAATCATGTTCATCCGCAATCGCGGCGGCCGAACGCTTCGGGCGTTCGCCGCGCTCATCGTCTTCGTTTTCTCCGGGACGTCGCTCGCGCTGGCGCAGGCCGGCACGACGTTCCTCGCCGGAACGGTTTCCGCTGGCACGCAACCGGTCGCGGGCGCATCGGTCACCGCGGTCGGCGCGAACACGACGCTCCGCGCGCAAACCGACGCGCACGGCGCATTTCGCATCCCGGCGGTGCCCGCCGGCACGTACGACGTGACGGCCAGCGCCGCGCAGGGGCACGCGACGGTACGCGTCGACGTCACCAGCGCCGGCGCGAGCATCACGCTCGACGTCGCGCCGCTCAAGGAGATCGGCCGCACGGCGGTCGTCGCGCGCCCGCCCGTGCGCGGCTCCGGTACCGACCTGAGTCTCAACGCCGAAGCGATCGCGCGGTCGCCGGCGAGCGGCAACCTTCCGAACCTCTTGCTGCAGCTGCCCGGCGCGGCGCGCGGCGCGAACGGCGTCGTGCACATCAACGGCGACCACGGCGACATCAACTACATCGTCGACGGCGTCCAGGTGCCGCAGGAGCTGAACCGCATCATCGGCAGCGAGTTCGATTCCAACGACATCGAGTTCTTCGAAGCGCTGCAGGGAGCGTACCCTGCCCAGTACGGCGAGCGCTTCGCGTCCGTCGTGAACATCAACACGCGCACCGGCTCGGGCAGGCCCGGCGCGATCGGCGACGTCGACGTCGGCTCGCACGCGCTGCTCGACGCGACGCTCGGTTACCACACGAACGTCGGGAACGGTGCGCTGATCGTCGCGTTGCGGAATCAGCGCGGCAACCATGGCCTCGACCCGCCGAATTTCGACTCGCCGCACGACAACTTCAGCGACGCGAACCAGTTTCTCCGCTACACCCTGCCGGCGGGACCGAACTTCCTGAACTTCACCGTCACGCACTCGTACCAGACGTACCAAATTCCGAACGACGTCGCGTCGGGCCAGCCGGCGAACAGCGACGACAACGAGACGCAGGACGACCTCTTCGCGGCGCTGCAGTTCCGGCATCCGATCGGCGACCACGGCTCGCTATCGTTCGGTCCGATGTACAAGCGCTCGCGGATCCGCGACTTCGGCGATCCGAACGACGACTTCACGTTCGGCGAAGCGCTCAACCCGGGCGCGCCGACCGACTGCGCCAACGCGCTGGCGTCGACGGGACCCGTGGTGAACGGCGTCGTCACCGCGCCGCAGCCGAACCCCAGCGTCGCGTACGTGAACGGCTCGTGCGGCTTTTCGCTCAACGCCGACCGCACCGCGATCGATGTCGGCGGCAACCTCGACTACGCGAACGTCAGCGCGCACCACACGATCGCGTTCGGCGGATTGTACGACGCGACGCAGGTCGCGAAAACGTACGGTGTGACGCTGCAGCCCGGCAACTTCCTCGCCCCGGTCTTCACGCCCGCGACTCCCGGCGCGCCGTACACGGTCGTCGACTCGACGCCGAACGTCGGCCACCTGGCGGCGGCGTACGTGCAGGACAGGTGGAAGATGGGCTCGGCGTGGCAGCTCGACTACGGCGTGCGCGCCGATACGTTCGCAGTCGCGTCAACGCAGTTCGCCGCGGGCTTCGGACAGGCGAGTCCGCGCGTCAAGCTGACGCACTTCTTCGGCGCCCGCGACAGCGTGTACGCCTACTACGGCCGCTTCTTCACGCCGTTCTCGCTCGAGAACGTCGCGCCGCTCGCCGCGTACACGCTCGACCTGCCGCTGCAGACGAACGTGGCCCAGTTCGACCTCAAGCCGCAGCGCGATTCGGTCTACGAGATCGGGGCGCACGTCGCGCTCGGCCGCGGCGATCTCGGCTTGCGGTTCATGCAGAAAAACGCGACCGACCTGATCGACGATACGCAGGTCGGCGTCACGAACCTGCACCAGGACATCAACTACCAGCTCGGGCGGATCGCGACGCAGACGGCGTACTATCAGATCGGCCTAGCGCGCGGAGGACGCTTCTACGCGTCGCTGACGCACACGTACTCCGTGAACAAGGGCTGCGAGACGCAGCTGCTCGCGCCGTGCTTCGGCTCATCCGACGACTGGACGCCGGCGGACCACGATCAGCGCATCGACGCCACGACCGGCATCGTGCGGAACGACCGCCGCGGCGGCTGGTTCTCGGTCGACGGCGAGTACGGCAGCGGCCTCTCCGCCGCGCTGAACCCGACGGGCGGCATCACGTGCGGCTATCCCGACCTCGACACGGGCGGGCCGTGCAAACTCACGCCGCACGTGACGTTCGATGCGGAGAAGGGCATCGCGGTCCGCGCCACCATCGCGGTGGTGCTGCGCGTCCGCAACCTGCTGAACGACCGGTACTACGTCACCTTCGAGAACGCGCAGGGCAACCACTACGCGCCGGCGCGCGAGATCGACCTCGGGGTGCGGTTCAACACGAAGTGACGTCGTCGGAGGCACCGTCGCGCGCGGTGACCGGAAGCGTCGCGCGCACGATGGTGCCGCCGCCCTCCGCTTCCTCGACGCCGGTCTTGCGCGCGAGCAGCTCCACGATGGCGAGGCCGCGGCCCGACTCCGCATACGGATCGCGGTGCGGCGGCCACGGATAGACGTGCATGCCCGGACCGTGATCGCGCACGACGAGCACCGGCGCGTCCGTGTCGGCGAGCTCGAGGCGCGCTTCGACCGCGCCGTGTGCGTGCCGCATGGCGTTCCCGACGAGCTCGCCGTAGATCAGCTCGGCGCCGTCGACATCCGACGCGGCCGGGACGGCGATCGAGTCGAGGCAGTCGCGAAATGCGCGGCGCTGCCCGAGCACCCGCTCGGCGTTGTCCTCGACTCTCCACAAAACTCCCATCGTGTCACCGCCCTCGTGCGCCATCGTACCGCGAACGCCGAAGACACGACGCCCCCGATCTGGGGGAATGCTGGGACTTAGGCGCCGCGCTCGAGCAGCGACAGCGGCCGGGTAGCGAGCGATTCCTCGAGGGTGATCGCCGTCAGCGGCCCATAGAAGCGGAAGCCCTGGGCTTCGTCGCACCCGAGCGACTGCACGAATGCCGCCTGCGCATCGTCTTCGACGCCTTCGGCCGTGACGTGCAGCCCGAGCGCTTTCGCGACGGAAACGATCGAACCGACGATCGCCTGGTCGTACGCGTCGTCGGCGACCTCGCGGATGAACGCGCGGTCGATCTTGAGCGCGGTGATCGGCAACCGCTTGAGGTATGCGAGCGAGCTGTAGCCGACGCCGAAGTCGTCGATCGCCACCTGCACCCCGAGTGCGCAGATGCGCCGCAGCGCCGGCAGCACGGTGTCGTCGAGCAGCACGTGTTCCGTGACCTCGACCGAGAGCGCGCTGGGGGGCAAACCGTGCTCCGCGAGCATGGCGGCGAGCACGTCCGGCAGATCGTCCTCGCGCAGGTCGCGGGGCGAGAAGTTCACCGAGATGCGGAAGTCCGGCCGGTACGCGCGCACCCGCGCCACGGTCACGCAGGCCTCGCGCAGCACCCAGCGGTCGAGCGCGACGATCACGCCGCTTTCCTCCGCGATCGGAATGAAGGTGGCCGGCGCGATGACGCCGCGCGTCCGATGGTTCCAGCGCACGAGAGCCTCGCAGCCGACGACGCGACGCGACGCGAGATCGACGACCGGCTGGTACAGCAGCTCGAGCTCGTCGCCGAACACCGCGTGGCGCAGGTCGTTTTCGAGCGCGACACGGTCGCCCGCCGCGGCTCCCATCGATCGGTCGTAGAGCGCGAAGCGATTGCCGCCGAGCTTCTTCGCGCGGTACATCGCGGCATCGGCGTGGGCGACGATCGCCTCGGCGTCGCGGCCGTGGTCGGGGAAGATCGCCGCGCCGACGCTCGCGTTGACGAACAGCTCGCGCCCGCGCACGGACACCGGACGCGCGAGCGCACGCAGCAGCCGCTGCGCGACGCTTTCGACCTCGCCCTCGTGCACGACGCGCGGCAGCAGCACGATGAACTCATCGCCGCCCGGCCGCGCGATCACATCGCCGGCGCGCAGCGTGTCCTGCAGACGGAGCGCGACCTCGCGCAGCAGCTCGTCGCCGACGCCGTGCCCGAGCGAGTCGTTGATGGCCTGGAACCGGTCGAGGTCGACGAAGAGCAGCGCGAAGCGGCGGTCGTCGCGTCGCGCGTCGTCGATCGTCTCATCGACGCGCTGCTCGAGCGAGAGCCGGTTCGGCAGCCCGGTGAGACGGTCGCGATGCGCGCTGTCGAACAGCTCCTGCTGCGTACGCTTGAGCTCGGTGACGTCGAGCGACACGCCGACGGCACCCGCCACCGTCCCGTCACCGGCCAGCAGCGGCTCGACGTGGTGGCGCAACCAGCGTTCGCCGCGCGCGGTCTCCGCGCGCACCGGAACGCCGTCCATCACCTCGCGCAGAACGTGCTCGGCGATCAGCGGCGCCGAGGGCTGACCGATCAGTTGCGAGGCGACCAGCCCGAGTGAATTGAGCGTGCCGCCGGCGATCGAGGTGAAGCGCGCGTCGCGGTCGGTGGTCCACAGGACCGCGTCGACGTTCTCGGCGACCAGCCGCAGGCGCTGCTCGGTCTCGCGCGCGTGCGCGCCCGCGCGATGCGCGGCGGTCACGTCGCGCAGCGTGATGACCGCCTCGCGTCCCGCGGCGCGAACGACGATCTCGATCACGCCGTCGTCGCCTCGCGGCACGGTCCGCACGACGCGCTCGCCCGTCCGGACCGCATAGCGCACGTCGGGCACGAGCTCGGAAGCGAGGACGTCGACGATCCCGTCCAGGGTGCGGCCGACGAGCGTCTGCGCCGGGAGCAGCCGCGCCGCCTCGGCGTTCACGTGCGTGATGCGCAGGTCTTCGTCGACGACGTACACGCCGTCGGCGACGGCGGACACGACGCGCGCGTGGCGTCCGGCGGCGTCGTCCAGACGGGCCCGCAGCACGCCCGCGAGCGCACGGACCCGGGTCGCGTAGACGAAGAGCGCGGTCGCCGAAACGGCCGCGATTCCGAGGACCACGAGCACCAAGATAAACACGGTCATCCGTAACCGATCCGAAGAACCCCCGCTGCCTTACCGTATCGGAAGAAACGGGGAGATTCGTAAACCTTGTGTGTGTTAAGGGTCGGTAAAGCGCCGCCGGGACTTTAGCCCGCCCGGCCGAGTATGGTCAGGGTTCCCATCCATAGCCCGAGCCCCACGCATACGACGGCCACACCGACCGCGATCACGTTGCCGAGGACGGAGTTCACACGGTCGCCGAGGATGCGCCGGTCGTTCGAGAGCACGAGCAGAAAGCCGAGCACGATCGGCAGCACGAAGGCGTTGAAGGCCTCGACCCACACGGTGATCCGGATGAGCGGAAGGTTCGGGATCAGGACGATGCCGGCCGAGACGACCACCATCGCGGCGTACATGCCGTAGAAGCGCTTCGCGTCGAAGCACGCCGCGTTGAGCGAGCACCGCCACGCGAAGGCTTCGCCGAACGCCCACGCCGACGCGAGCGACACGACGAGCGCGCCGAGCAGCGCGGCGCCGAGCAGCCCCGCACCGAACGCGACGCCCGCGAGATGCGAGCCGGTCAGCGGCACGAGCGCGAGCGCCGCATGCGCGGCGTCGCTGACACTCTGATGATGCACGAACAGCGTCGCGGCGCACGTCACGACGACGGCGACCATGATGACCTGCGTGAACACCGCGCCGATCGCGGTGTCGACGCGCGCGTGGTTGAGATCTTTCGGGCGCAGGCCTTTGTCGACCGTCGCCGACTGCTGATAGAAGATCATCCACGGCATGATCACGGCGCCGATGTTGCCGGCCACGAGCAGCAGATAGTCGCGGTTCGCGAGCGGCTGGCTTCCGAACAACCCTTCGCGCACGAACTGGCCCGGGTTGGGATGCGCGGCGAACGCGGCCGGAATGAACAGCAGCTCCAGCAGACATAGCCCGAGCGCGAAGATCTCCGCGCGTTTGTAGCGGCCGCTGAACGCGATCGCGATGAGTACCAACGCCGACACGACGATCATCGGTACGACGGGGACACCGAACACGAGTGCGGCGCCGGCGATGCCGATGAACTCCGTCACGAGCGCGGCGACGTTCGTGATCAGCATCGTGCCGAGCGACACCCACGTCCACGCGAGCCCGTAGTTCTCGCGGATCAGCTGCGCGTGGCCCTTGCCGGTGACCGTGCCCAGCCGCACGGTCATCTCCTGGACGATGAAGAGCGGGCCGATCAGGAGCAGTTGCAGCAGCACGAGCTTCATCCCGAACTGCGCGCCGGACGTCGCCGCCGTCGTGATGCTGCCGGCCTCCGTGTCGGCGAAGGCGACGATCAGTCCGGGGCCCATGACGGCGAGGTACCGCCATAGAGGACTCCGCGGGCGAGGGACGACGTCGATCGATTGTGGGTCGGCGTGGACCGTCGCCATCGTCCCTCCGGGGCGGCGTGAGGTACGCCTAACGACTTACGAAGGCACGCCGAAGTTCCTCCGAGGGCTCCAGGGCTCGGCGTTGTCCAGGATCGCGCGAGGACGGTCGATGCTCGAGCGACCAAGGCTCGTATGCGCAGCGGCCAAGCCTGCGCGGCAGGCTTGGCAGTCCGGCGGTTCGGAGCGATGGCGGCGTGCCGCTCGACGGAACGGCGGGCGATCCGTCGAAGCACCTGGGCGTGATCGCCCCTCTTCTCGCGGCGCTGCTGTTTGCGGCGACGACGCCCGCACCCGCCCCCCGGCCGGCGCCGACGAATCCGTTCAACCTCGAGCCCATTCCGGCGCCGAGCAACTTGCCGTACATCGGGGGCACGCGCGCCAAGCCCGTCTGCACCGCCATTCGCTCCGCGGTCAAGCCCGCGGTCGAGGCGGCCATGAAGAACGACGACACGTTCGGCGTGCTTCGGACGAAGATTTTCGACTACGTCATCAAGGAAACGGAGACGACCCGCGACCTGCGGCTCATGCAGATGGATCGCACCGTGGACCAGATGGTGAAGTACATCGATACGCTGAACGACGCGGCGAAGTCACCGGCGCTCGAGCCGAACAGCACGACGAAGCCGGACGACGCGAAGACATTGCGCGACCTCAAGCATGCGGTGCAGGCGCTCGCGATCGCGGAAAAGACGCAGCTCGAAGCGATGAGCGGCTTCGTCGAAACCGAGCGTATGCGCCGCTTCGGACAGCTGAATGAAAGCGAGCAGAACCTCGCGCGCGCAATGGTTCCCACGGTCACCGGGGCCAACGGCGACCTTCCGACGCCGATGCCGGTCTCGCCGTTCTTGCGCGATACGAAGAACACGGTGCTCTCTCAGCACGCTACCGTGACGACGCTCTCCGACGCGCACCATCTCGACCGCGACTTGGGCGACATCGTCGCCTTCACGAACCGCATCGAAAAAATTGCCACCGGCGTGATCGTACCGGCCGCGAACAGCTGCAAGTAGCGACCTTCGTTTCGCTCGCGAGGCGGCTTCCGGCGCCGCCCCGAACGCCCTGAGCCCGATGGGCGTCCCGCGCAAGCCGATCGAGCCGCCGTCGGCCGAGGCCTCCGCGTTCCTCGAGCAGGCGATGGCGCAGTACGGGAAGGCGACCTACAACTTCGCCTACCGCCTCACCGGCAACGAGGCCGACGCCCGCGATCTCACGCAGGACGCGTTCATCCGCGTCTACCGGGCCTGGAGGTCGTTCCAACCAGGCACCTCGTTCCTCTCGTGGATCTACCGAATCATCACGAACCTGTATCGAGATGAACTTCGGCGAAGAAAGGGACGTTTCCAGGAGGAGATCCCCGAGGACAACGCCCCGCAAGAGTTTGCGGGGAGCAGGCCGCTGGCCGTCGACCCGATCGAAGAATACGTGTCGGGCCAGCTCGGAGAGCCGCTGGCGAAGGCGCTGGCCCAACTCTCACCGGAGCAGCGGCAAGTCGTGGTTCTCGCCGATATCGAAGAGTACAGCTACCAAGAAATCGCCGACATCATGGGGTGCTCGATCGGAACCGTCCGTTCGAGGCTCCACCGGGCACGGGCCCTGCTGCGTCGGCTCGTGCTTCGGGCTCAACAGGAACAACGATGACCCCCCACTACGACCGCGAGACCTTGATCGACTACCTGCACGGCGCGCTCGGCGACGGAGCCGACGCGGCTGTATTGGTGCATCTCGACGCGTGCGCGGCGTGCCGCGCGCTGCACGACGAGGAAGCGGCGTTCGGCGAAACGCTGCGCAGCGTCGCGCTCGCCGAGGAGCTCGCGTTTCCGTCGATGATCAAGGCGCGCGTATGGGAAGCCGTGCGTCGCGAGCAGCCCTCGTGGCTCGAACGCCTGCGCGCGTGGGGACCGCGCATCGCCGTACCGGTCGCCGCCGTCATCGCGCTCGCCGCCTATCTCGGCGTGCCGCTGCGCCACGCGGTTCCTGCCGCCGGCGTGCAAGCCGCGTACTTCCTCGACGAGCACAACGCCGAGGCGCAGCAGAACCCGTTCGGCCCGGGCGCAGCGCCGGCCGTCTACGCCACCGACACGCAGGACCGCGGCAGCTCGACCGCCGCGTCGTACATCGACACCGCCGACGCCGCGACACTCGACGACGCCGACGGTGCGTTCCGCTAGGCTCGCGCTCGCGGCCGTCGCCCTGATCGCGCTCGGCGTGGGGGCGGTGCGCGCCGCGACCCCGCCGCCGCGCACCGCGCTGCACGCGTCGACATCGGCGTTCCCGGCGGCGGTGCCGTTCGCGCCCCTCCCTTCGGGCGCCGACGGCCGCCCGCTCCTCGTCGCCGCGGCCGCCGCGCCGAAGCACGTCTCGTTCGTCGGCATGACGACGTCGATCCGAAGCGGCCAGACGCGCGCGCTGGCCGTCGTTTCGCAGATCGAGCACCGGGCGCCCGACGAGTCGCGCCGCACCTACCTCACGCCGCGCGTTCTCTACGGGCAATACGTCGTGAGCCGCGGCGCGACGTCGTGGGACGTCGATCCCGCGCGCAAGCGCGTCGTGGTCACCGAGAACAAGGCCGCGGTCGACCCCGTCGCAGTCGTCGACGACATCGCGCTCGTCGACAGCAACTATCGCGCCGTGCGCACCGCGACCGACGGCATCGCGCAGCGCAAGACCGACGTCGTCGACCTCGTGAGCAAATACACCGGCGAGCGCGTGATGCGCCTGTGGATCGACACGCAGACCCATGTCGTCCTCGCGAAGGAGTCGTACCACAGCGACGGTTCGCTGGCGTGGCGCGTGCGCTTCGACGACATCCGCTACACGGACGGGATCCCGTCGTCGATCTTCAGCTCGTCGGTGCCCTCCGGCTACCGGACGATCCGCGGCCGCTCGTACGGCGAGGCGCTCGCCATGCCGAACGCCGTCGCACGCGCCGGCTTCCGCCCGATCACACCCAAGTATCTGCCCGACGGCTTCGCGCTCGGAGGGGCGGCCGTCTCGCAGATCAAGGACGTCCGCAACCTGCACCTGATGTACACGGACGGCATCCGCCCGCTCTCGCTCTTCGAGAGCGCGACGGATCGCGCGATCGACTTCGCGGGGATGACCGTGCAGCAGACGCGGTTCGAGGGCCACGACGCGCAGTACGTGCGTGACGGCCCGACGACGCTGCTCGCGTGGCGCGAGCACGGCCTCGCCTTCGCGCTCGTGGGCGACCTCGACCTCAAAGAGCTCACGCAGATCGCGGTCTCGGTCGTCCCCTAGCGAGTCGGCGCGGCGCGCGTGATGGACGGGCATGGCACTCACGCTTTCGTCCGTCCCCGCGGTCCTCGACCGCATCCGAACCGCGCGTGACGTCGCGTTCGGCTCGTACTTTCTGCCGCCCGGCGAGATGCGCGATGCGCTGACGGACGCCGCGCACCGCGGCGCGCACGTCGCCGTGACGCTGCAGGCGGATCCGTACCGTAACGACTTCGGCGCGCGCGCGAACGCCGATGCCGCGCGGCAACTGCGCGACGCGGGCGCGGCGGTGACGCTGCTGCCGCGCGACCGTGCGCCGTTCCACCTCAAAGCCGCGGTGTGCGACGGGTATCTTATGAGGAATGCCCATCAGGAATAGCGTATTGGCCGGCCTCAAGGAGGTCGGAAATGCACTGGGAGATCAGCAGCTACCCCAACGTCATGGCCTGCGGGCACGCCGTCCGATGGTTAGACTACCGAGACGGCCTCGGGGCACCGCTGAATACGCTCGGAGCCTACTCCACTGACCTCGATGACTTCTTGTCTTGGTTAGCAAGTGAGGCCATCGAAGCTACCCAGGTAACCCGTGAGGACGTCGCCCGCTTTGCCGGGGCTCGGCGGCGCACGGCCCGGCCTTCGCGAAATCGGAGCGCGACGCGGTCCACGTCTGGTCTGTCCGACGTGACGATTGCTCGCCGGCTGTCGACCGTTCGTCAGTGGTACGACTTCCTACAATGCGACCAAATCGTCGCACGTAACCCGGTACCGCGTGGCAGCCGTGGTGGACGGGGCGAAAGGCCACGTCGCGGACCAACGCCCACTGTCAAGAAGACACCCTGGATTCCCAACGAGCACGAATGGGAAGCCATAGTGTCCGCTGTCGCTGCAGAGCCATTACGTAACCGCATCATGTTTGCGCTCTGCTACGAATGCGCACTGCGGCGAACTGAACTCTGCGGGGTCAGGCTCAATGATATCGATCATGCCCTGCGCCAACTAATGATTCGGGCGGAAACCTCTAAGAGTCGCGATGATCGCGCACTCCCCTTTGGAGAGCACATATCGGAAATGCTAATCCGCTACGAACGCATGCTCCCGCCACTGACTTCATCCAATTCAACAATGTTTCTGTCCGAATCGACAAGAAATCACGGACAGCCAATCTCATACTGGACCTGGAACAAGTTCATCGAGCGAGTGCGCAACCGGTCGGGCGTCAGCCGATTCCACGGTCACACCATACGGCATCTAGCGCTTACTGATCTGGCGCGCGCTGGCTGGAACGTACTCGAACTGAAGGACTTCGCCGGCCACCGGCGCGTTGAGACAACGGACAAGTACATCCACTTGGCTGGGAAGCACCTTCGTGACCGCTATTCCAAGACAGTCGCCTCTTTGAAGCATCAACGCAGTTCCGCACTTGCCCGACTGGCCTGCACCGCGGTATGACACGACGCGGACGACATCTCACGAGCACTATCGATCTTGACCTCAGCGGCTTTGACCGAACGCCAACGCTAAGCCAGGCAGAGCTGAGTTATCTTGAGCGTTTGGCAGAAAACCCGCGACTGCAGATTCATCCGCGCAATCTGAGCTTCGGAGGCGTTCAACGTCTCGTCGAGCCACTCGATGTCGTCCTTCGGTACTTCCGCGTGAAGGCTGAGCGCCGAACTACGCAGATTCGACTAGTGTTGCTACACATTGCGCGAACTAAACGGCCGTATTGGGGATGGGAAAAGGACGACTGGCTCGCGGTCCACCGCGTTCACAAGGAGTCACCAGGCAAATACCACCCAAATCTAATGGCGCAGCCGGTCGCATTGCTGGCCTTTCATCTCGGAGATCTAGCCATAGCGCCCGAACTCTTCGCTGAAGAACGTTTCTTTGCGCCCTTACTTGCGCGTCGTCTGTGGGGAACTGCCGCGGTGGAGCGTAGCGCGGACAAGGTCATCGACACTCTGCGGTCGATGGGCTACGTCAAGACATCGGCCATGGCCAGCGGAGTCTTGGGCGCACTATGCCGCGTCATGCTTATTCTCAACGACCCTGACATCACACGTTGGAATCAAGCGGCCTTTATCAGCGCCTACGACAAGCTTCTCGCCATTGGCTTTCACGAGTATCTCCACGCTGTCTGGATGGGATTGCACGCCCTTTCAATCGTCCGCGCGGCACCAAGGGCGACCCAAGGCCGGAACCAACAGCCGGACTGGAATCCCCGCTCTGCTTGCGCCGCTGAATGGCTTGCCGAGGTTGATAACTACCTGTCGAAGGTCAGCATGGCTGACACTTCACAAAAACCAGTTCGCAGCAGCCTCTATTTTGCAGGCCGCTGGCTCGCGACACATCACCCGAACGTCACCAAACCGAGCCAATGGACTGCCGATATCGCGATCGCCTTCGTGCGTTTTATTAAGGATGGTAAGGTAGGCGACCTGATCCCGACGCCCCCGAGAAACCTTGGAAAGCGCGTTGGCCAGCCATTGAAGCCGCGATTTATCAAGACGCGAATCGAGCATGTGCGAAAGTTCTTCAACGACCTCATTGATTGGGAATTGATCGATCGCCGGTTTCAAACTGAGGCCGCCCCAGCTGTCAGGCCGCGACCGACCGTGAGTTTGAGGTTCGTTGATATTGCTCGATGAACTCGGCCGGCGTCAAGCCGGCGAGGGACGTATGGGGCCGGCGGGTGTTGTAGTCCAGGCGCCAAGTTTCGATCGCGGCGCGCGCGTGAAAGATCGTCGGAAACACATGCTCGTTGAGCAGCTCGTCGCGAAAGCGGCCGTTGAAGCTCTCGACGCTACCGTTTTGCATCGGCCGGCCGGGGTCGATGAAGTGCAGCTCGACCTTCGCTTCTGCCGCCCAGCCCAGCATCGCATTGCTCGTGAATTCCGAACCGTTGTCGAACTTGAGCGTCGGCGGAAGACCGCGATCGGCAGCGAGCCGCGAAAGCACTCGAACTACCCGCTCGCCCTCAGCGAGAAGTCGACTTCGATGCCGATCGACTCCCGCGTGAAGTCGTCGACGATCGTGAGTGTCCGGAACTTGCGCCCGTTGCCGAGCAGGTCGTGCACAAAGTCCAAGGACCAGCGTTCGTTCGGGCGCGACACCGGCGCAACGGCATTGCCGCGAACATACCGGACGCCCCGCTTCCGTCGCGCGCGCAACTGAAGCCCGTGAGCGCGATAGATCCGGTGAACCCGCTTGTGGTTGACGACGAAGCCTTCGCGCCGCAGCATCAGCGTTAGCCTGCGGTACCCGAATCGCCGGCGCTCGTGAGCGAGCGAGTTCAGCCGTTCGAGCAACCGCGGGTCGTCGACGCGACGAATGCGATATTGGACTACCGATCGCGGACAACGAGCGATGCGGCATGCCGCACGTTGACTCACGCCTAGCTCTTGGAGGGCCCTCACCGCGGCTTTTCGCTGCGAGGGCCCCAAGAGTTTTTTGCGATCAGTTCCTTCATCGCATCGTTCTCGAGCGAGAGGTTCGCGATGATCCGTTTCATCCGCGCGTTCTCGTCCTCGATCGCACGGCCGCGAGCGATCTCGCTGCTCTCCATGCCGCCGTACTTGCTCTTCCAGGCCGAGATCGTGTTCGGGTGCACGCCGTGCCGGCGGCTGAGCTCGACGAACGAGGCGCCGGCGTCGTGCTCGCGCAGGATCGAGACGATCTGCGTCTCGGTGAAGCGGGACTTCCGCATGACGGGGTTCCTTTCGGCCTGGCGGCCGGAGAACCCACGGTGTCAGGTGGCCCGGATTACCGGGGCGGCGTCAAAACGTCCATTGTATTTCGCCTCCCCGAAAGCGTCGCACGTCTTTCAGCGCCACAACCGAGGGACCTATCGGACGATGTTTGGGCGAAGCTCTTGGTTGCCGGCCTAAACCTCGCGCGTGAGGACTTCAAGGACGAAACGCTTCGGATTTACCCTATTGAAATGATTCAGGCGATCGTCGTTGTGTGGCTCTTCTGCGCTCTCCGCTACGACGAGATTCGCCGGCTTAGAAAGCACTGCATATCGTGGGCTTTCGACTTACTCGAGACGGATGAACATGGTAATTCAACACCCGCCGTGTGCCAGCTCTCAGTACCCGCCAATAAGTACATGCCTGAATTCGTCAAACCCTTGAAGCCGTAGTCGGGAAAGCGATCGAGGCCTGGTTGGCGGTTCGTTCGTCCCAGCCGACCGTTCGGGATCGACGAACGGGAGAGCTCGAAGAAAAGCTCTTCTGTATGCGGGGTCGCCTAATAAGTTCCGGCATCATATCGAGCATTATTCGAACAATGTGCGAGAAAGCCGGCGTTCCGGAAATGGATGCACGGGGTCGGATTACCACGCATCGAGCCCGCTCGACAGTCGCTACGATGCTCGCGAATGCCCCGGATGCTATGACACCGTTCGAGCTTAAGGAATGGCTTGGCCACCTACACACGTCGTCAACAGATTGGTACGTAAGGCAGCGGCCAAAGAAGTTGGCAGAACGTTTTCAACAAGCTTCGTTTTGGCGAAGCAGCATAGCGCGTGTGCAGGCAATAATCGATCGGAACGCGATCGAAACGGGGCTCGCAGCTCTCGGAGAGCCGTACATGAATTATGATCTCGGTGACGGGTACTGCACGGACAAGTTTTTCTCACGGTGCCCCCATAGACTCGCTTGCGTTCGATGCCGATACTATCTACCAAAAGAATCCGCCGCGGCCAAGAGGCTCGAGGCGGACAGCAACAATGAGCGAATCCTGATCCAGCTACCATTGCGCGAGGACGAGCGAGCCGCCATCAAGGCGGACCGAGATGCATGGAGCGCGCTACAAACACGCCTGGAGTCAGAGCGGGCGAACGACGGTAGACTGCCCGCGGAGATCCGGCGCGACGAACAGATCGGGCCGGCCCGCAGCGCTTAGGCTCATCCTTATCGCAGCGACTACATCTCGCCCGTCTATGCGAACCCTTCGACCTCGCGCTTTCGGACGCGCTCGATAGAACGACGCTCTTTCAGTCTATACTCTTGCTCTGTAAGCGGGTGCTCAGCATACAGCGCGAGGTAGTCTGCGGCACTGGCCGCGCACAGGTTTATTTGTGGCGCCACGTGCAGGAGAGATGGCGGAACGTCGACTCTGAATGGATCGACAATGGTAAGGCGGCGACTTTCGAGCCCCTCCAACCATCCTCGGACCACCTCATTCACATGCGCATCGCCAAAACCATACCCGATGCAGATGAGGCGCCCCACGACCTCGATGTTGCGTTTAAAGATGCCTAGGAACTCCGCCGGAATGGGCTGCTCGTAGCGAGAATCGAATTTGAAGGCGCCTGCGAGAAGTGACCGGCGCAACATTTGTATCTTCTCATTTGCGTCGTAATACAAGATCTCGTTGAACGTTCGCACTGGCCGGCCGGTGTCCGGTCGGCGAACGTGAATCTCTTCGTTCACGGCTCGGACCGCCTCGATCACCCCGGCCGCTGTCGAATCCGAAGATACGATCCGTATGATGTCTCTACGGTCGTTGATCGTAAAAAGGTCAAGGCCGCCGTGTATCTTCAACAAGTTGATGCCGGCCGCGCCGGCAGGAAGAAACCGCAGGCCGTGCGAGCTGAAGTCCTCGCGGGTCAGAATTTCGGCCCTTAGGGAGCCGACGATATTTCTGGCCGCGTCGCGCAGCGGGATCGAAGTATGGTCAACGAGTCCAGCCGATACGTGCATACCGTGCCGGGCCGCGAGGGATTCGACGATAAGGTCGTGGTTGAGCGAAAATATCCAGAGCGGCATGTTCTGTTCCGCTAATCCGGCGACACCGTCTAGATATCGAAGCCCGGCATCGATGTACTCAACGTTCTGAACGTGCCGGGTCAATAGGAAATAGTAAATGAGATCGGCGACGAACAAGCGGAGCCATTCGAATCCTTGATGGACCGCCGTCCCACGCTCAGCTTGCATGGCGTGCACTTCGAGAAAGCCGATGAGGCTCTCATAGTGCATCTCCGAGTGCTGAAGCGCTCGAGCAAACTGCTCGATGACGTCCTTCGTAAACGTGCCGCCGTTTGCTTCCCACGTCGTATTGAGCTCACGGAGCTTCTTGGGCGTCAGCCATCGCTTGAGCTCCGCCGTCAAATCCCAAACGAGTGGCAAGCCGGCCTCGTATGATGCTCCTGCCCCGAGCAGCAGTCCCGTCGTCGAATCGCAGGCCGGCGGCATCATCAATGACGCCCTTTCCCTTTCTTAAAACCCCTGGGCCGGGCAACGGCCACGACCAGTCTGGATGCAGCGCGGACGTTTACCCGCACGGCACCGGCCGTCCTACTCCGGTGCGTCATTCCCGTGCGTGCGCGACTCACAGCCGCGGCTTCCGGTCAGCTGACCAGCTTGCCGCCTCGCAACTATGCTTGCAAATTCGGGCAAACATCGGACACAGCTCAGGCGGCGTCGACCCATTGTCCGGATCGCGGCGATGTCGACTTACTTCCGCTTCGACGCCGTACCATCGATGCTCTGTTTCATCTTGGCCATGCGGGCAGCAAGCTTCCGGAGTTCAAGGATCACGCGTTGCCGCTCCGCCCCGGTGCACTGCCGAATCTCCTTGGCCGCAGCGTCGCTGGAAAACCACCGGTTGAACCGCTGCAACTTCTGAAAGGCCTTAGCCTCCGCGCCTGAGTCAACCAGCATTTTGAACGCATCGTGCAGCGTCATGTCGCGAGAGACGAACTTTCGCAAGATCTTGTCGTGCTTACAGAGTTTCGCGAGTTTGGTGCGAACCTCGATGGCGCTCACGTTATCGTTTTGCACCACATCTGAGACAAAGACGTCGTCTAATTCAGGGTGCCGCAAACGCGCCTTCTTAATTTCTCGTGATTTCAGGAACTCATCGTAGTAGCTCCAGTGCGTAACCTCACTGTCGCGATGATGCTGCATAAAGCTGTACGTAGCGACCATATGCTCCGCCTTGCCACCCTTCAGGCCAATCTCGCGCGCGACGGTCTCGAGGTCGTTATGGTGGAGCTTGTACCGACGATAGAGAAACCCGGCTTGTTCGAAGGGCACCCACGCCAGCTTCCCCTTGACGTGATACTGGCCAAGGAGCGCGAAGACGAGTTCCTCGGGAATGTCCGCCGGCAACACGACGCAGCGCATGAGGTTCCACTGCTCGGGGTCCTTCTCGGAAAGGAGGCGGTATGCCGCGAGCCGGCTGTTGCCTTCCAGCACTTCCAAGGTCCGAGCCCTGACGATCACCGGGTCGGTTAGGCCGCCGTCGCGCTGGATATCGTGGTAAAGCGACTTCACGTGATCTGTCGCGGTGAGATGTTCCTGAATCTCCTCTTGAGATGGGACCTTATCGCCGGATCGGAGCACCGAGTGAACGCGAGGGTTGTCCACGTAGAAGCGCAGGTCGCGGTTAGGCAGCTCCCGCCGCTCGACTGGGATCGCGACCTTTCGAATCAGGATCGTGTTCGCTGCGTCAGCCTTAGGCTTAGGCTGCGTCTTGCTCGGTGCTCCGGTCGCTCTGCTCTTTCGCACTAATGCCTCCTCGCCCGTCTTCCGGCATCCAGTACCTCTCTCAAGATTGCTGAGTAGTCATAGCTGACCTCTGCCTGAAACGCGATCTTGTCGATGTCGCCTTGGGCGTAACGGGCAGCGCTACGCTTTGCATCAAGGAGCGAGTCAACCCACTCGTCGATCGTGCCGGCCGCGACGAGATTTGTGATCGTGCAAGGTTTCTCCTGACTGATCCGGTGGATCCGGTCTTGAGCCTGTAAGTAGTCGTCAAGGCTGAGTGACCGATCGTAGAATATCGCGTTGTTTGCAACGGTGAGGGTCAACCCTTCCTTCGCGGCTCCCTGCGTAGCTACGAGCACCTTAACTTCGGGATCAACTCTGAAAGACTCGAGCGCGGCATTTCTGTCCTCCAAGCTAATGTTTCCATGTACTACTACCGCCCCGTGCACGCCAAACTCCCGTCGGAGGTATTCAGCATTGCGAATGAACGTTGTCCAGACGATTACCTTTTCACCGCGATCGATGGCCTGCCCAACAATATCCCGTAGCGCCTGCAGCTTTCCCGGTTCGTTGACGTACGATTCGTCTACCAATATCGGGTTCGACGCGATTTGGATCAGTCGAAGAAGTCGCTTCAAGACGACGTCAGCGTCGTCCATCTGCGGCGCTCCGTCGCGAACGACCACGGAGGCCAGTTCCTCGCAGTAGTCCTGGTAGATTTCGCGCTGCCGATGCTCTAGTTCAACGAGCTTCTTCTCGATCGTCTTTTCGGGTATGTCTAGCTTTGCGGACTCCTTCGTTTCGCGAATGGCGAACCGCGATATCGCGCCAGAGACACGGCCAAGCGCTGTCTCGAATACCCGGCGACGTTCCTTGTTATCGCGCAGGCTGTTACTCAGGTTGATCTCAGACTTAAAGTCATCATAGCTCCGACCGAGCGCCTCGCCACCGTCTAGGAAGAATATCTGACTCCATATGTCCTGTGGCCGATTTGCGATCGGCGTGCCCGTTAGGATCAGGCGACGTTTGAATAGGTCCCTCAGTTTCGAACAAGGCCGACGTGACATTTGCTTCCGGATTCTTTATCTTATGGGCCTCGTCCAAAACGATCCCTACGTCGCGGGTCTTCAGGAATAGCTTTAGCCGGGAGCGCTCGGAGACGAGTACTTCGTAGTGGGCGAGATACACCCGTGCCGGGCTGTTATAGGCGCGAAAATTCGCGGCCTTGTCTTGCCCGAGCACTCGTGGCTCAATAAAGGTATGCGCAGAGAGTTCTTTTCGCCAGTTTTCAAGAAGGCCGAGCTTTGTTACGATGATGACGGAGTCGACAAGCTTCTCCATCAGCCACCACAAAAGAACGTCGATCGCGATCTTTGTCTTACCCAATCCTTGCTCGTGAAAGACTGCTGCGTATTGAAGCTCACGCACACGTTGGGCCGCGTCAGCTTGGAAGTCAAACGCATCTAGCTTGACGTCCAGTCGAGGCTCCTTACGCGCGCGAATCGTCATTGCTTTCTCACGAGTTTCGCCTCAGACGCTGAAACAAGGCCGGGATGGATACAGTATACGGCAGCGCGTTCAATCGTCACGTCTGGACACAGCGACCACAGGAGAGCCCGGGCCGTTGAGTATGACGCGAACGGCGCACAGACCACGAGGGCACCTTTCGGATTTTGGGCGACCTCGGCGAGAAAGGCGGTGAGTTGCGCCGCAGTATGCTTCGAATAAAGGTCCAGGCCAGTCTTTGCCTCGCCGATGAAGAAGGTGTGGTCGCGCCACAATCTTGCGAGTACGTCGGGGCGGTAGCCACCAAGCTTTGGCGGTAGCTTTTGCGGCGTTGCATCAGGCCCGTCCCGATAGACGACAAGGTCGTTTCTCGGATGGACGAGTCCTTTGATGAATGACACGATCTCATTTACGAACGAAGTGTGGTCCGAGGACTCACTCATCGTCGGTTGACGCGAGATCCTGGCTGTTCAGCAGCTTAAGCAAGAACTTGATGTTGTCACGTGCATCGAGGAGCTCGCTCATGGGTTCCTCGTCGCGCAGCGACTGAAGCTCCTTGACGCTGACGTCTTGGATGCGAGCGTTTAGAGCGCGGGCAAGTTGAAGGACCCCCGCTTCCAATAGCGTCTTGGATACGTCGGGACGTTGTAACTGCTCGAGCGCCTTTCGAGACCCGTCTTTGAGGAACGCCTTTCGCGCCTCAGGATGTTTCAAGATGCGCGGAAGCTGTCGTATATCTTCCAGGCGGTTGAACTGCTTCTTGTGAACCCACGTCGCGAAATCGAGGAGGCCGAAGCCGGCATCTGCGATTGCGGACTTTATGCCGTATGCTTGGAGCTCGACAAACCCACTGAAGCGCTTCGTCTCGAACGCCCCGTCATCCGGGATTACCGCGCGGTAGTATTTCTCCATTTCCTCGTAAGCAACTATTTGCTCTTCGATCTCTTTTTGCCGGCCGCCGCAATAGTCAACGATTTCGGAAAACGGTAAGTGTTCTGCGTTACGGAGGTAGGCAAGATATTTCGCCTTCGAGTATGGATCCCACTGACGCGGACCGACGAGATGAACTTGCAACCTGATGGCATCGATCTGCCCCCGCGTCAGGTCTGAGTGAACAATGGAGAGGATCTTGTGCCAACGCGGATCGTCGGGACTGTTCTCCCGAAACTCCTGGTAGAGCTTGACGCGCGTGTTGCCCTCGACGCAGATGAGCCGGCCGTCTGGTAGCCGATTGAGGATTACGGGCTGAACGACGCCGCCATTCGTCTGAATCGACTGCTTGAGCTTGCCGACAGTGGTCGTGTTGCCGTCGCGCTCGTCGGCGGACTCTGCAAGAAGTGCAAGACGGAGGCGATCGTCGGTGATGTCGCCGCCGTACATCTCCACCCATTTGCTAATGCGCGGATTCGTACGATCCAATTCGATGAGGTCAATCGCCACCATCTCGTGAGAGACCACGGGCTGCATAACTCGCTCCTTGCGGGCATCAGCGGCGGTCCGGGCGTCTCTAGAGCGATCCTCAACGTCGGCACGGCACACCCTGAAAGTCCTAAGAATGCGTGCGCGAAAGGACGACTGGCGCGCACGATGCCTAGGACGGGGCTACTTCGCGCCGTCACTACGGCGTGCCCTTGCCAACTGCCGTCTGCCTTGGGCCAAATTTGACGCCTTCGGCTTGGAATGGCCCGCGGAATTCAGCCCTTGATCAGTTTTTCGATAGCGTCCCCGAGAAGTTCGTCCTGGCCGACGTCCCTCAGCCAGCGGATTACATCGAGCCGGCCGCGATCTCGCGAGGAGAGACTGCCTGAACCTCGCGGCTTCGCGAATTTTGCGATCCGCCGTGCCAAGGAGTCCAAATCATCGATCTCTGTGCCGCGCACCGTGGCCACTTCTCTCATCTCGTCGAGCGCAACCGTTAGGTACTCGGACGTCAGGAGACGAATGGCATCGGCGACGGCCGTTCGGTTGCGGACAAGAATCTTTTCGATGCGATCAAGCGTTTTCGCCACCGATGCTCGACGTTTGATGCTCGTGCGTTGTTTGGATTCTGATCGACAGCGTCGAGCGATCGCGGTGCCATAGGGTAGGAGCTGATTAAACAGGTTATCTACATGAACCGAAGGTTCGAATGCGTCCCGCCGAGCATTCGGGCGTAACCGGGGATCGAACACGTGGAACTCCCCGATCGACCATGCGTTAAATCGATCTTCCGGAAACGCTCGGGTGAGAATCGAATTGTCTCCGATTTGCAGGTTTCCGCTTCGGACCCGTAAGCCTCGTCCAGCGTAGGTTGGCTTCAGCGCACCTAGATACTCGTGGTGAGCTATCCAGCCGACCGCCGCGGTCCGTTCATCGACGGCTGGGACCTCCACGAACTCGATCTCACGGATCCTCGCGAGGCGTTTGCTACGAACCTCAATCTCATCGCGAAATGGCTTGGAGACCGGCGAACCGTTTACCAGTAGCGTGACCTCAAGGAGCGGCGAGCGTCGCAGCAGTTCTTGGCGGATCGCCGGCCCGTGCGAAAACTGATCGGAAAACGGCACCGGTGCTACCTGCGAAAGATACTGCTCTACGCCATTTGGGTTCAGCAGGCCGTCATCTGAAAGCCGGCGCAAGCCTTCAAGGCGCACCTCAAAGAAGTGCTCCGGCCCGTCAACAGCAGGCCAATGCGAAATCTGCATTGCCTCATGCGCGAGCTGCTCAAGCGGAACAATTGTCTCACTGCGCAGAAGCTCTCGAACCTTTGAGCCGTCCCATCGAGCTTCGAATATCTCGGCGTCACCGGTCGCGCGGGATCGGAACACGAGCTGCTGGCAGTGGCCAAGCCCTGCCAGGCGGCCGATCCCGCGAAACCCTCGGTAGGTATCATTCCGTTTAGCGCTCGCGCCGAATCCAAGCATCTGGGCCGAAAACTGTTCATTCGGCAGTCCGACGCCGTTGTCCAGAATAGTCGCTGTGCGGTTGCTCCGGTCGAGCACTACCTCTATTCGCCCTGCGTCGTGCTCAAGGATATGCTCCCGAATGGCTTGGTCGATTGCATCCGCTGAGTTCTGCACAAGCTCACGATAAATCGCGAGAGGTTCGGCGTACATCGCGATGCTCATGATTTCCAAAACGTCGGCGCCGACGGTAATGGGGGTCAACGACTCAATCATGCCACGTCCTCCTCGAGTCCCGCATCCTCCACGATTTCATCCGCCGGCATCGTCGGCATCGGTTTTGCCCGGGGAAGAAGTTTCGATGCTCGCCAAATCTTGGCTTCAGCGGATTTCGCCGGCAGGATGTAATACGGCAGGATGCGTCGCAGCTGGCCGTCTGTCGTCGCGCTAACAAGCGTCTTGAAGAGGCGCGGGTCGACGGTTGAAACAAGCTCCCGCAACTCGCCTCGTTGTGATTGTGACAAGGTCTTATACTGCGAGCGGAAGGCTTCGTATTCAGCCCGGCCCGGGCCGTTCTCGAACCATTCCCGATTAAAGATGTAGTGCTGCGGACGCGTAAGCAAATCGTGAAACTCGGCCGCGTCTGCGCCGAACGCGCGGCGGAAGAAGTCGGGTTCGCCGCTGACGACACCATGCGTCGCTTGCAAGACAATCTGCAATGCACGAAGTTCGTACCGGGTCCAATGTTCGCCAACAAACGAGCGATGCGGCAAGTCAGTGGGCTGATAGCGCATCGGAAACGACCAGATCCGCACCCCGAGTTCGACGTTTAGCTCCACATTCAGCACCATACGCTCGTACAGATCAAGTGGCGAATCGTGGAAGTTATAAAGCATGTAGTTTGACAGCTCGTGCAGCCCAAACTGATGCGCGTAGCGAATCGAAGCCTCATAAGGCTTTTTGAGTCCGAGATGGTCGAATGCGATCCGCAGCGGTTTAATTGCTATGGTCGACATCTCGCGAAGATAGCTGGGATCTTTGGACAAAATGCGCGCGTCGACGCCCTGATTGAAATCTACTCGCCGCGTGAGGGGTCGACCATTTCGATACAGCTTGGCGCCTGGCGTGAACCCAAGGTCGCGGATCTCGGCGATAATCTCCTTGTATCGACTGCTTGCGACGACATTGTTGTCCATCAGGATGAGGTCTTTTTTCTCGCCGTAGAGCTCCGCGATGCTCTTGACGATAACGGAGATTGACTCGTTGTCTCTGAGGCCACCCTCGAGCTTCGGAACACCGCAGAAATGGCACTTTCGAATGCAGCCCCGTGATGCGTACGTGAAATAGGCGTCTGACACAGGGTACTTGTGTTCGATCTGATCAAGGATGCTATAGTCTGGGATTAGCAGCTCGATGGGGATCCCGGTCAAGTCATCTGCATAGAGCTCGCCGGAAAACTGGTCGAGTTCAAGGGAAGGGCCCGGCGCCTTGTCGAGCAGACCTTTGATAAACCTCACCCCGGACCAACGCGGCTCGCCCAGGAAACGAGAGTGCATCAGCGACGCTGCAATGCCGCCGACAAAGACGCGACTCCCTTGTCCCCGTACGAGCCGGAGCGCATAGTCGATTGTCTCAGCTATTCGTGCATACTCGAATGAGAAGAGCGTCGTGACGTAGATGCGGTCCCACGCTGTGGATTCAACTGATTGATCCCGACCTTTTATGAACCGAACGTTGTCGCGAGTGCCTCGAGGACCGTGGTATTGCGCGATCTTCATCAGGCCGAGCGGCGGATATTTGTTTTTGTAGTCCGGCTCAATCAGGAGGATGTTCTTGTTAGGCATTTGCCTCGAAAATCGGGTGCAGCATCATGAAGAGCGCTGGAGTTAGCTGAGATGGTAACAGAAACGGCCGCTCCCCTGTCGATCGGACGGCGATTCTGAGCGACCGTGTTCCGCGCCGGCCTTTGCCGAACAGCTTCGGTGCCGCCCGGTCGGAAGCATGGACGAGGAGACTCCTGCTAGCGTAGGGGTCGAGAGTGCCAGCGGGGTGGCACCTCCGCGGAAGCATGGCTCAGATTGCTGCCCGGGCCCGGAACAGCCGCGTCGTTGCCTGCTTTGGCTCGGACGGCATTGAGGCCGCTCCCGAGTGCTGTCCTGGTCTTAGAGGCCGCCAGCGGGCCGCTGGGCTCGAACGGCGGCTCTACGATGACCCGATGGTCAGCTGTTGATGGGCGCTTCCGGAGCCTTGGCGCTCCGACGCCGGTCCCGGGCAATCGTCCGAGCGACGTGGCGGAGTTTTGCGCTCCGCGGCTCGCTGGGCTGGCCCGGGCCCACGGCCGCGTTTGCGTCGCTCGCGCCACGCATTTCGCGTCCAACCTGCTGCGCGATGAAGGATGAGCGACTCGCGTCGGTGTGGTAGTGTCGGCCATGGGTGTACTGCAGTTTGATGATTTCGTGGCGCTGGTGCGCGACCCGCTTTGCATCTTGCCGGTCGAGCCGGCGTACCAGCATGCGTCAGGGGAATCGGCGCGCTTCATGTGGCCACCGCACGTTGCGGAACTTCAGGTCATAGACGCGTCGAACGTGCGGCTGTCCCTCTTCGCGCACGGCGAACTCATTCGGACGGTCGAGTTACCGATGACGGACGACGCGGCTTGGATTGCCTGGAACGGCATCGTGGCGATCTTTGAAACGGACTCGAGCTGAAGCGTCGCCTGGGTGTTTCTACGCCCGCTGCGCGGGCTGCTCAGGAAAGAGCGGGCCTCACTTGTCGAGGAACGTATAAGAATCGTCTCGACCGCAGGCGCTTCGAATCGATACGCGCTCAACGTAGCCATAGCGAATCAAAGCGCGCTCTGCACGGCGCAAATGCTCGACGTTTTGCTCCATGAAATTCGCTGCCTCATGCAAGGAATGCCCGCATCGGAGGATCCCGTAGAGGCGGATGCACGTAATCGAAAGGCGACGATCGAGCACGACGTCAACTGGAATCGCGCAACGGCCGCGGCCCAGAACCGCTTCGAGGAGCGGACTGCCGTGAGGCGGCGCCTTGGCCACGCCTACGATCCGGAGCTAAGCATTTCGGATGTTGCCTTTGTTTGAGCGACTGGTCTACGCCCCGGCTGGTCTTCCTTCCTCAGCCAAGGGTCAGGGTTCCTCGTAACACGATATCCATCTCGTGGTCTACATCACGCCTTGATCTGACAATCGTGGGCGTGAGAGACAGCTTTCAGGGCGCCATGAAGGACCTTGCGCGGTCGCTGCGGGCGCGTCGCCTTGAACTGGACCTAAGCCAGGAAGACGTTGCATACGAAGCCGGGCTCTCAGTGCGGCACTATCAACTTCTCGAATCGCTCAGCGCATCAGGTCAAAACAATCCAAAGTACCGCACGCTCTACGACGTCGCGCGGGCGCTCAGTACAACCGTCTGCGATCTAATCGAATACGATCGCCGGACAACATCACGGCGTTTGCGTGCCCCGCGGCGCCCCTAGTCCGCGCTGCGATAGAATACTGTAGAGCGGTGGGAGCAAGGCCCGTGACCCTCCCTGTGGAACCGCAGCAGCCTATGCAGAGCGCTGAGCCCGAACCGTCCGGGCCTGCTGTAGCGGGAGTACAGGCGGCAATCGACCGTCTCGCGCGTGAAGACCGCGCGATGCTCCGACCGTGGATCCTGGCTCATTTCGACGAGGACGGCAACCCGCAAAGCGGATATCAACCTCCCGCATTGCGATCGTGACGAATGCCGTACCGTAGTCGCGCCCATTTTCGACGTCGCCGGAGCGTCGTGCGTCGGACGCCTCAAGAGCAAGCGGTCTTTAACGCCCGCCTTAAGCGCGCCCTACAACTCTATGTGAGCGATGAAGCTGGCCCGATTCCGTGGATAGGTTGTGATTGGACATCAGGCCGCGGCGCTCTTGCGTCGTTCGTATTCGGCGGGCGAGACGTAGCCGAGAGCTGAGTGTCGGCGATGCGGGTTGTACCAACCGTCGATGAAGTCGAAGACCGCCAGCGCGGCCTCGCGCTGCGTTTGAAAGCGGTGCCTGACGAGCAACTCGCACTCGAGCGTCGCGTTGAAACTCTCGCACATCGCGTTGTCGTAGCAGTCGCCCACCGATCCCATCGAAGGGACGACGCCGGCGGCTTTGCATCGTTGGCCGAAGGCTATCGACGTGTACTGCGAGCCGTGGTCCGAGTGATGGACGACGCCTACCGGCTTACGCCGGAAGATCGCCATGTTGAGTGCATCGACGACGAGCTCGGCGCGCATGTGGTTCGCCATCGACCAACCAACGACGCGCCGGCTGAACACGTCGAGCACGACTGCCAAGAACAGAAAGCCTGACCAGGTCGGAATGTACGTGATGTCCGCGACCCACAGCTGGTCAGGCGCGTTCGCAGCGAAGTTGCGGTTGACCAGATCGTCCGCCGACTGCGCATCGCGATCGCGAACCGTCGTAATGACGGACTTGCGCCGCGAAGCCCCGCGCAGCGACCGCTCGTGCATCAGGCGCGCCACGCGCTTGTCGGAGACGAAGATGTTCTCGTCGCGGAGTTCTGCTTGAACCCGCGGCCGCCCATACGTCGAGCGCGACTTACGATGAATCGCTTCGATCCGATCGCCGAGCAACGTGTCGCTCAGGCTACGAGCGGAGGGAGCGCGATTGCGCCACGAATAGTAGCCGCTCGTGGAGACTTCGAGCACGCGGCACATCGTGGTCACGGCGTAACGGGCCTGGTACGCTCTCACGAATCCGAAGGCTTCTTCGGAATCGCATCGGTCTCCCGAGCGAACCAGGCCGCGGCTTTTGACAATATCTCTTGCTCGATCGTCAGCCGCTTCACTTCGCGACGCAGGCGCGTGAGTTCGGAGCGCTCGTCAGTGGTTAGGACGTCCGTGCGCCGGCCGCTGTCGGCGTCATCTTGCTTGAGCCAGTTGCTGATCGTCTGCCGACTGACGTTGAACCGTCGAGCGACGGCATTCCCGCTCTCGCCAGAGCGGATGAGCTCGAGGATCTTCTGACGGAACTCAGGCGGGTAGACCTTGGGTGGCTTGGCCATGGTGGACTCTTTCTATGCGAGTGAGAAAGTGTCCACGGAACCGGGCCAGCTTCAGCTTCGCGTATGCCGTCATCGCGATACTCTTCTATGGCGCAATCTCGCACGGGGTAGTATGCCCAATCCGGGTCGGGACGCAGGTGCCGTGGTTTCTCATTGTATTTGGCGTCGTCACGATGTCCCGCGACTGGTTTGACTTTGCCTGGGCGTGGGCGTTTCTCTATCCCGTCCAGACGCCGGCGTATCGCTGGCCGATCACGTGGATCATGGGACGCCCGTGGCGCTTCCTCAACGCCGACGGCTACGTGGTCCTCGGTGTTCTCTTCATGATCGTGGGGTTTACGTACGCCTATCTGGATGGCTGGTGGAACTATGGGTACTGGGCCCGCGCTCGCGTCCCCTGAGCGGTCCTACATGGTGTCGCTTGGAGTCGGGGTGTGGTGGCGCGCGGCGTGTAGGTTTGTCACGCACTGTGCCAGACCCCTGGCGCGCATAAGACGTAGCATTAGTCCCATGGATGACGTACCAATCGACGGCGGACTACGTAACCTTCTCAGCGATGCAATCGATGAGGCGGAGGTCGTCATAACGAGCCTACGCGGTGTCGCGCCCCCTGCGGGCGATGAGGGTCACGTCTGGCGGTGGGCGTTGATGTACGTCGTGCTCGCCTACGACCTCGGCGGTTCCGCGCTCGTGTTGTCGGACGGGCCCCACAATCGTGCGTTGCTGATTCTTCGTCGAGCCATCTTCGAACACATGACGCGATTGAGGTACTATCGCATGCACCCCGAAATCGCGCGCGCGCACTTAGAGGACTTCGAACGGCTTGCGAAGCTCTTCCAGCGCAGAATTGATGATGACGCGTTCCAGCTCATCCTAGATCCGGCGTTCAACGCCGCAGCGCATGATCGGCAAAAGCGGAACTTTGAGGAGATCGTCAAGGACGTGCACGCCGGAAATGCTGACGACTTCTACGCGCGGTTCTACACCTATCCGAGCGCCCTGATGCACGGTGACGCCCTGGCATTCATGGATGTCCTCGAGATGCATACGGATGGAACGTGGGAGCTGCACGGGTCCTCTCGACGCAAGAACACCGATAAGGACGTTCTCTTCAACTACGTCGCATTCTTCATCGCCTTGCTGCAAGACGCGCTGGAGCAAATTGGCATGGACGTGGCCGGAGTGTCCGCGTTACGACAGCGGCTGGACAGCGCGGGACAAGCGCTCGGGATGGAGCCGGTTTAGCCGCAAGTTGCGGAAAGTAGACGTCGAGGCGACACCGAAGGAGCGCCTGACGAGATGGACTTCAACGCGCTGCTCACCGATGCCGGCATCCCGCTCGATGAAACTGCCCTTTTGCGGCATGCGGATCGTAGGCGACTACGGCCGCCATACTATCTTTGGCAGCACGATCGCGCCGCGTTCGAGCGGTATCAGTCCATGCAGAAGTCGCGGTACTTCGACCTGCTGAACCGCTCGCGTTACTGGGCCGCGTTCGCGGCGAACGAGTTCGCGGAGACCGTCTTTCTCGGCGTATACGAGGCTCGCGATCCGCGCCTCGTCGATCCTCCGCTTCCCAACGAGGTAGACGACGCTTTCACGACGGTGCCGCACTACGTCTTTTCTACGACGCCGCTACCGCATCTCGCATGGCTATCGGGGCTCTTGAAGATTCAATGGAGCGGCGCCGACATCAATTGGGCGCAACCCGCGCTCAGCTCGCGAAATGAGATCGTCGCAATGACGCCGGCGTGCCCGCCCTCAGGAGCACACGACGCCATGCGTGAATTCGTGCCTTATGCTCCGCCGTTGTCGACCTGGGCGCCAGTCGATCGGCAGCCCATGACCGTTCAATCTCGGCCGGTCGACGCGGTCGCCTGGATGATCGACATCGAGCGGCGGTCGGCGAAGCACGAAGAGCTGCTACGGCGCGTTGCGGCGCAAGCCGAAGGGCACGCGCTTGAGCGTTCGCTGCAGGTCGACCTCGTGGTGGACCGGGAAATCATCATCGAAGTCAAGTCGCTCGAAGATGACGTCGTGGCGCAGGCTCGCGCTGCGCTCGCGCAACTCTATCATTACCGGTTCGTCTACCGAGACGTGGCGTGAAAGGGGTCGCCAATGGAATCGCAGCTGAGGGCCGAAGGCGAACGTCGCAGGGAGGCTGCTGCACTGGGGCGACACCTATTCGGCTGCGGCGGCCGTTGCGCGATCCCGGTGACTGCACTCGATCAGCGAACGGGTCCGAGACAGCGGGCTTACGGGCGCCCGGTTCCCATCTTACCTAGTGCGCCCACGACGCCCCGATTCATGGCTTCGCGATCTATCGGAAAGTTGCCGGAAAACACCGGACCGCCTGGATCCACGGGTATCGAGAACACTTCACGCTGCGTGAATCCGCGTTTCACTTCAACTCGAATGTCGCTGCTTTCGCCGTGACCAATGTTTATACCGTCGCCGGGATGCCAGCCGACCGCGACCCTGGCCTCAATCTGCAATTCCGATCCGGAGCTCTCCACGGTAATCTGCCGCTGGCCTATTGAAGCGGTGGAGGCGACGTTTGCGATCGGTTGACTCATCCCAGCATATCCGCTTAATGCGGATTGCAACGCCGCCGCCGCCTTCTCAGCGAGGGCCTCGGCTCGCGCTTGAGCGGACCCGACGATGCTTCCACGACGCTGCTGTTCTTGCGCGGCTCTGGCATCCGCGTCTCGCATAGCTTTTTGAAATGAGTCGTCCATACCCTATTTCTTATAATCCCCGTGTGCGGTACCTGCGGTAATCCAACCATTCGATGATCGACGCGGCGACTGCAGAGACGGATCGATCGCTGTAGGGGAACGTCTGCGGCCTCGCGTCGGGAGATTGGGGGACAAATGCTAGGCGAACCGTTCCGCCAGGATCATTAACTAGCATTTGGATGCGGTTGGCCCCTCGCTGCCAGCCAAAAAGGCCCGCCTCGGGCTCGGTAATAATTACGTCGGGAAATTGCCGCCGCACGACCGCCGCGATCGCTTCGGTAAATGCTTCGGACCTCTCGATCCAGTCCATAATGAAAGCTTTCCTCATCTTGCACGCCGGGACTTTTCGTGTCACGCTGGACGGATGATACTACCTCCAGACCAGCCGAACGCCGTCGCGTACGTGACGATGCTCGTGAACGACCTGAGCCGCGCCCTGGACGGCTACGGGCACGGGCCCGTGACGCCCGACGGGATCGACGACCGCGGCCCGTCACCATTCGCGAGGCGCTGACCGCGCTCCGCGACCGGATCGACAAGTTCCTGGCATAAGCCGCCGATGATCCCGCTGGCCAGCAGTACGCGCATCAACGCCGCGGTGTTCGTGCCCGCTGCAGCTGCCGAGACCGCAGTACCCACGATCGCTATCGTCAGGACGACCGTCCCGGCCCGCGTCATGCTACCGGCACTCTACGCGAATTGCTAACGACTGGATAAAGCACGTTCAACAACCTTTCGCAGGCGCGGCAACTCCTCCGCGTAGACGTCGACGAAAGTCCGCCGCTCACTCCCTGTCGGATGACCTAAGAAAACGACGAGCCGCGCTCGTCCACCTAACTCGACTTCCGCTATTCTTACGTCAGCGCCGATGCCAGTCAGTCGCCGCACCGGCCTACGGGCCTGGCCCATAACGACCAACAGCGAAGCGACCGACTGCGTCATTATAGCGGTGAAATGGCGCTCGACACAATTGTCCAGCGCCTCGGCAACCCCGACCTCACGCTGGGACTTGCAGTGCACGACTTCCGTCAGCGCATAGTCAATACCCGGATCAACGGGCCGCGACGGGATTATCTCTTGCGCTCGCTGCAGGACGAACGCCCACGTGGAAACACAATCACCCTGTCCGCCGTCGTCCGTGACCTTGTACTTTCCCTTGGTCGTATATCGCCTCTTTCCACCGCCGAAGAGATAGTAGTGCGAATCCCACACCTCCTCGTCCGATGACGAGCCGAGGGCGTGCCTGTCGTCGCCGATCGAAGGGTTCGAACTAACGAAAAGGATTGGCGCACGATCGATCTGCCCCACCCATGGCTCAGGGAGTTGGAACGTGTCGTAAGTTGCACCGCCCCACTTCGGCGTCGCCTGATAGTCGACGATCTTCCGGCAAGGATGTCCTAGTGTCTTGTCTTCAACGCACGCTCGAGCGATCGGACAGCGCGACACGAACTTGAAAGTCTCGTAAACGGTCATTGGACCGCCATCGGAGCCCTGGCGCAATGGTCCGTCCGCGCCTCTCAACGGCCCGGCCGAGGGAAGGCGCCAGCCCGGGCCCAAAGCCGCAGAATTTCGCGGCGCGCACCATCCAGTTTGATGCGGCCCGAGCAGACCTCGCCGTGAAGGCGATCCTCATCCAAATCCTTGCGCGCAGCATCCGCGCGCGTCTGCGGCCAAAGATTCTCATCCACGGTTAGCCCTCCCAATTCGAGCGAATGAGATGGTCAATCACGTAAAGGCCTGCGCGGTGCCCACGCGCCAAACCGTAGCGGGTATAGACGCGATCGCGCAGCGCATACGTGTCGAGGGCACGCTGCGGCCGCGTATAGCCGTAACGGCATACTTGTGCCGCAGTCGCCCGCGAATCATAGGCGCCGGCCGGCGGGATGAACGCGATAGCGAAGACGATTGCAGCGATCATCGAAAGTGCGGCACCGAGTTGGTGACAGTTACGGCACGATATCGAGACACGAAAAATGATCTGCTTCGCCACCGAGGCTGTGCTCGGGAAGCTACCCATAGTAGCGAACTCATCGCGCGGCAATAAATGGGCTTGGCGGTGAACCCGCGATTATTCGGACACCTCCCGGGAGGGTGAAGTCATCGACTGTCCCATTGTAACCGCAGAGGCGAAGAACTGCCTCCGTAACGATATTTCGTAAGCGACCCACATCCTCAAGCCGAAGGTTCTTTTCATCGTAGTCCAGGTCGAAGAAGTCAACGGAAAACCCTCCCTCATGCGCGAGTTCATTTCGATACCCCAGTGTACGCCGGTCGTCCGCGTCGAGAGCCATTTGAAGGTCAGCCTCAAGCACCTGCAACAGACGTTCGCCCATGGTCAGGTCATTCGATTTATCGACGCCGCGCAGAATGTTGGCTTTCACTCTATCGTGTAGCGCCAAACCACTTATTACCTCGCCAATCGCGGTTTGGAGACCGGGTAGCGCCTTTGAGAACGCGCGCCTCTTCATCACGACTCCGCGCTCCCTCTGTTGAGCTCGCATGGACTGAGCAGCGCGGTCACCGTCAGAGCTTCGCCTCTTCCAGTACTTCAACCATTCGTGAGCGATGGTATGCGCGGCAATCGAGAGGTGCAGTGCCTCATGCGCCATATGTCCGCCAGTTGGAAAGAGCATGTGATCGAGGACTTTTTCGATGTTGAAGCCCGCCTCGTGCATTCCAGTTAGAGCTTCTTGTATCGCCGATATCTGCTCCGAAGTTACATCCAACCCACTGTGGCGAAATGGGGAGTAGCTCTCTGTTGGCGCCGGTTTGCCTAGCCGAAACCTTTGTTGAAGGAGCGTCCCCGTAGAGTCATAGCTCTCCGTAACGACGTGTTGTACCGTACGCCCCTCGAGCAAGCAAAGAGTATCCCAAAGTGCGTCTGCCTCATATTCGCTTAGGCACGCCTTTCCAAAAATTAGTACGGAACACGCGGTCGTTACGGGCTTGGTGGCGATCTCATTTACGTGGATGAAGCCGCCGCGCCATGACCAGGCGCCGTGGGACTTGCATCCCCGAACGATCCACCGAAGATGGGCTGGGTCACGATCGGGGATATCCGACGGCGCGATGAGCTCGCCAATCCGCGCGATTAGCTTACCCATGGCCTCCTCGTCGGCCCGAAAGCGCTGCCCCTGGGTTTCAGCGATTACCCGCTCCGCGCGCCAGTTCGCATCGCTTGACTCAATCGTAGCCACGTCGCGGTCATGCACGAACTTACCAGGAGCGAACCGGCGCTCTAGCGGGAGGTGGAGGTCCAGGCCTGTTTCAAATGTCGCGTAAGGATGCAACTCGTCATCGTAACTTATGACGCAATCCCCTTCGGCTGCGTTATCTCCGATCGAATAGATGGCGCGCGTGGCGGGAAACGCGGGCGTTAGATCTGCTGACCGCACCGCAAGCCGAAAAAAGACATCCTTGGGTTCAGGGGGCGCTACGGGCTCCTGACCACCGCGCCGAGCCAGGATTTCGTGCCATTGACGCCATTCGGGATTCCGCTCGACAAAGTGTGTTACGCAAAGCCGACGCCCTAGGTCATTGCGGTAATAAATTGCCTCAAGGCGGGGGCTCACGAAGGCCTCGTTGAGTGTCTCGGTGCCACAGTCGGCGCAACAAAAGTTCGGATTTCGGCCTGTGTCGGCTTCGACAAACTCTGCGTTTCGTAGCAGGGTTACGGCCGTCTCCTCGGCGACCGACTTTGTTTCGCCGTTTCGAAACCGAATATTGCCGGCTGTCGGAACAACAACTTCTTGGATACCGAGCCGGGAGATGAAGCGGATGTTTGGCATGGTTGAGGTCAACCGAGCAGACATGAGGCGCTGCCGGGCACCGGACACGGACCTTCCCTCGGGTCATTAGTCATCAACGTCCGGCTCCGAGTCAAAAGCGTCATCAGCATCTTCAAAATTGAACTCACCTCGCCGCGCCGACCGAAGGTCATCGCGAACGATCTTTGAGGTCAACGTTTCCCACTTGCCGATTGAATCGGAGTCGATCAAAGCAAAGCCATCGCCGCGATCGATCAAGACGCAGCCTCGCTCTGAGAGTTCTACGCGAACCTCGTCGATGAACGCATCACGAAGCAGCGATCGCCGCGACAGCGTCGCCAGTGTGCGGCGCGTAAAGCGGACCCTCGTCATTGCCTTCGGCCGCTTCTGCGCGGCCAACTCTCTGAAGGCACGAACGACCAGCACGGCCGCCTGCCATGGCTCGAACGGCCGACCCCGGCCTCCCGATCTGTGATGCACCTCTAAAAATCCTCCGTTCTCCGTATTATTACCCGCTCGGCAAGCTTTTTTCCTGGTGGGCGGTTTTGGTTTGGAATTTGGGCTCCGATGGGGGGGTGCATTCCACATAAGCGTCGCCTACCTCGACGACCGGAACTGGACGAAGCGCGGGCCCGAGCTCGTGCTCGCCGACGACGATCCGGCCGACGTGTCCCTCGTGCGAGACGGCCTGAACGGCCGCGGCCAGAGCGATGCGACGCTCGCGACGCGCAAGGACGCCGCGCTGCAGCGCGAGCTCGACCTGGTCGAGCATGCCGGACGCGCGCCGCTGACGGTCGAGACGGAACGCGTCGCGACCTCGCCGCTCACGCGTGCGCTGCAAGCGCGCGCGCTGCGCGGAGAGCCGACGACGCTGATCGCCTCGCGCGCGCACCGTCCGCGGCGCGAAGCGCACGCGATCGCGGCGCTGCGCGCCGACGGCGTGACGGTGCGCAACGGCGGCGTCAACGAAAAGCTCGCGATCGCCGGCGATCGCGCGTGGATCGGTTCCGGCAACGCGACCGGCGCGGCCGGGCGCAACGCGCGGCAGATCGAATGGGGCCTGACGACGCGCGATCCGGCGATCGTCGGCGCAGTCCGCGCCGCCCTCGCGCGCGACGGTTAGACCGCGGGTCGGATCGCCTTGAGGATGTCGGACTCCGCCGTCTCGCCGCTGGTGATCCAGCGGACTTTCTTGTCCTTGCCGATCAGCACGATCGTCGGGAAGCCGTCCTTGAGGTATTGCTTCGCGACCGTGAGCTGTGGGTCGAACGCGATCGGGTAGCGGACGTTGAACTGCTGTGCGAAGGCGTTGACGTCTGCCTGCGACTCGCCGCCCGTGTGCGTCATGTCGAACGCGTCGCCGCTGACGGCGATCACCGCGACCTTGCCCGCGTACTTCGTCGCGACGTCGTTCATCACGGTCGTCTCGCGCTGACAGTGCGGGCACCACGTGGCGAACACCTCGAGCAGCACGGGCGTGGAGACGGACGCGAGGTCGAACGGCCCCGCGTTCGTCTGCACGCTGAACTCGGGAGCGGCATCCCCGACCTTCACGGCCGACTGGCCGACGGCTTCCGTCGCGTTCTCCGGCACGACCTTGCGCGACGCGAACCCGACGGCGAGGACGACGCCGACCACGACGAGCGCGATGACGATCCAGAGGATCAGGCGGCGCCGATCCGGGCGCGACGTTGTGGCGGCACGACTCACGAGATGTTCCTCATTCGGCGATCGAGTGCGAGCGCCCCCGGCGGGCGCACGGCGATGAGCAGCGCGAGCACGACGAAGACCGCGTCGCGCGCGACCTCGCCCCACGTGGTGACGGTCGCGTCGTTCGGGCCGAAGCACCCGCAGCTCAGATGCAGACCGCGCAGGACCGCCGAGGCGATCGCGAGGTCGAACACCAGCAACAGGCCGACCGCGACCCATCCGGCGAGACGCGTGAATATCCCGGCGACCAGGCACCCGCCGAGCACGATCTCGATGAACGGCATCAGCACCGCCATCGGCGCGACGAGGGGCTGCGGCACGATGCGGAACGCGGCGATCTGCTGCGCGAACTCCGCGAAATGCCCCATCTTCGCCGCGCCCGCGACGATGAAGATCGCACCGATCGCGACACGCACGATCAGCACGACGATGCGCAGCGCGCTCGTGCTCACCGGACGGCGCCGAGCGCCGCCTGCTCGACTTCGAGGACCAGCGCGCGCTGCGCCGGCGGAATCGCCTGCACCTCGGCGCGGTCGACCTCGGCCCGCTCCTCGAATCCGACGATCGTGTCGGCGACGCACGCGGCGACGGTCTGCGGGTCGTACCCGCCCTCGAGCACGAACAGCGCTCGGCCGTCACAGTGCGCGTCGGCGATCTCGCGGACCAGCCGCCCCATCTGCCGCGCGAATGAGGGTTCGACGCCGAGGTCGCCGACGGGGTCGCCGGCGCAGACGTCGTAGCCGGCGCTCACGACGATGAGCGCGGGCTGGATCCGTTCCGCGAGCGCGCGCAGAGTGCGCGTGTGCAGCGCCATGAAGCCTTCGGTCGAGATGCCGCGGCGCGCGTCGATCGGCACGTTGACGAGCGCGGCGCCCGAGGCGACGCGGTTGTCGCGCGGGTCGCCGGTGCCGGGATAGGCGGGATCGGCGTGCGAGCCGACGTACGAGACGCCGCCGCCGATCATCGCCTGCGTCCCGTTGCCGTGGTGGTAGTCGAAGTCGAACACGATGACACGCTTGCCGTCGCCCTGCGCGTACGTGCGCGCGGCGATCGCGGCATTGTTGAACACGCAGAAGCCCATGCCGCGCGCCGGCTCGGCATGGTGTCCCGGCGGGCGCACGAGCGCGAACGCGCCGCGCCGCCCATCGACGGCGGCCTCGAGCGCGACGAGCGTCGCGCCGACGGCGCGCGCCGCCGATTCGTACGAGCCGGAGTCGACCATCGTGTCGCCCGTGGGGAGATCCGTGACGTAGCCCTCACCGAGCGCGTCGCACGTGCGGCGCACGAGCTCGATGTACGGCGCCGGATGGACCCGCGCCAGCTCGTCCGGTCGCGCTACGCGCGTGTCGACGCGCTCGCCGAGCATTCCGCGCCGGCGCAGCTCCTGCGCGACGACGCGCACGCGATCCGGGGACTCCGGATGCGGCACGCCGGCGAGGTGTTCGGTGAGGCTTTCGTCGTACGCGACGATCATCGCGCTACTTCTGCGTCGAGGATGTGGTCTTCGGCGCGGGCGTGCGCGACGCCGCGGGCTTCTTCGTCGCGGGCTTCTTGGCGGACGCAGACGGCTTCTGCGAGCGGTCGATCTGCGCGATCAGCGCCTTGACCTGATTGTATCCCTGCGAGCCCGCCGGCACGAAGCCGAGCAGCTTCTGGTACGCGGTCTTCGCCTTGTCGGGCTGGCGTGCGCCCTGATAGCACTGTCCGAGGCCGAACAAGATCTGCGGATTCCGGCGCGAGAGGTCGGGCGCGCTCTTGTCGAGCGCCTCGTAGACTTGCGCGCACTCGTTGTAGTTGTGCGTCTGCAGGTCGGCTTGACCCAGACCCATCAGCGCGTCCGGCGTGTGCTGCAAGTTGTACGAGGACTTGAACGCCGCGCCGGCCTTGTCGAACTGCCGGTTCGCGGCGTACGCGGCGCCGAGCAGCATGAACGAGCGCGGGTCCTGAGGCGCGAGCTGCGTGAGATGCGTGAACTGATCGATCGCCTTCGACAGCTGGTTCTGCGTGGCGTAGAGCTGTCCGAGACGCGCCACGGCCTGCGCCTGATCCTTGTTCGGGCCCGCCCCGGTGACGTACTCGCGCTCCGCTCCGGCGGTATCTTTCTTCGAGAGCAGGTAGTCACCGTACGCAGTGTGCGCGGAGAGGACGTTCGGAAACTCCGAGATCGCGCGCTTGAACGTCGCGTCGGCTTCGCTGTCCATCTTCTCGTTCGCGTAGACGATCGCTTCCTGATCGATCACCGTGACCTTGTCGT
The DNA here is from genome assembly GCA_963771525.1 of Vulcanimicrobiota bacterium. Classification (GTDB taxonomy): domain Bacteria; phylum Vulcanimicrobiota; class Vulcanimicrobiia; order Vulcanimicrobiales; family Vulcanimicrobiaceae; genus Vulcanimicrobium. The sequence continues at coordinate 3,415,946 of CAVYTL010000001.1, read as the reverse complement.
TCGGATCGGTCTGCATCTTGTAGAGCTGATCGTAGGTCGCGATCGCGTCCTTCACGTTGTGCTGCGATGCCGCGAGCGTCGCCTTGCCGACCAGCGCGTCGGTACTCGTCGGATCGATGCTGACCGCGCGATCGTACAGCTGCCCAGCCAGCGCGACCGCGTTCTGCTGCTGATAGATGCGCGCCTCGATCAGGATCGGGCGCACGTCCTTCGGCGAAATCTTCGCGGCGGTTTCCAGCTGCGCGCGCGCGTCCTCGTACTTGCCTTCGGTCGCGAGCACCTGACCGTACGCGAGGTACGCGTTCTCGTCTTCCTTGTTGAAGGTGACGGCGCGCTTCGCGATGCGCTCGGCGTCGGGCGCGCGGTTCTCCTGGAGGTAGATGTTCGTGAGCGTGCCGAGCACGCCGGGATTCGTCGGCTCGAGGTTCGCCGCTTGCTCGAGGTCCGCGAGCGCTTCCTTACGATGGCCCAGACTGTTCTGCGCCAGACCGTCGAAGTAGTAGACCTGCGCGGTCTTCGTCCCGCCCTGCAGCAGTTTCTGCGTGAGCGGCAGCGAGAGATCGGGGCGGTTGATCTGCAGGTAGTCGGCCGCGAGCGACGCCGCGTTCTGCTTGTTGTTCGGATCGCTCTTGAGCGCGGCTTCGAGGCGCGGGATCGCGTGGTCGAGCGGCTCAGGCGTCGCGGTGGGCGACGGAGCCGGCGACGGCGACGCGGTCGCGGGCGCTTTTTTCGGCGCCGCGACGGCGGGATGGACGCCCGCGCCGGCGGCCGCGAACAGGGCGGCCACGGTGAAAGCGAGGGCGGGCGTAAGGCGACGGATCATTCAGGCGTGTGCGGCTTTCGCGTCGCGGACGAGCTTCGCCAGCTCCGGAACGATGGCGAAGGCGTCTCCCACGACGAGGAGATCGGCAAACTCGGCGATCGGCGCGCTGCCGTCCTTGTTGATCGCGACGATCGTTTCGGACGTCCGCATGCCGACCTTGTGTTGAATCGCGCCCGAGATACCGACCGCGATGTAGAGTTGCGGGCTGATCGTCTTTCCGGTCTGCCCGACTTGGTGACCGTGGGAGACCCAACCGGCGTCGACCGCCGCTCGCGATGCACCCACCGCGCCGCCGAACGCGTCGGCGAGGTCCTTGAGGATCGTGGTGAACGGTTCCGGACCGCCCATCCCGCGACCGCCGCTCACGACGACCGACGCCTCCTCGACGCCGAGCTCCGCTGCGGCTTCCTCGACCTCGTCCTCCACCGTAACGGTGGAGGCCTTCCCGCTCGACGGAATCTGAACGATCTCGCCCGCCCCGGAAGTTTCCTTGGCGGCGAAAACATTCGGGCGAATCGCGGCGACGCCGAAATCCGAGCCTGTAAGCTTGCACGTGGTGATGACCAAGCCGCCGAGCTTGGGCATGACGCACGAAACCTCGCCGCGGTCCACGTTGAAATCGACGACGTCGGCGTTGAGGCCGCAGTCGACGCGGGCGGCGAAGCGCGAACCCACGTCGCGGCCGACCATCGTGTTGCCGACGAGCACGAGCGCGCCGCCCGTGCTCTTGGCGACGGATTCGACCGCATCGACGGCGCCGTCCAGGAAGCGATCCTCCTCCGAGACGTGGATCTGATCCAGCGGGTACTTCTTGAGCCTCTCCGCGGCTTGCTGCGCGCCCGGCCCCGTCACGACGGCGTGCGCCTTGCCGCCGAGCTTATCCGCAAGCGCACGCGCCTGCGTTGCCGCTTCGAGCGACGAGCGCCGGATCGTGCCGTGCTTGTGCTCGATGAATGCGATCGCGTTGCGCATCAGAGGAACTTCCGCTCTTTGAGGAACTGCACGATCGTCTGCGCGCCTTGCGCGCCGTCGGCGGCCGGTACGACCTGACCCTTCGCCCGGGCGGGCGGCGTCGCCAGATCGGTGAGCTGCGCTTTCGCACCGTCGGTTCCGACGGCGACCGTCAAGGCGAGATCCGAGGCGGCGAGCTGCTTGATCTCCTTTTTCTTGGCGCCCATGATGCCTTTGAGCGACGGATAGCGCGGCTCGTTCGCCGATTTCGTGATGCTCACGACGGCAGGCAGCGCCGCGGAGATCGTCATGTAGCCGGTCTCGGTCTCGCGCTGCACGCGCACCCGTCCGCCGGCGACTTCGAGCGTGCGCGCATACGTCAGCGCCGGGAAGCCGAGCTTCTCGCCGAGCATGCCCGGCAGATCGCCGCTGATCGCGTCGGTCGACTGCGTCCCCGTGATGACGAGGTCGGGATTCTGCGCTTTGATCGCCGCCGCGAGCGCGACCGCGGTGCCCCACAGATCGCTGCCGGCAAGCGTGTCGTCGGACACCATGACGGCGTCGTCCGCGCCCATCGCGAGCGCTTTGCGCACGATCTCCTTGCCGGTCGCGGGCGTCATCGAAACGATGGTCACCGTGGAACCATCGTTGAGTTTTTCTTTCAGCTGCAGCGCCGCTTCGATCGCGTACTCGTCGAACGGGTTGAGCACCGTTTCGACGCCCGTGCGGACGAGACGCTTCGTCGCCGGATCGATGCGCTTGTCGGCGTTCGTATCCGGGACGAGCTTGACGGTGACGAGGATCTTCAGGTTCCGAAACCTCCGGACACACGAAACCCGGCGGCTCGCCGGGTCGGGAACCTCCGAGGCTTCTGGGCGCGGGCGGTCAGCCCTCTAACCGGTACAAAATAATAGGTTCAGAGTAAGAGGTCAAGCCCGAGAGGGGCCGCGGCTTTTGCAGCGGCCAACGTAAGCTCACGCCCGCCTACCGGACGCCGGGATCGGCAACGCCGACAGGGAGCGCAGACGGCGTTACGAGACGGCGAACGCGCGCCCGAATCGGCAGCCGTGGAGAAGTCGCGATTTCAGTCGTTCGCCGATGGTGTATTGGCGATCGCGGCGACCCTGTGGTTCTCGGCTTCACCGTGCCGGCGGTGAATCCGCCGTCGGAACACGGCTGACGCAAGGACTTCTCTCGCTATGGCCCAGCGCGCTAGTGTATATTTATAGTTTCGCGCAGTTGGCGTCGGTGTGGATAAGCGCGCAGCGCGCACTGTCGATTCTTCGTCGCATCGACAACACGTTGCTCCTTCTGCTCATGCTTTTCTTGTGCGCGATCGTTCTGCTTCCGTTCTTGGCGAAGGTCGTCAGCGCGTATCCATTTCTGAAGACGTCCGCGGTACTCTACTCCGGTTACCTCCTGTTCCATACCGTACTGACGTATGATGGTCCTTTATATGTACCGCAATGCTCTCATGGTTGCGGAAGTAACGCCGGCGGCGCGAGCAGCATTTCGGCGACAGTACGAAATCGGACTTGCGGTCCGAACGCTCGCGTTCGCGGCGGCGTTCGTGTCGCCGCTCGTCTCGTACGTGTTGATCTCGGTTGCGTTGATCTACTGGCTGACACCGCACGCACCGCCTCGGGCCCCGGCCATGCATCACCGACCGGCTCGCTGACGCCGCTGGTTCGCGCCACGCGGGCCGTTCTGATTGGGATGACCCGGGCTCGAACCGGGACGCCTTTCTTGGCGCCCATGATGCCTTTGAGCGTCGGATAGCGCGGCTCGTTCGCCGACTTCGTGATGCTCACGACGGCGGGCAGCGCCGCGGAGATCGTCATGTAGCCGGTTTCCGTCTCGCGCTGCACGCGCACGCGTCCGTCCGCGACGAGCCGCGGCAATGCGCGACAAACGGACGAATCAGTGGATTTCTGTGCCAGACGCTTCGCTGAGATCGCGCTCGAGCTCGATCTCGTCGCGAATCGGGATGCCGTCATTGCCGATTGCGGGAATCGTCGGCTTGCGCTCCCGCGCACGGTCGACGGCGCCGCGACGCAGCCCGCTCAGCGTGAAGCCGCGCCGCTGGTAAAGCGTAGCGCGTCGAGATTGTCTCTCGTCGTTGTGACGCGCAGCGAGCGCGAGCCGCGCTCCCGTGCTGCCGCTTTGACGCTGCGGAGCAGCGCGGTTCCGACGCCCGCGCCGATCGTGCGCGCGTGCAGCAGCACGAGCTCGGCCGGGTCGCCGAAGCGTATCACCGCGATACCATCGCGCTCGCCGGCGATCAGGGCCGGTAGTGCGGTCAGGTCCAGCTCCCGGTCGCCCACGATGACGGTGCTGCCGCCCCATTCCTCATCGAAGAACGCGGCGAGCCAGGCGGCGTCCGCCTCGGATCGCCACCGCACCGGAAGCGACAACTCAGCGCGGCGTCGCGACCGCGGCGCGGCGCCGGAACGCGCTGCGTAAGAGGATGACGAAAAGCACGCACAGGACGAGCGCCGCCCCCGCCACCGCGAACGGTGCGATAAAGGCGAGCACCACGCCCGCGATGGCCGCCACATCTTCGACGATGCTGAGCACCGGGTTGAACAGTCCCAGCGAGAACGCCGAGCTCGAGGCGCGCGTCGCGCCGCGCAGGCCGTTCACGCCGAACGCGTTCGCGCCGCCGAGCAGCGCCACGACGGCGAGGCTCGTCGAGCCGGATGGATCGACGCCCGCGGCCGCGATCGCGCCCCCGATCGGCGCGAGCACGAGATGCACGATGTGGAGGCCGTGATCCACGACCGGCAGCTTGTCGGCGACGGAATCGACGATCGCGAAGATCGCGGCGATGACGACCGTCGCGTCGGACGCGAGCCACGGCATCGACGCGGGCGTCGCGAGCACGTGCAGGTGGACGGCGACCGACACGGCCAGCACCGTCAGCGACGCACGGAGACCGGCGATCGTGCTCAGCGCGTACGCGAGCGCGAGGCTGTGCGGGTCCACGGCGCAGCCTTCCAGGGCCGCGGCGGCGCTTCCCGGGCGGACCACCCCGCGCGCTGCGCGAACCCGCGCCACGGGATGATGGTGGAATAGGCAGACACAGCAGACTTGGAGATCACGAGCCGGCCGGACGGAAACGCCGGCCGGGATGCGCTCAACATCGGTGAACTCGTCGCGACGACGCACGACAACGCCGAGCCAAGCGCGCTCGCTTCGGCGGGCGCGAAGGTGTAGAGACTGGACGGGCGCGGCCTACACTGGTTCGCCTTCGGCGAACCGGCACGGTCAAGGCACAGTCCGGACCACGAACTCCTCACCATGTCGAGGGGGCGGCGAAAGCCGAAGTGGTGCGAAAATCTGCAGCCCGCAAGGGCGTCCGGGTTCGAGTCCCGGTCATCCCAGGCTAATCCGCCCACATTACGGGCCGACGGCAGCCGCGCGCCTGCCGACAGGATAACGCCTACCCGGCGAGCTTCAAGTCCGAGTGCCTACGGGCTGGCACACGAGCCGTGTGCCGTCATTGCCATGAAGGCGAGTCCTGAGGTGTTTGCAGACGCCGTCAGACGGAACCGGTCGATCGCAGCCGTTCTCCGTGCTCTCGGTTTGCGCGCTGCCGGCTCAAACTACAAGATGGTACATCGACGAGTACGCGATCTTGCGCTCGATACATCTCATTGGACAGGGAAGGCGCACCTACGTGGGCGCACGCACGAATGGGCTAAACGCGCTGATCTGGCCATCGTGCTTCGCCGCGACTCCGAATACCGCGGAGCGACTTCAGCCCTGAAGAAGCGTTTGCTTCTTGAAGGGCTGCTTTCGCCGTACTGCAGCACTTGCACACTTCAAACATGGATGGAGCAGCCGCTAGTGCTTCATTTGGACCATATTAACGGCGATCCGACTGACAATCGGCTGCAGAATCTGCGTCTACTTTGTCCGAACTGTCATAGCCAGACGCTAACGTACTGCGGTCGAAACCGCGGTCGTGCGCGGCTCATGCGTGCAGTATCTGGATGACGCACACCGATCGACAGCGCCGCTCGCGACCGCGGAAAAACCTTTGTCGCAAACGTTCTCTGGCTGAACGAGGCGCTTTCCCCTCAGCGGATGCGGCGGGCGGTGTTATCGACGGTGAATCGGTTACCGCATGTGTCGAGCCGTACGGACCACGAGGCGGCGCGCTCGCTCAGGGCCGACAACGTGCGCCGCTGTCATCTAGCCTTCGACCGGATCTTGACGAGCGCGAAGAGCGGCCGCGAATATCTCGGCGGTCTGCCGGTCCTCGCTGCGCCCGACGATTCGACGCCCGCCGGGCAACCGTCCGGGATGGTCGCTTCTGCTCGACCGCGTATACGAGGCTGCGCCGACCGTCCGAGAACTCGATCACGCACCATTCGAGCCGCGGCTGCGTCGTGTTCAATCCCATGAACCAGGAATTCGACGCGGGTTCGAACGTGCCTGAACTTCATGTGCAGCGGCGTCAGTTCTCGAGCAAACGAGCATTGTCGTGCAAAGCCTGAGCGAACGTTGACACACGCCCGTTTACGCGAACGGCACGGCTCGAAACGCTTTTGAGGTGAGGTAGCCGAGCAGTAAATCCGCCTCGGAAACGGTGAACTCGTCGACGCCGAGCGCGCGGCACGCTTCGTCCACCACGATCAGCCCCGCAGGCAGAATGTCAGCGCGTTGCGGGCGGATGAACGGCATCGCTTTGCGCGCATCGAGGTCGCGCGCGAGCAGCGCGTCGATCAGGTGCTTGCGGTCGGCGCGTGTCATCGCGGCACCGTCGCGCACGCCGCCGGCGATCATGGCCGCCGCGGTGAACACCGTGCCACCCACCGCGATGAGGTCGCGAAAGCCGCGAATCTGACCGAACGGCGCCAGCACCGCGGCGGCATCGGCGCGTGCTTCTTCTTCCAGCGCGCGGCGTTCGCGCGCGTCGAGCGCGTGCGCGCCGAGCAGGGCGGGATGCCGTTCGGACAGCCGCACGGCGCCGATCTCCAGCGACAGCGTCCGCCGCACGGCACCGTCGCGCCGCGCGCGCGACGGCACGTCGACGGCGAGCTCCGCGCTGCCGCCGCCGACGTCGAGCACGGCGATCTCGTCGCCGCCGCGGCGTTCCGCGGTCGCGCCGAGGAATGAGTACGTCGCCTCCTCGGTGCCGGACAGGATGCGCGGCGACGCGCCGGTGCGTTCGCGCGACCAGCGCCGCGAAGAGCGCGCCGTCGCCGGCTCGGCGCAGCGCGCTCGTCGCGATCGCGTCGACGCGCGCGGAGCCGAGTCCGCGCACGATCGCGACGTACGCGTCGACCGCGTCGAGCGTGCGGTCGCGCGCGGCGGGATCGATCGTGCCGCTCGCGCCGATGCCCGCGCCGATGCGCGTGCCGCGCGACTCCGCCGCGACGCGTCGGCCGCCGTCGTCGATCGCGAGCAGCCGCGTCGAGTTCGTGCCGATCGAGAACAGCGCCCGAACCACCGCGCCCCCTTCGACAAGCTCAGGATGACACCCGACAAGCTCAGGATGACACCCGACAAGCTCAGGATGACACCCGACAAGCTCAGGATGACACCCGACAAGCTCAGGATGACACCCGACAAGCTCAGGATGACACCCGACAAGCTCAGGATGACACCCGACAAGCTCAGGATGACACCCGACGAGCTCAGGATGACACCCGACGAGCTCAGGATGACACCCGACGAGCTCAGGATGACACCCGACAAACTCAGGATGACACCCGACAAGCTCAGGATGACACCCGACAAGCTCAGGGTGAGACCCGAGAAGCTCAGGGTGACACCCGAGTAGCTCAGGGTGACATCACCATGACAGGACGCGGCATGAAACGCCGGGTTCACGGCGTCATGCCGGCTTGAGACGGTACACCAGCCCGAAGCCCAGGTCGGCTTCGAGCGTGAAACGGTTCGTCGCTTCGATCGCCGCGCGCTCGACCGGCGTGTGGTAGAGCAGCACGATCTCGCGCCGCTCCGGCGCATCGAGCAGGTTCGCGAGCATCGCTTCCATCAGCGGTGCCGCGAACGGGTTGAACAGATAGACGGCGAGATCACCTTGCGGAAACGCGTACGACGCGGCGTCGGCGCGCACGATCCTCACCTCGCGCGCCGCCGGCTGCGTGTCCTTGCGTTTCCATGCGGCGAGGTTCTCGCGCGCGATCTGCGCGAGCGCAGGCGAGATCTCGACGCCGATCACCGCGCGGTACGGCCGCCGCGCGGCGAGCATGACGATTCGCCCCAAGCCGGCGCCCACGTCGACGAACGTCGCCGTCTCGGGAGCGAGCGGCGATGCGTCGAGGAGCGCCTCCGCGTCGCGGACGGGCGTCGGCGAGTAGTGCGTCGCGTGGTCCAGCGACGGTCCGATGCGCTCGGGATCGAGCTCGCCGAGGAACAGCAGCGCCTCCGTCGTCACGCCGAACGTCGCGTCGAACCGCTGCCCGGCGCGCCTGCCGCTCGACGTCCGCCGCGGACTAATATCGCTTCGCGGCCGTCGCTTCGCGCGTTCGCTCGATCATCCGCAGCGAGCGCGCGTGGTTCCGGTGCGCGACCCCGACGTAGAGCGTGTCGATGATCGTCAGCTGTGCGATGCGGCTCGAGCTGGCGTCGCTGCGGAACGCCGTCTGCTGCGCGGCGGTGACGAGTACGACGTCGGAGACCTTCGTGATCGGCGAGGACGGCCGGTGCGTGATGCAGATCGTCGTCGCGCCGTTCCCCTTGGCGCGCCCAAGCGCGTCGGTTACGTCGCGGCTCGCGCCGGTGTGCGAGATGCCGAACGCGACGTCCCCTGCGCCGAGCAGCGCCGACGACATCGCCATGAGGTCGCCGTCGGAGAGGGCGACCGCGTGCACGCCGAGCTTGAGGAACTTGTGGTACGCGTCGAGCGCGAGCGGGCTGCTGCCGCCCACGCCGTAGAACTCGACACGTGCGGCGCTCGCGAGCGCCTCGACCGCGCGCTGCAGCTCGCGGTCGTCGAGCACTTCCGTCGTGTCGCGCAGAGCCTGCGAGTTCGCCTGGAAGACCTTCGTCTTGATCGTCGTGAGGTCGTCGTTCGGTTCGATCGCCGCATGGATCTCGGTCGTCGGCTCGACGAGATCGCGCGCCAGCACGATCTTGAACTCCTGATAGCCCTTGTAGCCGATCTTCTGCGTCAGGCGAACGACGGTCGACTCGCTCGTGCTCGTGCGCTCGGCGAGCTCGGTCACGGTAAGGTAGATCAGCTCGTCGGGGTGCTTGAGGATGAAGTCCGCCACGCGCTGCTCCGCGGCGCGCAGGCTCGAATACGCGCCCTGCAGACGCACGAAGGAACCCGGAACCTTGACCGGATCGACCCGCATGCCTCGCATGGCCATGGATGCCGCCCTTCAGCCGTCGCGGCTGTCGAAGAACCGCGCGCGCTGCTGCTTGCGAACCAGATGGCGCTCGAACGGCTGCGGCCGGTCCGGCGGCGCCCACTCCTCGGTCGATTTGAGATACGCGGCGATCTGCGCCTCGAACGACGGATCGGTCAGGGCCGGGACGTCCGTGGTCGGCGCGACCTCATCGATCCGCGTCTGTGCGAGCACGACCATCTTGCCGACCCGGTCGAAGGGCAGCGTGACTTCTTTGTGCTCGAGCGCGCGCGTGTACGCGGCGCGGTTCTTGTTGACGTCGCCGATCGGCGCCGCCGCGAGGCGCCCGTCCTCGAGGCGCACGGTCGCACCGAGGTTGTGCACGTTGATCACGCTGCCGCGCACGCGGTCGGTCACGGCGCGTGTCCGCGCTTGAGGTAGATGATCGCCTCGTGATCGCCGACGAGGTGCAGCCGGTCGTGGATCTCGGGGATCGCGCCACGCGGGTCGGAGAGCCGGTGGATGTCGCGCACCTGCGCTTCGTTCTTGACGCGCAGGCCGACGACGTCGCGCTGGACGTCGCGCAGCTCGTGTGCGAGGGCGACGTTGCGGCCGATGATGCGCGCGTACTGCACGCCGATCAGCGCGAACGCGAGCAGGGCGGCGCCGACGACGAAGACCCGGCCGGCCATGCGGAACAGCGTCGCCGTGCGCATCAGGTGCGCGCTCCGATGCGCCGGAACTTCGCGTAGCGGCGGTCGAGGAGCTCGTCCCCGGGGACGCCGGCGAGCACGCCCAGCGCGGCGTCGACCGCGTCGAACACGCGCGCGACGGTTCCCGCGGCATCGCGGTGCGCGCCGCCGAGCGGCTCGGGGATCACTTCGTCGATGATCCCGAACGCGAGCAGGTCATCGGACGTCAACTTCAACCGCGAAGCCGCATCTTCCGCGCGGGCGGCGTCGCCCCACAGGATCGCGGCCGCGCCTTCCGGCGAGGCGACGGAGTACACGGCATGTTCGAGCATCAGAACGCGGTCGGCGAGCGCGAGCGCCAGCGCACCGCCCGAACCGCCTTCGCCCACGATCGTCGCCACGACCGGCACGCGCGCGTCGGCGAGCTCGTACAGCGACTGCGCGATCGCCTCGGACTGCGCGCGCTCCTCCGAGCCGATCCCGGGATCGGCGCCGCTGGTGTCGACGAACGTGACGACCGGCAGATGAAGGTGCGCGGCGAGCCGCACGAGCCGCGTGACCTTGCGGTATCCCTCGGGCGAGGGCATGCCGAAGTTGCGAAACACCTTGTCCTTCGTGTCGCGGCCCTTGTCCTGAGCGATCGCCATGACGCGGCGGCCGCGCAGCTTCGCGAACCCGCCGACGATCGCGTGGTCATCGCGGAAGCGGCGGTCGCCGTGGAGCTCGTCGAACTGGTCGAGCGCCGCGACGTAGTCGGAGCCGAGCGGGCGTTTCGGGTGGCGCGCCATGTTCACGCGCTGCCACGGCGTCATCGCGCCGAAGACCTCGCGCTGGATCTGCGCGTACTTCGTCTCGAGCGCTCGGATCTCGGAGCTCATGTCGAGCGGCTGCTGCGCGGCCTGCTCCTTGAGCTCGGTGATGCGCAGCTCGAGCTCGAGCAGGCCTTTCTCGCGCTCGACGATCACGTTCACGAGCGCGCCTCGGCCGGTCGCTGCAGGTCGAGCGACGCGCGTCCGTTGTCGCCGCGCCGCGTGCCGGTGCCGTAGTCGAGCAGCCGCATCAGCGTGCTCTTCACGTCGTGCCGATCCACGACCATGTCGATCGCGCCCTTCTCCAGCAAGAACTCCGCGGTCTGGAAGTTCTCGGGAAGCTTCTGGCGGATCGTCTGCTCGATGACGCGGCGCCCGGCGAAGCCGATCGCGGCGCGCGCCTCCGCCATGACGACGTCCGCCTGGAATGCGAACGAAGCCGACACGCCGCCGGTGGTCGGGTCCGTCAGCACGCTGACGTAGTAGCCGCCGTCGTCGTGGAAGCGGCGTACGGCGAGCGTCGTCTTCGCCATCTGCATGAGCGCGAGCATGCCCTCTTCCATGCGCGCGCCGCCGCTGGCGGTGAACACGACGCACGGGACGCGGCGTTCGCGCGCGCGCTCGAACAGCAGCGTGATGCGCTCGCCCACCACGGTGCCCATCGTGCCGCCGCGGAAGTTGAAGTCCATCACGCCGAGCGCGACCGGATAGCCCCCGATCGACGCGAACCCGCACACGACGCCTTCGCTCAGGTGCGATTTCTCCCGGTCGCGCGCGAGCTTCTGCGGGTACGGCGTCTTGTCGGTCCACCCGAGCGGATCGCCGGGTGTCATGTCTCCGCCGATCTCCGCGAAGTCGCTGTCGACCAGACTCGAGATGCGGTCGAACGCGTGCATCCGGAAGTGGTGCGTGCACGTCGGGCACACCCAGAGGTTGCCCGCGAGGTCGGGGCGGTAGATCATCGTGCCGCACTTGGGACACTTGGTCCACTGCGCCGCGGCCTCGGCCGGGATCGGCTGTGCGCGCCGCAGGCGCAGCCACTCCGGCATGGGCATGGAGGTTAGCGCTTGCCTCGGAGCCGCGCGCCGTAGATGCGCCCCAGCTGCTTGAGATAGTTCAGGATTTCGCTCTGATTCAACTTCGACGTCCCCGCGACCCGGTCGGTGAAGACGTACGGCACCTCGATGGCCCGGCCGTATCGGGCCTTCGCGATGACTTCGAGGCCGATCTTGAACCCGATCGGGTCGAGCTCGACGCCGTCGAGCGCCTCGCGCTTGACCAGGAAATAGCCGGACGTGATGTCGCGGATGCGCGTGAGCGGCTGGGCCAGCGCGATGGCAACCCGCGAGGTGACGATCCGCCGCTTCGGCCAGTTCTCGATGCCGCCGCCGGGAACGTAGCGCGATCCGATCGCCAAGCCGTAGCCCTCGCTCTGGAGCGCGGCGACCATCCGCGGCAAGATCGAGGCGTCGTGCGAGAAGTCGGCGTCGATCGCGCCGAGCGCGATCGAATCGGACCGCGCGAAGGCCCACCCGTCGATCACGCCCGAGGAGAGCCCCATCTTTCCGGGCCGGTGCAGGCAGCGCACGGGAAGGCCTGCGGACTGCAGGCGATCGACGATCGCGCCGGTGCCGTCCGGCGAGTTGTCGTCGACGACGACGATCTCGCCGTCGAGGCCGTGCGCCTTGAACACGCCGTCGAGCGTCGCGATCAGCTTCTCGATGCCGCCGGCTTCGTTGTAGGTCGGAACCACGATCGAGAACTTCATCGGCGCGAGCGCCTGCGCGCCGGCCGCCGCGGCGCCCGGCCCGTTGTCCTCGCGAACGTTCACTTCAGCTGTTTCATCGTCGGAAAGCGCGCCGCGTCGAACGGCGCCAGATCACGATACTCATCGGCGCGGCGGCCCATCAACTGAACGCCGGCGTCGTCGACGGCGAGGACCTCGCCGGACGGCACGACGACGTCCTCGTCGCGCGCGTCGTGGTGGACGACGAGCAGGTCGACGCTGCGCGAGCTGGCTTCGGTAAACGCCGCTCGGACGTGACCGATGCAGGTGTCGCCCGCGAACACCGGCGTGCCGGGTTCGACGGACTCGAGCGTGTGTGCCATCGTTGCGATCACGTACGCCGCGGTCACGGCGCGGTCCGCTCAACCAGGGCTCGGCGGAAGCCCCGGCCGCCGCCGCGGCCCCGGGTCCCGACCCGGCACGCGGCGGCGATGACGGCGTCGTCGGCGGCCGTCGCGCGCGAGGCTGATCGCACGCGTCGCGTAGAAGGCGGCGCGATGGCAGGTTCCAACGGCGCGCGCACGACGCGCATTGCCGTCGTCGGGGTCGGGCGCATGGGCGCGAACGTCGCGCGGCGGCTTCGCGACGTGGGCTATCCCGTTCGCGCGGTGTTCGACGCCGACGCCGAGCGGGCACGCACGCTGGCGGCGGAAATCGGCGCGGAGCCGTCCGCGACGCTCGCGGACGTCACGGCGGCCGCGGACGTGATCCTCACGGTCGTGACGGACGACGCGGCGATGCGCGCGCTGTTCGCGACCGCCGGCGACTCGCTGCTGCGCGGTGCCGCCGGCAAGATCTTCGTCAACTGCGCGACGATCACGCCGAACGTCCACGTCGAGGTCGACGGGCTCGCGCGCGACGCCGGCGCAGCGGCCGTTGAAGCGTGCATGGCCGGCTCGATTCCGCAGGCGCGCGACGGCTCGTTGTACCTGATCTGCGGCGGCGACGCGGCGCCGTTCGAGCGCGTCCGGCCCGTGCTCGAAGCGATGAGCGTGTCGGTGCGGTGGGTCGGCGGACCCGGCAAGGCGGCCGAAGTCAAAGCGCTGGTCAACATGCTGATGAACGTCAACACCGCCGCGCTCGCCGAGGCGCTCGGCCTCGGCGCCGCTCTCGGCGTCGATCTCGGCATGCTGATCGACGTGTTCGCGCACACCGGCGCGAACTCACGGGTGCTCGAGACGGACGGCGCGGACATGGTCGCGCGCGAGCACGACGTCTATTTTTCAGCGGCGCACGCCGCGAAAGACTCGCGTATCGCGCTCGCGCTGGCGCGGCGGGCCGGGCTCGAACTTCCGCTGGCGGCCGCGACGTCGGCACAGTACGAGCGGCTGGTGCGCGCCGGACACGGTGAGCTCGACAAGTCCGCCATTGCCGAGCTCACCTTTCCCGGGCGCGCCCCGGCGCAGGGTTCCGGTCCGACGCGCTAGCGTTCGGTCCCGGAGGTCAGTGCTGCCGGTCGCGCTGCACGCCGCGCTGATCGTTCTGGGTGCGCTGATCGTTCTGCGCGCGCTGATCGTTCTGCGTGCGCGAATTGGTCTGCGGATGCTGCGCGCTCGCGAGCGGCTGGCGGCGCGGCGCCTGGTACTGCGGCGGAGCCTCGTAGCGCGGCTGCACCGGGCGAGCGCGGACATCGTATCGCGGCGGAGGCGCTTCGTTCTGCACGTAGCCGTAGTTCGGCACCCAGCCGCTGCCGTACACGTACTGATTCGGATCCTGGCCGGCGGCGCTCGGGTAGAACGTCTGCCCGTCAGGCATCACGATCCGGCCGTCGCCGTAGACCGTGCCGCCGTCGCGCGTGTAGCCGACGATCTCGTTGGCCGCCGCCTGCTTGTGCTCGTAGTTGTTCAAGAGCACGATCGCGCCGATCGCGGCAGCCGCCGTCAACAGCGTCGAGGTCGTGTCGGCGGAGGCGGGCCGCGGCATCGCCAACGCGCCGGTGCTCACGGCCGCCGCCGCGCCCGTCGCCATGATGATCTTCGAGAATGGGTTTGCCATGGAATGATTCCTCGCTTGACGTGCGGCTGGACGCCGCGCCGTCGTCATGGCCGTATTGTCGTTCGCGAAGTTGGGACGGCGGCTGAGAATCAAGGGCTCTCGCGAGACTTTCATACGGCGCGGAGCCCTCGCCCGCCGGCCGGGCTGCCGCGAACGGCCACCGGCTGCTCCCGGGACGATGCCAGGGACCGGGCGCCAGGTGCGAAGAACACCAGCCGCGCGCTCGCCGTGTGCGGGCGCCCGCCCGTCTAGGAGGCATCCATCGTGCGACGCACGTTCATCACGCTTTCGCTGGCCGCGGCGTTCGGAGCCGCGGCCGTGTTCGCGGGGCCATCGCCCGCGCAGGCCGCCGGACCGAAGGTCGCCGTGCTCAACTTCAGCACCCAGGGCCTGACCTCGAACTGGTGGGGCAACTTCGAGCCCGGCGTGGCGCTGTCGGACCTCGTGACCGATCAGCTCGTCAACACGAACAAGTTCGACGTACTCGACCGCAAGAATCTCGACTCGACGCTGCAAGAGCACAAGCTGAGCGCGAGCGGCGAGATCGATCCGACGACCGCGATCAGCGCGGGCCGGCTGGTCGGCGCGCGATACTTGATCTCCGGCAACATCCTGCAGCTCGCTCATACCGGCAGCAGCGGCGCGGGCGCGGGCGGCCTGATCGGGGGCGTCGCGGGCGGCATCCTGGGCGGCGTGCGCAGCGACCGCGTCACGCTCAAGGTCGCGGTGCGCGTCGTCGACGCGGTGTCCGGTCGCATCGTGCAGTCGTACAGTGCGGAGAAGACCGAGAGCGCGACGTCGATCAGCGGCGCAGGCTTTTCCGGTTACACCGCCGGCGGCTACTCGAACTCCAGCTTCATCAGCTCGTCGATGGGCCACCTGATCAACGACGAGGCCATCGACATCGTGCAACACCTCGACCCGGCGCGGTTCACGTCCGGGCCGGCACCGCCCACGCTCACGGGCCGTGTCATCGACGTCGACGGCGGAAACGTCATCCTGAACATCGGGTCCAACAAAGGCGTGCAGGTGGGTGCGTTCTTCAACGTCGTCAAGGTCAAGCAGATCAAGGATCCCGACAGCGGGCGGATGCTGACCGCGAACGAGACGATCGGAAAGATTCAGATCATGTCGGTCAGCGGTGACACGTGCGTCGGCCGCATCGTGTCCGGCAAGATCGTCGCCGGGATGTCGGCCGTCTCCGAGTAAGCCGCTCGGCGCAGCAAACGCGAAATGCGAATCGCCGCGGGCCCGCACCGCGGCGATTCGCATTTCAAAGCTCGCCGCGCGCGTACCGCAGCGCGGCGAGCACGACGAGCGCGGCCGTCTCGGTGCGCAGAATGCGGCGTCCGAGCGAGACGACCGACGCGCCCGCCGCGCGCGCGGCGCCGACCTCGTCCGCGGAGAAACCGCCCTCGGGACCGATCGCGATCAGCACGCTCTCGGCGCCGACGAGGTCGCGCTCGAGCACGTTGCGCAGCGGGGCCGGAGCCGCCAGCTCCCACGGCACGTACACGCGGTCATAGCGCCCGAACGTCTCGAGCAGCGCGCGCCATTCGACCACGTCGCCGACCTCCGGTACGCGAGCGCGGCCGGACTGCTGCGCCGCGGCGCGCGCGATGCGGCGCCAGCGCTCGACCTTGCCGGCGCCGCTCGCGAGCGCGACGGACCGCGCCGAGCGTACCGGGACGATCGCGTGCGCGCCGAGCTCGACGGCCTTCTCGACGACGAAGTCCATCTTCGCGCCCTTCGGTACCGCCTGCGCGATGGTGACCTGCAGCGCGGTCTCGGGCTCGGCGCCGCCGGCGAGCGCGTCGAGGTGCGCGCGGACCGCGCGTCCGTCGAGGTCGAGCGTCGCGGCGAAGGCACTTCCCGCCGAATCGATGATCTGCACGCGATCGCCGCTGCGCTTGCGCAGCACGGTCACCACCTTGCGCGCGTCGTCCGGCGCGAGCTCGACGCGGTCGCCGGCACCGTGAACGCCCTCGACGAAGAAGCGGTCGCGCATCGCGGCAGGCGATTCGCGCCGGCCTCGCGGAAGGCCCGCGAAATGGACGACGCATTCTGGCTTCGCTACCTGCGCGCTCACGCCGATCCGCGCACGCGCGCGATGCATGCGACGGGCACGATGCTCGCGACCGCGGTCGCCGCGGTCGGGATCGCGCGCCGCGATCCGAAGCTCGTCGCGACCGCGCTGCTGTGCGGCTACGGCCCCGCGTGGTACGCGCATGCGTTCATCGAGCGCAACAAGCCCGAGACGTTCAGCGCGCCGCTGCGCTCGCTGGCGGGCGACTACCGGATGTGCTGGGGCATGCTGACCGGCACGATCGCCGGTGAGCTGGAGCGCGCGCGCTCCCAAACGGCCAACGTTTAGCGCTCCGTGCGCTCCGGCCTAGCGAACGCGGTGCCACCGCGGTATGGTCCCGGTAGGATCATGGTGGCACACACGATGGCCAAAGCGCGAAAGATCTCGGTCACGGTCGATGGGATGACGCTCGACGAAGTCAAGCGGATCGCCGGCAAGAACGGCAACGTCTCGGCGATTCTCAGCGAAGCTTTGAAGAAGCACCTCAAGCGGCTGCAGCTGATCGCCCTGCTCGACAAATGGGAGGCAGAAGATCCGATCTCGCCGGATGGACGCGCGGCAGGGGAGAAACTGTGGCAGGAGATGCAGTCGTGCTCGATTCCGGCGCGCTCACCGCGCTCGCAGCAGGGCACGAAGCGGTCCGGGTCGCGATCAAGAAAGACGCCGTAATCGGATCGAACGTGCTCGTGCCGAGCGTCGTGCTCGCGGAGTCGCTCACCGGCGACGCCCGGCGCGACGCGCGCATGAACGCAACGCTGAAGACGCTCTCGATCGTCGCGATCGACGGGACGATCGCGCGGGCGGCGGCGGCGCTCCGGCACAAGCACCGTCTTCGGCGCGCCGACACGATCGACGCGATCGTCGTCGCGACCGCGGACCGGCTGCCGGGGACGCGCCTGCTAACGACGGACGCCGACGATTTGCGCCCACTCGCCGAGATCGAAGGCCGCTGCGTCGTGTTCGCGGTCTAGGAGCGACTACTCGGCGCGAAACGCGTCCTTGACGCGCTCGAAGAACGACTTGTCCTCGATCTCGTCGCCGCCCGCGCGCGCGTACTCCTCGAGCAGCTCGCGCTCGCGCTTCGACATCTTCGTCGGCACGACGACGTGCACGGTCACGAGCTCGTCGCCCTTCGTGCCGCCGCGCACGCTCGGCATGCCGCGGCCGCGCAGGCGGTACTGCGAGCCGCTCTGCGTCCCGGCCGCGAGCGAGAGCGGTACCTCGCCGTCGAGCGACGGCACGTGGATTTCTCCGCCCAGCGCCGCTTGCGGAAACGAGATCGGCACGTCGACCATCACGTCGAGCCCGTCGCGCCGGAAGAGCCGGTGCGGCATCACGCTGAGATAGACGTAGAGGTCGCCGTCGGGTCCGCCGCGCATGCCGGCCTCGCCGCTGCCGCTGATCTTGATCCGCGAGCCGTCGTCGACACCGGCCGGGATGCGAACCTGAAGCGTCTTCTGATCCTCGATGCGCCCGCGTCCGCGGCACGTCGTGCACGGCGTCTGAACGATCTGACCGTCGCCGGCGCATTTGCTGCACGTGGTCTGCGTGACGAACTGCCCGAGCGGCGTCTGCCGTACCTGACGCTGCATGCCCGATCCGCCGCAGCGGTCACACGGCACGACGAGCGTGTTTGGCTCCGCGCCGCTTCCGCGGCAGCGCGCGCACGCCGTGAGGTGGCGGAATGTGACCTCGCGCGTCGTCCCCGCGAACGCTTCCTCGAGCGTGATCTCGACGTCGTAGCGCAGATCGTTGCCGCGCGCCGGCCCGTTGCGGCGCTGCTGCGACGCCCCGGCGCGCGCGGCGCCGAAGAACATGTCGAAGATGTCGCCGAAGCCCTCGCCGCCGAACGGGCCGAAGCCCATGTCCGCGCTTGCGCCGCCGTTGACGCCGGCGTGACCGAAGCGGTCGTAGTTCGCGCGCTTCTGCGAGTCCGACAGCACCTCGTATGCTTCGTTGATTTCCTTGAAGCGGTGCTCCGCCGTCGTCTTGTCGTCGGCGACGTCCGGATGGTGCCGGCGCGCGAGTTCCCGGTACGCGCGCTTGATCGTGCTGTCGTCCGCATCGCGCGCGACGCCGAGCACCTGGTAATAGTCGGCCGGCATTTACTTGATCTCGACGCCGCTCAAATGATCACCGAGCGAACGCGCCGTGCCGGACGCGAGCGCCATGAGCCGTCCGTACGGCATGCGGCGCGGACCGAGGATCGCCAGCATGCCGATGCCACGGTCGCCGAAACGGTACGGCATCGTCACGACGCTGCACTCGGCGAGCTCGTCCGCGCGCAGCTCGTGCCCGATGCGCACGTGCGGCGCGGGCTGGTGCGGCTCGCCGTTGTGCGTCGCCTCGGCGTTCAGCTCGTCGGCGACGAGATCGTACAGCGTGCGCTGCTCCTCGACGATGCGCAGGATCGCGCGCAGCTTGCGCAAGTCGTGGAACTCGGGCTGATCGAGCAGGTTCTGGGCGCCGGCGGCGGCGATCTCCGGCTCGTCCGTCTGGCGCGCCGTCGCCAAGACCGCGCGCACCGCGTCGTGGATCTCGGCGGCGATCCCGATCTCCGCGCACACGGAGTCGACCTCGGCCGCGGCGACATCTTCCATCACGCGGCCACCGAGGCGGGCGTTCAGCGCGTTCGAGAGGCGCGTGAGATCGTCGGCGCTCACATCCGACGCCCACTCGAACAGGCGCTGGGCCGCGACGCCGGCCGACGTGACGACGATGACGAGGCTCGTGCGCGCGGAGAGCCAGAGGAGCTGTACGTGCTTGAACGCGTGGCTGTCGCGTGACGGCGCGACCGCAATCGCGAGGTTACCCGATAGGCCGGAAAGCAGGCGCGTCGTCGAATCGATCACGTCGCCGAGCTCGCGCGATGCTTCGCGGAACCGGTCGCGAATACGGTTCGTGTCGTCCTTCGTCAAACTCTCCGGCTGCATCAGCCGATCGACGTAGGTGCGGTAGCCCGCGTCCGACGGAATGCGGCCGGCCGACGTGTGCGGCTGCACGAGATAGCCGGCGGCTTCCAGCTCCGCCATCTCGTTGCGGATGGTCGCGGACGAAACGCCGAGATTGTACTTTTGGGTGAGCGCGACGGAGCCGACCGGTTCCGCGGTGTTGATGTACTCGTACACCACGGTCGCCAGGATGAAGGCCTTTCGTTTGTCGAGCTCGAGCTTGTCGTTCACCGGGTTCGCACCGCTAGCAGTCGGCACGAAGGAGTGCCAGGTTCATGGTAGCGTATCACCCCCGGCAAACGAAATCAAGGCGAAGCGGCGGCGCGCCGGCGAGCGAGGGTCGTGAGCTCCGAGAGCACGACCCCGTAAAAGACGACGGACGCGGCCACGCCTTCCCATAGCGGCCGCATGTCGACGGCCCCGAGGGCCGGCGCGAGCACGTCGGCACCGAGCCACCACACGAGCAGGCCGTAGGCCGCTCCCCACAGCACGGACGTCGGCGCCTGCCACATCGACCGCATCCGGCGCGCGATCAGCGCGTACACGCCGCCGAACGCCGCCGCGCCAAGCAGGTAGAGCACGAGTCCGAGCGCCGCCTCCGGCCATCCGTCGGGCGCTGAAGCAAGCCCGGGGACCGCTCGCGCGATCTGAGCGAAGACGCGGACGGGCGTGTCGTCGCGCACCCACGCCGCCGAGGCGACGGCGTAGAACGCCGCGCTCGTCACGCCGGCGGCGAGCCCGCCGGAGACGCCGTCGACCCAACGCACCATTTCCGTAGTGTTCGGCAACGCAGCGCCTCCGGCGTAGCGCCGGGGGTTGCACCGAATCGGCACGAACCTCGCCGCCATGTCGACGGAGACGCAAAACGTTGCGATCGAAGCGCTCTTCAGCGAAGCGCGCCGCTTCCCGCCGCCGCCCGCGTTCGCCGCGCAGGCCAACGCGCAACCGGGCGTGTACGACGAAGCCGAGCGCGACTACGAGGCGTGGTGGAAGTCGTGGGCCGACAAGCTCGAGTGGATGACGCTGCCGACGACGATCCTCGAGTGGCACGAGCCCTTCGCGAAGTGGTTCGCCGACGGCGAGCTCAACGCGTCGGTCAACGCGCTCGACCGGCACGTTCGCGCCGGAAAGGCGGCGAAGGTCGCGTTCTACTACGAGGGCGAGCCGGGCGATCGCTGGACGGTGACCTACGGTCAGCTGCTCGACGAGGTGTGCCGCTTCGCGAACGGTCTGCGCGCGCTCGGCGTCAAGAAGGGTGATCGCGTCGCGATCTACATGCCGATGATCGTCGAGCTGCCCGTCGCGATGCTGGCGTGCGCGCGCATCGGCGCCGCGCACTCCGTGATCTTCGGCGGCTTCTCGCCCGACTCGATCGTCGACCGCGTGAACGATTCGCAATGCGTCGCGATCGTGACCGCCGATCAAGGCTGGCGTCGCGGCAACAAGGTGCCGCTCAAAGCGAACGTCGACGAAGCGATCGCGAAAGGGATGCCTTCGCTGAAGCACGTCGTCGTCGCGAAGCGCGTCGGCGATCCGGTGACGATGGTCGACGGGCGCGACCGCTGGTGGGACGACGTCGTGCGCGATGCGCCCTCGACGTGCGAGCCCGAGCGCATGAACGCCGAGGATCTCCTCTATCTGCTGTACACGTCGGGCACGACGGCGAAACCGAAGGGCATCAAGCACACGACGGGCGGTTATCTCACCGGCGTCACCGCGACACACAAGCTCGTCTTCGATTTGAAAGAAGACACCGACGTCTACTGGTGCGCCGCCGACATCGGCTGGGTGACGGGACACTCGTACATCGTGTACGGGCCGCTCTGCAACGGCGCGACAAGCGTGATCTACGAAGGCACGCCGGACTTCCCCGACAAGGATCGGCTGTGGGAGATCGTCGAGCGCTACAAGGTCACGATCCTCTACACCGCGCCAACCGCGATCCGCACGTTCATGAAGTGGGGCACGCAGTATCCGGCGCGCCGCGACATGTCGTCGCTGCGCGTGCTCGGGAGCGTCGGCGAGCCGATCAATCCCGAGGCGTGGATGTGGTACTACGAGCACATCGGCGGCGGCCGCTGTCCCGTCGTCGACACGTGGTGGCAAACGGAGACGGGCGCGATCATGATCGCCCCGCTGCCCGGCGTCACGACGCTCAAACCGGGGAGCGCGACGAAGCCGTTCCCGGGCGTGCAGCCCGACATCGTGAACGACAAGGGCGAGCCCGTCCCCCTCGGCGGCGGCGGATACGTCGTGCTGAAGCGGCCGTGGCCGTCGATGCTGCGCGGCATCTACGGCGATGACGATCGCTACGTGCAGACGTACTGGTCGAAGTTTCCGCACATGTACCTTGCCGGCGACGGCTGCAAGCGCGACGAAGAAGGCGACTACTGGTTCATGGGCCGCATCGACGACGTGATGAACGTCAGCGGTCACCGCATCTCGACGACCGAGGTGGAGTCCGCGCTCGTCGACCATCCTGCCGTCGCGGAGGCCGCGGTCACCGGCAAGAACGACGACATCACCGGTCAGGCCATCTGCGCGTTCGTCACGATCAAGAGCCACGCGAACGGCTCGCCCCAGCTCGCCGACGAGTTGCGCGAACACGTCGCGGAAAAGCTCGGCAAGTTCTGCCGGCCGAAATACCTCACGTTCACCGCGGAACTGCCGAAGACGCGCTCCGGCAAGATCATGCGGCGGCTGCTGCGCGACATCGCCGAAGGGCGCATGCTCGGCGACACCACGACGCTCGCCGATTCGAGCGTCGTCGCGGAGCTGCAGACGCGCGCGAAAGAGGAAGCCGGAAAGGAAGACTAGGGCGTCGCGGACGGCCCGGGCGACGGCGCCATCGTCGGGCCGGAGCCCGGCGGCGGCGTGCCGGAGCCCATCGGCTGGTACGTCGGCCCGACCACGGGCGCGGTTCCGGGCTGCGTGCCTCCCGATGCGTTGCCCTGACCGCTCGTCGACCCGCCGCCGCTCGGTGCGTTCGCCGGATTGTTCGGGATGCCGGGGCCCGGACCGGCGCCGCGATTGCCGGGATTCGGATTGCCAGGCACGGGGTTGACGCCGGGTGCGGCGTACGGCGTGAGCCCGTGGCTCGAGAGATAGGCCTGCGCGATCTGAAGATGCTGCTGCACGGTCGGAATGAGCGCGTTCGCGAGCGCGCGCAGTCCGGCGTTCGTGCCGTTCTGCGCTTCCCAATTCAGGATCGCGAGCGCGCGGCGGTGCGCCGGAACCTGCATGCGCATGTAGTCCGTGTCCATCTGCGGACCGGACTCGCTCTGCAGCATGGCGAGCCCGCGCATCGCCATGCCGGAGTCGGAATCGCTGCGCGGCGTCGGAACGAGATTGGTTCCGCGCGTCGCGGCTTCCAGCTTTACCGCGGCCGTGCTGTGGTCGTCGATCATGTGCTGCGCGAACTGGTGCACGCCGGGATCCTTCGTGCGGTTCACGACGTACTTCGCCTGATCGAGTTCGGCCGTGTTGGCGCGATCGAGCGCGCGCACGAACTCGGCGTCGCTCTCGGGCAACCTGGCGCGATCGCCGGGTGGGCCGCCGCCGGGGGGCATCTGAGCATTGGCGGTGAGCGCCGCTGCCGTAAGTCCGGCGACCGCCGCGGCGAGCGCCGCGGCGCGTGCAATGGTTGCGTGCTTCACGATCCGATTCTCCCAGCGCTCGGTTTGTCCGAGGGCTCGCCGAGCAAAACTCGGTCGCTCGGTCTCCGGTTCGGCGGACGGTCAGTCGCCGAGCCCGACGCTCCCACGCGTCGGCACGAGCGAACCGGACTCCACGGCGCGCACGGAGATGCCGGGATACCCGACCTTCGCATCGGCACTCGCATCCCACGCCTCGACGATGAGGTCGCGCATCTCCGAAGCACCGGCCGCAAGGCGGTCGATGACGAGCGATCGTGCAGCCGGGCTCGCAGCATCGATGCCGCCCGCGGCTTCCAGGCGGTACACCGCGGGCACGAAGCTCTCCGTCGTCGCGAGGTAGGCGCCCACCTGCGCCAGCAGCGGATCGCTCGCGACGTGCGGGGCGGGCACGCGCGCGACGACGAGATCTTCCGTTGCGACGGCGCGCACGAGCGCCGTCTCGAAGCGCGCGTGGATCGTGCGCGACTCCGAGAAGTTGTTCGGATTGCCGTACGTTTTGCCGTTCCAGCCGTTGAAGTGAACCGACACGTGCAGCGGCTGCGACGCGTCGGCGACGAAGTGCCCCCAGTAGCCGATGTCGCGCAGCGTCAGCGTTTCGCGAACGCTCCGGTCGAACGCGAAGAAGGCGCGATCGTCGGCGCTCGCACCCTTCGCCGCGCCGACGACGTCCACGCGCCAGAACGCGAGGTCGCGCACGATGTGCTCCCACCCGTCGGCGATCGAGTACGGCAAATAGCCTTGGCGGTACTGGTCGGACGGCGGCGATGCGCCGCGCAGCGCGGTGTCGTACGCCTCGCGATCCTTCGGCAACGCGTTCAGCTTCACGACGCCGTCGATGGAGAGGTCGTCGAGGGCGTCGACGTAGTGGCCCGGATCCTCGTCGTCGTCGAGCGGCGCACCCGCGCCTTTGACGCGGTCGGGTTCCGGACCGAGCAGCGCGATCTCGTCGTGCGCGCTCGACGTGCGCAAGAATGCGGGCACGGCCGCCGGCAGCGTCCGTATCGCGGCGCCGTTGATGATGCGGTGTCCTTGCGCGCCCCACGCGAATGCGGGCGGAGGCACGGCGAGAGCAAGCCCGACGGCGAGCAGCGCGGCGAACGGACGGGCCGGATTCATCATGCCGCGCGCGTTCGCGCGTCCGGTCAGCGCTCCCGCCCGAACACCTCGTCGAGCGCGCCGAGATCGCTGATCCGCGTCGCGGGCGGCAACGCGTCGACGATCGTCGCGCCGTAGCGCATCGACGCCGCGCGCCCGTCGAGCAGCGCGACGACGCCGCGGTCCGTCGTCGAGCGGATGAGCCGTCCGAAGCCCTGCTTGAGGCGCACGATCGCGCTCGGAATCATGTAGTGCTCGAATCCCGAGCGTCCTTGCGCTTCGAGCGCCGCGATGCGCGCCGCGACGAGCGGCTCCGACGGCGAGGGAAACGGCAGCCGGTCGATCACGACGCACGAGAGCGCGTCGCCGACGACGTCGATGCCTTCCCAGAACGTCCCGGTCGCGAACAGCACCGCATTGGGCGTCGTGCGGAACCAGTCGAGCAGCACCGAGCGCGGCAGCTCGCCCTGCACCTTCGTCGGAAACGCGATGCGCTCACGCAGCAGCGCGTGCACCTCACGCAGCCGGGCGTACGAGGTGAACAGCACGAACGCGCGACCGCCGCTGCGGTCGAGGATCTCCTCGACGAGCGGCGCGGCACGCTGCGCGAAGTCCGCGGACTTCGGGTTCAGCCGCGGCGGCGCGACGTACAGCCGGGCCTGCCGCGCATAGTCGAACGGCGAGGGCGCGACCAGTTCCTGCGCCGCATCGATCCCGAGCGACGTCTTGAGAAACGCGAACGACCCCACGTCATCCCGAGCGAACCCTCCGTCATCCTGAGCGAACCCTCCGTCATCCTGAGCGAACCCTCCGTCATCCTGAGCGAACCCTCCGTCATCCTGAGCGAACCCTCCGTCATCCTGAGCGAACCCTCCGTCATCCTGAGCTTGTCGAAGGGCGGTGGAGATCGTCGCGCTCGTGAGCACGACGCTGCGCGTGCGCGCGAACAGTGTCGCGCGCAGGAAGTCCGCGACCGAGAACGGCGCCGCATTGATCTCGTAGCGCTCGCCGCCCTCGCCGCGCTCGACCCAGGCGACGGCCTCGATCTCGTCGGCCGGCAGCGCGCCGTCCGTCGCCTGCGAGGCGGCGTTCTCGATGCGGTCGACCGTCGCGATGTGCGCCGCGACGGCGCGCAGCGCGAGATCGCGCCGGCGCTCGGCCTCCGCTTCACCTTGTCCTGAGCTCGTCGAAGGGTCGACCGGGCGCCGCAGCGCCGACTTCCAGCTCGCGTGCAGCCAGTTCTCGAGGCGATAGAACGACTCGCGCAGCACCGGCAAGATATCGAAGACGGCCTCGTTCGCCGCGATCGGGTACTTGTCGCCGGGCACGCGCGCGAGCGTCTGCTGGAGGCGACGCATCCCTTCGTCGAGCTCCGCGTCGAAGGACGCGGGAACGGCGTAGGTGCGGTGCAGCTTGCGCATCATGCGGTGCACGGATACCGGCGAAAGCGTCGCCGTCAGCGCCGCGGTCGCGTACTTCTCCGCGTGGTGCGCCTCGTCCAGCACGACGAAGTCGTATGCCGGAAGCAGCGCGCCGCCGCTCGCGAGATCGAGAAAGAACAGCGCGTGGTTGACGACGACGACGTCGGCGAAGCGCGCGGCGTCGCGCTTCGCGAAAAAGTGGCAGTCCGCGAAGCGGCTGCAGTACTCGCCCACGCAGTCGTCGGCGTCGGCGTCGAGCGTCTCCCAGTCGTCCGCGCGCGGCGTGAAGTCGAGCTCGGCGCGGTCCCCGGTCTCGGTGCGTTCCGCCCACGCCCAGAGCCGTTCGAGCGCGACGGTCGGCGCGATCAGGCGCGCACCGCTCTCCTTCTCGAACTTCGCCTTGCACAGGTAGTGATTGCGCCCTTTGAGCAGGACCACGCGCGCGTCGATACCGAGTGCCTCCGTCACCAGCGGGATGTCTTTGCGCACGAGCTGCTCCTGCAGCGCGATCGTACCCGTCGACACGACGACGCGCGCGCCGGCGCGCAGCGCGGGCACGAGATATGCGAGCGATTTCCCGACGCCGGTCCCCGCTTCGACGATCGTGTGCACGTTCTCGAGGAATCCGCGCTGGATCAGACGCGCCATGCGTACTTGTCCCTCGCGCGCCTCGAAGCCGGGAAGCGCGCGCGCGATCGGGCCGTCCGGCGCGAACGCGTCGTCGACGAGCTTCATTCGCGCGGGTCGCGCAGGTGCGGGGGCGCGGCGCCTTCTTCTTCTTCGTGCGCGCCGGCGGCCGGCGGCTGCTCGATCGTCTCGACCACCGGCGCCTGCTCGATCGTCTGGACGCCGCGGTCGTCGCCCGGCGCATACGCGTACGCGTACGCGCGGCGGCGCGGCGGCACCATGTAGAGCACGAGGCCGGCGATGAATCCCGTGATCAAGCCGCCGACGTGCGCCGCCGCGGAGATGCCGGGAACGGTGAACGTGAAGACCAGGTTGATGAGGATCACCGGAATCACTTGGCCGATGAGCGAGCGGCCGCGGCTTCCCATGCGCAGCCCGACGGCGACCAGCGCGCCGAACAGCCCGAAGATCGCGCCGCTCGCGCCGAGCGTCGGAACGTCGTAATTGAAGTACAGCACGGCGAGACCGGAGCCCACGATCGCGAGCGCGTAGAGCAGCACGAAGCGTACCTTGCCGTACAGCTGCTCCACGATGTTGCCGACCTGAAAGAGCGCGATCATGTTCAAGCCGACGTGTGCAATCGATGCGTGCAGGAACGCCGCCGTCGCGATCCGCCACCATTCGCCGTGCTGCACGACGGCGGCTCCGATGAGGTAGCCGTGGTCGTAGTTCGGCCCGCCCGTCGCGAGCTCCCAGACGAACGCGACGACGTTGATCGCGACGAGCAGGTTCGTGAGGCTCACGCCGTTAGAGCCGGGCTCGCCTCCAGCGCGACCGCGATCAGCCGCGCAAGCTCGATCGAGATGGCGGTGCGCCCGCTCGCGCACTCGACGGTGATCGGGCCGCCGAGCGGGCCGCGTTCGACCACGTCGACGCTCGCGCCCGGTCGCAATCCCGCACGGTCGAGGTACCGCAGCATCTCCGGCACGTCTTCGACGACTTCGACGATCCGCACCGTTGCGCCGACCGGCGCGTCGGCGAGCCGTAAGCCCGCGCGCTCCGGCGCGCTGAGATCCGCGGGCGGGATCGGATGCCCGTGCGGACACACCTTCGGATCCCCGAGGATCGCGACGAGCCGCGCTTCGACGCGCTCGGAGATCGCATGCTCGAGGCGGCACGCCTCTTCGTGCACCTCATCCCACGGCATGCCGAGCACGTCTTGCAGAAAGACTTCCGCGAGGCGGTTGCGGCGCACGACGCGCACCGCGACGCGCAGCCCCTTCTCGGTCAACGTCGCCTGACCGCGCGCCTCGTAGGTGAGGTAGCCGTCGGCGGTGAGCTTCTTGAGCATGCCGGACACCGACGCCGGCGCGACGCCGAGGTCCGCGGCCAAGCCGGACGTCGTGACGCCCGGCCCCTCGCGCTCCAGACGATAGACCGCTTCGAGATACTCCTCGGTCGACTCGTCGAAGTGCGTGTGGCCCGGCATGGCGCCTACGTCATTCGACCAGCGAGCGCGGAGTTCCGGGACCGCTCGAACCGCTCGTGCAGGCTCGCCTTTGCCTCCGGACGCGCGAACGACGCATCGATCGCGTTGCGCGCGAAGCGCAGCACGGCGTCGTCGCCGAAGTTCCGCGCGACGTACGCGTACTCGTCCAGGAGCGATGTGCTGAAGACGGCCGGGTCGTCCGCGTCGATCGTGACGATGCACCCGGCCGCGTCGAGCTCGCCCAGCGGGTGACGCGCGCCCGCGCGCACGGCGCCGGTGAGCCGGTTCGAGGTCGGGCACACCTCCAGCGCGATGCGGCGCTCGGCGAGCAGCGCGACGACACCCGGGTCTTCCACGACGCGGACCCCGTGGCCGATCCGTTCGGCGCCGAGCACCTCGATGGCCGCGCGCACGCTCTGCGCGCCCGCCGCCTCGCCCGCGTGCGCGACCGCATGCAGGCCGGCGTCGCGTGCCATGGCGTACGGCCGCTCGAAGAGCTCGGCGGGGAAGCGGGCTTCGTCGCCGCCGAGCCCGACCCCGATCACGCCGAGATCGCGCAGGCCGATCGCTTCGCGCACCGACTGCTCGGCGCGCTCCGCGCCGAAGTTGCGCGTCAAGTCGACGATCAGCGCGACATCGATGCCGAGCGGTCCACCCACCGCGTCGAGCGCCTCTCGGATCGCCTCCATCGTCGCGCGCACGTCGAGGTCGCGATGGAAGAACGTCCACACGGACGGCGAGACGAAAACCTCGGCGTACGCCACGCCCTGCGCCGCCGCGTCGACGACGTAGTCGCGCGCGACGCGCGCGAAGTCGTCGGATTCGCGGAGCGTCTCCGTGACCTTCGCGAACAGCAGCAGAAACTCGCCGAACGATGTGAACGCATACGTCCGTGCGGGATCGGCGCGCTCGCCGAGCTCGACGCCGTGCTTCGCGGCCAGCGCGCGGAACGTCGCAGCGCGCACTGTCCCCTCGAGGTGGCAATGGAGCTGCACCTTCGTGAGCGCAGCGAGGTCCAAGCTCATCCTTGACGGGCGTTCGACGGCGGTGCTATAGTAACCGTCGCCCACCGCGGGGTGGAGCAGTCCGGTAGCTCGTCGGGCTCATAACCCGAAGGTCGCGAGTTCAAATCTCGCCCCCGCAACCAATGCACGACCGGCCCGGAACGGCAGCGTTCCGGGCCGGTTTCTCGCGCCGCTCGCGCTACGGTGCGCCGCAGTAGGTGTTCAGGACGCCCGTGACGTCCGTCGCCATTGGTTTGGATTGCGGGCGCACGTAGGTGATCTTCGTGAGGCCGGGCGCATCGTCGACGATGACCTGATGCACGATCGTCGTGCCGAATGTCATCTCGAGCTCGTGCGCGCGCCTGCCGTCACATTTGCGGTCGGTATCGACGGACGTCTTGATGCCGTTGTCCGAGACGTTCTTCTTCACGGCGGCGACCGTGTCGTCGTACGAGAGGCCGGCGTCCTCGAGATACGTGACGAACTCGCCGTCGCTCTTCTTCCACATCTCCTCCGCGCGCGGCACCTGCGGCGTCGGCGTCGCGCCGACGGTGTGGTCCCAGCCGGAGGCCGGTCCGGTGAACGGCTTCGGTGCCGCGCCGGCGGCGATCGGCAGGGCGACGAGAGCGATGAGCGCGGCGAGGCCGCGTAAGTGGGCGGTGGTCATCGTTCACCTACGGTACGGTGCGTCGTGGGCGCTTCTCACCGACGAAAGGTAAGCGGAAGCAGTCGGCAACTCGACAGGTCGCGAGATGCGACGATTGTCGTACCCGTCGCCGGGGCGCCCTATACATGCGCCGCTTGGCCGATCACGCCGAGTTCGCGGCCGGCCTTCTCGAAAGCGGCGAGTGCCCGGTCGAGCTCCTCGCGGGTGAGCGCGCTCGACATCTGCACGCGCACGCGGGCCGTCCCCTCCGGCACGACCGGGAAGCCGAAGCCGGTTACGAAGACGCCCTCCTGCAGCAGCCGGTCGCTCATCGCGATCGCGAACGCCGTGTCGCCGACGATGATCGGCACGATCGCGCTGGGACCGTCCAGCGGCGTGAAGCCGAGGCGCTTCAGGCCCTCGCGGAAATAACGCGTATTCTCGCGCTGTCCTTCCACGAGCGCGGGCTCCGCGTCGAGGACGTCGATGGCGCGCAGCGCGCTGCACGCGACCGTCGCCGGCAGCGCGTTCGAGAACAGCTGCGTGCGCGAACGCTGCACGAGCGTGTCGATCAGCGCCCGCGAGCCTGCGACGAACCCGCCCGCCGCCCCGCCCAGCGCCTTCCCGAGCGTGCCGGTCAAGATATCGACCTTGCCTTCGAGACCGAAATGCTCGATGGTCCCGCGACCCGTGCGGCCCATCACGCCGGTGCCGTGTGAGTCGTCGACGATTGTCACCGCGTCGTAGCGCTCGGCGAGCGCGACGATCTCCGGCAGCTTCGCGACCGAACCTTCCATCGAGAACACGCCGTCGGTCACGATGAATGCCGTGCCCTGCGCCGCGCGCAGCTGCGCTTCCAGGTCGCCCATGTCGCCGTGCTTGTAGCGCAGACGCTTCGCGCCGGCCAGACGGCAGCCGTCGATGATCGAGGCGTGGTTCAACTCGTCGCTGATGATCGTGTTGCCGGCTGTCGCGATCGTCGGGATCAAACCCTCATTGGCCGTCCAGCACGACACGTACGAGAGCGCGCTCTCGAAGCCGAAGAACGACGCGATCTTCGCTTCGAGCTCGCGATGGATGTCGAACGTGCCGCAGATGAAGCGCACCGACGCCGTGCCGGCGCCGTATTTGCGCAGCCCGTCGATGCCTGCCGCGACGACGTCGGGATGATCCGCCAGGCCGAGGTAGTTGTTCGAGGAGAGGACGATCACGTCGCCGGCCTCCTCCATGTGGACCTCGGGCGCCATCGGGCCCGTGATGTGGCGCAGGCGCTTATAGGTCCCGGCCCCGCGCAGCGCGTCGAGGTCGGCGTTCAGGCGGGATTCGAAAGCGGCGTTCATCGGTGTCCTCGGTACGGGCGCGGCGCTTGCTTGCCGATCAATTCAGCGTGGAGCGAACCTTCGGAACGATGCGATGCACGCTCCTGGACCGCCGGTCGAGCGCGCCCGTGCGCGGCGCGCGCGTCTCGTGCGTGTGGCGCAACGAGCGCGTCTCGGTGCTGCGCGCCGACGCGCAGGGCGCCTTCGTCGCCGACTTGCCCCAGGGCGTGTACGACCTGGTCATCTCCGCCCGCGGCTACCTCTCGCTCTTCGTGCGCG
Organism: Vulcanimicrobiota bacterium; assembly: GCA_963771525.1. Taxonomy (GTDB): domain Bacteria; phylum Vulcanimicrobiota; class Vulcanimicrobiia; order Vulcanimicrobiales; family Vulcanimicrobiaceae; genus Vulcanimicrobium. The sequence continues at coordinate 3,384,992 of CAVYTL010000001.1, read as the reverse complement.
GCATCGGCGTGCTCGCGGGCTACCGCCAGACGATCGTGCGCGGCCTGATCCCCGGCGAAGGGCAGACGCCCGAGGGCGAACCACTGACCGCGATCGCGGGTTTCGTGCACGACCGCGTCGGACACACCGTGCCGAATGTCGCGATCCACGTGCGTGCGGGCGCCGGCGGTCCCGCCTACACGACCAGCACCGACTCGAGCGGCGCATACGTGCTCCACGGCGTTCTGCCCGGGACGTACGACCTGGTCGCGCGCCTCGCGGAACGCACGCTCGCGCACGAGCACCTCGCGATCGCGCACGTGAACGATCTCGTGCGGCGCGACCTGCAGCTCGTGCAGGTCTACTCGTTCCATCTGGCGCCGTCCGGTCGCGTTCGGCCCTCGCCCGCTCCGGCCGTCGTCGTTCGCCGGGCGAAGCCGACGCGTTCCTCAGAGCCTCAGGACGATCTTCGCCGCTTCGCCGGAACGCATGAGCGCGAATGCGTCGTCGAACTGCTCGAACGCGAGCTCGTGCGTGATGATCGGCGTAAGGTCGACGCGGCCGCTCGTGACGAGCGCCTGCGTCTGATACCACGTCTCGAACATCCGGCGGCCGTTGATGCCGAGCACGGTGAGGCCCTTGAAGATGATGCGTTCGGCGAGGTTGATCTCGACGTCGTCGGACGGGATGCCGAGCAGCGCGGCGACGCCGCCGTTCCGCACCATCGCGAGGCCGGTGTCGATCGCCTGACCCGAGCCCGACATCTCCAGCAGTACGTCGGCGCCGTCGCCGTTCGTGCGCGCGACGATCGCCTCGACGAGGTCCGGCTGCCGTGCCGAGAAGGTCGCGTCGGCGCCCACGCGCTGCGCGAGCTCGAGCTTCTGCGGGTTCACGTCGATCGCGAACACCGTCGACGCGCCGGCGGCGCGCGCGACCGGGATCGCCATCAAGCCGATCGATCCGACGCCGGTGATGACGACGGACTTCGCCGACACGCCGGCCGACATCACCGTGTGCACGGCGTTGCCGAGCGGGTCGAACACCGCGGCCCAGCTGTCCGGGATCGAGGGGTCGAGCTTCCAGACGTTCGCGTCCGGCATGCGGATGTAGTCGGCGAATGCGCCGTCCGTGTCGACGCCGATGATGCGCACGTGCTCGCAGATGTGCGCTTCGCCCGTGCGGCACAGACGGCACACGCCGCACGCGATGTGACCCTCCGCGGAGACGCGGTCGCCGACCTCGACGCCGGTCACCGCGGTGCCCGAGCGCCGCGACGCGCCCCATGAACTCGTGGCCGATCGTGAGCGGCGGTTTGATGCGGCGCTCGGCCCAATGATCCCAGCCGTAGATGTGCAGGTCGGTACCGCAGAGCCCGACCGTCTGCACGCGGATGAGAACGTCGCTCGGACCGATCGACGGCACCGGCACGTGCTGCAGCGACGAAGCCCGGCCCCGCTGCGGCCTTGCGCAGCGCGCGCATCGTTTCCGGCATCAGCCGAAGCGTCCGGAGATGTAATCCTCGGTTCGTTTCTCCTTCGGATGCGTGAAGATCGTGTTCGTCGCGCCCATCTCGACGACTCGCCCGATGCGGTCTTCGCCGGCGAGCATGAAGATCGTGTAGTCCGACACGCGCGCCGCTTGCTGCATGTTGTGGGTGACCGCGATGACCGTGTAATCCTCGGCGAGCGCGGTCATCAGCTCTTCGATGACACCGGTGGAGATCGGATCGAGCGCCGACGTCGGCTCGTCCATCAGCAGCACCTCGGGGTCGATCGCGAGCGCGCGAGCGATGCACAGACGCTGCTGCTGGCCGCCCGAGAGCGCGGTTGCCGGGCGGTCGAGGAAATCCTTGACCTCGTGCCACAGCGCCGCTTGCCGAAGCGTCCGTTCCGCGACCTCGAGCTGCTCGTCGCGCGTGCTCGCGAGCCCGGCGTACCGCAGGCCGGATACGACGTTCTGCAGGATCGACATGGTCGGAAACGGGTTCGGCTGCTGGAATACCATTCCGATTCGGCGACGCACCATGATCGGGTCCATATCCGCCGCGTAGATGTTCGCGCCGTCCAGCAGCACCGCGCCGGTCACGCGGGCCGTCGGATCCGTCTCGTGAATGCGGTTCAGGCACCGCAGCAAGGTCGTCTTCCCGCATCCCGACGGCCCGATGAGCGCCGTGACGGCCTTCGCGTGAAACGGGATGGATACGCCGTCGATCGCACGCTTGGCGCCGTAGAACGCGCTCAGCTCGACGGTCGCGAGCTGCGCCGACTCGTCCGCGGACGCGGGGGCGGGTCCGCGCGGCGACCCGTCGGCGAGCGTCTCGCCGTCGCCGCGACGGTTCAGCGCAAACATCGTCGTCGGAATTTGGCGGGAGTCCGGGCGCTCCTCGCGCTCCGGCGGCTTTCGCGCGATCATCAGACGCGTTTGGTCGACGGCGGGCGCAGCACGAACCGCGCCGCGACGTTCAGCGCGAAGACCGCGAGGATCAGCAGCGTCGCCCCGGCCCACGCCTGGCGATGCCAGTCCGCATACGGGGAGATCGCGTACGTGAACACCTGAAGCGCGAGCTCGGCCATGGGGTTGGTCGGATTCAGTTCCATGAACTGGGAGCCGAACGCGGTGAAGAGGAGCGGCGCCGTCTCGCCGGTGACCCGCGCGATGCCGAGCAGTACGCCGGTGAGGATTGCCGGCCGCGCCGCGGGCAAGACGACCTTGATCGTCGTCGCGTACTTCGAAAGGCCGAGGGCCAAGCCGCCTTCGCGCGTGCGGCGCGGCACGGTTCGTACCGCCTCTTCCGAGGTCCTGATGATCAGCGGCAGCATCAGGATCGCGAACGCGAACGACGCCGCCAAGCCCGAGAAGTGATGGAAGGGCGCGACGAGCAGCGTATACGCGAAGAGGCCGATCGCGATGCTCGGCACGCCGGAAAGCACGTCGGCGAGGAAACGGATACTCTCCGCGACCGCCCCCGACCCGAAAAGCGCGAGGTAGATCCCCGTGAGCACGCCGACTGGCATCGCCAGCAGCACCGCGATTCCGATGATGATGAAGCTGCCGAGAATTCCGTTCGACACGCCGCCGCCCGTGATGCCGACGGGGCGCGGAACCTGCACCAGAAACGAGACGTTCAGCGCGCCGACGCCCTCACGAACGACGTACACGAAGATCGCCAGCAGCAGGACGGCGGCGATCCCGGCGCAGGCGCCCGCGAACAGCTCGCCCAGCGCGCTGCGCACGCGCCGAATGCGAATCGGCGTGGCTCGCGCGAGGCGAAGGGACGCGGCTTCGGCGGCCATCAACCCGTCCTGCTCAAGTCCGCGGCCGATCGCGGACCATCGACCAGATCAGCCCGCGCGCCAGCGCGTTGACGACGACGCTGACGACGAACAGCACCAAACCGAGCTCCACCAAGGCGCTCAGATACAGATCGTTCGTCGCTTCGGTGAACTCGTTCGCGATGACGCTCGACAGCGTGTACGAAGGTGCGAACAGCGAGGCTGCGATCGCCGGCCGGTTGCCGATCACCATCGTCGTCGCGATCGTCTCGCCGAGCGCGCGCCCGAGCGCGAGGATGCACGCGCCGACGATGCCGCTCCGTGCAGACGGCAGGATGACGCGGCGCATCGTTTCCCAACGTGTGGCGCCGAGGGCGAGCGAGGCTTCGCGCTGCTCCTTGCCGACGGCGACGATGACGTCGCGCGAGATCGCGGTGACCGTCGGAACGATCATCAGCGCCAACAGCACACCGGCGGTGAGCAGTCCGGTGCCGTAAATCGTGCCCGAGAAGATCGGCAGCCAGCCGAAACGCGCCTGCAAGAACGGGTCGACGACGTCGCGCATGACCGGAGCGAGGATGAACAAGCCCCACAAGCCGTACACGACGCTCGGCACCGCCGCCAGCAGCTCGATCACGAAGCTGAGCGGCCGCGCGAGCCGCCGCGGCGCGATGTCGGCGAGATACGCCGCCGCGAAGACGCCCACCACGCCGGCGAGCACGATCGCGATCCCCGACGAGACGATCGTGCCGTAGATGAGCGGCAGCGCGCCGAACTGGTTCGTGACGGGATTCCACTGACTGGTGACGAGAAACCGCAGGCCGAACGCTGTCAGCGCGGGCCACGAGCCGTGCAGGAGCTGGAGGAACAAGCCGACGACGACCAGCGCGAACAGCAGCGTCGCGCCGCGAACCGCCGCCATGAAGAGGCGGTCCTCGGCGTGCGAGCGGCGGGCGTGTCTGGCGAGTGCCTCGACTGCGTTCATGCGATCCGCGAGCGAGAAGCGCTAGACCTTGACCTGATCGAGCGCCTTCTTCGCGACGGCCTGAATGTTCGGCGGAAGCGGCACGTAGTTGAGCGACCCGGCAATCTTCTGCGCATCGTTCCCGACCGTCCACGCAAGGACGTCACGCACGAGCTTCGCGCGCGCTTTGTCGGAGGGGTTCGCGTACACGAACGCCCACGTGTATCCGGAGATCGGCCACGACTCCGCGCCCGCACGGTCGACGATCGAAAAGTCGGCCGGGGAGATCCCGGGCTTCGTCGCGGCAGCCGCTGCCACGGTGCTCTCCGTGCACGTCAGCCACTTGCCGCTTCCGTTCTGCAGGAGCGCCGACGTCATCTTGTTCTCGATCACGTACGCGAGCTCGACGTAGCCGATCGCGCCGGGCTGTTGCCGAACGACGCCGGCGACGCCTTCGTTGCCCTTGCCGCCGACGCTCGAGGGCGCCGGCCACGCGACGCTCTTCCCGGTGCCGACCTTCGATTTCCATTCCGACGAGACGTGGCTCAGGAAGTCCGTGAAGATGTACGTCGTCCCCGAACCGTCGGAGCGGTGGACGACGACGATCGGCATGTCGGGAAGAACCGCTCCCGGATTCGTTTTCTTGAGGGCGGGGTCGTTCCACTTCGCGATCTTGCCGAGGAAGATGTCGGCGACTTCCCCTCGCGTGAGGTGCAAACCGCCGCGGACGGCACCCGCCAGATTGTACGCGATCGCCTCGCCGCCGAGGGCGATCGGCACCTGAACGACGGGACCTCCTGCACGCTTGAGCTCGTCGGCGTTCATCGGCACGTCGGAGGCGCCGAAGTCGACGGTCTTCGCGCTGAACTGCTGGATGCCGCCGCCGCTTCCGATCGACTGATAGTTTACCGCGACGTCCTTGTTCCTCTGCGAATACTCGTAGAACGCTTTCGAAAAGAACGGATAGACGAACGTCGAGCCCGCACCGGTGAGCTGCGTCCCCGCCGACACCGGCACGGCGGCGATGCACGCAAGAAAAAAGCCCGCCGCAGGTGCAATCGCGCCGCGCCGGGTGAATCGGTTGGCGAACATGGGCCCAAGCTAACCTGCGAACATTAACGGGATGTTGTCCGAGCGTTAAGGCCGGCCAAGCCCGGGGACGAAGGCGCTCGCGTTCAGCGCGGAATCCGCGAGGGCATCACCCAGATCGGCACTTCGCGGCCGTCCTCGTCGGCCCGGCGGAAATCGCGCACTCGCTCGCGCGCGGAGCTGTTTCCGCGGTGCATCGCAAGCCGCCTCAGCAGGCGCATGAAGTGAGCGCGCACGCGCGCGCGTTCCACGTGCGAACGATCTCGCGAGACAGACGGGTCCGCCATGAGGAATGCTCTTCCGTGAGAGAGAGGCCGCGCGGCCGGAGGCACGACGCGGCCGATGCCGATACGTGAGGCGGCACCGGGTGCCGCCTCCTTTTGCGTTATCGGCGAATCCGGACGAAACTCTCGCCGCCGCGCTACGGCGCCTTCGTTGAAGCGGACAGGCGCACCGTGAAGGTCGCGCCGCTCCCGTAGACCGAGTCCGCGACCAGGGTGCCGCCGTGCGCTTCGACGAGGTTCTTCGCGATCGCGAGACCGAGGCCGGTCCCGGTGTGATCGCGCGCGCGCGACCGGTCGACGACGTAGAACCGCTCGAAGATCCGCGGCAGGTCCGCGAACGGGATACCCTGCCCGGTGTCGCGCACGCGGAGCAATGCGTGGTCGTCTTCCCTCGCGACCGCGACGCCGACGCGGCCACCCGGCGGCGTGTGCCGCACCGCGTTGTCCACGAGGTTCATCGCCACTTGCGTGAGCGCGCCGCGGTCCGCGTCGACGTCGACGTGATCGGGCGCCTCGAGCTCGAGCGCGACGCCCAGAGCGTCCGCGCGGCGGGCGAACGTGTTCACCGCCGCCGCCGCGACGTCGCCGAGATCGAAACGCTCCCGGCGCAGCGGGACGACGCCCGACTCCGAGCGCGCAAGCTCGAGCAGATCTTCCACGAGCCGGATCATGCGCTCGACTTCCGCCTGGATCTGGGGGAGGAACAGCGTGCGCGCCTCGGCATCGTCGTCCGAGACCAGCACGGTTTCCAGCATGAGCTTCATCGCGGAGAGCGGCGTGCGCAGCTCGTGCGAGACGTTGCCGATGAAATCGCTGCGCATGCGTTCCGCCGCCAGCAGCGCGGTGCGGTCCGCGGCGATCGCGATCGCGCCGTTTTCGTACGACTGCACCGTCACGCCGATCGAACGCTCGCGCGCGCCGGTTCCGAACACGACGTCGCGCGTCGCCGGGTCGCCGGCGAGCGCGGCGTTCACCATGCGCTCAAGCTCGACGGACGGCACCACGTCGATCAGCGCGCGTCCGATCGCACGCGCCCGCTCGACGCCGAACAACACCGCGGCGGCGCGATTGAACACCGTGACGCGACCGCTCGCGTCCGTCGTGAACGCGGCGAACGGCAGCGCGTCGACGAGCCGCGCCGCCCCGTCGGACTCCGCCGCCGCCGGCGGCATCGGGCGGCCGCCGGGCGCGGTACGGTGCGAGCCGCTCGCGCGCAGCATCGCGTACGCGGCGAGCGCTCCGGCAAGCACGCCGAGCGCGCCGGCCGCGAGCGCGATGACATCAGCGGTCAAGGGCGGCCCGTCCGCAGGACGAACGCGAAGGGTTCGCGGTCAGCGAACCCACCTACTCGCGGAACATGTAGCCGCGGCTACGCACGGTGATGATGTGCCGCGGGTTGTTCGGATCGACCTCGATCTTTTCGCGCAGCCACCGGACGTGCACGCTGATCGTCTGGTGCTCGCCCTCGAAGTCGTATCCCCAGACCTTCTCGAGCAGCATCTGGCGCGCGACGATGCGTCCGCGGTTCTCCATCAGCAGGTGCAGCAGCCGGAACTCCTTCGGCGCGAGCGCGACTTCGCGGCCCCGCACGACGAGCCGCTGCCGCGCGGGATCGATCGTGATGTCGCCGGCCGCGATCGACTCGTCGCGATCCTCGGCGTCGGCGCCCGCGCGCCGGAGGCGCGCCTTGATCCGCGCCATGATCTCGCCGAGCGCGAAAGGCTTCGTCACGTAGTCGTCGGCGCCGAGCTCGAGCGCGAGCACCTTGTCGAACTCCTGGTCTTTCGCGGTGAGCATGATGATCGGCACGCGCGACGTGCGCCGAATCTCCTTGCAGGCCTCGATGCCGTCGAGCAGCGGCAGCATGATGTCGAGCACGACGAGGTCCGGGTGCTCGGTCTGCGCGAGCGTCACGGCGGTGCGGCCGTCGCCCGCGGTCGCCACCGCATAGCCGTTCTTCTCGAGGTTGTACCGCAGCGACTGCACGATCGCCGCCTCGTCGTCGACGAGCAGGATCTTCTTCTTCGCCGCGGCCGCCACGGTCACGTCCGTTCCGCCGCCGCCGTTCGCTTGCGGACCTCGAGCCCTGCCGCGCGCTCGTACCCGACCGCGACGGACGTGTAGTCGTCGGCGCCGCGTCCTTCACCGGAAGCCGCTGTGTAGAGCTGGTATGCGAGCGCGCTCGCAGGCATCGGAATCGCCAGCGCACGCGCCGAGTCGAGCGCCGCGGCGAGATCCTTGCGCAGCAGGTCCAGCGCGAACCCGGGCGCGTGGGATCCCGCGAGCCAGCTCTGGGGCAGCCAGTTCGACAGCAGGTAGTTCGCGCCCGTCGCGGTGCCGATCACGGCGAGCGTCGCGTCGACGTCCGCACCCGCCTTCGCGGCGAACGTGAGCGCTTCGACGTTCGCGATCATCGTATTCGAGATGATGATCTGGTTCACGAGCTTGACGACCTCGCCCATGCCGACGCCGCCGACGTGGTTCGGCGTGCCCATCGCGGCGAGCACCGGCTCGGCGTCGCGGACGTCTTCGTCGCGCGCGCCCACCATGATCGTCAGCGTACCCGCCTTCGCACGGGCGGGCCCGCCGGACACCGGCGCGTCGACCAACCGAAAACCCGCGGCGCGCAGCCGCTCGTCGAAAGCACGCGTCGCGAGCGGCGAGATCGTCGACATGTCGATGAACAGCGTACCGGGCTTTGCGCCGCGCACCGCGCCGCGCTCGCCGAAGAGCGATTCTTCGACCTGCGGCGCGTCGGGAACGCAGGTCACGACGGCGTCCGACGCCGACGCGACGCCCGCCGGATCGCCGCCGTCGCGCGCGCCGAGCGCCGCGAGCCGCTCGACCGGTTCGCGCCGGCGGTGCGCGCAAACGGTCACCGCGAAACCCGCGCGCAGCAGTGCCGCCGCCATCGGTTCGCCCATCGTGCCCAGGCCGATCACGCCGACCGCCTTTGCCATACGAGCCGCACGCGTACGGCGCGCGGGAAGGGACGGCCTGCGCACGAACCTCGCTCGCCGTGCAGCTGTCCGCCGAGGCGCCGCGGCTCGCGCCGCTGCGGGCGTTCGTCCGTCTTTCGCGGCCGTTGTTTTTGTACGGCGGCTTCGCGGGGGTCGCGCTCGGCGCGGCGGCGGCGGCGTGGACGGGACACCGTATCGACGCCGCGACCTACGCGTGGGTGCAGTTGCTCGTCTCGTCGTTCCACCTGATGGTGCACTACGCGAACGACTACTACGACCGCGAGAGCGATCTCGGCGCCGTGCGCACGCGCTGGTCGGGCGGTAGCGGTGTGCTCGTCGAAGGCCACCTGCACCCGCGCGTCGCGTTGGTCGCGTCGCTCACGTGCGCGGCCGCCGGCCTGTTCGCGTGCGCGCGCTTCGCGCTGCACGGCGACGCGCTGGTCGCGGCGCTCGGCGTCGCGATCCTGGCGTTCGCGTGGTGGTACTCCGCGCCGCCCGTCCGGTTCGCGACCCGCGGCCTCGGCGAGATCGACACGGCGCTCGTCGTCGCGGTCCTGATGCCGTGCGCGAGCTACGCGGCGTTCACCGGCGGCCTCGACGCCGCGATCGCCCGCGCCGTGATCGCGCCCGCATTCGCGATGATCGCGATGATGCTGTGCGTGGAGCTTCCCGACGCCGAGTGCGACGTGCGGTCCGGCAAGCGCAACATGGTCGTCCGGTTGGGCGTGCAGCAGGCGTGGTGCCTCGTCCGCATCACCGCGGCGTGCGCCGCGGGCGACGCGGAGATCACCGCGCCGCGCACGCACGGCGGACCCGTCGCCTTCGCGATGATTCCCGCGCTCGCCGCGGCGCTGATGCTGACCGCCGTCGTGTACCGGACCCGGCGTCCGGGTGAAACCGCATTCTGGGGCGTGGCGCTCTACGCGACGACCGTGACGGGGCTCGCCCTCGCGTACGCGCTCGCCCCGCGTTGAGAGGCGACGACCGTCGTTGCGGACGGGGCGCGGCCGGAGCACAATGGTGATGACGCAGCCCGAGCGAAGCGGACGGGCCGAGTCCGTTCACGCGAAGGGAAACCGATAGGATGCTTGCTTCGATCCGGCGGCCGACGTTCGAAGACCTCAACCTCTCCACCGGCAAGCGCGCACGTCTGTGGGACATGATGTACGGTCACGGTCCAGGCAACGGCACGCTGATGCTTCTGCCGATCGACCAGGGCCTCGAGCACGGGCCGATCGACTTCTTCGACAATCCCGACGCGCTCGATACGGACTGGGTGCTGCGCCTGGCGACGGAAGGGAAGTTCTCCGGGATCGCCTACCACGTCGGGCTCGCCGAGAAATACCACCAGCAGTATGCGGGCCGCGTCCCGCTCGTGCTGAAGGTCAACGGAAAGACCAACATCCCGCCCGACGACGAGTCGTTCAGCCCGCTGACGTCGAGCGTCGAAGACGCGGTGCGTCTCGGCGCATCGGCCGTCGGCTATACCGTCTACGTCGGCTCGCCGGCGCAAGACCGCGACCTGCGGCAAGCCAACGACGTGCGCCGCGAGTGCGAGAAGTACGGCATGCCGCTGATCGTGTGGGCGTATCCGCGCGGCTCCGCGGTGAAGGCGAAGGGCGGCCAGGATTCGCTGTACGCGGTCGACTACGCGGCGCGCGTCGCGTGCGAGATCGGTGCCGACATCGTGAAGCTCAACGTTCCGAAGTCGGAAGAGGCCGCCTCGGCATCGCCCAAACCCTACAACACCACGACGATGGACGAGCTCGACGGCCTACGCAAGGTCGTGAAGTCCGCGGGACGCACGCTCGTGCTCGTCTCCGGCGGCTCGAAGCTCTCCGACGACGACACCGTCCACAAGGCGCGCCTCGCGATGGAATCGGGCTGCGTCGGCCTGATCTTCGGCCGCAACATGTGGCAGCGCAAGTGGGACGACGCCGTCGCGATGGCCGGCCGCATGCACGCGCTCATGAACGAGTTCGGACAGGAGTGATCGCGACGGAAGCTCCGGGTCATCCCGAACCGCAGTCAGGCCATCCTGAACGGGAGTCAGGTCCTGAACCTGAGTCACGTCATCCTGAGCCGGCGTCAGGTCCTGAACCTGAGTCAGGTCATCCTGAGCTTGTCGAAGGGCGCGCGATCGCGGCCCGCATCGAGAAGGCGCTCGACCGGATCCGCCCGTTCATCCGGCGCGACGGCGGCGAGGTGTGGCTCGTGAAGGTGGAGGACGCCGTCGCGTACGTGCAGATGATCGGCGCGTGCGGCGGCTGTCCCGCATCGACCTCGACGCTGAAGGGCGGCATCGAAGCGGTCGTGCGCGAGGACGTGCCGGAGATTCGCGCGGTCGAGCAGCTCTAGCACGCCAGTGAAAAATGGGGAATTGGGCGAGCCCGAGTCAGCACGCTGCCTCATGGGCGTTTGAGAAATCTGAGGTAAAACGCCGCGAAGAGCAAGACGATTCCGATATTCGCAAGAAGCCGTTCCCAGAAGTGGTTTCTGAAGAACAGGAGGTCTACGGCGACGACGACGGCTACCAGCAGAATTATGGAAAGCACCATTGTGTTCTGGCTTCGCATTTCTCGTTCTCCTCATCGTCGAGGGTCAGCGTCGGGAGTGAGGTGCGCGTCACGTCACCGCTTTCAGGTTGCGTATCCCGACGAACATCTCGAGGGTGAGTGCGTCGGTCTCAGTCGGCGGCACGGAACACGAGCGCCGCGTTGATGCCGCCGAACCCCGCCGAGTTCGAGAGCACGGTTCGTACCGGACCCTCCAAGCGCTCGCGCGTCATCGCGACACCGCAGTCGGCATCGTCGCTGTTGACGCTGCGCGGAACCGTGCCGTAGGCGATCGACGCGAGCGAGAGCGCAGCCTCCCACGCACCCGTCGCGCCGAGTGCGTGACCGTGCTGACCCTTCGTCGCGGTCACGGGTATTTCGCGGGCGCGCTCGCCGAAGACCAGCTCGAACGCCAGCGCCTCGCACGCGTCGCCGAGCGGCGTTGCGCTGCCGTGCGCGTTCACGACGTCGACGTCGTCGGGCGCGACGGCGGCTTCGTCGAGCGCACGCCGCATCGCCGCCGCGTTCATCGTCGCGTCGGGCCGCGGCGCCGACATGTGGTGCGCGTCGTTGGTCAGACCGTATCCGGCGATTTCGCCGTAGACCCGCGCGCCGCGCGCGCGCGCGTCGTCGAGCCGCTCCAGCACGAGTACGCCGGCGCCTTCGGCCATCACGAAGCCGTCGCGCGCGCGGTCGAACGGCCGGCTCGCGCCGAGCGGGTCGTCGTTGCGCGTCGACATCGCCTTGATGATCGTGAACGCGCCGTACACCAGCGGTGAGAGCGGCGCTTCGACGCCGCCGGCCAGCGCAGCGCGCACGTCGCCGCGCGCGACGGCGCGAAAGGCATCGCCGATCGCGACAGCGCCCGACGCGCACGAGTTCCCGTTCGCGACGGTGGGGCCGCGCAGGTCGAGCTCAATCGCGACGTTGCACGTCGCCGCGCCGCCGAATACCGATATCGCGAGCAGCGGCTTCACCGCGTCGAGTCCGTGTTCCCGGAAGACGTCGTGCTGCTCGTCGGCGAACGCGAGCCCGCCGAGCGCGGACCCGAGGTAGACCCCGACTTCGCTCGACTCGCCGTTCGGGCGATAACGCGCGTCGTCGAGCGCGAGCCGCGACGCCGCGATCGACATCTGCGAGAAGCGATCGGTCCAGTGCAGACGCTTGCGTCCGACGAAGTCGCGCGGTTCGAAGTCGTCGACCTGCGCCGCGATGCGCGTGCGGTAGGCTCTCACGTCGAAGCGCGTCACCTCGGCCACGGCGACGCGCTCGCCGAGCACGGCATCCCAGAACGCCGGCATCCCGATGCCGAGCGGTGTCACGACGCCGATCCCCGTCACCGCGACGCGATGCCGACCGGGCGTCATGCGCGCGCCGTCCCCTCGGCGAGCACCTTCATGCGCGCCAGCGTCTTCGCCGCGACGCCGTGAATGAAATAGGCGCTCACGACGTGCTCGCCGACCCACTGTGCGGCGAGCGGGAAGCGGAACTGCAGACGGTGCTCGATGCTGACGCGCGTACCGCCGGTGTGCGGCTCGAAAATCCACTCGACGTCCATCCCGCGCGTCCAGCCGCGAACGTGGCGGAACGCGATGTGCGGCGTCCCCGGATCGTTCGTCTGCTCCGCGACCCAGGCGATCGGAAAGCAGTCCTGCCACGCGCCCATCGCCACGACGCGCGTGTCGCCGCGCGTCTCCAGCACGCGGACGTATCGATAGTGCGGAAGGATCAGCGGCCACCGCTCCGTCGCCGACGCCAGCGCGTACATGTCGCGCGCCGGCGCGGCGACGTCGACCGTGTTGCGCGTGATCGTCATGCGATCAGCCGCGCGAGGACGCCGAAGCGCAGCGCGCGCTGCGGCGGAACGGCGCCGGCGAGCGCATCGAGCAGCGTCGCGGCGGCCTCGGGGAAGCGTCCCAGGCGCACGGAAGCGCGCCGCGCGAGCGGCGGTACGTCGACGAGCAGCGCGACGGCGCGGCACAGTCGCCGTCGCCACGCGATCTCGGACGCCTGCCGTCGCCCGTACGCCTCGAGCGCGCCGGGCACGCCGCGCAGCGCGCCGACCACCGCATCCGCGGCGCGCTCCGCACCCGTCAGCGCGAGGAACACGCCCTGGCCGGTGAACGGGTCGACGAAGCCGGCGGCGTCGCCGACGAGCAGCGCGCCGGGGACCGCGGCGCGGCGGACGTCGTGCGCGAGCGGACCGACCGACAGCCGCGGACCGAGACGCACCGCGGACGCGAACGAACGCGCACCGCCGGCGAGCGTCGCGGCGGCGCCGCCCACACCGGCGTCGACGTCGCGCGACCACTGCGCCAGCCGGGCCTTCGGGATCACGACCATCACGTTCGCAGCGGTGTCTGAAAGCGGGTTGAGCGCAAAGTACGCGCCGCCGCCGACGAACATCTCGACGTGCGCGTCGAGCGCTCCGAACCCCGCGTAGTGGCCACCGATCGCGTAACGGGCGCCGTAACGCGGCGGTTTGGCGGCGCCGAGCTTGCGCGCCACGACGGAGCCGATGCCGTCGGCGCCGACGACGATCGCCGCCCGTCGCTCCTCCAGCGCGCCCTCCGCCGTGCGGACGCGCACGCCGAGGCACCGGCCGCCCTCGGCGATCACGTCCTCGACGCGCCCGCGCTCGGACGACGCACCCGCCGCTCGCGCGGCATCGAGCAGGATCGCGTCGAGCGCCGCGCGCGCGCAGGCGAGCGACGGGCGTGGAAAGGGCAGCATCACGGGCGGACCGCCCGCAGCAACGATCCGTACGCCGCGCAGCGGCGCGCCGGCGCCCCGCACGTGCTCGAGGATGCCGAGCCGCTCGAGCGCGTCGACGGCACCCGCGTTCAGATATTCGCCGCAGATCTTCGCGCGCGGAAACTCGGATCGCTCGACGACGCGCACGGCGTAACCGGCGCGGGCGAGCAGCAGCGCCGTCGCGCTGCCCGCCGGCCCGGCGCCGACGACGACGACGTCGTCGCTCATGCGGCGTCCGTGAGCGTCATGCGGAAGAACGGCTCGCTGCGCGCGTGCGGCGCCCGCCAGCCGGCCGCGCGCGCGAGGCCGAGCGCTTCATCAGCGGTGTACGCGCGCCGCACCGAGAGCGGCGCATCGTGCCGCGTGAGGCGGTTGCGCGACGTTCGCGACCACAGCCAGGTCGCCGCGAACGCCATGGTCGAGCGGCGCAGATCGCACACGATGGGCGCGAGCCCGGCGACCCGCCGCAGCTCGCGCAGGAGCGCGCGCGCCGCGTCCGGCTCGTTATGGTGAAGCGCCAGCGTGCAGATCACCACGTCGAACGCGCCGTCTGCATACGGCAGCGCGCCGCCCTCCGCACGCACGAACTCGACGTCCGCGTAGCCGCCGGCGGTTCCGCGAGCGATGTCGAGCATCTGCTCGCTCCGGTCGAGGCACGTGACGCGCACGCCGGCCCCGCGCGCCGCGCAGTCGCGGACGATCGCGGCGGCGACGTCGCCGGCGCCGCAGCCGACGTCGAGCACCGTCCGGGGACGCAGCGCGCGGACCGCGCGCACGACCGGCGCGGCGCCGCCGAGGTGCGCGTTCGCGAAGGCGATGTCGCGCAGGTTGGCGGCGAGCTCGTCGACGTCGCCGACGGGCTCGTCCATCAGCTCGCGGGCGATCGCGCGCCGCACGCGAGCTCGAACCTCAACTTATTTCTTGAACCACTCGGCGTTGATCTCGATGAAGTTCTTCCACTTCTCGGGAACGTCCGAGTCCGCGTAGATCGCTTCCACCGGGCACGCCGACACGCACGCACCGCAGTCGATGCACACTTCGGGATCGATGAAGAGCTGCTCATCCTCATCCTTCCCGTGAATGCAGTCGACCGGACAGACGTCGACGCACGACTTGTCCTTGGTGCCGATGCACGGCTCGGTGATGATGTACGCCATCGCCGGATGGGGGTTGACCCCGGGGGCGAGTCGCTCCTACCGAGAAAAGCCGGAAACGCCCGGTCGAAACGACCGGGCGCGCCGGCACCGTATGCTCCCGTCAGTAGGTTGCCCGGCGGCCGCTGATCGCGCGCAGGATGAACAAGAGGATGACCGCTCCGACGAACGCGACGATGATGCTCCAGAGGTTCAGACCCGTCGTGCCCGTGTGACCGAACGCGTTGAAAACCCACCCCCCGATGAAGGCTCCGATGATGCCGATGATGATGTCGCCGATGATGCCGCCCGGGCCTTCGCCCGGCACCACATACTTCGCGAGGAACCCCGCGATCAGACCGACGACTAGCCACGCCAAGATACTCATGGCAGCGTCCTTCCCCGCAGTAAAAATTTCCGAAACCGCGCACGGAACGGCCGCTTGCTGCGTTCGCTCGGGTATGAGAACGCTCTTCGCGGCCGCCGCCGCCGCAACGCTGGTCGCCGTCGCGGCCCCTGCCGCCGCGCAAGCGCCGGCGGCGCCGCGCCCCGTTCAGCGCATCGAGATCGTCGGCCAAGCCGGCGTCGACCGCGCGCCGGACCGCGTGATCGTGACGTTCGAGATCGTCACCAACGACGACGTCGCGACGCGGGCGACGTCCGCGAACAACGCGATCTACGACGCGTTGCTCGCGAAGATGCGAGGGCTGGGTTTCGCGGCGGACGCAGTGCGCACCACGGGCTACCAGCTGAACTACGTCGCGCGTCCGGCGCAGCCGAACCCGCAGTACGCACAGCGGTATGGGTACGTCGTGACGCGCAGCGTCAGCGTGACGAGCGACTCGACCGACCGCGCGGGGGCGATCATGGACGGCGGCGTCGCCGCGGGCGTCGCGAGCATCGGCAGCGTCGACTTCACGCTCCGCGACCCGCGCGCCGCGTACCGCGCCGCGCAGAGCGCGGCGGTCGCCGATGCCGAGGCCCAAGCGCGGGGGCTCGCCGCGGCGGCGCACGTTCGTCTCGTGCGACTGCTCTCGATCACCTCGGGAACGACGCCGGTCGCGCCGCGCCCGATCGGCGTGACCCGCATGATGGTCGCGGCCGTCGCGCCCCCGCTGCCGACCGACGTGCAACCGAGCAGCCTGACGGTCACCGCCAGCGTCACCGCGGCGTACGAGGTCGCCCCCTAGGCCGAGGCCGCCGAAACCGCGGTCGGCCGCCGCGGGTAGGTTTCACCGTGATGACCGGAACCTGCGAGGTCTGCCGCGCGAAGCCGGCGAGCGTGCGCGACGTCGCGCTGCGCGCGGGCCGGTGGGTCCAGGCGGACGTGTGCGCCGACTGCGCGCGCCGGCGGAAGATCGCTCCGTTCGCGGTGCTCGGCGTTGCGGCGGCCGCGGCCGCGATCTTCGGCGGCGCGGCGATCGCGCTGGATGCGGCGAGCCGAAAAGGCGGGACGCCCGAGAGCGAGCCGAACCGCCCGCCGCAGCCGCTGGCCGACCTCGGCCGCATGTTCCGGCCGGGCGCGACGACGCTCGCGCAGTACTCGCGCGACCTCACCGAGGCCGCGCGGCGCAACGAGCTCGATCCGGTGATCGGCCGCGACGCCGAAGTGGAGCGCGTCGTATCGATCCTGGCGCGACGCAGCAAGAACAATCCGGTTCTGATCGGCGAACCCGGCGTCGGCAAGACCGCGATCGTCGAAGGGCTCGCGCAGCGCATCGCGCGCGGCGACGTCCCAGCGGCGCTGCGCGACAAGCGCGTGCTGGCGCTCTCGCTCGGCCCGCTGGTCGCGGGCACGAAATACCGCGGCGAATTCGAAGGCCGGGTCAAACGGATTCTCGACGAGGTGAAGCGCGCGGGCCGTGAGGTCATCCTGTTCATCGACGAGCTGCACACGCTGGTCGGTGCAGGCGCCGCGGAAGGCTCGCTCGACCTCAGTTCGATGATCAAGCCCGAGCTCGCGCGCGGCGAGCTGCAGTGCATCGGCGCGACGACGTTCGATGAGTACCGCAAGTACGTCGAGTCGGACGCCGCGCTCGAGCGGCGCTTTCAGCCCGTGCAAGTCGACGAGCCGACGATCGAGCAGACCGTCGCGATCCTCGACGGGCTTCGCGCGAAGTACGCGGCGCACCACGGCGTGACGATCGACGACGCCGCGATCGACGCGGCGGCGGCGCTCGCCGCGCGCTACATCGCGGATCGCTATCTGCCGGACAAGGCGATCGACGTGATCGACGAAGCCGCGGCGGGCGCCGCGATGCACGGCGAACGCAGCGTCGGCGTCGAGCGCGTCGCGGCCGTCGTCGCGCGGTGGACGGGGATCCCGCAGGGCACGCTCACCGACGCGCAGCGCGCCGGTCTGCTCGCGCTCGAGTCGCAGCTCGGCGCACGCGTCGTCGGGCAGGCGCCGGCCGTGCGCGCCGTCTCCGAAGCGATTCGCCGCGCGCGCGCCGGCCTGAAGGATCCGCGTAAGCCCGTCGGCGGCTTTCTGTTCGTCGGGCCGAGCGGCGTCGGCAAGACGGAGCTCGCGCGCGCGCTTGCGCACGCGCTCTTCGGCACGGACGACGCGCTCGTGCGCCTCGACCTCTCCGAGTACACCGAAGCGCACACGATCTCGCGCCTCATCGGCGCGCCGCCCGGATACCAGGGCCACGAAGAGCCGGGACAGCTCACGGAACCGATCCGGCGGCGTCCGTACTCCGTCGTCCTGTTCGACGAGATCGAGAAGGCGCACCCCGACGTCTCTGCGATCTTGCTGCAGATCCTCGACGACGGCCGCGTCACCGACGCGAAGGGCCGCACGATCGACTTCCGCCACGCGATCCTCGTGCTCACGTCGAACCTCGATCGCGACGAGCTCGAGGCGACGCTGCGTCCCGAGCTGCTCGACCGCATCGACGAGGTCGTCGTGTTCCGTGCGCTCGGCACGGAAGAGATCGAGGCGATCGTCGCGCTGCAGGTCGCGCTGCTCGCCGAGCGTCTCGGCGCGCACGCGATGCGGCTCGATCTATCCGAAACCGCAAGGCGGTTCCTCGCCGACGAGTCGTCGGCGCAGGGCAGCGGTGCGCGCTACGTGGCGCGCGCGATCGCTCGCCACGTCACCACGCCGCTGTCGGAGGCGATCCTGCGCGGACGGCTCGCGAGCGGCAACATCGCGCGCGTCGACTTCGACGGCAGCACCATCACCGTGGAGGCCGCGTGATCCGTCCCCTTCTCGCCTGCGCCCTCGCGGCCGCGCTGATCGCGCCGGTGTCCGCGCAGACCGTGCCCGCCGGAACGCCGCCCGCGCCGGGCCGCCCGACCGCCAACCTCGTGCTCGACGCGATGCTCGCGACCGCGCGCGCCGCCGCAACGAATCCGGCTGCGGCGCAGAACGCCTCGCTGAGCACGTCGGCGGCGATCCAGCGCTACAACATGGGCGATCTCGCGGGAGCGCGCAGCGCCGCGATCCAGGCGCTGATCCAAGCGAACGCCATGCCCGCGTCCCATCGCAGATCCCGGTGCTGCGCTCGACGATCCCGCAGTCGAGCTACCTGCAGACCTCGCCGTTCCCGATCGCGGGCGGCAGCGTCGCGCAGGTCGACGCGGCAGCGTTCGTCGCGCAGGCGCGCGGCGCCGTCGCGGCCTGCGAGTCGCGCAACTCGGCCAACACTCCGGCGGCCTCGGCCGACCTCGCGGCTGCGCAGCGCGATCTCAAAGCGGCGCAGTACCTGAAGGTGCGCGACGAGGCGCGCGCCGCGGTCAACCTCTGCGCCGGCGCGCAAGCGCAGATCAACGCGCAGCCGTAGCCGCTACTTCAGCGCGTCCTTGAGCGCGGCTTCGATTTCGGACGGGTTCATCTCGCCCAGGCGGAACGTCTTCACCACGCCGCGCCTGTCGATGAAGACGTGGACCGGCATGAAGAGCGTCGTGCCGTAGCTGCGTCCCGCCTTGCCGCTGTCGTCGACGGCGACGACGTCGTACGGGTTGCCGTACTTCTTTTGGAACGCCGTCCCCTGACCGTCGCCGTCGAGCTCGTCGACGCCGACGAACCGCACGCCGCGCGCCGTGTACTGCGTGCGCAGCTTCGCGATGGAGGGAGCTTCGAGATTGCACGGGCCGCACCACGACGCGAAGAAGTTGATGTACACCGGCTTGCCTTTGAGCGCGTCGAGCGAAACGCTCTTCTTCGAGCTCGCCGCCGGCAGCGAGAATGCGGGCGCGGCCTGCCCGGGCTGGGGGAGAGCCTCCGCGGAGGCGGGCAGAATCGCAAAGGCGAGCAGCCCGGCGACGATCGTCCGGATACGCACGCTTTCATGAACGCCCGCGGGACAACAGCGGTTCCGGACGGGAGGGGTCGCCTGCACGACGGCGGAGTGCTCGCCATGCGGTTTCTTGCGTGTGCGGCCGCTTTCGGCTCGCTGCTCGCGTGGCAGCCGGCGCTCGCGCAGGCACCGGCCCCCGACGCCGTACTGGCATCGTTCGCGGGACGGTGGCACTGCGCGGTCGCGGGCGCGCACCAAACCGAACGCTACTATTTCGTCACCGGCGGCGAGGCGGCGTACGTACGCGGGCGCGCGGAGATCACCGAGAACGACGGTTCGGTGACCGTTGCGTTCGAGACGATCAAACCGCTCGATGTCGGCTTCGAGATCGCAACACGCGAGGGTACCGGCGCCGCCACGGCCGCCGGCGGTACGCTGGAGTTCCGCGGACACGACCCTGACTCCAAGGCCCTCGTCATTCGCTACACGGTCACTCCGGCGGCCCTGCAGCGCGTCGTGAGCGTTGACGGGGCGACCGTACGCGACGAACGCTGCAGCCGCGTCGAAGAACCGCCGTTCCCGACGCAATGCGCCGTACCCAATGCCCCGGCGAAGACGCTGCACGTCGTCGAGCCGCCCTATCCCGAGACCGCCGGAACCGCTGCCGGGCGCGTGTTCGTGATGGTGACCCTCGACGCGCATTCGCGCGTGTTCGGCGCTCGCATCACTCGTTCCGACAACGCCGCGTTCAACGACCCCGCGGTGCGAGCGGCGGTGTTTTCGACGTATCAGACGCGAATCAAAGACTGTGTACCGGTCGCAGGCGACTACATCTTCACCGTGGACTTCTCGCGGCCCTAAGCGGGTGTCGGAAACTTCACGCTCGCGGCGTCCTCGCGCATCTGCGCGATCAGCTCGTCGGCGGAATCGAACCGGCGCTGCGCACGCACGAAGCGGAAATCGCGCAGGACCAGCTCTTCGCCGTACAGGCCGCCGTGAAAGTCGAGCAGCCATGCCTCGACGGCGCGCTGCGTGCCGTCGAACGTCGGGTTCGTGCCGATCGACACCAGGCCCAGGTAGTCGCGCCCGTCGTTACGCGCGGTGATGCGGTAGACGCCGTCGGGCGGCAGCAGCTTGCCCGGCGGGACGGCGAGGTTCGCCGTCGGGTAGCCGAGATCGTGCCCGCGGCCCGCGCCGAACGTCACGACCCCGCGCATCTCGTACGGCGCGCCGAGCAGGCGATCAGCGGTCTCGAGATCGGCCGCGAGGATCGCCGCGCGGATGCGGGTCGATGAGATTCGCTCGCCGCCGTCGAGCTCGTTCGGGACACCGGCCGCCTCACGCCCGCTCGGGGCGAAGTGCTCGCGCGCGAACGCGACGTCGCCGGCCCGCTTGTGACCGAAGCGGAAGTTCGCGCCCACCACCATCGCGCGCGCGTTCATGCGCGCGACGAGCGTGTCGTCGAGAAACTGCGCGGGCATGAGCGAGGCGATCGATGCATCGAACGCCAGCACGTACGCCTCATCGATGCCGGCGCGCGCGAACGCGTTCACGCGCTCCTCGAGCGTCGCGATCATCGGCGGCTCGCTTCCCGGGCGCAGAAACGCCGTCGGATGCTCGCGGAACGTGAGCACCGCGGTCCGCTCGCCGGCGCGGCGCAGGCGCAGCGCCTCGCGTACGATCGCGCGGTGCCCGCGGTGGAAGCCGTCGAAGAATCCGACCGCCACGACGAACCTGCGCTCCGGCGCGCGGCTCGGCAGCGTGTGGTGAACCTTCACACGAACACTTTGCGCGGCGCGAGCAGCGCGCCGACGGTTTCCCCGACGCCGACGAGCGTGCGGGCCGAGTCGCGCACGAACACGTGCCGGTCCGCCGGCATCTGCGCGAGCGGTACCATGCGGCCTGCGCGAAAGTCCGTCGCACCGCGGCCGTCGAGGACGACCGTCGGGATCGGAATCACGCGCTCCGGCGGCACGAGCGCGCCGTCCGGATCGCGCTCCACGTCCTCGAGCGTGCGGCTCTCCCAGAGCACGAACGGCCCGGACGCCTCGCGCAACAGCGCGCCCATGTGTCCGAGCGTGCCGCACGCCGCGGCCAGATCCACGCACAGCGTGCGCACGTACGTCCCTTCGCTGCACGCGATGCGGAGCCGCACAACGCCGCCGTCGCGCCCGAGCACGCGCAGCGCGTAGATCGTGATCGTGCGCGGTGCGCGCTCGATCGTCACGCCTTCGCGCGCGAGCTCGTAGAGGCGCCGCCCGCCGCTCTTGAGCGCGCTGAACATCGGCGGTGTCTGCGCCACCGTTCCGATGAACGACGGGATCGCGCGCGCGAGCCGCGCATCGACGTCCTCCGGAACGTCGGCTTCGCCGACGCGGTCGCCGAACGCGTCGCCGGTCGCGGTTGAAGCGCCGAGCACCAGCGTGCACGCGTACGCCTTGCGGCGGTCCGCGATCAGCGGCAGCAGCCGCGTCGCCTTGCCGAGCGCGATGGGCAGCACGCCGGCCGCCTGCGGATCGAGCGTTCCGAGATGGCCCACGGCGAGCTTTCCGTGCGGATCGTGATACACGCCGCGCAGCCGCGCGCCGATCTGCGTCGACGTCGGACCCGCCGGCTTGAACAGGTTCACGAAGCCGAGCATGGCTTCAGCCGTGCGTCAAAGACCCTGCGCGCGCAGCGCCGCGTGCACTGCCGCGACCGCACCGCTCAGGTCGCCCTCGAACGTCAGGCCCGACGCCATGAAGTGACCGCCCCCGCCGAGCGCCGCCGCCGCGGCCTGCACGTTGATGCGCCCGCTCGAGCGCAGGCTCACGCGCACCGCTCCCTCATAATCCTTGAACAGCGCGGCGGCCTCGACGCCCTCGACGGCGCGCAGGTGCTGCACGATCTCCTCGGTGTCCTCGCCGTCGGCCTCGCACGTCCGTAGCATCGCTTCGTCGACGTACGTCCAGCAATACCGGCCTTCGTCCTGGAGGACCGCGCGCTCGAGCGCCATGCCGAGCAGCTTCGTGGCCGCGAACCGTTTGTTGGCGAAGATCTCCTCGGTGATGAGCGGCTTGTCGGCGCCCAGATCGATCATGTCCGCCGACATGCGCAGCACCGCCGCCGTCGTGTTCGTGTGCATGAACGCGCCCGTGTCGGTCATGATCGTCGTGAGGATGCACGTCGCGATGTCGGGCGTGATCTGCGCATCGAGCGCGCGCAGGAGCCGCAGCACGCACGTGCCCGTCGACGCCTCGCTCGGAATGACGTAGTTCAGGGAGCCGAAGTGCGAGTTGCCGAGATGATGGTCGACGTCGAGCATGTTCGCGTGGTCGATCTTCGGCAGAAACTCCCCGGCGCGCGTGAAGTCCGACATGTCGCAGAAGACCCACAGCGTGTCCGCCGGCAGATCGGCCGCCACGTCGCGCGACACGGACTGCGCATCGGGCAAGAACCGCAGGTTCCGCGGCACCGGGTCCTGCTGAAAGTAGCCGACGCGCTTCCCGAGCGATTTCAGCGCCAGCCCGAGCGCGAGCCCCGCGCCCAGCGTGTCGCCGTCAGGCTTGACGTGCGAGACGAACATGAACGACGAGCGCCGCCGCAGTTCCGCAACGACCTCCTCGGTCGTGTTCGATTGCGCAACGACGGCCACGCCGTTCGTCCCTGCGGCGCCCACCGTACTACTCATCGATCACCTTCGCTCGCTCCAGCGTCTTGTGCAGCGCGATCGCGCGCTCGGTCGTCCGGTCCTCGACGAACGTCAGTTCCGGCGTGTACCGCAGATCGATGGCGTTCCCGAGCTCTCCGCGCAGGAACCGCGCCGCGCTCTCCAGCGCGTCCATGCTCTGCCGCGCCACGTGCCGATCCCCGATGATCGATACGAACACCTTGCAATGCTTCATGTCCTGCGTGATCTCGCACCGCACGACCGTCACGAACCCCAGCCGCGGATCCTTGAGATGCTCGTCGATGATCTTTGCCAGGGCTCTTTGAATCTCATGATCGATTTTCGCCTGACGCTGCTGCTTCATGAGTCGATCGCCTCGGGCGCGGGGCGCCGTGCACTCCTCTGTCGGGAACGCGCATTTTCCCACGGATGGGAAATTGCGGGCGTCCCCGGCGGGACGATGTGCCTGCCTCGGACGCCCGCCACGATCCCCGGCATTATGCAGGCTGCAGTTCCGGAGCGACGAGCTCGGAGGTGAAGGCCTCGATGACGTCGCCCTGCTTGAGGTCCGCGAATCGAGCGACTTGGATGCCGCACTCGAAGTTCTCGGCGACCTCGCGGACGTCGTCCTTGAAGCGGCGGAGCGACTCGATCTCGCCGTCGAACACGACGGCCGAGTCGCGCAGGATGCGGACCTTCGCGTTGCGCGTGATCTTGCCGGACTGCACGTAGCATCCCGCGATCGAGCCGACCTTCGAGACCTTGAAGATCTCGCGCACTTCGGCGCGCCCGAGGATGACCTCGCGGAACTTCGGCGCGAGCATGCCGACCATCGCCTTTTTGAGGTCGTTCTCGACGTCGTAGATGACCTGGTAGAAGCGCAGATCGACCTGCTCCGACTCGGCGAGGCGCTTCACGGCCTCGTCGGGGCGGATGTTGAAGCCGATCAGCACCGCGTTCGAGGCCGACGCGAGGTTGACATCGTTCTCGGTGATGCCGCCGACGCCGGCGAGGATGACGCGCACGTCGACCTCGGGGGTCGAAAGCGATTCGACGCGGCCGCGCAGCGCCTCGACCGAGCCCTGGCCGTCGGCTTTGAGGATGAGGTTGAGGGTCTTCTGGCCGCCGTCGGCGGGCATGAGCATGAACGTCTCGAGCGAGACCTTCGCGCCGCCCGTCGTCGCCGCCATGCGAACGTCGCGGCGCTTCGTGGAGCGCTTCGCGGCGGCTTCGCGCGCGGTCTTCTCGTCGGAGACGACCATCATCGTATCGCCGGCCGACGGGACGTCGCTCAGGCCCATGATCTCGACGGGAATCGAGGGTCCGGCCTTCTTCGTCTGTTTGCCCTTGTCGTCGAGCAGCGCGCGGACTTTGCCGAACGTCGGTCCCACGACGACGACGTCGCCGACACGCAGCGTGCCCATCTGGACGAGCACCGTCGCGACCGGGCCGCGGCCGCGGTCGAGCGCCGACTCGATGACGACGCCGCTCGCGCGACGGTGCGGGTTCGCCTTGAGCTCGCGCAGATCGGCTTCGAGCAGCACGGTCTCGAGCAGTGCGTCGATGCCCGTGCCGTTGCGCGCGGACACCGGAACCATCTCGATCTTGCCGCCCCACTCGACGGGCTGCAGGCCCTCTTCGGTGAGCTGCTGCTTGACGCGGTCGGGCTGCGCGTCTTCCTTGTCGATCTTGTTGATCGCGACCACGATCGGAACGTTCGCCGCCTTGATGTGCGAGATCGCCTCGCGCGTCTGCGGCATCACGCCGTCGTCCGCGGCGACGACGAGGATCGCGACGTCGGTGACCTTCGCACCGCGCGCGCGCATCGCCGTGAACGCTTCGTGACCGGGCGTGTCGATGAACGTGATCGCGCGGCCGTCCTGCTCGACGGTGTACGCGCCGATCTTCTGCGTGATGCCGCCCGCTTCGCCGGCCGCGACCGTGGCGGAGCGAATGCGGTCGAGCAGCGACGTCTTGCCGTGGTCGACGTGGCCGAGCACCGTGACGACCGGCGGCCGCGTCTGCAGCATCTCCGGCTTGTCCTCTTCCTGCTCGACGACGACTTCCTCGCCGGCCTCCTTGACGATCGCGTTGAAGCCGAACTTGCGCGCGACGGCGATCGCCTGATCCGACGAGATGTTCTGGTTGATCGTCGCCATCGTGCCGGTGCGGAACAGCTCCTTGATGACGTCCGCGGCCGGGACGATCATCGAGGTCGCCAGCTCCTGAACCGTCAGGATGTCCGGAATCTCGATCGACTCGAGCTTCTTCGAGGGGTCCTCGACTCGGTCGACGTACGCGCCGCCGCTGCGGCGGCGCTGCTTCTCGAGGCGCATCTCCGCATCGCGAGCCTTCTTCGCCTCGAGCTGCTCGCGCGTGAGACGGCCGCGACCGCCTCCGGGCCGGCCGCCGGCGCCGCCGGAGGAGGGCATCGGGCCGCCGGGCGTGATCGGGCCGCTGCCCGGCGCGCCGCCGGGGCGCGGGCCGCCGAACGGCCGCGGACCCGCGGTCGCGCCGGGGATCGGCCGGAAAACGCCGTTGCCGGCCGGGCGCCGGGCCTGCGTGCCGGGCGCTCCGGGCGGAGCGCCGACGGCGGGGCGGGGCTGCTGATACGCGCCGGGCCCTCCCTGGCCGGGTCGCGGCGCGACGCCGGGCCGGCCCGGAATCTGTCCGTTGCCCGCGCCGGGCTGGTTCATCGGACGCGCCGGCGGGCGCGGCGGGCGTACCGACGCCCGTCCGGCGGGCACCGGCCGAAGCGTCGGCACGGCGGGGTCGTTCGGAGCGAGCGGGCGCCGCGGCGCGGGGGTCGGGCCCGGCTCGGCGGGACGCGGTGCGGTGCGGGGACGCGGCAGCGTGTCGGCGTCGCCTTCCGCGGGCGGCGGCGCCTGCGCGGCGGGCTGCTGCGGCGGCGGGGCGGGCTGCTGCGCCGGCGGCGCGGCGGCCGGGCGCGAGCGCGCGGGCGCGCTCGGCACCGGTCGCAACTGCGGTGCGGGCGGGGCATCGGCTATCGGACCGGGGGCGACGTCGGGCGGCTCGGGCGGCGGCGCCGGTCGCGCCGGCGCGCTCCGTTTCGCGGCCGAAGGCGCCGCGGCCGGCGGAGCGGCCGCAGCGGCGGTGGGCGGCGGCGCTGCCGCGGGTGGTGCGGCGGCGGCAGCCGGCGCTTTGGGCGCCGCTTTGGCGCCTTTCAGCTGTGCGCGAAGGAGGTCGGCGACCTTCGGCTCGACGACGCTGAGTTGGTTCTTCGCCTCGAGTCCGAGCCGGCCGAAAAGGGCAAGCAGGTCTTTCGACGTCATGCCGAGCTCTTTGGCGAGCTCGAAAATCCTAGGTTTACCGGTTGCCATGCAATCCTTCAAAGTTATGGCGCCCGAGGGCACCATCCGCCGCTATGTCATTGTTGCGAAGCTCCGAGATCCGGAGTGAGTCACCATTGTAGCAGAGCCTCTCCACTAAACCCCGGGTAACGCTTGTTCTTTGCAACGCGTTCCGCGCACTCGCGCGAGCACAGGTACGCGCCGCGGCCGTCCGCGCGCCTGCTCGCCGCATCGGCGACCCAGCGGCCGCAGCACCGGGTGAACCGTCGCAGCGCGCGCTGCGGCTGCACGGCCCGGCACCCGACGCACGTTCGCTGCGGCTCGCTCATTCCGTCGTGAACATTTCCCGCTTGAACTCTTCGAGCCGGCGCAGCAGCTCGTCCTGATCGATGGGCGCCTCTTCGCCCTCCTCGGCCTCCGCCACCACGGCTTCCTCATCGGTGACCACGACCGATTCGCCGGCCCGCGCCTCACGCTCCGCCAGGTAGCGCTCGCGGGCCTCAGCGGCCTCCGAGTCGCTCGTGATGTCGAGGCGCCAGCCGGTGAGCCGCGCGGCGAGCCGCACGTTTTGACCTTCGCGGCCGATCGCGAGCGAGAGCTGGTGATCGGGGACGGTGACGAGCGCGACACCTTCCTCCTCGAACAGCTCGACGCCGAGCACCTTCGCCGGCGCGAGCGCGTTCGCGACGAACGCCGGAAGCTCCGACGCCCAGCGGATCACGTCGATCTTCTCGCCGCGCAGCTCGTCCGAAACGTTGCCGACGCGAGAAGATTTCGGCCCCAGGCACGCGCCGACGGCGTCGATCTCCGGGCGCTTCGACGTGACCGCGACCTTCGTGCGTGCACCGGGCTCGCGTGCGATCGCCATGATCTCGACGATGTCGTCCTGAATCTCGGGCACCTGGAACTCGATCAGCCGCTGCACGAGCCCTTCGGCGGCGCGCGAGAGCACCACCAGCGGGCCTTTGTTCGTCTTACGGACGTCGAGCACGTACGCGCGAATGCGGTCGTTGATGCGATAGTTCTCGCGTCCGACCTGTTCCGAGAACGGCAGCAGCGCCTCCGTCTTGCGGTCGTCGAGCAGCACGTACATGTTGCGCTGCTCGTATCGCTGAACGGTGCCCAGCACGATGTCGTGCAGTTTCGCGGAATACGTGTTGTAAACGGTGTCGCGCTCGGCCTCGCGGATGCGCTGCACGATGACTTGCTTCGCGGTTTGCGCGGCGATTCGGCCGAAGTCGCGCGGCGTGACGACCTCGTCGTAGAAGTCTCCCGGCTCGTAGCGCGAGCCGGCTTCGCTTTTCGCGATCTCGAGCTTCTGATCGGTGACCTCGTCGTCGGACACCACGGTGCGGCGGTGATAGACCTGATAGTCGCCGGTCTGACGATCGATCGTCACGATGGCGTTCGCCTCGCCGCCGAAGTTCCGTTTGTAGGCGGAAATCAGCGCGGCTTCGAGCGCTTCGAGCAGCGACTCGAAGCTGATGTTGCGTTCGTTCTCGATCTCGCGAAGGGCCGCGATCATCTCTGCGTTCATCGGTTCTTCTCTCGTTGTTTCGCGCGCTGAAGGTCGGCGCGAACGTCGTATTCCAAGTTCGCCGACTTGATCACGGCGATCGGGATCGGCAGCTCGCCCTGCGCTCGGCTCAGCACGACGTTGGTGCCGCGAACGCCGTCGAGCTTCCCGCGGTGCGTCTTCGCGCCTCCAATCGCGAGCGTCGTCACGATCTTGGCGTCCCGGCCCGCGAAGCGGTCGTAGTCCGACGGCTTCGTCAGCGGCCGGTTCACTCCGGCCGACTCGACCTCCAGCGTGTAGGGATCGGGGAACGCGTCGAGCGCGGCGTTGATGCGCGAGGCGATCCGTTCGCACGTCGCCACGTCGATGCCGCCGTCCCGGTCGACCGTCACGTGCAGCGCCGACTGCCGGTGCCCGCGGTGCACGGTGCTTCCAACGATTTCGACATCGCGGAACGCCGGATCGTTCGGCAGGGCGTGCACGACCCGCTCGAACGCCTTCGCGAACAAGTTGGGCTCGAGGCGCTCTGCCCCGCCGGCACGATTCTGCTGTGCTCGGTCCATCACCATGCTCTTTTCGCTCTTACAGCACAGAAGCGCGGGCACTGCCCACGCTTCCAGCATTCAACTCCGTCCGCCATCATACGCGAGCAGCGGCGTTTTCGCAACTCAGAGGTGGCGCGGGACCGGAGTCTCGAGCGAGCCAGGCTCGACCTTTTCCATGCGCCGATCGCTGCACGAGACGTTCACGTACTCGACGACCGCCTTGAGGTCGGGCGGGCGGCCGGGGACGTAGGGCCGCGGAAAGTCGCCCATCAGCCGGGGCACCGGCGTCGGCGGGGGCGGCGGCGGGTGGTCGGTGACGCGAAATGCGCGGCAGACCTCGCGCCCCAGCAGATCGCGGCGGCGCTCGAAGACGTAGGCGACCGAGTCGGCCGTGAAGAGCGTCCGCTTCACGCGGATGATCCCGAAAGTCTCGGCGAGCACCTCCGCGGGCGGCGCGAGCGCGCGTTCGTACTCCTCGACCGCGGCGTTGGGGTCGATCGGCGGCGGCGTGTAGCGGCCCGGCGTCACCGGGCCGTGCGGCAGCATGGCCCGCAGGCGTTCGTTCAGCGAGTTCAGCGCGTCCGACGGCGACGCGCTCGCTCCGGGCGCGGGGCTCGCGGCCGTTCCGGGTGACGCGCCCGCCCGCGACGGACCCGGCGCCGTGCTTCGTGCGGGGCTCGGTTTCGAAGAGCCGGCGGCGCGCGGCACGCTTCCGGGCCGCCGGGCGCCCGCGCGCGTTCCCGGCACGGCGTTGGCGGGCCGCCGCGACGCGGCGGGCGCGCTGCTGCGCGCGGCGGGGCGCGGAGCGCTCGTGCCGAGCGGCCTCGGCGATCCGAGCGCCGCCGGCGCCGTCGCGATGGGACGCGGTGTCCCCGGCGCGGCCGTCGGGGCAGCGGTCGCGACGGCGACCGCCGGCGCTTGCGTCGGGGCGGCGGTCGGCGCCGTCGTCGGCGGCGCGGTATGCACCGGCGCGACGGGCGGAGCCGTCGGCGCCTGCGTCGGCGGCGCGGTGGGCGCCTGCGTCGGCGGCGCGGTGGGCGCCTGCGTCCGCGGCGCGGTTGGCACGGCGGTGGGCCGCGTCGTCGGCACGACCGTCGGCCGGGGCGTCGGCTCCGCCGTCGGCGCGGTCGTCGTCACCGCCACGACGACCGTCGGCACCGCGGTCGGCGCGGCCGTCGGTATGCGCGTCGGCTCGACCGGCGGCTCGGTCGGAGCGACGGTCGGCGGCGCGGTGGGCTGCGGCGGGGCCGAGGGCCGTTCCCGCGCGAGCTCGTGCCGGTTCGGCGGCGGCGTCGGAACGGCACGCCGACGGCGCGGGACCGGGCGGATCACGACCGGCCGGACCGTCGGGCGCGGGCGCGGCGGCACGGTGCGAGACGGGGGCTGCGGCGCGGCCGTCGGCTGTGGCGCGATCGTCGGTTGCGCCGCCGCCGTCGGGACGGGAGGCGGCGGCGTGGGTGGGCGCGGCGCCTCCTGCGTGACGACGTCCGCGACGACGTCCGGCTCTTCGGGCGCGCCGCCGGACGGACCGCTGAGGAGAACGACCAGCAGCACGACGAACGCGTGGATAACCAACGAGACGCCCAGCGAGAGCGTGTCGCGACGCAGCGACGGGCGCTCCACGTGCGCTGCCGAGCGTCGCACGCGATGCATTCGAGCGCTTCTTTCCTGCGTGTCGCCCGGCTCCATCCTTGGACGAACGAAAAGGGGACCGCGCACAGCGCCCTGGAACCCGCGCGCCGATGCAGCCCGTTCCGAAACGGACGAAGATCGTCGCGACGGCCGGCCCGGCGTCGCGCGATCCGGAGATGCTGCGCGCGCTATTTCTCGCCGGCGTCAACGTGCTACGCCTCAACTTTTCGCACGGCACGCACGACGAGCACGCTGCGACGATCGCCGACGCGCGCTCGATCGCGCGCGAGCTGGGCCTGCACATCGCGATCCTTCAGGACTTGCCCGGACCGAAAGTACGCACGGGTGTGTTCGGAAACGGCACGCCGTCGGTGCGGCTCGCGACCGGCTCGACGTTCATGCTCACGACCGACAACGAGCCGGGCGGCGCGCAGCAGGTCAGCGTCTCGTATCCCGGTCTCGCGCGCGACGTCGAGGTCGGCAAGCGCATCTACCTCGCGGACGGCGCGATCGCGCTGCGCGTCACGGCCGTCGACGGACCGCGCATCCGCACGCAAGTCGAGACCGGCGGCGAGCTGCGCGAGCGCCAGGGCATCAACTATCCCGACGGCACGCTCGAACTCGAAGCGGTAACGGATCGGGACTTCGAGCATCTCGACTTCGGCCTCGCGCACGGCGTGGACTGGGTCGCTGTTTCCTTCGTGCGAACGGGCGAGGACGTCGCGCGCGTGAAGTCACGCATCGCGGACGCCGGCCACTCGGTTCCGGTGATGGCGAAGATCGAGAAGCACGAGGCGCTCGACCACATCGACGACATCGTGCAGATCGCCGACGGCATCATGGTCGCCCGCGGCGACCTCGGAATCGAGATTCCGCTCGAGGACATCCCGCTCGCGCAGAAAGACATGATCCACCGCGCGAACAAGGCCGCGAAGCCGGTCGTGACCGCGACGCAGATGCTGGAGTCGATGATCTCGGCACCGCGACCGACGCGCGCCGAGGTCGACCGACGTCGCGAATGCGATCCTCGACGGCACCGACGCCGTCATGCTCTCGGGCGAAACCGCGCGCGGCGCGTATCCGCTCGAGGCCGTGCGCGTGATGGCGACCGTCGCGCAGCACGTCGAGGTGGCGTATCCGTACAAAGAGAGCCGCCGCCGGCGCGCGAGCGACTACGCCGGCTTGGAGAGCGACGAGGACATCGGCTCGGCGATCGCCGAGGCTGCCGTCGGCGCCGTCGGACGCGCTCGGCCTGCGGCTCGTCGTCAGCGGCACGACGACCGGCAACACCGCGCGCCACATCAGCTCGTTCCGCCCGCGCGCCAAGATCGTCGCGCTGACGCCGCTCGAAGACGTTGCGCGCCGCATGGCCGTGGTGTGGGGCGTCGAGACGTCCGTCGTGCAGTCGTACCGCTACATCGAGACGCTGATCGAGATCGCCGAGGCGCGCGTGGTCGCCGAAGGCCACGCCTCACCGGGCGAGACGATCGCGATCACGACGCGGCATGCCGGTGGGCGCGGGCGGCACGAACATGCTCAAGATCCACCGCCTGCCGTCGTAACGGGCAGGTCTGCAAGCGGGCGCCGGTCAAACCGCCTCCATACGTCTCCGTTGTGGGGTGGCACGTCATGGCCGACGATGGAACGGCTACACGCGGCAAGCAGGGTACGACCGCGTTCGCAGAGATCCGCGACATCGTGTTTGTCGCTGCAATCTTTCTGTATTTTACCGGCTTCGTATTTCGGCGCGGATATTTCGAAGCATTCGGAGTGCCGACGACCACCCAGGAGACTGACCTTTTCGTCCTGCCCATCTATGCTTACAGCGTCATCCTGTATGCCTGGTGGGGTATCGCGGTCGCTGTAGTTGTGGCGACTGCCGCCTATGCGGCGTTGCGCTACGGTGTTCGCGGACGACATCGGCGATGTGTGCGTTTGTTTGCGCGACGGCGATACGCGGCGGCGCTGGGAATCGCGGCCTTTCCGCTGCTGTGGTGGGCAGCGGAGGCAACGGCAGTTCACGAGCGAAGCGACTTCGTGGATAAACTCAAGTCCCCCGCGTACTCCGTCACGCTCGCGCTCGAAGACGCGCAGGTTGATTCGGGCGACTTCACCGGTACGGCGTTACGATCCGCGCAGTTCAGCCATCAACTGCACCTGCTCGCCATGACTGAGTCCACGATGTTCGTCGCGTTGCTGCGCCCTGGCGACGCGGGTTCACCCGGGGATGTCCTCGTTTACGGCGTTCCGCGAGACAAAGTTCGACGTTTCGACGTGGAGATTACGCAGTGAAGCACGCCCCGATTATTCTTGCGGCAGCGTTCGTCCTTGCGAGTTCGCTCCTTGCGGCCGCAAGCGAAGACAGCGGCATATGGGCGCTCGATGACGGCGTCCACAAGACCAAGTACGGAATGATGCTCGCGAACGGCGAGTTCCAAGAGTGCGACAAACCAACCGCCGCGCCGGTCCCCTCCGGGTGGAAAGCGAAATCGCTCCCCGGCCAGCATTGTCCCGACGGCGCCCCCCCGCATCAATGGGCCAGCATCCAGGTCGATGCGCACGCCTTTTCGCTGCTCACGCATACGGCGTCGGATCGGCAAGTCGATGCGCATGCCCTATCCACGTATCTCCAGTCTGATAACGGTCAACGATTCGTGAAGGCGCTCAATACGAACGATACGTCGACGTTGCATGCGCTACAGAAACGGGCCGATTTCCAGAAAGTGCTCGACACGAGGAGCGGGTCACCGGCCAGCGGCGTTAAGGTATGACGGATCTCAACGTGGTTTGACGACCTCGTAGGCGGCGATCTTGCGCCGCCACTCGTCCGGGACGGACACCGACGTGCCCGCCTCGTAGTCGTACGCGACGAGCGCCGAGATGCCGTGGCCCATCCGCTCGTCGCCGCGCCAAATCTCGTACACCATGTCGAGAGACTTCGTTCCGATGCGCTTGACGCGCGCGCCGATCACGAGCCGGTCGTCGTACTTCGCCTGTCGCTCGTAGTCGAACGTCTGCGAGGCCATGATGACGTTCGTGCGCGCGCCGAGCGCGCGGTCGAACGCGACCTTGCAGTAGTCGATGCGCGCCGTCTCGGTCCACGTGATGTACACGGCGTTGTTGACGTGCCGGTAGTAGTCGACGTCGCGAAAGACGACGCGGATGGGGAGCGTGTACCGAAAGTCTTCGAGCGCCATTATCGCGCCCTTCGACAAGCTCAGGATGACGAAGGTTGGGCTCAGGATGACGAAGGTTGGGCTCACGCCCGCCTCTTTTCGCGGGGTGCGATGCGCCAGACCGCGTCGGCGAACGCGTGCACGTCGGCGGGTGTCGTGTCCCAGGCGGTCATCCAGCGCGCGACGCTGCGCTCGGCGTCCCACATATAGAAATGCCGCTCGCGCTGCAGCGGCTTCGATCGAATCGGGCGGGAGGATCGGGAACACGCCGTTCGCCTGCACCGGGTACGCGAACTGCACGACGTCGTCGAGATCGCGCAGCCGGTCGGCGAGCAGCCGCGCCATCGCGTTCGCATGCGCCGCGTTGCGGAGCCACAGGCCGTCACGCAGCAGCACCTCGAACTGCGCCGCGACGAAGCGCATCTTCGACGTGAGCTGCATCCCCTGCTTGCGCGTGAACGGCATCGCCTCGACGGCAGGGTGGTACCGCGGAAAGACGACCGCTTCGCCGAACAGCAGGCCGTTCTTCGTTCCGCCGAACGTGCACGCGTCGATCCCGGTCTCGCACAGCATCGTGCGCGCGTCGGTGCCGAGCGACGCGACGGCGTTGGCGAGGCGCGCACCGTCGACGTGGAAGAAGAGGCCGTGCTCGCGCGCGACCTCGCCCAGCGCGCGCAATTCCTCCACCGTGTAGACGGTCCCGACCTCGGTCGCTTGCGAGACCGAGATCGCTGCGGGCTGCACGTGGTGCTGGTCGCCGATGCCGCGTATCTCGCGCCGCACGATTTCCGGCGTGAGCTTGCCGTTCTCGACGGGGACGTCGATCAGCTTGGCGCCGGCGAACCGCTCGAAGGCGGCACACTCGTCGACGTTCAGGTGCGCGCCGGCCGGGCAGATCACGGCTTGGTACGGGCGCAGCGCGGAGGCGAGGGCGATCACGTTCGCCCCGGTCCCGTTGAACGCGAAGAAGACGCGTGCGTCCGGCCCGAGCAGCGCGGCGAAAGCGGCCTTCGCGCGCTCGGTGTGCTGGTCGTCGCCGTACGCGGGGACGTGCCCCTCGTTCACCTCCGCCAACGCGGCGAGAACGGCGGGATGCGCGCCGGCGTTGTTGTCGCTGGCGAAGTGTCGCTCGGGCATGGCCCGAGTACTACGGCGCGGTGGCGATCGATGCTTCCGTCGTGTCGAAGTCCGCGTACTCCGCGACGACTTCCGCCTTCATGCGCGGGAGGTCGATCGTCGCCGTCTGTTTGGCGACGAACGCGTGGCCGGCGACCGGCGTGTACGTCTGCACCAGCGTGATGACGCCGCCGTCCGAGCGCGACCAGGTCGCCTTGAGGATGCGCCCACGCGCGGGATCGACCGCGACGTCGAGCCACTTCACGAGCACGGGCGTCCTCGGCGTGAGGCGCAGGATCGGGGCGGCAGCCGTCGAGCCCGGCGCGTATGCGATCTCGTACTTGACGGGCCAGTGAACGGGGTC
Source organism: Vulcanimicrobiota bacterium (assembly GCA_963771525.1). Lineage (GTDB taxonomy): Bacteria > Vulcanimicrobiota > Vulcanimicrobiia > Vulcanimicrobiales > Vulcanimicrobiaceae > Vulcanimicrobium. The sequence continues at coordinate 3,350,449 of CAVYTL010000001.1, read as the reverse complement.
CCCGAGGTCGTAACGGCTGTCGGAGAACGCGCGCGCGATTGCCGGCACCCCGCGGAACACGAAACGGTAGAGTCCCGGCCGCTTGTACCAGGAGTCGCCGTGCACCGTCATGCGGATGAACGGGAACATCCGCAGCCGCACGTGCAGGGCGACGGAGGCCTTGTACTCTTCGGCCTGGCCCGGCGACGCCTGTAGCTCCGCGAGCACGGCGGATATCGGCGGCACGTCTTCGGCGGCAGCCGCGAACGGGGCGAGGACGAGACACGCCGCCGCAAGGCCGGCGACCACCGTCCGCATGCGCGAATGCTACCCCGGCTGCCTGTGAAAACGCCAGGAGTGGCTTCAGCCCTGCGGCTGAAGCCTTCGCGTTCGGGCTACGCCCGAGCCGCCGCCGGCGGCTAGCGTCCGCGGGCGGCGAGCAGCTCCGCGGCGTGCTCGAGCGCGACCCCGAGCTCGTCGCCCGACAGCATGCGCGCGACCTCGACCCGCCGTGCGTCGCCGTCGAGCACGACCGATTCGATCGTCGCCGCGCCGGCTCGCACGTGCTTGCGCAGCGCAACGTGCGCATCGCCGCACGACGCGATCTGCGCGAGGTGCGTGACGCAGACGACCTGCGCGTGCGCGGCCAAGCGGGCGAGCCGCACGCCGACCGCCGACGCGGTCGCACCACCGATGCCGGCGTCGATCTCGTCGAATACGAACGTCGTGCGCTCGAGATGCCCCGCGGCCGTCACGACGAGCGCGAGCAGCACGCGCGAGAGCTCGCCGCCCGAAGCGACGCGCGCGAGCGGCCGATCGGGCTCGCCGGGATTCGCGGCGAACCGCAGCTCGGCGCGCTCGTTCCCGTTGGGACCGGGCTCGGGCAGCGCGTCCAGCGCGATGCGCAACGCCGCCGCGGGCATGGCGAGGACCCCAAGCTCCTCGCGAACGGCCGCTTCGATCGCCTCCGAGGCCTCGCGACGGCGCGCGCTGAGCGCCGCGGCGCGCTCGCGCAGATCCGCGGCGAGCGCAGCGGCGGCGCGCTCGGCCTCGGCCACGCGCAGGTCGCGCTCATCGACGTCGGCGATCTCGGCGGCGAACGCGTCGCGCTGCGCGCGCGCCGCAGCCAGCGAACCGCCGTATTTCTTCTTCAGCGTGTCGAGCGCGTCGAGGCGCGCGCCGACGGCGTCCAGCTCCGCGGGATCGAGCTCGACCGCGTCGCGCTCGCGCGCGATGCGCGCCGCCAGCTCGTTCGCATCCGATTGCAGCGCCGCGGCGCTGTCCGCGAGCTCGGCGAAGCGCTCGCCGTACCGCGCGAGGCCGAGCAGCGCGGTCTCGGCCGCGCCGAGCGCGTCGACGGCGCCCCCGTCGTCCTCGAGCGCCGCGCTCGCCGTCGCGAGCGACGCGAGCACGCGTTCGGCGTTCGCCAGCAGATCGCGGCGCGCGCGCAAGCGCTCGTCCTCCGCGTCGTCCTCGACCGCCGCGGCGTCGATCTCGCCCAGCGCGAAGCGTGCGTACTCGGCGCGCGCCGCCTTTCGCCCGTCGTCGTCGCGCAGCGCGGCGACGCGCTCGCGTGCGGCGTCCAAGCGTGCGTGCAACGCACGGACCTCGTCGCGCAGCGCGATGCCGTCGGCGCCGCCGGCCGGCGCGAAACCGTCGAGAAGCTCGAGCGCGTACGCGGGCGAGAGCAGCCGTTGCGCCTCGTGCTGCGAGGTGACGTCCACGAGCGCGCCGACCAGATCGCGCAGCTGGCTCGCGCTCGCCGCGACGCCGTTGATGCGGCCCTGCGAACGGCCGGACGCGAGCACTTCGCGCTGCACGATGACGTCGTCGTCGGGCGCCAGCCCGAAGCCCTGCGCGGCCAGCCGCGCGCGCAACCCCTCGTCCGGTGCCAGCTCCAGCACGACGCGCGCGCGCTCGGCGCCCGTGCGCACGACGTCGGACTCCGCACGCCCGCCGAGCGCCAGCCGCAGCGCGTCGAGCAGCATCGTCTTGCCCGAGCCCGTTTCGCCGGTGATGACGGTCAGTTGCGGATCGAATGCGATCTCCGCGCGCGCGATGAGGCCGACGTTCTCGATCGCGAGTCGCAGCAGCGTCACGGCGCCGACGGCCGGCGCGCGCGTCACATCGACTTGATCGGCACGCCCCACTGCAGCTTCTCCTCGAGCCGCGCGAAGAACGCGCCCGGCCGCGTGCGAGCAAAGCGCACGCACTTCTCCGCGCGGCGAATCGTCACGCGGTCACCCGCGCGCAGGTCGGCGGCGACGAACCCGTCCGTTTCGAGGTTCGCCTGGGTCAACTCGCCGTCGCACGTGATCTCGACCGTCGCGCCGCTCGAGACGATCAGCGGCCGCGCGAAGAGCGTATGCGGCATGAGGCCCGCGATCCCGAATGCGTCGACACCGGGTTGGATGATGGGTCCGCCGGTGCTCAGGAAGTACGCCGTCGAGCCCGTCGGCGTCGCGACGATCACGCCGTCCGACGGAAGGTGCGCGATCGTCTCCCCGTCGAGGGCCAGCCCGTACGGCGCGAGGCGGGCTTGCGTGACGCGACGCACGACGACCTCGTTCAGCGCGAAATGCACTGCGTGCGGCACCGTGCACGGTGGCGTGCAGGGCGATGCGCTCGTCGTACTCGACATCGCCGTCGAACACGCGCTCCAGCGCCGCGAAGCCGTCGTCGTCCGCCTCGACCTCGGTGAGAAAGCCGAGCCGGCCGGTGTTGATGCCGAAAATCGGGATCTCGAGCTCGTGGACGATGCGCGTTCCGCGCAGCAGCGTGCCGTCGCCGCCAACCGTCACCATCAATTCGGCATCGCCGACCTCGAAGGGGGGATCGTCGACGCCGAGCTGCACCGGCGCGCCCTCGCAGCGCGTGACGGTGATGCCGCGCGCCGCCGCGATTCGCAGCACGCGCTCGACGGTCTCGCGCGCCTTCGGCCGCGCCGGGTTCACGTACAGCGCGAGGTGCTTGATTCTCAAGGCGCTCAATCCGTGGCCGTCATGGCGAATGTGCTTCGGCGACGAGCTCGTCGAGGCGCGCGTCGTCGATCTCCGCTCCTTCGCGGCGCAGCAGGTAGAAGAACTCGACGTTCCCGGCCGGGCCGCGCAGCGCCGAGACCGACGCGGCGACGACGCGCAGGCCCGCGGCGCGCACGGCGTCGCGCACCTCGCGCAAGACCGACGCGTGCACGGCGGGATCGCGCACGACGCCGCTGCCGACCCGCTCGCGACCCGCCTCGAACTGCGGCTTGACGAGCGCGATGATCGTGCCGCGCTCGCGCAAGTACGCCGCCGCGCGAGCGACGATCGTGCGCACCGAGATGAACGACGCGTCGATCACGACGAGGTCGAAGCCGCCCGGGAACGCGCCGTCGCCGAGCGTCCGAAAGTTCGTCCGTTCGATCACGCTCACGCGCGGATCGCCGCGCAGCTTCCAGGCGATCTGACCGTAACCCACGTCGAGCGCGGCGACGTGCCGCGCGCCGTGCTGCAGCAGCGCATCGGTGAAGCCACCGGTCGACGCGCCGACGTCGAGCACGTCCGCGCCGCGCACGTCGAGCGTGAAGGCCGCCAACGCGCCCTCGAGCTTGTCCCCGCCGCGGCTCACGTAGCGCGGCGGCGCCTCGACCGCGACGTGCGCCCCTTCGCGAACGCTCGCGCCGGGCTTCGTCGCGGGCGCGTCGTCGACGCGCACCTTCCCGGCCAGGATCAGCGCGCGCGCCTGCGAGCGCGTCAGTCCCGTCGTTTCGGCAACGGCGGCGTCGAGACGACGAACTTCACAGCGCGTCATCCGGCGCGTCCTCGGCGGCGCGAGCCGGCCCGGGCGGTGCGTTCACCGCGTCGATCTTCTGCTGCGCCGCCTTGAGCTGGTCCTCACACTGCGCGACGAGGTCTTTGCCTTCGGCGTACAGGTTTACGGCGCGTTCGAGGTCCGTGTCGTCGGCCTCCAGCGTCCGCACGATCGCCTCCAACCGCTGCAGCCGCCCTTCAAAAGAGGCTGATTTGTCGTCCGCCATCCGTCCCTTCGCCTTCGACGCGTGCCGTGAGCGTTCCGCGAGCCAACTGCGCGCGGATCAGCGAGCCCGGCGGCGCCGCCTCCGCGTCCGTCAGCACGCGGCCGTCCTCGTCCTTCACGATCGCGTAGCCGCGTTGCGTGATGATGGCCGGATTGTGGCCGCGGAGCGTGCCGGCGAGCCGCTCGAACCGTGCCCTCCGGCGCTCCACGACGCGCTTCGTCCCCGCGTCCAGCGCCGCGGCACGGACCGACAGGCGCTCGCGGCGGCGCACCACGACAGGTCCGATCGCGCGCTCGAGGCGGTCGCGCGCCGTCTCGAAGCGCGCGCGCCGCTGCGCGACGCGCGCGCCCGGCGCGGCCTTGTGCAGCATCCGTTCGAGCGACGTCAGGCGCTCCGTGCAGCGCCGCACGCGCTCGCGCATCGCACGGTCGAGCACGAGCGACGCGCGGTCGACGTGCTGCCGGCGCGTGCCGATCGCGCGGTCGACGTCGCGCTGCAGCACCCGCGCGCGCTCGCGCACCTGCGAGCGCAGGTCATCGCGGCTCGGCAGCACGGTCTGCGCCGCCGCCGACGGCGTCGCGGCGCGGCGGTCCGCGACGAAGTCCGTGAGCGGCACGTCGGCTTCGTGGCCGATCGCCGACACCGTCGGCACGCGTGACGCCGCCAGCGCGCGCACGACGCGCTCCTCGCTGAACGCGAACAGATCCTCGAACGACCCGCCGCCGCGCGCCAGCACGATGAGGTCGACGGGCATTGCCGACGCCTGCGCAATCGCGCGTGCGATCTCGGGTGCCGCCTTCTCACCCTGCACGGGCGTGCGCACGAGTACGATCTCGACGTGGGGCGCGCGCGCGCGCGCCTGCGTCCAGAAGTCTCGCGCGCCGTCGGCGCTCTCCGACGTGACGAGCGCGACGCGGAACGGAAAGCGCGGCAGCGGGCGCTTGCGCTCGGGCGCAAACAGCCCTTCCGCCGTCAAGCGTGCCTTGAGCGCCTCGTACCGGCGGTGCAGCACGCCGCTGCCGCCTTCGGCCACGACCTCGAACACGCGCAGCTGATAGCGTGACGCCTTGGCGTACGTTTGCACCGTGCCGTACGCGACGACCTCGGCGCCGTTTGCGAGCACGGGAAACGACGCCGCCGCCTCGCTGAACGCGACGCAGTTCAGCAGCGCGTCGCGGTCCTTCAGGTCGAAGTACGCGTTGCCGTTCGGCTGCGTCCGCAGGTTCGATACCTCGCCGCGCACGCCGAGACGCGCGAACGCGCGCTCCTTGCCGAACAGCGTCGCGATGTAGTTCGCGAGGCGCGACACCGCGACGACGCGGATCTTCGGCGCGCGCCGCCTGCGTCACGGCGATCGCGGTGCCGGCGGCGGTGTCACGGGCTCGTCGTCGAGCCGCTGGAACATGCGGCCGTCGCCGATCGAGTTCGGCTCCGGCGTCAGCGGCGCGATCGAGGGCGGCGTGCGCGGCAGCGCGTTCGCGATCGGCGCGACCGGCACGGCGGCGGCGGCGCGCCGATGCACGTGCTTCGGCGCCGGGCTCACGTCGCCGTCATCGCTCGCATCGCCGCACGTGCGCAGCGGCTCCGTGCCCGTGAGGAACACCTCATCCTTGCCGCTGCCGCAGAGCTTCACTTTGTGCACCTCGCCGACCGGCAGCACGAAGTCGTGCGGCTTGACGTGCTTCAGCGCAGCCTTCATGAAGCGCGCCCAGATGCGCGCCGGAATGTTCCCGCCGTACGACTCGTTCATGCGCGTGTAGTCGTCGTTGCCGATCCAGACGGCGGCGACCAGGTCGGGCGTGTAGCCGACGAACCACGCGTCGCGGAAGCTCGACGTGGTGCCGGTCTTGCCGGCGGCGGGCCGCCCGATGTCCGCGTTCGGATAGCCCGTCCCTTCTTTGATGACGGACTCCAGCATCGACGTCATCACGTAGGCGACGCCGGCGCTCACGACTTCGGTCTGCTGCGGATACGCCTCGTCGAGCACCGGCGTGCCGAGCGAATCCTTCACGAGCTTGATCGGCGAAGGCGTGATGTGCACGCCCTGGTTCGCGAGCGTCGCATAGCCGGCGGCCTGGTCGAGCGGCGACACGCCGGACGAACCGAGCGCGAGCGACAGCGTCGGGTCGAGCGGCGCGGTGACGCCCATGCGGTGCGCGTACTCGACCACGCGGTCGATGCCGAGATCCTGCGCGAGCTTGACGGCGACGACGTTGCGCGACTGCGCCAGCGCGTAACGCAGCGTCATCGCGCCGAGATAGCGGTCGTCGTCGTCCATCGGCGCCCAGCGCGTCCCGTCGCCCATCGGATAGCTCACGGGCGTGTCCTCGACGACCGTCGTGGGCGGATGACCCGCGTCGATCTCGGCGGTGTACACGTACGCCTTGAACGACGAGCCCGGCTGACGGTGCGCCTGCCACGCACGATTGAACTGGTTCGTCAGCGAAAAGGGCGTCGCGCCGCCGACCATCGCGAGGATCTCGCCCGTCGAGGGGCGGATCGCGACGAGCGCGCCCTGATGCGCGCCGATGCCCTCCGCCTTCGCGCGGCCGATGCCCCAGGTGACGGCGTCCTGCGCGGCATCCTGCATCGCGGGATCGAGCGTCGTGTACACTTGCAGGCCGCCCTCGAACGTCGCCTGCGTGCCGAACTGCGATTCGATCAGGTGCGTGACGTACGTCGTGAAGTACGGGTACCGGTACGACTGCAGTCCCGCCGGCCGCTCCGCGATCAGCCGCAACGGCGCGCTCTCCGCGGCCGCCGCGTCCGACTGCGTGATGAATCCCGCGTCGATCATGCGCTGCAGCACGTGGCGCTGCCGCTCCTTCGCGTGCTCCATGCTGACGTACGGCGAGTAGTCCGACGGCGCGGCGAGCAGGCCCGCGAGCATCGCGGTCTGACCGAGGCTCAAGTGTCCGACGTCCGTTCCGAAGTACGTGTGCGCCGCTGCTTCGACGCCGTATGCGCCGGCACCGAAGTACATGATGTTCAGATACCGTTCGAGAATTTCGTCCTTCGTGTAGTACCGCTCGATCTCGATCGCGAGCAACGCTTCCTGGATCTTGCGCGCCGCGCTGACCTCGTCCGTGAGGAAGAGGCGGCGCGCCAGCTGCTGCGTGATCGTCGAGGCGCCTTGCAGGCGTTGGTGCCGGTAGTCCGCGATCGCCGCGCGCGCGATGCCGCCGAAGTCGACGCCGTGGTGCTGGTAGAAGTGTGCATCCTCGGTCGCAATGAACGCGTTACGCACGCGCACCGGGATGTGGTCGATCGAGACCCAGGTGCGGTTCTCCCGGTACAGGTTCGCGAGCTGCAGGCCGTTGCGCGCGTAGACGCGCGTCGAGCGCGACGGCTGGTAGTCCGCCATGCGGTTGATGTCGGGCAGGTTGCGCGAGTACGAGGCGACGATGCCGGCGACGATGCCGACGAACAGGAGCACCGCGAACACGAGCGTGAGCGCGATCGCCTTCGCGATGCGCACGACGACGGAGCCGCGTCCCCGGCCCTTGCGCACGCGGCGCCGCACGCCGCCGCGCGGGCGCGCGATCGCGCGGCTCACGCGGGCTCCTCACGGAGCACGCGGCCCAGCACGCCGTTGACGTAGCGGCCGGAATCCTCCGTCGAATACTTCTTCGCGAGCTCGACCGCTTCGTTGACCACGACCGCGGGATCGACCTCGCGCCGATGGTTGAGCTCGAACGCGCTCATGCGCAGGATGATGCGGTCGATCGTCGGCAGCCGATCGAGCGTCCAGCCCTCGAGCAGCGGCGCGATCATCGCGTCCGATTCCGGCACGTTTTCGAGCGTGCCGAGAACGAGATCGCGCACGAACGTGCGGCCGTCGGACGACTCATCGCGAGCGAGCAGCTCGGTCAGCAACTCGTCCGGCGCGCGCTTGCCGATCTCGGCACCGTACAGCGCCTGCAGCGCAACCTCGCGCCCGTGCCGCCGCGAAGATGAGGCCATGCGAGATCAGACGGCCGCAGCTCTCCGCGCCAGAAACGCCGGGAGCCAGCCGACGCCGACGCCGCCCGCGCGAAATTCCGGCGAGGCGAGCAGCTCGCGGCAGAAATCGACCGTCGTGGTCACACCTTCGATACGTGTTTCGCCGAGCGCACGTTCCATGCGCAGGACCGCGGACTCGCGCGTGCGGCCGACCGCGACGATCTTCGCGAGCATCGAGTCGTAGAACGGCGGCACGACCGCTCCTCCGTACACGTGCGTGTCGACACGGATTCCCGGGCCGCCCGGAAACACGACGGTCGTCAGCGTCCCCGCCGCCGGTGCGAAGTTGTTCTTCGGGTCCTCCGCGTTTACGCGCACCTCGATCGCGTGGCCGTGCGGATGCAGATCGTCCTGCGCGAACCCGAGGGACTCGCCCGCGGCGATACGGATCTGCTCCTTGACCAAATCGACGCCGTAGATGAGCTCCGTCACCGGGTGCTCGACCTGGATTCGCGTGTTCATCTCCATGAAGTAGACGTCGTCGCCGGCCACGAGGAACTCGAGCGTGCCGGCGTTCGTGTATCCGACCGCTCGCGTCGCGGTCGTCGCGATGTCGTGCAGCCGCCGGCGCACGGCGGGATCGAGCTCGGGCGCCGGCGCTTCCTCGATCAGCTTCTGATGCGAAGGCTTCTGCACGGAGCAGTCGCGCTCGCCGAGATGCACGACGCCGCCGTGGTCGTCGGCGAGCACCTGTACCTCGATGTGCCGCGGGTCGAGAATCAGCTTTTCGACGTACATGCGGCCGTCTTTGAACGACGCCTCCGCTTCGGCTCGCGCCGTGGCGAACGCGGTCGCCAGGTCCTCGCGCGCGTGCACCTCGCGCATCCCTTTGCCGCCGCCGCCCGCCGTCGCCTTGAGCAAGATCGGATAGCCGATCTCGTCGCCGACCGTGCGCGCTTCGTCGACCGAGGCGACGATGTCGCTGCCGGGCGTCGTCGGCACGCCCGCCTCGCGCATCAAGCGCTTCGCCGTCGCCTTGTCGCCCATCGCCGCGATCACGGAGGGCTTCGGCCCGATGAACGTCAGCCCGTGGTCGGCGGCGATCTCCGCGAAGCGCGCGTTCTCCGCGAGAAAGCCGTACCCGGGATGAATGCCGTCGCAGCCGCTGATCAGCGCCGCCGAGATGATGTTCGGAATGTTGAGATACGACCGCATCACCGGGCCGGGCCCGACGCAAAACGCCTCGTCCGCGTGCCGCACGTGCAGCGACTGCCGGTCGGCATCGGAGAAGATCGCGACCGTCGCGATGCCAAGCTCGTGACACGCGCGATTGATACGCAGTGCGATCTCGCCGCGATTCGCGATCAAGATCTTTTTTAACACGGCGCTCGGTCCATGACCGTCATCGTAGGTCAGCGCTCGATCGCGAAAAGCGGCTGGCCGTACTCGACCGGCTGCCCTTCGATGACGAACACCGCCGTGAGCCGCCCCGCGCCGCGCGAACGCACCGGGTTGCGAATGCCGAGCGTCTCGACATACGCGAGCTCGCGGTCGGCATCGAGCACCTGCCCCTCCGTCGCGAGCGGCCGGGAAAGGCGGACGACACCGACGACGTCGCTCGCGATCAGATCGTCGCGACGCTCGCCTCGCTCACCGAAGCCGTCGTCCGATCCGACGACTCCGCAGCCGGCACTCGCCGGAGCGGCCGGCGCCGCGGAGCGCGCCGAGCGGCGCAGCTCGATCTCCGTCTCACCGTCCCGGACGCGCAGGCGCGCAAATCCGGCCGCGTTCAGCGCGCCGGCGAGTGCTCGCGTGCGCGCCGCGATCCCGTCTTCGGTCATCCGCCGAGCGGTTCGACGCTGCGGCCGCCGCACCCGGCCGAAATAGGTTGCCGGTGGCGGGGACCCTGGGTAGAACGTCCTACAGCGAACAGGAGGTTGGCTGCGTGACGGCTGGCAGGATCGCCACGGACTCGGCGTTCGTTCTCGTCTACCCGCACGGTCTGGCCCTTGGCCGGGACGCGGTATCCGCGCTCGACGCCGCCGGAATCGCCCACCGTGCGGCGCCGTTCCCGCACGCCTGCGATGCGGGCGTGCCGGTCGTCTACCTGATCGATGAAGACCGCCTGACGAGCCTCGGCCCGCGCGAGACGGTCGAACACGCGCTGGAGCTGATCGCCGGCGCGCAGGTCGCCGCGACCGTCGTCATCGGCCGCCGCGGCTCTGCGTCCCGCTGGCTCGCCGAGAGCCCCTTCGTCGGCGGCTGGATCGCCGAACCACTCGACGCGGTCGCCCTGGTCGCGACGGTGCGCGCCGCGGCCCGCACGCTCGCGGCGCGGCACGCCTTGGTCGCGGCATGCGGCGAGAGCGAGCAGCTTCTGCAGGTCGGCCTCGCCCTGACCGCCGAGCGCGACGTGACGAAGCTGCAGCAGACCATCGTGCGCCGCGCGCGGCAGATGACGCGCGCGGACTCCGGCTCGCTCTACGTGCTCGAGGACGGGGCCGACGGCGAGCGCGTCCTGCGGTTCGCCGTCGCGCAGACCGGGCCCGATGATTCCGGCACGTACCTCGGCGCCATACTGCCGCTCTCGCGGTCCTCGCTCTCGGGCTACGTCGCGCTCAGCGGCGAGACCGTGCGGATCGAGGATGCGTACCGCATCCCGCCCGACGCCGAGTACCGCGTCAACCGCAGCTTCGACGAGGCGAACGGCTACCGCACGATGTCGGTGCTCGCGGTGCCGATGCGCGATCACGACAGCGCGATCGTCGGCGTCATCATGCTGATCAACCGCAAGCCCGATTTCTCGCTCGCGCTCACGTCGCCGGCGCACACCGAAGAGGTCGTGCAGCCGTTCACCGAGCGCGACGAGCACGTGCTGCGCTCGCTCGCGTCGCAAGCCGGCGTCGCGCTGGAAAACAAAGCGCTGCTCGACTCGATCCAAGAGCTCTTCGAGCAATTCGTGCGCGCCTCGGTGAAGGCGATCGAGGTGCGCGACAAGTCGACGCAAGGCCACTCCGAACGCGTGGCCGACCTCACGCTGGCACACGCGCACGCCGTGAACGCCACGGAGGCCGGCATCTTCCGCGACTTGCACTTCGACGCCGACCAGCTGCGCGAGATGCGCTACGCGTCGCTGCTGCACGACTTCGGCAAAGTCACGGTGCCCGAGTACATCTTCGGCAAGGCCAAGAAGCTCCCGGACGGGCGCATCGACGCGATTCGTCTGCGCTTCCTGCTCGCGATGGAGCAGTCGTTCGACGAGCGGCGGCGCGCGGAGCTGCGCGAGCTGCTGGGCGCCGTCGAGCGCGCGAACGAACCGCTGGTCGTCGCGGCCGCTAGCGGCGAACGGCTCGAATCGCTCACCAGCATGACGTACCGCGACCTCGATGGTGAACGTCCGCTGCTCGAACCCTCCGAGCTCGAGTACCTGACCATCCCGCGCGGCTCCCTCTCGTGCGACGAGCGCCGCAAGATGGAGCAGCACGTCACGCAGAGCTTCCACTTCCTGCGCGAGATCCCGTGGAAGAAGACGCCGTGGCGCCGCGTTCCCGAGATCGCGCACGGTCATCACGAGCACCTCGACGGCAGCGGCTACCCGCGCGGCCTCAAAGGCGCCGAGATTCCGCCGCAAGTCCGCATTCTCACGATCGCCGACGTCTTCGACGCGCTGACGGCCACCGATCGGCCCTACAAGCCCGCGATGCCCGTCGACCGCGCGCTCGACATTCTGCAACGCGAGTTCGCCGACCGCGGCAAAGTCGACGCCGACCTCCTCGATCTCTTCATCAACAACCGCGTCTACGAACCGGTCGTCACGGCGCGCGCCTTCGCCTGACGCACGTTCCCGCGCGGCGGCGGGGCGGCGGGCGGTGCTGCTGCCGCTCCCTCCGCGCATCCAGCGCTCCGGTCGCGACGTCTTCACGTCGCTTCCGCGCATCCTGCGCACGCTCGTTCACCGTGCCCGCCGCAGCACCGCCGCCGCCCCTCCACCTAGCACGATGTCGTCATGGTACAAAGGACGATGCGCGATTTCTCCCGCAAGGCCAAGACACTCGCATGCCGCGCGGAGGGTACACCGATGCTCGCGATGTTCACGCCGATCGAGATCGCCGCTGTGATTGGTTTCATCGTCATGATCGTGATTCCCGTACTCCTCATCTGGCTGCTGATACGCGCGCTCCGCGCAAGCGGACGGTCGGGCCCGTAGCGTCACTTCCTGGATCCACGAAACGGACTTTTGTCCGCGCACTCGATCGCATCATGGAGGACGACGGCCTGCGCGACGCCGTCGACGTCGCGCGATGAAGACCGAACCGAGTTATCAGAACCGAGTAGCGATCCCCACGGAAACGACGGGATAGGTCTTCAACCACCCGACGTCGTTCGAGAACTGCGTGCGCGCGGCCGCGAGATCCGATTGCAGCTGCGGGGTCGACGCGGCGGGCCCCGTCGCGTAGAGCTTCGTCGCGACGTTGCGGAAGACGACGCCGACGTCGCCGGTGAAGTACACGCCGAGACGGTGCGGCGGCCCGATGCCGATGCCGATGTACGGAGCGCCGGACGAGAGGGTCGCGGTGCCGTAGACCGTGCCGGCCTGGGCCGCCGTGTAGGTGTTGCCATTGATCGTGTATGTGCCGTTCTGCGGGGTTCCGACGACGTCGATGTGGTCGTTGCCGAACACGAGGCCGCCGGTGATGCGAAACGGTCCGTTGGTCGGGTGCACGTCGACGAGCGCGGAGACGTTGTGCAGCTGCAGCGTGCCGGCGTAGCTCACGTTGTCCGAGCTGAAAGCGCGGTTGTACGAGAGCGCGCCGGACGCGAGGCGCAGGTCGACGTGAGGCGCGATCGTGTGGCCGATCGAAATGCCGTAGCCGAGCGTCGAAAGTTGGATCGCCGCGACGTTGTCCGACAAGGCGCCGGCGCGTGCGGCAACCGGGGCGAGCGCGGCGCAGGCGGCCGCGAGCGCGGCCGCGCGATGAATGGTCCTCATGGTCTCGTGATCGGCCGGCTACGGCCGGTAGACCAGTCCGACGCTGATGGCGGGGACGACGATGTGCGTGCGCTGCTCGAGCCGCAAGCGGTTGAGATCGGCGGAGAACGCCGGATCGCTCGCGAGCGGTCCGCTCGCCGACGCGCTCGTCGTACCGTTGCGAATGAGGACGCCGGCGTCGACCGTGAGCGCGAGGCCGCGAATCAATCCGGCGCCGGTACCCACGCCGGCGTAGATCGAGGGACGGTCGTAGCGCAAACGCGTGATGACGGTGCCGGTGCCGGACGCGGGGTAGGTTGCGCTTCCGACGCGCAGCGTCGCGCCTTCGGACCGCGCGACGTTCTGCACGTTGTCGCCGCCGAAGACGAGGCCCGCGCTGATGCGATAGCGTCCGGCATGCGGGCGATAGTCGGCGATCACGGCGACGTCGTTGTAGCGCGTCGTCGTCGTGTACGGATTGCCGTCGAACGAGAACTGCTGCGAGACGCTCATCGTCCCGGTCTGCACGCGCGCGCTGAAGTCGTACAGCAACGGCCGCTCGACCGACAGGCCGTATCCCGTCGTGCCGCCGTGCACGCCGAACGAGAGCGAGGAGAACAGATCGGCGCGCGCGGCGACGGGCAGCGCGGCGAGCGCGAAGGCGAGCGACGCGGCAACGGACCGTCTCATCGCGGGCCGAGTTCGACGACCGAGGCGCGGTCCCCGGGCGGCAGCGCGTCGCGCGCGGGGATGAAGCGCGCGTCGATGTCGGCAAGGGGAACGAGCGCGAACGCGCGCTCGTGCAGGCGCGCGTGCGGAATCGTCAGGTCCGGCTCGTCGAGGCGAACGTCGCCGTACGTGAGGATGTCGAGGTCGAGCACGCGCGGCCCCCAGCGGTACGTCGGCACGCGCCCCGCCTCGGCCTCGATCCGCTTGAGCGCGGCGAGCAGCGCGTGCGGCTCGAGCGCCGTGTCGACCGCGGCGGCCGCGTTGACGAACGCGGGCTGATCGCGCACGCCCCACGGCGCGGTGCGGTACAGCGGGGAACGCGCGACGACCGCACCCACCGCGTCGAGCCGGTCGAAGCCCATACGGACGTGGGCTTCCGCGTCCGCGTCGTTCGAGCCGATCCCGATCGCGGCGAGCGTCACGACGCTTCGTGCTTCTTGCGCTTCTTCTTTTTCTTCGCGCCGTCGCGTTCGAGCATGCCGGTTCGCATCTTCGTGATCGTCACGCTCGGCGTCGCGCCGTCGAGCAGCTTCGGCTTGGCGACCTGCACCGACACCAGGGCGACGCGCCGCTCCTCCATGATCGCCTCGGCGATCGACTCGCCGAGGTGCTCCAAGAGCCGATGCCGTTGAGTCTCGATGATGCGCACGACCCGCGCCTGCAACGCCGCGTAGTCGATCGTGTCGGCGAGATCGTCGCTCGCACGCGCCTTCGTGATGTCGGCGAGCAGATGCACCGTCGCTTCGACGAGCTGCGGGACGTCCTGCTCGCCGGCGTTCGCGCCGTGCCTCCCGAACGCGCGGATGCCGCGGATCTCGATCGTGTCCATCGGCGCGTCCCTCACGGCAGCCGTTCGCTCCAGCCCTCGGGACGCCAGCCCCGCACGATCGCGTCCGCGACGCGCACGACGTCGCGCTGCTCCGGCACGTCGTGCACGCGCACGACATCGATGCCCGCCGCGACGGCGAGCGCGACGGTCGCCGCCGTGCCGAACTCGCGCGCGCCGACGCCGCGATCGGTCAGCTTGCCGATTGTCGACTTGCGCGATGTGCCGATCAGCGTCGGGAAGCCGAGCGCGACGATGCGGTCGAGACCGCGCAGCAGGGCGATGTTGTGCTCCGGCAGCTTGCCGAAGCCGATGCCGGGATCGAGGATGACGTGCTCCGCGGGGATGCCGGCGCGCACGCACCGCGCGGCCGCGCCGTCCAGCGCGAAGAGGACGTCGTCGACCACGTCGCGCTCGTACACCGCGAGCGCCTTGTTGTGCATGACCACCATCGGCGAGGCCGTGCGCACGCACGCCGCGATCAGCTCGTCGCCCGGCCCCCAGACCGAGTTGAGCACGTCGCCACCGGCCGCGTGCGCGTCGGCGTAGACATCGGCCTTGAACGTGTCGACCGAGACGATCGCGTCGGGCGCCGCGGCGCGAATCGCCGCGACCGCCGGCAGCAGCCGCGCGCGCTCGATTGCGCCGGCGATGGGCCGGTGACCCGGGCGCGTCGACTCCGCGCCGACATCGATGAGATCCGCGCCGCCGCGCAGCTGCGCGAGCGCCGTCGCGGCCGCCGCCTGTGCGTGCGGGTCGCCGTCGCCCGAGAACGAGTCGGGCGAGACGTTGACGATGCCCATGACGTAGGTGCGCGCACCCCACGGCAGCACACGATCGCGCACGTGCAGCGCGCCACGCACCGCGGCCTCATACATTCGAGTTGGACTGCACGTTCGCGATCCACCACGCGCGCAGCTCGGCGACGATGAAGGTCGAGCCCGTCACCACGATGATCGAATCGCCTTCGGCATTGCGCCGCGCGATCGAGAAGGCCTCGACGGGATCCGTGATGGCCCGGCCCCATGCACCGAGCTCGCCCGCGATCGAGGCGAGCCGCTGCGGGCGTGACGGCGTGCGACCGGCAGCCTCGAACGCCGTGAACACGAAGTTCGCCGCGATCGGCACGAACGGCCGCATCACGTGCACCGCGTCCTTCGTCTCGCCGATCGACATCACGAACGTGAACCGTCGCCCGGGAAACGTCTCCGCGAGCGCGCGCGCCAAGTGCTCCGCCTTGTCGGGATTGTGCGCGATGTCGAACACGACGCCCGGGTGCGAGGGAAAGAACTCCATGCGGCCGGGAATGACGATGCGTGAGAAGCCGGTCTCGATCGCGGCGCGCGCCGGCCGCAGCTCGGCCGGCAGCTGCTCCAGCGCGCGGATTGCCGTCGCGGCGTTCTCTTGCTGGAAGTCTCCGAGCACCGGGAGCGAGATCGCGTACCGGTCGTCCGGCGTGACGACGTCGAACGATTGACCGTACCGCTCGCCGCTGCGGGGCTCGATCGTCGTCCCGTCGGCGACGGCGACGAACGGCGCGCCGGCGCCGGCGCACGCGCGCTCGATCACCGCGCGCGCGCCCGCGTTGCGCACGAAGCTCACGAGCGGGACGCCCGGCTTCGCGATGCCGGCCTTGTCGAGTGCGATCGCCTCGAGCGTGTCGCCGAGGATGTCCGTGTGGTCCAGCGCAACGTTCGTGATCACCGCAACGGCGGGGCGCAGCACGTTGGTGCCGTCCAGCCGTCCGCCGACGCCCGCCTCGATCACCGCGATCTCCACGCCGCTGCGCTCGAACCACAGGAACGCGAGGGCGAGGAGCGTTTCGTAGTACGTCGGGCGGCCGTGCTCGAACGCCACCCTGTCCGCCGCGGTCTGCAACTCGTTCGTGAGCTCGCCGAACGCGTCCGTCGGGATCGGGATGCCGTCGACGCGCGCGCGCTCCGTCACGTCCGTCAGGTGCGGCTTCGTGTGCAGCCCGGTGCGGCGGCCCCCGGCCTCGAGCGCTGCGGCTATCATCGTCGACGTCGACCCTTTGCCGCTCGTTCCGGCGACGTGGATCGTCGGGTACGCATTCTGCGGATCGCCCAGCGCGGCCAGGAACGCGGTGATGCGGTCGAGTCTGTTCGGCATGCGCCGCGACGCGTTCTCGTTGATGAGGCCGAGCAGGTAGGACTGTGCCGCTTCGAACGTCACGCCTGGTGTTACCCCGCCGGGTGAACGTCGGTTACGGCGTTCGCGAGGAGCTCGAGCGCGTGCGGCAGCGCGCCGCAGACCGCGTCCAGCGTCTCGCGCACCGCTTTCGGGCTCCCGGGCAGGTTCACGATCAGCGAGCGGTTGCGCACGCCCGCGACGGCGCGCGAGAGCATCCCCGCGCGGGTCACGCGCAGGGACGCCGCGCGCATCGCCTCGGCGATGCCGGGCACCTCGTAGTCGAGCACCGCGGCGGTCGCCTGCGGCGTTCGGTCGCGCGGCCCGAGGCCTGTTCCGCCGGCCGTCAAGACCAGCCGGGTCGGGCCGTCGCACAGCTCGATGAGCGCCGCCTGCAGCGCGGCCGGATCGTCGGGAAGGACCCGCTCGTCGTCGACGACGAGCGCTCCTCCGGCGAGGACGTCCTTCACGACCGGGATGCACGCGTCGGGACGCTCGCCGGAGTAGGCGCGATCCGACAGCACGATCACTGCGACCGGAAACGTGACCGCACGTTCCGCGCTCACGCCGGCGCCTTCCAGTCGCCGGACTTGCCGCCCGTCTTCTCGAGGAGCCGCACCGACTCGAGCACGATGCCCTTGTCGAGCGCCTTGCACATGTCGTAGATCGTCAGCGCGGCGACGCTCGCCGCGACCATCGCTTCCATCTCCACGCCCGTCGGGCCGACGGTGCTCGCCCGCGCGTCGATCACGATCGTGTCGCCGTCCCACGCGAACGCGACGTCGGCGGTCGACAGCGCGAGCGGGTGAGCGAGCGGGATCAGCTCGTCGGTCCGTTTCGCCGCGAGGATGCCGGCGATCTGCGCCGCCGCGAGCGCGTCGCCTTTCGCGAGCGTCGCGTCGCGGAGCGCGCGCGCGGCAGCGGCGTTCATGCGCACGCGCGCCTGCGCGCGCGCGCTGCGGGGCGTCGGCACTTTTCCGCCGACGTCGACCATCGCGAGCGATCCGTCGCCGCGCACGTGCGAGAGGCGCGGCGGCTGCGAGCTCACAGGAACTCCAATCCGCGCGCGGCCGGCACGACGTCGTTCTCGCGCAGCCACGCCGCGTCGTACAGACGCGAGCGATACCGGTCGCCTCCGTCGCACAGTACGGTGACGACGCGCGCGCCGGCCGGCAGCGTGCGTGCGACGCGCGCGGCCGCGGCGACGTTGAGCGCGGCGGAGCCGCCGACGAAGAGCCCTTCCTCGCGCAGCAGCCAATGCGCCATCTCGGTGAGCGTGCGGTCGTCGACGCGCACGGCGTCGTCGACCGGCGCGCCGGCGAAGTTCGCGACGATCCGCTTGATGCCGATGCCCTCGACGTTCGAGTCGCCTTCCGTCGCGAGCCGGCCCGTCGTCACGTAGCTGAAGAGTGCCGAGCCGTACGGATCGGCGAGCACGACGCGCACGCGCGGATCGTGCGCCTTCAGCGAGCGGCCCGCGCCGGCGATCGTGCCGCCGGTCCCCGCCGCCGCGACGAACGCATCGAGCGCGCCACCGGTCTGCGCGATGATCTCCGGGCCCGTCGTGCGCTCGTGCGCGTCGCGGTTCGCGGTGTTCTCGAACTGGTTCGCCCAGACCGCGTCCGGCGTCGCCTCGGCGACGCGCCGAGCTTCGTGGTAGTAGTTCGCCGGGTTCGTGTACGGTGCGGCCTCGACGACGCGCAGATCGGCGCCGTACGCGCGCAGCAGGGCGTACTTCTCCGGCGCCTGATCGTCCGGCATGACGATGATCGTCCGGTAGCCGCGCGCGTTGCCGACCAGCGTCAGCCCGATCCCGGTGTTGCCGGCCGTTCCCTCGACCACCACCCCGCCGGGCCGCAGCAGGCCGCGCGCCTCGAAGTCCTCGACGATGCCGCGCGCCGCGCGATCCTTCACGGAACCGCCGGGATTGAGGAACTCCGCTTTGCCGAGTATCGTGCGGCCGAGCGCGGCCGAGAGCTTCGGAAGCGCGATGAGCGGCGTGTCGCCGATCGCGCCGACGAAGCCGTCCGATACGGCGCGTGATGCTGCGGCAGGTGAGGGATTCGGCACGGTTCGGTGAACGTCGTCCGGCGAGGATGACGGTTCCTGTTGGCGCAGACGGCGCGCTCGGGTTGTACAGCGCCGTCGCCGACGCGTTCGCCGGACGGCGTCCGGGATTCGGCCGGTACCGTGCCGCGCTCGCGGCCCGCTTCGCGCGCTTTCGCGGCACCGACGAGCGAGCCGCCGCGTCCGTCTGGATCGCGGCCGCGCTCGCGGAGATCGGTCTCATCGACGCCGTCGTCCCGAACGATGCGCCGGCGCGCTTGCGTGCGCGCCTCAACGCCGACATGCCGCTGCGCGGCGCGCACATCGTCGCGGCGCTCGCCGGCGTCCCGGCCGACGCGGCCGATCTGGTGCGCTGGCACCTCGAGCACGACGACGGAACGGGGACGCCGGACGGACTGCGCTGGGACGGGATCCCGCCGAACGCCGCGGCGATCGGCGTCGCGCAGGCGTTCCTCGCCGCGATCGAGGATCCGGCGGAGCCGCGCGAGCCGCTCGAGGCGCTGTTCACGCTCGGCGCGGACGCGGGGCGACGCTTCTCGGTCGATGTGACGCGCGCGTTCCACGCGTTCGTCACCGCGCAGCCGGATGTCGACGCGCCGTACGTTCCGCCGCTGCCCGCGATCGACGAAGACGCCGCGCTCGCGCTGCTGACCGACCACATCGATGCGCGCGACGAGCGCACGCGCGGCACGTCCGGGCGCCTCGCATCACGCGCCGCCGCTCTCGCCGAACGGCTCGCGCTCGATGCATCGCGTGCCGCGCGCGGGGCGCGGCTGCTTGCGCTGGGCCGCGGTGCGGAGCCCGTTCCGGACGACACGTTCGATCCGCTCTCGCGCTTCGCGCGCGACCGGCGCGCGTCGTACGCGCAGCGGGCGTCCGCCATCGTCGCGGGCGTCGCACGCTTCGCGGAGGATGCGCCGGCGCTCGCCGCGTCGGCTGCGTGGTACGAAGACGGAACCGTCGACCCGTACGCGGCGCTGCTCGCCGTCGTCGTCGCGGCCGACGGTCTCGACCCGCTCGAGACGCCGCGCCGGCTCGCCGCCGCGGCAGGCACGCAGCTGCATCCCGACGTGACGCGCGCATATCTCCAGACGCTCGGAGCGACGACGTGATCGACCTGCCCGCGCGCACGCGGCGCGTCTCCGGCACGCGTCTCCTCGATCTGTGTGCCGAACGCGGCATCGAGAGCGTCGTCGATCCGTTCATGGGATATCCGACGCACCTCGCGGTCCTCAAGCGCCACGGCATCGCGGTGCACGGCGGCGATCTGCTCGAATGGTTCGTGCACGCGGGCGAAGGGCTCATCGTCAACGACTTCACCGTGCTGCGCGATGCCGAGGTGGCGGAGCTCGTGGAGATGCTGCCCGGACGCATCTATCCGACCGACCTGTTCCGCGCGTGGGAAGGCGTGTTCTTCAGCGAGGACCAGTGCCGCTATCTCGGCGTGTGGCACGCGAACGTGCACGCCCTCCGCAGCGACGGCCAGACCGGGCTCGCCCTGAGCGGCCTGTGGCATGTGCTATGCCACTGGCTGCTCAAGAGCAGCCACCCCGACGACATGCTCGACGTGCCACCCAGCGAGCTCGCGTGGCACTACATCCGCGAGACCGACCGGTGGGTCGCGCAGAACGGCAAGCGCAACACCGTGCGCCGCGCGGATTTCGCCGCGACGCTCGCCGCGGTGCGCGCCGACGCCGTGTATCTCGCGCTGCCCGGCCGGAGCGCGGCGAAGCGCATCGACGCGCGCGTGTGGATGTGGGAAGCGTGGTGGCAAGGCGACCCGTACCTGAACGTCGAGCGCCTGTACCGCGACACCGTTTTCGGCGGCACGGCGAACGACGACGGCAGCTACGACCGCGCGATCGGCGAGGTGCTGACCGCCGCGCAGAGCGCGCCCTACGTCATCCTCCAGGCGAACCCGCGCGACGCCGCGCGCTTCGAGGCTCTCGTGCGCGCGCATCGCGCGCACGTCGAGGTCGTCGCGCCGAACGCGGACGAGCTCTACGTCATCGGCAGGAAATGACGGCCGTCAGGCAACGGAGTTCGCACTTGGCGTGCCCAGTGCGGAGGCGCGACGCATCGCGCTCGGTCCGGCCTCAGCGCGCGGGCGCGGCGCTCTGGAAGCGGTACCACACCAGGCAGAGCAGCGCGAGGATGACGGCGACGATCCCGTGCTTCGTGTGCACGCCCGCCGGATAGGAGTGGCCGGTCCAATAGAGGATCGCGATGATGACGAACACGACGGCGAGGATCAGCGCGAGCTGCTTCATGAGATCACCTTCCGGGCGAAGAGGACGAACGACGCGGCGCCGGCGGCGACGCAGTACCAAGCGAACGGCGAAAGATCGTTGCGCCGAAACCAGCGCGTCAGGAACGCGACCGACGCGTACGCCGTGACTCCCGCGACGACGCCGCCGGCGAGCGCCTCGACCAGCGCGACGTGCGCTTCCGGCGCGAACAGCTTCGGCAGCTCGAGCGCGGCCGCGGCGAAGATGATGGGCGTGGCGAGCAGGAACGAATAACGCGCGGCGTCGTCGTGATGCAGATCGCGCAGCAACCCCGCGACGATCGCGGATCCGGAACGCGAGATGCCGGGCAGCAACGCGAGCGACTGCGCGAACCCGACCAGCACGCCGTCGCGCCACGACAGCTGCGGCAGCGTGCGGTACGGCATCGCGCCCCCGCCGGCGCGGTGCTGGCGGCGGCGCAGATGCTCACCGAGCAGCATCAGGAACCCGTTCGCGAACAGGAACAGCGACACGGGTAGCGGCGAGGCGAACAGCTTCTTCACGCTCGACTCGAACAGGACGCCCAGCACGCCCACCGGGATCGTGCCTGCGATCAGCAGCCAACCGGTGCGCTCTTCGGGGTCATCGCCGATCCGGCCGCGCACCACGCTCGCGACGAGCGCTCGCACGATGGCGATCCATTCCGCGCGATAGAACGCGATCAGCGCGAGTGCGGTCCCGAGGTGCAGCACGACGACGAACGCGAGAAACGATTCCGACCCTTCGTCGACGTTCCAGCGCAGCAGAGCCGGCACGAGGACCGTGTGCCCGAGACTGCTGACCGGAAACAGCTCGCTGACGCCCTGCAGCACCGCGAGGATCATCGCCTGCACGAACGTCACAACGGCCGTCGGTTCGCACGCGGGGGAGCCTTTCCCGCTGGTGCGGAACGGGCGCCGGGTGAGTGATGCACGCTCGCACCGTCGCCTCGCCCACTCGGCGATGCTGGTCGCGTACACGATCGGCGACGATTTCGCAGCGGCGCACACCGAGACGTACGACATCGGACTCGGCGGCCTCGCGATGCTCGCCGACGCGGAACTGCCGTCCGGGCAGCGGCTTCGCTTGCGGCTCGAGCTGCGCGGCGATCCGCGGCCGCCGCTGGAGCTGACCGGCGAAGTGCGCTGGTGCCGCTACGACGCAGCGCTCGCGAAGTTCCGCACGGGCGTCGAGTTCACCGAGCGCACGCCGGACCACGACACGCATCTGCGCGCGTACATCGACATGATGTACAAGCTTCGCGACCTCGGCGTGCTCTGAGGTTTACTGCGAGCTGAAGTCGACGGTGAAGATGTAGTCGGCCGCGATCGCCTTGCAGTCTTTGACCTGGGTCTGGAACGTCGACTGACGCGCCGCGGAGAGCGCGGCACTGTTCAGGATCGCGCTCGGCGACTTGCCGATGCGCGCGCTGACGACGTGGCTGTTGGAGTCGAGCGAGACGATCACTTCGACCGTGCCGGTGATGCCTTGCTGCTGCGCGAGCGTCGGCGTGTCCGGTTCGACGGCGCGCAACGTCGTCGGCTCGACGTTCGGGTGCGCACAGGCTTGCGGCGTCGGCGTCGGCTTCGGCGTCGGAGCAGGCGTCGCGGGAGCCGCGGTCGCCGGCGCGGCCGTCGACGGCGCGGCGGTGCCTTGGCCCTGCGGGATCCCCTGGGTGTTGCCCTGCGTGTGCGTGTTCGCGGACTCGCTCGGCCCCGTATTCGACTTCGACGTCGTCTTGAGCGTGTTGATCTTGAGCTTCGGCTGCTGAGGCGCGGGCGTCTGCTTCGGCGGCGGCGTCTGCTTCGGCGGCGGCGTCGGCGGCGGCGTCGGCGGCGGGGTCGGCGTCGGCTTGGGCGTCGGCGGCGGCGTGGGGATGCGCGCGACCGTCACTTTCTGCGGCGCTTCTTCCGTCGTCTGGGTCCGCTCGAACTTCACGAACGGCCCGAAGATCAGGTGCAGCACGATCGAGATCGCAAAGCCGTAGAGCAGGAAGTTCTTGGCCCGCTCGGCCGTCGGCACCGGAGGCTTCGGTCCTGGAGTGGTCGCCATGTCAGCTGCCCGTCTGTCCTTCGGGCGTGCCCTCGATGTGGTTCGCCAGACCGAAGGTCGTGAGGTTCGCGGACTTCGCGGCGTCCATCACGCGCAGGATCGTTCCGAAGCTCGCCTTCGGATTCGCCTTGATGATCACCGTCTTGAGGCCGCTGCCCGTCGACTTGACCAGCTGCGCGAACTGCTGTTTGGCCTCCAGCTCGTTCACGATGCTGGAACCGATCTGCACCTGGTTCTTCTCGTCGACCAGCACGACGATCTGCGAGGGATGAACCTTGACGCGGTTCTTGGCGTCGGGGAGTCTCGGCTCTTTGACGACCGAGGCGAGAATGATGAAGATGATCAGCAGGACCAGCAGCACGTCCGTGAAGGGCGTGATGTTGATCGTCGACATCACTTCATCTTCGCCTTGTCCGGTGGAGACGGCCACGCAGCGGAGTTCCTTTACCTACGAGGTGACGAAACCGACGTCTTCGAGGCCGGCGATCTTCGCCGCATCGAGGATGCGGATGATCGTGCCGTACGGTGCCTTGACGTCGGCCGTCAGTGAGACGTGCTTGTTGCCCTTGCGGCGCCGCACGTCTTGCATGTCGGCGTAGATGTGCTCGACGTCGGAGCGCTTGCCCTCGACGAAGATCGTCCCGGTTTGGTTCACGAGCACTTCGATGTTGTCGCTCTTGTGCTGCTGCTGCTGCACCGGGGGCGTGTTGCTGTCGGGCAGCTGTTTCTCGAAGCCCGGCGGCGCGACCAGCGCGGCCAGGATCATGAAGATGATGAGCAGCACGAGCAGGACGTCGGTGAACGGCGTGATGTTGATCTCCGCCATCACCTCGTCGTCTTGCTTCGACGACACCATGCTCATGAGTCGAGCCCTTCGGTGCTAAGGTTCAAGCCGCGGACGCCCTACTTCGTCGCGCCGGTGGACGGCTGATAGAGGTCGGTCGGGATGGCGGCGCCGGTGTTGTGGAAGTGCAGCATCTCGGCGAGCTGGTTCGCGGCGACGATCATCTCTTGGTTGTACGCCTTGATCCGCGTCTTGAAGTAGTTGAAGAAGATCACGGAGACGACTGCCACGAACAGGCCGGCCGCGGTCGTGATCAGCGCTTCCGACACGCCGGCCGCGACGACGGCGGGCGTCGAGTTGCCCTTCAACGCGATGTCCTGGAAGGCGCGAATGATGCCGAGCACGGTACCGAAGAGGCCGACGAACGGCGCGATGACCGCGATGGTGCCGATGACGCCGAGATTGCGCTCGAGCGTGTTGAGGTTCTCCATCAGCGCGATCGAGAGCGCGTCCGTGATGTCGGCGCGGTTCTTCTCGCCGCGCTGAAGCCCGAACTCCAGAATCTTCGGCAGCATCCCCTTGTTCTGGCGGCAGATGCGGATCGCGCCTTCGTAGTCGTCGGCGGCGATCTTCTGGCCGATCGCGCGCAGCAGGCCCTTCGAGTCGGAGTGCTGGCTCGCGAAGAACAGCAGCCGCTCGATGACGATCGCGACCGCGGCGATCGAGAGCACGAGCAGCATCCACATCGCGGGGCCGCCCGACTTGATCATCTCGAAAAATCCGTTGAAATCCACGAGCTCTGGTATAGCCTCCGAGTCTTCGAGCGGAATGAGAATGCCGGCTCCCGGCCCGGGCATAACGAAATTTTGCGGGGGTGCCCCCGGCGGGGCCTAGGTGTTGGCGCTCCCGGCCGCCATTCCTACTGCCCTTCCTAGGGCTTCGATCCGAGCTTGTTCAGCGCGGCGTCGATCTGCGCGTTCAACGCAGCGTCCGACCCTGCGTTGGCCTTCGCCTTCTGCAGGTACGGGATCGCGGATTTCGGGTCGCCGCCGTTCGCGAGCGCGACGCCGGCGACGAGGTTCGCGTCGGCATTGTTCGGATCGAGCCGCGAGCGCTTTGTCGGCCTCCGCCTTCACGCGCTTCCAGTCGGGCTTCGCTCCTTGTGCGAGGAAGTTCGCGGCCTGCACGTACAGCACCGCGGCGCGCGATGGAATCGTTTGCGCCGCGCTCTCGAGGTCGCCGACGGCTTCGTCGATCTTGCCGGCCTTCGACGCCGCGTCGGCCTGCCGGTTGTAGTACACGGCGAGCGCGTCGTCGACGCGCGTGTTCGCGGGGTCGCGCTGCTTGACGGACTTCGCGAGCGCGACGCCCTTGTCGGCTTGGCCGGCGAGGATATACGACATCGCCAGCGACGTGTCGATCGCGTTGAGTGACTTCGCGTCGGCGTGTCCGGCCGTCGCCTGCGCCTTCGCCTTCTCGAGATCCGCGATCGCCTCGGGATAGCGCTGAGCGTTCGCGTATGCGGTGCCGCGGATGTACAGCGTGTTGACGTTCTGCTGGTACGCGAGCGCCTTTCCGGCAAGGGCGATCGCCTGATCGTTGTTCCGGGCCTTGAGCGCCTCGACGGCCGCGTCCGCGTACGCCTTGGCGGCGACGACCTTGAACTGATCGGGGACCGTCCCCGCCTGATCGAAGGCGGCGGCGGCCGCAGCGGACTCGTTGAGGTACTCGTCGGCGACGCCGAGGAGCGCGTTCGCCTTCGTGTCGCCGGGGTGCCCGGTGAGGTACGCCTCGATCTCCGTGCGCGCTTCGCCGTACTTTCCGCCCCGGATCAGCGCGTTGGCGCCGACCAGCTCGTTCGACGACGTGCCGGTATCGTTCACGACCGATGAGCCGCTGAACTTCAGCACCATCGTGTAGAATGCGTCGACCGGCTTCGCGTCGCGCGCTCCCGCCTTGTACGTCGAGTGCTTCGCGATGTCGAGCGCCGCGGCTTCGTCGGCGCGGTTGGTCGACTTCTCGACCTGCACCGCACCGACCGAACCGTCTTTGTGCACGAACACCTTGAGCTGGACCGATCCGGTGCCGGCGATCGCCACGGACGGCGCGGCCTGCTTGAGGACCTTCGGCGGCGTGTAGAACTGTTCGGTCTGCGCCGAGACCGGCGGTGCGCCGCCGGCCAGCGCGAACGCGGCCACCAGGGCGGTCAGGAAAGCGCGGAATCGAAGATCGGCCATGGTTCCTCGGAGCGCGGGCATGGAAGTACGAGCAACGCTCGGCGCGGGGCGCGGAGTTCCTGCCACGGCGCGGTCAGCGCCCGGTCAGATCGGGCCGCAGCACGGTCGCGCCGCCCAGGTAGACGTGTTGAATGCGGTCTTGCGCTTGATCGGTGTTGACGTGCACGAGCACGCGGATGCACCGTTCCAGCCTCCCCGGTACCCCGATCTCGGTGAAGTTCAACAGCGGGACGAGCGTCCACCCCATGCGCCGGGCGGCGGCCGCCGGGAACTCGGAGACGAGGTCGGGCGTCACGGTGAACAGGGCCGACGCGACGTCCTCGGGCGCGAACTCGTTGCGCTCGACGATCGTGCGCAGCAGGAGCTCCGTCGCGTCCAGGATCAGCGCCGGCTCGTCGCGCTCGACGGTGGTCGCGCCCCGTATCCCGCGCACGAGGCTCACGGCGCGTGGCTGCCCGAGCGGCGCCGTTCGGGCGTGCCGGCGCTTTCGGACTCGGCTTCGGCGTCGCGGACGACGTGCCGCAGCGCCGCGACCTCGCGCTCGCTCGCAGCGCGCACGGCGCCGAGGGCGAGCTGACCGAGCGCGATCGGCCCGAAGCGCAACCGCACGAGCGCGAGCACCGGGTGCTCGACGACGTCGAACATCCGGCGCACTTGCCGGTTCCGCCCTTCGTGGATCGTGATGTCGACCAGCGAGACGTCGCGCCGGACCGCGACGACGCGCAGCTGCGCCGGCGCCGCACGGCCGTCCTCGAGCCGCACGCCGCGCAGGATCGCGTCGATGCGCGGCCGCGTCGAGGCGACCGCGCACGGTCGCGCGGTACGTCTTCTCGACGCCGAAGCGCGGATGCGTGAGCACGTTCGCGGCCGCGCCGTCGTCGGTGAGCAGCAGCACGCCGCTCGTGTCGTAGTCGAGCCGTCCCACCGGGACGACGCGCGCCGTGACGCCCGCGCGGCCGACGATGTCGGCGACCGTCCTGCGGCCCTCCGGATCGCGCATCGTCGTCACCGTACCGGCCGGCTTGTGCAGCACGACGTACGTGTGCGTCTGCGCCGGCCGCACGACGCGGCCGTCGACCTCGACGCGCGCGTCGCCCGTAACCGTCGTGCCGAGCGTGCGCACGACGGCGCCGCCGACGCGCACGCGCCCGGCGACGATCAGCTCCTCGGCCCGCCGGCGCGACGCGACGCCTGCGGCGGCGAGGTACTTCTGAAGCCGCAGGGCCGCGCGCCGATCAGACCTTCTTGAGGTCGAGCGTCGTGACGAACTCGTCGTTGGACTTCGTGCGCGCGAGCGCGGCGTAGACGCGCTCCGAGGCTTCGACCGACGGAACCCCGGCGAGGGCGCGGCGCAGGTCGCTGACTTTGTGCAGCGCGATCTCGCTGAGCAGCAGATCCTCGTACCAGTTTCCGCTGCGCACGACGTCGATCGGCGGATACGCCCGCGCCTCGGCGAGCTCGCGCGCGAGCACGATGTCGGCGTTCGCGGCGGGGGCGAGCTCTTCGATCACGAGCGCGTCGAACGCCGGCGTCCCCGCGTTGACCGACGCGACGACCGTCAGCGATCCGCCGCCTTCGAGCGCGCGCGCCGCGCCGAACAGACGCTTCGGACGCTGCAGCATCGCGGGATCGAGCGGTGCGTTCGGCTTCTGATGGCCGAGCGCGGCGTACGCGCGCACGAGGCGCGTGAACGAGGACACGAGCACGACGGCGTTGCCGCCGAGCTCGGCGAGCCGCTTCGCGCGCTCGAACACGAGCTCCGCCGTCGTGACGTGATGGTCGGGATGTTCTTCGAATGTCGTGGCGACGACTTCGACGTCGAGCGTGCGCTGCAGGTACGTCACGGCCTCCGGGCGCTCGTCGACGAGCAGCACGATGACGTGCGCGTCGGGATCGTTCGCCCCGATCGCGCGCGCCATGCGCACGAGCAGCGACGCGTCGTCGGCGCGCGGCGGCACGGTGACGAGCACGCGCTGGCCTTTGCCGAGCGGTACGAAGAGGTCGAGCGCGCGCATCGCGAGATCGCCGCGCGTCTCGAGCACGAAACGCTGCGCCGGCGGCTCCGCGGCGAGGTTCTCGAACACGCGCCGCCCGGCGATCGTCTCCGGCGCGTAGCCGTTCACCGTCTCGACCTTGACGATGCCGTAGTACTTCTCGTTCTCTTTGGGCTTGCGGACCTGCCCGGCGACGAGGTCGCCGCGCCGCAGCTCGAAGCGGCGGATCTGCGACTGCGAGATGTAGATGTCGTCGGTGCCGACGAGGTAGCCGTCGCGCCGCAAGAAGCCGTAGCCCTCGGGCAGCACGTCGAGCACGCCGTTCGCCTTCTCGAGGCCGCTGCGTTGCGCTTGCACGTCGAGGATGTGCGCGACCAGCTCGTCCTTCTTGCTCTTGGTCGGGTTCTCGATCTCGAACGTCTTCGCGAGCTCGTTGAGCTCCGCTTTGCTCATCTCGGCGAGCTGCTCGGCGGAGAGCAGCGGCGGCCCGACGGCCTGCGGAAACTCAGGCTGCGTGAACACGTCGGGATGCGCGGGCGCTCCACCCTCGTTGAAGCGCTGACGATTGCGCCGCGAGCGGCGCCGACGGCCTCCCCCTTCGGGGCGACCGTTGTTGTTGGGTCGGTTGTCGAACTGCAGCGAAGTGCTCCGCTTCTGGAGTCGGGCATCCCGCGCAACGGGGCTCACCGGCGAGGCTGCCGGAACCGCACGTCGGCGTGGTGCGACGGGGGTACACGAACGCGCGCGATTCTTCAACCGCAGCGCTAGCGCAGTCTACCACACCGCGCTCACGGCGACAAGGCGCGCGGCCCGCTCACGCTGGCGCTCCCGCGCGCGTAGAACCGCAACGGCTCGCTCGCCGCCTTGGTGATGCCGATGCGAGCGCTCACGCCGACGCGCAGTTGCATGTCGCCGCGCGCGAGCCAGAGGTCGGGCTCGCTCGCCAGGTCCGCGCCGTCGAACGCGGGACCGATCGCGAACGCCCGGCAAAGGTTTCCCGGGCCGCGCGCGAGCTCGTGATCCTTCACGCCCGGCGCGACCGCGCAACGCGCGCATGGTCGCGATGCCGCGCACCGGCTCGCACGCGCGGATCAGCGCGGCGGCGCCGATGCCGTCGCCCTCGGATGTCACGTTCAGACACCAGTTGGCGCCGTAGATGAAGTAGATGTAGGCGTGCAGCGGCGCGCCGAACATCGCACGGTTGCGCGCGGTCGGCCCGCGGTATGCGTGCGATGCGGGGTCGGCGGGCAGGTACGCTTCCGTCTCGACGATGCGGCCGACGAGCAGCTCGCCTTCGTACCGCCGCACGAGCAGCGTGCCGATCAGCGCGCGCGAGAGCGCGACCGTGTCGTGCGGGAGCTCCTCGAGCGTTAGTCGATCACGCGGCGACCGGACTGCGGAGCGCGACGTCGGCTTCCGCGCGCGCTTGGAGATCGCGTGTCTCAATCGGTTCGCCGCGTTCGACGCGCGCGACGGCGAAGCCATGCAGTGCGCAGCGCGTCTTGACGTAGGCCATGGCGAGCGGCGGCGGCACCGCGCTACGTCCGCTGAGATCGTCGACGACCTGCTGGTCGGCGACCCGAAGCCTCACCCGAGTGAACCCTCGACCGCGCAGATGGCTCGCGACGGCCGCGACCGCCGCGTAGCCGGACTCACGGCCCCCGAGCGCCGGCAGCGGCGGCGCGGTGAACGGCACTTTGACCACGGAGCGAGCGGTACCAGTCGCAATCGCGGCGTAGGCGACGCCGAGCCCGCATCGGTCGGCGGCGTAGCCGACGGCGGCGTCGGCGGAGCGGTGTCGAGGGGCTGTCTGTGGCATGGCTCGTGCCTTCATCCTATATCGAACGTGTGTTCGAGTCAAGTCAAGCTGCTCGCGCGGCCAGCACCTCCCGGTAGAGCTCGAGGATGAGCCGTGCGTGTTCCTCGACGGTAGAGCCCGAGAGTGCCAAATGTACGGCACTCTCGTCGCAGCCGCCGATCAAGACGGCGCGCACGCCGGCCGCGGCGGCCGCCGGCTCCGGGGCGACGATCCGACCCGCCTTTCCGAGGACGTCGCGCGACGCGGGGCTGTCCGCGGCGACCACCGGCAGCCCGGCGGCGAGCGCTTCGATCAGCACGAGCCCTTGCGTCTCGGTCGTCGACGGAAACAGGAGGACGTCGGCGGACGCGTAGACGTCCGGAAGACGCTCGCGCGCGATCGTTCCCGCGAACCGCACGCGGGCCGCGACGCCGAGCCGCCGCGCGCGCTCCTCGAGCGCGCCGCGATGCGGACCGTCGCCCACGACGGCGAGCACGGCGTCCGGCACGAGCGCGAGCGCATCGATCGCGAGCTCGACGTTCTTCTCCGCACCGAGGCGCGACACGACGAGGACGAGCGGCGCGTCGTCGCGCGCGCCGAGACGCGCGCGCAGCAGCGCGTTCCGGCGGCCCGCGGCGAACACCGGCACGTCGATCGCGCTCGGCACGACCGCGATGCGCGAGCGCACGCCGAGCTCGCGCAGCCGAACCTCCATCGCGCGCGTCGGCACGACGACCGCGTCGGCGCGGTTCGCGTAGCGGCGTGTCAGCTCGATCATCGCGCGCTCCGTCATCGCGCGGTCGAACGGCGCGTAATGCGCGTACGCGTCGAGCCGCGTGTGATATGTGAACACCAGCGGCACGCGGTGCTTGTGCGCGTAGGACGCCGCCATCCAGCCGGTGACGAACGGCGAGTGCGCGTGCACGACGTCGATACCGTGCAGCTTGCGCCGATCGTCCGCACGCAGAAACGGCACGCACAAACGGTATTCCGTCGGTGTCGGCAGCGGCAGCGACGGAATGCGCACGACGTCGTCGCGTGCGTCGTCCGCGCCGGGAAAATGCGGCGCGACCGTCGTTACGCCGACGCCGCGCGCGCGCAACCCGTCGCGCAGCGCGTCGATGCTCGCGACGATGCCGTTGACGATGGGACGGTAGCATTCCGTGAAGAGAGCGACACGCATCAGCGGTTCGCGTTGTTTCGACAAGCGGGGCCTCGGCACGTACTTCCGGCGCACCGCGGCCGGTGCGACATTGCGATTTGACGAGCTCTTGACGCTCGTGCTATGGTTCCCGAGTTCACCGGCGCCCTTCGGGTTCCGGAGGCATTCGACCGAGCCCCCGTACACTTGCCGTGCGGGTTGTTGGCTCGCCGACCACCGCTACGACGTCGAGTGCGGACCAGCAGCGCGGATCGTTTTGATCGGCCCTCGGTGGGACGTACCCTCGCACGAGAAAGGAGTCGGACGATCCGTTACGATCTTCCAAACCCGCTCGCCGCAACGAGCGTGCTTTCCCTGGGCTTGTTGATCCCGTTCGGCGCCGGCACCGTGCCGGACCGGATTGCCAAGACGGTCGCCGCGATCGCGGCGCCCGCGCCGGCCCCGGCGAAGCACGTGACGCTCGTCCGCGACGGCCAACCCGAGACCATCGAGACGCATGCCGCCACGGCCGACGAGCTTTTCGCCGAGCGCGGCATCACCCGCGATCCCGACGACGCGGTGAGCGTCGATCCCGCCGCGCCCTCTGACCGACGGCGAGACCGTCGTATTCCGGACGGCCGTGCCCGTGACGGTCGTCGTCGACGGCGTCGCGACCGCGGTCCACACCCCGGCCGCGACCGTGGCCGAGCTCCTCGACCGCCAGGGCGTCGCCTTCGACGCGCACGACCGCGTCAGGCCGGCCCCCGCCGCCCCGCTCGCCAAAGACGCGGTCGTCGCGGTGCAGCACGTCGAGGCGTGGACCGAATCAGTGCGCCGGCCCGTCAAGCCGAGAACCGTCAAGCGCTGGGCGTTCGGGATCGCCGCCGGCCGCACGCGCCTCGTCGACCCCGGCGCCGCCGGCGTCGCGGAGACCGCCTACGTCGTCCACCGCACCGCCGATCGCCGCGCCCTCATACGAACGGCGCTGGTTTCGCGTGTGATCCGCGCACCGCGCGTACGCGTCATCGCCGAGGGCATCGGCGAGTACACGTCGCTCTCGGCGGTCGCGCAGCGCGGCATCGAAGGGACGCTCCGGCTCGCGGGCGCGGCGATGTCGATGGTCGCGACCGCCTACACCGCGAGCTGCTACGGCTGCAGCGGGATGACGGCGACGGGCCGTCCCGCAGGGCGCGGCGTGGT
Source organism: Vulcanimicrobiota bacterium (assembly GCA_963771525.1). Taxonomy (GTDB): domain Bacteria; phylum Vulcanimicrobiota; class Vulcanimicrobiia; order Vulcanimicrobiales; family Vulcanimicrobiaceae; genus Vulcanimicrobium. The sequence goes on along the minus strand of CAVYTL010000001.1, from coordinate 3,318,298 downwards.
CGCCGTCGACCCGCGCGTGATCCCGCTCGGGACGCGCATGTTCATCCCGGGCTACGGCAGCGCGATCGCCGGCGACACCGGCGGTGCGATCCGCGGCAACCGCATCGATCTCGGCTTCAACTCCAACGCCGCGGCCAGCCAGTTCGGCCGGCGCTCGGTCACGGTATACCTGATCAAATAGACGGTGGGCTCGGCGATCGCCGAGCTCACAATGCGCGCGCGCTGTTGGGCGCGCGCGGCGTGCGCCCGAAGAAACGGCTCGGTCAGCACTTTCTCATGGACGGAGGCACGGCGGCACGCATCGCCACGCTCGCCGTCGATGCGCCCGGTGCGCGCGTGCTGGAGGCCGGCGCCGGCACCGGCGCGCTCACGCGCGAGCTCGTGCGGCTCGGCGCCGACGTCACCGCGTTCGACGTCGATGCCGTCATGGTCGAGATCCTGCGCTCCCGCGACGATCTGACCGGCGCGCGCATCCTCGAGGCGGACGCGCTCGCATTCGACTACAGCGCGTACGGCGGCGGCGGTCCGTGGCGCCTGGCGGGAAACCTGCCGTACAACGTCGCGACGCCGCTGCTGACGAGGGTCGCCGCGCTCGAGCACCCGCCCGATCGCGTCGTGGCGATGATCCAGAAGGACGTCGCGGACCGGCTCCTCGCCGCCCCCGGCAGCGCCCAGTACGGCAGCCTCACCATCGCGGTCGCGCTGACGATGCGCGCCGAGCGCGCGCTGACGGTGCCGGCCGCGGCGTTCTATCCGCGCCCCAAGGTCGTCTCGAGCGTCGTGGTCCTGCACCGCCGCCCGGAGCCGGCGGCCGCCGTGCGCGACCGCGCCTGGTTCGAACAGGTCGTGCGCGCCGGGTTCGCGTACCGCCGCAAGACGCTGGTCAACTCCGCGGCGCTCGCGCTCGGGCTGCCACGCGACCGGATCGCAGCTGCGATCGCCTCACTCGCTCTCGACTCCGACGTCCGTGGTGAAGACCTCGACCTCCGAACGTTCGCCGCTCTCGCCGACGCGCTGGCCGCCTGACGCCTTCGTTTGGTGGCAGTCACTGCTCTTCGCGGTGCTGCTCGCCGTCGCGGCGTTCGTCCCGGCGACGATCTTCCTCGCGTTCGCGATCGCGTTCGGCGCCGTTTCGCTGCCGCAGGCGCGCAACGCGACGTCGCTGACGTGGCCGCAGCTGGGCGCGCAGCTCATGTCGTACGCCGCGGCCTTCGCCGTGATCGCGGGCGTGCTGCCGGCGATCGCGCGGCGGCCGCTCTTCGCGCTCGGCCTTCGCCCACCCGGCGTCCGCGACGTGGCATGGGGCCTCGGCGGCGCGCTCGCGATGATCGTCGTCGCGATCGCGACCGGCGCGTTGCAGGACGCGATCTTCCACCTCAGGGCCGACGAGGTTCAAGTCCAGTGGCTGCGCGCGACGCGCGGCACGATGATCGCGGGCTTCGTGTTGCTCGCGTGCGTCGGCGCGCCGGTGTTCGAGGAGCTCATCTTCCGGGGCTTCGCGTTCAACGCGTTGCTGCGCTACACGCCCGCCTGGCTCGCGGTGCTGCTCTCCTCGGCGCTCTTCGGCATCGCGCACTTGCTGCCGGGCAACGCCGGCGCGATCGCGCCGCTCGCGGCGGGCGGCGTCGTGCTCGCGCTCGTGTACTACCGCACGGGATCGCTGATCGCATCGATGATCACGCACGCGACGTTCAACGCGGTGACGGTCGTCGCGGTGGTGGTGTTCCACCAGACGTAGCCGCCGCCGGCACGGGCACGCCTTGGCACAGCGCCGTGCCTGACGGCCACGCACGCAGTCCGACCGACGCGAGGAACGCCGCCGCGCTGCGGTCGTACGCCGGACAGTAGCCGGGCTCGCCCGGCACGTACTTCGCGAGCAGCACGTGCGGGTTCGCCGCGGCGACGACGTACGCGCCCTCCTGCGGGCGGCGCACGACGACGTCGCGCTGCGCGCCGCGCAGCGACGCCGCCGCCGCGTACGCACCGCGGTCGACGACGAACGGATACCGGCCGATCTTCAGCACGGTGTCGTTCAGCACGAGCGCGCAGAGGATCGCGCACGCGAGCATCGGCGTCGCGGCGCGCGGATGCTTGGCCACCGCGTATGCCGACGCGAGCGCCGCCGCCGCGAGGATCGGCGCGGTCCAATGCGTCCCGATCCGCGCGATCGGATACGCCCAGGGGCGGTTGAAGAGCAGCTCCGCCACCAGCGGCGCGCCGAGCAGGACGCGCCAGCGCAGCAGCAGCGGCGCGAACGCGAACGGCAGCAGCAGCGCGGCGAAGAACGCGAGCTTCTCGAGCGGCGCGTCGACGTGCAGCGAGTAGCCCGGCAGCGACGGCTGCGCGTGCACGACGCGCTCGACGATCGCGAACGTCGTCCCGTTGACGAGCGCCAGCACCGCGATCGCGACGCCGATGCGGCGGTCCCACCACAGCGCGCACGACGCGCCGAACCAGAGCAGGAACAGCGCCTCGTCTTCCTTCAGGCCGAGCAGCAGCTGCGCGACGAGCAGCGACGGGACGAGAGCGCGACGGCCCACGGCTAGCGCGCCGAGCGCGGCGAGCAGCGGCACGAAGACGTTCTCGAGGAAGTTGCCGTACGCGATGCCCTGCGCCGACGGCGAAAGCAGGTACGCGACCGCGACGATCGACGCGTTGCGCGCGTTCGCGCCGCACGTGCGCGCGAACGCGCAGAGCGCGAGCGACGCTCCGGCGATCGCGAGCACCTGCAGCACGAGCAGCGTCTGCGCGTAGGGCAGGGCCGACATCATGGGAACGAGCGCGAGGAGCACCCACGAGTCGTGCACCTGCAGGTGCGGCCGGTACTCCGCGCCGTTCCACGACCCGCGCCCGTGCGCTTCGCCCACGAGCCACTGCACGAATGTCCCCGTGTCGGCGCCGTAGCGCAGCGCGTACAGCTTGTTGAGGTCCAGCGCGACGTAGATCGCCGCGAACGCGAGCGCGGCGATCACCGCGGAGCGCGTCGGCCTCATGCGGGTGCGCGCTCGCCGCGCCGCGCCGACACCACCGTTTCGTCGACGATCGCGCGCAGCCGCGCGACGAATCGCTCGGGGCGAAACGTTTCGGCGTGCGCGCGCAGCCGCGCCGGATCGTACCGGCTCGGATCGAACGCGCGCAGGGCCGCGGCCAGCGCGCGCGCATCCGGCTCGCCGAAGAACGCGCCCGTCACGTCGGGCACGATCGTCTCGAGCGCGCCGCCCGCGGCGTATGCGATCGTCGGCCGCCCCGCCGCCGCCGCCTCGAGCGGAACGAGGCCGAAGTCTTCCTCGCCGGGCAGCAGCGCGGCGCGCGCGTCGCCGACGATCGCGTTGCGCGCGGCGTCGTCGACGGCACCGTCGAAGGTCGTCGCCGTCCCCCGCGCGTGGGCGCGCAGCCGCGCTTCGTCGGGACCCGCGCCGACGATGCGCAGCGGCACGCCCGCGAGTGCGCACGCGGCGATCGCGAGGTCGATGCGCTTGTACGCGAGCAGCCGCGAGACGATGACGTAGTAGTCGCCGCGGCCCGCGCCGACGGTGAACCGATCGACGTCGACCGCGCATGGCAACACGTCGGCGTCACGGCCGTACCACCGGCGAATGCGGTCCGCGACGTTGCGCGAGTTCGCGATCAGCCGCGTCGGCCGCTGCGCCGCACGCACGTCCCAGGCGGCCAGCCGCCGCAGCAACGGCCGTGCGAGCGCGCCGCCGCGAAAGCCCCCGACGTAGCGCTCGGCGTCGAACACAAAGCGCGACACCGTGTTGACGTAGCACACGTGCACGGCACCCGGTCGCACGCGGACGCCCTTCGCCCACGCGGTCGTCGACGATATGACGAGCTCGTAGGGCGAGAGATCGAACGACTCGAACGCGCGCGGGTACAGCGGCGCGAAGGCGCGGAACGCGCGGCCGCGCAGCGGCAGCCGCTGCAGGAACGACGTGCGCACGCGCTCTTTCGGGACGAGATCGCCCGCGGCGCGCTCGTCGTAGAGCGCCGTGTACACCGGCGCGTCGGGCCATGCGCGCGCGAAGTGGGCGAACACGCGCTCCGCGCCGCCGCGCTGGTTCAGGTAGTCGTGGACGAGGGCGGTGTTCAGTTTCCGTTTCCGCGCGGCAGGATGAGCGCGACGTCGAACTTCTGGAAGTATGCCTTGGCCACGCGCTGCACGTCGGCCGCGGACACGCTCCCGATCGCGGCCGCGACACCGTCGCCGCCGTCGGGGCCGAGGCCCTGCGCGATCGCGTTCGCGACCGCTGCCGCGCGCTCGTCGACGCTGACCGCTTCGAGAATCCACTCGCCGTGCGCGGCGGTCTTGTACCGTTCGAGCACCTGCGCGCTCAGCGGCTTCAACGCGGCGGCTTTGACGACCGCGTCGACCGCCGCGAGCCCGACCTCGGGATCGAGGCGTGCGCCGTTGATCCACACGACGAGCTGGGCCGGGTCGACGTCATAGCCGTAGAACGTACCGGACGCGCGCAGCAGGGGCGACATCGTCGCGGCGCTCGGAACGTCGAGCACGCCGCGCAGCAGCGCTCGCAGCACGAGCGCCGCCGCGAAGTCGCGGCTGCCGATCGCGGGCGCCGCGAAGCCCAGCACGACGTACGGCGCGCCGACGTCGCGCTGCGTGACGATGCGGCGCGGCTGCGCGCCGAACGGCTTCATCGCAATGGTCGCGGTTGCGGCGCTGCCGGCCGGCAGCGCCGCAAGCAGCGCGCGGCTCGCGGCATCGCTCGCATCGTCGGTGCGCCCGACCGCGACGGCGAACGAGTTTCCGCGCCGGTACCACGCGGCGTAGAACGCCTGCGCCTCGGCGGTGCCGAACGCGGTCAGCGAGCCGGTCGTGCCGTACGCGGGGAAACCTGCCGGCGCGCGGTAGTACGAGGCGCGCAGCATCGCGCGGCCGACGGCGCGCGCGTCGGACTCCTCCTCGCGGATCCGTCCGCCGAGAGCGTCGCGCGCCGCGGCGAGCGTCGCGGGCGAGAACGACGGCGCGGCGAGCGCGGCCGCGAACAGCGGCGCCGCGGCGGCTACCGACGCGGGCGTTCCGTCCACGTAGAACCGCACGCCCTGCGCCCCGACCGCGTAGCGGATCGACGCGCCGGCCGCCTCGGCGGCGTCGGCGGCACCGCGTCCGCCGCCGACCGGCGTGCGCAGCACGGCCTCCGCGACGAGCGCCGCCAGCCCGTTCTGGGCTTCGGTCTCGCGATCGAGCCCGGCATCGACGCGCAGCTCGACGCCGGTCGTCATCGCACCCGGGTCGGCCTTCACGTAGACACGTCCGCCGACCGTGTCCGGCGCGGCCGCAGGCGCGGTGAGGGCCGGGGCCGCGAGGGCGGCGGCCGGCGTGCCGAGCGAGGCGGCCAGCGCCGCCGCCGCGAGGAGGCGCTTCACGTGCGCCGCCCCTTCGGCTCCTGCGCGGGCGTCGCCGTGACTTCGGCGGGCGGCCGTCCGAGATACATCACGGCGGCGTGCGCGACGCTCGCCGGCGTCAGCCGGGCGGCGATCGCGAAGTAGCGGCCGGCGGCCGTCCCTTCCGCCGGCGCGTACGCCGCTCCGCCCTCGACGGCGTACCAGCCGAAGGTGTCGGCCGTGTCGGCCGGCGTGTCCATGTCCTGGAGCAGGCGGTAGACGAACCCGGCCCGCGCCGCCTCGAAAGCGCCCGCCTCCATCGGCGTCGCGGCGCCGGCGATCGCGCGCTCGACGATGGGGCGCGCCGCCGCGGCGTCGTCGCCGGTGATCGTGACGAGGAAGACGCCGGGGTCGCGGTACGTCACGAAGCGGCCGGTGACGAACGCCTTCGTCGTCGCGCCGAGGGCGCGCGGCACCGCGCCGGTGCGCGGCGCGAAGAGCGCGTCGGCCAGGAAGTCCATCGCCGTCGCATCGGTCTCGTCGGCGATCGGCGGGCCGATCCAGCCGAGGCCTGTCCCCGCGATGCCGGCCTCGCGGCGCACCGCTGCCGGCGGCACGCGCGGGGTCTCGGGCGCGGGCGACTCCTGCGGGCCGGGCGTCGCGTCGGGCCGCGACGCGACCTCCGTCAGCAGGCCGCCCGTCACGTTGCCGGTCAGCACGAGGATCGCGTTCGACGGCCGGAACGCGCGCTCGGCGAACGTTCGGACGCGCTCGAACGGGACGGCGGCCAGCGACGGGATCGTCCCGAGCGTGCCGTCGTGGAGCGGCCCGGCGGCGAACAGCGCGCCGCCCAGCGCATCTTCGATCGCCTCGGGCCCGAACGACCGCAGCAGCACGTCGTCGGCGGCGCCGCGCTGCGCCAGCTTCAGCCCGTCGGCCGTGGTCACCGGCGCGAAGTAGTCGCCGGTGAGCGCGCGCACGGTCGCCGCGACCCGGTCGGCGGGCACGAGCGCCGTGACGGACACGCTGTCCGGGTAGGCCGCGACGCCGACGCGGCCGCCCCAGCGCTCCACGAGTTGCGTCAGCGGGGTCCCCGTGACCGGCGCGGAGGCCGAGACCGTCAGCGCGGCCAGGCGCGAGAGCCCCGGCACGGGCGGCCCCTCGAAGCCCGCGGCGGGCGCACGGAACCACAGCGACACGGCCGCGGCCGGCTGCGCGGGATCGGCGCGCACCTCGTAGCGCACGCCGCTCGGCAGGGTCCCGTCGGGCGGCGTCTGGGCGACCCCGGCGCCGGCGCAGCCGACGAAAAGGGCCGCGCAGAACGCGGCCCGGAGGCTGAGACCGGTCCCGCTCACGCGGGCTCCGGCGATATGCCGGGCGGGAACCGCTTCGGCCGTTCGGGGCGCGGCTCGGGCTCGGGCGGGGCAGGCGAGGGGGCCGGCTGCTCCACGACCGGCGTTTCGGCCGACTTCGCGGGCGGCCACGGCCGGTCGCCGAGGATCGCGATCACTTCGTCGGTCTCGACCGTTTCGTGCTCGAGTAGCGAGGCCGCCATCCGCTCGACCTTGTCCCAGTTGACTTCGAGAATCTTGCGCGCATCGCCGTAGCAGCTGTCGATGATGCGCCGCACCTCGGCATCGATCTTTCCGGCGATCTCCTCCGAGTAGTTGCGCTCCTCGCCGAAGTCGCGGCCGAGGAATACCTGGTGGTTGCCGCGGCCGTACTGGATGAGTCCGAGCGCGTCGGACATGCCGTACTGAGTCACCATGCGGCGCGCGAGCTCCGTCGCTTTCTCGAAGTCGTTCGAAGCGCCGGTCGTTACGTCGCCGAACTTGATCTCTTCGGCGATGCGCCCGGCCAGCATCCGCTTGATGATCGCGAGGATCTCGTTCTTCGTCTGCGAGTGGCGGTCGTCGTCGGGAAGCGACCACGTGATGCCGAGCGCCATGCCGCGCGGGATGATCGTGACCTTGTGCACGGGATCGGAATTCGGCGTGAGGCCGCCGACGATCGCGTGGCCCGACTCGTGGTACGCCGTGTTTTCCTTCTCGCGCTGCGACATCACGACCGACTTGCGCTCGGGGCCGACCATCACGCGGTCGATCGCCTCGTCGCAGTCGTTCATCTCGATGACCGACTTGTTGCGCCGCGCGGCGAGCAGCGCCGCCTCGTTGAGCAGATTCTCGAGGTCCGCACCGGAAAATCCGGGCGTGCGCCGCGCGAGCGTCTCGAGCGAGACTTCCTTGGCGAGGGGCTTGTTCTTGGAGTGCACCATCAGGATGGCCTGACGGCCGCGCACGTCGGCGCGGTCGACGACGATCTGCCGGTCGAAACGGCCCGGGCGCAGCAGCGCCGGATCGAGCACGTCGGGCCGGTTCGTCGCGGCGATCAGGATCACGCCCGTGTTCTGGTCGAAGCCGTCCATCTCGACGAGCAGCTGGTTCAGCGTCTGCTCACGCTCGTCGTGACCGCCGCCGAGGCCGGCGCCGCGCTGCCGGCCGACCGCGTCGATCTCGTCGATGAAGATGATGCACGGCGCCGACTTCTTTGCCTGCTCGAACAGATCGCGCACGCGCGAGGCGCCCACGCCGACGAACATCTCGACGAAGTCGGAGCCGGAGATCGAGAAGAACGGCACGCCGGCTTCGCCCGCGATCGCGCGCGCGAGCAGCGTCTTGCCGGAGCCCGGCGGACCCAGCAGCAGCACGCCCTTGGGAATGCGCGCGCCGAGCGCCTGGAACTTCTTCGGATATTTCAGGAACTCGACGACCTCGCCGAGCTCTTCCTTCGCTTCGTCGACGCCGGCGACGTCCGCGAACGTGACCTTCGGACGGTTCTCGCTCAGCAGCTTCGCACGCGAGCGCCCGAACGACAGCGCCTGGCTCCCGCCGCTCTGCGCCTGCCGCAGGATGAAGATCAGCAGCAGCGCCATGATGATGAACGGCACGAAGTTCAGCAGCAAGCTCCAGACCGGCGTTGCTTGCGTGTTGACCGCGCTGACCTCGACATGTTTCGCGAGGAGCGTCGGCACGAGATCGCGATCGTCGGGCGCGGTCGTGACGAACTTCGTCTGCGCCGGATCGTTGAGCTCGCCGTTGATGTCGTGACCCTGGATCGTGACGCGCTTGACCTCGTGGCTCTGCACCTTCGTGTAGAACTGCGAGTAGGTCAGCTGCGTCTGCGGCGTCGGGTTCAGCAGCAGCTTCTCCACGATGAAGATCACCAGGATGAAGATGCCGAGGACGACCAGGATGCTCTTGAGGTGCTTGCCCATGCTACTGCGAGACCTTCATATCGTTCTTGTCTGAGAACGTTTCCCGGTATGACACGTCTCGCGCCGAAATGGTGGCCGAGCTCATCGGGGCAGGACCTCGGGTCGGAGCTTCGCGAGATAAGGGAGGGTCCGGTAGCGTTCCTGGTAGTCGAGACCGTACCCTACGACGAACTCGTCGGGGCACGTCAAGCCCGTGTAGTCGACCGTCACATCGACCGCCCGATGGTACGGCTTGTCCAGCAGGACGGCGGCCCGCAGCGATTTCGGCCGCCGGTTGCCGAGCATCGCGCGCAGGTAGTGCAGCGTGTGGCCGTTGTCGATGATGTCCTCCACGATGACGACGTGCCGGCCCTCGATCGCGTGCGTCGTGTCCTGAATCAGGCGGACCTCGCCGCTCGAGCGATGCGCGTTGCCGTACGACGAAACGGCGATGAAGTCGAGCTGGACGTCGGTCGGCGCGCCCGGCGTGTCGGCGAGAGCGCGCGCGAGGTCGGCGGTCGCGAAGACGGCTCCCTTCAGCACGCCGATTAGGACGATCGACTGCTCGGTGTGGTCGCGAGCGATCGCTTCCGCCATCCGCCGGTTGGCGGCGGCGATCTCCTCAGCCGTGATCAGAATCCGTTCGATGCCCGGCGGGAGCGTCTGCTGCTGCACTGCCGGATGGTTCGCGAACCTGCTCGCGGGTTCCGCGTCGGGGCGCCAGCATCGCTTCGATGCGCTCGAACGGCACGTCGCGCAGCAGATCGCCCGCGCGCAGCCGATCGCGCAGCGCGCGCCGCTCGGCGGCGCGCGGTGTCGCGGCGAGCTCGTCGTGCAGTATCGCCGCGCAGCGCGCCACCGCGCGGTCGAGCTGCGGAAACTCCGCGCGCAGCGCCTCGAGCGGGCCGCGCAAGGCGTTGCGCCGGTACCGGCGGTCGGCGTTCGTGGGGTCGATCGCGTACGGCAGGCCGCTGCGCCGCAGCTCGGTGGCGAGCTCGGCATGCGTCACGCGCAGGAGCGGCCGCACGAGCTCGACGTCGCCGTCGAGCGGCCGGCGCGGCGCGATCCCCGCGAGACCGTCCGGCCCCGTGCCGCGAAAGAGCGCGAGCAGCACGGTCTCGGTCTGGTCTTCGGCCGTGTGCGCGGTGAGCACGGTGGCGGCGCCGGCCTCGCGCGCGAGCTCCGCGAGCGCGTCGTAGCGCGCCGTGCGCATCGCCGCTTCGTCGTCGCTCGCAACGCGCGGGCGCGCGACCCGCACCGGACGTCCGAGGCGCGCCGCGACGGAGAGCACGACGCATTCGTCCTGATCGGCGCTCTCGCGCACGCCGTGATTCACGTGCGCGAGCACGACGTCCGCGCCGTCCTCGCGCGCGATGCGGTCGGCGAGCGATGCAAGCGCCACGGAATCGGGTCCGCCGGAGCATGCGACGCACGCGCGTTCACCGTGCCGCAGGCCGAGGGTGCGCCGCACCAGCGCGTCGAGCGCGCGTTCGGGACGGGCACCGCGCACGTGCTAGTCCTCGGGCTGCGCGAACACGGTCTGCCGCTCGTTCACGGCCCGACGGTTACGGTTCCGCCGCCGGTAACCGGCGGCGTACCGGCCTGCGTGCCGCCGCTCGCGCTGATCTGGAAGGTCGCAGCCGCGTTCGAACCGTCATAGTTCACGATGACGACGTCGTTCGGGCTGCCGATCGTGACCGACGCTCCGGTGGTGCCGTTGTTCGTGAGCGTCGTATGTCCGGTCGCGTCGCCGTCGGTCAGCGTGAACGGGTTCGCGAACGGAGCGGTATCCGGCGATCTGCGCGCCGCTCGCGTCGAACGCGTTGACCGTGACCGGCCCGCTGAACGCCGTGCCGTGATGGAGCATCCCAGCGGTGACGGTCACGGTCCGGACGACGCCCATCAGCTGCGTCGCGAACGTCTGAGCTCCGCCGGTCACGTTGAACGTCGCGACGTTCGTCGCGAGCAGGTTCGACGCGCTGTCCTTCAGCTGGAAGCTGTATTGCACCGAGCCGAGCGGCGCCGGGACGGGCACCGTGCACGACAGCCCTCCGGTTACGGCGGTGCAATCGCCGCCGGCGCCGGCGGTCAGCGAGGCGATCGTGGGGTTCACGCTCGGCGGCACCTGGGCGGCCGTCGGAGCGTTGCCGTTGACGGTGAGCGTCGTGACGGTCAGCGTCGCGGCATTCGGTGAGACGAACCGGGGCTCGCGCGCACGCGCCGACGCGCCGCTGCGCGGCACGAACAAGGTCACCGTGACGCTTTGCGTCGGAATCGATCCGGCGCCGCCCAGCTGCTGCGACGAGATCGTCGAGCCGCCGCCGCAGGCGGCCAGCGCGCCGAGCGCAGCGAACATCGCAAACGCGTGTGCTTTCATTTGGCCGGCGTGCCTCCGTGGGAGGAGACGGTGACGGAGCCCGAGTCGACGGTAAGCGTCACCGTGGTGCTGGAGCCGGCGCCCGCACTGATCGTCGCCGAGCACGTGCCGGCGTTCTGCGGCGTGACCACGTCGCTGAACGTCGTCCCCGATCCCGTCGGGGTGCCGAAGGTGACGATCGCGGTCGAGCCGCTACCGCACGTGCCGGCGTTGACGGCAACCGTCGCCGCCGGGCCGCTCGCCGTGACGGTCACGGTCTGCGCGTAAGCCGCCCCGGTGCCCGAGAACGTGATCGAGCTCGGCGTCGCGGTCAGTTGCAGCGGGGCGGCCGCGGTGCCCGTATTGAACGGCGGCGGCGTCCCCGTACCACCGGTGCACCCGGTCAGCAAGACGGCTGCGAGGGTGCCGAGGACCGCTCGCGTCACACAATGGAGAGCCATTCGGGTCCTTCGCGACGGAAGCAAGTCCGCCAGGTCGTCGTCGTACCACGCCTGGGCGAGGCCTCCCTTGCGGTCAGCGCGCGACCGAGCGCGAGATCTCCCGCGCGACGTCGCGCGCTTGAATGTCGCGCCGGCGGTCCCAGAGCTTCTTGCCGCGCACGAGCGCGAGCTCGATCTTCACGCGACCGTTTTTGAAGTAGAGGCGCCACGGCACGAGCGTGAGGCCCTTCTCCGCGGCGCGCGACGCGAACCGATCGATCTGCTCGCGGTGGAGCAGCAGCTTGCGCGGGCGATTCGGCTCGTGATTGAAGTAGGAAGCCTCCTTGTACGCGGGGATCGTGAAGTTGACGAGCCACAGCTCGTGGTCGCGCAAGCGCGCGAAGGCTTCGTTGATCGACACGTTTCCGCGCCGGATCGACTTGATCTCCGTACCGGTCAGCGCGAGGCCAACTTCGAGCGAGTCGAGCTTCTCGTACTCGTGCCGCGCGCGCCGGTTGTCGAGCGAGGGCTCGGGCGCCTTCGCGGCGTGCTCCGCCTTCGCGGCGGCGCGCACGGTCTTCATCTTCGGCATCAGAGCGCCGGCGCGTCGGGGATCCCGAGCCGTTCCTTTCCGAGGGGGCCGACAGACACGAACGACCCGTCCGCGCTCGCGAGGACGTTGCCTTCGGCGTCGTGCACCGCCGCCTGGACCGCGAAGACGTTGCGCCGCTTCCCGGTGACCGTGCCGGTAACGACGAGCCGCTCGCCGAGCGGCACGGCGGCACGAAAGCGCAACTGCATGGCCGCCGTCATCGCACGGTCGCCGCGAGCACCGCACGCGTACGCCATCGCCTCGTCGAGCAGCATCATGACCACGCCGCCGTGCGCCGTGCCGCGCCAGCCTTGGAACCGAGGCGGCAGCGTGATCTCCGCGCGCACGCCCTCGCCGTCGGGGTTGAAGTGCACGTGCAGCCCTTCGGCGTTGTACGGACCGCACACGAAGCAGCGCCCGTCGTCGACCGGGCCCCGCCCGCTCACGGCTTCTTCTTGACGGCGGGCGTACTCGTCGGCCCGGGCGTCGGCGTCGCGAGCTTGCCGTACACGCCGTCGTCGATCTTCTTCAGCAGCGTGCTCGCGTACGCGGTGTCGGTGCCGGCCGTGATCGACGCGCGCAGCACGCGCCGCGCGTCGTCCGGCTTCTTCTCATCGAGGTAGATGCGTGCGAGCAGCGTGTAGCCGTGCTGACCCGCCTCGCCGACGTGCCCGACGTCGGCCTGCAACCCCCGCGTCGCGTACGCGACGGCGGCCTCGTACTGCCCGAGGTCGTGCATCAGCGAGGCGAGGTGGAAGTAGATGTCGGCATAGTCCGGCACCATGTTCGGAACGTCGATGATCGTGGTCAGCGCGCGCTGCGGATCCTTGAGGTCGATCTGGTAGATGCGCGCGAGGTACTCGCGCGCCAGGACGTTGTGCGGGTCGGTCGCGAGTGCCGCGAGGAATTCCGTCTTGGCGCGGTTCGCGCTGCGGTCGGACTCGCGCATGATGCCGAGGCCGGTGTGCGCGGCCTGCGACTCGGGGTCGAGCTGCACCGCGGCATTGAGCTCCTCGCGCGCGTCGACGTTGCGGTCGCGTCCGGTCACCGACGCGAAGAGGTACGAGAACCCGAGCCGCACGTGCGCCAGCGCGCTCTTCGGACTCTTCGCGAGCGCGTCTTCCTCGCCGTCGATCAGCGCGTCGAGCTGTCCGGGAACCTGCGTCATCGTCGCGTTCAAGAACGACATCGCGAGCGTGTTGTCGGGTACGACCGCGAGCGCGTCGTCGAACCCTTTGCGCGCATCGTCGAAGCGGCGGGCGTAGAACGCGCGCAGCCCGGCGGCGAGCGGCGCCGTGAATGCGGGGTTCGCGTAGTCGTTGCGGACGGCGGACTGCTTCGCGGCGGGCGCCGGCGTCGCGCCGAGCAGCGGCACGCCGCACAGCGACGCGACGACGACGGCAACGAGAAAACGGCGCACGCCGGCCCCTTCGACGGTGCCGGGCGCGAGTCCGGGCGAACCACGAATGTGTACGTTTGACGCTGTACGTAAGATGTAATATACTTGGCATATGATCCGCAGCTTCGCGGACAAGGACACCGAGCGGCTGAACCGCCGCGGGCGCGTACGCCGCTTCCAATCGTTCGACCGAGTTGCGCTCCAGCGTCTCCTCGCCCTGGACGCGGCGGCGGCGCTCTCCGACCTGAAGGGAAGCGGGATGCGGCTCGAAGCGCTCGGCCGCGACCGCAAGGGTCAGCATTCGATTCGGATCCACGACCAGTGGCGTGTGTGCTTCACCTGGAAAAACGGTGACGCACACGACGTCGAGATCGCGGACTACCACTAACCTCTTCTTCGACTTCTCTGATATTCGTTCGAGCCGGCCCCGCCGCGGGGCATCGGGTTGCATGATATGAAGCTTGAGCCGATCCATCCCGGCGAAGTCCTCGCCGAGGACTACATCGCCCACCGCAGGATCACCGCGCACGCGCTCGCGCTCGCGCTTCGAGTGCCAGCGAACCGCATCACCGACATCGTGCGCGGAAAGCGCTCCATCACGGCGGAGACGGCCCTGCGCCTTGGCCGCTACTTCGGAACATCGCCGCAGTTCTGGATGAACCTGCAGTCGCGGTATGATCTGGAACGGGCCGACGATGAGCTCGGCGACGTCGTCGCGCGCGAAGTCACGGTCGCTACGTAGACGACGGCTCGTACGCGCCGGCGACAGGCTAGCGGCCGACGAGCAGCCTTCGCGCCAGGGCGTCGGGCAGGTTGGCCGACGCGATCTTCGCCTGCACGCGCGCGATCGGGTATTCGACCCGCTCGATCGTCACCGTGCGCTCCGCGGCGTCGTAGATGCCGAACGACGCGCGCGGATTGAGATCGCGCGGCTGCCCGACGCTGCCGACGTTGATCAGATAGCGCACGCCCTCGCGCAGCGCGACGTCGCCGCCCTGCTGCAGGTGGGCGTGCTCGATCGAGCCGTCCGGCTGCAGCGCGTACACTTCGGCGATGTGCGTGTGGCCGATGAAGATCAGCGGCGCATCCGTCGCGGCGAACGCGCGCGCCGCGCCCGGCTTGTCGAGGATGTACTCGAAGTAGTTCACCGGCGCGCCGTGCACGAGCAGAAACCCGGGCATGCGGAACTCGTAGCCGAGCCCGTCGAGCCAGGCAAGGTTGTCCGGCGCGAGCACGCTCTGCGTCCACTTCATCGCCTCGCGCGCCGCCGGGTTGAAGTACGCGAGGCCGAAGTTGTCGATCGCGGCGACGTCGTGATTGCCGAGCACGGTCGCCGTCGCGCGCAGGCGGATCTTCTCGACGCACTCGTTCGGGTTCGGACCGTACCCGACGATGTCCCCGAGGCAGAGCAGCGCGTCGTCGTCGCGCAGCGTCGCGAAGACGGCATCGAGCGCCTCGATGTTCGAGTGGACGTCGGAGACGACCGCGTAGCGCATTCTAACGGCGCTCCGCCCTCGGCTGCGCGTCCCCCACGCGAAGCGTGGGGCCACCGGCCCGACCTCGCAACAACGTTACCGACGCATCACGAGTGTTCGGCGCTGGGTCCTTCGCCGTGGTCGTCACGTCGTGGCCTTCTCCCGCACGCCGTCGAGCGCCTCGGCGAACCGCTCCGCGAAGGCCGCGCGCTCGGCGGCTGTGCCGACGGTCACGCGGATGTAGCCGTCGATCGGCGGCGCCCACGGCTTGCGCACGAACACGCCGAGCTCGAGCAGCGCGCCCACCATCGCCTCGGCCTGCTCGCGCGTCCCGATCCCGATGCACACGAAGTTGGTGCGTGACGCGAGCGAAGGCAGCCCGTGGGCAGCGGCGAGCGCGTGGTACTCGGCGCGCCCGCGCTCGACTTCCGCGACGACGCCGCGCAGAAACGCCGCGTCGTCGAGCGCGGCGAGCGCGCCGATCTGCGCCGTTCGGTTGACGCCGAAGTGGAGCCGCAGCTTCTGGAACGCCGCGATGAGCTCGGCCGGCGCCAGCGCATAGCCGATGCGTGCCCCCGCCATGCCGTAGGCCTTGGAGAACGTGCGCGTGCGGACGACGCGCGGATCGATCGCGTCCGGCGGCAGCTCCTCGCTCGCGACGAAGTCGGCGTACGCTTCGTCGAGGAACAGCATCGTGTCGTCCGGCAGCGCCTCGCGAAGCGCGGCGATGACGTCGGGTCCGACGAACGAGCCGGACGGGTTGTCGGGATTCGCGACGTAGACGAGCCGCGCGCCGGAACGCCGCACGGCGTCGACGATGCGCTGCGGCACGATGCCGCCGGATTCGTCGGGCTCGGCGAACTCCGCGCGCGCTCCGACGCCGTTGAGGTGGTAGAAGAGCGTCGGATATGTGCCGCGCGTCGCGACGCATGCTTCCCCGACGCCGCAGTACGCGCGCACGATCAGGCCCATGAGGTCGTCGATGCCGCTGGCGACGACGACCTCGCTCGGCGCGCAGCCGTGCCGCGCGGCGAGCACGGCGCGCAGCTCGAGCGACTCGGGATCGCCGTACCAGGACGTGTTCGCGACCGCGTCTCGCATCGCCGCGATCGCGCGCGGCGAGGGCCCGAAGGCGCTCTCGTTCGCGCCGAGCCGTAGCAGCTCGGCGCGCCCGACGCGGCGTGCGAGCTCCTCCGGCGCGACGAACGGCGTCATCGCGGGGATCGCGGCGACTTGCGCGGTGGGCTGCGGCACGCGGTGCGGCGAGGTCACGGTGCTCCGACCCGAACGTGGTCGACGACGTTGCGGATTCCCGACGTTCCACGCGCGGTCGCGATCGCGGTCGCCTTCGTCTTCACGTCCCGCACGGTGCCGTCGAGCGTCGCGACGCCGCCGTGCACGCTCACGGTGATCTTCTCGAAACCGAGCTGTGCGGCGATCGCGGCTTGGATGCGCGCCGCGAGCGCGACGTCACCGACCTGTTCCTTGAGTCGCGGACCGTGCGGATCGACCCGCAAATCGTCGACGACGCGGCTGACGCCCGCGATCGAGCGCGCGCGCTGCACGAAGCGCGCGCGCGTCGACGCCGCGCGCACGCTGCCGGCCAGCGTGACGACGCCGTTGCTGGACGACACGCCGACGGTCGTCGTCGAGTCGGGGTCGTCGGCGGTGAGCGCGGCTTTCACGGCCGCGATGACGAGCGCGTCCTTCAGCGTGCCGGCCGCGGCGCTCAAGGCCGGCTCCGGCGCGCGGTTTCCGCGAGCCGCCGGTGCAGCCCGCGAGCAGCGTGCCGGCGGCGACGAAGCCGCGGCGAGCCGCCTCACCGCACCGCCCCGTAGCGGACGACCGTCAGCGCATCGCCCGCTTCGATGCGCCAGCGCTCCGGGCCGAGGACGACATAGCCGTCGGCGCGCGCCAGCAGGCTCGTGTGCGACGAGCGCAGCGGCAAGGGCCGAGCGCCGTCAGCCCCGATCTGCACCGGTACGTACCACGTCCACCCGGCGCGGCCGGCGAACGGCGCGGCGGCGACCGATGCGACCGTCGCGCGCGCGGCACGACCCGTACCGGTCAGGGCGGCGAAGACGTCGCCGAGGACGGCGTCCAGGATCGTGAGAGCGCTCGTGGGATTTCCCGGCAGACCGATCACGGGCCGCGCGCCGACGGCGCCGAGCACGGTCGGCTTGCCGGGCTTCACGCGCAGGCCGTGCACGATGATGCCCGGCGCGCCGAGCGCGTCGATCGCCGCGGGGACGTGGTCGCGCGCGCCGACGGACGAGCCGCCGGTCAGGACGACCGCGTCCGCGGCCGCGAGCCCGTCCGCGATGCCGTCGCGAATCGCCTCGACCTCGTCGCGGGCGCGCAGCAGGTGCACGACGTCGCATCCGAACGCCGCGAGACCGCCCGCGATCGCCCACCGGTTCGAGTCGCGGACCTGGCCGGTGCGCGGGCGCGCGTCGACGTCGACGAGCTCGTCGCCGGTCGAGATGACGGCGACGCGCGGGACGGCGGTACACGGCGACCGTCGGCGGCGCCCAGCGTCGCGAGCACCGACAGCTCGGCCGCGCCGATGCGCCGCCCGGCCCGCAGCACGAGGTCGCCCGCGCGCATGTCGTCGGCGCGCGGCGTGAAGGAGGCGCCGCGGCTGCGGGCGCCTCGGCGACGAACACGGCGCCGTCGCGCTCCTCCGCGTCCTCGATCGGAACGACCGCGTCGGCCGCGTCCGGCAGCACGCCGCCGGTCGGGATGCGGACCGCCTCGCCCGGGCCGAGCGCGGCGGCGCTTCGCCCATGCGCACGGCGCCCGCGATCCGCCGCGGCGCGGCACCGTCGGCCGACGCGCACGGCGTAGCCGTCCATCGTCGAGCGCCGGTCGGCGGGGACGTCGGCATCCGCGGTCGCGTCGTGCGCGAGGACGCGGCCGAACGCCTCGGCGAGGCGCACGTGGTCGACGCCGTTCGGAGCGACGCGCACGGCGCGCAAATACCGCGCGACGCCGTCGGCCGGATCGAGAAGGCGTTCGGCATCGAAGGTCTCGGTCGGCGCTCGCATCCGCGTTGGTTCGACGCGGAGGGGGGCCGTGCCATCGCGAACGCGCGCGGCTGTGCTGAACCTCGACCTCGTGCGGCGCGAGCCCGACCGCGTGCGCGCGGCCGCAGCGGCGCCGCGGCGGCGACGCGGCGTTCGTCGATCGCGTCCTCGACGCTCGACCGCGAGCGCCGCGCCGCGATCACCGGCGCCGAGACGCTCAAGGCCGAGAAGAACGCGCTGACGGCGAGCATCGCGCGCGCCGCGGACAAGAAGGCCGCGGCGGCCGAGCTGCGTCCGCGCATCGCCGAGCTGGACGCGCGCATCGCCGAAGCGGGCGCGCAGCGTTCCGGCGTTCGACGAGCGCATCGACGCCGAGCTCTCCGACGTGCCGAACGTGCTCGATCGCGTCGGTTCCCGACGGCGCGGACGAGCGCGCGAACGCCGTCGTGCGCACGTGGGGCGAGCCGGCGCGATTCGACTTCGAGCCGCGGCCGCACTGGGAGATCGGCGAACGGCTCGGCATCTTCGACTTCGAGCGCGCGGCGAAGCTGTCCGGATCGCGCTTCTCGATCCTGCGCGGCGCGGGCGCGCGGCTGTCGCGCGCGCTCGCGCAGTTCTTCCTCGACCGCGCGGCGCGCAACGGCTACGTCGAGATCGCGCCGCCGGTGCTGTGAACCGCGCGACGATGTGGTCGACCGGACAGCTCTCGAAGTTCGCGGATCAGATGTACGTGTTCGAGGGCGACGGCCCCGGCGACGAGCTGTTCGCGATCCCGACCGCCGAGGTGCCGCTGACGGCGCTGCACCGCGACGAGATGCTCGCCTACGACGCGCTGCCGCTGCGATACGCCGCGCACACGCCGTGCTTTCGCAAGGAGGCGGGCGCGGCGGGCAAGGACACGCGCGGGCTGATCCGCCAGCACCAGTTCGAGAAGGTCGAGCTCGTGTGGGTGACGCCGCCGGAACGCTCGTTCGACGATCTCGAGACGCTGACGCGGCACGCGAGCGGACTGCTGGAAGAGCTCGGCATCGCGCACCGCGTCGTGCTGCTGTGCGCCGGCGACACCGGGTTCAACGCGGCGAAGACGTACGACGTCGAGCTGTGGCTGCCCGGCGCGAACGCGTACCGCGAGATCAGCTCGTGCTCGAACTGCACGGACTTCCAGGCGCGCCGCACGAACATCCGCTTCCGCCGCGAGGCCGAACGCGAAGCCGGAGCTCGCGCACACGCTGAACGGGTCGGGACTCGCGATCGGGCGCACGATCGTCGCGGTGGTCGAGAACTTCCAGCGCGCCGACGGCGGCGTCGACCTGCCCCCCGTGCTGCGGCCGTTCGCGGGATTCGCGTCGATCGAGCCGGACGGGAGCGTTCGCTAACGAGCGCGCCGTACGACGACGCGATCGTGTGGCGCGCGGCCGGCGTGCTGCGCGGGGGCGGCGTCGTCGCGATCCCCACCGAGACGGTCTACGGGCTCGCCGCCGACGTCGACAATGCGGTGGCGATCGCGCGCGTGTACGCGATCAAGGGGCGCCCGCCGGACCATCCGCTGATCGTGCACGGCGCGGACCTGGACACGCTGAGCGCGTACGTGCACGAAACGACGCCGGAGCTGTCCGCGCTGGCGGCACGCTTCTGGCCGGGACCGCTCACGGTCGTGACGCGGCGCGGACCGTTGACGCCGCTCTCGGTGACCGGCGGGCAGGACACCGTCGCCGTGCGCGTGCCCTCGCATCCGCTGGCGCGCGCGATCCTGCGCGCGTTCGGCGGGCCGCTCGCGGCCCCGTCGGCGAACCGTTTCGGCGCCGTATCGCCGACGCGTGCCGAGCACGTGCGCGCCGATCTCGGCGACGCCGTCGATCTCATCGTCGACGGGGGCCCGGCGGGCGTGGGCGTCGAGTCGACGATCGTGGACCTCACGCAAGGCGTGCCGGCAGTGCTGCGCGCCGGCGCGATCACGCCGTCCGCGCTGAGCGACGCGCTCGGCAGGGCGGTCGTCGTGCGCAGCGGCGGACCGGTGCGCGCGCCCGGCACGCTGCGCGCGCACTATGCGCCGCGCGCACGGCTCGTGCTGGCCGGCGCGAGCGAACGCGACATCACGGTCGCGCGGCTCGCATCCCGCGGCGCGCGCGTCGGCGCGCTCGTGCTTCCGGACGATCCGGACGCCGCGGCGCGCGCGCTGTACGCGGCGCTGCGCGCGCTCGACGCGGAGGGCTACGACGCGATCGTTGCGACGCTGCCGCCGGATACGGAAGCGAATGCCGCCGTACGCGACCGCCTCACGCGCGCCGCAGCGGCGCACGAGTAGCGCCCGCGAGCGCGCGGTCGGTCATGCGCACGATCGACACGACCAGGACGACGAGCAGCACCGCGTCGATCGCGCCCGCTACCGGCGCGCGCCGGCACAACGCCTCGAACTCGCGCACGCCGAACGCGAGACCCGGTTCGCCGGGCTGCCCGGCGAACGGCGCGACGGTGCCGAGCGCGGCGATCGCGACCGAGACCGCGGCGGCGAGGCCGACCGCGGTGCGGGCCGCGACACCGCGTACCGCCGCGAGCGCGGGCGCGAGCGCGACGCAGAGCAGGAACACGATGTCGACGAACCGCCTCTCGCCGAAGTTTTGCGACCACGAGTCGTTCTGCAGAAAGACGATCGCGAGCACGTAGACGGCCGCCGTCAGCAGCGCGGCGAGCGCGACGCGGCGCATCGGTTCGACGCCGCGCAGCATGACGGTGTAGCCGTATGCGCCGACCAGCATGACGGGCATGTAGACGAACAGCCCGAGCGCGTCGCCGAAGAACAGGTTTACGGCGAATCCGGCGTACTGCGCCGGGGTATACGGATGCATCCAGGACGACCAGTCGTGCAGCGGGAGGGACGGGTCGCTCCACACCCGTTCGTTGAACACGGTCGGAATGATGCTGCCGGAGATCGCAAGGGTGTAGATCATCTGCGCGGCGACGAGCGGTGCGCCGGCGGCGATGCACGTCAGCCACCGCCGCGCCGAGCAGCACGACCCCCGCGAGCGCCACGACCGCGCCCGCGGCGTCGAACGCGTACGCCAGCGCGAAGAGCGCGCCCGCCGCCGCGGCGTGCGGAGCGGGCCGCGCGGCGACGCGCGCGCGCGCCACATGGTAGCACGCCGCGAACGCCGACACGCCGCACGGCACGTGGTTCGCGAACACGGACGCGTACGGCAGCGCGAGCGTGCCGGCGCCGGTGAGCGCGGCGACGGCCCTCGCGATGCGCGGATCGTACCCGAGCAGGCGTGCGAACGCGTACGCGTAGCAGCAGCCGATCGCATAGAAGATGCCCACCGTCAGGAGCGTGATCGCGTAGATCGCGGCGCCGGCGCCGTGGCGCAGCGTGATGCCGGCGGGGGCGAGGATCGTCGCGACGCCGGCGCCCAGCAGCGCGAGCAGCGGCGGCTTGTCGGAGTAGTAATGGCCGCGGAACCGGATCTTGTCGCCGAGCCCGACCGCGTACGGCGAGCGGTCGATGACGACGGTACCTTCTGCCGTGAGCGCGTCCACCGTGGCGATGCGCGAGCCGTCGTTCCACGACACGACGTGCGTTTTCGTCACGATCGCGCAGAGCACGAACGCGGCGACGAACACGGCGACCATCGCGCGGCGCTCCACGGCAGTGCCTTTCGGCGCGCTCGGCGCGCAGCCTAGGCAAGAGGGTTTGCCGGCCGCTGCGACAAGGAGGAGCCGCGCCAAACTGCCGCGACGCTGGAGCCGAGATCGAGAGTGTCTTCCCCCTTCCGGCTGGTGATGATCGGTGCGATGTACGAGAACGGCGGCAACACGACGCACCGCTTTCTCGACGGCCACCCGCAGTTGTTCGTGTATCCGTTCGAGTCGCAGATCGGCACGCGCCTCGTGAACGATCACTTGACGTCGATGTTTCCGGTCAAGTACCGCTGGCCCGCGTTCGCGCTCGACGCGACGCCGCACGCCGACTACGAGTCGATCATCGACGAAGAGGGCAAGGTCCGCGCACGCACGCCGAACGTCAGCAAGTTCCGGGACGAGCCGTTCGACATGAACGACGACGCGCGGTGCGCCGCGTACGAGCGCATCGTGGGCGAGCTCGGGCGCTCGCGCGCGCACAACGTCGAGGCGTTCTTTCGGGCGACGTTCGAGACGTGGAAGGACCACCGGCGAAGCGGCCGCGAGGAAGTGTACGTCGGCTACAGCCCGATCATCGTCGTCGACGCGCCGAAGATCCTGACGGACATGCCCGGCGCGCACGTCGTGCACGTGGTGCGCAATCCGTGGTCGGCGTACGCCGACACCAAGAAGCGGCCCGTACCGCTCTCGCTCGAGCACTACATGACGGCGTGGGCCCTGAACCAGTACCATGCGCTCCTCTCGGCGCGGCGTTACCGGGAACGGGTGCACGTGCTGCGGCTGGAAGACGTGCTCCGTGATCCGCCGAGGATACTGGGCGCGCTGTGCGCGCAGCTCGGCGTGGAACCGGCCGATTCGCTCCGCGCGCCGTCGTGGAACGGCAAGCCGCTCGAGCACGTGTATCCCTGGGGCACGATCCGAACGCCGACGGCCGAGGCGAACGCCGCGACGGCGCGCGAGCTGAGCGCTGCCGAGCGAGACGAGGTGCGCGAGCGCGCCTCGCCCTTCCTCGCCGAGCTCGGCTACGAGAACTTCATCTGAGCGCACCGCTGGCGTCGGTGGTCCTGCCGGTGTACCATCAGGCGGACCACATCGAGCGCATCGTCGAGGAGCACGTGCGCGCGCTCGACGCGGCGGGGCTCGACTACGAGATCGTGCTCGTCGTCAACGGTTCGCGCGACGCGTCGCTCGAGGCGTCGAATCGCTTGGCGCAACGGTACGCGACGGTGCGGGCACTCGAGGAGCCTCGCGCAGGATGGGGCCGCGCGGTTCGGCTCGGCCTGTGCGATGCGCGCGGCACGCTGCTGTGCTACACGAACTCCGCACGCACGACCGCGCGCGACCTCACACTGATGCTGCTGTACGCGCGCGCCTTCCCGGAGACGGTCGTCAAGGCGAACCGGAAGGTGCGCGAGAACGCGCTGCGGCGAATCGGCTCGCTGCTGTACAACATCGAGTGCCGCACGCTGTTCGACCTTTCGTGCTGGGACGTCAACGGGACGCCGAAGATCTTTCCGCGCAGCTTCACGGCCTTGCTCGCCCTCTCGCGCGACGACGACCTGCTCGACGCCGAGTTCGTCGCCGTGTGCCGCCGCGAGAACTACCCGATGATCGAGGTGCCGATCTTCTCGACGCGGCGGCACGGCATGAGCTCGACGACGACGTACCGGTCCGCACTCGCCCTCTATGCCGGCGCACTGCGGCTCGCGCGCAGGATGCGCCGATCGTGCCGCTGATGCGGCACGATCGGAGGGACGCGGCGCACGGCGCGGAGTGGCGCGATCCGGCCGGCGTCGTCGCGCAGTGGTCCGACGCCGGGACGGCCGATCCCGAGCTGCTCGCGATGCGCGCGCGCGACGGATGGTGGGACGCACTGTCCGCGTCGGGCGCCACGCTGATCGTTTCGCGCGAGTACGAGCACCTGCTTCTTGCGATCTCCGGCGGCGAACGGCCGGCGGTCTCCTACCTGCGCCTGCCGCATCCGTGCGGCGTCGCGTTCGACCAAACGCGCAGCCGCGTTTTCGTCGCGTCGACGCGCAACCCGAACCAGATTTTCGAGCTCGCGCGCGCGTCCGGCGGCGAGGCCGCGCGTTGCCTCGTCCCGGTTCGCACGTGGCTGCTGCCGGGGCGGGCGTACGTGCACGACATCGCCGTGATCGGCGGACGGCTGCACGTGAACGCGGTCGGGCTGAACGCGATCGCGGCGGTCGAGGACGACGGCATGCGCGTGGTGTGGTGGCCGGCGTCCGTGGAGCGCGACGGCCGCCCGATCACCGACCGCAACGTGCTGCAGATGAACTCGATCGCGGCGGGCGGCGATCTCGCATCGTCCTACTTCTCGGCGTCCGCCGAGCGGCCGGGACGCTATCCGCCGGGACACCCGCGCTTTCCGGTCGACCGGTGCGGAGTGATCTTCTCGGGCGCGACGCGCGAGGCCGTCGTGCGAGGTCTCACGCGGCCGCACTCCGCGCGGCTGCACGGCGAACGGCTGTGGGTCGACGACAGCGGGTACGGCGAGGTCGGCGTCGCCGACGGAGAACGGTTCGAGGCCGTCGCGCGCCTGCCGGGATGGACGCGCGGGCTCGGCTTCGCGGGCGGCGTCGCGTTCGTCGGAACGTCGCGCGTGATCCCGCGCTTCGCGCACTACGCGCCGGGGCTGGACACCGCGCGCAGCCGTTGCGCGATCCACGCCGTCGACGTGCGCACCGGCGCGGTGCGCGGCAGCCTCGAGTTTCCGTACGGCAACCAGATCTACGGTATCGAGACGCTGGCCGCCGGGTGGACGACGGGATTCCCGTTCGCCCGCGGCGCCGGGGCGGCGGCCGCGCGCGATCTGTTCTACGCGTTCTCGCTCGACGACCGCTGAACCGGGAACAACCGCAGTCATGGTGCGCCGCGCCGTGCTCGCCCTCGTCTTGCTCGCCGGCGCGACGTCGCCGGGGATTGCGTCGCAGCCGCGCGCGTCGTTGGGCGCACTCGACGTCATCGCGCTCGAAATTTGCTACACGACGATCATGGCGCGTTACTATCGCACGCCGAATCCCGACGCACTGCTCGCGGGCGCGCGAGGCGGCATCGTGTCCTACCTCGCCGTACGCGGCATCATGAACCCCGCGATTCCGCTCGCATCCCCGCACGCCGACCGCTACCGCGCCGAAAGTGAGATCGACCGCGACGTCGCGCTCGCGGTCGCGCGCTACGGCACGCGGGTGCGCACGCCGGAGCTCGTCGCGAAAACGATCGAAGGCGAACTGGCCGCGTTGCAAGATCCGTACAGCGTGCTCTTCCGGCCCGCGGCGTTCAAGCGATTCGTCGGCGTGCTCGACGGGCGCGCCGCCGCGGGCATCGGCGCGGAGCTCGACGTCGACCCGAGAACGCACGCGGTGCGCGTCGCCGACGTCTTTCCCGGCGCGCCGGCCGAAGCGGCCGGCCTGCGACCCGGCGACGTCATCACCTCGATCGACGGCGCGGCGCCCCGGGCGAGTACCGGCGCCGTCGGAAGCGCGCTGCGCGGCAAGCCGGGCACCGCCGTGCGGGTCGGCTTCACGCGCGACGGCACGGCGCACGAGCCGGTGGCGATCGTGCGCGCGATCGTCGTCGCTCCCGACGTAACGGGGCGCATGCTGCGTGACGGCATCGGGTACGTCCGCCTCCGTTCGTTCGGCGCCGGCTCGTCGCAGCAGCTCGACGCCTCGCTCGCGACGCTGCGCGCCGCCCACGCGCGCGCCTACGTCATCGACGAACGCGCGAACGGCGGCGGCTACCGCGACGCGGCGATCGCGATTGCGTCGCACTTCGTCCACGGAACGATCGTCACCACGCAGGAGCGCGGCGCCGCGCCGGTGCGGTTCGTCGCAAAGGCGGGCGTCGCGCCGATCGGCGCGCCGTTCGCCGTGCTGGTGGACGGCGACACGGCGTCCGCCGCCGAGATCCTCGCCGCCGCCGTCCAGGACGCGCACGCGGGGACGCTGGTCGGCACGCGCACGTTCGGCAAAGGGCTCGTGCAGGAGACGTTCGCGCTGCCCGACGGCGGCGCGATCAAGCTCACGACCGCGCGCTATCTCACGCCCGCCGGCCGCGACATCGACAAGGTCGGGATCATGCCGGAAGTCGTCGTCGCCGAGCCGGCGGATGCGCACCCGGGCGAGCCGGGTGCGGACCCGCAGCTCGACATCGCCCTCACGCTGTTGTCGGCGCCGGCGTCCGGGCCGGAGCCGACGGCGGCGCCGTCACCGCAGCCCCGGTAGCGCTCAGCCTTCCGAGCGCGAGAGCAGCTGCGTCTTGTGCGCGAGCCGCATGACGGACGCGTCGACGTCGTGGTCCACGAGCGCGTGCAGCGGCACCCAGGCGAGCTCCCGCGACTCGCGGTTGCGCACGAGCGGCTCGCCGGGATCGGCCTCGAAGGCGAAGCGCACGTCGAAGTGCTCGTGCGCGGGCTCGCCCGGCCGCGCGGGAATCGCGTGCACGTCGACGTCGTAGATCGCATCGGTCGCGAAGCGCAGCGACGACAAGCCGGTTTCCTCGCGCGCCTCGCGCAGCGCCGTGCGGCGGAGATCCACGTCGCCGTCGGCGTGTCCGCCGGGCTGCAGCCAGCGATCGAGCTTGCGATGGTGCAGCAACAGCGCCTGCGTGCGCGCGGGATCGACGATCCACGCCGACGCCGTCACGTGCCCGGTCAGGAGCGATCGTTCGAAGGCGTCCGGATGCCGCTCGACGAGGTCGACGATGCGCTCGCGCACCGCGAGCTCGCGCCCGTCGAGCGGGACGTACGCGCGCAACTCGTCCAGCAAGCCGTCGCGAATCGAGCAGAACGAAGCGGCGTCGCGCTCAGTGCTGGTAGAACGCGACGCCGAACTCCCATCCTGCGCCGACGTTGATGCCGCTGCTGATCGTTGCGACCGGACTCCCCGTGTACGGCGGGGTATACACGGTGACGGTATTGTTCCCGTTCAGCACGTACAGGTCGGCGCCGAGGTCGAGCGCGATTGCCTGCGCGTTGCTGACGCCGGACGCGTTTCCGTCGGGATCGAGTACCTCGACCGTGAGCTTTTGGGCGGCGAAGCCGTACACCGTAAGCCCCCGGACTGCGAGCCGTGTACGGCGGACGACGTCGAGAACACCGCGAGCGCGGCGGGGATCCCCGAGAGCGTCAGCGAGACGGTGTTGGATTGGCCCGCGAGGATCGTGAAGGCGACGTCCTGACCCGCGGACAGCTCCGTGCCCGTCGCGGTGCCGTGCGCGGAATCGTAGCCGTCGTACGTCGTCACCGTCATGTCGTACGTGCCGGGGCCCAGCGGCAGGTTCAGCGTGCAGACGGTCGTGGTGAGCGTCGACGAGCATCCGGTCGACGTGGGCGTGAGCCCGACGGTTTCGTCGAACACCGGCCCGCCGCCGCTGTGCCGCGTGACGACGACGGTCATGCTTTGCGTCGCGGGCGAGACGTAGCGCGGCGAACGCGTCGCGAAAGGGTTCCGTTCGCCCGCGGGATCACGATCCGCAGCGCGCCGCCGTGGTCGGATCGTTCGAGCCCACATGCGCGCCGCCCGGAAGCACGGCCGCCGAGCGTGCTCCGCACGACGCGAGCAACGGCACGACCAAAGCGAACGCGAGGCGACGAATACGGCGCAGAGCCGACATGGCGCGTGCTTTCGGGGGCAAAGGCGAGCGCCCCCGCGAGGAGAGCGTTCAGGTTCCAGAATTGGATCTTGGTTCCACAATTCTCGTTAATTCTCGTTCGCGCTGGATGGTGGTCTCAAAATTACGGAGCATCGTACTTGCCGAGCCAGGAGCGGGTGTAGGCCGGGTCCATTTTTAGCCCCGGCAGGTGACCTTTCGGCCGTCCAAAGTACGACCCGGCCCACTGCCCGTTCTTCTCGGCCACTTCGACAACAGACTTTTCCGTGAACAAGCGCTGCAGCCAGGTCGTGGCTTTTTCAGTGTCTTCAAGGTCGAATCTTGTGTCCAACATGAACCGCCCGTCGATTTCGAAGAGCGCGACCGAAATGAAAGCGGGCCCTTCCGAATCCGCGGGGGCAACCATCACCTTCAGAATTATCGTCCTGGCCGGATTCACCGCATAGCGTAGGAGCGGCAGCGTGCGCCGGAGCGGCGGCTTGTACCACTCGACCCGCACCGGAGGTGTTTTCCGCCATCGAGCGTCGAGTCCATCGAGCGTCTTTGCGAAGTCGTTGATTTTTCGGCTCACCGTGAGGGTTCGAGGCACGTCATCACCCGCAAAGCATATTTGGAGCCGTCCCGCAAGGCTGGTTCCACAATCGTCGTTTTGGTATAATGTCAGGCCGTCCGAAACCCTCCACAGAAATTCTTCCTGTCGCTGCAACCTTCGGATTGGAACGTTGATCTTGACTCTCCGAGTGCCCGGCAACGGGCTTGGCTGACACCAAAGATGGGTGCCGGCGACGGTACGAAGCACCTCCGACTCGCGTACGGCCACGCGATGGGAGCGAGACCCCGAAGCCCGATGTGGCGGTAGGGGGAGACAGTACGGACCGTCGTCGCCCGCGAGCCTAGGAACTCCAACAACGACGGTCCGCCCGTAGACCAGCGTCTCACGAACAAAGGCCTCGTGAAAGGCTGGTCACAGGACGTAGACCCTGTTGCCACTCCATCCCAACCAGCCACCGGCACCCCCGCTGCCCATGCCGGCTGACGCGCTTCGTCGAGCCCGCGGTTATCTTCTCGCACGCGATCAGCGCCGCCATATCGAGCGTATCGAACGGCCTCGCCCAGACGGCACGACCGCCGTGGTGTTCCGCGTGCCGTCCGGCCGCCTCTCGAACGTCCACTACGACGTTTATTTTCTCGAGGCACGATGGATTTGCGGTGGGTGTCCTGATTTTGCTGAATCATTCGAACCGTGCAAGCACATCCACGAGGTCGTTGACCGGTTCTATCCCGAGTTGGCCCCGCCGCCACCGGAAGAACGGCTGCTCACCGCTTTCAACGCCGGCGGGGACCGCTACCGCGGCATCCCGCGTACCGTCCATGTGCCGTTCGTCTACACGGACGGATTGGCGGAGAGCACCCGGCGCGACCACGCGCTGCAGACCGAGGATGCTCGAGTCCAAGCGCTTCTGGCCGACCTGGTGCCGGTCCTCAACGCGGCCTTGCCGGCCATCGTCCACGTCGGGCGTCCGACGCTTTCACCAGGCGAGCGCGTTATGGCGATGGTGTTGCGGTCGCAACACGGCAAGAGCATGCGCAAGTTCGAGGACAAGGCTGGTCAACTCGAACAGGGCGGGCTGCTGCGGTTCGCGCCGTGCAAATCCTCTCTCGTCCGCTACAACAACTCGCTTGACACGCTGCGCCACCTCGTGGAGGCGTATCGTGTTGTGGTCAACCCGTACGTAGATCTCGAACGCGACCTCCTTGTGGACGCGACGGGCTTTCATCGCGGCTTGTCTCGAACTGGCTCGACCATTCTTCCGCCGAGGCGGACGGCCGTGTGATTACCGACTATCGCGAAGAGACCATGTGGCTAAAGTTCCACGCAATCGTCGGCCGGCAATCGCACGCGATTCTCGGTTTTCGACTCACGCCGCCCCGCGGTCCGATGAGCGCCGACGCGACGCTCTTCCCGTATCTCCTCGAGGACCTCATCGGTCGAGCATTCGAGCCACGGTTCATCGTCGCGGACAACATCTATCTCACCCAAGCCAACTGGGATGCAGCCGAGCATCACGGTGCGCAATTGGTTTGTCCCCGCAAGGGAAGGAACGCCTCGAAGAAGACCGGCGAGCCGACCGGCGTCGCGAGGCGTATGAAAGCGCTAGAACAACAGGTTCCGGAAGCCATCGCAGAACTCAAACGCGCTCGCCAGGCCATCGAAGGTGTCTTCTCGGTCGAGAAGCGAGACGACAATCACCTTGCCGCCATCGGCACCAAAATCGAGCGCCAGAAGTTCAAGAGCGCTCTCGCCGGAAAGACGGAAATCGCCGGCGTCGTCAGCGATGTCGAGTACGGACTGTACGTCTCACGCCTGAACGAGATTTTCGTTCGCGTCATCCGCCAGGTCCTACGCCGGACCGTGGATATGGAGTTGCGTTGGAACACGACGATCTCATACCGACGGGGCACGAGATTCCCAACGACGCGTGAGGTCCTCCAGTGACGGTCCCGTTCAAGGCGACCCAATCCGATGGGAGATACCGGCACTGGACCGGGAAAGTCCCACCGGTCGAACGGCCGCGAAACTACCAACGCCGCATCGGCGGTCCGCCGCTGCTCTTTGCGACCGACATTCGGATGACGCTGCTTGTGACGCTGGCGCTCGGCGGGACGATGCGGCCGATGACGCTGTGGAAGACCATCGGCAAGAAGGCTCCAGTGGTTCTGGACGGCCTCATCGAGAGCGGACTTGTTGTCCGCTGGAAACTCAATTGGAGACACGCGTATGTTGCGCTAGACCCCGGACACCCGGCCGCCGCACCTTTTAGACACCTCCTATTGGCGGTCGCAGACCGGTATGCGTTCCAACGTCCCGAGATCGGACCCACGGATCTCGCTGGCGGTGAACCGGCCGCGCTTCAGACTCGACAGTATAATTCGCTCAACGTGTTCGGCGATGCAAACCACACGTTGGTACTGCTGGTCGTCTTCATCCTGGGAAAGGCAAGCGCCCGAGATGTCGTTCGGGGAACGACTCGAACGAAGAAGTCCGCCGCACTCGCACGACTATGGATGTTCGCATCGCATGGTATACTGAAAGGGCGCCTCGAACGTGATGTCCGCACCCTTCGATGCCGCGAGCACGTCTTCTGCTTCGACGATCAGCAACCGCTTACGCCGTATATCATGGCGGTGCTCGATGTGCTCGACCGGTATATGCCGCATCTTCGCGTTGCGTGCGAGGACCAAGCCGGGCCAGACAGTCCAACGGCCGCCGCGAAAACACAATCGAAAGCGACAAAATCAAACGAACCAGCGCTGGCGGTAGCGTAGTGGCACTGAGCCGCGCCCGCGCGCTAACAAAGAGGAACCAGCCATCATGAGGTCCGATCAACCTCGCATGGCTGTGGATTTTCGTCAGCATCTCGCTCGGCAATTGGACTTTTTACGCGCCTCGGCAGCCGCGTATGACGCTGGTTATCGCGACGAGGCGTACCGCATTGCAGTAGTCTTGCGAGTCTTAATCCATCAGACGAGGACCTCAACCTCGTTGCTTCGTCATCTTGGAGCGGAGTCGGTCCCTTTACTATCCACCACGGAACCCGCTTCGCCGACAGCGATATTCTATGACGGTTTGAGCCTTATCGCGGTTCAGGGAGGCAGCGGCGACGTTACCGTCGGTCCTGCATTAGATCAGGCACACACCCGTGGTTTTGTCGCTGCGCTGGATTGGTGGACGGAAGAACTGTTCGTGCTGAACACGACGCGGCTATCGCGCAAGAACATCGTCTTATCCGCGGCAAACCAGGACGGCGGGGCGCACGTAGATGCTCAACTGGACCTGCAGTATGCTGAATTCAAACAAGGCATTTGGAGCGGCCCGCAAGATCCGAGCGTGACCTACGACATCCCCGAACCGCAACTAGTGTTCCTACGTCAGATGGCTTACGAGATACTTAATAGCCCTTCTCTCGGCGATCTTGTGGCGAACGGGACAGTATCGCCCCAAAATTTGGGATTGACCGCTCCGACACCGCCGTGGGAGCCAGAGAAGGTCGCGCAGGCAGATCTCGATGCGATGCCACTTTCCGAGGTCGAGAGACTTCGGAACGTTGTGCGAAAGGGGCACTTCACATTGCTTGATGGTCTTTACCGTTCGTCTCCGGGCGGGGCGACTAATCCGTTGGGAAACTATCAGATTGACCAAGGTGCAGGGTACGTCGGTTCGATAGAAGACTGGATAAAGGCAATTATGGATGAGGATCTCATCGCGGCGTCTACTTCCGCCCCAGGGCTATACACAGGAACAAAGCGCGGCCAGGCGTTCGTGGCCCGAATCATTGAAATTGGGCGCTAGGCTCAAAACCACCGACCAAGCCTCTCGCAGTTTCAATTTCGCACTACTGACTGCTTGTTGATTACCGCATTCGACTTCAGGAATCCGATGAGAATCTGTTCAACCTGATGCCGCAACTCGTTGTCAGCGATTTCAATGTACGCGCCGTGACTTACAATCGGGTACTTAAACCAAAACTTGTCACTGTGGTCGCCTACACGCTTTGCGATATTCTGAGCCTTACCGACGTACACGGGTCGGTCACTAACATCGTAAAACACGTAGACTCCTGACACGGTGGGAAGATCATCGTCGTCGTGAGGATCGAAATCCGTCAGCGAGCCGAGCCCCTGAATCTGCTGCTCTTCTTCGCTCTCCTCCTTGACGTCCACTGGCACCTCAATTCGAAGCGCGGCAGCGAGGCGGCGCCTTGTTCCATCTTGAGGATTGAGGCTCTTCCCGGATTCGATATTGTATATGGCAACGGTTGAAACGCCGGACGCCGCTGCAAGTTCAGGTACCGATTTTCCGGCCTTCGTTCGCTCCTTCCTCAGCCAGGCTCCGAATGCACTTGAGTCAGCCTGCCCCGTCGAATCGGCTTCGGCGTCACGCTTACCGCTACTAAGATTGCCTAAAACTCGTTCTAACTGCTGAAGTTGAGGTGGGCGAGGTTCGACGTTCCCGAGTTCCCAGTTGGAAACCGCTGGCTGCGTCACCCCGACCTTTTCCGCAAGGTCTGTTTGAGAAAGGCCTTCCGCAAGTCGGGCGGTCTTCAGGCGTGCGGCGAAATCCTTGGCCATGATTTTCGACTCTCCCTAACCCGGAACGGGGACGGCGAATCGTGTGCGACACGGACAACCCTTGGTTCCACTATTCGCGATGCTGGTCTCACAATTCGCGAATAATGGAACCTGGACACGAGGAGAGAGTGGGATTCGAACCCACGAGCCCCGTGAAGGGCCTGCGGTTTTCAAGACCGCCGCGTTCAACCGCTCCGCCATCTCTCCGTGCAGCGCGGCACTTGGCGTGTGCGTTTGTCCTTCCCTCGGCCGCTCCAGCAGCGGCCGGTGCACGGGCGCAGCACGATGTGCGTGACACGCCGGAGGTCAGCCGCGCTCATCGCAAGGCTTGCGCCCGGGGCGCGACGGATAGTCGCCCGTGAACATGTCTGCGTCTCGTCTGGCCACCGCGGTCGTCGGCGCGGTCGTCGTGTCCGCATCGGCGGTCAGCGCCCAGGGCACGCCCGCGTACAAGCCTGGGCCGTGGCACTACCGTTCGGTCGCGTGCGTCGACACGTCCGTGACGAAGGTCGTCCCGCGTCTCGGGTCGGTCGGGCAGACGACGTTCACCGCCGCCGATTTTCGGCAGAGCGGCGTCATCGTCTCCTTCGCGAGCCGCCTCGGCGTCGATCCGCTGTACCCGCAGCAGCACGCGACGGTGACGCACTACCAGGACATGGCGGGCAACGCCGTGATGACCGCGGAGCACCCGGGCGATCGCGTGCAGCTGTGCTTCCTGGGAGGTCCGGCGCCGACGGCGTACTGCGATCCCGACAAGGACGGCCGCGGGCGAAATTACCGCGTGTGGGACTACGAGCAGCGCGCGCAGTACGCCGGCATGAACGACGAGCATGACTGCGGCGGCGCGTAGCCTCCGCTACTTGCAGGTATCGTCCGGCCGCGAAGCGTGGCGCGGCGGGGGAGTGCGCGGGCCGGACGGCGCGCTCATCGTGAGCGTGCTCGCAAGGATCACCTGCCGTACGGGTTCAGCGTCGAGAGCGTGGAGTAGATCACGGCGCTCGCGCCGCCGGCGTGCGTCCTCCGCACGGCGTCGCGTCGCGGAACAGCGGCGTCGCCGCGGACGCGCTCCTCTGCCATGGTGCATGGCTCCTCCTCCCCGGTGAGGGTCAGATCGTCGCTCGCCGCTGCGTGCGGGCGAGACCGCGGCCCACGCCGGCGCGGAGCTCGTGGCCGATGCCGACAAAACTCTGATGGTTGAGCGGAAACTCGAGCATCACATGCAGCACG
This sequence comes from Vulcanimicrobiota bacterium, assembly GCA_963771525.1. Classification (GTDB taxonomy): domain Bacteria; phylum Vulcanimicrobiota; class Vulcanimicrobiia; order Vulcanimicrobiales; family Vulcanimicrobiaceae; genus Vulcanimicrobium. The sequence goes on along the minus strand of CAVYTL010000001.1, from coordinate 3,284,787 downwards.
CTGAGCATGTAGAGCGTGACGAATCCAAGCTCGTAACTGAACGCGAACGGAACGAGCGCGGCGATCCAGAGCGCGAGGATCAGTGCCGTGCGCCCCTTCGGGATCGCGTGCCACTTGATGATCGAGGTCTTCGAGAACCAATTCAGATAGTGGTACGTGTACGCGAACGCGATCAGACGCATCACGGTGATGCCGGCGGCGGAGTCGTAGATCTCCGCGAGCGTCGTCCCCGTCCCGAGGTTGAAGAGCTTGATCAGCTGCGCGTTCAGCGTTTGGAACGAGACGTACGTCCCCCGCACGTACTCGGCGGCCGCGGCCGCGGGCGGCGCGCACACGAAGAAGCTGATGGCGCAGAGGGCGAACACCGCCAGCGAGAGCACGCCCGACCGGCTCTTGCTCTTCAGCGCGCCGAGCAGAATGAACGCCGCCGTGAAGACGAAGACGTGCACGATCGTGATCAGGAAGAACGCGAACAGCGCGTAGAGCGGCGAACGGCTGAACAGCGCCAGCAGGACGGCGCCGGCGACGGCCGCGACGCTTGCGGCGATCCGGCGCCGCACGAACACGACGAGCGCCGCGCCCAAGAACACGAGGTAGAACAACCCGATCTCCCACACCGGCGGCACGTTGCGGTGCAGCACCTTCTCGGCGACCGCGCCGTACATCATCACGACCAGGGTGAGCGCGACGAGTCCCAGCCATAGCCGGTCGAGGCGGTAGCGGCGCTCCGACCCGAGCCGCAGGAAGTAGCCGCGGTCGTGCAACCACGAGATCTCGGTCAGGTAGTGCAGCGGCCCGAGGACGGCGTACGAGAACAGGAAGAGCTCGAACGGAATGACGTACGCGAGCGCGCATGAGATGACCATGAGCGCACTGTTCAGGTGGTTGACGCGATCGGGCACCGTCACGCCGCTTGCTTCTAACCAAGGGAAGCGACTTCTTGCCGTGAAGTGCGTGCCGTGACGACGGCTCCCCTCACCTACGGCTCGTACCTGCGCGTCCCCGACCTGCTCGCGCTGCAGCGCCCGATCAGCGACCCGCCGCACCACGACGAGCTCCTATTCATCCTGATCCACCAGGTCTACGAGCTCTGGTTCAAGCAGACGTTGCACGAGCTCGACGCCGCGGTGCGCCAGCTCGATGGCGACGACTTGCTGAAGGTCGCGAAAGCGTTTCGCCGCATCCACGCCATCCAGCGCATCCTCGAGGCGCAGATCGACGTGCTCGAGACGATGACGCCGCAGGAGTTCAACGCGTTCCGGTCCGGGCTGAACCCGGCGAGCGGCTTTCAATCCGCGCAGTTCCGCGAGATCGAGATCCGATGCGGCGTGCGGATGCCCGACGAGGCGCTGAAGCACCTCGACGTCACCCCCGAGGAGCGGGCGAACCTCGAACGCCGCATGCGCGAGCCGACGCTCTACGACGCGCTGAAGGGCTGCCTCGCGCGGCACGGCTTCGCCGTCGATTCGCACGACGCGCTGATCGCGACGTTCCGCGACATCTACGAGCACGACGAAGCGCACTACGCGCTGTACCTGCTGCTCGAAGACCTCATCGAGTTCGACGAGCGCGTGCGCGTGTGGCGCGGGCGGCACGTCGTGATGGTAGAACGCATGATCGGCATGAAGCCGGGGACGGGCGGGTCGCTCGGCGTCGCGTACCTGCAGAAGACGCTGCAGCGCCGGTTCTTCCCCGAGCTGTGGGAGGTGCGCACCGTGCTCGGCGGAAGCGCGGGCGCATGATCGCGGAATCCGCGCACGCGGTGAGCATTCCGCACGGCGCGCGAGCGCAGTTCGCGGGACTCGATCGCAGCACGTGGCTCGTGTCGCACTCGATGGGCGCGCCGCCGCTCGCCGCGCGCGAAGCGCTCACGCGTTATCACGAGCAGTGGGCGGACGGCGGGCCCGAAGGCGCGTGGCCGGCATGGCTCGAGGAGTCGCGCGCCATCGCCGACGGCATCGGGGCGATCGTGGGCGCGCCGGCCGGTTCGGTCTCGCTCGCGCCGAATGTCAGCCTCTTCCAGTCGGCGCTCGCGTCGGCGCTCGAGCTGCCGCCGGACCGCAACGAGATCGTCTACGAAGCGCTGCAGTTTCCGTCGCTGGCATACGTGTGGACCGCGTGGGAACGCGCCGGCGCGAAGACCGTGCGCGTGCCGACGGACGACGGGCGCACGATCCCCACCGACCGCATCTGCTCGGCGATCACCGAGCGCACCGCCGTCGTCGTGCTCTCCCACGCGTACTACCAGAGCGGCGTCGTGATCGACGTGCCCGCGATCGCCGCGCGCGCGAAGGAGGCCGGCGCGCTCGTCGTGCTCGACGCGTACCAGACGACCGGAACCTATCCGTACGACGTCGTCGCGCTCGGCGTCGACGTCGCAGTCGGCGGCTCGCACAAATGGCTCTGCGGCGGACCGGGCTGCGGCTGGATGTACGTGCGGCCGTCCCTACAGCGGCGCCTGCGTCCGATGGTGACCGGATGGTTCGCGCACCGCGCGCCCTTCGCATTCGAGCCGCCACCGATCGACTACGCTACGGATCAGCTGCGCTGGGCGACCGGAACGCCGACGATTCCCGGCTACCTCGTCGCGAAGGCGGGTCACGACATCATCCGCGCGACCGGCGTTGCGGCGATCCGCGCGCACAACGTGCGCCTGACGACGCGCCTCACCGACGCGGCGCTCGAGCGCGGCTGGCGCGTCGGGACGCCGATCGAAGCGGACCGCCGCACGGGCTGGGTCGGCATCGATGTGGCGGACGGCGAGCGCGTGCTGCACGAGCTGATTGCGCGGCGCGTGTATGTCGACTATCGTCCCGGATGCGGCCTGCGCGTGAGCGCGCACCTCTACACGACGGACGACGACGTCGACCGCTTCCTCGAGGAGATCGACCGGATCGTGCGCTGAGCTACTCGGGCACGCTGCGCAGGATCGCTTCCATCTCGTCGTGGATCGCGCCGTTCGTCGCGAGGATCGAGCCCGCTGCGATGTCCAGCTCGCCGCCGGTGACGCCGCCCGTCCGTCCGCCCGCCTCGCGCACCATCAGGGATCCCGCCGCGACGTCCCACGTCCCGAGGTCCCACTCCCAGAACGCGTCGTAGACGCCCGCCGCGACGAAGGCAAGATCGAGCGCGGCGCTGCCGTCGCGGCGCACGGCCTGCGCGCGGTCCGACACTCCGGCGAAGAACGGACCGTTCCGCGCGTAGCGCGCGGGGTTGAAGCCCGTGCAGACGAACGCGTCGGCGACGCGCTGGGTGCCGGAGACGCGCATTGGCGCGCCGTTGCGCGTCGCGCCCTCGCCGCGCCGCGCCGCGAACAGCTCCTCGAGCACCGGCGCGAAGACTGCGCCCGCTTCGACGACCCCCGCGCGCTCGTATGCGATCGAGACGCAGAACAGCGGATACCGGTGCGCGTAGTTGGTCGTGCCGTCGAGCGGGTCGACGATGAACCGCTCCTCGTCCGCGCCCGCGTGGGCGCCGCTCTCCTCGCCGAGGATCGCGGCGCGCGGGAACGCCGCCCGAATGCGCTCGACGATCAGCGCCTCGCTCGCGCGGTCGGCATCGGTCACGAGATCGTGCGGGCGCTTCTCGGAGACGTACCGCACGTCGTTCATCCGCTCGCACAGGAGCGCACCCGCGTCCTGCGCGAGCGCGGTGATGAAGGCGAGCGGGTCCAACGATACGCTCCTCGGAAGTGGCGCGGGGTGAGGGCTTCTCCTTCCGGGCGGCGCGACCGCGTCCTCGCGGCGATCGAGATCCCCGCGCTCGGCATCTGGTGCGGCGCGCTCGTCGGCTTCGCGTTCGTGTCGGCGCCCCTTGCATTCCGCATCGTCGCGCCGGTCGATGTCGCGCGCTTCGCCGCGCTGACCGCGCAGACGCTCGGCTCGCTGACCGTCTGGGGGTACGTCCTGGGCGGCGTGGCGCTGCTCGCCGCGATTCTGCGCTCCGTAGGCGCGGGCGATCGCACGTGGGACTTCGTTCGCGCGGCGCTCGTCGCCCTCGCGCTGGGGTGCGCGACGTACGAGCAGCGCGCGATCGTGCCGCTCATGCAAGCGTCGGCCGACGTGCACTCGCCCGCCTACGCGGCGCTGCATCAGCGCTCGACGGTCGTCTATGGTGCGGGGCTGCTGCTCGTGCTCGCCGCGCTCGTGATGGCGGCGATACGCCGGGAGGACTGACCGCGCGTCAGAACGTGATGTCGATGCTGTACGTGATCGGGACGGTGTACGTTCCGGCCACGACGGTGTTCGGGACGTTCAGCGAGAGGTCGATGCACAGCGTGGCCGCCGCGCCCGGCGTCCCCGTGTAGGTGAGCTGACCGGTCGCACCGGAGTTGTAGAACGGCGTGTAGGTGCCGGGCGGCGTGTAGGGACCCGGAGCGCTCCCGTGGTCGATGCCCCACGACAGCAGGCTGACGGTCGGGCCGTCGTACGTCGGGAACGTCCCGCCCGCGCCGTACGCCGAGCCGTAGACGTAGTCGTACACGGTGAACGACTTGACGGTGCTCGTGCCGAGTTTCGTCGCAAAATACGCGTACACTTGATAGGCGCACGACAGCGTGTTCGAGCCGTAGTTCGCGTTGAACTGCGCCGGCGATCCCGGTGCCGGATTGTTGATGTGCAGGAACTGCGACGTCGGGTCGGGCTTCACGGTGATCGACACGGGAATCGGCGTCTGCGACACGGCGACGACGCTCTCGTTGTGGGCGGCGAGCGACGTCGTCGACGAACCGCCGAGAAAGCGCACGAAGCGGTCGAAGTTCCAGTCAAAGCCCGCGGCCGCGACGGCAATCGGCGCGCCTTTCGGCGCGGCGTACGCAACGGGCGAGGGTGTGATCACGATCGTGATCATCGCGGTCTTCGAGGCGACGCCCGTCGTCGTCGCCGCCGCGTTCGCCGCCCAGACCGATGATGCATGCGAACGCGCCGACGGCGATCGTCAGCGCGAGGAAGACTGCTCTCAATTCGGCACCACCGTGTAAACGATGTAGAGGTCCATAGTCGCTTGCGGCGCCGACGACGGCAGCCGCAGCAGATAGTCGTAGCCTCGCTGCGCGGTGTTGTTCGTCAGACCGATCGTCGACGAAGGCGAGTTCCAGATCGTCGCGGTGGCCGGCGGTGCGCCGCCGTATGCGATGCCGGTTCCGCCGCCGGTCGTCGGCGACGTCGTGTCCTCGAACGAGGTCGCCGCGCTGTACGGCGTGTTCAAGCCGCTCGTCTGCAGCCAGAACAGCGTGTTCGCGATCGCGCAGCGTGTTCCCGCCGCCCGCGAAGTCACTGCTGCCCTCGGCGAAGACCGTGAACCCGTTCGCATCGTTCGTCACGACGCCGACCTGAACGGCGTCCCGGTAGAGATAGTTGTAGCCGGCGACGACGTTGCCGAAATCCACGTACCCCGACGGCGCGAGGGGCCCGACGGCCGGCGCGGGCGACGGCGGCGGCGAGACGGTGACCGGGCCCGTATCCGGCGGCGTAGTTCGGCGTGACGGTGAGCTGCGCGATGACGTTCGTCTGCCACGTCGCGCGTGCCGAGCCGAACGACGCCGCGTCTGACGTCGCCGCCGACGCCGCGACGGCGGCGAGCACGAGCGCGAACAGCCAGGCGAAGCGCATCAGTTGGGCACCAGCGTGTACGTGACGATGACGGTGCGCGCGGTGTTGAGGTCGCCGGCCCCGTTCACGCGGAAGTTCATCAGCGTGTCGACCGCCTTGCGCGAGAGCACACCGCCGGTGAAGCTCGCCAACTGCTGCAGCAGCGCCGTGTTCGGATTGTTGCCCGACGGCGCGGGGCTCACGACCGGCAGGTTGACGAGCGTGTCTTTGATCGCGGGCGTGATCGTGTACGCGCCGTTAGCCGACGAGCTCGCGGAGTTGACGGATCCCTGCAGCAGCGCCTGCGCGGTCGTGAAGTTCGTCGGGTTGTTGTCGACGCTCACGTACAGATTCCACCCGTGCGTCCCGGACGCGTCGCTGGTGACCGAAGCGTTCACGAGGTTCGTGCCGTTGAACGTCCCGGCGAGCGCGCCCAAGTTGATGTTCGCCGGGAGCGCGCCCGTTGGAGGGCGTGATCACGCAGCCGACGCAGCTCGTCGCCGCGGTCCCGCCCGTCTCCGGACGCGAGATCGTCGAGCCCCGCCCGACGTCGGGACGAACATCGTGAGCATGGCGTCCAGCTGGATGCCGAGCGTCGTCGCGAGCGTCGTCGTCGGCGTGCCGTTGCACCGCGCCGTTGAGCGTCGTCGGGAACACGTAGTTGCTGCCGATGTCGTACGGCACTTCCATCACGAAGCGCACGTCGATGTACTGGCCGTTCGTGAAGCCCGTCGTGCACGTGATCGGGATCGAGCCGTTCACCGTGCCCGTGTCCTGCACGATCGCGCCGACGGAGCACGTCCCGGCACCCGTACCACTCAGCGTCGGCTTGTACAGTGCATTCGTCGTCGGCTGCACGTAGAAGACGTTGCTGCCGGCCACCGCCCACGTGTTGTTATTCGGCGTGACCGAGAACGTGTTGACGTACGGGATCGTGATCGTCGCCGTGGTGATCGCCGTCGAGCCGTTGTTCGTGATGCGATAGTCGAAGACGCTGCCGACGCCCGCCGTCGCGTCGGAGCCGACGAACGGCTGCGCTGCCCGCGACCGGGAATCGGGTTCAGCGTCGTGCCGTCCTGGGCGAGCGGCGGCCCGCCCGCGCCCACGAACGCGACGACGGCGGACGTCGAGTTGACCTGCAGCGCGCTCGTCCCGGCGGAGCTGTAGACGTTGCCGTTCGCGCCGAGCGCGTACCACGTCACCGTGTAGTTGCCCGTGGTCGGCGCGGTCGTATAGTTGAACTGTCAGCGGGATCAGTTCGCGCCCGGCGGGAGCGCGTTCGTGATGTTGCTCGGGTAGCACGCCGTCAGACAGTTGTCGACGATCTTCCATGTCGCCGGGCGGGCCTGCCGTCATCTTCGTCACGGTCCACTGGCCCGAGTACGGACTCGTGGCCGGGATCGTGATCGAGTTCGGGATCGCGCCGTTCGGAACGCTCAACAGGATCTCGTCGACGTAGTCGGGGTTGCTCGACTCGGACGTCGACGTGTTCGTGAAGTTCAGGGTCGTCGTCGTGGCGACCGCACCGATCGTCGCCGGCGAGAACAGCACGCTCATCAGCGAGGGGTCGAGCGAGAACACGCCCATCTCCGTCGAGTCGAGGTTCGATCCGGAGGCATTGACCGGCGAGCTCGAGGTGCCCGCCGCAGGGTTGTACGTCAGCGACTGCATCGGGTTCGAGCAGAAGCTGCCCGCCGAATCAGGACAGCCGCCGTCGGGATTCGCGACGAACGCGGTATCCGCATACGTGTCCGTTTGCGTGCCCATCTGTACCGTGAAGACGAACTCGGCGGTCGTGCCCTTCGTAACGCCGCACGTGTTGCGCCGTTGGTGCAGCCGAAGTCCCACGCATAGACTTCGTTCGACGTCGTGTTCGACAAGCCGGCGACCGCGGGCGACATCATCGTCCACTTGCCCGCGCCCGTCGCACAGTTGCTCAGCGGGGCCGTCGGCGGCGTGCAGACGAACGCCATGGTGACGTTCGCACCGACGATGCCGGGCGGCAGCGTGATGCAGGAACGAGTGGATGTCCTCGCCGCGTCGACGCGGTGACGGACGCGGCGATCTTGTAGGTGGTCGCGCCGCTCGTCCCGTCGGTGCCGGCGGCATACATCATCTGCGGGTAGTTGGGGACCGGCAGCGGAGCGGGCGCGATGCCGGGCGTCGCGAACGCGGGATACCTGCTGACGGCGATCGCGTAGGTACCGGCCGTCGCGGAGGCAGCGCCCGCTGCGGCGACGCCGAGGGCCGGACTCACGACGTCCGTCGCGCTGTAGATGCCGACGCCGTGCTGCGGGAGGATCGACGTCGTGAGCGAGCACGCCGTGTCTGCGTCGTGCACTTTCCGGCGGCGATCGTCACGACGAGCGGCAGCGACAGCGTCGCGGCCGACGTGAGCGCGTAGGTCGCCGCTCTGCGGCGTGATCGTGACGGTTCCACCGCCCGCGACGGTTCAGCGCAACGTTCCACACGTTGCCGCCCGTGTCGGTTGCCGTCGTGTTCATCACGCCGCCGACGAGCGAGACCGTCTCGGTGCCGGCCGTGCCGGCGATCTTGAACCCGACGAGCCCGTCCGCGTTGTTCGCGCCGAGCTGCGTGTAGCCGGAGTTCGTGATGTCCGCCGTGCCGGTCACGGTCGTCCGGCCGCCGGCTGCAGCACCTGCACGCCGCCCGACCATGCGAGGTCGGCGTAGTAGCCGAGGAGCTGGAACGACTTCGCATCGACGGCGGTCGGAGGTCGTCTTGTCGTAGACCTGCACGGTGTAGATGTTGCCGGCGTTCGTGAGCGCCGTCGGGCCGAACACGTCGCGTGTACGGATAGAACGGTCCGATCGTCACGCCGCCGAACACCGTCGTCTGCGCCGACTTTCACCGGCAGCGTGACCTTGCCGAAGTCGAGCGTCGCCGCGCCGATGCCGGCCACCGGCGAGATCAAGCACCTGTCCGTTCGGATCGGTGACCGACGTGGCGAGCGTCGTCGCCGGCCGTCATGCCGCCCGTCGACCTTGAAGTCGAGCTGCTTGACCGCTTGATCCGACCGAGCCGTCGAACGCGAAGATGTCGCTGCCGTTGTAGCCGTTGGCGGCTCCGGCCGTCGCGCCGTTGTACGGCGTGAGCGTCCACGTCGAGGCGGCTTGCTGATCGATGACCCGCGTCGTGCCGACGACGACCTTGCTGCGTGACGTCGTACAGCGAGATCTCGTACGTGCCGGGCAGCGAACCGCTGCCGGCGCCGCCGCCCAGTTCGTGCCGGTCGACGTGTTCCAGCCGACGGTCAGCGTGCCGGCTGCGCCGGACACACCCGTGTACGTACCGCTGTTGTTGAAGCACGGCCCGCGCGGCGGGCATCGTGCCGGCAGGCAGCGAGTACACGCACTTGATGTTCGTCGCCGAGCCGTCGTACTGATGCCGAACGCGTACGAGTCGCCGGTATTCAAGTCGGACGCCGTCATGTAGACGATGCTGCCCGAGCGTGAAGTCGCTCGTGACGTTCGTGTCGGACGAGTCGCTCGACGTCGAGATGCTCTCGCGAGCCGACGACGACCACGAACGACACCGCGTCGTACTTGTTCGGTCGTGGTGTTGAGCATCGCGATCGCCCACACGCCGGAGTACGCCGGATCCGTGCCCGCTCCGTACGGCGTCGAGAACGTGACTGACGGCCCGAGCGTCGCGCCGAACGTCGTCGTCATGCCGACGCCGGGACAGTTGCCGCCGGCCGCCGGGAATCATGACGGACGAACCGCCTCCGACGAGCGCGACGGCGGCGGCGTTCTTGGGCGGAAAGACGTAGTACGTGTACGTCGTCGCGGCACCCGTCGCCGGCATGTTCATGCACTGCAGGTTCGCCGACCTCCCGTACGACGAGCGTGCTGTCGAAACCGTACGAGTACGACTGATTGACCGGCGCGGGGATCGTGTCGAACCGTTGAGGATGATCGTCGCACCCGCGCCGCTCTTGATGCTACGGCCGCCGCCCATCGCGCGTATGTGGGCGAGCGCTTCGCTGAGCGAGGGCACACGCACGTTCAGCGGCGGCGCTTCAGGAGCGTAGCGCCAACCCGGCAGTCCTTGCAGCGGCGTGAACGGTTCACGCCATCGAGCGCAGCGTGCGGCCGCTTCCCGCCGAGCGCGACGCACCCGGAGCGGGCGACGGCGTCGGGCTGCTCGCCGGCGAGCTCGCCGAACGGCAGCGGCGGCGCGGTGATCGCGCGCACGCGGCGTTACGTGGCCGGGCGCCGTTTGTGCGCCGGCCATCGAGCCGCAGACCATGAGCGAGGCTAGGAACGGCCACGCAGAGCCGCCCGATCTCGCGTGCCACCGCGCGCATAGTTATCGTACCGTGAAGTGCGCCTGGCCGCCCGTGAGGTTCGGGCCGCCGTAATCGACGTAGGCCGTCGCGGAGTACGATCCGGGCGGCAGCTTCTTGCCCGTGACGTCGAGAATCGCAGACACCGCTGCGTTCGACCAGCGTGTGGGCGGGTACCGGTCACGCGATCGACGATCTCGCCGTTCTGCTTGATCTCGATGCGGCCGTTGAGGTAGACGTGGACGTTGCCGGTGTTCTTGAATCCGACGAGATACTGCTGTCCGCCGGGGACGGTCTTCGACTCGACGTCTTCGACTTCGCCGCCGACGCGAATCGAGGTCGGAACGACCTCGTACACTTTCGAGGCGATGCGTTCGCTGAACGCGACGCCGCCGGCTTTGCGGGTCGGACGCGTCTGGAAGAAGACGAGGGTCGAGTACTCACCACTCGCAGTAGCAGGCACGTCCACCGTCATGCGCACCTGAACGAACGAGTTGGCCGGGATGTCGAACTCGCGAGGGCTGACCTGCGCCCACTTCGCGAGCGAGAACTTTCCTTTTCCGGCGTCGAGGAACCGCAGCGTCCCGTTCGTCCCGACTTCGTAGTCGTTGAGCGAGACGAGGACGTGGACGGTCGCGTCGCTGGTGTTGCGCACCGTGATCGGAACCGTTTCCGATTTGCCGGCTTCGGCTTGCATCTCGTACTTCGCGGGCACGATGTCGAGCCCGAGGTCGGCGCGGCCGGGGAGAGCCGTGGCGATCAGTGCGATCGCCACGGCCCCGACGAAGCGGGTTGCGAAATGCGGCTTCACGGTGCGTTACCCTTGGACTGGGCGCGAGGCCCTACTGAGGCGTGAGGATGAGGGTGATGTACGCGGACGTCGCGGCCGCCGACGGAGCACCCGCGTCGAGGTTGAGCTGCACGTCTTCACCGGCATAGACCGCGGTCGTCGCGGACGTGCCCTGAGAGACCCACGCCGCACCCGCGCTCGTGTTCCACTCGGTGGCGTTGTTGGACACCCAGTTTGCGTTACCAGGGCTGCCCGCGCCGCCGCCGTTCTCGTTGCCGGCGGTGCCGTACGGCAGGGCGGTTCCGCCGCCTGCGCAGCCCGTCAGCATATTGGCGGCGAACGTTCCGGCGGCCGGAGCGACGCGCGCCGACGCGTTGAGCGCGCCGATCGCCACGGGCGCCGCGCCCGTGTTCGGGAAAGAGCAGAAGCCGACGTAGCTCGCGACGGACGCCGTCGAGTCGACGACCTGCGTCACGGCGAAGCCGTTCGAGTCGTTCGTCGTGACGGAGATGGCCACCGCGTTCGGGTAGCTGCAGCCGACCGGCAACGTCAGACTTGGGTTCAGCGCGCCGTACGACAGGTTGAACGCCGTCTCGGCGGCGCTGTTGCCGCATACGCCGGCGCTGCTCGGCTGGAGCGCGATGGCCGCCGAACCCTGCGTGAACGCGTGGTTCGAGTACTGGGTGACGATTTGCATCGAGGCCTGCGTGTTCACGGACCAGTTCAGCTTGACAGAGCCGTACTGGGGCGTGCCCGCCGCAAACGCAGGTGCTGAGAGCGCCGTGAAGGCGATACCGATCGCCGCGGCGCTGATGAGTCGTTTCACGAGTGAATCCTTTCGCACGTAGAAACCCGCTGGGTGAGAACGCCCCGGCCTTCATCCGATCCGGGACTTGTGATCGTTGACACGTTAGACATCGGCCCCGCGGTGGACGTGCTTTAGCGCTCCAGGGACCAAGGGAGCCTTCTCTTACGCGGATTTGACGCTCAGCCGCCCTTCGGGGCCGCAACTATGAGCGGGATCACCGCTTTGCCGCCGTGCACGATCGAGCCACGGTACGGCAGGCCCTTCGCCCACAGCCGGATGTCGAACGCGTACACCGAGCCGTTGCCGGCCGGCAGCGTGACGGTGTAGCCGTCCTCGAACTTGATCGTATCTCCCGGCTCGACCGGCGCGAGGATCTTCGCGAGAACGCGGATCGTGTGACCGGGCTGCGGATGGCTCGGGATCGTGCGGACGGACACGAGCGGCAGCGCGTTGTCCACGGTGAAGGCGGACTCCGCGGCGCCGCTGCGCTCGCCCTCGAGGACGACGCGTACCGCGTAGTTGCCGTTCTGGAGCGATGTGGGCACGTGGAACCACCCCGAGTACGCGCTCGCGTGCGGATCGAAACGCAGCGCCGCCGGCGGCCCGAAGTCGCTCTCGAGGCGGATCGTTCCCTTCTCGACCGTGATGCCGGGGCGCACGCTCACCCGAATCGCCGCGCCCGGGGGCACGACTTCCGGCAGCAGCCGCACGGCGAGCGGGACCTTCTTCTGATCGCTGAAGCTGAAGACGACGTCCTTCGCCTTCGCGCCCAGCATGAAGTCGATGCCGCCGATGTGCTCGCCGCCCTGGATCGGGTAGGGCTTGTCGGGGCCTTGGGTCACGCCGAGCTCGTCCGGCACGGTGTCCGGGTCGACGCTGAGCGTGTACACCCCGGGCGGCAGATCGGCGAGCGCGAACGACCCGTCCTCGTTCGTGATGGCCGCGTGGTCGCCCGGCTGCGCGAGGACGTACACGTCCTTCGCGGCGTGAACCTCGCCCATGCCGGCGTCGGGCGAGTACATGACGTGACCGGCGATGACCGCCATCCCGACCACGGCCCAGTCGACGCTCGTCACGTTGCCCTGCGATACGGTGACCACGCGCTGCGGGGTCCCCGTCAAGCCGACCGACGCGGGAAGCGTGGCCGTGTCGATGGCGACGGTGTGCGACCCGTTGGTGAGCCGGCCCACCTGGTAGCGCCCGTCGGGGCCGCTCGTCGTCGAGACCTCCTTGTCGACCGTGATCGTGACGCCCGCGAGCGGGGTCGACGACCCGTCTCCGTTGTGAACGGAGACGCGCCCGCCGATGCCGGCGAAGGAACCCGCGTAGAAGTCGACCGACGCCGTCTGGCCGCCGCCGACCTGGACCTCACGGTTCTCACGATCGACGACGATGCCCGCGCCGAGGGATGCCGGCTCGACGGAGACGGTGTGCGCCCCGGGCGATACGAGGCGGAACGCGTAGCCGCCCGTCGCGTCGGTGCGCTGCGTGCGCGTACCGTCCAGGACGACGACCGCGTTGGCGGCCCCGTGATTCAAGGTGCCGCCGTACGCCGCGGTGCTGTCCGTCAGCAGCACGTGACCGACGATGGCGGCGGGCATGTTCGGATTCGCACGGCCGTACGTCATCGCGTTGCCGAGCGAGAGCGGCCCCGTGAGCTGAACCCCGAGACTGTTCGAGACGCCGCCGGCGAGGCCGGTCTGGGCGGTGCGAATGTCGGTCAGCGCGAGCCCCATTCCGTTGAAGATCTGCCGCACGACGCTCACGGCCGTTGACGATTGCTGCGTCATGATGCCCGAGAGCGTCGAGCGCTGCGTCTGCTGCGAGACGACGATCTGCGTCTTCCTGCCGATCGGCCGACCGTACTGCGCGAGCAGCGTCGTGAGCTCCGAGGGCCCCGTGCCGTCTACGCCGTGCGTCGTCGACCCGAACAAAGAGAGCGTCCCGCGCAGGACGTCGCGGCTGATGCCGACCGCGACCTGCGACTGGGTCGTGTCGACGCCCGCCGTCTGCCCGATCGAGCGCTGCGCGCGTCTCGGTGAAGGTCGTGCCGCGGAGGGTCTGCGACGCGGAGATCGCCGAAGGACGACGACGTCGTCGTGGACCCGAGCTCGACGCTGTTCGCATGCTCGCCGATCAGGCTGATCGAGCCGAACCGCAGCGGCTGCGAGAACTGATAGGTCTGACGGACCGTCGACACGAGGTCGGCGGTATTTCCGGCCATTTCGCGCTCGAGGTCCGCGGTGAGCAGCGCGCCGGTGCCGAGTCGACGGCTCACGGTCGCGCCGATCAGCCGAGTTGCCGTGTCCGACCCGTCGATCGTCTCGAAGCTCTCAGGCGTCTGGCGCGCGTAGAGCGAGCTGTAGCCGTTCGAGCCGCCGTTGTCGATCCGGGCCGACCAGGCGAACGCGCCGTGCTCGCCGGAGCCGGTGTTGCCCATGCCGTATCCCACCTCGAAGAACTGCGAGGTTCGGCCGGTGCTGCGCGTCAGCGCCGCGTCGAGCACGCTCGTCTGCGCGGCCGATCCTTCACCGAACGCGTGCAGCGCCGTCAGCTCGAGCAGGCCGAGACGGATCGGGAGCGTGCGCCGCACGCCGAGCGCGTGGTATCCGACGCCACCCTCGAACGTGCCGACCGCGGCCAGCAGGTCCAGGGTGCCGCGCCGCTTCGGCAGCGAGAGGTCGAGGCCGCGCGTGAAGCCCGCAACCGAGAGCTGCGAGTCGGCCGGCCCGGCGACGGATCCGTACGAGAGCGAGTACTTCGGCGTGCTGTAGCCGGCGAGAATCTGGCCGACCGACGACAGCCCGTTCGCGTACGAGAGAGGCAGCTGAACGTTGATCGTCGGACTGGTCGGTGCGGCGGTCGATCGCGAGGTTCATCGACGCGCCCGAGGTGGTCTGCGCCTGCATCGAGGCTCTGCTTGTGCAGGCCGACGTCGATGCCGCCGTTGGCCGTGACTTGCACGGGGCCCTCACCCAGGAGCGCGCGATGCTTGCCGTGGCGCCGGAAGAGGTGGCCGAACGTTCCGTCCATGGCCCGGTTGAACGCGGAGCCGATGCGCGTGAAGAGCGGCGCAGCCGGAACAGCCGATCCGGCAAGGCACGCCGTCGACAGCAAAAGACACACGATACCTGCGGTCCGCAGAGCGGATCGCACGGAGGCGCTCACACTGCCTGATATCGGCACGCGCCGAAACCCGGCGTAGGCTCAGATCCGCGCGCCCGCCGCCGAAGTATCAAGAGACGGCGAGGACATCGGCGTCCTCGTTTTCGTATCAGCCACGATCGACCACGGAAGGAAGATCGCCGGAAGCATGTACATCGGCGAATTGTCCGCGGATGCGCTCCAAGGACTCGCCAAGTCCGCCCAGCAGCTCGCGACCAGCTCGGAGCGGCTCTCTTCCGGTTTGCGTATCAACACCGCCGCCGACGACCCCAGCGGGCTCGCGATCGCGACCGACCTCGCAAACCGAGAGCATGGGGCTCGACGCGGGTCAGGAGTCGGTGCAAACCGCGGTCAACGCGTCGACCGTCGCCGACGGCGCGCTCACGACCGTGACGGCCATCCTGCAACGGATGCGCACGCTCGTCGTCGAGGGCCGCGGCGCGATCCTGTCCGACGCGGACCGCGCGGACATCAACGACGAGCTCAGCGCGCTCGGCGCCGAGATCGACCGCATCGCCCAGAACACGAACTTCAACGGACGGAACCTGCTCGACGGCAGCGCCTCCGCGCAGCTCGCGACGGCCGGCGGCGCGGTCGTCGCACGCAACGACACGCTTTCGAGCGGGTTGCAGCTGCTCGACCCCTCGCAGCTGGTCGCGACGCCGACCGGGCTCCCGGTCGACCTCGAGATCTCGGTCGACTCCTACGACCCCTCGACCGGCCTCCTTACCGTGTCGCTACAACGCCGCGAGTCCGGACCCGGCGCAGACGTTCTTCGAGTCGCAGCCGCAGTCGACGCAGATCCTCGCCGGGCAGAACTACGACAACGGCTACAACATCCTGGCCGGGCTGCTCGGCGGCACGGTCGCGGCGCTGTTTCCGAACGCCGACCAGTACTCGGTCGCCGACGGCAGCGAACACCAACATCGTCACGTTCGTGATGAACGACCTCTCGCCGCAAGACGTCGGACAGTCGAGCTTCATCTATACGACGAACCCGACGAGCGCGGGCAGCGGCCCGATGCAGGTCGGCGTCGGCGACCACGAGGGCGACGTCCTCACGATCGCGATGCCGGACGTCTCGCAGGCGCAACTCAACATCACCGACTCGATCGTCTCCTCCAACGACGTCGTGACGGAAGGGACCGAGTACCGGATCGACGCGGCGCTCTCCCAAATTCAGGGCGCTCGCGCGTCGCTCGGCGCGCAGACCGTCGCGCTGCAGGAGACGCAGAACGACACGGCACCGCGTCCGTGAACTTGACGTCGTCGGAGAGCAATATCCGCGACCTCAACGTCGCGGCCGAGACGACGACGTACGTTCGGGCGCAGATCGCCCAGCAGGTGGGGACCCGCCTCCTCGCTTCGGCCAACAAGACCCAGCGCGTCCTGCTGGAGCTCTTGTCCGCGAATCTGGTAGGCTAAGAGAGACGGGTCGGCGGACCCGCATCCGCCAACGAGCTACCGGGCCGACGGAGTCGGCCCGGCTTTTCGTGCGTCTCGAAGCGAAGGGAGGTGAGTCGCATGGCTGCGGCAGCGTTCCACGAGGGGTTCGTCTCGGAGCTGGTCGGCAAGCCGGCTTTCGTCGCGAGCGACGGCGCGCGCTCGATCGTCGGTAAGATCGCCGACTTCGTCGTCGAGCATCCCGAAGACACGTTCCCCCGCATCGACGCCGTCGTCGTGAAGACGCGGTACGGCGAGCTCGCCGCACCGATCGCGGAGGTAGCCTCGCTCGACGCGAGCGGCGTCGTCCTGACCGCGCCGCCGAAGATCGTCCGCCCGCCGGACGACGAAGCGCTGTATCTCGTCGACGACCTCTTCGACAAGCAGATCGTCGACGTCGACGGTCGCAAAGTCGTGCGCATCAACGACATCGAGGTCGCGCGCACGGGCGGCGCGCTGCGCGTCGTGGCCGCCGAGATCGGCATCGGCGGACTGCTGCGCCGTCTCGGCATCGCGCGGGTCGTGCCGGGCATCGTCCGCCGCGTGCCGCGCTCGCTGATCGCGTGGGACAACGTCGCTCCGCTCCACGACCTGAACCCGACGCAGATCCGGCTCTCGGTGAGCGACAACCGCCTCGCGCGCCTGCACCCGAGCGAGCTGGCCGACGTCATCGCCGAGCTCTCCGCGCAGGACGCCGCGCGCGTCGTCGGCTCGCTCGACGACGAGCGCGCGGCCGACGCGCTCGAGCACCTCGATGCCGACGTGCAGCGCTCGATCATCGAGGACCTCGGCACCGAGCGCGCCGCCGACATCATCGAAGAGATGGACTCCGACGACGCCGCCGATCTGCTCGGCGACCTGCCGGAGGAGCGCGCGGAAGAGCTGCTGCGCGAGATGGACGTCGAGACCGCCGACGACCTGCGGGAGCTCGTCGCGTACGACGAGGACACCGCGGGCGGCCTGATGACGACCGACTACTTCTGGATCTATCCGCACCGCACGGTGACGGCGACGATTGCGAAGATCCGCGAGATCGCGCCGGAAACCGAGTTCATCTATTACCTCTACGTGACGGATCAGTCGGAGAAGCTGCTCGGCACGCTCTCGCTGCGCACCCTGCTGCTGTCCAAGCCCGACGCGACGATCCACACGATCATGGACGCCGACCTCGTCACGGTGCGGCCCGACACGCCCGCCGAGGACGTCACGGCGACGATTGCGCGCTACGACCTGCTCGCGTGCCCGGTCACCGACGAGCACGGCAAGATGCTCGGCATCGTGACGGTCGACGACGCGATCGACGCGATCATCCCCGAGCGGCTCACGAAGCAGCTGCCGCGGTTCACCAAGCGCGCGCAGCGACGGCGCGCCGAAGCAGCGACGTAGGCCCGAGCGCCGTGCGCCGCAACTGGCGACTCCTGCTCGCCTTCTTCGCCGTGCTCGGTCCGGGCTTCGTCACCGCGTCCGCGGGCAACGACGTCGGCGGCATCGCGACGTACTCGGCCGCCGGCGCGCGCTTCGGCTACGCGACGCTGTGGACGCTGGTCGCGCTGACCGTGTCGCTGATCGTCGTGCAGGAGATGGCCGGCCGAATGGGCGCCGTGACGGGCCAGGGGCTCGCGGGCTTGATCCGCGAGAACTTCGGCCTGCGCACGACGTTCATCGCGATGACGGCGCTGTTCTTCGTCAACACCGGCATCACGGCGACGGAGTTCGCCGGCATCGGCGCGGCGTCCGAGCTGTTCGGCATCTCGCGTCTCGTCGCCGTGCCGATCGCGATGGCGGTCGTGTTCCTCTTCGTGCTGCGGCTGCCGAACACGATCGTCGAGCGCATCTTCGTCGTGCTCTCGCTGATCTATCTCGCGTACGTATGGTCGGGAATCGCCGCGCATCCGGACTGGGGCGCGGTCGCGCGCGGCACGTTCGTGCCCACGATCGAGCGCGATCCGGCGTTTCTCGTCACGGTCGTCGGGCTCGTCGGCACGACGATCTCACCGTACATGCAGTTCTTCCTGCAGTCGGCCGTCGTCGACAAGGGATCGCGCGCGCGCGACCTGCCCGCGATTCGCGCGGATATCGTCATCGGATCGGTCCTCGCGATCGTCTTGGCCGGGCTTCATGATCATCGCGAACGGCGCGACGATCTATCAGGCGGCGCTGCACAGCGGAAAACCGCCGCTGAACATCGACACCGCGCAGGCGGCCGACTTCGCCGTCGCGCTCAAGCCGCTCGCGGGCAGCTCCGCGGAGATGCTGTTCGCGTTCGGCATCCTCAACGCCGGGATCTTCACGGCAACCGTGCTGCCGCTGTCGACGGCGTACATCGTGTGCGAGGCGTTCGGTCTCGAGGCGTCGCTCGACCGGCGCTTCCGCGAAGCGCCGGTGTTCTACACGCTCTTCGCCGGCGCGATCGTGCTCGGCGCCGGGCTCGTGCTCCTCGTGCCGAAAGCGTCGCTGCTCAAGCTGATCTTCTACGCGCAGGTCGTGCAGGGTGTGCTTTTGCCGCTCGAGCTCGTGCTGATGCTGATCGTCATCAACCGTCCGCGGGTCATGGGCCGCTTCGTGAACTCCGCGTTCGGCAACCTCGTCGGCTGGGCCACGGCCGTCGTCATCGGTGGCCTGGCGCTGGTCTACGCGTGGCAATCCCTCGCGGGCGGCGGCTGACGTCTGCGCGCGGATCAGGTGTAGCGCGCCGAACACGTAGCCATGCGAATGCGCGTGTCCGCGCGGGTCGCGGCTGTGCGCGGCTGGCGCGTGCTCTTTCAGCGCTCGGCTCGCGGACCCGTCATGTCTTTGTATCGAGCTGTAAGCATCGCAGAACTTTGGGATATCGAACGACGTGGGTAACGTGCATACGGTGGAGGCGACGAGGGCAAGTGGTTCTGGGAACGGCTCTCTTCAGCGAATAGCTTCGCCAACGTTATGCACGAGCCTCATGTGATCCGGGCCCGATACTTGCGATCCGTCGCCAAGTCGTTCTTCCACCGGAGCAACCTCGACGGCATGGGCAATGCGCGGCGTGCGGACGAAAATCAAATGAATCGCGGTTTGATCAGCATAGCCGTAAAATGATGAAAAAGACTCGTATTTCGTCAAGTGCATCCCGCGGAGTCCGGGCGGAGATTACGTGGCTTCTGCCGGAAGAAGGGGGCCGTAAGCGGCTGCCGAGCATCTCGGAATACCGCTCAACTTCGCGTTTCCTCGAGGATCCCGATTTCGTACGGTTCGGTACTTGGGATCTCGTGGTGAAGTTCGTTACGCCGCCCAGCAAGGCGGATCAACGTAGCGTAGCGATCGTCTCATTTCTGTCGAAAGATGCGCCGCGCGCATTGTTGAAACGCGGTCGTCACTTCGACCTTACCGAGGGAAGCAAAACCGTAGCGCGCGGGATCGTGCTATAAGGCGCCGACGCCGTTCGGCGAACCGTTGCCGGCCGGCGCGCTGTAGCCGCTACCCGCGTTGCACAAATAGGTGCCGCACGAACCGTTACGCCCCGACGTGATCGAATTCAGCGCGCTCGTGTGCGCGTAGATGTACGAGGCGTCCTGGAGATCGGCGCCGTTCCCGGCGAGCGCGATCGCCGCGGCCACGATCGGCGCGGCGACGCTCGTGCCGCCGTACGTGCGCCAGCCGGGCTTCGGCGCGAGGTAACTGTCGTACACGGCGACGCCGGGGTTCGGATCGGCGTACGCGGCGATGTCGTTGGCGGTGCGCATCGCACAGCCGGTGTCGCTCTGCCACGCGGGTTTCGCGATGTACTTGCTGCAGCCGCCGCCGGTACCGCTCCAGACGGTCTCCGACCAGCCGCGCGCGCTCGCGTCGCGGGCGAGCGAGGTGCCGCCGACCGCGATCACGTGCGAGGACGAGGCGGGCCACTCGGCGCCCGCACCCGAGTCGCCGGCGCCGAACACGAACGGCACGCCGATCGCGTACGCGGCGTCGTCTTCCCTCGACGACTCGACCACGCTGTAGCTGTCGCTCATCACGGTGGCGCCGTTGGCGACCGCGGTTTTCGCGGCGGCAAGCAGCGCGGTGTCGGTCGCACCCGCGGCTTCGACGACGACGATCTTGCACATCGGACAGACGGCCGAGACGACCTGGACGTCGATCGACGCCTCCTGGCCCCAGCCTTGGTTGCCGGTGACGAGGCCGCTCTCGATCTTCTTGAAGCAGCCGTTCGCGGTCGTGCACGCGGGCAGGCCGAACGTCTGGCGATACACCGCGAGATCGGACTCGAGGTTCGGATCGCCGTACGCGACGGCGATGCCGACGGTCTGGCCGCCGCCCGCCGTGCCGGACGGCAGCGCGTACGCGCTCTGGAGGTCGGCGGGATGCAGCCCGGCCAGTCTGCCCGCAGGCGTCCCGGCCGGCTGGCCCTGGGGGCCGTGCCTTGGATGACGTGGCACGTCACGCCCGAAAGCCCGCACGCGAGGTCGCCGACGATGCCGAGCACGCCGCCGAGCAGACCGCCGAGCAGCCCCGGATCCGGCGTCGGCGTCGGCGTCGGGTCGATCGGCACGGCTTTGAGCGTCTGCGCGTCGCGCACGCCGCCCGCGAGCGGCATGACGCCGGTCGACGTCCCGCACGCGGCGAGCGCGAGCGACGTCGCGATGAGACCGGCCCAAGCGATGTTCTTCAAGGTGACCTCCGTGTCGAGCCCGCCCGCGGGGCGACGATGCCGTCCTGGCATCGGCTCAAGTGTGCTGTCGGGCGGGTGCCCGCGAGCGCGGCGCTAGCCGCCGTGCGGATCGTGCTTCGACCGCGGCTCCGCGCTCGGCGCCGGCGACGGCGTCGGGACCGGGACCGCCTTGAGGGTCTGCGCGTCGCGGGCGCCCGCGCTGGGAAGCACGCCTCCGGAGACGCCGCAGGCGGCGAGCGAGAGCGACATCAGCGTGAACGCGAGAAAGCCCAGGGGTTTCATGGTGACCTCCATGTCTGCTTGGTTCCTACCCGGAGTCCTAGGACCTTTAACCTAATACCACATCGACCATGGCATCGACAACCTCCGGGTCGAGTTGTGTCCCACGACACCGCAGCAGCTCCTCGATCGCGCGCGTGGGCGACATCGGCGGCCGATACGGCCGGCGCCCGATCATCGCGTTGAAGCAGTCGGCCACGGCGACGATCCGCGCCATCAGGGGAATCTGACCCGTCCGCAGCCCGTCGGGGTAGCCGCGGCCGTCGAGCCGCTCGTGATGGCTTCGCACCGCGGGCGTGAACGGCCGCAGCTCGGGGACGCGCGCCACGATCGCTTCGCCGGCCGCGGCGTGCGCGCGCATCACGCGCCACTCGCGCTCGTCGAGCGCGCGCGGCGCATTGAGGACCTCGAGCGGCGTGAGCACCTTCCCGACGTCGTGCAGCAGCCCGCACCGCGAGGCGAACGCGATGTCGATGGCGTCGAAGCCGAGCCGGCGCGCGAGGCGAGCGCACCACGCCGCCACGGCGCGCGAGTGCTCCGAGCTGGGCGGATCGCGCGCCTCGAGCCGCACGATCAACGTGTCGATCCGCGCGTCGAGCTCGTCGAGCGCCCGGTCCACCGGCGTCGCGAGCGGCCGCGCCGCGGCGCGGGCGCGCTCGCGCACCGCGTCGCCGAGCGGTCCGAGGCCGCGCGTCGCGGCGTCGAGCGTCCGCGTCAGGCCGGGAACGTCGCCGTACGCCGATGCCATGCCGTCGATCCAGGCGAGCAGCGAGTAGGCGTCACCACCGGACGCCACGGCGGCCGCGCGGCGCGCGAGCTCGTCGGCGATCGCGGTCTCGACCAGTGACGGCGCGCTCACGCGGCGGCCTCCGGCAGCGCCGCGAGCAGCTTCGCGTAGCCGCCCAGCTCGCGGCTGCGCAGCGCGCCGAGCGCGTCGAGGAACGCCGCCGCGCTCGCCGTGCCGTTTCGGCGCGCGATCGCGGTGCGCACCGCGCCGGCCAACCCGTCGAGCCGCGGTCCGGTGACGGCGGGCGGCTGCGCGGGCGGCGAGTCGCCGACGAAGCGCCGCGGCGAGCTCGGCGAGGATTGCGCCGCGGGCCGCGTGGGGCGTGTCGGCCGCCGCCTCGGCATACGCGGCGCCGAACGCGTCGAGCGCGCTGCGCGCCGCCGCCGGCATGCCCGCGGCCGCGGCGTACACGGCGATCTCGGACCAGCGCAGCGCTTCGCGGTCGGGATCGGCGCCCTGCTGCGAGCCGGTCGAGGCGAGCAGCTCGTAGGCGGACCCGAACGCGCCGCTCCATGCTTTCATGAGCGCGCGCGACGGGAGCAGTCCTTGCACGGCCGACGCCGCGCCGTACTGCAGCTCGAACTCGCCCAGATCGCGTTCGATGCGCTCGATCGCGGCGACGTTTCCGCGCTCCACCTCGAGCTCGTACTCCGCGACCAGCGCGTACAGGTGAAAGTCGACGTTCCCCGAGCGGATCGCGCACTCTGCCAGCCGCTCGATGTACTCGAGTGCTTTCGACGGCCCGCAGTCCTCGTAGGCGATGTTGTAGAGCACGCTCTGCGCGCCGAAGGCGACGACGTACAGCCCCGCTTCGTCGGCGAGGCGCGCGCCGATCATCGCGTGCTCGCGCGCCGCGGCGCGATCGCCGGCGTAGAACTCGATGTACGATGCGCGCGCGAAGACGTGCGCGCGCGCGGCAATGTCGAGGTGCGCCGCGTGCGCGAGCGTCTCGCGCAGCGACGCGAGCGCGTCGTCGGGACGGCGCGCGATCCAGTACGCTTCGGCGAGCACGGAACCGATCGCGCAGCGGTGCGCGAGATCGAGCGACTCGTCGCGCGCGTACGGCTCGAGCAACTCGACGGCGTCGCAGCGCTCGCGCCGCACGAGATCGCGCCCGAGCCGGTACGCCGCTTCGGCCGATTCCGCGCCCGAGCCGGCGATGCGAATCGCCTGGCGGAACCACGCCTCCGAGGTGTCGGTGCGTCCCAGGCGCGACTCGCGCAGCGCGCGCAGCACGAGGATCGGCGTATCGTCGGCGTCGTCCGGCAGCGCTTCGAGCGCCGCGTCGACCGCGTCGCCCTCGCCGTGGTCCTCGAGCGCGAGGCCGTGCTCGCGCAGCAGCCGCGCGACGCGATCCCAGAGCGCCGCGGCGCACGCGAACTCGAGCGCCTCGCGCAGCCGGTCGGACGCGACCAGGTCGTCGACCACGACTTCGGGCGGCATCGGCGGCGCACAGTGGTCGGCGATGCGTGCGGCGGCGCCGAGGTCGCGCAGCATCGGCGCGCCCAGGTCGTCGATGCCGATCGGCATCGCGATCAAGTCGGCTGCGAACCAGCGCGGGATCGGCAGGTCGGCGGTGTCGCGCGCCGCGAGCACGACGTGGACCGCGGGCGCGCAGCGGACGAGGGCTTCGACGAACTCCGCGAAAGCGGCGACCTCGGGGCCGAGACGATCGAGGGAGTCGACGACGATCGTATCGGACTGGCCGTGCAGGTAGCTCGCGAGCCACCGCGCCATCGCCGTCGTGCGCTGGCCGCGCTCCGCGGCACGCGCGTAGGCGCTCGCGAACGCAAGCCGCGCGCCGGAAGCGCTTTCCTGGAGCGCTTCGCACAGCACCCGGACGGCCTCACGGAACGTCGGTTTCGCGCGGGCGAGGTCGACCACCACGGCCGGCTCGCGCCCGGCGTACGTGCGCAGGAGCGTGCTCTTCCCCGTTCCCGCCGGCGCGACGACGACGGCGATCGGCTTGCGCGCGGCCTCGGCGAGCCGGGTGAGCGCACTGCGGGGCGGGAACGCCGCGACCGCCCGCACATCGGCGCGGACGGACGGTGACTCGTGCACCGCAGCTGCGACGTCCATGTCCTCCTCCGTGAAGTCGCACCCCGGCGCGACGATCCTCTGCCTTGCTGCTTCCCGCCGCGCCCGTTCTCGTCGCTGTGTTAACGAAGGCTTGACGCGTTAGCGACCGCGGCTGCGTGGACGATCGCCGCCCGGCCCGCGTAGAACGCCGTCAGGATCAGCAGGGACGACACCGCGGCGATCGCGAGCGCGCGGCGCGATGCCGGATCCCGCCGCGCGGCGGCATTGGCGGCCATGTAGCCGCTCCACCCGAGAACGGCGAGCGCGGGGTGGTACCACGGCGTGCGAAGCCCCTGCGCGACGAGCACGGCGCCGAGCAAGACCTGGACGGTGACGACGTATACCGTCATGCGGCGCTGCGACCGCCGCCAGACGGCGGCCACGGCGAGGAACACGACGACGAACGCGACCCAGAGGTGGACGGTCAGGATGCTCACCGGACGCCGCTTCGCGCTGCCGCGCGTGTCCCACTTGCGTTCGGGCGCGTTGTGCAAATGGCGAACGCGGTCCGGCCGGGCGGGGCCGCCGTCCGCAGGAGCGACCCACCCGCGCCGAAACGACAACGCACCCGTGGAAGAAAGTGCCGTCGTGCCTGCGCGTCCGCTCCGCCGCGATCGTTCCGAAACGCTGCTCGCATACGCGGAGACGCTCGCGCGCGTCGCGGCGAGCGGCGGCGGCGTGCAGGCCCTCGCGGCGCACCTCGCGGCCGCGATCGACGCCGCCGTGCTGGTCGAGGACGCGCAGTGGCGGAACCTCGCCGTCGCCGGCACCGGCGAGCGCGCGATCCCGCCGTCCGTGCGCGACCTGCTCCGCAAGGACGCCGACGGCGACGAGCCGGCCCCGCTGCAGACGCCGGCGGAACCGCACGCGCGCGCGTTCCCGCTGCGGGCCGGCGAAGCGCGCCTGGGCTGGCTTTCCGTCTTCCCGGCGCGCGGGGCGCGCATCCTCGACGAGCGCGCCGGGATGATCCGGCTGACCGCCTCCCAGGTCGCCATCGAGCTGTCGCGCGAGGTCGGCGGCGGACGCGGGCGGCGACGCGGCTTCTGGGACCGGCTGCTGGCGCGCGCGTACGAGGATCCGCTCGAAGCGAAAGAAGACGCGCAGGCGCGTGGCATCGCGCTCGCGCCGGGCTACGTCGCGGTCGCGGTCGAAGGCGACGGGCTCGACGAGACGGTCGCGGCCGCGCGCAACGCCGAGATACGGCGCGTCTGCCTGGACACGCTCGGCTCGCGCACCGGCGACGTCGTCGTCGTGGAGCGCGGCGGAGGCTTCTTCTTCCTCGTGCCGGCGCCGCTCGAGGTCGACGCTGCGAACGCGCGCACCGCGGCGACGCTGATTCCGCGCGGCGTGCAGCGCGCCGGGCTCGACGTGCGCATCGTCGGCGGTGTCGGGACGTCAGGCCGAGATGATCGACGTCGCGTCGAGCGTCGACCAGGCGCGCGAGGCGATGATCATCGCGCGCCGCATGTTCGGCGGCGGCCGCGTGATGCCGTACGACGACCTCGGCGTGTATCCGCTGCTGCACCGCACGGGCGCGACGCGCGAGGACTGGCGCACGTTCGCGACGCGCGTGCTCGACCCGCTGCGCGCGTATGACGACAAGCATCAGACGGAGCTCGTGCGCACGCTCAAGCTCTTCTTCGACGTCGGCCAGAACATCAAGGAGGCCGCTTCGCGGCTGAACGTGCACCGGCATACCGTCTTCTATCGGCTGCGTCAGATCGGCGACATCGGCCGGCTCGATCTCGACTCGCCGCACGACCAGCTCACGGTGCGCGCGGCACTCGCAGTCGACGCATTAGATTCCTGATGGCTCTCACGACCGTCAAAGATGCGGCGGCGACGCGGCGCAACGCGCTGGCGGTCGCGAAGGAGCGCGGCGTGCGCTGGGTGCGGCTTGCGTTCGTCGACGTGCTCGGCATTCAGAAGAGCGTGTACATCCCCGCGAGCGAGCTCGACGCGGCGTTCGACGGCAAAGTCACGTTCGACGGCGGCTCGATCGACGGGTTCGTGCGCGGCGAAGAGATCGACATGGTGCTGCGTCCCGATCCCGCGACGTTCACCGTGCTGCCGTGGGTCGAGGAAGGCCAGGTCGAGGCGCGCATCCTGTGCGACATCGCGATGCCGGACGGCACGGCGTTCGAGGGTTGCTCGCGCACGACGCTCAAGCGCGTGCTCGAGGACGCGGGCGACGTGCTGCAGCGCGTGCAGGCCGCGCTCGAGATCGAGTACTACCTGTACGAGCTCGCGCCGGACGGTTCGCCGACGACGCGCACGACCGATGCCGGCTCGTACTTCGACTTCTCGGCCGCCGACCGCGGGCAAGCGGTGCGGCTCGACGCGAGCGCGGCGCTCGAAGCGATGGGCGTGCCGATCACGAGCGCGCACCACGAGCACGGCGCGGGGCAGCACGAGCTCGACTTGACCGCGTCGGGCGTGCTGACGATGGCCGATCGCCTGATGACGGTGCGCGGCGTCGTGCGGCGCGTCGCGCAGCGGCACGGACTGCACGCGACGTTCATGCCGAAGCCGCTGGAAGACTCGGCCGGCAGCGGGCTGCACGTGTACTTCGCGCTCGGCGACGTCGACGAGGCGGTGCGCCTGCACGCGATCGCCGGGCTGCTCGATCACGCGCCGGGATTCACCGCGGTCTGCAACCAGACGGTGAACTCGTACAAGCGGCTCGTCGCCGCGTGGGACGCGCCGGTCTACACCGTGTGGTCGCATCGCAGCGCGAACGCGCTCGTGCGCGTGCCGGAGCCGTTCGACGGTGAGCCGCCGCTGCTCGAGGTGCGCAGCCCCGACGCCGCCTGCAATCCGTATCTCGCGATGTCGGTGCTCGTCGAGGCGCTCGCCGACGGCATCCGGACGCGCAGCCTGCCGGGCGACCCGTTCACGGGCTCGACGTACGAGCTGGGCGAGCGCTATCGCGCGGAGCACGGCATCCGCCAGCTGCCGAAGTCGCTGCGCCAGGCGATCTCGGCGCTCGACGAGGATCTCGTGATCCGCGGCGCGCTCGGCGACCACATCTACCACGCGTTCCGCGACGCGAAGCTCGCGGAGTACGAGCGCTACCGCAAAGCCGTCCATCCCTGGGAGCGGGAAGCGTACCTGCGCATGTTCTGACGCGTTCTGCGCTCGCGCTGCGCTAGAGCTTCGCGCGGATCGCTTCGACCGTCCGGGCGATGCGGCGGCGCCGCGTCTCCGGCTGCTTCGCCTCGTCGATCGCGCGCACGTACTCCTTGCGGTGCGTGTACGACAGGCGGTCGAAACGCTCGCGTTCGCGCGCGTTCATCGCGTCGAGCAGATCGGCCGGAACGTCGAACGTGCGCTCCGTCTCGTCGCGTGCGAGGACGACGGCGACGACGTCGGCGGGCTGTGCGCCGGCGGCGGCGCGCAGCGCCTTCGTGAGGCCGAGACACGCGCGGCCGCCCATGACCGCGATCGTGCCCGTGAGCGGTGCGCCGTTGACCGTCGCCGTCACGGGGACGCGCTTCGACGGCGCGAACGCGTCCATCACGTCCGGCGGAACTTCGATGAACGCGGTGTCCTTGGCGGGGTCGGCCTTCCGCACGACGGCGTCGAACCGGAACTCGCGCGGCTTCGAACCACCAGGCATGGCGCTCGCTTCGCGATGCCGGTCGGCCGTCCCGGCCTCCCTACACGAGCGCGAGCCGCATGAAGACCGCCGCTTCCGGGTTGTCGTTGAAGCGCGCGACCCGCGCGTAGCCGCGGCGCTCGTACAGACGGATCGCGGCGTCGAAGTCGCTGCGCGAGTCGAGGTAGAGCGCGAGGAACGCCGCTGAGCGTGCGTAGTCCTCGAGGCGGTCCATCAGCATCGCGGCGATGCGCAGCCCGCGGTACTCCGGCCGCACGTACAGACGCTTCACCTCGCCCGCGCCGGCCTGGATGTGCGGCAGCCGCCGCAACGCCACGCAGCCGGCGACGCGGTCGCCGTGCGTCGCGAGCCAAAACGCGCCGGGTCCGTCGAGGTACGCGCGAATCGCGGCCGCGCCGTCGCGCTGCACGACGTCGTACGTGTCGCAGTACTCCTCGAGGATCGCGCGGACCGCGGCCTCGTCGTCCCACGTCGCCTTGCGAACGCTGATGTCCATGTCTTCGCCCCTTCGCCCTTCGCCCTTCGCCCTTCGACAAGCTCAGGATGACAAGCAAAGCTCAGGATGACAAGCAAAGCTCAGGATGACAAGCAAAGCTCAGGATGACGAGCAGAGCTCAGGATGACGGGCAGAGCTCAGGATGACGAGCAGAGCTCAGGATGACGGGCAGAGCCCATGATGACGAGAACGCCTCACGCCGGCGGCGCCGCTTGCGCGTGGTCGCGCAGCAGCCGCCACGCGAGCGCGACGTCGTCGCGCGTCGTGCGCTCGTTGCCGATCGCGACGCGCAGCACGAGCCGGCCGCGCAGGCGCGTCGACGACAAGAAGACCTCGCCGGTCGCATTGACGGCATCGAGGATGCGCCTGGTTCCGCGCGTCGACCGCGATCGGATCCTCGTTCGGGTCCGGCATCGTAGCGGAAGCACACGACGGAGAGCGGGTGCGGCGCGACGACGTCCCATCCCGGCTCCGCCTCGATCCATGACGCGAGCTCCTGCGCGAGCGCGACGTGCGCGCGCAGCCGTGCCTGGATGCCGCGCACGCCGAACGCGCGCAGCGCGAACCACAGCTTGAGCGCGCGAAAGCGCCGGCCGAGCTGCAAGCCGTAGTCCATGTAGTTGTGCACGCCGGTCTCGAACGTGACGAGCACGTCGGACGCGAGGCTGAAGGTGCGCCGCAGCATCTCCGGATCGCGCACGTACAGCACCGAGAGGTCGACCGGGACGAACAGCCACTTGTGCGGGTTCACCACGATCGAGTCCGCGCCGTGCGCCTGATCGAGCAGCCCGCGGAACTCCGGGCAGGATGGCCGCGGGCCCGGCATACGCCGCGTCGACGTGCAGCCACACGCCGCGCTCGCGCGTCACGCGCGCGGATCGCGTCGACCGGATCGCTCGACGTCGTCGACGTCGTGCCGACCGTCGCGACCGCGCACATCGGGCGTCGCCCGTGCGCGACGTCGTCGTCGATCGCGCGCGCGAGCGCGTCGGGACGCATCGCGAACGTCGTCGTCGACCGGGCACCTGCACGACGTTCTCGCGGCCGACGCCGAGCGCGATCGCGGCCTTCTCGATGTGCGAGTGCGTGTGCTCGGTGAGGTATACGCGCAGCGCCGGCAGGTCGGGCCGTCCCGCCATCCCGCGCGCGCGGATGTCGAGGTCGAGCGACTCGCGCGCCGCGGCGAGCGCGGTGAACCCGCCGATCGACGCCGTGTCGTACACGATTCCGTGGAATGCGTCCGGAAGACCGAGCATCCGGCGCAGCCAGCCGAGTGTGACGTCCTCGAGCTCGGTCGCCGCCGGCGACGTGCGCCACAGCATCGCGTTGACGTCGAGCGCGGCGGCGAGCGCTTCGGCGAGCACGGTGACGCGCGCGGCGCTGATCGCGAAGTACGCGAAGAAACGCGGATGGTTCCAGTGCGTGATGCCGGGGATCACGTGGCGCTCGAAGTCCTCGAAGATGCGGTCGAACGGCTCGCCGTCGAGCGGTGCATCCGCGGGCAGCGCGCGCACCAGATCTCCGGGCTGCGCGCGCGAGAGCACGGGATACCGCGCGCCGTTCGCGGTAGTAGTCGTCGATCCAGGCCGCGACGCGCTCGAACGCCGCGCGGAAATCGCGATCCTCGGCCGCTTCGGTCTCGGGATGAAGCATCGTGGCGGACCCTTCGACAGGCTCAGGGTGACACCGCCGCGGGCCGGTCGCTCGGGATGACACGCTTCCCGCGGTCGCGAAAACGAAGGGTCCCATGAAGTACCGGCAGATTCCGAACAGCGACGTGACGGTCAGCGAGGTCGGCTTCGGCCTCTGGACCACGGCGACCGGGTGGTGGGGCGAGACGTCGGACACCGACGCCGTCGCGCTGCTGCACGAGGCGCTCGACCTCGGCATCACGACGTTCGACGCCGCGGACACATACGGGAACGGGCGCAGCGAAGAGCAGCTCGCCGCGGCGTTCGCCGGCCGTCGCGACCGCGTCGTCTACGCGACGAAGTTCGGCTACGACTGGTACCGGCACGCGGGCGAGCGCACGGGCCAAAACGAGATTCGGCAGGACTTCTCGCCGGAGTTCGTGCGCTACGCGCTCGAGGAGTCGCTGCGGCGTCTGCGGACCGACTACATCGACGTGTGGCAGATGCACAACGCGCGCATGGAGCAGGTGCTCGACGGCGAGCTCTTCGCGCTGCTCGACACGTTCAAGCGCGAGGGCAAGATCCGGACGTGGGGCGTCGCGCTCGGGCCCGCGATCGGCTGGCTGTGGGAAGGCATCGAAGCTGCCCGCCGCAACGTGCCCGTCGTCCAGATGATTTGGAACGTGCTCGAGCAGTTTCCCGGCGACGAGATGGTCGCCGCGGCGAACGACCTCAACACCGGCACGACGTACTGGGTGCGCGTGCCGCACAGCTCCGGCATGCTCGAAGGCAAGTACACGTCGGACACGGTGTTCCCGCCGTCCGACCACCGCAGCCACCGCCCGCGTCAGTGGCTGATCAACGGCGTGCAAAAAGTCGAGACGCTGCGCTTTCTCGAAGCGCCGGGCCGCACGCTCGGGCAGGCGGCGATCCAGTGGCTGCTCACCGAGCGGCGCGTCGGGACCGTGCTGCCGAACATCTACGACGCGGAGCAGCTGCGCGAGTTCGCCGCGGCACCCGACTCCCCGCCGCTGACGGCGGACGATCTCGCGCGCATCGCGGAGCTGCGGAAGGCGAACTTCGGCGTCGGCCCGGAACAAAACCGCTACAAGGGTACCATGCACCCGCCGGAGGCGGTCCTCTCCGCGCAAGCGTGAACGCGCGCGAAGCGATTCGCACGACCGCGGCACCCGACGCGATCGGCCCGTACTCGCAGGCCGTCGCGTCCGGCGCGCTCGTGTTCCTCTCGGGACAGATCGCGCTCGATCCGCGCACCGGCGCGCTCGTCGACGGCGACGCGGCGGCGCAGACGCGTCAGGTGATGGCGAACCTCGCCGCGGTGCTCGCGGCGTCGGGACTCTCGTTCGCGCACGTCGTGAAGACGACGATCTTCCTGCTCGACATGAACGACTTCGCGGCCGTCAACGCGGCGTACGCCGAGTCGTTCGAGGACGCGCCCTCGAAGCCCGCGCGTTCGACCGTCGCGGTCGCCGCGCTGCCGCGCGGCGCGCGCGTCGAGATCGACGCGATCGCGCGTTCGCGGCCTAGTACTGCACCGCGCTGAACATCAGCTGCGAGTTCGCAGCCGCGGTCAGGGTCGTCCAGACGGAGGTGATCTTGAAGACCTTGTTCGTCGTGCTGTAGTTCGCCGGGAACGTCGTGTTGCTCGACGCGTTGTAGTAGTACGTCACCGTCGTCGGCGCGGTGCCGGTCGAGGAGTATCCCGGCGTGTTCATGTAGCCGCCGTCCTTCGCCCACGAGTTCGCGTTGGAGCCGTCGTCCGTCAGCGTGAGCGTGTTCGCGGTGAGCGTCGCCGACGCGGGGGTCGTCCCGTTCGCGACGACCGCGATGTTGCGCACGTCGATCGTGTACTTCAGGATCCCGCCCGGGCACCACGTTCCGGCCGGCACGGCATCCGGAGCAGCCCGTCGACGTGATCGTGTACGACTTCGTCTGCACGACGTAGCCGCTGTACAGCTCGTCGTGCACCTGGTTGTTGTTGGAGAGGCGTGCCGCTGTCGATGACGGCGACGAACGCGTCGAACCGGTTGAA
Organism: Vulcanimicrobiota bacterium; assembly: GCA_963771525.1. Classification (GTDB taxonomy): domain Bacteria; phylum Vulcanimicrobiota; class Vulcanimicrobiia; order Vulcanimicrobiales; family Vulcanimicrobiaceae; genus Vulcanimicrobium. The sequence continues at coordinate 3,253,101 of CAVYTL010000001.1, read as the reverse complement.
AGCCTGAATCCCGGTCGGCGCGGCATAGACGGTCCAGACGAACGCGTTCGCTCCGGCCCCGATCGTCACGGTCGACGTGGTCTGGTACGTGTTGCCGCTCGTGGTACCCGCGATCTCCGTGCCGAGCGATCCGGCGCTGTCGTTGTAGATCCCGACGGTCCACCCCGCCGGCGTCGACGGGGCCTGCGCGTAGAAGAGGAAATTCCCGGATGAACCGCCGGTGTTCTTGACCTGGTGCCGCAGCGCGATCCCCGACACGGCCGACGTGTACGTGTTGCCGTTCGGTGAGCCGACGGTCGTCGAGCTGTTGATCGCGGTGAACGCGGGCGGCGCGAACGACTTCTCGACGAAGTCGTTGTTGTTCGTCGTCGCGACGCTGCCGTCGTAGCTGCCCGTCGCGGTCGGCACGCCCACCGGCCCGATGTACACGGTGCCGGCCGAGCTGCCGCACTCCGCGCCGGACGACGCGCCGGGGACGTTGATGTAGTTGAACCCGAGGTTCAATCCGGCGCCGCCCGCGCTCGCGCCGTAGTGCGCGTCGGGATCGGGGCTGCCGTCGGTGACGCCGGCGGCACCGCCGGTCACGGTGTGGGTGGAGATGCCGCCGCTGTCGATCTCGATGCCGCCGCCGCCGCCGCCGCCGGGGCCATGGGCCGCGCCGCCGCCGTTGAGGACGTCCGCGTCGGTGCCGTTGGCACCGTTCGAGGACGTCGTGACGCCGGTGATCGTCGTGGGCGACGTGACGATGATCGATCCGCCCGCGCCGCCGCCGCCGCCGCCGTCGTTGTCGGGATCGACGCCCATCATGCCGTTCGCCGTGACGGTCAACGTGCCGGTGACGCCGGCGGTACGAATCATCACGATGCCGCCGCCGCTCCCGCCCGAGGACATCGATCCGCTGCTGTTGTTGCGAACGCCGGCGCCGCCGCCGCCGCCCATCACGAGACGGGTACTGCGTCGGCGAGAACGTGCCGCCTTTCCCGCCGTACGCGAGGTCCGACGACCACGTCTTGCCGCCGACGCCGCCCGCGCCGCCGTTCCCGCCGCCGCCGCCGCCGGAGTTCTGGTCGTTCGAGGTCGTGTCGGCGTCCGAGCCGCCGCCGCCCGCGTTGCCGGGCGCGCCGCGGCCCATGTCGCCGCCGGTGTACCCGTCGGCGGTGCCGCTCCCGGACTCGGTCGCCGTGACGGAACTGTAGGTGTAGGTCGGCGTGCCCGCCGTGCCTTCACCTTTCTGCCCGTGCGCGTTCTTGGCGTTCGAGTTGACCCAGTCGCCGTTGCCCGCCGTCGCGTCGCCGCTGAGCTGACGCGCCCCGCCGCCGCGGAAACCGCGTCCGTCGGCGCTGATCGTGCTGCCGCCGCCCGCCATCAGGTTGTCCGTGTCGATGGCGAGCACGCCGCCCGCGGTGCCGCTCCACGCCAGCGGAACGAGCGCCGCACCGATCGTCGGCGCGCCGTACTGCGGCACCCGGATCACCTGGAACTTCGCGTTGCCGCCGGTCGTGTACGCGTTGACCAGCCCGCCGCCGTTCGTCCCTTTGATCGCCACGGTGCCGCCCGTCGTCGCGAGCGCGCCGTTCGCGACGACGTACTCGTAGTTTCCCGCCGTCGTCGACGTCGCGCCGCTCCCGCTGCCGCTGCCGTCGCCGTATGACGACGAGTTGCTGGTGTTGAACGTCGCGCCTTGCATCTGGATCACCAGCAGCAGATCGCCGCTCGCGACGGCGGTGCCGGCATCGCCCGTCGCGTGCGCTCCCACCGTGATCGACGCCGCGCCCGCCGCGACGCTCGCGCTTCCGGGCCAGTACGTGTTCACGACGCCGGTGATCGTGCCGCTGCCGTCGCGCGCCGGCGTCCCGCATAGCGCGGCGGCCCTTGCCGGCTCACGTACGACGGCGACGAACGATGCCGTGAGCGACAAGCTGACGAGCGCCGCGAGTGCGCGCCGCATTAGCGGCGTCCCCAGCCGAACAGCCGATCGACGACGCTCGTGAGCGTCACGTAGGCGCCTTTGTGAGTGGGCGTCGTCGCCAGCGACGGATCCGCGGTGCCGCTGAGGTTGTAGCCGACGCCGACGCGGGTGACGTCGCCGATCCGAGCGCCAAACTCGACGGCGAGCGCGGTCGACGTCGCGCCGTCGATCCCTTTGACGGCAGCGCGCCGCACTTCGGCTCCGACGTCGAAACGGGCGCCGACGCGCTGATCGATCCGCAGTCCCACCAGCGAGCTGTTCGCGGCGTAAAAGGAGTCACCATCGATCTTATATGCGTATCGGCCGGCGACGTCCGTGCGTGAACGGACGTGGAGGACCTGCTCGATCGAAAGGACGCCGCTCTGGCCGTTCGTGAGATCGGTGTTGCCGTCGCTGCGCTCGTACTGCAGCAGCGTCACGCCCGCGTCGCTGCGCGACGGCCGCCACGCGAGCCCGACGCGCTCGTCCGACTGATCGCTGCCCGCGGCGCGCGCGTCGTTGATGCTGGCGAACGCGGACAGATCCGGCGAGAGCGCGCCCACGGCCGCCAGCGTCACCGACATCCCGGCGCCGCTGCCCGTGCGCAGTTGCGTCGCTGCGCTCGCGCGGAACTTGTTGGCGGGATCGGCGTACGAGAGAGACAGGCCGTACAGGTTGTAGCCGCCCACGCCGTCCCCGATCGCGGTCGCGTGCTGGTAGAACGCGTCGCCCTTCGTGAGGCCGAGCTTGATGCGCTCGCGCACGCCCATCGCGGCGTAGAGGTCGTCGCCGCTCGCGCTGTGATCGACCAAGTACGATGTGTCGACGCTCGTCGCGCTGCCAAGGCTGCGCGAAAGGCCGATCTCGGTGGTGCGCGTGCCGCCGGTCGACGCCGTCATCGACTGCGTCGCCGCCGCGAAACTCTCCGTCGGCGCGGCGCTCCAGCGCTCGCGGACGAATGCGCGGCCGCCCTTGCCCAGATCGTACGTCAGCTGCGCATCGGTCTGCGTCGGCTGCGCGTCGTTCTGGCCGCTGAGGGTCTGCAGCCGGTTGACGCTGAAATCGACGGTGGAGCTCGCGCGCCAGTCCATGCCGACCGCGGCCTGCGTCGACGCCTCGCTCGCGATCGGCTGATAGCCCGCGAACGCCGAGCCGGCCGGCGGCAGGAAGCCGACGGGCAGCGTGGGCGCGGGCGTCGCAGTCGCGAGCGACGGTCCCGCGGCGGAGCTCGTCGCGATGCGCCGCTCGAGCGACGCGGTCAGCGTGAAGCGCTTCGTCAGCGCGCGGCGGGTGCGAAGTGTCGCCGTCGTCTCGGTGCTGCCGGCGATGCCGACGCCTTCGTTCGCTTGGTGTCCGAAGTCGAAGTCGATCTCGCCCGCGGCGCCCGCGTATTTGTGCGCGTAGGTCAGGCGCTCGTTGAGCAGCCCCGGCGTCGAGAGCCCGCCGAACGGGTCGTCGTAGCCGGCGTCGGTGCGGTCGAGCAGCAGCGAGAGGCGGTCGGCGCCGACCGCGCGCGTCAGCGAGGCGTGCAGCGCGCTGCCGCCGTTGCCGGCGAGCGGAACGTCGGACGACGTCGCGAGCAGCGATCCGCGGCTGCTCGCGTGCACGATCTGCCACGAGCCGCCGGTGATCGCTCCGCTGAGAATCTTGGGTGGCGAGCGAGACGTTGCCGGCGCCCGATGTGTCGTTGACGTAGCCGACGCCGAGCTTGATCGCATGGTTCGGGCCGAGCGTCGTCTCGGCGCGGCCGCCGATCGTCTTCGCGGCGTTGCCCGGCGCGTCGAACTCGTACGTGACGACGATCTCGCGCGGATTGAACGCTTCGTCGAGCGGCAGCGGCACGTCGATGAACGTCAGCTGTCCGGTCGCGTACTCGATCGAGTAGTCGACGCCGCGCGTCATCGCCGTCTGCGAGATGATCGCGCCGCTGCGCGCGTCGAGCGTCGCGAGCATGATCACCTCGGATCCGACGACGATGTCGGGGCGCAGCAGGATCCCGTTCGCGAGACCGGTCGGCGCGAACACGCGCCGGTCGTACCCGACGTCGTTGCGTGCCGCGAACACGGTCGCACGGCGCGAGTCGCCGGCGAGCTCGATCTTCGCTCCGTCGACGAGCTGGTCGAATCCGCCGAGCGCGTTCGCGTCGCCGCCCGTGCGCGCGCGGAACTCGCCCCACTGCGCGCTGGCGCGACCGCTGTCGAAGCGCGCGAAGAGGTGGTCGCGCGAGAGCGCGTCGTCGCGGCGCAGGCTCGCGTCGCCGGTGATCGCGTACGGACGGTCGTTCGGGTCGCCGTTGTACGAGCCCGACGCGCCGCCGAACTCCGGCGTACGCTCGAGCGTGTCCGCGGTGTCGTACGCGAACGTCGCGAGCGAACGGCCGACGGCGCCCGTACCGAACAGCGCGACGCGGCCGCGGCGCGAGCTCGTGCCGTTCGCCTGGCCGTCCGGCGCATCGGGAATTCCGGGAACGGCACCCGCGCCCACCGTGATCAGTCCCGTCACGAACGGCTTGCGCAGGTTCGGCGCGAGGAACGAGTGCCACTCGGTCGACGCATCGCCGCACTCCGTGCGCAAGACGAGCGCACCCGGCGTCAGTCCGGGTAGCAGCCGCACCGTCGCGGCGCCGTCCGCGCCCAGCGCGACGTCGACCGTCTGCACGCTGAGCGGCGCGCTGGCCGGGCCCGGCGACGACGATGCGAGCGGAACCGGCGACGGCGCGGCGGCAGGCGGCGCCCGCATCCGCCGGCCGCGGCGACGCCCTCGATCCGCGCGTCGCCGCGCACGAGCACGACGTGCGCGATCGTTCCGCTCGCCGCGTGGTGTCCCCACGCGTCGCGCGCTTCGATGCGCAGCACGTTCGGCGAGCTGCCGTCGGCTCGGAACGGGCCGCTTGCGACGATCGACATCGCGGTCGGACGTCCCGCGCCGAAGACGTGCCCGATCACCGCCGTGCCACGCCTGCCGTCCGCGCCGAGCGGGGTGAGCGTGACGACGTTCGGACCGGGCTGCAGCGCGACGCCGTAGTACGTGTAGCGCGTGACCCCCGACTTCGTGTCGACCGTGCGTTTGCCGATGTGCGAGAACGGGATCACCGCGTCGCCGACCTTCAGCTCGACTCCGGCGCCCGACACCGTCTCGACCTCGAACGCGGCGGCCGCGGGCGCGGCGTCGCCCTCGGCCGGCGCGACGAGCGACGCGCTCAGCGTGCCCGTCGCGGTGAACGAGAGGTGCGTGAGATCGCCGCCTTCGGGCGCTTTCGGGACGGCGACGGCGTTCGCGACGTCGCGCGCGTCCGATACGGCGGACACCGCCGCCGGGGACGCCGACGGACCGGGCGACGCTGCTGCGACGGCCGCCGGCTGCGTCTCGTCCGCGAACGCGCCGCGCATCTCGCCGGCCGGGTTGACGTCGACCGTCGAGAGCAGCAGCCCCATGATGACGAACCCGGCACCGGTGCGGCGGATGCGAACGCGCGCGCTCATGCAGGCTCCAGCGCGAAGTTGACGTCCTGCATCAAGCCGGAGTCGTACACGCCGTGGAGCAGGCGGATCAGGCTGCGCGTGCTGTCGTACCGGCGGTCGTCGTACGCGCGCACGCCGTTCGGCAGCGACGCGGGGTCGACGCGCAGCACGTGCTGTCCGGGATGCACGGAGGGAAACGTGAAGCGGCCGTACTGGTCGGTCGTGACCGACGACCCGTCCTCGAGGTAGATACGCACGCCGGCGACGCCGCGATCGCCGGGACGGTACCGTCCCGTGCGCGCGACGTCGGCGAATACGCGTCCCGTGATGACGATGCGGTTGCCGAGCGCGCCCGCGACGACGCGCGTGTCGGCGCTCGCCGACGCGTGGACCTGCGTGCCGCCGGCGGCCGCCGCGACGTCGACCTGGTTCACGAGCGTCGCGCCTTCCGCGGTGAACGGCAGGACGACGCACGCGTACACGATCGTGTGCTGCGCCGTAAGCGCGCCGAAGGTCCACGTCAGCATGCGGCCGTTGCGCTGCGGCTCGACCGGGACGCCGTCGACATGCGCCGTGCCGGGCGCGTACGCGACGCCCGCGGGCAGCGTGTCGACGACGGTGGTCGCGCCGAACTGGCCGGCGCCGCCGCCGACCTGCACGGTGTAGACGAGCCGGTCGCCGCCCGACGCGACGTCGCGGTCGACGGCCTTCGACACGGCGAGCGGGTTCGGCGCGAACAGCGGCAGATTGCCGAGCAGTCCGAAGACTTCGGAGAGCGACACCGAGTTCGCGGTCAGCGCGAAGCCGCCCGGCGCCGCCAGCATCTGATCGTCGAGCTCCTTGAGCGTCGCGTTATAGAGCAGTCCGCTGGCGTCCGGGCTGATCGTGACTTGGATGCGGCGATCGCGATAGCCGGGCGCGCTGATGTCGAGCTCGTACTGCGCGGCCTGCGCCACGGTACCCAGCAGGCTCTGCGAGAACACGAAGCTGTACGCGCCGTCCGAGCCGGTCGTGAACGGGTTGCGGTTCGCGTTGTTCGGCGCGAGGCCGCCGGCGGGCACGCCGACCAGCTGATCCTGCGGCGCGCGGTACGCCGACGACGCCGCGCCGCTCGAGCCGATCTGCGGCAGCGCGACGAGCGCCTTGGTCGTGAAGTCGCGCAGCGTCAGCACGGCGCCGTTGACCGGCGATCCCGCGCCGCCGTAGCCGTCGTAGACGAGGTTGCCGAGGCCGACGAGCACGCTCGCCGGCGTCGTCGAGACCGACGCGATGCCGTCCGCCGACAGCGATGCGACGTTGACGTACGACGTGCCCGCCGCCGAGCCGCTCTGCACGACGGCGTCGAACGTCAGCGTGTCGAGAGCACCGACGGCGAGCGTGCCGACCTTCACCGTCAGCCGAGCTCCCGCGAGCGACGCCGACGCCGGGGCGGCGACACCGTTGATCGCGACGCTCTGCGGCAGCGCCGTGATGCCGGCCGGGACGTCGTCGACGAGCACGACGTTGGTCGCCGGCGAGCCGCCGTAGTTCTTGAAGACGATCGAGTACGTGATGGTCTCGCCGGCGCTCGCGGTGTGCGTGCGCACTTGATCGACGAGCTTGTTGACGGACGTCGACGGGCCGCCGGGTCCGGCGATCGACGCGCCGGGCTGCGAGAGCGCCCACGTCTTGCCGCTGTCGGTCACGAGCCCGTTCGCCGCGGCTGCGTTCGTCGAACGCGCGGTGATCGCGATCGGAAACGCCGTGCCGACCGCGACGTTCGCCGTCGCCACGACGACTTGAATCTTCATCGACTCGCCGGGCTGCAGCGTCGGAGAGACGGTCGAACCGACGGCGATCGGCAGGCTGCCGGCCGCCGTGACGAACGCGCTCGACACGATGGTTCCGGCGCCCGCCGTCAGCGACGCGATCGCGTACGCATCGGGGACGTTGCCGCCGTTGACGAGGGTGAACGTACGGACGACCTGCGTGCCGACGGGATAGCCTTCGGACGCGGGATCGGCCGCCGTTTCCTTCGGTGAGACGACGACGCCGGACACGGAAGCGACCGTCGTCGCGACCGTGTTCGACTGCACGCCGTACGTCGCGCCGCGCGCGTCGGCGTACTGTGCGGTCACCGTGTTCGTGATGACGATCCCGCCCGCGGGAGCCGCCTCGCCGCCCCGCACGGCCGCAGCCGTCAGGACGGCGACGAGACCCATCGTGCGCGCGATGCGCCCGACGACTCCCGGCATGGGATTGCTACTTGACCTGGACTTTGAACGTGCAGGTCCCGGAGGCCCCGGCAGCCAGCGTCGCGAGCGTGTCCGTGAACTTCGATGATCCCACCGCGCCCGGACCCGGGTTGTAGCCGCCCAGCGTGCCGCCGTTCGAGTCGACGGGCGCCGCGTAGAGGCCGTTGGTGTTCGCCGCCCACGTGTTCGCGTACGTCGTGCCGCCGGAGCCGCCCGACGCCGCGCCGTCCTCGGTGATCACGAACGAGCTCGCGGAGAGCGTGACGTCGTTCGTCCCGCCCGTCGGTGCGACGTTCGTGTACGTGAGCGTATACTGGACGCAGTCGCCCGGGTTCACGTTCGCGGCGCCGGGCGTCCAGATCGACGCGCTTGCGCACGGCTGGCCCGATGCGACGCTGAGCGCCTTCACGAGCTTCACGTAGCCGCCGACGAAGATCTCGTCGACCGTCACGTTCGTCTTGGTGTTGTCGTTCGTCGACGTCGCGGTGACGGCGTCGCCGTACGCAGCGAACGAGGTGAACGACGTCACGCTCGCCGGCGGCGTGTAGATCGTGCGGTAGTTCTGCGTCGATCCGGACGGCACGCAGACCGACGTGATCGCCGTCCCCGCCGAGACGGCGGCGCAACTGCCGCTCGCGCCCTGCCCCGCGCTCTGGAACGTCACCGTCCAGCCGGCGGGCAGTGCCGTGAGGCCCGTTCCCGTCGCCGCGGTCAGGTTGTACGTGTCGTCCTTGTTGCCGGAATTCTGGAGCGAGTTCGTGATCGTGATCGCCGCCGCGCTCGCGGGGACCGAGACGGTCGAACCATTCACCGCCGCCAGCAGCGTCCCGCCGTTGGTGTACGAGAGCGCCGTGTAGTCGGTGTTCGTCGTGGCGTCGGGACCCGTCGCACCCGGGAAGCCGCTCGGACCGTTGAGGAGCGCGTTGCTCGAGGGCGACGCCGCCGACGTGGCCGCGCCCGCGCCCGTCAGCGCGCCGTTGGAGTTCGAGATCGCCGGCGCCGTCTGCGTCGTCGTCGCGCCTGCGGCGTTCGCGATGGTCTGCAGCGTGATGCCCGGGCCTTCGATGAACCCGCTCTGATCGGCGTACGTCGAGTTCATCACGTTCGTGATCGCGTTCGCGTTCGCGCCGCCGCTCGCCGTCGACCCGTTGATCGTGTAGGTGAGCGTCAGCGACGCGTTCGCCGTCGGGACGTTGCCCTGCGACGTCGTGTTGCTGTTCGGCGCGAACGTCGCCAGGCCGGCTCCCGTGATCGAGCTCGCCGGGACGAACACGCCGACGTACACGGCGCCCGCCGAGGTCGTCGTCCACGTCGAGCCGTCGGTGGAGTAGATGAGGGTGCCCGTCGCACCGCTGATCGACGGCGTGCCGTTCAGCGTCAACTGCGTCGCGTTGTAGGATGGAAGCTTGTCGGTGAACACGGCGCCGCAGGCGGTGCTGTTCGCGCAGCCGCTGTAGGCCGCGCCGTTGCCGCCGGGGAGCGCGTTCTTGAACACCGCCGAGAGATCGCGGGCGCCGCCGTTGGCGAAGCGCACGGTGTACGTGACGGTCGGCGCGGCGACCGTGCCGCCGACCGCGGCGATCTTCTGCACGTCGATGCGCGCGTCGACGACGACCGTGTCGTTGTACTGGCCGACGGTGTTCGGCGTCGACGTCTGCAGCGTCGTGCCCGAGCCCGCCGGCTGCGTGATGTTCGCCGTGACGTTCGTCGTGATCGTTCCCGACGCGCCGACGTTCGCCGCGTAGGTCACGCCGATCGTGATCGTGCCGTTGATCGCCGTGAGGAACGGCCCGCCGGCGTTGCCGGTCGCGAGGTAGGTGTTGGCGGCGGCAACCGTCGTGAAGTTCTGGTTGCCGCTGCCCGCGTTGACGACGAACTGCGTGAAGGTGCCCTGGCCGGCCGTCACCCCGTTCGCCGTGCCGAGCGCACCGGAAAGCTGGAAGTAGCCGGAACCGTTGCCGGCGTTCGTCAGCGTGTAGGTGTCGGTCACGATGCCGCCGGGGCTGACGGGCTGCGTGCCCGGCGATCCGGACGTCGGCGAGATCGTCATCGACGGCGCGTTCTGCACCGTCGTCGTCACCGTGTTGGATTGCGAGTTGTAGGTGTTCGTGCCGTCGGAGTACGTTGCGGTCGCGGTATTCGAGATCACCGTGCCGGCCGCCGTCGACGCCGCGGCAGGCCGCGCGGAAGCGAGGCCGAGGCCGGCGACGACGGGCACGCCGGCGATGACCAGCGTGCGAAGGATGCGCGCGAGCGTCGAGCGCGTCATTTCACCCGCACTTCGTACGTGTAGGCGACGGCCTGGTGCGGCGCGATCGCGCCGTCACCGACGAACCGGACCGCGGTGTACAGGGACGCGTCGGCCTTCTTCATCATCGTCGTGCCGTCGGCGAGCCGCACGCGCACCATCGGCATCGCCGACCACGTCTTGCCGCCGTCGAGCGAGAACTCGGGGTGCGCGCGCGGCGCCTTCGCGGAGCCGTCCACGTACGCGGTTCCGGCCGGAACGCGCCCCGTGGGGACGAATCGCAGCGCGGGCGACTCGCCGCCGTTCGTGGCGACGATGTCGTACTCGATGGCGTCGCCCGACTTCGGCTGCGCCTTCTCGATCGGCGTGCGCGTCGTCGAGCCGTCGGCGGCCTTCGCGACGATCGGCCCCGATCAGCTTGAGCGAGACGCTCGGCTTGGCCGAAACGATCTCCGGCGCGATGAGCGCGAAAACGACGAGCAGTCCCGCCGCGATCCTTCGCATCTTCCTTGACTCCTAACGATGTGCAAACGGCAGCCGAGTCCCGTAGGCAGCCGCGGTCATCCTATCAGGAAGGCAGGCAGACGAGAACCCGTTTTCGCCGATAGCGACGAGAAGATAACGAGTCGTTGACGTTCCGTTAACACTCGAAGGGTTTACTCTGACGTGCGACCGGTTTCGTCAAGCGCGCTTTACAGTCGGCCGCGCACCCCGGCCGCCGCGCTACGCGGCTGCGGACGGCGTGAGCGCTATTTCGCGGGCAGCAGCGAGAGCTCGGCCTGCGCAGCGCGCACGATGCCGGGCTCGTCGGACGCGATCGCGTAGCGGTACTGATCGCGCGCGAGCGCGATCTTGCCCTGCTCGTTGTACGCGACCGCCAGCAGATAGTGCAGCCGTCCGTCGTCCTGCGCGACGCTCAGGCCCTTGATGTACGCGGCCTCCGCCAGCGGGAAGTAGCGCTGCTCGGTGTAGTTGACGCCGAGGTCGATGTACGCTTCGGGTCGCAGCGGGTCGGAGCGGATCGCGCGGTTGTAATACGAGATCGCCGTCTTCCAGTCGCCCTCGTGCTCGTAGATGTAGCCGATGTCGACGAGGGCCTCGACGGCCTCCGGGCGCAGCCGCAGCGCGTGGTCGAGGTAGGTGCGCGCATTCGCGAAGTCGTGCTTGCGGATGAACGCCTCGCCGTAGTTCACGACGGCAGGGTAGTACGAGGCGTCGTTGGCGAGACAGGCACGAAGGTTCGACATCGCCGCGTCGGTCTGGTCGAGGTCGACGAGCGCGTTCGCGACGTCGACGCGCGCACCGCACGAGTTGGGACGGATCGCGACGACGCGCTCGTACGCCGCGAGCGCAGCCGAGTACTTGTGCATCGCCTGGCGCGCCGCGCCCAGCGTCGTCCACGCGTCCGGATTCAGCGGGTGCTGCTCGGCGTACGTCTGCAGCGCGTTCATGTACGCTTCGATGTCGCCTTTCCGCTTGTGGATCGACACGAGACCTTCCGACGCCGCCTTGGCGGGGAGACTCTGCGTGAACTCGGCGATCGCCTCGGGGATGCGGTCCATCGCCGCGTAGAGCGCGCCGAGCCGGCTGTGCGTCTCCTTGTCGGCGGCGTCGATCGCGAGAGCACCCTTCCATGCCCGCTCCGCCTTCGCATAGTCGGGCACGCGGAAGTAGAGATCGCCGAGCAGCCGGGCGGCCGCGATGTCCCGCGCGTGGGTCTCGACGTACGGAACGAGCCCCGCGATCGCGCCCCGCGTGTCGCCGGCGGCGACGCGCGCGCGCGCGGCGTCGAGCACGGCCGGATCGTTCGGCTTCGTATCGATCGGCGCGAGCGTCGTCTCGCTCGCCGACGCAAACCCGGCCTGCCCTACGACGAGAGCGGCCACGACAGCGAAACAGCGTAACACACGCATCGACCACGGCCTCCTGCGGGCGGTGACGTCTTCGAGTATACACGCCGCGGGGCCGAACGCGAAAGCCTCCGACCTTTCTCGCGCAGTGCGCAGCCGCGCGGCCGCCGAAGCGGGCCTGCCTATGGCAACGATGCAGACGAACGGTTCCGCCCTTCGGCAAGCTCAGGAGCGCATGCGCGTCGAGACCGACTCGATGGGCAAGATCGACGTCCCGGGCGACCGGTACTACGGGGCGCAGTCGGCGCGCTCGCTGATCCACTTCGACATCGGCGACGACGCGACGCCGCGCGACGTGATGCCGCGCGAGATCATCCGCGCGATGGCGGTGCTCAAGAAGGCGGCGGCGCTCGTGAACCGCGACCTCGGCAAGCTCGACGACGAGAAGACGGCACTCATCGTGCAGGCGGCGGACGAGGTGATCGCCGGCCGCCTGAACGACCATTTCCCGCTGCGCGTGTGGCAGACGGGTTCCGGCACGCAGACGAACATGAACGTCAACGAGGTCATCTCGAACCGCGCGATCGAGCTCGCCGGCGGCGAGATGGGATCGAAGAAGCCGGTCCACCCGAACGATCACGTCAACCTGTCGCAGTCCTCGAACGACACGTTCCCGACCGCGATGCACATGGCGGCGGCCGAAGCGATGGTCAAGATGCTCCCGGCCGTGCGCGCGCTCCGCGACGCGCTCGACGCGAAGGCGCAGTCAGTGGAAGGACATCGTCAAGGTCGGCCGCACGCATCTGCAGGACGCGACGCCGCTCACGCTCGGCCAAGAGTTCGGCGGCTACGTCAGCCAGCTCGATCGCGACATCGTGCGCTGCGAGCGCGCGCTGGACGATCTCTACGACCTCGCGATCGGCGGCACGGCCGTCGGCACCGGCCTCAACGCGCATCCCGGAGTTCGCCGAACGCGCCGCCGCGAAGATCGCCGAGCTGACCGGGCTGCCGTTCCGCTCGCATCCGAACAAGTTCGCCGCGCTCGCGTCGCACGACGAGGTCGTGGCAGCGTCGGGAGCGCTCAAGACGCTCGCGGCGTCGCTGATGAAGATCGCGAACGACGTGCGCTGGCTGGCGTCGGGCCCGCGCGCCGGCATCGGCGAGCTCATCCTACCCGAGAACGAGCCGGGGTCGTCGATCATGCCGGGCAAGGTGAACCCGACGCAGTCCGAAGCGATGACGATGGTGTGCGTGCAGGTCTTCGGCAACGACGTCGCGATCGGGTTCGGCGGCTCGCAGGGCAACTTCGAGCTCAACGTGTTCAACCCGGTGATGATCTACAATTTCCTGCACTCGTGCCGGCTGCTGCAGGACGCGTGCCTGATGTTCCGCGAGCACGCGATCGAAGGGCTGGCCGCGAACGAGCCGGTCATCGCAAAGTACCTCGGCGAGTCGCTGATGACGGTCACCGCGCTGACCCCGAAGATCGGCTACGACAAGGCGGCGGAGATCGCGAAGAAAGCGCACCACGAAGGCTCGACGCTCAAGGAGGCGGCGCTCGCGCTGGGCTACGTCAGCGGCGACGACTTCGACGCGTACGTCGTGCCGGCCAACATGACGCACCCGTAGGAACGGCGATTGATCGCATCGCGCGCGGCCGCAAGCGGCATTGCCGTCGCGCTGCTCGGGGCGGCCTCGCCGCCGCCCGAACCGCGTCTCCGTCGCCCGCTTCGCCGGCGCCGGAGCCGCCTCGCCGCGCCCGGCCATGCGGCGTCGCCGTCGCCGGAGATCGCAGCGAGCGCGCGCGCCGAGCTCGACGCTGCCCGCAGCGGAGTCATCGACCGCACGCACTACAGCGCGGACATCGAGCGCACGTATCACCGACTCGCCGCTGAGCGACGTGGCGGCGACGCTGAAGCCCTCGGCGCGGTGAAAAGCTTCACGCAGGTCCGCAAGGTCTCGCAAGGCAATCTCAGCCTCTACGTGTTTCGCGTCGAGTTCGAGAAGCCGCCGATCGTCGAGGAGGCCATCGCGTGGAATGCCGCCGGGAAGATCGAGCTTCCTCCAGTTCCGACCGCTGCAGTGAGCATTGCCGATCCGTACGACGCGTCGGCGACGGTGGCGGACGTCACCGCGTTCTTCCGCCGCTGGCGGTCGTGGAGCGACGAGGTTCGCGCGCAGACGCTGCACGCGCGCGACCTGCGCTACGGACGAGACGCCGGACGAGACGCTGGACCTCCTCGTGCCGCACGCCGGCGCGCCGCTCGTGGTATTCTTCCACGGCGGCTACTGGCGGCGGCTGCACAAGGACGACGCGACCTTCGTCGCGCGCGGTTTCGCGCCGCACGGCGTCGCGACCGCGATCGTGAACTACGGCCTCGCGCCGGCGCTGCGTCTCGAGACGATCGTCGACGCAGGCGCGGCGTTCGGTCGCGTGGCTGCGCGCGAACGCGGCGGCGCACGGCGCGGACGCGACGCGGCTCGTCGTCGCGGGGCATTCGGCCGGCGGACACCTCGCGGCGATGTGCGCCGTGGAGGCGCCCGTCGCCGCCGTCGCGACGCTGAGCGGCCTGCACGATCTGCGGCCGCTGCGCTTTTCGATGGTGCAGGAATGGCTGCAGCTCGACGAGGCGCGCGCCGCGGCGATGAGCCCGGCGCTGCTCGCGCCCGCGGCGCCGGCCGCGGTGCTGGCGCGCGCGGGCACGCGCGAGAGTCGACGACTTCCGCGCGCAGGGGCGGGCGCTCGCGGACGCTTGGGCGGCGCACGGCTGCGCGGCGGCGTACGCCGACAGCGACGACGACCACTTCACGCTCTTCGAGCGGCTCGGCGACCCGGGCGACCCCCTCACCGCCGCCATCGCCGAGCTCGCGCGAGCGTCGCGTGAAACCCGGCGGCCGCGGCGGCGTAGACGTCGGCCGTGGACCGCGCATCGATCACCGTCCTCGCGCTCGCGCTGATCGCCGTCGGGCTCGCCGTCACCGGCGAGCTGACGCACGCGAGCACGCCGATGCAGCATCGCGTCGTCGACCGTGACGTCTCGCTTTCCGGCGTACACCGGCTGCGAACTCCGCAGCGGCGCGCTCGACGTCGAGGTCATGACCAAGGCGCCCGCCGCGGCGGGCGCCTCCGGCGCGCACGTGCACCTCGACGTGCACGGCACGCACGTCGCCGGCGTCGCCGTCGACCGTCGTGCGCCGAGCGGCGTCGCCATCGTGACGCTCGACGCAGAATCGCACGCCGGCCTCCGGCTGGTCGCAAACGTCCGGCGGCGCGGTGGTCAGTCGTGCGCGCGCCCGTCGATCTCTCGATCTCGAGCGGCTCCGGCAGCCTGGTCGCGTCGAACCCGCCGCGCTCCGTATCGGTATCGACGGCGAGCGGCGACGTCAAGATCTTCAACGCGGTCGGCAGGTCCACGCGAGCACCGCGAGCGGCGACGTCATGCTGACGTCGCGCCGGCGTTTCCGCGGCAGCGACGTGAAGGCGTCGACGGCGAGCGGCAATCTGGACCTGATCCTGCCGCGCGGGTTCCGCGGCAACGTCCAGCACGCACTCGCTCTCGGGAACCGTCCTCGAGCGCGGGCGAACGTCGCGACCTGCGCGGCGGCCCGTCGTACAGCCTGGAGACCGAAAGCGGCGACATCGACGTGGGTATGCCTGTGAGCATGCGTACGTGCCATCCGGCGTTTGCCGCCTTCGCCGTCATCGTCACCGCGATCGCGGTGACCGCTCCGCGCGCCGCCGCGGCGCAGAGCTCGCCCGCTCCTGCGGCATCGACCTCGCCCGTGCCGGCGACATCGCCTTCACCCGCGCCGGCTTCGCCTGCGCCGGTCGCGTCCGGCCCGCCGGCGACCGCGGACGCGCGCCTCTCGCGAGCGCGCGACGCGTTTCTCGCGTGGCAGCGCGGCTCGGTCGACGTCGATCAGTACATCCCGGCGGCGCGCGCGCAGTTCACGCCCGACGCGGTGCGCAACGTTGCGAGCACGTATCTCAAGCCGCTCGGCGCGCTCAAGACGTTCGCGTTCGTCGCGACGGCACCGTATCAAGGTATCACGGTCTACCAGTACCGCGCGACGGGCGCGAGCGGCGCCATCGACGAGCTGATCGCGTGGGACGCGGCCGGCAAGATCCAGCTGATCTTCTTCCGTCCGCCGCAGTAGGCTACAGCCGCTTCACGAAGTGCACGTGGCCGACGCCGAACCCACGGCGCCGGTAGAGCCGCTGCGCGGCGGCGTTCTCGGCGTGCACGTTGAGCGAGAGCATGCGGTCCCCGCGCTCGCGCGCCCACGCTTCGACCGCATCCATCAGCGCCGTGCCGATGCCTTCGCCGCTGCGCGCCACCGCGATCTCGGAGATGTGCGCGTGGCGCTCGCGCGTGAAGAAGTCGTGCACCGTGATCGCGAAACACGAATCCGGCCGGCTCGCCGTGCTCGTCCTCCGCGATCAGGAAGAGGTCGTCGTGCGCGGGCGCTCGCAACGCGTCGCGCAGCACGCGCGCGGTTCCCTCGATCACGGTCTCCGGCGCGTGACCGTCCGCCGCACCGGCCTCGACGAAGCGCGGCGCGAGGCCGACGACGAACGCTTCGTCGTCGGGGCGCGCCCCGCGCAGGCGCGTCACTTCACGAGCGGCAGAACGTTCGAGGGCGTCAGCGGGATCAAGCCGAGCCCGAACGTCGCGACGGCGCACACCGCGACCGCGATCCACGGCAGCGCGTTCGCCGAACGATCGTCGCGCACGTGGCGCTCGTCGACGCGCGCGAACATCACGCGCACGATCTTGAAGTACACGTACGCCGAGATCGCGGTGCCGAGGATCAGGACACCCGCGAGCCACGCGTAGCCCGCGCCGACCGACGCGGCGAGGATCAGGATTTTTCCGGTGAAGCCGATCGTCGGCGGCATGCCCGCGAGACCGATCAGGAACAGCGTCATCGCGGCGGCGAGCCACGGACGGCGGTACGCGAGCCCGGCGAACCGCCGGATCGCGACGACGGCGTCACCGTCGCGCGACATCAGCTCGACCACGGCGAACGCGCCGAGGTTCATGAACGTGTAGCCGGCGAGGTACAGCAGCGAGTAGCGCAAGCCGAGCGCGCTGGTGCCGGCGAGCGCGGTGACGATGTAGCCCACCTGCGCGATGCCGGAGTACGCGAGCAGACGCTTCATGTCGGTCTGCGCGAGCGCGCCGAGATTGCCGACCAGCATCGAGAGCGCGGCGAGGACCCATACCGGCGCGAGGATCGCGGCGGCACGGTCCGACGGCAGCGCGGCGAACGCGAAGCGCGCCAGCACGGCGAGCGTTCCCGCCTTCGTCACGACCGACATGAACGCGGTGACCGGCAGCGGCGCGCCCTCGTACACGTCCGGCGTCCACGCGTGAAACGGCACGAGGCTCAGCTTGAACGCGATACCGACGAGAAACAGTCCCGCGCCCAGCGCGAACAGCGGCGTCACCGGAGCCGCCGCGATCGGCGGCGAACGCGACGGAGCCCGCCGCGCCGAACAGCAGCGCCGAGCCGTACAGCAAGAATCCCGACGCGATGGAGCTGAGGATCAAGTACTTCAGCGCCGACTCGCGCGCGGTCGCGCGCTTCGACATCGCGCACAGGCAGTACAGCGCGAGCGAGAGCAGCTCGAGCCCGAGGAAGACCATCATCAGGTTCGACGCGCCCGCCATCAGCAGCGCGCCCGTGCAGGCTCCACAGGATCAGCGCCGTCGTCCCGGCGACCTGGTCGTCACGGCCGACGCCGACGGAGAGCAGCAGCGTCGCGATCGTCGCGACGATCGCGATCTCGCTGAAGACGATCGAGAACCCGCCGACGACGAACGCGCCACCGAACGCCGCGTAGTCGTGCGGGTACTGCACGGCGAGCATCGCGCCGGACGTGACGAGCGCGACCAGCGCGAGACCGACCGCGACGGCGCGGCGCGGCATGCCGTCGCCGCGGAAGAACAGGTCGACGAACAAGATCAGCAGCGGGACGAGCGCGACGACCGCCTGCGCGGCGAGCGCGGCGTAGTCGGCGGTCGCCGGAAGGTTACCGAGCATGCGGGCTCTCCGCGACGGCCGCGGTCGCGGAGGGCGCCGTCGACGCGACGGGGCCCGGGTTGACGCCGAGCAGGACGAACCCGGCGACGAGCGGCGCGATCGCGAGACCTTCCGCCCACGTGAGGTCCCGGCGTTCGGGAAGATCGGGAACTTCCGGTCCGTTCATGATCCTCTGGAAGAGCCGCAGCATGTACGCCGACGCGAGCACGATCGCGACGAGCGCGACGATCGCCGGCCACACGAAGCCGGCGGAGAACAAGCCCGTCAGGATCAGGATCTCGCCGCTGAACCCGGCGAGCCCGGGAAGCCCCAACGCCGCGAGCGCGGCGATCACGAGGGCGCCCGCGAGCTTCGGATTGCGCGCGCCGAGGCCGCCGAGGCGCGCGAGATCGCGCGTCTCCTCGCGCTGCTCGACCCCGCCGAGCACGAGGAACAGGACGGCACTGAAGAGGCCGTGCGCGACGATGTACACGGCCGCGCCTTCGATTGCGAGGGCGTTCCCGCTGAAGAGCGCGATCAGGATCAAGCCGAGGTGCGAGAGCGAGCTGTACGCGACGACACGCTTCGCGTCGCGTTCGGCGAGAGCGACGAGCGCGCCGTACACGAGCGCGATTGCGCCGAGCACGATCATCAGCGTACGCGCCTGATCTACCTCGGCGCCGAGGAACGGCAGCGCGATCACCAGGAAACCGTAGAGGCCTGCTTTCGACTGCACCGACGAGACGACGGCCACGACGGGCGCGGGAAGCGCCGCGTACGTGTCGGGCATCCACGTGTGGAACGGGAACACCGGCGTCTTGATCAGGAATGCGAACGCGAAGCCCGCGAAGATCCAGAAGCCCCAGCCCGTGCCGATCGCGACGCGCGCGGCCGGATCGCCGATGACGTCGGTCGTGCCGGCGAGCACTCCGAACGCCGCCGTCGCGAGCAGCAGCGCGAGGCCGCCGCACAGGTTGTAGATCAAGTAGCGCCACGCCGCGTGCGCCGTGGGGCCCGTCTGCACGAGCACCAGGAACACGGGGATCAGCATCAGATCCCAGAAGAGCGCGAACAGCAGCAGGTCCTTGGCGAGGAAGACGCCGTTCATCGCGCCCTGCAGGATCAGCAGCTGCGCGGCGACGTCGCGGGCGCGCGGCCCCCTCAGCCCGAGCGCGCCGCCGAACGTCGCGAGCGAGAGCAGCAGCACGATCCAGTACGAGAGGCCGCCGAAGCCGAGGTGGAACGACGCAGCGAACGGGCGCGAGAGCCACCGGGCCGACGCGCCCGCGGCGTGCGGATCGGCGGCCGCGAGCACGAAAGTCGCGCCCGCGACGATCGCCGCGACGAGTCGACGCCGCCGTGCCGCTGCGGCGCGGTATCGCGTAGAGCAGCAGTCCGACGACGATCGGGCCGAGGACGAGCGCGGTGAGCGTCATCGGCCGACCCCCGCGAATGCGATCGCGTAGTACGCGAGCACGCACACGACGCCGAACGCGAGCGAGAGCGCGTACGCGCGCACCAGCCCCGTCTGCAGGCTGCGGAAGAGGTGGCCGAGCCACTGCGCGCTGATCGCCGCTTCGCGCACCCCAGCGTCGATGACGTGCGGATCGACCGTGCGGCCGAACCATTCGCCGATCGCACGCGCGGGCCGCACCAGCAGCGCATCGTACGCCGCGTCGAAGTAGTACGCGTTGACGAGCACGGCCGGCATGCGGATCGTCTCGCCGCGCAGCCGCGCGATCGCGTCGCGCAGCGCGGCCGGCGTCGCGTAGCGAAGCCACGCGAGCGCGAACCCGATCGCGACGGCGACGAGCACGATGACGGTCGAGACGGTTTCGGAGAACGGCGGCGCGGATGCCGCCTCCGCCCCGCGCGGGAAGAACCCGCTCCAGAACGCGCGCCACGGCGCGTTCGCGCCGAAGTTCAGCCACCCGATCGCGATCGTCGGCACGATCAGGATGCCGACGGGGATCGCCATCAGCAGGCTCGGCAGACGATGGTGCGGCTCTTCTTCCTCGGGATGCGCGCCGGACGAGGCGGCGCGGTGCGGCGAGTGCGGATCGGTGCCCGCGAGCTCCGGATGCCGGATGCCGAGCTCCGACGGATCGACGCCGCCGCGGTACGCGCCGAAGAACGTGACGAACAGGAGCCGGAACATGTAGTACGCGGTGATCCCGGCGGTGATCACGCCGACCGCGTAGAGCCACGGGTGCCCGGACTCGAGCGCGCCGTACACGACCGCGTCCTTCGAGAAGAATCCGGACAGCCCGGGGACGCCGCTGATCGCGAGCACGCCGACGGCCATCGCGACGAACGCGAACGGCATTCGCCGCGCGAGCCCGCCCATGCGGCGCACGATCCTGCTCGTTCGCGAGCGCGTGGATCACGATGCCCGAGCCCAGGAACAGCTGCGCCTTGAAGAACGCGTGCGTGAAGAAATGGAACACGCCGGCGTCGTACGCGCCGATGCCGACCCCCATGATCATGTAGCCGATCTGGGACATGGTGGAGTAGGCGAGAATTCGCTTGATGTCCCATTGCGCGCAGCCGAGGATCGCGCCGGAGATCGCGGTGAGCGCACCGATCACGCCGACCAGCTCCTGCGCATCGGGCGACGCCGACCACAGCGGCGCGAAGCGCGCGATCAGATACACGCCGGCGGTGACCATCGTGGCCGCGTGGATCAGCGCGCTGACCGGCGTCGGGCCTTCCATCGCGTCGGGCAGCCACGTGTGCAGCGGCACCTGCGCCGACTTCGCGGCGCAGCCGATGAACAGTCCGAGGCAGATCAGGAACAGCTCCTGCGACGAAAGCGTGGCGGCCGCACGGCCGAAGACGTCGGCGTACGCGATCGAGCCGAAGCGGTGCACGATCAGGAACACCGCGAACATGATGCCGACGTCGCCGACGACGTTCATCACGAACGCCTTGCGCGCCGCCGCGACGGCCGACGGCCGCTCGAACCAGAAGCCGATCAAAAAGTAGGACGCGAGGCCGACGAGACCCCAGCCCACGAGCAAGCCGATCACGTTGTCGCTGAGCACCAGCGTCATCATCGCGAACACGAAGAAGTTCATGTACGCGAAGAAACGCGCGAACGCGCGGTCGCCGTCCATGTACGCGATCGAGTACACGTGGATCAGGAACCCGACGCCCGTGATGATCAGCGACCAGATCAGCGACAGACGGTCGAGCTGCAGCCCGAAGCTCCAGCCGGGCAGCCACGTGACGAGCGCAGCGTGCGCGCCTCCGGGCGCCGTCGCGTCGTTCCAGAGGAACAGCGTCCCCGCGAACGCGACACCGATCAGCGCCGAGCCGACCGGTCCCGCCCACGACCGCAGCTGCGGACCGAGCGCCCACAGCAGCACGCCGCCGATCAGCGGCAGCAGCCAGATCATGAGAAGCATGGGCTAGCCTCTCAGCGCCGACGTTTCGTCCACGTCGACGAAGCGCGTCCGGCGGAACGTCATCGCGACGATCGCGAGGCCGATCGCGGCCTCCGCGGCGGCGACGGTGATCACGAGAAACGCGAAGATGTGGCCCGCGTTGTTGCCCCAGGCGCGCGCGTACGCGACCAGCGCGAGGTTCGCCGCGTTGAACAGCAGCTCGATCGACATCAGCATGATCAGCGGATTGCGCCGCGAGATCACGCCGACGACGCCGATGAAGAACAGCAGCGCGCTCAGGAGCACGTACGCCGACGGCGCGACGGTCATACCCTGTCACCCTGAGCCCGTCGAAGGGGCTCCTTGACGATCGCTTCCCGCGTCCCCGGACGCTTGCGGCGGCGCTTCACGCCGGTGACCGGATCCTCGTCGCCCGCGATCAGCACGACGCCGACGACGGCGACCATCAGGATGAACGCCGTGACCTCGAACGGCAACAGGTTCGTCGTGAACAGAGCCAGCCCGAAGTTCGCCGTGCTGCCGAATGCGTTGGCATCGCCCGTCGTGCCGCCGAGCGCCGGCGGGGCGATGGGCAGCTGCGAGCGCAGTGTCGTCAGCGCGATCGCGATGACCGCGAGCGCGGCAAAGATGATGGCCGGAAAGAGCACGTACGGCGTGCGGTTCGGGCCGACGTCGAACGGCCGCACGCCGCTCGACAGCAGCGCGATCACGAAGACGAACAGGATGAGAATCGCGCCGCTGTAGACGACGATCTGGATCACCGCCAGGAACTCGGCCTGCAGCGTCAAGTACATCGCGGCGAGGCACACGAAGTTCGCGAGGAGACCGATCACCGAGTGAACCGGCAGCTTCGCGCTGACGGTGAACACCGCACTCGCGATCAGCAGCACCGCGAGGATCGCGAACACGATCACGCCGAGTCTTCTCCGTACAGACCCTGCTCCGGCTGCAGCGTGAGGCCTTTCCGCGTCTCCTTCAGCATGCGACCGCGATAGGTCGCCTCATAACCGTCGTCGATGTCCACGGTGTCCTTGCGGCGGTACACGCCGCCGAGGTCCGCCGGAATGCCGTTCGGGCGCTCGTCGGGCGGCGCTCCGGTGCCCGCCTCGGGCGGCACCAGCAGCCGGTCTTTCGCGTACACGAACGCGCCGCGCCGGTAATCCGCCATCTCGAACCGCGGCGTGAGCACGATCGCGTCGGTCGGACACGCCTCCTCGCACAGCCCGCAGAAGATGCAGCGCAGCTCGTCGATCTCGTAGCGCGCGGCGTACCGCTCGCCGGGCGAGCGCCGGTCGCCGGGAGCGTTCTCCGCGCCGATGACCGTGATCGCGTTCGCCGGGCACGCGATCGCGCAGAGCTCGCAGCCGATGCAGCGTTCCTTGCCGTCCGCGTAGCGGCGCAGCTCGTGCAAGCCGTGGAAGCGCGGCGCGTGCTGCTTGCGCACCGACGGATACTCGACCGTCGGCTTCTTCTTGAACATGTAGCTGAACGTCGTCGAGAGACCGCGCACGATCGCGCCGACGTTGAAGAGATTCTTGCGGTGTCCGTTATTGCGTTCGTCAGGCATGAGCAGGCCACACGGCGACGGCGACGGCCGTCAGGATCAGGTTGAGCGTGGCGACCGGCAGCAGCACCTTCCACCCGAAGTTCATGAGCCGGTCGTAGCGGAAGCGCGGCAGCGTCGAGCGCAGCCAGATGTAGAAGAACAGAAAGAAGCCCGCCTTCAGCACGAACCACAAGAGGCCGAGCAGACCGAACGACGGCAGCCCGAACGGTCCGTTCCAGCCGCCGAGGAACAGCAGCGTCGCCAAACATGACACCGTGATCATGTTCAGGTACTCGGCGATGAAGAACAGCCCGAACCGCAGGCCGGAGTACTCGGTGTGGAAGCCGCCGACCAGCTCCGTCTCCGCCTCGACCAGGTCGAACGGCGCGCGGTTCGTCTCGGCCACCGCCGTGATGATGTACGTGACGAATCCGACGATCTGCGGCACCACGAACCAGACGCGGTACTGCGCGCCGACGATGTCGCCGAGCGCCGTCGATCCGGCGAGGATCAGCACGCCGATCACCGACATCGACATCGCGAGCTCGTACGAGATCATCTGCGCCGTCGAGCGCACCGAGCCGAGCAGCGGGAACTTCGAACCCGACGCCCAGCCGGCGAGCGAGATGCCGTACACGCCGATCGACGTCATCGAGAAGATCAGCAGGATGCCCGCGTTCACGTTCCCGACCGACCACAGCGTGCCGTCCGCGTTCGCCGAGAACGGGATGATCGCGAACGTGCCCATCGCGGTCATCAGCGAGATGAAGGGCGCCAGGCGGTAGATCAGCGGATCGGCCGTTTCCGGCGTGAGATCTTCCTTGAACATCATCTTCACGGCGTCGGCGGCCGGCTGCAGCATCCCCCACGGGCCGACGCGATTCGGTCCCGGGCGCAGCTGCATCCAACCCATCACCTTGCGCTCGGCGAGCATCGAGTACGCGAACGTCGTGATGACGACGAACAGCACGATGACCGCCTTGACGAGGACGATCAGCCAGATCGGGATCGCGCTCACGCCGGGACCAGCGCTTTGACGAGCCGCACGGCGGGCGCGGTGCCGAGCGTGTTGAGCGGAGCGCCGACGATGCCGTCGAGCAGCGCCACCGCGCCGTCCGGGACGCGCTCGTCCACGCGCACGGCGAGATCGTGCAGCACGGCGGCGCCGCCGCCCGCGCTCGCGTCGACGCGGTCACCCTCGGCGAGGCCGAGCGCGCGCGCCGTGGCCGCGTTCACCGAGGCGCGCGGCTGCGCGCGCAGCGCGGCGATCGCGGCGTCGTACGCGAGCGTGCCGCCGCCGGTGAAGATCGCGGCATCGGCGATCACCCGCAGCGCGCCGTTCGGCGCGGTCGCGGTCGATCGCACGAAAACGGGCGTGCCGGGATCGCCGGGCGGCGTGCGGACGCGCTCGCGGACCGTTGCTTCCAGCACATCGGGCGCGGTGAGGGTGACGCGGAGACGTTCCGCGAGCTCGACGAGCAGATCGCCGTCCGCGAGCACGCCCTCGGGTGGGCGCACGGACGCGACGACCGGCAGCACGTCACCCGCGAGATCGGTCGTCGTGCCGCTCTTCTCGAACGCGCTGCACACGGGCAGCACGAGGTTGGCGAGCTCCGCGGTCTCGGTGAGGAACAGCTCGGTGACGACGACGAACGGCACGGCGCGCAGCGCGGCCTCGACGAGCGCGCGGTCCGGATACCGCAGCACCGGGTTCGCGCCGAGGATCGCGAGGACGTCGAGCTTGCCGTCGCGCGCCGCTTCGAGGATGCCCCGTGTGTCCAGCCCGCCGTCGCGCGGCCGCATGCCGAGCGCGTCGGCGCCGCGTCCGTTCGGCGTCTCCGGCAGCACGTAACGGTCGATACGGGTCGCGCCCGGCACGTCGTGCAGCGCGCCGGTCAGCTCCGGACCGCCCTCGAAGAAGACGCCGTCCCAGATCATCGCGATGCGGCCCGGCCGCTCGCCGAGCGCGTCCTTCAGCTGCTGCGGCGTCGTGCAGCGCGTCTCCGGCACGAAGCTGTTCGCCGCGTGATCGCCCGCCGAGAGCAGGCGCGCGTCGCCGCGCGACACCGCTTTGCGGATGCGCAGATCGAGCACCGGCGCGAGCTGCGACGGAGGACGGCCGATCGTGACGATCGTGTCGGCATGCTCGAGATCGACATGATTCGCGAAGCCGTCGTGGTGCACGACGGTCTGCGTGCCGACGCGGTGGTCGAGGTTCTGCACGCCGAGCGCGCGGTGCAGCTCCGCCGCGAGCACGATCTCTTCGTTCAGAAGGCGTCCGCCGCCGAGCACCGCGACGCGCGCGGGGCCGCCGGCGAGCGCGCCGCGCAGCTTCGTGGCCCAGACGTCGAGCGCGTCGGCGAGATCGATCTGCGTCCAGGTGCCGGCGTCGCCTGACGCCGCCGACGCGGCCTTCAGCAGCGGCGTCGTCAGTCGGCGCTCGTCGTTCACGAAGCCGACGTTGTAGCGGCCGCGGTCGCAGAGCCACGCATCGGAGATCGCGTCGTCCTCCGTGACGCTCATCGTGCGCAGCAGCGTGTTGCCGCGCTCGTCGACGTGCATCGCGCAGCCGACGGCGCACTGCGTGCACGACGTCGTCGTGCGGTGGTTGTCCCACGGACGCGAGCGGAAACGGTACGTCTTGGACGTGAGCGCGCCGACCGGACACAGCTCCGTCACGTTACCGGTGAAGTCGGAGACGTACGGCTTGCCCGTCGCCGTCGCGATGATCGTGTGCGCGCCGCGGTCGTCGGTGCGCAGCGAGTCCTCGCGCGTGATGATCTGGTCGAACCGCACGCAGCGCTGGCACACGATGCAGCGCTCCTCGTCGAGCACGATCGTCGGACCGAGGTCGACCGCTTTCGGCTTCGGCATCTTGGGCTCGACCATGCGCGAGCTCTCGGGGCCCCACGCCATCGCGTAGTCCTGGAGATCGCACTCGCCGCCCTTGTCGCAGATCGGGCAGTCCAGCGGGTGGTTCAGCAGGAAGAACTCGAGAATCGCGCGCCGGCCGTCGTCGACGCGGGCGTTGCGCGTGTGCACCTTCATGCCTTCGGCGACGGGCGTGTTGCACGCGATCTGCAGCTTCGGCATCCCCTCGATCTCGACGAGACAGATCCGGCAGAGCCCGGCCGGGCCGAGCTTCTCGTGGTAGCAGTAGACCGGAATGTCGGTGTGGATCGACTTCGCCGCTTCGACGAGCAGCGTGCCTTTCGGGACGCGCACGTCGACGCCGTCGATCGACAGCGTGACGAGATCGGTCTGCGACGCGGTGGCGGACACTACGACGCCGCGTCCACCAGCGCGCGCGGCTTGATGTACGCGCGGAATTGATCCTCGTAGCGCGTGATGACCGACGCGAGGAACGGCTCGATCGAATCGCCGAGCGCGCACAGGTTCAAACCGGTCAGCTGGTGCGCGGCGGAGAGGATGACGTCGATGTCGGACTCGACGCCGCCGCCGGCGAGGATACGCTCGAGCGTACGCTGGATCCAGTGCCCGCCTTCACGGCACGGCGTGCACTGACCGCACGACTCGTGCGCGTAGAAGCGGATCAGCGAGTACGCCGCTTTGACGAAGTCGGTCGTGTCGTCGAACACGACCATCGCGCCGGAGCCGAGCATCGAGCCCGCTTTCGTGACGGAGTCGAAGTCGTACGACACGTCGAGGTGCTCTTCGAACAGGCACGCCGAGGAGCCGCCGCCCGGCTGCACGCCGCGGAACGAGCGCCCGGGACGCAAGCCCCCGGCGCAGTCCCAGATCAGCTGCCGGATCGTGGTCCCCATCGCGACTTCGTAGTTACCCGGCTTCACGACGTGGCCGGAGATCGAGACGACCTTGAAGCCCGGCGAGCGCTCGGGTCCCGCCTTCGCAAACCACTCAGCGCCGTTCTTCAGGATGTACGGGAGGTACGCGAGCGTCTCGACGTTGTTGACGACCGTCGGTTCTCCGTACAAGCCCTTGACCGCCGGGAACGGCGGC
Organism: Vulcanimicrobiota bacterium; assembly: GCA_963771525.1. Taxonomy (GTDB): domain Bacteria; phylum Vulcanimicrobiota; class Vulcanimicrobiia; order Vulcanimicrobiales; family Vulcanimicrobiaceae; genus Vulcanimicrobium. The sequence continues at coordinate 3,226,399 of CAVYTL010000001.1, read as the reverse complement.
TTGAGCCGCGGCTCGCCGCGCTTGCCCTCGAGCGAGTTGAGCAGCCCCGTCTCCTCGCCGCAGATGTACGCGCCCGCGCCGCGATGGATCGTGAACTCGAGCTTCGTCTTCGTGCCGAACAGGTTCTCGCCGATGAATCCGGCGGCGCGCGCCTGCGCGACCGCGTCGCGCATGATCTCGTAGCCGCGCTTGAACTCGCCCCGGATGTAGATGAACGCATGCGTGCACCTGATCGCGTACGCGCCGATCAAGATCCCCTCGATGATCTGGTGCGGCGTCTCCTCGAGGAGCATATGATCCTTGAACGTGCCGGGCTCCGCCTCGTCGCAGTTGCACACCATGTAGCGGGGGCGGCCGTTGTTCGGCAGAAACGCCCACTTGTGGCCCGTCGGGAAACCGGCGCCGCCGCGGCCTCGCAGATTCGAGCCGCCGCAGATGTCCGAGACGTCCTTCGGCGTGAGCGCGGTAACGGCGCGCCGCAGCTGCTCGTAGCCGCCGCGCTCGCGGTACACGGCGATGTCGCGCAAGTTGAGCTCGCCGATCCCCTGCGTGAGGACGGGTGTCAGCAGGCTGGTCGCCATGTCAGTGCTGCCCGTTCTCCGACGCGGCCGGGCGAAGCGTCGTCTCGCGCACGAGACGCTCACGCGAGCGTGCCTCGTACTTCGCCTTGCCGACGATCAGGTCGAACATGCGCACGCCGCTCGCATCGCCGATGCCGCCCGCGTTGTTCGGGTTCGGCTGATCGACCGCGCCGGCCGACTTGCGTCCGGTGTCCTGCTCCACTTTCCACGTGCGTCCGGGCTGTACGGTCTGCGCGAGCGGTGCGGTCTCGTAGGTGCCGGCGCGTATCGCGTCGACGATCGCGTCGACGCGCTCGCGCGTCAGGTCGTACACGAACTCGAGGTTGACCTGCGCGCACGGCGCGCGGTCGCAGGCGGCAAGGCACTCGACCTCTTCGTACGAGATGACGCCGTCCTCCGTCGTCTCGAGGTGCGCGACGCCCAGCCGTTCGCGGGCGTACGCCATGACGTCGTCGGCGCCGTTGAGGATGCACGACAGGTTGCGGCACACTTGCAGCATGTACTTGCCGACGGGGCGGCGGAACAGGAGCGTGTAGAACGAGATCGTCGACTCGACGGCCGCGAGCGACTCCCCGACCTGATACGCGACCGCGGCGAGCGCATCGGACGAGACGAAGCCCTCGTGTTCCTGGAACAGCTGCGCGAGCGGGATCAACGCCGAGCGCTTCTCCTCGTACTGCGCGACGATCGGCTCGATCTGCGGAAGCAGGCGGGCGTACAGCTCGTCGAAGGCGTTCCCCGGCCGCTGCCGGTACGGCGACCAGCCGGCTCGTTCGCCGCTGCTGCCGGGATGCACGCCGGTCGCGGCGTCGGTTTGCGTGCTCACCGGAAGTCGACCCTGGGCTGCATCGATGTTGTAGAAAGGAACGGGACCGGCGACATTGACCGGACAGCCTTCTGAATGTACGGGCCGGGTGCCTTCGGCCCGTGTGTCAGCGGGTGAGCACTCTCCCGGTTCCGGCGTAGAGCTCCGTCACGACGACCGTTGCGGGCACCGTTCGCAATCCGCAACGTCGATGCCGTACGTCATCTCCGTCGGGAAGCCGCCCGGCATGCGACGAAAGACGCACACCCGGACACGTCGCGAATCGATGAGCACGTACTCCTTCACGCTCGGAAGGCTTGGATACGCATCGAGCTTTGCACCCCGCGAAGCAGCGCCTGCGCCGCCTCGACCGCGCGCCGCGCGGGCGCGCGGCGGTAGTTCCAGATCGCGTCCGACTTCGGCGACGCGATGACCATCGCGGCGTTCGCCTCGAAAACGACGACGCGGCCGTCGCGATCGAGCGCGAAGTCGATTCCCGCGTAGTCGAGGCCGAGCAGATCGGCGATGCGCCGAAGCGTCGCGACCGCGCGCGTACCCAGCGCGCCCTCCATGTTCTCGAGAAACGCGCGCTCCTCGTCGCGGAACGTTTGCCGCTCCTCCATGGCCGCGCTGAAGTAGTGCACCTTCCAGTCGTGCGCGAGCGCGAGGTGGAGCGGGTAGAGCACGCCTCCGATCGCGAGGACGCGGTACTTGCGCACCATGCCGTCGGCCCCGCGCACGTCGACGAACTCGATCGCGAGCAGGGTCGGTCGGGGCAGCTCGGCCGCCGTCGTCGCGAGCTCGCCGGTGCTCGCGACGAGCGCGAAGTTCTTGCCGTTGTGAAAGCCCGCGCTGCGCACCAGCAGCGGCCACGTGAATCCGGCCGCGCGCAGCGCGGCGGCGCCCGATGCGCCCGCGAGCGCATCACGCGGAAACGCCGCGACGCGCGGCGCGACGACGCCGTCGATCGTGCGCAGGCGCGCGGCGTTCGCGGCGCGCGCCGTCTGCCGCACGCGCGACGGCCGGTTCAGCGCGCTCGCACCCGTCAGTGCTTCGACGCGCTCGGCGACGTCGAGGGCGCGCGGCGCGAGGTCGGCATCAGCGATCGCGTTCAACAGCAGCGCGCCGTGCGGCAGCGTCAGCGCGTCGCGATAGCCCTCGGCGAACAGCGTCGTGCGCTGGAAGACGCGCGGGTCGATCACGCGGTCGAGCGGCGCGTTGCCGCCGAGCGCGGAGCAGATCGCCATCAGGCGCACGGGCGTTCCGGTCCCGCGGAATGGCAGGGGCGCCAGCTCGCCGTCCGGATAGGCTCGCCGCCACGACGCGGCCGCCACATCGGGTTCGCCGAAGCGCTCGAGGACGAGCGCGAGGTGCATGTGCGCGTCGGCGTCCGCGGGATCGCACCGCACGGCCGCCTCGAACGCGGCGCGCGCGCCGCCGCGGTCGTCCAGCTCGAGCAGCGCGTTGCCGAGCCCGACGTACGCCGCCGGCGAACGGTGCGTCTCCGCCGCTTCCGCGAACACGGCGCGGGCCAGCTCCGGCGTGCGCTTCGCCGCGAACAGCGCGCCGAGCGCGAGCATCGCGTCGAGGCGATGGCGCTCCTGCACGAGCACGTCGAGGTACGCGCAGATCGCCGCGTCGAGCTCGCCCCGCAGCTCCAGCGCCGCCGCGCGCGCGACCATCGCGTCCAGGTCCGGCACGACGTACGTATCGGCGCGGCGGCTGCGGGACACCTGGGAGGGTAGGCCGCGCCGAGCGCCGAGCGCGAAGGCGCGGCGCATGGCAACGTTGGGATGGATCGGCCTCGGCGAGATCGGCACGCCGATGGCCTTGCAGCTGCTGCGCGCGGGACATCGCATCGTGGTGTGGGGCCGCACCCGCTCGCGGATGACGACGGCGCTCGACGCCGGCGCGACCGCGGCCGAATCACCGGCCGAGGTCGCGCGTGCGTGCGAGGCCGTGCTGCTCTGCGTGACCGACGGCGACGCGGTCGAAGAGGTCGTGTTCGGCGCGCGTGGCATCGCGGAAGGCGCGCGGAGCGGCATGCTGATCGTCGATCACTCGACGATCCATCCGGAGACGACGCGGCTCGCGTCGCGCAGGCTGCGCGCGAGCGGCGTCGGCTGGGTCGACGCGCCGGTGTCCGGCGGCGCGAAGGGCGCGGAAGCGGGCACCCTCTCCGTGTTTCTCGGCGGGGAACGCAACGACGCCGAGCGCGTGCGGCCGTGGATCGCGGCGTACGCGGGCAACGTCACGCACCTGGGCCCGGTCGGGAGCGGACAGATCGCGAAGTCGTGCAATCAGGCGATCGTCGCGAGCACCGTCGGCATGTGGGCCGAGGTGGTCGCCTACGCGCGGAACTGCGGCATCGACCCCGACGTCATGGTCGACGCGCTCGCGGGCGGCTGGGCGGACTCCGCGATCCGGCGCGTGCACGGGCACGACTTGGTCGCCGGTCGATTCCGCCGCACGCCGGGCCTCATCATCCTCAAGGATCTCGACATCATCGGCGACATGGCGCGCATGACGAAGTCGCCGATGCCGGTGACGGAAACCGTCGCCACGCTGTTCCGCCTGCTCCTCGCGCAAGGCCACGAGCCGGGCGGGTTCGCGTCGATCATGCAGCTCTATCCGAACGCGCCGCTGACGAAAGGCGATGCAAGCTAGCTAACGAACGAGCGCGGCCTACGAGGCAAGCCGCATTTTCGGAGGGCCACATGCGTTCAACGCCGCTTCTCGCGCTCGTCGCCGCGCTGCTCGTCGCCGCGCCCGCAGCCGCGCAGACCAGTCCGCCGCCCGCGCAGCCGCCGTCGGGCGGAACCCCGGAACAGATGCCGTTCGCCACGCCGTACGGGCCGCCGATCGGCGCCGGGCGCGCGCAGCAACTCGCGAACGCGGTCATGGCCGAAGCGGCGAAGCACCCGACGTGGCGCTTCAACGTCGCCGTGGTCGACCCGAACGGCGACCTTGTGTACTTCTACCGCATGGACGGCGCGCAGATCGGCTCGATCGGGATCTCGCAAGGCAAGGCACGCACCGCCGCGCGGTACCGACGCGAGACGCGCGTGTGGTACAACGCGTACGAGACGGGACACCCGTACGTGTCGACCCTCGATCCGACGCTGGTCGCCTCGCCGGGCGGTTTCCCGCTGATCGAGAACGGCCGGCTGATCGGCGCGATCGGCTGCAGCGGCGGAACGGGCGATCAGGACGCGGCGGTCTGCGGCGCGGGAGCCGCCGCGCTGCCGAACACGCACTGAGCGCGCGCTCTTAGCGGTCGACTTCTCCGAACACCGGATCCAGGCTGCCGATCATGACGACCATGTCGGCGATCAGCTCGCCGATGGCGATCTTCTTCAGCACCTGCAGGTTGTACAGCGACGGCGGCCGCGTGCGCACGCGCCACGGCCGGTTGTCGCCGTTCGAGACGACGTAGTAGCCGAGCTCGCCGCGCGGGCCCTCAACGGCTTGGTACACGTCGCCGGGCGGCACGCGGAACGACTCCGACACCAGCTTGAAGTGGTGGATCAGCGCTTCCATCGAGAGCGCGATCGTCTCTTTCGGCGGCGGCGCCAGCTTCGTGTCGTCGATCTGCCACGGGCCGGGCTCGTCGAGCTCCTTGCGCACTTGACGGATGATGCGAATCGACTCGTCCATCTCGTCGAGCCGCACGAGGAAGCGCGCGTACGCGTCGCCTTCCGATCGCACGGGCACGTCGAACTCGTAGCGCTCGAAGCCGCTGTACGGCATCGCCTTGCGCACGTCGTACGCGATGCCCGTCGCGCGCAGGCACGGCCCGGTGAGGCCCCAGGCGACCGCGTCCTCCGGCGCGATGATGCCGACGTCGATCATGCGGTCTTGGAGGATCGGGTTCTTCTGCAGCAGGCGTCGCACGTCGCGCATGCGCGGCTCGAACATGTCGATCACGCCGTCGAGGCGCTGCAGGAAACCGGCGGGTAGGTCCTGCGCCAGCCCGCCGACGCGGATGTAGTTCGGGTGCATGCGCGCGCCGCCCGACATCTCGAACAAATCGAGGATGCGTTCGCGCAGGTCGAAGCAGTAGAAGAATCCCGTCAGCGCGCCGAGATCGATCCCGCCCGTGCCGAGCCACACGCAGTGCGAGGCGATGCGGGAAAGCTCGCTGAGCAGCACGCGGATGCGCTGCGCGCGCACCGGAATGCGGCCCTCGATGCCCAGGAGCTTCTCGACGGCGAGGTAATAGCACAGCGCGTTGGTGAGCGGCGAGAGGTAGTCCATCCGCTCGATGACGGTCGACGCCTGCGACCAGAACAGGTTCTCGGCGCTCTTCTCGATGCCCGTGTGCAGGTACCCGATCTCGGGCGACGCCTTCGTGACGATCTCGCCTTCGATCTCGGTGATGATCTGCAGAACGCCGTGCGTCGAGGGGTGCTGCGGGCCCATCGACAGCACCATGCTGCTGTCGGTGCGCGCCACGACGTCGACGTCGTATCCGCCGGCGGTTTCCGGCGCTGCGCCGGCCGTCGTCACGACGCGCCCTCCTTCGTGTTGAGGTTCACGGGCCGCTCTGCGAGCTCGTGCGGCTTCGCATCGCCGCCGGTCACCGTGCCGCCGGGATGCTTCGCGCTCTGCGCGGCCGCCGCCGCATCGGCGGCGCCGTGGAAGTCGCTGCGGCCGCGCGCCTGCGCGATCTGCTTCTGCAGCGCGGCAGCGGTCTTTCCGGACGCCGGCGTTCCGGCCGCGACGTTCGACTTCAGCGCGAACGACGGGCGCGGCGTACGCTCGCGCGCGGGCCCGCGCAGCGGGTAGTCCTTGCGCAGCGGATAGCCTTCCCAGTCGTCCGGCATCTGGATCCGGCGCAGGTCCGGATGTCCGTCGAACGCGATGCCGTACAGGTCGAAGATCTCGCGCTCGGCCCAGTCGGCGCTCGGCCACATGTCGGCGACGCTCGGCACGCTTGCCGCGTCCTCGCGCACGCCGCACAGGACGCGCGCGCGCTCGGGCGTGCCGAGAGCTTCGACCGACGTGGGCTGCAGCGGAAGCTTCAACAGATGGTAGACGACGTCGAAGCGCGCAGGCTCGCGGCCGGGATAATCGCTGCCGCCGATGTCGAGGAGCATCGTGAAGCCCTCGGCGCGCAGCGCCTCGAGCGTCGAGCGCAGCTCGGCGGGCGTGATGCGCGCGATGCGCGCGTCGGCGATGTCGGGCCGGACGGCGGTGGGGTCGAGCGCGGTCGCGCCGGCCGGCGGAGCTTGCGGTGACGGCATGCTAGAGAACGACGATCACGCGCGGGCGAGAATGCCGCCGCGGCCGCCGGCTTTGATCTGCTGTTGGATCAGGTTGACGGCGTAGAGCAGGCCGTCCGGCGTAGGCGGGCAGCCGGGCACGTACACGTCGACCGGCACGATCGTATCGACGCCCTGCACGATCGCGTAGTTGTCGAAGACGCCGCCGCTCGAGGCGCACGCGCCCATCGAGATCACCCACTTCGGATCGGCCATCTGATCGTAGAGGCGCTTGACGATGGCGCCCATCTTCTGCGCGACGCGCCCCGACACGATCATCAGATCGGCCTGTCGCGGCGATGCGCGGAACACTTCGGAGCCGAAGCGTGCCATGTCGTACTCGGGCGCCGTCGCGGTCATCATCTCGATCGCACAGCACGCGAGGCCCATGGTCAGCGGCCAAACGCTCGACGACTGCGCCCAGCGCGCGACCGAGTCGACCGTCGTGAGCAGAAACTCTCCGCCCGTCCCTAACGCCATTGAAAACCGCCTCGCTTCCAGACGTAGGCATACCCGATCGCGAGAACGATCACGAACATGAGCATCTCGGCCAACCCGAACACTCGCAGCGAGTGCATCTGCACCGCCCACGGATAGAACGACGCGGCCTCGACGTCGAAGATGACGAACAGCATCGCGATCAGGTAGAAGCGGACCGGGAACCGCCCCGAGACGTCGGAGGTCGGCTCGACGCCGCACTCGTACGCCTCGGACTTCACGGGGTTCGGTTTTTTCCTGGCCAGCAGCCCCGGCAAGAGGCAGAAGCCGAGGGAGGCGAGGAACGCGACCGCCAGGTAGATCGCGACGGGACCATAGGGAGACACGACCTGAAGATATACACGAACCGTGCGCTGCGAGCCTCCGTGATCGCGCTCGTCGCCGCGCTCGCCGCATGCGGGCCGAACCCCAACGGGCAAGGGGTCACCGACACGGGCACCGTCGTCGGAACCGTCGTCGACTCGCGCACGCCGACGACGGCGATCGCGAGCGCGACCGTCCAGATCGGCCTGCAAGTCCAGCGCCTCTCGCCGGCCGACAACGGCCACTTCACGCTGAACAACGTGCCGACCGGAAGCCAGACGATCAGCATCAGCGCGATCGGCTACCAGCAGTACAACAACACCGTCGTCGTGCGCGCGAACCAGACGTCGGACGTCGGCGTGATCGGGCTCGCCTCACAGACCGGACTGTAGCCCGGTGTGATCGTCCTCGACGTCCTGGTCGGGCTCGCGGGCGCCGCGCTGGTGTTCGCGTCGCTCTCCGACGTCTTTCAGTCGGTGATCGTGCCGCGCTCCGTCGGGTGGCGGCTGCGCGGCAGCCGCTTCATCTCGCGCGACGGCTGGCGCATGTGGCGCGAGGCGGCGATGCGGATCGGCGACGCGGAGCGCCGCGAAGACACGCTGGCGCTCTTCGCGCCGGCGCTGCTGGTCACGCTGCTGGCGTATTGGGTCCTCGCGCAAGTCCTTGGCTACGGGCTGCTCTTTTGGGCGCTGCGCGACGGACTGCGTCCTTCGCCGCACGTCGGCGGCGCGATCTACTTCGCCGGCGCGTCGCTGCTGACGATCGGCTACGGCGACATCGTCCCGACGGTGTGGTACACGCGCGTGCTCTCGCTGCTCGCGGCCGCCGGCGGGCTCGGCACCGTCGCAACCGTCACCACGTTCCTGTTCCAGACGTTCGCGGCGTTCCAAAAGCGCGAGGCGTTCATCGTCACGATCTCCGAGCGCACCGGCGCGCCGCCCAGCGGCGTCGAGTTCTTGGCACGGCACGTGAAGCTGCGCCTGATGGACGACGTCGGCCCGATCCTGCGCTCGGCGCAGCAGTGGATCGCGGAGGTGATGGAGACGCACCTCGCCTACCCGGCGCTGACGTACTTTCGTTCGAGCCACGACGACGAGTCGTGGGTCGGAACGCTCGGCGCGATCCTCGACGCGTCGACGCTGCTGATCACGACGGTCGATCTCGATCACCGCGGGCAGGCGGAGATGACAGCCCGGCTCGGCACGCACCTGGTCCGCGACTTCCACGGCTTCTTCCGGCTGCCGACGGAGGACGCGGTCGGCGTGGAGTACGACGAGTTCGTCGCGGCCTACCGCGCGCTGCGCGAGCTCGGCACGCCGCTGCACCCGCTCGAGGACGCGTGGCCCGCGTTCTCGGCGAAACGGGCACAGTACGCCTCGCAGCTCGACGCGATGGCGCGCTGGTGGCGCATCCCGCCGGCGCGCTGGATCGGCGACCGCTCGCGCGTCCGCATGCACGTCAACGTCGGGCTGCGCTGACGCCTCAGCGCCGCGCTGCGCGGACCCGCGGGTGCAGCGCGAGGAATCGCGTTGCGGCGTCGACGGGCGTCGCGAACCCGATCGCGCGCTCTTCGTCGAAGCGGGATTCCGCGATGCCGATGACCTCGCGCGTCGCGACGTCGAACACCGGACCGCCGCTCTCGCCGGGGATGATCGGCACGTCGAGCTCGAGCGCGCCGTTGCGCACGCTCGCGATGCGGCCGGTGTAGAGCGATACCGTGCGGCGCAGGTGCTCGTCCTCGAACGCGTCGGGAATCGGATAGCCGAGCACGCCGATCGGCGTGCCGGGGGCGAGCGACGCGATCGTGCCCAGCTTCGCCGCACGCTGATTCTTCAGCGGCACGTCGACCAGCGCGAGGTCGTCGTCGTCGCCGGTCGTCGCGACGACGTGCGCCGGCGCTCGCGGCCCGTCGCCGATCGTCGCGACGAGGTCGCGTGCGCCGGCGACCACGTGCGCGCCGGTCAGGATGCGCGTGCCCCACGCGCCGCTCTCGACGACGATGCCGCTGCCGTATGCGTCGTCCCAGGCGTCGCGATGCTTCGCGTCGTTCGCGGGGATGCGCATCGCGAAGAACACGACCGACGGATGGAGCTCGCCGAACGCCGCGACGTACGGATCCGTGTGCTGCGGCTCGGAACGCGCCGCGCACCCGCCGAGCGCGCCGGCCAGCAGCAGCGCGAGGGCCGCGAGCACGCGTCTCATCGCGCCACCGCGACGGACGATGCGATCGCCGCGCGGAGCGCGTCGATGCCTTCGCCGCTCGACGCGCTCACGCCGATCCCGCCGAACGGCAGCGCGGCGCGCGCGGCGTCCTCGATGCGATCGATCTTGTTGAACACCTGGAGCGTCGGCTTCTCGGCGAGGTTCAGCTCGCGCAGGATCGTCTCGACGGATGCGGCCTGCCGCGGCCAGTCGGGATTCGACGCGTCGTGCACGTGCAGCAGCACGTCCGCGGCGTCGAGCTCCTCCAGCGTCGCGCGGAACGCGTTCACGAGCTCCTGCGGCAGCGCGGTGATGAACCCCACGGTGTCGGCGACGCGCACGTGCACGCCGGGCGCGAGGTAGGCGCGCCGCAGCGTCGGATCGAGCGTCGCGAACGGCTGATCGGCGACGAATGCGCCGTCGTCGCGGCCGGCGCCGGCAAGCCGGTTCAGCAGCGAGGATTTCCCGACGTTGGTGTAGCCGACGAGCGCCACCAGCGGATCGTGGCCGCGTCCCGCGCGCCGCGTCTCGCGCTGCCGCCGCACGTCCTCGAGCTGCCGCTGCAGCAGCGACACACGCTGTGCGATGCGACGGCGATCGGTTTCGAGCTTCGTCTCACCCGGTCCGCGCGTGCCGACGCCGCCGCCCAGCCGCGAGAGCGCCGCGCCGGCGCCGATGAGGTTCGACTGGCGGTAGCGCAGCTGCGCGAGCTCGACCTGCAGCTGCCCTTCGCGCGAGCGCGCGTGCTGCGCGAAGATGTCGAGGATCAGCATCGTGCGGTCGACGATCGGCAGCGGCACGATCTTCTCGAGGTTCGTGCGCTGGCGCGGCCGCAGGTCGTTGAAGACGAACAGCACGTCGGCGCGGAGCTCTTCCGCGCGCTCGGCGATCTCGCGCGCCTTTCCGCTACCGACCAGCGTCGCGGCATCGACGTGCGGCAACCGCTGCACGACCTCGCCGACGACGTGCGCGCCGGCCGCCTTCGCGAGCGCGATGAACTCGGCTAGCTCGGGTGCGAGCGGCCGGCGCGGGTCCTGCAGATCGACGGCGACGACGAGCGCTCGCTGCGGGCCGGCATCGGTCGGATAGAGTCGGCGGTCGTCGTTCACGATGTGCTTTCCTCGCGGCGTTGGGCGCCGCGGCGGCGCGCGCCTTCAGGGCGCGCTCTCGTCCGCGACCCTTCCGGCTAGCGAGCCGCGTCGTTCACCGCGCGGATGAGCCACGCGAGGCCCTCGTTGTAGCGCGGTCCGGGACGTTCGAGGATCGCGGCATCGGGCAGCGTGTAGAGGCGCTTTCGCTGCACGGCACGCAGCGCGTTCCACGGCGGCCGGCTCAGTATCGCATTCAGCGGCACGTCCGGATCGACGATCAGCGCGTCGGGCTGCCGCGCGACGAGCGCCTCGGCGCTGTAACGCGCGTACGGCGCCGCGACGTCGGCGGCGGCATTGCGGCCGCCGGCCATCGCGATCAGCGTCGCGATATACGAGCCGTCGCCGACCGTGTACACCGGCGCGGTACCGAGCACGACGAACAGCGACGGCTTGCGCGCGCGGTGCGGCACCGCGTGCATCAGCTGGCGCGTGCGCGCGCGCAGCGATGCGATCAGAGCGCCCGCCTCGCGATCGTGGCCGGTTTCGCCGCCGATCGCGCGCAGGTCGGAGAAAATGTCGTCATACGTGTCGTCGCGCAGCAGCATCACCGGGATGCCCGCGCGGCGGAGGTCGCCGGCCTGCCGGCTCTGCGCGGGAATGCCGAGCGCGAGATCGGCGTGCAGCGCGACGATGCGTTCCGTCGCGATCGACGCGAAGGTCGCGACGACGGGCAGCGTCTTCGCCTGCGGCGGATAGTCGGTGAAGACGGAGACACCGACGACGTCCTTACCGGCGCCGAGGGCGAACAGAATCCTCCGTCAGCGACGGCACGAGCGAGACGATGCGCCGCGGTTTCGCCTCGACGGCGCGAGCCGTGCCGTCCGTCGTGCGCGTACCGCACGCCGCGACGCTCGCGAGCATGACGATCGCGACGTACGACGCGAGCGTTCGCAGCGTGCGGGGGCGCACGCCGACCGATACGCCGAGATGCCGCGTGCACCTCGCCGACGAGGACGCGCGGCGGCGCTCACGAACGGCGCTCGGCAGAGTTCGCGTGCGCGGGAAGCCGGTGGGAATCCGGCACGGTCGCGCCACTGTCAGCGGGGAGCCGCCGCGGTCACGGTCCGAGAGGACTGGAAGGCCGCGGCACCAGGCATCGATCCGCGAAGTCAGGATACCGCCGCGCGGACGCACCGTCACCCCTCGCGTCAAGGGAAGGGACCTGATGCCGTACCGCACGCTCGCGGCGCTGCTCGCCGCCACCATCACGCTCGCGCAGGGCGCGGCGTCGCTCGCGCAAACCACGCCGTCACCCGCGCCGTTCGCGTCGCCGATCCCGGAGATCGGCCGCGTGCAAACGTCCGACCGCCGCGACGAGCCGTTGCGCGACGTCGTCAAGACGACGTTCGTCGTGACGAAGGCCGACATGATCCGGCGCGGCGATGCGACGGTCGCCGACGCGCTGGCGTTCGTCCCCGGTCTCAACGTGCAGCGCAACGGCCCGCCCGGCGCGCTGTCGACGCTCGTGCTCGACGGATACGCGACGAACCAGATTCTGCTGCTGATTGACGGGCGGCCGGCCGGCGGCGAGCAGATCCAGTTTCCGATCCTCGACACGATGCCGACGGCGGGCGTGGAGCGCATCGAGGTGCTGGAAGGCGGCGGCGCGACGCTCTACGGCACCGGTGCGCTGGGCGGCGTGATCAACGTGATCACGACTGCCGGCCAGTCGCATGCGTTTCCGCGCATCGCGCTGGAAGGCGACTCGCTCGGCGGGCGCGCATTCACCTTCGAGAACGGCACGTTCTCGTTCGAGCGGCGCGTCGATGCGAACCGGTTCGCGTATCCCGCGATCGGTCCGGTCGCGCCCGGCGCCGCGGTGAACGAGGACCACTCCGACACGATGGCGCGGTTCGCGAGTTCCGGCCGCCTGGGCGCGCTGCGCATCGACGGCAGCGCCGGACTGCGCGCCGATCGCATCGGCGTCCCGGGCGACGCCGAGTTTCCGCCGCTTTCGACGACGGCGCGCGAGAACACGACGACCGGCGATGCGCGCGTGCGCCTCGGGCTCGACCGCGCACGCTCGTCGGCGACGCTCGAGTTCAGCGGCACGACGCTGACGTCGTCGTACACGTTCGACCCGAACGACCCCGCGTACGCCGCCGGCAACCTCTTCGGCGGCGCGACGCAGATCACGAGCGAAGGCCGCGTCCAGCTCAGCCTGCGCGACGTGATTCACAGCGAGACATCGACGCTGGTCGCCGGCATCGACCTCGCGCACGGCGTCGCGCGCGTCGACGACGGAATCACGCCGGCGACGCTCGGGTTCGCGCAGACCGCCGCGTACGCGCAGGAGTCGCTGACGTCGACGAGCGGCTTCCGCTTCGATGCGGGACTCCGCGCGGAACGCGACGGCGCATACGGCGGCGCGTTCGCACCGTCGCTCGGAGCGCGCGTGCCGCTCGGCGCGGGCTACGCGCTGCGCGCCAACTTCGCCACGAGCTTCCGCGTCCCGGACGTCGTAGACCTCGCGTACCCGACGTTCTCGAACCCCAGCCTCCGGCCCGAACGCTCGCACGGCGGTGACGTCTCGCTCGACGCGCCGATCCTGGGCGGCGCGTCGCTGCGCTGGTTCGACGAGAACGGCACCGACTTGATCGCGCCCAACCCGGCGTACGACTTCACGCAGCCGACGTCCGCGGCGAACCCATACCTCATCAACGTGTCGCGCTTCTCGATCGCGGGCTTCGTCGGCACCGTCCGCACGCGGCCGTTCCACGACGTCCGCGCGGCGTTCGCGATCACCGACACGTACCGCGCGCTCGATCTCACGAGCGCCGCGACGCGGCTCGCGCGCCGGCCCGTGCTCGACGGCCACCTGACGCTCGAGTATGTCAACGCGCACCGCGGCTTCTTGCACTCCGCCGGCGTGCTCGCGCACATGATCGGCCCGCACGACACGCCCGACACCGAGTACTCGCGCGTGGACGGCTACGCTCGCTTCGCGCTCGCGCCGCGCGCGCTGCTCTCCCTGCGCGTGTACGATCTCGGCAACGAGCGGTACGCCGACGTCTCCGGATTTCCGATGCCGGGCCGTACGTTCGCGCTCGAGCTCGCGACGCGCTGATGCCGTGCGCCTGACGCGCCTCGCCGCGCTCGCCCTGCTCGTGCCGGTCGCGATGGCGATCGGCGTGGCGGTCGGGGGCGCGGCGATCGCGCCGGGCGCGCTCGCGCACGCGCTGCTCCATCCCGCGAGCGGCGGCGACGTCGCGACGATCGTGTGGCAGCTGCGGCTCCCGCGCGTCGTGAACGCGGCCGCGGTGGGCGCCGCGCTCGCGCTCGCGGGCGCGCTGCTGCAGGCGCTGCTGCGCAATCCGATCGTCGATCCGTACCTCACGGGCGTCGCCAGCGGTGCGGGCGCGTCGATCGCCGTCGCGGTGACGCTCGGCGTGACACCGCTGCTCGTGCCGCCGCTCGGCTTCACGTCGGGGCTCGCGACCGCGCTGCTCGTCGTCGTGCTCGCGCGCCGCGGGCCGCGGCTCGACGCCGAGCGGCTCGTGCTGGCGGGCGTTTCGTTGTCCGCGCTGCTCTCATCGGTGATCGCGCTCGCGATCGAGCGCATCGGGCGCGGCGCGGCGGGCGAGACGATTCTGTCCTGGCTGGCGGGTTCGCTCGCGGGACGCGGCTGGAGCGATCTTGCTGCGGCCGCGCCCGAGCTCGTCATCGGCACGGTGCTCGGCGCGGGTGCGATCCCTGCACTGAATGTGATGCGGCTCGGCGAAGGGCGCGCGGCCGCGTTGGGCGTCGATGTCGTGCGCGTGCAGTGGGTGCTGCTCATCGCGTCGACGCTGCTCACCGCCGCGGCCGTCGCGCTCGCCGGTCTGGTCGGATTCGTGGGGCTCGTCGTCCCGCATCTGGCGCGCCGCGTCGTCGGCGCGGATCTTCGCATGCTGCTGCCCGGCGCGGCGCTGTGCGGCGCATCGCTGGTCGTGCTCGCGGACGCGCTGGCGCGCACGCTCGCAGCGCCCGCGGAAATTCCGCTCGGCGTGCTGCTCGCGTTCGTCGGCGTGCCGACGTTCCTCGTGCTGTACCTGCGCGGGGCGGCGCGCGCGTACGCGTAACGCGGGGAACGGCCCGCCCGCGGCGTACACCGGGCGAATGCGTCTCCTTCGGGTTGGGTCGTCGCTGATCGTGCTGTGCGCGTGCGCCGTGCTCGTCGCGTGCGGAGGCGGCGGAGGGGGCGGAGGCATCAGCACGATCCCCGGCGGCGGCGGAGGGGGCGGCATCACCCCGTCGCCGTCGGTCGCGCCGACGGCGACGGTCAGCCCGACGCCGAACGCGAGCGGATACGTCGCGCCGTCGGGCGGCATCACGCAGCTCGGTCCGAACGGCGCGAACCAGTACGCATCGTCGATGCTGAGCGCGTCGGCCGACGGCACGTTCGTCGTGCAGAGCAGCGACACGCCCTCCGAAACGGCCGCCGCCGCGTCGCTGCCGGAATACGACGTCACCGCAAGCGAGAGCGTCGCCGGTGCGGTGCCGGGATCGATCCGGCGCGCGCCGAAGTCGTCCGCCGCCGAGCGCGTCGCGGGCCTGCCGTGGCGTCCGCGCCTCGATCCGCGCACGGCGGCCGTCAACCGCCGTTTCGCAAGCACATCGCGTGCGCGCGTGCCGCTCGGCCGCGACGCGCAGAGCACGCGCGCACCGCGGACGTTCGTCGCCGGCGCGCAGCGCACGTTCCACGTGCTGCAATCGACGATTACGGGAGGCTCCGGCAACTGCACGCCGCCGCAAACGCAGGCCGGGAGCGACTGCTACATCGACGTCGTCGCGACGCTGGAAGCCGTCTCGAACCACGCGTACGTCTGGGTCGACGAGGCGCTGCTCGGCGCGAGCTTCGGCTACTCGGCGAACGACTGGGGCACCACGGCGTCGCTGTTCGACCTCGACTACGCCCGCGAGACCGTCGCCTTCGGCCCGGCGTTCTTCGCGCGCACGCAGGAATACGAGCAGTGCGGATCGACCGGCGTGCGGCTTTCCCAGGCACAGTACCAGCCGCCGGTCGACCTCTCCGGCGCCGATCCGCACATCAGCATGCTCGTGACCGAGGCGCTGGCGGGAACCGGCGAAGGCGGCTACTTCGACTTCGACAATGACCTGAACGATCAGGAGCTCAACTGCGCGTACGGCGGGCCGCACGCGCCCAGCAATCAGCTTCCGATGTTCGTGATGGGCTCGGACGATTACGGATCGCGAGCGGACGAAGGGTTCTGGCTCACCTTCGACATGCCGCGCACGTTACCGCACGAGTTCCAGCACTATCTGCACGCGCTGAACAAAGTGCTCGTGCCCGAGCTCGTCGACGACGGGCAGGGCTACTTCGACGACTCCGTCGTCGATGAAGGCGCTTCCGAGCTCGCCGAAGACATCGTGCTCGGCGCCGGCGCGAATCCGCCGCAGGCGTGGGAGCCGCGCTACGACGCGTTCGCGTACCTGTACGCGCCGGGCAACTTCTCGATCCCCTCGTTCACGGGTTACGACGCCGACCCGCTCAGCGCGTCGCAGAATCCGCCGTACGGCTTCTATCACAACACGCAGGGCAGCTACGGCGGCGCATACCTGCTCGCGCGCTACCTCTACGACCGGTTCGGCGGCGACGCCGCGATGCACCGGCTGTACGCAGATGTCAGCCCGCCGCAGACCGGTGTCACGAACCTGCATCCGCTCGTCGCCGAGGCGGGCAACGGTGAGACGTTCGCGCAGCTCTACGGCGAGTTCGCGGCGGCGCTCGCGGCTCGGCGCGTCGCGTCGGCCGACCCGCGCTTCACCTTCGGCAGCAACGTTCTGCTCTACGGCCTGACGACGCTGACCCTTCCCGGCAGCGTGTACAACGAACGGTTCGACGGGCCGCGCTCGCCGGAAGACGTCACGAGCTCGGCCCCCGAGCTGCAGCCGCGAATCAAGCTGACGCCGTCCGCGACCGTGCATGCGAAGCTGATCAGCGGCGCGACGCTGTTCTTCAACGTCGCGCCGTCCGGCGGATCCGTCGTGCAACTGAATTCGACGAGCGCACCGGGCGGCTCGGTACCCGGCGCCCTCGTGCAAGGCGCCTACGACGACAGCGGCGCATGCATCGGCCCGGCGAGCAGTTGCAACTAGGCACGCGATGACGCTCGCGCTCGACGGCGTCGAGATCGCGCGCGGCGGACGCACCCTTCTGCGCGGCGTGACGCTGACGCTCGAGGGCGGTGTGGTCGCCGTCGTCGGGCCGAACGGCGTCGGCAAGACCTCGCTGCTGCGCGCGATGGCGGGCGCGCTGCCGCCCGCGCGCGGCACGGTGACGCTCGACGGCACGCCCGTGGCTGGGATGACGCCGCGCGACCGCGCGCGCGCCGTCGCGCTGATCGAGCCGACGGAGCCGGTCCTCGCGGCCGTCACGGTCGCCGAAGCCGTCGGCGCGGCGCGCTTTCCGTACCACCGCTGGTGGGAGTGGGAGGCGACGCCGGAGGACGACGCCGCGATCGACGACGCGCTCGCGCGCACGAACCTCGCGGCAATGCGCGAACGCGAGCTCGGCACACTCTCCGCCGGCGAACGGCAGCGTGTCTGGATCGCGCTCGCGATCGCGCAGCGCGCACCGGTCGTGCTGCTCGACGAGCCGACGTCCCACCTCGACTTGCGCGCGTCGGTGGAGACGCTGCAGCTCGTGCGCACGCTCGCGGCCGGCGGTGCGCTGATCGTCGCGGTGCTGCACCAGCTCGAAGAGGCGGCAGCCTTCGCGGACCGCGTCATCGTGCTGGGCGACGGCGGCATCGTGGCGAACGACGCGCCCCAATGCGCGCTGACACCCGAGACGATCGAACGAGCGTACGGTATAACAGTCGCAGTCGAACGCCGCCCCGAAGGACTAGCGTTCCACCGCAACGCCGCCATGTATCTGCGATAATGATCTCAACGCGCAGCGCGCCAGGGCGCATGCTGTTGAAAACAGCTGCAGACGGCTAATACAGCCGCGATCACGTTACGGAACGTTCTCACAATTACCGAAATGCAGTCGACGATGCTTGCGCCTGATCGATTCCACGTAATCGAGCCGTAATTCGCGCTGGCCGGCGGCATTCGCACTCGGCGCATAGCGTCCACGAACCAACTATATCACAGCGCGCGGTGTCGATCGACACGACACGGCACAATGCTGCATGGCCGTAGGATCGCGCCATGTCAGCACCGGAACGGCTAGAACTTCACCAGTACTTGCGCCGCGATCGACTGCATTGCGGCGTGTAGTCCGCCGACCGCGTCGGCCCACACCGGGTGGTTGGAGCTGTCCGCTCGGCCTTCGACGCGGAGTGTGACCGGCGTCGAAAGCGCGTACGCGAACGTCAGCGTCGTCTCGCGCCACTGCTGGTCGTAGCCGGTGCGATAGCCGCCGTGGTCGTTGAACACTTCGCTCCGCAGCGCGCTCGCGAGCTTCGGCGTGATCTGGTACTGTGCGTATCCCGCGACGCCGTTCCACGTCGCGGTGCCGAGGCCGCCCGCGAGCGTCGTCCCGGTCGAGTCGACCAGCGGCACCGCGGTCTGCCGCGCGCTGTCGTAGTTTCCGGCGAGCGTGAGCGCCGGCGTCGCCTTGTAGGTTGCGACGATGTCGAACAGCGAGCGATGGCCCGCGGGCGAGTCGCCCGTCGCCGACCACTGCGCGTCCGACGCACGTTCCATGCCGAGGTAGCTCTGCGCAGTCACGGAGAGCGCGTTGCCGTTGTACGCGACGCCGAGCTCGGCGGTTTTCGGACCGCCCGGGCCTTTGAGGTTGTCCCAGCCGTTGTTCACGCCGGCGATCAGCGATATGAGCGGGGACGCCGTGTATGTCAGCCGCGCGCCCGTGTGCGTGAACGGAACCGCGTACCCGAACAAGATCGAGCGCGAGACGTTCACGTCCGACGGGTCTTCGATCACTTCCGCGCCCGCCAGCGTCTCGAACTTTCCGGCCTGGAGCGACAACGCGCCGCGGCTGTAGCCAACGTACGCCTGCGTGACGTCGAACGCGCTCTGCAGCGGCGCCGGGTTGTTGGCGTACGGGTACGACGCGATGACGTTCACGTTGGTGCCGGCGGTCAGCTCGATCTTGCCGAACACGGGCCCGTTCTTCTGCAGCTGCACGTTGACCGCGTTGAGCATCGGCGCACGGCTGATCGTGTCGAACACGCGCGAGGGGCCGCCGTTTGCGAACGAGAATCCGGCCGCGCCCGGACCGAGCGACGACGCGTTGTACGACGCCGCCGCGAAGCCCGACGCTTGCCACGGGCGCGGCGTCGGCGAGGGCGACGGCGACGCCGACACAGCGGGCGACGGAGCGCTGCTCGCGCGCGGCGCCGGCGCCGGCGGTGTCTGCGCGACGGCGGGAATTGCGCACAGCGCGCATGCGGCAGCGGCGGCCGCGAGGGCGAACCTCAAGCATCCTCCTCAGAAACGAACTCAATGTCATTCTAAAGACGCAGGCGCCGCACGCCATTGGAAATGTGAAGCACGTTTGCACGTCGCGGTCCGACAAGCGGCGTTGGCCAAACGGCGAACGCGCGCAGTTTTAGCGGCTCGCTACCTCGTGGACGTCATCGGACGTCACCCAGCCGTAGCGGCCCTTGTTCGGACCGTTGACGAGCCGGACTCCGATCGCATCGCGCGGATCGGTGCCGTCGCGATGCACTTGACCCGCGCTGCACTGGACGATCACGGCACGCGTGCCCGGCTTTGCGAGCAGCGTGTGCGCGAGCACCGAGTGCGTGTCGCCCCAGCGCCCCGACGCGTACTCGATCACGCGCTGCCGCGTGTCCCACACGAAGACGTCCGGGTCGAGCTCGCCGGACTTCAGCATGACCGGATGGCCGACCGAGACGCCGCACGGCGCCGCGAGCACGGGGATGCTCAACGCGGCAAGCAGACCGAAGCCGCTGAGGATGCGGGCGACCACTTTCCCGGCGTTGCGACGGGCGCGGGGTACGGTCCTCCGCAACGTTCCGCAGGCCGCCGCCGTTCCTGCAGTAACAGACCCGACAGGACCGACGTGAAGAGACTCGTTCGACCGCTCTTGGCCGGCGCCGGCGTCAGCGGCGCGCTTGCCGCGACGAATCGCGCCCTCGGCAACGCGCCGCTTCCCATCAACGCCCTCGGCGGGACGCGCGTCGGCTGGACGTGGCGCGACGCGGAGATCTTCGCGACGCAAGCGGGATCCGGGACCCCGATCGTTCTGATCCACGGCCTCGTGCCCGGCGCATCCTCGTACGAGTTCCGCCGGCTCTTCCCGCTGCTCGCGCGCCGCCACCGCGTCATCGCCTTCGATCTGCTCGGCTGCGGCCTGTCCGACCGTCCGCGGCGCGCGTTCTCGGCGGAGCTTTTCATCGACCAGATTTGCGATGCGATCGATACGCTCGCCGGCGGCCGCGCCGCCGTCGTCGCGTCGGGGTTCGGCGCCGCGTTCGCGATCGGCGCGGCGACGCGCGCGGGCAGCCGCATCACGCAGCTCGCCGCCGTCTGCCCGGTCGGGCTCTCGCTGCCGAACGGGCGCACCGCGAACGCGCGTGGCGGCGCGGTCACCGCGCTGTTCCGCGCGCCGCTTCTCGGCGAGACTGCCTTCAACGTCCTCGCGTCGCGCGCGTCGCTGCGCTGGATGCTCGAGCGGCAGGTGTACGGCGCTCCGGAGCGTGTCACGAACGACGTGGTCGATCAGTACTACGCCGTCGCGCACCAGCCCGGCGCGCGCTTCGTGCCGGCTGCGCTGCTGGGCGGCGCCCTCGCATGCGACGTCGCGCGCGACTTGCCGTTCCTCGACGTTCCCTTCGCGGTGCTCTGGGGTGAACGCGCGCCCGCGAGCAACCCGCGGTCAAACGCCGACGAGTTCGTGCGACTCGCGCGCAACGCGACGCTCGCGACGTTTCCGCACAGCGGCCTGCTGCCGCACGAAGAGGAGCCGGAAGCGGTCGACGCGGCCCTCGCGCCGATTCTCGCGCACGAGCGCGTCGAGTCGCCGGCCGTTGACGCGTCAACGCAGGGTTGACGCTTCGTAAGAAAATCGTCGAACCGCTTGCGAGCGCGCGCTGCGCGGCGTACGCTTGGAAACGTGGTGCGGTTCCATCAGCACTCCTTTGAAGTTCTGCGCTCCGCGCTTGGCGCGCCCGTACGGACGTTCCGCTACATGGGCAGCGGCTTGCCGAACTGCGAGGATCACGTTTGGCGGTGCGGCTGCGCCGCGCGCCAAAAAGGACAGACGTGCGATCTCACCCCGTGCGCCCAGCACGGCGAGCTGAACCGAACCGCGTTCTTCCAGGCGGCCTGGGCGAAGGCGCACTGAAGCGCGGCGCCAACCGCAGTCGCGCCATACCATGAGAGCCTGCTTTCGCAGGCTCTTCAGACCGTGACCGTGGTCGCCGTGTGTCGGGGCGGAGGCACGACTTCGCCCCGTTCTCTCATGACGTCCAAATAGAGGCGCAATGCGTGCCGAAAGCGCTCGACGGCCTCCTCGGGGCTTTTCCCGACACCATCGACTGGCAAGTCAGGCGTCGAAGCGCCGTATGAGCCGTTTTGCGAGTCCTATTCGATGACGACGACGAGGTATTCCAAATCGCGGCTCACTTGATACCGAGCCGTTTCTTCAGTTTTTCCCACGTCCTTTGGGAAGTTCGTGCAAGGCGCCCCGGCGAGCGCGTAAGACTCGTCGTTGGGTTTGTGTAGACGGCATGATCGCCCTTACCGCGCCGAATCTCGGTGTATCCCGCGTGGCTCAGAATTCGCGCGACTTCACGCACTCGCGGCGGCACGTCTTTCCCGCTGGTTACCGGTGTCACCGCGCGGGTTGATTGCCGTTCTGCCACCGCACGCCGGGCCGTAGACCCGCCGCGTCGGGATCGGGCGGTGCCGCGTTCGCGCACGAGCCGCCCCCGTCGTGACATTCGTAGCGCACGTGGATCAGCGTGCCGCCCGCCGGCCACGGGGTCGTCTGCGGCGCGGGCGCGCCGGCGATCGTGTCGCCCCCGACGTCGCCTTCGTGCGGCGGCGATGCGGCGCCGCCGGTCGCGAGGGTCGCCGCGTCGCCGTCCTTCGCGCCGACGAGCGCGCTGTACGGCGCCTGCGCGAACAGGCGCAGCGTGACGTACTGCTCGCGTTGCGCGAGAACCGCGCCGCCCGGGTCGAGCACGCGCGCCGTGATGCGCAGCGACATGCGCGATTCCGCGACGCCGCTGCCGCACTGCAGCCACGCAACCACGTCGGCCGCGTTCGGCGTCGCCGGCGGCGCATCACACGCCGGCGGGCTTATCGTCGTCGGCACGACCTCGTACGCGACGCTCGGCGCGCCGGCGGGCGCGCCGTCGGAGCCGGCCGGGTACGTGCGCGACAACGGGCTCGGCACCGTCGAGATCGCGGCGCCGTAGCCCGCGTTGGAATCGCTCGGCGAGGCGTTCGCGAGCGCGGTGCGCAGAGCGTTCTGATAGTCGGCGAGCGCGTCGCGCGTCGCCGCTTCCACGGCGTGTTCCGCCGCGGCGTGCACGCCGGCGCGGGCGAACGCGGCCGCGCCGTCGAGCAGCGCCGCGGCAAGGAGCGCGATTGCGATCGTCATCGCGAGCGTCGTGCCGAGCACCGTTACATCCGAGCCGGCGTCGCGACGTCGCGGTAGACGGTGGTACCCGGCGCGTACACCGGCGGCGGCAGCGTTCCGCTCAACGTCACGCTCGCGGCGTTCGCCGGGGCGATACTGCCGTCAGGCGCGACGGCGCACGCATCGCGCGGGTACGTCACGACGACGGTGAAGCGCTGCTGCGAGGGATCGAACGTCGTCGACGTCGGCAGCGCGAGCGCGCGCGGCGCCGGCGATCCGCACGGCGCCGCACCAACGAGCTGTCCGCCCGCGACGGACTGCGTCGTGCCGGGGACCAGCGCCCACGTGCGATCCGCGGACGCGGCGCTCGGCGCGTACGCCGCCGCGGCGCGCGCACGGGCGAGCGCGTTCTCCGCGACGTCGAGCGCGGCGTCGCGCGCGGCCGGCGGCGCCGTGGAGTGCGCGAGCGCGGCAAACGCGCCCGCCGTCGCTGCGCTCACCGCGGCGAGGATGCCGACGCAGATCGTCAGCTCGAGGAGCGTGAAGCCGCGCTCACCCGTTCGCATAGAATCCGGCCACCGCGCCTTGCGCGCGGACCGCATCGCAGCGCGCCTTCTCGCTCGCGATCGCGGCGCTCTCGCCGGCCGCGAGATACGGCGCGAAGGCGGCCAGCCATGCCGTCGGATCCTCCGCGATCACGTCCCACGGCGCGAAGCTGCCCGAGTGCGAGCCGTCCGGCGCGGGCCGGTCGGGTGGAAACGCGACGTAGTCGCGCGACGGGTCCCAGTTCGATCCGGCGTACGGCTTCGTCAGCGTATCGGTTCCACCGTCGCTCGCGCGCGAGCCGCTGTAGGTGAACGTGAACGCGCCGCCGATGAACCATCCGCTCGGAAAGGCAAGCGTTCCGTCGGGCTGCGCGACGGCGTCCGGCCATTTGACGAACGTGCTCCACGCCGTCTGCCACGTCATCGCGCACGTCGTGAGCGTCTTCGCCGCCGCGGTGTCGTGGCCGACGTCGCAGCGCGCGGTGCACGTGTAGCGCAGCACCTCGGTGAAGCCGTTCGCGAACACGCCGGGCACGAGGTCGACGACGCGCGCGGCGTCGCGCGTCGCGAACCGCACTTCGACCGTCGTGTTGCCGCCTGCGACCGGCGCGCCGCCCGCGTCGAGCACGCCGAGCGCGATGGGCGGCGTCGACGGCACCCCCGCAGCGACGAACGGCGAGTCGGCTCCGGCCGTGAACGGATCCGCGTGCGCGGCGAGCGCGCCGGGCGGCGTCGCCGTCAACGCGAACGGCTCCGTCAGCCCGCCGACCACGACCGTACCGGCCAGCGCCGGATCGCACGGCGCGATCGGCGCCGTCGCCGCGACGCGCTGCAGCGCATCGCCCGCAATCGAATTCCCCGCGGCATGGTTCGGGAAGCTGCGGTAGCTCCAGAATGCCGGGCCGGCGGCGTCGGCGGCGTAGAAGTCGAGCTGTACGCAGTCGTCGGCTCCGCTGCCCGCGATGGGTGCGCTCGACCAGATCGCCGTCGCGCTGCGTGCCTCCGAGCGCAGCTCGGCCGCGAGCCGTTCGACTGCGGCGTAGCCGGTCGCGTGCGCCGATGCGCGACGCGACGCGTCGGCGAGGAGGCGCAGCATCTCGAACGCGCCGAGCGCCACGACGGCGAACAGCGCGCCGGCGAGCAGCACGTCGATGAGCGAGAACCCGGCGTCGGCGGCACGCATGGCGCGGACGGTGCCCGCCGCGCCGGGCCGCCGATTCCAAGGGAAGCGAGGGCCTCCCTGTGAGGACTCGTCTCGTTGTGCGGGATACTCGGCCCGTATGGAGTCACTCTCGCCGGAACGGCTGCGCGAGCTGCAGCTGCACGCGAACGACATTCGCGTGGGCATCATCCGCTCGTTGGTCGCCGCGGGCTCGGGGCATTCCGGCGGATCGCTCGACATGGCGGACATCTTCGCGGCGATGTATTTTCACGTGCTGCGCCAGGATCCGAAGAATCCCGACTGGCCGGAGCGCGACCGCCTGCTGCTGTCGTGCGGTCACATCGCGCCGGTGCGATACAGCGCGATGGCGCACGCCGGCTACTTTCCGGTGGAAGAGCTGCTGACGCTGCGGCACTTCGGGTCGCGGCTGCAGGGGCACCCCGAGCGCGTCAGCCTGCCGGGGCTCGAGACGACGTCCGGGCCGCTCGGCGAAGGCCTCGCGCAAGGCACCGGCATGGCGCTCGGCGCGAAGATGGACGGCGCGAAATGGCGCACGTACGTCATCACGTCCGACGGCGAGCACGAGTGCGGCCTGCATTGGGAAGCGATGATGACGGCGGCCAAGTTCAAGCTCGACAACCTGACGTGCATCGTCGACCGCAACATGATTCAGATCGACGGCGGCACCGAGCGCGTGATGCCGCTCGAGCCGCTGGCGGACAAGTACCGCGCGTTCAACTGGGAAGTGTTCGAATGCGACGGCAACGACATCGCCGGGTTCGTGGACCGCGTGGAGCGCGCGCAGCGCGTGCAGGGCAAGCCGCAAGTAATCATCGCGCACACGGTGCTCGGCAAGGGCGTCTCGTACATGGAAGGCGACTACGTGTGGCACGGCAAGCCGCCGAAGAAAGAGGAAGCCGAAGTCGCGCTGCGCGAGCTCGCCGAGGCCCGCGAGCTGATCGGGACCGGACGCTGATGGCGGCGACGCAAACCGACGGCGCCGCCGCGCACTCCGTTCCGGCGATGCACCTCGTGGACTACACCGCTTCGGTCGCGCAGGTGCCGACGCGCAACGGCTTCGGTGAAGGTCTCATCGAGGCGGGCAAGCGCGACGCGAACGTCGTCGCGATCTGCGCCGACCTCTCGGAGTCGACGCGCATGGAAGGGTTCAAGAAAGCGTTTCCGTCGCGCTACGTCGAGATCGGCGTGGCCGAGCAGATGCTCGTCGCGATGGCGTCCGGGCTCGCGGCGACCGGCAAGATTCCGTTCATCGCCAGCTATGCGATGTTCAACCCGGGCCGGTCGTGGGAGCAAGTCCGCACGACGCTCGCGCTGAACGAGTCGAACGTCAAGATCGCGGGTGCGCATGCCGGCGTCTCCGTCGGTCCCGACGGCGCGACGCACCAGGCGATCGAGGACATCGCCATCATGCGGGTGATCCCGAAGATGACGGTCGTCGTGCCGTGCGATTCGGTGCAGACGAAGAAGGCGACGCTCGCCGTCGCCGAGCGCTTCGGGCCCGCCTACGTCCGATTCGCGCGCGCAGAGTCCGCAGTCGTCACGACCGACGCGACGCCGTTCAAGATCGGCGTCGCGCAGACGTTCCGCGACGGCGACGACGTCGCGATCGTGGCGTGCGGGATCTTGGTGTACAACGCGCTGATGGCGGCGGAGCAGGTCGCGAAGGACGGCATCACGTGCCGCGTCATCAACAACCATACCGTCAAGCCGATGGACGAAGCGGCATCGTCGCGGCCGCGCGCGAGTGCGGCGCGATCGTCACGGTCGAGGAACACCAGGTGCACGCCGGCATGGGATCGCGCGTCGCGGAGATCGTCGCGGCGCATCACCCCGTACCGATCGAGTTCGTCGGCGTGCACGACCGTTTCGGCCAGTCCGGCTCGCCGAAAGAGCTGACCGAAGAATACGGCATGGGCGTGTCGGCCATCGTCGAGGCGGTGCGCCGCGTCGAGGCGAGAAAGCGCACTCTGATGCAGACGGCGTTCGACACCTCGATCTTCAAGAGCTACGACGTTCGCGGCATCGTCGGCAAGCAGCTCACGCCCGAGCTCGCGTACCTGATCGGGCGCGCGTTCGTGCAGGCGCTGGGCCGCCGGAACATCTGCATCGGGATCGACATGCGCCCGTCCGGCCCGGAGCTGCTCGAGGCGCTCACGCGCGGGGCCGTCGACGGCGGCGCCGACGTCACGCACATCGGCATGATCTCCACCGACGCGCTGTACTTCGCGGTGGGACACTACGGCTTCGACGGCGGAGTCATGATCACGGCGTCGCACAACCCCGCCGAGTACAACGGCCTGAAATTCTGCCGGGAAGAAGCCCAGGCGATCTCGCTCGACACCGGGCTCGGCGACGTGCGCGACCTCGCGCTATCGCGCGCGTTCACCGAGCCGCGGCGCAAAGGAACGGTTTCCTCGCGCGAGGTGCTCGACGACTTCGGCAAGCACTGCGTCTCGTTCGTCCGCGATCCCGCGAAGATCAAGCCGTACAAGATCGCGATCGACGCCGGCAACGGCATGGCGGGGCTCACGGTCCCGTACGTGTTCAAGTACCTGCCGCAGATCGAGGTCGTGCCGCTCTACTTCGAGCTCGACGGAACGTTCCCGAACCACCCGGCCTCGCCGATCGAGGACGAGAACAAGGAAGCGCTGAGCAAAGCGGTGCTCGACGGATCGTGCGATCTCGGCGCGGCGTTCGACGGCGACGCGGATCGCATGTTC
The DNA here is from genome assembly GCA_963771525.1 of Vulcanimicrobiota bacterium. Lineage (GTDB taxonomy): Bacteria > Vulcanimicrobiota > Vulcanimicrobiia > Vulcanimicrobiales > Vulcanimicrobiaceae > Vulcanimicrobium. The sequence goes on along the minus strand of CAVYTL010000001.1, from coordinate 3,199,623 downwards.
TTCGTCGACGAGCGGGGCGGCTTCCCGGACGGCAGCATCGTGACCGCGGCCGTCGGCGTCGCGACGCTCAAGAAGTATCCGGGCTCGAAGATTCTCTACAACCTGATCTGCTCGCGCAGCGTACCCGAGGCGATCGTTGCGAACGGTGGCATCCCGGTGCGCTCGCAGGTCGGCCACTCGCTGATCAAGCCCGAGATGCGCGAGCAGAACATTCCGTTCGGAGGCGAGCACAGCGGCCACTTCTACTTCCGCGAGAACTGGTTCGCCGACTCCGGGATGATCGCGCTGCTGCAGTGTCTCGACCTGTTCAGCGAGAGCGACGGCCCGATCACCGCCGCGATCGCGCCGTACAACACGCGCTTCCGCTCCGGCGAGATCAACACGAAGGTCGACGACGCCGACGGCGAAGATGCGCGCGATCGAGGAGCGGTTCAAGGATGCGAAGATCGATCACCTCGACGGCGTGACGGTCGAGTATCCCGGCTGGTGGCTCAATGTGCGCAAGTCGAACACGGAACCGCTGCTGCGGCTCAACGTCGAGGGCGACACGAGCGATCTGATGGAGAAAGGGAGGGACGCGGCGCTTTCCGTCATCAAGAACTGAATGCCGTGTTTACGGAGTTTCGGCGGCCGACGTCAATCTACGTCGTCGGTGATAGTCACGGCTTCGCGTTCTCCGATCGCGTGTACGAAGCGGAGTCGGGCGAAACGTTTCTCTTTCATGCGCTGTACCTGCCGCAGCTGCCGACGCGCGCTTTTGTGGCCGCGGACGGGACGCCGCACCCGATGCTGGTACAGGCCCTCGAGGCCGTCCGCATCCTGGTGCCCGGTCCGAACGGACCGGAGGCCGGACATCGTACGGCCGATCCGCTGTGGCAGTGGGTGCGCGAGATCGAGAACCGGCGTTCCGAGCCGGCGGTGATCTTCTCGACGGGGTCGTTGGACCTGGTCGACGTCGGGCTCACGATCGCCGAGCCCGATTTCGAGCTGCCCGCGTTCGTCGCGGCGGACCGCGCGACGCCGAACGACTGCCGGAGCTCTCGCCCCGGAGCGGTGCCCGCCGCGCGTGTGGAGGAGATCTACGAAGCGTCGATCGGCGCGCTGCGCACGACGTTTCGCACGCTCCGCCGCCTCGGCATCACCAACGTCGGCGCACTCGGCGTCGGTCCGCTCACGCCGGACGCGGCGGCGTACCGCAGAATGCTAACCGCGTTCGGCATCCCGATTCCGCCGGGACACCTCGACTCGGCCTTTCGCCGCAAGCTCGTCGTGACGCTGAACGGTATGCTCCGGCGCATCTGCGACGACGAGGGCGCCCGGTTCATCGACCGGTGGGCACGCTCGACGCACGACGGCGAGCCGCTGCCGGGGATGCACGTGGACACGGTGCACTTCACGTCCGAAGCGTCAGCGGCAACCGCGGCGGACATGATCGCGGCGTTCGCCACCGAGCGCAGCACCGTGGCGGGGGGAGGACGCGGCTACGCGGACATCGCCGCTCCTGTACATGTCGCCGACGCGCGAACGGCGTCCGTTATCACGGGCGGGCGCGCGATCGCCAATCCCGTCCTCGCCGTACCGTACCGCCTTGCCGCTCCTGCCCGCGGGATGCGCGTTCTCGAGATCGGCGGCGGTCGCGACATTCTCGCGCCGCTGTTTCGCGAGGAGGGCATGCACGTCGACGCCTCCGCCGAGCCGGAAGCCTACCTGTCGGCCATACGCGCGGAGCCGGACTCGTACGACGTCATCATCGTCCATGACGCGACCGAAAAGCTCGCGATCGGCGCGCTCGAGCAGTTATACGCTCGCGCCGCCGGCGAGCTGCGTGCGGACGGTGCCCTGATCGTGCGCGCGCCGTGGATGCCGCAGCGGATTCGCGCGCAGGCACGCCCGAGCACGATGATGCGCCAGCTGCACGCGGCCTTTCCTCACGCGGCGGCGTGGGTGGCGGAGACGCATAACCCGGCCGGGACGCTGATGCGCACCGTGACCGAGGACGATCTCGCCACCGCCGAGATGGTGTTCGCGTATGCCGCCCGTCGCGCATTCGACCTGCACGACCTCGCGACGCGCGTGAGCGCGCCGGAAGGGACTGCGTGCGAAGCGTCCGCCGTCACCGTGCGCGAAGCGTGCGTCCCCGAACCCGTCGTCGCTGGAGCGCCGTTCACCGCGGAGGTGGTCCTCGAGAACCGCGGAGACGCACTGCTCGCGAGCTGGAGCCCGCACCCCGTCCAGTTCGCGTACTTTTGGACCGATCCGCGCGGCGAGCTGCACGACGCAAACGACCGCGCACCGCTTGCGCTGCCGATCGAGCCGCGCTCGGAGCGCCGCTACGGGATTCCGCTCCGCGCGCCCGACGAGCCCGGGATTCACGGCCTGCGGATCGCGCTGGTCCGCGAGCACGTGCGCTGGTTCGACGGCGGAGCGGACGTGCGGCTGCACGTCGTCGATCGCGCACCCGCGTGAGCGATTCACTCAGCCGCTATCGGGGAGCGGCCGACGACGTCGCGAGTGCGCTCGACGAGCTGCGCGAGCTCGTCGCCGAGGAGACGGCGCGCTGGTACGACGCCGAGGACGATGCCGCGACGCTCGCGCGCAGCGTCGAGCGGTTGCGCGGCGGGCGCTTCGTGCTCGCGCTCGTCGGTGAGTTCTCGAGCGGCAAGTCGTTCCTGCTGAACGCGCTGCTCGGCAAGGTGGAGTTCGAGGAGCGGCCGGGCGGGCGGCGGATCAGCGGACTGCTCGCGACCGACATCAACCCGTCGACCGCGACGATCACCGAGCTCTCGTATGCGGCGGAAGAATCCGCGGTCGCCGTGTACGCGAGCGGCCGCGAGGAACGCGTGCCGATCGGCCGCCTCGCACGGTTCATCGCGGTCGGCGAGGAGGGGAAGCTGCACGACGCGACGGCGCAGGACGAGAGCGGACCGGCGCTCGTGCGTGTCGCCGTCGATTCGCCGTTCCTGCGCAACGGTTTCATCGTCGCGGATACGCCGGGGCTCGCGTCGATCAATCCCTCGCACCGCCGCGCGACGCTGTCGTATCTGCCTCGCGCGGACGTCGTTCTCTACCTCATCGACACGCAGCAGCCGTTCACGGACGGCGACGCATCCTTCCTCGGCATCGTCCGCCGCTACATCGAGTCCGTCTTCATCGTGCAGACGAAGATCGATCTCTGGCGGCTGCCCGATCCTTCGACGCACTCAGGGCAGGCCGACGGCGAGGCGTGGCAGGCCGCCGCGCAGCGCATCGTGACGCAAACGGCAAAGCACGCGCCGGGCACGCCCGTGTTCCCGCTCTCAGCGCGCGAGTACGCGGAAGGCCTGCTCACGCACGACGAACGGCTGATCGAGCAGAGCCGCTTTCCGCAGTTCCATGCGGCGCTCGACATCTCGCTCGTCGCGACGACGGGGCGCTCGCGCCTGCGACGCGCCGCGGCCGAAGCGCGCCGCATCGCGACGCGAGCGACCGACGCGCTCGCCTTTGACGCGGCCGCGCTCGAAATGGACGAACCCGCGCTGCTCGAGCGACGCGGCGCGGTCGCGCCGCCACTCGACGCGTTCGACGCCGCAGCCGGCGCGGCGCAGCGGCGTCTCGAGGATGTCGGTGCGGCGCTGGCCGGCGAGACGCGCGCGCGCGGCGAAGAAGCGCGCGCGACGCTGGCGCGGACGCTCACGCGCACGCTCGACACGGCGGACGTCGCGCGGCTACGCGACCGCGCGAAGCTGCACATCCTCGTCGATGACGTGCTCGCGGCCGCCGTCGGGCGCTTCGCGACGGGCGCCGCGGAGACGATCACGAAACGGCTTCGCGAGGAGGCGAAGGACGCATCGGCCTCGGTCGTCGATGCGGCCCGTGCCGCGGATCCGGGCACGATTCTCGCACCGCTCCTCGAAGCGGTCGCCGCGGAACGGCTGCCGGTCACGGAAGACGCGGCGCGCGCCTTCGGCGCGGACGCATCGAGCGGTGCGTGGAGCACGGACCTCGAGACCGGGTTGCGCAGCTCGATCGTGCTCGGCGCACTCGGCGGCCCCGCCGTCGTGCTGGTCGACGCGATCGCGCGGCGCTTCGCGGCCGCGCCGGCGAACACGTACATGAAACGCGAGCTCCTGGCGGACCTCGATGCCGGGATCTACTCGGCGTTCGACGCCGACCTCGCGGGGTATTTCGACTCGATCGCGACACGCGTCGAAACGATCGCGCGCGGTCTCGGCGCACGGCTCGGTGCGCTGGCGCCGCGCGTGCGCGCCGAAGCGCTCGGGCCGCTCGAGCGCGCCCTCGCGGCGCACGCGTCCGGTGCCGACCTCGCCGGTGCGGTGGACGGCGCGCGGATGCGCGCGCAGGCCGTTCGCGCGCTGGCGACGCGCGTCGAGACGCGCAGCGAGTCGTTCGCGCGCGAGAGCCGCGCCGGACGCGCGGAGCTCGCCGACCCCGCCATCCCGCTGGACCCCGCGGCCGGGCGCGAGCGCGTCGGCGCGGCCGACAACGCGCGCTTCGACCCGCTCACGTACGAGCACGGCTTGCGGCCCGAGCGCTGGCGCGTGCCGGTCATCGGCGCGTTCAAGCGCGGGAAGTCGAGCTTGATCAACGCGATCGCAGGCTCGCGCGTGCTGCCGGACGAGGGCGCGGATCTCGAGATGCGATTCCCCGTGCACCTGCGTTACGGCGACGAGCAGCGCGCGTACGCGCTCGGTGACGACGCCGGCTGGAATCCGATTCCGTTCGGCGACGCGCTCGAGGCATCGCAGCGCACGCCGGTGCTGATCGAAACGCCGTGGCCGCTGCCGCGACAGCTGGTCCTGGTCCACACGCCCGCGTTCGATTCCGGCGTCTCGCTCGCGAACGAGATCGTCATCGCGGCGGCCTCCGCCGGCAGCGAGGTCCTCGCGCTGTTCTCGCGGCAGCTCTCCGACCGCGAGCTGGAGCTCTTCGAACGTATCGCGCAGAGCGGCAAGGCGATGACGTTCGTGCACACGATGGCCGATCACGAAGACGGCGCCGAGCGGCGCAACGTCGTGATGCTCGCCGACCGCTACCTTCGCGAGCGCGGCATCGCGCCGCAGCGCGTGTTCACGACGTCGACGCTCGAGTACCGAGAAGCCGTTGCGGCCGGCCGCGCACCGGCCGGCTGGAACGAGCTGATCGCCCTGCGCTCGACGCTCGAATCGCACGCGGAAGAGCACATGGCGCGCCTCGCGCGCGCCGACCGCGACCGCGCCGAGATCGAACGCTTGGAACAATCAGCGGCGCGAGCCGCCGAGTCGGAACTGCGTGCACGGGGGTCGTTCCTGCGCCGTTTGCTGGGACGCGGCTGAGTGCTCGCGCGGTGCTGCAAAGGGGGTTGCCGACGAGACCGGCCCGAACCGCACCGGACGTGTCCGACACCTACATCCTGGGCCCGGCGCGCCTCGCGCTCGGCGACGGCACGTTGGCCCACGGACGGGTCGCAGTCGAGCGGGGACGGATCGCACGCATCCTGCCGGAGGACGGACCGTCCGACGTTCGCCTTCCGGACGGCGCGATCGTCGCACCCGGATTGATCGACGTCCACACGAACGGTGCGGACGAGCTGCTGTTCAATCGCGACCAAGGGAACGCGGTGACCGCGGCGTCGCGCGCGTACGCGCGACAGGGCGCGACCGGCTACGTCGCCGCGATCATGACGGCGCCGTGGGAATCGATGATGCACGCGGCCGCGGAGATCTGCGAAGCGGCGAACGAGCTCTTCGAGGCGGGCAACCCGATCGGCGCCCGCTGTTTGGGCGTTCACTTCGAGGGGCCGTTCCTGAACGCGAAGTTCCGCCGCGTGCACCGCGGCGAGTGGATCGTGCCCGCGACGACCGAGCGCGCGCGAGAGATGATCGAAGCGTGCCGAGGCGCGCTCGTGATGGTTACCATGGCGCCCGAAGTCGAAGGCGTCGATGACGTCGCGAGGTTCTTCTTCGATCAGGGCGTCGTCTGCTCGGCGGGCCACACGTCGGCGCGCTACCGCGAGGGCATGCTCGCGATCGGGCTCGGATTCCGCACGCTCACGCACGCGTTCAACGCGATGCCGCCGCTCGATCACCGCGATCCCTCGCTGCTTGCGGCGTTCATGCAGGAGTCGCGCACGACGGTGCAGCTGATCTGCGACGGCTTCCACGTCGCACCGGCAATGGTCGACCTGCTGTACCGCACGCTGCACGACCGCCTCGTGCTCGCGACCGACAACATGCCGCCCGCCGGCAGCGGCTACCGCATCGAAGGCGGCGTCGTGCGCTCGGAGGACGGAACGATCGCCGGGAGCGCGCTGCTGATCGATCAAGCCGTACGCAACCTGATGGCGTACGCCGACATTCCGTTCGCGACGGCAATCGTCAACGCGACGCGCAGCCCCGCGCGGCTGCTCAACCTCGACGGCGAGCTCGGCACGATCGAGCCCGGAAAGCGCGCCGACCTGTCCGTCTGGAGCGACGACTACGCCGTGCTCGCGACGATCGTCCGCGGCATCCCCGTGCACGGCGCGGCGCACCTGTACCGCGAGCCGCGCGCGGCGAACGTCTCCCGCTGAGCCGCTGCTCGGCGCGCTGATCGCCGGGCTCGCGCTGCTCGGCGTCATCTTCCGCCCCTTCCGCGTCAACGAGGCGTGGTGGGCGTGCGGCGGCGCGCTGCTGCTCGTCGTCTCGCGCGCGCTCGAGCCTCGCGACGCCGCGTCGGCCGTCGCGCGCGGGGTCGACGTCTACCTGTTCCTGATCGGCATGATGGCGCTGGCGGAGTTTGCGCGCGAGGAAGGCGTGTTCGACTGGATCGCGGCGGCGGCGGTGCGCGCGGCGCGCGGCTCGCGCGGGCGGCTGCTGCTGTTCGTCTACGCCGCCGGCGTCGCGACGACGGCGTTTCTGTCGAACGATGCGACGATCGTCGTGCTGACGCCCGCGGTGCTCGCGGCCGTCGCGCGAACCGATGCAGGACCGGAGCCGTTCGTCTTCGCGTGCGCGCTCGTGGCAAACGCGGCCAGCCTCGTGCTGCCGATCGCCAACCCGTCGAACCTGCTGTTCTTCGCCGAGCACGTCCCGCCGCTCCACGTGTGGTTCGCCTCGTTCGGGCTCGCGTCGGTCGCGTCGGTGGTGCTCACGTACGCGGGACTCGCGCTCGTGTTCCGCGGCCAGACACGCGCGCCGCTCGCCGTCGCCGGCGGCGCGGCCCCGCCGCCGCGCGCCGCGGCGCTCATCGTGCTGGTGCTTTCGGCCGCGGTGCTCGTCGCGACGTCGTCCCGCAGCGGCCCGCTCGGCATGACGGCGTTCGCGCTGGGCCTCCTCGCCGCGCTCGTCGCCGCGACGCGGCGGCGCGATGCGCCGCTCGCAATCGCGCGCGGGATCGCGTGGCCGATCGTCGCGCTCACCGCGGCGCTCTTCGTCATCGTCGACGCGCTCGATGCGGCGGGCGCCGCGATGCTGCCGCGCGCGCTGTTCGCCTGGGCCGCGCATGCGAGCGGGCCGCTCGGCCAAACCGTCGTCGCCGCGGCCACCGCGATCGCGTCGGACGTCGTGAACAACCTGCCCGTGGCGCTCGACGTCGGCAAGGCGGTCGGCGCGACGCATCCGGAACCGCGGCTCTCCGCGGCGGCGCTCGTCGGCGTCAACGTCGGCCCGAACCTCACCGCGAACGGATCGCTCGCGACGCTGCTGTGGCTCGCGGTGCTGCGCCGCGCCGGCGTCGGCGTGTCGGCGCTGCGCTTCGCCGCCGTCGGCGTGGTCGCGACGCCCGCCGCGCTCGTCGCGGCCGCGCTGCTCGCACGCTAGCGGCAGGAAGGCGACGCATGCGCGCGCGAGACGCGAGCATGACGCCCACTGGCATCCTGGTTCACGATCGCGACGGCGTTCGCAGCGTCGTGCTCCACCGCGCGGAGAAAAAGAACGCCCTGACGGTCGCGATGTACGCCGCGCTCGCGGACGCCGTCGTGTCGGCGGCGCCGGACGGCGTCGGCGCGCTGCTGCTCGCGGCGTCGGGCGACACGTTCACCGCGGGCAACGACCTGCGCGACTTCCTCGACCACCCGCCGCGGGGCCAGGACGCGCCGGTCTTCCGCTTCTTGCACGGTCTCGTCGAGACCGACGTGCCGATCGTCGCGGCGGTTCGCGGCAACGCCGTCGGCATCGGCACGACGATGCTCCTGCACTGCGATGTCGTCTACGCGGCGCCGTCCGCGCGCTTCAAGCTGCCGTTCATCGATCTCGGCCTGGTGCCGGAGGCGGGAAGCAGCGTGCTGCTGCAGCGCCGCCTCGGCCGCGCGCGCGCCGGCGCCGCGCTCTACCTGGGCGAGACGATCGGCGCGGACGCGGCGCACGCCGCCGGCTTGATCACAGCGATCGTCGCGGACGATGCGCTCGACGCGCATGCGGACGCCGCCGCACGCGCGATCGCTGCGAAGCCGCGCGAAGCGGTGCGCCAGACGAAGCGGCTGCTGAACCACGATCGCGACACCATCATCGCGGCGATCGCGCGCGAGAGCGCCGCGTTCACGGCCCGCCTCGCCTCCGACGAAACGCGCAGCGCGATGCAGGCGTTCTTCTCGCGCGCCGCACCCGCCGCATCGCCGCGCTCCGTCACGCCGCGATGAAGCCGCGCGCCGGGAAATCGGCGCGCCGCTGGAGCCAGTTTGCCGGCGAGTACCGCGCGCGCCCGTCGACGAAGTGCATCGTGTACGCGTGCCGCGAGCGCTCCGAGCGGTTCGGCGCGCTCCAGTGCGGCAGCAGACCGTGCAGCACGACCAACGTGCCCGCCTCGACTTCGACGGGCTCCGCCGTAGCCGCATCGGGCCACGGCGTCGTGTCGAGCTTCTCGAGCTTTCCGCGGCCGGCTTCGACGACGAAGCGCTCGCGGAGCGGCGAGCGATGGCCGCCGCGCTGCACCCAGAGGCAGCCGTTCGCGCGGTCCGCGCGCTCGAGCGCGAACCACAGCGTCGTCACCGTGAGGGGGTCGGTCTCGAAGTACGTCGCGTCCTGATGGCAGCGCACCTCGCCGCCGATGTGCGGCTGCTTGAAGATGTACATGCTCTGATACACGCGCGGGTCGCCGATGCCGAGCTCGCGCGCGAGCGCGTCGAGGCGCGCGTCGTGCGAGAAGGCCTCGAACACCGGATCGAGGTCGTGCATCGCGTGCCCGATCTTGTTGATCGCGAGCGGCTTCGGGACGCGCAGCGCGCCGGACTCGTCGAACGCTTCCTCCTCGAAGAAACAGCGCACGGCATCGCCCGAGGTGAGAAAGTACGTCTCCGACGTCGTGGCCGAGCCTTCGCGCGCGCTGAAGATGCCCGCCGACGACGGATCGAACGCTTCGACGATCGCCTCCGCGCGTTCGCGCAGCGCGGCGATCGCGCCCGCGCTCTTGAAGCCGGGGATCACGAGGACGCCGTCGCGGCCGAAGCTCGCGCCGTTCACGCGCGAACGCGCACCGTTGCCGGCGGCGCCGAGTCCGCGAGCGGCCTGCGGCGCGACAGGGCGACGCGGGCGTGCGAACCGCCGGCCGCGCGCCTCGTGACGTTGAAGTCGTCCGAGAGCGTCCACACGAGGAACAGCCCGCGCCCGCGCTCCGCCAGCAAGTCGCTCGGCAGACGCGGGATCAGCACGAAGCCGGGACCGCGGTCGAGGAAGTGCAGAATCGCAGTGGACGCTTCGCTCCAGTCGAGCACGACCTCGATGCGGCCCGGCGCGTAGCGCACGACGTTGCTGAGCAGCTCGCCGAAGATGAGCTCCGCCGTGAACACGTCCTCGTCCGCCATGCGGCGCGTTGCGAGCAGCCCCGCGAAGTCTGCGCGGGCGTGCTGCGCCGTGACGTTATCACAGGTATCGAACGTCCACGTCCGCGCGTGGCGCGTTTCGGGAACCGCGTCGAGACGCACGGCGAGCAACGCGACGTCGTCGTGCGCGCCGTCCCGCAGCAGCTCGTGGTGCAACGCCTGCGCGGGATGCGGGTCGAGCGCGATCGCCGGATCGCCGAACGCTTCGCGCAGACGCCGCTCCCCTTCGATGACGTCCTGCGTCGATTCGATGAGGCCGTCGGTGTAGAACAGGATCGTGACGCCGTCGCGGACATCGACGGTGCGCGAACCCTCTTCGTCGCGATCCCGAAGCCCGAGCGGCAAACCACGCGCGGCGAGCTCGACGATCGTGCCGTCGGCGTCACGCAGCAGCGGCGGTGGATGGCCGGCCGAGCAGTACGACAGCGTGCGCGCGACGGGGTCGAAGATCGCGACCGACGCCGTGACCAAGCTGTCCGGGTGCTCGGCCTTCAGGGTCCGGTCGGCCGCGTCGATCATCGTCGCCGGATCGGCGTACACTTGCGCGACCCCGCGGATGACCTCGCGCATCGCCGCCATGATGATCGCCGCCTGCAAGCCGCTGCCGGCGACGTCGCCGATCGTCAGCAGGACGCGTCCGTCGGCCAGGCGCAGCGCGTCGTACCAGTCGCCGCCGACTTGCGCCTCGACCCGGCCCGGCGCGTACACGCCGTCGAAGACGATCCCGGGCAGCGCCGGCAAATCCTGCGGAAGCAGCGCCTGCTGCAGCGTCGTCGCGACGTGCTGCGCGCGCTCGTATGCCTCGAGCGCCTCTTCCTTCTGACGCAACGAGTCCTGCACTCGCTTCGTCATCTCGTGATAGACGCGGTCGAGATCGGCGATCTCATCCGCGCCGCCGATGATGGGGGTCGGATCGCCGCGTCCCATGCGCCTCGCGTTCTCGGCGAGGTGGACGAGACGGTTGGCGATGCGCATCCCGAACAACCCCGTCACGCAGACGGTCAGGATGATGCCGACGATCGTGAGCGCGAGCATGATGCCGCCCAGCAGCCGCAGATACCGCTGAAGCGGCGTGATGCGCGCCATCGTGAGGCGCCGCAAGGTCGCCTCGAACGCGACGCGCTCGCGATCCCAGGCGAGGCCGAGCCGCTGAAATTCCGGCCGCCGGCCGAATGCCTGCGCCTCTTTCTTCTTCCCGGCCTGCAGCATACGCATGTAGGGCGTGAGAATTCTATCGATGAGCTGCTTCGTCATCACGACGTAGCGCGCGGCGCCCTCGGACGCTTCGGGCGACCGCGTGACGTCCGCGCGCAGCGTCGCCGCACGCGCGGGAAGCCGCGCGATCGCGGCGCGATACTGGTCGAGCGTCCGCGCGCGGGGCGTGCGCGTGTAGTCGATCGCGGCACGCTCGGCATCGATGAGCACTTGCCGCACGGCTTCCGAATCGGCAAGCGCCGTCGTGGACCCCTGCGTCGCGAGCGCGATGCGCTCGCTCTCGGCGGTGACCAGGCCGGCGACCACCAGGAGCGCGACGAGGAACGCCAGCGGCACGACGCTCAGCAACACGGCTTGCGTTCGAATCCTGAAGATGAACCGCCGAGCGACCTCGCGCGCCCTTGCCATCCGGCAACTGTTCTCATGCCGCCGACGCCGTCCTGGGCGGCCGGCGATCAGCCGGCTCGAAAGGGCGATGCTCCTGACACAACGCTGTCAGGAGCACCCTGGTAGCATCCGGACATCGCACGCTTCCACGAAAGGAACACCGTCGTGTCCGAGACGCAAACCGCGGTCCGCTCCGCCCTCACCTGGTTCGAGATCCCGTGCGCCGACTTCGATCGCGCGCGGCGCTTTTACGAGACGATCCTCGATGCGCCGATGCCCGTCCGCGCGTTCGGGGGCGCGCAGATCGCCATGTTTCCGTACGCAGGCGGCGGCGTCGGCGGCTGCATCGACGCGGGGTCCGACGCGAAGCCCGGCGACGCCGGAACCGTCATCTATCTCGACGTCGAAGGCCGCTTCGACCGCACGCTCGAGCTCGTCGAACAGGCCGGCGGCCGAATCGTGTCACCGAAGACGCACCTGCCGGAGATCGGCTTCGTCGCGCAGGTCCTCGACTCGGAAGGGAATCGGGTCGGCGTGCACGCCAAGACCTGAGCCGACATGCGCCGTGCCGACCGCCTCTTCACGATCGTTCAGTTGCTGCGAGGCGGCCGGCGCGTCACGGCCCGGCAGCTCGGCGAGCGCCTCGAAGTCTCCGAGCGCACGATCTACCGCGACGTCGACGAGCTCACGCTGTGCGGCGTCCCCATCGAAGGCGAGGCCGGGCGCGGGTACCGGCTTCCGAAATCCTTCGAGATCCCGCCGCTGATGTTCGAGCGGCACGAGATCGAAGCGCTCGTCGTCGGCGTCCGGCTCGTCGAAGCATGGTGCGGACCGGGACTCGCCGCGTCCGCGCGCTCCGCGCTCGCGCGCATCCGCGGCGCCGTGCCCGAGAACGTGCTTGCGGGCGTCGACGACGCGCGCGTCTACGCGCTGCGCTTCGGGCCCCGTGCCGAGGCACCGCTCTTCGAGATCGCACACCGCGCGATCACGGAGCGGCGGCGTCTGGCAATCGCGTACGCTGGTCAGGACGGTGCGCAGGCGCACCGGACGATCCGCCCGCTGGGACTGTATTTCTGGGGCAAGACCTGGACGCTCGCCGCCTGGTGCGAGCTGCGCGAGGACTTTCGCAGCTTTCGCGTCGACCGCATTCGCGATCCGCAACTCGCGGCGCCCTTCGAGGACGAGCCGGACAAATCGCTCGACGCGTTCATCGCGAAGATACGCGAAGCCGAACGCGACGCCGGGCCGCGAGCGCGCAACCGCCCGGGCACCGGCTCATACGCGCGCCCAACGTAGCCGAAGCGTCCGGCTACACAGTCCGCGCGCGCGCGATCGCGCGCTGGAACGCAACGCCGATCACGACGAACGCGACCGCGACCAGGGTCACCGTGCCACTGTTCATCGGGAGCTGCGTGCGCGGGTCTGCGCCGTGGGGAACGACGAAGCGCGCAGCGAGCCGCAGCACGAAGGCCGCGAGCCAGATCCCGAACGTGATCCACGACCCGCTCGCGACGACCGCGTTCGGCACCGCGGCGGGCGAGAATGCGGTGAACCGGACGATCAGCACGCCGGTGATCGCGCCCGCGACCGCACCGGCGCTCACGGCGGTCACGAGCTGCGCGGTGCCGCCGGGATCGACCGCGAGCGTCGTCCAGCTCAGCCAGGCCGCCAGCGCGACGAGCAGCGCCGGGCGAATCCAGAGGACGCCGGCGCGAATGACGCGCGGTTTCAGTTCGCGCGTCGCGAAGCGTGCGACCACGAGCGCCGCGATGAGGACCCCGATCAGGGATTGCTGCGCGAAGGTCTCCTGCACGTCCCCTACGCGGCGCCTCCCAAGTATGCCGCGCGCACGGCTTCGCTCGCGGCGAGCTCGCCGGCCGGGCCCGCGTGCGCGATCCGTCCGACTTCGAGGACGTAGCCGCGCGCCGCGATCGCGAGCGCCTGCCGCGCGTTCTGCTCGATGAGCAACACGGTCGTACCGCGCGCGTTCAGATCGCGAATCACCTCGAAGATCGTCTGCACGAGCTTCGGGGAGAGCCCGAGCGAGGGCTCGTCCAGCATGAGCAGCCGCGGCCGCGACATCAGCGCGCGGGCGATCGCGAGCATCTGCTGCTCGCCGCCCGACATCGTGCCGGCCTTCTGCGCGAAGCGTTCGCGCAGTCTCGGAAAGATCGCGAGCACGCGCTCGAGATCCTCGGCGATCTCGTGCTTCGATCGGCGTGTGTACGCGCCGATCTCGAGGTTCTCGCGTACCGTCATGCGCGGAAACACGCGGCGGCCCTCCGGCGAGTGGCCGACCCCCGCGCGAACGATCTCGTTCGGCGCGACCCGCGTGATGTCGCGGCCGTCGAATCGGATCGATCCGGCCGCCGCCCGCACCAGCCCGCTGATCGCTCGCAGCGTCGTCGTCTTGCCGGCGCCGTTCGCGCCGATCAGCGTCACGATCTCACCCTCCTCGACGCGGAGCGCGATGCCGTGCAGCGCCGTGATGCGGCCGTAGCGCGCGACGAGATCCTCGACCTCGAGCAGCGCCACGTCAGCTCGCCCGCTCTTCGGCGCCGAGGTATGCCTCGATCACGCGCGGATCGCGCCGCACCTCTTCGGGCAGACCTTCGGCGATCTTCTCGCCGTGGTCGAGCACGGTGACGCGCTCGCTGATCTCCATCACGACGCTCATGTCGTGCTCGATCAGGAAGACGGTCACGCCGCGCTCGCGGATGCGGCGGATCAGCGCGACGAGATCGCGCTTCTCGCTCGGGTTCATCCCGGCCGCCGGCTCGTCGAGCAGCAGCAGCTTCGGGTCCGACGCGAGCGCGCGCGCGATCTCGAGCCGCCGCTGCAGGCCGTACGCGAAGTTGCGCGCGTACTCTTCCGCGCCGCGCTCGAGGCCGACGAACCGCAGCAGCTCCATCGCGCGCTCGTGTGCCGTACGCTCCTCGCGCCGCTGCCGCGGCGTGCGCAACAGCGAGTCCGCCAGGTTCGCGTGCAGCCGCGCGTGCTCGCCCGTCATGACGTTCTCGAGCGCCGACATGAACGCGAAGAGCCGGATGTTCTGGAACGTGCGCGCGATCCCGAGCGACGCGATCGCGCTCGTCGGCTTGCCGGCGATGTTCGCGCCGTCGAACGTGATGCGACCCGCCGAGGGACGGTAGATTCCGGTGACGAGGTTGAACGCCGTCGACTTCCCGGCGCCGTTCGGTCCGATCATCGCGACGATGGCGCCGGGCTCGATCGTGAAGCTCAGGTCGTTGACCGCGACGAGGCCGCCGAATCGCTGCGTCACGTGATCGAGCTGGAGCAGCGGCATCAACGCACCGCCTCGGTGGAGAGCACCTGTTCGCGCGCCGCGGCGGTCGCGTCGATCTCGGCCGCGTGCAGCTCCGCCTTGCGCTGCCGGCTCGGGATGAGGCCCTCCGGACGAAACAGCATCATCATCACGAGGATGACCCCGTAGATCAGAAAGCGCGAGTTCGTCAGGTCGACGTTCAGGCCGATCGCGTGCAGCGCGTTCGTCCCTTGCGGCAAGATGAAGCGCTCGAGCGCGGAGAGGATGACGCTGCCCGCGACGACGCCCGGGATGTTACCCATGCCGCCCAGCACGAGCATGGCGAGGATGAACACGCTGACGTTGAACCCGAACTCGTCGGGCGAGACCAGCTGCAGCTTCGAGGCGTACGCGCAGCCCGCCAGGCCGCTGAACGACGCGCCCATCGCGAAGGCGGCGAGCTTCGTGCCGTCGTTGTGTTGATGCCCATGTGCGCGGCCGCGAGCTCGTCCTCGCGAATCGCCATCCACGCGCGCCCGAGCCGGCTTCGGCGCAGGTTGTTCGCGACGATCACCGCGAGCGCGATGAGCGCCAGGATCAGCAGGTAGTACGGCAGCGGATCGAACCCGAACCGCAAGCCGAAGAACACCGGCTGGTCGAGCGAGCCGATGCCGTTCGGGCCGCCGGTCCATTGGCTGAGGTTCAGGAACGTCTGCGGCACGATCTCGCCGAACCCGAGCGTGACGATCGCCAGATAATCGCCGCGCAGCCGCAGCGTCGGCGCGCCGAGCAGTATGCCGAAGACCGCGGCGATCGCCGACGCGACGAACAGCAGCACCCAGAACGGCAGGTGGATCCCGAACTGCGGCGAGGCCAGCATCGCGAACGCGTATGAGCCGATCGCGAAGAAGGCGGCGTAGCCGAGATCGAGCAGCCCGGCGAAGCCGACGACGATGTTCAGACCGAGGGCGAGCAGCACGAACGCGCCGGCGTCGGCGAGGAAGTTCGTGAATGCGCCGTTGTGCCCGATAAACGGCAGCGCGAGCGCGACGGCGAACGCGATCACCGCGATCCGCGTTCCCGGCGCGATGCGGTGCGCGGCGGTCATACCTTGTTCGGCACGCGACTCGCCGAGCAGGCCCGTCGGCCGGAAGATCAGCACGAGCACGAGCATCGAGAAGACGACCACGTTGGCCCACTGGTCGCAGATCGTCTGCGTCGTCAGCGCCTCGACCAGTCCGATGAGGAAGCCGCCGAGCATCGCACCGGCGATGTTGCCGATGCCGCCGAGCACGGCGGCCGTGAACGCCTTGAGGCCGGCCGCGAAGCCGTTGAAGAACCAGGTCGACCCGTAGTAGACGCCCGACACGAAGCCGGCGGCGCCCGCGAGCGCCGAGCCGATCAGGAACGTCAGCGGCGATCGTGGTGTTGATGTCGATGCCCATCAGCTGCGCGGCGTCGCGGTCCTGCGCGGTCGCGCGCATCGCCTTGCCCATGCGCGTGTTGTTGACGAACGCCTGCAGCACGACCATCAGCACGATCGCGAGCAGGATGACGGCGATCTGCTTCGCCTGGATCGTCACCGCGCCGAGCGCGAACTGCGGGTTCGGCATCAGGTCGGGAAACGGCACCGGGCGACGGACCGCGCCAGTAGAGCATGAGGTTCTCGAGGATGAACGACATGCCGATCGCGGTGATGAGCGGCGCGAGCTTCGGCGCGTTGCGCAAGCGTCGGTAGGCGAGGCGTTCGATGATCACGCCGGTCAGGCCGCACAGCACCATCGCGGTGAGGATGGTGACGATCACGATCGGGATCAGCAGCGGACCCGTCACGACGCCGGTGACGCCGAGCAGCGTAAGCACCGCGAGCGAGAAGAACGTCCCCAGCGTGTAGACGTCGCCGTGCGCGAAGTTGATCAGCTCGATGATCCCGTAGACCATCGTGTAGCCGAGCGCGATCAGCGCGTAGATGCCGCCCAGCGACAGCCCGTTGACGAGCTGCTGGAAGAACAGCGACACGCTACGGCACTCAGCTCTTGACGGTGATCTGATCGATCGTGACGCGCTTCCCGCCGCGGACCTGGAAGAGCGTCAGGATCGGCGCCGTCGTGTCGCCGTTCGCATCGAAGCCGATCTTGCCGATCGGCGAGTCGAAGTCGTGCGTCGCGGCGACGTCCTTCAGCACGTCGGCGCGCGTCGGCATCTTGCCGCCGTCATCGGCGATCGCCTTCTGCATCGCGGCGATCTCGATCTGCGCCGCAGCGTACGCGTTCGCGGAGTACGGCCCGACATCGCTGTTGAAGCGCGCCTTGTACGCGGTCACGAACGATTTCGCCGACGGCAGCTTCGTCGCATCCGGCGCGGCGGCCGTCATGTACGCGCCGTTCGCCGTGTCGCCCGCGACTTTGAGGAACTCATCGTCCGCGATGCCGTCGCCGCCGAGGTACGGCAGCGTACCGAGGCCCGCGTCCGGCATCTGCTTGCGCACGAGGCCGCCGCCCGTCGACGTCGTACCGCCGTAGAACACGCCGTCGGGATTGAGCGCCTTCGCCTTGGTGAGCAGCGCCTTGAAGTCTTGCTGGTTCGCGGTGGTATGCTCGTGACCGACGACCGTTCCGCCGTATCCGGTGAACGAGGACTCGAACACGTCCGCCAAGCCTTTGCCGTACGTCTCGTTGTCGTCGATGATGAACACGCGCTTGAGGTTCAAGCGCTGCGCGGCCACCTGGGCGAGGGCGGAGCCCTGCTTCGCGTCGCGCGTGCACACGCGGAAGTACGCGTTGACGTCGGGATGCGCGGTGCGCAGCTTCTTCGCGTCGTCGCCGACGGTGAGGCCGTCGTTCGTGTTCGCCGGCGAGATCTGCACGAGCCCGGCGTCGTTCGTCAGCGGGATCTCCGACTTGGCGACGTTCGAGTTGAACGGCCCGATCATCGCCGAGCACCGCCGAATCGGCGATGAACGTCTTGACGTTCTGCGCGCCGGCCGCGGGGTCGTGCTTTCCTTGCACCGCGTCGTCGAGCACGGACGCCTCGAGCTTGAACTTGCCGCCCGCGAACCCGGCTTTGTTCGCCTGCTCGATGGCGAGCACGGCGCCGTTCTCGGTCGGGATTCCGATCGATGCGTCAGCCCCGCTGATCGGCATGTCGATGCCGATCTTCACGGTGCCGCCGCTGCCCGAGGATGCGGGGGCCGCGGACGATTCGGGCGCGCTCGACGCCGACGACGTCGCGGACGACGTGGTCGAGCTCGAGTTCGAGCACGCGGCGAGCATTACCGCGGCGAGAGCAGCGGCCGCCACGGAGCGCGACAGGCGGAAGATGGTCATCAAGGCGCGACTCCCCGAGACTAGAGCGAATCGGGCACGGTGTACGCCCGCGTATCGCGGCGCCCCTCGTGGAAGCAGGCCGTTCAGCTTCGGCGAGGCCGCCTCCGAGCGGCACCGGCCCGACCCGCGAAGCCATCCCACGTCAGAACGCCGCTGATGCGCTCGGAACCGCTGACCGGTGCGCCCCAGGTGCGTCGGCGAAGATCAGACCGTCGCCAGCTCCCTCACCGCGGCCGCGTTGAAGTATGCCGCCTTCGGATGGTGGATGATGACTGCCGCCGTCGACTGCTCCGGCACGATTTGGTACGCGGACGTCAGCGACGCACCGATCGCCTTCTCGACGTCGAGCAGTCGCCACACGAGCTCGTGCTGCGCCAGGTCGGGACACGCGCCGTAGCCCCACGAGTACCGCTTGCCGCGCTCGTTCGTGAGGCCGAGCTCGCCGCGGATGCGGCGATGCGACCACTCCGCGAGCGCCTCCGCCGATTGCACGGAGAAGCCGTGCAGGAAGTACGCCTCGCTGTAGTCGTTCGCAGCCTGCAGCGCTTCGGTCCGCCGCGCCGCCTCGGCGCCCGACCGTCACGACTTGCATCGCGACGACGTCGCTCGCGCCGTCTTCGGTCGGTTCGCGCAGGTAGTCCGCGAGACACAGGTGCTCGCCGCCGGCCTGGCGCGCGAACGTGAAGCGCGCGATCTCGCGCGCTGAGTCGACGGGATCGTACACGATCACGTCGTCGCCGCTCCCCGCGGCCGGGAAGTAGCCGTACACGACACGCGGATCGAGCAGCCGGGCCTCGCCCAACGTCGTCGAGGCATGTTCCGCGAGCGCTTCATAGCGGCGCAGGCGCGGCTCGAACTCCTCGCGCACGATGCGCTCCCACGCCGCGCCCTTCGTGCTCGCGCCGCCCCACGACAGCCGGTAGAGGCTCTTGAGGTCGAAGCACGGCCACAGCTCGCGCGGGTCGACGTGCGTGAGCGTGCGCGGGCCGAAGAACGGCGCGCGCGGCACGTCCGCGGCGCCGACGCTCGCGCGCGCCGTCTTGCCGTTCGGCGACGGCGCGGCCGGCGCGCCCGCGTCTTTCGCGCGAAGCTGCTGCGCTTCGGCACGGATGCGCTCCAGGAGACGATCGCGCGCGACGGCTGTCGGTGAGCGAATCCATGAGGTCGAGGCCCTCGAAGGCGTCCTTCGCGTAGAACACGCCGGGCTCGAAGAAGCGCTCTTCGGCCGCGTACGCAACGCGTCGCCCGAAGTCGCGGTTGATCGCGGCGCCGCCGATCACCACCGGGAAGCCGAGCTCGCGCGCCGCCTGTTCCTTCACGAGGGTCGGCATCTGCTTCGACGTCGACACGAGCAGCGCCGACAGTCCGATCGCGTCGGCGTCGACCTCGACGGCCTTGTCGAGAATCGTGTTCACCGGCACCTGCTTGCCGAGGTCGTGCACGGTGTAGCCGTTGTTCGAGAGGATCGTGCCGACGAGGTTCTTGCCGATGTCGTGCACGTCGCCGAACACGGTCGCGAGCACGACGACACCCTTGCTGACGCCCTCCTTGCGTTCGAGGAACTGCTCGAGGTGCGCGACCGCCTTCTTCATCACCTCGGCCGACTGCAGCACGAACGGCAGGATCAGCTCGCCCGCGCCGAACTTGTCGCCGACTTCCTTCATCGCGGGCAGCAGCACGTTGTTCAGGACGTCGACCGGATCGCGCTTCGCGAGCGCCTCGTCGATCTTCGCCTCGATGCCGTCCTTGCGCCGACGCAGGATCGCGTTGTGGATTCGCACCTCGACCGGCGCGTCCGCTTCATCGTCGACCGCGGCAGCCGCCGCGCCGGCGACCGGCGCCTTCGCCTCGAAGTGCTCGATCAGGCGCTGCAGCGCGTCGGGACGCCGATTCAGCACGAGGTCGTCGCACAGCTCGCGCTCGAGCGCGTCGATCTCGGCGTACGGCGTGATCTCGGCCGCGTTGACGATCGCCATGTCGAGTCCGGCCTCGACGCAGTGGTGCAGCATGACCGAGTTGAGCACGTGCCGCGCCGCCGGCTTGAGCCCGAAGGACACGTTGGAGACGCCGAGCGAGGTCAGCACGCCGGGCAGCTCGCGCTTGATCAGCCGAATGCCCTCGATCGTCTCGACGGCGGAATCGATGTACTCCGCATCGCCGGTCGCGAGCGTGAACGTGAGATCGTCGAAGATCAGCGCACCGGCCGGAATGCCGTACTCGCCGACGACGATCTCGTAGATGCGCTTCGCGACGTCGAGCTTCGCCGCGGCGGTCTTCGCCATGCCCGTCTCGTCGATCGTGAGCGCGACGACCGCCGCGCCGGCCTCCTTCACCAGCGGCACGACGGAGTCGATCTTCGTGCGGCCGTTCTCGAGGTGGATCGAGTTCACGACGGGGCGGCCCGCGTAGATCTTCAGCGCGCCCTCGATCACCTTCGGCTCGGTGGAATCGATTACGAGCGGCGCCTCGACCGATTGCGCGAGCCGCTTCACGATCGTCGCCATCTGCACGTCTTCATCGGTGCGCTCGGTCAGCGCCGTGCACACGTCGAGCAGGTGCGCGCCGCCTTCGACCTGGCCGCGCGCGACGAGCGTGATCTCGTCGTAATCGTCCGCGAGCAGCAGCCGCTTGATCTTGCGCGAGCCTTGCGAGTTCACGCGCTCGCCGATCAGCAGCACCGTACCTTCCTGCTTCAGCGCGACAGCCGTCATCGCGGACGCCGCATACTGCTGCGGTTGCGTCTGCGGCACGCGCGGACGGTGTCCGGCTCGTTCGAGCGAACGCAGCATCTCCGCGAACGTCGCGATGTGCTGTGGCGTGGTCCCGCAGCAGCCCCCGATCGCGTTGACGCCGAGCTCGTCGACGAACGAGGACAGCTGCTTCGCCATCTCGTCCGGCGTCTCGGGATAGATCGTCTCGCCGCGCGGTCCCATGCGCGGCAGTCCCGCGTTCGGGATCACGCTCACGAAGCAGCGTGAGTTTTCCGTCAGGTACCGGATCGGATCGCGCATGTGCTCGGGGCCGGTCGAGCAGTTGAGGCCGATCACGTCGATCGGCAGCGCGTCGAGCGTCGCACGCACGGCGCGTGATGTCGGTGCCCAGCAGCATGCGGCCCGTGACGTCGAGCGTTGCCTGCGCCTGGATCGGCACGCGGCGGACGCCCTTCGCGAACCCGCGCGTGATGCCGGCGATCGCCGCCTTCATCTCGAGCAAGTCTTGGCTCGTCTCGAGCAGCAGCAGGTCGACGCCGCCCTCGATCAGCGCGGCCGACTGCTCTTCGTAGAGATCCGCCAGCTCGTCGAACGTGATCTTCGAGAGCGCCGGATCCGACGACGAGATCAGCATCCCGGTGGGCCCGAGCGAGCCCGCGACGAACCGCGGATGCTCCGGCGTCGAGAAGCCGTCCGCCGCCCGCCGCGCGATCCGAGCCGCCGCGAGGTTCACCTCACGCGTCTTCGCGCCGAGACCGTACTCGTCGAGCTTGAGCCGCGAGGCGGTGAACGAGTCCGTCTCGAGCACGTCGGCGCCGGCCGCGAGGTACGCGCGATGGATGTCCTCGATCACGTCGGGGCGCGTCAGCACCAGCGCCTCGTTGCAACCGTGGTAGGCAGCACCGCCGAAATCGTCGTCGGAGAGGTGCCGCGCCATCAGCTCGGTGCCCATCGCGCCGTCGAACAGCAGCACGCGCTCGCGAAGCGTGTCGAGGAAATCGCCCATCGCCGGCCATCGTATCGGGCAGCCGGCCGGAATGCAGCCGATCGGTGTCCAAATCCTCCGAAGTGGAGGGGATTGGACAACTGACTGGCCGCATCGCGGCACTCTCGACGATCGTGCGCGACGCGGCACCGTCGCCGGCCCTGCGCGACGCCTTCGCGCGCCTGCGGCTCGAGGAGGTGGCGGGCTCGATCCGACTCGCCGGAGCGAACCTCGACCTGACCGAGGTGCGATCGCTCCTCGAGCGCGGCCGCGCGCTGGGCGGCCACCGGTTCGACGACTACCTGCTGGTCCTCCGCTACGCCGATGCGGCCGCGTGGGCGGCCCGGGAAGGCGCGCGTCCCCGGCCGGTTGGCACGGAAGACCTGCGCACGCTGCACCGGCTCGCGCTGCGCGGCATCGCCGACGACGCCGGCGCGTGGCGCACGAAGACGGTCCCCGCCCTCCCCGACGGCACCGTGCCGCCGCCGCACTGGCTGGTGCCGTTCGAGACCGAGTCGTTCGCCGGCCGCCTCGCGCTCACCGCGGACGATCCCGCGCCGATCGCGATCGCGCGCGCAATCGCCCGCCTCGTCCGCCTGCAACCATTCGCAAGCGGCAATGGCCGCGTTGCCCGCCTGCTGGGCAACCTGCTCGCGTTCCGGCGCGGCCTACCGCCGATCGCGCTCGACGCGCGCGGGCGCCGCGCGTACGGTGCGGCGCTGCGAGCCGCGCTGGCCGGCGACGCCGTGCCCCTCGCGCGCGTTGTCGGAATATCGCTCGCGCGGGGACTCGAACGGCTGCGAGACGCCGTCGAGCCCACCGGCGAGCTGCGCCCCCTTGCCGATTTCGCGCCGGAGGGCCGTACCGACCGCCTCTACAAAGCGGCACAGCGCGGACGGCTTCGCGTCGTGCGCCGCGAGGGACGGTTGTTTACGACCGCCCCGTGGTTCGCTGCGTACGTTGCGCGCGTCTCATCCGCCACCGCCTGATCGCCGAAAAAAGAAAAGAAAGCATGCAGGAACCGATCGTCGCGTACGTCTCCATGGAGATCGCCGTCGCATCCGCCGTCGCGACGTACAGCGGCGGGCTGGGCGTGCTCGCCGGCGACGTCGTGCGCGCGGCGGCCGACGCGAGCTATCCGATGGTGGGCGTCACTCTGCTGTACCGCGACGGCTACTTCCGCCAGCACCTCGACGGGTCGGGCGAACAGAGCGAAACGGCACAGACGTGGACGCCCGAGGCCTCGCTCGAGGCGCTCCCCGTCACGATCTCCGTTCCGATCAGCGGACGCGAGGTCATCGCCGGCGTGTGGCGCTTTCCGGTCGCCGGCGTCGACGGGCACGTCGTCCCGGTCTACTTCCTCGATACGGATCGTGCCGAGAACGACGAAGCCGCGCGCGGGCTGACGCGCGCGCTGTACGGCGGTGACGCCCGATACCGGCTCGAACAGGAAACGCTGCTCGGGCTCGGCGCCGCGCCGCTGCTGCACGCGCTGGGACACGAGCGCATCGGCACGTATCACATGAACGAGGGCCACTCCGCGCTCCTGGTCCTCGCGCTGCTCGACGAAGCGCGCGCGACGCCGCACGGCACGCCCGCGCCGGACGATCTCGCTCGCGTTCGCGAGCGCTGCGTCTTCACGACGCACACGCCGGTACCCGCGGGCCACGATCGCTTCGGACTCGACCTCGCGTACGAAGTGCTCGATGCCGACAACGTCGCGACGCTGCGCGCGCTCGAGCTCGTCGACGGCGAGACCTTGAACATGACGCTCTTGGCGTTGCGCGCGTCGCGCTTCACCAACGCCGTCGCGATGCGGCACGGCGAGGTGTCGCGCGTGATGTTCGGCGACACGCGAGTTCGCGCGGTGACGAACGGCGTGCACGCGGGGACGTGGACCGCGCCGGCGTTCCAAGCGCTGTTCGACCGCCGCATCCCGGAATGGCGCCGCGACAACTGGCAGCTGCGTCAGGCCGTCGGCATCCCGCTCGGCGAGATCGCGGACGCGCACGCCGCGGCGAAGCACGCGCTGATCGAGCGCATCGCACACGCGACCGGGAAGCTGCTCGACCCGAACCGGTTCACCATCGGCATCGCCCGCCGCGCGACGGCGTACAAGCGCAACGACCTGATCCTGCGCGATGCCGCCCGGCTCGCCGACATCGCGCGCCGCTTCGGCGGCATCCAGCTCGTATTCGGCGGCAAAGCGCACCCGCGGGACTGGGACGGGAAGGCGATGATCCGGCACGTCGTCGAGCAGGCGCAAGCACTGTCCGGCACGGTCGAAATCGTGTACGTCGAGAACTACGACATGAGCTGGGGGGCGTCGCTCACGTCCGGTGCGGATCTGTGGCTCAACACGCCGCGCCCGCCGAACGAAGCGTCGGGCACGAGCGGCATGAAGGCCGCGCTGAACGGCGTGCCGAGCCTCTCCGTGATGGACGGCTGGTGGATCGAGGGCGCGCTGGACGGTGTGACGGGCTGGTCGATCGACGATGTCACCGGCGCCGACGACGACCGCACGGGCGACGCGGTGTACGGGCTCCTCGAGCACGTCATCCTTCCGGCCTACGCGCAGGACCGCCGCCGCTACCTCGCCGTGATGCGCGGCGCGATCGCGTACAACGGCTCGCACTTCAACGCGCAGCGCATGCTCGCGCAGTACGCGATCGACGCGTACAGCATCCCACCGCCGCACGCCGATGCGATCGGCGAGCGCGCGAGACTGGCCGGCTAGGCCGAACGCAGCCGCAGGCGCGCGACGACCGCGGCGCCCAGCGCGAACCAGAGCGCGGCGAGCCCGAACGCGATCGCGTAGCCGAACGCGACAGAGACCGGCTTGCACGCGGCGATCACCGCGCCGGTGATGCCCGGCGCGATCAGCTGCGGCAGCACGAACGAGACGTGCCAGATGCCCATGTCCTTGCCCGCGTCCTCGCGCGCGGGCAGCACGTGGATCGCGAGCGCCCAGTCGACGGCCTGATACGCGCAGCTCGCGCATCCGTACAGCAGCGCGAGCACGATCGCCGCCGTCCACGACGGATGGTAGACGAGCGCCGCGAACGCCGCGGCGAGCGCGGCCATCGCCCACGACGCGACGACGACCACGCGCAGCGGACCGATACGGTCGCTCGCGCGGCCGGCGAGCAGCGCGCCCGGTACGCCCGCGAGCGCTGCGGCGGCGAGCAGTACCGAGCCGTTCGCGATCGGATTCGGCACGCGCACGACGTCCCCGAGGAAGTACAGGAAGAACTCGTACACCGAGTAGATGCCCATCGTCACGAGCGCGCGCGTCACGAGCACCGTATAGAACGGCCGGTGCTCGCGCAGGGGCGGGAAGAACGGCCGCGCGGCTGCCCGCGGCGGCGCGCGCTCACCGTCGCGCCGGTACACGGCCGCGAACGCGACGATCAGGGCGGCGCCGAGCAGCGCGGCGATGAACGTGTATGCGGCGAGGTACATCCCACGCTGCACGAACGCCCCGCATGCCGCCGAGCCGGCGACGATGCCGAGCACGGTCATCACCATCATCCACGCGCTCGCGACGCCGCGCTGCGCGTGCGGCACGCGGTCGGGGATCGTCGCGGCGTACGGGCCCGCCCACACGTTCGTCGTCAGTTGCAGCGCCAGCACCGCTCCGACGAATGCCGCCGGCGGCGCGTGCCCGCCGAGGAGCCCGAGCGCGACGAGCACCGCGATCGACGCGGCCGCCCCGCCGCCGACGAACGCGCGCCGATCGCCGGCGCGATCGGACCACGCGCCCGCAAGCGGCGTCGCGACCAGTGCGATCAGCGCGCCCGCATCCATCAGCACGCCGAGCGCGAGCTCCTTGTGCTGCGGTACGAACGCCGCGATCTGCGCCGGAATCACGATCGGCAGCAGCGCGCCCCACTGCGCGTTGTATGCGAACCACGGCACGGCGAGCGCGAGGTGCTCGCCGGCCGACAGCCGCGTTCGGTTCATACCGCCGGACCGGCGCGCTAGAGGCGAACCGTCTCCGGTGAGGGTGAGGAACCCGCGGCACCCGCGCGCCTCGCGCCGTGCGCGCCGCGGCCGAAGCCGAAGCGGTCTTCGAGCCCCGCGATCATCACGTAGAGCACCGGCGTCACGAAGAGGTTCAGCACCGTCGAGACGATCATGCCGCCGAACACGGCCGTGCCGAGCGAGTTGCGCGCGGCGCTGCCCGCACCCGTCGCGAACACCAGCGGCGTCACGCCGAGCACGAAGGCAATGGAGGTCATGAGGATCGGCCGCAGCCGCGTCTCGGCGGCGCGAATCACGGCGGTCACCGTGTCCACGCCTTGCTCGCGCAGCTGATTCGCGAACTCGACGATCAGAATCGCGTTCTTCGATGCGAGTCCGATCAGCATGACGTATCCGACCTGCGCGAACACGTCGGAGAAGTAGTGCCGGAAGACGAGCCCGCCGATCGCGCCGAGCAGCGCGAGCGGAACGGCGAGCAGGATGATCAGCGGGTCCGCAAACGACTCGTACTGCGCGGAGAGCACGAGGAACACGAAGACGATACCGAGCGCGAAGATCAGCAGCGCCTGGTTGCCGCCCTCGACCTGCTCGCGCGACACGCCGCTCCATTCGGTCGCGAATCCCGGCGGTAGGTGCGTTGCGAACCGCTCCATCGTGGCGAGCGCCTCGCCCGAGCCGTGTCCCGCCGCCGGCGATCCGTTGATCTCGATGGAGCGGTACAGGTTGAAGTGCGTGATGACCGGCGGCGCTTTGGTCTCCGACACGTGCACGAGCGCGGTCAGCGGGATGGGCGGCGGCGGAACGGACTGTCCGTTCACGATCACCGGCGTGTCGCCGTGAACGTAAATCTTGTCGAGGTCCGCCACGCGCGAGCGGTACGGCGTGTCCGCCTGCACCTCGACGCGATACGTCTGCCCGTTCATGTCGAAGTCGTTGACGTAGACGGAGCCCAGGTACACCTGCATCGTGTTGAAGATGTCGGGCAGCGCGATACCCAGCTGCGAGGCCTTGTCGCGGTCGACGTCGGTGAGGATCGTCGGCTTGTCGGTGCGGAACGTCGTGTAGACGCCGGCCAGCGGCGATCCTGGCGCGTACGCGGGATAGATCAGCATCTTGGAGGCGGCGTCGAGCGCCGGAATCCCCTGGTTCGCGCGATCCTCCAGCTCGAACGTGAACCCCGACTGGAAGCCGATCGGGATGGAAGGCGGCTGGAACGCGATGACCAGCGCATCGGGATGGCGCATCTTGAAGTCGCTGAAGAACCGGTAGTTGATGCGGCTCACGACCGTGCTCAGCGCGTGCTGCCGCCCGTGCCGATCACTCCACGGCGCGAGCCGGACGAACATCGTCGCCTTGTTCGAGCCGTTGCCGGTGAAGCCGAAGCCGCCGACGTCGAATACATCGGTGATCTCGGGCTGGGCGTGCAAGATCGACTCGACCTCGCGCTGGATCACGTGCGTCTGATCGAGCGACGCACCTTCCGGCAGCTGGACGTTCACGATTGCGAAGCCCTGATCTTCGTCCGGCACGAACGCGGTCGGCGTCGTCGTATAGAGCCACCCGGTGACAGCCAGAAGAACCGCGAACACCGCGAGCACCAAACCGCGCCTGCGCATCATCCACGGCAGCGCGCGGTGGTAGCCGGACCGCGTCTTCGCGATCGCCGTGTTCACGGGGCCGAAGAATCCGCCGCTGCGGCGCGCGGTCCGGCCCAGCAGGAGCGAGGAGAGCACCGGCGTGAGCGTCAACGCGCAGAACAGCGAGATCGTGATCGAGCACGCGATCGTGAGCGCGAACTGCTTGTAGAGCTGCCCGGTCGTGCCCGGGAAGAACGCGACGGGGACGAACACCGCCAGCAGCACGAGCGACGATGCGAGCACGGCGCCGGTGATCTCGCGCATCGCCTCGCGCGCGCCCTCGAGCGGTCCCATGCCCTTCTCCTGAATGAACCGCGCGATGTTCTCGATGACGACGATCGCGTCGTCGACGACGAGGCCCGTCGCGAGCGTCAGCCCGAACAGCGTCAGCGTGTTGATCGAGAAGCCGAGCACGCGCATCAGGAAGAACGTGCCGACGAGCGACACCGGGATCGTCAGCGCGGGGATCAGCGTCGTGCGCCAGTTCTGCAGGAACAGGAAAATGACGAGCACGACCAGCCCGATCGCGATCAGCAGCGTGATCACGACCTCCTTGATCGACTCGTGCACGAACTCGGCCGTGTCGAACGCGACCTTGTAACTCACGCCCGGCGGAAACTTCGTCGCGAGGCGGTCCATCGTCGCGCGGACCTGTTGCGAAACCTGCAGCGCGTTGCCCGTCTGCAGTTGCAGGATGCCCAGCCCGACCGAGGGGTTCCCGTCGAACCAATTCGTCGCCGAGTAGTTCTCGGCGCCAAGCTCGACGCGGCCGATGTCGCGCACCTTCACGAAGCCGCCGTCAGGGCTCGCCTTGAGCACGATGTTCGCGAACTGGTCCGTCGAGTGCAGGCGGCCCGTCGCGAGCACGGAGTACTCGTACGGCTGGTGGCCGTTCGTCGGAGGCGCGCCGATCGCGCCCGCCGCGACCTGCACGTTTTGCGCCTGCAGCGCCGTTACGACATCGCTCGCGACCAGGCCGTTGTCGGCGAGGCGTTTCGGATCGACCCACAAACGCATCGCGTACTTGCGTTCGCCGAAAACGAAGACGTCGGACACGCCGCTGATGCGCTTGAGGTCGTTGACGACGTTCGTCTCGAGGAAGTTGGTCAGATACGTCTGATCCAAGCGCGGATTGGTCGACACGACGCCGATCGCGGCGACGAACGTGCCGGCGTTCTTCGACACGGTGACGCCGATCTGCTTGACCTCGTTGGGGAGACGTCCTTGCGCGAGGTTGACGGCGTTCTGCACGTCGTTCGTGGCCTGGTCGAGGCTGCGGTCGAGGTTGAACGTGCACGTGATCGTCGACGTGCCGTCGCTGCCCGAGGACGATTGGATGTAGCGCAAACCCTGCACGCCGTTGATGGCTTGTTCGAGCGGCACGGTGACGGACGACTCGACCGCCTCCGCGCTCGCGCCCTGGTAAACCGCGGTGACGGTGACCTGCGGCGGCTGGATGTTCGGGAACTGCGCGATCGGCAGCGTCGGTATCGAGATCAGCCCGAGCAGTAGAATGACGAGCGAGAAGACGGACGCGAAGATCGGCCGCCGCAGGAAGAAGTCGACCACGAAGCCTCGGACCGCTCAGCGCGCCGGGGGGTTGCTGCCGGCAAGCCAGTCGGGGAGCGCGGCGATCTCGCCGGTGACGCGGCCGGCGACGTTCTTCACCGGCACGACCGCATGCTGCCGCAGCGCGCTGCGCGCGGCAGGCTCCAGCGCGCGCAGCGCATCGAGGATCGTGAGCGTCGCGGGCGCGGCGGCGCGGCGCGTACCGTCGATAACCTTGACCGCGACGCCGAGCCCGGCATCGAGCAGCGCGTCGCAGTGAAAGCCCTCGGCGCCGGCCTTGCACACGACGCGCCCGGCCGTCGCGCGCATCAGGTCGGTGTCGAACCGCCCGGTTCCGGCGACGTACCACGGCTCCGCCGCCATCGCGCTCGCAACGCGCGCGAGCGCGGTCGCGTCGGCGTCGTCGACGCCGCGCAGGGTCGCGAGCCGCGCGAACGACGCCGCAGCGTTCCGCAGCGTCGTCGCATAGACCGGGATGCCGCAGCCGTCCACCGCGAGCTTGTCGCCCGCGAACGTGTCGTCGCTCACCCGCTCGCACATCGCGAGCACGAGGCGCTGCGCCGGGTGATCCGGCTCGAGATAATCCTCGAACGGAACGCCGATCGTTCGCGCGAGCGCGAGGATTCCGGCGTGCTTTCCGCTGCAGTTGTTGTGCAGCGCGGACGGCGCCTCGCCGCGCGCCGCCAGCGCGGCCGCGGCCGGCTCGTACGCCGGCGGATGCGCGCCGCAGCGCAGGTCGTCGACCCGCGCGCCGATGCGCTCGAGCATCGATGCCACGAGCTCGACATGTCCGGGCTCGCCGTTGTGCGACGCGCACATGACGGCCAGCTCGCGCTCGCCGAAGCCGAACCGCTCGAGCACGCCTTCGCGCACCGACGCAGCAGCGATGAACGGCTTCGCCGACGAGCGCAGGAAGACGGGCGTCTCGATCGTGCCGAGCTGCAGTTCGACCGCGCCCGCGGAGTCGGCGACGCACGCCGCGACGTGGTGAACGGACTCGACGCGGGTGCCGCGGCGCACGGCGACCGCCGGTACGCCGGCAAGCTCCCAGAACATGTCGGAACCGCCGTTCCACCCCGATGAATGCGAGCCCGCCACCCGCCGCGGTTCGCCCGACAAGCGATCCGCTGCGGTACCGACGATCAGTGGTGCGTCGGTGACGACGGCTCGCGCGGCTCCGCGCGCTGCGGCGGCGGTTCGTATCGCGGCGGCGGAGGCGGCGGTGGCGCCGCAGGCGGAGGCGGGGGCGGCGGAGGCATCGGTGCCGGCGGCGGCGGCGCCGCCGATCGCGGCTCCGGCACGCCGCTCGCGTCGGGACGGTTCGGCACGCCGAGCGGGATGCGCCGCGGAACGTTCGGCTGCGGCGGCTCGACCGCGCGGCGGTGCGGCGGCGGCGTCGTCGCAGGGTGCGGCTGAGGCTGCGTGACGATCGTCGCGCCGCCGGCATAGAGCGGAATCCAGTAGTCGGGATAGTTGCCGTACCCGCCGTCGTAGTACTCGTCCGCCGGCAAGCTCCCGCCGTCCGCGACCAGCGCGTCGACGACGTCGGCGTTCAGCGTGGAACCGCCGTTCACGCCCGTTACCGTCACGATCATGCCGACCTCGAGCCGCAGGCCGCGCGGGCTGATGACCGTGCCTTGCCGCAGGGAGATGACATCGAAGTAGCCGCGATCGTCCTGTACGGTAATCTGGTACGCGCCTTGAATCGACGCGATGCGTCCGTGGACCGTTTCCGTTGCGGCGCGCGGTCGTGCGTATGACGGAGGCGGCGCCTGCGCGTATGCTGCGATCGGGATCGCGCCGCACAACGCGAACGCCGCGATGCCCGCCATCGACCACGCTCTCGAGCCTGCCAGACGCATCACACGCCTCCGATCGACTTCTTCTCCTTGAAGCGTCCTCGAAGAAGCGGTGATACGTCTGGGAGCTCGATTACAGCTAGGCGAGAGCCGGCTCGAACACGTTCGCTTCCTGCTCCGCGTACAGCGGGCTCGAGAGATAGCGTTCGCCGGTGTCGCACACGATCGTGACGATCATTTTTCCGGCGTTTTCCGCGCGAGCAGCGACCTGCATCGTCGCCCACAGATTCGCACCGGACGAGATGCCGGCGAGGATGCCTTCCTCGCGAGCGAGACGGCGCGACGTCGCGATCGCGTCCTCGAACGACACCGTGATGACCTCGCCGTACACCTTCGTGTCGAGGATCGACGGCACGAAGCCCGCGGCGAATCCTTGCAGCTTGTGCGGGCCGGGTGCGCCGCCCGACAGCACGGTGGACGTGTCGGGCTCGACGGTGATGCACGAAACGGACGGCTTGCGTTCTTTGAGCAAGTGGCCTGCGCCGGTGATCGTTCCGCCGGTGCCGACGCCGGCGACCAAGATGTCGACCTTGCCGTCGGTATCGCGCCAGATCTCCTCGCCCGTCGTGCGATAGTGCACTTCCGGATTCGCCGGGTTGTCGAATTGGCCGGGCTGGAAGTATTTGGCCGGGTTGGAGGCGACGATCTCCTTCGCTTTCGCGATCGCGCCTTTCATGCCGTCGGATCCGGGCGTGAGGATGAGCTGTGCGCCGTATGCTTTGAGCAGGTTGCGGCGCTCGATCGTCATCGTCTCGGGCATCGTCAGGATCAGAGGATAGCCTTTCGCCGCGCACACGAACGCGAGGGCGATCCCGGTGTTGCCGCTGGTCGGCTCGACGATCACGGAGTCGGGACGCAGTTTACCGTCGCGCTCCGCCGCTTCGATCATCGCGACGCCGATGCGGTCCTTGACCGACCCCGCCGGATTCAGCGATTCGAGCTTGCAGAGAATCTCCGCGCCGAGTCCCTTGTTCAAGCGCGGGATCCGCACGAGCGGCGTGTTCCCGAAGGTGTCGGCGATGTTGTCGTAGACGCGCATGCGCCTCCCAACCGCGCGCCCCCCGGAAAGGGTGCGCGACGGAGCGGCGCCGAACACATGTTCGCCTCTTTCGACAACGCTCAGGACAAGGCTGTGTTCTCGCTCGCCGAACGCTCGCTCTACGTCAGCGATCTCGACCTCTGGATCGACTCGATGCGTCCGCGCGCGCGCTGCTACGTCTCGCACGGTCACAGCGACCACGCCCGCGAGCACGACCGCATCGTGACGACGCCGGTGAACGCGCGCATCTGTGCATCGCGCTTCGAACGCTCGATCGCCCGCGCGAAGCAGACCTCTCTGCTGCCGCAGCGTCCGCGCCCCGCGTGTGCGTTCGAGGAGCACGGCTTCAACGAACCGTGGAGCGACGGCGGCCACCGGCTCACGCTGTTCCCCGCAGGCCACGTGCTCGGCAGCGCGCAGCTGCTGATCGAAGGCGAGCACGGCCGCTTCGTCTACACCGGCGACTTCAAGCTCGCGCGATCGTATACGTGCGAACCGGCGGAGGTGAAGCAGTGCGACGTGCTGCTGATGGAGTGCACGTACGGACGGCCGCAGTACATCTTTCCGCCGCGCGAGGAGGTGGAGAACGCGATCGCCGATTTCGCGACCCAGGCGCTCGCCGGCGGTTGCGCGCCCGTCTTCTTCGCGTACTCGCTCGGCAAGGCGCAAGAAGCGATGGCGATCCTCGGCAAGGCCGGAGTGCCGATCACGGTGCACGGCGCGGTGCACGCGATCGCACGCATCTACGAAGAGTCCGGCGTGCGGCTGCCGCCGTGGGAGCGCTACGATGCGGCGACGTACGACGGCACGCGCGCGCTGATCTGGCCGCCGTCCGGAAAGAATCTGCCGAAGGCGCTCAAAGGCAAGCCCGCGCGCACGGCCATGCTCTCCGGCTGGGCGCTCGACAAGAACGCGCCGTACCGCTACGGCACCGACGCGTGCATCCCGCTGAGCGACCACGCCGACTACGGAGCGCTGCTGCGCTACATCGAGCTCGCCCAACCGAAGAAAGTGCTGCTCAACCACGGCTGGCACGACTTCGCGTGGCGCCTCAAGCGCACGGGCATCGATGCGGCGTACCTTCAGGCGAACGAACAGCTCGCGTTGTTCTAACCTGCGCTACTGCGTGGTGAACATTCCGAACATGTAGACCGTGTCGTCGCCTGTCGGGGGCGCGCGCCGCCTCCGCACCCGGCGCACGGACTGCTGCTTCATGCGCCGTCTCGGAAGAACTCGCGCAGCGCGTCGTACGTCTCCAGCGGCGCTTCTTCGGGCATGAAGTGCCCCGCTTCGATCGGAAAGCCGCGCACGTCGTCCGCCCAGTCGCGCCAGACGGCGAGGACGTCGTACCACTTCGCGACCTCGCCCCGCGCCGCCCAGAGCACGAGCATCGGCGCGGCGATCTTCTTCTTCCCGCGATCCGCTTCGTCGAGCGCGAAGTCGTACGTCGCCGCGGCGCGATAGTCTTCGCACGCCGCGTGAACCGTCGCCGGATCGCGATAGCAGCGCAGGTAATCCTCGAGCGCTTCGGGCGCGTGCACGTTCGCGCGGTTCGGCCGGCCCGCGAAGAACGCTTCCGGGTTCGCGCCGATGACGTTCTCGGGAAACGGGTACGGCTGCGCGAGGAAGAACCAGTGCCAGTAGCCGAGCGCGAACTTCATGTCGGCGCGGCGAAAGTGCTCGCCCGTCGGCAGGATGTCGAGCGTCGCGAGCTTGCGCACGCGCGCGGGATGATCGAGCGCGAGGCGGTACGCGACGCGGCCGCCGCGATCGTGCCCCGCAACGTCGAACCGCTCGAAGCCGAAGTGCCGCATCACGGCGACCGCGTCGCGCGCCATGGCGCGCTTCGAGTACGGCTCGTGATCCGCGGTCGTCTCGGGCTTCGAGCTGTCGCCGTAGCCGCGCAGGTCCATCGCGACGACCGTGAAGTCGCGCGCCAGGCGCGGGGCGATGCGATGCCACATCGCGTGCGTCTGCGGGTGACCGTGCAGCAGCAGCAGCGGCGGCCCGCAGCCGCCGAGCCGAACCCGGATCGTCGCCTCGCCCGTGTCGACGAACGACAGTCCGAAGTCCTCGAACACCGCTGCTACATCGGCGCGCGGATCGAAGCGATGCCGTTGAACTTCAGCATGCGGACGACGCTGTGATCGCTGCTCTCGTAGCGGTGGGGAAGGCCGTCGCCGCCGATGTAGACGATGCCGCTCTCGCCGTCCTTTTGCGTGATCTTGTAGGCGTGCAGCATCTCGCCGCCGACGGACTTCATGCCGAGATCGTTCGCCGTCAGCGCGTTCGCTTGGTCGGCCATGTGCCGGATCGGATCGGACAGCGGCATCGCGCGCGGCGAGCTCGGGTATTTCCTCCACGAGCCGCCCGCTCTCATGTACGCGGTGCCGCCGACCGTGATCATTTCCCCGCCGGGACTGCTCATGTGCACCGCGGCGGGCCGGTTGATCACGTCGATGGTCGCCGTCTTGCCTTCCTGCTGGCTGACCATCTCGAACGATTGCAGCGAGGCGAACTTCACGATCGAGGCGCGAACGTCGTCGGTCGCGCCGGCGAAGGCGGGCCCCGCCGCGAGGATGCACCCGGCGGCGAGCGTGAGGGCGATCAGCGATCTGGTCATGAGGCTCCTTTCGTGCGTCAGTCGGCTCCGATGTCCCACAGCATGCCGAGATCGCGCTTCGCGAACGACCGGAACGCGATCAACGTCTCGGTGGCGGTGATGCCCGGATGCGACGCGATGCGCTCGGTGACGAGGTCGCTGAGTTGCTCGTGCTCGCGCACGCGCACCATCGCGACGAGATCGTACGGGCCCGCGACGCTGTAGCACTCCGTCACGCCGTCGATCTCGAGCAGTTCCTCGGCCAGCGCGCGGACCCGCCCGGGCTCGACCGACATCAGCACGATCGCGGTGATCACGGGCTCGCCCTTCGACAAGCTCAGGATGACATTCCCTTCGACAAGCTCAGGATGACATTCCCTGTGACAAGCTCAGGATGACATTCCCTGTGACAAGCTCAGGATGACATTCCCGGTGACCAGCTCAGGATGACATTCCCGGTGACCAGCTCAGGATGACATTCCCGGTGACCAGCTCAGGATGACATTCCCGGTGACAAGCTCAGGATGACATTCCGGGGTGACAAGCTCAGGATGACGTTCTTCCTTCGACGAAAGCGTCGCGCGGTGATCGCCTTCGCCCGAACCTGCGCCGCGATCGCGGCGACCGCGAGCAAGCTCGAGAAGATCGCGCTCGTCGCGGAATACCTGAGCGGGCTGGATGACGCCGATCTGGCGCCGGCGACGCGCTATTTCACCGGCAACCCGTTTCCGCAGGCCCAGGAGCGCAGCCTCGCCGTCGGCGGGCGCACGATCGTGGAGGCGGCCGAGACGACGTGGGGCGTCGACGACGCGGCGCTCGGCGTCGCCTACCGCGCGAGCGGGGACCTGGGTGCCGCGCTCGGGCGGTTCGTGCGGCCCTCGCACGACCTCGGCCTGTTCCGAGAGAGTCTCACGCCTGCGCATCTGTACGCGCTCCTCGTCGAGATCGCGGACGCGAGCGGCAAGAACGCGCAGAAGCGCCGGCGCGTCCTCTGCGAACGCATCTTCTCGGCGTGCACCGACGAGCTCGAGGCAACGTACGTCGTGAAGATCATGACCGGCGAGCTGCGGATCGGCTTGCGCGAGGGTCTCGTCGTCGACGCGGTCGCGCGCGCGTTCGCGCGCGATCCGCGCGCGGTGCGGCGGGCGGCGAGCGCGGCGGGTGACCTCGGCGCGGTCGCGCGCGCGGCGAGGCACGACACGCTCGACCAGGTGACGATCGCGTATCACGCGCCCATTGCGTTCATGCTGGCCTCGCCCATCGCGTACGGCTCCGAGTACAAGGAACTCGCGGCGGCGACGTGGCTCGTCGAGGACAAGTACGACGGCATCCGCGCGCAGGCGCACGTCACCCCGGAGCGCGTCTCGCTCTTCTCGCGCACGCTCAACGACGTCTCCGCGTCGTATCCGGAGGTCGTCGAGGCGCTGCGCGCGCTGCCCGGATCGTTCGCGCTGGACGGCGAGATCGTGGCCGTCCGCGACGATCGCGTGCTGCCGTTCCGGTTTCTCCAGGCGCGGCTGCAGCGCAAGGACGTCGCCGCGGAGCTGATGGCTGAAGTCCCCGTACGCTACGTCGTCTTCGACGCGCTGGCGCGCGACGAGGACTTTCTGCTCGATCACCCGCTCGCGGATCGGCGCGAACGGCTCGCAGAGCTGCTCGCGTACGCGCCGGGCACCGTCGTGTCCGCACCGTGGACCGCGCTCGAGGCGGGCGCGAGCGCCGAGACGATCCACGAGCGGTTCGAGACGTCGCGTGCGCGCGGCGACGAGGGCCTCGTGTTCAAGCGCACCGACGCGACGTACATGCCGGGACGGCGCGGTAAGGCGTGGCTGAAGCTCAAGCGCGAGCTCGCCACGCTCGACTGCGTCGTCGTCGCGGTCGAGCGCGGCCACGGGCGCCGCATCAACGTGCTGTCCGACTACACCTTCGCGGTGCGCGCCCTTCGACAAGCTCAGGATGACGATGCCCTTCGACAAGCTCAGGATGACGATGCCCTTCGACAAGCTCAGGATGACGATGCCCTTCGACAAGCTCAGGATGACGATGCCCTTCGACAAGCTCAGGATGACGATGCCGCTCACGATGACGATGCCGCTCAGGATGACGGCGATCTCGTCGTCATCGGGAAGGCGTACAGCGGGCTGACCGACGTGGAGATCGCCGACATGACGGCGTGGTTCGAGGAGCACCGGCTGCCCGCGCGGGAGGCGCGCGCGGCGTACGAGCGGCTCGAGCTCAAGCGCGGCGAAACGCCGGTCGAGCCGAGCGTCGTCGTCGAGATCGCGTTCGACATCATCCAGAAGAGCGATCTGCACGCGAGCGGCTTCGCGCTGCGGTTCCCGCGCATCGTGCGGCTGCGTCCGGACAAGCGCGCGGAGGACGCCGACACGCTCGGGCGCGTGCGCGAAATCTACGCCGACATGCTGAGCCGCGAAGGCATCGACGAGGGCTGATCGATCGCTACGGCGAGCCGAAACCGCGTGCGCGAAGAAACCCCTGCCCGGCGGCCGACTCGATGAAGTCGACGAATGCACGGGCGCCGGCGGCGTTCGCTGCATTTTTCAGCACGGCGATCGGATAGATCGCGTCGGGCGACGCACCCCGCGGGAACGGAAACGCGCGCAGCTTCGGCGCGAGCGCCGGCGTCACGTCGGTCGCGTACACCACGCCGGCGTCGCCCTCGCCGAGCGAGATCTTCGTTGCGACTGCTTTCACGTCGAGCTCGTTCGAGACGACATTGCGCTCGACGCGGTCGGCGAAGTCGCGCGCGAAGCCGGGCTTTCCGTTCAGTTCGCGAAACGCGGCGCGCGCGTACGCCCCGACCGGCACGGTCGCCGTCGCAAGCACGATCTTGGTGCCGTTCCGCGCGATGTCCGCGACGCCCGCGATCTTCTCCGGATCGTCGCGCGGCACGATCAGCACCAGCCGGTTGCGCGCGAACGGGCGCGCCGGCGACGCGAGAAGAGCCGCGTCCGCGGCGATCTTCATCTGCGCGTCGTTTGCCGAAGCGAACACGTCTGCCGGCGCGCCCTGCCGCAGCTGGGTGACGAGCGCGTCGGAGCCGCCGAAGGAGTACGTCACCGCGATCCCGGTACTGCGCGTGAACGCGGGAGCCGCCGCCTCGAAGGCTTCGCGCAGCGACGCGGCGGCAAAGACCGTGATTGCATGCTCTTGCGCAAACCCGGAGCGCGTCGTCCCCAGTACGAGCGCGAACACGGCAAGAAAAACAAAGCGTTGCATGCCTCGACGTTTCGATGCGCGAGGTTCGGTCACCGGCGCGTTTTCGTCCGGCCGGCGCGAATGCGCGCAATCCGGTCGTAGACGCCGTCGACGCGCGCGTCGCGCCGCTTCGCCGCGTGCCTGCGCAGCCGCACGGCGAGCAGCGCAAGGATCACGCCGACGGCGAGCGCCACGAGGATGAAGCGCGCGCGCGGCTCCAGCGGCAGCATCGCACACGCGGCGAACACGATCGCCAGCAGCGCCGCAGCGCTCTCCCGGCGGTCCGTCATGCGCCGCCTTCGTACACTGCTTCGATGCCTTCGATCATCCGGTTCTCCGGCCGGCGATGCGCGATGCCGAGCGTTTTCCGCACCGCGGCGTGGTATACCCGTCACGATGAGCGACGAACGGTTGCGGCCCTGGAATATCCTCGCGTCCGAGTACCGCATCGAGACAAAATTTCTGCGGCTGCGCGTGGACCGCGTCGAGCTTCCGAGCGGCGCGATCGTCGAGGACTACTTCGTGCGCGAGTCGCACGGGTTCTGCGTCGTGTTCGCGATCACGCGCGAGGACGACGTGCTCCTGGTTCGGCAGTACAAGCACGGGGCCCGCGAGATTCTCACCGAGCTGCCCGCCGGGATGATCGACGCCGGCGAGACGCCGGAAGCCTGCGCCGTTCGCGAGCTCGCCGAGGAAACGGGGTATGCCGGGAGCGCGCCCGAGCACGTGCGCACGTTTTGGACCGATCCGACGAACGCCACCGGACGCTTTCACCTCTTCGTGATCCGCGAGGCGGAACCGCGCGCGCAGACGTCGTTCGACCTCACGGAAGACATCGAGCTGGACCGCGTGCCGCTCGACCAGGCACGCGCGATGGCGCTCGACGGCCGGATCTCCGGGGGCTCGCAAGTCGCCGCCGTGCTCGTCGCGCTCGACTATCTCGAGCGCGGCGGCGCTCCCGCATCCTGACCCTTCGTCGTCATCCTGAGCTCGTCGTGTCATCCTGAGCTCGGCGTGTCATCCTGAGCTCGTCGTGTCATCCTGAGCTCGTCGTGTCATCCTGAGCTCGTCGAAGGGCGGGAGAAGGGCGCAAGGAGCGCCGCTTTCCGAGCGGCTCGGGGGCGTCGCGCAGGTACGATCCGGCGCGCAGCGCCGACAGCGCGCCGAACGGGTACACGCGCTCGGACGTCGCGCCGACCACCTGCACGTCGCACGGACGAACGTTCCACGCGGCGAGCGCGTCGGCACATGCATCCCGCGTGACGTCCAGACCCGGCGAGTACGGCGTGAGCGCCGGCACGACGACGAGCGTGCGCGCGGCGAGGAACGCCTGCGCCGTCACGTCGCCGCCCAGCCGGATCGACGGGTGGAGGTGCCCGATGATCGCGCGCGCGCCGGGTTCGAGCACGGGACGATCTCCGTGCGCGAGCGTCCATCCGTCGCGCTCTGTCGCTTCGACGGTCGCGCCGAGCACGGCGACGCCGCGCGAACGGCCTTCGTGGTTGCCCGCGACCACCGTGACCACCGCGTGCGCGCGCAGCGTCTCCAGGGCGGCGCCGACGGCGCGCGCCGCGCAGGCGCTGAGGCCCGCGCCGTGGATCGCGTCGCCGAGGAACACGATCTCGCGCGCGCCGCAGCGGCCGGCCGCCAGCGCGATCGACGCGGTGATCTCGTCGGTGCTCCACAGCGGCAGAGCCGCACCGCCCCCCATGACGTCCTCGTAGCCGAGGTGCGCGTCGGCGCACAGCAGCGCGCGCGAATGCGTCAGCAGCGCGAATCCGCCCGGCAGCGCGAGCACGCCGTCGGCGAGGGGATACGCATCGCATGCCGCAGCCGGGCGCATCATACGAGCCGCAGCTGTCCCGCGACCGCCTCCGCCGCCGGATCGCCGAGCGCGGTGTCCGTCTCGCCGAGAATCGCGAGCACGCGCTCGTGCAGCGCTTCGATCATGCCCGCGCGATCGTCCATCGCCACCGAGTCGCCGAACGACGACGTCACGATGCCGAACGTGAACGGCGTCGCGGCCCGCGGGTGCAGCACGCGGGGCTCGCTGTCGAGCGCGCCGAGGTAGCGCAGTGCGCCCGGAGCGTCGAGCAGCTCGCGCGTCACGACGCGAATCGTCTCGCGCACGAGCGGAAACTGCGGATCGGCCGCGCAGAGCCGATCGAAGATCTTCGCCGCGTTCCAGCGCAACGCGCCCCCGCGAATCGAACGTCCGCCCGCGCGTCGCAGCACGAGCAGCCCGGTGCTCGCGACGTGGCGGAACTGCGCGCGCAGCAGCCACCCGGAGCGCAGCCCCGCCAGCAAGTCGTCCTCGAAGCCGTCGACGCGCAGCAGCGACGCCCACGCGGCATCGGGTACCGTGCGACGCCGCGGCAGCGCGACGAGAAAGCCGTTGTCGTCCGTCGTCAGCGTCGAGCCGACGCGCAGTGCGCGCTGGATACGCGCGCCCGCCACGCGCGCCAGCGTCTCGTTGATGCGCCGTCCCGCGCCGGTGTGGAACACCGCGGTCTGCCGCTCGTCCATGCGGTAGATCTCGACGATGGGATGGGTCGCATCGGGGACGTCGCTGAGCGCGAGCTGCTGCGCGATGTAGCGCGCGACGTGCGCCGCCTCGACGCCGTCCAGCGCGTAGCGGCGCCGCAGGTATCCGAGCGCGGCCTGCGTTCCGCCGGTTCGCAGGGCGGTTGCGACGCCGTTCCGCAGCGTGCCGATCTCGGCCGCGAGCGC
Source organism: Vulcanimicrobiota bacterium (assembly GCA_963771525.1). Classification (GTDB taxonomy): domain Bacteria; phylum Vulcanimicrobiota; class Vulcanimicrobiia; order Vulcanimicrobiales; family Vulcanimicrobiaceae; genus Vulcanimicrobium. The sequence goes on along the minus strand of CAVYTL010000001.1, from coordinate 3,159,323 downwards.
GAGCGGAATCCCCTGGAGGTGCGAGCTCCACTGCGGCACGGTCGGACGCCCGGCGAACGGCTCGACGCGCAATCCGCGCGGGCCGGCCTCCTTGACGCGCAGCGTTCGCCCTTCGAGCAGAAACACGTCGCCGACGTTCATGCTCGCCGCGAAGCTCTCGTCGAGGCGGCCGATGCCGTGTCCGCCGCTGCCCGCCACGGGGATCGTCGACTCGTCCGGGATCGTGCCGACGTTCTCGAAGTACGCGCTCGACGGCTCGCGGCCGAGCCCGTACGCCGCTTCGCCGTCGGTGCCGATGCGGCGTACGTGCGCCTCCTCACCGCCCGCGCCGCCGCCGGAGAGGTACGCAATGCACGCGCGCAGATCGTTCTCGCGCAAGTCGCGGTACGGGTACGCGCGCCGCGCGACCGCGAGCGCCTCGGCGATGCGCACGCGGCGATCCGGCGCGCACGTCCCGACGATCCACTGCGCGAGCACGTCCAGCGGCGCGTCGGGCACGACGATCTCTTCGATCACGCCGTCCCGGATGCAGCGTCGCGTCGCGGCGGCCTCGATGATGTCGTCGCGGTCTTGCGCGAGCACGACACCCGTGGCGACCGCGCCCGGGCGGTGTCCGGCGCGGCCGACGCGCTGCAGTGTCGGCGTCATTCCACGCGCCCCTCCAAGCACGACCACGCGGTCGATGAAGCCGATGTCGACGCCGAGCTCCAACGACGTCGAGCACACGACGACGCGCAGCGCGCCGCTCCGCAGCGCCGCTTCGGTGCGATGCCGGACGTTGCGCTCGAGCGCGCTGTGATGCACGCCGATGCGCCGGTCGCGCGTCGCCGTCTCCGCGCGCGGCCCGTTCTGCGGCACCGCGATGCCCCCGCCCCTGTCATCCTGAGCTTGTCGAAGGGCCTGCTGCATCTCGTGCGCGACGCGCTCCGCCTGGCTGCGCACGTTCGTGAACACGAGCGTCGAGCGCACGCCCTCGGTGAGCGCCCACGCGGCACGGGCGCACTGCGCCAGCGGCGCCATCGCGCCGGCGAACGGCGCGACGATGTCGAGCCGCATCTCGCGCAGGCCGCGACAGTCGACGATCGCGCAGTCGCGATCGGTGCCCGCGAGGTACGCCGCGACACGCTCCAGCGGCGCGACCGTCGCGGAGAGCCCGACTCGGCGCAGCGGCACGCGCGTCAGTTCTCCGAGCGACTCCAGCAGCAGCGCGAGGTGCGCGCCGCGCTTCGAGCCGGCGAGCGCGTGCACTTCGTCGACGATGACGGTCTCCACGTGCGTAAGCCGCTCGCGGTACCCGTTCATCGCCACCATGAGCGCCAGCGACTCCGGCGTCGTCAGCAGCACGTGCGGGGGACGGCGCAGCATCAGTCGCCGTTCCTCGACCGGCGTGTCGCCGGTGCGCACGCCCGTGCGCACGAAGCGCTCGCGAATCCGCCCGCGCCGCACGCGCGCGCGCTCCGTGTCCGGTCGCTCCAGAATCCCCATCTCCCGCAGCGGCCGGCGCAGGTTGTGCTCGACGTCGTAGCCGAGCGCGCGCAGCGGCGAGACGTAGAGGCAGTACGTCCGCGCCAGCAGCTCGTCGTCGTCGCGCAGCGCCGCAAGCCGCGAGATGACGGGCAGAAAAGCGGCGAGCGTCTTCCCCGTGCCCGTCGGCGAGCAGATCAGGGTGTGCCGGCCGTCCCCCGCCAGCGCGAGGGCACGACGCTGCGGGGGCGTCGCGGTGCCCAGGTGATCGTCGCACCACGCGGCGACGTCCGGGTGCAACACGGCGAAAGCGTCGTCCACGTGAGCGTCCGGGATTCGTCGAACGCACGTTCGCCCCCTGGCGCCGTGGCTGAAACAGAGCCGCGGCGGATGCGGTACTGGACTCGGAGGCTTTGATGCACCTGTTCGTCCGGGTCACGGCGATCGTCGCCGTCGCCATCGTCGCCCTGATCGTGCTCGCGTTCGTGCTGAAGATCGTGTTGATCGCCGCGCTGATCGCGGGGCTGGTCGTCGCCGGCATGGCGATCGCGAGGCTTGCGCGGCGCGGCCGGCCCGCGCGCATCGTCACCTACGACGCTCGCCGCTTCCGCTAGCCGCTCGCTTCCCAGGACGCGCGTACCCGCGTCAGCGTAGGACGCGGCTGTGCACCGCATCACGCTTCGCGCCGCACTCGCGGCATTGTTCTGCGCTTCCGCGAGCACGCTCGCCGTCGCGCAGGTGACCTCACCGGAATCGAACCCTTCCGCGCCGCCCGTCCCGGCGCTCACCTCGCCGTCACCGGCAGCCGCCGCGTCGCCGTCGCCCTCGCCCACGGCCACGCCGACGCCGCCGTACAACCGTCTCGCGTTCCGTGAGGTCGGCCCGGCCGTCGCCGGCGGCCGCGTGACATCGGTGGTCGGCGTCGCCGACAACCCGCACTTGTACTACCTCGGCGCGGCCGGCGGAGGCGTGTGGAAGACGATCAACGGCGGCGAGACCTGGTCGCCCGTATTCGACAAGCAGGACGTGTCGTCGATCGGCGCGGTCGCGATCGATCCGCGCAAGCACGACGTCGTGTGGGTCGGAACCGGCGAGACGAACCCTCGGAACGATGTCTCGTGGGGCGACGGCGTGTACAAGTCCGTCGACGGCGGGAAGACGTGGACGAATCTCGGCTTGCGCGACACGCGCGCGATCGCGTCGATCGTGATCGACCCGCGAAACCCGGACGTCGTGCTCGTCGGCGCGCTCGGCAACGTCTTCGCGGACTCGCCCGAGCGCGGCGTGTACCGCACTGCCGACGGCGGCAAGACGTGGACGAAGACGCTGTACGTCGGGCCGCGCAGCGGCGTGAGCGAGATGGTCGCCGATCCGAAAAACCCCGACGTCGTGTACGCAGGGATCTGGCAGTTCCAGCGCCGGCCGTGGACGTTCACGTCGGGCGGCAACGACGACGGCATCTGGAAGTCGACGGACGGCGGCAAGACGTGGGCGCGGCTCTCCGGCGGCGGACTGCCCGCGGGGATGACGGGACGCATCGGTCTCGCCGTCGCGCCGTCGAACCCGCAGCGCGTCTACGCGCTGATCGAGTCGAAGGACGGCATCCTGTGGCGTTCCGACGACGCCGGCGCGACGTGGAAGCTGATGACGAAGAACACGCTGGTCGACCAGCGCCCGTTCTACTTCTCGCACGTGCGCGTCGATCCGTCGAACGCCGACCACGTGTACGGCGTCTCTGAGGAGCTCTCGGAGTCGAAGGACGGCGGCAAGACGTTCAAGGCGATCGCCTCGCACGTGCACGTCGACTACCACGACATGTGGATCGCTCCCACCGATGCGCGCCGCATGATCGTCGGCGAGGACGGCGGTTATGCGATCACCGTCGACGGCGGCGCGGCGTGGTCGTTCGCGCGCAACGTGGCGATCGGCCAAATCTATCACACCGGCTATGACGATCGCACGCCGTACACGGTGTGCGCCGGGCTGCAGGACAACAACGGCTTCTGCGGGCCCTCGAACGGCCTCAATCCCGAAGGCATTCCGGACGATGCGTGGGATCGCGTCATCGGTGGCGACGGCCAGTGGGCGTGGCCGGACCCGCGCGACCCGAACCTCGTGTGGACGGATTTGCAGACCGGGCGGCTGACGATCTACAACCGCGCCACGCAGCGCAACACGTTCATCCAGCCGTGGCGCGGCCGCGCGATCGACGACTTCGAGCTCGACAAGGCGCGATTCCGGTGGAACTGGGACGCACCGGTCGCATTCGACGCGTTCGATCGCGCGACGACGTACTTCGGCGCGAACGTCGTCTTCGCGACGCGCGACCGCGGCGAAACGTGGCGCGTGATTTCACCGGATCTCACGCGCAACGACAAGGCGCACGAACAGCCCGCGGGCGGGCCGCTCGCGCTCGACGTGTCGAGCGCGGAGTTCACCGGCACGCTGCTCGACATCGAGCCGTCGCCGAAGACGCGCGGTGAGATCTGGACCGGCAGCGACGACGGCGTCGTCTCGGTCACGCGCGACGGCGGCAAGCACTGGTCGAACGTCACGCCGCCCGGCGTCCCGCCCGACGGCCGCGCGGAGATGATCTCGCCCTCGTCGCTCGCGGCGGGCACGGCGTACGCGGTGATCGACCGTCACTTGCTCGGCGACTTCGCGCCGTACGCGTTCGTGACGCACGACTGGGGCGTGCACTGGGCGCGCATCGGCGACGGTCTGCCGGCCGGCGAGCCCGCGCGCGCGATCCGCGCCGACACACGCAACCCGCGTCTCGTGTACGCGGGCCTCGAGAACTCGTTCTGGCTCTCGTACGACGGCGGTGCGCATTGGCGCAAGCCGGCGCTCGGACTGCCGCCCGTGGCGGTCTACGACATTCGCGTGCAGCCGCGCTGGAACGACCTCATCCTCGCGACCCACGGCCGCGCGCTGTGGATCCTCGACGACCTCACGCCACTGCAGCAGCTACCCCAGGCGCAGGCGGCCGGAACGATGCTCTTCGCGCCGCGCACGGCGTACGCGTTCTCGCAGCACGCGAACGACGAAGGGCTCTACACGCGCTACGGCGGCAAGAACCCACCGGGCGGGGCGACGATCGCCTTCTATCAGGCGACACCGGGCGCGAAGCCCGCGACCATCGAGATTCTCGACGCCTCCGGACGCATCGTGCGGCATCTGAGCGGGACGCAGCGCGTCGGCGAGAACGAGGTTCCGATCGTCACGAACTTCGCCGGCATCAACCGCGTCGGATGGGATCTGCGCGAGGACGGCCCTGCGCGTTGGCTCGGCGCCGCGAAGGAGGAGTTCCGCGGACCGCGCGTGGGCGTCGCGGTCGTGCCCGGCTCGTACACCGTACGCGTGCGGATCGGCGGCAACACGTACACGCAGCCGCTGCGCGTCGCGCCCGATCCGCGCGTGCACTATACGGCCGCGCAGTACCGCGCGGGGTACGCGTTCGCGAAGAAGCACCTCGATGAGTACTCGCGCATCGACTCCGCGCTCACGCGGCTCGACGCGTATGCGGCTTCCGCGCTGCAGCGCGCGCAAGGCGCACCACCGCAGCTGGCCGCGACGCTGAGCGCGATCCGCACGCACGCGCTCGCCGTCCGCGGTGAGCTCACCGCCGACTTCACGAACGACGAGGACTTCATCCAGCGGCCGGGCCGTCTGCGCGAAGACCTCGGTAGCCTGACGTACTTCGGAGGCGGCACCCCGCCGACGGCGGCCTCGCTCGACTACGCCGGACGCGTCGATCGCGCGTACGACGCAGCGATGCGCGACGTCGCAGCGTTCGAGCGTGTCGACGTCGCGCGCGCGGACGCCGCGCTGAAGGCGGCCGGTAAGCCGGCGCTCGCGACGTCCGGCGCGAAGCGCGCGGACGTCGTCGGTGACGCGGGCACGGCGGCGGATGACGAGGACGACTAGCGGGTGGGCTTCTCGAAGCTGTCCTTGACGAGGGACAGCTTCACGGCCATGCGGAGCTTGTCCCAGGTGCCGCCGCGGCGCCGCTGCGCCGTCGCCTCGTACGTCGCTTTCACCGGGACTTCCATCGCGGGATCGTACACCAGCGAGCCGTCCCTCGTACCCGCGTATGCGTGCGCGGTGTTCGTGCGCTCCTCGAACGAGTACGCGAGGGTCACGCCGCGCTCGTCGTGCGAGACGACGCGGTAGCGTTCGAGGTCGGTGTCGCCGTTCGCGCTCAGGTCGACGACCCACGCGGTGCCGACGTCGGTTGGCCGCTCGCCGTAGAAGCCGCGGTCGAGCCAACGCGCGACGACGACCTCTTCGTCGGAGAGGTTCCGCGCATCGACGGGATTGAACGACAGCGTGCCGTTGCGTGCGATCGCCATGCGAACCTTCGGCCACGCGACGGCGTTCGTCGTCTCGGCGATGTCGATCACGAGGCCGACGTCGGACGTCGCCTGCAGCACGTCGATCGCGATCGAGCCTGTCGCCCGCTGCGGCTCGCCGGCGAACGCCTCGCCCGCGCTGATGCCGCCGGCGCGGTACGGGCCTCGCGCCATCCGCACTTGCGCTGCGAGCCAACCCGGCGGCGCGTCGACCTCCGCCGCGTACGAGGTCTCGACGGCGTAGGTCAACGACCGGATCGGGACCGTGCCGTTCGCCGCGCTCGTGCAAGGAAGCGCCCCCACCAGCAGGGCGGCGAGCGCCACCGGCGTTGCACGATGTGCCATAACGGACCGTTCGCGACGTGCGGGGAATTCCCGGCTTCGACGCTGGAGGGCTGCCGTGAACATCGAACGCTATCGTGATCGCTTCAAGGATGTCGTGGCGCTCGTCGTGACACCGATGGACCGCACATACGCGGTCGACGAAGGCGCGCTGCGCGCGCAGATCGACTGGTGCTTCGCGCACGGCGCGACGGGCATCGTCGCGACGGGCTCGATCGGCGAGTTTCTGCACCTCGAGGACGACGAGCGCCGCCGCGTGCTCGAGGTCGTCCTCGATCAGACGCGCAAGCACCCCGGTGCGTCTGCGTTCGCGATGACGTCCGGCGCGACGACGCTGCAGGCGCTGCGCTGGACGCGCGTCGCCGCAGAGCTCGGGTACGACTGCGCCGTCGTCATCGCGCCGTACTACTGGAAGATCGGCGACCGCGAGGCGTACGAGCACTTCCGCGCCGTCGCCGAGACGGATCTGTTGCCGGTGTGCGTCTATCACAACCCGGCGCTCTCCAAGTTCCACATGTCGCCGGCATTCTTCCGCCGCGTCGCCGAGCTGGGGAACGTCGTCTGCGTGAAAGAAGTCGAGACGGACCTGCAGCACCTCGAGCAGGTCGCCGACGCGCTCGCGGGCCGCGCGCTCTACCTGCAGACGTTCCGCGCGTACTTAACGGGCCGCATGCTGGGCTCGAACGGCGGGCAGATCAACGTCTTCGCGGTTCCGGCCTGCGTCGCGATCGACGAGGCCTGGCGGCGCGGCGACGTCGCGCTCGCCGAGGAGATCCAGCGGCGCCTCAACCGCGTGTTTCCGCGCGGCGGCGAGGCCGCGCTCGGCGCCCTCGGTATGACGAAGGCCACCGCGTCGGTTGTCACCGGCATCGAGATGGGGCCGGCGCGCCCGCCGTACCTCGCGCCCGACGACGCCGAGGAGCGGATCACGAAGCGCCTTCCCGAGCTGTACGAGGTCGTGCCGTCGATGCGCCCGGAGAAGCGCGTCGTCGCCCACGCCGCCTCGTGACCGCGTTCGATGTCACCCTGAGTTCGTCGAAGGGTGCGAGCGTATCGCGGCCTCCGACGACGCAGCTCTGGATCGGGGGCGCGTACGCGGACGCGGCGTCCGGTGAAACGTACGACGACATCGACCCGGCGAGCGGTGAGACGATTGCGCGGATCGCGAGCGGCGGTGCCGCGGACGTCGATCGCGCGGTCACGGCCGCGCGGCGCGCGTTCGACGAGGGGCCGTGGCCGCGCACCCCCGCCGCCGAGCGCGCGACCGTGCTGCGCAAGCTCGCGGACCTGCTGGTCGACAACCGCGAGGAGCTCGCGCGGCTCGAGTCGCGCGACGCCGGCAAGCCATTCCGCGAGACGGCCGATCGTGACGTGCCGCGCGCGGCGGACAACTGCGCGTTCTTCGCGAGCGCGATCGAGCAGCGCGAGCAGAGCGCGTTCTTCGCGCGGCGGCCGTTCCTCGGCGCGCAGCGCGAGATCGTGTCGATCGTACGCCAGGAGCCCGTCGGCGTGTGCGCGCTCCTGACGCCGTGGAACTCGCCGCTGATGCAGGCGACCTGGAAGATCGCGCCGGCGATCGCGACCGGCAACACGTGCGTGCTCAAGCCCTCGGAGCTCACGCCGCTCTCCACGCTGCGTCTCGCCGAGCTGTGCGCCGAGGCCGGCGTTCCGGACGGCGTCGTCAACGTCGTGACCGGGGCTCGGACCGTCCGCCGGTGCACCGCTCGTCGCCGATGCGCGCGTCGACGCCGTCGCGTTCACCGGCAGCGAGCCGACGGGCGTCGCGATCAACACGGCCGCCGCGCCGACGCTCAAGAAAGTGACGCTCGAGCTGGGCGGCAAGTCCGCGAACGTCGTGTGCGACGACGCCGATCTCGATCTGGCCGTCGACGGCAGCGTGCTCGCGATGTTCCGGCACAGCGGACAGGTGTGTCTCGCCGGCACGCGGCTGTACGTGCAGAGCGGCATCTACGAGCGTTTCCTCGAGCGGTACGTCGCGCGCGTGCGCGCCCTGCGCGTCGGCGACCCGCAGTCGCGCGAGAGCGATCTCGGCCCGCTGATCACGCCGCTCCACCGCGAACGCGTCGAGCGCTACTGCGCCGACGCCGACGCGGAAGGCGTCGCGGCGCTGGTACGCGGCGCGCGCCCGGACGACCCGTCGCTCGCGCGCGGCAACTACCTCGCGCCGACGATCTACGCGCCGCGCGACGAGTCGCAGACGATCGCGCGCGAAGAGGTGTTCGGACCCGTGCAATCGGTGTTCAGGTTCGAGCGTCTCGAGGACGTCGTCGCGCGGGCGAACGCGACGCGCTTCGGGCTCTCATCGTACATCTGGACCGCGAACGTCACGACGGGGCTTCGCTTCGCGGCCGCCGTGCGCGCCGGCATGTGCTGGATCAACGGCTACTTCTTGCGCGACCTGCGCCAGCCGTTCGGCGGCGTCGGCATGAGCGGCCTCGGACGCGAAGGCGGCCGCTGGTCGCTGGACTTCTTCACGGAGCCGAAGCTCGTATGCATCGCATACTGAGCTCGTCATCGTCATCGTGAGCCCGTCGAAGGGCGTTGTCATCCCGAGCTTGTCGTTGTCATCCTGAGCTTGTCGAAGGGCGCTCGATGTCGTACATGAACCCCGTAACCGTCATTCCGAAGCACGTGCCCGAAAACGAGCTGCGCACGTTCGGGACCCTCGAGTCGTACGAGGCGTACATCGAGCACCAGTACCGCGACACGAAGGCGCTGCTCGAGAAGTACCGCGAGCACGCCGCGCACGACCCGGAGCTCTCGACCGAGTACCGCAACGCGATGCGGCCGATCATGCTCACGACGTGCTGGGGCGAGGCGCAGACGACGGCGCAGGTCGCGCAGATCATCACGAAGACGAACCGGCCGAACATCCAGTACTTCTACGCGACGCACGCGCTCGACGAAGTTCGCCACACGCAGATCGAGTGGCGGCGCATCCGCGACCTCGACCTGGCCGACTCGCTGGACGTGCCGTACGAGCAGACCGAGCTGTTCCGGTTCGTGAACGGGCTGCCGTCGTTCGTCGAGATCGTGTACGGTCAGGTCTGCACGCTCGAGGCGTACTCGGCGCACGTTCTCTTCAACTCCATCGCCGATCTAGCGCGCCGCTACGGCGATCTCGCGACCGCGTACACGTACGAGTATGTCATGCACGATGAGGTGCGGCACATCTCGACCGGCTTGCGCGTCGTGCGCGAGGCGATCGACACCGCCCCCGATCCCGAGGAGGCGCGGTTCCGCATCCTCGATCTCGAGGAGCGGCTGCTGCCGATCACGATCCGCAAGCTCGGGCGCGACTCGCCGATCGCGCAGTCGCTCTACGACGCCGGCATGATCGCCGACAAGCGCGCGTTCGAGCTCGACGGCTTTCGCCAGTACCTGATCTTTCGCGCGAAGATCCCGAACCTGCCGCCGATGCGCTACAAGGGTCCCGACGGCTGGACCGCGGCGGACACGCCGAGCGCGACGGAAGCCACATCCTGAGCTCGTCGAACGGTGTGATCGCGGGCAGTCTCTTTTCGACGCACGTGCCGCGGCTGATGATTCTCGACCCCGAGGCGCGGCGCGAGTACATGGGCCGCACCGTGACGACGTTCTACGACGCGCTGCCGCAGATCAAGCACGAGCGGCTCGACGCGCTGGACTTCGCCACGTTCGTCGTCATCGACACGCACTGGCACTCGACGCTCGAGTTCATCCTCAACGCGCACGCGCGGCACGACGGCGTCTACACCTCGGACGAGATCCCGTGGATGATCCACGAGTACGCGTACGACCACCCCGGCGACCCGGAGCTGGCGCACGCGATCGCGGAGGAGGCGCAGGCGCGCGGCGTGCCGGCGGAAGCGGCGGCGCACCGCGGGCTGCCGATCCACTACGGCACGCTGAACCCGATGCACTACTACAATCCGGGGCCCGTGAAGAAGCGCGTGCTGCCGATCTCCGTGCTCGACACGGCGGAGGTCGAGCCGAACCTGCGGTTCGGCGAAGCGATCGCGGCGGCGGCGGAACGCATCGGCCGGCGGATCGTGCTGATCGCGTCGGGCGGGATGTCGCACCGGTTCTGGCCGCTCGCGACGATTCGCCAGCGCGCGAGCGCCGATCCGGCCGACATCAGCGATCCCGCGCTGCGCGCGTATGACGAGCGCATCATGGCGTGGTGGCGCGACGGCGATCACGCCGCCGTGCTCGCGCACGCCGACGATTTTCGCCGCACGTGTTCGCCGGAGGGCGCTTCGCGCACTATCTCGTGCTCGCGGGCGCGCACGGCGGCGCCGCGTGGCGAGCACGCGGCGAGCAGTTCGGCCGTTACGAAGCCGCGATCGGCACGGGCCAGGCCAACTTCTAGTTTTCCTCAGGATCCTGAGCTTGTCGAAGGGCTGATTCGCGTCCGCGGAGCGGCGCGCGCTACTGCGAGAAGTCCTCCACGTAGAACGTCTCGCGGTCGCCGACGGTCACGACGCCGACGCCGATCCGCCGCTCGTTCCCGTCGAGCACGTTCGCCGCGTGGTCGGGGCTGTGCATGAACGCGGAGTGCGCGTGCGGCTCGTCCCAGTCGAAGGCGATGTTCTCGGCGGCGTACGACGTCGGCCAGCGCCACGTGCGCAGCCGGTCCTGGAACGTGATGCCGTTCGGGTCCGTGTGGCCGAAGTATCCGCGCGCGGCCATCTCGACGGCCTTCGCGTACGCGAAGCGGTCGAGCGTTTCGTCACGCATCAAGCGGCGAGAGGCCGTGACTTCGCGCGCTCGGCGTTCACGTCGGCGGCGAGCGCGTTCGCATCGCTCGTGAGTTCGCCGGATATCGCGGGTCGACGAGCGGGATCACGATCGTGCCCTCGGCGTGCTGCGAGGAGAACACGATGCGGGGCGGTGCGTACTTCGCGTGCGGGGTGGATGCCGCCAGCGTGAGCAGCGTCAGCATCCATGCCAAGGCGCCGGTCTTCATCGAAGGAAACCTCATCCGCTCCGCCGTGCGGAACGGTTTTCGTGCTCGGGCTCACCTCCGCGAACCAGGCGCTGGTGGCGCCACCGTCAACGCCGTCGAGCGACAGCGGGGACGGACGTGTCCGCGAGAGGAGGTGGTACTGCTGGTATCGTCTCGCCCAAACGCGCGCTTTAGGCTCTCGTTCCTTACACAATCAAAACGTGCGGCGCCTCACGGCGGCGCGACATGCTGCGCGCCCTCGTGGAAGCGTCCGGTACCGAGGGCAGATCGAGCGTGACCGCCGTGCCGCCGGCTGCCGCTCTCGATGGCGACCGTGCCGCGGCAATTCTCGACAACGCGCTTGACGATCGCGAGGCCGAGCCCCGAGCCCGGCACGCCGTGCGTGCTGTCGCCGCGGTAGAACCGCTCGAACACCCGCGGGCGGTCGCTCTCGGCGATGCCGGGTCCCTCGTCGCGAATTGTGATTGCGACCCGGCCGCCGCAGGCGCGCACGGCGATCCGAACGTCGGAGTCACCGCCGTACTTGAGCGCGTTCTCGACGCAGTTGAACACCGCGTCGTAGAGGTCGTTCTCGTCCGCGACGACGATCGCGGGCTCGCCGCTCGCGCTCGACGCCGACGCGCCGCGGTGCCGCGACGTCGGCGAGCGTCTCCGCCACGGCGTCCGCGACGCGGCCGGCATCGACGAGATCGAGCCGCGGCGCCTCCGGCGAGCCGAGCCGCGCAAGCGCGATCAGCTTCTCGATCATGCCGCGCATGCGGTTCGACTCCGCGCGCATCGTCGCGTACAGCCGCGTCGCCGTCTCCGGCGGAAGGCCGCCTCGTTCGAGCACGTCGACGAAGCCCATGATCACCGTGAGCGGCGTCTTGAGCTCGTGTCCCGCGTCGGCGATGAACCGCTGCATCTCGACCTCCGCGAGGCGGCGTTCCTCGAGCGCAGACACGACCGTGCCGGCCGCTTCGTTGTACGCGCGCGCGAGCTCGCCGATCTCGTCGGCCTGCGACGCTTCGACCGGATGCGCCGTGAAGTCGCGCGCGGCGAGCCGCCGCAACGCTGCGGTCGTGTCCGTCAGCGGCCGCATCGCTTCGCGGTTCAGCGCGCGCATCACCGCGAGCAGCACGAGGCCGATGACCGACGACCAACAGGAGCGCGCCGGCGAAGATTCGTTTCGCGAACGTCGCGAGCGCGTGCACGTCCGGCCCGATCGCGACTTCGAAGTCGCCGACCGGAACGTGCAGCGGATGCGCGCCGGTCAGCACGGCGACGACCGCCATGCCGAGCTCCGGACGCGGCGGCGTCGCGACGATCACGGCGCGCTCGCCCGAACCCGGACGCGGCCGGACTTCGACGTCGAGCCCGCTGCCGGCGAGGCGCACCGCGAGCCCGTCCGCGGCGATGCGGTCGTTCGCGCGCGTGATGCGCGACATGCGCACGAGCGCCGAGCGCGTCGGCGGCCGCGCGCTCCGCGCCGCGCCTGCTGGTTGTCCGCGAGCACGTGCACGGCGTCGGCCGCCGCGGCGAACACCGCGAACGCGACGATCGCGAACGCGAACGCGATCGCGCGCGCACCGATCGCGGGCGCGCGCAGCAGCACGCGCAGCGGCATCATCGCAAGCTGTAGCCGACCCCGCGAATCGTCTGGATCAGCCGCCGCCGCGGCGGAGCGTCGACTTTCGCGCGCAGGTAGCTGATGTAGCTTTCCACGGTGGCCGGACTGACGTCGCGATCGGCGCCCCACACCAAGTCGATCAGCTGCGAGCGCGTGAACACGCGCTCCGGACGCCGCGCCAGCGTCGCGAGCAAGTCGAACTCGCGCGCGGAGAGATCGATGACCTCGCCGCCGCGCTCGACGCGGCGCCGTTCGAGGTCGACGGTGAGGTCCGCGTACGACATCGACGTGACGTCCTTGAGGGCGGGACGCCGCAGCGCCGAACGCAGCCGCGCGGTGAGCTCCGCGAAGTCGAACGGCTTCGGCACGTAGTCGTCGGCGCCGGCTTCGAGCGCGCCGACGCGCGCCGGGATGTCCCCGCGCGCGGACAGCATCAGGATCGGTGCCTCGGTCGCGCGGCGCAGCGCCGGGATCAGCGAGATGCCGTCGACTTTCGGCAGCATGACGTCGAGCAGGATGACGTCGATGTGCTCGTTTTCGAGCGTCCGCAGGCCGGTCAGACCGTCGGCCGCGCCGTGCACGCGAAAGCCGCGCTGCGTCAGTCCGATCTCGAGCACCTCGCGCATGTGCGTCTCGTCGTCGATGACGAGCACCGCGGGCGACCCTTCCATGCCGACCATCGTTAGCAGCCAATCCTTGGGCGTTGCTGGAGCGGCTCCCGGCCGCTCCAGCCCGCCTCCCTACTCGAACCGCAGCGCGCGGATCGGATCGAGCGCGGCGGCCTTGCGCGCCGGCCAGTAGCCGAAGAACACGCCGACCGCGGCGCTGAACGCGAGCGCGAGCAGCACGGACACCAGCGGCACGCTGGCCGGCCAGTGCGCGAACATCGCGATCGCCGCGGCGCCGACCACGCCGAGCACGACGCCGATCGCGCCGCCGCCGGTCGAGAGCACGACGGCCTCGATCAGGAACTGGCGCAGGATCGCGGCGCCGCGCGCGCCGAGCGCGACGCGCAGGCCGATCTCGCGCGTGCGCTCCGTCACCGACACCAGCATGATGTTCATGATGCCGATGCCGCCGACGAGCAGCGATACCGCCGCGACCGCCGCCAGCAGCAGGCCGAGGATCGACGCCGTCGCCGACGCCGCCTGCGCGATGTCTGCAGGTTGCGCACCTGGAAGTCGTCCGGACGTCCCGACGACGATGCGGTGGCGCTGCTCCAGCAGGCCGGTGATCTGCGACTGTACGGAGTCGATGTGCTGCGCGTCGACCGCGGACACCATCAGCCCGCCGATGCTCGTGCCGCCGGTCAGGCGCTCGAGTGCCGACGTGTACGGAATCATGATCGTGTCGTCCTGATCTTGTCCCGTGCCGCTCTGGCCCTTCGACGAGAGCGTGCCGACGACGGTGAACGGAACGTTCTTGATCAGCACCGTCTGGCCGACCGGATCGGAACCGGGGTAGAGCTGCCGCACGACCGTCTGACCGAGTACCGCGACCTTTGCCGCCTGATCGGTTTCCGGCTGCGTGAAGAAGCGTCCGCTCGCGAGCGTCCACGTGCGCACGAGCGGGAACGTCGGCGCGGCGCCGGTCGATCGATCGTCTGCCAGTTGTTGCCGTTCGCGATCAGCTGCGTACGCACGCTGACCTGCGGCGAGACCGCGCTCACGCCGGGCAGCTTCGCGATCGCGAGGCCGTCCTGCACGGTGAGCGTCGATGCGCCGCCGTTGCCCGTGCGCGCGCCGCTGGTCTGCACGCTGCCCGGGATGACCATGACGAGGTTCGAGCCGAGCCCGTTGATCTGGTTCGCCACGGAGCTCTTCGCGCCGGTGCCGATCGCGACGGTCACGATGACGGCCGCGACGCCGATGACGACGCCGAGCATCGTGAGCATCGAGCGCGAGCGGTTCCGGACGAGCGCCTGCAGCGCGAGCCGCAGCGTTTGCATGAACGAGATCATGACACGAGCACTTTCTCGCGCACCGGTTCGTCCGAGACGATGTTGCCGTCGCGGAAGGTGACGAGCCGGCGCGCGTGCGCTGCGACGTCCGGTTCGTGGGTGACGAGCATGACCGTCATGCCGCGCTCGGCGTTCAGCCGCCGGAAGAGCGCCATCACGTCTTCCGACGACACGGTGTCGAGCGCGCCGGTCGGCTCGTCGGCGAGGATCAGCCGCGGTGAGTTCACGATCGATCGCGCGATCGCGACGCGCTGCTGCTGCCCGCCCGAGAGCTGGTTCGGCTGGTGCTGCGCGTACTTCGCGAGACCGACCGCGTCGAGCGCTTCCATCGCAAGCCGGTGCCGCTGCGCGGCCGGCACTTGCGCGTAGATCATCGGCAGCTCGACGTTCTCGATCGCCGTCGTGCGCGGGAGCAGGTTGTACGCCTGGAAGACGAACCCGAGCGCGCGCGAGCGGAGATCCGCGAGGTCGTCCGGCCCCGAGCGAGCCGAGGTCGTGCCCGGCGAACCGGTACGTCCCCGACGTCGGCCGGTCCAGCAGGCCGACGATGTGCATGAACGTCGACTTGCCCGATCCCGAGGGCCCCATGACGGCGACGAACTCGCCGTCCTCGATGGTGAGGTCGACGCCGCGCAACGCGACGACGTCCTCACCACCCTCGAGGGGATACACCTTGCGAAGGTCGCTGACTTCCACGACGCGCGTCATGGCGCTACCCTCCCGGCCCGCGGCCGCCGCCGCCGGAGCCGCCGCGGCCCTGCATGCCGGCGAACGGGTTCGAGCTCGTGCTCGCGCCGCGCGACGCGCCGGAGTTGCCGTGGTTGTCGCCCGTCACGACGCTGTCGCTCGCACTCAGCGTGCCGCGCAGCGGCGTCACCGAGGCCTGCGTCGCGCCGACGAGCCCGACCGTGACCGGAATCGGCTGCAGCTTGCCGCCGCGGAGAACGAAGATCCGTCCCGTCGCGCCCGGCGTCACCGCGCCGCCGCTCGACGCGCCCGTCGCGCCCCACGGCGATGCCGACGTCGAACCGGTGCCGCTCGCGGCCTGCGTGCCGGCCGCCGCGTTCTTCGCGGACGCGTCCTTCGACGCGCCGTTCTTCGAGGTGCCGCTCTCGATGCGCCGTTCTGCGACGTGCCGCTCTGCGATGCGCCGTGCGTGCCGCGGCGATTGCCGCGGGCGAACGCTCCGGCCGGAGGAGTGTAGGTGAACGCCGCGAGCGGGACGAGCGTGGCGTTGTCGACGTGCGCGACCTGAATCGTCGCGTTTGCCGTCATGCCCGGCAGCAGTGCGCCGTCGGTGTTCGTCACGTAGACGACGACCGTGTAGGTCACGACGTTCGAGACGGTCGTCGGATTCTGGCGCACCTGCGCGACCGTCGCCGTGAACGTGCGATTCGGATACGCGAGCACGCTGAACGACACGGGGTCGCCGGGCGCGACGTGGCCGATGTCCGGCTCGCCGACCGCGAGGTCGAGCTCCATCTTGTTGAGGTTCTGCGCGATCGTGAAGAGCGTCGGCGTCTGCAGCGACGCGGCGACGGTCTGGCCGAGCGAGACTTGACGCGAGATCACCATGCCGTCGACCGGCGAGGTGACGATCGTGTGCGCGAGGTTCGCCTGCGCGGTCTTCACGTTCGCTTCCTGGATGCCGATCGCGGCAACGCCCGCCTGGTGCGTCGCGGCCTGGCTCTCGGACGTGGCGGCCTGCACGCCGGCGGTCGCCGACTGCGCGGCTTCCTGCGCGCTCGCCTGCGCGATCTGCGCCTGCGCAGCCTGTGACTGCGCCTGCGCCTGCGTCACCGCGACGCGCGCGGCGTCGTACGCGGTCTGCGCCGCGACGTCGGCCGACTTGTCGGCGTCAGCCTGGCTCTGCGCGATGTACCCTTGCGAGAGCAACTGAGTATCGCGCGCCACCGTCTGCTGCGCGAGCGAGAGCGCGGCCTGCGTCTTTGTGACGTTGGTCTGCGCGGTCGCGATCGCCGTCTTCGATGCGTCCGCGGTCGCCTGCGCGACGCGAGCGCTGTCCTCCGCGGCCTGCGCCTGCGCCTGCGCTGCGGCAACGGCGTCGGGGCCGCCGCTCGCGGTCGCGCCGGACGCCTGCGCCTGGGCGATGCTCTGCGCGAGCGTGGCGTTCGCCTGATCGAGCGAGGCCTGGAACGTGGTCGGGTCCAGCTTCGCGAGAACCTGGCCCTTCTTCACATGCGAGTTGAAGTCGGCATCGATCTCGGAGATGGTCCCCGAGACCTGCGTGCCGACGCTGATCGTGTTCTGCGGGTTGAGCGTTCCCGTCGCGGTGACCGTCTGCGCGAGAGATCCGGTCTGCACGGGGATGCTCGTGTACGTGACCGCACCGGCGCGCGAGCGCAGGGCGATCACCGAGACCACGATCGCGACGATCAAGACGAACGCCGCGGCGACGAAGAGCCAGCGCGGACGACGGCGCGCGGGCTGGAGTACGACGGTGGAAACGCGACCATTTGTCGCCGGCCGCTCAAGAGTAAACATGGCTGTACCGGCTACGCTCGCTCGTCCCGGGAAGTGCTATAGGCGGGATGAGGAACCGATGGCAGCCGGATGAGAATGATTCTCAGCGGCGTGCCAGGCGGCGCCGCCGCGAGCGAGCGTCAGCCGAACTGCGCGAAAAATGCCTCGAGCGCGTCCGTCGCCGCGCCCGCGCGCGCGAGCCGGGCACGCAGCGCGCCCGCATCGGGGAGCGGCTGAGCGAGCAGGACGTCCGTGCGCTCGCCGCCCGGGACGAGCGCGACGCGCTCGACGCTCGCGGGCACGATCGCCGTCTGCCACGGTTCCAGGAGGATGCCCTCGCCGGGCGCCGCGTCCAGTCGGACGTGCGCCATCGCCGTGATCGCGAGCGGCCCGCCGTCGGTTGTCAGGTAGGCGTCGAGCGCGCGTACCGTCGCCCGCTCGAGCGAGAAGCGCGCGTCCGCGGCGATCAGCGTTCGCTCGAGACCATCGGCGACGTACATCAGCGGCTGAACGGCCGTGGGAAACGTCGCGCGAAAATCGAGGACGTCGGCCGCCTTCTCGACGTGCAGCTCGCGCGGCTTACCGTCGGCGCCGACGCGGTTCCAGTCGAAGATCCGGTACGTCAGGTCGCTGGCCTGCTGCGCCTCGAACAGCTCGATGCCCGCGCCGATCGCATGCAGCGTCCCCGCCGGCAAGTAGAACGCGTCGCCGGCGCGCACCGGCACGTGCCGCAAGATGTCGGAGAGCGTGCCGTCCGCGACGCGCCGCTCGTACTCCGCGCGAGACGTGTCGCGCGCCCACCCGAGCACGATCTCGGCGCCCGGCGCAGCGCGCAGCACGTACCAGCACTCCGTCTTCCCGTTCGGCTCGTGCTCGACGCGCCGCGCGTACGCATCGTCCGGATGCACCTGCACCGAGAGCGCGGCGCGCGCGTCGATCAGCTTCGTGAGCAGAGGAAAGCGTTCGCGCGGATCGATGCGTCCGGTGAGCGCGGCGCCTTCGCTCGCGCGCACGTCGGCGAGCGTGCGGCCCGCGTACGGTCCGTCGTGAACGCGGTTCTCGTCCCAGCACTCCCACGACTCGCCGATCGCCGCGTGCGGATCGCCGGCCTTGCCGTACGCGCGCACGAGCGCGTCGCCGCCCCAGACGGCCGGCGCGAGTCGCGGTTCGAGCACAAACGGAAAGAGCCGGCCGCCCACGACCGACTCTTTGCCTCAGCTGTCCTTCGTTCCGCCGGGCGCGCTACTCGCGGCGAATGGTCGTCGATGTCGAGCTGGACCGATTGTTCGCCATCGCGACGAGTCCGACGATGACGACGAGCACGACCGCGCCCACGACGATCCACGTCCAGTTGATGCCGTTGTTCGTCGTGTCGGTCGTCGTCGTGGTCGTCGACGAGCCGGTCGTTCCGGTTGCCGCCGAGCCGCTCGTGCCGCCCGTCGCTCCGCCGGACGTGCCGCCGCCGCCCGTCGTCGTGCTGCCGCTCGTCGTGCCGCCGCTCGTGCCGCCCGTCGATTGCGCGAACGTGAGCGTCGGAGCGATGGCGAGGAACAGCGCGAGGACCAGGATCGATATTCGAGAGAGAGTCCGCAACGTATTCGCCTCCATGATGTCAGGCCGCGATGTCCATCGGCACGGGATCGCCTCCCGGCGGCGTTGGATCGGCCGGAATCTCGGGCACGGTGTCCGGCCCCGTCGCGGGGACGTCCGGGACCGCTTCCGGGACCTGATACTCGGCAAACATCGCGCCCGAGACGTTCCCGGGGTCTCGCTCGCCGAAACTCCTCCGCCGATGAGGGCAACCCATGGTTGCAGAGCCGGGTCTCATGGTCCGTGCGCTCCCTGCTGACACACGTTGCGCTCTTTTTCGCGTCCGCCGGACTGCTCGCCGAAGCACCCGGCCTATCGCCGCCGGCACAGGAAGCGGCGAAGATCTTCGCCCTGAGCGGAGCGAGGTCGGCGCCCGTGCAGTCGTACACCTCGAAGCTCCACGTCGACTTCGCGCTGCGCACCTTCCCGTACGTGAAGTTCCACCTCGAGGGACGCATCGCGTACAAGCGCCCGAACCTCTACTCGGTGCACTTCGATCACGTGCCGTGGTTCGGCAAAGGCTTCGAGGACATGAAGATGGACCCGCTGCAGCCGCAGACGTGGCCGGACCACTACGACGTCGCCAGCATCGCGCGCGAGGGCGACCGTACGAACGTCGAGATGCACGACAAGGTCGCGGGGAACATCAAGGCGATCCACGCCGAGCTCGACGACGACGGCTTGCGCCGCATCGTGTGGAATTACGTCAACGGCGGGCGCATCGACGTCCACGTCAATCCGGTCGTGGTCGACGGCGTGCCGGTACCGGCGAGCGAGGACGCGGAGATCAAGCTGCCGGCGTACCACGTCGTCGCGCACGCGACGTTCACCGACTACGCGATCGTCCGCGACCAGGGCTCGAGCGGCGTAACGACGCGGTAGACGCGCGAGTCAAGCGCTCTTCCACCGGCCAGGCCCCGCTCGTCCGCCGCGGAAAGATCAGCCGCACCCATGACGCCGACGACGATTCTCGTGCCTCGCGGAGCCGAGGCGGCGGCCGTCCGCCGCGCCCGGGTCGCGGCGCGCGTGCTCGACCTGACGCCCGGCGTCTTCGCGGCGGCGGAACTGCCCGCGTTCGATCCGGGCGAGCGCGTGCTCGTGACCGGCATGTGCGGCGGGTTGTGGCGGCTCCGCGCCGGCGAGGTGGCGATTTACGGCCGGGTGAGCGACGCGAACGCGTCGATCGATCTCGATCCTGCGGTGGTCGACGAGCTGACGGCCGCACTGCCCAACGCGCTCGTCGCGAACGCGTGCACGACGCGCCGCGTCGTCACCCGCGTCGACGCGCGCACCGCGCTCGCGCAGCGGTACAACGCCGACGTCGTCGACATGGAGGGCACGCATCTCGCCGCGGCGCTTGCGGCGCAAGGCGTGCGCTTCGGCATGGTACGGGTCGTGAGCGACGACGCTGCCCGCGATCTGCCGCCGATCGACGATGCGATCGACGCCGAAGGCCGCATCCAGCCGCTGCCGATCGCGCTCGCGTTCGCGCGCGCGCCGCTGAAGGCGCTGTCGTTCGTGCGCAACGTCGGCGGCGCCCTCGGCGTGCTGACCGACGTCGTGCGCGCGGTCAGCCGCGTCGCGGCCTGAACGTTCGTCCCTTCCACCCGCCACCCGTGCCGCGCGCGTGGCGCCGCGCGGAGTCGAGGGTCATCGCCGTGTAGAGCATCGCCGCGGCGGGCAGTGCGAACGCGTTCCGCCGCCGCAGGCCGTACAGCCGCAGCGTCGGCGCGTACAGCGCCGCCATCGTGATCCACGCGAGCGCGCCCGGCAACGCCAGATCGATGCGCCGCCTGCGTACGCCCGCCACCGTCGCCGCGACGGGCACGTAGTACAGCAGCAGCATTCCCGCGACCGTGCCGGCGAGAAGCAGCGGCGAATACCGCAGCTGCGTGTACGCGGTGCGCGACACCATCGACGCGATCGCGCCGAACGATCCGTACCGCCGCACGCTGCGCGAGCGCGTCGCGAGACCCAGCCAGAGACCGCCGCCTCCGGCTTTGACCGCCGCGGCCAGCGCGCAATCATCGATCAGGTCGCCCTTGATGCGCTCAATGCCCCCGATGCGCCGCAGCGCGTCGTCGGCGAGCAGCACGCAGCCGCCCGCGGCGGCCGCGGTCGCGCGCGCATCGTCGTTGCTCCACGCGAACGGATAGAGCATGCGAAAGAAAAACACGAAGGCCGGGATGAGGAGCCGCTCCGCGGCTGATTCGCAGTGCAGCGACACCATCTGCGAGACGAGCGCCCGATCGCGTGCGAGCGCGGTCGCGACCAGACGCGCGAGCGTGCGCGGGTCGTGCTCGACGTCGGCGTCCGAGAACCACCAGTATGCCGGCTGCGCGCCGGCAGCGCGCGCGGACGTGATGCCCTCGGCGAGCGCCCACACCTTCCCCGTCCATCCCTCGGGCCGTCGCCGCGCCTCGACGACGCGCGCGAGCGTCGCGCGGTCGTGCGCGGCGATCGTCGACCGCGCGACCGCGCCGGTACCGTCGTCGCTGCGATCGTCGATCACCGTCAGCGCGAAGCGGCCCGCATAGTCCTGCGCGAGCAGCGACGCCAGCGTGCGCGCGATGACGTCGGCTTCGTTGCGCGCAGGCACGACGGCATGCACGTCGGGCGCGGGCTCCCCGGCGCTCGGCTCGCGCAGGCCGTCCGCGCTCGCGTCCCAAAACCGCCCGCGAGCGACGGCCAAGCCGATCCACGCGGCGGCGGCGATCCACGCCGCCGCCCGTAAGCCTTTAATGATGTGACGGACCTCGCAGTGAACGCACCGACATCGCACGAGCCTCGTGCGCGCGACGAATCAGCCGATCCTGTGCGCGCGGCGATCGATCGCGCCGTCGACGCGCTCTTGCGGCAGCAGGACCCGGCCGGGTACTGGTGGGCCGAGCTGCAGTCGAATGTGACGATCACCGCCGAAGTGCTGCTGCTGCATCACGTGTGGGGAACGTTCGACCGCGTGCCGCGCGCGGCCGCCGAGCGCTACTTCCGCGGCGAGCAGCGCGATCACGGCGGCTGGGAGCTCGCGTTCGGCGACGGCGGCGAGCTGAGCGTGACGATCGAAGCGTACATGGCGCTGCGCATGCTCGGCATCGAGCGCGACGATCCGGCGCTGGTGCGCGCGCGCGCCTACATCTTGGCGCGCGGCGGCATCACGCGCTCGCGCATCTTCACGAAGATGCATCTCGCGCTGATCGGCGCGTACGAGTGGGCCGGCCTCCCGGCGCTGCCGCCGTGGCTCATGGTGCTGCCGCAGCGCGGGCCGTTCTCGATCTACGAGCTCTCGAGCTGGGCGCGCGCGAGCACCGTGCCGCTCATCTTGCTGTTCGATCACAAGCCGGTGTACGGACCGGAGCTCGACCTCGACGAGCTCTACGCCGAAGGACGCGCGAACGCGCGGTTCGAGCTGCCGCCCGGCACGGATGCGTTCGAGCGTTTCTTCACGACGGTCGACCACGCGCTGAAGCGCGCGGAAGCCGCGGGGCTCGTGCCGTTCCGCGCGCGCGGTCTCGCGCGCGCGGAGCGGTGGACCGTGGAACGGCAGGAGCATACCGGCGACTGGGGCGGCATCATCCCCGCGATGCTCAACGCCATGCTGGGTCTGCGCGCGATCGGCTATGCGCTGGACGACCCCGTCATCGTGCGCGGCTTCGCGGCGCTCGACGGTTTCACGCTCACCGCCGGCGGCGCGTACCGCGTGCAGCCGTGCATCTCGCCGGTGTGGGACACGGGTCTCGCGGTGCGCGCGCTCGTCGACGCGGGCGTCCCGCGGAACGACGCGCGGCTCGAGCGCGCCGTGTCGTGGCTCCTCGACAAGCAGATCGTCGCGCGCTACGGAGACTGGTCGGTGAAGAACCGCACCGGAAAGCCCGGCGGGTGGGCGTTCGAGTTCGAGAACGCGTGGTATCCGGACGTCGACGATACGGCGGTCGTCGCGATGGCGCTCGCCGCGGTCGACCACCCCGAGCGCACGCGCGTGCGCGGCTCGATCGCGCGCGCCGCGCAGTGGGTCGCGTCGATGCAGTGCAGGACGGGCGGCTGGGCCGCGTTCGACGTCGACAACGACAAGGCGTGGCTCAACCGCATCCCCTACGGCGACCTGAAGGCGATGATCGATCCGAGCTCGGCCGACGTCAGCGCGCGCGTGCTCGAGATGGTCGTGCGCTGCGGGCTCGACGGCTTCGACAGGGCGGCGTTCGCGCACGGCGTCGACTTCCTGTTGCGCGAGCAGGAGCGCGACGGCGCGTGGTTCGGGCGGTGGGGGGTGAACTACGTCTACGGCACGAGCGGCGCGCTCGCGGCGCTCGGCCCGATGCGCGCCCTTCGACAAGCTCAGGATGCCCGTCGACAAGGTCAGGATGCCCTTCGACAAGCTCAGGATGCCCTTCGACAAGCTCAGGATGACAGGATCGATGAAGCCGTCGTGCGCGGCGCCGTGTGGCTGAAGAGCGTCCAGCAGGCCGACGGCGGCTGGGGCGAGACGACGGACAGCTATCTCGATCCCGCGCTGCGGGGCATCGGTCCGACGACGGCGAGCCAAACCGCGTGGGCGCTGATCGGATTGCTCGCGTGCGTCGAACGCCTGCCGCGGATCGCGCATGCGTTCGAGAGCGCGATCGAACGCGGCGTCGGCTATCTCGTGCGCACGCAGCGCGCGGACGGCTCGTGGGACGAGCCGCAGTTCACCGGCACCGGTTTCGCAAAGCACTTCTACCTGAACTACCACCTCTACCGGCTGCACTTTCCGCTGACCGCGCTCGGGCGGTACGCTGCGTCACGCCCCGGCTGAGAGCGCCACCGCGGCCGTCGTCCCATTCCGGCGAGACTCGAGCGCCTTCGGCACGACGTCGCGGCGCGGCGGCAGCATGCGGATGCCGAGGAGCAGCGCCGTCGCGAGCACGGGCATCACCGTCGGGCGCAGCAGGCGCCGGTCGAGGCGCGCCATCACGCGGCGGTTCTCCGCGAGCGCGGCTTCGAGAAACGTGACCGGCGTGATGCTCTTCAGGATCGCGTCGAGCTCGGGATCGTCCGGCGTCGCCGGCATCGGGGGCAGCGAGGTCGCGCCGGACACGGTTCCCATGCTCGCCCGCAGGTGATACTGCACGGAGTTGAACGTGCGCAGGAACGGTTTATCGCGGCCTGCACGCGCCTGCTCGTAGCGCCACCAGTTCACGAAGAACGTGATGTGCCGCGCCTCCTCGAAAAGCACGTTCTCGAAGATCGACATCAGCGACTCGGGGAACAGGCCGCGCTCGCGCACGAGCGCGAATGCGCCGAACCCGACGAAGGAGTCGGTGCACTCGCCGAAACCGAAGATGCAGAAGTCGTCGCGGCGCGGCGGCGGATCCTCGATCGGGATGAGGGGCGCATCGATGCCGTACCGGTTTACGACGTACGACATCAGCTTGCCGTGGCGCGTCTCCTCGACGCCCTGCACCGCGATCGCCTCGCGGATCAGCGGGTCATCGATCGTCCTCGCGAACGCCGTCACCATCCGCCCCGCGCGCGCTTCGATCGAGCGCGCGTAGCTCCAGAACGGAAAGGAGCGGAGGCGCGCGAGGTGCTTGCCGTCGAGCTCCGGCCAAGGCAGCGTTTCGGGCTCGAAGGCGCGATGCGTGTCGACGAACGTCCGGCAGAATAGGTCGCGATGCAGGTTGGATCCGACTCGCATGGCCCGCTATGCGACGCAGCGGCGGAATGCTTCCTGCCCGAGGGAGAGGCCCGAACGGCGTAACGGGGAAGAACGCTCGGTGCAAGCACTCCGTATGGGCGCAGCGGCCCGCGAGCCGGCGAATGCGGAGCGTACGTCACGCCTGCTCTTGCCGCGCGTGTCGCGCACCTTCGCGCTCGGCATCAAGCTGCTTCCGGCGCGCTTGGAGCCGCCGGTGCGCATCGGCTATCTGCTGTGCCGGATCGCGGACACGATCGAGGACGACCTCCGGCTGGCGCCGGAGCGCAAGGCCGTACTGCTCGACACGTTTCTCGCCGCGTTCGACGACCCGCGCTTCGCCGACGAGTTCGCGCTGAGCGTCGCGGAGCTGACCGCGAGCGAGGACTACCTGGAGCTGGTCGCCGCATCGGCCGGCGTGCTGCAGCTCTACGGCATGCTCGACTCGCCGACGCGCACGATCCTCCGCCGCTGGATCGCCGTGATGGTCGTCGGCATGCGAGAGTTCGTGCTGCGGCACCCGCGCGGAATTCGCATCGCGACGCTCGCCGAGCTGCGCGAGTACTGTTACTACGTCGCCGGAACGGTCGGTCATCTCCTCACCGAGCTGTGGCACGAGCATTCCGTCGCGGTCGGCGACGCGACGTACGCGCGGCTGCTCGAGGACTGCGAGCCGTTCGGCGAGGCGCTGCAGATCGTCAACATCCTCAAGGACGTGGCGTGGGACGCCGAGCGCGAGAACGCGATCTACATCCCGGCAGATCTGCTCGCGGCGGTGGGCAGCGGGCACGATGCGATTCTCGACCCGTCGAAGCGGGCCGCCAACAGGCGCGCGCTGGACCCGGTGATCGCGGCGGCGAACGACGACGTCGAGCGCGCGCTGCGCTACATCGAAGCCCTTCCCGCGACCGCGATGCGCGTGCGCCTCTTCTGCGTGCTGCCGATCCTCTTCGCGATTGCGACGCTGCGCGATCTCGCGCAGAGCGATGCGATGCTGCTGCCGGGTGGCGGCGTGAAGATCGAGCGTTCCGAGGTTCGCTCGATCGTCATCGCGGGCTCGACGTCGACGCTCACGAACCGCTCGCTGCGCTGGCTCGCCGAGCGCGTTCGCAAACGGCCGTTCACGATCGCCGGCGCGTAAGCGCTCGAGGCTGACGTGCCGGCCGCGTTCGTCACCGGCGCGTCGGGATTCGTCGGCGCGAACCTCGTGCGCTCGCTGCTCGCGCGCGGATGGAGCGTGCGCGCGCTGGTGCGCGCCGAAGCGCCGTCGCTGGCCGGCCTCGACGTCGCGATCGTGCACGGTGACCTCTTCACGCCTTTGCTCGCCGAAGCGATGCGCGGCTGCGACGCGCTCTTCCACGTCGCGGCGACGTACAGCCTCTGGCGGCGCGACCGCGACGACGTGCTGCGCGCGAACGTCGACGGCACGCGCGCCGCGCTCGCCGCCGCGCGCGCCGCGGGCGTGCCGCGGACCGTGCACACCAGTTCCGTCGCGGCGATCGGCGTGCGCGCCGACGGCGCCCCTGCGGACGAGACGTACCAGAGCGCGCCGGCGCGTCTCGTCGGCGCCTACAAGCGCTCGAAGCACCTCGCCGAAGGCGAGGTGCGGCGTGCCCTCGCCGCCGGCCAGGACGTCGTGATCGTGAACCCCACGACGCCGGTCGGGCCGTGGGATGCGAAGCCGACGCCGACGGGCGACATCATCGTGCGCTTCCTGCGCGGCGGCATGCCGGCGTACGTCGACACGGGACTCAACCTGATCGACGTCCGCGACGTCGCCGAAGGCCACGTTCTGGCGTACGAGCGCGGCGCACGCGGCGAGCGGTACATCCTCGGTCACGAGAACCTGACGCTGCGCGCGCTGCTCGAGCGGCTCGCGGCGCTCACCGGCCGGCCCGCTCCGCGCCTGCGGCTGCCGCACGCGGTCCCGCTCGCGTACGCGGCCCTGCGCGAGCTGGTGCTGGCTCCCGTCGGCCTGCGGCCGGACGTGGCCCTGGACGGCGCACGAATGGCGAGGCAGCGAATGTTCTACGTCGCGGAGAAAGCGGTGCGGGAGCTGGGTCTGCCGCAGTCGCCCGTAACCGGCGCGCTCGCGGATGCGATCACCTGGTTTCGGGACCACGGGTACGTTGCCCGCGGCCCGCATCGTGCGGAGGACGGATGGCGATCTCTCTCAAGCAGGCGGTAGCGGTCGGATCGTACGTGGTTCGGCAGCGGCTCACGGGCCGCAAGCGCTACCCGCTGGTGCTGATGCTGGAACCGCTGTTCCGCTGCAACCTCGCGTGCGGCGGCTGCGGCAAGATCCAGCATCCCGTCGAGGTGCTCCGCCGTCATCTCACGCCCGAGCAGTGCTTCGCCGCCGTCGACGAGTGTGGCGCGCCGGTCGTGTCGATCCCCGGCGGCGAGCCGCTGCTGCACCCGCAGATCGACGAGATCGTGCGCGGCCTGATCGCGCGCAAGAAGTTCGTCTACCTCTGCACGAACGCGATCCGGCTCGAGGCGAGCCTCGACAAGTTCACCCCGTCGCCCTACTTCTCGTTCAGCGTCCACCTCGACGGTCCGCGCGACGTGCACGATCATGCGGTCGCGCGTCGCGGCATCTTCGACGTCGCCGTCAGCGCGATCAAGGCCGCCAAGGCGCGCGGCTTCCGCGTCACGACGAACACGACGATCTTCGAGGGCGCCGATCCCGCCACGTTCCAGGCGTTCTTCGACTTTCTCACCGACGAGCTGAAGGTCGACGGGATGATGATCTCGCCGGGCTACCGCTACGAGAAGGCGCCCGATCAGGACCACTTTCTCGCGAAGGAGCAGACGCGCGCGCTGTTCCGCTCGATCCTCGCCCCCTACCGCGCGGGCGACAAGAAGTGGGAGTTCAACGCCAGCCCCTTCTTCCTCGACTTCCTGACGGGGGAGAAAGACTACGACTGCACGCCGTGGGGCATGCCGTCGTACTCGCTCTTCGGCTGGCAGAAGCCGTGCTATCTGCTCGGCGAAGGCTACGCGCAGTCGTATAGGGAGCTGCTCGACGACACCGAGTGGGAGAAGTACGGGCACGCGAGCGGCAACCCGAAGTGCGAGGACTGCATGGTGCACTCCGGCTTCGAGGCGACCGCCGCGTCCGACGCGATGCGCCCGCGGAACGTGGTCCGCTCGATTCGAGGCGTGCTGGCAGGCCGCTGAGCCGTATAGAGTAAGTCCCGGTCGCGTGAGCCCGTGAGGGTCCAGAGGCGATACCGGGACGTATGATATAATCATACGCGCGTTGTATAGCCCTGTCAACCTGCTCGCTTCCGCGCACGGGCGTGAATCACTCGTCCGGTGCTTGTCGGTTGAACGGTTCGAGCAGTACCTGAACCGCAGCGCTCATGACGACGAGCGCGCGTTGCGGTTGTACTTCTTTAACATCGCCATTTCTGCCGAAGTCTTTCGCGCGATAAGCATCTTAGGAATCGGTCTACGCAATGCCATGCACCGGGAGCTTGCCACAAACTTCGGTCGCGACTGGTATGTTCGGCACGATATCGGTCTTTCTCCGGAATCGTTGCGGATCGCGGCGAACGCCATGCGCTTCTTAAAAGACCGCAAAAAAGAAGTAACGCCGGGTCGGGTCGTCGCGGGGCTAACACTCGGCTTTTGGGTCAAGCTGCTCGGCCCCGGCTACAAGGACCGATACGAACAATTTCTTTGGCGACCTGCGCTACATCGCGTGTTTCCGAATGCAAAGACGGACTCCAAGATCAAACGCTTCACACGCCAGTCTGTCTTCGTCCCGCTAAACGACACGGTACTCGAACTGCGTAACAGAATTGCGCATCACGAACCAATCTGCCATCGCGACCTTCCGGCAGAATTCGATGTCGTGTCGCGGGTCGCCGGTTGGATCGACGACAGCCTAGCAGAAGCGGTCAACGGTTGTACATCGTTCGTTCTCCTGTACGGTAAACTGGCCCAAAACTACGCGGACCGGTCGTACATTGTCGCTGACAGTTTCCAATGACGGGTTCGATCTACCAGCCGGAGTTCGAGACGCTCGAGCGGTTCGCGCTCGAGGCGCTGCAGCTGGAGCGATTACAGGCGCTGGTCGAGCGGCTGCGCGACGCCAACGATGTCTATCGCGAGCGGCTGCACGGCGTGCGCGCACCGCAGGCCCTCGACGACCTCGCATCGCTGCCCTTCAGCTCGAAGGCCGACATGCGCGACGCCTACCCGCTGGGACTGCTCGCGGTGCCCGAGACGGAGCTCGCGCGGATCCACGCATCATCGGGCACGACGGGCAATCCGACCGTAGGCGCGTACACGCGCGAGGATCTGCGCATCTTCGGCGAGGTCATGGCGCGCAGTCTCGCGGCGGGCGGCATCCGTCCGCGCGACATGTTCCAGGTAACGTGGGGCTACGGGCTCTTCACGGGCGGGCTCGGCGCGCACGGCGGGTGCGAGACGCTCGGCGCGTGCGCGATCCCCGCGTCGAGCGGCAACACGGCGCGCCAACTGCAGCTGCTGTGCGATCTGCCCGTGGCCGGCATCGGGTGCACCCCGTCGTACGCACTCGTGCTGGCGGAGCGACTGCAGGCGGAGAACCGCGAGCCCAAAGCGCTGCGCTTCGCGATCTGCGGCGCGGAAGCGTGGACGCGCGAGATGCGCGACGAGCTCGAAACGCTCTTCCGCGTGACGGCGACCAACATCTACGGCCTGACCGAGATCATCGGCCCGGGCGTCGCGCAGGAGTGCCTCGCGAAGCAAGGCCTGCACGTGCAGGAGGACCATTTCCTCGCCGAGATCGTCGATCCCGAGAGCGGCGCACCGATGCGCGACGGCGAGCGCGGCGAGCTGATCATCACGACGCTGACGCGCGAAGCGATGCCGGTGCTGCGTTACCGCACGCGCGACCTCACGTCGATGTCGCGCGAGCGGTGCGCGTGCGGCCGAACGACGGCGCGCGTCGACTGGTTCACGGGCCGCGTCGACGACATGCTGATCATCCGCGGCGTGAACGTCTTCCCCTCGGCGGTCGAGGAAGTGCTGCTGCGGTTTCCCGAGCTCTCGGCGAACTATCGCATCTTCGTCGATCGCCCGCCGAACGGGCTCGACGAGATGCTGGTCGAGGTCGAGCACCATTATGGCGCGCCGGTCGACGACCCGAGAGCGCTGGCTGCGGCCGTCAGCGCGCGCCTGAGCGAGACGCTGCTCGTGTCGATGCGCGCGAACGTCGTGCGGCCCGGCACGATCGAGCGCATCGAGGCCGGCAAGGCGAAGCGCGTATTCGACCGCAGGGTGCTCTCATGAGCGACGATCCGATCCTCGTCGAGCATCCCTACGACGGCGTCGCGCTCGTGCGGCTGAACCGGCCGAAGGTGCTCAACGCGCTCTCGAACGCGCTACTCGCGCGGCTCGCCGACGCGGTCGAAACGCTGGACACCGACGGGACGACGCGCGCCGTCGTCCTCACCGGCGACGAGCGCGCGTTCGCGGCCGGCGCCGACATCGCGGAGTTCGCAGCGGACGGTCCGCAGCTCGACGTGTGGGATCGTCTGTGGGCGATCGGCGTGCCCACGATCGCAGCGGTGCGCGGCCTCGCGCTCGGCGGCGGGCTCGAGCTCGCGATGTCGTGCGACATGCTGGTCGTCGCCGACGACGCGCGCCTCGGACAGCCCGAGATCAACCTCGGCATGATGCCGGGCGCCGGCGGCACGCAGCGCCTCACGCGCGCCGTCGGGAAGACGCTCGCGACGGAGATGGTGCTGCTCGGGCGCGAGATCAGCGGCCGTGAAGCGGAAGTGCACGGCCTGGCGAACCGCGCGGTTCCGCCGGAACGCGTCGTGCCCGTCGCGCTCGACCTCGCGCAGCGGCTCGCCGCCAAGGCGCCGAGCGCCATACGCAGCGCGAAGCGCACGATCGCGCGCGCCTTCGAGGGCTCGCTCCACGCGACGCTGCTCGAAGAACGGCGCACGTTCCTCGCGCTGCTTGCGAGCGACGACGCGCGCGAAGGGGTGGCGGCATTCCTGGAAAAGCGCAAACCCCGATGGCACGCACCCTGAGCGCTCCGGTCGACCACCGTGTCGAGATCGACGAGGCTGTCGCGACGATCACGCTGGCGCGCCCCCAGGCGTACAACGCCCTGACGGCCGACCTGATGGAATCGCTGCATGCGACGTTTCGCGCGCTGAGACGCGACGCTGCCGTGCGCGCGATCGTGCTGACCGGCGAAGGCAAGGGCTTCTGCGCGGGCCAGGCGCTCGACGACGAGCGCACCCTGCCGGCGAACGGACCGATCGACATCGGCGCGACCGTCGAAGCGCGGTACAGCCCGCTGCTGATCGAAATCCTCACGCTCGAGAAGCCGGTGATCGCGGCGGTGAACGGCGTCGCCGCGGGGGCGGGCATGGGCATCGCGTGCGCCTGCGACTTTCGCATCGTCGCCGAATCCGCGTCGTTCACGACGGCGTTCGTGAAGATCGGCCTGGTGCCGGACAGCGCGCTCTCGTTCACGCTGCCGCGCCTGATCGGCTACGCGCGCGCGCTCGAGCTCTGCATGCTTTCCGAGAAGGTCGATGCGGCGCGCGCCGACGCGCTCGGCCTGTGCACGAAGGTCGTGCCGTCCGAGCGTTGCGGCGCCGAGGCGCAGTCTCTCGCCGCCACGCTCGCGCGCGGTCCGAAGTCGATCGGTTTGATCAAGCGCGAGCTGCTGCGCAACGGTCTCGGCGATCTGCAGGCGGCGCTCGCCTTCGAAGGCCACCTGCAAAGCGTCGCCGGCGCGACGGACGACTTCATCGAAGGCATCGCGGCGTTTCGCGCGAAGCGCGCGCCCGCGTTCCGCGGCACGTGATCGCGGTCCGGCGTGCGACGCCCGACGATGCGGCACTGCTCTCCGATCACCGCGCCTGCGTCTGGAACCAGTACGGCGAGCACGATCCGCAGGGCGTCGCGGCGCACGTCCCCGTCTGGACCGCATGGATGCGCGGCGCGATCGCGCGCGACGCATACGTCGGCTTCATCGCGTTCGACGGCGACGCCGTCGCAGGCAGTGCGTGCGTGCTGGTGCACGAGGCCGTTCCGCGGCCGGGCTACATCGGCGCGAGCGACGGCCGCGTGCATTCCGTGTACGTGGTGCCTGCGATGCGGCGGCGCGGGATCGCGCGCGCACTGATGGACGCGCTGCTCGCGTACGCGCAGACGAACGACGTGATGCGGTTGACGCTGCACCCGACCGTGATGTCGCGCGCGCTGTACACCACGCTCGGCTTCGAGCCGCTCGACGAGATGGGCCTCTACTTCGGGCCCTAGCGAGGCGAGACGGTTCGCGACGGCGGCGGGCTCGACCAGCTCGCCTCGCGCAGAAAGCGCACGAGCTCGTCGGACGGCAGCGGCCGGGAGATGAAGTACCCCTGCGAGACGTCGCAGCCGATCGCGTCGACCGCGTCCCACGCGTCCGCGGTCTCGACGCCCTCCGCGACGACCTGCAGCCCGAGGTTGTGGCCCAGATCGCTGATCAGCCGCACGATCTCGGCGTCCTTCGGGTTGCGCGCCATGCCGAGGACGAAGCTCTTGTCGATCTTCACCTCGGAGACGGGCAGTCTCTTGATCGCGCTCAAGCTCGAATAACCGGTTCCGAAGTCGTCGACGGACAGCCGCACGCCCATCGCCGCGAGCTGCGCGATGTTCTCGCGCGTCGATTGCGTGTCGTGCATCACGGCGGACTCGGTGAACTCGAGCGTGAGGCGGTCGGGGGCGATGCAGTACCGGAGCAGCGCGTTCGCGACGCGGTCCGGCAGCGAGGGTTCGTCGAGCGCGTGCATCGAGACGTTCACCGCGACGCCGAGCACGACACCTGCCTCGTCCCATGCGCGCACCTGACGCACCGCCTCGTCCAGCACCCAGTACGTGAGCGGGACGATCTCGCCGGTCGCCTCCGCGACCGGGATGAACCGATCGGGCGAGAGCATGCCGAGCGTCGCGTGCGGCCACCGCACGAGGGCTTCGACGTGCCCGATGCTGCGCGACCGCAGGTCGACTTTCGGTTGATAGTGCAGCTCCAGCGCACCGGCCGTGATCGCGCGGCGAAGATCGCTTTCGAGCGCGAGCCGCGCGGCGTTCTCCCGGTCGAGCGACGGATCGTATACCGCGAACCCTTCGCGCCCGCGCTTCGCCGCGTACATCGCGACGTCGGCGTGCTGAAGCAGCGTCGCCGGATCGGAACCGTGATCCGGCGCGACGGCCAGCCCGACGCTGCCCGACACGTCGAGCTCCCGGCCGCGCACGGTGCAGGGCGGCGCGAGCGCGGCACGCAGGCGCTGTGCGATCTCGGCGGCTTCGCCGACGTTCGCGCCGGGGATGACGATCGCGAACTCGTCTCCGCCGAGACGCGCGACGAGGTCCTGGTCGCGGAGCACGTTGCGCAGGCGTGCGGCGACGAGCTGCAGCAGCAGGTCGCCGGCGTCGTGGCCGAGCGTGTCGTTCACGTCCTTGAACCGGTCGAGGTCGATGATCGCGAGCGCCAGCGAGCCGCGCATCGCGCCCGTCGCGTCGAGCAGCGCCGCGAGCCGTTCGTTCAGAAACGACCGGTTCGGCAGGTCGGTCAGCGCGTCGTGGAGGGCCTGGTGCTTCAGGGCGAGCTCGGCGCGGCGACGCTCCGTGATGTCGTTCGCCACGGCGATGACGCTCTCAACGCGACCGCCCTCGAAGACCGGCGTCCAATGCGTCTCGAGCACGATGCCGTCGAACGACGTCTGCGCCGTGTGCTCGTGGCCCGCGAGCGCGCGCCGCGCCTGATCGAGCAGCATCGGCAGGTCCGCGCAGGCATCGAAGAACGAACGCCCGACGAGCGGTCCGAAACCGCGCCGGAGCGCCGCGAGGTCGCGTCCCTCGGCCGTCGTGATCGTGCCGTCCGCATCGAGCGCGAGCAGGACGACCGGAGCGTTGGCGATCACCGCGCTGAGGCGCCGCCGGCTCTCGCCCAATGCGGCGCGCTGCGCGCTGAAGCGTCCCTCGACGACCGCGAGCGTCGCGACGATGCCGCTGATCAGCAAGGTGATGAACGCGATCGCGGACGCACCGATCACGTCGCTCGCGACGACGAGGCCTGCACGGGCGTGCCCGCGGCCGCGACGAACGACGCGGCCGCCATCCCGGTATAGTGCATCGCCGCGATCGCGATGCCGAGCACGGCTGCGGCCAGGACGCGCGCCCACCCGTACGTCGCGTTGCGGCCGAAACGCAATCGGTACGTGATCCGAAGCGACACGTACGACGCGCCGACGGCGACCATCACCGACAACGCGATGATGCGCCAATCCCATTCCGTCGCGGCCGGCATGCGCATCGCGGCCATGCCGATGTAGTGCATGCTGCCGATGCCGGCGCCCATGATCGTCGCGGCGAGCAGCGTGAATTGCCAGCTGAGGCGCGATCGGCTGATGACGAGCAGGGTCGCCGCACCGGCGCCCATCGCGACGATCAGCGACAGCACGACGAGCGGGATGTCGTATCCGACCGCGACCGGAAGACGAAACGCCAGCATGCCGGTGAAGTGCATCGCCCAGACGGCGCTGCCCAGTGCCGCGGCGCCCATCAGGAGCCACGGCAAACGCTCTTTCCAGCGCGGAACGGCGATGCGGTGCACCAGCGTGAAGCCGGCGTACGAGCCCAGCATCGCGATGACGACGGAAAGCGCAACGAGGCGAGCATCGTACGAGCTCGCCATCGCATGCGCGCCAAATGCGCCGCCGGGCATGCCGTTGGCCATGTCCATGCCTCTCAGGCTTCGGCCGATTAGCCGCTCGGCTGAAGCGTGCCGCCGGCGGACATCGAAGGCGCTGCCGCGTCGTGAGTCAGGCGGGCAGCGTACCGTACTCCGCGAGCGACGAAGCGATTCGGTCGAAGGCGTTCCACGACGCGCGCGCCAGGACACCGCCGACGCTGACGCGGCGAACGCCGGCTGCGGCGAGCTCCGCGACCGTGACGCCGGGGCGGTGCAGCAAGACGTTGACCGGCACGGGCGCCACGGCGTCGACCAGCCGCCGCACCTGATCGATCGCGAGGACGCCCGGCGCGTAGACGCAGTCCGCGCCCGCCGCGACGAACGCGCGCAATCGTTCGATCGCCGCATCGAGATCCGTGCTTCCCCTCAAGAACGCTTCGCACCGCGCGATCAGCATGACATCGGCGCCGCTGCGCGCGATCGCCCCGCGCGCGGCCGCGACGCGCGCGACCGCGGCGTCGAGCTCGTACAGGTCGCCGCGCCGCTCGCGGTCCTCGATCGAGATTCCCGCGATGCCGGTCTCCAACGCGGCGGCGACGTTGTCCGCGACGCCGCGCGCGTCGGGTGCGAACCCGTTCTCGAAGTCGGCGTTGACCGGCAGATCCGTCGCGGCGCACAGGAAGCGGAGGTGTGCGAGCGCTTGTTCCAGCGTGATCTCGCCGTCCTCGAGCCCGAGCGAGAGCGCGCAGCCGGAGCTCGTGGACGCGAGCGCACGGAAGCCGAGCCCTTCCAAGCGGCGCACGCCGCCGAGATCCCACGGGTTCGGCAGCACGAAGCAGCCCTCGCGGTGCAGCGCGCGAAATGCGGCGCGCGCCGCGGCGACGTCGCGCGTCACGTCAGCGGTCCGCCGCGGCGTCGCGCGCGTCCGGAATCGTCAGCGTGCCGCGCAACGCGGGAACCGCGCTGCCGCCGACCTCGATGACCGGCTCGCCGTCATGGCGCGTCACGCGCACGTGCAGGATGCTGCGCCGTCCCATGCGCGTGCCTTGTTCGCTCACGAGCCGAACGTCCTCGCCCACGGGCAACATGCCCGCGCGCAGCAGGCACGCGGCGAGCGGGCCGGTGGCGCCGCCCGTGGCCGGGTCCTCGAGGATGCCCGACCACGGCGCGAACATGCGCGCGTAGACCGCATGCGGCGCCTCGGGTCGTTCGTGCGCCGGCGTGAAGAGGAAGACGCCGATGACGTCGGGCTGCGACTGCGCCGGGAGCGTGCCGGCCGCGAAGGCCGCGCGGTCGACGGCGCCGCGATCGCGCAGCGCGACGAATAAGAACGGGCTGCCGGCCGATGCGTAACACGGCGGCATCGCGTCCAGGACGTCGCGCGCGTCGAGCCCGAGGATCGCGGCCGCTTCGTCCGCGCCGATCGCCGCGCCGAACTCGACGCGCGGCGTCGTGAGCCAGATCAGCGGCAGCGCGTCACCGCGCCGTTCGATGCGGATCGGCACCGGCCCGACGCCTTCGTCGAGCGTGAACGCGTCGGCGATGCGGGGCCGCTGCGCGACGAGCGCCGCGACCGTTCCCACCGTCGGATGCCCCGCGAACGGCAGCTCGCGGCGCGGCGTGAAGATCCGCAGCCGCGCGAGCGAGCCGCGCGAGACCGGCGGCAGCACGAACACGGTCTCGGCCAGGTTCAGCTCGAGCGCGATCGCCTGCATCTCGCGCTCGCTCAGATCGCCGGGCTCGGTGAACACCGCGAGCGGGTTGCCCTCGAAGATGCGCTCGGTGAACACGTCGACGTGCTCGAACGCGAACGAGCGCGACGGTGCCGCCATCAGACGCGCTCGAAGACCGTCGCGATGCCTTGGCCCATCCCGATGCACATCGTCGCGAGACCGTAGCGGCCGCCGCGGCGCCGCAGCTCGTGCAGCAGCGTCGTCGCGATGCGCGCGCCGCTGCACCCGAGCGGGTGGCCGAGCGCGATCGCTCCGCCGTTGACGTTCACGATCTCGGGATCGATCCCGAGCTCGCGCCCGCACGCGACGCTCTGCGCGGCGAACGCTTCGTTCAGCTCGACGAGGTCGAGATCGCTCGCCGAGAGCTTCGCGCGCTCGAGGGCCTTGCGCGTCGCGCCGATGGGTCCGATTCCCATCACGCTCGGATCGACGCCGAACGTCGCCGACGTGACGACGCGCGCCATCGGCTGCCAGCCGTGCTTCGCCGCAGCTTCCGCGCTGCAGACCAGCAACGCCGCGGCGCCGTCGTTCAGCGGCGAGGAATTGCCGGCGGTCACCGTTCCG
This sequence comes from Vulcanimicrobiota bacterium, assembly GCA_963771525.1. Classification (GTDB taxonomy): domain Bacteria; phylum Vulcanimicrobiota; class Vulcanimicrobiia; order Vulcanimicrobiales; family Vulcanimicrobiaceae; genus Vulcanimicrobium. Next base: position 3,122,891 of record CAVYTL010000001.1, on the reverse strand, counting down.
TTCGCGCGGAACGCCGGCTTCAGCTTCGCGAGCGTCTCCATGGTCGTGTCCGGTCGCGGCGGCTCGTCGGCCGTCAGCTCGACGAGCTTCTTTCCCTGCTCGACGCGCACGGGGATCAGCTCCGCGTCGAAGCGCCCGGAGGCGACGGCGTCCTTGCACTTGATCTGGCTCGCGTACGCGAAGCGGTCCTGATCGTCGCGCGTGACGTTGAACTGGTCGGCGACCTTTTCCGCCGTCTCGCCGAGCGAGATCGGCGGATACAGCGTCGCGAGCCGCGGGTTCACCATGCGGTTGCCGAGCGTCGTGTCGTGGATCTCGGGCGCACGGTCGTACGCCTTCTCCGACTTCAAGATGACGAACGGTGCGCGCGACATCGACTCGGCGCCGCCCGCGACCGCGACGTCGATCACGCCGGCCGCGATCGCGTGGTACGCGGAGTTGAGCGCCTGCAAACCGCTGCCGCACAGACGGTTGAGCGTCGTGCCCGGGACGCTCGCCGGCAGCCCCGCGAGCAGCGTCGCCATCCGTGCGCCGTTGCGGCAATCCTCGCCGGCCTGGTTCGCCGCGCCCCAGAAGACGTCGTCGACGCGTTCGGGATCGACGCCGGTGCGCTCCACGAGCGCGCGAATCGCGATGGAACCGAGATCGTCAGGGCGTATGGAGGCAAGCGCGCCGCCGTACCGACCCATCGGCGTACGGAGCGCATCGACGACAACCGCTTCGGCCATGCGCCCTCTAACACGGGGAATGCCCCGAGGGACGCACTTTACACGCGACGGCACGGCCTGCTACCCTCGCCCCATGCCGGTGACGCGCCTCGATCACATCAACGTCCTCGCGAGCGATATCACAGCCGCGCGCGACTTCTTCGTGAAGGTTCTCGGCGTCACGGACGGATATCGCCCGCCATTCCGATCGCCCGGCTACTGGCTGTACTGCGACGGCCGCGCGATCATCCACATCAGCGACGCCCGAAACCACGAGCAGACGCACGTTGACGACATCCGCGGTGCGCCGCTCCGCGGACAGCAGACCGTCGACCACGTCGCCTTCGGCTGCGACGGCTACGCGGAGATGACCGGGCGCTTTCGTCGCGACGGAATCGCGTACCACGAAGCCGTCGTGCCGGCGACCGAGATCCACCAAGTCTTCGTCGACGGCCCGGACGGCCTCGGCCTCGAGCTGCAGTTCTCGCAGGCCGAGGTGACGGCAGCGCGCGGCGTCGCGGCTCAGTGACTGAAGTGCCTGCCGATCCACTGCGAGATGAGGCCTTCACTCCAGTATGGGACCAGAAACAGAACGATGAGCGTCAGCAGAAGTATGACGTTTCCTCGCCGGTTGCGAACGAACAGAAGGCCGATCAGCACCGCCTTGATCGCAACGTTGTAGGGGACGTCCCACCACCAAAAAATCATCGGTGAGGTTGCACGTATCGACTGAAAACGCGGCCAGTACGTATAGTTCACCAGAAACTCCGCCATGAGGAGCGCGCATACGACGAAGGTCTTGCGCTCATCGTAGTAGCGGCCCAGATTGTCGATGTCGCCTTGATCTCGCGGGAAGACCACCGTCGCGGCCATGTAGTAGGCCGTTGCCAACAGGATCGGGGCCCAAAGGCCTGAGAAGTCGAGGGAAACTCCTTTCAGGGACGCCCACGCGTCGATCCAGGTCGCGCAAATGTCCAGGAAGATGACTGCGGCGAGCAGCGCGACCCGTAGATCGATTTTCCTCAGCGAGCGCGTCCGCACGAACGCCGCCAAACCTTTGAGAATCTCCGTGGCCGCAAGGCCGAGTATCAGGCCGTAGAAGGCGAAGAAAAAGTTGAACCGTTCCATCACTCGGGGGCGACGGCGATCGCTTGGATCTCGAGCTTCAGCCGCGGATCGGTTGCGAGACGCTTCACCTCGACGGTCGTGCTCGTCGGCAGGTGGCCGGCGAAGAACGCGCCCTGGATCGCGTTGACCGCGTCCTGGTCGGCGCCCACGTCGGTGAAGAACCGCGTGAGCGACACGACGTCCGCCGGCTCGCAGCCCGCAGCGTCGAGCGCCTGCGCGAGATGCTCGAACGCGAGGCGCGCTTGCGCCGCCGCATCGGACGGGATCGCGTCGAATACCTCGAGACGGTGCGGGTGATCGTGATAGACGGGCGCGCCCGTCACGTCGGAGATGAAGACGAGGCTGCCGCGCGCGACCTTGATCGCGGGCACGAACAGCGAGTTGATCGCCGGGTCGTATCCGTCGTGATGGACGACCTCGAGGTGCTTCACGCGCGAACGATCGCGAAGTCTCGCTGCAGCGTCGCCTGCGGCGCGCCGCCCGCGTCCGCGGCGCACCGGAACTCTTCGATCAGCGAGTCGCGGACGCCGAAGACCGCGTCGGATGCGAGGTGCGGATCGCCCTGCGCGTAGATCGCGGTCGTGAGCGGGCGGTAGCCCTCGGCGGCGATGCGGAAGTGCAGGTGCGCGGGACGGAACGGCCGCCGGCCGAGCGCGTTCAGGAGCGTGCCGACCGGACCGTCCGTCGGCACGGGATAGCTCTGCGGCACGACCGTGCGAAACGCGAAGGTGCCGTCCGGGTGCGCACGCACGCGGCCGCGGCAGTCGACGCGGCGGTCGTCGTACTGGGAGTCGTACGAGCCGGCACCGTCGGTGCCCCACGCCTCGACGAGCGCGTTCGGCACGCCGGCGTGCGTCAACGCGTCGCGCACGACGCCGTGCACCAAGAGCGGGACGCCGCCTTCGCGCACGGCAAGGTTGCCGCCCGGCTCGATGTCGGGCGCATCCTCCGCATAGAACGGCCCGAGCAGCGACGATTCGGTCGCGCCCGGCGCGCTCGTGCGGTGCGCGGCGAGCTCGTCCACCATCGCCGTCACGCCGAGCGTGTCGGAGAGCAGGATGAACTCCTGGCGCACGTCGTCGCACGCCTGGCCGGTCGCGGTCAGGAAGCGGATCGCCGCGAGCCATTCCTCGTGCGTGAGGCCCACGTCGACGACGAAGCCGTGCAGGTGCCGCACGAGCGCCGCGAAGATCGCGCGCAGGCGTTCGTCCGGACACGCGGCGCCGCTCGCGATGACGGTGTCGGTCAGCGCGCACGGGCTCGTCGAGGGCGCGGTCACGCTCGCCACGGCGCTAGCGCCCGGCCCACGACGGGAACGGCACGATCGGCTTCCCGTGCGCGACGTTGCCGGGATACACGATGACCTGCTTGCCGTTCTGCCACTGCAGGATGTACGACGTGTAGCCGAGCTGGATGCCTGTCCGCGGATCGATCCGCCAGTCGCCGATCAGCGTCCGCACGCGCACGGCCCCGATCGCATCGCGCAGCTTCTCGCGGTCGAGCGAGCCCGCGCGCTTGAGCGCCGCCGCGAGCACCTCCAGGGCCGAGAAGTTGCTCGCGGCGTGATAGTCCGGATCGCGCTTGAACTCGGCGCGATACGAGCTCTTGAACGCGGCGTTCTCCGGCGTCTTGGCGTCCGGATCCCACGCCGTCACGGAGAAGACGCCGTTGACGTCCTTGCCGGCGCTCTCGACGTAGCGCGGATCCGAGGCGCCGACGGCCTCGTACACGATCTTCGGCGCGTAGTTCGACTGCTTGAGCTGTCGGAGCACGCCGATCGAATCGTTCGGGAACGCCATCGCGAGCAGCACGTCGGGGTTCGCCGCCTTGACCTTCTCGATCACCGACGCGAAGTCGCTCGCGCGCGCCGGATAGAACTCCGTGTAGACGATGCTCTGTCCGAAGCCGCGCGCGACCTCGGGGACGGCGTCGACGAGCGAGTGCGCGAACGCGGTGTCGGGACCGATCAGCGCAAGCTTCCGCAGCCCGCGGTCCTTCGCGATCTGCAGCACGCCGTAGAGATATGTCTGGACCGGACCGAGGCCCTGGAAGATGTACTTGAAGCCGCGCCGGAACATCGCCACGTCCGCGGTCTCCGGGCAGATCATCGGCATCTTGTAGCGTTCCGCCACGTTGGCCGCCGGCGCCGTGATCGCCGTACCGTACGGGCCCATGATGATGTCGACTTTGTCCTCGTTGATGAGGCGCTCGTAGAGCCGCACGCCGGTCGCCGGTTCGCTCTGGTCGTCGTAGAACTTCAGCACGACCGGTCGCCCCAGCAGCCCGCCTTTCGCGTTCGCCGCTTTGATCCAGAGCTGGTAGCCCTCGAGCGAGTACTTTCCGCCGTCGGCGAAGATGCCGGTGAGGGAGAGCGACGCGCCGATCGTGATCGGGGCGCCTTGTGCCTGCGCGTGCGCGTCGCCGGAGAAAACGAACGGCGCCGCGGCCGCGGCCGACGCGCTGGCGATGAACCGGTCTCTTTTCATGCGGTCACACTTCTCCCAAGTAGCGGCGTTTGACGTCGGCGTCGCCGCGAATCGCGGCCGCGGTGCCTTCCATGACCGTGGCTCCTTCGGCGAGGACGTACGCGCGCGACGCGATGTCGAGCGCTTGGACGGCGTTCTGTTCGACGAGCACGACGGCGACCCCGGCGCGGTTCACGTCGCGCACGACGCCGAAGATCTCGAGAGTCGTCTTCGGCGCGAGGCCGAGCGACGGCTCGTCCATCAGCAGGATGCGCGGCTGCGACATGAGCGCGCGCGCGATCGCGACGATCTGCTGCTGCCCGCCCGAGAGCGCACCGGCCGAACGCGCTCGCAGCGGCCCCAGCGTCGGAAAGCGCGCATAGGTCTCGCTCAAGCGGCGGCGCGTACCGCCGCGAGCGCGTGCGACGTGCGCTCCGACCAAGAGGTTCTCCTCGACCGTCATGTCAGGGAACAGGTTGCGGCCTTCCGGAACGAGCGCGATGCCGCGTTCGACGATCGCGCGCGGCGCGCGCCCGTCGATCCGCTCGCCGTCGAGCACGATCGTTCCGGCCGAGGGCCGCACGATCCCCATGACGCTCTTGAGCGAGGTGCTCTTGCCGGCGCCGTTGGCACCGATCACGCTGACGATCTCGCCCGCGCCGACCGCGAACGAGACGCCGTGCAGCGCGCGAAAGTCGCCGTACGACGCTTCGAGCGCGTCGACGCGCAGCACAGCCTGTCCTGGGCCTGTCGAAGGGTTCATGCGCCGGATAGGGGCGCGCCGAGGTACGCCTCGATCACGGCCGGGTTCGTTTGGATCGCGGCCGGGTCGCCGTCGGCGATGCGGCGTCCCGCGTCGAGGACGACGATGCGGTGCGAGAATCCGCATCACGAGACGCATCACGTGCTCGACGCCCGCGACCGCCGCGATTCCGCGCTCGTGGAGGCCCACCACGAACTCGGCCATGCCGTCCATCTCGGTCGGCGTCAAGCCCGCCATCACTTCGTCGAGCAGGATCAGCTTCGGGCGCAGCGCGAGCGCGCGCGCGACCTCCAGGCGCTTGCGCTGCGTGAGCGTCAGGGACGACGCCGGCCGATCGGCGAGCGGGCCGAGTCCGACGAACTCGACGACGCCCCGCGCGTCGGAGCGCGCGCGCGCGATCGTCGGCGCGTGGACCAGCGCGCCGACGGCCACGTTGTCGACGACCGAGAGGCGCCCGAACGGCCGCACGACCTGATACGTGCGCGCGATGCCGGCCTGCGCGATGCGGTGCGGCGGCCGCCCGACGATCGACCGCCCCGCGAAGCGCACGTCGCCGCGGTCGGGGCGAAGCACGCCGGAGATCACGTTGAACAGCGTCGTCTTGCCTGCGCCGTTGGGGCCGATCAGCGCGAAGATCTCGCCCTCGCGCACGTCGAACGACACGTTCGAGAGCGCCTGCACGCCGCCGAACGCTACCGAGACGCCGTCGACGACGAGCAGCGGCTCCTTCACGATCGGTCCTGAGCCTGTCGAAGGGCGCGGCGTACCTGCAGGCGCGACGCGATCGCCGGCACGATACCGCGCGGCAGCGCGATCAGCAGCGCGACGAGCAGCCCGCCGAAGATCATCAGGTAGATTTGCGGGAACTTCGCCCAGAGCGCTTCGGAGATCTGCGTCATGACGAGCGCGCCGACGAGCGGCCCCCACACCGTGCCGACGCCGCCGAGGATCGCCATGACGATCGACTGCAGATCGAGACGCGACGAGAACGCGGCGTCGGGCTCGATGTAGGTGAGGAACAGCGCGTAGCCGCCGCCGAGCAGGCCCGGGATGAGCGCGCTGAGCGCGAACGCGGTCATCTTCGCACGCGTCGCGTCGACGCCGAGCGTGCCGGCGACCTGCTCGTCCTCGCGCAGCGCCTGCAGACGCAGGCCGAACGCGCTGCGATCGAGCCACAGCGTGAGGGCGAACGCGCCCGCCGCAACCGCCAGCGTCCAGTAGTACACTTCGACGATGCCGGAGCCGGGCGGAAGGAACAGTCCCGCGCCCGCGCCGGAGGCGGGGATCGCCGTAACGAGCACGCGCACCATCTGCGCCATGCCGAACATGCCCATGGCGAAGAACGGTCCGCGCAGCCGCAGCATCACGTATCCGAGCGGGATCGAGAGCGCGCACGCGATGACACCGCCCGCCAGCGCAGCGGGCACCCACGGCCAGCCTTTCCCGGCGACGAGCAGCGCCGTCGCGTACGCGCCCACGCCGAAGAACGCGATCTGCCCGAATGAGAAGTAGCCCGCGTAGCCCGAGATGATGTTCCACCCGTACGCGAGCGCGACGGAGAGCACCGTCACGTACAGCAGGTTCAGCAGGTAGCCGTTGAGGCGCAGCGGCGCGGCGAGCAGCAGCGCGCCGATCGCGACGGCCGCGCCGGCGATCAGCACGCGCTTCACGCCGTGCGCCGGCCCAAGATGCCGCTCGGTGCCACGAGCAGAACGAGGATGAACAGCAGATACGGCGCGGCCTCGGCGAGCGTCGCGCCGACGTAATAGCTCGCGAACGACTGCGTCAACCCGAGGATCACGGCACCGAGCACGGCGCCCGTGTAGTTGCCGAGGCCGCCGATGACGACGACCGCGAACGCGTTCACGGTGAACAGCACGCCCTGCTGCACGTTGAGGTTGTAGAGAAAGCTCATCAGCGTGCCGGCCGCCGTCGCGACCGCGGTGCCGATCGCGAACCCCGCGGTTCGCACGCCGTCGACATCGACGCCGCAGGCGAGCGCGCCGTCGACGTTCTGGGTGGTCGCGCGGATCGCGCGCCCGACGCGCGTCGCGCGCAGCACGAACGCGAACGCGAGCGAGAGTCCGGCCGCGACGACGAACGCGAGCAGCTTCGCCTGCGGAATCTCGAGGCCGCCGAGGGCATACGCGCCCGTCAGGTACGGCACAGACGCGAAGCGCCCGCCGAACGTCGCGAGCCCCGCACCGGCCAGGAAATACGACAGCCCGAACGTGAGCGTCAGCGACGATGCTTCCGCCGAGGCGATCTCGCCCGGCAAGCGCCGCAGCAGCAGATGGTGCACGAGCGCGCCTGCGACGAAGCCCGCGGCGATCGTCACCGGCAGGACGAGCAGCGGATTGATGCCGAGCTGCGCGAATGCGAACACCGTGAACACGGCGGCGAGCACGACGAAGTCGCCGTGCGCGAGGTTCACGACGCGCATCACGCCGAAGATGATGTTGAAGCCGAGCGCCGAGAGCGCCAGCACGCCGCCCAAAAGGATGCCGTTGACGGCGAGCTGGGCGACGATCATTCCGCGGAGGCGTACGCGGGCACGGCTTCCGGCGGTCGCTCGAGACCGCTCAGCGCGGCGAGCCCGTGGAAGAGCGCGGCGAAGTCCTCGTTCGCGAACCCGAGGGCGCGCGTCGCCGACAGCATCGTGTCGGCCGCGGACGTGGCCGGCAGCGGGACGCCCGACGCGCGCCCGAGCTCCAGCGCGAGCGCGATGTCCTTCTGCATCATCGTGCAGTCGAACCATGCGTACTCCGGCGGGTCGAGGGCGAACGGCGCGCGGTACTGCAGCATCGGTGACGCGATGACGCTGCTCAGGAAGACCTCGAACGCGACGCGCCGCTCGACGCCGCTCTTCTCGGCCAGCAGCACGCCCTCGCTGAACGCGAGCATCTGCACCGCGAGCGAGAGGTTCACCCCGATCTTGAGCGCCTTCGCCTGACCGACGTGCCCGACGTGCCGCACCTTCGGCCCGATCGCGAGCAGGATCGGCTCGGCGCGCTCGAAGACCTCGCGCTCGCCGCCGGCCATGATCAGCAGCTTGCCTTCACGCAGCGTGAGGATGCTGCCGGAGACGGGCGCGTCGAGCAGCCGCGCTCCCGTCGCACGCACGCGCTCGTCGAGTTCGCGCACGAGCTGCGGCGCGGCCGTGCTCATCTCGACGAGCGTCTTGCCCGCGGAGAGTCCCGCGAGAATACCGCGCGGACCCTCACACACCGCGCGCAGCGCCGCGTTGTCCGTCACCATGGTGACCACGAGGTCGCACGCCTGCGCGACGGCGCGCGGCGACTCTTCGACATCCAAACCGCGGGCGGCGAGGCGTTCCGCCTTGGCGCGCGTGCGGTTCCAGCCGTGCACCTCGTGACCGGCGGCGAGAAGACGCTCCGCCATGCCGGTCCCCATGTCGCCCAGACCGACGACGCCGACCGTACTCATCGCGGCTTGCTGCCGAAGTCGTACGCGTTCGTCACGAACAGCTCTTCCGCGGGGAAGCGCGTGATGATGCTCGCGCCGCCTTCCGTCACGACGACCTCCTCCTCGATGCGCGCCGCCGAGTACCCGTCGGACGCCGGGCAGTACGTCTCGAGCGCGAACACCATGCCGACGTTGATCTCCATGGGGTGGTCGATCGAGTTCAGGCGCGAGATGACGGGCCGCTCGTGCAGCGCGAGCCCCAGCCCGTGACCGAACTGCAAACCGAACGCCTCCATCTCGCTCGCGAAGCCGAAGTCTTCCGCTTTCGGCCAAGCGCGCGCCACCGTGTCGGTGCTCACGCCGGGCCGGATCAGCGCGATCGATGCGTCGATCCACTCGCGGCAGCGCTTGTACGCGTCGCGCTGCGACCGCGTCGCATAACCGACGCTGAAGGTGCGGTAGTAGCACGTGCGGTAGCCGTTGAACGCCGACATGATGTCGAAGAACGCCTGATCGCCCGGCCGGATGAGACGGTCCGAGAAGTTGTGCGGGTGCGGGTTGCAGCGTTCGCCGGACACGGCGTTGATCGACTCGACGTCGTCGGACCCCAGCTCGTAGAGCTTCTTCGTCGCGAGCGCGACGATCTGGTTCTCGCGCACGCCGGGCTTGAGGGCATCGACGATGTCCTGATACGCACCGTCCACCAGCGCGGCCGACGTCGAGAGCAGCAGGATCTCGTCGTACGACTTGATCTCGCGGGCGTCGTGCATCGTCTGCTGCCCGTCGCGCAGCGTGATGCCGTGCCGCTGGAGCGCGAACATCAGCGGGGGCTCGACGATGTCGAGGCCGACCGGCATGCGCTCGACACCGGCCTCCTTCAGCAGCGACGCGATCTCGGCGGCGGCGCTCTCGAACAGACCGACTTCCGGCGCGATCGCCCCGCGCAGGCCGAGCAGTCCCGCCTTGCAGTCGCTCTGCGCGAGCCACGGCGCGTAGAGCCGGTGGTGCTTCGCGGCGGAACCGAAGTCCCACACGATCGGATCGCCGGTGCGTGTGAGCAGACAGTAGCGCGTCATCTTGTCGCGCGACCACTCGCCGATCATCGTGGAGCTGACATAGCGGATGTTGTTGACGTCGAACAGCAGCAGCGCGCCGAGATCGCTCGCATTCAGCGCCGCGCGCGCGCGGCCCAGACGGTACTTTCGCAGCCGGTCGAAGTCGACGCGCGCCTCGAAGTCGACACCCATCGTCCCGGGCGCGGGGATCGGGCGGCTCTCGGACAACACGGGACTCTGCATGCGCGGAACGCTCCGTCTGTAATCGATTGCAGGGGTCGAGTATACTCGGAAAAATGGGCCTGACAAGTAGAGCGCAATTCGTCGCCGCCGCCGCCGCGGCCGCCTCCGCGGGCGCCGCCGGCGCGATGCGTCCGGCTGGCGCGGCGACGGCGCTGCGGGTCGGCTACTTCCCCGGCATCTCCGCGCTTCCGCTCGCGATCGGGACGCGGCGCGGCATCTTCGCGCACGAAGGTCTCGACGTCACGATGACGCCCGTCGCGGGCTCCGTCGAGCTCTTCGCCGGGCTCGACGACGGCAGCATCGCCATCGGGCACACCGCGATCGACAACCCGATCGCATACGACACGGGACGCGGCGATCCGCGCGTTCGCGCGCGTGACTTCGTCGCGATCCTCGGCGTCGACGACGGGCTGCTGCGTATCGTCGCGCGCCCGGGGATCGCGCGCATCCTCGATCTGATCGGCACGACGGTCGCGGTCGACGCGCTCGGCACCGGCTTCACGTACGCGCTGCGCGCGGTACTCGACGGGATCGGCGTCACTGCCGGGGGCGGCGTGACGTTCGTGGAGTCCGGGGGAACGCAGCAGCGCGCGCAGGGACTCCTTGCGGGCCGCTTCGATGCGACGCTGCTCTACCCGCCGTTCGACATCGCGGCGCAAGCCGCCGGCTTCTCGATGTTGCCGCGCGTCACCGACGTGCTCGGCGCGTACCAAGGCATCGCCGTCGTCGCGCGACGGACCTGGATCGCGGGCAACCGGAATGCCGCCGTCGCATACGCCCGCGCGTACCGCGCCGCGCTCGCCGACGCGCTGCGCGACCGCCGCGGCGCGATCGCGCTGATCACGAGCACGCTGAACGTCTCGCCGGCGATCGCGTCCGCGAGCTACGACGCCGCGTTCGCGACCGGCGGCGGGCTCGAGCGCGACGCGACGATCAGCATGGACGGTCTCCGCGCCGTGCTGCGCCTGCGCGCGCTCTACGCGCCGCCCGGCGGCGGCGACGATCCGATGCGCTACATCGACCCGTCGATCTACGCGGCGCTAGGGTGACGGCGGCGCGGTCGAGTCGCGCACGACGAGGCGGCCCGGAAACCGCAGGGTTTCCGGCTGCGATTCGCGCACCGCGGCGTTGGCGACGCGCGCGACGATGCGGTCGGCGGCGACGCGCCCCATCTCGCGCAGCGGAAGCGCGTAGCACGTCATTGCCGGCACGGAGATCGCGTACCATTCGGGATCCTCGTACGCGACCAGGCTGACGTCGCGCGGCACGCGCACGCGCGCCTCCGCCAGCGCGCGCAGCACGCCGCTCGTGAGCGGGCTGCCGCCCGAGAAGATCGCCGTCGGCCGCGGACGCGCGGCGAGCGCTTCGCGCGTGAGCGCGTAGCCCGACGCCGGGGAGTACGTCCCGTAGAGCGCGCGCTCCGCGCCTTGCGGCAGCGAGACCTCGTGCAGCGCGTCGCGATAGCCGGCGACGCGATCGCGCGTGGTGCTGTACGCGTCCGGCCCGGTCAGCATCGCGATGCGCCGGTGCCCGAGCTGCACGAGGTGGCGCGTGAGTGCGGCGGCGCCTTCGCGATCGTCGGACACGACGGCGTCGAACCCGCCGTCCGGCGAGTGCCGCAGGAGCTCGACGATCGGAATGATGCGGCCGCCGGCGTCGAGATCGCGCGCATCGGTCGGGCTCGACGGCACGTGCACGATGCCGTCGACGCGATGCTCCGCGAGCGTGCGCAGGTAGCTGCGATCGTGTTCCGGGTCGCCGTTCGAGATGCAGAGGATCAGGCGATAGCCGTGCGCCTCGAGCGCGCCCTGCAGCACGGTCGCGCTCTCCGCATAGAAGTCGTTTCGAATGTCCGGAATGATCAGACCGATCGTGCGGGTCGTGCGCACGCGCAGCGCTCGCGCGAGCGCGTTCGGGCGGTAGCCGAGCTCCGCGGCGATCCGCACGACGCGACGACGCGTCGTCTCGTCGACGTGAGGGTGACCGGTGAGCGCGCGGGACGCCGTCGCCGCGGAAAGGCCGGCCCGTTTCGCCACGTCGCGGAGCGTCGCCATCAGCGGGACTGTAGCACGTTTGTGCAAAGTTGCCTGCGTGGAACCGATGCGCGTACGCTGCTGCATCGCCGGCGGCGGTCCCGCCGGGATGATGTTCGGGTACCTGCTGGCCCGCGCCGGCGTCGACGTCGTCGTGCTCGAGAAGCACGGCGACTTCTTGCGTGACTTTCGCGGTGACACCGTGCACCCGTCCACGCTCGAGATCATGTACGAGCTCGGCGTGCTGGACGAGTTCCTGAAACGCCCGCACACCGAGCTGGCACGGATCGGCGGACGCATCAACGGCGTCGACGTGCCGATCGGCGACTTCACGCACCTTCCGACACACTGCAAGTTCATCGCGCTGATGCCGCAGTGGGATTTCTTGAACTTCGTCGCGGAGCGCGCCGCCGCGTACCCCGGCTTCGCGCTGCGGATGCGCGCCGAGGTGACGGACCTGGTCGACGACGGCGCGCGCGTCGCGGGCGTACGCGCGCAGACGCCGGACGGCCCGCTCGAAATACGGGCCGATCTCGTCGTCGCCGCGGACGGGCGGCACTCGATCGTGCGCGAGCGCGCCGGCATGACCGTGCGCGACTTCGGCGCGCCGATCGACGTCCTGTGGATGCGGCTCTCGAAACGTCCGGACGACCGTCCGTCCACGCTCGGGTATTTCGAGGGCGGCCGTCTGCTGGTGACGCTCGACCGGGGCGACTACTGGCAGTGCGCGTACGTCATTCCGAAAGGCGGCTTCGACGCGCTGCGCGCACAGGACATCGACGTGCTGCGCGACGGGGTCGCCGCGCTCGCACCGTTCCTGCGCGACCGCGTGCACGAGCTGAGCTCGTGGGACGACGTCCGGCTCCTGACGGTCGTCGTCGACCGGCTCGCGCACTGGCACCGTCCAGGGTTGCTCTGCGTCGGCGACGCGGCGCACGCGATGTCGCCGATGGGCGGCGTCGGCATCAACCTCGCGATTCAGGATGCCGTCGCGGCCGCGAACGTCCTCGCGCGGCCGCTGGCGGCCGGCACGCTCACCGAGCGCGATCTCGCCGCCGTCGAGCGGCGGCGAACGTTTCCGACGCGCGCGGTCCAGGCGGCGCAAGTCTTCGCCGCCGACCGCATCTTCGGCGCCGGCGGTAACGGCGCACGTGCGCGCCCCGGCTGGATACCGTGGCCGCTGCGCCTGCTGCGCCGGTTCCCGTACCTGCGCCGTGTCCCGGCGCGACTGCTCGGCGTCGGAATTCGCCCCGAGCACGTGCGCACGCGCGACGTGCTCGGGTAAGCGCCGAGGTCCTATCGCGAGATGCGCTCGACGCGCGCGATGCCGAGCGAATCGGCGAGCGCGTCGAGGTCGTCGATCACGGGCGCGATCAGCGGGATGCCCTCGCGCTTGAACGCGATCTCGTTCTCGTGCTCGATCTCGCCGGCGACGTAGACGCGCGTCTGCCCCGGCGCCGGCGCGCTCGTCTTGAACGTGCGCAGCTCGCGATCCATGTCGCGCTTGAAGTCGTCGGTGTCGCGCAGCGCGTCGATGCGGATCGCACCGAAGAAGTGCGACGTGATCCCCGACGGTGCGTCCGGCGACTCGGTCAGGGTCAGCGCCGCACCGAACCACCCGGCCGCGAGCACGCCCGTCAGTAGCTCGGCGAGCACGCCGAGTCCGTAGCCCTTGTGGCCGCCGTTCTCCGTGCCGAACCCGCCCAGCGGCAGCAGCGAGCCCCAGTGGCGCGCGGCCGGATCGTTCGTCGGTTTACCCTTCTCGTCGACCGCCCAGCCGGGTTTGAGCGAGAGAGCCTTGCGCTCGTAGACTTCCAATTTGCCGTACGTCACGGTCGTCGTCGCGAAGTCGAGCACGAAGGGCGGTTCCTCGTCGGCGGGGATCGCGAACGCGAACGGGTTCGTGCCCTGCATCTTCGTGCGGCCGAACGTGGGCACGGCGAAGTGTGCGGAATCCGTCGTGCAGATCCCGATCATGTCGTGCTCGAGCGCCATCATCGCGTAGTATCCCGCGATGCCGTAGTGGTTCGAGTTGCGCACGGCGGAGAACGCGATGCCGTTCGACTTCGCCTGCTCGATCGTCCGCGCCATCGCGTAGTGCGACGCCGGATGTCCGAGCCCGTTCCCCGCGTCCATCAGGAACGCGCCCTCGCGCTCGCGGACGATCTCGTAGCGCGGCCGAGCAGCGATCCGTCCGTTGCGGATCCGGTCGACGTAGAACCAGCGGAGCCGCGCGACGCCGTGCGACTCGATGCCGCGCCGGTCCGCCGCGACCAGGACCTCCGCGACGACGCGCGCCTGGGCGTCGTCGACGCCGACCGTCGTCAGCGCGCGCTCGACGAAGGCGAGCAGGTCGGCCTCGCGCACGCGCGGCGTCACGGCGGTTTCGGTCATGGCCCAGGGTGCGCGGCCGCGGCGCGCCCGTCCTCTGCGGCCGTCGCGGTCAGCGCAGAGCGGCCACGCGCTCCGCGATCGTCGCCAGGAGACGGTCCGCGGCGTGCTCGTCGTAGCGCGCACGGTCGTAGCACAGCGTGAGCCAGCAGCGGCCGTCGGCGATCGCTCCCGCCGCCAGGATCGCGGGCTCGCCGGGCGCGATCATGGGGAATGCGATGAGCGTTCCGGTCGCGCCGACGTTCGTGACCGTCGCGGCGGCGTTGCCGACGTCGGTCGGCTTGAGCGCGTTCGAGCGGGCACGCTCGGCGAGCTCGCCGATGCGTACGGAGATGTCGTGCAGCGACTCGTCGCGCGCATCGGGCACGACGGGGACGACGAGGCCGCCCGGAATCTCGACGGCGACGCCGATCCGGTCCGCTTCCAGCGCCTGCGCGAACGCCTTGACGAAGTAGGCCGTCCAGGACGCGCCGCCGCGTTCGACACCGCGCAGGTCGACGACGCGCGCGCACGACCCTTGCGCGATCGTCGCGCGCGCTTCGGTCAGCCTTTCGGCGATGCGTTTGCGCATCGGCGTGAGCCCGCCGTTCGCCGCCGGCGATGCGATCGGGCGCGAGACCGCGGTGTGCACGCCCTCGTCCGCCGGGTGCGCCTCTTCGGCAGCGTCGGCGAAGCGCGCGAGCACCTGCCCGACGTCGGCGCGCTCACCCTCGTTGACGAGGATCTCCGCGAGCACGCCGTCCCGCGGCGCCTCGACGTCGGTGTTCACCTTCTCGGTCTCGACGGCAAAGAGCGGCTCGCCGCGGCGCACCGCGTCGCCCGGCTTCTTGTACCACGCCGAGACGACGCCCTCGACCAGCGTGTCGGCGAGCTTTGGAAAGGCGATGTCGGTCACGATGCGCGCCCTTCGAGAGGCTCAGGATGACGCGGAGGAGTCCTCGGCCTCACGGAGCGACCGCTTCGACGTGCGCCGCACCCTCCACCGCGGACTTGAACGCGGTGAGGAACCGGCCGGCGTCGGCGCCGTCGACGGCGCGGTGGTCGACCGAGCACGCGACGTACGCCTGTCCGTCGCGCACCGCGCCGATACGCAGCGCAGCCGTCTGGCCGGGGCGCACGAACGGGATCGCGAGATCGCTGCCGTCCGGTCCGAAGTCGACGAGCGTGATCGTACCGCGGCCGGACGCCGGCGAGGCGGCGCCGAGATCGAGGTCGACCACCACGTCGTCGTGCTCCGCGATGCCGCTCCACGTGAACGTCGCGTTGCACCGCGGCACCGCGCGCGCCGCTTCGACCATCGCCTCGACCGCGAGCCGTGTGTGTTCCTCCGGCATCGCCGCGCGCACGACGCTCGATGCCTGCGGGATCGCCGGGTCGAACGCACGATCCCTCAGGGATCGCCCGCCCTTGGACGAGCTCGGGATCACATGAGAACCGCTCACGCCGAAACGAGAACGACGGTTGTCATCCTGAGCTCGTCGAAGGCCGCCCAAACGCACGAGCGCGTCGCGGATCGTCGCGCGGTTCGGCATGATCGCGTCTTCGAGGTTGTCGTCGACCGGGATGCCGGGAATGTCCGGCATCGTCACGCGCACGGGCGGCACGTCGAGAACGCCGGCCTCGGCGGCGAGCGCGCACAGCTCCGCGCCGAGACCCATGGTGCGAGTGTCCTCGTGCACGACGCACAGGCGGCGCGTCTTCGCGAGCGACGCCAGAATCGTTTCGCGGTCCAGCGGCAGGAGCGTGCGCAGGTCGAGCACCTCGGCGTCGATTCCCTCGCTCGCGAGCGCCTCAACCGCCGCGAGCGACTCGTGCAGCATCATGCCCCACGCGATCACGGTCGCGTCGCGACCTTCGCGCGCGACCGCCGCGCGGCCGATCGGTACGACGGCGTCGCCGTCGGGAACCGGCCCGCGGATCGCGCGGTACGTGCGCTTGTGCTCGAGCACGAGTACGGGATCGGGATCGCGGATCGCCGCGAGCAGCAAGCCCTTCGCGTCGGCCGGCGTCGACGGCGCGACGACCTTCAGGCCCGGCGCGTGCGCGTAATACGCCTCGACGCTCTGCGAGTGGTACGGCCCGCCGCGAAAGCCGCCGCCGTACGCCGTGCGCAGCACCATCGGACACGTCCAGTCGCCGCCCGTGCGCCAGCGTATCTTCGCCGCCTCGCCGACGAGATGGTCCATCGCAGCGTGGATGAAGTCGGCGAACTGAATCTCCGCGACCGGCCGCAGGCCGCGCATCGCGAGTCCGACGGCGACGCCCGCGATCACCGTCTCGGCCATCGGCATGTCGACGACGCGCTCCGCGCCGAAACGATCGTACAGCCCGTCGGTCGCCCGGAACACGCCGCCGAGCTTGCCGACGTCTTCGCCGAGCACCATCACGCGCGGGTCGCGCTCCATCTCCTCGGCGAGGGCCTCGCGCACCGCTTCGAGCACGTTCAGCTCACGCATAAGCGTGGTCCATCGCGGTCGCCGGATCGCCGAGCGGCTGCGCTTCCGCCCACTCCGCCGCCTCTTCCGCGAACGCTGCGTTCTCCGCGTCCACGGCGCTCGCGAACGCCGGGTCGACGCGCGCGCGCGCGCGCACCAGCGGATCGCGAGAGGCGCGCTCGGCGTCGAGCTCGGCACGGTCGCGATAGCGGGAGTCGTCGTCGTTCGAGGTGTTCGGCATGAAGCGCACGCACGCCGCGTCGATCAGCGTCGGGCCCTCGCCGGCGCGAGCGCGCGCGAAGGCCTCGCTCGCCGCCGCGTGCATCGCTTCGACGTCGGAGCCGTCGACCGCGATGCCCGGCATGCCGTAGCCGTGCGCGCGCGCGACGAGCGTCTCCGTCGCGTACTCGTCGGCGCGCTTGACGGATTGCGTCCAGCCGTTGCGGTGCACGACGAACACGCACGGCAGCTTCTGCACCGCGGCGACGTTCATCGACTCGTGCGCCTCGCCTTTCTGCGCGCCGCCGTCGCCGAACGCGATCACGGTGACGCTGCCGTCGCCGAGGAGCTTCGAGCCCCACGCGCACCCGACGCCGTGGCTGCAATGGTTCGGCTGCGGGCCCTGCTGAGAGAGCACGTGGAGCGCGCGCGAGCCGAAGTGCGCGTACGGCTGCCGGCCGCGCGCGTTCGGGTCGGACGGCCGCGAGAAGAAACAGAGCATCACGTCGCGCGGCGGCATCCCGAGCGCCAGCAGGGCGGCGAGATCGCGGTAGTGCGGCGCGAGCCAGTCGACCCCGGCGCGCATCGCGAGCGCGTACCCGGCGCCGATCGCTTCGTGCCCGCTGCACGGCACGGCGAAATGCGCGCGGCCCGCTCGCGCGAGCCGCCACATCCGTTCGTCGAGCGCGCGGGCGAGCGAGATCGCGCGATATGCGCGCTCCCGCTCTTCCTGTATCATTTCGCGAGCGTGAACTTTCCGTTCTCGATCCGCGTGAGGACGAGCGAGAACACCGAGAGCCCGTTGTGATCTCCGCCCGACATGCGGAACTGGCCCGTCACGCCGAGGTAATCGCTGTGCTCGAGCGCCGACCGAACCTTCTCCGCATCGGCGCTCTTCGCTCGCTGCAGCGCCTGCTTGAGGATGTACACGCTGTCGTAGCCGAAGCCGCCGAAGATGCTCACGGGCGCGTCCTTCGGGAATCCCTTGACGAACGCGTCGATGTAGTGCGTGAGGATCTTCTTCTGGGGATCGCTGTTCGGCAGCGTCTCGGCGACGTTGATCTTCGTGCTGGCGATGTACGCGCCGTTGAGGGCGGCGCCGGCCTGCTGCGGGAAAACGCCGGTCGCCGCGCCGTCGGAGTAGTAGACCGGTGCGGTCATGCCGAGCTCGCGGTAGCCCTTGATGATGACGGCGGCCGACGGCATCGTGGTCCAGCACACGATCGCCTGCGCGTTCGACGCCTTGATGTGCGTGAGCTGCGTCGTGGCGTCGCTCGCGCGTGCGTTGATCGCCTCCGCATCGACGACGTCGAACCCGAAGTTCTTCCCCGCGTCCTTGAAGTGCGACAGCCCCGTCTTGCCGTAGTCGTCGTCTCGGTAGATGACCGCGACCTTCGTCTGCTTGTGGTTGCGCATGTAGACCTGCATCACTTGCGCGACGTGGAAGTCGGTGATCGGCATCTTGAACACCCACTGCCGGTCGGCGACGGGTTCGATCACCTGCGAGCTCGACGCGAGCGAGATCAGCGGCACGTGCGCGGGCTGCGTGATCGCGAGCATCGCGAGCGACGTCTGCGTGAGGGATGAGCCGATGATCGCGACGGGATGCTGGTCGAGCACCTTACGCACGGCGTTCACGGCGGTCGTCGGGTTCGACTCGTCGTCGATGATCGTCGCCTGCAGCGGGTGGCCGTTCACGCCGCCCGCCTTGTTGATCTCGTCGACGGCCATCTGGATGCTGTCCGCCTCGGGCCGTCCGAGCGTCGAGCCGGGACCGCTCTCCGAGACGATCGCGCCGACGAGGTACGGCTCATTCGCGGCGGCGACGGGGCGCGGCGGCGCGGCCGACACGACCAGCACGGCGGCGGCGAGCGACGCGGCGATGCGCGCAAGGGTGGCAGTCATCGGGCCTCCTTCTTCTTGGTGCTGGGTCGTTGGCGAACCGTCGCGCGGTTTCCGTCAACCCTGAGGCGATTCCAGGTAGACGCTGCGCGCCGACCGCGCGAGCTCGTCCGAGGTCTCCGTGCCGACGATGCGCCCGCGCTGCATCAGGTACGCACGCCGGCAGATTCGCGCGGCGAGGCGCAGGTTCTGCTCGACGAGCAGGATCGTCACGCCGCGCTCCGCGAGCCGTGCGAGCGCGCCGAAGATCTCCGCGCGCACTTTCGGCGCGAGCCCGAGGCTCGGCTCGTCGAGGAGGAGCAGCTCGGGCTTCGCCATCAGCGCGCGGCCGACGGCGACCATCTGCTGCTCGCCGCCCGACAGCGATCCGGCGATTGCGTCGCGATACCGCACGAGCGCCGGAAACAGCGTGAAGACGTCGGCGAGATCGGCGTCGAGCTCGTCCCGTTTCGCGCGGCGCGCGTACGCGCCCATCAGCAAGTTCTCGCGCACCGTGAGCGGCGCGAAGATGCCGCGCCGCTCGGGGACCAGCGCGACGCCGCGCGTCGCGAGCTTGTCGGGCGATGCGCCCGTGACGTCGGCCCCGCCGAGCCGCACGCGTCCCGACTTCGGCGGCACGAGGCCGGTGATCGATCCGACGAGCGTCGACTTTCCGGCGCCGTTCGGGCCGACGATCGCGACGGTCTCGCCGCGCGCGACGCTGAGGCTCACGTCCCACAGCACCTGCACGCGGCCGCGGATCGTCGACACGTTCTCGACCTCGAGCACGGGCGCATCAGCGCGCATGTCGCGCCACCCCGAGCCCGTCATTCGAGCTCGTCGCCGATGTACGCGTCGATGACGAGCGGATCCGCGGCAACCTCCTCCGGGCTGCCTTCGGCGATCTTGCGGCCGTGATCGAGCACCACGACGCGGTCGGCGACGGCCAGCAGCTCGCCGACGGCGTGCTCGACGAGCAGCACCGCGATGCCGCTCGCGCGGGCCGCGCGAATCGAGGCGATCACGGCGCCGACCTCATCCGGATTCAAGCCGGACAGCGGCTCGTCGAGGAGCAGCACGGTCGGCTCCGCCGCGAGCGCGCGCGCCATCTCGAGCAGCCGTTCCTCGCCGAACGCTAGCGACTCCGTCGCGCGATCGCCCATCGCGCCGATGCCGGCGCGCGCGAGGATCGCGTCCGCGCGCTCGCGCAGCGCCGTGCGCGCGCGCCGCGTGGCCGGAGCGCCGATCCCCGACGCAACGAGCTCGCGCCACGGCGCCGGCGGATACGTGTGCCCGAACACGCGCGCGCCGAGCGCCACCTCGATGCTCTCGCGCACGGTGAGGCCCCAGAACATCACCGGCGTCTGAAACGTGCGCGTCACGCCGAGGGCCGCGACGCGCGCGACGGAACGGCCGGTGAGGCGAACGCTGCCGAGCATGACGCTGCCGGCCGTCGGGCGCTGCACGCCGCTGATCACGTTGAACAGCGTCGTCTTGCCAGCGCCGTTCGGCCCCATCACGCCCAGCACGTCGCCCGCGCACGCGTTGAACGTGACGTCGTCGACCGCGACGACACCGCCGAAACGCATCGTCACGCCGCGCACGTCGAGCGTCGCCGCCGAATCGCTGCGCGGCGCGGCGGTCACGCGCGGCGCACCGCGCGGCCGAGCAGTCCCTGCGGACGCACGACCAGGACGAGAACGAGGATCAAGAACCCGACGCCCTGCTCCCATCCCGTCGACAGCAGGCCGCCGGCGAGCTTCTCGACGATGCCGAGCGCGAACCCGCCGAGCAGCGCTCCTGGAAGCGAGTCGAGTCCGCCGAGCACCGCCGCGACGAATCCGGCGAGACCGAACGTCAGCCCCATGTCGTATGTCGCGCTCGTGATCGGCGCGATGACGACACCGCCGAGCCCGCCGATCGCCGCCGCCGCGACGAACGACCAGAACGCGAAGGTGCGCAGGGGGATACCGAACGTCGACGCGATCGGCGGGTTCGCGACCGCGGCGCGCACGGCGGTACCCGCGTACGTGTGCCGGAAGAACACGTACAGCGCGCCGAACACGATCGCATCCGTCAGCAGCACCCACAGCGCTTGCGGCGGCAGCGCGCCGCCGAAGATCGTGATCGCCGCGCCGCCCGTGAACGCTGTGAGGCTCAGCGGATTGGTGCCCCAGACGAACAGGCCGAGCCCGCGCAGCGCGACGTCGAGGCCGAGCGTGATGAAGATCAGCGTTACGCCGGTCGCCGCCCGCGCGGGCCGGATCGCGAGCACGTAGCACAGCGCGCCGGTAACCGCCGCCGCGAGCACCGCGATCGCGGCGGCCGCGAGCGTCGGCATGCCCGTCGCCGCAAGCGCGCACACCGTCATTGCGCCGATCATCGCGAACTCGCCCTGCGCGAAGTTGATCAGGCCGGTGACCTGATAGATCAGCACGAACCCGGCGGCCACCAGGGCGTAGATCGCGCCGACGACGACGCCTGCGAGCACGTATTGCCAGAGCTGGGCGATCACGCGCGCGCTTCCCCGAACCGGCTCGTGATGCCGCGCGGCAAGAGGATCAGCATCGCGATCAGGATCGCGCCGAGGAAGAACGACTGGAAGTCGCCGCGCGCACTCGGCAGCACGATCGGCACGACGTTCTGCAGAGCCTGTCCGAGCGCGACCACGACGAGCGCGCCGATCACGGCTCCCCACAGGCTGCGGATGCCGCCGATCACGGACATCAGCACGAAGTTCACCGAGAGCAAGAAGCTGAACGACGACGGGTCGATGTAGCTGAACGACGACGCGTACATGGCGCCGGCGACGCCCGCGTACACGGCGCTCAGCACGAAAGTCTGCCGCTTCAGCCGCTCCGCGTCGACGCCGAGCGCCTGCGCCCCGAGCTCGCCCGCCGAGATCGCGATCAGCGCGCGCCCGAAGTTCGAGCGCACGAGGTTGCCCGCGAACCAGATGCCCGCCGCGACCAGCGCCCACGCGAGCACCGCATACGCGCGCTGGTCGAACGTGAACGTGCCGAGCGCGAAGCCCGGGATGTCCTTGAAGCCCGACGACCCGCCGATATAGTCCCATTCGTTGAAGACGACGTTGATGACGATGCCGAGCGCGAGCGTCGCGAGCGCGAGCAGATTCTCGCGCAGCCGCAGCGCGACGAAGCTCAGCACGTAGGCGACGAGCGCGGCCATGACGGCGCCCGCGACGAGTCCCAGCCACGGCGTCGCATGCGCTTTCACGGCGAGCGCCGCCGACGTGTACGCGCCGATGCCCATGAAGGCCGCCTGTCCGAGCGACACTTGGCCTGCGTAGCCCATGAAGAGGTTCAGTCCGATCGTCACGAGCGCGTAGAGTCCGACCTGCGTCAGCAGCCCGGTGTAGTACGACGGAAGAAACCAGACGAGAACGGCGACGAGCACCAACAGAACGAGCGCGATCCGGCCGTACGCCATGTGCGGCGATCTTCTCTGCGGGCCGGAGCGCTACTCCTCCGGATCGCGCTGCTCGGGCGTCCAGGCATAGAGCACGTCGGGCTCACGTTCTTCGTTGTCGCCCGGCGTCGTTCGGACGGAGCGGAAGCCGAAGCGCTCGTAGAACGTCCGCGCGCGCTCGTTGCGCTGGAAGGTCCACAGCTGCAGCGATGCGCCGCCGGCGAGTGCGGAGCGCAGCAGCACCGAGCCGACACCGCAGTCCCATCGATCCGGACGCACGTACAGGTGATCGATCCAGCCCGCTCGTACGGCGATGAAACCGGCGATCTCGCCGTCCAAGTCCACGACCCGAACGTCGCATCCCGCGAACACGTGGTCGCGCACGTACGCGCGGTCTTCGTCGGGCGTATGCAGGGCGGGAAGGTACGGCATCGCGGCGGTACGGCTCGCGCGCATCAGCGCCGCGACGGCGTCGCTCTCGCCGCGACCGGCGGGCCTGAGGCGCATACGCTCGCCGGGTTCGCGGCTGCTTGGAAGCGTCCTCGGCGCCGTGCAGCGAAGCGGTTCACCGTGACCACCGCGTCGACGTCCCTTTCACGCCCGTGGGATCTGCGCGGTGTCTCGCTCATGGCGTTCGCACACGGTGCGAGCGACATGTACTCCGGCGTGCTGCCGTTCGTCATCTTCGTCGACGTGATGCGCGCCGGTCTGCCGCCGTGGTGCCAGGGCGCTCTTGCGTTCGTCTGGTACCTGACGAGCTCGATCGCACAGCCGCTCGTCGGCGCGTACAGCGACCGCCGCGGGCACTGGTGGTTCTTGCCCGCGTCCGTCGCGCTGACCGCGATCGGCGTATCGGCCGTCGTCGCGGCGACGTCGCTGCCGCTCCTGGTCGCGTTCGTCGTGCTCGGCGGTTTGGGGTCGGCGGTGATGCATCCCGAAGCGGGCCGGTATTCCTCGCTCCTCGGCGGATCGCGACGCGCATCGGCGATCTCGATCTTTCAGATCGGCGGCCAGATCGGGTACGGCATCGGGCCTCTCGTCGCCGCGGCCCTGATCGCGCACGCCGGCGCGTCGAGCGTCTTCGCGCTCGGTGCGCCGGGCGTGCTCGCCGCACTTGGCGTCGCGTTCGTGCTGCCGGCGTTCGCGCGCGACGCTGACGAACGTTCCCCGCGGCGGCACGCGATCGCCGAAGGCGTGAAGGCCCGGGTGGACCACGCCGCGCTCGCGCTGCTGATCGCGAGCACCGCCCTGCGCTACCTGACCGGCGCGTCGTTCGCGTTCTACTTGCCGAACCTGCTGACCGCGCGCGGGCTGCCGCTCACCGCGATCGGCGCGATCGTGACCGCGTTTCTGATCGCGGCCGCGATCGGACTCTACGCCGGCGGCGCGTGCGCCGACCGGTTCGGCGCCGCGCGCGTCGCGATCGTGGGGCTCGTCGCCTCGGTGCCGCCGCTGCTCCTCGCGCTCGCGCTGCACGGGCCATGGGTCGTCGTGATGCTGATGCTGGGCAGCGCGCTGATCTCCGTGCAGAACGCGCCCGGCGTTGCGCTGGCGCAATCGCTGCTCCCGCGGAACCTCGGCACGGCGCTCGGCCTCATGAACGGCGTCGCGTTCGGCCTCGGCTCGCTCGGCGTCGCGCTGATCGGCGTGGTCGTCACGCGCAGCGGCCCGGATGCGGCGCTTGCCGTCACCGCGCTCGCCCCGCTGGGCGCCGCGCTCGCGTACGGCGTCGTCGCGCGCCGAGCCGCCTCGAGATCGCCCGTTACTGCGTCGTGAACGTGCCCAGCGAGGGGTAGGCGTTGCACGCCGACGCCTCGTTGTTGAGCAGCACCGTGATCTGCGTCCCCGACGGCAGGGCACCGGACAAGCCGCTCGACTCGTAGGTCGGGTTCGCGAAGCCCGGTGTTGCGTACGGGGTCGGCACCGAGCCCTGCGGGATCGGATTCAGCACGCTTTCGTACGCGAGGACGTTGCCGAATTGCAGCACGACCTGCCACGTGTTCGGCAGCGCGGGCGAGGCAGCGACGACAATTTGCCCGGGGTTGTCCGGCACGCCGCTCGCAGCCGCGGCGGGATACGCGAGCGCGACCTGCGTGCCGCTTGGATACGTGCACTGCACGACGGGCGGATTGGCGCCGTTCGTGTTGCCGCCGCCGCAAGCGGCGAGCGCCACCGCGCCCGCCAACGCACCGAAGAGAAGCGCAGTCGCCGTCTTCATGCACACGTTGTTCCCGCGCATTCGCGCGCGCCGAGCTCGATGGATTAGAATCCGCTCAAAGACTGCTGAGAGCGCGCCCCTCGCCCGGTCGCCCTTCGACAAGCTCAGGATGACATGGATGGGCTCAGGATGACATGGATGCGCTCAGGATGACATGGATGGGCTCAGGATGAGACCGGGAACGTGAACTCCGGACCCGAGCGCGTCTGGGGCCAGCGCGACGTGATCGTCTTGAGCCGCGTGTAGAAGCGCACGCCCTCGGCGCCGTGGATCGCGTGGTCGCCGAAGAGCGAGCGCTTCCATCCGCCGAACGAGTGGAACGCCATGGGCACGGGGATCGGCACGTTGATCCCGACCATGCCGATCTGAACGCGGTGCGCGAACGTGCGCGCGACGCCGCCGTCGCGCGTGAAGAGCGCGACGCCGTTGCCGAACGGGTGCTCGTTGCAAAGCCGGAGCGCGTCTTCCGCGGTGCGCACGCGCACGACGCCGAGCACGGGGCCGAAGATCTCGTCGCGGTAGATGCGCATCTCCGGCGTGACGCGGTCGAACACGGACCCGCCGAGGAAGAAGCCCTCACCCCAGCTCGCCTCGCGAACCGCGCGGCCGTCGACGACGAGCTGCGCCCCCTCCTCGACACCGGCGTCGACGTAGGAGCGCACCTTCGCGTAGTGCTCGCCGGTCACGAGCGGACCCATTTCGACGTCCGGCGCCGTGCCGGGGCCGACGCGCAGCTCGGCGCACGCGCTCCGCGAGGCGCTCGACGAGCGCGTCGGCGGTCGCATCGCCGACGGCGACCGCGACCGAGATCGCCATGCAGCGCTCGCCCGCGGAGCCGAACGCCGCGCCCATCAGCGCGTCGACGGCCTGATCGAGGTCCGCGTCCGGCATGACGACGAGATGGTTCTTCGCGCCGCCCAGCGCCTGAACGCGCTTGCCGTTCGCCGTGCCCGTGCGGTAGACGTACTCGGCGACCGGCGTCGAGCCGACGAAACTCACCGCCGCGACGTCCGGGATGCGCGAGCAGCGCGTCGACCGCTTCGCGGTCGCCGTGGACGACGTTGAACACGCCGTCCGGCAGACCCGCCTCGCGCAGCAGCTCCGCCACGACGACCGACGGCGAAGGATCTTTCTCGCTGGGCTTCAGCACGAACGCGTTCCCGCACGCGAGCGCGATCGGGAACATCCACATCGGCACCATCGCCGGAAAGTTGAACGGCGTGATGCCCGCGCACACGCCGAGCGGCTGGCGCACCGCGGTGCTGTCGACCTCACGGGCGACGTTCTCGGTCACCTCGCCTTTGAGCAGGTGCGGGATGCCGCACGCGAACTCGATGACCTCGAGACCGCGCTGCACCTCGCCGCGCGCGTCCGCGAGCGTCTTGCCGTGCTCGCTCGTGATCAGCGCGGCGAGCCGATCCGTATCGCGCACGACCAGCTCGCGAAATGCGAACAGGATCGCCGCGCGGCGCACCGGCGGCGTCTCGGCCCACGCCGGAAACGCGCCGCGCGCCGCGCGCACCGCGGCGTCGACGTCGGCGGCGGACGCGAACGCGACACGCCGCGTGCGCTGCCCGCTCGCCGGATCGTACACGTCGCCGAAGCGGCTCGCGCCGGCGGTCAACGCGCGACCTCCGACGTGGTGACCAACCGTGTCCTGGACGATCGTCTGCATGCCGCGTCACTCCGTGCCGGTCGCGGGAGGA
Organism: Vulcanimicrobiota bacterium; assembly: GCA_963771525.1. GTDB lineage: Bacteria > Vulcanimicrobiota > Vulcanimicrobiia > Vulcanimicrobiales > Vulcanimicrobiaceae > Vulcanimicrobium. The sequence continues at coordinate 3,096,792 of CAVYTL010000001.1, read as the reverse complement.
ACCTCCCACCGGCTCGTGAAGGCTCGCCGACCTTTCCGTGATCATGAGGAGGGCCGCCCGGTGGAAAACATCGCGCACCTCAGGAACGTCGCCGTCGTCGGGCCCCATCACGCGGGCAAGACGACGCTCGTCGAAGCGCTGCTCGCGCACTGCGGGGCGATCCCGCGCAAAGGCTCGGTCCGGGACGGGACGACGACGACCGACTGCGAGCCCGAGGCGATCGGCCACCTCCAATCGGTCTGCTGCGGCTTCGCGCACACGTCGTGCGGGCCGGTCGAAGTCACCCTCGTCGACACGCCGGGGTTCGTCGACTTCTTCGAGGAGACGAAGACCGTGCTCACCGCGGTGGACGCCGCGGTCATCGTGATCGATGCCGAGCCCGATCGCGTCGCGCAGACGGCCGGCATCGTCGAACACCTGGAGATGCGGAAGACGCCGCATCTCTTTTTCGTCAACAAGCTCGACCGGCCCGGGCGCGAACTTCGACGCGACGCTGGCCGCGCTGCGCGAGGCGTACGGACCGCACGTCGTCGCCGCGCACCTGCCGATCGGCAGCGGTCCGTCCTTTGCCGGCTACGTCGATTTGGCGCACAACGCGGCGCACGGACGCGACGGCGCGGCGACCGAGATTCCCGCGGAGATGAGCTCGCAGGTCGCCGCGCAGCGGACGATCCTGCTCGAAGCGCTCGCGGACTTCGACGACACGCTGATGGAAGAGCTGCTCGACGGCAAGGACCCGTCGCAGGACGAGATCGACCGCGACCTGTGCGAGGACTGCTCGCACGATCAGATCATCCCCGTGCTGGTCGGCAGCGCTCAAGAGAGCATCGGCGTCGCCGCGCTCGTCGACGCGATGGCGCAGCTGTTCCCGTCGCCCGGCGACCGAGCCGCGCGCGGACGTCGACGGGCGGCCCGTCGTCCCGCGCGCCGACGGCCCCGTCGTGGCGCAGGTCTGCAAGACGATCGTCAGCCAGCAGCAGGGAAACTCTCGGTCGTGCGCGTGTTCACCGGCACGCTGGCGGGAGCGACGCCGCTCGTGAACGCATCGCGCGGCGGCGCCACGGTGCGTCTCTCCGGCATCGCGCGGCTGTTCGGCAAGAAGCAGGAGCCCGTCACGAGCGCGGGACCGGGCTCGATCGTCGCGCTCGCACGCCTCGAGAACGTCGCGACCGGCGACACGCTCAGCTCGCCGAACGCCGGCGTGCTGATGCCGACGGTGCCCCTCGCCGAGCCGCTGTTCGCGGTCGCGATCGCGCCCGCGCAGCGCCTCGACGAAGCGAAGCTGTCTCAGGCGCTCGGCCGGCTGATCGACGAGGATCCCGCGCTGCGCGTCGCGCGCGCCGAGTTCACCAACGAGCTGCAGCTGCTCGGCAGCGGCGAGACGCACGTGTCGACCGCGACGGAGCGGCTCGCGCGCAAGTTCAACGTCGACGTGAAGACGCACCCGCCCTCGATCGCGTACCGCGAGACGATCCAGAGCGGGACCGAAATCCACTCGCGCTACAAGCACCAGACCGGCGGGCACGGACAGTTCGCCGACGTGAAGCTGCGCTTCGAGCCGCGCGAGCGCGGTTCGGGCGTGACGTTCTCCGAAAAAATCGTCGGCGGCGTGGTCCCCAGGCAGTTCTTCCCCGCGGTCGAGAAGGGCGTGCGCGAAGCGCTCGCGTCGGGCGGCCCGCACGGGTTCCCGGTGACCGATCTGCACGTGACGCTCTTCGACGGCGCCTTCCACGACGTCGACTCGAGCGAGGCGTCGTTCAAGACCGCATCCTCGATGGGCGTGCGCGATGCGCTCGCGAAGCTCGGCACCGTCGTGCTCGAGCCGCTGATGCGTGTCGAGACCCTCGTGCCGACCTCGTTCATGTCGGCCGCTGTGTCGCAGCTGACCGCGAAGCGCGGGCAGATCCTCGGCTTCGAGCCCGCCGACAAGGCGGGCTGGGACCGCATCGTCGCGCTCGTTCCGCAAGCGGAGCTCGGGCGCTACGCGACCGAGTTGCGGACCGCGAGCGCGGGGCTCGGCACGTACGCCGCAAGCCACGAGCGGTTCGAGATCGCGCCGGACAAGGCGGTTCTCGCCTAACGATCGGTGGCGGCGCGCTGCGCGAAGCGCGCCAGCGCGTCCGCCGTCGGACCGGCCGCCTCCCACATCGGCAAGTGGCCGACGCCCTCGAGCGCGACGAACTCGGCGTCGCGCATCACCGATCGCGGTCGCGCGCAGCGTCTCCGGCTCCAAGTACACGTCTTCGATGCCGGCGACCACGAGTGCCGGCACCTCGACGTCCGGCAGCAGGTCGTGCGAGTCGAGCCGCTCCTTCATCCCGCGCACGAGCTGCGCGCACCCGGCGGCGTTCTGCCGCAGCATCATCGCGCGCGCGCGCGCGACGAGATCGGTGCGCTCGCGGTAGACGTGCGGCGCGAAGTACTTCGGAAGGTAGCTCGCGACGGCCGCGTCCATCGTGGCGTCCGCCTCGAGCCGCTCCGCGAGCGTGTCGCGGCCGGCGGCGAGCTCCCGCTGCGTCGCATCGCCGCTCGGATACCGGCTTGCGTCGCCCGACGCATGGCTCGCGATCAGCGCGAGGCCGGAGACGCGCTCGGCGTACATGCGAAAGAACGCGAGCGCGACGTATCCGCCGATCGACTGGCCGGCGATCGCCGCACGCTCGACGCGCAGCGCGTCCAGCACGCCGGCGACGTCGCCCGCAAGCGCTTCCATCAGCGCGGGCCCGTCGCTCGGCTCGGACTCGCCGCATCCGCGCAGATCGATGCGGATCGTGCGCGCGCCGCGGGCGCCTCCCAGGACGTCGTCCCACACGGTGCGGTCCAGCGGGAAACCGTGCAACAGCACGACGGGCATGCCGTCGCCGCCGGAGTCGTCGTACGCGATCCGGCGGCCGTCGACGTCGATCGCGGACACGCGGCTAGAAGTCGCTTTCCTTCAAGTTGGCCGCGGTGTTGACGTCGGAGAAGTCCTCCGCCTCGACCACCGCGTCGCCGGCGTACGTCACCCGGCGCACCGGCAGGTGCGTCGTGCGCGAGAGGAAGATCACGCGCTTCGTCGCGCCGTTCGCGTCCTTGTACGGCACCGTCACGGTGTCGTACGCGGTGCCGTTCAGCGTCTCTTCGCCGTTCGTCGCCGACGCCGCGTCGCGCACGCTCTCCGCCATGTTCTCGAACGAACCATCCGTAGATCGTGCCGCCGCGCAGATCGACGGCGCGACCGTCGTGGATCGACACGTTGAGATGGATGCCGCTGAGCATACCGCCCTGGTGTCCGCTGACCGTGTCGCCGCCGTGCCACACCGCGCCGCCCCCGCGACCCGGCCCGCCCGGTGATGTCGATCTTCGCGAAGTGCGGCTTGAGGTAGGCGTAGTGATACGTGCGGTCCTGCACGTCGCTGCCCTTCGTCTCGTGCACCTTGATGTTCGCGGTGTAGCTGTTGACCTTCGCCCACGCCTCGAGGAACGCGGCCGCCGGGCCGCTCGGCGCCGCGCCGATCAGCGCGACGCCGAGCAGCGAGCGGCGCCCCGCGCGAGAGCGTCGTTCTCACTGCGCCGCGCGGAACTTGGCTGAAGCCGGACACGCCGTTGCCCGGCGCGTACGGATCGGTCGCGTACACGGCGGCGACGTTGACCTGCGGGATCGTCAGGCCGAACGCCGCGTCGATCGTCTGGATGAAGACGTTCGCGATCAGCGCGTAGCCCGTGTTCGAGGGGTGCAGGCCGTCGAGGCTCGTCAGGCCGCCGCGGTAGACGAGGCTGCAGCACTTCGGCGGGTTGATCGGCGCGCCGCCGGCGGCCGCGATCTGCGCGAACAGCGCGTGCACGTCGACCAGCGCCGCGCCGGTGTCGCTCGCGGCCTGCGCGATCGACGCGTTGTACGCGGCGTTGAGCGCCTTGACGTTGTTCGCGACGGCATCCGGCACGGTGTACGAGGCGGGTATCACCGGCGCGACCGGCGGTTTGCTGGCCGGAATCTGCGCCGCGGCCGTTTGCAGCGTCGCGAACAGCGCGTTGATCGTGAAGTAGCCCGCCGGACCGAGGCCCGTCTGCGCGCGTCTCCTGCGCGGCGTACGCGGCGCCGTACGCCGTGCCTGCGGCCGTCGCTTGGGGGGCCGGCACGCCTTGCGCCTCGAGCAGCCCGGTGATGTATGCCTGCAGCGTCGGCGCGTACGCAGGCTGCGGGATGAACGTCGAGGCGTTCATGCACGTCGACGAGGTTCGCGACCGCGACCTTCGAGCCGGCTCCCTGCAGCTTCCTCACGATCGCCACGATGTCGTCGTGGACCGACTGCGGCGCGGTGACGGGCGCCGCGCCCTGCGAGAGCGCGACTTTCAGCAGATCGTTCGACCCGAGCCACACGGTCGCGATCTGCGCGTGCGTCGACACGGCCGCGTCGACTTGCGTCACGCCCTGACCGAAGCCGGCCAGGATCGGCCAGAAGTTCTGGCTCTCGCCGTTCACCAGCGAGTTCAGCTGCACGAACGCGCCCGGCGCGTCCGCCGGCGTGACGGTGCAGTCGCCGATCGCGCCGTTCATGTAGAGCGCCTCGTGCACGGTCTGGCCCGGGATCGCCGACGTCGTACGGGTTCAATGCCGGGTTCTCGCGCAGCGAGAGCGCGGTCGAGAACGTGTTCGCCGGAATCTGGTGCGCGTCGCACACGTTCGTCACCGGCGCCGGGAAGATGTGCGTCGCCGTCGGCGCGAGCAGCCCGCCGATGCCGGGCGGCGTGAGCAGCGGGAGCGGCGACTTCGTCGGATCGCTCATCGTCGTGATGTCGACGCCGTTCGCCTGTTCCCAGAGCAGCGCGAAGAACCCGTGCTCCTGCGTGCGCTGCACCGGGCCGATCTGGCCCAGCGTGCGGGTCGACGCCGAGCACGGGCAGGTCGGCGCCCATCGTGCCGCTCGACTGCGTGCCCGCGGTCAGGCTGTCGCCGACGCCGGCGATGGAGAGCTTCTGCGCCGGCGCCAGCGTGCCGGCGTTGCCCGGCGGCGGCACGACGTTCGTGTAACTGTGGCCGCCCCCGCCCGAGCACGCGGCGAGTGCGAGCGCTGCCGCGACCGACGCCGCGATTCGCGAGCGCGCGATCACAGCGGCACCACGGTCGGCGAGCCGATCCCGAACTGCAGCTGCACCTCGGCCGCGTGCAGGCCGGCGAACTGCGGCGCGACCTGACTCTGCGAACACGGAAGCCGTTGACACGTCAAGCTGACGATCCCCCATTGGTGGTTGTAGTTCGTCGCGCCGCCCTCGAGGACGGTCATCTGCACGAACGTCTGTTTCGTGAAGTGGTGCGAGAGCCCGTAGATCAGCGTCGGCGTGTATTCAGGATAGGGATCGACGGGGTTGTACTGCACGAGCCGCGACGGCTGCACGAAGAACGTCGTCGACGGGTTCGCGCGGTACTCGAGGTACGCCAGCGTGAAGAGCTGCGCGTGGTTCGTCTGGTTCACGCCGGCGGGGTGAACGAGCCACTGCGGCGCGAACGTGAGCGTCCCGAACATGCGCGGCGTGGAGAGGAACGGCAGCGTCACCGGCAAGAGCCACTCTTGCTCCGTGCGCAGGCGCACGACGGTCGGGAAGCCGTTGTACTCGATCAGCTGCGTGTCGGAATGGCCGCCGACGGTCGCCGTGTGCGCGAGATACGTGGGCGTGATCACGATCGGCAGCTTTGTTGCCGATCACGAATAGGTTCTGCAGGCCGACTTGGAAGATCTTGTCCTTCGTCGTCGCGTCGACGAGGCCGGTATTGGCCGTGCCGAGCGACGCGCCCGGCAGGTTGGTGCCCGGCCCCGTGAAGCCTTGCAGGTAGAACGGCACGTTGACGTTGCTGAAGCCGACCGGAACCTGCTGGATTTCGTAATAGCCCGCGGTGAGCCGCTGCGTGCGCGAGAACGCGTAGCCGAAGCCGGCGTCCACGCCGCCGGGATCGCCCGCGTTGAACCCGACGTTGCTCAGCGGCCACGCGACCGACACGTCGAGATTGTACGTGAAGCCCTGCGGCAGACTCGGGCGCCGCAGCGGCGCCTGCGGCGTTCCGGGCGGATTCGCTTGCGCGACGTCGGTCGACGATGCGGGCGCTTGCGGTTCGCGCATCTGCTTCAGCACGCGCTCGAGCGACGCGTTCGCCGGCTCGACCAGTCCCGAGCTCAGCGCACCGGCCTGCGCGGTATCGGCGAGCGCCGAGCTCGGTGCGAAGGCGAGCGCGACGCACGCAAACGCGCACGCGCACGAGACACGTCTCATCATGCGAACGCGCTTCCCGGAGCCGCGCGCGGTTCCTGTTCGCGCGACGCGCGCCGCCGCGTGTCGTGCCGCGAACGGCGCGAAAGTTGCACGCTCGCATGCATTAGTGGTATAAGGTAGGTAACTCGCCGGCGGTCGACCCGCCGGAATCTCCGCGCGTCCGTCGGGTACCGCGGACGCGGAAAGGAACGGTAGTTCTACCGAATGGCCGCAAAAAAGGCTGCGTCGGGGCGTAAGTCCACGCGGAAAAAATCAACTCGCAAAGCCGGCGCTCGCAAGACGACGGCGCGCAAGAAGACCGGTCGCAAGACGTCAGCTCGCAAGTGCCGACGGGTCGTAAGAAGGCCGGCGGACGCAAGAAGGCCGGCGGACGTAAGAAGGCCGGAGGCCGTAAGAAGGCCGCCGGACGCAAGAAGAGCTCCGGACGCAAGAAGGGCGGCGCGAAGAAAGCCGTTCGCAAGGCGGGCGGGCGCAAAAAGGCTCGCAAGACCGGCGGTCGCAAGAAGGCCGCGGCGGCGGCGGCGTAAGCCGGCACACGCCGACCATGAGCGCGCCGCGATCTCGCGGCGCGCTTTTTTTTTAGCGGACGGACAGCAGCCGCTTGAGAAACGCGTCGTGCTCGTACGACGACGACGCGCCGAACTTCGCGACGACGGTGCGCTCCGAAGGAATGACGTACAAGGCCTGTCCGCCCGAACCGCTCGCGTAGACGACGTCCGGAACCGCCGCGAGCGCGCTGAGCCACCACGCGAGGCCGTAGCGCGGGTTCGCCTGCGAGCCGGCGAAGCAGCTCGCGAGCTCCGCCGCGTCCACGACGGCGAGACCGCGCGCGACGCCGTTCCCGAGCACGAGCGCGCCGAACGCGAGCCAGTCGCGCGCGGTGAGCGCGGCGCCCGTCGGCAGCGGCTGCGTGCCGTCGCGCAGCGTGCGCCACCAGCCGACGCGAACGCCGGCGGGATCGAGCACGCGCTCGCGCAGGTACGCGTGCGGCGTCATCGCGCGCGGCACAAGCTTGCGCGCGAGCACCGCACCGAACACCTGCAACGGGATCCCGCCGTACGTGAACCGCGCGCCGGGTTCGTCCTTCAGCGGCGTCGCGAGCGCCTTCTCATACGCGGGCACGTTGCTGCCGAGGCCGCCGAAGCCGATGCCGCTGGTGAGCTGCAGCAACTGGCGCAGCGTGACGAGCGCGCGCGCGCCGTCACGCCACGCCGGGAACGTCTCCGCCACGTGCTCGTCGAGGTGCAGCAGCCCGTCCTGCTGCGCGGCGACCGCGAGCACGCCCCAAAAGCTCTTCGTGCCGCTATAGAGTGCGTGCGGCGTCGCCGCGTCGTAGCCCGCCGCGTACGTCTCGAGGACGATCGCGCCGTCGCGCTGCACGACGAGCGCGTGTAGGCCGTGCCGCTCCGCGTACGCCTGCGCGGCGATCAGGTTCAGCGGCGCGGCGATGCCGTGAACGTCACCTGCTCCGACGCAGTGGCGGACGACGTGAGCGCCCCGAGGTCGACGGCACCTGCACTCGGTCCCTGAAACGGCCCGTCGGGCACCGGGCAGACCGAACCGAACTCGCTCACGCTCGCGACGCCGTCCACGACGAGGCCGGTCAGCGCCGCGATCGAGTCCGCCTTGCGGCGCGCGTCCGCGAGCGCCGCGGCACGCACCTCCGCCTCGTGCGGCGCGCATGCGCTCGGCGCGGGCGAGAACGCGATGTTGTCGACGTGGACGCCGGGGTGCGCGCGCAGGTACTCCGCCGCGGCGGCGGCGATGCGTTCGAGCTTCGCGTGCGTGACGTCATGCACGGTTCCTCGCACGAGCGCGGGCGTGCCCTGCCCGACCTGCGAACCGTACGGCCCGACCGTCGGGTCGTCGATGCCGGCCGCGCGCATCGCAGCGATGACCGCCGCGTCGTCGGTGTTGCCGCGTGCCGTCGCCGCGAAGTCCACGCTGGTGACCGCGTACCGCACGACGGCGCGTCCTTGCACGGTGATCGTATGCTCGCCGGGGACGGCCGCCGTGTGCGCGAAACCGGACGTCCGCGACTGCGCGCCCGCCGCGAGCGGCAGCAGCGCGACGGCGCACGCGCACATCAGGACGCGTTGCTTCATGTCGCCGTGTTTCGACGTGGCACGGCGGCGCTCCGGCCGCTACGCCTCCCGCACCGCGGGCTGCGTGATCGCGATCCAGAGGGCGACCACTGCCGAGACGGCGCCGGCGAGCACGAACGTCAGCCGCATCGGCATCAGCGACGCGAGCGCCCCGAGCACCAGCGAGCCCAGCGGCACGAAACCCAGCAAAATCATGCCGTACACCGAGATCGCGCGCCCGCGCATGTCGTCGGGGGAGAGCGTCTGCAGCAGGATGTTGGACGAGCCGATGAAGCTGAGCGTCGCAAGGCCGACGACGCACAGCGAGAGCGCGGCAAAGTCGAACGAGGGTGTGAGCCCGAGGCCGACGATGCCGAGCGCGGCGGTGACGGCCGACACGATCCAGATCGATCCACGCCGCTCCGCACCGGTCGCGGCGGTGAAGAAGGCGCCGCCGATCGCGCCGGCGCCCGTCGCCGCCATGAGCAGTCCGAGACCCTTCGCGCCCGTGTGCACGACATGCACGGCGTACGCCGGCAACAAGAAGTTGTACGGGCGGATCGTTACCGACGAGACGACGAGCAGCAGCACGACCCAGCGCAGCACGGGATGACCCGTCAGGAATCGCACCCCCTCGAGGATCGCGCCGATCACGTTGCCGCGCCGCGTGCTCGACGGGGGTGCCGGCCGCATGAACGCAAGCGCGACGACGACCGCGAGCGTCGTGACGGCGTTGACGAGGAAGCACGGCGCGACGCCGACCGCGGCGATCAGCAGCCCCGCGAGCGGCGGCCCGATCACGCTCGGCCCGTTGAACGCCACCGAGTTCAGCCCGATCGCGCCGCCGACGTACTCGCGCGGGACCATGACGGGCACCCAGCTCTGCCGCGCGGGCGCATCGAACGACTGCGTCGCCGCCTGCAGACCGCTCGTGATCATGAGCGTCCAGATCGGCGCGTGTCCGGTCGTAATGAGCACGAACACGGCCAGTGCGAGCAACGATGTCAAGCCGTTGGTCACGAAGAGAACTCGGCGTCGCGGATACCGGTCGGCGACGACGCCAGCGAACGGCGAGAGGACGAGGACCGGCACTGCGCGCGCGGCCCCGAGCAAGCCGATGTTCAGCGCGCCGAGCGCTTCGTTCGGCGCGAGCGAGGCGACGTAGTAGCCGAGCGCCGTGAACTGCATCCACGTCCCGAGATTCGAGACGAGCAGACCGCCCCACAGCAGGCGGAAGTCCTTGAAACGAAACGCGCCGAGAACGCCGGGGCGGCGATCGGGGATCCGCGGCTCGGCGTTCACCCGCCAGCCGCGCGCACGGCCGCGACGATCACGGCAGCCGCGCCGTCGACGCCGAAGCGCGACGTGTCGACGACCAGGTCGTAATGCGCGGGATCGCCCCACCCGACGCGGTAGCCTTCGCGCGCGTAGGTTCGGCGCGCGTCGTCGATGCGCGCGATCTCCGCCCGCGCGGCCGCTTCGTCGACGCCCAGCGACTCCACGACGTGCGCGATGCGCCACGCGAGCGGCGCGTGCACGAACACGCGCACGACGTCGGCGCGCTTGCCGAGCACGGCGCCCGCCATCCGGCCGACGATCACCGCGTCGCCCGCCGTCGCTTCCTCGCGCACCGCCGCCTCGATCGCCTGCCGGGTTTCCGCGGGAACGGGATCGCTTGCGGGCGGCTGCGCCGCTTCGGGCACGCCGCCGCCGAGCTGCTGCAGCACGCGCTCACCGAAACCGCGCGGACGCTCCGACACCGTCTCGACCACCTCCGGCGAGGTGCCGAGCCACGCCGCCGCGACGACGGGCAGCTGCTCGTCGACGAGCCGGTATCCGAGCGCGTCCGCGACGCGTCGCGACACGGCGTTCGCCGCCGCGCCGTAGACGCGCGAGACGGTGACGATCACGGCGACATCACACGGGAACCGCCACGCCGAACTCGATGATGCGGTCGGGCGCGATGCCCAGCGAGTCGGTGAGCGGGTTCGCGTTGCGCATCATCAGCAGCAAGAGCCAACGCCGCCACGTCCAAAAGCGCCGAGCCCGCACGTCGCTGCGCACGATCCGCGGACGCGCGAGCAGATAGTCGGCATCCTCCAGATCGACGTCCTGCGGTATCCCGGGACGGCACGCACGCAGGATGTCGCCGACGTCGGGCCGCTCCATGAAGCCGTAGTACGCCGTCACGCGTGTGACGCGCGCGGCAACGGTTTCGATCTTCACGCGGTCGGCCGGATCGACGTACGGCCGGCGCGTGTTCGCGATCGTCAACAGCAGCACGTGCTCGCGCAGCATTCGCGAGCGCAGCCAATGATGGCGCAAGAGAAACGGGATGCCCTCGGGATGCGGCGTGAGGAACACTGCGGTTCCGGTGGCCGGTCCCGGCGTCGCTTCGATCTGGCGCACGAAGTCGGCAACGGGCGTCGAGAGCGCGACGAGCGCTTTCGCAAGCCTCCGCCGTCCCGCGACCCACGTCGTGAACAGGGTGTACACGACGATCGCGATGGCGACCGGGATGTAGCCGCCCTCGGTGAACTTCGGGAGGTTGCCGACGAGAAACGCGAGGTCGACGACCAGGAACACGGCGACCAGGGCGACGGTCGGAACCACCTTCCACCGGAAGCGTGCGCGCAGCACCCACCCGATCACGAGCGAGTCGGCGAGCATCGTGACCGTGACCGCGAGGCCGTACGCAGCGCCCAGACGGTCGGCGCTGCGGAACACGAGCACGAGCGTGAGGCACGCGATCGCGAGGAGGGCGTTCACGAAGGGCATGTAGATTTGTCCTTCGACGTCGTGCGACGTGTGCACGATGCGCAGTCGCGGAAGATAGCCCAGCTGAACGGCCTGCTGCGTGAGCGAGAACGCGCCGGAAATCAGCGCTTGCGACGCGATCACCGTCGCGGCCGTCGCGAGGGCGACCATCGGCAGCAGCACCCAGCCCGGATAGAGCGAGTAGAACGGGTTTTCGAGCGCATCCGGGTTCGCCAGCGTCAAGGCGCCTTGGCCGTAGTAGTTCAGCAGCAGGGACGGAAACACGACCGCATACCAGGCGAGCCGGATCGCGCTGCGCCCGAAGTGGGCGAGGTCCGCGAACATCGCCTCGACGCCAGTGACGCACAGCACGACGGCGCCGAGCACGAGGATCGCCGCGACGCCGTTGTGCGCGATGAAGCCGAGCGCGTACGTGGGGCTGAGCGCGAGCAGGACGTGCGGATCGCGCACGAGCGCAACGGCGCCGCCCGCGGCCATCGCAAGCAGCCACACGATCATCACCGGGCCGAACACGGCGCCGATGCGACCCGCCCCGCGCGACTGCACGGCGAACAGCGCGATGAGGATGCCTACCGTGATCGGTACGATGAACGGCTGCGCGGCCGTCGTCGCGACACCCAAGCCTTCCACCGCGGACAGCACGGAGATCGCCGGCGTGATCACGCCGTCCCCGAACACCATTCCCGCCGCGAATAGCAGCAGGTACGTGACGGCGGTCATCGGCGCAGGGATGCCGATGCGGCTGGTCGGCCGCAGCTGCGCGAGGAGCGCGAGCGTGCCGCCTTCGCCCTCGTTGTCGGCGCGCAGCACGATGGTGGCGTACTTCACGCACACCACGACGATCAGCGCCCACGTGATCAGCGAGAGGATGCCGAGCACGTGCTCCGGGACGACGCTGAAGCCGCGGCCGGTCGTGAAACATTGCTTGAACGCGTACAGCGGGCTGGTCCCGATGTCGCCGAACACCACGCCGAGCGCGGCCAGCGCCAGAGGAGTCAGCCGGGTCCCTTGCATACCCGCCATTGCTACCCGCTCGGCGCGGAAACCGCTCAGATCGCGACGGTGACGCCGAGCTCGACGCGGCGCTCGGCCGGGATGCGCAGATCGTCGGGCAGCGGCCGCGCGTTGCGCAGGAGCGTCGCGAAGAGCTCGACGCCGCCAGTCGGGCATCCCGCCGGCAGCAGCCTCGATCTTCGGATCCGCGTAGAAGAACGACGTGTCGTCGCGGTCGAGGTTGAGGCCGAACGCTTCGCAGGACCGCAGGACGGGCTCGATGCGCGGCGCCTCCATGTAGCCGAAGCGCGCGATGACGCGCACCAGCCGCAGCGAGAATCGTTCGACGGTCACGCGCTCCTCGTTCGTGAGGTGCGGCTTCGGCGCCCGCGCGATGTTGAGCACGACGATGCGCTCCTCTTGCGCGCGCTCGCGGATCCACCGGTGCCGTGCGAGGAACGGCACGCCTCGCGGGTCCGGCGTGAGAAAGACCATCGTGCCTTCGGCGCCGTACCCGGCCGGCAGCTTCTCGAGCACGTCCTCGATCGCGATCTGTTGCTCCGCGAGCGCGCGCGCGAGGCACCGGCGCCCTTCGAGCCACGTCAAGCTGATCGTGAGGAGCAGCGCGCTGATCGAGATCGGAATCCAGCCGCCCTCGATGAACTTCGGCAGCGACGCGACGACGAGGCTGCCGTCGACGAACACGAAGGCCGTGACCAGAGCGATCGAGAGCGCGCGATTCCAGTGCAGCGCGCGCGAGATCACGACGTAGTACGCGATCGACGTGCAGAGCATCGTGAAGGCGACGGCGAGCCCATACGCCGACGCGAGCCGGTCGCTCGAGCGGAACGCGACCACGAGCGCCGCGCAGCCGATCGCGAGGCACACGTTCATCGACGGCACGTACACCTGGCCCTTGTAGCGGTGCGACGTGTGCTGCACGAGCACGCGCGGCGCGAGGTTGAGCGCGATCGCCTGCTCGATCAGCGTGAACGTTCCGGAGATCAGCGCCTGCGAAGCGATGACCGTCGCCGCCGTGGCGAGGACGACCATCGGCACCAGCATCCAGCCCGGCGAGAGCGCGTAGAACGGGTTTTCGATCGCCTTCGGATCGGCGAGCAGCTGCGCACCCTGACCGAAATAGTTCAGGATCAGCGCCGGAAAGACGAATGCGTACCACGCGATGACGATCGGCTTGCGCCCGAAGTGCGAGAGATCGGCGTACAGCGCTTCGACCCCCGTGACGGCCAGCACGACGCCGCCGAGGATCGTGAAGCCCGCGAGGCCGTTGCGCGCCGCGAACCGCGCCGCGTACAGCGGATCGAGCGCGCGCAGAATCTCCGGATGGCGTACGATCGCGAGTGCCCCGAGCACGCCGGCCGCCGCGAACCAGAGGATCATGACCGGCCCGAACATGCGCCCGACGTTCTCGGTGCCGCCGCGCTGCACGGCGAACAGCGCGATCAGCACGGCGAGCGAGATCGGCACGATGTACGCCTGGAACGCCCCCGACACGACGCTGATCCCTTCGACGGCGGAGATGACGGAGATCGCCGGCGTGATCACCCCGTCGCCGAAGAGCATCGAGGCGCCGACGACGACGACCAGCATGAGCCCCGCGCTGCGGATGATCTTTCCGGACGCGCTCGCCGGCGATGCGAGCGCGAGCAGCGCGAGGATCCCGCCTTCGCCGTCGTGGTCGACGCGCATGATGAACGTGACGTACTTGATGCACACGACGATGACGAGCGCCCAGAACAGCAGCGAGCATATTCCGAGCGCGTCGGCGAGTCCGCCGCGCGAGCCCGCAAGGCCGAGACAGACCTTCAGCGTGTAGAGCGGGCTGGTGCCGATGTCTCCGAAGACGACGCCGAGCGCGGCGACGGCGAGCGGCGCGAGCGCCGCCCGGCGGCCGTGCTCGGCCGGCTCGGAGCCGGCAGCCAACGTCGCGTGCATACGCCGAGACTGCTACCCGCTAGCTCGTCAAACCGATCACGGCGGCCCCGCAATACCGCGGCCGCACCTCGCGGACGCGCTCGATCGAGACGGCCGCGAACGCGCCGGCCTCCCGCGGCTCGGCGTCGTCGCACGCGACGCCGGGTTCGCCGGCGAGCGCCGCGCGGACGCACGTAGTCTTTCCATAACCGGCCGGCGCCTGCACGACGACGAGCGCGGAATCGCGGAACGCGCGCGAGAGCGCGTCGGGAACCATCGTGCCGCCGTTCGATGGCCGAGGCCGGAATTGTCTGGCGCCGAAGTCGGCCGGTCGATGCCCATCATCGAGACGCGCGACCTGCGCAAGGTCTTCCGCTCGCTCGTGCGGCGCCCGGGCGTCGCGGGCACGCTGCGCACGCTGTTCTCGCGCGACTACGAGGACAAGGCCGCGGTCGAGGGCATCACGTTCGCGTTGAACGAGGCGGAGCTCGTCGGCTACATCGGCCCCAACGGCGCCGGCAAGTCGACGACGATCAAGATGCTGACCGGGATCCTCGTTCCGACGTCGGGCGCCGTACGCGTCGCCGGGCTCGTCCCGTACGAGCAGCGGCGCGCGAACGCGCGTAACATCGGCGTCGTGTTCGGGCAGCGCTCGCAACTCTACTGGGACCTGCCGCTGATCGAGTCGTTCGAGCTGCTGCGGGCGATCTACGGCATCCCGGCGGAGCGCTATCGCGCCAACCTCGACCACTTCACGGACGTGCTCGACCTGGGGCCGTTCCTGCGCACGCCCGTTCGGCAGCTCTCGCTCGGGCAGCGCATGCGCGGCGACTTCGCCGCCGCGATGCTGCACGATCCGCGCGTCGTCTTTCTCGACGAGCCGACGATCGGGCTCGACGTCGTCGCGAAGGAGGCGATCCGCGAGTTCATCGCGCGCGTCAACCGCGAGCGCGGCACGACCTTCATCCTCACGACGCACGACCTCGCCGACGTGGAGCGGCTCTGCCGCCGCATCGTGCTCATCGACCGCGGGACGCTCGTGTACGACGGGGAGATCGATGCGCTGCGCGACCGCTACGGCACGCACCGCACGCTCGTCGTGACGCTCTGCGAGCCGCAGCCCGTCGAGCGGATCGACGTCGCGGACGTCGAGGTCGAGTCGCGCGAGCGCGACGTGTGGCGGCTGCGCTTCGACCGCCGCACCGTCTCGGCCGAAGTCCTGATCCGCCGCGTCGCGGACCGTTACTGCGTGAGCGATCTCTCGATCGAGGAGCCCGAGCTCGAGTCGATCATCCGCCGCATCTACCTGGAAGGATACACGCCCGTCGATGCGATTCGGTCCTGAGCGCATCGAAGGGCCGAGCGCGACGGGTTCGGTGGAGCCGAAGACACTATGGGACGCGCGTGATCAGTTGCTCGTGCGCGGTCACGCCGAGCTCCCCGGGTGACGACTGGTGATCGGCGCCGTCGCTGTGATAGATGAGGACGAGCTGCGCGCCCGCGGGAATCGCGTTGGGCGCCGCGATCACGATGCGCCCGACGCCGTTCGCGTCGGCGAAGAACGTGTCGGCCGCTCCGGTGATGTCGGCCGGCGTCAGGACGACGCCCGCGCGCCCCGCGAGCTGCCGGATGAAGACGCTGTAGCGACCCATCGGGATCAGCCCGCGGCACGCGACGCGCAGCTGCGCGCCGCCGTTCGGAGCCGGCGCGATCTCCGCCGTACCGCTCGCGGCGCGCCATTCCGCGATCGAGACGTTGAGCCCGGCGCCGTGCGCGTTGGTCAGCTGCGCCGTCGGCGGATCGTTCGCGGTGAACGGACGGATGCCGGCGTCGTGCACGGGACCGCCGGCGGGATCCGGCTGCGCCGGAGCGCCGGCGTCGCGGATGAACACGTGCGCGGCCTGCGAGGTCGTCTCGGGGGAGACGGGCTGGAAGGTGACCGCGGCCAGCGCGATCACGATCGGAGCGGCGAGCGATAGCATGTCCGTAGTACGATTCGCGCCCGGCCCGCGTTCCCTTCGCGACCTCCTCGCGCCCTATCTCGCGTTCGCCGCGAAAGCGTTCTCGCGCGAGGCGACGTACCGGATGGAGGTCTTCACCAACGTCGGATCGCTGCTCGTGCGGCTGTATCTGATGAAGGCGGTGTGGTCGGCCCTCTACGCGCAGAACGCGGCGCCGGCCGGCGTGCCGCTTCACGCCGTGCTCACGTACACGACGATCGCGCTGCTGATGTCGCTCGTGCTCGAGATCGACGGGACGCGCGTGATCCGCGACAAGATCCGCGAGGGCACGATCGCGACCGACCTCATGAAGCCGATCAGCTTGCCGCTGTACTTCTTCAGCGACGGCGTCGGGATGACGCTGCTGCACGCGGTCCTGATCGTGCCCGCGCTCGCGCTCGCGCTCGTCATCGTGCGGATCGACGTGCCGCGCGCACCGGTGCTGCTCGCGTTCGCGTTCAGCTTCGTGCTGGGCTACCTCGTCAATTTCTGTCTGAACTTCCTGATGAACTGCATCGCGTTCTGGACGCTCGAGACGTTCGCGATCCAGCTCATGATCCGCTGGGTCAGCGATCTGCTGAGCGGGCAGATCGTCCCGCTCATCTTCTTCCCCGGGCTCTTCCAGAAGATCGTACTCGCGCTGCCGTTCGCGGCGATCTACTCGACGCCGCTCCTCATCTATCTGGGCACGATTCCGCCGTCGGACTACGCGCGCGCCTTCGCCGTGCAGGCCGCGTGGTGCGCCGCGTTCGCGGGGCTGTCGGCACTCGTGTGGCGCGCAGCGCAGCGCCGCGTCGTCGTGCAGGGCGGGTAACGGAGGGCAAGCAAACGGTGGGTTGAACGAACGATAGCTCGCCGTTTCGAGGTGCCCAGGTGACCGACTTCCGCCGCATCCTTGCGCCCGCAGTGCTCGGAATCGTGCTGCTGGGCGCAGCCGGATGCTCGAAGCCGCAGTCGCAGACGACCGCGACGGCGGAACCGTCGGCGAGCGCCCTCGCCATCGCGACGCCGGCCGGGGCCGAGACCGCGGTGCCGGGCGCGGGCGCGACGCCCGCGGAACCCGGCGCGTCGGGCGCTCCCGGCGTGCCGACGCCCGAGCCAACCGCATCGCCGAACCCGAACCTCCTGGACGTCGCGCGCGGAACCATCCTGCGCGCGAACGGCGCCGGCGACGACCCGCACGCCGGAGTCGACGGGTTCTCGCGGCCCGACACCGATGCTGGACCGTGGACTTTCGTCTACGAGCTGCCCGGCGTCGCGACGCTCGCGCGCGCGTCCGCCAAGCTGCAGCGGAAGACCGACAAGGGCGAAGGCGCGAAGGTGGTGTTCGCGATCTCGACGACGAGCGCGACCGGCGGGTACTCCGACGTCGCGACGGTGCAGTCAGGCGTGACCGACGACGAGCAGAGCGTCTCGCTCGGCGCCCCGAGCGCGCGGTGGGTACGCGTCACCGTCTCGCGCACCGGCTCGGTGCGCCCGGCCGACGCGTTCGCCGTGTACGGCACGATCGGGACGCCGACATCGATTCCGATCGCCGGCACGTACGTGCAGTACGACGCGCCGTATGCGAACGGAACATTCGCAAGCGCGCCGAGCGACAAAGATCCGTGGTACCTGCAGGTCGCGACCCTGGGCCCGAGCGGCATCAACGGCGAACGGTGCTTCAACGGTCACCTCGGTGACTCGTATCCCGGCGCCCTGGACGGGCGCACGTGGTCGTGGAGGCGCGGCGAGACGACCGGTTCGTTCACCGCGAACGATGAGGGCACGATCCTCGTCGGCGGGCCGACGCCGACGTATTGGGTGCGCTCGACCGACCACCCGAAGTACTGCTTTCCGCAATACGTTGGAGAGGGCAAGTCGGCGGTGGTCGTTCTGGAGTCGAGCTCGTGGTACGACATCTATCCCGCCTCGAACGACTGGGCGAAGAACGCGCCCGGTATGCGCTTCGCGATGATCGGCTCGGGGATGCTCGACCGGACGATGCTCGACGGGGCCTCGGTGGTGTGGCTCAACGGCCTGTGCAGCGCGAACGAGCTGATCTCGCCGGAAGAAGGTCAGGCGATGGTGCAGTGGGTCGCGGCCGGCCACAAGCTCGTGATCACCGACTCGGACATGTGCAAGAAGACGAACTATGCTTTCTTGCCGTATCCGTTCTTGAGCGACAATCCGGGAGCGCAGGGCGCGCGCGGCGATCGCCTGATCATCGTCGAGGACGATGCGCTCGGCACATCCGACAAGAGCGACAAAGCGCACTTCTTCGACCCGAAGCCGTGGACCCTCGACAGCAATCAGCTCGGCGACGCGAACACCGTCACGACGCATGACGACCACTGGTGCGGGCACCTGTTCGGCACGAACGCGAACCACGTCAACGGTTTCATGCAGATGTACGCGCTGTACGGGAAGGGCGTCATCATCTACGACGGTTTCGATCACGATGACGACTCGCGGCTTCCGTACGAGCGCGTGCGCGATCTCGAGCTCGCGCTGGCGGTCCCGCCCGACCTGCCCTGCACGCAGAAAGCCTCGCTCGGGTTCGTGATCGAGCCCGACCGCGACGCGAAGTTCGCGCCCGGCAAGGCGGCGGCGCTGCCGTTCGCGATGGAGCTGCTCGCGAACCAGGGCTGGAAAGGGCACGTCGACATGACGACGAGCGGCGACTTTCCGGCGACCGTGACGCCGAGCTCGTTCGACGTCAACGGCACGACGCAGCCGCTGAAGATCTCGGTACGCATCCCGCAGAGCGCCAAGCCCGGCACGTACGCGGTCATCGTGAACGGCAACGGCGGCGGTCAGGCCGCGCAGGCGACGATTCATTTGCACGCCGACGTCTCGTTGGTCAAGCAGATCAAGAGTCAGCGGCGCATCCGCATCTACGGCATCCACTTCGACGTCGACAAGGCGACGATCAAGCCACAGTCCGAGCCGGTCGTCGCGCAGATCGCGCAGGTGATGAAGCAGAACTCGGCGTGGCGCTTCCGCGTCGAGGGGCACACGGACTCCGACGGCGGGCTCTCGCACAATGCCGCGCTCTCGCAGCACCGTGCCGAGTCGGTCGTGAACGACCTGGTGAAACGGTACCATATCGCGCGCGGCAGGCTCGTGCCCGTCGGCTACGGGTACTCGAAGCCCGTCGCACCGAACACGACCGCGGCCGGCAAGGCGCTGAACCGTCGCGTCGAGCTCTACCTGCTCAACCCGTGAGCGCTACTTCCCGTGCTTCGTCGCCAGCTGGATCCGCGTCGTGTGCGTGCTGTCGTCGACCGTGACCATGATCGACTGATCGCCGCTGCCGTCCTTGTGCTCGTTCGAGAACGTGCCCGTCGTCTTGCCGTCCGCCGAGATGACGAAGTTCTGGAAGTCGGCGGGCAGGTGCGTCTTGTACCAGTCGGCGACGGTCTTCGAGTCGTCCTTCGTCGTGTACCACTTGATGTCGACGGACCCTGTGCTCGACGACGTGGAGATCGTGCCGTCCGGCGCCTGCTTCGCGCCCGGATAGATCGGCAACGCAATGAACGTCGCCGAGCCGCCCGATGCGCCGTTGCTCGACGTGCTGCTCGCGGACGTCGCGTCCTGCGGCGACATCGTGGCGGCCGATGCGTCGGGAACGCCGGTTCCGGCCGAGTCGGGGGCCCGCCGTCGTGTCCGCTGCGGGCGCGGACGTCGCGCTCGTCGTATCGGTCGAGGTCGTCGTCGTGTCCGCGCTCTTCTTCGCGCACGCACCGAGCAAGAGGGCCGCGCAGAGCGCGGCGGCGCCGGCAATCCGAAGTGTGGTGGTCATGGCTCGCTTCATCGGACGAGGGAACCGGCAAATCCTGGCGGACGGCGCGACGCACGAAGTCGCGAACCAGCCGCCCCCGCTGAGCGGCTACGACGTCGTCGCGCGCGACGCAGCGCTGCTCGAGGGCGTCCCGCGCGAAGGCGCCGCATGGGATGCCGGCGCGCTGCACGAGCTGGGCGCGCTCGCCGGTTCCGACGAAGCGATCGCATGGGGGTTCGACGCGAACCGGAACCCGCCGGAGCTGCGAACGCACGACCGTTTCGGGAACCGGATCGACGAGGTCGCATTCCACCCCAGCTGGCATAGGCTCATGGAGACCGCGGTGTCGCACGGGCTCCACGCGGCAGCGTGGCGCGACGAGCGGTCCGGCGCGCACGTCGCGCGCGCGGCGCGCTTTTACGTGTGGTCGCAGGTCGAGTCCGGGCACGGCTGCCCGATGTCGATGACGTACGCATCGATCCCCGTGCTGCGGCGGCGTCCGGATCTCGCCGCGCTCTTCGAGCCGGCGCTGACGTCGCGTACGTACGAGCCCGTGCTCGCACCGCTGCGCGAGAAGCGCGGCGCGCTGTGCGGCATGGCGATGACCGAGAAGCAAGGCGGTTCGGACGTGCGCGCCAACACGACGCGCGCAGAGCCGTTCGACGGCGACACGTACGCGCTGACGGGACACAAGTGGTTCTGCTCGGCGCCGATGTCCGATGCGTTCCTCGTGCTCGCGCAAGCGCCCGGCGGGCTGACGTGCTTCTTCCTCCCGCGCGTGCTGCCCGACGGCACGCGCAACGCGCTGCGGATCCAGCGCCTCAAGGACAAGCTCGGGAACCGCTCCAACGCATCCGCGGAGATCGAGCTCGAGCACGCGCTCGCGCTGCGCGTCGGCGACGAAGGCCGCGGCGTCGCGACGATCATCGACATGGTCAACCACACGCGGCTCGACTGCGTCGCGGGCAGCGCGTCGCTGATGCGGCAGGCGTTCGCGCAGGCAGCGCACCACGCCCGCCACCGCCGCGCGTTCGGCGCGGCGCTCGACGAGCAGCCGCTCATGCGCAACGTGCTCGCCGATCTCGCGATCGAGTCGGAGGCGTCGACGGTGCTGATGCTGCGGCTGGCGCGCGCGGTCGACCGCGCGCCGCACGATCCGCGCGAGGCGGCGTTCGCGCGCATCGCCGTCGCGCTCGGCAAATACTGGGTGTGCAAGCGCGCGCCGATGCTGACCGCCGAAGCGATGGAGTGCATGGGCGGCAACGGGTACGTCGAGGAGTCGATCGCGCCGCGCCTCTACCGCGAAGCACCGGTGAACTCGATCTGGGAAGGTTCGGGCAACGTCAACGCGCTCGACCTGCTGCGCGCGCTCGCGAAAGCGCCGGCCTCGCTCGAGGCGTACGTCGAGGACGTGTCCGCCGCGTCCGGCGCCGACGCACGCTTCGACCGCGCGCTCGCGGCGCTGCGCGACACGCTTGCCGACGATGAAGCGGAGCGCGAGGCGAGCGCGCGGCGCACCGTCGAGCGCATGGCGCTCGTGCTGCAGGCGTCGCTGCTCGTGCGCTTCGCGCCTCCCGCCGTCGCCGACGCGTTCTGCGCGGCGCGTCTCGAGGGCGACGCCGGGCTCGCGTTCGGCACGCTGCCGCCGCGCAGCGATCTGCGCGCGATCGTGCGCCGCGGCTGGCCGGCGTGACTCCGTGGCTTGCGGACGCCCACGGGTACATACGACCCGTCATGATCCGCCGCATCGCCGCTCCGCTCGTCGCCGTCGTCGCAGCCGCCGCGGTCGCGTTCGCGCCCTCGGCCTCCTCGTCGCAGTCGCCCTCGGCGACGGCGGTGAAAGCGGCGAAAGACGCGACGCGCGAAGCGAAGTCGGTCACGTACGCGATCATGGGTCGCGGTCCGGGCGGCCGCCGGTACGGCACGGTGACGCTGCAGCGCATCGGCTCGACGCGCAGCCGCGTCCGCGTCGAACTGACGAGCCCCGCCGCCGGGGCCAGCGCGCGGCTGCGGCCCGGCAGCGACTGCACGAGCGCGCGCGTCGCGAACGCGCCGCACTCGATACTGCTGAACCCGTTCTCGGGCCACGTCTCGCAGACCGTCGTCAACGTGCCGCTGACCAACCTCCAGTCGGGCAACTACTTGCTCGACGTGCGGAACGCGACCGCGCGGCAGCAGGCGATCGACGCCTGCGCGCAGTTGAACGCGGGCACGCGCTAGCGCTCAGAGGCGCAGCGCGGCGAGCACCTCCGCGGCGTTGCGGTCGGGCGGGAAGACCGGGTAGAACACGCGCTCGATCACGCCGTCGCGTGCGATCCACGCGATGCGCTTGTGCAGCGTCCGACCCGCGACGACCATCGTCGGCAAATTCATCGCGCGCGCGAGCTCGAGCTTCGCGTCGCTGAGCACCGGGAACGGCACGTGCACGCGCTCGACCATCTCGCGCTGGTACGCGGTGTCCTGCGTCGAGAGGCCGAACACGCGCGCGCCGGCCGCACCGAACTCGGCGTTGAGATCCCGGAATCCCGAGGTGTGCGGCGTGCAGCCGCGCGCGCCGGGAATCGCATCCCAATCCTCGACGAGCGACGGCTCACCGGGCCGCCCGGTGCGCGGGTACGCGAAGACGACGACCGTGCCGGGTACCGACGCGAGATCGACCTTGGTGCCGTCCGTCGCCGGCAGGGCCACGTGCGGGATCCGCATGCCGGCGAGGTGCGCGGCCGCACCGTCGTCGACCGGCACCGGCAAGTCGGCGGGCAACGTCGTGAGCGAACGTTCGTCCATCATCGTGGTGTCCTCCGCGTCGTTCAGTCCCACATCGCTTCGTCGACGTAGCACCACTTCCACGACTCGTCCGGCTCCAGCGAACGGATCACCGGGTGCGCGGTGGCGCGGAAGTGCTTCGTCGCGTGCTTGTTCTTCGAGCTGTCGCAGCACCCGACGTGGCCGCACGTCTCGCACAGCCGAAGGTGTACCCAGCCGTCACCGCTCGCCAGGCACTCCTCGCACCCGTCCGGCGTGCGCGGCGACGGATCGGCGAGCGCCGCGGCGTGCGCGCAGGGACCTTCGGTCACGCGTCCTCCAGCCGCACGTCGGTGGACGGCACGTCCCACAGGACCACTTCGGCGGTGCCGGTCAGGTCCAGATCGCGCAGACCGTGGATGCGAACGGCATCGCCGGTCGCGAGGTCCGCGCCCTTCGCGCGCACGACGCCGTCGGCGACGAACAGAAAGCCGTATCGTGACGGGTCGAAGGCGTGCGCGAGCGCGGCGTCGTCGAGCTTCGCGACGCGCACCGTCGCATCGGCGCGCAGCGCGATCGGCGCATCGACGCCCGGCTGTCCGCTCGCGATCGTCAGCCAGCGATTGCGCCGCTCATCCTCGCCGAACGCGCGCTGGCCGTACGCCGGCGGCTCGCCGTAGCTGCGCGGCAGCACCCACATCTGGACGAAGTGCACGTCGCGCTCGGCCGAATGGTTGAACTCGCTGTGGCGCACGCCGGTGCCGGCGCTCATGTACTGCACGCCGCCTGGGGCGACGACCCCGCGGTGGCCCATCGAGTCCGCGTGCTCGAGCTCGCCGCGCAGCACGTACGTGACGATCTCCATGTCGCGGTGCGGGTGCGTGCCGAACCCCTTTCCGGGCTGCACGACGTCGTCGTTGAACACGCGGAGCGCGCCCCAGTTGAGGTTGTTCGGGTCGTAGTAGTCGGCGAAGCTGAACGAGTGGCGTGTCTGCAGCCAGCCGAAGTCGAAGAACGCACGATCGGCAGCCCGCTGGATCGCGAACACCGGTGCCGTCTGCATCGCCATGGTGCACGCATCGACCCGAGCGCGGCGCGGCGGGTTCCACGCCGCCGCCGGCCCAGGGCCGCCGCAGCCGGTCCCGAAACCCGATGCGTGCGACTCGCCTTCGCCGCGCCCGCCTTGATCCTCGGTGCGTCGATCCTCGCGGCGCCCGTGGCGGCGGCGCAGCACGGCTACCTCTTCAGCGTCGTCGGACGCGTGGTGTCGGCCGACCGCGCGCACGGCACGCTCGTGCTGCGCCACGGCATGCTCGAGACGATGGCGCCGGGCGTCGAGACCTGCGAGGTGCCGCGCGGCGCAATGCGCGCGGTGCGGCCCGGCATGATGATCCAGGCGACGGCCGACACGCGTCACCACCCGTGGCGACTGCGCGACCTGCACCTCTTCCGCGGCCACGTGGACCGTCCCGGAAACGTCAACGGCGCGTCGGCCGTCGCGCAGATCGCGGGATGAGCGCCCTGCGCCGCTTCGGTGCCTACGCGCTCGCGGTGCTGCTCGTCGCGAGCGGCGTGTT
The DNA here is from genome assembly GCA_963771525.1 of Vulcanimicrobiota bacterium. GTDB lineage: Bacteria > Vulcanimicrobiota > Vulcanimicrobiia > Vulcanimicrobiales > Vulcanimicrobiaceae > Vulcanimicrobium. The sequence continues at coordinate 3,072,674 of CAVYTL010000001.1, read as the reverse complement.
CTTCGGGTCGGTCGCATACCGCATGAGCACGCAGCACGAGACGTTCGCCACGGCGTTCGTCAACCAGGTCGTGCACGTGCCCGGTCCACAGCAGACCTTCGGCAAGGACCGAATCTACGCACTCATCCTCGGCATCGACTACGACTACGACGACAAGGACCAGCCGTTCTCGGCGCACTCCCGCAGCGACACGATCATGGTGGCGGGCATCGATTTCGCCGCGAAGGCGATGCGCATCGTCTCCGTGCTGCGCGATACCGACGTGACCGTCAACGGCCGCGACACGAAGATCAACGCGGCGTACTCGGAGGGCGGCGTTCCGCTCGCCGACGCCGTCGTCGGCGACTTCCTTGGGATGCCGGTTCGCCCCGACGGCCGCCGGTTCGACAAGTACATCGTCGTGCGGGTGAACGCGCTCAAGGACCTCGTCAACGCGCTCGGCGGCATCGACGTTCCCGTCACCGACGCGATGGACTACGACGACAACTGGGGTCATCTGCACATCCACTTCAAGCCGGGGATGACGCACATGGACGGCGAGCAGGCGCAGGGCTACGTACGTTTCCGCCACGACGCGTGCAGCGACCCGTGCCGCACGCAGCGACAGCAGCAAGTCATCCGCATCGTCCTGCAAAAGCTGAAGTCGGACCGCCTGAACGACCTCACGCACGTCGCGCAGCTGATCCGCGTGTTCCGGCGCGATGTCGACACGAACCTCACGACGTCCGAGCTCACGTCGCTCGCGTGGTCGTTCAAGGACGCCGACGTCGCGAACCTCGGGCACGCCGACACGATCGGCTACGCCGACACGAAGCAGACGCTGGACGGCGAGACGGTGATCCCCGACGAGCGGCAGAAAGCGCTCCTCGTCGCGGGCCTGCTCGGCGACTACGCGCCCGCCGTCGCGCCGACGAAGCGCCCCGTTGCGGCGGTCGCGCGGTCGACGGTCCACGTCGTGGTGCAGAACGGCAGCGGTTTCGCCGGCGCCGCGGGGAAGGTCGCCGACGCGCTGCGCGCGCGCGGCTACGTAATCGACGCGGTGGGCGACGCCGACTCGTACGGCTACGACACGACGCAGATCGAGACGGCCGCGGGCGCCGCGGCCGCAGCGCGCGTGCGCGAGGACGTCGGCATCGCCGACGCGGCGGTCGTCCCGTCAACCCGCGCCGCGCCGGCGCGCAACATCGTACGGGTCATCGTCGGCAAGGACTACGCGGCCGCGGCCGCACCGTCGGCGTCACTCAAGACCAGGTAGCGCTACAGCGACACCTCGCCCGTCGCGTCGAGACGGCCCAGCAGCAGATGGTAGTACAACATTCCCTGCTGCGGGCGGAGGGCGTCGATCACGGGCTCGGCACGCGTGTCCGGATCGCCCGACATCGTGCGCAGCGCGCGCGCGACGCCGGAGTCCTTCATCGGGAACACGTCGAGGCGTCCGAAGCCGCGCAGCGCGACGACGGCCGCCGTCCACAGTCCGATGCCCTTGTGCGCGACGAGCGATTCGAGCAGCTGCGGCGTCGCCAGCGCGTCGAGCGCCGTCTCGTCGACGTCGCCGGCTTCGATTGCCGCGCCGACCGCGTGCAGCGCGTTGACCTTGTGCACCGAGAGGCCGAGGCCGCGCAGCTGGACCGGATCCGCGTCGAGCAGCGTGCGCGCCGAGGGGAACGGCAGCAGCCGCACACCGTCCGCCTCGTGCGGCCGAGAGTACCGCTCGATCACGCGCCGGAGAATCGCACCCGCGGCGTGGATCGAGATCTGCTGGTACACGATCGCGTTGCACGCCGTCTCCCACAGTGAGGGGTAGCGCGGCGGACGCACGCCGCGCGCGCGCTGCGCGATCGCGTGCAGCCACGGCGCGCGCGCCGCGCCGGCGTAGAAGGGCGTGAGGTCGACGCCCGTCCCGAGCAGCCGCCGCACGACGGTGTCCGGATCGAAAGAATCGGCTTGGCCGCCTTCGAGCCGGACGGCGAGCGCGTCGGCCGCGCGCTGCTCGACCGACAGCAGCACCGGATCGGCCGGATCGCCGAGCAGCCGGCGGTACACCGTGCCGTCGAAGACGTCGACCGCGTTGGTCGAGAGTCGCCGCAGCACGATCGCGGTGAGGTCGAGCCGGTACGGCGGACGCACGGGGACGAGCGCCTCGCGGGCTGAACGCTGCGAGCGTGTACTTCGCGACGTACGCACGCTACTGGCGGATCAACCTGCTCACGATGGTGGAGTACCGCGCGAACTTCTTCATGTGGGCCGGATTCACCGTGATCTATCACGGCACCGCCATCGCCGCGCTGTGGGTGACGCTGCGGAACTTTCCGTCGATCAATGGCTGGAACTTCCGGGATACCGCGTTCATGTACGGGCTGTGGATGCTCGGCCACGGCCTGCACAACACCGTATTCTTCACCGTCGGCAGCGTCCCGGAGTTCGTACGCGAGGGGCGCTTCGACCGCTTCCTGATCCGCCCGCTCGACCCGCTGTTCCAGGCGATCACCGTGCCGCAACAGATCTGGCCCGACGAGCTGATCCTCGCGATCGCGTACTTCTGCGTCGTGACGCCGTTCGCGGGCGTGCACGTCGATGCGCTCTTCCTCGCGTACGTGCCGCTCGTGGCGCTCGGCGGCGCGCTGATCGACTTCGGCATCAACCTGGCGATCGCGACGGCGTCGTTCTGGTTCACGCGCATCGACTCGCTGCGCTGGGTGTTCATGTCGCTCGAGCAGGAGTTCTCGCGCTATCCGATCTCGATCTACCAGCGCGGCGTGCGCGTCGTCCTGGCGTTCGTGCTGCCCTTCGCGTTCATGAATTACTTCCCGGCGACGTTTCTGCTGCACAAGTCGGAGACGGGGCTGCACCTGAACCCGGCGATCGGCCTCTTCACGCCGCTCGTCGGCGCCGTGACGATCGCGCTGGCGTACACGTTCTGGCGCGTCGGCCTCGACCGCTACCAGGGAACCGGGAGCTGACCAGCGATGGCGTGGCTGACGACGACGTACCTGATCGACTCCGAGCCCGAGCGCATCGAGGAGCGCGCGCACGCGCTCGCGATCGAGCAGAGCGTCGAGTGCCCCGACGAGGCGATCCACGACCAGCGCATCCGTGACGACATCGTCGCGCGCGTCGCGTCGATCGAGCCGGCCGGCGAGCAGCGCTTTCGCGTCGACGTGCGGATCGCGGCCGCGACGGTGGGCGACGACGCGGCGCAGCTGATCAACATGATGTTCGGGAACTGCTCGATGTGGGACGACGTGCGGTTCGTCGGCTTCCAGCTGCCGCCGCCGCTGCTCGCGCGCTTCCGCGGCCCGCGCCATGGGATCGCAGGGATTCGCGCGCTGCTGCGCGCGCCGCGCCGCCCGCTCACGGCCGCAGCGATGAAACCGCAGGGGATGGCAGTGCACGAGCTCGCCGCGATGTGCACGACGCTCGCGCTCGCCGGCGTCGACGTGATCAAGGACGATCACGGCATCGCGAACCAGTCGTACTCGCCGTTCGCGGAGCGCGTGCGCGCGTGCCAGGCCGCGGTGCGTGACGCGGCCGCCGCGACCGGGGCGCCGTCCTTCTACGCGCCGCACCTGATCGGCACGCCGCGGACGCTGCGCGAGCACGCGCGGATCGCGCGCGACGAGGGCGTGCGCGTCGTGCTCGTCGCGCCCATGGTCGTCGGACTGCCGGCGTTCCGCGACCTCGTCGACGAGTTCCCCGAGTTCGTCTACCTCGCGCACCCCTCGTTCAGCGGCGCGGCCCGTATCGCGCCGGCGCTGCTCTTCGGACGCCTCTTCCGGCTGCTGGGCGCCGACGCGCCAATCTTCGTCAGCTACGGCGGCCGCTTCGCCTACCCGCGCGACGAGTGCGGCGCCCTCGCCGCCGAAGCGCGAGCGCCGTGGGGCGACCTCCGCCCCGCGCTGCCCGTCCCCGCCGGCGGGATGCGGCTCGATCGCATCGACGAGCTGCTCGCGTTCTACGGACCGGACACGATGCTGCTGATCGGCGGCAACCTGCTGATCGCGCAAGGCGACGCGCTGCGCGCACGGGCCCGGGCGTTCGTCGACCGCGTCGCCGGAGCGGGGACGCCCGCCTAGCGGCGCGGTTGGCGCAGGCGCCGGCCGGGAACGACGGTAAGACCGGTTAAGCTACCGCCCGCAACGGGGCGAAGCGGCCCGCAAATCGAGGGACCCTCCATGAGCCGTGCGTTCACCAAAGAGCGCGACGACGCGCCGGAACCGGCGCTCGTCCTGCGACCGCGCCGTATCTACGGCGACGTCATGCCGCCTGCGCCGGACGATCGCGGCGTCGCCGGCTTCGGGGCGACCGTCGTCGTCGAAGGCGCGGGGCCGACGCCGCGCTCGTTCACGATCGTGGCGCCGGACCAGACCGATGTCGCCTCGGGACGCATCAGCATCGACTCGCCGCTGGCACAGGCGCTCATGGGCGCGCGCGCGGGACAGCGCGTGACGTGGCACCGGCCCGTCGGGGACGCTACCTTGACGATCGTCTCGATCCGCTACGACGACTAGCTGCCGGTCATCCGCCGTCGACGCCGACGCCCACGCCGGCGCCGCCCCCGACGCCCGGGGCCACGCCCACGCCGACGAGCGCGCCGACTCTCACGCCGACGCCGACCGCCACGCCCACTCCCGCGCCGACGCCGACGCCGATTCCGCTCGGCAGCACCGCGATCTACGAGGTGACATGCACGCCGGAACGACGATCGACGACGTCAGCGGGTTCTCGGGTTCACGCTGACGCTCGCGCCGACGATCCCGACGAACGGCCGCACGTTCGGGGCGGTCGAGTGCGACCTCGCGTCGTGCGGCGCTCCCAACACGGTGACGCTCTCGCTGAGCGGCGGAACGCGACGTACCCGGGCCTCAGCGGCGCGTTCACCGCGACCGCCGGACGTACGTACGCGGTCCAGGTCTACGCGAAGTGACCGCGGCGGCTACGCGCGGCGGCTCGCGACGAAGGCCGCGAGCTCCGAGCGGTTGCGCAAGCCGAGCTTGTCGTAGATCGACGTCAGGTGCTTCTCGATCGTGCGTTGACTGACGCAGAGGCGGGCGGCGAGATCGCGGTTCGGCGTCCCGGCGACGACGAGCTCTGCGATCTCGCGCTCCCGCGGTGAAAGCGTCGCGCCCGCGGCACCGCCGGCCGCCGATTCGAGACGGCGCAGCTCGCCGAGCGCGCCGTGCTCGCGATACACAGCGACGGCGGCAGCATCGTCACCGGCGAGCTCGCGGCAGCGCGCGGCGTGCAGCGGCCAGCGCATTGCGTCGTACACACGCATCGCCTCGAGGGCGTGCGCGGCCGCGCGCTCGCGCGCGCCGGAACGGTACGCGTGCAGCGCGCGTAGATGCGAGGCAGTCGCGGCGTAGAGCGGCAACGTGCTCATCGCGTCGATGGACGGAAGCAGCGCGATCGCGGACGCGTGGACCGCGTCGCCGGCCAGCTCCGCCGCCGCAACGATGGTTTCCGTGGCGCCGAACGGCGCAGCGAGCACGTCGAGGGCGAGGTGCAGCGCTTCCTGCGCGCGCGCGCGCTCCCCGCGCGCGGCGAGCCATCGCGCGTACGGTCCGGCGAATCGTCCCAGCGTCAGGTTCAACTTCGTCCCGAACGCGGTCTCGACGACGTCCGCACCCACCACGCGCGTCACGAGCTCTTCGTCCCACAGCAGACGGCCGATCTCGAGCGCGGCCGTTGCCAAGCCGACGGGACCCGTCGTCGCCTCCGGAAACGCCAAGCCGCGCAGGACGAGATCCTTCGCGCGCACCAGCCGGCCGGCACGAGCATGCAGCAGCGCGCCGGCCGCACAGACCGGCATCGCGAAGGACACGAGCTGCGCGGAGTCGTCGGGCATCAAGCTGTCGAACACGCCCGCGGCTTCGCGATCCGCGCCCAGCACGAAGTAAGAAAACGCGAGGTTGTACCGGGCCGTCCGCCGATCGTAGGTCTCGGACGACGGCCGGCTCGCGATCGCGCGCTCGGCCGCGTCGCGCAGCGCCCGGACGTCGCCGTTCACCATCGCCGCCATACTGCACGCGTCGTGATAGATCGGCTCGTTCTCCGCGTCCGATGATCGCGCGATGAGTGCGCGCGCCTGCTCCGACTCGCCGCGGTCGAGATGCGTGAACGCCAGTGCCAGCTGCAAGCGCGCGCGCAGAGCGCCCCGGTCGCGCGGCAGCGTCTCGAGACCGGCACGAAGCGCGGCCGCGGCCCGCGCGACTTGACCGTCACGCCGAGCCGCCGAGCAGAAGTCGGCATACGCCTGCGTCATCGCCTCGAACTCGTGCGACGCTGCGAACAGGTTCGCGGCGGCATGGAACAGCTCGATCGCGCGAGCGGCTCGACCGTCGCGATAGTACGCGCGCGCGGTTTTCTGCAGGAGCCGCCCGAGCACGTCGTCCTCGCTCGCGAACTGCATCGACCGCTCGTAGCTGGTCACGGCGTCCGCGTACGCGTGAATCGCACACGCCTCGTCGCCGGCGAGCTCGTTGTACCGAACGCTTGCGCCGGCATCGCCGGCGGCCCACGCGTGATAGCCGAGGTCCGTGTTGCCCGCTGCCGGCCGGCGTTCGAGCGCCGCGAGGATGCGCCGATGCAGCGGGCGCGTCTCGACGGTCAGCAGCTCTCCATAGATCGCGTCGCGGGTGAGCGCGTGACGGAACGCGTACGCGCTCGCACGGTCGCCGGCGGCGCTGACGTCGTCGATCAGCTGCAACGTTCGCAGGCGCCGCAGGATGCGCGGGAGCTCGTCGCCCGGAACCGCGGCGACGTCGGCAAGAAAATCGCTGTCGAAGCGCCGCCCGAGTACCGCGGCCAGCGTGACGACGCGGCGCTCGCCGTCATCGAGCTGGGCGAGCCGTTCGCGAACCGCGCCGCGGATCGTCAGGGGAAGTTGCGCGGCGTGCGCGTAGCGCGCCGAACGGGCGAGCGCGCTGCGGAGCAGCTCTTCGGCGAAAAACGGGTTGCCGTCCGAGCGGGTCGCGATATCGTCGAGCATGGCGCGACCGACGGAGGCGCGCGCCTCGTCCGACGCCGCGCCGCGGACGAGCTCCTTGGTCTCGGACAGCGACAGTGGGGCGAGAGCGAGGTGAACGGTCGCCCGATCCCGGACGAGACGCGCGAGATACGGCGCGGACGGCTCGTCGCGCGCGAGCGCCTCGTCGCGAAACGTGCCGACGACCAGCAGACGCAAACCGCGCAGAACGGGCAGCAGGTGGACGAGAAAGCCGAGGGTGCCCTGATCGGCCCAGTGGAGGTCTTCGAACAGCAGCATCACGGCGCGCGAGCGAGAGACGATCTCGAGCCTCGCGCGCATCGCTTCGTACACCTCAGGCCGGCTCTTGAAATCGGCGATCGGCACGGCGGCGGCGCATCCGCGCAACGCGTCGTCGAGCGGAGCGTACGGGGCGTTTCCGAATTCGCGGCACGAGCCCGCGCCGACGCTCGCGCGCGCGGTGCGACCGTGCGAGCGAAATTCGGCGAGCAGCCGCGTTTTCCCGATGCCGGGATCGCCGGAAACGAGCACCAGACCGCCTTGACCGCGTGCCGCAGCACGCCGGCTGGCGAGCAGCTCACGGAGCTCCTCGCGACGGCCCACCATCACCCGACACACCGGGGCTCGCGCGATCATCGCAACCTTCGCTTCGAGCCGCTGATGATGCGGTCCGGTTGACGAGTGTGGTTTTCCGACATACCGCGCGACGCGGCGCGCCGGTACGGTCGAGATGGCGCCGTGCGCGCTTGGAGGTCTTTATGCCGGCATATCCTGCGAATCGTCACATCGATCCGGACGTCCCCGTGCTCCCCGATGCGGTCCCCGAGCCGGAGGCGGTCCCGGACGCCGCGCCGAGCCATCCCGCGCGACATGCCGCGCGGCTCGCGATCATCGCATCGCTCGGCGCGTGCCTTGCCGCGGCGCCCGCGCCGCTCGCCGCACCGCCGCGTCCGCCCGCGATGATCGCGTGGACCGATCCGACGGAACGCGCGTTCACCGTGCGCGTCCCGCAAGGCTGGAAGGTCGAGGGCGGGACGCATCGCAACGCGCCGATCGACGCGCGCAACTTCGTCAGCGCGCGCAGTCCCGACGGTTCGACGTTCGCCTTCGTCGACGCGCCGAACATTCTGCCGCGACAGGAGCCGCATCCGGCCTACTCCAGCCTCGGGTGGTACGACGGAAGGATCGTGCGCACGCAGGCCGGCCCGCTGCTGATCGCGCGGTATCAGACCGGCTCGCAGTTCGCCGAGGGGTTCGCCACGCGCGGGTGCGCGGGCGCGGCCCACGGTGCAACTGCGCGGCGCGTCTCCGCGTTCGACATGCCGGCCGAAACGGCGAGCATCAACGCCGCGATCGCGCCCGCCGCGGCGCGCGCGGGCGTGCACGTCTCGGCGTCGGCCGGCGACTTCACGTTCCGGTGCGGCGACCGTGACGGGTTCGCGTTCGCCGTGACCGTGCTGGCGTGGACCACGCCGCAAGGACCGCACACGTGGGCCGTCTACAAGCTCGCCGGCTATCTCACCGATCGCGCGCACCTCGACGTCGCGCGCTACGTGATGAACGACATGTACACGACGCTGGCGATCGACCCGGCCTGGCAGGCCGCCTACGACCGCGAGATCCACGACACGACCGGCGCGCTGATGGAGATCAGCAACCGCATCACGCAAGAGTCGATACAGCGCGCACAGCAGGCGCTGCAGCAGAACATCGACCAGGTGCGGCGCCGGCAGCAAGAGTTCGATCAGATGTCGCAGATGCGGCAGTCGAGCTTCCAGAAGCAGCAGGCGAGCGCGGATCGGATCCGGCAGCGATGGTCCGACATCACGCTCGGACAGGTTCACGGATGCGATGATCTCGGGCGATGCGCGACGGTCTCGAACGAGTCGCAGTACCACTGGACCGATCGCAGCGGCAACGTCGTCGCCGGACCGTCGGACGGCAGCCCGCCGGGACCGGACTACCATCCGTGGAAGCCGGACTCCTGACCCCACGCACGCAGTGCTCCTTCGCTCGCCCGACGCAGCCTCGACCATGCCGAACGTTCGTCCGGCGTCGGCGCGGCGTCCGCGCTTTCGACCGACGTGAACAGCTCGCCGAGCGCGCTCGCGTACCAGCGCAGCGTCGTGAAGGTCGTCGCGGGCGACCCGACCGAGTTGCGCGGGTCGCTCACCGGCGGCGCGCCGGCGATCGCGTCGATGCGCGCGACGTTCGCACCCGGCTTCTTCCGCGCGTCGGCCGCTTGCGCGAGCGCGGCTTGCACGCGGCCGAGCTGGGCGTCGATCGCGCGCGCGAGCGCGTACTGCGCACGCAAATCCGCGTCACTCGCGCGCACGCGCGGGTCGCGCCGCACGACGAGCGTCTGCGTCGTCGCGCGGCCGTCGACGGTGAGCGTGACGCGATACGAGCCCGGCGCCACGAACACGCCCTCGCCGCTCCGCCGCCGGCGTCCCGTCGCCTGCGGCGCGGCGTGCAGATCCCAGAAGAAGCGGTGCATTCCCGGGTCGGCGGAGACGTTCGCCGGCGTCGCGATCCAGTACGCCGGATAGTCGACGGCGGCCGGATCGGGCGTCGCGCGCGGGTCCGTGCTCGACCACGTGCGCATCACCGTCCCGCCGGCCTCTGCGATCGTGAGCTGCACCGTGCGCGCGCCGCTCGGCACGACGAAGTCGATCGGCGCGCCGTACGGCGGGTTCTCGCCCATCGGTACCTCGGGGGGCGAGGCTTCGGCCTCGTCGTCGTACGGACGGAACCGCACCGCTGCGGCGGGCGCGAACAGCCGCGCGCCGGATCCGGCGTTCGCGGCGAGCTGCCGCAGCGGCGTGACGTCGTCGAGGATCCAGAACGCGCGGCCGTGCGTCGCGATCGCGAGGTCGTCGTTCTTCACGGTCAGGTCGTGGACGGAGCACTGGGGCATGTTGAGGCGCAGCGACTGCCACGCCGCTCCGTCGTCGAACGAGACGAAGACGCCGGTCTCCGTCGCCGCGTACAAGAGTCCGCGGCGAACCGGATCCTCGCGCACGGCGTACACGAACGCGTTTTCCGCGATGCCGCGCGTCGCGCTGCGCCACGTTCCGCCCGCGTCGCGGGTGACGTACAGGTACGGACGATCGTCGTCGAGCCGATGCCGGTCGACCGCGACGTACGCCGTGCTCGCATCGAAGTGCGACGCCTCGATGCCGTCGACGCTGCTCCACGCACCGACCGCAGGCGGCGTGACGTTGCGCCACGTGCGGCCGCCGTCACGCGTGACGTGCACGAGGCCGTCGTCCGTTCCGGCCCACACCGTGCTCGCATCGCGCGGCGACGGTGCGAGCGCGTACACGACGCCGCGCGGCTCCGGGCCATCGGCGTCGGCGGCCGCCGGCGCATCGAGGTTCGGCGGCACACCGGCATGGGACCGCGCGAGATCGGCTGAGATCCGCGTCCAGTGTCCGCCGCCGTCGCGGCTTCGGAACACGGCTTGGTTCGCGGTGTACAGCGCGCGATCGGCGCCGAACGCCACCGGCTGCGTCCACTCCGCACGCCACGTGCCGGGCAGCGCGGTCGTCGGCGCGATCAGCCGCGACTGCGCGATGCGCAGATCTTCGCGCAGCACCGGGTTGTTGCCGTAGACACGATCGGGATCGCTCGGGTCGGGCGCGACCGAGCCGCTCTCGCCGCCGGCGTTGATCGGACGCCAGTCGCGCTCCTCGATGCCGCGATGACTGCTGCGCGATACGATCGTGGCCGCGCCGCTGTCCTGCTGCGCACCGTACAGCCGGTACGGAAACGCGCCGTCCGCCCGCACGTTGTAGAACTGTCCCGTCGGCTGGTTGAACCACGAGCTCCACGTCGCGCCGCGGTCGAGGCTGATCGACGCGCCCTGATCGCTTACGAGGGCGATCCGGTTGCCGTCGACGGGATCGATCCACGTGCCTTGAAAGTCGTCGCCGTCCGGCGATCCTTTGATCGCGGTGAACGAGGCGCCGCCGTCGGTCGAGCGGTACAGCGACGTGTTGGAGATGTAGGCGACATCCGCGTTCTTGGGATCGACGCTGACGTGGCAGAAATACCAGCCGCGCTGCCACAGACGCCGATCCTTGTCGACGAGCTTCCACGTCGCGCCCGCGTCGTCGCTGCGGTAGAGTCCCCCGGCCTTCGCGTCGGCGATCGCGTACACGCGGCTCGAATCGCTCGGCGCGACGGCGAGCCCGATCTTACCGACGCCGTCGGCGGGCAGCCCGCCGTGCAGCGGCGTCCACGTGACGCCGCCGTCGGTCGACTTGTAGACCCCGCTCCCCGGCCCGTTCGAGGGCGGATACACGCTCCACGGCGGGCGCCGCGTCTGCCAGAGCGAGGCGTACACCGTCTTCATCGACGGATCGCTCGCAAGGTCGATCGCGCCGGTGTCGCGGTCCCGGAAGAGCGTGCGGGTCCACGTCGCGCCGCCGTCGGTCGAACGGTACACGCCGCGCATGTCATTCGGCCCGTATTGATGCCCGAGCGCGGCGACGAGCAGCGTGTTCGGATCGTGCGGATCGACCAGGATGCGGCCGATCTGCCGCGAGTCGTCGAGACCCACGTGCGTCCACGTCGCGCCGGCGTCGCGCGAACGGTACACGCCGTTGCCGTGCTGGATGTCGGACCGCATGTCGGCCTCGCCGCTGCCGGCGTAGATCACGTTCGGGTCGCTCGGCGCGACGGCCAGCGCGCCGATCGACGCGACGGGCTCCCGATCGAAAATCGGCGTCCAGGCGGCGCCCGCGTTCGTCGTCTTCCACACGCCGCCGCCGACCGAGCCGAAGTAGAACGTACGGCCGTCACCCGCGACGCCGCCGACGGCGAGTGCGCGGCCGCCGCGGAACGGGCCGATCGTGCGCCAGCGCAGCCCGGCGAACAGCGACGGATCGACGGCATGCACCGGCTGCGCGCGCGACGGCATCCCGACGGCTGAGACGGCAACGAGACAGCCGCCGAGCGCGGCGATGCGACGAAGCATCCGGCACTCTACGCGTCCGTCAGTCGTCGTCTCCTCCGCCGTCGTGCGTTCCGGGCGCGTCCGGCGCTCGTTGCGGCGTGTTCGCGAAGCCCCACCGCCCTCCGGGGATCTTCTTCTCGTAGATGAGCAGCCTCGAGATATCGCGCCAGAAGCGCCGCCGCTGCGCGGCGCCCGGCGGCAGCTGATAGCCGAGTTGCGCCGCGAGAGCCGGCAGGTAGCAGTCGAAGGCACTCTTCACCAGGTCGCCCCATTGCGTGATCGCGTCGAACGACATGCGGTAGACGAACGCCGCCGCCGCGAGGGAGACCGCGGCGATTGCGATGAGATACCGCCCGTCCGCCGGAAGCGCGGCGTCGTGCAGCGTGGCGAACTCGTCGACATACCTTCCGATTGCGATCGCCGCGACGACGCTCGAGACGATCATGAGATTGACCAGAAAGTCGACTTGCGAGCGCGCATCGTTGATGAGTCCTTGAAAGTTCGCGGGCACGACGCTCATCAAGCGGTTCCACAGCGGGATGCTGTCGGCGCCGTAGACCGCGCGAGAGTAGGTCTCGAACGCGCGCATGTGATTGCCGAAGGCGGTCGGGAGAACCGCCGCCGCACCGGACGGGTACTGCGCGAGCAGCCTTCGCCGCACTTCGCTCCCGCCGTGACGGTCGTTCGCCGTCATGAGCCGGCGGTATTCGGCGATGAGCTCGCGATAACGCGCGCGATGCGCGTCGCGCACGCCGTTGAGCCACGCCACCGGCGGGAGATACCCCTCCAGCAGACGGTACGCCACGTAGTTCAGCGCCATGAGCAAGACCGCGACGAACCACACGACGAGCGCGAGGTACGTGACGTTCGCGAACGGGTCTTTCGGATCGACGTCGCAGAGCTGCGTGTACCACGCCGCGCATCCGAACAGGCGAATCACCGCGTACACGCCCAACATCGACGGCAAGAGGAATCCGATGACGAACGTCTTGTCGGCGAGCTTGGCGACGCTCGAGAGCATCGTCGATCGCTACAGGTCGGTGGTCGGGTCGCCGGCCGGAAACGCGCAATCCGTTTCGCGCTCCGGCACGCGCCCCTCGCGTTCGTTCAGCGCGCCCGTGTCCGCATTGCTTCGATCGGCGTCGGCGGCGTCCGGCTCTTCGGAAGCATCGCTGTCGCGATGCGATCCCGTGTCCATCGCCCGGTCAGAGATCCGTCGTCGGATCGCCCGCGAGGCCCGGGATGGCCCGCGGACCGCCGCCGCCGTTTGCCGCTGCTGCGCGCTTCTTGCTTGCCGCCTTCTTTTTTCCGCCGGAGCGCTTGCGCGAGACCGGCTTCTTCTGCGCCCGTTTTCGGGCCGTGGATTTCTTCGCCGCGGACTTCTTGCGCGAGCTCGTCTTGCGTGCCGTCGCTTTGCGCGCCGTCGTCTTGCGGGCGCTCTTCTTGACGGACTTCTTCCGCGTGGCCATCGTGCTCGACCCCTCCAGGCCGAGTGCGGGTTCGGCGGGTCGCTCAGTCTCCCTTGTCGAGCGGACCTTCGCCGGCGAGCGGGCGGAACAGCGCGCCCGCTTCGTTCGGCTCCGCGGCAACGCCGGCAGGACGCAGGTGACGGATGAACCAGTGCGCGATCGCGCGGAGCCGCAGGATGCGGCTGCGCGGCTTTCCCGCGCGCGACATCTCGTGGCCCTTGTCGGTGAAGCGCACGAACTCGCAGTTCGATTTGCCGAGCCGCCGCAGGATCGTGAACAGCTGCTCGCCCTGATCGATCGGACAGCGGTAGTCGCGCTCGCTGTGATCGATCAGCAGCGGCGCGTCGATGCGGCTCGCCGCGCGCATCGGCGAACCCTCGAACAAACGCCGTCCGGCGTCGTCGGCGTACGTCGCCTGCAGCTCGCGCTCGAGGAACCAGCCCAGATCGGACGCGCCGATCTCGCTGACGAAGTCGTTCACGGCGCGCATCGACACCCCGGCCGCGAAACGGTCGCTGTGGCCGACGAGCCAGCTCGTCATGAAGCCGCCGTACGATCCGCCCGCGACGCCGATGCGCGCCGCGTCGAAGCGGCCCTGCTCGAGCGCGCCGTCGAGGATGCGCAGCACGTCGGCCGCGTCGATGCCGCCCCATTCGCCGAGGATCGCGTCGGCGTACGCGTGTCCGTACGACTGGGAGCCGCGCGGGTTGCCGTATGCCACCGCGATTCCTTGCGCGGCGAGCACCTGGAACTCGAAGAAGAACGTGTGCCCGTACGCGCCGTGCGGTCCGCCGTGCACCTCGAGCACGAGCGGCGAGCGTCCCGCGGACCGCCGCGGCGGCGCGATCAGCCAGCCGTCGAGCACCGTGCCGTCGTCGGCACGCGGCCGAAAGCGCTTCGGCGACCCGACGTGCTTCTCCGCGAGCCAGCCATTCGCGTCCGTCAGGGTTCGTTCGCCGCCATACGGCTCGAGCAGCGCGATTTCGTTGGGCACGGTCGGCGTGCTGTACGCGAACGCGATCGCGCCGTCGCGCGCGACCGTGAATGCGAACACGTGGCGATCGCCGCCGACGACGACGCGCGAGCCGCCCCGGTCGCGCGCGAACGCGCGCACGCCGCAATTTCCTTCGTCGCTGATCTGCACGAGGACGTCGCGGTCCTCGGCGCTCCACACCGGCGGCGAGCTCGCGCCGCTGCGGAGATCGCCGGCGAGCACGTCGCCCGCCGTGCGGCCGAGGCCGCCGGAGAGCGACCGCGGTTCGCCGCCGCCGCTCGGCACGATCATCAGTTCGTAGTCGAAACGGCCGCCGCCGTCGTCGCCGTGCCGGTGCCCGATGTACGCGATCTCGGCACCGTCGCGCGAGAACGCGGGATGCATCGCGACGCCGTCGCCGGCGGTGACGCGCGTGAGCGCGCCGCTCGCGACGTCGACGACGTGGATGTCGCTGAGGGCCGTCGCCGACTCCGCGATCACCGGGGGCAGATCGATCCGCGCGCAGAACGCGATGCGCGCGCCGTCGGGCGACCACGACGGCCCGTTGACGTCGAAATCGCCCGACGTGACTTGGCGGGCGGCCGCGCCGTGCGCCGCGCCGGCGACGAAGAGATGCGCGCGCGTGCCGTCGAGCAGCCCGTCGGCGTCGCTCTTGAACGGCAGCATGCGGATGTGCCGCGCGCCGCTCTTCGCGTCGTGAAAGACGCGTGCAGTCCCGGGGTCGTGCGCAGCGGCGGCGGCGAACGCGATGCGCTTCGAATCGGGCGACCATGCGAGCGCGGTGATCCTCGGATAGTCGTCGCCGACGACGAACGCTTCGCCGCCGTCGAGGCGGAGCACGAAGACGCGCGTCTTGCCGTCGCGCTCGCCGACGAACGCAAGCGCGGATCCGTCGGGCGCGATGCGCGGCAGACGGTCGTTCGTTCCCGCGGTGAACGGTCGATCGCCGCCGTCACGTCCGACGCGATGGATCGCACCCCGAATCTCGTCCGCATCCCGGTCGAACCACGACCGCCGGTAGAAGATGGCGATACCATCGGACGAGATCTGAGGATCGCCGACGAGCGCGATGCGCAGGAGGTCGCTCGGAACGAGAGGAGTGGCCATCAGAGGCGGGCATTATCGCCGAGTGCTGCGGCTTCCCGCGCTCTGTCCGATCATCGCCTCGCTCGCGATCGCGTGCGTCTCCGCCGCCGCGGCCGACGAGGCGGACGTCGTCGTGCAGGCGGGACACGAAGGACGGCCCGCGAGCTGTGCGCCGCTACACGTCAAAGCGTGCAACCTCGGAACGGGGGCGCAAGGCGCGCACGAGCGCGAGTGGACCGCGATCGTCGCCGACGAGGCCGCACGCGCGCTGCGCGCACGCGGCTACACCGTGATCCGCAGACCTGCCGACTACGACGCGCACGACACGGCGCGCGCGGCGGTGTTCCTCCACTTCGACGGCGCGGCGCCGTGCGCGAGCGGCGCGTCCGTCGGTTTCCCCGACACGACGAGCCGCGCGTTCGTCGACGCCTGGCTGTCGCGGTACCGCGCCGTCTTCCCGTTCCGGTTCGTCGGCGAGAACTTCACGCAGAACGAGCACCGCTACTACGGCTTTCGCAAAGTCGACGCGCCCGAGAAGATGCTGATCGAGTTCGGCGAGATGACGTGCCCGGCGCAGTTCGCGTGGATGCAGCCGCGGCTGCGCGAGCTCGGCGACCTCGTGGCCGACTTTCTCGCGGCGCAGGTGCAGCGGTGAAGCGCTCGGCGGTTCTCGCCGGCGCGGCCGCGGTCGCGATCGCAGGAGTGCGCGGTGCGGCGGCTCAGCGCACGCTGGACGTCGACGACATCGTCGCGCGCATTCCGGGCATCACAGGCATCGTCGCGCGCACGATGGGCGACGAGCCGCCGCTGATCGCGATTCGCGCCGACGAGCGCTTCGCCTCGGCGTCCGTCATCAAGCTCGCGATCCTCGCGACCGTGTACCGCGCGTACGACGCCGGGTCCGCGAAGCCGACGGACGCGGTGCGCACGCGCGCGGTCGATCTGATCGGCGGCTCCGACGTGCTCGCCGGTTCAGCGCCAGGCAGGGCATGGACGCTCGATGAGCTCGTGCGCGCGATGATCGAGGTCAGCGACAACGCCGCTTCGAACACGCTCATCACGGCGTTCGGGATGGACACGGTCAACCTCACGATGCGTCTCGCCGGCATGACGCGCTCGCGCCTCGCGCGGCACTTCGCCGACGTCGTGCCCGCCTGGCGGCGCAGCGAGAACGTGCTGACGCCGAACGACACCGCGACGCTGCTCTTCGCGATCGAGCGCGGCGCGCGCGAAGGCATTCCGACGATCGCCTCGCCCGCGAGCTGCCGCGCGATGATCGAGGTGCTGCTGCGCAACGAGGATCGCACGAAGATCGTCCGCGGGCTTCCGCCCGGCACGCCGTGCGCGCACAAGACCGGCGAGATCGACTACGCGCGCAACGATGCCGGGATCGTCGACCCGTTCGGCGACACGCCGTACGTGCTGGTCGTGTTCACGAGGAGCCTGCGCGACTACGGCGCCGGCAATGCGGGCATCGCCACGATCGCGCACCGCGTCGACGCGTCATTGCGCGCGGCGACCTGATAAGCGGCCGCTTTCCCCCGCGGCCGTACTCCCGAAGGCACGGGGGCCGCGTGACCTTCGCTCCTCGTCGGGCTCACCGTCGACCCGCGCAACGCGAGCGGCTCGCGGATCTTCAGCCGCGCACGCTCGCCCTGATGCACAACTCCGCGTACACCGGTGATTGCGCGCACGCGCTGCGGGGCCTCGCGGCGTGGTACGACCGGCGCATCACGCCTGAGCGGGTCACATAGCGGGCGCATCAGCGCGCGAGATCATGCGCGCAAGCCGCGGACCGACCAGGCCGACGATCGCACCGGCGCCGAGCATCGGCAGGAACGCGATCGCGGGCTGGTGCGTTGAGTCCCACGCCGCGCCGGACAGCAGGGTCGTGACGAACGAGATCGAGTAGCCGAGCGCGAACGTGCCCGCCGCGAGGCGCGGCACCTCGGCGGCCGGCGCGGAGAGCGCGGGCATCGCGAAGCTCAGCGTCAGCACGTACGCGGCGGTGAAGCCGAGCAGCGCCGCGGATACGACGGTCACGGCGCCGCCGAGTGTCAGCACGCCCGCGAGCGCGGCGACGATCAGCGCCGCGACGAACCACGACGTCGCGCGCGTGCTGAGGACGCGCATCGGTATGAACCCGACGGCGATCGACGCCGGAATCTGCCCGACGTTGAGCGCGGTGAGGCACGCGGCGACGAGCTGTGGGTGGCCCGTCGCGTGCAGGTAGTCCGGGAAGAACGTGTTGGCGCCGAAGTAGGCAAGGCTCGCAGCCGACTGGTACGTGCCGAGCAGCCACACGCGGCGGTCGCGAAAGTTCGGCAGCCACGCTGTGCCGCGCACGGCACGTCCGCTCGCCGCGTCGCGCGGATCGCGGACGAATGCGACGATCACCGCGGTGATCGCGACGACGCTGCTCCACACGACGAAGCTGTCCTGCCACGAGCCGTGGACGAGCGGCAGGACGAGCGGGATCGTCAGCGACGCGCTGAGCGCCTCGCCGCACAAGAGGCCGTTCGCCCAGATGCCGGTGCCGAGCGCGACGTGCGTTCCGAACCACGCGCGCGCCAGCGCCGGGAACGCAGGCTGGATCATCGCGATCCCGGCGCCCATGACGATCGTCATCGCGAACAACATCGGGACCGATGGTCCGAGCCCACGCAGCGCGCCGGAGATCGCGATGACCCACAACCCGGCGATCACGGCGCCGCGCGCGCCGAGCCGTGCCGTGAGCAGGCCACCGAACATCGACGACACGGCGAGCGTGAGCACCGGAAGGTTCGCGAGCGCCGCGATGCCGGACTCGTTCAGGCGAAGGTCGCGATGGATGAGCGGAATCACCGGCGGCACCACGAGCAGCGTCAGCCGCAGGTCGAGCCCCGCGAGCCACAGGACGGCGCCGCGGCCGATCGCCGCGCCGCGCGTCACGCGCGCACCGCGGATCACGTCTCGAACAGGGAGGTCTGCTCGACGCGCGCCGGCACGCGGTGCGGCACGCCGAGCGCGTCGTACACCATGCGTACCGTCGCGGGCGAGAAGCCGGCGTAGTGGTTGTTCGCGTAGCCCGCGACGCGCGCGAGCTGCGGCGAAGCATCGCGGATCGCCTGCGCCCACGCGGCGATCTCGGCGGCGCGGTCGATCACGACCTCGTTGAAGCGGCCGACGGCGTCCCGCGCACCGATCCAACGCACGTACGCGTGCGATGCGGTCGGCCGCCGCAGCTCGTGCAGCATCGCCTCGCGCGGCACGAACGTCGAGTCGGTCGCGGCGAGCGCGACGCCGTGCGAGCCGAGCGCGTCGCGCAGCCGCACGTGGACGTCGCCGTGAAACCAGTCGCGATCGCGCAGCTCCAGCGCCCAGCGCGGGCCGTGGGGCAGGTCGCGCACGAACGATTCGACCGTCTCGACCTCGACGGGCTCGAAATCCGAGGGCATCTGGATCAGGATCGCCTCCAGCCGGTCGCCGAGCTCGAGCGCGCTCGCGACGAATTCTTCGACCAGCGCGCGCGCGTGCAGCAGGCGGTGCTCGTGCGTGATCTCGCGCGGCAGCTTGAACGCGAACGTGAAGCCCGCGGGCACCTGCGCGGCCCACGCGCGCACGCGCGCCGGCGGCGGCGTACCGTAGAACGTCGAGTCGACCTCGACGCTGCCGAACTCGTCCGCATACTCGCGCAGATACGCTTCCGGTCGCGCGCCCGCATCGTACATCAGCCCGGCCCAGTCGGGATACGACCAGCCTTGCGTTCCGAGCGCGAGGTGCGGGAGGCTCAGCCGGGGCCCACGCCGCTGCCGCCGCCGTCCTCAACGGTCACCTTCGTCATCTCGTCGCCTGCGCGGAGCTGGTCGACGACGCCCTGACCCTCGACGACGTGCCCGAACACGGTGTACTGGCGGTTCAGGAACGGCGCATCGTCGAGGCAGATATAGAACTGCGATCCCGCCGAGTTGGGGTTGCTCGAGCGCGCCATCGCCAGCGTGCCGCGGACGTGGGGCCGCTCGCTGAACTCGGCGTCGAGGTTGTAGCCCGGCCCACCGGTGCCGTTGCCGCTCGGGTCGCCGCCCTGGATGACGAACCCGGGTTCGTACCGGTGGAACTTCAGGCCGTCGTAGAAGCCGGCGCGCGCGAGCTTGATGAAGGCGGCCGAATGCAGCGGCGCGACGTCGGGATAGAACGAGAGAACGATCTCGCCTTTGGAGGTGGAGATGCGCGCGCGGGCGGTCTCGGCCTCCGCGGCGAGGTTCGTGAGCTCGTCGCCCGAGGGCTTCGTGTAGGTCGGCATCGTGCGGTCGTACGGCATCCGTCAAGCTTCCACCCGGCGTGTTTTCCGGCGGCTGCTCGCGGGGTACATCGCTCGCGAACCGGGGCGCACGCCCCGACCGAACACGATGCGATTACGTTGGACCTTGACGTGACCCGACGGGCCGGAAAGGGTGCGTCCCTGCGCGTGACGGCTCCGCCCGACCCGCGTTTCAGCCGGTACGTGCGCGAGCGCGTCGCCGGCTTCGCCGCGTCCGCCGGCGTGCCGGAGGCGGACGCACTCGACTTCCTCGCCGCCGTCGCCGAGGCGTTTGCCAACGCGGTCCAGCATTCGCGCACGCTGGAGTCCATCGAGATCCGGTGCTGGCTCGCCGGGCCGGACCGCCTGATGGCGAGCATCATCGACCGCGGCATCGGCTTCAACCTCAGCGCCGTCGAGCCGCGGCTGCTGGAGACCCTCGCCGACCGTGGGCGCGGGCTGTCGATCATGCGCCGGTTTGCGGATCACCTGAAGGTTCGCAGCGTGCCCGGTCGGGGCACGGCCGTCTTGCTTGGCCGGTACGTGGGCCGGCGCCCCGCGGCGGGCTTCAAGCCCTAGTACACCAGGCGCGGGGCTTGCGTCCAGATCGCGAGCTCGACGACGCCGAATACGATCGACCACACGAACAGCGGGACGTACCAAACCGACGGCCGCGCGCGGACGGCGAATGCGATCAACGCGTAGAGGAACGGGATGAAGTCGAGCGCGTGCCGCGCGCCGAGCTGCACCATCCCCGTGCTGTAGTAGAGCAGCGCGGGCACCGCGCACAGCAGCGTCGCGAGCCAGAGCAGTTGCACCGCGCGCTCGCGCAGCGGTGCGAGCAGCGCGATCGCGAGCGCGGGACTCGTGTACGTGAGCGCCGTGCCGAACAGTCCGGCGATGAGAAACGGAGGGCGCGCGAGGACGTGCGGCGGCTGCACGAGGTAGAACTGCAGCTGCATCCCGATATTCTTGAGCGCGAACGGCGGCGACGGATCGGTGCGGCCGACGTCCATGATGCGGTAGAACTTCGTGAAGCCGACGTCGGCGATCGTGCCCCACCGCGCTTCGTTGTAGAGCGCCGCCGGCACGGCGAACAGCGCAGCGACCCCCGCGACGCCCGCCAGCCGTGACGGTCGCGCGCGAACGAGCGGCCACAACGCGAGCGCGTACACCGGCAGCGCCAGCAGCATCGGATAGCGGCAAAAGCCCGCGCACAACGCCCACGACGCGGCGCGCCACGGCGCGCGCGCGTTCAGGCACTCCGCGATCGCGAGCATCGTGAACGCGACGGCGCCCGCGTGCGCGATGAACCACACGTCTCCCATCGCGCAGCAGTACGCGTAGCTCGTCCCGAACAACAGGAACGCGGCAAGCAGCGAGGCCCATCGCCGGGACACGCCGATCGAACGCGCGACGAGGTACGCAGCGCCGACGCCCACGCCGCCGAGCAGCACGGATACGACCGTCTCGTTTGCGTTCAGGCCCCAGATCGCGACGAGCGGCAGCACGAGCACGGCGGGCAGCGGCGCTTGGTACACGTACGCGCGGCCGTGGTACGGGATCGCGTCGATGTAGTCGCCGGGGAAATGCGGCAGGTACGGCTTGCCGTGCAGCCACGCGTCCGCGAGCCACACGAAATTGTCGAACGCGGCCGGTTTCAGCCCGCTGAACGCGGCCAGCACCGCGACGGCGGCGAGCCCGGCCAGCACGGCATGGGTCCGCTCGTCGCTGGGCACGCGGCGCCACGTCACGCCGGTGAATCTTCGGTGCGCGCGCGACGTCTCCTGAGCGAGCACGCGCGCAGGTCGCCGCAGGCGCCGCGCGGTAGGCCCGCGTCGCCATGCCGAAACGATCGTCCGTTCCGTTCGCGCTCGCCGCCGTCGCGATCGCATTCGCGCTTCCCGCGCGCGCGGACGTCCCCGCGCCGCCGCTGGACGCCGCCGTCGCCGCGGCGATCGCGAACGTTTCCGCGGCCGAGCTGCGCGCGACGGACGAACGTTTGGTCGCGTTCGGCACACGGTCGACGTTCTCGGAACACGCTGGACCCCGGCGCGGCGTCTTCGCCGCGAGGGCGTACCTGCTCGAGCGCTTCCGGCGCATCGCAGCGACGAGCGGCGGCCGGATGACGGTCGCGCTCGACACGTACACGCAGCCGGCCGACCCCGCGCGCCGCGTTCCGCGCGAGGTCGTGATCTCGTCGGTGATCGCCACGCTGCGCGGCGACGACCCCGCCGCGCCGGCGTACGTGATGTCGAGCCACTACGACTCGCGCAACACCGACAACAACGACGGCGTGCACGACGCGCCGGGCGCCGACGACAACGGCTCGGGCACCTCCGCGGTGCTCGAAGCCGCGCGAGTGCTCGCGCGCGTGCCGATGCACGGCACCGTGATCTTCGCCTGCTTCGACTCCGAAGAGCAGGGCCTGTTCGGCAGCGCCCACTTCGCGCAGACCCTGAAGGCCGCGCACGCGAACGTCGAGGCCGACCTCAACAACGACATCGTCGGCGCGTCGGTCGGCGACGACGGCGTGCGCCGCGACGACGTGATCCGCATCTTCTCCGAGGCGATCCCGGCGGGGACGACGCCCGCGCGCATCAACGCGATCGGCTCGCAGAACGACTCGCCGTCGAACGAGCTCGCGCGCTTCGCGAAGGACAGCGGCGATGCGTATGCGACCGGCCTGCACGGCATGCTGATCTGGCGCGCGGACCGCTTCCTCCGCGGCGGCGATCACGAGTCGTTCAACGCACAAGGCTTCGCGGCGCTGCGCTTCACGGAACCGCGCGAGACGTTCGCGCACCAGCACCAGGACGTGCGCGTCGAGAACGGCGTGCAGTACGGCGACCTGCTGCAGTTCATGGATTTCGACTACCTGGCGAAGGTCACGCGGTACAACGCTTCAGTGCTGGCGTCGCTCGCGCTGGCGCCGGTCGCGCCGAAGGTGTCGGTCGACACCAAGGCGCTGACGAACGACACGACGTTGTTCTGGGACGCCGTGCCGCGCGCCGCTCGCTACGAAGTGGTCCGGCGCCTCACGACCGAGCCGACGTGGACCGCCGTGCAGGACGTCGGGAACGTTACGCGCGTGACGCTGCCGTTCTCGAAGGACAACTGGCAGTTCGGCGTGCGCGCCGTCGACGCGCAGGGACACCGCTCGCCGGCAGGCTTTCCGACGCCGGTTCGCTGAGGCGGCTCGCGGCCCTCAGGCGGGCGCCGTCACGCGCAGCCCGGTGCGCAGCTCATCCCATGCGAGCACAGGGCCGAGACACGTCTCGATCAGCGCCAGCGCCATGCGGTGCTTCTCCTCGCCGTCCATCGTGTCCACGCAGTCGCGCAGTACGATCAGCTCGAAGTCGCGGTTCACCGTCTCGAACGACGTGCACAGGATGCAGCTGTTGGTGTTGACGCCGGCGAGCAGCACGGTCTTCGCGCCGAGATCGCGCAGCACGAACTCGAGGTCCGTGTGCAGGAAGGCGCTGTAGCGCTTCTTGGTCGCGACGAGGATGTCGCTCGGCGCGTACAGCTCCGGGACGATCTGCGTGCCGGGCGATCCGGCGACGTTGTGCTCGTGCGAGCGCGCGCGCGTCCCCGAGCGCTTGCTGGCCCAGAACGGGTTCGACTCGGACTCGTGCGGCGTCCGGTAGGTCGTCGCGACGTGGACCACCGGCACACCGCTGCGGCGCAGCGCGGCGAAGATCGGCGCGCTTCGCTCGACCAGCGCGTGGCTGCGCTGCGGCGGCAGCGGCATCGTCGCGACGGTGGGGTCGAGGTGCCCACGGTGCATGTCGACCGCGACGAGGACGGTGCCGTTCGGATCCAGCTCGATCATGGCGCGGTGCTCCCTTGCGTGCAGTTCTTCCGGTTCGGCGCGCGACCCGGTCAGATCATTCCCCGTTCGCGCAGCTCCCGCAGCGAGTGGTCCGCCGCGGCTGCCGTGAACGCAATCTCGCTCTCGCCGTGGGCCGTCGAGAGAAACATCACCTCATTGTGCGAGGGCGGCAGCAGCACGCCGCACGCACGCATCGCGTGGTAGAACGCCGCGTACGCGGCTTGGTCGTCGCGCGCTTGGTCGTCGTACGACCGCGTGGGCCGACCGGCGCGGAACTTGAAGTCGACGATGCTCTCCAGCTGCACCACGGCGTACGGCAACTCCAGTTCGCGCAGCGTCGCGCGAAGCGCGTGCGCGAACCGCCGCGCGCGCGCGTCCAGCGATGCGAACAGCCCGGGATTCGACTCGACGTGGTCGAGCACGCGCAGCGCAAGCGCGACGCCGAACGGCATCCCGGCGTGCGTGCCGCCGGTGAAGCACGGACCGTCCGGCGCGAGCAGCGCCATGACGTCTTCGCGGCCGCCGAACGCCGCGACCGGGAAACCGCCGCCGAGAACCTTGCCGACCGCCGTGAGATCCGGGGCGACGCCGGCGCGCGCTTGCGCGCCGCCCAGGCCGAGGCGCAGCCACGTGATGATTTCATCGAAGATCAGCAGCGCGCCGCACCGGTCCGCGCGCTCGCGCAAGCCCTCGAGAAATTCCGGCACGGGCGGCACGAGCCCCATGTTCGCGCAGACGGGCTCGACGACGATCGCCGCCAAACGGTCTCCCATGCGCGCAATGCAGCGGTCGACGTCCGCGAGATCGTTGTAGCGCGCGACCGCGAGGTCGGCCACGACGGCGCGCGGGATTCCGGAGCGCTCCGCGTGCGGCGTCTCGGCCGACGCCCCGGCGTCCTGAAGCACGAGATCGAAATGGCCGTGGTAGTTTCCCGAGAACTTCAGGATCGCATCGCGCCCCGTGAACGCGCGCGCGACACGCACGGCGCTCTGCACGGCTTCGCTCCCCGTCGTCGTGAAGCGCAGCTTCTGCATCGACGGCACGTGCCGCCGGATGCGCTGCGCGAGCGCGAGCTCCTCCGGGGTGGTGGATCCGTACAGCACGCCGCGCGCGGCGAGCGCGTCGAGGTTGCGCAGGAACGGCGGCGTGTGGCCGAAGAGCAGCGGTCCGTACGCCATGATATAGTCGACGTAGCGCCGGCCGTCCGCATCGAACGCGTACGCGCCCGCGGCACGCGCGCAGACGAACGCATCGCCGCCGACGCGGCGTCCGGCGCGGACAGGCGAGCTCGCCCCTCCCGCGAGCGCGACGTCGATCTCGATGGCTGGGAACTGCATGCGCAAGCGTTCACCGCGCGGCGCTGCCGCGCCGCTCGGCGCAGAGCGCTCGGTTGCCGGATCTCGAGCCGGATTCACCGGATGCCCTCAAGAACCGTGCGCGTCATGGCTGACACTGCCGCGTTCCGCGCCGATCACGTCGGAAGCTTTCTCCGGCCGAAAGCGCTTCTCGCCGCGCGCGACGGCGGCACGCCGCCCGGACGCCTGCGCGAGATCGAAGACCGCGAGATCGTGCGCGTGCTCGCGAAGCAGCGCGAGCTCGGCTTCGATCTGTTCACCGATGGTGAGTTTCGTCGCGGCGGTTTCATGACCGACCTCACCGACGCGGTGGAAGGCTTCGACCAAGGTGAGGGAGTGTCGCGGTCGTGGAACGCCGCCGGCGCCGTGACGGCCGTCGCGCCGAGCGCCGTGAAGGGCGTCGTAACCTCGAAGCTGCGGCAAACGCGCCGGCTCACCGCGCTCGAGCTTCCGTTCCTGCGGCAGCACAGCCCCGGCCCGATCAAGATGACGCTTCCGAGCCCGACGCAGTTCCCGGCGATCGCGTACAAGAAAGGCATCAGCGACCGCGCGTACCCCGACGCGCACGCCTTCCTGCAGGACGTCGTGGACATCGTGAAGTCCGAGACGGCGGCGCTCGCGAGCGACGGCGTCGCGTACGTCCAGATCGACGCGCCCCGCTACAGCTACTACCTGGACCCGAAGTGGCGCGACTTTCTGCGCGCCGAGTTCGGCGAGCCCGACGCGCTGCTCGATGAGGCGATCGCCGCGGACAACGCGTGCTTCCGCGCGGCGCGCAAGCCGGGTGTCACGCTCGCGATCCACCTGTGCCGCGGCAACAACCGCAGCCAGTGGTACGCGGCCGGCGGCTACGACGCGATCGCCGAGAAGCTGTTCAACACCCTCGAGGTCGACCGCTTTCTGCTCGAGTACGACGACGAGCGTTCCGGCACGTTCCAGCCGCTGCGCTTCGTGCCCGAAGGAAAGACCGTCGTATTGGGGCTCGTCAGCTCGAAGCGGCCGCAGCTCGAAGACCGGCGGGAGCTGTTGCAGCGCATCGAGGAAGCCTCGACGTTCGTGCCGCTGGAGCGGCTCGCGCTGAGCCCGCAGTGCGGGTTCGCGTCGATGGCCGAAGGCAACTTGCTGACCGAAGACGATCAGTGGGCCAAGCTGCAACTCGTCGTCGAGACCGCCCGCGAGGTGTGGGGCTAGCGCCGGGAGCGTGACCCTCGCGATCGGGATCGCCGCGTCGGCTGCGCTCTACGCGTGGGGCCTCGCGCGCGTCCGGCACGCACGCAGGACGTTTCCGATCTTCGCGGTCGTCGCGTTCGCGCTCGGCCTCGCCGTCATCGCGGCGTCGCTGCTGGGCCTGCTCGACGATCTCGCCGACGCATCGCTGGCCTGGCACATGGTGCAGCATCTCGCCCTCGTATCGCTGGCCGCGCCGCTGGTGCTGCTCGGTGCGCCGCACCGCCTCGCGCTTGCGGCGCTGCCGCCGGCGCAGGCGGCTGCGCTCGCACGCGTGCTGACCTCGCGCGTGCTCCGCGCCGTGACGCATCCGGCCGTCGCGTGGGTGCAGTTCGCGGTCGTGCTGTACGGCACGCACTTCTCGCCGCTCTACGAGGCGGCGCTCGAGAACCCCGCGATCCATGCCGGCGAGCATACGCTTTACCTGGCCTCGGCGGTCATCTTCTGGACGCCGCTGCTCGCGGTGGCGCCCGCGCCGCATGCGCCGTCGCACCCCGCGCGTCTGCTCGCGCTATTCCTCGCGCTGCCGATGAGCGCGTTCCTCGGCTTCGGTTTCTACGTCAACCGCACGCTGCTGTACGCGCACTACGCCGCGCGGCCCAACGCGCTCGCCGATCAAGGCAACGCAGGCGTCGTGATGTGGCTTTTGGGTGGGGCGCCGATCTTCGTCGCGATCTTGTGGTGCGTCGTGGACTGGGGCGCGCGCGAACGGCGGCTCGACGCGATCTCCGACGCCGCCGGCTGATCCGCGCCCGTTGCCGGCTCTGCCGGCGTTCCTCGACCGCCGCGTCGTCGGCAGTATCGGGCGCTCATGGCGGCGCGCATCTCATTGCGTCTGCACGTGTTGAAGAACGACTTTCGCAACGGCTTTCGATGTCGCGAGCGCCTGACCGTCTCCGGGCTGGCCCGCGACATTGACCTGAAAGAGCAACTCGTTCTTGAGAACGGACAGCGTGCCGTTCTTCCAGCCGGCCTGGTCGCCCAGATCGGCGATGACTTGAGCGTCCGCAAACGCGCGAGTGACGATCGGGTTGCTCACCGGCACGCCCGGAATGACTTGAACCGCCTTCAAGATCGCCGCGAACTTGGCGAACCCATGCGCTTGCTGGACTTGGCCGATCGTCTGCACCGTCAGGGCGACTTGCTGACCCCCGATTCCGGTCTTGTTGCCGATCGCCCACACGCACTCGTCGCGCGTCGGCTTCTTCGGCACGTAGACTTGGTTCGCCGCGACGCCGGCGGCCGAGGCGATATCGCTTTGAGAGATCATCTCGCACGGGTCGTACGCGTGGCCTCCGCCGGAGGCCGCAGGCATCGGGGACGCCGCCGGCGGGGCGGACGGCAACGAATCGGCGACCGCCATCGCGGGCGCGATCCACACGGCGAGGCTCGCTAGTAAGCTCAACGTTTTCATGCCGCTAGATCTAGCGGACGTGCATTCCCGAACCGTTCCGAGTCGCCGGGGACGCTTCCGGAACGCCCGCTCCGTAGCATGTGAATGTCCACAGAGAGAGGTGTTTGCATGTCCACACGAACGGTGCTGCCGCTCGCGGCTACGCTGATGAGCGCCGCGTCCTTGCTGCTCGCCGCCATCCCGGGCGGCGCGTCGGCCCAGTCGCTCGATTCCAAGCGGCCGACGCCGCTCGTCGCCGGCGAAAACTCGGGGACCGTCGACAGCATGGTCGGGCCGCAATTCTGGTCTTTTCAGACGAAGACCGGAAGCGCGACGATCAGCGTTCGCTTTGCGGCTATGGGACTTTTCGGAAACGCGAGCGCTTCGACGATTCAAGTCGTCCTCCATGACGCCACCGGGAAGCAGTTTGCAGCCGAGTCGGTGACGTCCACCGGCAAACCCGTCGAAGTCAGGTGGCCGGGAAAATTCCCGAAGCCCGCGACCGTCGTACTCGAGATTCGTCCCGCCGGGTCGAGCTTGGTCCGCACGGGCGGCGATTACAGCATTGCGGTCAGCGGCGCCGTCAGTTTCGCGAACGTCAAGGCGCCCGGTCCCGAGCGCATCGCCGGCACGTATTCCCTGATGGTTTGTCCGCCGACGTTGGAGTGTCAGGCCGTCCGGTTCTTTCCGAACGGATCGGTGAAGGCCGCGGACGGCACGGCGGGCACGTGGACGAGCTTCGATGCCGACGCTTCGATCTATACCGTCAAGATCGGCTCGAACACGTGGAGCTTGAAGTTGATCCCCGGTCGCGGCCTGCTCGACACCGCGGACACGAACAAGATCGTGTTCCAGGCCGTGCGATGACGCGGAATGCTGCGGGAACGGTCCGCCGCTACGCTGGCCGCATGATGCGATTTCAGACCACGCCGTGGGCCGTTGCGGCCGCACTCCTCCCGCTGCTCCTCACGCCGGCTTCCGGCGTCGGCGCCGCAACCAATGAGGGCGGCTCTCAGCAAGTCGCTGCGCAAACCGGCTGCATGAACAAGTGGATGTTCGACGGCATGTGGCGCGTCCGCGTGACGAAGGTCGTCTTGACCCCGGCCACCGGCAGCGACGTGAACAGCTGGGACGTCACGATGCAGTGGGCGAACGGCACGTCCTTCGCCGGGCTCAGTCCCGGCGACTCGCTCAAACAAGACCTCGTGATCGCGCTCAAGAACGGCGATACGCTGTCCGCCAACGGTACGGTTTCCGGCGGACTGATCGAGCAGAAGCTCGATTACCATACGTTCCCCGCCTCGGGACAATTCACGTTCACGCAGCCGTTCAGGACCGGCGACACGCTCGATGCGGCGAACCCGCCGGTGAAACTCCTGATCACCTTCGACGTCGCGAAGTACCGCAGCTACCATCCGGGCGGAACCGGTGCGCTCTGGCGGCAGAAAACGGTCGGCGCGAACTACCGCGTCGATCTGACCTGCGGCGCGTAACCGGCTGGTTCACGCCTCGCATGCCACGGCGCAAAGATGCCTTCCTCGTCAATCTCTGGCGAGAACTCAGTCGCGACGATCCGCAGCATGCCGACTGGCGGGGCAGCATCGAGCACCTGGCCTCGCGGCGGCGGCTGTACTTCACCGGAATCACCGATCTGGTCGCGTTTCTCTCTGAGTACACGAGGGACGCGACCGTGGGCGAACGCGATCTCAATGCATGAACCGTTCGTCGATATCGTCCGGCGGGCCGGGTGCGCGGCGTTGATGCTCGTGCTTGCCGTCTCGCCGCTGACCGGCTGTTCGCGTGCGGACACGAGCGCGGCAGGCGTCGAGGACTCGGTGCGATCCCTCGCCGCGGGCGGTGTGGCGGTGACGGCCGAGGTCACCTCGCGTACGCCGGTCGTCGCGCTCGCCGGACCCGAATCCGCGATGCGCTTCACGCTGTGGCAAGTCCGAAACCTCGTCGCCGAAGCGAACGCGCACAACGGCTATCTCGGAAGCGAGCTCGATTCGCTCGGCACGCCGCCGCCCGGGGTTCCGCCGTTCTCCGTGCTCGTCGGCGCATGGCTCACACGGCACCAAGGCCCCCTGGCCGAATACGCACAGCGCCTCATGGGGCCGCAAGACTACGCGCATACCGCGGGCATCGTCTTCCCGACCATGGTCGTGCTCGCGTTCATCGCCGACGCCGCGCGCGTCACGACGACGGCGGCGCATCCCGCGGTGTTCGACCTCGGCCCGTACATCGCGGCGCCCGCCGAGGCGCCGGGGATCTGCACGGACGTCTCCGCGTGGGTCAGCTCGGTCGTGAACAGCGTCGCGAACGCGCTCCAGACGAGCAGCTCCAGTTGGCTCGGCACGCTGTGGAACGCGGTCGTTGCCGTCGCCGGGAGCGCGGTGAGCGCGGTGGCCGCCACGGTCTTGCAATCGCTCATCGGATTCGTGACGCGCATCGCCACGATCGCGGCGCTGGTGATGCAGGTGTCCGCCATGTTCAAGCCGTGGACGGTGGCCTTGAGTGCTCAGCCTTCATCGTTGCTCCTCGCGGACGCACCGCAAGGCGGCAGCTTCGACGCGACGCTGAACGCGCAGCCCATTGCGTGGCCGCCCGCGCTGGTCGACTGCGTCAACACCATCTCCGGTGTGAACCTCGACGAGGCGTCGTATGCCGATGCGCCGGTCAGGTGGACGAAGCCGATCGGCATCCCGGGGCTGGCATCCGTCGTGACCGAAGACGACACCCTGCGCGCCGACAAGACCGCACACTACGCGTACAGCACCGAGACGGTGCCCGTGCCCGCGGACTGTCCGAGACTGGTGAGCGCCGGTGCTCTCGGGATTACCGTTTCCGTCGAGCGATCCGACATTTCGAAGACGATCACGACGCTCGAGCGGCTGATCACGAACGTGCTGCCGTCCAAGATGCAACCGTACCTCGCCCCGTACGTGCAGCAGGCGTTCAACGCGGCGACCACGGCGACGAAAAAACTGGGCGCACCGCACGCGAGCGCCACCATGGCCCTGCAAGAGAACGTCGCGGATCCGCTGTGCATCCACACGCCTCCCCCAGGGACTCCAACGCCGCAACCGACGCTGCACCCGGGCGCGCGCACGTTACCGTTCGCGCAGTGCGAGAACCTCATCACCGCCTCCGACACCGCGCCGTACCTCGACGGTGCGGTGAACCTCAATCGGACGATGACCCCGGAGTTCAAGCGGAAGTTCATCAACGTGATGAAGTTCATCGTGAGCCTAGGCCCGAAGGAGACGGGACCTACGGCCTACCGCACCGATCAGCTGTCGATGTGCGTCATCGGCACTCCCGGCGAACCCGGCACGATCAGAGCAGTATTCTGGTCGGTGCCGGCAGGCGATGCTCCGTATCACCGCGCGGACCCGTTCATCGTCGATCTGGACGATCCGAACGACTGCCGCGCAATGTTCGGCCTCGATCTCCTCAACCGCTTCGACGCCGATTGTGTCGGCTTCAACAACGTCGTGAAGATTGAGGATGCGACCGCTCAATACGGGATCGCTGCGTTGCCGCCGATCGCCACCCCGACGCGCGGAGCACTCGTGAACGTGCTGAAGTCGATCGTCCAGCGGCTCTGATTTTCGTCTACCGCAATCTCGCCAACAACCGGAGGACTCTACCATGCACACTTCGTTTTTACCGGCAGTCAGGCTCATCGGGACGATGGTGCTGGCGGCCGCGACCACACTTCCAGCCCTTGCCGACGCATCCGCCGATCTGCGCAATGCGGTTGCGGCGACCGCGCGCGAACGCTCGTATCATATGACGATGACGAGCGCGGCCTCGGGAACGGTCGAGGCCGACATGCTCTATCCCGGCCGCCTGCACATGATCATGAAGAAAATGAACATGGAATCGATCGTCATCGGCGACACGATGTACATGAAGCAGAACGGCGTCTGGCACAAACTTCCGGGCGGTGGATCGGCGACGACGTCGGACCCGATCAAGGCCATGGCTGCGAAATGGAAGCTGGTCAAAGTCGTTGACCTCGGGCAGAAGCTCGCGGGCGGATCGATGCTGCACGCGTATCGCGTCACCAACCTCCGCACGCAGAGCGCCGACACGGTCTTTCTCGACAGCGGCGGCCGGATGGTCCGGTTCGAGGACGGCACGGCCGTGTTCCAAATATCGAAGTTCGGCGAGCCGCTCAACATCGTGGCGCCGATCTAGCCATGTCGACGTCACGCCGCGTCCTCATCGCCGCTCTCGTCTTGAGCGCGCTCGCGCCGTCGACGGGCGCGCTGGCACTCCCGAAGCCCACCGCAAAGCCGGGGCTCACGATGGCGCCTCGTTCGGGATCCGTGCTCGCGACGCCGACTCCCGGACGACGCCCCAAGTGTTCGCGCACCGACCCGAAGTGCCCGGGCCCGCATCCCGCGCGGCGCTAGGCGCGCGTTCGAAGCGCTCGTGCCGTCGACCGACGGCTCGAGCCGCGGAATGCTTCCGGAACGCCCGCACGCTACGGTACGGCTGAAGGAAGGGACAACATGTTCTTGCCATCCACGGCCATTTGCTCGGCAGCTCTTCTCGTTGGAACGCTCGCCGCTACGCCGGCGCTCGTAACCGGCTCGGCCGCCCACGTCACGGCGCAAACGATCCAGTCCGCGCTCGCGCCGGGGAGCCCGGTCCGCGCCAAACTGCTCTCGCGCGCGTGGAGCGCCCCGGGCACGACGACGGATGAGTACGTGCCCCGGGCCGCGGATTTTCCGCCGGTTCTCGAAACGCCGATCGACGTCGGCGCGGGCGGAGGCGCACACGCGGGCGCGACGTCGGCGGGGCCGAGCGGCGGAGCCGCCGCGCCATGCGCGCCGGTCGTCACCAAAGCCAAGGGCAAACTCACCTCGCAGGGCTACATCGTGATCGAAGGCGCCTGTTTCGGTTCCGACGGCAGCGTGCTGATCACCGGCTTCCCGGCCGGCGTCGTACAGCCGAAGGTCGAGGCGTGGACGCCGACCGCGATCACCGTGCAATTGCCGACGATTACGGGCGTTCCCGATCTCACGATGCAGGTGCTCGTCAAGAGCGGAGCGCGCGCCGCCAAGCCGTTCGAAGCCAAGTACGTCGCGGCGATCGGCGACCCCATCCCGCTGCCGAGCAAGTATCTCGTGAACAACGAGTGCGCCGGGGGACCGATCCCCGGCCTGTGCGACGTGTCAGCATCGCATCCGGCGATCGGCTCGCATGCCGACTTGAGCCAACAGAGCGGTGCTGATGTGTGGACGTTGTCGCTTCCGGCGCATTTCCGTCTTCACGCGATCCGTCTCGTCCACTTGCTGAAGGGCGCGACGACGACCTCGACGATCGATGCGAGCTCGAGCGGGAAAACGTCCAAGTCGCATGGACCGAGAATCCGAACTCCTCGATGACGTCGACGACGCAAACGCAATCCACGTCCAGCTCGGGCTCCAGCTGGGACGACATCTTCGCTGACATCGCCACCGGCGGCGCCGCCGCCGCGTTCGACACCGGATCCTCGACGAAGACGGTCACCACGAGCACGCGGACGACGCTCTATACCGAGGCATATCGGATTGAGCCCCTCGTTCGCGGTCCGCTCGGAATGATGCCGTAGATCTCGTCGCGCCGATGTAGCGCCGCCGGGGGGCACGGCGCGAACGCGCGGCAAATGACGATTGATGGGCGTGCGCATTGCCCTTTTCGGTCAGCCACGGGTCTTGTCCGATGACGGCTTGCGCGAGTTCACGCTCCCCCGCAAGACGCTCAACGTCCTCGCCTACCTGATCTTGAACAGGCGGCGCGCGCCGACGCGCGATACGGTCGCGTTCGCGCTCTTCCCCGACGATGAGGAGGACGCCGCGCGCAATGCGCTGCGCCGTAACCTCTCCTATCTGATCCAGGCCCTTCCGGACGGCCGAGCGTTCATCGACGCGGACGCGGAGCGCGTTGCCTGGAAAACGCCTTCCCCGGCGCACGTGGATGTGATCGCGTTCGAGCAGGCCATCGCGGAAGGACGCCCCGCGGACGCGATTGCCGAGTATGCCGGTCAGCTCTTGCCGACCATCTACGACGAGTGGACGACGGCCGACCGGGAACGCTTGCGAGACGCCTTCCACGAGGCGCTGAGTCGAACCATCGCAGAGGATCGCTCGCGACGCAGCTACGACGCGGCGACCGCCGGCGCGCATCGGCTGCTCGACGAGGATCCCTGGCGCGAGGACATCGTGCGGCAGCTCATGGCGATCCGCTATGAAGCCGGCGACCGGGCGGGTGCACTTTTGGCATTCGAGCGCTTCGCTACGCTCGTGCGCCGCGAGATGCAAAGCGAGCCGATGCCCGAGACGTTTGCGCTGCGTGAAGCGGTGCTGCGCGGCGCGCGGTTAGCAACCAGCGAACCACAACGAATCGCCCCCGCCGCCGCCGCGGACTCCGACGCGGCACTGCCGTTCGTCGGTCGCGATGCGGCGATGCAGCGGGCCCATACCGCGTGGCAGTCGGCGGCGGACGGATCGGCAAGCGTACTTTTCGTCTCCGGCGAGGCCGGCGTGGGCAAGAGCCGCTTCACGACCGAACTCGTTCGGATCGCGGAACGCGAGGGGGCTTTCATCGTGCGGGGCTACACGTCGTCCGGGGGCGAGCAGCAGCCGTACGAAGTGTTCATGGACGCCTTGCACGGCGCCCCCGCGCTCGTCGAAGAATACGCGCGTTCGACGCTCTCCGACGAGCGCGCGGCGCGCCTTCGACTCTTCGACGCGGTTCGCCGCCGGCTGAGCGAGTTGTCGCGGGCACGCCCGATCGTGCTGGTTCTCGAGGATCTGCACTGGGCCGGCGCGCCCACCGTCGATCTGCTCGACGCGATCGCCCGCCGGCTCGAGCGCGCTCCGGTGCTGATCCTCGCCACGGCGCGCAGCGACGAACTCGCCCGCGCGCACCCACTGCGGGCGCTGCGACGCCAATTGCAAAGCCAAGGTCTCGCCGCCGAGATCACCCTCGACCGTTTGAACCTCGCTGACGCGACGCGCGCCGCGCGTGCGGTCTTGCCGGCGACCGTCGACGAAGCCGCCCTCGCGCAAATCCTCGCCTGGGCCGACGGCGTACCGCTGCTGCTCGCCGAAGCGGTACGCGATCTCGCCGCCGGCCGCAGCTCAACGGCGTCCTCGATGACCTCACTGTTGGCCGAGCGTTTCGAACGACTCTCGTCCGACGCGCAGACGGCGTTGATCTTCGGCGCCGTGCTGGGTGAACGCTTCGATTTGGGAACGCTGGTCGCCGCGACCGGGTGGCGCGACGACCAAGTTCTGGATACCGTCGGTGAATCGATCGAACACGGCCTGGTGCGAGCGAGCTCCCGCGCACCGGGGCTGACGTTTGCGTTTACGCACGATCTGGTTCGTGTCGCGGCGCTGGAGCGCATCTCGCCCGCTGACCTCGTTCGTACGCACGGACTGGTCGCTCGTGCGATCTGTGCGCAGGCGACCGATAACGCGGCACGCGCCGGTCAGGTCGCTCGCCACTTCGCCGCCGCCGGCGAAAAGCTGCGCGCCGCAGAGTACTTTCGCAGCGCGGCACGGTATGCGCTCGACGTCTTCGCCAACGAGGACGCCAGGGAGAGCGCATCGGCCGGACTCGTCCTGTGCGACCAAGGAGACCCGAGCCAACGGGATCTTTGCTACGCGCTCGTCGATTTGCGGGAGCAAAGCTTGGCGCGCCTGGGGGCAACCGAGGAACAGCGGCGAGATGCTCGTACGCTCGTAACGCTCGCCGGCGGCGAGGAAGGATCAGCGGTCGCGCTCGGCCGTCTCTTCGAAGCGTGTAGCAGCGACGTTGCCGCGCGCACCGAGGCGTTGACGCGGCTCGCGGCGGTCGCGGGAGCCTCGCCATTGGCAGAGCGATCTTACGCACACGCCACCGCCCGGCACGCCTTTCTCAAGGGCGAGTTCGCGAACGCACGCGAGGCCACTCTGCGCGCGGCGGACGCCTTCGGACAAGCCGGCGACCCGCGAGCGGCGATGAAAGCGCGGCTCATGGGGATCAGTTGCCTCGTGCGGCTCGGCTCGTTCGGCCAAGCGGAGGCAGAAGTGGAACAACTCCGTCCGACCGCCGACGCGACCGACGACGCCGTGTTGCGGTGGGAGTTTCATTTGACCGCGTCGATGGCGCAGACGGAAACGCACCGCGAGGCGGCGCACGCCGACGCGCATCGTT
Organism: Vulcanimicrobiota bacterium; assembly: GCA_963771525.1. Lineage (GTDB taxonomy): Bacteria > Vulcanimicrobiota > Vulcanimicrobiia > Vulcanimicrobiales > Vulcanimicrobiaceae > Vulcanimicrobium. The sequence continues at coordinate 3,036,895 of CAVYTL010000001.1, read as the reverse complement.
CGCTCGCGCTCGCGCTGCGGATCGGCGATCGGTTCGGAGAGGCGCGTGCCCGCCAGAACGTCGCCGCGGTAGCGAGCAAGATACGCCGTTACGATGAGGCGCTGGACCAGCACGAACGAGCGCTGGCGGCGTACCGCGACGTCGGCGATGCGCCGGGAGTCTTCGATACGATGCTCAACATCGTCGCCGTGCGAATATTTTGCGGTGACTACGAGCGGCCGCGCCGACTGCTCGATGAAATCGAAGAAGACGCGAGGCCGTTCCTGGCGATGCGGTGCCAACTCATTCGTGGCTTGTTCGCCAAGCGCACGGAACGCCTCGACGACGCGGAGCGCTACTTACAGAGTGCGCGTGGGCTTTCAGGAGACCTTGGTGCATCGTTCGTCCGGGGGCGCAGCGAGTTCGAGCTGGCAGACCTGCTCGCGACGCAAGGCCGCCTCGATGAAGCCGGCACGCTGGTGAACTCGGCGCTCGAGGCGTTTGCCGCGATGGGGGAGCCGGAGGTCGAAGTCGAGGCCTTGGCGCTCTCGGCCCGACTTCTTGCAGCGAGGGGCGACGCGGACGGAGCGCGGAAGCATGCTGCGCGGGCGGTCGCGCGGTGCAAGGAGCGACGCCCCCAGTCCTACAGCGAGATCGCATGGAATCTCGCATCGGCCTTCGCCACCATTGGCGACGAGCGTGCGGCGGATGCGGCGGCGCGCGATGCCGCGGCTGCGTGCGTGGACGATGCGCTCAGGATGCCGGCCGAGCTGGCGGAGATGTACATGAAGCTGCCGTGGCATGAGCAGACGGTGGCGTATCTGTGGGCCCGCTCGTAGCGGAGCCCGGTCGTTTCGTTGCCACAGGCCGCGCCGTCGCGGTCGCGAAGGTTTTCCGTTCGCCGCTTCTTCCGCCGTCCCGACAAAGGTCACACACCGCTCCCATGCCCGCGCAGCTCGAGATCACCCCCGACACGAACATTCGCGCGCTCGTCGCCGAGCTTCCGATCGCCGAGGACGTGCTCACGCAGTTCGGGCTGCACTGCGCCGGATGCGGGGTGAACAAGTACGAGACGATCGCGCAGGGCGCGAGCGCGCACGGGTTGCGCACCGAGCCGATCGTCGCGGCGCTCGCGCAGGCGAAACTCTCCGGACGCGTGCCGACGATCATGAACGAGGACCGGCGTCCACAGCGCCGCGCGCCCGGCGAGTTCAACCGGCGCGCGCGCTTCAGGTACGTCGTGCCGGTCATGTCCGGCAAAGGCGGCGTCGGCAAATCGCTGACGACCGCGCTGCTCGCGGTCGGATTGAGGCGCGCCCACAAGCGCGTCGGCATCCTCGACGCCGACATCACCGGTCCGTCGATCCCGCGCCTGTTCGGGCTGACGCAGCCGCTCGGCCTGGAGCCCGATCCGTCGACGCCGGCCGGCCAGCAGCCGAAGCCGCTGATGGTGCCGGCGACGTCGCGCTCGGCGATCGAAATCGTCAGCTCGAACCTTCTGACGGACAAAGAGGACACCGCGATGATCTGGCGCGGACCGATCCTCTCGGGCGTGATCCGGCAGTTCTACGAACAGGCGCTGTGGTCGGATCTCGACTATCTGCTGATCGATCTTCCGCCGGGAACGTCGGACGCTCCGCTCACCGTGCTGCAGTCGCTCGCCGTCGACGGCATCGTGCTCGTCACGATGCCGCAGCGTCTCGCGACGATGATCGTGCGCAAAGCGGCGAACCTCGTGCACCAACTCGGCAAGCCGATCGTCGGCGTGGTCGAGAACATGTCGTACTTCGTCGCACCCGACACGGGCAAGCGGTACGACGTTTTCGGCCCGTCCTACGCCGACGAGGTCGCCGACCTCGCCGGCGCGCCGGTGCTCGCGCGGCTGCCGATCGACCCGTCGATCGTGGACAAAGCCGACCACGGGCGCGTCGAGGAGATCGACGATCCGGTCGTCGACGTCCTCGCGGAAAAGCTGCAGGCCGCGATGGCCGCCCGGCCGCCGAAACCGGAAGAAACGATCTCGCTGATCTGAGCGCGCGAGCGCCGCGCGAAGCGGGTACAGGTGCGCCGTGAACGACGGGACGGCGGCTCGCAAGGCCGCGCTTGGTGCGGCCTTCGGATTCGTGCTCGCGTATGCCGCGGTGCGCACGCTGCAGGCGGCGCGCGAGTTGCGTGACCCGGCGCGCGCCGCGACCGGCGACGACCCGAAACGCTACGCCGCCGCGCGCCGCGCGCTCACGATCGCCGGCATCGCGCGCGGCGTCGCGTCGCTCGGCGTCACCGCGTTCGCGCTCGGCGACGCGCTCGAGCGCGCGCTCGCCCCGCTGCCGCGGCCGCTGCGCGCGCCGGCGTTTGCGCTCCTCGTCATCGCGGCGGACGCGGTCCGCGACGCGGGCACCGACTTCGTCGAGGAGCACGTTCTCGAGCACAGCTACGGGATGTCGAATCAAACGCCTGCGGCGTGGGCCGCCGATCACGCGAAGGGCTTGGGCGTGAGCGCCGCCGTGCTGACGGTGCTCACGGCGCTCGCCGACGCGGTCGTGCACCGCGCTCCGCGCCGCTGGCCGCTGATCGCGATCGCCGCCGCGCCGCCGCTGCTCGCCTTCGCGTCCGTCATCGCGCCGACGTTCGTGATGCCGCTGTTCAACCGATACGAGCCCGTGCGCGGCGATCTCGAGGAGCGTATCCGTGCGCTCGCGGCGCGGTACGGCGTCGGCAACGCATCGATCCTGCGGTTCGACATGAGCCGGCAGACGAAGAAGGCGAACGCGTTCGTCACCGGCGTGCTCGGCACCGAGCGCATCGCGCTCGCGGATACGCTGATCGAGTCGTTTCCCGACGACGAGACGCTCTTCGTCGTCGCGCACGAGCTCGGGCACTACGTCCGGCGGGATCCGTGGACCGGCATCGCGCTCGGGACGGCGGCCGTCGCCGCCATGCTGCTCCCCGCGAACGCGATGCTGCGCGCGACGACGGGGCGCGGCGCGGACTCCGCGGCGCAGGGCGCGCGGCTCGCATTCTATGCGAGCGCCGTGCAGCTCGTGCTGATGCCGGCCGTGAACGCGGCGTCGCGCGCGATGGAGCGGCGGGCCGACGGCTTCGCCCTCGACGCGACCGCCGACCGCGCGGCCGGCGTGCGCGCGTTCCGCCGGCTGGGCGACCAGAACCTCGCCGAGCTCGATCCGCCGCGCTGGGCCGAGCTGCTCTTCTCGTCCCACCCCTCGCTGGCGTCGCGCATTCGTGCCCTTGAAGCCGTCGCCGAATGAATTACGCTTAATTCCTTCATTGACAGCGCGACGGTCGCGTGGTACCGTGCGTCCATGGCGCGTACGCCCTCGTCGACGCTGACCGACGCCGAACTGCGCATCATGCGCGTGCTGTGGGAGCGTGACGAGGCGACGATCGGCGACGTCGTCGACGCCGTCGATGCGCCGCTCGCGCGGGCGACCGTGCAGACCATGCTGCGCATCCTCGAGCGCAAGCGCTACGTGCGGCACCGAGCGGACGGCCGCACGTTCGTATACCGCGCAGCCGTCGATCGTGAGGCCGCGAGCGGGCGCGCGATCTCACATCTGCTCGCCCGCTTCTTCGACCGCTCACCCGTCGCGCTCGTCGAGCAACTGCTGGACGAGCCCGGCGTCGATGCGGCAACCCTGAGCCGGATGCGCCGTCTGCTCGAAGGAGAGCGGTCGTGACGGATACCGTCGTGCGCGCGCTTTCGCACGCGTTGCTCGAAGCCGCATGCGTCAGCGCGCTGCTCGCGATCGTCGCCGTGGGGTGCACCCGCGTGCGCGGCGTTCCGCCGGGCGTGCGAAGCGCGTGGTGGACCGCGGTCGCCGTCGTCCCCGCGATCTGGGTCGTCCTCGGCATGCTCGCACCGTCCGTTCCCGCCGCGCCGAGCGCGATCGCGAGCGGCGGCTCCGCGGCCATCGCGTACGCGGATCCGCTGGATCGCGCATTCCGTGTCGTCGCCGTTGCGCGCGCCGCGCCGCCGCGTGATGCGCGCACGGCGGCGCGTACGGCCGCCGTTTCGGCTCGGCGCGACGTGCCGTGGCTGCAGATCGTCTTGGCGATTTGGGCACTCGTCGCGCTGGGTCTCGTCGCTCGCCTGCTCGCGGGCATCGCCGCGGCGCAAGCGTTGCGGCGCGGCGCGATCCGCTTCTCACATCCTGCGCTCGAAGGGGACGTGGCACGCGCGCGGGTCGATCTGCGAACGCGGGACGACATCGCGAGCGCGATGGCGATCGGCATCGCCGGCCGCACGGTGATCGTCGCGTCGCGCCTCGTTCGCGAGCTCGACGCCTCCGAGCTGCGAGCCGTCGTGCTGCACGAGATCGCTCACCTGCGGCGGCGCGACGACTGGGCGCACGCGATCGAGCGGATCGCGGCGGCGCTGCTGTGGTTCGACCCGATCGTGCTCGCCGCGTGCCGCACGGCGACGCGCTCGCGCGAGCTCGCCTGCGACGCATGGGCCGCGCACGACAACGGCGACGCCGCCGGTTTTGCCCGCGCGCTGTACCGATGCGCGCGCGCCGCGGCGCCGAACGCGCGCGGCGTGCCCGCGCTCCATGCGGGCGATCTCGTCGAACGCGTGCGCGCGCTGGTGCAGCCCGATGCGGTGTCACCGCGCCGCGCACTCGCGGCGACCGTCGCGCTCGCGCTCGTCGCGCCGCTCGCCGCCGGCCTCGGCGGCCTGCGCGGCGCCGCGTTCGCGTCGACCTTGCACGGTCTCGCGCCGGCGGCCGCGATGCACGTCGCGCGCGCGTCGTTCGCCGCGGTGCGGCTTCGCGACGGACGGGTGCTGATCGCGGGCGGTATGCTGCGCAACCGCGCCTGGCTGAACGACGCCGAGGTCTACGACCCCCAACGCGACGCGTTCGAGCCGACCGGCGCCCTGATCGTCGCGCGCGGCTCGCCGGCGACGGCGCTGTTGCCGGACGGCCGCGTCCTGATCGCCGGCGGATGGGCGGCGGACGGACCGACCGCGCGCAGCGAGGTGTACGACCCGGCGCGCGGACGTTTCACCGAAACCGGGAGCATGCACGTCGCGCGCGCCGAGCACACCGCGACGCCGCTCCCGGACGGCACGGTATTGATCGCCGGCGGCTCGCGCGACGACGCGACGGTCAACGCGTCCGCCGAGATTTACGATCCGCGCCGCGGCCGCTTCACGGTCGTCGGCTCGATGCGCGGCGCGCGCGTCGCGCACACCGCGACCGCGCTCGACGGCGGGCGCGTGCTGATCGCCGGCGGACAAGGCGCCGGCAGCGAGAGCCTGCGCTCGACCGAGATCTACGACCCGGCTTCGCGCACCTTCGCGCCCGGTCCGCCGATGCGCGAGCCGCGCTCGAAGCACGCGGCGACGCGGCTCGCGGACGGCAGCGTGCTGATGACCGGCGGATCGACGACGTACGACTGGTCCGGGCGCTTGAGCGACGCCGAGCGGTACGTGCCGCGCGCGAACGCGTTCGTCCCGGCTGCGAGCATGCACGCAGCCCGGTTCAAGCATAGCGGCGATACCGTGCGGCTCGCGAACGGCGACGTGCTGGTCGCCGGCGGCGACGCGCGCGCGGAACTCTACGACGCGCAGCACGACCGCTTCACCGTACTCGCCGGCACGCTCGGCACCGCGCGGAACCTCGGCGCCGCGGTCTTGCTCGACGACGGGTCGGTCCTGATCGCCGGCGGCTACGACTCCGTCAGTCCTCTTCCCACGACGCAGACCGCTCTGCGCTTTCGGCCGTAGCCGCTCGCGCGTCGAGCCACCGCACGAACGGCGACGTCGCGCGCACGGCGTCGCGAAACACGCGCAGCGGCCCGCGCGACCGGAGCTCGGTGTCGGCGAGGGCGCGCCGCACCATGTAGTTTCGCGCGCGGACGAGCGGCAGCCGCACGTGCGTCTTCGGAAACCCGCGCGGCGTGACGCGCAGCGGCTCGGTGTCGAGCGGCAGGTACGGCCGCATCGCGCGCGACGCGAGGATGCGGTCGAACGCGCGCGCGTCCGCGCCGTCCCGAGCGAAGGCGGCGCGCAGCGCGTGGAGCGCGTCTTTCTCCGGCACGTAGATGCCGGCCGAGAAGTGCGAATCGCCGGGCGCAAGGTGGAAATAGTAGCCGGCGAACGCGCCGTTCTTGCCGCCGGGCGAGAGCCATGCCGAAAGCCAGGGCTTGTACGGATCGCGCTGCTTGTGGAAGCGCGTGTCGTTCGCGATGCGGAACAGACACGCGCGCGGGTCGACGTGCCGCAGCCGCTCGTCCGCCGAGCCGCAGTCGAGCAGCGCCATCGTGACGAGATCTTCCCACGCGTGCCGAATGTGCCGGTCCCACGCGTCACGGTTCGCGTGAAACCACGTCCGGTCGTTGTTGGCCTTCAGCCCGCGCAGAAACCGGAAGGTGACGGCGAGATCGAGCGGCTCCCCCATGACGCTATCGGCACGTCCTGCAACGCACGCCTCGAGCGCGCTGCTAGACGGTCACGACGGGCGACGGGCGCGTGCCGAGCCAGGACGCGAGGTCGGTCTTCGCGTCGACGTGCACGCCGTCGCGCAACTCGCGCCGGAACTCGCCGAACAGGCCGAACGCCTCGGCGAATGCGTCGTGCTTGTGGATCGACTCGTAGTTCAGCTGTGTGGCGCCCACGTACGCCGCGTCGGGGAAGTCGGCGTACACGTCGAGCACCCGCGCGAGGATGCCGCGCACGACGTCTTCGACGAACTTCGGGTTGTGGTGTGCCTTGTTCACGATGAAGAACTCGTCAGGGCGTTTGAGCAGGTCGTACGTCTCGCTCGACATCGAGGATTCGACGATCTCGACGAGCTCCTCGGCGCGGATGTCGTCGGAGTACGGCGCCTGCGCACCGATGTACACGCCGCCGCGGCCGCGCTGATTGTGCGTCGCGACCGGCAGCGCGTCGACTGCCCGCATCGCGTCGCGCTCGCTGAAGCCGGCATCCTGCAGCTCGCGGATCGAGTGCTCGCGCACCATCAGCTGCGCGCACGGGCACGCCGTCATGCCCTCGGCCTCGACGCCGACGATCTGCCGCGTGCCGCTCGCGTCGGCGTGCGCGATGCCGACCAGCGTGTAGGTCTCCTCGGTGCGCTTCCCGCTGACCGGCGTCCAGCGCTCGAGTCCGAACTCCGCGCGCAGCCGCACGTCGGCGCGCAGAGCCTCCTGCGAGCCGACGATCTCGCGCGCGATCTGCTCCGTGAGATCCTCGACGCGCGACGGCTTGTCGGTGCGCGCGAGCACGTCGAGCGTCGCCGCCTCCAGCAGCTCGGAGAAGCGCGACATGTGCACGCCCGCCTTGTGCGGAGCGAGGTCGGCCACCATCGTGAAGTCGCCGTGGAACAGGCGCTCCTCGCCATTGATGCGCAGGCGAATGATGTGCTTGACCGACGAGACGCCGACGCGGTTGAGCGACAGCCGCACGTCGGGCTCTTCCTCCTGGCGGTTTGCGACGAAGTGCATCGAGCGGCGCTTGCGCGTGATGGAACCGTGCGGCACCGCCGCCGCGAGCTGCGCGATCGTCTTGCCGCTGCGCGGCTCGACGGCGTCGGGCGCGATCTCCGCCAGCGGAACGAGATTGAACGCGCGCTCCGCGAGGTACGGGTGCGGCACCTCGAACGGTCCGAAATCCGCCGCGACGCCGTCCATGAGCAGGATGTCGATGTCGATCGGACGTGCGTCGAGCGGCGCGCGCGTCTGCCGTCCGGCCGCCGTCTCGACGTCACGCGCGAAGCGCTCGAACGCGATGGGGTCGAGCGCGGTCACGAGCTTCGCGGCGACGTTGAGGAACGCCGGGCCCGCGCAGCCGCCCGCCGGCGGCGTCTCGTAGAACGATGACACCGCTTCGACGCGCGCATTCGCGCGCAGCCGCTGCAGCGCTCCGAGAATCGTGCTTTGCCGGTCGCCGAGGTTCGACCCCAGACCGACGTAGACGGTGCGCATTCCGGTCACCTCAACCGCTCGGCGTCCGGGCGAGTTGCTCGCGCCGCCGCGCCGAGGACGCGCGCGACGTCGACGGTCTCCGCGACGTCGTGCGCGCGCACCAGCCGGGCGCCGGCCGCGATCCCGATCGCCGCCGCCGCGAGCGATGCGGCGAGCAGCTCCGAGGGAGGCCGCCCGACGATGTGCCCGAGAAAGCTCTTGCGCGACGCCGCGAGCATGACCGGATATCCAAGCGCGCGGAGCTCGCCGAACCGCGCCAGGATCTCGGCATCCGTGCGCGGCTCCTTGCCGAACTCGAGGCCGGGATCGATCGCGATCGCGTCGCGCGCCACGCCGGCGGCGAGCGCGCGCTCCGTACGCTCGTGCAGAAACGCGGCGATCTCCGCCACCGCATCGCCGTACACGTAGCGCTCCGGCTCGCGCACGTTGAGCCGGCCTTTCACGTGGACGACGATGAGCGCCGCGCCGTGCCGCGCGACGACGCGCGCGAGCTCGGGATCCGCGAGGCCGCTGCAATCGTTCACCACGTGCGCGCCCGCGGCGAGCGCGGCGTCGGCGACCGGCGCGGTGAAGGTGTCGACGGAGATCGCCGCATCGAGACCCGCGGCGGCGATCGCGCCGATAGCGGGCACGACGCGCGCACGTTCTTCCGCCTCGCCGACGAGCGGGTTGCCGGCAGCGTAGGACTGACCGCCGACGTCGACGATGGCCGCACCCTGCGCGACGATCGCACGCGCTCGTTCGAGCGCCTCGCCCGCGCCGACGACGCGCTCGTAGAACGAGTCTGCCGTCACGTTGACGATCCCCACCACGCGCGCCTCGTCGCGCAGATCGAGCGCGCGTTCGCGCATGCGCAGGCGCATCGCACGCGGCTTCGCGAGGCGGCGCACGCGCACCGCCTCACGAAGCTCGTCCGGAACCTATCTCGCCTGGGTCCCCGGCGACGGCGACGGCGACGGTGTCACGGAAGGCCTCGGCGACGGCGACGACGGCGGTTCGGTCGGCGCGGTCGTCGGCGGATACGTCGGCTTCGGCGTCGTCGACGGCCTCGGCGTCGGCGACGACGGCGGTTCGGTCGGCGCGGTCGTCGGCGGATACGTCGGCTCCGGCGAGTGCGACGGATACGGCGACGGCGACATCGTCGGATGTTCCGTCGGCGACGTCGTCGGCTGCGGCGTCTCGTACGGCGTGATCACGCCGATGTGCACGACCGCCGTCGCGCCCTTGTCACCGAGCCCGACGATCACGCAACGGCCGGGACCGACCGGCGTGAGCGTCCACGTCGGGCTCGCGCCGGACGTGTTGACGATCCCGGTGCAGTCGCCGCTGATCGTGAACGTCCCGGTGAAGCCTTGCTGCGAGAACGTCACGGGCACCGGCGAGCTCGTGGTGACCGTCGGAAACTGCACGTTCGGCGGCGAGGCGACGACAGCCGCCGGTTTCGCGATCGGCGGCGGGTTCGTCGGAACCGACGACGGCACCGGCGTCGGCGTCGCTGCGGTCGCGGACACCGCGTAGACCGCGAAATAGTACACTTGGTTGGCGGCGAACGCGAGCGGTTTGCCGTTGGAAGCGAACGCGAGCTGCGTCGCCGGCTTTCCGCTCGTCGTCGACGCGGCGGACACGGCCGCCGGGCCTTCGAATCCCAGCTGCCATCCGGCGGCGGACTGCAGCGGGTCGATGAACGCGAGCCAGTACGTCGTCCCGTTCGTCGAGAGCGTACCGGGAACGATGAACGAGAACGCCGGCGCTTGCGGCAGCGTGACGTCGGCGGAGAACTGGAGCCGCAGGTACGCGATCACGGAACGGCTGTCGTCGCGCGTCGAGCGTGTCGACGCGGTCGCGCGGCGTGCGCTGAGCGCAGGCAGCGACGGATCGGCGGACGACGAGTAGACCGCGGCGACGGTCGCGTCGGCCGGAACGTTCGACGTCGACGGAATCGCAAGCGTTCCGCCCGCGCCGCTGGGATCGCTCGGGAGCGGGACGGGCACGGTGGCTGCACCGGGTGCGGCGGTCGGGATGGCGACCGCGTCGGATGCGGTGAACGTGTTCGACGGTGCGGATGTGGGCGCGCCCGGCGGGAGCGCGCTGCCCGGTGCGCTCGTCCCTGAGCTGCCGCCTCCACTCCCGCACGCGGCGAGAACGGCGATGCCGAAAACGGCGCCGCCGAGAAGCGCTGAAATCCGTTTCATGCTTTGGTGAATCGGCCGAGCACCCGCGGGATTCGCACGTTTCCGCGTGTGCCGCCGCTCACACGTTCAGATCGTCCGCACGTTGTGCGCGTTCAAAATGCCGTTCACGCGCACGCGCAGGTCGACGAGGTGCGCCTTCGTCGCATCGTCGCGCGCCGCCGCGATCGCGTGGTTCAGCCGGCCGGAAAGCTCGATCAAGTGGTAGCGCGCGAGCTCTTGCGTCTGCCGCGGCAGGTCGAGCCGATCGGCGAATGCCGCCGGCAGCGCAGCGATCTGCATCTGCAGGTCTGCGAAACGGCGTTGCAGCTCGCGGTGTGGAGCGTCGATGCTCGGGCGCCCGAGATCGTCGAAGATCGCCGCGTTCGTCCATCCGAACAGATCCGCGAGCGTCATCGTGTCGCCGCGCCGTCGAACCTTCAGCTCCTGATCCGCGACGCGTCCGAGGTTGACCGGCGAGAACAGCTCGCCGATCACGTCGTCCTGCAGCTCGGCGATCACCTCGAGAACCGGGAAGTCGGCGCGCCGCACGCCGTTCGCGCCCCAGTGCACGCCGTAGCGCGTCGGCGCCGCCGCGTCGAGCAGCTCGGGCGAGAAGCGGAACGCCCGCGACGAGAGCACCCAGCGGTCGAGCAGATCGAACGCGCGACGCTGTTGCGCGCGTGGAATCGTCTGGAACGGAAGCGGCGCGCCGGGCTGCCCGCGGTGCGCGCGCGACGTGTAGATGCCGCCGACGAACTTCGATGCCAGCACCGCATTGTTGAGCTCGTTCTCGAGCACGGTCACGAGTCCGGCGCGGATGTCCTGGAAGGTCCGCGTGTCGCCGGGATAACGGCGCATCAGGTGCGTTGTGACGTCGTCGTCGACCTTCATCTGCTCCTGCACGTAGGCGAGCGGGTCGCTCGAGAGGTCGAAGCGCTGGATGCGCGGATCGATCGACGACGCGCTCGCGTCTTCGTCGGTGCCGTACGCGAGGCCGGACTCGGTCGAGCGCGACGCGATGCGCGCGAGCGCCGCGCCCTCGTCGGACGACGACCGCACGTTCGGGATGCGGCGGTAGCCGTAGTCGATCGCCCAGTAATCGTACGGACCGAGCTTCGTCGGGAAGTAGTCGGCTTGCCGTTCGCCGGGCGCCGCGATGTTCGCCGGCGTGTAGTCCATGACGGAGGCCGTCGTGCCGTGCGCGCGCGTGAACGCCGGATCGTGCAGCTGCGCGTACGTGTATGCCGTCGAGCCCTCGAAGTTGTGTCGCAGGCCGAGCGTATGCCCGACTTCGTGCATCACGGTGCTGTACAGCCATTCCTGAGCGTAGCGCTCGCGGTCGGCCGGCGTGGCGCGCGGGTTGCGCGCGAGCAGCAGCGACCCGAGGGCGGCCTGCGCGACGGAGCCTTCCTCGAACGAGCACTCCTCGCTCGCGTCGTCGCCGGCGGCGTCCGTCGCGTCGGGCCACGCGGCGGAGAGCGCGTCCGCGGGCTGCGCCGCGATGCTGGTCGCGTACGCGCTGCGGTTCATGCGCTGCATCGGCAGCACGCGCTGGATGTAGCCGGTCTTCACCGAGCGCAGCGACTCGCCGTCGATGACGACCTCGGCGCGGATGATCTGCCCCGTCGCCGGATCGCTGACGTGCGGGCTGTACGCGGAGAAGTCGGGCTGATCGCTCGTGATCCAGCGAACGGTCGTGTAGCGCGCGTCGTCCGGATCCCAGCCGGGGTCCGTCGGAGGATCCTTCACGACGATCGCGTTCGGGTGCCCGATCTTGGCGAATGCCGCGTTCCACGCGAGGATGCCGCGGCGCACGGTGTCCCGATACTCCTTCGGAATCTCGTTCGTCAGGTAGAACGTGATCGGGCCGTTCTCGATGTCCCAGCGGTCGATGAAGCGCTCGAACGGCGACGCCGCGGCGTCGTTGCCGTAGCGCTTCCGCGCCGTGATGAAATAGCCGACGCGATCGTCCGCGAAGCGCGGGACGAACTTCGGATCGCGGTCGGGCGGCGCGACGATGCTGTAGTGCACGCCGATCGGGATACCGCGTCCGTCGGGCACCGTCGGCAGCGCGTTGGCCGGCCCGTTGAACGTGAGGTTGACGCTGATCTCGTCGTTGCGCGGAAATGCCTTGGTGGAGAGATAGTACGACTTCGTCGCGTCGACCGCGTACGACGGGCGCACGACGAGCACGAGCAGTCCCGGCAGCGACGGCGGCGTCGCGCCCCGACCGAGGTCGGTTCCGATGCCCTCGAAGTCGGTGAGGAACACCGAGGGCGCGACGACGATGTGCTTCTTCGCCGGATCCTCGGCGACGATCGGCGTCGAGAGGATCACCGAGCTCGCGACGCTGATCGCGAGCGAGTTCTCCGCGGCGCTGCCCTTCGCGGCGACGTACCGCGTGTTGGGCGTGATCCACAGCACGCGCTTGCCGACGAGCTTGAACGTGACCTCGAACGGCTCGTAGACGCGCCCCGCGAACGCGCCGCCCCCGACGCCGCGCTCGATCGACGGCAGCACGATGTACGTGCGGTCGAAGTTTTCGGGCCGCAGGTCGAAGTAGAGCTCGTCGTCCTTGCGGACGAGATCGATGACGCCGGGCTGCAGCGTTGCCGACTTCGTGAACGTCGCGTACGACTGCGCGGGCACGTTGGCGCCGGGCAGCGCGAGCGGCAACCCGAACGTCCCGGTGCGCGGGCTCACCGACGGCACCGGTCCGGCCGGCTGCGGCGCGACGGACGGCTCGGCCGGCGGCGTCGCTGCAATCGTCGGCGCGGGATTGGGGCTCGGCGCGACGGTCGCGTTGACGTGCGGCGCGGCGCCGGGCGCGGCCGTCGGTGTGGCGGCGGGCGCCTCCGACGTCTGCGCGCCGGCGGACGAAGCGAGCGAACCCGTGCCGAGGAGCACGGCGAGAAGAGCGACGATGGAACGCCGGAGCATCCGCTCTGATTCGCGCAGTCCGCAAACGGGCCCGCTATCCCCGGCGGGCGAGAGGGCTGATCTTCAGCGAGCGCGCGACCAGCGCTGCGCGTTCGCCGTCTGCGTGACGAGCGACGGTGAGAATCCCGCGACGTCGTCGCGTATCGCGGAGATCGCGACCGGCGAGCCGAGGAACGCGATCGGTACGTCCCGCAGCAGCAGTCGCTCGATGCGCGCATACGCGCGCTTGCGCGCGCGCTCGTCGTACGACACGAGCGCGGCACGCTGCGCGTCGTCCATGTCGCGGCTGCAATAGAACGAGTGGTCGAAACCCGCAGGCGGCCGCTGGTCGCACATGAACTGGCCGCTATCGTCCGGGTCCATCCCCGCGTACCAGCCGTAGAACGCGAGGTCGTAGCGCCCCCCGGACAGGATGCCGCCGAGTGCTGCCGGCTCCTCGAAAATGCTGCCGAGATACGAGTGCACGCGCGCGTCGACGCCGGCGGCGCGCAGCTCGCTCTGTGCCGCGACCGCCTCGACGCGGTGCGTCTGCGACGACTGCAGGATCGCGAGGTCGAGCACGAGCGGATGCGCCGGCCCGTAGCCGGCCGCCGCGAGCAGCCGGCGCGCGGAGGCGGGATCGTGCGCGAGCGGCCGGAGCGATCGATCCGCGGCCCACAGCGCGCGCGGCAGATCGGCGATCGGCGCCGCGTAGAAGCCGTGCGTGACGTTCGCGCGGAACGAGGCTGCGTCGAGCGCGAGCGCGAGCGCGCGGCGCACCCGAACGTCGTTCGTCGCGCGGCCCGGCCGATTGTTCATCATCACGCCCCAGTACGCGTTGAGCGCCGACGTGTGCACGCGCACGTGCGGGATCGCCCGCGCGTGCGCCGCCGCGTTCGCCGAGAGCCCGATGACGCCGTCCAGATCGCCGCTCCGCAGTCCGACCAGCATCGTGTTCTCGTCCGTGATGAACCGGACGGTGATGCGCGCGATCGACGGCGCGCCGTTCCAGTACGCGGGATTCGCGGCCAGCTCGGCGTGGTCGCCGCGTACCCAGCGCACGAGCCGGTACGGCCCCGTGCCCACGGCGGCCCCGTTCAACGGTGACGTCGTGAGCGGGCCGCGCCCCAGCAGGTGCGCGGGCGCGACGTAGTACGGCGCGTCGCTCTCGGCGAACACCGTTCCGACGAAGGGCGCGAACGGCCGCTTGAGACGGAAGCGCACGGTATGCGCGTCCGGCGTCTCGACGCGGGCGACGGCGTCGTAGCCGTGGCGCGTCTCGACCAGGCTGCGCGGGTCCATGACGCTGCGGAACGATGCCGCGACGTCCGCGCTCGTGAACGGCGCGCCGTCATGCCAGCGCACGCCTCGGCGCAGCCGATACGTGATCGTGCGGCCGTCGCGCGAGATGCCGCCGTTGGCGCGCGTCGGCACGACCGCGGCGAGCGCGGGCACCGGCCGTCCCGCCGCATCGCAGGCGATCAGCGGGTCGTACAGCAGCCGCAGCAGGTCGTTGTCGGGGATCGACTGCGCGAGCAGCGGGAGCATGCTGCGCGGATCGCTCGCGAGCGCGAGCCGCAGCGGCGGCACGCCGGGCGCGCGCGCGCACGCCGCGAGCGCCAGCGCGACGCCGAGGAACGCGACGGCTCGGCGCGCGCCGAACGCAACGGTTTCGCGCAACGCGCGAAGCCTAGTCGGGCTCGCCGAAGAGCGGGTGCACGTCGCGCTCGCCGCGGTGGAGATAGTCGACGCCGTTCATCCACCCCGGGCGCGGCGCGCCCTTCAGCCAGTAGTCGAACCACTCGTCGAGGTGCACTGTCCAGTACTTCTGCTGCTCCCGCCCGCGCAGGTTGTGCAGCTCGCCGTCGAACGCGAACAGATACGCCTCCTTGCCGAGCCGGCGCATCGCGGTGACGTACTCGATCCCCTGGAACTGCGGCACCGCGTCGTCCTGCGGGTTGTGGATCGTGAGGTAGGGCGTCGTGACGCTCTTGATGCCGAACAGTCCGGAGTTCGCGAGGTAGAGATCCGGACGATCCCACGGCGTTGCGCCGATGCGCGACTGCGTGTGCTCGTACTGCGACTCGCGCACGAAGCCGCTGCCCAACCGGATCCCGCCGTACGCGCTGAACATGTCGTCGACGGTGCCGCCCGCTTCCGCGGCGCGGAAGCGGCGCGTCTTCGTGATCATGTAGTTGATCTGATACGCAGCCCACGAGTGGCCCGCGATCCCCACGCGCGCGGGGTCGACGTAGCCGCTGCGCACCGCCGCATCGACCGCCGGCAGGATGCACCGCAGCGCGCTGTCACCGGGGTGCCCCGGATGATAGTACACGTCCGGCAAGAGCACGACGTAGCCGTTCGAGACGTAGCGCATGAAGTTCGGGCTCGTCCCCGGACCCGGGGAGTAGTACGTGTGCAGCGCGGTCGACCACGTCTCGTAGAAGTAGACCAGCATCGGCGCGTTGCGATCGGGCCGCATGCCGTCGGGGACGAGCATGATCGCGCGCATCGGCGTGCCGTCCGCACTGCGATAGCCGATGAGCCGCTCGGTTCCCCAGCGGTATTCCGCTTGCTGCGGATTCGCGTCCGTGACGCGTGCCGCGTGCGCGAACGCGGAGTCCGTCGACCAAAAGTCGCGGAACGTCCGGAACGACTCCCGCTGGAACAGCACGCGGTCGGCGTGCTTCGCGACGAGCGGCGGAAGCGTCAAGTCGTGCAGGAGCCCGCGCTCGTACTCGTCCGAACCGAAGCGCGAGCCGTTCACGACCTCGGCCGCCTTGAACAGGACGCGCGGAACGCCGCCGCGGGCGTCGACGCGCGCGAAGCCGCCGGAGTAATCGCGCGTATCCAAAAGCCCGAGCAGCAGCGGTGTGTCGAGCGCGTACGCGACGGCATCGGGATCCGTTCGCACGGGACTGTACACGGTGCGCCCGCGCCGGCCTTCACCGCGCGTGAGGTTCGTCGCCTCGCCCGTGTCCGGGTCGGCCGACCACACGTCGTACTGGTCGTACAGCAGCACCGCGCGGTCGCCGTCGAACCAGCCGGCCGTGCCGTACGGCTGCGGCGGTTGCGGATGATCGTCGTCGACGTCGTGCCATGCGACCCCGGCCCGCGCGCCGAGCGCGACGCGCCGGCCGTCGCTCGTTCGCGTGGCGAGCCAGTGTTTCGCCGCCTCGTCCCAGGCAAGGGCGTACCGGCCGTCGGGCGACAGCGTCGCGGACGATGCGCCCTTCGCGAGCATGCGGCGCCGTCCGTCCTCGAGCGACACGGCGTACACATCCGCGTAGTCCTCGCCGAGCCACGACGCGGCGCGTCGGTACGCGCGGTCGTCGAGTCCGAGCGCAACGTCGCCCGCTGCGGGCGTCGTCACGTCGCGCATCGCGGGCGATCCGAGCTGCGCGAAGCGCTTCGTCGCGACGTCGTACGCGGCGAGGTACGTGCGGTTGCGCTCGGTAGCGGCGTCTACTTTCTGCTGCGACTGGAGCTCGTCGTCCCGCCACGACCAGATGTCGACCGCCATGGGCGCGGGCGTCCCGGACGGCAGCGGCGTCGGCGCGGCGGCGGTCCCGAGGTAAATGCGGCGCCCGTCACGCGACCAGCGCAGCTCGCCGTTGGCGTTCGGCGCCGTCCCCGGCTCGAGGCCGGGCGTGTCGCCGTCGACGACCTTCACCGCCGCGAGCTTCGGCGCACGCAGGTCGACGACGTACGCGGCGTCGCGCGGCACGTCTTCCTTGAACGTCGCGACGTCGCTCAGGAACGCGAGCGACGTGCCGTCTCGCGCGATCGCGACGTCGCGGTAGCGTCCTTCGCCGGACAGCACCGTCGTCGTCGTACGGCGGGCGACGTCGTAGACGTGCATGCCGTCGCCCTTGCCGTTCTTCGTCTCCGTCGCGTACGCGATGAAGCGGTCGTCGTCCGAGATCGCGACGTCGGTCGCATCCGGAATCGCGGTGACGTTGCCGCGCGCAAGGTCGCGAAGGAAGAGGCGCGCGCCGATCGCTTTCGTCTTGTCGGCTTTCGGCGCCGGCGACGCGGACGGCGAGGGCTGCGGCGACGCGGTCGCTTCCGGTGACGGCGCGGTTCGCGCGGCGACCTGCGGCGACGGCTCGCCCTTGGGCGGCGCGCTCGGCTTCGCGTTCGCGCTCGGCGAGGCGCTCGCGGCGGGCGATCCACTCGGCGCCGGCGAGGGCTCCTCGCGGTACGCGATCGTCGCGCCGCCGTCCTTCGCGACGAAGATCGTCTTGATGTCGGGGATTACGTCGGGCGGCATGCCCGGCATCGCCAGGTTGAGGATGCCGGCGCCGTTCTTCGGCAGCGCGCTGTCCGGCTTGTTCGCCTTCTTGGCGGCGTCGACGTGCTTTTTCGCCGCGACGTGCGTGTAGACGACGTACGTCAACGCGCCGCTGCGCACGAACGCGGGCGCCGTCCCGCGCTCCGCGCGCACGTCGCGGCCGGCATTGAGATCGCGCACGACGAGCGTCGGATCGCCGTCCTCCGGCGTGAGCGCGTACGCGAAGTACGCGCCGTCGTCGGAGAGGCGCGGCGTGCGGATCGCGTTCCAGCCGTCGTACGCCTTGTAATCGAGCGGGGCCGGCGCGTCGGCGGCGATGGCGCGCGGAAACGCCGGCAGCAGCGAGCACGCAAGGACGAACGCGACAAAAGCACGCGACCGAAGCATGATGCGGCGTCCGTACCGTCGCAGGAAACGGATCCCCTCCGAGGAGAGCTGCGATGCGACTGCCCGAGCTGGACTACGAGCGCTGGACGCCCACGCGGTGGACGCTGCACCTGTACTGTCAGATCGTCGGAAAGATCAGGCTCGCGACGACGCCGTTCCTGAACCACTGGTGGAACGTCACGCTCCGCCTCACGGATCGCGGCCTCACCACGGGCCGCATGCTCGCGGACGCGGTGCCGTTCCGCATCGAGCTCGATCTCGTCGGCCACGAGGCGATCGTCGAGTCGCCGCGCGGACGCGACGGTTTCGCGCTGCGCGACGGGCTGTCGGTCGCCGAGTTCTACGCCGCGCTCTTCACGCGGCTTCGCGCGCACGGGGTCGACGTACGCATTCGCCCGCGCTCGTACGGCATCCCGACGATCGACGTACGTCTCGACGAAGACGGCACGCACGCGAGCTACGACGCCGCAGCCGTCGAGCGGTTCTGGACGGTGCTTTCATTCAGCGCGGACGTCTTCGCACGGTACACGAGCGAGTTCGTCGGCAAGGCGAGTCCCGTGCAGCTGTTCTGGCACAGCTTCGATCTCGCCGCGGCGCGCTTCTCGGGACGCGAAGCGCCGGCGCGCGCGAACGCGAACCTCGTCGAGCGCCGCGCGTATTCGCACGAGGTGATCAGCTGCGGCTTCTGGCCCGGCGACGAGACCACGCGATTCGCGGCGTACTACACGTATACCGCACCGCAGCCCGCCGGGCTCGAGACGACGCGGCTGCACGGCGGCGGTTGGGTGCCGCTCTCGTCGGGCACGCATCTCGGCATCCTGCGGTACGACGACGTGCGCAACGCGGCCGAGCCCGGTGCCGCACTGCTGGACTTCATGCGGTCGGCGTACGACGCCGGCGCGCGCACCGCGGGCTGGTCGCACGCACTGCGCGCGATCTAGCGCGCCGTGCTACGACGCCGGCGTCAGCCAGGGGCCGGGTGCCCGGCGCCGGCCGCGCACGATGTCGGTGTACGCGGTGCGCAACCGCTCCGTCACCGGGCCTTCGCCCGCGAACGTGCGATCGTCGACCTGCACGATCGGAACGACCTCGGCGGCGGTTCCCGTGAAGAACGCCTCGTCGGCCGCGGCGAGGTCGTCGACCGTGATCGGCCGCACGCGCGTCGTGATGCCGGCCTCGCGCGCGATCGCGAGGACGCTCGCCCGCGTGATGCCCGGCAAGATGTCGGCATCGGCGTCGTTCGTGATCAGCTCGCCGTTGCGCACGAGGAACACGTTCTCGCCGGAGCCTTCCGCGACGTCACCGCGGTCGTTGCGCAGGATCGCCTCGTCGAAGCCGCGCGCGTGCGCCTCGGCGAGCGCGCGAATCGAGTTCGTGTAATGACCGCCCGCCTTGACCGTTGACGGCAACGCGCGCGACGGGGTCTTCATGAACGGCGAGATCGTCGCGCGGAAGTGCGTCACGCCGGTGGCGCCCGGAACGAGCCCGTCGAACGGCAGCACCGCGATCGCGACGCGTACGGGACATTCGCGGCCCGGATTCAGCCGAACCGTCTCGCCGCCGAAGAACGCGATCGGCCGCACGTACGCGGCGTCGCGCTCGCTCGCGCGCACGGTGGAGACGATGGCGGCGGCGATGCCGTCCGCGTCCCACGCGAGCTCCATGCCGTACGCGGCGGCACCGCTGATCAGACGCTCGACGTGCTCGCGCAAACGAAAGACCGCGGGCCCGTCCGGTGTCGGGTAGACGCGAATGCCCTCGAACACCGACGAACCGTAGTGCAGCGCGTGCGTGAGCGCGTGCAGCCCGAGCTGCTCGTCGTCGAGCAGGGTTCCGTCGAGCCACACGGTCGTGGCGGTCCGGGTCATCACGGTCGATTCTCCTCGAGAAGCGCGAACGCCCCGGCCGTTGCGGCCGGGGCGTTCGTTTCGCTGGTGCTGCTGTGCGTTACGCGAACGACGATCCGGCCGGCGAGCGAGGCTCGACGATAAAAATCACAACCGGAAGGACGTATGCGCGCCGCGTCATGTTCGCGAAGCCTAGCACGGCGGCGGGGCCGCGGTCAAGCGACCGCGCCGCCGTGCGCGCCGCTACTTGCCGACCGCGATGCCGAAGAGCGCGAACGTACCCGTGCTCACCTTGAAGATGAGGCTCGGAACGCTGTTCGACGAGAACGGCGGGCTGTACACCGATATCGTGGCGTCGGACAGGTTGCCGACGTACAGGTTGCCGGACGAATCGGCCGCGAGCCCCTCCGGCGTGTTCACGCCGGTGCTGATCGCGAACGCCGGCGTGCTCGCCGCGGTGATCGGCAGGTTGTACACGTCGACCCGGCCCGGCGCATTGGCTACCGACGAGGCGAACAGCTGCGTGCTGGTCACGGCGAGCTTGCGATACGCCGTGCTGTTGCCGCCGAACGGGAAGTTGATCACGTTCGGCGTGATGATCGGCGCACCGGTGTACGGCGGGGCGTAGATGTAGATGTCGCTCCCGCAGCCGCCGCCCGGGGTCGACGTACCGGCACAGGCGGCGGCGTTCCCGGTCCCGGCGTTCGCGATGTAGAGATTCTGCGCCGTGTCGATCGCGGTGCCGATGTCCGAAACCATACCGGGGTCGGTCACGGACGCGGCCGGCGTGCTGGCGTTGCTAAACGGCGCATTGAACCGGTTCGCGCGGTTCCCGACGGTCGACACCCAGAAGTCGCCCGTCGAAAGGAATGCGATCTGCCCGTCGTTCGTCGCCGAGCCGTTCTTGAACGCTGCGGCCGGCGTACTCGTCCCGGAAAGCGGCGCCGCGAAGTACTGCAGGTTGCCGGCGTTGTCGGCGGCCGCGAGGTCACCGTTGGCGTCGACCGCGACCGCGACGACGGTGTTCGACGCGATGCCGAAGTTGGAGGTCGAGCTCGCCGTGAGCGGCAGATTGAACTGCAAAATCTGGCCCGGCGTGTTGTCGTTGCCGACGTACAGGTGCGCCGGCACGGGACTCGGTGTCGGTGTCGGTGTCGGCGTCGGGGTCGGCGTCGGGGTCGGTGTCGGCGTCGGCGTCGCGACGGCCAGCGTGGAACTCGTCGTGAAGACGACGAACGAGTACGTCCGCCCCGCCACCATCATCAGCGGATAGCCGCCGCCCGTGAACGAGAGCATGTTGCCGGACAGCGTCGCAGGTCCGGCCAGCGTGTTCCATCCCGATGCGGCGTTGCCGGGGTCGTACACCGCGACGTAGTCGGTCGAGGCGCTCGGCGGAACGACGCCCGAGGGGAACGACATCGCGAACGCGGGCGACGCCGGACACGACACGGCGACGTCCGGCGTGACTTGGAAGAACCCGATCGTCGTGATGCCCGCGCCGCCGATCGTCCGGGGAAGCCGCTTGATCGCCGCGACGGCGGGCGTTCCGGACGGCTGCGTCAGCGAGAACGAGATCGCCAGGTGCGCGACGGCGCTCGCGGGCGCGCACAGTGTCGTGCCCGTGTCCCCGGGTCCGATCGGCCCCAGGACGAGCGACGTCGACTGTGACGTGCTCGTCGTCAGCGTTCCCGTCGCCGTCGCCGGGTTCGGCGTGGGCGAGGGCGTCGGCGTGGGCGTGATCGCGACGCCCGTGGAAAGGGCAGGCGGCGTCGTGGACCCCCCGCTGCACGCCGTCGCGAACACCGCGAGGCTGAACAGGGCGAAACCAATGCGGGCCATCGCGGCCTCCCTTCGGTACGCTACCGAACGTTCGCCCCCCTGGACCGGCTACCTTGCGACTGCCGGGTTTTCCAAGGCGCCGATCGTTTCGATCTCGACGCGGACCCGCTCGCCGGGCCGGATCCAGCGCTTCGGGGTGCGCGACGTGCCGACGCCCGCCGGCGTGCCGGTAGCGACGATGTCGCCGGGCTCGAGGGTCATAACGGTGCTGAGCTCCGCCACCAGGCGGCGTACGGAGAATACCATCTGCGCGGTCGAGGAATCCTGAAGCACCTCGTCGCCGATCACGGTGCGGATGCGCAGGTTGCCCGGATCGGGGATCTCGTCTTTGGTCACGAGCACCGGACCGCACGGGCCGTGCGTGTCGAACACCTTGCCCATCGTCCACTGCGACGTGCGCATCTGGAAGTCGCGCACGCTGACGTCGTTGAGCGCGGTGTAGCCGGCGATCACGTCGTACGCCCGCTCTTCGGGCACGTGCCGGCAGCGCGTGCCGACGACGAACGCGAGCTCGGCCTCGTAGTCGACGCGGTACGACTCGCGTGGAATCACGATCTCGGCGCCGTCGCCGATCAAGCGTGTTCGGCCACTTCGCAAAGACGGTGACGTGCTCGGGCAGGTCGAGCTTGACCTCGGCCGCATGGTCGCGGTAGTTCAAGCCGATGCACGCGATCTTCGACGGATTCGGCACCGGCGGCAGCATCGTCACGCGGCCGCGTGCACGCACGTGCTGCGGCGCCGCCGACTCGCTCGCGCGTCGAGCCCGCGCGAGCGCTTCGTCTCCGCCCGCCAGCAGCTCCAGCATCGTCGCGGGCAGCGCGGGGTCCGCGGCGCGCAAATCGACCACCCCGGCCGGCGTTTCGGCGCCGATGCTCGCTCGGCCGTCGTGCAGAAACGTGCAAAGTCTCACGTGATCTCCGATGTTTGACGTGCGTGAAGCCGGGGTACCGGCAGCACGAGGGGCCTTCCGCACGACTCTCTCAGCACGCCCTCGACGACGGCGCCGCTCGCACCGAAGACTGGTGAGCGGCGCCGTTCGCTTTTCGTGCGACGGCACGGCTACGCCACGAGGTGTCCGGCGTCGATGCGCACGACGGGCGCGCCGAATGTGCGCGCGTCCTCCGCATCGTGCGTGACGAGCACGACCGGTACGCCGAGCGCATCGAGCGTCGGCCGCAGCTCGGCGCGAACGCGCGCGCTCGTCGCATCGTCGAGCGCGGCGAACGGCTCGTCGAGCAGCACGGCGCGCGGCTGCCATGCGAGCGCGCGTGCGAGCGCGACGCGCTGGCGCTCGCCGCCGGACAGCGCACGCGGCCGAGCGCGCTCGAGCGGCGCGATGCCGAGCCGCTCGAGCCACTCGCGCGCGATGGTGCGCCGCGTCGCGCGCGAGACGCCGCGCGCGCGCAGTCCGAACGCGACGTTCTCGAGCGCCGTGAGGTGCGGGAACAGCGCGTATTCCTGAAAGACGTATGCGATGTCGCGCAGGAACGGCGCGACCGAGGTGCGATCGTCATGCAGCGTGCGGCCGTCCAGCGCGATCCGTCCGGCGTCCGGCTGCACGAGCCCCGCGATCAAGCGGAGCATCGTCGATTTGCCGGCGCCGCTCGGTCCCGCGAGCACGGTGACGCCGCGCGCGAAGCGTACGTCGACGTCGAGCGTGAACGTGCGCAGCGCCTTGCGCGCCGAGAGCTCGATCACGCGGCGCGACGCTCCAGCGCGCGCGCCGCCGCGACGACGGCGATGGCGATCGTGACGAGCAGCACGGCGAGTGCGGAGGCGAGATCCAAATCGCCGCTCTCGAGCCCGAGGTAGACGGCGAGCGGCAGCGTCTGCGTGACGCCTTGCAAGTTCCCGGCGAACATGATCGTCGCGCCGAACTCGCCGAGCGCGCGCGCCCAGGCGAGCACGGCGCCGCCGGCGAGCGCGGGCAGCGCGAGCGGCACGGTCACGGCCAGGAACGTGCGCAGCGGACCGAGGCCGAGCGTTGCGGACGCGTCCTCGTACAAGCGGTCGACGGACGCGAACCCCGCGCGCGCGGCGCGCACGTAGAAGGGCAGGCCGACGAAGAGCTGCGCGAGCACGACGGCGGCCGTCGTGAACGCGAGGCGCACGTGCAGCGCGTCGAGCGCGGGCGCCGCCAGGCCGTACCGGCCGAATACGAACAGCAGCGCGAGGCCCGCGACGGCGGGCGGAACGACGATCGGCAGGTCGACGAGCGCGTCAACCGCGGCGCGGCCGGGGAACGGCTCGCGTGCGAGCGCGTATGCGAGCGGCGTGCCGAACGCGATCGTGAGCGCGAGCGACGACGCCGTGGTGACGAGCGAAATGCGCAGCGCGGCCAAAGCCGCCGGGGAGACGAACGCGACCGCGAGACGTTCCGGCGATGCGTGCAGGTACAGCGCCGCGAGCGGCAACGCGATGAAGACGACGAGCAGCGCCGACGCGGCCGCGATCGCGGCGCGGATCATCCGGCCAGCGCGCTGGCGACCGGGACGCCGAACGTCACGATGACGCGCGTGCTGCCGCGATCCGTGCGCTCGATGCCGATGTCTTTGGCAACCGCGCGCACGAGGCCGAGGCCGCGCCCGCGCTCCGCGAGCGGGTCCGGCTCGCGCGACGGCGGCGTGAAGCCCGTACCGGAATCCTCGACGACCAGCTGCCCGCCGCGCTCGCCGTCCGTCGCAGCGAGCACGCGCACCGCACCCGGCGCGTGGCGCACCGCGTTCGCGAGCAGCTCGCCGAACGCGAGCTCCGCCGGAAAGCGCATCTCCTCGTCTTGCGTCCACGCCGCGAAGAGGTCGCCGACCGCGCGCCTCACCATCGCGCCGGTGCGTCCGTCCTCCGCGATGAAGCGCCATTCGTGCTCGTCGCCCGGCAGATCGATCGCGAGCCGGTCGATCGTCATCGTGAGGATCGCGATGTCGTCGGTCGGCTCGTCGTCGCCGAGCACTTCGTTCATCAGCGCGCCGGCGAGGTGATCGACGTCCGCGCCCGCAAGCGCACGGATCGCCGCCTCGATGCGCCGCTGGCCTTCGCCGATGTCGCGCGCGAACTCCATGAGACCGTCGGTGAAAAGCACCAGCGTGCACGGCGCCTTCAGGCGGAGCGCGAAGTCGACGCCCTCGTCGTCGCGCAGCCCGATCGGCAGCCCCGCGCTCGGCAGAGCGTGCAGATCGGCGCCGGTCGCCACGATCGGCGGCGGGTGCCCCGCGGTCGCGTATGCGAAGCGTCCGGTGATCGGATCGAGCACGCCGAACACCGCGGTGACGAAGACGGTGCGCCCGCTCGCGACGAGCAGCCGGCTCGCGCGGTCGAGGATCGCCGACGGATCGGCCGATTCGAACGACGCGGCGCGAAGCGCCTGCCGGATCTCGCCCATGATCGACCGCCGCTTCGAGCCCGTGGCCCGTGACGTCGCCGATCGTCACCGCGACGCGCCCGTCGGGCAGCGTGAACGCGTCGTAGAAGTCGCCGCCGACGCGCTGCGACTCCGACGCGGCCGAGTACGACGCGGAGAAGCGGATGTCGGGCAGCATCGGCAGCTGCGCGGGCAGCATCGCGTGCTGCAGCGCGTCCGCCGTCGTGCGCTCGCGCTCGTACAGCCGCGCGTGCTGCAGCGAGAGCGCGGCGCGGCGCGCGAACTCGCGCACCAGCGCGACGTGATCGAGATCGTACGCGCGGCCGCTCGCGCGCACGAGCGCCATCGCGCCGACGGTGACGTCGCCGCTGGCGAGCGGCACGATCATCGCGGCGCCCGCGGGCAGCTCGCGCACCCACGGGATCCGGAAAACGGTCGGGCTGATCGAGGACGACGGGCTCGCCGGCCGCGACGATGCGCGCGACGGCTTCATGCAGCGTGGGCTGCAGCGGCGTGCCGATCGCGCGCCGCGATTCGAGCTCGTCACCGATGTCCGTGCTGCCGAGCCCGGTCAGGACGTACCGCCCGTCGTCGTCGAGGAGCGTGACCCAGACACGCTCCGCCAGCCGCGGGATCAGCAGGCTCTTGATCGCGCTGACCGTCGCGTTGACGTCGAGCGAGGCGCCGAGCCGTTCGCCCGCGCGCGACAGAAACGCTTCGCGCTCTTCGAGACGTTTCTGCGAGTCGACGTCGGTGCACGTCCCGACCCACGCGAGCACCTCGCCGCGCTTCCCGCGCGCGGGGACCGCGTTGACGAGGAACCAGCGGTACCGCCCGGTCGCGCCCTCGCGCAACCGGTATTCCGCGGCGAACGGTTCGCCGGTGCGCACGCTGCCGCGCCACCGGTCGAGGATGCTGATCTGCTGCTCGGGATGGATGGCGGCGCGCCACCCGCCGTCGCGCGAGCCGTTGAGGTCGTAGCCGGTGTACGCGACCCAGCGGTCGTTGACGTACTCGATGTCGCCGCTGCCGTTCGTCGTCCAGATCAGCTGCGGCACCACGTTCGCGAGCGACGCGTAGCGCGCTTCGCCGACCGCGAGCGCTTCGGCCGTCGAACGGCTGCGCGCGGCGAGGCGCAGCATCAGCTGGTTGATCTTCACGAGGAACACGGCGAGCACGATCACCGCCGCGGCAAGCTCCTCGATGCGGCCGCCGTACCACCCGAACGAGTACCGCCCCGACGAGAGCAGGGCGCCGCTGATCACGCCGTATGCGCGCGCGAGCAGCACGACGCTGAGCCACACCTCCGTGACGCTGCGCCAGCCGTTCGCGACGACGACGGCCGCGATCAATAACTCGAGCGCGAGCACACGCACGACGATATTGGTCCAGCCGCCGGTGAAGTCGTTGCCGCGCACGGCGACCGGCAGATGCTCGCCGGCGCCGACGACGATCGCGGCGAACGCCGCGATCGCGATCACGGTGAGCGCCGCGATGCCGCGCACGGTGTCGCGGGACGCACGCCACCCGCGCCGCGCTGCAAGACCCTCGACGATCAGGAAGGCGCCGAACGACAGCTTCGCGCCGACGTAGAAGTACGCCGCCGCTTGCGATCCCCCGAGCGGCCCCACCGAGAGCACGCCCGGAAACGCGACGAGATAGAGCGCCATGATCGCGGCCGAGGTGCCGTACGCGATCGCCAGCAGCGCGAGCTTGAGATCGCGCTCGATCCGGTACTGCACGTAGAGCAGCAGCGCCGTCAGGACCACCGCGACGATGCCGGCGCCCTCGATCGTCGGCACGAAGCCCGGCACCGCCGGCAGGCGAGCGTGCGAGAACGGTAGCGAGACCACGAAGACGCCGGACAGGAGCGCGATCGCGACGAGCGCCCAGCGCCGGTCCGCTCCGTCGGCGGGAGCCGTCGCGATGTTCTCGATCGCGCGCGCGTCGAACGCCGTCATCGCGCCACCGCGCCGCTCGCCGCGCGGTTGGAAGCGCCGTGAACGTGCAAACCGCAACCTTCGCCGCCGGCTGCTTCTGGGGAGTCGAGGCCGACTTCCGCGACATTCCCGGGGTGCTCGACGCCGAGGCCGGATACGCCGGCGGCACGACCGAGAACCCGACGTACCGCGACGTCTGCACGGGCGGCACCGGCCACGCGGAAGCCGTGCGCGTCACGTTCGACGCGGACGCCGTGCCCTACGATGCGCTGGTCGAGGCATTCTGGTCGCTGCACGATCCGACGCAGCTCAATCGCCAGGGCCCCGACGTCGGCACGCAATACCGCTCCGCCGGGTTCTACGCCGACGACGCGCAACGCACCGCAGCGGAAGTCAGTAAGACGCGCGCGCAAGCGCGGTTCTCCCGCCCCATCGCGACCCAGATTCTCCCCGCGGGTCCGTTCTTCCGCGCCGAGGACTACCACCAGCGCTATCTCGAGAAGCAGGGCCTGCGGCACTGCCGCATCTGAGCCGCCGCGGCTCTACGGGTTGACGCGCTGCGTCGCCACCGGCGGCGGACGGTTCGCGAACTCGTCGACCGCTTCGGCCATCGCTTCGTTCGTGATCTCGGTCAGACCGGCCTGGACGTTCTGTCCCTTGTGGATCTTGTTCGCGGTCGCGTACGTCTTCCAGCGCACGCTGCCGCCGCAGTCGACCAAGTACAGGTGCAGCGACGCGCGGATCGGTGACCGGTCGAAGACGCCGGACGACGACACGACGCCGCCCACGACGGGGATCAGCCCGGTGAGATTGCGCTCCTTCGACTGCTCGAAGCTGAGCTGCGGAATCAGCACGCCGTCTGCGTTGTAGGAGCCGCACAGCTGGCGCGCGGTGCCGACGGCCTCGATGTGGTCCATCGGGACCGACATCGCCGTGCGGATGTGGCGGTCGGAGAGGTCGAGCGACAGCTGCGCCGTCGCATGCTTCATCACCGGATCGGTATTGCCGGGCTCCCCGGCCGGGATGATGACGTAGACGGGTCCCGTCTGCTGCTCGACAGCGCGGGCGCCGACGGTCGAGCCGAGGATCAAGAGAACCGCGAACACGGCACGACGGAACATCGACATCAAAACGTTCAAGCGGGCCGGTGGCGTTCCCGGGCGAACGCAAGCCGGCCCGCGCCCGGCCTACGCCGGCGGAGGAACCCGGCCCAGACCCTCCAGCACCGTCGCGTTCGGCAACGCGGCGAGCAACTCGCCGGGCAAGGAGAGCTTCGAGCGCCGCACGCCGCTGCCCACGATGACGCGGTCCGCGCGCGCGACCGCGGCGTCGATCAGCAGCGGCCATTCCGCGGGGAGCCCGACCGGCGTGATGCCGCCGTACTCCATCGCCGACGCCTCCGTCGCCTCGCCCATCGGCGCGAAGGAAATCTTCGCCGCGCCG
Source organism: Vulcanimicrobiota bacterium (assembly GCA_963771525.1). Classification (GTDB taxonomy): domain Bacteria; phylum Vulcanimicrobiota; class Vulcanimicrobiia; order Vulcanimicrobiales; family Vulcanimicrobiaceae; genus Vulcanimicrobium. Next base: position 3,008,774 of record CAVYTL010000001.1, on the reverse strand, counting down.
AGGTGGCGCTTCACGAGGCCGTTCACGTCCGCGCGCGTCGTCGCGAGCACGACGCACGCGGCGAACCAGCGGCGGCCTTCGCGGCGAGCCGCAACGACGACGCAGTTCGCGGAACGATCGAGCCGAACGCCGTAGCGCTCGCAGAACGCCGCGGTGTCGGCGAGTGCGGGATCGATCTCGGCCGCCCACACCTCGCCGTGCGCTCGCGCGCTCAGCCAGACGGCGAGCGCGGCGCGCACCGGCGGCGCGACGAGGTCGGCGCGGTCGATCGCGCGCGCGGCGGGAAGCGTTCCGATCGTCACGCGCGCGCTCGTCCGCCGTCGCGCCGCGCGCGTCCTGCACGCTCGGCCGTGCAGACGGCGAGCGAGCGGACGGCCATCTCTTGTGCGCGCTCGCCGCGATGCCGACATTTCATCGTATGATGACGGCCGCCGGACGTTACACCGCCGAGGAACACGCGCAGCTCGCCGAAGAGGTGCGCCGCGAGAGCTACTGCGTGCTTCGCGCGCACCACGACCGCGACGTGATGCGCGCGTGGGCAGACGCCTTTCGGCCGCTGCTCGACGCGCACGTCGGGACGACCGCGGACGATCCGAACCGCGGGGCGCAGCGCTATTACGTGACGCTTCCGTTCACGGGAGTGTTCGCGGATCCGCGCGTCGTGTTCGACCCGGACGTGCTCGCGATCTGCGATCGCCTCGTCGGACCGGACATGGTGATGTGCCAGCTCGCGACCGACACGCCGCTGCGCGGCTCCGACACGCAGCAGGTGCACCGCGACACGCCGGGCCTGTTTACGGAGTGGGACCGGCAGACGCCGCCGTATCAGCTCGCGGTCAACTTTCCGCTCGTGGACGTGACGGCCGAGAACGGACCGACCGAGATCGCGCGGCGCACGCACATGCTCGACAAAGCCGACGGGCTCGCGCGCATCGAGCGTGGCGAGACGCCGCTCGAGCCCGTCCTGATGCGCGTCGGCGACGTCGCGATCCGCGACGTCCGGCACCTGCACCGCGGAACGCCGAACGCGACCGACGTACCGCGGCCGATGGTCGTCATCGGCTTCTCGCGCGCGTGGCTGCGCCGGCCGGAGGTTTCCGTGCGCGTCCCGCAGTCGACGTGGGACCAGCTGAGCGGCGAGCAGCGCCGCCTTCTGCGGTTCGAGACCGTCGTGCCGGACGCGCAGGCGTCGGTCGCCGAAGAGCGTTATCGCTCCTTCGCATACTAGGGTTCGCCTCCGCCGAACCCGTTGCGTTCGGCCCTTCGACCGGCTCAGGACCGATCCGCCGCTTGCAGTGACGAAACCGAGCCGCCGCACGGCGCGTCAGAAGGAGACGATGTCCGCGCTCTTCTCTCCGGTCACGTTTCGCGACGTAACGCTCCGCAACCGCATCGTCGTCTCGCCGATGTGCGAGTACTCCTCGCACGACGGGTTCGCGAACGATTGGCACGTCGTGCATCTCGGCTCTCGCGCCGTCGGCGGCGCCGCGCTCGTACTCACCGAGGCGATCGCGGTCACGCCCGAAGGGCGCATCTCGCCCCAGGATCTCGGCATCTGGAAGGACGAGCACGTCGAGCAGCTCGCGCGCATCGCGCGCTTCGTCGAATCGCAGGGCGCGCGTTTCGGCACGCAGCTCGCGCACGCCGGACGCAAGGGCAGCACGAAGCGCCCGTGGGAAGGCACCGGCGCCGTCGCGCCCGGCGAGGGCGCGTGGACGCCCCTCGCGCCGGTCGCGGTGCCGTTCGAGCCGCGTTATCCGACGCCCGCGGCGCTGGACGAGGCGGGGATCGCGCGCATCGTCGATGCGTTCGCCGCGGCCGCGCGGCGGACGCTCGAGGCCGGCGGATCGGTCATCGAGATACACGGCGCTCACGGCTACTTGATCCATCAGTTCCTCTCGCCGCTCGTCAACACGCGCACGGACCGGTGGGGCGGATCGTTCGAGAATCGCACGCGGTTCGCGCGCGAGGTCGTGCGCGCCGTGCGCGCGGCTTGGCCCGAGCGCCTGCCCCTGTTCGTCCGGCTCTCCGCGACGGACTGGGCAGCGGGCGGCTGGGACGTCGAGCAGGCGGTCGAGCTCGCGCGCGTGCTGCACGGCGACGGCGTCGATCTCATCGACGTGAGCTCGGGCGGCGCGGTGCCGGTTCCGCCCGGCGCGATCCCGGTCGGACCGCTGTACCAGACGCCGTTCGCGGAGCGGATCCGCGGCGAGGCGCAGATCGCGACGGCCGCGGTCGGGATGATCGTCGAGCCCGCCGATGCGGAGGCGATCGTCGCGAGCGGCCGTGCCGACGTCGTCGTCCTCGCGCGAGAGCTTCTGCGCGACCCGTACTGGCCGCTGTTCGCGGCGCGCGCGCTCGGCACCGAGGCCGCCTGGCCGCCGCAGTACCTCCGGGCGCAGGGCGAGCGCGCGACGATGCGGGCGACTGCTAAGATCGCGTGAAGATTCTGCCGACGGAAGGTTAAAAGCGGACGCTTCGCCCGGGAAATCGAGCGCGGTGCCGTTTGCGCCGGTGGTCCCTCATCCGGGCACCGGCGTCTCCTTCCACTCCACTCCGAAACGGAATTCCGACATGAAGAAGCTGATAGCGGCAGCCTTCGTGTGTTTGCTTGTGACGACGACGGTCGCCCGAGCGGACACGACGTCCGATCTGCAAGCGCAGATGACGGCGCTGCAAAAACAAATGGAAGCCAACCAGAAGCAGATGATGGACATGGCGGCGGCGCTCGCGCAGCTCCAAGCGCAGAAGAACGCCGCGGCCGCGCATCCGATCGCGCCCGCCGCCGCGGGACCGCCCGGGAGCGTGCCGGTCGTGACCCTGCCCGGCAACAACACGACGTTCTTGATCCACGGCGAGCCGATCCAGGTGTACGGCACGCTGGACCTCTCCGTCGATGAGACCACGAAGGGCTTACAACCGTTCTACACCACGTCGGGCGACTCGCCCGTCGGCAACATCGGCTGGCAGCCCGCGATCTCGAGCCAGTCGTTCGTCGGCCTGCGCAGCGCACGGTCGCTGACCAAGAAGTTCGCGGCGGTGTACCAGCTCGAAACGCAGATCGACGTGTCGGCGACGTCCGGCACGGTGAACAGCAACTCGAACAACGACAACACCGTGAAGGGTGCGCTGACCTCGCGCAACAGCTTCATCGGCATCGGCAACACGTTCAGCGGCACGTTCATGATCGGCAAGAACGACACGCCGTACAAATCGACGACCGCGCGGATGAACCCGTTCAGCCAGGAGCTCGGGGACTACTCGGTCGTCATGGGCAACACCGGCGGCGACAACCGCGTCGAGTTCGGCGCGCGGCTCGACCACGCGCTGTGGTGGAATTCGCCGAACTGGGGCGGATTCAGGATGAGCCTCATGACGTCGCCGGGCCAGAACCGCGGCATCGACGACTCGCTGATCGCGGCGGGCGAGGCCGGGTGCACCGGCGGCAACGCGCCGGGCAGCGGCGCCCTTCCGCCGTCCTGCAACGACGGCTCGTTCGGCAGCGCGTACAGCGGCAGCGCCTCGTTCGAGCGAAAGCACTTCTACGTGACGACCGCGTACGAGCTGCACAAGAAAGTCAACCGCACGAGCGATCTCCCCAACCTCGATCCCAACGATACGGCGGACGAGGACGCGTGGAAGATCGGCGCGCAGTGGACCTTCGCTCCGCAGACATCGATTGAAGCGATCTACGAGAGCATGCACCGCTACCTGCCGGCATATCTCGATCCGCAGAACGAGCGCACGCGCGAGGGGTTCTGGCTCGCCGGAACGCAGGCGCTCGGAAGCGGCAACAGCTTCAGCGTGGGATGGGCGCGCGCAAACCCGTCGATGGGCGACCCCGGCCAGCACAACACGCCGACGCTGTATCCGAACGCCGTGAACCCGACGCTGTTCGGAACGCCGAATCCCGACAACATGGCGAATATGTATACCCTGATGTTTCACCACACCATCGATCGCCATCTGTCGTTCTACATGGACTACGCAGAGACGGTGAACCATCCGTACGCGCACTACGATCTCGGCGCGGGCGGTCGCGGCATCACCACGGACTGTCACGACGGCTCCGTCCTCGCGGCGTTCGACCCGACGGCGAACGCCGGTGCGGGCGGCGTCTCGTACGTCGGTCCGCACTGCTACGCGGGCGGGTTGCTGCGCGGCATCTCGACGGGTCTCCGGCTGCAGTTCTGAGCGCGCAGCCGCCACACTGAAGAGGGCCGTCTCTCGCGAGACGGCCCTCTTCTTTTGTCGTGGCGCACCGTTACGGCGCGAGCGCCTGCACGAAATCTCCGGTACCGTCGCGGTGCGCCCACACGACGTACACGCGGTGCGTCTGCGGATCGACGCCGATCGTGTGCACGCCGGGGTCCACCGGCGTCGAGTCGATCTGCGACGGCGCGGCGCCCGCGTGCAGCTGGAAGCGCGTGACCGCGCCGCCGCCCGCGCACGCGAGCACGTCCTGCGACTCATCGAGGCTGCACTGATCGAACCGACCGACGGGAAGCGTGCCGAGCTTCTGCCCCGACGGTGCGTACGCGCTCATCGAACCGCCGCCGGCGACCACGATCTGGTCGAGCTTCGCGTCGTACTGCAGCGGGTGATTGTGCTGCAGCTCGGGCGTCTTGATCGTGCGCGTCACATCGAGCCGCGCGGGGTCGATGACCGCGATCTCGGCGAGGTCGTCGATGTTCTGATACACCTCCTGCGTCGCGGGGTTGACCGCGAGGTACTCGGGCTTGTGACCCGGCACGACGATCGACTTGAGCAGCTTGAACGAGACGGCGTCGACGACGTACACGTGCGTTCCGTCGTCCTCGTCCGCGTAGATGCGGCGGTTGCCGGCGTCGTACGCGATTGCGTCGATCGTGCCGCCGACGTTCACCGACCGAATCACTTTCAGCGCGACCGGATCGACCTCGCTCACGGTGTCGTCGTCGCCGTTGCCGGTGAACACGTGCCCGGTCGCGGGGTCCACGGCGACGCCGTGCATCGGCCCGGTGCGCACTTGGCCGACGACCTTGCCGGAATCGGCGTCGACCACGAGCAAGGCGCGCGCGCCGCCGTGCGCCGCGTAGACGCGGCGGCGCTGCGCGTCGACCGTGACGTAGTCGAATCCGCTGAAGACGGGGACGGGCTGCGGGGGCGCGATCGGTGTGAGCACGCGGCGACGTTCGGTCGCCCGCCATGACGTCCTTGCCGAAAACCGGATATCGCCGCCACAGCCGGAACGCATGCCGAATGCGTTTCGGGATCAGGTTCCGCGTCGCGGCGCTCGCGTCGCTCGCGTGCGTGCTTGCGTTCGCTCGCGTTCCGGCGTCGGCCGGGCCGCCGTACCAAACCGACGATCCGGAGCCGACCGCGTACCGTCACTACGAGATTCTACGTCTTCACGACGTACGAGAGCAGCTCGTCGCACGCCGTCGACGCGACGCTTCCGTCGCTCGAAGTCAACTACGGCTTGATGCCGAACGTGCAGTTCTCCGTCACGGCGCCCTTCGTCGCGACGCGCCCGCCGGGTATGCCGGCGTTCGCGGGCTACGGCGAGACGGAGGTCGCGCTCAAGATGCGCTTCATGCAGGAGCGGCCCGGTCGCCCGCAGGCGTCGTTCTACCCCGCCGTCGTGCTGCCGACGGGCGATGCGACGCACGGGCTCGGGAGCGGGCTCCCGAAGATTTTTCTTCCGGTGTGGGCGCAGAAGACGAACGGCGCGTGGACGTATTTCGGCGGCGGCGGCGTGTGGCACAATCCGGGCCGGGGCAACCGAGACTACACCTTCACCGGGTTCGCCGCGACGCGGCAGATCCGCGACGGCCTGAGCGTCGGCGCGGAGATCTATCACCAGTCGGCCGACACGATCGGCGGCGCCGATTCGACCGGCGTCGGCCTCGGCTTCGTCGCCGAGCGCGGCGAGCATCACGCGCTGCTCGCGTCCTTGGGGCGCGGCGTGCACGGTCCGAGCACGTTCAGCGGCTACGCGGCGTACGAGCTGTATCTCGGCCCGCGGTCGTCGGATGCGAAGGAACGGTAGCGCGCGAGCGCACGAGGCGGATTCCCGCGGTTCGCGGAAACGGCACTCGCGATGCGCGACTTCTTCGAGCGCCTGTTCGGCTCGCGTTCACGGGGCAAGCAGCGCGGCGATCTCGACGCGGTGTTTCGCGAGCTGGACGAAGGCACGGCGGAGCGCCCGTTGCCGACGCTGGTCTGCCGCCGCTGCGGCCTGAAGTATCCGAATACGGGCACGTTCTTGCAAGGCTCGCCGTGCCCGCGCTGCGCACCGGCCGGCTGATCCGAACCGGATGAATCAGCCGCGGCGGATTCGGGTACCGCGACCCGATCGCCGGCGAGGCGACCCTGCTCGAAGCCGTCGTCGCATCGGCCGGCGACGCGAACCCGGCGCTGGCGATTCAGCGGCGCATCTTCGCATCGGCGCGCCCGCGCGACGACGTCGCGATCCTCACGCTGTCCTTTCGCGCGCTCGGGCAGCACGCGAGCGCGGGGCTGCCGATCAGCGCGCGAGCCGCGCGCGCAGGCGCTCCTTGATCGCCGGCCACTCGTCGTCGACGATCGAGAAGTAGACGCTGTCGCGGATTCGCCCCGAGTCCGTGACCATGTGCTTGCGGAAGATGCCCTCCTGCGTCGCGCCGATGCGCGCGAGCGCGGCGCGCGAGCGCTCGTTGCGCGCGTCCGTCTTGAACTCGACGCGCTGCGCGCCGAGCGACTCGAACGCGTGCGCGAGCAGCAGCAGCTTCGTTTCGGTGTTCGCCGCGGTGCGCTGAAACGCGGGCGCGAGCCACGTCCATCCGATCTCGAGCCGGCGATGCTCCGGCACGATGCTCGCGTACCGCGTGCTGCCGATCGCCTCGCCGCGCGAAGCATCGACGATCGCGAACGGCACCGAGACGCCGCGGCGGTGCTCGTCGAGCGCGGTCTCGACGTACGCGCGCATGTCGGCCTCGCTCGCGACGGTCGTCTGAATCCAGCGCCATACGTCCGGGTCGAGTCCGACCCGCGCGAGCGGCGCGGCGTGCGCGAGCGTCAGCGGCTCGAGCACGACGGCGCGCCCGCGCAGCGTGATGAGGTCGATCACTCGCGTTCGCTCCTCAGACCGCGAGACGCTGTGCGTCGGCGTGCTTGAACGTCAGCCCGTGCCCGGGCCGGCTCCGGTCGGGCGCGAGGTTTCCGTACTCCGGCTCGATGAAGCCGTCGAGCAGAGACCGCTCGATGCGCACGTGATCCGCGAACCACTCCATGTGGCGCACGCGCAGCGCGGCCGCGGCGACGTGCAGGTGCAGCATCGGTCCGCAGTGCGTCGAGAGCGGCATGCGCGTGACGTCGCAATAGCCGTCGATCGCGAGAAAACCGGTGTAGCCTCCGCATCGCGTCGCGTCGGCCTGCAGCACGTCGACCGCGGGCGCGACGCGGGCCGCTTCCGCCGTGTCGGTGATGTACTCGCCGGAGGCGATCGCCATGCCGGCCGGCGCGTGCTCGCGCACGCGGCGCGTTCCGTCGAGGTCCGTGTGATCGACGGGCTGCTCGAACCAGGTGACGCCGCATTCCGCGAGCGGCCCGCGCGCGAACGCGATTGCGTCCGCGACGTCGTAGCCCCCGTTCGCGTCGACGAACAGCCGCACGCCGGGGCCGATCGCGTCCCGAGCGGCGCGCACGCGCTCGCCGTCCGCGGCATGATGGCGCCCGACCTTCATCTTGACGGCGCGCATGCCGTCGCGTGCCCAGCCCGACAATTGATCGGTGAGGGTGCGAACGTCGTACGACGTGAACCCGCCGCTGCCGTAGAGGGGCACGGCATCTCGCACGCGTCCGAAACAATCGCACAGCGGAACGCCGAGCAGGCGTGCATGGAGGTCCCACAGCGCGACGTCGACCGCGGCGATCGCGTACGATGCAAGTCCCGCTCGGCCGTCGTTGCGCGCGCGGCCGGTCATGTGCGTCCACAGCGCGCGCGTGGCGAACGGGTCCCCTCCTTCGACGATCTCACGCAGCACGTCGTGAACGTACGCCGCGGCGGCCGCGCTGCCGTACGTCCAGCCCGTGCCGACGGCACCGCCCGCTTCGATCGAGACGACGACGATCGTCGTCGCGTCCCACGCGGCCGTGCCGTCGCTTTCGGGACGGCGCTGCACCGGGATGCGGTACGCGCGCACCTCGACGGAGCCGATGCGCGCACCGGCTCGCCCGGGGTCGATCGCGGCCGTCATGCCGCGGGATACGCGAACGTCGCGTGCGCTTCGCGGTCGCCCGCATGGAGGACGCAAGCGGTCTCATGGCTCGTGAGCTCCGGCTCGGGACCGTTGCTCCACGACGGGATGTAGCCCTCGGCGATGGCCCAAACGGTGCTGCCGACAATGCACGAATCCATGCGCACGTCGTACCCTCCCAGGGAGGGTGCAGCGAGCAGGCGGCGCGGAACGCGACGCGTCGCCGCGTGCGTTTCTCGCTCGATGCGCCTGGCCACGCTTCTCACGGTCGCGGCGGCGTTCGTCGCGAGCGCGGGCGCGCCGACGCGCGCGTCCGCGCCGGCACCGCCCGCGGTCGTCGTGCGGCACGCCGTCGTCGCGGGACGCGCGGCCGACGTGCTCGACGTGCGGCTCGACGCCGTGCGCGTTCGCGTCGGCCTCGGCGGCGGACGCCCGGGGCGGGTCGAGAGCCTCGACGGCATCGCGCGCCGCTATCACGCGCTGGCCGCGATCAACGGCGGCGACTACGAGGCGTACGGCGACGCGCCGATTCGCGACCCGAACCACACGCTGATCACCGGCGGCGCGATGATGTTCAAGGGCGACGTCGGCGACGTGCTGTGGTTCGACGTGGGCGGACGCGCGTCGATCGACCGCATCCCGCTGAAGATCGAGGGCGGACTCGACGGCCGATGGACATGGCCGAACAACTGGTATGCGTACTGGATCAACCGGTATCCGTCAGGCACCGGCGACACGATCACGATCTTCACGCCGGAATGGGGCGAGCGCACCGGGCTGAGCGGCGGTCCGCAGGTGCAGGTCGCGGACGGCGTCGTCACCGCGATCCAAACGAGCTCGACGATCATCCCGCGCCGCGGGTTCGTCGTCTATTTTCGCGGCGAAGCGAAGGCGGCGTCGCACTTCGCGGTCGGGCGCACGGCGACGTATCGCATCGTGCGCGCGGACGGCGAGGCGATGGGCCCGTTCGCCGGCGCGCGCGAGGCGATCGGCTGCGGGCCGCGGCTCGTCACCGACGGCCGGATCACCGTCGACCCGGCGGCCGAAGGCTTTCGCGATCCGAAGATCCTGTACGCGTCGGCGGAGCGCAGCGCGGCGGGCCTCTCGCGCGACGGCAAGACATTGATCCTCGCGACGTCGGCCGGAACGATGCGCGACATGGCCGCCGTCATGCGGGGGCTGGGCGCGTACCAGGCCATGGCGTTCGACGGCGGTGCGTCCGCGGGGCTGTGGCTGCGCGGACGGTACGTCACGGTGCCGGGCCGACCGCTCAACAACGCGCTGCTGCTGCTGCCGAAGTAGCGTGCGCGTCAGCGCGTCGGCAGCAGCACTTTCACGTACGTGCCGTACGCGGGGAGCCGCCGGATCTCCAGGTCGAGCGCGAGAGCGCGCACGAGGAACAGCCCGCGCCCGGATTCCGACCACACGTCGCTCGGCAGCGACGGCGGCGTGCTGTAGCCGGGGCCGTCATCCATCACGTGCAGCCACGTCCCGCGCTCGTCGACCGACAGGCCGAGGCTCAGACGGCCCGGCGCGTAGCGCAGCGCGTTGCCGACGAGCTCGCTGAAGATCACCTCGCACGCGTTCAGATCGGCGGCGCCGCCGTACGCGCCGCCGACCGCGTCGACGAAGTCGCGCTTGATCGCATACGCCGCGGCGGAATCGCTCACGTCGAACGCCCACCGCCCGTGCGTGCGCCCGAGCCGGACGGTCAGCACCGCCATGTCGTCGCGCGCGCGCTTGCCCGCGAGCAGCCGGCTCACGTAGCGCGCCGGATTCGCCGCGAACAGCACCTCTTCGCCTGCGAGCAGCGCTTCGATCGCGGCCTCGCCGGCGACGGGATCGCGATCGACTTCCGTCAGGCCGTCCGTGTAGAGCATCAACAGCCGCGCGTCGCGCAGCAGGCGCGTGTCGGAGGAGTACACCGAGTCGGACGCAACGCCGAGCGGCAAGCACGGCGAGCCCGGCAGCGGCGCCGCGTGCCCATCGACGTACTTCACGATCGGCGAGGGATGGCCGGCCGAGCAGTGCGTCACGGCGTCGCCCTCACGATCGATGACCGCGATGAACGCGGTGGCCAGCTCGTCCCGTCCTTCCATCACGAGCGCACGGTTGAGCAGCGTCATCATCGAAGCGGGATCGGTCGACACGACGGCGGCCATGCGCACCCACTGGCGCAACTGCACCATGAGCCGTGCCGCATCGACGCCTTTGCCGGTGACGTCGCCGATCGTCATGACGACCTTGCCGTCCGTCGCGAACGCATCGTACCAGTCGCCGCCGAGCGCGCTGTCGTCCTGCGCGCCCTGGTAGACCGCGTTGAACTGCAGCGTGGCCGTGTTGGGAAGCTCGTCGTTCAAGAATGCGCGCTGCAGCGTCTCGGCGACGTGCTGCTCGCGGCTGAACTGCTTCGCGTTCGCGACGGCGAGACCGGCCCGCCGCCCCAGCTCTTCCGCGGCCTGCATGTCGCCCGCGTCGAACGCTTCGAAGCCTTTCGTGCGCACGAAGGTCAGCGCACCGAAGATCTCTCCGTGCGCGGCGACCGGCACGACCATCTTCGAGCCGTAGTTCATGCGCCGCATGAACGCCTCGTGCTCGTCGGAGGACGCGTGCGCGAGCAGCGTCGCTTCATCGAAGTGCGGGACGAAGAACGACTTGCCGGTCTGCGCGACGAACCGGGCAGGGTGGATGCCGCGCGTCTCCGACTGGAGGAGCGGCGTCACGAGCGCCTTGAGCGAGGACTCCACGTCCGGATCGCGGTGCGCGCCGACGCTCACGTAGAGCCGATCCGTGTTCTCCTCGACGAGATCGAACAGGCATAGATCCGCGAACGACTCGACGGCGGTGCGCGCGACGTTCGAGAGCGTTTCGTCGAGATCCAGCGACCGGTGGAAGAGCTCTCCGGCGCGCACGAGCAGCGTCAAACGCCGCTGCGTCGGTTCACGCGCGGGCGTCAGGGAAACCGCCATCGTGCCTTACCGTACGACCGAACGTCCCGCCCGCGAGAACGGTAGCGCATCTGGAGTCTCATACCCCGGACTGCGGGCGGCCAACATGGCGTGCAACGGTGGTCGTTCAGCGAGCGGCAACCCCGACGGTCGTGGCCCGCGACCCGTCCCCGCGCACGAACGAGCCGACCGCGAGCACCGTGCGCCGGCCGAGCGGCACGCGCACGCCGCCTTCGACGAGGCCCGAGCGCAGGACGAGGTCGACCCGCACGGGCGCGTCCCACGTGAACCAGACGACGTCGCGGTCGAACGGACGCACCGCGCGCGACGTCACGGTCGGCCCGCCGGGATAGAGCGGCGAGGCCACGTCGACGTCGTCGGTGTCGCGCAGCGACCACGCACGAACGGAAACGCGCCGCGCGACCTCCCACCCGAACGACGCCGCGAGCCCGCGATCCAGCGCCGGCGGCGCCGCGTCGGACTCGGCGAACGCGAGTACCTCCGCGTGCACGCGGCGCCGGTCGTCGTAGCCGAGCGCGATCTCGGTCATCGTGCTCCGCGCGAGCGCGACGCCCGGCGTCCCGAGCGTCGCGCTGCGCATCGCCGCATGGACGGACATGCCGCCGCCGAGAGGCGCGTCGAGTGCGAGCGACGGCAGGATCGCGAGCGCGCTCGACGGGCGCACGTCGTAGGTCGCATCGTCGCCGTATGCCAGCGCGACATTCGCCGTCGCGCGGAGCGTCGAGCCGCGAGTCGTGCCCAGCACGAGCGCCGCGTCGCGGTGCTCGTCGTACACCGTTCCGACCGCGCCGCGCTCGTCGCGCCATCGCAGTCGCACGGCGGTCGCGTTCGCGCCGCGCCCCGATGCGTCGAGATCGATGCCGGCGACGGAGCCGTCGTCCGCGACGCCGCTCGCCGTCGAGTCGTCGGACGTGACGCCGATGTGGGCGCGGAGATCGAGCGTGCGCGTCGCGGCGCGCACGTCGGCGCCCGCGCCGGCGTAGTGCGTCTGCGGCGTGCTGCCGGCGAGCACGACCGCCGAGACGTCGATCGGTCCGGCGCGTGCGCCGAGCGACGCGGCGGCGATGCGCCGCACGCCGTCCGGCTCGAACGACTCGGCGGCGGCGAAGGCGGCGTCCCGCCCGCCGGTCATCAACGCGGCATCGCTCGAAGCGAGGCGCGCGCGGTCGAAGCGGTCGAAGAGGCGCGCATCGATCACGCCGCCGCCCGCGCGGTCGCCGTACCACGCGGCCTGGAGCGGGCTTTCCACGTCCAGCACGCCGAGCGCGTGCGCGGGGAGCAGCGCCGTGGCGTCGGCGCCGTCGCCGCGTCGGTAGAAAGGAAGGCCTTCGATCGTGATGACGCCGCGGCCGCCCGAGAGCCAGCGGTCGGAGATGCTCGCCGTCCCGGCGACGCGGTACGGCACGAGCGAGGCGACCGCGCGCAGCGACCCGGCGGGCAGCGCTGCGACGTCCGCGGCGGACGGCACCAGATCGCCCGCGCGGTAACGGTACAGCGTGACGGCGAGCGACCCGGCGGGCGGCACGGTGACGCGAACCGGAGCGGTGCCGGCGGCGTCGACGGCCACGGACGCAGGGCGCGTGACGGCCGTCAGCGCGAACGTTCCGTCGGCGGCGGACGTATCGCGCGCCACCTCGTGCCCGGAGGCGTCGTACGCGCGCACCGATGCGCCGGCGACGATCGCGCCGTCCTGGTCGCGCAGTGCGCCCACGAGGAGCTCGTCCGCCCGGACGGCGGTCGGAAGCGCGGTGAGAAGGCCGAGCGCCAGCACGGCGAGCGATTTCAGGAACGCTTCACGAGCCCGGCGTAGGATCGTCGGCATGACGAACGTCCGGCCCGCGGTCGTGGCGGCGCTGGTCGCGCTCGCCGCGTGCGCCGGCGCGGCCGCGGCGGCGGACCTGCTGCTGGACGACCCCGCGGCGGCCGTCGCGCCGAGTGCCGCGCCGGCGCTGCTCGGGCCGATCACCGAAACGGGTCGAACCGGCTGGGATTGCGCGCCCGAGCGCGCCGCGACCGCCCGCACTGCTGCGGCGGCGGGACTGCCGCACGACTGACGTGCCGCACCGCCTCGCCGCCGCGGCCGCGGCGCTGATCTTCGCCGCAGCCGCCGCGACGGCGCGCGCGCAGACCTATCCGCGTCCGACGCCGGTTCCGCGCAGCACGGACGGCGCGGCGCTCGCCGCCGACCGCGAGGTGCACGAGCGTTTCGCCCGCGGTCTGGCCGCGGAGCAGCGCGGCGACTGGGCGGGCGCCGCGGCGGAATTCCGGCGCATCGTGCTCCTTGCGCCGGGCGAGCCGCGCGGCTCGACGGCGCTGTACGATCTGGCGCTCGCGGAAGCGGGGCTCGGTCACGACGACCTCGCCGCAGTCCGGCTCGACGAAGCGCTCCATCGAGACCCGCATTTCGCCGCGGCGGCGGCGAACCTCGTCGCGATCGAGCTGCGACGCGGCGACGTCGCAGGCGCGCGCGCCGCGGCGGATCGCTTCGTGCGCATTGCGCCGAATGCGGTGCTCGCGCGCTACGGCCGGGCGATCGCGGCGCTGCGCGCGGGCGAGCTCGCGGCCGCGCGGGCGGATTTTCGCGCGCTGATCGATGCGGATCCCGCGTACGCGACGGCGCATTACGATCTTGCGGTCACCGAGCTGCGCGATGGACGCGACGAGGCCGCGCGCCTCGAGCTGGACCGGGCGCTCGCGCTCGCGCCGGGATACGCGCGCGCGCGTTTCGCGCTGGGCGTGCTGCTCGTGCGCGGCGGGCGGCGCGCGGACGCGCGCGAAGCGTTCGACCGCTGCGCGCGCGATGCCGCGGATCCGGCGCTGCGCGATCTCGCCGTGCAGCTTCGTGACCGCCTCTAGCCGCGCGCGGCGTTGCGCAACAGCGCGAGCAGCTCGCGATCCGTCGTCGTCGAGAGCAGCACGAGCCGCGTCGCACGCGCGTGGGCATCGAGCACGTACGCGAACGTACCGTGGAATTGTCCGTCGAGCCGTGTCACGTTGAACGCGTCGAGCACGCGCTCGACGTCGGATGGGTCGCCGGACGCCCACCGCCAGCGCGACGGATCGGCGTTGAACTGCCTCGCCTTCGCCGCCATCACGATCGGCTGATCGAATCGCGGGTCGAGCGTGACGGTCAGCAGCCGCGCGTCGACGTGCGCGCGCGCGAGCTCGGCGCAGAGGTGCGCGAACACGCCCTCCGCCATCGGGCACTCATCGCCGCACCGCGTCGCCACGAAGATGACCGCCGTCGGCCGGCGCAGGTCGCGCAGCGTGAAGCGCGCGCCGTTCTGATCGATCAGCGGGACGTCGCGCGCGTCGCGCGCGGCGCCCGCCGGGACGTCGCGCGCGTCGCGCGCGGCGCCCGCCGTCGCGGGCACACCGCACGCGATCGCGAGCGCGGCCGCCAGCGCGGCGATGCGCGCGCGCATCAGTAGTATCCCGGCGGAGCGGGCGTCGACGACGCCGGCGGCGTCGCTTGCGGACCCGGCGCGGCGTTCGGCGCGACGACGAGCACGGTGCGCATGTTGTTCGAGACGTAATGGTACGCGCACCCGATGTAGTAGGTGCCGCTCGCGAGCGTGAACGGCCCCATCGTCGCTCCGGAGTTGACGGTACCGGTGTTGAAGCCGCTGCCGACCGTGCTGCCGCCGGTGGCCGACAGCGAGAGCGCGGCACCGCCGCCGAACGACGTGGTCGACACGACGCCGAACGTGTGCGGCGTCGTCGAGTCGGAGTTGCGGATCATGATCTGCGCGCCCGGCGCGTAGCCGAGCGTCTGCGAGTACGTCTGCTGCGTGAAGCCGCCGATGAGGCCGTACGTCGGATCGACCTCGGAACCGATCGACGACGTCGGCAGGGCCATTTGCACGACTTGCGGCAAGGCGCCCGTGGGCGTGGACGTCGGAACCGGTGTCGGTGTCGGCGTCGTGGCGACGCCGCCTCCGCCGCCGCCGGGCACGGTCGCCGTGCCGCCGCTGCCTCCGCCGCCGCACGCGGCGAGCGAAACCGCCGCCGCGAGAACGGCGGCGCCGCAGAAAATGATGGAACGATGCGCGAACATGCGGGTCCTCCAGAACGATTGTGTCCGCGTATCGTGCGAGCGCGTGCTGAAGCCGCGCTGAACGGCGTCCGCGCGGATTTTCAGGAATCGTTCACACACGGAAGCTGCGCGCGGCTGCGCGAAAGGTGCGTACGTGCGGATTCTCGTCATCGAAGACCAGCGCGAAATCGCCGGCGCGATCCGGACCATGCTCGCTCGGCGGAAGTATGCGGTCGACGTGGCGTCGGACGGCGACGCAGGCTACGACATGCTGCTGCGCGGCACGTACGACGCGGCGATGATCGACGTCGTGCTGCCGGGCCGCGACGGGTTCTCGATCTGCCGTGACGCACGCGCCGAAGGCGTCGCCACCCCGGTGCTGCTGCTGACCGCGCGCGACGCCGTCGCGGATCGCGTTCGCGGGCTCGACGCGGGCGCGGACGACTACCTGGTGAAGCCGTTCTTCGAGGAGGAGCTCGTCGCGCGGCTGCGCGCGCTGCTGCGCCGTGCGGCGCTGCCGATCCGCAGCGCGATCGAGGTCGGGGACCTCGTCGTCGACTCCGGCGCGCGCACCGCACGGCTGGCCGGCAAAGACGTCGCCCTCGGCGCGACCGAGTTTCGCCTGCTCGAGTACCTCGCGGCGAACGCGGGCCTCGCGGTCTCGCGCGCGCAAATCCTCGAGCGCGTCTGGGGCGACGACTTCGAGGGCGGCAGCAACGTCGTCGACGTCTACGTGAGCGCCGTGCGCCGCAAGCTGGCCGCCGTGGGCGCGCGCGATCGTATCGTCACCGTCTGGGGAGTCGGTTACTCATTGCGGCCGTAGTCGCTCGGCTCTGCGGCTGGTACGTCGCGATCCTCGTCGCGCTGCTGCTGGTCGTCGACGCGGTCGCGTTCACCTGGCTCGCCGCGCGCCAGCACGACCTCCTGCAGCCGCTGCTCGGCAGCGAGGCGGGCCGGCGCGTGTACGCCGACGCGCTGTGGCGGACCGCGCGCGGCCTGGCACTGTTCGACGTGCCGCTGCTGATCGCGGGCGGCATCGCCGCGTACGTGCTCGCGCGGGTCTCCGTGCACCCGCTCATCACCGCGCGCGAGCGCGAAGCGCAGTTCGCCGCCGAGGCCGCGCACGAGCTGCGCACGCCGCTGGCGCGCATCGCGTCGATCGCGCAGAGCGCGCAGAGCGCGCCGGATCCGCGCGTGCTCGAGGACGCGCTGCGCCGCATCGCCGCGCTCGCGGTCGACGCATCGGGTATCGTGGGAGATTTGCTCGCCCTCGTGCGCGAGGAGCGCGTCGCGCCGCGGCTGAGCGAGCCCGTCGATCTGGGCGCCGTGGTGCAGGCGGCGGCGGCGTCGCCGCGCGAGGCGCGCGCCGAGCTCGTCCTGACGCGCGACGGCCCGCGGTGGGTCACGGGCGACGAGCGGCGGCTGCGGCGTCTCGTCGACAACCTGCTCGACAACGCGCAGCGGCATGCGCGCGAGCGCGTTCTCGTCTCGGTCGTGTCGGACGCGACGACCGTGGCGCTCACCGTCGAAGACGACGGCGATGGCGTGCCGCTTGCGCTCCGCGAGCGCATCTTCGAGCGCTTCGTGCGCGCACACGACGACGAAGGCGGCAGCGGGCTCGGCCTCGCGATCTGCCGCGAGATCGCGCGCGCGCACGGCGGCGACATCGCGCTGGAGGAGTGCAGCCGGTTCGTCGTGCGCCTGCCGCGGATCGATACCGGCTGAGAGAATCGTGAACGCGGCGCGCCAGCGCCTTCATCGCGGTCTCACGCACCCGCGCGATGATCGCCGCGTGCGCTGCCTCCGTTTCATCGCCGCATTCGCGCTCGCGAGCTGCACCCCGGGCGCATCGGCCGCGGGCTCCGCGACCGCGGTGCCGGCGGCGGTGACGATCGACGTGTCGCTGACCGCGTTTCCGCCCGCCGCGACGGCGTACGGCCAAGGCGCGGGCTTCGCGCCGGAGGTGACGAGCGTTTCCGCCGGCACGACGATTCGGTTCGCGAACATGGATTCGTTCGCGCACACCGCGACGTCGTTACGCGGCGCTGCGTTTCCGGCGTCGTCGCCGTTCGATTCGAGCGCGCTCGGGGCGTTCGGCGCAACGCTTTCCGGTGGATGGTCGAGCGGTGCGCTCGGCGCCGGCGACGCATCGCAGATCGTGCTCGCCGACGCACCCGGCACGTACCTGTACGGCTGCTTCTTCCACTACACGGCGCCGATGCGCGGAGCGATCGTTGTTCGCTAGCACGCGCGCGGCGGTCACGCTGCCGCTCGCCGCCGTCTGTCTCGCGCTCGCGACGCGCCCGGCTCAGGCGATCCCGATCTTCGCGCAGCGCTATCACCTGCAGTGCGGCGTGTGCCACTCGGTGATCCCCGAGCTGAACGCGACCGGGAACGCGTTCCGGGACCGCGGGTACCGGTTCGACGGCGCGCCGCGCCACGGCACGACGGTCGTCGCGCTGCGCGAGCAGATCGGCTACACGCCGACGCCGACGGACGGCACGACGCGCACGATCGTTCCCGCCGGAGCCGCGCTCGCGGGCGTCGAGCTCGGACACGTCGAGGCGTTCCTGCACGAGACGCTCGGCAGCGAGGGAAGTGCGGCGTCGCTGTTCCTGGGCTACCTCGCGTACGGTGACACGCACTCGAAGATCCTGTACCGCGCGGGGCTCTTCGAGCTGCCGCTCGAGCATTCGCCCGCGCAGCGCAATGACACCCTGACGACGTACGGCTACGAAGGCACGCTGGTCGGCCTGAACGACCTCACGCTCGCGACGCCGCGCTGGGGGCTCGAAGCGGAGCGCACCGTCGGCGTCGCGCGCCTCGCCGCCACCGTCGCGTTCGGCAACGCGTCCGGCTCGGCGTACGGCGGTAAGCCGGTGACGACGGGACGCAGCGAAGCGTTCGCGGCGCCCGAGCTCGGCGTGTTCGCGCGCATCCCGATGACGAGCGACGTTCGCATCGGCTTCGACGCGCTCGCCGGCTCGCGCGCGATCACGGCCGGCACCGCGCCGCAGTTCGACGATCCGTACCGCCGCGTCGGAACGTCGGTTCAGGTGACGAAGGGGCGGCTCGAGCTGCTCGCCGCGCAGTGGTGGGGCCGCGACGCGAACGCCGACGGCGCCGGCGGCGCGATCGACTCCGACGGCGGCTACGTGCGGCTGCGCTGGCGCCTCGACCCGCACGCGTACATCGGCATCCGCGAGGACGGGGCCGCGGCGCCGTCGGCGACGCGCGCACTGCTCTGGTACGCCGAAGCGAACGTCACCCGGCACGCGCGCCTGCTGATCCAGCAGCGGCGTCCGATTCCGGGCGGACCGACGTCGCTGCAAGCGGCGCTGACGGTCGGCGCTCCGTGGCCGTGGGGCGGATAGGACGCGCGGTAACCGCGACGGATCAAACGAAGCGCGCGGCCACGACGGCGATGTCGTCGTGAAGGTTGCTGCCGCTGAAGCGCCGTGCGCGTTCGATGAGCTCGTGGACGATCAGGTCCGTGGGAGCTTCGGCAAAGACGTCGATCGTCTCGAGAAAGCGCTCCATACCGTAGAACTCGCCCGCGGGCGATCGGGCCTCGGTAATACCATCCGTCGTCGCGACGAAGACCGTTCCGGGCGGCAGATCTACGTGCTTCTGCTTGAACAGATGATGCTGGTCGTCGAAGACCCCGAGCAGGGGTGCCGTCGGAAGGATCATTTCGGGCGGCTCGCCGGGAATCGCGATCGCAGCCGCTTCGTGCCCGCCCGATGCGTACGTCATGAGACGGCGTGAAGCATCCACCACGCCGAAAAAGACGGTGGCGAACGACTCGATGCGCTCGAAGCCGTTGTTCTCGATATAGAGCCGGTCCAACGAGCGCAAGACGCACTCGGGCGTCAAGCCATGCGAGGCGTACGCGCGAACGCCGTATTTCACCATCGCAGCGTTGATGGCGGCCTCCGTGCCCTTGCCGGAGATGTCGGCGATACAGAACGATACTGCGTCGTTGTCGAAACGATAGACGTCCACGATGTCGCCGCCCGTGAAGCCGTGTGCGAGTTGGTAACCCACCGCGTATTCGATACCGGGAATGTCGGCGCTGCCGCGTGCGAAGAGGTGCTCGACGAGTACCTTCGCGGCCGTCCACTCCTCGACGTTCGCGGCGCCGCGCAGTTGCAGGTCTGCCGTTTCTTTCGTTTCTGCTTCTGCCGACGCAAAAAGCTCGGGCATGGTCGTAAGCGGCGCGGAAACGCGAGCCGGTGTTCGCCTCATGGTCGTTCCTAACACCTCGATCCGGGAAATCGGCTCGCGGTGAAGTAATTGTATCTTTACGAGGCGTCGCGGCATAGACCAGAAAACTGGAGCGTGGAAGTGCAGAACGGCGAGTACCGGCTCACCGTTCTCGAGGCAGGGTCACCGATCTGCAAGCAAGTGGTCGGCGTAGCCCGGACGTTACAATCGCTGCCAAAATTCGGCCGGAGCGCAAGACCGCTCGGCAGAAACTTTCGATCATGTCCAACGTTGCGGACTCGATGAATCCGCCGACGCTGCGCGTCGATACTCCGGCGTCGTCGGCTGAACGCTGGTGCACGATCGCACTCGCAGCGGGCCTTCTGCTGCTGGCCGGCGCGATCTGGCCGCAGCGCTTGATCCGACTCGGGCCTTCGGCGGCATTCTTTGGCGCCTACGGAGCGCTCTTGGTCACGACCGAGGCGATGACGGCGGTCGTCTTGGCCGTCCGAGCTCATTCGCTGCGGGACCCGCGCGTCGCGATTCTCGCCGGCGCCTATGCGTTCTCGGCACCATTGATTTTCGCGAACGTCGTCACGTTGCCGACGGTCGTCAGCCCGTTTCATCATCAGACGCCTCCGTGGCTGTGGCTCTTCTGGCACATCGGATGGGCGCTCGGGATCGCGGTCTACGCATGGATCGACAGCCTTTCGCCGAGTATGATTCGCGGCTCGATCGTCGTTGCTCTTTCGACCGCATTCGCGTGCATTGCGATCGCGATCTCCGGCGGCCGCGAGCTTCCCGCCCTGCTCCGCGCCGACGACTCTTGGACCGCGATGCTGGTCGGAGGATACGTCGTCGCCTTGGCTCTGAATGTACTCGCTCTGATCGGGTTCGCGCGCCGAGGCAGCCGCATGAGCTCGCTCGACGTCTGGGTGGCGGTTGCGGTGATCGCGGTCGTCGGTGAGATTTTCTTGATCTCCACCTCGCTCGTGCGCTTTTCGGTAGGCACGTATGTGGGCCGGGTCTTGTCGGTGATTTCCGGGGCGGCCGTGTTCGCGTCCGTCTTGGGCGGCTACGTTCGGACGTTGCGCAGGACCGCGCTTCTGGAGCAGCATGCCTCCTTGGCGAATGCGTCCCCGGAAATCGTGTTCATGACTGACGAGAATGCAGACTGGACGTACGTCAATAGGCGCTGGAGCGAAGTCACCGGACAAGCCGGCGAAGTGTCGCTCGGAAGCGGCTGGCTGTCGCTCGTTCACGCGGCCGACGCGCACGAACTGCGGGCTGAGATCCGCCGTGCGTTCGATTCAGGCACGCCGATGCAGCACGAATTCCGGATTTCGAACGGTGGAAGGGACGGACCGCTGGTTTCGCACGCGCGCCACACCGCTGCGCGATGAGTCCGGCCGGCACATCGCATGGCTCGGGACCGCGATCGACATTGAAGGGCACCGGCGTGCGCTGGAAGACGTGCAGCAGTTGTACGAACGCGAGCACCGGATCGCCTCGCAGCTCCAAGCGGCCTTTCTGCCGCCGTTCTTGCCGGAGATCAACGGCATGCGATTTGACGCCGTCTACCGAGCCGCGATTTCGCGAGCCGAGATCGGCGGCGACTGGTACGACGTTTTCTCCATGGGTGAGGGACGCGTGGCGTTCTCCGTCGGCGACGTCACCGGCCACGGGTTCGAAGCGGCGCACGCGATGATACGTGTGCGTGAAACGATCCGAGCAGCCGCGGCAACGCTCGGCCCGCAGCCCGCAGCCGTGCTCGCCTTCGCGAATCGTGCGCTCTGCGCGAGTAACGGAGGCGCGCTCGCCACGGCGTTCTTCGCCGTGTATGAGCCGTCGGCGCGAGCTCTGCGCTATTCCTCGGCGGGACACCCTGCGCCCGTGCTGCGTCGCGGCGACGTCACGCGCTTCATCGATGCAGGCGGAACGCTCTTGGGCGTCGAGCAAGACCTCGAATTCCCGGCGCACGAGCTCGTACTCGAGCCGCAGGATGCTCTTGCGATCTACACCGATGGGTTGATCGAAGGGGGCCGTGACATCATCGGCGCCGAGCAGCGGCTGCTCCGAAGCTTCGCAGCTGGAACGGCCGAGGCGAGCCGCATCGTCGAGAGCGTTCTCACCGAAGGCCAACATGACGACGTCGTGCTTCTCACGATGGAGGTCGTCGCGCCCGTCGCCTCGTTCGACGCCACCTCCACCGGATGGCGTTTTCACTGTGACGATTCGGAGTCCGCACAGCCCGCACGGCAATCGTTCACCGCCTATTTGGAGCGGCGGGGGGCGCTGCGCGAAACGCTGACCTGCGCGGAGCTGATTTTCGGCGAGCTGGTGGCGAACGTCGTGAGGCACGCACCCGGACCGATCGACGTCGACCTCACGTGGGATGCGTCCGGGCCGGTGTTGACCGTGCTCGATCGCGGACCGGGACTGGCACGGCACGATCCCGTGCTGCCGAGCGACGTATTCTCCGAATCGGGCCGCGGGCTGTACCTCGTCAGCTCGCTGGCCGGCGGCACGCAAATATGCCCGCGTCGCGGCGGCGGCACGGAGGTTCGTGTCGTTCTCCCGTTGCTCGCGCGGTCGTCGCCGTCTCACGCCGCGGAGAACACGTGAGCCGATCCTTCAGCGCCGCGCCGCAAAACGGCGATGCGAAGCGGACGGCCTGAACGAGTTCTACGACAGCCTCAAGCGTTGCCGCAGCAGGTGGATCAACACCGCGCGTTTCTCGCCGTCGGGCGTCGAAGCGTACAGTCCATAGTCCGCTGCCAAGCAGCGCCGGAGCCAATCATCGGTCAGGCGACGCGACTCCGCGGACATCTCGTCAGGCAGACGCGCTACCGGGCACAATTTTCCGTTGAGATGGCTGTCTTGCAGCAGCCGCAGCACGGTAAACTCGCAGGAAGGCCGCTGATACACGTTGCGCCGTGAAGGGTGCCCGGGAAGCACACGTCGCTCGCGCAGGATGAATCCGCGCAGTTCCAACACACTGAGCGACTCGAAGACGATCGTCAGGCTGGCGAGCCCCAAGTCGGACCGGATTTGTCTCGCCGTGGGGCTGCACACGCCGAAAGCGTCGCCGAGCATATTCAAATACATGTACAGAGTGACTTGCCGCGCGCTCAACACGTGAAAAAGAAAACCGCTCCACCAAGCGGGAACTTCCGTAAACGGCTGACAGACATCCGTAAATGCGTTCTCGGGGTCGATCATGACGCTGGACATTCGTGAGCCTTCCACTGCGGAATACGGCAACCAAGCACTCGCATGGAGAAGACCGCGAGAGCTCGGAACGACTGCGACGTACAATTTCTCGAGTCCCGTTTTCGGCGACTATACAAAATAATGAACGATCGCTTTTCGGGGCGGGTAAAGCCGCGTTCATGAGTCGCTGCACTCCGGTCGTTGAGGTATCCATGATCGAAACGCGCTCGGGTCTTCGCTGTCGCCTCGTGATCGGTCGCCCTCCGGCGTGAGCGAGCGCGGCCGGCTGGAGTTCACGTTTCATACGGTCGATCCACAGTCCGCGCTCGTCGCCGATGTGGACCCGACTCTGGCGCTCCTCGGCGCGCAGGGATGGGAGCTCCGCGGGATCGCGACACTACCGACGGGAGCCGTGCTGATAGCGCTGCAGCGCCGAATTGATGAAGCGCCGGCGCTTCCCGATCAATCTTCCCTGAGCGCGGCACTCGCCGAGCCGCTGACGGTGCCCAAGGCCGCGGAGGGCCTTTGATCCGCGCGCGCCGTTGCGCGAATTTCTCGTATATGGCGTTTAAGCCCGCATTCGCCAGATGACATCGCGAAATCGATGTAGGCGAGGAACGTATTTGCTATAATTGACAAGTGATTCACGCGGATGAGATGAGCCCAGATTGACGAACCCGATGGGTGAAGCGCAAAATGGCATTCTTCGGCCGGATTTCGACCGGCGCGTAATGGTTCAGTTTCGCGGATCGGTTGTCACCTCGGATGCGGGTCTGCTCGCATATCGCGAACTCGATGATGCGCTCGGCTTGAGTTCATCGGCGGGCGATCGTCTTGCCGATGCACGCACGGGGAAGAACGGCCGTCATGCGCTCGTCGGCATGCTCCGCCAGTCCGTATTCGGTCGGCTCGCCGGGTATGAAGACGTGAACGACGCCGATCGACTACGACACGATCCAGCGATGCGCTGGATCATTGGCGGCAAAGCGGCGAAGGGTTGCGGCGCATCAGATGGGTCGATTCGAGACGAACTGGCTCGCGCGGTCGGAGAACCTTGCAACGCTTACCGATCTCTCCGGTCGGTGGATTGACCAGGTTGCGCCGCATCGATCCCGTGAGCGCATCGTGCTCGACATGGATTCGAGCGTGAGCCCGACACACGGAGAACAAGAGAAAAGCGTCTGGAACGGGCATTTTGGTTGCACATGTTACCATCCGCTCTTCGTGTTCAACCAATTCGGGGACCTCGAACGATGCGCGCTTCGGCCGGGCAACGTCCACAGCGCCGATGGCTGGGAAACGGTTCTCAAGCCTATCATTGCCCGCTATCAAGACGCCGTCGATCACATTGCCTTTCGAGGTGATGCCGCCTTCGCCCAACCGAATATGTATGAGTCTTGGAATCCGAAGGGATTGAGTACGCGATCCGCCTTCCCGCAAATCAGATTCTCCAAGCGCGGATCGGTCATCTGCTCAGACGACCGGTCGGGCGGCCGGCGCACTACGTACAGCGGTTCTACAAGAGCTTTCACTACAAGGCGGCGAGTTGGTCCCGTGCGCGACGGGTTGTCGCCAAAGTGGAGTGGCACCTCGGAGAGTTGTTCCCGCGCGTTGGATTCATTGTCACGAACTTGCGTTACTCGTCGAAGAATATCGTGGAGTTTTACAACAAACGCGGCACGGCCGAGCAATGGATCAAAGAATGGAAGGGCGCATTAAAAGGGACACGGCTCTCGTGTCGTTCGTTCAACGCGAACGCGATTCGCCTCCAGCTTCACGCGCTAGCTTACATTCTCGGGAACTTCCTCCGAACGCTCGCGACTCCAGAGGCGATTGCGGAGTGGTCGCTGACAAGTCTTCACGAGAAGCTGATCAAGATTGGTGCAAAGGTCGTCAACCACGGTCGCTACGTCACCTTTCAGATGGCGGAGGTCGCGATCCCACGACAGTTATTCGCTTCGATCATGCAGAGAATTGCCGCTTTGCGATCGCCCCCAATGGCTACGGCAACATGAGCACCCCGGCGACTGTGCGCGGAAAAAACGACGGGGAGGTGCGCCCTTATGAGCCTTCAACAAGTCTATTCTTCGCCCAGTGGCCAATTCGGTTACCGATTACCCGCCACTGCGCAGTTCAGGCCGCCGACGACCTCCTGAGACGACGGGAACCGTCGACTCCGGATCGAATCCGCTCGCCATATGGGGAATCCCGGTTGAATCACAAAAACGCCGCTTTGCGAATGTACTCGGCGATGCTCGGTGGATTGATGCTGTTCGTGCTGCTGGGCTTCGGGTACGGCAGCGCGCAAACGACGGTCCCGGATACGCTCGCCGGGAAAGCGCTGCACGGTTGGCTCGACGCGTTCAACAGCGAAGACAGCGCCGTGTACCGGACCTTCGTGGAAAAGAACTGGCCCTCGGGCGTCAAGCTCGTGGACGAGATCAAGACGTTTCGCGCCATGACCGGCGGCTTCGACCTGAGAAAGATCGAAGCGGAATCGACGCCGACGAAGATCGTCGCGCTGGTCCAAGAGCGCACGTCCGACCGGTTCCGGCGGCTCTTCCTTGAAGTAAACGCAGCCGAGCCGCACGAAATTCTCTTCTGGGGGATACGGGCGATTCCGCGACCGGCCGAATTCCCGCTGCCGCACGTGAGCACGGACGCCTTGATGCCTGCGTTGCGCGAGAAGCTGAAGCAAGAAACGGCTGCCGACCGATTCGCGGGTGCGGTGCTGGTCGCAAAAGACGGTAAGCCGGTCTTCGAGCAAGCCTACGGCCTGGCCGATCGCGAGCACAAGATTCCGAACACGCTCGGCACGCGGTTCCGCATCGGGTCGATGAACAAGATGTTCACGGCGGTTGCGACCCTGCAGCTCGCGCAAGCCGGCAAGCTGCGGCTCCAGGACCCGATCGGGAAATATCTGACCGACTATCCGAACAAAGACCTCGCGTCGAAGGTGACGATCCACCAGCTCCTGACGCATACCGGCGGCACGGGCGACATCTTCGGCCCGGAGTTTGCCGCGCACCGGCTGGAACTGCGCACGATCGACGACTACGTGAAGCTCTACGGCAAGCGCGCAGTCAAGTTCCAGCCGGGCAGCGCGTGGGCGTACAGCAACTACGGATTCATCCTGCTCGGCGCCGTGATCGAAACAGTGAGCGGCGAGAGCTACTACGACTACGTGCGCAAGCACGTGTACGCCCCGGCGGGCATGACGTCGACCGGCTCCGAGCCGGAGAACGTAGCGGTCCCCGACCGCAGCATCGGCTATACGGAAGAGAACGGCAAGTTGCAGCCCAACACCGACACGCTACCGTATCGCGCAACGTCCGCGGGCGGCGGCTACTCCACGGTAGAAGATCTCCTGCGCTTCGCGAACGCCCTGCAGCAAAACAAACTGCTGGATGCTCAGCGCACGCAGCTGCTGACCACCGGCAAGGTCGACATGCCCGGCGTCAGCCGCCGCTACGCCTACGGCTTCGGCGACGGGATGATCAACGGCACGCGCTGCTTCGGGCACAACGGCGGTGCGCCCGGCATGAACGGCGACCTCGACATTTGCCCCGGCAATCACTACGTCGTTACGGTGCTCGCGAACATGGACCCGGACGCCGCCCAAAAGATAGAGGATTTCATCACGAACCGGATGCCGGAAAAGTAGGCGCGAGCGCGCGGACGGGGTGTCGGCGGCGGTACGCGCGCCTCCCGGATCCACGCTTAAGCCGCGAAAGGTGCATAGCGCTTACCGTGGTGCACGAGCCTCGTCCACGCCGGTCGTGCGGCGGCAACCGGAGCCCCGGCGCGGCAGGGTCGTGCGGTCGCCGTACTACGCCCGCTCGCCCACATAGTCCGCTCGGCCAGCGACCGCGGAAGACGACTGGGGGCTAAGCCCAACCGACGTGCTGCGAACGGACGTGCACAAGCTCGCTGCCGACACGTTCACGTCAGCGCGCATCGATGATTCCGCCGCTATGAAGCGCGAGCTTGAAGAAATGCGCGGAGGACTCGCTGGTCGCGGAGTGCTCAGAAGTGGGGTGAATACATTAAGGTGAGTTGCCGTCAACTCTCCCACAGCGCTGCGCGCGTCCACGCTCCGCCGCACCCGCGTAATTTGATCGGGGCCGCGACGAACAATCGTTTGCGACCATCCATGACAGACTCGGGAAAGCACAATTCCTCGACGATGAACCTTCCCGCTCCCAGCAACGCGCGGTGCGCGGGCCCCGCCTTGTCTGGATCGCCATAGCCGCCGAGACTGACGGCGTCGATACCCACCCCTGCGACGTCACGCTCGACCAGCATCTGTGCCGCCTCGCCGCTGAGATACACGTACTGCGTCAGGAACTCGGCAGTGTTGCCGCGACGCTGTCCGCGGCCGGTATTGAGCAATGCCACGTCACCTGCATCGAGCGATTCGAGTTCTTGCTGCAGGTCTCGCGGCTCGATTGCCGATCCCGGCGGTTTGCCGCGAAGATCGAATACGACGGCCGGCGCGACGTAGTTCTCCAATGGTACTTCGTCGATCGTCTGGCCGTCATCGAAAAAGTGGAACGGCGCGTCGCAGTGCGTCCCCGTGTGCGTACTGAGCTCGAGAATCTCCTTGTTCACGCCCTGTACGGACGACATGAAGAACAAGCGCACTTGCACCGGCCGTGGGTTCGGATCCGGGTACTGCGGGCAATTCGCAAACACCGGCTGGCTCAAGTCGTAGATCCTGGACGGCGGTCTCATGCCCCGATCGTTCCCCGCGTCCACGAAGCCCGACCGCTCAGCGCCGCCGGCGGAGCCACGCCCATACGGACAACATCACGGCCGTCGCCGTAGCCGCCGCAACCAGGCCGGTTCTCGCAGCGGCTCTTCGCGCGGTCCTCAAGTCCGGCATGAACGTCAGTTCAGGAACAGCCCCGGACTGGGGTGATCCGTCCATCGCCATGCGCAGCACCTGCGCGGGGTGAAGCGCTTGCCGGCGCGTGCTCTGCGCGATCTGCTCCCGGCAGCTGAAGCCGTCGGCGACAACGAGCGTCTCGTCGGATGCCGACCGTACGGCCGGAAGCAGCACGCGCTCGCCCAACGTCATCGATGCGTCGTAGAATCGCTTCTCGAACCCGAACGGACCCGCCATCCCGCAACACCCCGTGTCCGGCGCTTCATACTGCAGCCCGATGGCATCGAAGAGACCCGACTCCGCATCCTTGTTCAAGATCGACTTGTGGTGACAGTGTTGGTGCACGACGGCCTTGCGCGGAAGCCGGCCGGGGCGGTAGTCCGGAGCTTTCGCCGCCAGAAATTCCGAGAGCAAAAACGTCTGCGTCTTGAGGCGGTGAGCGTCCTCGTCCCCGTGCAGCATGTTGACGAGCTCGTCTCGGAATACCGAGACGCAGCTCGGCTCGAGTCCCACGACGCAGGTTCCGGCGCGAATGTCTTCACGGAGCTCATCGACCGTACGCTTCAGCAGTGTCCGCGCCAGATCGAGCATGCCGTAGTCGTAGAGCGGCCGCCCGCAGCACAGTTGAACGCGCGGAATACGGACCGCGAATCCCGCATCTTCGAGGACTTCCACCGCTGCGATCGCCGTGCCGGGATGGAAGTGATTGTTCCATGTGTCCGGCCACAGGATCACGGGCGGCCCGCCGACATTCTTGGTCTCGCGCGCCCGAAACCACGCCCGAAACGTCTGTTCGGCGAACAGCGGAATGCGGCGCCGCGGCGCCATCGCGACCGCCGACTTGAGCAGCGTGCCGAGCCCCGGCATCTGGGCCAGCGCATTCGCTGTGCGCGGCGCTACCGCCGCGATACGCGCCCACCACGGCATCAGGCCGAATGCGTAGGCGGCGATCGGGCGTCGCTTCTTCTCGTAATGATGCGAGAGAAACTCCGCTTTGTAGGTCGCCATGTCGACGTTGACGGGGCATTCGCTCTTGCAGGCCTTGCACGAGAGACACCAATCCAACGCTTCGCGAACCGCCTCGCTCTGCCACCCGTGCTGGAGCGGGTTTCCCTGAAGCATTTCGAACAGCAGCCGGGCTCGTCCACGCGTTGAATGCGTCTCCTCGCGCGTCGCCATGTAACTCGGGCACATCGTGCCTGCATCGTGCTTGCGGCACTTGCCCGTTCCGACGCAACGGTTCGCGGCGAACGCGAAGCTGCCGTGGTCGTCCGGAAAAGCGAAGCGTGTCGCGGGCTCCCACGGTTCGTAGTTCGTGCCCCACCGCAAGTTTTGGTCGAGCTTGTACGGCCGGACGACTTTCCCGGGATTCATGCGATTCCGAGGATCCCAAATCTCTTTGAACTCCCAGAACGCTCGCACGAGCTCATCGCCGTACATGATCGGGAGCAGCTCGCCTCGAGCTTGACCGTCTCCGTGCTCGCCGGAGAGCGATCCGCCATATCTCACGCACAGATGCGCGGCTTTCGTCACGAAGGCTCGATACTTGGCAATTCCGTCCGCGGTGAACAGATCGAAGTCGATGCTGCAGTGCAGGCAGCCTTGACCGAAGTGACCGTAGAGCGAGGCCTGGTAGCCGAACTCGCGCATCAGCGACTGAAAGTCGCGCAAATACGCGCCTAAGTTTTCGGGCGCGACCGCCGAGTCTTCCCACCCGGGGTAGAAGTCCGGCTCGTTCGGAATCTTCGAGGTCGCGCCGAGTCCCGACTCCCGCACGTTCCAGAGCACCTTCTCCTGCTCGGGATCGTCGAAGATCTTCGAGGACGGGGCGTTCTCGCGCCGGCTGAAGTCGTCGACGAGCACCTTGGCCTTCGCGTCCGCTTCTTCGCGAGTCTCGCCGCCGAATTCAACGATGAGCCATGCGTCGCCGTCGGGAAAAATGCTGCGGCTACGCGTCGACATGCCCTTGTCGTGCATGTAGCGGAACATGCTCTCGTCGAGCCCTTCGAGGGCGATCGGGCCGTGGTCGTTGCAAAACGGTACCTGGTCGGCGGCTGTGGCGATGTCGCGAAAGCCGAAGACGACCAACGTCCGCTTCGGCGGACTATGTACGAGGCGACACGTCGCTTCGAGGATGGTGACGCACGTGCTCTCGCTTCCGACCAAGGCCCGCGCCACATTGAACCCGTTCTCCGGTAGAAGTTCGTTCAGGGCGAACCCGGAAACGCGGCGAGGGATCTTGGGAAAGCGCTCGCGGACGGCGTCCGCGTAGCGGTCGCGCAGCGCCTTCAGCTGTGCATATATCTCTCCACGGCGACCGCCCTCGGCGATGATGCGCCCGAGCTCTTGCTCGGAAGTCGCGCCGACTCGAAGCCGGAGACCGTCGTAGGTTACGATCTCCAACTCCTCGATGTTCTCTTCGACCTTGCCGGCCATCTGCGCGTGCATCCCGCAGGAGTTATTACCGATCATACCTCCGAGCGTGTTGCGGTTGTGCGTCGCGGGATCGGGCCCGAAGGTCAGGTGCCGCTGTTCGGCTGCATCGCGCAGATCGTCGAGCACGCAGCCCGGCTCGACGCGCGCCGTTTTCCGCTCCCAGTCGATCTCGACCACGCGGTTCATGTACTTCGAGAAGTCGAGTACCACCGCGGCGTTGCACGTCTCGCCCGCCAAGCTCGTGCCTCCGCCTCGCGAGACGATCGGGGCGCCGAATGTTCGACACGCTTCGATGGCGGCTTCGACATCACTCGCATCACGCGGTATCACGACACCGATCGGAATCTGACGGTAATTCGACGCATCCGTCGAGTACGTGGCCCGGCTGCCGTCGTCGAATCGCACCTCGCCCCGTATGGTGCGGCCGAGCGCGAAGGCGAGAGCGTCCACGGCGACCGGCTCGGCCGGTTCGTTGACGGCATCGCGGCGATCGGTTGGGATCGGCAATTCACCGTCGCCCGCGCGCGAAGGGATCGTCTTGCCCAGCACCTTGATCATGTTCGTTTCCGATCGTTAGACTGCGAAGCGTCCTGCATCCGCCCGCTTGAATTCGAGCATGGGAATAGCTCCCCGAGCAGGAGCAGGGTTCCGTTGCTTCAGGCGGACAAGCAGAAAATCGCTCGCAGCGTCTCGAGCCACGGCACACCTTCACATCAGGCCGGTGAGGTGTTCGTCATACCAGGTTACTATTGCGATCAAACCGGCGTATTCGTACGAATGCGTCGCGCCCGGCATCGCCCTCGAATTGCGGATGCGAGCGCCCGAACGAGCGTCGTCATCGCCGGCGAAGAGCTCGTCGTCTTCGATCGCGCCGACGCGTGACGCGATGTCAGCGCGTGCCGTTCGCACCGGTCGTATCGCCGTCGAGAGCGGCGCGGCTCCGCAATGGACGAAAATGCGGCCGCACCTCGCGCCTGCGCCGATCGCGCGCTGCCGCCCGCAGAGGCGCGCACGAAAAGGTAGCGTGGAGCGCGCAAGGAATGCTCAGCCCTCCTAGGCGGGCGACCCCTCCCCCTTCCGTCGCCGCCGCTCTCCTTGACGGGGCTTGACCAACGCCTCGGCTTTGGTCGTGGAACTCGTCGACGTGACCGCCGGCGGAGCGCCGCTGACCTTCGCGTACGGCGCTTCGGCCAGTACCGCAAGGACCGCCGTCTACACCGGCTCTTTTCGTTCCGGCCGGCGGGACCAATCGCATCGACACTCCCGACCTGTACGACGTTCTCTACCTCGCGAGGACGCCCGAAGCCGCGATCGCGAAAACGTTCGGCCGCATCCCGCTCTGGACGCCCGACACGCTCGTCCACGGCAGCGGTCGCGTCCACGCACTCCTTACCTACGAGATTCCCGACGACATCGCAGGATGTTCGGGACGGGTCGATACGCGGGCGCCAGCTGGTGCAGTTACTACGGCCCCGACTGGACCGTCATGGGGCTGTGGGACCGCAGCGCGCTGACGGTCATCGGAACACCGGAGATTCTCACGGCAGCGAGCGTTGTCGTCAAGGAGACCGCCGCGGCCATCGTACGCCAAATCGCCGCGGGCACCCGCATGCGCGGGCAGGGCAGCAAAAACCCCACCGTAGCGGGGGTAACAGTGGAGCCGACGGCCGGACTCGAACCGGCGACCTGCTATTTACGAAACAGCTGCTCTACCAACTGAGCTACGTCGGCGGACCCATCCGGGCGACCGTCGTCTGTTCTCGCTCCCCACCACCCGCCCTGCCCGACGCGCCTCCCGCGACCGTGCGCGGACGCGGCCGCTGCTTCTGCGGCCGGGGCCGTTCGGGCACGTGCGGGGCTTGCGCACACCGGCGCGGTACTCCGCGGCATGAAGCTCTCCGCGAGCGCGGTCCGCACGTTGATCGGCGTCGTGTTCCTGGTCGCCGTCGTCGCCGGCGTCGAGACCGGATGGTACCGCTACGTCGAGCTCACGGCGGAGGCGCGCGGCGATTACGCGCTCCCGCTCGCGCAGCACCACATCTCGCAGCACGCGTTCGTGCTGTACTTCCTCCTGTCGGAAGCGCTCATCGCGGTCGCGTTCGCCGTGACGGGACTCTTCATCGCGCTGCGCGGCCGTAGCACGCCGATCGCGCTGTTCGGGGCCGTCGCGCTGATGCTGTACGGCGTCACGATCCCGCCGCCGATGCACGCGCTCATCGTGAACGCGCCGTCGTTGCCGCCGTGGCTGCTGCTGGAGCGCAGCGTCGGGCTCGGCCTGTTCCTGGTCTTCTTGTACGTATTCCCCGACGGGCGGTTGAACGCGTGGTTCGTGCGCGTGCTGGCCGTGCTCGTGCTGGGCTGGACGTTGATGTGGCCGTTCGTCCCGGCGAGCAATCCGTATCACTTCGCGCACCCGTGGCCGTTCATCGCCATCGCGGTGCTCTTCGCGAGCGCCGTCGCGGTGCAGCTGTACTGGTACGCGCGCGAGCACACGACGGTCGAGCGGCAGCAGACGAAATGGATCGTCTACGCGATCACGGCCAGCGTCGTGGGCGACTTCGTGACGCACCTGCCGTGGCAGCTCTTCCCGCTGCACCGCGGCGGAGATCTCGTCGTGCTGCTCGTGCACCAGCCGTTCTTCGTCGCGTTCCAGCTCGCGGTGCCGCTCGCGATCGGCTTTTCCGTGCTGTACTTCCATCTTTGGGACATCGACGTGATCGTCAGCCGCACCGTGCTGTACGCCGCGGTGACGACCGCTGCGGCGATTCTGTGGGAAGCGGTGAACCTCACGGCCGGCAAGCTGATCGCCGAAATGATGGGACCGCAGGCAAGCACGTATGCGGGCGGCACGGCGACCGTCATCACGGGCTTCTTGCTGAAGCCGATGTACGAGGCGTTCAAGCGCAGCGTCGACAAGCGGCTCACGCCGCAGACGCTCGATCTCTCCGATGAGTTCCCGGAGCTCGCACCGGACGTGCGCCACCGCCTCACCGTCGCGCACGTCGTCGACGCGCTCGCGGCGCACGTGCCGCCGCTCTTCGACGTCGCGGGCAGCACCGTCTACGTGTTCCGCAACGGGCGGCTCAAGCGCGCCGCATCGCGCACGACGGACGGCTCGGCCGCCGACCAGCCCCTGCCCGACGAGGAGGCGCTCGCGCTGCTGCGTCAGGGCAAGACGGCGCGCGGCGGCGAGGAAGCGAACGCGCCGCTGTTCGTCCCGCTCGTCGTGCCGCGCGCGAAGAATCCCGATCTGCTGGGCGTCCTCGCGCTCGGACGCCGCGACGAAGACAAAGGCTACTCGCAGCTCGAGATCGGCGCGCTGCACGATCTCGGCCGCAAGGCCGGGATGGCGCTGTACGTGTGCGAGGCGCGCACCGGAACCGCGAGCGAGAGCGCACCCGCCCGGTAGACTTTCGCGCCCCGTCGCGCGCGCCGATACAAGAGGATGTGAAGCGTCGCATGCGCCGGGCTGCCGCGTTCGTCCTCACCGCGCTCGCACTCGCGGCGGCGCCGGCATTCGCCGCGGAACTCGAGGTGCCGCTCGCCGTGCCCGGCGCACCGCTACCGGCCGACGGGCCCGCGGCGTCGCTGCTGCGCCCGACGACGCTGCACGCGACGTTCCGCGTCCCGCCGAGCGACGACGCGCTCTACGTCGGTACGCCGTGGTTCGTCCGCGACCTCACCGTCACGGTGGTCGGCCCCGGTTCGCAGCGCCGCACGCTGATCGCGACGCCCGGCCTTCCCGGCGCGATGCTGGGCCTTCGGCTGCCGGCGGATGCGTCGCGCGCCGACCGCATCGAGCTGGAGGCGACCGCGGTCAGCAGCATCGCGCCGCCGTATCTCCTTTCCGGCGATCAGCTCGCGCGCATCGCGGCGCGCAGCTGGTGGTACGCCG
The DNA here is from genome assembly GCA_963771525.1 of Vulcanimicrobiota bacterium. Classification (GTDB taxonomy): domain Bacteria; phylum Vulcanimicrobiota; class Vulcanimicrobiia; order Vulcanimicrobiales; family Vulcanimicrobiaceae; genus Vulcanimicrobium. The sequence continues at coordinate 2,974,912 of CAVYTL010000001.1, read as the reverse complement.
CGTGCTTCGGCCTCTTCCTTACGCTGGCGTTGGCCGCGGCGGCTGCCGCAGGCGCGCTGCGCTCGTCGCTCGCGGGCTGGTTCGCGCTTGCCGCGGCAGCACAGGGCGCGCTGCTGGTGCCGTGGCTCGGCGTCGTTCGGCCGCCGCCGGACGCGAGTCAACCGCTGCACGCGTCGCTCGAGTCGCTCGCGTACGCCGCGCTCGCATTCGTCGGGCTCGGCTTCGCAGGTGACCGCGTGCCGCGCTGGGCGCGCATCGCGCCCTTCACGCTCGTCGCGGTCAACGTCGTCGCGGTGTGGGGCGGCGACGTCATGCAGGATCTGTGGCCGGTTCCCGATGCCGCGTCGCAGGCCGCCTCGGCGCTGCTCGGCGCGGTGCTGATCGCACTCGGACTGTTCGCCGCGCGCGAGCGCGTCGACGGCGCGCTGCTCTTCGTCGCCGGCGCGGCGGTCGCGTTCGCGACGACCGTCGCCGGCGCGCTGCCGTCGACGCCGGTCGAGATCGCGCAAGCGGCGCCGCTCCTTGGCAGCGCGGCCGCGCGGGTGCTGACCGCCTTCGCGCTCGCGATGCGGCTCCGCGCGCACGATGCCGAACGCGCGCGCAGCGCCGCGAGCGGCGTGCTGGACGGCCTGACGGCACTCCCCAACCGCGCCGCGTTCGACGAGCGACTCGCGCCGGCGTGGCGCGACGCGCGGCGTGCTGCGGCGCCGCTCGGCGCCGTTCTCGTCGACGTCGATCGGCTACACGCGTACAACGAGTGCTACGGACACCTCGCGGGCGACGACGTGCTGCGGCGGATCGCCGCTGCGATCGGCGCGATCGCGTCGCGGGACGGCACGTTCGCGTGCCGCTACGGCGGCGAAGAGTTCGCGCTCCTCGTTCCGCGCGCCGGCGTATCGCGCGTACGCGACGCCGGGGACGACGTGCGCGCCGCGGTCGCCGCGCTCGAAATCGCGCACGGCGGCGTGCCCTCGAAACGGCTGACGGTCAGCGTCGGCGTCGCATCGATCACACCCGGCGAGCGCGGCGAGGCGAGCGATCTGCTGCGCCGCGCGTCCGACGCGCTGTACCTCGCGAAGTCGATGGGCCGCAACCGGGTCGTCGTCGACGAGCCCGCGGCGGCTTAGGTCTCGAAGACGGAGTCTGCGAACGCTCCGTTGACGCTGTACTGACCGTAGTCGATCGACGCGTGGATGCGATACGGCCCGAACACCATGTCGGCGTCGGTATGCGCGGGCAGCGCGTAGCCGTCGACGAGCCGCTGCGTGACGTGCATGTCGATCGAACCGCCGTCGTGCATCGCGAAGACGGCGTGCATCGGCGCGCCCGGCTCGCGCCCCGCATCGAGCGTCATGCTCTCGACCGCGCCGGGATGCTTCGGAACGCCGACGAGCTGCGGTCGTCCGTCGGGCGTGCTCACCACGCGCCAGTCGTACTTCACCGACCACGTGAGCGGCGTGCCGAGGTCGGCGAACTCGTCGCGGTACTGCTTCGGAATCTGCCGGATGTCGAGCGCGACGCGGCCCGGCCGGCGGAAGTACTGCATCCCGTCGAAGTGCACGTGGATCGTCAGCAGCCGGTGCAGGCGCACCTCCATGCGAACCGGCACCGCGTACGAGTCGAGCGGTGCGTCCTGCTCGGCCACGCGCGCGAGGGCGTCGGCCGCGGCCACCGTGGTGGGGTACGCCGGCGCAGCGCCCATCGTTCCGGCGGCCGCGAGGGCCGTCAGCGCGAGAGCGATCCGATTGCGCACGGCCGCTGCCTGCATCGCCCGGGCCTCCGCGAAGTGCTACGTATCATCGTTCCCGCCTTCGGGCAGGCGCATGCGTCTTGGCACTACGCCGCGTCCCGCCAAAGCGGAATGACCGAGCGAACCTCGTCGCGCGAGCCCAGCGAGCGAGCGGCCGATTCGAGCGCGTCGAGCGGCACCGCGTCGCTCGTCACGACCGAGCTGTCGGCGAACCGCACGAGCAGCGGCGCCCGCAGCGGGCGCGCCACGAGATCGTGGCCGTTGTGCGCGGGCATGCGGTCGAGCGCGCCGAGCGCCGCGAGCACGTCCGCCACGACCGACGACGCGGTCGCGTCGCCGCCCGCGCCGAAGCCGGAGAACACGAGCGGGCCGCAGCCGCGGCCGAGCACGCGCACGACGTTCTCGGCACCGCGCGGTCGCGCGAACGGGTGGTCGACCGGAACGAAGGCGGGCGTCACGCCGGCCTCGATCGCAACGTCCTCGCTCGAAACGTCATCGTGAGCTTGTCGAAGCGCAACTTTGCGCGCGACCGCGACGAGCTTCGAAACGCAGCCCGCGCTCGGCGCCCGAACGCACGTCGTCGAGCGTGATCTGCGCGATGCCGCGGCGCGCGAGCGACGGCGAAAGCGCCGGGCGCCGAAACGCGAGGCCGGCGAGGATCGCGAGCTTGTGCGCCGCGTCGTGGCCGTCGACGTCGCTGCGCGGATCCGCTTCGGCGAAGCCGAGACGCTGCGCTTCCGCGAGCGCTTCGGCGTACTCGGCGCCCGACTCCATCGCGTCGAGCACGAAGTTCGTCGTGCCGTTGAGCACGCCGCCGATCTCGAGCACGTCCTCGCCGGCGAGTGCGCCCGTGAGCGCGCGGACGATCGGGATCGCGCCGCCGACCGCGGCTTCATAGCGCAGCGACGCGCCCGTCCGCGCGGCGAACGCGGCCAGCCACGGACCTTCCGTCGCGATGAGATCCTTGTTGGCCGTCACGACGTCCTTGCCGCGCGCGATCGCGCGGAGCACCAGTTCGCGCGCGAGCCCGAGTCCCCCGATGCACTCGACGACGACGCGCACGCCGGGATCGTCGACGACGTCGAACGCGTCGTCCGAGAAGTCCCTCCACGCGACGTCGCGCGGCTTGCGCGGATCGCGCACCGCGATCGCCCGGATGAGGCCGGGATGGGAGCGGAGCAAACTGCGCGCGACGCCGGATCCCACCGTGCCGCAGCCCAGCAGACCGACGCCCTGCGTTCGGACGGCCGCGGAAACGGCGGGCGCGATCGCATCGGACGAGCACAGGACGCGGGGCAGGGTCTGCATGACAACCTCCATGTAAAGGAACGAAAAAGGCCCTCGCCGTGCGGCGAGGGCCTTGATCTCGATTCGTTTCGTCTGCGTTAAGCCGACGCCGATCGAGACCTGCCCTCGCCGAGGGTGGTCGTCGTCGTGATCGTCGTCGTCATCGTACAGAACGCGAACATTGGTCTTCGGACCTTAGCACATCGCCGCCCGATCGCGCAAGCCCGGGTCCGTGCCCGCGCGCGCGACCGCGCCGTGCAGCACCGACGCCAAGTTCGCCGGCTCGGCGAGAAACGCGTCGTGGCCGTGGTCGCTCAGAAGGTGCCGGTACTCCGTTTTCCATCCTGCGGCGGCCCAGCGCTCCGCGCACGCGCGCACGAACTCGGGGGGGTAGAGCTGATCGCCTTCGATGCCGACGAACGTGACGCGCGCGCGTCCCGCGAGGCGCTCGCGCCCGCGCAGGTCGAAGAAATCCATCGCGCGCGTCAGCACGAGGTAGCTGTTCGCGTCGAAGCGGCGCACGAACACGTCGCCCTGGTGCGCGAGATAGCCCTCCACGTCGAAGCGGGCGTCGTGCGCGCGCGAGGGATCGCCGCCGGAGCGATCGGGCCGGTTCGCGAAGCGCCGCTCGAAGAGCGCCTCGCTCTTGTACGTCAGCGTCGCGATCGCGCGCGCGAGGCGCAGACCGTTCTCCGGCGGCGCCTCGTACCAGCCGCTCGCGAACGCGGCGTCGAGACGAATCGCCTCGCGTGCGGCGAAGTTCTGCGCGATCCCCTGCGCGCGCAGATGGTCGTACGTGCCGACGACGATCGCGTGCTCGACCGCGTCGTCGTAGCCGCGCACCCATTGCAGCGCCTGCTGTCCGCCGAGTGAACCGCCGATCGCGACGGCGACGCGCGGGATGCCGACCGCCGCGAGCGCACGGCGCTGCGCCTCGACCATGTCCGCAACCGTCACGACGGGAAAACGCGGTCCCCACCGGCGTCCGTCCGGCGCGATCGACGAGGGGCCCGTCGAACCGTAGCACCCGCCGAGCACGTTGACGCCGACGATGCACCACGACGCGAGGTCGAAGAGCGCGCCCTCGCCGACGAGTCCGTCCCACCATTCGAGCACGCGCGACGATCCGCTGAGCGCGTGCGGCACGAAGACGACGTTGGAGCCGTCGGCGCGCGGCTCACACCCGTAGCGGGTAACGCGCTGGACGACCGACGGAAGCGACGCGCCCGAGACGAGTTCGAGCGCGCCGATCTCGACATCTCGCTCAGTCACGTGGGTCTCCTTCACGAATGCGTCGAGCACGCAGGCGGGCACCGTAACAGAACCGGAGCCCATGCGTCAAGCACCGAAAGCGCCCGGAATGGTCGTGCCGCTGATCCTCGCGTTCGCGATCGGGTTCGTCTCGGGGCTGCGCACGTTCACGAGCGTCGCGGCCGAAGCCCTCGTGTTCGGCAATACGGGCTGGAAGGTCGCCGGCGTCGTCTTTGCGCTCGGCGAGTACGTCGTCGACATGCTGCCCGCGGCTCCGTCGCGGACGCGGCCCGGCGGGGTCGGCGTCCGCCTGGTGAGCGGCGCGTTCGTCGGCTACACGATCGCCGGCGGCGCGTATTCCGCGAACGTGCACGGCCCCACGGCGCTCGCGGGTCTCGGGCTCGGAGCGGCCGGCGCGCTCGCCGGAACGTACGGCGGCCACGCGGCGCGCATCGCGGCCATCGCGCGCATCGGCGCGATCCCGGCCGCGCTCGCCGAAGACGTCGTCGCAATCGCGCTCGCCGCGCTGATCGTGACGCGCTGAGCGAAAAGGAAGGCCATGCCGGAGCATCGAGTGATCGTCACGTCGCCCGCGCGGGAGCTCGGGCCCGTCGACGCCGTGTACGAGGTCTACGCCGACGGCGAGAAGTTCGGCGAGTTGCGCATCAGCCGCGGCGGCGTCGACTGGTGGCCGGCACGCGCGCGCGGCACCGACCCGCTGACCTGGGAGCAGTTCGCCACGCGCATGGAGCGCGAACGATGAGCGCCGGCGAACCGGCCGTCGCGCGAGCGCAGGCGCTGCTCGAGCGCATCGACGCCCTCAACTCGCGCATCAACGCGTACGTCGCGATCGATCGCGACGCGGTCCTTCGCGACGCGGCGGCACTCGACGCGATGGCGCCCGGCGCGCGCGGGCCGCTGCACGGCACGACCGTCGGCGTCAAGGACATCATCGACGTCGCGGGGCTGCCGACGCGCGCCGGATCGTCGTTCTTCCGCCGCGATCCCGAGCGCGACGCGCCGGTCGTCGCCGCGCTGCGCGCCGCGGGCGCGCTGATCGTCGGCAAGACGAACACGCACGAGTTCGCGTGGGGCATCACGACGGAGAACCCGCACTTCGGACGCACGGTGAACCCGTGGAGTAGCGACGGGCACGAGCGCACGGCGGGCGGTTCGAGCGGCGGTTCGGGCGCCGCGGTCGCGGCCGGCCTGTGCGACGTCGCGCTCGGCACGGATACGCTCGGCTCGATCCGCATTCCGTCGGCGCTGAACGGTGTCTCGGGGATTCGTCCCGCGACCGGCGACGTGTCGATCGACGGCATCTTCCCGCTCGCGATCGGGCTCGACACCGTCGGGCCGCTCGCGCGCGACCTCGCGACCGTGCAGCGCGCGTACGAGACCATTGCGGGCGGCCCGGTGCGCACGGTCCGCGTGCGCCGCGTCTGCCGACTGCGCGGCGACCGGTGGGATCGCATCGATCCGTCCGTCGCGAGCGCGCTCGACGCGGCCTGCGCCGCGCTGCGCGACGGCGGCGTGCACGTCGACGACGTTGCATGGTGGGATGAGGACCTCGTCGGTGCGGTCGCGGTCGTGCAGCAGCGCGCCGCGGCGCGCGTGCACGACCCGCTGTTCGCGGCCAACGCAAGCGGGTACGGCGCCGACGTGCGGGCACGCGTCGCGACCGCGCTCGGCATCACCGGCGAGGCCGAAGCGGACGCGCGTACGGCGATCGAGCAGGCGCGCGCGTCGTGGCGCCGCGCGACGGGCGCGTACGACGTCGCGCTCGCGCCGGTCGTCGGCGTCGAGGCGCCGATCATGCCGGCCGCGCCGGACTTCCGCGCCAACGTCATCCCGCTCGTCACGCCTGCCAGCGCCTTCGGGCTGCCCGCGGCCGCCGTCCCCGCGGGCGCGGGCCCTGCCGGGATGCCGATCGGGATGCAGCTGATCGCCACGACGCCCGACCCCGCGGCCGCGTTCGCCCTCGGCCGTACCTTTCAGAGCCTGACGGACTGGCACCGCCGCACGCCCGGACTGTTCGCGCGCGCATAGAAAGAGCCGTCCTATGCGTCTCGTCTCTCTTTCCTTGCGCCTGCTCGCCGCAGCGCTTGCCGCCATGCCCCTCGCGGCCGCCGCCGCGCTGCCGCCTCCGCCGGATGCCAAGCGCATCCCGGTCACCGACACCTACTACGGGACGACCGTCGTCGACCCGTACCGCTGGATGGAAGCGGACGGTCCCGATCTGCTGGCGTACTTGAAGGCGAACAACGATCGCACGCGGCGCATCCTGGATTCGATGCCGGGACGCGCGGCGATGACGACGCGGCTCGCCGCGCTCTCGGAGACGTCGAACGTGTCGAGCGGCGTGGTCGCGCGGCACGGCGCGTTCTTCTACGAGAAGCTGCCGCCGGGCGCGAACTCGACGAAGCTCTACGTGCGCTCGGGCGTCGGCGGGGCGGAACGCGTGCTCGTCGATCCGGACGCACTGCCGCCGCCGCGCCAGGCGATCTCGTTCTTCACGGTCTCGAACGACGGCTCGCGCGTCGCGTACGGCCTCTCGGCCGGCGGCTCGGAGAATGCGACGATGCGCATCGTCGACGTCGCGAGCGGCAAGACGATGCCCGACGCCTCCGACCGCGCCGACTTCGGCGCGACCTCATGGAGCGACAACGACAAGATCGTCTACTACTTGAAGCGGCAGGAGCTGGCGCCGGGCGCGCCGTCGGTCGCGAAGTATCTGAACGTGCGAACGTACGCGCATGTCGTCGGGCAGCCGGGCAGCAGCGACGTCGCGGTGCTCGGCGCCGGCGTCGACCCGAATCTCACCGTCCCGCCGAACCTGTTCGCCGCGTTGAACGTGTCGCCCGAGTCGCCCTACGTCGCGGCGGTCCTGGTCAACGGGGTCGAAAATTTCGTCACCGCATACGTCGCGCCGAAGAGCGCGCTCGCGAACCCGGCGACGATCCCGTGGCGGCTCGTCATCCGGCCCGAGGACAAGATCGCGAACGCGGCGCTGCACGGATCGACCGTGTACGTCATGACGGCGAAGGACGCACCGCGCTACAAGGTGATGAAGTTCGACGTCGGTCAGTCCGTCGCGCAGGCGACGGACGTGCTGCCGGCCGGCCCGCGCGTGGTCGACAGTATCGCGACCGCGTCGGATGCGCTGTACGTCGGCGAGCGCGAGAACGGCCTCGCGCGCATCGTGCGCGTCGGCTACGACGGCAGCGTCCGCGACGTGCCGCTGCCCGTCAACGGCACCATCGCCGGGCTCGTGACGGAGTACGACCGGCCGGGCTTCCTCGCGCAGCTCACGTCGTGGACCGCATCGCCGCTGTGGTACACGTACGATGCGCGCGCCAACGCGCTCGTCGACACGAAGCTCGATGCGCCCTCGCCCGTCGACTTCTCGAACATCGTCGCCGACGAGGTCACCGTTCCGGCGACCGACGGCACGCCGATCCCGCTCTCGATCATCCACCGCCGCGACATGAAGCTCGACGGTTCGAACCCGACGCTGCTGTACGCGTACGGCTCGTACGGGATCTCGAGCAGCCCCGGATTCGCAGCGAGCCGGATGGCGTGGTTCGACCGCGGCGGCATCTACGCGATCGCGCACGTGCGCGGCGGGGGCGAGTTCGGCGAGGAATGGCATCTGGCCGGCAAGGACGCGAACAAGCCGAACACCGTGAGCGACTTCATCGACTGCGCGCGCTGGCTGATCGCGAAGGGCTACACGTCGCCGGCGAAGCTCGGCGCGCGCGGCGGCAGCGCCGGCGGCATCACGATGGGCGGCGCGATCACGCGCGCACCGCAGCTGTTCGCGGCGGTGCTCGACGAGATCCCGGTCTCCGACCAGCTGCGCATCGAGACGACGCCGAACGGGCCGCCGAACATCCCCGAATTCGGCTCGGTGAAGACGGAGCAAGGCTTCAAGAACCTGTACGCCACGAGCGCGGTGCAGCATGTCGCGAAAGGCACGAAGTATCCCGCGGTGATGCTGACGACCGGCATCAACGACCCGCGCGTCGACCCGTGGCAGGCGGCGAAGATGGCTGCGACGCTGCAGGATGCGACGGCGAGCGGCAAGCCGATCCTGCTGCGCGTCGACTACGAGGGCGGGCACGGCTTGATCGGCGGCGGCCGCTCGCAGGCTGTCGCGCTGGCGGCCGACGAGTACGCCTTCCTGCTGTGGCAGTTCGGGGCGCCGGACTTCCAGCCGGCGCTCTGAGTGCCTACGCCGCGATGATCGGGCGGCAGCTCGTGCACGGCGTCAAGCCGTGCGCGAGCGCCTCCGTCACGCTGCGCAAACCGCGATAGCCCGGCGCGTCGACACGCGTCGCGACGTCACCGCACGTCGGCATGCAGAACGTGCCGTCGTCGTTCGCGACGTATCGCAGCCCGCGGCGCCGCAGCGCCTCGATCGCTTCGCAGTCGAGCCCTTCGCGCTCGAGCAGCTTGCGCTTCGCGGCGGCGCCGAACACGTAGCCGCCGAGCGACGAATCGCCACGCACGACGCGGTGACAGGGGATCAGCAGCGGCACGGGATTGCGCGCGAGCGCGTTGCCCACCGCGCGCGTGGCGTCGGGAGCGCCGAGCTCGCGCGCGACCCAGCCGTACGGGCGCGCGTGCCCGCGCGCGATCCCGGCGGCCTTCTCGAGCACGCGCCGCTCGAACGGCGAGCACGCGCCGAGGTCGAGCGGCACGTCCGCGTCCTCGCCGCTCAGGCGTGCGCGGGCGGCGCCGGCGATTGCGTCGGTCTCGACGGCGGGCACGATCTTGCGCGCGAACCGGTCGCGGTACCAGCGCTCGAAAGCGTCGGCGTCGTCCGCGAGCCGGAGCGCGGAGACGCCCGTCGCGTTCCACGCGACGAAGACGTCGCCGAGCGCGCTCGCCGCGCGCACGTAGCGGTCGAGGCCGGCGGCCGCGAAGACGGCGGCGGCGAAGCCGAGCGAGGCACGCGCTCGCGTGCGTTCGCCGAAGCAGCGCAGAATCCGATTCAGTCATCGTCGTTCTCCAGCATCGCGCGCACGGCCGTCAAGCCGCGGTGCGCGGAGGCCTTCACGGTTCCGACCGGCTGGTCGAGGGCATCCGCGATCTCGTCGTACGGCAGATCGTCGACGTAGCGCATCACGAAGGCACCGCGCAGCGCCGGCGAGAGCGCGGCGATTGCGCGCTGCACGCGCGACCACGTCTCGGCGCGCTCGGCGAGCGCCTGCGGTCCCGGCGCGGGGTCGCGCAGCTCGGCGCGCGGCGCGCCGTCGGCACGGTCGAGCGGGGTCGCCGCGGGAGCGGCATCGCGCACGGCGTTCCGCGTGAGGTTGTGCGCGATCGCGTACAGCCACGGGCGCAGGCGCAGCGAGGCGCGGCGCTCGGGTGTGTACGCGTGCAGCGCGCGGTACGCGCGCACGAAGACATCCTGCGCGACATCCTCGGCCGCCGCGCCGTCGCGCAGCATCCGCCCGACGAACGTCACGATCGGATCGCGGTACGCGATCACGACGCGCTCGAACGCGCGGTCGACGTCGCGCGCGAGCGCGGCACACAGGAGCACGTCGCGGTCGGGCGCCATGACCGCGCAGGCGACGGCCACGTCACCACCACCCGGCGCGAACCTTTGCGTCACGGAGCATCCGCCTCTCGGCGTCGTCGTTCCACACGACGATCTCCGCCGCGGTCGGCTGCGAGAGCGCGATCGCGGCGAGCCCGCCGAGCGCGACGCCGATCGTGATGAGGAACAAGAGCATGGTGTTCTCCGGCTGGATTCGAGCTGCGGGGAGAACACCGGAGCCGGCGGCCGCGTTGCATCGCCACGCGCGTCAGCGGCGGATGAGCACGACGCCGCCGACGAGCATCAGCACGCCCGCGACGCGCAGCGCGTCGATCGGGTGGCGAGGGGCGCCGAACGCGCCGATCTGGTCGAACGCGAGCGACGCGAGCATCTGGCCGAGCACGAAGAGCGCGAGCAGCGCCGCGGCGCCGAGCCGCGGCAGCAAGAGAATGATGATCACGACGTAGACCGCACCCAACAGCCCGCCGAGCCAGGCCCACCACGGGGACCGCGCGACGGCGGCGAGCGAGGGCAGCGGGTCGCGCAGCGCGAGCACGACGAGGGCCATCACGAGCGTTCCGCCGGCGTAGCTGATCAGCGCAGCCCAGTTCGGCGTTCCGAGCGCGCCGCGCAGCCGCGCGTTGACGCCGCCCTGCGCGACGAAGCTGATGCCGGCCGCGACGGCGAGAAGCGCGAAGATGCCGAGCTGCAGCGCCTGCCGCACCGCGCGCCGCCCTACGTCTCGGGGAGGTCGTGGAACGTACGCTTCGCCGCCGCGTCCTCGCGCTCGAGATCGTCGAGATAGTAATAGACGATCTTGCGGTCGTCGAAACCGACCTTCGCGAGCTCGCGGCCCCCGATCTCGACGACCTCGTGGATGTGGCCCGCGCGGCCCGCGTAGCGGTAGTTCATCTCGGTGTAGTCGGGGTTGCCTTCCCGCGGCCGCGGCACGACCTTGGTGCCGCGCAGAGGGGTCCGATGGCGGTGCTCGCTCAAGATACGCGGACGTTCGCTCGATCCGCCCCCATTCATGCGGAGGACTCCCGTCACCATGATCATCGAGTACCGCGGCAAGCGCCCGAAGGTCGCCGCGTCCGCTTTCGTCGCTCCGACCGCCGTCCTGATCGGCGACGTCGAGGTCGGTGACGAGGCGTCGATCTGGTTCGGCACGGTGCTGCGGGGCGACAACGGCCCGATCCGGATCGGCGCGCGCGCCAACGTGCAGGACAACTCGGTGCTGCACGTCAGCGAGCAGTCGGAGACGATCGTCGAGGAAGGCGCCACGGTCGGCCACTGCGCGATCCTGGAAGACTGCCGCATCGGGCGCGGCGCGCTGATCGGTTCGAACGCCGTCGTGCTGAACGGCGCGACCGTCGGGGAGCAGAGCCTGGTCGCCGCCGGGAGCGTGGTAGGCGTGAACGCGCAGATCCCGCCGCGCGTCGTCGCCGCGGGCGCGCCCGCCGTCGTGAAGAAGCAGCTCGAGGGCGCCGCGATCGGCTGGGTCGAGCACGCCGGGCCCGAGTACGTGCAGCTCTCGCGCTCCTACCTCCAGCAGGGCATCGGCGCCCCGGAGGGCGATCCGGTCGCGCGTTGACGCGTTGACGGCGCGTCGACGCCGTGCGTTCGCTCACGTATATTTTACGCAAGGGTCGCGCGCAAGCCGTTAGCCGTGCTGTAGGCTACGGAAAGAGAACCGCGTCGATCTTCGCCCGTCGGCACCGGTAGCGACCCAGGGCGTCAGCTTACGGTACGTCCGTCCGAAGCGCTTGGCGCCCGGGCGGCGGGCTCGCGGAGCGAGCTCTCGCCGGTTCTCGCAGGTCGAGGCCCGGCGCCGTTTACCAAAAAGGCCGTGGCAGCATGCGACACCTCGAACGTGTCGACGTCGCCCGCATGTCGGGCGAGAAGTTCCGCCGGCGAGGGTCCGTGTGACGTCGACGCTCCCGGCGTGCATCGCTCTCGCTCTCGCAGCCGTCGCCGCGGTCCTCGCGGCGCGCTGGTGGCTGCGCGGACGAGACGTGATGGAGGCGGCGCGCGGAATCGCCGCCGACGCCGTCGAGCGTCGCTACAACCTTTTCGAAGCGGTGCGCGAAGGCATCTACATCGTCGACGAAGACATGCGCATCACGCATGTGAACGACGAGGCGGAACGCCTGCTGCACCGCACGGCCGAAGATCTGATCGGGCTGGAACTCGCGCACGTCGTCGACCCGCTCGCGTCCGAGCTCGTTCCCGACATTCGCACGGCGCGCCGCAGCGGCGTGCCGATCGCGCGCGCGCACGCGTTTCCGGCCGGTCAGACGTGGGTCGAGGTCCGCATCCTGCCGGCGGCCGATGAGACGCTGATCTCGCTGCAGGACGTCAGCGCGCAGACGATCGCCGAGTCGCAGTTGCACGAGAACGCGCACAGCCTGCAGCTCGTCGCCAACAACGTCGACGCGATCCTCTGGACCGTCGGCCGCGACGGCCGGTTCACCGCGATCTCGGGCGGTGCGCTCGCCGAGCTCAACATGACGTCCTCCGACCTGCTCGGCGCGCCCTGCAGCGTGCTCGTCGCCGAGAACGTCGTGCGCGACGTGTTCACCGGGCGCCACGTGCGCGTCGAGAGCGCGCACGGCAACCATTGGCTGCGGCACCACGTCGAGCCGCTCGCCGACCGCGACCGGAACATCATCGGCGCCGTCGGCGTGTCGATCGACATCACCGAGCTCAAGCGCACGCAGAAGCAGCTCTACGACGCCGCGCACCGCGACCGCCTCACCGAGCTCCCGAACCGCTTCTCGCTCGACCAACGCGTGCAGGAAGCGGTAGCGCTTGCGGGCCGCGAGAACGGCCGCCTCGCGCTGCTCTTCCTCGACCTCGACCGCTTCAAGGCGATCAACGACACGATGGGACACGGAGCGGGCGACGAGGTGCTGCGCGAGATCGGTGCGCGCCTGCAGCGCTGCGTGCGCGGCGGCGACTTCATCGCGCGTCCCGGCGGCGACGAGTTCGTGATCATCATGTCGTCGATCGCGGGCCGCAAGGACATCGACATGCTCTCGCAGCGGCTGATCCGAGCCGTGTCCGCACCGATCCAGCTCGACGACCGCGAGGTCTACGTCGGCGTGAGCATCGGCGCCGCGATGTACCCGGAGCACGGCGAAGACGCGAGCGCGCTCACCGCGCACGCCGATGCGGCGATGTACCGTGCGAAAGCGAGCGGAGGCAGCTCGCTCGCCGTGTACGAGGACGCGATGCACGCCGAGGACGCGGAACGCTTCGCGCTCGAGGCGGACCTGCGCAGCGCGCTGATGCGCGGCGAGCTCGATGTCGAGTACCAGCCGCTCGTCGATCTCGCCACGAGCCAGATCAGCGGATGCGAAGCGCTCGTGCGGTGGCGCCATCCCACCCGCGGCACCGTGCCGCCGTCCGTTTTCATCCCGATCGCCGAGCAATCCGCCACGATCCTCGACATCGACCGCTGGGTGCTGCGCCAGGCGTGCGGCGCGCTCTCGACGTTCCGCACGATCGATCCGAACTTTCAGATCGCGGTGAACCTCTCGACCCGCGACCTGCGCGAGCCGACGTTCGCGACGAGCGTCGACACGGCGCTCGCGGAGTACGCACTGCCGCCGAGCGCGCTGATTCTCGAAGTGACGGAGACGGCGGCGCTCGAGGACGACGCGCTGCCCGGCATGAACCGCTTGCGCGAGCTCGGCATCAACCTCGCGATGGACGACTTCGGCGTCGGCTACAGCTCGCTCGCGCACCTCAAGCGCCTCCCGATCACAATGCTGAAGATCGACCGCACCTTCGTGCGCGACATCAACGAGGACGAAGCGGACCGCGCGATCGTCGTGTCGATCGTCAACGTCGCGAAGGCGTTCGGGCTGCACGTCGTCGCCGAGGGCGTGGAGACCGAGGAGCAGGCGGCATTCGTGACCGCGCAGGGCTGCGACGTCGGCCAGGGCTTCCTCTACGGAAAGCCGATGCGGTTCGATGCGCTCGTCGCACACCTCCGCTCGGCGCAGCGCCCGAAGCTCCGCCTGATCGAACGCACGGCCTAAACGCCGCGTCAATCGTCCGGCGCAAACGCGGCGGCGTACGCCGCCGCGAGCCGGCGGTCACCGACCCGTTCGACGAGGTCACGCGCGCGGTCGCGGACGCGATCGCGAAAGCGGCTCTGCGCAAGTGCGTCGATCGCGCGTTCCGCGAGATTGCGGTCAGCCTCGCCGGCGATCTCCAGCAACAGTTCGGCCACGTCCGGCTGCGGCGATCCCGCGCAGACGGTCACCGTGGCCTCGCGCACGCTGCGTGTGGTGTCCCCCCGCAGGAATCGCCGCACGTGCTGGACCGCGTCCGGGTCGCGCGAGAGAGCGAGCGCGGCGGCGGCTTCCGCCTTGACATCGTCGCTCCGGTCCTCGAGGAACGGCACGACGAAGCTGGTCGCACCGGCGGGCTCCCGTTCGAACAGCGCCGTGAAGCACGCGCCGACGACTTCCGCTTCAGCATCGCCCGCAAGCGCTTTCAGGCGCAGCAGCAGCGCGGCCTCGTGCCCGCCGATTTGCGCGATCGCGGACACGGCCTCGACGCGCACGACCGCGAACGCATCGACGAGGTGCGGAAGCAGCTCGCGAAGCGCGTCCGGCGCCGGCAACTCCGCATCGACGAGCCCCTGCGCGCAGATGCAGCGCAGGTTCGGCGCGGCATCCTCGAGCTTGCCCCACACGGGCTCGAGCTGAACGTGATGGAGGCCGCGCAGGAACGGCGCCGGATCGCGATGCTCGAGCGTGCGGAGCGCACGCGCAATCGCGTTCTTGGTCCAGAGCTGCGGATCGCGCTCGGCGGCATCGGCGCCGAACAAGCCGTCGTACACGTCGAGCAAATCCGGAATCAGCGCGTCGTCGCCGCACTCGCCCGCCAGCTCGGCGGCCTTTGCGGCGACGTAATTGCTCGAATCGCGCAGGGCACGGCGCAACGCATCCACCCGCGACGCGCGATCGGCGTGACGCAGCGCGCGCAGTTTCTCGAGCTTCGCCTCGAGCCGCCCCTTCGGTGCGCTCACCGCTCGCGCGCGGCGGCGGCGAAGGCGGCGAAGATCGCACGGCTCGCGCCGCCGTCGAGCGCGCGCGTCGCTTCCGGATGCCACTGCACGGCGAGCCAGAACGGCGTAGCGAACCGGGCTTCGAGCGCTTCGACGATGCCGTCCGCGGTCCGGCCGACGGCGTGCAGCTCATCGGCGACGCGGTCGACGGCCTGATGATGGCGGCCGCCGGTGACGAGATCCGGCGCCTGCGCGATCTCCGCGAGACGGCTGCCGGCCGCGATGCGCACGACATGCTCGTCGATCAGCCCGCGATCCGTGTGCCCGTCGGGACGCACGACCTGGTGGCGCACGGTCGCGCGCGCGCCGAGCGCGTGCGCCACGTCGTCGATCAGCGTCCCGCCGAACGCGACGTTCGCGATCTGCATGCCGCGGCAGATGGCGAGCGTGGGCAGCGCGAGCTCCCGCGCTGCGCGCAGCGCATCCTGCTCGAAGACGTCGCGCTCGGGCTCGGTGCGCTCGACGAACCGCGACGCCGGCCCGCGGTACGACGCCGGGTCGACGTCGACGCCGCCGCTCAGGCACAGCGCGCTCGCCGACTCGAGCATCGTCCGGCCGGGATCGCCCGCGACCGCGACGATCGGTTCGAGCCCCGCCTCGCGCAGCGCCTCGACGTACTCCTCGACGTTCCCGTTGCGCGACGCCGTGAGGACGACGCGCGGCGCCGCGCCGCTCACGTCAGCGCGCGTAGATCTCGATCGTGTAGTGGTCGGGGTCGCTCACGAACAGCGCGCGCCCGCCGCCGTCGCGATCGTACGTCGCCACGCCGACGCGCTCGGCGATCCCGTCGAGCGTCGCGTGGTCAGGAACGCGGAGGCCTAGCTCGAACTTCGCGCGCTCGGTCGGCGGCGCGTGCTCGAACACGAGCGTGAACTCGCCGAACGCGATGCAGAGCGCATCGCCGCGCCGCTCGGCGTCGATGCCGAGAACATTGCAGTAGAAGTGCTCCGTCGCCTCGATGTCGGCGACGCCGAGCGTGAGCTGCTCGGGGACGATCCGGCTGGTCGCGAGCCGTTCGTGCACTAGGGCGCGGGGTAGTGCGAGTCGTCGCCGTACGGCACGAACAGCGTGTGCTCGGGTTGGAAGCGCAGCTTCACGGTCCCGACCTTGCCGTTGCGGTGCTTCGCGATGATGAGTTCCGTCGCGTCCGGCTCCGGCGAGGTCTCCTTGTTGTAATAGACGTCGCGATACAGGAAGGTGACGATGTCGGCTTCCTGCTCGATCGCCCCGGAGTTGTGCGTGACGAAGTCGTCCACACAGAAATTGTGCAGCTCATCGACGGTGATGTCGTAAACGGGCTCGACGCCGTCCTCTTGAATCGAGACGATCGACTCCCAGGCGACGTCTTCCCGGACCGCGGTTCCTGTACCGGCACCGTGCGCGCGGAGCACGTGGTACATCCGCTCGAAACCGCCGGCCGCAGGAAATGCAGGCGTCCACGCTGCCGACGCGCCTGCACCATCACTGTCGTCGACGGGGTACGACGCGGCGACCGCGACCTTCGTGCGAACGTCGATCGTCCGGAGCTCCGACCAGCCGTTGATCGTGAGGAAGCGATGACCGTCGCTGCACCGGACCGTGCGCCCGCTCTCGGAAACGACGCGGTACACGCGCTTCAGGCCGACTTCCCACGCAGCGGTGATCGGGCTAGGCACGAGTTGCATGCGCGTGTTCGCGGCCCAGACGTTGAAACGCCGGTTGCCCTCGACGATCTCGCGAATCGGCACGCGCTCCCCGGTGTCCGCGTTCACGATGAGAGCGTCCCCCGCGAGACAGTCGCGTAAGTCTGAGAGCAGCGGGCGTTTGTCGGCGCGCGTCTCGACCGCGCGGTTCAGCTGCGCGAGCGCGACGATCGGGACGTTGAGATCCTTCGCCGTCGCCTTCAGCACGCGGCAGATTTCCGACAGCTCCTCGTTGCGGTTGACGACCTTCGCCAGCGTCGCGGGGCGTACGAGCTGCAGGTAGTCGATCACGACGAGTGCGAGCCCGTGCGCCGACTTCAGGCGGCGCAGGCGCGAGCGAATCTCGGTGACGGTGACGGCGCCGGCGTCGTCGAGGTAGATCGGCAGCTCGTGCAGCACGCCCATCGCGTGGCCGATCCGCTCCCAGTCGCGGTCGGCGATCGCGCCGCGGCGCAGCTTCGAGGCGTCGAGCCTCGCCTCCGACGAAAGCAGACGCTCGACGAGCTCCTGCTTCGTCATCTCCAGCGAGAACACGGCGACGGGCTTCTTCTCGTCCTTCGCCGCGGCGACGGCCATGTTGAGCGCGAGCGACGTCTTGCCCATCGCGGGGCGCGCGGCGACGATCACGAGGTTGCCGGGCTGCCAGCCCGCCGTGTAGTCGTCGATGTCGCGGTAGCCGGAGGTGACGCCGGTACGATCGCCCTTCTGCTCGTGACGCTTTTCCAGGGACTGGAACACGCCGAGCAGCAGCGACGGCACGGCGGCGAACGCGTTGTGCTCCGAACGGTTGCCGACTTCGTACACGACCTGCTCGGCGCGGTCGACGGCCGCGGGGACGTCCTCGTCCGAGTCGTAGCCGAGCTTCGTCACCTCGGTGCCGGCGCGGATCAGGCCGCGCAGCGTCGATTTTTCGCGCACGATACGGGCGTAGTACTCCGCCGACGCCGCGGTCGGCACCGCATCCATCAGCGAGCTGAGGTACGCGAGCCCGCCGATCTTGTCGAGCATGCCGCGGTTACGCAGTTCCTCGGCCAGCGCGACCTTGTCGAGCGGCTCGCCGCGCTCGTACAGCGCGAAGAGCGCGTGGTAGATCGTTTCGTGAAGCGGCTGGTAGAAGTCCGACGGCTGCACGATCTCGCTGATCGTCGCCATCATCTCCTTGTCGACCAGGATCGAGCCGAGCAGCGCCATCTCCGCATCCAAGTTGTTGGGCGGAATGCGATCGATCGTCGTGATGAACGGGGCGACGCTCAACGGGCAACCTTCGGACGAGTGCGCGCGCGTGGTGCGGGCGGCGGCGGTACGCGCACGCCGAGCGCGGCGAGCGCTTCCGTGACGGTTCCGACGCTGATCACGTCGATCCCCTCCAGCGTCGCGTCGATCTCGCGCGCATTTTCGCGCGGAACGAGAACCGCTCTCATGCCGGCCTGCCGCGCGGCGTAGAGTTTCTCCACAATTCCACCGACGCCGCGGACCGCGCCCGCGAGCGACACCTCGCCGGTGACCGCCACGTCCTGCGGAAGCGGAACGTTCGCGAGCGCGCTGTAGAGCGCGAGGAAAAACGCGAGGCCCGCCGACGGGCCGTCGATGTTCGCGCCCCCGACGACGTTGACGTGGAGATCGCGGTCCGCGAGATCGATTCCCGTCACGGCGCGAATGACGGATGCGGCGTTGAAGACGGCGTCGCGCGCCATCGAGCCGGCCGTGTCGTTGAAGCGAACCGTCCCCTTGCGCGGTTCGTGCGCGGGGAACGCAGCCGCCTCGACCTCGACGATCGAGCCCACGTAGCGCAGCACGGCGAGTCCGTGCGCCTTGCCGACCTCGCGCGCCCGGCGCGCGCGCGCCGGCGTGTGCTGCACGATGCGGCCTGCCTGCACGACGACGAGCACATCCTCCTCGCGCACGGTCGCCGTCCGCCCCCCGGAGCGCTCGAGCGCGTGACCGAACGCATCGGCAAGGATCTGCACGGCCTTGCGGCCCTCGATCGTGTACGAAGCGATCAGCGCGGGGACGCGCCGCAGCACCTTGGCGCCGAGCCGGTGGGCGGCTTCCGCCACGATGCGCGCGACCTGCGCCTGCGTGAGCGGCTCGAAGTACACGGCGGCGCAGCGCGAGCGGATCGCTTCGTCGATCGCCTCCGGGTCGCGCGTCGTCGCGCCGAGGAGCACGAAGTCGGCCGGCGCGCCGTCGCGGAAGAGCTTCTTCACGTATGCCGGGACGTTCGGATCGTGCTCGTCGTAATACGACGACTCGAACGTGACGCGCTTGTCCTCGAGCACCTTCAGCAGGCGCGTCTGCATCGCGGGGTCCATCTCGCCGATCTCGTCGATGAAGAGCACGCCGCCGTGCGCGCGTGAGACCAGACCCAGCTTCGGCTCCGGCACGGCCGCGTCGGCGAGATCGCGCCGCGCCCCCTGGTAGATCGGATCGTGCACGCTGCCCAGCAGCGGGTTCGTCGTCTCACGGTCGTCCCACCGGAGCGTCGGGCCGGCCGCCTCGACGAAGGGCGCTTCGGGCGCGAACGGAGCGTGCGGGCGTCCTTTCGCGACCTCGAGCGCGAGGCGCGCAACCGTCGTCTTGCCCACGCCGGGCGGACCGTAGAGGATCACGTGCTGCGGGTACGGCGAGGCGAGCTTCGCCAGCAGCGCGCGGATCGCGGTCTCCTGGCCGACGACGTGCTCCAGCGCCGTCGGCCGCAGCACGTCGAGCGCCGCGCGCGCGAGCTTGCGCGCGTCGAGCGCCTCGAGATCGGCGAGCCGTTTCTGCGTCGCGGGCGTCTCGGGGCCGCTCTCCTCGCGCAACGCCTCCAGGCGCAGCTCGCGGAGATACTCTTGATGGCGGCGCACCATCTTCGCGTTGATCTTGGCGTCGATCGCATCGCCGACGCTGCGGCGCGCGACGAGATCCGCGAGCCGGTCCTCGATCTCGGCGATGACGCGCTTGTACTGCGCCTTCCCGGGTCGCGTCTCGAGCGAGGGATCCTCGAACACGAGGCGCTGCAGCGCGAGGAGGCGATCGGGGATCGCCTGCGACTGCATCTCCTTGAGCGTGCCGAGCTTCCCGGCGCGCATGACGACCTTGTCGGCCCCGAGCGCCTCGGTCAGGACCTCGTAGAGCGCCGCGATCTCGCGGCTGACCTTGTCGTCTGCGCTGCGCCGCACTTACTTCAGCGCGACGACTTGCACCGCCGATTTCGCCACGATGTTGTTGCCGAGGCGGATCTCGACGGGATACGTCCCCAGCGCTTTGATGCCGTCCTTCATCTCGATCTTGTGGCGGTCGATCGCGACGCCGAGCTGCTCGTGCAGCGCGTCCGCGACTTGCGAGTTCGTGACGGTGCCGAACAGGCGTCCGTTGCCGCCCGCCTTCGCGGCGACGCGGATCACCGCTTGCTCCAGCTGCGTCGCAACATCCTGAGCGTTCGCGACCTCTTCGGCCTGCTTCCGCTTCTTGGCGTGCTGCTGCTGCTCGTGCTGCTTCATCGCGCCGGGTGTCGCGACGACGGCCAGCCGCTGCGGAAAGAGATAGTTGTTGGCATAGCCGTCCTTGACGTCGACGACCGCTCCGCGGGTGCCGAGCGGCTTGACGTCGCCCGTGAGGATCACTTTCATCGCGCGCCTACTGGACCACGAACGGAAGCAGCGCGATCACGCGCGCACGCTTCACGGCGGTCGTCAGCGCGCGCTGGTGCGACGCGCAGTTGCCGGAGATGCGGCGCGGCAGAATCTTTCCGCGCTCGCTGATATACTTGCGCAGCCGCGTCGTGTCTTTGTAGTCGAGCGACTCGGTCCGTTCCGCGCAGAAATTGCAGACCTTGCGCTTCGGCCGGCGATCTTTCTTCGCCGCCGCGCGCTTGCCTTTGGGAGCAGCCATCGGTGGGTGACCTCGTGATGATGTAGGTGGAAAACGGTCCGAACGCGCCGGACCCTACACACGTGGCGCTCGCAGGCGCCACGACCCGGTCCGAGGGACGAGCCTCGGACAGCATCGGGGATGATAGCACGGCGGGTGCCCCGGCGCCACCCCCGTCACCGCAGCACCGCCGAGCGCACGGCGCGGCCGCTTCGGCTACCCGGCTCGCGTCGAGCCGCACGGTTCCTCGGGCGACCGCGCGAAGGCACGCTGATGCAGCGACGCGACGCCGGCGCCGAGGTGCTCATCGCCGGCGCGGGACCGACCGGCCTCGTCCTCGCGCTGTGCCTCCAGCGCCTCGGCGTGGCGTTCCGCATCATCGACGAGGCGCCGCACGCCGGAACGACGTCGCGCGCGCTGATCGTGCACGCGCGGACGCTCGAATTCTACCGGCAGCTCGGCATCGCGGACGCCGTGATCGGCGCCGCGCAAAAAGCCGGCGCGGTCAACCTGTGGATCGGCGGCCGCGTGCGCGCGCGCATGCCGTTCGGCGACATCGGCGCCGAGGTGAGCCCGTATCCGTTCAGCCTGATCTTCCCGCAGGACCAGCACGAGGCGCTGCTGGCCGAGGCGCTGCGGGAGCGCGGCGTCGCGGTCGAGCGCGGAACCGCCCTCGCGACGTTGCGCGAGACGGCGGAGGGCTTCACGACCGACTTGCGCGACGCCGCGGGCGGGGACGAACGGCGCACGTTCCGGTTCGTGGCGGGATGCGACGGCGCGCGCTCCGCGGTGCGCTCCGCGCTCGCCATCGCGCTTCCCGGCGGCACGTACGACCGGCTCTGGTACGTCGCGGACGTCGACGGCACCGGACCCCTGGTGAACGGCGAGATCAACGTCTCGATGAGCTCGCGCGACGCGCTCGCCGTCATGCCGATGAAGGAACCCGGCGCGATGCGGCTGGTGGGTCAGGCACCGCCGAGCGCGGACGGCGCGCCGCCGGCGTGGGCCGGCGTCAGCAAACGGCTCCTGCGCGAGCTGCACACGGACGTGCGCGACGTTCGATGGTTCTCGACCTACCACGTGCACCATCGCGTCGCGACCGCGTTCCGGCGCGGCGACGCCTTCCTGCTCGGCGACGCGGCGCACTTGCACAGTCCGGTCGGCGGTCAGGGCATGAACACCGGCATCGGCGATGCGGTGAACCTCGCGTGGAAGATCGCCGCGGTGCTGCGTTCGGATGCCGGCCCGGCGCTGCTCGACTCGTACGAGATCGAGCGGATCGCGTTCGCACGGCGGCTCGTCGCGACCACGGACCGCGTCTTCGGCGTCCTGAGCGGCGGCTCGTGGCTCTCGTACGCGTTTCGCACCATGATAGCCCCCTCGGTGATGCCGCTTGCGCTCGCGACGCGCGGCGGACGCCGCGCGATGTTCCGCGTGCTCTCGCAGACGGCGATCGAATATCGCCGCAGCCCGATCAGCGCCGGACGCGCCGGATCCGTGCGCGGCGGCGATCGCCTGCCGTGGATCCCCGAAGACAACTTCGCGCCGCTCCGCGCCCTCGCATGGCAAGCGCACGTGTACGGCGCCGCGACGCCGGCCGTGCGCGCGTGCTGCGCGGCGCGCAGTCTGCCGCTGCACGTCTTCGGCTGGAACGACGCCGCGCGCCGCGCCGGCCTGCGGCGCGACGCCCTGTACGTGGTTCGTCCCGACGGCTACGTCGGTCTCGCCGATGCCGGCGACGACGGCGCGGGGCTCGCGTCGTATCTGCCGTCGTATCGCTTCGGCCGCGTCGCGACCGGCGGCTGACGCGCGCTGCTTCGCTTCACCGGGGACGGGTCCCCGGCGGCGAACTGCGCGGCCCATGAGCTATTCGAGCACCTATCGTGTCGAGCGCGGCAAACGCGCGCGGCTGGAGGACGTCGATGCGAGGGACACCGGCGCGTTCGCCGATCACGAGGCCGCGCGTCCGGCGATGGAACGCGACTGCGAACGGCTGCGCACGCTGCAGACGCGGCTGCGCGCCGAAGGCCGCCGTGCGCTCCTCGTCGTGTTCCAGGCCGTCGACGCGGGCGGAAAGGACGGTGCCGTGCGCCACGTGATGAGCGCGCTCGATCCGCGCGGCGCCCGCGCGCACGCGTTCGAGCCGCCGACGCCGCTCGAAGCCGCGCACGACTTTCTCTGGCGCGTGCACGCGCAGGCACCCGCACTCGGGGAGATCGTGCTCTTCAACCGCTCGCACTACGAGGACGTGCTCGTTCCGAGCGCGCACGGCACGCTCCCGAAGGATGCGGTCGCGAAGCGCCTGCGGCGCATCGAGGAGTTCGAGAAGAACCTCGTGCAGGCGGGCACGGTGATCCGCAAGTTCTACCTGCACGTCACGCCGGACGAGCAACTGCGCCGCTTCGAGGCGCGCCTCGACGATCCCGACAAGCGCTGGAAGGCCGATCCGCGCGATCTCGAGGAGCGCGCACTCTGGTCCGCATACCGCGCGGCGTACGAAGCGGCGATCGCGTGCACGAGCCGGCGCCGCGCGCCGTGGTTCATCGTGCCGGCGAACGCGAAGTGGTTCCGCAACCTCGTCGTGACGCGCATCATCGTCGAGACGCTCGAGGAACTGGACCCGTGCGCGCCCGAACCGGCATTCGACGTGCAGGCGATGCGCCGCGCGCTGCACGGCGCCGGCGAGCCGTCCTAGGGCAGGCGCATCGACGCGCGGATCACGCGATCGCGCAGCTTCGGCGGCAGCAGCGCGATGACGCTTCCCGCACGCGCGCTCGCGCCGAGCACGTAGCGCGCGAGAGGCTTGCGCGCCGTGACGGCGTGCACGATCGCGCGGCTCACGTGCGCCGCCGGCATGGCGATGCGCTCTTCCCGCTGCGTCTGCGCGAAGACGGCGTCCACCTCGGCACCGTAGCGTTCGAGGGCCTGCGGGCCGAGCATCGCGAGGAGCGCCTCGCGCGAGTCGCGCCCCTTCTGCCAGATCGGCGTCTTCACGGAGCTCGGCTCGATCAGCGCCACCGCTATGCCCGCGGAGCGCAGCTCCGTGCGCAGCGCGTCGGCGATCGCGCGCAGCGCGAACTTCGAGGCGCTGTACGGCGCGATGAACGGCACGGAGAGCCGGCCGGAGATGGAACCGACGAACACCAAGCGGCCGCGCGATGCGCGCAGCTGCGGCAAGAACGCCTGCGCCGTCGCGACGGCGCCGAACACATTGACCTCGAACTGCCGCCGCAGCTGCTCCACCGGCAAGAACTCGAGCGGTCCGGCAACGGCGATGCCCGCGTTGCAGACGACCGCGCGCAGCGGCTCGCCGGCGGACGCGAGCGCCTGCGCGGCGGCGGCGATCGACGCCGAGTCCGTCACCTCGATCCGCAGCGCGCGCGCCCCCTCGTGCGCCGCCGCGACGCGCGCGGCGTCCGCATCGCTGCGAATGCCCGCGTACGCGGTGAACCCCGCGCGCGCGAGCGCCCCGGCCGCGTCCTGGCCGATCCCGGTCGACGCGCCCGTCACGACGACGGCTTCGCCGCGCGCGCTCACGACGCCGCATTGCGCGCGGCGCGCGCGTCGCGGTTGAGGCGGCGCTGCACGCGCGCATCGCCGAAGACGCGGTCGGTCAGCGCGGGGAACGTCTTCACGAGCCACACGACGAGGCGGTACCGGCGCGGCACGATGTCGACGCGGCGGGGCCGGCGGATCGCGCGCAGGATCGCGTTCGCGACGATCTCGGGGCTCGGCAAGTTGCGCATCGGTCCGTTCATCGGCGTCGCGACGAAGCCCGGCTCGATCAGCGTCACGCCGATGCCGAAGCTGCGCACCTCGCGGCGCACCGAGTCGGTGAGGCCGCGCAGGCCGAACTTCGAGGCCGAGTACACGCCCAGCACGCCCGCTTCGCCGGCGACGGACCCGACGTTGACGATCGCGCCGCTTCCGCGTGCGCGCATCGCCGGCAGCACGGCATGCATCATGCGCGCCGCGCCGAGCAGGTTCACGGCGAGGACGCGCTCGAGGTCCTCGTCGCTCGAGTCGCAGAACGACGGCGCGGATCCGATGCCGGCGGCGTTCACGAGCGCGTCGATGCGGCCGAAGCGCACGAGCGTGCGCGCGACGAGCATGTCGACGTCCGCGCGGCGCGTGATGTCGGCGGGCACGACGAGCGCGCGATCCGCGTGCGGCGCGACCTCGCGCGCGAGCGCATCGAGCAGCGGGTCGTCCGGCGCCGCGAGCACGACCCGGTAGCCGGCGGCGAGCAGCGCCCGCGCCGTGACCGTGCCGATTCCGCCGGACGCGCCCGCGACGATCGCGACGGCGCCGTTGCTGCTGCTCACGCGCCGGCGTTCGCGGCGGTTACGAGCTCGGGCCTTCGACCACCAGCACGTTCGCGACCGGCGTGTACCGCAGCTCCGCGTGCGCCAGGAAGTGACCGCTCAGCGTCATCTTCTGGCCGGCGCTCTTGCGCAGGTTCTCCGCGTGGTCGAGGTAGATGCACGTCATCGCGTCGTCGCAGAGCTGCAGCCACAGCGCGTCGCCGCGAACGAGCACCGTGCCGGTGACGCTGAGGTGCTTCCCGTCGTACTCCATCGGGCGTGCGACGATCTGGCCGATCGACGCCGGGATCGGAACTTGGGCGGATACCGGCGCGGTGAGCGCGGCCGCCGCCGCCAGCGCCGCGACGCTCCGCAGGATACCGTTCTTCTGCATGGACCCCCGATTCCCCGACGGTCCGGCGACAAACGCGGCCTGCGGCCCGGCGGCGGAACGGCCTGCCGATAGGCAGAACCGCTGCCCGAGATGCCCGCACGACGCCGCGCGCTGCAGCTCTTCGGCGCCATCGCGCTCGCGGGCGACACGCTCGCGCTGGGTTCGCTCGCGAAACCGTACCGCGCGGACGCCGCGGACGCCGATGTTCGCGCGAGCGCCCGCGACGGCTACGTCTTCGGCTATCCGCTCGTGCTGATGATGGTGACGAAGGCGATCGCCACCGCCGCCGCGGGCGGCGCGTGGGTGCACATGCTGTCCGGCCCGACGCCGCCGTTCCGCATCGTCGTCGCGCCGAACGGCGACACGCGGTATTCCTCGCTCTGGGCCGACCTGTCGGCGGAGCCGCAGGTGCTGCACGTGCCGGATGCCGGCGGGCGGTACTTCGTCGCGCAGGTGATGGACGCGTGGACGGACGTGCTCGCCGACCCGACGACGCGCATCGCGGGCTCGTCGCCCGCGGACTACGCGCTGATCGGCCCGCGCTGGAACGGCACGCTGCCCGCCGGCCTTCGCGCCGTGCGCTCATCGACGGACGACGTCTGGATTCTCGCGCGCACGCGCGCGCGTTCCGACGATTCGCCCGACGCGATCACCGCGATCCAGCGCGGCTACCGCATCGTCCCGCTCAGCCGCTATGGCGAGGCGGCGTTCCAACCGCCGCCGCCGATTCTGCGCGACCCGAACACGCCGACGGGTCCGACGCCGCCCTCGCTCGTCGCGTCGATGGGCAGCACGAGCGTTCTTCGGCACGCTCGCGACCGCGCTGCAGCGCAACCCGCCGCGCCCGGCCGACGCGCCGATCGTCGCACGCCTGCAAGCGGCGGGGCTGATGCCGCCCGCGCCCAGCGTACCGTACGCGTTCACCGTCTCGCCGGCCGTCGATGCCGGTATCGCCGACGCACGAGCGCTCATCGACTCCTACGATCCGCCGAACGTCGCGCACGTCAACGGCTGGCGCTGGACGCGCGACACGGGCCGCTTCGGCACGAACTACCTCTACCGCGCGACGATCGCGCGCACGCTGCTCGCGGCGAACCTTCCCGGAAGACGCGGTCTATCCCGAAACGGGCGTCGACGCCAAAGGCGAGCGCCTCACGGGCGAACGCCGGTATGCGCTGCACTTCGCCGCGAACGCGCTGCCGCCGGCGAACGCGTTCTGGTCGCTCACGATGTACAGCGCCGGCGGGTTACCTCGTCGAGAACCCCATCAACCGCTACACGCTGCGCGACGCTGCGCTGCGGCGCAACGCCGATGGGTCGATCGACGTCGCGATCGCGCACGACGCGCCCAGCGGCGACACGACGAATTGGCTGCCCGCGCCCCCGGGGCCGTTCGTCGTCATGCTGCGCATGTATTGGCCGCGGCAGGCGGGGATCGACGGCACGTACGCGATCCCGCCGCTCGAACCGCGCTGATGCGATCCGCGAAAGCAGAGCGGTGCCGCCGCAAGTTTCTGCGCGCGTTCCCCGGCGGTTTTCGGGACGAGACGTACCTCGCGTGGGAGCGCGACTACAAGTGGGACGCGCACCGCGGCTGGGAGGCGGTGCTCGCACGCGACCGCTTCCGCGAGCTGCTCGCACGCCGCGCCTTCGCCGAGATCGCCGTGCACGCGGTGCGGATCGAATCGCGCACGAACCTGCTCTTCTCCTTCGAGAAGATGGCGCTGCGCGACGCGCTCAAGGACAGCGCAGGCGCGCGCGCGTTCAGCGAAGGGCTGTACGCGCTCCTTTACGGAGCCGGGACGCCGGAGGCGCGGTTCGAGGGGTGGTGCGACGTGGTCGCCGCGCTGCCGCGCCGCCAGACGCGCGTGCTCACGTGGCCGCTCGTCAGCGTCTTCGGCTTCATCGCGACGCCGCGCGAGCACATCTTCCTCAAGCCGAACGTCA
This sequence comes from Vulcanimicrobiota bacterium, assembly GCA_963771525.1. Classification (GTDB taxonomy): domain Bacteria; phylum Vulcanimicrobiota; class Vulcanimicrobiia; order Vulcanimicrobiales; family Vulcanimicrobiaceae; genus Vulcanimicrobium. The sequence continues at coordinate 2,947,814 of CAVYTL010000001.1, read as the reverse complement.
CGCGCGAGGCAGCCCGCACGTACGGCTACGACTTCGCGTACCGCTCGCGTCCGAATTGGGAGACGTACGAGAACTACCGCGGCTTCGCCGCGCAGGTGCGCAAGGACAACGCCGACCTGCGCCCGCGCGACATGATCGACCTGCAGTCGTTCATCTGGGTGCAGGGCTCGGACGCGTACTGATCAGGCGCGCGACGACCTTGAGGTCGTCGACGAAGGCCGCCATCTCGACGCGCCGCGCGTCGCCGTCGATCGCGCGCAGGATCGACGACGGGTGCACCGTCGCGACGATGCGCGGTGCGTGCGCCGACGCCAGCACCTCGCCGCGGTGCTGCGTGAGCCGGAACGAAGGCCCGAGCAGCGCTTGGGCGGCGGTCGCGCCGAGCGCGACGACGAGGTGCGGCTTCACCGCCTTGATCTCCTCGAACAGCCATGGCTCGCACGCGCGCACCTCGATGCGCTTCGGCGACGCGTGGATGCGGCGTTTGCCGCGCCACACGAACTTGAAGTGCTTCACGGCGTTCGTGATGTACACGTCGGCGGGCGCGATGCCGGCGGCGTCCATCGCGTCGCGCAGCAGCGCACCCGCCGGGCCGACGAACGGGTGCCCTTCGCGATCCTCGCGATCGCCGGGCTGCTCGCCGACGAAGAGCGCCGCCGCGTGCGCGCCGCCTTCGCCGAACACGGTCTGCGTCGCGTCCTTGTAGAGGCCGCAGCCGCGGCAGCCGGCGGCCGCTTTGCGCAGGCTCGGCAGCGTGCGCCGTGCGGGCAGAAAGTCGGCGGCGGAGCGGGCGGGTGCGGGCACGCCGTTTGCATACCCGTCCACGCGCGATGCGTCAGGCGGCCGCGGGCACCGCCGCACGGCGAAACCACGAGCCCGACGCGACCGCCGCCGTCACCACGGCCCCGTACGCGAGCATGCCCGTGCCGATCGCGGCGAACAGCCACGACGTCGAGCCGGTCGCGCGCAGCGCGAGCCACCCCCCGCCGAGCGCGATCGTCATGCGCAGCAAGCCCGCGAGCAGCGGCCAGCCGAGCCTGCCCGCGCCCTGCGAGGCGAAATACAGCGCGAGACCGAGTCCGAAGAAGCCGTAGAACGGGCCGACCGCGCGCAGGTACGCGCTGCCCGCGGCGAGCATGCCGGGATCGCTCCCGAACAGCGAGAGCCACGCGCGCGGCCACAGCGCGGCCGCGACGCCGATCGCTTCCGTCATGACGAACGCGATGCCGCCGCCGATGAATGCGATGCGCAGCGCGCGATCGCGCCGGCCCGCGCCGATGTTCGTGCCGACGAGCGCGACCAGCGGCGCGCCTAGGCCGAACACGAGCGGGATCAGCAGGTACTCGAGCCGCGCGCCCGTGCCGTAGCCCGCGACGCCCGCCGGTCCGGCGACCGCCGCGACGAGCGCGGTCGCGCAGGCGATCGTGACGTTCGTCTGCAGTGACGAGATCGTCGCGACGGCGCCGACGCTCAGGATGTCGCCGAAGAGCCGGCGGCGCAGCGCGTGCCGCTCGAAGCGGATGACGCTACTCCCCGAAAGCACGTAGAGCGCGAGAACGATCAGCCCGAGCCCGAAGGTGATCAGCATCGCGACGCCGCCGCCCGCGATCCCGAGCGCGGGGAACGGCCCGATCCCGAAGATCAGCAGCGGCGAGAGCGGGATCAGGATCGCGACGCCCGCGCAGATCACCAGCGAGGGCACGAGCATGTTGCCGGTACCGCGCACGCAGCTCGCGAGGCCGTTCATCAGCCAGATCAGCACGTTGCCGGCGAACACGACGTTCGAGTACGTCAGCGCCGCGTGCAGCGACGCGCCGCGCCCACCCAATGCACGGTAGAGCTGCGGTCCAAGAGCGAGGACGAGCGCGGAGAACGCCAGGCCGAGCACGACGTTGATCAGCAGCGCGTGCACGACCAGTGCGTTCGCATCGCGCGTGCGACGGGCGCCGAGCGCGCGCGCGATCGCCGACGAGATCCCGCCGCCGAGCGAACCGGCGGAGATCATCTGCACGAGCATGACGCACGGAAACACGAGCGCCATTCCGGCGAGGGCGTCCGTGCCGAGCCGCGACACCCAGAACGTCTCGATCAGCCCCGTGGAAGCCTGTGCCAGCATCACGAGGACCGTCGGCCACGCCATGCGCAGCAGCAGCGGCACGACCGGCGCGTGCAGCAGCGCGCTCGTGCGGGGATCGAGGGTCACGATCGCGAGTGACTTGCTTCGTGCAAGTCACTTACGCCGCGTGCGAGGCCCGCTCAGTGCGGGGTCGGTCGGCCGGCGCGGCCGCGGCGCCAGCACGGCGTTCGTGAACACCGCGAAGATCGACGGTGCGCGCGTGTACCCGGCCGGCACGGCGAACTGCGAGGCGGGCGGCGGCGTAAACGACATCGTGTCGACGGCATACGTCAGCCGTCGCGGCTTTGCGTCCCGGTTCCGGCATCGATCGTCGCATCGAATGCCATCGGGAAGAACGGATAATCGTCGGCGAGCTGCACCGTCGCCTCGTAAGGTGCGCCGGCGCGCGCGCGCCGCGCACGGCGAGCTCGAAGTCGAGCGCGACTCCCGGTCGTCGCGACCCCCACCGTCTTCCCGTGACCGGTCAGCTTCACAGACATCGAGAGCACGTCGAGGTTCTTCAGCGGCGACCCGCCGGCCGGACGCGGCACGGCGGACGGCGGACGGGCGCGGTTGCGGAAGCGACGCTCGGCATCGGCACCGGGCACGAATCGCTGCACGTAGTAGCGGTGGGTGACGGCGCTCCAGATCGTCGCCGTGTTGGCGCGATGGTCGACCAGCACCGTCGCCGTGAAGTTCGGCACCGGGAACGCATCGCTGCTGAGGCGGAGCACGTCGACGCGCGTCGTCAAGTCGCGATTCGCGACGGCGAGCTGCACGGATGCCCGAAAAGTGCTGCGTCCCGGTCAACGACACGTCCGCGTGAGCGCGCGCCGTGAACGGCCGCGGCGGCGTCGGCGCGGCGGTGACGGCCGGTGCCGGCGATGCGGTCGGCTCCGGCGCGGGCGACGCGAGCGCGGGCGCGGGCGACGCGGCGGGCGCCGGCGCGGCCGAGGGCGACGGCGACTGCGCACAGACGACGGCCGGCATCGCGACGGCGAGCAGCGCGGCGGCGAGCGTCCGCAGCGGGTGGGCGGCCGGCGAGATCATGCTCATGACCGTGCGCGTTCGTGCGCAAGCGGTCCGGCACCCGGCTTCATACGATCGCCGCCGCCATGCTTTCGCGATCGGGAACGCTCAGCGCGTCCTCGCGCCGGCCGAGCATCGCGCGCGTCTCGGCGGCCGAGACGATGACGATCTCCCGGCGAAGCCCGCACGGCGCAGCATCGCGCGCAGCTCGTCCGCGCGTCACGCGCGTGCGCAGCGGCTCGCCGACCTGCGCCACGGCGCGTTCGAGCGCGTCGTCGCCGACGCGCCGCGGCGTGGTGAACGTGAAGCGCGATCTCGCTGACCGCGGGCATCGACGCGACGGACCGGAACACGGTCTCCACCGCCTCCCGCGTCAGGTACATCATGACGCCGAGCCAGGAGAAGAATGCCGGCGCGCGGAGGGGACGCCGCCTGCCGCGAGGGCGTCCGACAGCGGATCGTCTCGAAGTCGACCGGCACGTAGGCGACGTTCGCGGGCACCGCGATGCCGGCCGCGCGCAGGCGCTCGCGCTTCTCGGCCTGCGTCGCCGGCGCGTCGACCTCGAAGATGCGCACGCCGCGCATCCACGCGGGCTGGCGGTACGCGAACGTGTCGTACCCGGCGCCGAGCACGACGTACGCACGCACGCCGCGTTCGACCGCCGCGCGCAAACGCGCCTCGGCGAACGCGCTGCGCACGAGCACGTGACCGCGCAGCGCGTTCGCGCGCGGTCCGCTCGCGCGCTCGGGATCGGCGGCCAGCATCGCGCGCGCGATGCCGCCGAAGAGCCGGTCCGACGGCTCGTCGTCGACGACCCAGGGCTCGCGGTCGATGATGCGGTGCACCGCGCGCAGCACGCCGACGCCGATCGCCGTCCGGCTGGCCGCGCGCTGCGTCAGTGCGGCATCTCCTCGTCGTCGAGGCCGAAGTAGTGGCCGAGCTCGTGAATGACGGTCAGCCGCACTTCGTCGACCGCTTCGGCGCGGCTGCCGCTGACGCGGTTGATCGGCCCGCGGAAGATCGCGATCTCGTCCGGCACGTACGGCTCGCCGTCGTGCACGCGCTCGGTCAGCGCGACGCCGCGGTAGATTCCGAGCAGCTCGGAGTCGTCGTCGTCGTCGAGGCTGTCGAGGTCCTCACCGGACGGCTCGTCCTCGACCGTGACGACGACGTTCTCGACCAGCTCCGCGAATCGCGGCGGCAGCGAGTCGAGCGCCTCTTCGACGACGCGCTCGAACTCCGCGCGCGTGAGCCGGATACGGCGGTGCATGCGCGGCCACTTCGCGCGAGCCGCGCCGGTTCCGTTACCTCAGCCCGGTGATGCCGCCGTCGCGTTCAGCGTCGCGACGACGACGCGGTTGCGGCCGTCCGCCTTCGCGCGGTAGAGCGCTTCGTCGGCGAGGCGAACCGCTTCATCGAGGTCCGCGCCGGCGGCGCCTGCGACGGCGACGGCGCCGAAGCTGGCGCTCACGTGCAGCGCCAAGCCGTCGCCGGACGCGATCGTCGAGCATTCGATCGCGCCTCGAACGCGCTCGGTCAGCGTGCGCGCGTCCTGCGCACCGCACTCGGGCGCGAACACCGCGAACTCTTCGCCGCCATACCGGCACACGAGGTCGCCTGCGCGGAACTCCTTCTCGGCGACTCGCGGCGATCGCCGCGATGACGGCATCGCCGGCGTCGTGGCCGTAACGCTCGTTGATGCGTTTCAACCCGTCGATGTCGAACATGATCAGCGCGAACGATCGCGCGTAGCGGTTCGCGTTGGCGATGTCGTGCAGCGCGGCTTCGACGAACGCGCGGCGGTTCAGCAGCCCGGTGAGGTAATCCGTGCTCGACGAGAGCCGCAGCTCCTCGACGAGGCGACGGCGCTCGTGCTCGAGCTCCTCCTTCTGCACGTTGACGTCGCGCAGCGTCGCGACGGTTTCGAGCAGAGGGCGAACGACGCGCCGCCGCACGACGATGCACGCGACGGCGAGCGCGATCAGCGCCAGCGCGCCGCCGGCGCACGTCGACACCAGCGCACGCCGCGCGCGCTCGTGCGCGATCCGCGCGTCCTCGAGCGCGACGGTCAGACGAGCGTCGCGAGCCTGCGCGGTGCCGCCGGCCGTCTCCGCCGCGACCGCGCGAACCGCGGCTTCGGTGGCGCGGTCCGTCTGCCACTCCGCGACGATGCTGCCGGCCAGCATGAGACCCGTCACCAGCAGCAGTGCCGTCGTGACGATCGTGAAAAGCCGTGAGGGGGTCACGGCTGAGTTATCGGCGGTCCGCGCTCCCGAGCGTACCGGCGCCTCCTGCCGAGTCGGGGAAGGCAGGCGTCACCGGCGAGCAGCCGTCGGCCGCGCCGACGGGCGGCGTGTACGGCGCCGGCGGCGTGTCCATGACGCCGAGCTCGAGCGGGTAGAACGAGCCGCCGTCGGTCATCGTGACGGTCGTCGAGAGGCCTTGGGAGTGCGGCGCGAGCCGATAGGTCGACACCCAGTAGGGCTGCTGGAGCCGCGCGCAGCCGACTTCCTTGAGCTGCCCTTCGATGAGGAACGTGCTGCGCACCGGCCCGCCCAGCGGCTTCTCGTACAGATAGACCAGCTGCGGCGCATCGTTCGGGTTCGACAGCATGAACGTGATGCGGTGCACGACGCCGTAGTCGCCGTAGTCGTGGCCGTCGTCGGACGGATCGATGTTGCGCGGCGAGGGCGCGCGCGAGCCGTACTGCACCGCGGCCGGCGGCCCGCCGGCGGTGTACGCGGCGCTGAGCGCCCCGATGGCGGTGAGGTCGAACGCGCCGTGCCGGCGGTGGCCGTCGTACGCGATGCGCGGGCCCGCGACGTACGGATCGGGCCGCCCCCCGGCCGCCGACGCGACGACGGAGACCGCGACGCCCGCTCCGCCGAGCACGCGCAGGTCGACGGCGCCCGCGACCACCTCGCCTTGGAGCAGGAGCGCGTGGTGCAGCACGAACGGCCGTCCCGGCACGACGTCCGCGACGAAACCCTCACCGGACTGCGCGAAGCGCAGGTAGTCGCGCGTGACGGCGTGGCCGACGTTCATCACGTCGAGATCCGGCCCCGCACCGGACTGCATGACGTGCACGCGCGCCGGCGCGTTCGCCGTCAGCACGACATCGAGATCGCGCGGCACGCCGATGTCGGAATGATAGTAGTAGAGCCGAGCCGGACGCGCCGGCGTCACGTCGCCGCGCAGCACGAGGCCTTCCGTGCGCAAGTACTCGGGGTCGTCGCTCAGGAACAGCACGTGCGGGCGGCGCCAGCGCGAGCGCAACGCTCGTGAGGTACACCGTGACGACGCTCGAGACGGGCAAGGTCGCGCCGCCGCTCACCGTGACCGTCACGTACACCGCCGCGCGCTCGCCCACCGCGAGCGGCAAGAGCGGCCACGGCACGAACGGACCGTACGCGATCGACGCTCCGGGCTGCAGCGTCGGGCGCACGCGGCGGTCGAGCGCGTCGCGAATCTGCGCGTCGAGAAACGACGCGTCCGTCGCGGGCGCGCCCGTAACGTCGATCGCGAGCGTCGCGGGGACCACGCCGGCCGGCCGGCGGCGCCGGCGACGGCGACGGCTCGGCTTGCTGCGCGAACGCGGGCGCGCTCAGCAGCGCGAGCGCGAACGCAAGGAGGCAAGCGGGTCGTCGAACGCGGCGGCTCACGCGGACGGGCTTCTGCGTCCTCGACGGCCGTCCTTTTCGGCGCAGCGAATACCTGCTCGGCGCGATCAGACGGTCGCGACCGGCGTGACCGGCGAGCCGACGTGGCCGCGGAGCCGCAGCGGCGGCGCGGTCAGAAAGAAACGCGTGCGGCCGTGTTTGCGCAGCCAGTCGGCGAGCTCGGTCAGATACCACATCTCGCCGAGGTTGATGCCGAGCTTGAACAGGCACAGCTCGTGCAGCGGCAGATACGGCGTACCCGGTTCGCCGGGGCGCGGCGGATACGACTCGACCGCGAGGTTGTCGGCGACGATCGCCGCGACGCCGCTCGCCGCGATCCAGTCGAGCAGCGCGGGATCGCGTCCGTCGAGTCCGGCGCTCGCATTGCGCAGCACCGACATGTCCGGTTCGCCGCGCATGTCGAGCACGAGCTGTGACCAACCGGTGCGCAGCGCGAGGATGTCGCCGGGCTCGACCGCGACGTTCTGATCGTGCATGACCCGGCGCAGCATCGCGAGATCGACGATGGTCTTCGCGTCGCCGAAGGCCCGGCGCAGGTCGATCAGCACGCCGCGGCCTTGCAGACCGAACGTCGCCATGGCGTCGACGTCGATCGCGGGCCGGTGGCCGTTGTAGTACACGACCTCGTCCTCTCCGTCGCCGTCGGCGTCGAAGTGCGAACCGACGTGGCCGAGTCCGTCCCACTGCGTCGAGTACTGCGTCCACAGCGTGACGAGGTCGTCGTTCACGACGCCGGTCGCGCCTTCGCGCTGACGCGAGAACGGAAACTCGTCGGCCAGGAAGATGCCGCGCTCGACGACTTTGCGCTGCGGCGGGTAGCGGAACGGAAACACTGCGTTGCCGCCCGGGTAATCGAGCGGGAGGCTCAGGCAGAACCGGCGGCCCGTACGGATCTCGGCGGCCGCGCGCGCGACGCGCTCGGGGGTCAGCTCGTTGAGCCGGCCGATGCGGTCGTCCGCGCCGTAGTCGCCCCAGTTCGATCCCGGCGGCCGCCGCTCGCTGCTCAACGCGTGCCCCGTACGTCGGCGCACGCGCCGCCGCCTTCGCCGTTCACCGCAGCGGCCACGCGCGCGTCGCGACGCCGGGCGAGACGTGCGCGAGCGCGTGCTCGGACGGCGCGCGGATCGCCGCTGCGGCCAGCAGCGTGTCGTGCGCGACGTGCGCGTCCACGTTCGCGTACAGGGGCCACGGCGCGTGCGCGACGTCGAGCCGGCGCACGCACCCGCGCACGGACGTGAAGAAGCACAGGCGCTCGACGAGCCACGCGTCGAGCGACCCCGGCGCCGCCGCATGAAGCTCACCGCCGAAGCGCGCGTCGGCCTCGAAGTGCGCCGCAGGCGCATCGCGCGACGTCCGCGCAAGACGGTACGCGAGCGCCCGGCTTCCGAACGCGCTGCGGAACTCGGCGCGCGCGTACGGCAGAAAAGCCGCGTGCCGGCCGAGCGCAACCGCGAACCGGCTGCGCGCGTCGAGGCTGAAGAACCACACGCCGGAACGGCCGCCGCCGCGCACGTACGTTCGCACGTTCACCTCGGGAAAGGGCGGGTACGCGAGCGCGCGGGGCACGCCGCGCGGCCGGGCGCCCGCGATGCGAAAGGCGACGATGCTGACCCAAGCGCTGCCGTCGAACGTGTCGATCTCGAGCGCGGCGGGGATGCGCTCGCGCAGATCGTCCGCAGCGACGCGCCAGTGCAGAAAGAGCGCATCGATCCAGTCCATCGCGACGATCCACGGCATGCGGCGCTCTTCGCCGCGCCACGTGCCGGCGCCGCGAGCGGACGCCCCGCCGTTTTTGCGGCCGGCCGGCGGCGGGAATGAGCGCTACGATGAGCAGCAACGACGAGCTTCCGACGCGGCGCACCTTCGTCGGCGCCGGGACGGGCGTGGCCGTCGCCCTGGCGAGCAGCGGCCCCGCCGCCGCGCAGACGCCCGGCGCTCCGGCGCAAACGACGAAAGGCAATCCGGTCGACGAGTACCCGCGCCCGCCGTTCTCCGAGCAGTCACAGCCGTGGCCCGGTCTCGCGAGCAAGATGACGCCGCGTCCCGACCATGGCGAGAGCACGTACCGCGGCGCGAACCGGCTCGCCGGGCGCAAGGCGCTGATCACCGGCGGCGACTCCGGCATGGGGCGCGCCGCGGCGATCGCGTTCGCGCGCGAAGGCGCGGACGTCGCGATCGGCTATCTGCCGCGCCGAAGAGGCGGACGCGCGCGAGGTGCTGCAGCTCGATTCGCGATGCGGGACGCAACGCGGTCGCGCTGCCCGGTGACATCCGCAGCGAAGAGTTCTGCCGGCACCTCGTCGACGAGGCGGTGCGCCGGCTCGGAGGGCTCGACATCCTCGTGAACAACGCGGCGCGGCAGCACTCGCACGCGTCGATCGCGGAGCTCACGACCGAGGACTTCGACTGGACGTTCAAGACGAACGTGTACGCGATGTTCTGGATCACGAAGGCCGCGCTGCCGCACCTGGGCCCCGGCAGCGCGATCGTCAACACCGCGTCGGTGCAGGCCTACGACCCCTCGGAGAACCTGCTCGACTACGCGCAGACGAAAGCCGCGATCGTCGCGTTCACCAAAGCGCTCGCGAAGCAGGTTGCGAAGCAAGGCGTGCGCGTCAACGCCGTCGCGCCCGGTCCGATCTGGACGCCGCTCCAGGTATGCGGCGGCCAGCCGACGTCGAGCCTGCCGCAGTTCGGCGCGAGCACGCCGCTCGGCCGCGCCGGTCAGCCCGCGGAGCTCGCTCCCGTGTACGTCGCGCTCGCATCGGCCGAGACCAGCTACTCCACGGGCCAAGTGTTCGGCGCGGCGGGCGGCAGCGGCAACCCGTAACGGAACGCGACGCGGCTCGCGGCAGCGAGGCCGGTTCGCGGCGGCGTGCGTCGAAGGCCGCGCGGATGGCCCTCGATGCCGCGGCAGATCCGTTCGATTCGCTCGTCGGCCTCCATCTTCGGGAGCTCTGGTCGCACGCGCTCGCGCAGCGCGCGAGCACGGTGCGCGCGCCCGTCGAGCGCAGCGTCTGGATGCGGTGGGACGTGACGATGCGCGGGCTCGAGATCAGCCTGCAAGAGGGTCTCGCGATGCTGTATGCCGAGGCACCGGCGTACGCAGCCTTCCAGGCATGGATTCTCGCGAAGAACGGCGGACGGATCGATCCCGCGCGCATCGCGCGTATCGACGCGGCGTTGCGCGGCGATCCCGGCGACGCGTCGGCCCGGGAAACGGCGGCACCGGTCTTCACCGCGGACGAGGTCGCGCAGTGGGACGACCAGGGGTACGTCGTGCTGCACGACGCCGTGCCGCCCGAAGGGTGCGCGGCGGCGGAGGACGCGATCTGGTCGTTCCTCGGCATGGACCGCGACGATTCCGCGACGTGGTACGCCGGACCGCAAGGCCACAGCATTTGGGTGCCGCTGCTCCATCATCCGGCGTTGTGGGCGAATCGCCGCGCGCCGCGCGTCCGGCGCGCCTTCGAGCAGTTGTGGAATCGCAGCGACATGTGGGTCACGGTCGATCAGGTCGGCTTCAACCCGCCCGAACGGCCGGGCTGGAACTTCCCGGGACCGTACCTCCACTGGGACGCCAGCCTTGCGCTGCCGATTCCGTTCGATCTCCAGGCGCTGCTGTATCTGGTCGACGTGGCACCGGATCAGGGTGCGTTCACGTGCGTGCCTGGATTCCATCGCCGCATCGAGCAATGGCTGCGCGATCTGCCGCCCGGCGCGGAACCGCGTACGCAGGACCTCTACGCGCTCGGCGCCGTTCCGATCGCGGGACGTGCCGGCGACCTCGTCATCTGGCACCACGCGCTGCCGCACGGCAGCAGCCCGAACCGCGCGACGCGACCGCGCATCGTGCAGTACCTCAAGATGCACCCGAGCGCATGGGAGCAGAGCGCGACGTGGGTTTGACCTGGCGCTACCAGTACTTCGTGCACGCGGTGAGCGCGCGGCGGCACACGGCGACGTACCCCGTGTGGGGCCAGGACCGTCCGACGTCGTCCTCCGTCCAGTCGATGCCGTCGCGACCGGGCTCGTCGGAGAAGTACCTTCCTTCGACGTAGACGTAGTCGCCGGCGGCGACCCACGGCCACGCGGGCGGACGGTCCGACGGCGCGCGGTCCATCGCGTCCAGGTTCGAGATGACCTCGATGCGTTCGCCCGACGGCAGGCGCAGCAGGAAGTACCCGTGCCGCCCGCTGCGCGTGACGCGCGAGCGCAGCACGGTCATCACCGTTCCGCACACCTCCTCGAGGCGGTCACCGGTCGCGCCGCCGTTCGCCATCGCCTGCCGGTCGGCCGTGAAGCGCGCGTCGTCGCACGCGAAGCCGCCGCTCGCGTTCGTTCCTCCACTCGTGCAGGCCGCGGCCGACACGAGCACGATCAGGGCCGCCGCCGCGCCGCGCACGCATGGTGCTACGCCGTGTCGATTTGCTTCGCCCGCATTCGGCACGTCGGCACAACGCCGGCGGCGCCTACGGCCGAGAGCGAGTAGCCGGCATCGGATCGATGCGGAAAATCCGCGCGAAGACGTCCAGCAGTTTCTTCTTTCCGTGCATCTGCACGACGCCGTCGCGGACCGCGCGCGCCGGCGTGACGTCGCCGCTCATCAGTGCGCGGATGCCGGGACCCGCATCGATCGTGAGGTCGGCGTCCGCGGGCGCTCCCTCACCGACGTGAACGCGGCCGTCCTCCACCCGCGCGTGCAGTGCGACGTCGCCGACGCGCAGGGCGAACGTCGCGCGCACGCCTTCGGCGGCGGCCGGCCGGAACGTCGTGCGCAGCGCGGTGATCAAGGAGTCGATCGTGACGGTCTCGCCCGGGCGCGGGTCCCCGAGGTTCTTCGCGCCCCAGCGGCCGAGCTCGTCAACGATGGTCTCGAGCTGCGCACCGTACTCCGTGAGCTCGTAGACGACGCCGCGCTGCGGCCGCGCCTGGAGCCGGCGGCGGGCGACGCCGGCGCCCTCGAGCTCCTTGAGCCGCGCGGTCAGCACGTTGCTGGGGATGCCCGGTAGGCCGCGCAGCAGGTCGACGAAGCGCTTCGGTCCGACGAGCAGGTCGCGAACCACGAGCAGGGCCCAGCGCTCGCCGACGATCTCGAGGGCGCGCGCAAATCCGCAGTACTGGCCGTAGGTGCGGCTTTTCACGCTTGCAATCATAGCACAAGCATTTTCTTTTGCATACTACTTGCTTCTTGCAAGTATGTTTGCTACGGTGGGGCCCCGCATCGCACACACGCTTCGAACCCGGAGGTCCTCGATGGCCACGCAACTGGTCCCCTATCTCTTCCTCTACGGGCGCTGCGAAGAGGCGCTCGAGTTCTACAAAGGCGTTTTCGGCGGCGAGTATCAGATGATGCGCGTCGGCGACGGACCGCAGGGGTATCTGCCGCCCGGCGCGGAGCGTCGCGTGATGCACGCGTCGTTCGCCGCCGACTCGGTCGCCTTCATGGCATCCGACGGCCGCGAGACCAAAGCGGTCGACGCGGAAGCCGGAAACGTCTCGCTCGCGCTCACGCTCGACGACGCCGCGCGCGGCGAACGCATCTTCGACGCGCTGGCGGACGGCGGTACGATCGGCTCGCCGATCTCCGATGCGTTCTGGGGCGGCCGGTTCGGCAGCCTCACCGACAAGTTCGGCACCGAATGGCTGGTCACGCTGCCATGAGCGAGAAGATCACGCCGTTCCTGTGGTTCGACGGCCAGGCCGAAGAGGCCGCGAAGTTCTACGTCTCGGTGTTCCGGAACTCGCGCATCATCAAGCCCGTCAACTACGGCGAAGACGCGCCCGGCGAGGCGGGAACCGTGATGATGGTCGAGTTCGAGCTCGACGGTCAGCGGTTCATCGCGCTGAACGGCGGCCCGGAATATCAGTTCACGCCGGCGGTCTCGTTCTTCATCGACTGCGCCGACCAGGCCGAAGTCGACTACTTCTGGGAGCGGCTGTGCGAGGGCGGGCGGGCCGTGCAGTGCGGGTGGCTGCAAGACAAGTACGGTCTCTCGTGGCAGGTGGTGCCGGAAGCGCTGCCGCGCCTGCTCGGCGACGACGACGAACGCAAGTCGCACGCGGTGATGCAGGCGATGCTCAAGATGATCAAGCTCGACATCGCGGAGCTGCAGCGCGCGTACGACGAGGCATAGCGCGTAGCGCGCGGCGGTGAAGCCGCGCGCTACGGCGGTCGCACCCGGACGCGACGGCGTTACGGGCCGGGCGGCTGCGGACCGGCCGGCAGAGCGCGCGAGATGTTCTGGATGCCGACTCCGTCCGGCGGCGTCGTCGCGATCACTCCGGGAAGAGCGCGCGAGATGTTCTGCGGCGCCCGCGACGTCGCGGGGATCGTCGACGATCCGCAGGCGACGAACCCGAGCGCAACGAGGCAGAGCAGACCGGCGCGTAAGGCGTTTCTCACAACTCACCTCCAAAGGGGTGCCGGCCTGCGGCCGGCGGTGGTGTGCTCAACGGTACGCGGTGCAGGCCGGGCGAGCGTCGTGCACGTTGATGACGCGCGTTGCAAACGCACGCATGGCACGGTTCCGCCGGATTCCCGAGACGGGCGGCGAAACGTCCGGCATGGGGGATGCGTGGGAGATCTTCAAGCACGTGCTTCGATGGCGCACCCTGCCGGAGGGGTGCGACACGCGCGCCGATCGTGCTGCGGCGCTGCTCGGACGCATCGCCGAGGCCGCCCGCGCCGAAGATGCCGCCGAAGTCCGGCGTCTCGCGACGCGAGCGCTCCGGGACATACCCGACCCGCTGGTCGGAACGGCCGTGCTCGTCCCACGACTGCTGAGCGATGCGAAACGCGCCGTCGAGGCGGAGGCGCTCGCCCTGCGCTGCGCCTCGCAAACCGAGCCTGACCGCCGCGCGTTCGTCGCTGCGCTCTTGGCGGTGGCGGTCGCGCAGCAAGCGCGCCGTGCGGCGTCGTCGCAGTATGCCGCGCAGGCGCTTGCCGCGCTGGACGACGTCGACGACGACGTGCTCACCGCGCACATCGAGGCGCGCCTCGCCGAGGCGGCGACGTGGCGCGGCGACATCCTCGCGCAGGTCGAGCTCGCGGAGCGCTCGTTGCGGCGCTTCGAGCGGCACGGGCAGTTCGCCCACGCGGCCGCGGTGATCTCGATGCTGCTGCTGCCGCAATACGAGAACGGCGACCTCGGCGGCGCGCACGCTCTGATCGAGGTCGGCGAATCGTATGCGCGGCGGGCCGGCAGCCCGACGATGCTGCGGCTCTACGGGACGTTCCGCGTCCTTCACGCCGCGATGAGCGGCGACGACGAGGCGCTCGCGGCGTACACCGGGCCCCACTTCTCCCAATCGCTCTATGACAAGTTCGTCTTGCTCTGGTACGCATCGATGCCGTACGCGTGGAACGGACGCTGGCACGACTATCTCGCTCGCGTGGAGAGCGCGGAGCCGGTCACGGTCGCACAGCGCGCGCTCGTCGACGCGACGCTGGCCGTGGGCGCGGCCGCGACGCGTGACGACGCTCGCGCGCGCACGCTCTGGCGGCGCGCGGTGCACCGGGTCGCTCACGGCGGAGCCTGGAATCTCTCGGACACGCGAATCCGGCGCGTGGCTCGCGCGCTGGCGTGCGCCGCCGGCGTCGCCGTCGGCGACGTCGCGCGGGCGCACCGCGCGGCGCTGCCGCTGCGCGGGACCCGTCAGCTCGCGGTGTTCACCGGCGAGCCGGAACCGACGCTCGCGGGATACCAGCGCGTCGTTGCCTCGATGCACGATGCGCGCGCGCGCAGTCAGTCCGTCGTCGAGCTGACGCCCGCGCAGCTCGCGATCCTCGCGACGCTCGCGACCGACGCAACCATCGCCGACATCGCGCGGAACGATCCCGCTCGCCGGAGCGTGGCGACGATTCGCAGTCACGTGCAGCATCTGTACGACGTTCTCGGCGTGCACTCGCGAACGGGCGCCGTGCTCAAGGCGAAAGAGTTGGCTCTGCTGTGAGCGGCTCGGCGGCTGACCGGCAAGAGACAACCTAGCCGTCGTCGTCAACGCGGGGCGACGCCCCAAAACGGACGAGTGTCCGCGCCGCGCCGCGTGGACACAAACGCTGCGATGACGACTTCGCAGCTTCTCTCCACCATCGTCGCGCTGGCGCTCGCGAGCGCGCCGGCGCTCGTCTCCGCGCAAGACCTCGTACCGATCTCGGCCGAAGGCGGTATCATGCACACCAGTGACGGCACCAACGCGGGCGGCGCGGTCGTCACGCTGCACGGCGTCGGCGTGCACGTGCCGCTGCTCAGCCCGCAGGTCTCACTCGCCGCGCCGCTCACGAGCGGCGGCGGCCGGTACGCGCTGACCACCGAGGCCGCGCTGCACGTTCCGACGACCGGCCTGCGCGCGGGGGTCGGCGCGGGCGTCGGCCGGCTGAACGCCCCGCTGCGGACGGGCGCGCTCGCCGACGTTTTCGTCACCGCGCCGATCGCGCCGCACGCCGGCGTTTCGCTGCGCTACTACACGGGCCTCAACCACTACACGGGCCAGGCGCTCTTCGCGGGAATCGCGGTACACGTCTAACCGATCGCGACGTGCTAGGCTGTCCGCATGGACGCACGCACAGCCTGCCCGCGTGGCCGCCGGTCCGCATGGATCGGCCGCACGATCGCGACGGCGTGCGGCGCCGCGATCGTCGCGGTTGCGCTCGTGTCCGTCGCAGCGATGACCGGCCTGCTCAGTCCCTTTCAGACGTGGATCGCGACCTCGAAGTTAGAACGACTCGAACGGCATCTCGCCCTCGGCGAGACCCGCGCGCACGTCGAGTCGCAGTTCGGCCGCGCGGTTCCGCGGCCGGACGCGCTCGCCGGTTACTACGGCACCGCGAGGTCCGCGAACGCCGCGGGTCCCGGATGGGACGACCACCTCGGCCAGTACTCGTACGCGTCGAGCACGGCGTTCTGCACGCAGAGCTATCTCGGTGTCGTCGTGTCGTACGACCGCCACGATCGCGTGAAGTCCTGGAAGCGCTTCGAGTGGACCGACGGCTGCTGAGCGACGCTACGGCATCAGGTGCGCGCCCGGCCCTTTGCGGGCGAGCCGGTCGTTCGGGTTGCGCAGCGGACACGTCCGCAGCGAGAGGCACCCGCAGCCGATGCAGCCGCTGAGCTCATCGCGCAGGGAGGTCAGCTGCTCGATGCGCGCGCTCAGATCCGATCGCCAGCGCGCGGAGAGCCGCCGCCAGTCGGCGGCGGTCGGAACGCGACCGCGCGGCAGCGTCTCGAGCGCCGAGCGAATCTCCGCGAGCGAGATTCCCGCACGCTGCGCCGCTTTGATGACGGCGACGCGCCGGAGCTCGGCGCGGCCGAAGCGCCGCTGGTTTCCGCTCGTGCGGACGCTCCTGATCAGCCCCTTCGACTCGTAGAAGTGCAGCGCCGAGACCGCGACGCCGCTGCGCGCGGCGAGCTGGCCGACGGACAACGTCCCGTCCATACCTATTGACCTCAACTTCGCTTGAGGTTGTACGGTTGCGGCATGCAAACGTGGGAGACGTGGTTCGAGCCGGGTCACGTCGCGGTCGTCACGGGCGGATCGCGCGGTCTCGGCAAGGCGATCGCGCGGGAGCTGCTCGCGCACGGTCTCCGCGTCGTCGTCGACGGCCGCGGCGCGGAAGCGCTGGAGCGCGCGCGTGCCGAGCTCGCCGCGGCGGGGCGCGTCGTCGCGATCGCCGGCGATGTCGCCGACGCGGCGCACGCGCACGCGCTGATCGCCGCAGCCGAGCGCCTGGGCCGGCTCGACCTGCTCGTGAACAACGCATCGACGCTCGGCGATCTGCCGCTAGGCCCGCTCGAGGATGCGCGACTCGAGACGCTGCGCGAGGTGTTCGAGGTGAACCTTGTCGCGCCGGTCCACCTCGCGCAGCACGCGCTCCCGCTGCTGCGCGCGAGCGGTCTCGGCACGATCGTCAACGTGACGTCCGACGCGGCCGTCGACGCGTACGCCGGCTGGGGCCCGTACGGCGCGTCGAAGGCGGCGCTCGAGTGCGCCTCGCGCGTGCTCGCTGCCGAGCTCGACGGGTCGGGGGTGCGGGTGCTCGTCGCCGATCCCGGCGAGATGGACACGCGCATGCACCGCGACGCCATGCCGGACGCCGACCCGCGCACGCTCGCGGATCCCCGCGACTGCGCGCGCGCGATCCTGCACGCCGTCGCGACGATGAGCGGCGGCTACGCGCGCGTCAATGCCCCCGGCGCGGTGCGCGCGTGAACGCGGCCGCGTGCGATGCGACGCTGGCGAGTGCCGTCGCGCCGCCCGAACGGCGCGGGATCGCGCGCGACGAGGTACGGCTGCTGGTGAGCGACCGCGCCGGCGGCACGCATGCGCACGCATCCTTTCTCGACCTGCCGTCGATCCTGCGGCGCGGCGACCTGCTCGTCGTCAACGACTCCGCGACCGTGCCCGCGGCGATCGAGAGCCGCCGTACGAACGGCGAACCGCTTGCGCTGCACGTCGCGACGCGGATCGACGAGCGCCTGTGGGTCGTCGAGCCGCGCGGCCGCGTGCACGAGAGTGAGCCGGTGCACCTGCCGGACGGCGCGTCGGCCGTGATGCTCGCCGCGCTCGATCCGGAGCACCCGCGGCTCTGGTACGCGCGCTTCGCCCTGCCGGAGCCGATGCTCGACTACCTGGCACGGTTCGGCGCGCCGATTCGCTATGGTGACGCGACGCAGCGCTTTCCGCTCGGCGACTACCAGACGATCTTCGCGCGGCATGCCGGCTCGGCTGAGATGCCGTCGGCCGCGCGGCCGTTCTCGCTGCGCGTGCTCGACGCGCTGCACCGGCGCGGCATCACGATCGCGCCGGTCACGCTGCACTGCGGCGTGTCGAGCTTCGAGGCGCCCGAGCGGCCGTCGATCGAGCGCTTCACCGTGCCTGCCGCGACGGCGGACGCCGTGAACCTTGCCCGCGCGCACGGCCGCCGCGTGATCGCGGTCGGGACGACGCCGCTGCGGGCGCTCGAGAGCGCGGTCGAGGGCGGGCGCGTCGTCGCGGCGAGCGGCTGGACGGCGCTGGTGATCGACCGCGAGCATCGCGTACGCACGGTCGACGCTCTGCTGACCGGCTTTCACCCGGACGGTGCGACGCACCGCTGGATCCTCGACGCGTTCCTGACCGGCGACGCGCTCGCCGGCGCGTACTGCGAAGCCGCAAGGCGCGGCTACCTGCAGCACGAGTTCGGCGATGTGCACCTGATCGCGTGACGCGATCAACCCCCGCCGTCGCCCGTGCGGACCTGCGCCTGGACCAGCGAAGCGATGTAGTCCGCATCGAGCGCGATCCCCGGCGGCTCCCACGCGGCACGGCGCGTCTTGGACGGCGCCGCGACGGCGACCAGCGGCTTCGACGCGGAGGACTGGTCGGTGGCGGACGCATTCATCGTGGTCGTCACCGGCGTTGCGACAATCGGTGTGTCGGCCGCATTCGGCGACGTCGCGAGCGCGATCGCCAGGAACGTGAGGTGCATGTGATTCTCCTTGCGCACCGGGATACGGCGCCGCGCGCCGTAGCGGTTCTGCAGCGACGTCCGTCGGTGACTCCGCGCTGCGATGCGCGTACGCTCGGCTCATGAAGCTGCCCGCGTTCCAGTTTCCGATCGTGCTCGCGCCCATGGCCGGCTCCGCGACGGTCGAGCTCGTCGCCGCCGTCAGCGACGCGGGCGGGCTCGGCATCCTGCCCGCCGCATATCTCACGCCGGAGCAGATCGCCGCGGACGTCGCGTCGGTGCGCAAGTCGACGCGCAAGCCGTTCGGCGTCAACCTCTTCGTCGAGAGCCCGCCGTACGCGGCCGATCGCCGCGACCATCGCGCACGCGCACGAGCGCCTTCGCGCGTTTCGCGACGAGCTCGGCATCGCGCAGCCGGCGCAGCCCGCCGTGCCGCCCGATCGCTACCGCGCGCAGATCGATGCGGTGATCGACGCGCGTCCGGACATGTTCACGTTCACGTTCGGCATCCCGGACGCCGCGACGCTGCGACGTTTCCACGCGGCGGGCATATTCACGATGGGCACGGCGACGACGGTCGCGGAGGCGCTCGCGCTCGAGGCCGCCGGCGTCGGCGGCATCATTGCGCAAGGCGCCGAGGCCGGCGCGCACCGCGGCACGTTCCTCGCACCCGTCGCCGAGTCGCTCGTCGGCACGCTCGCGCTCGTGCCGCAGGTCGTCGACGCGACGCGTCTGCCGGTGTTCGCGGCCGGCGGCATCGGCGACGGCCGCGGCGTCGCGGCGGTTCTGGCGCTCGGCGCGACCGCCGCGGCGCTCGGCACGACGTTCCTGCTCGCGCACGAGTCGGGCGCGCCGCCCGCGCACCGCGAGGTGCTCGCGCAGTCGAGCGCGCGCGTGAGACCGTGCTCACGCGCGAATTTCTCCGGGCGCAGCGCGCGCGGCGTGCCGAATCGGCGTCACGTCGACGCTGCGCGATCCCGACGACATCGCGCCGTATCCGTTCCAGAACGCGATGACGCGAGACATCCGCAACGCCGCCGCCGCGGCCGGCAATCCGGAGTACCTCGCGCTCTGGGCCGGACAGGCGGCGCCCCTCGGACGCGCGGCGCTCCGGCCCGCGAGATCGTGCGGACGCTGCTCGATGACGCCCGCCGCGCGCTGCGCGTGCATCCGCTCGCATCGCCACAGGAATCCGGCCGCAACGAACGATAGAACGCGCCCTCGGAGGGGTGAATCGTTGCCGAACAGCCGTGCGCGCCGAAGGCGCTGACCTGAACCGGTTCGATCGCGCGGCGGCGAGCTACGACGCGCGGGCCGGCTTCGTCCGACGAAGCGCGCGAGGCGATCGCGCGCGCGCTCGTGCGTCTCGCCGGCCTCGCGAACGGCGACGTGCTGCTCGAGCTCGGCGCAGGCACCGGACAGATCGGCGCGTGCCTTCCGGCGCTCGGCGTGCGATACGTCGGCCTCGACGCATCGCGCCCGATGCTCGAGGTAGTTCGAGCACGGCGTGCGCGGCGGCGCGGCGGCCGATCACGGCCTGATCCACGCGAACGTCGACGCGCCGTGGCCGCTGCGCGCGCGAGAGCGTGCGCGCGCGTCTTCAGCTCGCGCGCCGCGCACCTGTTCGACCGCGAGCACGTCGTCGCGGAGACGCTGCGCGTGACGGAGCGCTCCGGCGCGGCGTTCGTGCTCGGGCGCGTGCAGCGCGACGAACGACGGTGTGCGCAGCATCCTGCGCCGCGAGATGCGCGCGCTGCTCGCCGCGCGCGGCTTCGTGCCGCGCGACGGCGAGGGCGGGCATCGCCGCATGCTCGAAGCGTTCCGCGCGCGCGGCGCCGCGCCGCTCGGACCGATCGTCGCGGCGCGCTGGCCGGTGCGCGCCTCGGTGACGAGCGTGCTCGACGACTGGCGCGGAAAGCCGGGCATCGGCGGCTGCGAGCCGCCCGAACGCCGTGAAAGCCGCGGTGCTCGCCGCGCTCGCGACGTGGGCCGCAGCGCACGTCGGTTCGCTGCACGCCGTCGACGAATCCGAGGAGCGCTACATCCTCGAAGGCGTCGCGCTGACCGCGCGGCAAGTCCCCCGCCGCACGCCGAGCACGCGTCGATGAAGAGCGAGCTGCTGACGGGACTCGGCGGCGCGATGCTGTCCGATTCGCTGACCGACGAGCGGCTGATGGCGCAAACGGACGAGACGCCGCCGGTGCGGCTCTTGCCGGACGCGAACGTCGTGAAGATCGGGGGCCAGAGCTTCATCGATCGCGGCCGCGCCGCGGTGTTTCCGCTGATCGACGAGATCGTCGAGAACCTGCCGCGGCACAAGATGATCATCGGCACCGGCGCGGGCACGCGCGCGCGACATGCGTACAGCGTCGGTCTCGATCTCGGCATGCCGACCGGCGTGCTGAGCGTGCTCGGAACGTTCGTGAGCATGCAGAACGCGCGCATGATCCACTACCTGCTCGCGAAGCACGGCATCCCGTTCATCGAGCCCGCGCAGTTCGCGCAGTTGCCGCTATACCTCTCCGAGCGCCGCGCGGCCGTCTTCTTCGGCATGCCGCCGTACACGTTCTGGCAGCGGAACCCGGCCGTCGGGCGCATCCCGCCGCACCGCACCGACACCGGCGCGTTTCTGGTGAGCGAGGTGTTCGGCGCGCGCTCGATGATCTTCGTCAAGGACGAGGACGGCCTGTACACCGCGGATCCGAAGAAGGAGCGCAACGCGCGCTTCATTCCGCAGGGCGACCGCAGCCGAGATCGCGGCGATGGACCTCGACGACGTCGTCGTCGAGCGCGCGGTGCTGGAGATGCTCGAGAACGCCGAGCACCGCCGCTCGATCCAGGTGATCAATGGGCTCGTTCCGGGACAGCTCACGCGCGCACTGAACGGCGAGCACGTCGGCACGATCATCACGGCGGACGACGCGTGAACCGGCTTTCGGACGGACGTCATCACGTCACGTCGTTCCTGATGCGCGAGAGCCTCGTCGACGAGGACGTGCTGCGCTCGACCGAGACGCCCGTCGTGCGCATGCTCGCATCGGCGCACGTCGTCAAGATCGGCGGCCGCTCGATCATCGATGCCGGGCGCGGCGTCGTGTATCCGCTCGTCGACGTGCTGGGGCGCCTGCTCGCCGATCACAAGCTGATCCTCGGCACGGGCGGCGGCGCGCGCACGCGCCACGTCTTTTCCGTCGGCCTCGACCTCGGCATGCCGACGGGCGTGCTCGCGCAGCTCGCCGCCGCCGACGCGCTCGGCAACGCGCACATCCTCGGCACGCTGCTCGCGCCGTACGGCGTCGTCGCGATCCCGCCCGAGATGTTCGGCCATCTTCTGCCGCTGTTCGTGCATGCCGTTCCCGGCGTGATCTTCAACGGCGTGCCGCCGTACTCGCTGTGGGAGCACCCGCCGGCGGTGGGCCGCATCCCGCCGCATCGCACGGACGCCGGCTGCTTTTTGCTCGCCGAATGCTTCGGCTGCAGCACGCTCACGCTCGTGAAGGACGTCGACGGCCTTTACGACCGCGATCCGAAGCGGGAGCCGGGCGCGTCGTTCATTCCCGAGATCGGCGCGGACGAGCTGGAGCGGCGAAACGTGCCGACGCTGCCGTTCGACCGTGTACTGCTGCAGCTGCTCGGGACGGCGCGGCTGATGCGGCGATTCCAGATCGTGAACGGCCACAAGCCCGAGCTGCTCGAAGCGGCGCTGCGCGGCGAGCACGTCGGCACCATCGTGCACGCCTGAGACGCGGCACGGGTCTCACCCGCGGCGCGCATCTTCAATAGACGGCTCCGTGCGCCGCGGCGCCGACGGATAGTAAGAAACGCGCGCGGGTACGAACCGGGCATGCAGCCGTCCGTGCCCGCGATGCCCGAACCGCCGCGCTCGAAAGACGAGCGCTATCGCGAGATCGTGGCGACGCTCGCGCGCTACGGCTTCGGCGTCCTCGGCGACCACTTCGTCGACGACGGCGCGGAGCGCGAGCGCTCGCGCGCCGAACGGCTGCGCGAGGCGTGCGAAGAGCTCGGACCGATGTTCATCAAGCTCGGCCAGATGCTCTCGACGCGCGGCGATCTGCTGCCCGAAGCGTACCGCGTCGAGCTCGCGAAGCTGGTCGACGACGTTCCGCCGCTGCCCGCTCGCCGCGATCGCCGAGGTGGTTCGCGAGGATCTCGGCGCGGCGCCCGAGACGATCTTCGCATCGTTCGACGCCGACGCCGCTCGCGAGCGCTTCGATCGGCCAAGTGCACGCGGCGCGTCTCGTCGACGGCCGCGACGTCGTGGTCAAAGTGCGCAAGCCCGGCGTCGATACGCTCGTGCGGATCGACCTCGAGATCCTCGCGGAGCTGATCGACACGTGGGCTCCGCGTCTTCCTGGTCTGAACGACTACGACGCGAAAGGCGTGCTGCGCGAGTTCAGCGAGTCGCTGCTGGCCGAGCTCGACTATCGGCGCGAAGCCGCGAACGAACGGTTCTTCCGCCACGTGTTCGCGAACGAACCCGGATTCTCGATTCCGGACGTGATCGCCGAGTTCTCGACGGGACGCGTGCTCACGCACGAACGCGTCGAGGGCGCAAAGTCAGCGACGTCACGGGTCTCGCGGCCCGGCGCCGCGCGGCCGTATCGCAGCGCATCGCGCGCTTCGTGCTCGAGCCGGCCTTCGAGCACGGCGTGTTCTATGCCGATCCGCACGCCGGGAAATCTGCTGATCGGCGACGACGGCTCGCTGGCCGTCGTCGACTTCGGGACCGTCGGACGCCTGACGCCGGAGGCGCGGCGGCGCGTCGCCGGCATGTTTCTGGCGATCAGCCGTCGCGATGCGGAACGCTTGACCGATCGCCTCATCGAGGTGACGGCGCCGCGACATCCGATCGACCGTCCGCGCCTCACGAGCGACATCGAGCGGCTGCTGGAGCAATACGTCGACGTCTCGTTCGACGACGTGCCGGTCGGGAACGCGCTGGGCGAGCTCCTGCACGTGCTTCGCCGCCATCAGTTGCGGCTGCCGGCGAATCTCGCCGCGTTCATCAAAGCGCTCATCATGTGCGAGGGCATCCTGCAAGCGCTCGAGCCCGAGTCGAGCCTGTCGGACTATCTGCAGCCGATGGCCGGGAAGCTCGTCTATCAGGGCATCGCCGGCGGCGACCACGCCGCCGAACGACTGCGCGATTCCGCGCTCGACGCGGCGCAGCTCTCGATCGAGCTCCCACGGCGGATCGATCGCGTGCTCGGGCGAGATCGAGCGCGGAAACCTGCGCGTGTGGACCCGCGTCGAGGACATCGACCCGCTGCTCAAGCGGCTCGAGCACATCGTCGAGCGAGCGAACGCGACGATCCTCGCGGCGGCATGCATCGTCGGGCTTGCGATCGTCTTGCAGCTCTACCACCCGCACGGATGGCAGCAATGGATCGGCGTGCTCGTGTGGATCGCGCTGCTCGCCGCGATCGCCGCCGTGGTTCGGACGCTGCTCGGCCTCAGCAAGAAGTGACGCGCTTCTGCAGCTCGCGCAGCAGATCCGCGAGTACCCAGGCCGCTCCGGCGATCGCGAACGTCTCGGCGCCTTCGCTCCAGTTCGTATGACTGTGAGGCGCGGCGAAAATCAGCGGCACCCACACGAGCAGGCCGAAGAGTACGATCATCGCGGTCAGCAGACGGGCCGCGAGTAGCGAGCGCAGATCGGTCAGAAGCGCCACGGCCGCGAGCAGAAATGCGACGGTCGTCGTGACCGCCCAGAACACCGGGCTCGGCGGTATCCACTTCGGCACCAGCTGAGCGGTGGCGTCAAGATAGAACGCCTGTTCCAGAGCGAACGAAACGACGCAAACCGCGAAGAGGACGCGGCCGAGTCGAATCGTCCGTTCGAGCGCCCACGCCGGTGAGAAGCGAGCATAGACGATCGCGGCTCCGATCGCGAGGGAGAACTGTTCGAAGAAGTTGCCCCACCGGTCGTATATCTGCGGCGATGCGACGATGCGCGGCACGTACAGCACCGCGAACACGAGATACACCACTGCGAGGACGGCTGCGCCGGCTGTTGCGGTCCGGCGGAAGTTGACCGCGACGCCGCCGACGATCTGCGCCGCAGCTGCGGCATAGACGAAGACCGGGCCGTCGGTAGCGTTCAGAACGGAACGCAGCTCGTCCCAGCCTCGATAGTCCGGCCATGCCGCCGTGATGATGCCGGAGGCCAACGCGGCCAGTCCAAACACATGGCGGCCGACGCTCGAACGCGGCGGTGAGCCGGTCATGCTGCGGAAAGTACGAGAAGGCGCGACCGCCTTACTGCTCGGCGACTGCGAAGAGATCCAGGACGAGATCGAGCTCGTCGGTCAGCGGGATGCCGTATTTGCCGCGGTCGGGGATCGACGGCTTGCGCCGGCGTGCCGCGCTCAGCGCGCCGGGGCGCAGGTCCACGAGACGGAAGCCGCGGCGCTGATAGAAGCGCAGCGCGTCGAGGTTGTCGTTGGTCGTCGTGACGCGGAGCGAGCGCCGGCCCCGTGCGCGGAGCGTCGCCACCACGGCGCTCAGCAGCGCCGAACCGACGCCGGCGCGATGCTTGGCCGCGCTCAACAAGAGCAGTTCCGCCGGCTCGTCGGCGCGGAAGATCGCAATGCCGGCATTCCGGTCGGCGACGAGCGCCGGAAACGCCGTCAGGTCGATCTCGTCCCCATGCACGAGCATCGACGTTCCGCCCCACTCGCGCTCCAGGAACGCGCGCAGCCACGGCTCGTCCGCGATAGTCTTCGGCCGAACCTTCACGGCGCCGCGAACGTACCGCAGGCGCGGGAAGATTGTCACCGTTCGCTTCAGCGCCGGACGGTCGAGCGTTCCGCTCCAGGTTCCACACCGACACCGTAGTGATACGCAAGATGGCCGCCCAGCCAACCGGAAACCGCGAGCAGCAGCACGCCGACGACGGTGAGGACGATGCCCGTCGCCGACACATCGTCGCCCAGCCGCAGCCAGAAAGCGATGACGAAGACGAGGACCGCCGCCAGGTTCAGCGCCATGTGGCGCGTGCCGGTTGCCTTCGCCTCGGCGGACATCGGCGCCGTCGCGTAGTCGATAAAGCCGAAGAGCGCCGCCAGCAGCGCGCCGACGATGCCGAAGCCGATCATGACGACGCTCACCTGCGGCCAGAACGGATTGTGCGTAAACGCGAGAATGATGTCGCACACGAGTGCGCCGACGAAGAGCCCTATCGGAAGTGGGACCAACATCGGATGGATCGGATGACCGCCGAACGTGGCCTTGCCTTGCATGTGATATCCTCCGTCGCGTAGCTCCAGAAAATTTGCCGCCCCATTCGGCGCAAGGCCGGTCCATCTCGGTCTTCGGCGGGCAACGCCGGGGAATTTCTAAGCGCCGAGTCGCCGAAACGAGCTCGCGTAGCGGCGATCCAACCGCAGCGTCCGCTAAAAAATGCGTACCGCGAGCGCCGCGATGTCGTCGTGCAGCCGGCCTCCGGCGAATTCGTGGACTTCGTCCAGCACCGCTCCGAGAACATCGTCCATCGAGGCTGCGGTTCGCACCGCACGCGTGACCGTCGCGACCAGACGCTCGATACCGAAAAACCGTCCGTCGGCAGAGCGCGCCTCGGTGACGCCGTCCGTCGTCGCGACGAGTACCGTCCCAGGCTCGATCTCGAGATGGCGCTGCTTGAAGAGATGGTGCTGGTCGTCGAAGACGCCGATGAGCGGCGCTGTCGGCGCCAGCACCTCGACTTTGCGTCCGGGCCGCCACAAGATGACGGGCTCATGTCCGGCCGAAGCGTAGCTCATCGCGCGGCGATCCTTGTCCACGATCGCGAGGAACACGCTCGCGAACGACTCGGTCCGCTCGAACGCGTTATTTTCGATGTATGCGCGATCGAGTGACCGAAGGACGCGTTCGGCCGTGAGGCCCTCGGACGTGTAGCAGCGCAACCCGTATTTGACGAGCGCCGCGTGAATCGCGGCGGCCGCGCCTTTGCCCGAGATGTCCGCGATCGAAAGCGCAACATTGCCGTTGTCGAAATGGTACACGTCGACGATATCACCGCCGACGGCCCCGTCGGCGAGCGCATACGCAACGCTATATTCGATACCGTCGATGCGACGCTGCGAGTTCGCGAAGAGGTGGCTGATCAGCACCTCGGCGGACCGCCGGTCTTCGGGGCTGAGATAGCCTTCCTGCAGCGGCTCCTGCGCGGCTAGTCTCTGTGCAGGCGAAGGCACCGCTTGCGTAACGAGCGGCTGTACGAACACCCGGCGATCAAAACCCATATTGTCTCGGCCCCCCACGCGTCAAGCGCGTCGTTCGCTGAACGCGCGCCTGCGCGGAATGGTTGCAGGCACCGAAATACCAGCCGTACGCTGTCGTCGGAGGGCGTTCATGGGGGAGAACGTCCGCTTAACGACGCTTCTGCACGATGCTGGTACGTTCAACGTGCCGACCACGCTCGGTCTCGAAAAGCAGAGCGGCGTTCACATCGACTCACCTCACCGATCGCCGCTTCTCGCTGAACGCGTTTTTCATACGTCGTAACTTCGCGGCGACGCGATCCCACGGTGCCGATCGTGTGCTCCAGCACGAGTCTCGACTGCCGCGAAACCGGTGACGCGTGCAGCCGCATCCAGTCGCGGCAACGCTTTGGCGGAGGGGTCGGCCCACGGCACGAAAGTGAGCGCGTGATCAGCAGCAGGGCCGCGGCGCTGGCGGACGAGATCGAGAATGCGATCGTCGCGGGGAAGGTCCGCCGCGGCGACCGGCTGGGGACGAAGGACGATCTGCGGCGCCGCTACGACGTGGCCTACGGGACGCTCAACGAGACGTTGCGGATCCTCCAGCAGCGCGGTTACGTGACCTCGCGTACGGGCCCGGGCGGCGGCCTGTTCGCGACGATGCCAACGTCCAGCGACCGGCTGCGTCACCTCCTTTCCGGCTTCCCCGAAGGCGGCACGCTGAAGGACTGCGCCGAGGTGCGCCATGCGCTCGAATTGGCGGTGACGGTCGACGCGACGCGATCGCGCACGCGCGCCGATCTCGCCCACCTCCGGCGCCTCCTCAAGGCGATGGAAGCCAGCACGAACGATCAGACGGCGTACCTGCGCCAGAATTGGCAACTGCACCGCCGGATCGCCGAGTGCTGCCGCAACCGCGTCCTCGCCAACCTCTACGTCACGCTGCTCGACGCGAACGAGCCGGGCCCCGGTGTTGTCGCGCCGGATCGCGAACGCGTGGCGAACGCGGAGCAGAACCTCACCGCGCACGTCGAGCTCGTCGAGGCGATCGGTTCCGGCTCGGTCGATCGCGCACGGCGCGCCGTCGACACGCACGAAGGCTTCTTCTCGCCGCCGGCGGAGCGCGCGCCGGTTTCGCTCCGCGCTGCAGCGCCGCGCCGCCGCGCACCCGCGAGGCGCGGCGCGCTAAGCGCCGCCGAACGCCGCTAGGCCGGCCCGCGCGAGCTCCGCGTCGCGCCCCTGCGTTGCCCCGGTGACGCCGATCCCAGCCAGCGTCGTTCCGTCGGGCGCCGCCGCGACGATGCCGCCGGCGAGACCCGTCAACTGTGCGTCGCCGTAGTACGCGATCTGCAGTGCGCGCGCGACGATGTCGCGGTGGAACGCGTCGGTGTCGCGGTCCATCACCGCGGCCGTGTATGCCTTCCGGATCGAAGCCCGCATCCAGCGGGGGCGTGCGCCGTCCATCCGCCGCGCCGCGACGATGTCGCCATTCGCATCCGCGATCGCGATCGCGACGACGAAGCCCGCGGCACGCGTCGCCTCGACGATCGCGTCGAGCGCGCGCGTCGCCGCCGCTTCGAGCGGCGGCCCCACCTTACTCCAGGCCCTCGAAGGCGCCGCGCCGGCGCGCGCCCTCTTCGTGATGGTGCCAGTGCTTGGCGGTGATGATCGGCGTCCACGTCTCGGCGCGGACGAGGGTCAGCTCGTCGCCACGCAGCACGTGCGGCGTGGCGAGCACCGACGCGTGATACTGAATCCGCGCGTTCGCCTCGGCGCACACGAGCCGCGCGACCGCTTCCTCGACGCGGTCGCCGACGACGACGAGACCGTGTCCGCGCAGCACGATCGCGGATGCGTCGCCGAGCGCCTCGGCGACGGCCTCGCCGCGCTCTTGCGTGTTCACCAAGCTTGCGTCGTCGAAGACGGGCACGGTCTCGGGCAGAAATGAGCCGATGCCGGTGACCGGCGCCAGCGCGTGCCCGGCGATCGAGAGCGTCACGACGAACTCCGGGTGCGAGTGCACGATCCCGCCGACGTCGGGACGGCGGCGCATGATCTCGCGATGGATGTGGAACTCGCTCGGAGGCGGATCACCGTCGCCGATCTTCTTCCCGCTCGCGAGGTCGACCGCGACGACGTCGCTGGAGCGGAGCGTCGAACGGCTCGCGCGACGTGAATTGATCCACATCGCGTCGCCGCCGGCGCCGCGCGCGCTGACGTGTCCGTTCATGTCCATCAGTTCGAGCGAGTGCAGGATGCGGCACGCCCGCGCCACGAGAAGGCGGTAGTCGACGCTCACGGCGTCCCGTGCAACGGCACTCATCAGAACTTTGCGACCAGCTCGTCTTTGAGCGCGTCGCGCCAGTCGAGCGTGCCGGCGCCGGGCCTCTGCACGACGAGGTCGACGGCGCGCACGCGGCTGTAGCTCGCCGGATCGACGCCCCGGATCGGCCGGCCCGCGTCGAGATCGCTCATCGCCTCGAGCAGCAGTTGGCGCATCACGATGATCGCGCGGTCGCTCGTTCCCAGGTGTTCCTGCGAGCGGTCGACGATCGGGCCCATCCCTTCCTGGAGCGCCATGTCCTGCGTGTTGACGCCTTCGATCCCGGTGAACGTCTTCGTCTTCTGAACGTGACGATCGATCAGGTAGTCGTTGCGGAGGTTCCGCTTGAGCCGATACGTCCCCGGGATGAGGTCGGCGGGGCCGCGGCCGTATCCCGTCTCGAGCGCAACCGCGTACGTTTCGTCGAGCGGCTGCGAGGGATGGTAGGAATACATCCAGTTGTAGACCCAGCACGCGTAGTCGTCGATCGGGACCCAGATGTGTCCGTTGATCGTCGGATGTTCGTCGACGTGCGTGCCTTTGCGGGAGGTGACGCGGCCGCGCATCTGCTGCGCCGGCATCACATAGTGATAGGCGCGCACGTAGCTGCCCGCCGCGAGCGTGCGGATCCCGGCATAGGTATAGCCGTAGTCCGTACGATAGACCTCGAGCCGCGGCGCCGTGTCCTGGCTGCGCAGGTGTGACGTTTCGTGGATCTCGTTGTTGTGCGCGAACGAGCTGTGCGAGGTGTCGAGGCCGCCCTCGAGCGCCTGCAGCCAGTTGCACTCTTCGTACGTCTTCGAGACGTGGCGGTGCGTCGCGGGCGTGCGCGTGAATTCGTAGTCGGGCACCGGCGGCTGATGCTCGGGCGGACCCATGTAGGCCCAGACGAGGCCGCCGCCTTCCCACGTCGGGTAGCTCTTGATCTTCACCTTGGTCGCGAACATCGAGTCCGGCGGCTCCGAGGGCATGTCGACACAGCGCCCGTCACGGTCGAACTTCCAGCCGTGGTAGACGCATCGGATTCCGCATTCTTCGTTGCGCCCGAAGAACAGGGGCGCGCGACGATGCGGACAGTAGGCGTCGACGAGCCCGACCTCGCCGCCGCTATCGCGGAACGCGACGAGGTCTTCGCCGAGCAGCCGGACGCGGACCGGCGCACCGTCGTTCTCCGGGAGCTCCTCCGAGAGCGCGCACGGGAGCCAGTAGCGCCGCTGCAGGTTTCCCATCGGCGTTCCGGGCCCGACCCGTGTGATCCGTTCGTTGTCTGCGGGTTTCAGCATAATTAGCTATAATGAATATGACGGAAAGCGTCGCTACGCCTTTCGGAGTCCACCGCTCCCCGGATGATCGCTGTCTTCATTGGCGGCGGCTCGGCTTTTCTCCGGAAGGATTCTCCGCCACCTTTGTCAATTGAGCTATTTATTATAATCAATTGGGTGAATCCCGCCGGAGTTACAAGGAAGGTCGCTCGATGATTTTCGTTCGTAGACCGCTTTTCGCTGCGCTCGGGTTGTTCGCGGCGCTCGCGGCCGGCGCGACGCTCCCCGCGCTCTCCCAAGTCCAGCCGCCGAGCTCCGCGAACCCGCTTCCGGCGGCCAGCCCCTCGCCGCGACCGGCCGGCGAGCGGCGCGAACGGAGGCCTCTCGTCGATCTGACGCTCACCGCGCTCAAGAGCTATGCGATCGGTGCCGACCAGCTCGCGCCGCCTGGGACGCTGAGCGACAATCAGATCGGGATCAACGGTCTGCTCGACATCAACTTCGCCCGGCGTTGGAGGCTGTACGAACGCCGCGAGAATCACTACGATCTCGTCGGCCGCACGTACAAGAACGGCCAGCCCAGCTACAGCGGGTTCGGCCCCGACCTCGAGTACGATACCGGGCTCTCGTACGACATCAACCGCGACATCACCATCGGCGAAGAGTTCATGTACCGGGACCGCGTCTGCTGCCCCGGCTCCGGCGATCCGACCAACGCCAGCCCGCGCATCGAGCAGGGACTGCGCACGAACATCGCCTTCAATCTCGGGCCGCAGACGAAGATCGGCAAGATCCTGCGCATCACGGCCTCGGCCAACTACGTGAACCACCACCCCGATCTCGGCCTCAAGCTTCCCGGCGGAACGCCGGTGCTCGGCAAAACGTGGGTGCCGAAGGTGTCGGCGACGGTGCAGGCGCCGGTGTTCAACCAGACGCGGCTGATCCCGTTCTTCACGGTCGAGCACTACTCCGACTTCTACGACAACAATCTGACGCCGTCGATGACGAATCGCACGTACTACGGTATCCGTGTCCCCGGCAATTCGTTCATGGGATATCGCTTCATGGTGAAGAGCGAGCACCAGACCAATCCCGGCGGGGACGTCTCGCACAAGGTCGAGCTGTATCTCGAAACCTCGTTCAAGTTCCACTCCTAAGCGCCGGCAATTCATGGAGACGATCACCGTGCTCAAACGCGCCGTACCGAAGCTCGCGGCCGCGAGCGTCCTCGCCCTCAGCCTCGCCGGCTGCGGAAACCAGACCACCGCGTTTCCGACGGTCACCAACTCGTACGTCTTCGTGGAGACGATCGCGATCCCGAACGTTCCGAGCTCCGGGTGGTCGGAGGCGTACAGCTGGGCCGATGCGGCCGACGGTTATTACTTGCTCAGCGACCGCACGAACGCCGCAGTCGACGTCGTCAACATGGCGACGATGACCTTCGCTCGCTTCGCCGGATCGGGTTCGTTCGCCGGCAACCGCACGTCGCCGGCGAGTTCGGCCGGACCGAACGACGTCGTGCCGATCGGTGGCGGAAATGCCGCGGCCAGCGACGGGAACAGCGATGTGGTCTTCGTCAACCTGAACACCGGCGCGACGCTCGCGACCGTGACGGTTCCGAACACCGGCTCGACGAAGAATCGGGTCGACCTCATCGGCTTCGACGCCGACGACAACATCCTGATGGGCTCGAACGACGCCGCGAAGCCGTGGCCGGTGGTGAGCTTCATCTCCACGGTCCCGCCCTACACGGTTCTGGGAACGCATCAGTTCGTCGGCGCGACCGGCGCCGAAAAGCCCGCCTACGATCCGATCCAGAAGAAGTTCTTCATCGCCGTTCCGTCGACACCGGCGAACCCCGGCGGCGAGATCGACGTGTTCGACCCGAAGACGGAGGCGGTCGTGAAGGTGTACCCGCTGAGCAACAACTGCGGGCCCGCCGGAATCGCCTTCGGGCCGAACGACCAGCTTGCGGTGAGCTGCGCAAACCTGCCCGCGGGCTCGCAGATCATCGACGCCGCCAGCGGTGCGCTGCTGGGTTCCGTCGGCGTCGCGACCGGCTGCGATCAAGTGTGGTACAACCCCGGCGACAACCGCTACAGCTTCGCCTGCTCGCACACGGCGCCGGCGAACGTCACCGTCGTCGACGCGGGGACACTGTCGGCGATCACGACGATCGCGACCGTGGCGAGCGCGAACAGCGTCTCGGTCGACCCGGCGACGAACCGCATCTACATCCCGGAGCGCAGCGGCAAGACCGGGATCGGGCTCGACGTGTTCGCCTACCTCTAAGGTTCCCGGCGGCGGGTCTTCTCCAACCACGGCATCACGGAGACGTGGATCACGTCCGAGGCGCCCTTGCCGCCGACGGACTTGATCGCGTAGTCCACCTCGTTCAGCCCGAAACGGTGCGTCGTCACCAAGTCGAGCGGGAAGCGGTGCGACGCGAGCTGCTGCATCGCGAGCTCGCAGGCCTTGTAGCTGTGTCCGCGCGCGCTCTTGAGCGTGATGTACTTGAGCGTGACGCGCTCGAGCGGGAAATCGGGGAACGACGGCATCTCGTTGCCCTGCACGACGAGCGTACCGGCTTTGCGCTTGAGCGCCTCGATCCCGAGCAGCATCGCGGTCTTCCCCGCGCCGGCGGTGCAGTCGATCGAGAAGTCGACGCCCTTTCGGCTCGTGATCTCGAGTATTCGCTCGAGCGGGTCTTCCCGCTGCACGTCGATCGTGTAGTCGGCGCCCAGGGTTTTCGCGACCTCGAGCCGGTGCGCATCCTTCGTCGTCCCGGTGACGACGATCAGCTCGGCGCCGGCCTGTTTCGCGGCAACGACCTGCGCGAGACCTTGTTGTCCCGGCCCTTGGATCAGCACGTGCGCGCCGTAGCCGATCTTCGCGTCGAGCAGCGACCATTGGATCCCGTTCGCGAGCGGGGTGCCGAGCCCGGCCAGCTCCGGCGTCACACCGCTCGGCACGTTGTGCAGCACCGCGTTCCACGGCAGGAACAGGTACTGTCCGAAGCCGCCCCAGAGATACGGCGGCGCGTCGGCGGAGGTGTAGCCGTACCGGACCGCAGCGGGATTGTGGTGCCAATCCGTCGCCTCGCAATGGCGATATTCGCCGGCGTGGCACCACTCGCACTTCATGCACGGCAGATAGTGCTCGAGGAAGACCACGTCGCCTTCCTTGAAGCCTTTGCGCTCGACGAACTTCTTGCCGGCCTTCGCGATCACGCCGACGTTCTCGTGGCCCATGATCACGGTGTTGCCGGGGAGTGCGCGCTTGTACATCTTGACGTCGCTGCCGCAGATCCCGGCGACCTCGACCTTCAGCAGCGCGCCGTCGTCGGGGATGTCGGGAAGGGGAAATTCGCGGATCTCGGTTTGCTCGGGCGCTACCTTGACGGCCGCGAGCGTCGTTTCTGCCACGTGTCCTCCGTTGGGTACGGTTCGTTACGATACGGCGGTGAGGAACTCCAGGACGCGCGCCGGTGCCGAGGCGCGGGTTTGCCCGGCGACCGGAACGTCCCAGTACTGCGCGCGCGGAATGCACTCCGCGAGATAGCGCGCCGCCGAGGTCGCGTGCGAGGCGTCGTTGCCGGGGACGACGAGCGTGGGAACGTCGAGGCCCATCAACGCTTCGGGCTCGGCGCCGGGCGCGGTGTCGCGATCGAACAGCGCGCGTTCACCGGCGAGCACGAGTGCGGCGTAGCGTTCCGGATCGAGCGCGGCGTACGCCGCGGCGAATGCCGGGTCGCGCGCGAGTATCGACGCCCACGGTCCGCCGCGCGGATCGGCGTTGAACGGTTTGCGCTCGCGCATGGCGAGGTCGACCACGGCGCGCAGGCCGTCGCGCTGCACGAACGCGAGGTGGTCGGCGAAGCGGAGTTGCGCGTTGATGCGGTATCGCGCTCCGCCGACGGGCCACCACAGCACGAGGCTAGCCGTCGTCTCGGGATACGCGACGGCGAACGCCAGCGCGCAGCTCACGCCCATGCAGCCGCCGGCGACGTGCGCCCGCGCGTGACCCAGATGATCGAGGAGCGCCTTGCCCTGTGCCGCGTAGCACGCCCAACTGAGGCGCTCGACGCGTCCGCCGGACGCGCCGCTCTCGCGACGATCGAACAGGATGCAGGTGAAGCGCGACGGGAGCTCGTCGAGCAGCGAGATCTCCGCGTAGATGCTCTGCGTGCGCCACTTGTCGAGCCGCGCGTCGAAGCCGCCGGGAGCGTACATCAACAGCGGCTGCCCCGAGCCGACGACCTCGTAGTACGTCTCGATCCCGTCGGCGAGCGCGACCGGCATGTGCTAGGCCCGCCCCGACAGCTCGAGTCCCGTCTCGAGCGCGTCGTAGCTGCGCGCCGGTGCCGGCATCAGCAGGCGATACCCCTCGTCGAGGACGCGCTGCACGTTCGACCGGTCGACGTGCGGATGACCGACCGGAACACCCGCGTCGCGGCAAGCACGAACAGCGCGGCCGAGCCACTCGAGGACGGCGGGATGCTCGTACTGACGCGGATAGCCGAGCTCTTGTGAGAGATCGCCTTCGCCGAGCAGCACCGCGCCGATCCCGGGGATCCGGTCGAGGATGTCGGGCAGGGCCTCGATCCCGTGCGTGTCCTCGATCTGGATGATGACGAGCAGCTCGCCGCTCGGGTCGAGCGGCCATATGCCGGCGCGCTCGTAGTACTCCGTTTGGGTCAGCCCCCAGTACCGCGCCGCCGCGGTCGGACCGTCACCGCGGATCCCGGCGGGCTCGTAGCGCTCGCGGCTCTTCAGCCGCGGGTAGCGGCACGCGGCGACTGCATTGTAGGCTTCGGCGACCGTGCTGATGTGCGGACAGACGATGCCGTAGACGCCGAGGTCGAGCGCCTGTTTCGCATGGAACTGCGCCATCTCGGCGCCGTTCGGCGGAATCCGCACGAACGGCGCGACGGCCGGTGCGACCGTCCCGCCGCGCACGATCTGCGCGCGGTTCAGCAGGTACTGCATCGCATCGCGCAGCGCAAGCGGATCCCACGGGTTGTGCTCCATCTCGAAGACGACCGCGTCGTACTTGGTCGTGGCGAGCGTCACGGCGTTCTCCGCGCTCGCCTGCGCGAACGTCGCGAACGCTGGTGTGCCGGCCTCGAAGGCGCGAATCACCGGGTTGAGCCGCGCGCTCATCCGGCCAGCCCGCGCGTCGCGGGCGCGAACAGCTCTTCGATCGCGACCGGCTCCGGGATGATGCGCTGCGCGTGCGCGTAGTCGACCAGCGTCTGCAGCGTCGTCCGGTTCGGCTCGACGCCGTAGCGCAGCGGATCGCGGCCGCTCAGCTCCAGAACGCGCCGGTGCAGCTCGTCCGCCGCGGTCGGCTTCTCGATCGCGCCGTTCCGCAGCCGTTCGAGATACGGCTGCTTCGCGCGCGTGAAGGCGTCGAAGATCTCGGCGGCGAGCTCGGGGTTCGCGTCGAGCAGCTCGTTCTTCACCGCGACGAGATGGTTGATCGGGAAGACGCCCCGCGCGCGCAGCATCGCCATGCCCGCCTCGGTCGCGTCCGGGATCAGCGGCTTCACGTCGGGATGATCGATCGCGATGCCGATCGCGCCCGCCAGCTCGCCCTCGATCACCATGCGCGCGGCGTCCTTCCCCGCCGCGATGGGAACGACGTTCGCCGGCGCGACGTACTCAACGACGTGCTCGTCGCCGGAGAGCACCCACGTGATGGTGTTCAGGTCGACGCCGTACTCGCTTTGCAGGATCCCACGCACCCACACACCGGTCGTCACCGTATAGCCGCGGTTGACGCCGATCTTCTTCCCCTCGAGGTCTTTGGGCCGGCGCACGAGGTTCGTGTTGACGAGGATCGCGCCGTGATGGAATCCGCGCACGAGGAAGATCGGCAGCGCGGTGATCTTCTTCCCGACGCTGCGCGCCACGACGTACGTCGTGATCGCCAGCTCGCTGACGTCATACGCGCGCTCGCGAACCATCCGGCGGAAGGCCACGATCAGCGGGTCGACGTCCTCGAACGCGAAGCGGAAGCCGCGCGGCACGACCTCGCCGCGCTTGAGGGCGACGTGATTCCCCGTCGTGCGCGTGACCGTCGTCAAAGTCTGCAAGGGGCACCTCGTGCGTTCGCCCGAACGATCGGCGGCGTGGAGAAGATGACGATTCCGGAGCTCCAGCGGATGAAGCGCGAGGGACGCAAGATCGCCGCAGTCGTCGCCTGGGACTATCAGATAGCGCGCATCGCCGATCGCGCCGGCGTCGATCTCGTCTCGGTCGGCGACACGGTCGGCATCAACCTGTGGGGTCACGCGACGCCGCTCGAGGTGACGATGGACGAGATGGTCCTCGTCTGCAAGGCCGTGCGGCGCGGCACGCAGCGCGCGCTGGTCAGTTGCGACTTCCCGTTCGGGCCGCTGCAGGAAGGCGTCGACGGCGCCGTGCGCGCCGCGATCCGTCTGGTCAAGGAAGGCGGTGCGGATGTGGTCAAGCTCGACGGCGCGGCCGACTTTCCCGACGCCGTGCGCGCGATCGCGCGCGCCGGGATCCCGGTGTTCGCGCAGTTCGGCATCACGCCGCAGACGGCGCTGCAGTATGGCCTCGACTACGCCTCGATGTCGAAGGCCGGCGCTCAGGTTTCCGCCGAGATGGGCGACCGGCTCGTCGCCGAAGCCCGCCTCCTCGAAGAGGCCGGCGCGTCGCTGCTCGACTTCACGAATTCCGGACCGATCGTCGGACCGAAGGTCGCCGCCGCCGTCGCGATTCCGGTGATCGGCGGCTTCGGTGGCGGGCCGTGGCTCGACGGCCGCCTTCGAATGGCGCACGCCGCGATCGGCTATGCCGCGAGCGCGCTCGACGGGACGACCGAGAACTACGCGAACGTCGCGCGGATCGCGCTGGACGCGCTCGGCGCGTACATCGACGACGTCCGCTCCGCGCGTCAGATCAAAGGCGCTCCGCCGGTCAGACCGCATTAGAGGCGGAACTCCTCGAGCGTCTCGGGCGCGAAGAGCTCCGCCGGCACAAGTTGCCGCGGGGAGAGCCCTTGGCGGTGATGGTAGCGCGTGAACGTGTCGAGGACGCGGATGTTCGGCGCGAAGCCGTACGGCCACCACGCCTCGCCCATCAGCGCGCGCGTCGTTTCGGCTTCGGCGGCCGACCACGGCAGCATCGACTTCAGGGCCGCCGTCTGACGGTAATCATCGTACGCGTACCGCTGCGCCGCCACGAAGGCTTTGAACAGCGACACCGCGATCCAGCGGTCGCGCTCGTACACGTCGCGCCGGATCACGACGACGTGCATGATCGGAAAGATACCCGTCTCGGCGTAGTACGCGCGCTCGGCGGTGACGTAGTCGGGAAACAGCCGCCGCACGCCCGCGGCGGCCGCGGTCGACGGGGTGCGCGGCCCGTGGAAGGCGTCGATCGCGCCCTCGGCGAGCAGCGCCGCGAGCGTGTGCGTCGGGCCGATCGGCTCGATCCGGATCGCCGGCGGAAGATCGAGCGCGAGCTTTTCGCACCGGCCCGGCTGTTCCTCACCGCCGGTGACGTAGACGACGTCCTCCGGTGCGACGCCGTACTCGTCGTGCAGGATGCCGCGGATCCACACGTTGGCGGTCAGCTGATACTCCGGGCACGCGAAACGCTTCCCGCGCAGGTCGGCCGGCTCGCGGATGCCGCTCCGCTCGTGCACCCACACGTTCCCGTGGCGGAACATCCGCGACGGAAAGACCGGAATCGCGACGAACGGGTCGCCCTTCGCCTTCGAGACGCAATACGACGACAGCGACATCTCCGCGACGTCGAACTCACGGTGGCGCGCTTGGCGAAAAAACGTCTCCTCGACCTCGAGCGGCTGATAGACGAGATCGATCCCTTCGGGCGAAACGCGTCCGTCCATGAGCGCGCGCGTGCGGTCGTAGTCCCAACACGCGAGGCTCAGCCGCAGCTTCAACCCGGCAGGCCGAACATCGTCCGGAACGTGTGCGCGAGGTCGTTGTACTGCGACGACGACGGCGTGCTGATGATCAGGTACTTCCCTTTCGCGTCCCAGATCGCAGGGTTGTTCTGCACGTCGATTCGCGACGAGATCTCGCCGCCGCCGCGCTGCGCGACGAACTGCTGGCCCTCCTTCGAGAGAAGCCAGTCGACGAAGACCTTCGCGGCTTTCGGATGCGGCGCGTTCTTCGCGATGCCGATCGGGTTCAGCGTGACGAAGAGTGGCGAAGGGTTGCGGAAATCGATCGGCTTTCCGTCCTTCTTCTCTTGCTGCGCCATGTAGCCGTACGCGGTCGGCGTCGCGTCGAACTCGCCCGCCTCGAGCGAAGCGACGGTCTGCGTGTGGCCGGACGTCTTGATCGGCTGGTTGTCGGCGATCTGCTTCGCGAGTTCGCCGTTCTTGTCGATCTGCAGCATCCCCATATACCAGTTGAGGGCGCCGGTGTCGAAGCCGAACTTGCCCTTCCACTCGGGCTTCGCGAAGTCGGCCATCGACATCGGCGGCTTGAGGTGGTCCGCGGACAGGCGCTGCGGGTTCCACGCGATCACGGTCGTGTTCTGATACAGGTTCGCCCAGTAGCCCTTGGGATCGACCGTTCCGCGCAGGAACTTGTCCGGCTCCTGCACTTTGTACTTGTCGAACGCGCCGGCGCCGACGAGCTGCGAGATCTGGAAACCGTCGCCCGAGATCACGTCCGCGTTGTACTTGCCGGCGCGCTGCTCGGTGAAGATGCGCGCGGGAAGCTGCGAGCTGCCCAGGCGCAGCGTCGCGACCTTGATGCCGGGGTGGCGGTGGGTGAACGCGACGACGGTCCGGTTCATGTCGTTCGAGTTCATCGTCGCGTACCACACGACGGTACCTTCGGTCGCCGCGTCGCCGGAAGGCGCCGCGAACGCCGCGCGGGCGAACGGGACGAGGCCGCAGAGCGCCGCGGCGCCGAGCGCGAGACCGAACCGACGGATGCTCATGCGAACGAACCTTTCAGGCGATGACGTGGCCGCGCGCCGGCGCGGGCGCCGTCGTCTGCGGCCGAGTGTAGACGGCGCCGTCGCGCAGCGCCATCACGACGACCTCCGTGCCGTCGGGACACAGGTGCACGACGTCGCCGTGACCGAGCCCGACCTTCTCCCTGTGGACACGGACGCGCACGTCGGCGCCGGCGACGTCCACGGTGTAGTCCCAGCAGTCGCCCTGGTAAATCGCGTAGCGGACCGTCCCGGTCCAGTCGTCGTCGCCGTGGCGCTTGCGGGTGAGCTCGAAATTCTCCGGCCGGACGAAGACGCGCACCGGGTCGCCGGCACGCAGCTCAGGCGCGGCTTCCGCGTGCAGCACGCCCTGCGGCGTGGTCAGCACGAGTGCGGTCGCGTCCGATGAGCGCACCGTACCGTCGAACGCGTTCGCGACGCCCATGAAGTTGGCCGTGAACTCGGCGCGCGGCCGGCGATAGATCTGCTGCGGCGCGCCTGTTTCGACGAGGACGCCGCTGTCCATCACCAGGATGAGGTCGCTGATCGCAAGCGCCTCGTTCTGATCGTGCGTTACGTAGACCGCGGTGATCCCGAGCGTCTGCTGCACGGCGCGAATCTCGCCGCGCATCCGTTCCCGGAGCTGGGCGTCGAGATTGCTCAGCGGTTCGTCGAGGAGCAGCACCTTCGGTTCGCGCACCAGAGCGCGCGCGAGCGCGACGCGCTGCTGCTGTCCGCCCGACAGCGTCGTCGCCGAACGATCGGCGGTGTCGGCGAGGCCGACGAGGTCGAGCACGTCGAGGGCGCGGCGCCGCGCCTCGGACCGCGAAGGCTTGTCCGCGCCGACGGTCAGCGGAAAGGCGACGTTCTCCGCGACGCTCATGTGCGGCCAGATGGCGTACGACTGGAAGACCATTCCGATCGGCCGCTTGTTCGCCGGGAGAAAGAGTCCCGCGGCCCCGTCGTAGACGGTCTTGCCGCCGATGCGAATCGTCCCCTCGCTCGGGCGCTCCAAGCCGGCGATCATCCTCAGCGTCGTCGTTTTGCCGCACCCGCTGGGGCCGAGAAGCGTGAAAAGCTTGCCTTCCGGAACGTCGAAATCGAGCCCCTGGACCGCCGTCTTCCGGAAGTCGCGCCCCTCGAAGCGTTTCACCAACCCGCTGACGGAGATCACAACAGGAAGGTTTTGCCGGCAGACGCGCGTAGTCCCTCTTAATTCACTATATCCGTTATAGCGATTTCCGTTCCGCCGAGCCGGCGCGGACAGATGCTTGGAGACCCGCCAAATGGCGAACAAGTCCCACTACGACCCGACGCACAAGCGCGTCTTCGTCCGCGAGATCAGCGGCGAGTACAGCCTCAAGCACGAGCTGAAGCGGCTGCGCGACCTGCCCCGGGTGCAGAAAGGCGACACGGTCACCTTCCAGTCGGGTCCTCAAGCGTTCTCCAAACATTTCATGGAGCCCGAGGACGGACTGGGTCAGACCCTGCACATCCACCTCGAGGAGTATGCCCCCGGCGGAAAGTCGCAGATGCACGGCCACGTCAACGAGGCGATCTTCTACATCCTCGACGGTACGGGCTACGAGATCCACGACGGCATCAAGTACGACTGGAAAGCCGGCGACGTCGCGATCGTCCACAACAACTGCGTTCACCAGCATAACAACGCCAGCGAGACCGAGCCCGCGCGCGCGCTCGTCATCAAGACGAAGCCGATGTACATGTTCATGAACATGCTCTTCCAGCAGCGCGTGACGCAGCGGCCGTCCGAGCCGTC
The DNA here is from genome assembly GCA_963771525.1 of Vulcanimicrobiota bacterium. GTDB lineage: Bacteria > Vulcanimicrobiota > Vulcanimicrobiia > Vulcanimicrobiales > Vulcanimicrobiaceae > Vulcanimicrobium. Next base: position 2,907,004 of record CAVYTL010000001.1, on the reverse strand, counting down.
GCCGACGCAGGGCGACTTCACGCCGCGCGAGGACGCCGAGCACAACCGGCCCTGGTATCACGACCACGACCACGACCACGACCACGATCACGATCGCGCGCATGCGCACGACCACGCGCAGGCCCACGAGCGCTAGGACCGCAGTACCGATGGGATTCCAAGAGTCGAAGAACTGGCTGGCGGGGAAACAGCAGGCCGCCTACTACGCCGAGGCCCTCAAGGACGCCGCCGAGCGTCCGATCCGCGACGCCGGCCGCAAGAAGATCATCACGCCCGAGGAGATGCCGTGGGAGATGGCGCCGCACGGCCTCATCAAGCATCTCGTCAACGACAAGATGAACGCGCGGGTGGAGACCGTCGACATCTACATGCAGATCATCCCGCCCGGCAGCCGCTCGGGCAAGCACCGGCAGCTCGCCGAGGAGTGCCTCTACGTCCTCGAAGGCCGCGGCTACGATCTGCACGTCGACTGCGACGTCGAGATCACCGACACGTACCACTGGAAGCCGCAGGACGAGGTCCGCCGCTTCGAGTGGGAGGCCGGCGACATGATCTACGTTCCGCCGAACACGATCAGCCAGCATTTCAACGCCGACCCGGAGCGCGCGGCGCGGCTGGTGAGTGCGACGAACCGCATCTACAAGTACTGCGGCCTCAACGACCTCGAACAAATCGAGAACGCGCCCGAGTACGACCCCGCCGTCGTCCTCGACGACGAAACGGTGCTCCGCTATCTGAAGCAGGCCGCCGTCAGATAGACACCCGCACGGCGCCAAGCTCGGGATGAAGGCGCTCTACGCAGCGGTTCCGATTCCCAGGCGGCCGCCGATCCGTTGGACGACGGCGACGAGTGCGGCGAGCACGACGACCAGGACGCAGCCGAGTGCGGCGATCACCGGATACTGGCCGTTCGACCAGAGGTCGAAGATCGCGATCGAGACGACCTCGCTGCCCTGCGAGTAGAGGAAGATCGCGGCGGAGATCTCGCGGAACGCGATGATCACCGTGGTGAGGAAGCCCGCGACCAGCGAGGGCATCAGCAGCGGAACGTAGATGCGGGTGAAGCGCTGCACCCAGTCGGCACCGCTGACCGCCGCCGCCTCCTCGAGCTCGTCCCGGATCTGCGAGAGGCCGGCGCTCGCGTAGCGCATCCCGTACGGGATTCCGATCGTCACGAAGCCGATGATCAGCAACAACAGCGTCCCGTACAGATGCACCGGCAGCGGCGCGACCAGATACCAGAACAGGATTCCGACGCCCATCAGAATCGACGGCACCGCGATGGGCAGCGAGACGAGCACGTCGAGCAGCCAGGCACCGCGCACGCGTGACTTCAGCGTCACGTAGGCCACGATCGCCGTCAGCACCGTCACGATCGCACCGGCGGACAGCGAGGTGATCGTGCTGTTGATCAGCGCGTTGCGGATCAACGGGTAGGTCAGCATCGCGGCGTAGTTGGCCCCGCTGATGTGGCGCAGCGCCGCCGCCGACGGTGCCTCGAAGGTCGGCAGCAGCGAACACCACACGAGCACCGAGAGCGGCAGCGCGACCGCGACGACGAAGAACGCGCCGATCGCGGCGCCGGCCAGCGGACGCATCCGCCCGAGCTCGATCCGGCGCGGCCGGAACGCCTTCCCCGTCACGGTCGCGTGGCGGCCCGCGGCGTTGAGACGGTTCACGAACGCCACGCCCGCGCAGGCGATCGCGAGCACGACGCCGCCCATCGCGGCGGCGCCGCCGTAGTCCGGCGGGAATTGCTGCAACGAGGCGTAGATTTGGCTGGTGAACACCGAGATGTTCCCCGGGACGCCGACGAGCTGCGGGACCTCGAACGAGGCGATCGTCTGAATGAAGACGAGCAGCGCGGCGGCGACGATCGCCGGGCGCGCCAGTGCGAGTGTGACGCGGCGGAACGCGGTGAGCGCACCGGCGCCCGATGCGACCGCCGCTTCCTCCATCGACGGGTCCATCGACGTGAACGTCGCCACGGCGAGGATGAACGCGGTCGGCGCGACGTGCATCGTCTGCACGAAGATCATGCCGGGCAGCGAGTAGACGTTGAACGGCCGCAGATGCAGCGTGGCCTGCGTGAGGGCGTTGAGCAGCCCGATCCGGGGCGAGGCGAGGAACAACCACGAGACGGTGTTCAGGATCCCCGGCAGGATCAGCGGGACCAGCGCGGTCACCATTCCAAGGTCGCGCAGCGGCGCGTCGGTCCGCGCGTAGAGGAATGCGAGCCCGAAGCCGAGCGCGACCGAGAGCAGCGCAACGCCTCCACCGTAGAGCGCCGAGTTGCCGAGAAGCCGGTAGAACGTCGGGTCGGTGAATGCTGTTGCGTAGTTCGCGAGCGACCAGTGCGAGTCATCGCTCAGAAACCCCGTGTGGAGGCTGGCATAGATCATCGTCGCGACGGGCACGACGGCGAGGTAGACCAACAGCAGCGATGCGCCGCCCATGATCGCCGTGTCGACGCCCGGGACGCGAAGCGTGGCGCGAGACTGACGGAGCGGGACGTCGCGGCTCATCGGCGGGGTATTCGCTATATCGGTTTGCGGGATACCTTCAACGCAGAGCGAACGCGCCGACGATTCCCGCCGCCAGCACGAGCAGGCTCTGATTCCACTTCGTGCGCAGCAAGATCGCGCCGGCGACGATCGCCAAGCCGACGGTGAGGGGCGCGTCGGCCGCGCCGCGCGCGAGCGTCACGACGCCCGCCCAGATCAGTCCGAGCACGACGGGCGCGAGCGCTCGCGCGAAGCGGTCGCGCCACGGATTGCCGCGGAAGCGTTCCCAGAAGTGCGCGCTGACGTAGACGACGATGCCGGCGGGCAGGAAGACGGCGGCAAACGCGACGATCGCGCCGAGCCCGCCTGCGACGGCGTAGCCGATGAGTGCCGCCATCGATGTCGTCGGTCCCGGCGCGAGCTTCCCGAGCGCGAAGAAGCGCGCGAACTCCGCGGAGGTGATCCAGTGATAGCGGTCGACGACGTCGGCGTGCATCTGCGGGATGATCGCGCTGCCGCCGCCGAACCCCAGCAGCGAGAGGACCGCGAACACGAGCGCGAGCCGCGCCAGGTTCACGACGCCCGATCGCGTGTCGCGACGAGCGCGACCGGCACAAAGATCGCGAGCGTCAGCCAGAGCGGCGCGTGCAGCACGATCACGTACAGTGCGACCGCGAGGATGAGCGCAAGGTCGATGGGGCTGCGCAGCCGCGGCATCGTCATCTCGAGTGCGTTCGCGCACGTCAGCCCGACCGCGACCGCGGCGCAGCCGCGCAGCGCGCCGGTGAGTGCGGGCGCGCGCACGTCGAGCACAATCAGCGCGATCGCCATGAGAATCGCGAACCCCGGCATCACCGAGGCGCACAGCCCGGCGAGGGCGCCGGGAAATCCGCGCAGGCGAGACCCGACCATCACCGCGACGTTCGGCGGGTTCGCGCCCGGCAGGATCTGCGCGATCGAGAGCAGTTCGAGGAAATCGCTCTCGCTGAGCCACTTCCGCTTGCGCACGACCTCGCGGCGGATCGCCGCCATCTGTCCGCCGCCGAACGCGGTCGCCGAGATGTAGCCGAACGCCGCGACGATCGCGATCAGCGACGGACGCGAACGTTCAGGCGGCGCCGGGGCGCCGTCGCCAGTCGACATCGAGGGGCGCCTCGCCCGACGCGAGCTGCTGCGCGATGAAGCGCTCAACCTGGGCAAGCTTGTCGCTCGAAGTCGCGAACGCGTCGAGCCGGAGCCCTTCGGGCCACGAGTGAAAGGTGCAGATGCCTTCGTCGAGCCGGACGTATCCCGCTTCCGCCGACCACTCCGCTTCGAACTCCGTCGCCAGACGGCGCACCATCGCGGCAGCCGGCGTCGAGGGATCGGCGGTCAGGGCGAGCGCTTGCGCGTGCGGCACGCGGGCGGTGCTCAGGCCTCGCCGAGATACGCGGCGATCCGCCGCGAGACGACCGGCACGAGCGCCGCATCGATCGGGTACCAGGTGCTGTCGGCGGGGGGCGCGCCCACACCGGGCTTCGCGGAACTGCTGAGCGTCACGCTGACGTTGCGCGGCTCGACGACGGCGACCTCGGCGCGACGCGTGCGCGTCGTCCACCGCGCGGTCGTGTCGTGGGCGAACGCGTCGACAGGCGAGGCCGCGCGGACGGCCGCATCGACCTCGCGGACGAACTCCTCGAACTTCATATTCGCTATAGTTATTTTGCCGGGACGGGTCCTCCTCGTCGCGGACGCGCCTCCTTGACCGTTCGCGGCGGGCTCGGAGAACTCGCGGCGACCCACGCGGCCAGCGCGGCGAGCTTCTGCTCTTTCCGCCAAGGTCTGCCCACGGTCGTTCCGAGACGCTTCAGACGTGCGTCGATCTCTGTTGCCGAGAGGCCGATCATGTCACTCGCGCGGTCGGGAAGCGACTTCTCGTCGAGCTCGACGACCTCACAGCCGCACGCGTTGCACGCAAACCGAAGCGCGTCGCGCACGGCGAGCCCTTCGGCAACGGGCACATGCTCCGGCCAGGCAAGACTGTAGTCGAGGACGTCGGTGATCCAGCCGACGCGATTGACGAGCAGCGCCGCGACGACCGGTGTGTCGTCGAGCCGATCGAGGATGGATCGCAAGCCGTTCGCCGCCAAGCGATCTTGGCGTCCGCGGCCTTCCGCCACGGCCGCCGCCGCGGCCGACACTTCACCTCGCGGACCGCGCGCTAACTCGTGTGCAACGTGGTAGGGCTCGCGCGAAAGGCGATCGCCGTCGGCGCCGGTCGCAAGAAACGTCGAGAGCGTTACGTGAGGTTCGCCGGCTTCGACGGCAACGGCCACGACGACGGCGCCGCCTTGGGATGCGCGCAGCCCGAGTGCGATCCGGCGCCGGCGGCGAGAGGGTTCCACGGAGCGTCGACCGACCGACGCTGCGATGCCGTGAAGACGACGCGCGATGCTACTCGTCGTCGCGCATCGGACGCGCCGTGAGCGTCCAGAGATGCGTGTCCTCGTGCCAGTTGAAGCTGTTCACGGTGCCGTCGGCGAGTTTGTATGAAACCGTTCGTGCGCCGTTGTTGAACCGGACGTAGAACTGCGTCGCACAGTCATCGTAGCCTTGCTTTCGCTGCGGATTGATCATGATCGTCGACCAGCTGCCTCGAAGGCCGCACTTGATCTGGTACTTCACTTGCGACGTCGAGTCGTTGTTGACGACATACACTTGCGTATCGGCGAGCGCAACGCCGACCGTCGCGACGCCGAACACGAGAAATGCCCCGAGAGAGGCAAGGAGTTGGCGCACGGTGACGCTCCTATCATGCGAACGAGGAACCGTTCGCGTTGACAAGCAACGGCTCCTTGACTCAACTACGTCCGAGCCCGTGCCGACTATCCTCGCCTTATGCGAGCGGTTTTCAGCGGCCGCAAAGGGTCGAGAAGGACGCGCGTCGTCACCTTCCGTCGCGTCCATGACGCGAGCCGTCAAGATCCCGAGAGATGTGAAAGTGGCGGCGCAGCTTAAGCCGTACGAAGATGCACTGGACGCGGTCGTTTGTGCATGGGTGGGTGCGTGCTACCTGAACGGCACGGCAACCGCGTACCCCGGCGATGACCCGGTCGCCGCGATCTGGATCCCTGAGCCATGCTGAGCTAGAGAAGAAATAGGGAAGACGCTCTGCATGGCATGGGTTCCCTGTTCAGGCCGCAACTCCGTCGCGGGGCTCTCCTGGCTGCCGAGGCTGCTAGAGAAGGCGCGTCGCTGTGAGCTGTCGACGCACGGACGGCTGGTGGACGGCTACTGTTACGGCGACAACGATTTCATCGACAAGCAACTTCTGACGTTCTTGCGCACGACGGACACCGCCGTGTCGGCGCTCGTGCGAGAGCATCCGGATGACGTCAGCGTGGCAAGCATTTTGGTCGAGCGCAGCGGACGCACTCCCGCCGAGATCGCGGCTTTCGACAAAGCGTTCCGACGCAAGAACTTCAATTTCGTCTTCGTCGAAGCGGACGAAGGGCGTCTGGGTTCCGGTCCGCGGTCGATGATCGTGAAAGCGCTCTACAACGGCGCGATCATGCCCATCTTCTATTCGCGGTTCCGCCGCGACGAACGAAAGCGAAGCACGCTGCGGCGCTGAAGATGCTCGCGACGCGATCCTTCCGGCGTGCTGTGGCACATCGCCGCGCGCCGTCCGAACGTGGCGCATGACTGATCCGGACGGGATGTCCCACATCTCAGCAATTCAGCGAACAGAGAGGACGACACGATGCCTACACAGAGTTCGAGCGTGCCTGGTTTCCTGCCGACTGTCAACGGTCTACCCTTCGTCAACACTTGGCCGCCAGGGCCCGACTATACGTTCAGTGTCCTCGGACAGAACATAACACGGGGCGCCGCCAGTAACGGACTCTGCGGGGGAATGGTCTACACGGTCAAGGACTTGTTCGACACCGGACTCTTGCCACCGGCAGGCTCGATCAACCCGGCGAACGGGTCAGCGCTCTTCAACTATCTCGTCGCCCGGTTGACGCACAGCTTCGACGAACCTGACGTGAACCAATATCTCTCATGGATACAGATGTCCGATCACGACACCGACGAACCAGGACGGGCGACTCGAAGTATTTGGCGCGAACGCTCACATCGCGGACACCCAGAACAACGTGTTCTTTGCGTCTCAAGTAACCGCCGGTGGCAATTGGTCGGATTGGGCCGGCATGCCAGGCTATCTCACGAGTGTCGCCATGGCGACAAACCAGGATGGACGCCTTGTCGTGTTCGGCGCGAACGCACACATCGCGGACGGCCAGAACAACGTCTTCTTTGCATCACAGGTGACCGCCGGCGGCAATTGGTCGGATTGGGCCAGCGTCCCCGGCTACCTCACGAGTGTCGGTTTGGCCGCGACCAGCCAGCAAGATCAGTTCGCAGTGGTCGGGGCGAACGCCGACATCCCGACCAGCCAAACGACATTTTCCTTGGATCGCTGGTCGTGCCGACAGGGTTATCGGCGTGGACCGGAATGGTCGGCTACCTCTGCTGAGACCCGTCAAGCCGCGTCGGGGAGCCGGGCCGTGCCCGTCCGAAGGTAACGCGACGAAGGAGGCACCAGACATGCTCTCACGACGCCAATTCACGACCTGCGTGTTGTGCGCAGCGGGCGGAGTCCTCGCCGCTGAAGTCGGCGTGCAGGCCCAAGGGGCGGGATTCACGCGCACGGTGCTCAACCGCCAAGAGTTCCCCGGCGACACGATGGTCACGCTGCAGGTGCAGGTGGACATCGACCCCGGGTATCTCGTCGCCCCGCATACCCATCCCGGCGCCGAGCTCGGCTACGTTCTCGACGGCGGCGGTACGTTCGGCATGAAAGGCGTCGCCGACCGGGCCGTCAAGCCCGGCGACGCGTTCTCTGTGCCTTCCGGGACGCCGCACTATCTGCAAAACGGGGCGGCGAAAACACGCGTACTCTCCGTCTACGTCGTCGACAAGAACAAACCGCTCGCATCGCCGGCAACGATGTAAGGAGCACTGGCGGCGAAAGCCTTCGCGATCGGAGACGACAGCCGAGTCCAGGCGCCCTCGTGTCGGCGTTCACCATTGGTGAGCATGGTACGACCAATGCGCTGCGCGTCGCGCAGCCGTCCCGCGCGCCGGGGGACGCGTCGTGCAGACGAGTGATCCCGCTGCGCGCACTGCGCGCGTACGCTCGCGGTGTCCCCTTATCGAATGACGATGCGGTGGGCGCGATTCCAGAAGTCGAGCGACACGACCGCAGGCAGCGCGAGCACCGCGAGGACCGCAACCGGAAGGAAGCCGCGCGCGTAACCTTCCGGGCCGCCGATCAGGCTGGTCGCGATCCCCATGAGCGGCGGCAGCACGAAGCCGCCGAGTGCGCCGAGCCCGCCGATCCAGCCTGAGGCGCCCCCCACGGCGTTGGGCACGTACGTCGGCACCAGCTTGAAGACAATCGCATTCTGCAAGCCCATGCCGACGGCCACGACGAGCGTGCCGATCAGCGAAAGCGGCAGCACGCTTGAGAACCCGATGATGAACAGTCCGGCCGCGATCAGCACGAAGTTTCCGCCGAGCGCGAATTTGATCGGCAGCCGGTCCGATAATACGCCACCAAACACGCGGCAGATCGCGGACAGCAGCGAGAAGCCGGCGGTTAGCGCCGCCGCAATGCCGAGCGGTGCGCGGTACATCGCGTGCCAGTACGTCGGAAGCCAGGCGGTGAGTGCCAGGAACCCGCCGAACGAGAGGAAGTAAAAGCCGACGAGCGCCCACGTCACCGGCTCACGAGCCGCGTTGACGAGCCCAGCGATGGCGGAGCCTGCCGGCATCGTCTCACCGCCGCCGAGCCCGGGCAACTGCTCGCGCTCGACCGTAACGCCGCGGGCGCGCAGCTGGAAAACCGGTGCGTCGTGCGCGAACAGCGCATAGACGAACACGATCGCGACGAGGAGCGCGAGCCAGACGCCGTATGCCGCGAAGATGCCGATCGTTCCGACCGCAAACGGAAGCAACAGCGTCGAAAGACCCGGGCTCGTGTTTCCCAAACCGCCGTACGTGCCGAGTGCTCCGCCCTGCTCGCGTCTGGGAAACCAGTACGACACCTGCGCGATGCCAACCGAAAACGTGGCGATCCCGCAGCCGATCAGCGCGCCCAGCGCGAGTAGCAGCGGGAACGTGCCGGCCATGTGGTCCGGATACAACCTCCAGAGGAGCGCGAGCAATCCGGTCATCCCGACGATGGTGACGCACAGCAATACCAGCAACGGCCGTTTACCACCGAAGCGATCGACGGAGGCACCCAACGGAATGCGTAGGATCGAGCCGGTCAAGTTCGGCGCTGCGGCGAGCAGAGACGCGGCAAACGGTGAGAGCGCGAGCAGGTCTTTGAACTTTGGCACGAGTGGGCCGAACACCGCAACGCCGGCGAAGCCGCCGAAGAAGCCGAGCGTCGCGAGCCACAATGCCCCCGTGCGTGTCCCCTTCACGTCGGCCGATGCAGAACCAGGCATTTCCCGCATTGTTCGCCACTGCGCCGATCGTCCCGCCCTTGAATGTGCGGGAACGCGACTCACTTCGATCGCTGAACGGCCGAGCGCGGTGGCAGCGTGCTCGTGGAGATGCCGTGCTCAGTTCCATTTCGTTGTCGAGCACGATTGTGTCAGTAACGATGTTCAGCGTTCTGATTCGCTGAAGCTGGCCCGCTTCCGTGGACACTTTCTCACTTGTATAGAAAGAGTCCACCATGGCCAAGCCCCCCAAGGTCTACCCGCCTGAATTCCGGCAGAAGATCCTCGAGCTCATCCGCTCGGGAGAGAGCGGAAACGGCGTCGCGCGACGGTTCAATGTCAGCCGCCAGACGATTAGCAACTGGCTCAAGCAAGACGACGCCGACAGCGGCCGCCGCCCCGACGTCCTAACCACTGACGAGCACTCCGAGCTCACGCAGCTGCGTCGCGAAGTGAAACGGCTTACGATCGAACAAGAGATACTGTCAAAAGCCGCGGCCTGGTTCGCTCGGGAGACCGATGCGATTCCGAAGAAGTCTTCGGATTCGTGAGAGCGTACCAGGCCCGTTATGCCGTGACCACGATGTGCCGCGTGCTCGAAGTCTCCGCGAGCGGCTACTATGCGTGGCGCAACCGCGCCCCGTCGGCGCGATCGTTGAGCGACTCGCTGCTCGGGGACCGGGTTGAAGCGATTCATCGCAAGTCGCGCTCGACGTACGGGCGACCGCGCGTGCAAGCAGAACTTCGCGATGAAAACATCGTCGTGTCCGACAAGCGTGTTGCACGTCTGATGCACGAACGGGCGCTTCGCGGGGCTTCGCGGCGCAAGTCTGTTGTTACGACGGTTCGCGATCGCGATGCGCAGTCGGCGGACGATCTGGTCAACCGGAACTTCACTGCGAGCGCTCCTGACCAACTGTGGGTCGCGGACATCACGTACATCCCGACCTGCTCCGGCTTTTTGTTCCTGGCCGTCGTGCTCGACGTGTTCAGTCGGCGCGTCGTTGGTTGGTCGATGGCGAACCACATGCGCGCGGAACTCGTCGTCGACGCGCTCAACATGGCGATCCCCCGTCGCAAGCCGGCAGGTGTCGTCCATCACTCGGACCACGGCTCACAGTACACGTCGATAGCGTTCGGCCAACGCTGCAAAGCCGCCGGCGTTATTCCTTCGATGGGATCGGTTGGCGACTGCTACGACAACGCGATGTGCGAGAGTTTCAACGCGACGCTGGAGTGCGAGCTGCTCGTGAACCATCGTTCAGACACAGCGCGAGGCCGCGCTGGCGGTCTTCGACTTCATCGACGGCTGGTACAACCTGCATCGCCGTCATTCAGCCCTCGGCTATCTCTCGCCGGTCGAGTTCGAGCGGCGCAAGAACGCCGCGGCCTGATGTCCAATCAAAACCGATCCACGGAACCGGGCCAGCTTCAGTTTTCAGGCAGCCGTGGATCCGGGACGCACGACATCAACTTCCTGATTCCGCTGGAGGAAGCCGTGAAGACGTTTCGGCTCGAGTTCCTTCTCGGCGACAAGGCCTATCTCTCGGAAAACGTTCTCGGCTGGCTTTGGCAGAGATCGATCAAGGCCGTTATTCCGGTGAAGATGCGCTGGGATCCAAACACGGAAATGGCGTACCACGAAGCGGCCGTGCAGCTCGTAGAGTGGTTCGACAAGCGTCAGCGCGACTTTCACGAGAAGTATCGCCTCCGAGCTAAGATCGAGGCACTCTTCTCGGCGCTGAAGAGGGTCACTAACGGTTTCGTGTGGTCGCGCGGCAGGAGACGCTCGGACGCAGCAAATGCCGATAGCCCCTGCACGGCGTGGGTCAACGAAACGCTGTGCAAGCTTCTGTACATGAACATCCGTACGACCGCCTCGTATCAGGAACTCACGGGTTGCTCGATCGACTACACCGTACCGAGTCGCTGCTTTCCTGAGCTTGGGGACGATTTGCTGGCGGCATAGTCGTTCCGGTTGTTGAAGCGCTGCTCGACGCCGCTCGGAGTCGAGTGGCGCTTCCGTGTCCGATCATCGACCGATTCGTTGTGAAATTCGCTGACAGGAAAAATGCTCGGTACATTCGGTCGTGCACGAATAGTAAGAGAAAAAGCCCCGCAGCGCGGGGCTTTTTCGTCATCCATTTCACAATGAATCGGGACTTTCACAATGAATCGCGAATTTCACAGTGAATCGTCGTTTTTGGCGATTCATTGTGAGACAGCCTCAGAACGTCAGAACGTCAGAACGTCAGAACGGTTATATGCAACAGAATCCGTTAAGCAGTGTAACCAGCGAGTGGCCTATCGGATAGATGATTTCACGCGACGCCGATTCCGGCGCCTGCGGCCCAGTTTAAGTAGCATAGATGCGCCGAACGGACCGTCGCCGGGTTTCGGGGGGCTGTCAACTAGTCAGGCTCGATCGGGGAGATTGCTGCTAAGTCAAGGCCTTGTGCGGACTTGTTTGCAATGCCCGCCCGGATCAGGTCCATCTCGTAAATCTGCACGACATAATCCGCTGCAAGTTTGAGATGAGATGAAAAACCTCGGCCCCTGCTCTCAGGTGGGTAACCGTTAAGAAACTCCACCGCCGCGACGGTCTTGCCACGTGCTTTCATGTAATTCACAGATGGAATCGCATCTGCATCGCCTGTAATCACTACGGCAACATCATACGTCGATTCGAGCGCGATCATGTCAACCGCGAGAGACGTGTCTAGACGCTTCTCCGATACCGTGCGGCGTAGAATATCTACCTTCCAGTAGCCACATTCGTGAATATCAATAAAGTCGGTGTTTCGCCTTACGGCATGGTGGAACCGCTGTATCGCTTCAAGGCGTTGCCTCCGATTCTCATACCACTCGCGCGATTCTCTCATGCAAGACTCAAACGCTGCACTAAATACCTTTTCTTGAGATTCCCCTTGCAGATGCGGTCCAACCTGAGACATGTAGGTCCGCTTTTACGTCTCATCCTCCGCAAAACGCTTCCTCAAAGCGTCTATTGCCCGCATGTCGCTCAAGTCCCACGAATCCATCATACCGACTTCGTACCAGTTAACGCGGCATAATCGGCCAGGACCCGGAGCGCTAACGCAGCCAGGTAGGTTATAGACTTCCTGTGCTTTCTGAAAGATATAGCCAAAGAAGTGCTGATAGTCATCTACGCGCACGGCCATAGCGGACAATGAACCACTTAGATTGGAGCCGTCAACGAAGAATACAAATCGGTCCATGAAGGCCTTTCCGCTTGGCGGTGAGTCTCACCGAGGCTGCTGTTTCACGGAAAAACATTGCGGCACGGTAGGAGAGATCGAAAAGGTACGAGCATTTCAAAAAAAAGATGATATACAACAGAGCTCGTTGATTTCGCTCTGCCGAGTAGCGGAAGCGCTCGCGCGGGAAACGAGGGCGCCTTCTTCGATCAAGCCGCTGCATTCTTCCTGACCGTGGTGAGGATATCGACGATCCTCGTAGCGTCAGCATCGGAGAATACACCGGACACGCCCATTGGATCGACGTCCGTGAATGGTGATTCATATAGGAGTTGTGGATCAACAACACCGCGCGCGGTCAGATGCTCGATCAGCATGTTGACAAATTCAAGCTGGTTCGCCGTCAGCGTTCTCGCGACGAGAAACTCGCCGAATGCCGATGCCGCGGCTTTGCGATCGAGTCCGATGAGCGAGCGGATGAAGAGTCCGAGCCCGCCGTCGGCAGTTGCCCGCTCGAGTTCGTCCGGACCGCCCACGCCCGCGTCTTCAAACATCCGCTCGAGTTCAGTCAGGTCGGCTGCGGTCAACGGCTCGTTACGGCGTACTTTCGCGATGGTCACGTTATCCGCGCGTGCCTGAATGAATTGGCGGGCCTTGGCGCGGAAGCGCTCCATATCGGTGCCCGGAAACGCACTGAAGTGGACGGGTTGTCCGAGGCCGATCTCGTCGGTGAAATCGGTAACTACGGTTGAACGCTTTTTAGCGTCGATTAGTTTGATGAGACTGCGTAGCCGGCGGCGGACCGTTTCGAGCATCGGCGCGGTGATGTCTTGCCAGAACGCGTCCGTCTGCACCTCGAGAATGAGCTCGAGCTCGCCTTGCACCATCGGGATATTCGTGATTCCCTCTAACGCAAGCGCAAGGTCACGGATGCGCCGCTGTAGCTCGGGATATCGGGGCTCCGAACGGAGCAACGCGAGCTGGGCGTGCAGCAGCAACAGATCAAACTGTTTGGCGTCGACGTCATCGTCGCCCAGCGTTGAAGGCAAGCCGGCGACCTCGCTCAGGAGCTCTGAGCGCTTCGTCGAATCCCAAGCGACCCACGCGGCCGGGTTAGCGTATGTCTCGACAAATTGGCGTTTCGGACGCACGAGGAAGTTGTCGAGGGTCATCGCGGCGACCTCGGCATGCAGCCTCGTCGTTGTGTCGGCTGCAAGCCTCCCCGTCGCCGCGTCCCCCGCGGCCCTATTATGAATGGCGTCGATCAACTCCACGCGCGCCGTGAACAACTTCTTTCCGAGCGGCTCCGGGATCGACCCAGTCGCGACCTTCGGGCTCTGTTTAAAGAACTCAAAGTTCATGCAAAAATCGAAGACCGAGAAATACTCTTTCGGGAAGCCCGGACCGAACAGGTTTGGACAAAGACGCGTCCCGCGGCCGAGCATCTGCCAGAATTTCGTCTTCGACCGGACGATCTTAAAGAAGACGAGGTTGACGATCTCGGGTATATCGATGCCGGTGTCCAGCATGTCAATCGAGACGGCGACGTGCGGTGGCTTGTCTGAAGTCGAGAAGTCAGCGATGAGATTGTCGACGTACGAGTTCGTCGTGTCGACGACACGCGCGAACGATCCCTTGAGGTTCGGGTAGTTCTTGTCGAAGCGCTCGACGATGAATTTCGCGTGATTGAGGTTCTTGGCGAAGATAATCGTTTTGCCGAGCCGATCGCCAGCCGCGACCTTGAGGCCGTAGGTCATCAGGTACTCGAGCACCTTATCGACCGTGTCGATGTTGAACAGCCACGAGTTGAGCGCGCCGGAATCGACGGCTTGCGGTGCCCCGCCGTCGCCCCAGTCGGTCTCGTCCCACGCGATCTTGTCCTCCTCGGACATATCGTCGTAGGTCATGCCATCCCGCACGAACTTGAGCGGCACTGAAACCGCGCGCGCCGGGACGAGAAACCCGTCGCTGACCGCTTCTTCGAGGCTGTACGCATCGGTCGGCACGCCGCGCTGGAGTTCGAAGAGCCGATACGTGTCGCGGTCGATCTCGTCCCGCGGGGTCGCCGTCAAGCCGATCAGGTAGCTGTCGAAGTACGAGAAGATGGCACCGTATTTGCGGTAGACCGATCGGTGCGCTTCGTCGATGATCACGAGATCAAAGTGCCCGACCCCGAACGTCCTCTGGCCGTCGACAGTCTCGTCGATCATGCCCATCATCGTCGCGTAGGTCGAAACATAGATCCGGCCGTTCTCACTACGCTCGGTGAGCAAATTGACGGTGGTGGCGGCGGGGAGATGCTGCTTGAACGCATTGACGGCTTGGGTGACGAGCGCGCGGCGATCCGCGAGAAATAGAACGCGCTTGACCCAGTTCGCACGCATGAGCAGATCGCACAACGCTACCGCGGTGCGTGTCTTTCCCGAGCCGGTCGCCATGACAAGCAACGCCTTACGCAAGTTATCTCGATCGAAACCCTCGACCACTTTGCGGATCGCGCGATGCTGATAATAACGCTCGACGATTTTATCGTCGACCTCGAGCACGGAAGGCGACCGCCGGCTCTCACGCCGCTGGATCGCGAGCTGCAGCTCGTCCCGGGTATAGAACCCCTCGACGCGCCGGGGCGGCGATCGGCGATCGTCCCACATCCAGTGCTCGTAGCCGTTGGTATAAAAGATAACGGGCCGCTGACCGTAGTGCGCTTCGAGGCAGTCGGCGTAGAGTTTGGCCTGCTGCTGCCCGGCCGCCGGGTTCTTGCGGGTACGCTTGGCCTCGACGATCCCGAGCGGCTTGCCGTCCGCGCCCCACAGGACGTAGTCGACGAAGCCCGTGCCGGTCGCGTTTGGCATCCCTGTCACGGGAAATTCGCGGTCCTGCTTTTGGTTCAGCGGCCAGCCGGCTTCATGCAGCAGCAGGTCGATGAAGGCGTCGCGGGTCGTTTCTTCATCGTAGTCATGGAGGTCGGGGATCGCCGCGTTCGCGGCCTTAATGGCGGCGATCTCGGCGCGCGCGGCGGCGAGCTCCGCTTCGAGCGCTGCGCGCTTGTCCTCGCTTGCGAGCGCCGCCTTCTTGGCGTCCTCCAGCGCCGCCATCGCCGCTACGAAGTTCTTTGCGACATCCTGGAGCTGGGCGAGAGTCGACGCCGCGACTTGCTGCGTCTGCGGGAGCGCGTCGGCATTGAACGCGATATTCGGGTCGGGCTGCGTCTTACCGTACGTTCGCGCGAGCCAGAACGTAAAGTTGAACAGCTCGCGGACCGATGCGATCGCTTTGTCCGGCAGGACCGGCTTCGTTTCGTGAACGGCGGTATTGCCGAAGTTGCGGATTATGTTGGCGCCGCTGAACCGCCCCTGACCGACGGTGGTGCGGAAGGTTGGTTCGTGGATGCGCGCCGCCAGAGTGGTCTCGTACGGCGCGTTCAGTGACCGGTCGTTTGCGAACATCCAATTCACCGCGACTTCGAGCGCGAGTCGTGCGTAGAAGCACGCCGCGCGCGGGTCCGATCGCGCCGCGCGTTCCGCCGTCACCGCGTGCGCGATGATGTCGGGGAAGTCGGCGGCGAGGAAGGTGAATTGAGAGAGCATGCTAGACCGCAAGCGCTGTAGCAGAATCGGACCGGAGAACCTGGCCACTGAATGCGCGGTGCTGCAGCGAGGCGAACGCTTCGTCGAGCCTTGCAAGGTGCTCCCGCTGAGACGCGGCAAGTCGTTCAAGGCATCCCAGGATTGACGTGAATTTCTCTTGCATCGTAATCGGTGGAAGCGGGATCCTTAGCTCCCTAAGGATTGCAAGATTGATGTTTTTTTGAGCAAATTGGGGTGCGAGCGATTCCAACTTGCGCTCAACGAATGACATCCAGATGCGAACGTATTCGGATGTAACGGAAGCACCTGGAGTGAAGCCTACGACGCTATCGGGAAAACACGCGTCAAAGTCGAGGATCCCAGTCTTGCCGATATTTGCCGCGATCGTTATGCAAAGCGTTCCCTTCGGCCAAAGTCGACTTTGCCGCAACCCAATCTCGGAGTACGAGTTTGAGTAGTTCCGGATGTAACCCCCTGAGTTTGCGATATCCCCAGTTTGAATAAGTGGATAGGGGCCACCGAGCAGCGTGGGATCGTTGCGAGGTCGGTGTTTCGATACTCCGCGCTCGAGTTCGCCAATCTCCGAGAGGGAGCGCAGATGCCAGCCCTTCGGGTTCGCCACGGGGTCGCCGAACATTTCTTGAAAGGTGGCTTGGGGAAGGTGGTTGAGCTTTTTAAGAGCGAGGCGGCGTTTGAGGCGGAGGCCGTCGGCCTGGCTTAGGATTGCGGCGATCCGTCGTTGTTCATCCAACGGCGGAAACGGAATTAGAAGATCTGTCAGGAATTGGCGAGGAACCCGCTTCTGGCCAGCGCTGCCGGTCATGCGACGCGCTCCCTCCTGGCGTATCGAGTCTTGGCGGAGGAAATATAGAAGATATTCGGCGTCTAAGGCACCGAATCGCGGTCGAACAACGTGAAATTCACTTGACCCGAAGCCGTGCGGAGTGTCAATGTTCGCGAGAGCGATTTTGTTATTTTCAAAGCACGGCGTAATCTTCGCCACGAGAAGGTCGCCGGCCCGGAAATTGCTATAGCCGCCTGCAAGCTGCCCAAATAGTCTATACTCGTTAACCGACGTCAAGCCCGTGTCCAAGACCGATGCCATTGGAACGAAAGCGACGCGTTCGTTCGAATCAATTCCCCTTGGTATGGCAGGGTTGATGTCGACAAGGTCACCAAGGGCAACGCGATCGTACTTCAAAGCAGCGCCTCGAGGGCATCGAGGCCGATTATGATATCGCGTTCGAGGGCGTGCAGTTCGCGGATGATGCCGGCGGGGGACGCGTGATTGGTTTCCGTGTGGTTGGATTCTTTGTATCGGTTGATCGACAGGTCGTAGGTGTTCGCGGCGATCGTGGCTCTGTCGATGATAAAGCTTTGCGCGGTTCTTGGACGTTCGCGTTCTGTTTTCGCACGGTCACGCCACCGAGCCGCAATGTCGGGGAGATTGTTTTTCGCGTGCTCGTCGCCTGAGAGTGCGGCGACCGGACGGGGGCCGAGTTTGTCATCGCTTAGGAGCGGCTGCCGTTTGTCGTCGAGGGACCAGCCGTCCGCGTCGACGTCGTAGAACCACACGGAATCCGTACCGCCGACACCCGTCTTGGTGAAGACGAGGATCGCGGTCGAGACGCCGGCGTACGGACGGAAGACACCGCTCGGAAGCGAGATCACCGCGTCGAGCTTGTGGTTCTCGATGAGCATGCGCCGCATTTCTCTGTGCGCCTTGGAGGAGCCGAAGAGCACGCCTTCGGGAACGATCACCGCGGCTCGCCCGCCGACCTTGAGCAGGCGCAGGAACAGCGCAAGAAACAGCAGCTCGGTCTTTTTCGTCTTGACGATTTGCTGAAGGTCTTTGGCCGTCGACTCGTAGTCGAGTGATCCGGCGAAAGGCGGATTCGCGAGGACGACGCTGTAGTGACCGGCATCGGCCGTGTGACCTTCAGCGAGCGAATCACGATACGTGACGTCGGCGCCCTCGACGCCGTGCAGCACCATGTTCATCGACCCGATCCGCAGCATCGTCGCGTCGAAATCGAACCCGTTGAACGCTTCGTTGTGAAAGTGCTTGCGCAGGCCGGGGTCCTGCATAACTTCGGGGTGCTCGCGCCGCAGATACTCCGATGCCGCGACCAGAAAGCCGCACGTACCGGCGGCTGGGTCGCAGATGACATCGGTCGGTGTCGGGGCGACGAGCTCGACCATGAGCGCGATAATGTGCCGCGGCGTGCGAAATTGTCCGTTCTGCCCGGCAGTCGCGATCTTGCCGAGCATGTACTCGTAGACATCGCCCTTGGTGTCGCGATCCTCCATTGGGACGGCGTCGATCTTCTCGACCGCCTTCGAGAGGAGCGCCGGCGTCGGGATCGCGAGTCGCGCGTCTTTCATGTGCTCGGCAAACGACGATCCGTTGGCACCCAGGCGCTGGAGAAAAGGAAACACATGCCGATCGACGACCGTGAACATCTCGCGCGGCTCAAACGACTTGAACACGGACCAGCGGAGATCACGATACGGTCGGCCGTCAGGATCGTTCCCTTCAGGAAATGTCGGCTTTTCGAGAGGTCGGTTGAGGACTAACGCTTTCTTTTCTTCGAGCGTCTGGAGCTCATCGAGGCGCTTGATGAACAGCAGGTACGTGATCTGCTCGATAACGGAGAGCGGATTGGAGACACCTCCAGACCAGAAGTCATCCCAAATACTATCGATCTGTCTACGAACCTCGCCCGTCAGCATGCGGCCCCCCTTCTCGCGCCACGAAGCCAAAACCCATCCTCTGTAGGCGCAGTCGAGCGCATTTGGAAGCTTTATCTCTCTTTGGCGACGTAGTTCAGCTGTGGTTTCATCGCACCGCTCGTACACGACGCGCTCTAATTTCACCTCGCTTCAGAGGGTCTAATGGCCTTCGCAGCTCGTCCGGGTCCAGCCCCAAACGATGCGCGTTGTACTCGTAGAGGGCCCAGCGCTCGTCGTATGCGCGCACGATGTCCCGTAGCTCTTCTACGGTGCGTTGCATGGCCGCGACGCGTTCGTCCGTGGTTCGAGGCGCCTTGATCGCCGGTGTGGCATCCGGCCGAAGCGCCGCGCGCGCCTTCTGAAATGCGTCCTTGATCGCTGGCTTCGCCCACAGCGAGACCCGGCTGAACCCGGAGAAGCGTTCAAGTACCGCCCACGACAGTGGTTCTTCGTGCTCTGCGCGCCGGTAGGCCGCGATTTCGGCGACAACTGCCCTTATGGTGGCCGGCGTCATTCGCCCGCGTGTAACGGCCTTACGGGGCTTGCTCACAGTGGTTCTCCAAGGTCGGGTCCGTCCGGGTTAACGGCACGCGGTTCTCCGTCGGCCAGCGCCGGGTCATCGTCGATGGCGAGCGCCGCGCGCACGGTGCGCAGAACGGTCTCATGGCTTGCGACCCAGTTCTTCGCGTTGGCCTTCCCGAGCGCGACGGCGTCACGCGCGCGCTCCAGCGCCGTAATGCTCTCGCGCTCGATGCGTAGCAGGCTCGCACGGCTCTTCGTGTCGTTCTTCCGGCGCAAGTAGTGCCGGCAGCCACCGAGGCACGACACGGCGGTCTCACAAGGATTCTCCGCGATGTTCGAGCCGCATTGTCCATGTGGTGTGGTGTGAAGCATGGTCAGCCGTTGCGCTAGGAAATCGGCGCGCTCTGTGACCGGCAGCGCCCGTACCTGGTCGGCGATGCTTCCGAAGACCTCGTTCTTTTCGATAAGCGAGCGCATCTCGTCCGCCATTTCTGCGGCACTTCGAAGATCGTAGGCGCTATTGTCGTCGATGCGCCGACGGCCCATCCACTGTGCGATCTCGACCTGTGAGAGGCCGCCACGTTGAGCAACCATGTTGACCAACCGTCGGAAATCATGAGAGCGGAAGCGGAACGGGCGTCCACGATCGTCGACGCTATTGTAGCGATGGAACAAGCAGGGGTTGCGGTCGCGTCCGGACAGGAAGTCGCTCAAAATCTGCAACGTCACCGGCATCGAGATGAACGGGTTTGTTGGCTTTTTCGTGTTCCAATGCCAGAGGTGCACCACGAGCAAACTGTTGCCAAGGGTCTGGCGGACACCGTTCGCTCGGGTCAAGACGGGCTTATCGTAGCGGTCCGCCGCAATCGCGCGCCGCAGGTCGGCCGAACTGATGGTGCGGCGCCCAGCCCAGGCTTGAAGCAGGCCGCGACCTCCGCGCCCGCGCTGCTCGATCCAATGGATGAAACTTGCCGCACCGCTGAGGCCCACGATGCGCGCAGCGTCGGCCATGGCTATGCGTTCATCATCGTTTGCTTCGAAATTCACCTCGCCCGGATGGTCTTCGAGCCAACGCGCATTCTCCCGGGCTGACGCACATAGCGATTCGATGTCGGCGAGCGACCGCAGAATGAGTGGATTCGCGTCAGTCGGAACCCATTTTACGACCGGCTCGCCACCTTTTTCTGGCCAATAACGGAGGCCGAGCCGTTCGACCGGTTCACCCGTCCAGCCGCCGGGAGTTGAGGACGAGCGGTCTCTTCGTCCGCGGTGACACGACGGAGAGCCGGCGTGCCCCCTCCGCGATGAGCGCCGTGATGCCCGCCGCGGTGTGGTGGTACGCGTAATCATGCAGGGGGCCATCGAGCAACGTCTGTCGGGGTGCGAGAACCCGGAAGAGCGGCCGTACCACGTCCTCGGGTGCAAGATTTCTATTGTGCGCGATGAGGCTTTCTATGATGGTTGCGAGGCGACCGTCGACGAGCCGCGCTTTGAAGTCGGTTCTCGCCGGTTGACGCTTTTTGATGCGCGGGATGTTCAGAAAGTATTCCGATGGCGTGCTTTCACCGAAGTGATAGGCTTTGAAGTCCTCTTCTCGCAGCAAAGCGAGGTTTGCCGGATTGGTCCCGAACGCGAATGCGAGCCACAGGGCCGCGCGCTGGTCGATAGGGCCGTCGTCACGAATCAGGGCGCTTCGCAGGGCCTCCTCGTCGAACTCACTTAGCGGGCCTTGCTCGGGGTCGGCGGAAAGCACCGCTTCCCCTTTGGTGTTCCCTTCGATGCGGAGGTCTTGAAGCGCGTAGACTACCTCGTCGTCGAAGCCCTCCAGCATGCGGTCCGCGGACGCGACGTACCACTGGCGAATGTGGTGGAACTTGTATCCGACGCGCTTCGCCCGGTGCCGTTCGAGCATCCACATCAACGAGGAAAGAGTCACTGATCGTGACGGCACCGAGTTGTCGTCTCTTAGTAGGCGCAGGTAGCCTGCCACTTCTTTGAACGTGTTGGCTGAATGGGCGGTGCTCACCGTTTCGATGAGCCGCACGACGTGAATCTTGAGAGCCGCGACAGCAGACTCGTCACAACCGTCGACGAGCTTCCAATTCACGACCGTATGATGAGACTGCGGAGAGTTAAGTCTCCAGCGATCCGGTCTCAAGCCAACGACATGTCCAGCCACGTCGCGAGTGAACTCCGGCATGACGAGGTCGTCACCGACGGCGATTCTTGGTCCGTTCACGCGAGAAAGAGTCTCCGCTGATGTTCGAGCGAGATCTCTCGCGCGCGTTCTTCGGTCGCTCGGCGCGCGTAGTGGGCGCCCTGTTCGCTCGTGAGGCTCCAGCCGTTGAGGTAGTTCTGCGCGGCCTTCTTGGCGGCGGCATCCATCTTCGATGCACTCATCGTCGCGTCGAGCATGTCGTTGTACGTGTAGCGCAGCACGTGCGGGCTGAGCACGCCAGCAAACTCGGCGAACTTGCGCACGACCGTCTCAAGCACCGCGTTGACGGAACGCAGCGAGAGCGGTTTGCCGTCCTCCGACATGAACAGGAACGGCGATGCGTCGGCATTCGGGAACTGAGAGCGGTGGAACTGGATGAAGCGGTTCAGGACGTCTGCCATCTCGGGGCTGAGCGGAATCTCGCGTCCGAGCGTCTTGACCGCTGGCTCGTTCGCGCGCGGATCGTTCGGGTCGTCCGGTCGACGACGCACGACGATGTGCGGCTGCCGACCGCGCACATGCACATCGGTCACGTAGAGTTTCAGCATCTCGCCTCGCCGATAACCGAAGGTCAGCATCAGCAGAATGAGCACCCAGTTGCGGAAGCGCACCGGACGGGTGAACGGGTTACGCTTGTACTCGGGATGGACGACTTCCAGGAGGCGTGCGCGCCGGTCGGCGTCGAGACCGATGCGCTTAGGGCCGCGTTCGGAGACGTCGCGCCGAAACTCGCGCGCCTGACGACGCAAGACGTCGCAGCGTTCGCGAATAGCGGTGATGCGTCGGTCAGCGACGTCGAGCCGGTAGAGTGTGCGTTCGAGGCCCCACACGAGGTAGTCGCGCGCGACCGCGACGCGCGTGCTATGCGTCGAACCGGAGACGACTTCGAGCTCGCTCGCGTCCGTTAGCTGGCGCGCGGCTGCGCGACGCCCCAGAGGACGCTCGTACCGTAGGTTCTGGTACAGCGCGTTGGCCTCGTCCGGTCGAAGGCCATTCCCGGAGGCGAAACGTTCGTCGAGGTCGATGCCGCGCCGCGTCGCCCATTCGTGAACGTGGGCCATCGTGCGCATCTCGTCGGTAAGCGTCCCGGCCTGCACTTGCGGCCGGCGGAGGAACAGCGCCCATTGGTTCGGCGTCGGGACCGGAAGATGATCGCGCCCGACGACGAGTGGCAGCCGCTCGCCGTCCGCCATGCGGCAAACTCGGACCCGGAACAGCCCCTCGTCCTCTTGGGCCGTCGTGGACTCAACCATGTGCCTAGATTATACCATCCGAGCAGCCCAAGATGTAAGTCAGCCGTTAAGTTAAGTCAGCCGTACGAAAAGAACGAGGACCGCGCGATGCGCGGCCCTCGTCTTGCTTGGGATCCCAGCCCTGGATTGCGTTTTCTCGTATCGTTAGGTCCTATCTTAACTTAACGAGTTTATTGCCTTTCAGAACGGAATTTCTTCTTCGTCCAGCGCTTCGTTGTGGTCGAAGGACGTGCCGTTGCCGTTCGTCGTGCCGGCTGCTGCTGGGCGCGGGGTGCGCTCGTACGTGCCGCCGTCGCTGCCGCGGTTCGCGCGGTCGAGCATCTGCATCGTGTTGACCACGACCTCGGCGGCTTTGCGCTTCTCGCCTTCCTTCGTCTCGTAGCTGCGGATCGACAGGCGGCCGTCGACCAAGCACGACATGCCCTTCTTCAGGTACGTGTTGCAGGTCTCGGCGAGCTTGTCCCACGCGACGCAGTCGACGTAGTCGGTCTCTTCTTGCTGCTTCGAGCGGCGGTTGACCGCGAGCGTGAACTTCGTGACGGCCGCGCCCGAGCCGACGTACCGGATCTCCGGGTCGCGCGTCAGGTTGCCCACGAGGGTGATTCGGTTGAATGATCCCGCCATTGTCGTCGTCCTTCTGCTAGCTATGCGTGGCTTCGCGCCAGTACACGGATGATGCACGGCCACTGTGCCAAGTGCCTGTCATTGTACGTGCCCCTTCGACGAGCTCAGGATGACAACGTGCGCGCAGGCCGAGGTGCGCGCGAATCTGTGGATGCCGTGCATGGTGTGGACGGCGCGAACGCCTTCCGGCGGCTAGCGGCGGAGATGCCGCCTGCAGGCCTAGCGCTCTCTCGCCAAGGATACCGGGCGGACGAGGAGGATCGTATGAACCGGTTCCGGCTCCTTGGCCTTCTGCTCGCCTGCGTCGTCGCGAGCGCCGCCGCCGCTTCGGCGGCCCCGAATAGCCTCAAGGCCCACGTCCACGTGCGGGTCACGGGAATCCCGCTGAACGACGTCGCGATCAGCTGCGGCAGTTTCGACGGCAGCGGCGTCCCGCACATCGGGTCGCGGCCGCTCTCACATGTCCATACGGCGCCGACCGCGCCGCTGCAGTGGGAGGACCTCACGGTCCCCATCCCGCCGGCGGCGTTCTTCGTCGCGTGCTGGCCGTCGACGAGTCTCAAGAGCGGCCTCAACAAGCGGCTCACCACCGCGATGGTCTCCGCTCGGTTCCCGCGCCCACTGCCGAATACGCCGATCGTGATGGCGCCCATCACGGTCGTCGGCAACGGCCCCTGAGCCGCCCTTCGACAAGCTCAGGATGACGAGGGCGCGCTCAGGATGACGAGGGGCGCGCTCGGGATGACGAGGGCGCGCTCAGGATGACGTGGGCGCGCTCAGGATGACGAGGATGTTGCCTACTCGTCCTTGCGGATGATGATGTGCCGCAGGACCGCCTCGTTCAGGCGGAGCTGGCGGTCGAGCTCTTTCTGCTCCTCGCCGCCGCTGCGGAAGTGCATCGTGACGTAGTAGCCCTCGCGAACGTCGTCGATCTCGTACGCCAGCCGGCGCTTGCCCTGTTTTTCGAGCTCGCCGACGACCTCGCCGCCGCGCGTTTTGACGCCTTCGGCGATCGCGTTCGCGCGTTCGTCGACGTCGGTTTCCTCGAGGTTGGGGCGCAGGACGTAGGTGACTTCGTACTCGGTGGTGGTGGCGGTTGCCATGGTGCCCTCTCTGGACGCCGGTTGAGCCGGCGGCCCGGCACGGATGGCCGGGCAGTGGGAGTCGCCGGGGCGCAGCCGCCGGGACAACCTCGGAATGGTATCACGGCTACCGGAGCACCCGCAAGGAAATGGCAGCAGCTGGACCACAGGAGACTAAGTCTGATAGACTAAGTCCAATGCGCACGGTGAATATGCACGAGGCGAAGACGAAGTTGTCGAGTCTCGTTCGAGAGGTGCGCGAAGGCACCCAACCAGAGATCGTGATCTGCCTTGCCGGTCAGCCGGCGGCAAGGCTCGTTCCGATCGCGGAGCCTGCGCGCCGCCAGCTCGGCGTTGATCGTGGGCTGATCACGATTGCGTCAGACTTCGACTCGGTCAATCCGGAGATTACCGCGCTGTTCGAAGGCTCGTAGCCCCCGTGCGATTGCTGCTCGACACCCACGTGTTCTTGTGGGCAGCGGGCGAGCCGGAGCAGTTGCAACGCGACGCGCGCGCGGCGATCGAGAACAGCGCGACACATGTCTGGGTTTCCGCCGGCGTCGCGTGGGAGATCGCGATGAAGGTTGCGCTCGGAAAGCTGACGGTGCCGGCCGATCCTGCCATATGGTTTCCCGCCCGCATGCGCTCGTTGGGCTTCCAAACGTTGGACATTACCGCCGCGCACGCGCTGGCCGCCGGGGCTCTCCCCTCTATCCATCGCGATCCCTTCGATCGGGTCATGATCGCGCAAGCTCAGGTCGAAGGCCTCACATTCGTCACACGCGATCCGCAGAATGCGCAGTACGCAGTTCACATTCTCGAAGCATGATTTGAAAGGGCACGCCGCGCGACGACGACTCTGGCAGGAGGCGCGACCGCCGCGCTGAGCCGCATTGGCCTTTTGGCGAACGGAGGGGCGGCCTTCGGGGTAAAGCCGCACGGGATGCAGTCGATCCTGGACCGCTACGCTCCGGCGCCGGCGTTCGACGAGTTCGCCGACGCCGAGGGTCGGCCGCGCCCGCACTACGCGGCGCTCGCGTCCACGCTCGAAGGCATCTCCGACGCCGACTTCCGGCATCGCGTCACCACCGTGAACAGCGTGCTGCTGCAGCGCGGCGTCACGTTCACGGTCTACGCCGACGCGCGCGGCACGGAGCGCATCCTTCCGTTCGACCTCATCCCCCGCATCGTGCCCGCGCGCGACTGGGCGCCGATCGAGCGCGGCATCACGCAGCGCGTGCTCGCGCTCAACGCGTTCCTCAACGATGTGTACGGCGAGGCGCACGTGCTGCACGATCGCGTCGTGCCGCGCGAGCTGGTCTACTCCTCGCCGAACTTCGAGCGCGAAGCGATCGGCGTGCGGCCGCCGCGCGGCACGTACATCCACGTCTCCGGCATCGACCTCGTGCGCGACCACGAAGGCACGTTCCTCGTGCTCGAGGACAACGTTCGCACGCCTTCGGGCATCTCGTACGTGCTCGAGAACCGCGACGTGCTCAAGCGCGCGTTCCCACGTCTGTTCGAGAAATACGATCCGCTGCCGGTGGACGACTACCCGCGCCGTTTGCGCGACGCGCTGCTCGCGGCGGCACCGCCGCAGGTCGCCGATCCCGTCATCGCGCTGCTCACGCCCGGCATCTACAACAGCGCGTACTTTGAGCACACGCTGCTCGCGCGGCGCATGGGCGTCGAACTCGTCGAAGGCTCCGATCTGTTCGTGCGCGACAACACCGTGTACGCGAAGACGACGCGCGGGCCGCAGCGCATCGACGTGCTGTACCGCCGCGTCGACGACGACTTCATCGACCCGCTGTACTTCCGCGCCGACTCTTCGCTCGGCATCGCGGGTCTGTACGACGCGTACCGCGCCGGCAACGTGACGCTCGCGAACGCGGTCGGCAGCGGCGTCGCGGACGACAAGGCGATCTACCCGTACGTCCCCGCGATGATCAAGTACTACCTCGGCGAAGAGCCGGCGCTGCGCAACGTGCCGACGTACGACTGTTCCAATGCCAAGCAGCGCTCGCACGTGCTGGCGAACCTCGAACGGCTCGTCGTGAAGCGGACGACCGCGTCGGGCGGCTACGGCATGCTGATCGGACCGACGAGCACGCACGCCGAGCGCGCGGACTTCGGTAGCGCGATCCGCGCCAAGCCGCGCGAGTTCATCGCGCAGCCCGTCGTGACGCTTTCGGCGCACCCGACGCTCACCGCGGACGGCGTCGCGCCGCGGCACGTCGACCTTCGTCCGTTCGCGCTGCTCGCCGGCGACCACGTCGACGTGCCGCCCGCGGCGCTCACGCGCGTCGCGCTCGTCGAAGGCTCGCTCGTCGTGAACTCTTCGCAGGGCGGCGGTTCCAAGGACACGTGGGTGCTCGCGGAATGACGCCGTGCTGAGCCGCGTCGCGGAGTCGCTGTACTGGACGGCGCGCAACGTCGAGCGCGCGGAGGACCTCGCGCGCCTGATCGACGTCACGGCGACGCGCTCCGTCGACCGCGCCGTCGATGCCGGCCGCCGCTGGCGCGCGGCGTACGCCGCGGCCGGGATCGCGTGCGGCCGCGATGAGGAGATCGATCGCGGCAGCGCGCTCGAGCGCCTCGTCTTCGACCCCGACACGCCGTCCTCGATCTCGGCGTGCGTGCGCATCGCGCGCCGCAACGCGATCAACGTGCGCGCCGAGCTCACCAGCGAGATCTGGGAGTGCATCAACGAGCTCTACCTGTTCGTCGAGGCGCAGTCGCCGCGCGCGGTCGGCCCCGACGGCGCGTCCTCGTTCCTGCGCAGCATCCGCGCGAGCGCGCAGGCGTTCGGCGGCATCTGCGACGCGACGCTCGCGCACGAGGACACCTGGATGTTCCTGCGCATCGGCCGCTACGTCGAGCGCGCGTCCATGACGGTGCGCGTGCTGCGCGGCGTCGACGACGACTCCGGCCCGCACGTCTGGCAGCTCGTGCTCGAGGCATGCTGCGCGGGCGAGCCGTACGCGCGTGCGCGCCAGCAGTCGTTCGACCCCGTCGAGGCGCTGGGGTTCCTCGTGCTGAGCCCGACGTTCCCGCGCTCGCTGCGCTACTGCATGCACGAGGTCGATCACGCGCTGCACCGCCTCTCCGGCGCGCCGATCGGCACGTTCGCGAATGCGGCGGAGCGTACGTCGGGACGCCTGGCGTCATCGCTCGACTTCGCGGGATCCGCCGAGCTGGCGCGCGAGGGCACGGCGAATGTCGCGCTGCGGATCAGTGCCGATCTCGACGAGCTCGGCGCGGCGATCACGACGGCGTACTTTCCGCGCGTCCCGGTTGGCTAGATGCGCTTCACGATCGCGCACCGGACGCTGTACCTGTATCCGATGCCGGTGCACGAGAGCCACACGATCGTGCACCTGCAGCCGCGCAGCGATCTCTCGCAGTACTGCACGCGCTACGAGCTGACCGTCTCGCCGCGCGCCCGCGTTTTCTCGTACGCCGACCGCTTCGGCAACGACGTGCAGCACTTCGCGGTGCTGCCCGAGCACGACACGCTCGAGATCATCGCGCGCTCGCAGGTCGTCACCGCGCGCGGCAAGGCGCACGCGCCGGCGCCGGTCCCGCGCAACGAGGTCGACGGCGATCCCGCCCTGGTCGACCTGTGGGACTTCCTGCACGAGAGCCGCTACGTGCGCTTCGAGGACGGATTCGAGGCGTTCGCGGAGCCGATCGGGCGGCCGGGTCCCAACGACGACGTCGTCGAGTGGTTCCGCCGTGCTTCGCACGCCATCCACCAGGGGTTCACGTACGAGACGGGACGCACGAGCGTGCACGGCACGGTCGGCGAGTCACTCGCGCTGCGCCGCGGCGTCTGTCAGGACTACGCGCACGTGCTGATCGCGCTCTGCCGCCGCGCCGGGATCGCGGCGCGCTACGTCAGCGGCTACATCCACTCCGGCGGCGGCGAGACGCTGGGCGCGGAAGCCTCGCACGCGTGGACGGAAGCGTATCTCGGCCCGCGCGGCTGGATCGGCATCGATCCGACGAACGACACGTGGATCGGCGACCATTTCGTGCGCATCGCGACGGGCCGCGACTACCGCGACGTCAGCCCCGTGCGCGGCCTCTACACCGGTCCGTCGGCGAGCACGATGTCCGTCGACGTCGCCGTCGAGGCGCTCTCGCCGATGCAGCAGCGCGTCAAGGAACGGCGCGCGCAGGAAGAGCAGCAGCAGCAGCGCCACCGGGGTTGACACCGGGGCGTACAATTTTCACGGACATCCTCGTTAGGCGAGGCGTCCGCGCGAACACAGGCCGCTGCCCGGAAAGGTCGAGAGACCCCAATGGGTGACCAGGCCCCGCCGAATCAAGGCGGGAATCTAACGCGGCTGAGCCGGGAGACGATCCCCGCTCTACGGCGCGCGGTGCCGAACCCCTCGACGTTGAGGAGCACGCAGAACACGGATCTGCGCACTGTTCGGCCGTCGAGATCGCGAGCGATCCGGCGGCTTTTTCGATTTCGCCCCGAGTGGGCCCGAGAGGAGGTGAGGTTCAGTGATGGACGGCTGCAGTAGCACCCGCAATCAACCGCCTTTGCGTCGGCGGCATGCATGCACGCGCGTCGTCCGTCACGGCGCGCAATCCCCCACGGAGTCACGACATGCTGAACACCATCTTCGCGCGCATTCGCGCGCTGCTGTTTTCGAGCGCGGAAATCCCGATGCGCGACGAGCCGACCCTCTGGAGCTACCTCACACGATGATCTTCACGTTGCTCGCGGTCCGGGCCCGGGGATGATCGTGACGAGCGCAGCGCGATCGGGCGCTCTGGCGGCCGTCGGCGCGCTCGCGTTCGTGTGTGCGCCGGCGACGGCGCAGATCGCGCAGTCGTCCCCGCAGCCGTCGACCGCACCGTCGCCGCAGCCATCGGCGTCGCCGTCACCGTCGCCGCGGCCCGGAACGCTGACGATCTCCGTCGACGCGCATACGACGTTCGTCACGCAGAGCACGCACGGTCCCGGTACGCTGCCGCCCGAAGGCGCCGGATTCGCGGCGGGGAATCCGCTCTCGCCGCTCACGCCGTACGACGTGTTCTCGAGCGCGCCGCTCGTGCCGGGCGATGCATCCGAGTCCGCCATGTACATCACGCCGAGGTACTACGGGCGCGCGTTCGACGCGGCGCTGACGCTGGGCGCCGCGTACGTGAACGGCAGCGTCACGAACGCCGCCTACTGGGGCGAGCCGCTGCTGCCGACGATCGACCCGCACCTCGGCGCGCAGACGCTGCCGTACCGCATCGTGTTCCCGGCGCATGCGGGCGCGGACGACGGTACCGCGTTCGCCGCGTCCGTCCTCGCCGGCTCGATCGCGACGAAGGACGGCGCGCTGACGCTGCGCGGCGGCTGGTTCGATCTCGCGCAGACCGCGTCGTTCGTCTTCGTGCAGCCGCCCGTCACGAATGCGAGCCCGTCGATCGGCATCGCGACGCCGGAGAGCCTCGGCGACGGCCCGCCGTCGCTCGATGCGTGGCCGACGCCGTCGCCGGCGCTGCCGCTGCACGGCGTCGACCTCGTCGCGAAGCGCGGCATCGCGAGAGTCGAGCTCGCCGATGCATCGCTGCCGGCGCCGCCCGGAACGCCGGCGCGCATGCGCTCCGCGTCGCTCCTCGTCGACCACGGTGAGGGCACGAAGTATACCGCGCAGTACCTCGACGTCGCGACGGCCGGCGAAGCCGTGCCGACGACGGTGCTCTTCGGCGCGAACCCCGCGATCGAGACGACGCCGCAAGGACCGCTGCCCTCGAGCACGATCGGTGCGCAGCACGAACGAATCGCGGGCGCGAGCGCGACGTTCCACGCGACGCGCGCGCTCGACGCGATCGTCGAGCTCGGCCGCAGCATCTACGCCGCGAACGGCGTGGCGGAGCCGGGTACCGGCAAGCCGGGCACGTACGCGCACGCGGGCCTCTCGCGCAGCGTGCGCCGTGCCACGGCATCGCTCGACGTCTACCGCAACGATGCGTACTACGCGAACGCGCTGCTGCCGTACGGTGTGCCGGAGAACGTGTGGAGCGTCGCGTGGTCGTGGCCCGGGCAGTGGCTCAAGTCGAACTACCAGCTCATCAACGACTTCCCCGTCAACATCAACCGGCAAGGGTATCGCGCGAAGTACGTGCTCAAGGGAGGAGCCGGCCAGCTCGACCTGCGCGTGTCGTACGCCTCGTTCGGACAGATCGCGCCGATCACGACGGCAAACGCGCTGCAGACCGGCTTCATCGACGGGTTCTTTCTGCCGCAGGCGAACGGAGCGGCGACGCTCGGACGCCAGCAGCAGTACGTGCTCTACACTGCGTGGCACGCGCCGTTCGGCGCGGTGAGCCTCGACTACGCCGAGGACACGATGCGGCGTCCGGCGGTCGCCGGCGCGCCGCAGGACGCGGTGTCGTACGACAATCCCGAAGCCGTCTTGACCTTCTCGCGCAAGCTCGGTTCGCGCGCGTTGCTCGCCGCCGGCGCGGCGCGCTACGGCATGCGCGGCACGTTCGCGCAGCCGTACACGAACGTCGACTTCGCGGAGCGCGTTCTGTTCGCGGGCGCGCAGCTGGCCGAAGGCGCGCACGCGACCGCGCAGATCACGGTGCGCCGGACCGTGTTCGGCGGCTTGCCGAGCGCGCTCGGCGGCCCGCCGCCGGATTTCACCGCCACGGCGCTGATCGTCGAGCAGCGGTACAAGCTCTGAGCCCCGGCGAGCCGGCGCGACCGCGGCACCCCTCGCGGCAGGTGTGCCCGCCACCGCCGGCGCAGCCGTTTCGACCAGACGCGAGACGCAAGGCGGAAGCGGCCATGCACACGTGCTCGAGGCGGCGTGGAATGTCCATGATGCGGGCGGTGTCGCGCGCGCGCGTATCGCTCGGGGCGCTCGTCGCGTGCGCGGCGTTGTCGGCGTGCGGCGGGTCGGGGGGCTCCGCGGTATCCACCGTGCCCACGATGCCCGCGGTGCCGTCGTCTCCATCGCCCGCGCCCGGCGTAGCCACGTTCGACAGCGTGATCGAAGCGAGCTACGCGGGCGGTTGGGGCGTCGAGCTCGCGGTGTTCAAGAGCGGCTCGCTCGTATACGAACACGGGTACGGCCTGCGTGACCGCGGTTTGCCGGACACGTTCGCGTTCGCGGACATGTGGCAGGTGCCGCAGCCCGAATCGGTGTTCAACCTTCCGCGCGGAGCCTTCGCGCCGGATGCAAACACGATCTTCGATCTCGCGTCCGTCAGCAAGGAATTCACCGCCGGAGCCGTGCTCCTGCTGCAGCAGGACGGAAAGCTCTCGGTGAACGATCCGCTGTCCGCGTATTTTCCGGGATTTCCGAATGGCGATGCGATCACGCTCCAGTATCTTCTCCAGCATCGCAGCGGACTGGTCGATTACAACAACTTCGGGAGCGTCCCCGATTTCAGCGGCGCGTACGCTGCGTTCATGGCGAACGGGCAGACGGATTACCAGCCGATCGTGGCACGCCTGGCGACCTTTCCGCTCGATTTCGCGCCGGGCACGCAGTACGAGTACAGCAACTCGAATTATCTGCTGCTCGGCATCGTTGTCGCGAAGGTCAGCGGACAGCCGCTCGGGACGTTCCTGCAACAGCGCATCTTCGGTCCCCTCGGCATGACGCTGACGCACCAAGGGTATCCCACCCCGCCGGCCGGCGACATCGCGCTGGGGTACCTCACGTCCGGCGGCACGGCGTACCGCGCGTGGCAATGGAATCTCGCGTGGCTCGCCGGCCCGGGAGGACTCACCTCGACCGTCGGGGACCTCGAGCGCTGGGATCGCGCGGTGCGCGCTCCGGGAATCTTCACCGCGGCCTCGCTCGCGCAGATGTTCACGCCCAGCCCGATCGCCGCATCGTACGGCTCATACGCCGACGGTTGGATCATCAGCTCGCTGAACGGTCACCCCTTCGTCTGGCATGACGGCGAGGTGGGCGGATTTCAAACGATCAACGCGACGTTCCCGAGTGACGACATCGACATCATCGTCTTGACGAACGACGGGCTGAACGGCATCGCGCCGTACTCGGTCATTCCGCAGTTGTTTCCGATCGCGCTGGCCGCGTCGACCGACCAATCGGCTCGCCGGTCCAAGCGCTGAGGTCTTCGCCGGCCGGCCGAATGTCGAAAGGCTGCCGCGGCGGCGTGGCCAATCCGTCCGGCGGCATGCAGGTCGCCTCACTGCTCGCCGTTCGCGTCGGCTGCGAGTTCGTCTATGATGCGGACGCCCCGACGCCCGCGGTTTTACTCGTTCGCCCGGACCCGCGCGTGAGCCGGCTGCGCAGCGAGACCTGGACGATCTCGCCGCCGACGCCGCATCACGACTATTACGACCTGTACGGCAACGCGTGCCGCCGCTTCACGTTCGCGCCCGGCGTGACGTCGCTGCGCTACGACGCGCTGGTCGGCGTGCTGCCCACGCCCGCCGACACGAACTGGGACGCCACGGAGATTCCCGTCGACCGGCTGCCGGATCACGCGTTGGTGTACACGCTGGCAAGCCGCTACTGTCTCTCCGATCAGCTCGGCGACCGCGCATGGGAATTGTTCGGCGGCGTCGAGCCGGGCTGGAACCGCGTGCAGGCGATCTGCGACTGGGTGCACGCCAACGTGCGCTTCCGGTACGGAACGAGTCGCCCGGACACGACGGCGGCCGACGTGCTGGCGGCCGGGGAAGGCGTGTGCCGCGACTTCGCGCACGTCGCCATTTCGTTCTGCCGCGCGCTCAACATCCCGGCGCGCTACGCGTTCGGGTACCTGCCCGACATCGGCGTGCCGCTGCCCGACTCGCCGATGGACTTCTGCGCCTGGTTCGAGGCCTTTCTCGGCGACCGCTGGTGGACGTTCGATCCGCGCAACAACGAGCGGCGGATCGGCCACATCGTGATCGCACGCGGCCGCGACGCGCTCGACGTCGCCATGGTGACGACGTACGGCACGGCCCGGCTGGAGGCGATGACGGTTTGGGCCGATCACGTAGCATGATGGTGCCTCGATGAGCGCAGCCGCCGTGCAGCGGGTCGTTCGCGCGTCGTACGTCCTTCGGCAGCAGTTCCGGTACGAGTATCCGGGGCCGATCGCGGAGCTGCGGCATCGTCTCATCGTCGCGCCGCCGTCGCGCTACGGCGACCAGGTGCGCGCCGCGCACAGGCTCGACGTCAGCGCCGGCGTCAACGTGCGCTGGTCGAAAGACCGTTACGGCAACGCCGTCGTGATGCTGGCCGCCGACCGCTTCGAGGGGGTGCTCGAATGCGACTACGAAGCTTCGGTCGAGCGCAGCGCCGAGCGCGAGCATCCGTTCGCGAGCTGGTACGACGAGGCGGACTTTCGCGCGCCCTCCGCGCTGACGAAGCCGAGCCTCGCGCTCCGCAACGCCGCCGAGGCGCTCACCGCACGCGACGACGGCAGCGGCAAGCTCGCCGGCTCGATCAACGCGTTCGTCGCGCAGCACATGCGCTACGTGTCGGGTGTGACGTCGGTGGACACGACCGCGGCCGAAGCGTTCGCGCAACGCACCGGCGTGTGTCAGGACTACGCGCACGTGATGATCGCGCTGTGCCGCCTGTGCGGCGTCCCGGCGCGGTACGTGTCCGGGCATCTGCTCGGCGAAGGCGGCACGCACGCGTGGGTCGAGGCGATCGAGCCCGCGCCGGGAACCGGCGTCGCGACGGTGACCGCGTTCGATCCCACGCACGACCGCCGCGCGAACCTGGACTACGTCTTCGTGGCCGCGGGGCGCGACTACGCCGACGTCGCGCCGACGTCCGGCCGCTTCGTCGCGCCGTACGTCGGGCGCTTCAGCACGACGCGCTGCGTCGAGGTGCTCGACGTGGAGTACGCCGCGGCGTAGTCCAGGCGCGGCTCGCGCCGCGACCGAACCACGACCGTCCGTGGAACCGAACGAGGGCGGCGGCGACGCCGCGTGCTGGCTGCACCGCGTGTGCGAGGAGTGCGGAGCGATCGTGGACGACGCGAACCCGCACCGCGCATTCTGCTCGCGGGCCGTGCCGGCGCCGCCGGTGAGCGACGCCGCGCCGGCGCGCGAGGCGCGCTGGATTCCCGCCTCATCGCTGGCGTCCGGTCTGCTGTTCCAGCTCGCGGCGTGGGTCATCGTGCTCGCGGACGCGCTGCATCCCGGTGCGGCGCTCGCGCTGGCCTGGGTGCATGCGGTCGCGCTCGGGTGGCTCACGACGGTCGCGCTCTCCGTGCTGATCCGCATCTTGCCGGCGACGACCGACCGCACGTGGCGGTTCGAGCGGGTCGCGCGCGGCTCGCTCGCCGGCATCGTGATCGGCGCGGCGCTGATGGTCGCCGGCTTCGTCGCGAGCGCCGGCGCGCTGAGCGCGGGCGCCTTCGTGGCGGCAGTCTCCATCGGCGCGTACCTGTTCGCCGCGTTCGCGACGCTCGCGCCGCCGTCGGCGGCCGCGCGCGAAGCGGTGATCTCGCGCTCGTTCGCTGCGACGTTCGTGATGCTCGCGATCACGGTCGCGCTCGGCGTCGCGCTCGCGGTCATGGTCGTGCGCGGTGCGCCGATCGGTCGCGGCCTCGTGCTGATGCATGCGACCTTCGGTATCGCCGGCTGGCTGACGCTGCTGACGACGGGCGTCGCGACGCGGACGCTCGGCGTGATCCTCGACGTCGACTCGCGCCTGCCGCGCGCGCATTTCGTCGTCGGCACCGCGCTGCTGCTCGGCCTCGTTCTGCTCGCGATCTCGGGCGGCGCAGGCGCGCCGGCGACGATCGCGTTCGTCCTGTTCGCGTGCGCGGCGGCCATCTTCGCTGCGGACGCGGCGGACCGCGCGCGGCGCTCGACGGTACCCAACCCGGCCTCGCGCATCGGCGTGTTCGCCGCGGCGATCTGGATCGTCGTCGCGGCAGCCCTCGCGCTCGCCGCAAACCTCGGATTCACCGCACCGTCCGCCGCGGTCGCAGCGGCGCTCCTCGGCTGGATCGGCAGCATGGTGCTCGCGCACCTGCACCACATCGGCGTCCGCCTCATCGCGACATCGGTGCTGGGCGAAGACGACGAAACGCCGCCGTGGCTCTTGACGTCGGCGCCCGCCGCGATCGCGACGATGCTGGTCTACGAAGCCGCCGTCGTCGCGCTGGTCGCGAGCGTGGTGACGGACGCCGCGGCGGTGCCGCTACTGGCGGGCGTGCTCGGACTCGTCGCGAGCGCGCTCGCGTTCACGAACGCCGCGCGCGCAATCGTGCGGGCGCGCGCGACGGTACGCGCGCGGACCGAACGCTTCGCCTGAATCGCGTCAGCCGGCGCAAGCCGCGCGTCAGCCGCTGGCGCGCGCCTCGCGCTTCGTCACGCGCCAGACGTTGCGCACGTCCTTGATGTTGGACAGCTTCTTCAGCAGTTTGTGCAGGTGGTCGAGATCGCTGATCTGCGCGGTGAGCGAGATGATCGCGCTCTTGTCGCGCTTCGCGCGCGCGTTCACGGAATTGATCTGCGTCTTGAGCTCTGCAGCGACGCCGAGGATGTCTTGCAGCAGGCCGTTGCGGTCGTTCGCCTCGATCTCGATGTCGACGGCGTGCGTCAGCGCCGACTTGTCGAGCCACTCCGCCTCGAGAATGCGCTCCGGCGCCTCGTTCATGTAGGCCGTGTTCGGACAGTCCGCGCGGTGCACCGAGACACCGCGACCGATCGTGACGAAGCCCATGATCGGGTCGCCCGGCACCGGGCTGCAGCACTTCGAGAGCCGCACGAGCACGTCGTCGACGCCCGCGATGCGGATGCCGCTCGCGTTGCGCGCGACGCGGCGCGCCGGCGCGGGGCGCGGCAGCGGGATCGCGACGACGTTGTCGCTCTTCGACTCCTCGCGCAGGCGCTGCACGACGTTGCCCGCGGTCGCATCGCCGAAGCCGACCGCGGCGAAGAGGTCCGTCGCGCTGCGATAGTTGAGTTTGTGCGCGACCTTCTCGATCGCGTCCCCGCGCGCGAGGTCGGGCCGCAGCCCTGCGCGCGCGAGCTCGCTTTCGACGGCCTCCTGGCCGCGCAGCGTGTTCTCTTCCTTCTGCTCCTTGCGGAACCACTGCTTGATCTTGTGCTTCGCGCTGCTCGTCTTGACGACGGAGAGCCAGTCGAGCGACGGACGCGACGACTTGTTGGTCAGCACCTCGACGATGTCGCCGTTCTTGATGTGCGAATCCAGCGGAACGATCTTGCCGTTGACCTTCGCGCCGACGCAGTGGTGCCCGACGTCCGTGTGCACCTGGTAAGCGAAGTCGAGCGGCGTCGCCGCCGCCGGCATCGAGAACACGTCGCCCTTCGGCGAGAACACGAACACCTGCGTGTCGAACAGGTCGACCTTCAGGTTCTCCATGAACATGCGCGAGTCGCGCATGTCGTTCTGCCACTCGAGCAGCGAGCGCAGCCACGTGAGCTTCTGCTCGAAGTCGTCCTTCTTGCCGCCTTCTTTGTAGCGCCAGTGCGCCGCGACGCCGTACTCGCTCGTGCGGTGCATTTCCCACGTGCGGATCTGCACCTCGAGCGGATCGCCGGCCGGGCCCACGACCGTCGTGTGCAGCGACTGGTACATGTTCGGCTTGGGCATCGCGATGTAGTCCTTGAACCGCCCGGGGAGCGGCTTCCACATCGCGTGCACGAGGCCGAGCGCACCGTAGCAGTCCTTGACCGAGTCGACGATGATGCGCACGGCCGTGAGGTCGTAGATCGTCGAGAAATCGCGGCCCGTCCGCATCTTCTTGTGGATCGAGTAGAAGTGCTTCGGCCGCCCGGTGATGTCGCCGTTGATGCCGAGCTTGTCGAACTCGGCCTTCAGCTCGGTGATGACGCGTGAGACCGCTTCCTCGCGCTCGTTGCGCTTCTTCGCCACGCGCTCCGCGATGTCGCGGTACGCGTCGGGATCGAGATAGCGCAGCGCGAGGTCCTCGAGGTCCCACTTGACGCGCCAAATGCCGAGCCGGTGCGCGATCGGCGCATAGATCTCGATCGTCTCGCGCGCGATCGATTGCTGCTTCGCCGGCGGCATGAACGAGAGCGTCCGCATGTTGTGCAGCCGGTCGGCCAGCTTGATGATGATGACGCGGATGTCTTTCGCCATCGCGAGCAGCATCTTGCGCAGGTTCTCGACCTGCGCGTCTTCCTTCGACTGGTACGGGATCCGCGTCAGCTTCGTGACGCCGTCGACCAGCGCCGCGATCTCGGCGCCGAACTGCTCGGCGACTTGGTCGTTGGTGAGGAACGTGTCCTCGACGACGTCGTGCAGCAGCGCCGCCGCGATCGTCGCGCGGTCCATCTCGAGGTCGGCCAGGATGTCGGCCACGGCGAGCGGGTGCGCGATGTACGACTCGCCCGATGCGCGGTGCTGCCCCTCGTGCGCGCGGTCGGCGACCTCGTAGACGCGCTCCAGCCACGCACCGTCCAGCGACGGGTCGTACTGCTGAACCTTCACAACGAGGTCGGCGATGATCATAGAGAAGGAAGCCTTATCCTACTTGAGACCCATGCCAAGGCGCAAACGCTTCGCCCGCGACGAGCTCGGGGCGCCCTTCGACAGGCTCAGGATGACTTCGACAGGCGCAGGATGACGAGGTCGAGCGCTCTAGTACCGAATGAAGCTCGTGACGTCGATGCCGGCGAGCGCGGCTCGGCCGTTCAGGGCCTCGAGCTCGATGAGGACCGCCGTGCCGACCACGTTGGCGCCGAGCTTCTCCAGCAGGCGCAGGGTCGCGGCGATCGTGCCGCCCGTCGCGAGGAGGTCGTCCACGACGAGGACCCGGTGCCCGTTGCCGACCGCGTCGGCGTGGATCTCCAGCGTGTTGGTCCCATACTCGAGCGCGTACTGTTCGCTGAACTTCTCGCCGGGCAGCTTCCCCGGCTTGCGCACCGGCACGAAGCCGGCGCCGAGCGCGTACGCGACGGGCGCGCCGAGCATGTAGCCGCGCGCCTCGATGCCGACGACGGCGTCGACGCGCGCGTCGCGAAAGCGGTCGACGAACAAGTCGATGGTTGCCTTGAAGCCCTGCCGATCGGCCAACAGCGGCGTGATGTCGCGGAACAGGATCCCCGGAATCGGGAAGTCGGGGATCGCCCTGATCAGCGATTCGATCGGCTGGGTCACGGCTCGCCCGCTTCGCTCTTACCTGGGATGCGCCTGCGAAGCGCAAGCATGCATGGCGGAACGGCGCCGCTCGCCGCGACGTTCCCTTACGGTGATATATTCCCGACTTCGGGAACAACGGAGACGACATGAACCGCAAGACTTTGACCGCCGCCGCGCTCGCCGCGACGATGTCCCTCGGAGCCGTCGCGCCGGCGCTCGCCGACGGTGCCGCAAGCACGCGTAACATCATCATCGGCGGAGCCGCGGCCGCGGTGCTGATCACGAACTACAACCACAAGAAGCGCCAGAAGCAAGAAGAGCAACGCCGCGCCGCGCGTCGTCAGGCCTACTACCGCCATCATCATCATTCGTAGCGACGACCGAAGCTTGACCGACGAGCCACCCCGCCCGGGGTGGCTTTTTCTTCGCGACGAAGCACGCATTCGGTGTTGGACTTCCGGCGCTGGCGCGATCGCGATCGACTGATCGTCGCGTTCGCGCTCGCAATCGCGCTTCACGAGGTGATCCTCGCCGTCGTCCACGGACCGGCGCGTCCCTCGGAAAACGACGCGGGAGCGGTGGCGACGCACATCACGATTCAAACGCCCCCGCCGACGCCGCGGCCGGGTCCCACGCCGCGGCCGACGCCGACGCCGCCGCCGACGCAGCCCCCGACTCCGCGTCCGCGCGTCACGCCGCCGCCGCACAGCACGCCCGCGCCCGTGCGGCAGGTCGCCGGGCGCGCGAAGGGCCGGCTCGCAAAGACGCACGGCGGCGGCGCGCCGAAGCCGGTGGCCGTGAAGACGGTCAGCGTCGCCGTGAACACGAGCACGGCCGGTACCGGAAGCGGCACGTCGACCGGCGTCGGGAGCGGCACGACGCCGGGTACCGGCGGCGGCCAAGGCGGCGAGGGCAACGGCAACGGCGGTAACGGCAACGGGGCGGTGAACGCGGACACGCCGTGCGGCGTCGTGCGCTTTCTCCCGGTCGACGTGCCGCGCTATACGAGCGGCACGGCGTACGAGAAGATCGGCGCGCGCGTCTCCTTTCCGGACGGCCACGAAGAACGCGTCACGTTCCCGTACCAATGGGTCTATCCGAACGGCGAGCAGAACGACCCGTGGTCGCGCACGAACGCGAAGAGCGAAGAGCCGATCGTGCTCCAGACGCCGCCGCCCGGCAGCAACGTCGCGACGTTCCCGCCGCTCGTGCAGTACATCCTGAGCCACACGCGCTCGGACGGAACGACCGTTCTGCACGACTGCCCGCCGCAGCCGCGCGGATGACGCCGGTCCACGTCGCCGTCGACGCGCACAACCTCGCGCGCGACGATCGCGGCATCGGCCGCTACGCGCGCGCGGTTCTCTCACGCGCCGTGCACGATCCGCGCTTTCGCTGGACGTTCGTGGTGCGCGATTGGTTCCCGAACCGCGCCGCGGTCGCGCGCGCGCTCGGCGTCCCGTCCGTCGAGGTCGCGCGCGCAGTGCCGCGCGATGCCGACGTGACGTGGTTTCCGTGGAACGGCACGTTCCTGCGCACGGACGCGCCGTCGGTCGCCACCGTGCACGACGCGGCGCCGTTCGCGTTCCCGGCGCCGGATGCTCGCCGCCGCGCCACCGAGCAGAACCCGTTTCTCGACACGGCGCGCTCCGCCCGCGCGATCCTCGTGCAGTCGGAGTTCACGCGCGGTGAGGTGGAGCGGCGGCTGGGCGTCGAGCGCGCTCGCATCGTGGTGACGCTGCTCGCCGCCGACGGAGCCTTCACGCCCGGACGTGCCACCGCGCTGCCGGCCGCGCTGCGCGAGCGCTGCTACGTCCTGCACGTCGGAGCGCACGACGAGCGAAAGAACTCGGCGACGTTGATCGAGGCGTTCGAGCGCGTCGGCGGCAACGTCACGATCGCGTTCACGCGCAAGCCGCCGCGGATGCCTGCTCGCGCCGTCGTCGTGAAGGCGCGCGACGACGCGCAGCTCGTCCAGCTCTATCGCGGCGCGGCGCTCGTCGCCGTTCCGTCGATGTACGAGGGCTTCGGCCTGCCGCTGCTCGAGGCGATGGCGTGCGGAGCTCCGGCCCTCGCCGCGCGCGCGGGCGCGCTGCCGGAGGTCGGCGGCGACGCGGCCGCGTGGGTGGACGACGCGCGCAGCGTGGACGCGTGGGCCGCGGCCCTGCGCGCGCTGCTCGCGGACGGTGCGGCGCGCGCAACGCTCTCCTCGCGCGGACCGGCGCGCGCGGCGTCGTTCTCCTGGGACCGCTGCACGGCGGCCACGCTGACCGTGCTCGCCGCTACCGCGCAGGAGCGCGCGTGAAGGCGCTGCTGGTCGTTCGCCCCGACGCGCAGACGAAGCCCGGCGGCGACACGCTGCTCGCGCAGCGAATGGCGTCGGCGCTGTGCGGGCTGGGGATCGAGGCCAACGTCGTCGCGAGCACCGAACCCGATGCCGGCGGATACGATATAGCACACGTCTTCGGTATCTTCGAGCCCGAGGTTGCGCGTCCGCAGCTCATGGCACTTCGGGGGCGCGCGCCCGTCGTCCTGACGCCGATCTGGTGGGACCGCACGGCGTTCTTCACGATGACGCCGCACGTCGCGCGCGCGCTTCGCGAGCGTACGCCGGATCGCGCACGCGCGCGGCTTGCGTCGTTGCGCGCGCGCGAGGACGAGCTGTGCCGCCGGCCCGGCCGCGGCGCACTGCGGCGTCGCGACGGACAAGCGGCCCTGATGCGGCTGTGCGACGTCGCACTGGCCGGGAGCGAGATCGAAGCGTTCGCGTGCGCGAACGGGCTCGATGCGGCGTCGATCCCGTGCGTCGTCGGTCATTACGGGGCGAGCGACGTGCTTGCGTCCGACGGAGCGCGAGAACGGTTGGCGGGCGCGCCGCGTTCCGGGGTCGCATGCGTCGGGCGGATCGAGCCGCTCAAGAACCAGGCGGCGTTGCTGCTCGCCTTGCGCGATGTCGATGTCGAGGTGACCCTGCTCGGACGGTGCTACGATCCCGAGTACCTCGCACTCTGCAAGCGCTGGGCCACGCCGCGCACGCGCTTCATCGAACGGGTCGAGCGCGACGAGGTGCACGCGCTGCTCGGGTCGGTTGCCGTGCACGTCTTGCCGTCATGGGGTGACCTGCCCGGATTCGTTTCGATCGAAGCGGCGCTCGCCGGCGCGCAGGTCATCGCCGGCACGCGCGGCTCCGAACGCGAGTACCTCGGCCCCGATGCGCTCTACGTCGATCCGCTCGACGTAGACGGCATCCGCGGCGCGGTCGTACGCGCGCTCGCGCGCGGGCCGCGCACGCCCGGCGACGGGCTCGACGAGCGGTTGACGCGCCTCACGTGGGAACGTACGGCGGCCGCGGCGCGCGACGCGTACACGCGCGCGATCCACGGAGACGGCGCCCTGGGACGAAGGCTCGCGGGTGGCGACGCACGCGCGACGTGAGCCGCGACCGTCGATGTGTCCTCCGCGCTCACCGCTTGCGCCAGCAGACGCCCGTCCAGTCGATGGGCTCAATCGCTTCATCGATGCCGTTGCGGCGCCGAAAATCGTCGACCGCCGCGCGACACGCGGGAATGCCGCCGTAGTCGTCGACGATCGCGAAACCGCCCGCCGACAGCCGTGAGTACAGCGCTCCGAGCGCGTCGATCGTCGACTCGTAGAGGTCGCCGTCGAGCCGAATGATCGCGAACGCATCTGCAGGCACCGTGTGCAACGTGTCGGCGAACCAGCCTTCGACGAACCGCACTCGTTCGTCGAGCAGAGCGTGGGCGCCGAAGTTTCGCTTCACCTCTTCGAGGGCGACCGCGAGTTCGGGATACACCTCGAGGTGCAAGCCGGCGTCGGCCGGATACTTCTCCGCGTTCGGCGCGGGGAGGCCGCGAAATGAATCAGCAAGCCAAA
The DNA here is from genome assembly GCA_963771525.1 of Vulcanimicrobiota bacterium. Lineage (GTDB taxonomy): Bacteria > Vulcanimicrobiota > Vulcanimicrobiia > Vulcanimicrobiales > Vulcanimicrobiaceae > Vulcanimicrobium. The sequence continues at coordinate 2,864,791 of CAVYTL010000001.1, read as the reverse complement.
CGCGACGATCGCGCACGCCGTACGCCTCGAGCACGGCCCGCATCATGATCGACGCGCCGCCTCGCCACACGCCGGCCTCGATGAAGTCGCCCGGTACGCCGTCGCGCAGCACGCGCTCGGCGCACATCCGCAGGTGATGCAGCCGGCGCACGCCGATCATCGTGTGGGCGCGCTCGGGCCAGTCGCGTCCCTCCTCGCGCGTTCTGGCATCGTACGTGCCCGAGGACGGACCGGGGTCGATGCGGACGTCGGCGTAGATCGTGTTGCAGAGGATGCGTTCCATCGCGTCGAGGTAGAGCACGCGCAGACGATCGATTTCGCGCGCGTCATTTCCGCCCAACATCGGTTGCGCCATTATGGTAGCCTAGGAGAGCGGATGTCAATGCTCGGTCGGAGCCCGGACCTGTCGGTCGTCGTCGTCTGCTACAACATGGCGCGTGCCGCCCGCCGTACGCTGCTCTCGCTGTCCGCGTCGTATCAGCGGCACATCGGCGCGCACGAGTACGAGGTCGTCGTCGTCGACAACGGATCGGACGTCGCGCTGGATCCGAACGTCGTCGCCGACCTCGAGGGGGAGTTCCGCTTCATCCGCGTCGAGCCGGGACGCCCGTCACCGGCCCATGCGATCAACCGCGGACTCGAGGCGGCGCGCGGGCAGATCGTCGGCGTGGTCATCGACGGCGCGCGGATCGTCACGCCCGGCTTGCTGCACTTCGCGCGCCACGGTGCACGGCTGTACCGCACCCCCGCAGTGGTTGCCGCGCTCGGCTGGTACCTCGGCCACGATCTGCAAGGCTGGGCGATCGCGCGCGGCTACGACGAGGCGCGGGAGGACGCGCTTCTGGAATCCGTCGCCTGGCCGGCCGACGGCTACCGGCTTTTCGAGATCGCCACGATGGACGAGTCGTCGTTCGACGGCTGGTTTCAACCGATGACCGAGTCGAATGCGATCTTCGCCGCGCGCTCAGCCTGGGACGCGATCGGGGGCGCCGACGAACGTTTCGACGCACCGGCCGGCGGACTACTGAACCTCGACCTTTTCGCTCGGCTGCTGGAACTGCCCGAGTCGCAGCTCGTCGTGCCCCTCGGCGAGGCGACGTTCCACCAGATCCACGCGGGCACGAACACGAACGCGCCGCCGGAACGTCAGCGGAGCAACTTCCGCACGTGGGCGGCGCAGTACGCGGCGATCCGCGGGCGCCCGTGGGAAGCTCCCGCGATGCGCGAGCGCACCTACATCGGCACGCTGCCCGCAGCGGTGCTTCCGCGTTTCGTCCGCAGCGCGCTCGAGCCGGCAAACCGCACGCTGCCCGCCCCGCTCGGCGAGCGCTTCGACCGCGACTTGTGGACCTCCGCCACCCCCGAACCCGCGCGGAGCGCACCGATCGCGGCGCTCGTCGAGCTCGGCAGAGCGGCGTTTCGCCGCGGCCGTTTCGAAGCGGCGGGCGAGATCGCGCGCATGCTGGACGAGCACGCACCGAGCGATCCCGGGTTGCGTGCCGTCCTCGCCTACGTGGCGCCGTCACTGCCGCTGAGCGAGGCGGCGCCCGAGCGGCGCGCTGAATGCCACGTCGCGCTCGGCGAAGCGTGCGCGATTCTCGGCGACAGCGTGCTTGCGACGACGCACTATCGTCACGCGCTCGACCTCGCGCCCGATCTAACCGAAGCGCGGCTCGCGCTCTCACGGCTGCGCATGCCGGGCGAGGACTATTTGCGCCGGCTCGAGCGTCTGTACTCCGAGCTCGAGCCCGAATCGGTGCTCGAGATCGGCATGTATCACGGGGACTCGATCGCGCTGGTGCGCCCGCCGACGATCGCGATCGGCGTCGATCCGAGCCCGCGCCTCGTGCAGCCGTTGCACGCGGAGACGCACGTCTTCGCGGAGACGAGCGATGCGTTCTTCGCGCGCGGCGCGGTTCGTACGGTGCTGGGCTCGCGCCCGCTCTCGATCGCCTTCATCGACGGTTTGCACCTCTTCGAGCAGGCGCTGCGCGACTTCATCGGTCTCGAAGCGCTGTGCGGTCCCCGTTCGCTGATCGCGATCCACGACACGGTCCCGCTCGACGAAGCGACGCAGACCCGCGTTCAAACGACGCAGTTTCACACCGGGGACGTGTGGAAGCTCGTACCGTGTCTGAAGCACTTCCGCCCGGATCTCGACATCTTCACGATCGCGACCGCGCCGACCGGCCTCACGCTGGTGCAAGCTCTCGATCCGGCCTCGCGCGTGCTTTCGGAGCGTTACGACGAAGCCGTCGCGCGCTTCATCGACCTGCCGTACTCCACGGCCGAGCCCGGTCTGGCCGGCGTCCTGGGCGTCGTGCCGAACGACTGGGACCTCGTGCGCGAACGTCTGCGAGGGCTGCAATCTTCGAGGAGCGTGACGCATGCGTGACCTCGTCGGAACGTACGTCGTCGACCGCGACCAGCCGCCGCTCACCGCGGAACAGGCGGACGTTGTGCGACGCTTTCACGAGCTGTACTACGACTGTTGGCTCGCCGGCGCCGACACGATCAACACGAGCTGGTTCGGCCATCAGACGTTGAAATGTCCGCTCGATCTGTGGCTGTACCAAGAGCTGATCGTTCGGACGCGTCCGGACGTCGTGCTCGAAACGGGAACGTGGCGCGGCGGCAGCGCGTTGTATCTCGCCATGATGCTCGACGGGGTCGGCCACGGTCGCGTCATCACCGTCGACGTGAAGCCTGAGGACTGCAGGCCGCAGCATCCGCGGATTACGTACGTGACGGGATCGAGCACGGATGCGAACGTGGTCGGCACGATCCGTGAAGCGGTGGGCGATTCGCGCGCCATGGTGGTCCTGGACTCCGATCACACCGAAGGTCACGTCTACGAAGAGCTGCTCGCGTATCGATCGATGGTGCATCCCGGCGACTATCTGATCGTCGAGGACACCAACGTCAACGGACACCCCGCCTTCCCGAGCTTCGGACCCGGACCGATGGAAGCCGTCGCGCGATTCCTCGCGGAGGACGACGGATTCGCGTACGACGCGCGCTGCGCGCGCTTCCTGATGACCCTGAATCCCGGCGGATACCTGCGGCGCAAGCCATTCTAGCACCGGTATGAAGCGTCGCGTCGTCGCATCGCGAGCGTGATGCGAATCCTCGTTGCGGCCGAGCGCCTCGGGAACGTCGGCGGCATGGAACGCTACCTCGACGTGGTGCTGCCCGCGCTCGCCGCGCGCGGCGCTTCCGTGCACGCGATCGCACGTGAGATCGGCGCGACTCCGACCGGCGTTACGGCGGAGCGTGTCGGCTGGTCCGACGAGCACGACGCGCCGGACGAATCCGCGCGCGCGGCGGTCGATGATGCCGTGCGCGCCTTCGCGCCCGACGTCGCGGTCGCCCACAACGTCATGGACGCCGGTGTCGTCGAGGCGCTCCGTGCGGCGCCGCGGCTGGTCTATCACGTGCACGACCACCGGCCGTTCTGTCCGAACGGAGATCGCCTGTTCCCCCGCAGCGCCGGGATCTGCGCGCAGCCGATCGGGCGGGCGTGCGCCGTGCACTCGCTCACGGACGGATGCGCGTACGGTCCGCGCGGGCGCACGCTCGAGCTGATTCGGCGGCGCGAGCGCCTGCGCGACGCGATCGCGGCGGCGGACGCGATCGTCGTCGCGTCGAGCTACATGGCCGGCGTCGCCGCGCGCAACGGCGTCCCGCGCGATCGCATCGTCGAGATCGCACCGCCGCTCGCGGACGACGCCTACGGCGAGACCGACACGGCGGGGTTCGCGCGCGCGATCGTCTTCGCGGGCCGCGTCGTGCCGCAGAAAGGGCTCGACGCCCTCGTGCGCGCGCTGCGCTTCATCCCCGCCGGCCGGCGTCCGCTCGTGCGCGTGCTCGGCGACGGGCCCGCGCTGGACGGCGCACGCGCCGAAGCCGCGCGCGCCGGCGTCGCGCTCGACACGCCCGGCACGCTCGACGCGGACGGCGTGCGCGCCGCGATGGACGCGAGCGCGCTCGTCGCGGTGCCGTCGGTGTGGGCCGAGCCGTTCGGCTACGTCGGCATCGAGGCGTTCGCGCGCGCGCGACCGGTCGTCGCCTTCGACGTCGGCGGCGTGCGCGCGTGGCTCGACGACGGCGTGGACGGCTTCGCCGTCGCGCGCGGCAACGAGGACGGCTTCGGCAACATGCTGCAGATGCTGCTCGACGACGATCTCTCGCGCGCGCGCTTCGGCGCGAACGCGCGCCGCGCGGCCGAGGGGTTCCGGCTCGCGCCGGCACTCGACCGGCTCCTCACGGTCTACGCTGAGAGCAGCGGCACGCCGCTCGGATAGATCGGACGGTCGATCAGCGCTTCGAGCACGTCCGCGCGCGCCGTCAGCGCGACGTCGCAGAACGCCTTGAACGCCTCGCGCTCCGCTTCGCCTTCCGCGTAGCGCTCCGTCTGCGTGAGGTCGACCTTGCCGTTCACCGCGACGAAGCGCACGTAGCGTCCGTCGTCGTCGTCGCCGTGCTCGACGAGCCCGGCGTCGGCGAAGATGCGGATCGCCGCGGCGATGGTCGAACCGTCGACGCGATCGAAATCCAACACCGACGCGACGTCGGCGTTCGGCATGCGCAGCACGCCCTCGGACGTCAGCCGCTTCATCGCCGCGTACAGCCGGCGCAGCGTGGCGAGCGTCGGCGCCGCGCGCTCGATGATGAAGTCGTTGATGTGGCGGTCCTTCTCGCCGAAGAGCAGGTGGATCGAGGCGTCGGCGCCGTCGCGGCCCGCGCGTCCCGACTGCTGGTTGAACTCCGTGAAGTCGAAGTTGAGGTGGTACAGGAACACGTGCCGGACGTCGGGCAGGTCGATTCCCTCGCCGAACGCCGAGGTCGCGACCACGACGCGAATCGCGCCCTCGCGGAAGAACCGCTCGACCTGGGCGCGCTCGGCGCTGCCGACGCCGGCGTGGTAGAACGCGACCGTGTCGCCGCCGATCTGCCGGCGCAGCTTCTCGGCGGTTTTCGTCGCCTCCGTGCGGGAGTTGCAGTACACGATCGCCTTCTCACCGCCTCGCACGAAGCGCTCGATGTATGCGAGCTTGTTCGCCGTACCCCGCGCATCGACGACGTGCAGGTTGTCTCGCACCGTCGGGTCGATCACCCACGCGTCGACGGCGAGCGCGGAGCGGATCTTCGCGAACGGCTCGTCGCCCGCGGTCGCAGTGAGCGCCAGGACCTGCGGCGCGCCGAGCGCGCGGATCGCGTCGCCAAGCCGCTGATACGCGGGACGGTGCGTCGATTCGAAGAGGTGGTGCGCTTCGTCGACCACGACGAGCGACGGCCGCGACGGACCGGCGCGAAACCGGTCGAGGTGGTACTGCACGAACTCCGGCGTCGCGCAGACGATGTCCCACGCACCCGATCCGAGCGCGTCGTTGAGCGCGGCACGCTCGCCGGCGTCGATCGCGCCGTTGGCGCGGAACACGCGCAGCCCCAGCGGCTCGAGACGCCGCACCAGCGCGTCGTACTGATCGTTCGCGAGGGCGCGCAGCGGATACAGCACGAGCGTCTTCGCTTCGTGCTCGAGCGCGCGCACCGCGGCCGGATACTGGAAGCACAGCGACTTCCCCCGGCCGGTGCCCAGCACGGCGAGCGTGTTGCGTCCGGCGTCGAGCCGCTCCAGCACCGCGCGCTGCGCCTCGCGCAGCGGCTGCTCGCCGATGAGCGCGCGCAACACGTCGTCGCGCTCGGCTCGCGCGCGCGGCGCCGTCTGCGCGCGCGCCGTGTCGCGCACGCGCGTCACGTAGATGTTGATGCCGAAACTGCGCGCGCCGCCGCCGGTGACCGCGGTCACCTCGGCCGTGTAGCGCTCGCCGGCATCGATGTTCGGCGCGACGCGCTTCGCGATCGCCGCTTTGAGAAATCCCAGCTGGAGCCTGCCGAACCACACGCCGATCGCGTTCGGATCGTGCGGGTTCGCGGCATCGCGGCGAAGCTCGAGCGGCGCGCCCGGCGCGATGCCCGCGACGATGTCCTGACGCCCCTCGAAGCTCACGCCCGCGACCTTCGTGTTGAAGCCCGTCGCATCGCCGATCGTCGCGTACGGGTCGCGGTCGAGGAACGTCCGCGCGTTCGCGTAGAGGCCGTCGAGAAACGCTGAAGCCGTGTCGCCGTCCGGGGCTTCGACGAGCCCAGCCTGACGAGTGGGCGCGAACGACGCGAGAAGCCGCTCGAAGGCGGCTTCTGAGGGCGTCGGTCCTGGCAGTGATCCTTCGCGGGCGGATCGCGCGACGCGCGAACGCGAAGGATTCGGCTTTGCCGAATCCACTCAGGGAATCGTCTTGTGCTCGGGCTCCGGCGCCGGCTCGTCGCCGAGGTCGAGACGAATCTCTTCGTGGCCGAGCTGCTCCGCCTCGTCGTGCAAACCCATCGCCTGCGCGTCGAGCGGATCGATCTCGTGCTCGGTATGCGCTTCGTCCACGGCGTCCACGTGCCGCGGCAGCTCGGCCCCGAAGTTGCGGTTCTCGAGCTTCTCGAAGTCGATGTCCTTTTGCGAGCGCTTGTAGCGCGGCGGCGGCGTGGTGCGCCGCGAGGCGCCTTGGCGCTCGAGCTCGCGGCGCGCGCGCCGCGCGGCCGCGACCGCTTCGCGATCGCGCTGCAGCGCGGCAGCGGAGGCGCCGCCGCGCGCCGCCGCGACCGTCTTCGGCTGCGCGGCGAGCGACGAACGGCGAAAGACGGTGCTGCGATGCGCGCGCTTCTGCAGCACGGCGACGAGCGGCGCGGAAAAGAAGATCGAGTGGTACCCGCCCGAGCAGATGCCGACGAGCAGGGCGAAGGCGAAGTTCTGCAGCGACGCGCCGCCGAACGCGAGAAGCGCCACCAGCGTGATGACGACGGTCGCCAGCGTGTTGACCGAGCGCGTCATCGTCTGCAGGATCGAGGTGTTGACGATCTCGTCGAACGGCTTGCCGTCCATGAGCTTGACGTTCTCGCGGATCCGGTCGAGGATCACGATCGTGTCCATGACCGAATAACCGATGACGGTCAGCACCGCCGCGAGGAACGCGTCGTCGACGCGCCGGCCGGCGATCGCGTAGATGCCGATCATCATCAGCGAGTCGCGCGTGAGCGCGACGACGCAGACCCAGCCGAAGATCAGGTTCCAGCCGAAGCGGAACGCGATGTAGAAGAACTGGATCGCGATCGCGATGACCAGCGCCTTGAGCGCATTGAACAGGTACTCTTGCGAGAGCGACGGTCCGACGGTCGAGATCGAGCCGTCGGTCCCGAGCTTCGGGAGCGGCGGCTTCGTTCCGGGCGCCTCGTAGACCGGCGCGATCTTCGGCAGGGCCGCGTAGAGCGGCGCCGTGTCGTTGCCGAAGTCTTTCTGCGTCTCGATCGTCCAACGCTCGCCGGGCGGTTCGGACGCATTCTTCGGCGCGATGCTGTTGATCTTCGCATCGGTGATCCCCGCGCCCGGCATCGCAGCGGCGATCCGGTCCTTCGTCACCGGCTGCGCAAAGCGCACCGTGATGTCGGTTCCGCCGGTGAACGAAAGGCCGAGGCGGAGCGGCGCTCCCGTCTTCACGACGTTGTAGATCATCATCGCGATGCCGAGCCCGATGATGCAGTACGAGATCGCCGAGACGATCTTGAACCAGCCGACGACGTTCCAGTTGAGGCGGCGGAAGAACATCTACGCGCCTGCCTTCGCGGGCGCGGCCGCCGGCTGCACCGCTAACCCCGGGCCCCCGGCACCCCACGCCGCCTTCGACGTCACGAGGTCGTTGTCGACGATCAGGTCGACGAGGAAACGCGTGACGACGACCGCGGTGAAGAGCGAGAGCGCGGTGCCCCAGAACAGCGTGTACGCGAAGCCCTTCACCGTGCCGGTTCCGAGCATGTAGAGAACGCCGGCGCCGACGATCGTCGTGAAGTGCGAGTCGAACACGGAGCTGAACGCGCGCTGAAACCCGATCTTCACCGCTGCGCGCAGCGACTTGCCGGACCAGAGCTCTTCCTTCAACCGCTCGAAGATCAGGACGTTCGCGTCGACCGCCATACCGATCGAGAGCACGAAGCCGGCGATGCCCGGCAGCGTCAGCACCGCGTGCGCGAACGACAGCAGCGCCAGCAGCATCAGCACGTAGGCGAACAGTGCGACGTCCGCGAGCACACCGGGCAGCCGGTACATCGCCGCCATGAAGATCAGCACGAGCGCGAGGCCGGCGATCGAGGCGACGAGCGATTTTTGCAGGTCCTCGGCGCCGAGCGTCGCGCCGACGTCGTCCTTCTCGATGATGTTCAGCGGCACCGGCAGCGCGCCGGCGTTCAACTCGTTGGCGAGCGTCGCGACCTGCTCTTCCGTGAACGAGCCGTGGATCATGCCGTCGGTCGAGATGATGCCCTCGATCGTCGCGTCGCTGACCCACTTCTTGTCGAGGAAGATGCCCATGATCTGACCCATGTGGTCGCGCGTCATCTGCGCGAACTTGGTCGGATTCTTCGTCGTGAAGTTGACCTGCGGCTCGTTGCCCTGACCGAATCCGGGCGAGGCGCTCTTCAGCTCCGAACCGCTGTACACGACGGCTCCGCTGTCGATGTACGCCTGGCTCGCCTGTCCCGCGGGAAGAGTCTCGCCGGCGTACTTCTTGTCGGTACGAGCGCGCTGGCTGACCTTCGGCGGCTCGATCTTGAACTCGAGGACGGCGACCTGCTTCAAGATGTTGTCCAGCTGGTCGGCGTTCTTGAGCGCCGGCACTTCGACCAGCAGACGATCGCCGCCGACCTTCGAGATGATCGGCTCGGAGACGCCGAGGCCATTGACGCGCCGGTCGATGACGAGCTCGACTTGGTTCTGGACCTCGGGCGTGATCCGCGGCACGTCTTTCGACGGCTTGAGCTCGAGCAGCACGCGCGCACCGCCCTGGAGGTCGAGGCCGAGATGGATCTTCTGCTGGATCGGAACGATCGCCCACGCGCAGAGGGCGACCAAGGCCAACAGGAGGACCGACTGTATCGGCCTCTTCAGCTTATTCCACATGAACCGTTGTAGCCGCTCGCAGGCGCAGTCGTGTCATCCTGAGCCTGTTTAGGGGCGGGGAAGGGGAGAACCCTCGGATCGTAGCATGGGGCCCGCACAGCGTCAAACGATGCTGGAGCCGTCCGGAAAGCAAGGGGACGACCGGGCGCACGGAGGGCGTCGAGTGACCGATGGCCGTGGGGTCGATGCAGGCCTCCTGCAAACGCGTTATCGCCTGACGAAACAGCGTGCCGCGATCCTGCGCGCGCTCGACGACGGAGCCCACCTGACCGCCGAGGCGATCCACGAGCGCGTGCGCGCGGAGCTGCCGGCAGTCAGCCTCGGCACGATCTACCGCACGCTCGACATCCTGCGCGCGATCGGGCTCGTGCAAGTCTTCGCGCACGGCGGCGCGGCGCGCTACGAGGCCGCGCTCGACAAGCACCATCATCTCGTCTGCGTCGCGTGCGGCGAGATCATCAATGTGCCCGCGCCGCAGGTCGGCTCCGTCGCGCTCGCGGTCGCGCAGGACAACCGCTACAGCGGCGTCGACGCGACGCTCGTGATCACGGGCCGCTGCGCGCGTTGCGCCGGTCTCGCGCGCAACGGGCTCACGTAACGGCGAGCTGCGGCGGCGCGTCGAGCACCGCGACGGGCGCGAGTGCGACGTCGTGCGGAATCTCGGCGTACGCGTACACCGCCACGTTCGGCACGGTGCGCGCGGCCAGTTCGGCCACGAGCGGGCGCAGCGGCCCGCTGACGACGATCGCGTGCGGCGCGAATCCCGCGTCGGCGGCGTAGCGCGTGATCGCGTCCCGCACGTGTGAGGCGGCGCGCGGGTCGGGCGCGAGCCCGGCGTCCGGCGTCCACATCCGCGCGAGCTGCGCCTCGAATGCCGGCGACACCAGCAGCGGCCGCAGCGCGCGCACACCGTCGCGCCGGAACTGCTGCGGGACGAGCACGCGCCGCACCGCCTCCGCGAGATCGCGCGGGTCGCGCGCCGTCGCGCCCGCATCGACGAGCGTCTCGAACGCGAGCGCGGCGTCGCGCGGCCACACGCGCTCGCGCAGCAGCTGCACGAACGCGCGGTGCGCGCTCGCGACCGGCAGCGCGTCCGTACCCACGTCCTTCACGACGGAGGGCATCGTGGCGCGCAGGTGCTCGACCAGCGTCTGGAACTCCTGACGGCCGAACAGCTCCGCCGCGTGCGCGCGCGCGACCTCGGCGAGATGCGACCCGAGGATCGAGATCGCATCGAACGTCAGCGCTCCGGCACGTTCGGCGCGCTGCTGCTCGTCCGGCGCGATGCTGCGCGCGGGAAGGCCGTACACCGGCTCGTGCGTCGCTTCGCCGCCGACGTGCGCGAGGATCGCCGGGTCGGCGACCGCGAGCAGCCGGTCGAGCGCGACGGCGCCTTCCGCGACGGCGCGGTCGCGCACGCGCACGGCGTACGTGGCGGCCGCGCGCAGCGGATCGTCGCGCAGGCGAACGCCCGGAATGACGATGCCGATCTCGGCGGCCAGCGCACGGCGCACGTCCGCGATGCGGTCGAGCAGCGCGTCGCCGTTCGGCGGGACCAGCAGGCCGAAGAGCTCGCGGCCGACGTCGATGGAAAGCGCGTCCACGCCGACGAGCGGGAACGCGTGCTCCGGACGCCGCACCGCCTCGCGCCGCACGCGATCGGCATGCGCGCGCGCCGCGGCGTCCGCCGCGCGCTTGCGGCGTTCGGCGAGCGTCGCGCCCGCGAACGCGACGGCGCCCAGCGAGCCGAACAGCGGCCCCGGAAACGCGGGCACGAACGCGAGCGCGAGCACGAGACCCGCCGCGACCCGCAGCACGTCCGGACGCGCAAGCAGTTGCGCCGCAAGGTCGGCCCCCAGCGCGCCGTCGCCGGCGACGCGCGTGACCATGAGTCCCATCGCCGTGGAGATGACGAAGGCCGGCAGCGTGGTGAGCAGCGCGTTGCCGATCGACAGGATCGCGAAGGTCTGCAGCGCGTCGAGCGGCGCCATGCCGTGGTACACCGTGCCCGCGAGCACGCCGCCGATCAGGTTCAGCACGACGATGACGAGCGCCGCGATCGCGTCGCCCTTCACGAACTTCCCCGCGCCGTCCATCGCGGCGTAGAAGTCGGCCTCGCGCTGCACGCGGGCGCGCTTGCGGCGCGCAACGTCGGCGTCGAGCATCCCCGCGTGCAGGTCGGCGTCGATCGCCATCTGCTTGCCCGGCATCGCGTCCAGCGTGAAGCGCGCGCACACCTCCGCGACGCGCTGCGCGCCGCTGGCGATGACGACGAACTGGATCGTGATCAGGATCGCGAACACGATCAGTCCGACCACGACGTTGCCGCGCACGACGAAGTCGCCGAACGCGGGGATCAGCGCGCCGGCGCCGCCCGGCTCGTGGCCCTGCGTGAGGATCAGCCGCGTGGCGCTCACGTCGAGCGAGAGCCGGAACAGCGTCGCGAGCAGCAGGCACGGCGCGAACGCGGAGAACTCCAGCGGCTCCTCGACGCGCAGGCTGATCAACAGCACGAGCGCCGAACCGAACACATTGAGCGCAAGCAGCACGTCCAGCAGTGGCGGCGGGAGCGGGACGATGAGGATCGCGACGACCCCGAGCACGGCGATCGCGAATGCGGTCGTGAGCCGCGACGTCACGTGAGGACGCCCTCGCGCGCGAGCGCGGCGACGATCTCCGCGACGGCGACGTACGCCTCGAAGGGGATCGGCCGCCCGCTCTCGCCCTGCGCGAAGAGCAGCCGCGCGAGCGCGACGTTCTCGACGACCGGAATGCGCAGTCCCTCGGCGAGCGCGCGGACGCGCAGAGCGGCATCGCCGGCAACGCGCACGAGGATCTCCGGCACCGGCACAGCCGGCGGCGAATAGCGGAGCGCGACCGCGACGTGCGTCGGGTTGACGACCACGAACGACGCCTCACGCGCCCGGCCGATCCCGCCGCGCAGCAGCGAGCGGTGCGCGCTCTTGCGGCGCGCGCGCGACTGCGGGTCGCCGTCGTTCTCTTTCGAATCGCGCTTGAGTTCCTCGAGCGTCATGCGCAGGCTGCGCAGCCAGCGCCGGCGCGCGAGGCCGTAGTCGACGATCGCGAACGCGCCACCGGCTGCGATCGCGGCCGCGCACGCGCGCACGAACGCGCTGCCGGCGAGCGATGCGGCGGCGGCCGGCGATCCGTTCGCGTGCGCGCTTCGCACGACATCGCCGATCGGCCCCGCGACCGCGCACAAGGCCGCGGTAAGCGCGCACGCTGCGCGCGCGAGCGCGATCCACGCATCCGCGCCGAGTAATCGACGAATGCCGGCGATGGGCTCGAGGCGTCGCGCATCGAGGCGCACCGGCGTAAGGTGCAGCCCGCCCGACTGGGCGAGCGCGGCGCATGTCGCGGCGCACGCCGCCGCGATCGCCGGCGCGAGCGCGGCGGCCGCGAGGGTCGTGAGCGGCGCGAGCGACGAACCCGAGCGCAGCGCGGCCGCGGCGGCGCGCGCGCCGAACGGCACGGCGACCACGGCCGCGCACGCCGCCGCGGCGAAAGCGGCGAGGCCCGACAGCTCGGTCGACCGCGCGACATTGCCTTCGCGGCGCGCGCGCTTGCGATGCGACGGTGTCGGCTCGAAGCGTCGTTCGCCGGCGTCGCTCACCGCGCAGCGTCCCAGGGGAGCACGAGGTGCGGGTGCGCACCTGCCGGCGCGAGGATCGGGATTCCGGCGATCGTGACGAGCAGCGCCGCGGCGAAGATCGCCGGGAACGCGATGCTGACGCTCGAGAGCCGCGGCACGACGCGGGTCGCGGCCGCGAACGCGAGGTGCAGCGACGCCGCGACGGCGATCGCCGGCGCCGCGACTTGCAGCGCCGCCGCAAGCAGCACCGCCGGCAGCGCGAACGCGAAATGCAGCCAGCCCTCGCGCGACGCGAACGCACCCGGCGCGACGGCCGCGAACGACCGCGCGAACGCATCCACGATCGGCACCCAGCCGTCGAGCAGGAACAGCGCGAGAAGAAACACTGCCGACCAGAGCCGCCCGAACGCCTGCGCGTTCGCGACGCTCGCGCCCGGTACGCTGCCGCGCACACCGAGATAGTCGTCGAGCGTGCGGCCGGCGAAGTACGCGCCGTCGTACACGAGCGCCGCGCCGAAGCCGATCGCCGCGCCGAGCGCGAACTCCGTCGTCAGCGCTCCCGTGAACGCGACGAGCGATGACGCCTGCACGGTCGGCACGTGCGGCGCGATCGCGAGCGCAAGCGCCAGCCCGATGCCCGCCCGCACGACGTGCGGCACCGACGGGTGCGCGAAGCCCGGTGCGCGCGATAGCAGCCCTGCGGCGCGCGCGTACACGAGCCACGGCGTCGCGTCGATCGTCGCCACGTCAGCCGCGAACGAGCGGCATCATCGCGCGGACGGCCTCGCGGAAGAGCTGCGCGCACAGCGTGAACCCGAAGCGCCCGCCGCACGCCAGCACGACGCCGACGGCGAGCAGCTTCGGGAGCATCGTGAGCGTCTGTTCCTGTACCTGCGTCGCCGCCTGCGCGACGGCGACGATCGTTCCGGCGAGCGCGCCCGCGATCAGCACGGGCAGCGTCAGCACCGCGGTGACGATCAGCGTATCGCGCAGCAAACCGTCGAACGGATCCACGCCGCCACGATAGCGGTGAAAAGTTGCCGGAGCGTTACCGCCCTGCGATCACCAGGCGCGGCGCGCGGCGGCGATCGCGGAGACGACCGCGTGCGTTGCCGGCGAGCGATTGAGCGTGTAGAAGTGGACACCGGGGGCGCCGCGCGCGAGCAGGTCGGCGACCTGCAGCGTCATGTACGCGACGCCGAGATCGACGATCGCCTTGGGGTCGTCCTTGCGCGCTTCGAGCTCGGCACGCAGGCTCGGCGGGATCGCCGCACCGCACTGCTTCGTGAACCGGTCGATCTGCTCGTAGTTCGTGATCGGCATGATGCCGGGCAGGATCGGCGCCGTGATGCCCCAGCGGCGGGCCTGCTCGACGAACGCGACGTAACGCGCATTGTCGAAGAAGAGCTGCGTCACGAAGAACTCCGCGCCGGCGCGAACTTTCGCACACAGCGCCTGCAGGTCGGCATCGAGGCTCGCCGCTTCAGGATGCTTCTCGGGATAGCACGCCGCGCCGACGCAGAACGGAAACTCGGACTTCAGCAACTCGATCAGGTCGCTCGCGTGGTGCAGCCCGTTCTCGACCGGCACGAACGTCGCGCTTCCGCGCGGCGGATCGCCGCGCAGCGCCATGATGTTCTCGATGCCGCCCACGCGCAGGTCGCGCAGCACCGCGCGCAGCTCGTCGACGGTCGCGCCGACGCACGTGAGGTGCGCCATCACGTCGAAGCCGCCGTCGCTCCGTAGCCGCTTCGCGAGATCGACGGTTCGCGTGCGCGTCGAGCCGCCGGCGCCGTACGTGATCGACACGAAGCCGGGGTCGAGCGGCTTGAGCGTCTCGATCGCGCGAAAGAGGTTCGCCTCGGCGGCATCGTCGCGCGGCGGGAAGAACTCGAACGAGAAGAACGGCCGTCGAGTCTTCAGTTTCTCCGCGATGCGCACGAGGGACCGTTCTCCCGGCGTCGCGCGGCGTACTCCACGCGCCCGTCCACCGCGCGCGTCATCCCTCGCCTTGGACAGCGCCCGCCGCGCCCAGCGTCAACCGCGCCAGGATCCCGGCGACGGCCGTGGGCGATGACGGCGCCGGAGCGGACAGCCATGCTTCGAGCAACGCAATCTGTGCGGCCGCGAGCGCCGCTGCGACGAGCGGTCGCACGGCGGCGGCCGTGCCGCGATCCGATGTCAGCCGCTCCTCGAGGAGCCGCGCGAGATAGCCTGTGACGATCGGTCGCGTCGATCCGGCCAGCAGGGCCAGCGCCAGCTTTCGCCTCGTCGCGAAGTGTTCCACGACCTTTTGCAGCCGCGGGTTCGCGCGACCGTCCGACAGCACGTCGGCGAGCGGCGCGAAGATCGGCGCGAGACTTTGCTCGAGCACGTCGGCCTTGTTCTCGAAGTGCTCGTAGAACGTCGAACGCCCCACGTCGGCATGCGTAATGATGTCGCGCACCGTCACGCGCGCGAAGCCACGGCGCAGCACGAGATCGTTGAACGCGGCGATGACGGTGCGCCGCGTCCGGTCCGTGCGCCGATTCCGGACAGACGGCGCTCGATGTCCGGAAGCGGACGCCACCGCCCGACGATCCTGCGAGCTCACGCCGAACTCTGATACGGTGAAGACCATGCAGCGCCCGCCATGATCCCCGGCCTCGCGATCGTCGCCGCCGCGATCGGATCGATTCCGGCCGCCGTGCGTCATCCCTCGATCTCGCACGCGCAAAATCAGCGCGACGTGCTCGTGCAGATGGTCGCGCTGCGCACCGCGGACCGGGTCGTGCACGCGGTCATCCTGACGTTCGCGGTGCTCCTCGTCTACGGGCTCGCGGCGTACTCCATGCGGCGCGGGCTCGAGCGGCCGGCGGTGCTGTGCGCGCTCGTCGCGTACGCGATCGGCACGGCCGTGGTGATGGGAGCGGGCGCGATCGACGGGTTCATGATTCCAAGCCTCGCCGCCCGCTACGTCGCGGCGCCGGACGCGCAAGTCGCCGTCGCGCTGCAGCTCGTCACGCTCTGCGCGATCGCGATCCAAGCGCTCACCAAGATTCTGGCTCGTCGCGGTGTCGGCCGCCGTCGCGCTGTGGTCATGGGACCTCGCGCGGTCGAGCGGCGCGCTGCGCGGCATCGGCGCGCTCGGGATCGTCTCGAGCGCACTGATCATCGGGTTCGCGGTCTTCGGCGGCGGCGTCAGCGCGCACATCCTCGGCGTGCTCGTCCTCATGCAAGGTGCATGGAACGTCTGCATCGGGGTGCTGATGCTGCGAGGGGACGTGTAGCCGGCGCGCGCCGCCGCAAACGACTGCACGACGGTACCCGATCGGGTCGATCAGCGCGGTACGCGAGCCGGGACGGTCGGGCCGGACGTGACACGCGGGTGTCGCGGTTGGCCGCCCCGAGCGCCGGCTCGAAGTCGGTGCGCGTCGATCAGTTCGCGCGCTTCAAATTGGCGGTTTCGACGCGCCGCACCGCGAGCGGCCAGGACCCCGGCGTTGACGAACAAGACATCATCGTTATTCGACTTTAGGCCTTGAAAGTCGACGAAGCCGCGATGGGTCCAGCCGGCTACGGTCACCTGAACGACTGCACGACCCCGTTGCACACGAGCGCCCAGCCGTCGACGCTGACGAACAGCAGCAGCTTGCACGGCAGCGAGATCACCGGCGGGCTGAGCATGACCATGCCGAGGCCCATCAGGGTCGCCGACACGGCGAGATCGATCGCGACGAACGGCAGATAGAGCGCGACGCCGATCGCGAAGGCCGACCGCAACTCGCCCACCACGAACGCCGGAACGAGCACCGTCAGCGGCGCATCGCCGGCGGGTTCGTCCGGCGCGCGGTGTGCGATCCGCGCGAAGACCGCGAGGTCGCGCCGCTTCGTCTGCCGCAGCATGAACGCGCGCAGCGGACGGCTCGCCCGGTCGAGGAATGCGGTCTGCGTCAGCCGGCCGTCGGCATACGGACGGATCGCATCATGCTGCACCGCCTCGAACGTCGGCGTCATCACCACGAACGTGAGCACGAGCGCGAGTCCGGTCAGCACGGCGTTCGGCGGAAGCATCGTGCTGCCGATCGCCGAGCGCACCAGCGAGAGCACGACGACGATGCGTACGAACGACGTCGAGAGCACGAGCACGAACGGCGCGATCGACAGCAGCGTCAGGCCGGCGAGGATGTCCAGTGGCAGCGCCGCGTGGCCAGGATGCATGATCCGCAGCAGGTCGTCCATGTGATCATCCTGCACGCCGCAGGCGAGCGCGTCGTGATCGCGCTATTGCGGTTTTTCGATTAGGTCCGTGATGCGGACAGCGAGGATCTCGTCAATCGCGCCGACTTCGCCCGCGCGCGACCAACCGACGGTCGACCGGTTCTCCGCCGTCCCTGTTATACGGAGTTAGCTACTGCTAGTACGCTCGTGGCGTACCTAAGCTCTGAAATATTGTCACTCCCGAGCGAGATTGGGGATCCAAACAGCCGACCCTACCAGGAGTCAATAATTGCATTTCGATTTCAGAATGGTTATACTATGAAATCGAAGGAGACTAGGTATGTCGACGAACGTGATCGAGCTGTACCCCCGCTCGCCGATTGGGCAGTTCTTCCGCCTTAGTGGGTCCCCACGTCTACTCTTAGAGGAGGCACTCGCTTCGGGCCGGTTGATGCGAGACGGGAAGTGCATACTAGACCGCGTCGTTGTCGACGGTGCCCTGGTTGAAAAGCAGTCCAGTCTCCTGACGGCGCTGGTTGCCAGCGGAGCAGAGCTGACGCTCGAGACGAACGTCGCGGAGCTCTCCAGCATAGGGCGTTACGCCGGCGCCGTGCGGCAAGCACCATGGGCCGTTGCGGATAGGGCGTTGGAGCCGGCCGACTGGGACGGCGCGAGAGGCTACGAGCGCATTTCTAACATCGCCCGATTTGCCGTCGAAAAGGGCTTCAGCCGCGTTCTCTCGCCGTCGCATCTGGTCAGCGGCGCGCACGACCCGCTATTCGAACTGGACATCGCCATCGCGACTCGCTTGCGCCATGCGCTCGACGAAAATGGCGGAGAAGCGGTCACGGTGGACTACGGCTTACTCTTGCCATACCACGGGCTACGGAGCGCCGAAACTCGAGCGGGCATCATTCAGACGTTGCATAGCGTCCCGTTTGAGAATCTGTGGCTGCGGATCTCGCAGTTTGGGAGAGACGCCTCTCCGCTTGGCATACGCCGATACATCGACGCGTTACGCGATTTCATCGACGTCGGCCGACCCGTGATCGCCGATGGCGTCGCGGGATTTGCCGGACTGGCAACTGTCGCGTTCGGCGCAGCTGGTGGCCTCTCGCACGGCATCGGTGTCCACGAACGGTTCGATGCAAGCTCATGGAACAAGCCCGCAAAGAAAAAGCAAGCTGGCGGCCTTGCGCCGCGTGCTCTGATCGCATCGCTCGACCGACAACTGACGTACGACCAGATCCGAATGATCGCCGCGGCCGGCGGACAGAGTCTGGTTTCTTGTAATGAGCCATGTTGTAGGAAGGGTCTGCCCGATATGCTGGACGATCCTCGCACGCATTACATTCAGCAGCGCCGCGGCCGCGTTCACGAGCTCTCGGGCGAACCGCCGACGCGGCGGGCGGACTACTTCGTTCACCACATGCTCGTACCGGCCGACCGAAGGGCGCGTCGCATGTCGCGACTCAGCCTTCCGGATCCGAAGCTATCGGAGCTCCTTATGCGAGAAAGCCAGCATCTCGAGCGCGTGCTCGCTGTACTGGACAATCTTCGCGAACACGATGAATATTCGCGGCGCTCGCTCACACCCCGAGCGGTGGTGCGTCCCAAGCGAGCAAATCAGGGTCGTCGCTGATGTCAGCCGCGTTTGCGCAGATCCTCGAGGACCTTCGATCGGAAGGCGGGCTCCAAGGGAAGGACATCGCGAATATCGCGGACGTCTCTCCGGCGACCGTATCTCGTTGGACCAAAAATTCGGCGACGCCGACGCTATCGATGCAGATTGTCCTGAACGATTTGCGATACGTCGTCAATCGGTTGGCAGAGTATTATACGTCCGAAGAGGCGCGCTTGTGGCTCAATTCGGTCCATCCACTTCTCAACAATGAGCGCCCGATCGAGCTGATACGGTCGCGACGTACCGAAGTGGTGCTCGCGGTGATCGAACGGTTGGCCGCAGGCGTCTACGTCTAGTGGCCAGTTGGGTGCGCGACTCGGTTCTCCTCGATGCCTTAGAGCGCGCCCCCGACCAGCCTTTTGATGGCGAGGTGTGGCGCGTTACGCACGAGGCTCGCAATCCGCTCGATCCATCTTCTGCCGGTGGGCGATGGGACCGGCGCGCCTTCGACGTCCTCTATACGTCACTGGAGCGGGACGGCGCGATCGCCGAGATCGATTTCCGCCTCAGGCTCGAGCCGATTTTCCCGTCCAAATTTCGACCAGTCCTCCATCGGATTCACTTGCTGGCCGCGCGCTCAATTCGGTTTGCCTCACTCGATGAACTTATTCCACTGGGCGTTGAGCCTGCTCGATATGCGGATATCAATTACGGCAGAACGCAGGAAATCGGAGATGCGGCGGCATTTCTCGGGTTCGGCGCGTTGATCGTGCCGAACGCGCGCTGGCCGGCGCTGAATGCTGTTGTGATCGTCGACGCTGACCCGGATCCGCCGACCGTGACCTTGCTCGAAAGTGAGCCGGTCGATATACACGCCTGGCACGCGCTGAACCGTCGTTGAGAGGGCCCGCAGCGAGGGCGCCGCGCCCACTCGATCGGCTTGCGTTAAATAAACGGCGTTACGGACGGCTGCGCGACACGCAGCGATTAAAGAGGGCGATCCAACTCTTGTGTTCCTCCTGAAGCGAGGATACGATCCGGAAGATCAGGTCATCGTCGATCGCGGCAGGCGAACCGTGCGTAAATTGATTGCGGCGGGCTTGAACATCATTCAGCAGCGTGGACACCGCCGCGAATCCAGTCTCCTCTAAATCATGCCAATACGTGGTTTGAAAGAGAAGACGATAAAGGCGACCCAGCCTTGCGCTAATGGAAGAGTATCGGCCAAGCAGATCCTCAGTAATCGCGCCTGGGAGATGTTGCATTCCATGGCGCAGAAGGCGCTCGATTCTCGTTTCGAAGTACGTCCAGAAAATAGTTGCTATCGCGGCGCGAGCGGACGGCCGCGCTGACTCCGCAATGTTGGCGAGTTGATCAGTGCCCGACAAGGGGCGCTTCCATTCTCTTTCGATGAGCTGAAGGTATACCCAGTCCTCGTACCGGCCTTCGGCTCCCGCATCACCTGCCACGGCCTCTATCTCGCGGTCGTCGACGCGAATCTTCGTTGCTGCTAGCTCGTACGGCGGCGACCCGCAAACAGGACATGGTTCATCGAGTGTCCGTATTCCAGCGCAGCTCCCGCACCGTATGTAACCGGTCCACAGCCGTGCCCACGAGGCGCCGCCGAGATTCTCGTACCACATCAGCTTAGTCTATTGGCTTGCGAGGCTCCCAGTGATGCGCGATCCGCCCATCGATGAGTTTGCGGAGGATTCGGCGATCGCTGGGGGCACCTCGGACGCAGCGCGACCTTCACATCGCGCATGGCGGGAGGGTCGATCGGGGTCACCCACCAACATCCTGCGTCTTCGTCGTTCTTGATCGCGAGAACGGACGCTCGGCGCAAATGGTTAACCTCGTTCATTGCGCGGATGTCGCGGTCCATGACGACTTGGCGCTCGACCTGAACGAGGTAGATCAGCTGCGTACAGACGGCGAACGCTACCGAAGCGACGGTCGTGGCGACGCCGATCGCGAAGGCCGACCGCAACTTGCCCACCACGAACGCCGGAACGAGCACCGTCAGCGGCGCATCGCCGGCGGGTTCGTCCGGCGCGCGGTGTGCGATCCGTGCGAAGACCGCGAGGTCGCGCCGCTTCGTCTGCCGCAGCATGAACGCGCGCAGCGGCCGGCTCGCCCGGTCGAGGAATGCGGTCTGCGTCAGCCGGCCGTCGGCGTACGGACGGATCGCATCATGCTGCACCGCCTCGAACGTCGGCGTCATCACCACGAACGTGAGCACGAGCGCGAGTCGGGTCAGCACGGCGTTCGGCGGAAGCATCGTGCTGCCGATCGCCGAGCGCACCAGCGAGAGCACGACGACGATGCGTACGAACGACGTCGAGAGCACGAGCACGAACGGCGCGATCGACAGCAGCGTCAATCCCGCGAGGATGTCGAGCGGCAGCGCCGCGTGCCCTGGATGCGCGAGGCGCAGAACGTCGTCCATGCGCCGATCGTGCGCCGGCGCACGTACCGCGGTGCGTCCGCGGCGTTACGGCTTCTCGATCAGCTCCGTGATGCGAACGCCGAAGCTCTCGTCGATCGCGACGACCTCACCGCGGGCGACGAGACGGTCGTTCACGAGCAGGTCGACGGGACCGCCCGCGAGGCGGTCGAGCTCGACGATCGATCCCGTGCCGAGCTTGAGGATGTCGCGCACGAGCATCTTGCACGTGCCGAGCTCCGCCGTCACCTTCAGCGGCACGTTCATCAAGAGGTCGAGGTTTTTGCCCTGCTCGGTCATGGTCATCCGGGGACTCCCGCTGCGACGTCGGTGACGAGGAAGGCCGTTCGTGAAGCGACGACGCCGGCGACCCCGGTGGCGAGGCGCCGGGGTCCGACGTTCAAGGATGCCGGAGCCCCGACCTTGGTTTCGAGCTTCACGACATCGCCCGGCCGGAGCCGAACGAAATCTGCCGCGTCGAGTGTACCTTCGGCGAAAACGGCCCGCGCATGAAGCGCGACATCCTGCAGGACGCCGGGCGCGATGGTCGCGGCAGGCGGCGCTTCCGGCATGCCGCGCGTCACGGCCACACCGACCGTCATCGCGAGGGGTGCGCGAAATCGCAGGTCCACGTAGGCGTCGCACGGCGGAACGTCGCGCGGCGACACGAGGCGCACGTGCGATCCGGCCGCCTCGCCGAGCGGCCGAAGCGCCTCGGCGCAGCGTTGCGCGATCGTCGCGAGCGCGCGGCGTTCGAACGCGGTGCACGCCTGCTCGCCGTTCGGCACCGGACCGGCGGGCTCGCCGAACGCGTGCAGCACGAGCCGCCGAGCGTCCGCCGGCGGCAGGACGAGCACCGCGTCCGCGGGGCGCGCCGGACGAACGAACAGCAGCGCGTCGCGCGTGAGCTCCGACCACGCCCGCGGCGTCAGCGCCGCCGGCTCCCCGACCGCGAGCTCGCACGCGCCGAACATCTCGGCGAACGCAGCCTCGACCGCACGCGCGACGGCGCACGCGACGGCGAGAGGCAGCGAGGCGCGCTGCACGAACCGCATGCGGCGCAGCCGCGCGTGCACCGGTCCGAACCGCGCCGAGGCGATCACTTCACGAGGTCCACGGCGGTCTTCTGTACGTGCGATCCCGCCGACACGGCCGCACCGAGCGCCTCGAAAGCGCGGTACGCCTCGTCGAGACGCGCGACGCCCGCGAGAACGTCGACGCTGCCCGCATCGCGACTCGACGTCGCGAGCGCCGCGAACGTGCCGTCCCCGGGCGTGCCGTAGTGCGGGACGACGTCCTTCGGCGCCGCGACGCGCGCGCCGTCGAGCCGCACCGGCTGCGTGCCGGCCGGAAAGCGCGCGAGCGCCACGCGCCCGAGCAAGACGCGCTCCGCCGTCCGCGCCCCGGTATGCGGATCGATCGCGTCGCGCGCATACGCGACGGTGCCGTCCGGCTCGATGCGCGCCGCGCTCGCGCGCTCCAGCACGCGGTCGACGTCCGGCACGCGCAGCGGGACGGGCACCGCACCGCGCGCCTCACCGCCCGGGTAACCGAGCACCTCCGAGCCCGACCCCGTGCGCAGCACGCCGTCTTCCAGCGAGAGCGCGCCGTCGCGCTCGTACGCGCGCGTCCCGTCCGCGCCGCGCGTGACCAGCCACGCGCCGGGCGGCGGCACGACCGCGAGCGGATCGGCGGAAGGCACGACGTGCGGCTCCGTCCGCACGTCGTCGTTGAGCGGAACGGCGCCCGCGCGAAAAACGTCGCGCAGATCGTGCGCGCGCGAGAGCATGCGTTCGTACGCGTCGACGGGCGAAGCGCCGATCACGACAGCACCTCGGGAACGATCCCACGCGCCGCGCACGCGAAGCGGGCATGCGCGAGCGCACGTTCCACGCGCTCGCGCAGCGCCCTGGAACACACGGCAACGAGACGAACGCGAGCCCCATCGACGCGCACGAGGACGCGCACGCGAGCGCGATCGTCGCGCACGGTGAACGATGCAGCAGCCCGCCCGCGAACGACCACGCGCGCAACATCGCGAGCAATGCGCCGCGCAAAGCGCGGCGCGTGCGAGCGCCGCTCGCGAAACGCAACACCACCCGCCGTGCCGTGCCGGGGACGGGCAGGCGCGGTGGTGCGGCGGGGCGTCGCGGAGCCCGGTTCGCCGGGAGTGGCGAACCGCGCGGAGCGCCGAGCCTGACGTTCGCCCAGGAAGGACGAACGTGAGGCGTCCCCGACCGCATCACCGCGCGTGCGCGTCCCCGGCACCCTGCCACGGTCCGAAGCGACGTGCAAAGCGCTGTACCAAGCCTCGGACAACGCACGCCGATCCTTCCGAGCAAGATCGGTGGCAACGACGGCCACCTCCGACGTCTGCATGATCGATAGTCCTCCGCGCAAGAAGATAGCGCGGAAGAAGCGGCCGAATCGTTACGCCGGCATGACGGCGCGTCGAGCGCTACCGGCGAGCCGTGCGCGTACGCCCGTCGTCGAATCCCGCCCCGGGCGCAAGGTACAAGGTCGCGTTGCCGATGTCGAACGTCGCGACGAAGTTGCGGAGCACGCCGAGCCCGACGTTGCCCGCATCGACGCGGTCCGCGAACGCACCCTGGCTCGCGAGCACGACGTCGACGTTGCGGTGGTAAAGGTCGAAGCCGCCGAGCTCGACGGCGTCGAGGGAACTGTGGTACGTGGCGTTCGCGCCGCCGATGCCGTAGTTCCAGGACGGCAGCGCTGAGAACGGCACGAGGCCGGGATGGGCGTCGAGGAACGGGCGGTAGAGCAGCATCTCGCCGCTGTTGCCGGTGTCGACGATGAAGGGCGCATCGAGACGGCCGTTCACGCGAACGCTCGCCTCCGCCAGCTCGCGGTCGACGTCGAGGGCGACGTGCGCGCCGCGCGGCGTGAACGAGCCGGGCGCGCCGAAACGCATCACACCGTGGGCGAAGTCCATCTCCACGACGGCGGACGCGAAGAACGGATAGCCGAGGATGCCGTCGATCTTCGTGCCGCCCGGCAAGCTGCGGCTCAGGTCGAGCGACGAGACGACGACGTCCTTCATCGCGACGCCGTCGACCGCGATCTCCGGCAGCGTCGCGGTGAGCAGGCCGCCGCTGCGCGAAGCGCCGCGCACCTCCATCGCGCCTTCGCCCGCCACGCCCGCCGCGCGCAGCACGGCCGCGTCGACGAGGATCGACTGTGCGCCGGTGTCGAGCAGGAAGAACCAGTCGCGATCCGCGATGCGCACGGTTACGCCGACGTGGCCGTCGCGCTCGACGAGCGGCACGACGTGCACGCCGTCGCCGCCCAGCGCGCGCGCGGCCGGCATCGTGAACGCGGCAGCGTCGATCGTCGCACCGACGCGCAGCGAGAGCGTCTGCTGCACCGTGTCGAAGCGATGATCGCCGTCGGTGAGCACGTTGCGGAACGCGACCTTGCGACCGTCGACGTCGCGCCAGTCGGAGTAGTCGACGAACGACGGGCCGTCGCCGTCGAGGAACTCCAGGCGCAGCGGCAAGCCGGTCGACGCGTCGATCCAGAGCGTCTCGGGCTCGCCGCCGTCGGCCGAGATCTCGACGCGCCACGCGGGCGCACTCCCGACGGTTCCCCACCCGGCGAAGCGCGCGTGCTGCGGCTGCTTCACGAAAGCGCCCGACGCGATCAGCTCGTCGGTGAGCGCGCGCCGGCGCAGGTAGCCGCGCAGCTCGCGCACGTTGCCGTTCGCGTTGCGAATGTAGATGCGGTCGCCGAGGCGCAGGGTCGTCTCGCGACGCGGCCCGAGCACGTCGTCCTCACGCTCGTTCGGTCCGTCGCGGACGATGCGGAACGTTCCGGTGAGCCCTTCGCCCGCGAGCGTTCCTTCCGCCACGTACGAGGGCATGTCTTCCGCGTGCGTCGCGCGATCGTATGCGGAGAGAATCGATGCAAGGGGCACGTCGGCACTCGGCGCGCGCTTCGCGTGCGCGGGCGCAGCGAAGAGCATCAGCGCCGCGGCGCTAACGGCCGCTGCTGTACGAGTCGAACGAAGCGAGAACGTTTTGAACGTAGTTTCGCGTCTCCGCGTACGGGGGAACGCCGGCGTACTTCTCCACCGCGCCCGGACCCGCATTGTAGGCGGCGACGGCCAGCTGCTTGTTTCCGCCGAAGCGATCGAGCAGGCCGCGCAGGTAGCGCGTTCCGCCCGCGACGTTCTGTACGGGATCGTACGCGTCGCGCACGCCGAGCGACGCGGCCGTCTCGGGCATCAACTGCATGAGACCCTGCGCGCCGGTCTTCGACGTCGCGTTCGCGTTGAACGCCGACTCGTTCGCGATGACGGCTTTGATCAGCGCCGGATCGACCTGCCAGGTCGCGGCGTTCTGCTGCACGAGCGCGTCGATGTCCGCCGGCGCCACCGGCGCGGGCGCCGGCAGTCCGCTGCCGGGCGCGTCGGGTCCGCCGGGTTCCAGCCCATAGCCCGGGCGCCCGGCGCGCATCGCACCGGCCAGCGCGGTCGCGAAGCGGGGCGCGGACACGGGAGGCGGCGCGGGCGGATCGGGGGGCGCGCCGGTGATATCCGCGATGCGCTGCTGCACCGCCGCGATGTCGGCTAAGACGTCCATCACGTCAGGATATCGGCCAGACGGAGGAGTCCCGTGAGGGTCGCCCCGGCGGGCGACGGTTCGGGACCCTGCAGCAGGAAGGCGTCGATGTCGGCTTCGCGTGCGACGCAGCGCGCGGCGAACGGATCGCGGGGCGCGATGCCGAGGGCTCGGGCATCGCGCCCTTCGTCGAGCGCCGCCCAGGCGGCGCGCAGGACGCCGGCGGCCGCGACGTGCGGGGGCGAGGCGGCGTCCGCGAGGGTCCTGCTCGCGCTGCGCGCGACGTCGATCGCCGGGAACCGCCCGGCGTGCGCCAGGCGCTCGGAGAGCACGATGTGCCCGTCCAGGGCGGCGCGCGCCGCGACGACGATCGGATCGTCCTCGGCCGCTCCGTCGGCGAGCACCGAGGCCAGTAAGGTGACGGTGCCGCCCTCCGCGGGCCCGGCGTGCTCGAGGAGCCGAGCCAGAATCGCGAGCGCCCCCGGCGGGTAGCCGCCGCGCCCGGCGGGCTCTCCGGCGTCGAGGGCAAGGTCGCGCGCGGCGCATGCGACGCGCGCGAGCGAGTCGACGACGAGCAGCACGTGGAGGCCGCGCCGCCGCAGTGCCGCCGCCTGCGCGAACGCGATCTCGGCCGAACGTACGCGCTCCGCGGGCGCACGGTCGCTCGTCGCGCACACGATGCACGTGCGCGCGTCGATCGCCGCGATGTGCCGCTGCGCTTCGCGGCCGCGCTCGCCGATCAGCGCGAGCACCACGGCGTCGGCGTCCGCGTGGCGCACGATCGCGTCGAGCAGCGTCGACTTGCCGGCGCCCGGCGCGCCGACGATACCGGCGCGTGCCCCGCGTCCGATCGCGAGCGGACCGTCGATCGCGCGCACGCCGGTCCACAGCACGCCGGCGCAGGGGCGCCGCTGCGAGGGCGCCGGCGCCGGCGCGTCGCACGCGATGCGACGCCCGCGCACGGCGCGACCACCGTCGAGCGGATCGCCGGCGGCGTCGATCGCGCGCCCGAGGAGCGGCGTGCCGAGCGGCAGCGCGAGCACGGAGGGATCGACGACGGCACGATCGCCCGCCGCGACGCCGTCGACCGTGCCGAACGGCGCGGCGAGCGCGTTCGCGCCGTCGACGGCGACGACGCGCGCGCGCACGACGTCGGCCGCCGCGTGCACGCGTACGCCCGCGCCGACGCGCGCGAGCGGCAACACGATCTGGAGCAATCCGCCGCGCGTCGCCGTGACCGCGCCCTCGCCGCGGCCGGTCATGCGAGGTCCTCGAGCACGACGGCGACCCGCGTGCCGAAGCGCGCGTCGATCGCGCCGCCGTCGAGCTCGACGACGGCGTCGCCGGAAGCGAGGGAGTCGTCGCGCACGATCGGAACGCCGAGCGCCGAGACCGCCTCGGCGGGCGCGACGCGCACGCGAACGGCGCCGCTCGACGCGATCAGCGGGCGCAGCAGCGCGTCGACATCGGACGGCGCGATGCGCAGCTCGCGGGCGAGGACGCGCGCGGCGAGCTCGCGCAGGAGCAGCGGCACCGCGGCGTCGAGCGCATCGGCGAGCCGCGCGCGGAACAAGCGCGCGTCGCGCAGCGCCGCGCGCAGGTCGTCGTCGCCTGCGGGCGCCGCGGCGGGCGGGTCCGGCGCGAGCTCGATCGTGGCGGGTGCCGGCGGGTCGGGCGCGCGCGGAGGTCGCAGCACGTCGGCGAGCGGGATGAACTCAGCGCCCACCGACGAGCTCCTCGGCGCTCGGCAGCAGCGCGACGTTCGCGCGCGGCAGGCGTCGCACGATCGCCGCGCGCTCGTCGGCGTCGTAGAGCTCGAGCACGGCGGCCGCGCAGGCGGCGGAGAGCGATGCGATCACCGCCGCCGCGACGTGCGGAGGCTCGTCGCGCAGCGCGTCGCGCACGCGCTCCGGCGGGATCGCGGCCGCGTCGCGCGCGGCTCGCCGTGTCGACGTTGCCTCGATCGCGCGTACGCCGGCAAGCGCGAGCGGCTTCGCGCCCAGCGCGACGGCGACGACGACTCCGAGCGCGGTCAACACCTGCGGCAGCAGGCCCAGCGCGACGCCAAGCCACGCCGCACGGCGCGGTTCAGCCGCCGCACCGGCCGCGAATGCGACCGCTTCGACGCTGATCGCGTCGCCGCGATCGGCGCGAATGCCGGCGGTCGCGGCGGCGAGTGCGCGAATCTTGTCGACGTCGATCCCCCGCGCCGCATCGACGAACACGGCGACGGTGAGCCGCGCGGTCGCACCGGGCGCGGCGACGCGACGCTCCTCGCGCGTCGCGCTGCCCCGGTCCTCGGTCGCGCTCGTCTTCGAGTACCGCTTCGCTCCCGACGCGTATCGTTCGTCGCTCGTCGCTCGCGCGATGCTGCCGTCGAGCGCGGCACGCCGCACGTCGTGCAGCTCGCGGCGCTCGCCGAGCGGCTCGCGGTGCACGCGCACGATCGTGGCTCCCGTTCCGAACGCCGCGTCGAGCGCGCTCTGCAGCGACGCCTGCACGTCGCCGGAATCGGAGCCGGCCTCGTCGCTCGCGACGGCGCCGCGATCGTCGAGCACGGCGACGCGCTCGGCGTCGAGGCCGGGAACGCCGTTCGCGACGAACGCCTTGATGCCGTCCAGCGTGCGCGCGCCGAGGCGTGCGCCGGCCGCGAGCGTGACGCGCACCGACGCGCTCGCGTCGCGCCGCGGTTCGTCGGCGTACACGCCCCCGGCGGACGGTGCGATCACGATCCGGGCGTCGACGATGCCGTCCACGCCGCGCAGGGCGAGCGCGAGGTCGGCGGCGAGCGCGTCGCGCGTCTGCGCTTCGAGCACGGTCTGCGGCGTGAGCGCACCAGCGTGCGCGAGCGCCTCGGTACTTCCCGCGAGATGCGGCCGCGGCACGCCCGCGAGCGCGAGCCGCAGCAGAAGGTCGGCGCGCTGCGCGCCCGGCACGCGCACGTTGTCGGCCGAAGGCACGTACGCGACGCGCCACGCGGCGAGGTGCGACTCGACCTCCGCCAGCTGATCCGCACGGAGCGCCGTGGCGAACAGCGGCACGCGCGTGTCGCGCGCCGCGAAGAACCCGGCGACGCCGAGTGCGAGCAGGGCGACGCACGCGCCGGCGGCGCTCAGACGCGCCGCGCGCGGCCAAGCGCGCACGCGCGCGAGCAGCGACGCGTACGGCACCACCTCAGAGCTGCATCCCGAGCAGCGTCCCCAGCGACTGCGCGGTGCGCTGCGCCGCCGTGGCGGCGATCTGCAGCGCGATGTCGGCGCGCGCGCGCTCGATGACCATCTCCTGCAGCCCGCCGCGATGCGCCGCGAACGCCCCTTCGGCGCGATCCGCGCGTTCCAGCACCGCGCCGGCCGCGTCGACCAGCCGTGCGAACGCGTTCGCCGCGCCGCTGCCGTCGCCGCGCGGAACCGGCGCGGCCGCCGGTCCGTCCGGCAGCACGGGCCCGTCGGGGACGAGAACGTCGACGCGCATCACGGGCGCCCGACGTCGAGCGTACGCTCCGCGAGCCGCTTCCCCACGTCGAAGACGCTCGCGTTCGCTTCGTACGCGCGCTGCGCGTCGAGCACCGCGATCATCTCGGTGAGCGCGTCCGCGGTCTCGGAGGACGGCGAAACGCCGGCGATGCGAACCGACGCGGCGTCGTCGTCGGCGCCGTCCGCCGGCCACGGGAAGGCGCTCCGATCGCCGATGCCCTCGAACGCCGCGCCGGCGTCTTCGGGATCGCGCGCCTCGACACGTGCGACGAGCCGTGCGTAGGGATGCCGCGGCGACGAGGCCTGCGCCGCGGCGACGTTCCGGGCGGCGACGTCCAGCAGCGCGCGCTGCACGCCCATGCCGTCGGCGGCGATCGAGAGCAGGTCGAACTCGCTCATCGCGAGACCGTCCGGAGCTCGGCGAGGTGGGCGCGCACCGCCCCGAGCAGCGCCTCCTGGAAGATCGCTGCGCGCGCGAGGCGCGCGGTCGCGCGTTCGTCGCGGGCCGCCTCGGGCGCGAGCCGGACCACCGCGTCCCGGGCGGAGCGCGCCGCCTCGGCGGTCGGAAACATCGGATCGTTCATGCCGGCAGCATGCTCCGCCGATATGACCGATAGGTTACCGCGATATGAGGAAGGACGCTCGGTGCACGAGGCGGTGAACGCCCCCGGCCAAGGAAGCGCGCTCGCCGCGCTGCGTAAGCGCGCCGGCGGCGACCCCGTTTTGCTCGCCGCGCTCGCCGAGGCCGAGCGCGCGTACGAGACGCTCGCCCTCGAGCGCGCCGCGCTGCAGAGCCGGCTGGCCGCGTCCTCGACCAATGCCGACCGCGAGCTCGCCAAGCTGCGCACGCTGGGCCGCGTCGCGGAGACCGTCAACTCCTCGCTGGAGCTCGACGTCGTGCTGCGGCGCGTGCTCGACACCGCGGTCGAGGTGATGAAGGCCGAGCGCGGCTTCCTGATGATCGCGGACGACGCGGGCAAGCTCGAGCTGACGACGACGTACGGCATCGACCGCGCGACCGTCGAAGGCGACGACATGCGGCCCTCGCACACGACGGTCCGCCGCGTGTTCGAGACCGGAGAGCCCGTCGTGACGACGGACGCGCAGCAGGACCCGCGTTTCAACGTGAACCTGTCGGTGCGCGCGTTGCGCCTGCGCTCGATCATCTGCGTGCCGCTCGCGATCAAGTCGCGCACGATCGGCGTCGTCTACCTCGACTCGCGCGTCGCGCCGGGCCTCTTCTCGCCGCACGATCCCGACCTGCTCACCGCGTTCGCCAACCAGGCCGCGCTCGCGATCGAGAACGCTCGGCTCTTCGACGCCGAGCGCGCGCGCGTCGTCGAGATCACGCGCCTCGAGCAGCTGCAGGCGCGCGTGCTGGGCTCGATCACGAGCGGCGTGATCACGATCGACGGTGACGGCGCGATCTCGACGTTCAACGACGCCGCCGCACAGACGTTCGGCGTGCCGAGCGACACGATGATCGGCAAACCGGTGCGCGCGCTCGAAGCGCTGCTGCCGGGCATCGCGACGCTGATCAGCGAGCAGGTGCTGCTGTCGGAACCGGCCGAGATCGACGCGGCGCATCCGACGCGCGGGACGCTGCACCTCGAAGTGCGCACCGCGCCGATCGAGCTGCCGGACCGCGACGGAACGCACGGCTGGGCGATCGCGGTGACGGATCTCACCGAGCGCCGCAAGCTCGAGCGCCTGCACGCCGCCGACGTTGAGCAGCGTCGCGCGATCCGCGACGCGTTCGCCCGCTACCTCGCCCCGCACGTCGTCGAGCAACTGATGCGCGCGCCGGGCGGCGTCGCCCTGGGCGGCGAGCGCGCGACGGCCACGATCCTCTTCGCCGACATCGTCGGTTTCACGGAGCTCGCCGAACGGCTCGAAGCCGAAGCGGTCGTCGACATCCTGAACGCGTTCTTCAGCGCCGCGGTGCAGATCGTGTTCGACCACGACGGACTGCTCGACAAGTTCTACGGCGACGGCCTCATGGTCGTGTTCGGTCCGCCGCGCGTGCGCGAGGACGACGCGGAGCGCGCGCTCGCCGTCGCGCACGAGCTGCACCGAGCCGCGCAGAACATCGAAGCGAACGGCGCACCGCTGCGCCTGGCGATCGGCGTCGCGACGGGCGACGTCGTCGCAGGCCACATCGGCAGCGCGAAGCGGATGGACTACACGGTCATCGGCGACGCCGCAAACCTCGCGAGCCGCCTCCAAGGCGCATGCCCGCCGTCGAAGACGTACATCGACGAGCCCACGCACCACCGCCTGAAAAACCAGCCGCCGAGCGAAAAGCTGATCGCCAAAATCCGAGGCAAAGCCGAACCGGTCACGATCTACGCGATAACCTAGGCCGCGGCCCACCGCCCTTCGACAAGCTCAGGATGACAACGAGCGAGCTCAGGATGACACGAGCGAGCTCAGGATGACACGAGCGAGCTCAGGATGACACGAGCGAGCTCAGGATCACGACGAGCGAGCTCAGCATGACGACGAGGGAGCTCAGGATCACGACGAGCGAGCTCAGGATGACAACGAGGGGTCTCCCTCCTTCACTCCCCGAGTTCTCGTTCGGAAACGCAAAACGATCGTGCCGTGCCGCGGGGGCGGCACAGCATGTCGACGGACCGTGTGCGGATCGCGGAGCCAGGATGGCGAGAGCGATCCGAAGACAGAGCGAGACCCGCACAGGAAGTGCGGGTCTCGCGTGTCCGTCCACATGCTGTGCCGCCCCCGCGACACTGCCCCAATCACCTCAGCGTTTGGAGAACTGAAACCGTTTCCGCGCCTTCTTGCGCCCGTACTTCTTCGACTCTTTCTCTCGCGGATCGCGAGTGAGGAGCCCGTTGCGGCGAAGAGGCTCGCGCAGCGACTCGTCCATCTCGAGCAGCGCGCGCGCGATGCCGTGACGGACGGCGCCGGCCTGCCCGGAAACCCCGCCGCCCTCGCACTTGACGGAGACGTCGAAGCGCGTGAGGGACTGCGTCACGTCGAGCGGCTGGCGCACGATCTGCTGTAGCGACGGCCGCGGGAAGTATTCATCGACGGGCTTGGAGTTGACGGTGATGACGCCCTGACCGAGCGTGAGCCGGACGCGCGCGATGCCGCGCTTGCGGCGGCCGGTGCCGTGGAAGTAGTCGTTCTGGGTCGTCTGCATCAGGTGAGAGGCTCCGGCTTCTGGGCCGCGTGCGGGTGCTCGGATCCGGCGTAGACGTTCAGGCGCCCGAGCTGCACGTCGCGCATGCGATTCGTCGCCAGCATCCCGCGGACGGCGCGCTCGATGAGGCGCTCGGGATGCTTCGCGTGAACCTGCTCCGCGGTCTCGGTGCGCAGCCCGCCCGGATAACCGGAGTGGCGGCGGTACACTTTCTGGGTCCACTTGCGCGGCGCGAGCTCGATCTTCTGCGCGTTGATCACGACGACGTGATCGCCGTCGTCGATGTGCGGGGTCCAGGTCGGCTTCGTGCGGCCCGACAGCGCGCGCGCGATGCGCACGGCGAGGGTGCCGAGCCGTTGTCCGGCGGCATCGACGATGTACCAGTCGTGCTGGGTCTCGGCCGTCTTCTGCTGGTAAGTGCGCATGGGGGTCCGTCGAGCGAAAGGACACCGCGGCCGAGGCCGCGGCAACCTTCGCAGTATACGGGCCGCACAGCGGCGCGTCAACCGCGCGCGGGCGCCGCGGCGAGCGAGCGTCAACTCCGCCGTGCCCCCGGCCGATAGGACGAAGTGTGAGTGCGCTCGACGTCGTCCTGCTGGTCATCGCCGCCGCGGGTGCGGCAACCGCCGTCTTCCTCGGCTTGGCCTACGGCCGTGTCGCGGCCGCTGCGCGGGCGCGCGAGGCGATGTGGCGCGGCGCTCTCGACGTCGCGGGGGCCGCGGCCGTCGAGGATGTCATCGCGGCGCTGGTCGAGGCGCGCCGGCGCGCCGACGCCGCGGCCGCGCTGGCCCCGGCGATCGACGAGCTGGCCGAGCGTCACGCGCGCCTGGTCGACGCGGTGGCCGCCCGCGATACGGTCGGCAAGACGGCGCAGGCCGCGCTCGGCGCGGCGCTCGAGGAGCAGACGGCCGCGAGCACCGCCGTCGGCGATCTCACGTCCAGCGTCATGCAGGCGGGCGCCGCGGTCGAGGAGACGGTGCGCTCGATCAGCACCGTCTCCGGCAACATCAGCGGCCTCGCCGACAACGTCTCGAACGTCAGCTCCGCGATCGGCGAGCTGGCGGTCTCCGTCAACCAGGTCGCCGGCAGCGCGCGCGAAGCGTCGACGCTGTCGCTGGAAGCGGACCGCAAGGCGAAGGACGGCGGCGTCGCGGTCGAGCGCCTCGTGCGCTCCACGCGCGAGGTGGCCGACGACATCAAGGCCGTGGTCGCGAAGATGCGTGAGCTCGGCGCCGCCTCGGAGCGCATCGGCGCGATCGTCGAGGTGATCGACGCGATTGCCGATCAGACGAACCTGCTCGCGCTGAACGCCGCGATCGAAGCGGCACGCGCCGGCGAGCACGGACGCGGCTTCGCCGTCGTCGCGGACGAGGTTCGCAAGCTGGCGGAGAGTTCCGCGCAGTCGACGCGCGAGATCGGCAAGCTCGTCAAGGACATCCAAGCGAAGACGGGCGAGGTCGTGACCTCGACCAGCAACTCGGGCGGCAAGGCGGAGAGCGGCCTCGAGATGGCCGACGTCGCCGGGCGCGCGATCGGCGACATCTCGTCCGCCGTGAGCGAAGCGAGCCGGCTGATCGATCAGATCTCGATGGCCGCGCGCGAGCAGGCGACGAGCGCCTCCGCGATCGTGAACTCCGTCGAGCAGATGAACAACCTGATGCGCGAAGCGGCGCGCTCGCTCGAGGAGCAGAACGTCTCGAACGGCCAGATCGTCGACATCATCGCGGGCATCCAGCGCGGTTCGGCGCACGTCGAGACCGCCATCACGCGGCAGCGCGATGCGTGCGAGCACCTCGCCGGCGTGTCGAAGTCGCTGGCGGCCGCGAGCCGCGCGGCGAGCGATGCGAGCGCCGGTATCGACGGCGTCGCGGAGACGCTGCGCGAGCGCGTGCACGCGATCGCGGCGGACGAGCGCGCCTACGGCGCGACGTCGACCGAGCGGTACGTGTCGAACCCGGCGTAGCGCACCCCCGCGAGGTAGAGCCCGTGCGCGGGCGCGGTGGGACCGGCGGCGCCGCGCCGCCGTTCGTGCAGCGCGCGTGCGGCGAACTCGACGTCGCGATAGCCGGTCGCGCAGCCGACGAGCGTGCCGACGAGCGTGCGCACCATGCGGTGCAGGAACGCGTTCCCGCGCACCGTGACGCGCAGCAGGTCGCCGCGGCGCTCGAGAACGATCGCGCGCAGCTCCCGCGTCGTGCCGCCGCGGGCCGGGAGCTCGCCGCAGAACGTGAGGAAATCGTGCTCGCCGAGCAGCGGGGCGGCGGCGGCGCGAAAGCGCTGGTCGTCGATCGGCTGCGGGACGTGCCATGCGCGCGTGCGCCACAGCGCCGACGGAAAGGGGCGGTTCAGCACGACGTAGTCGTAGGCGCGCTCCAGGGCGTCGAACCGCGCGGAGAACGCGTCATCCGCCGCCTCGGCGCCGCGCACGATCAGATCGCGGGGCGTGTTCGCGTTGAGCGCGAGCGCGAGACGCTCGACCGGGAACGCGCGCTGCGCCGTGAACGAAACGACTTGTCCCGTGGCGTGCACGCCGGCGTCGGTGCGGCCCGCCGCGGTGATCTTGACGGGCTCGTGAAAGAGCCGCGCGAGCGCGGTTTCCAACGCTCCCGCGATCGTCCGCAGCGACGGCTGGAACTGCAGCCCGTGGAATGCGGTTCCGTCGTATTCGACGACGAGCCGGTACGTCGGCACGCCGCCGAGTTTCAGGAGATCGGAGCGAGCGCCTCTCGGTTCGCACCCCGTGTACCGAGCGTCTGCGCGAGCGCGGCGACCGCGTCCGCGTCGAAGAGGTGATCCGCCTCGATCAAGCGGTTCAACGCCTCGTCGTGCCCGATCGCCGCCGCGTACGGGCGTCCGGCCCGCATCGCGTCGTATGCGTCGACCACGGAGAGGAGCCGCGTCTCCCACGGAATCGCCTGACCACGCAAGCCGTCCGGATACCCGGAGCCGTCGAGCCGTTCGTGGTGGCTGCGCACGATCTGCGCGAGCGCGCCGGCGTCGTGCGCGCGAAGCATCTGCTCGCCCCGCGCGGCGTGCGCTTTCAAGATGCGCCACTCCGCTTCGCTGATCGCATACGGCTGGTTCAGCAGCGAGCGGCGGACGTGCAGCTTTCCGATGTCGTGGAAGAGCCCGGCTTGACCGAGGGTCGTCGCTTCGTCGCGCGAGAGCCCGGCGACCACGCCGATGCGTGCGCACAGGATGCCGACATTGAGAAGATGGCGGTGCGTCTCGTAGTCGTGGGCCAGGATGGCGCCAAGGAACGTCGAGGTGAAAGGCTGTGCAAAGAGGTCGCTGAGCACGAGCCCGTGAGTGTCGAGCATGAACTGCTCTCCGATGATTGCAGTGTAGTCGGCCGCAACCTTGACGCGTGGCTGTGGTCGCGGTGTGTGAACGCGGCTCCCAGGAAGCACGTCTCGTTTCATCCGCTCGGTCGTTCTCAGTCGGCTCTGAGAAACAAGGAGGCCGCCTCGCGGCGGCCCCCTTTTCTCAGTCGGTTGTGCGCGGGTTCTTAGCGAATTTTCATGCGGAGACGGGAACGCGCTTGGGCACGTCCCGCTTCTCGTCGAGGTCCAGCAGGTCGGCCCATACCCTCACGTCCGTGCGGTCCGGTGCGACCTGGCCGCGCAGCTCGAGGAAGTACGCTTCACCGGGTGAGCCCGGCTGCGGGCTGTGCTCGAGGAACTCCGCGTTGAAGGCCTCGACGTCGGACGGCGACTTCTTCGCGACGAACGGCTTGAGGTACGCCTCGATCTCGGACTCGCTCTGCGCCTGCTTGATGACGTCGAGCAGCGCGTTGCCGTCGATACCGAGGAACCCGAATACAGCCTTGTCCATCGGGCAATCGAAGTTGTACTCGCCGTTGAGGCCGCTCGCGAGGGCGACACCCTTGTCGACGGCGCGCCCGAGCTGGACGACGCCGAGATACTTTTCGCGCACGGAGCGCGGATACGAGGTGGTGAGGTCACGTTTGAGCATGGTATCCGGTTCGACCGCGGGCCGGACGGTGCGGTTTCGAGGGCTCAGTGCTCTTCGTCCGCCTCGCCGGCCGCGCCGGCGGGGAGCGGCCGCTGCAGCGGAAACAGCAGGACGTCGCGCACAGACGCGTTGTCGGTCAGCATCATCACGAGCCGGTCCACGCCGATACCGATCCCGGCGGTCGGCGGCATCCCGTACTCGAGCGCGGTCACAAAGTCCCAATCGGGCGGCGGCACCTCTTCGTCGCCCGCGGCCTTCTCGAGAGCCTGCAGCTCGAAGCGGCGGCGCTGGTCGTCCGGATCGTTGAGCTCCGTGAACGCGTTCGAGAGCTCCATGTGGTTTGCGAAGAGCTCGTACCGCTGCGTGAGCTCGGGATCGTCCGGCATGCGCTTCGCGAGCGGTGAGAGCACGACCGGATAACCGAACACGAACGTCGGCTGCAGCAGATGCGGCTCGACGATGCGCTCGAAGAGCTTGTCGAGCGCATGCGCGTGCGTCGGCGAGTCCGGGATGCCGAAGCGCCGCAACAGCGCGAAGCACGCGTCCGGATCGAGCAGCTCGGCGCGCGTGACGCCCCCGAACTCTTCGAAGGCCTCGAGGTAGCCCATGCGCCGGAACGGCGGCGCGAACGAGATCGCGTCCTCGCCGTGCATCACGGTCTCACCGCCGTGCACCGTGCGCGCGAGATGCGCCATCAGCTCCTGGTTGAAGTCCATCATGTCCGTGACGTCCCAGTACGCCGCGTACAGCTCGAGCATCGTGAACTCGGGATTGTGCGTCGCGTCGATCCCTTCGTTGCGGAACGTCCGGCCGATCTCGTAGACCTTCTCCATCCCGCCGACGATCAGCCGCTTGAGGTTGAGCTCCGTCGCGATGCGCAGCTTCAGCTCGATGTCGAGCGCGTTGGAGTGCGTGATGAACGGGCGAGCCGTCGCGCCGCCCGCGACGTTGAGGAGCACCGGCGTCTCGACCTCGTAGAAGCCGCGCGCGTCGATGAAGCGCCGCATCTCCGCCACGATGCGCGAGCGCGTCAGCATCACGTCGCGCACGTGCGGGTTGACGATCAGGTCGACGTAGCGGCGGCGGTACCGCTTCTCGACGTCCTGCAGCCCGTGCCACTTGTCCGGCAACGGCTGCAGCGATTTCGCGAGGACCTCGAGCGAGCGCACGTAGAGCGAGAGCTCGCCCATCTTCGTGCGGAACACGAAGCCGTGCGCGCCCGCGATGTCCCCGCGTTCGATCTCCTTCGCGACCGCGAACGCATCGTCGCCCACGTCGTTCGCGCGCACGAACAGCTGAAAGCGCCCGGTCCGGTCGTGCAGGTCGAAGAAGATCACCTTGCCCTGCCCGCGGGCGCTCATGATGCGCCCGGCCAGCGACCATTCCGCCTCTTCGTCGCGGCCCTGCTCGCCGAGTGCGGCATAGCGCGTCGCGAGCTCCGCGGCATTCGTCGTCGCGGAGAACCGGGTAGCCGCGAAGGGATCGACGCCGCGCGCGCGCAGCGCGTCGAGGCGCGCCCGGCGCGCCGCGATCAGCTCATCACGCATGGCCGCACGGCACCTCGCGGCGCCGTTCAGGACGCCTTCTTGGTCTTCTTGGGATCCTTGTTGATCGACTCGATCTTGTATTTCATCTGGCCCCGCGGCGTAGTCACGTCGACGGTCTCGCCCTTCTTGCGGCCCATGACGGCGCGCCCGAGCGGCGACTCGTTCGAGAGCCGCGCGTTCTTCGGATCGGCCTCGGCCGAGCCGACGATCGTGAACTCGTGCGCGGCGCCTGAGCTGACCTCTTTGACCTTGATCGTCGCGCCGAGGTGCACTTCGTCGGCGACGTAGTCCGACGCGTCGATGACGCGCGCGTTGCGGATCATCGTCTCGAGCTTGAGGATGCGTCCTTCGACGAACGCCTGCTCCTGCTTCGCGTCCTCGTACTCGGCGTTTTCGGAGATGTCGCCGAACTCTTTCGCCTGGCGGATCCGTTCGTTGACCTCGCGGCGATGGACGCTCTTGAGCTCGTCCAGCTCATCCTCGAGCTTCTTGAGCCCGTCGCGGGTCAAAACGATTTCTTTGTCGTTCAAAAGCGACTCCCGGTGGTAGCTCTCACCCGGGCCGGCGAACGTGCCGCGCGCGCCACAGCGCCAGGGGAAGCCCGATGATTGCGGAGGCGGCGATGAAACCCCTGGTCTGTCCATCGTCCATTTGGAGCGTGAAAAGCAGCACCGCTCCGAGCGCGAAGGCCGCCGTCCCAGGGACGAGCACGCCCGGCCAGATCGCCGTCCGCTCGCCCGCGAACACGCGCACGGCGGCGGCCGCCGACAGCACGAACAGCGCGCCGAGAAACCAGGCGGTCCCCTTGAGCGCGAGATCGAACGCGGCACGCGCGGTCGGCGAAAAGCCGGCGGCGAGCGCGAAGGCGAGCGACAGTCCCGCGACGAGCGCGATGCACGCGGCGGGTTCCGCGCGATGGTCGAGCGCGCCGAGCCGGTGCGGCAGCACGCCGTCGCGGCCCATCGCGTAGACGCTGCGCGTCAGATAGACCAGCGTCGTCTGCAGCGACGCGGCGAGGGACACGAGCACCGTCGCGGCGAGCGCCGGCGTCCACGCGCCGCCGAGCAGCGAGCCGACGTACGCGAGCGCGTCGTCCTCGTGAGCGGCGAAGCCCGGCGCCGAACCGATGCGCTCGAACGCGACGATCGCCGCAAGCAGCACGGCGCTGGTCAGCAGCAGTCCCGCGATGCCGCCGATGCCGGGAAGCGAGGCCGCGCCCTGCGACTCCTCGGCCGTCGACGCCGACACTTCCCAGCCGTCGATCATCCAGATGCCGACGACGATCGCGCTCGCGATGCCGCCCCACGCGATCGGCGCTGCACCGAACGCGACCGCATCGCCGCGCGGGTGCGCGGCCGCCGCGAGCGCGGCCGCCGCGAGCACCACGACCTCCGCGGCGAGCAGCGCGAGCGCGAGCTGCGCGGTCGGGCGCAGGCCGTACCACAGCAGCAGCGCCGTCGCGACGATCCACGCGCACGCGACGAGCGCGACGGCCGGACCGGCCTGCGCGAGCGCCGGTGCCATCAGGTCGAGCGTGTACGTCCCCGCGGGCAGCGCCGTCGCGAGCACCGCGAACAAGTTCGCGACCAGCAGCACCCACGCGCCGTACGCGCCCGTCACGGGGCCGAATGCGACGCGGATCCAGGCGTACGACGAGCCGGCGTCGCGCATGCGTTCGCCGAGGCGCTCGTACCCGGACGCGATCATCGTCATCAGCAGCGCGACGAGCGCGAGCGCGAGCCACGTCCAACGCCCCGCGGCCGCGATCATCGCGGCCATCGTCGTCGCGAGCGAGAACGCCGGTCCCATCGCGGCCGCCGCGACGACGATCAGGTCGCGCAGCGCGAGCACCCGCCTCAAACGCGGCGCCGCGCCGGTGGCGCTCGCCGGCAGCGTGTCCACGTCAGCGCGCGCGGAGCAGCGAGCGCCGGAAGCCGTAGAACGCGTACACGACGACCCCGATCGCGAACCACACGACGAAGCGCAGCCAGGTGAGCGCGTCGAGGCCCTCGAGCGTCAGCCACGCGCACAGCGCGATGCCGGCGAACGGCACCGCGACCGGTCCGAGCGGCACGCGAAACGGCCGCGCCGCGTTGGGCTGCGTGTACCGCAGCACCATGACGCCCGCGCAGACGATCACGAACGCGGAGAACGTTCCGATGTTGACGAGCTTCAGCAGGCTGGTCAGCGGGATCACCGCGGCGACGCCCGCGACGATCGTGCCGGTGATGAGCGTCGTCGCGATCGGCGTTCGCGTGCGCGGGTTCACCGCGCCGAACGCGCGCGGCAGCAAACGGTCGCGCGACATGACGTAGAAGATGCGCACCTGTCCGAGCAGCGAGGTCAGCATCGAGGCGAACGTGCCGGTGACCGTCCCGGCGAGCACGAGCGCGAAGAGGACCGGATTCGAGCCTGCATGCTTCACCGCGTCCAGCATGCCGGCGTCGGGGTCGATCTTGTCCCACGCGACGACGCCGACGGCGACCGCGGTCACCGCGGTGAACAGCACGCCCGCCGATCGCGAGCGATCCGATGATCGCGCGCGGGACGTCGCGCACGGGATCGCGCGCCTCTTCGCTGGCGACGGTCACCGTGTCGAACCCGATGTACGCGAAGAACACGAGCGCCGCGCTCGCGACGACGCCGTGCAGGCCCAGCGGCGCGAACGGATGGTAGGCGCCCGGGCGCACGGCGCCCGCGAGCCCGAGCACGAACGCAACCAGCGCGACCAGCTGTATGACGACGAGCCCGACATTCGTGCCGGCCGACTCGCGGATCCCGAGCGCGAGCAGTACCGCCAGCACGAGGATCGCGAGGGCCGCGACGGCGTCGACCTGCGAGTGCGCGACGTCGACGCCGCCCCCGGCGAACGCGACGTGCGCCGTCTGCGCCCACCCCGGCAGCACAACGCCGAGCTTCGCGAGCAGCTGCTGCAGCGACGCCGAGAGCGTCGCCGCCAGCGGCGCCACGGAGAACCCATACTCGAGGATCAGGTCCCAGCCGATCACCCATGCCACCAGTTCACCGAGCGAAGCGTACGCGTACGTGTATGCGCTGCCGGCGACCGGCACCATCGACGCGAGCTCGGCATAGCACAGCGCGACGAAGACGCAGGTCACGCCGGAGAGCGCGAACGCGACGATGACCGCGGGACCGGCCGCGTTCGCGCCGGAGCCGACGGTCGAAAAGATCCCGCCGAGCATCGTGCCGAGGCCTACCGCGATCAGCGCGTTCAGGCCGAGGACGCGCCGCAGCGGCACGCCGTCGGGAAGGCGCTCGCGGTCGTACGGCTGCCGCCGAAAGAGCTCGCGCAGGTTCAACGCAAGGGGGGACCGGAGCGCAGCGAGGACCGCGCGGGATTCGCGGAACGCGAATCCACGAATTCGATCACGCGCGGGCGCAGATCGAGCCGCGCGAGCAGGTCGCGGTAGTCGTCGTCCGTCACGTCGGCCCACTTCTTCCCGAGCAACGCGATCATCGCCGCCTCGACGACGTTCGTGCCGAACGAACGGCCGCCGAAGTCCGGCGTCGTCGTGACGAGCCGCGCGATGCCGCGCTCGCGCAGAAAGTCGACGTCGTTCGCCGTCACGGTATTCGTGAGGATCGTCTTGCCGTCGAGCCGGTCCGGCATGAACTGCCGCATGAAGTGGTAGTCGCCGGCGATGATGTCCGCATCTTCGTAGTACTCGGGATACTTCGGCTGCGGCGGGCGGTCTTGTTTCTTCCCC
Organism: Vulcanimicrobiota bacterium; assembly: GCA_963771525.1. Lineage (GTDB taxonomy): Bacteria > Vulcanimicrobiota > Vulcanimicrobiia > Vulcanimicrobiales > Vulcanimicrobiaceae > Vulcanimicrobium. The sequence continues at coordinate 2,823,441 of CAVYTL010000001.1, read as the reverse complement.
GTCGGATAGAAGAACTGGAACGGCAGCTTGCAGGCGTCGGGGAGATACCTGCGCGCCATCTCCTCGAACTCGTCCAGGCCGCGCACCGGCCGGTCGAGGTCGAGCGCGAAGATGAAGTCGCCGAACACGACGTCGGCGCCCGCCTGCACGAGCGCCTGGGCCATGCCGAACCGGTCGAGCGCGCTCACCATGAGCACGCGCGTGCCGCGCAGCTCGATCCCGAGCGCGTTCTGCATGAACGCGACGGCGCTGCGCTCCAGCGTGTTCTTCAGTCCGCTGCCGTCGACGACGGGCGTCACCTTCACCGCGTCGAGCAGCCGCAGCCCGTCGCGCAGCGCGTAGCGGTCGCTGCCCGCGTACAGGTACACGTCGATGCCGCCGAGGCCGATCGCGTCGACCGCGCCGTCGAGCTCGTGCAGCTTCGCGATCGCGCGGTCGATGGAGCCGTCCGTGCCGATGCGAGCGATGTCGAACCGCTCGCCGAGCAGTTCGATATCCGCGCGATGGTCGCGCGACGACGAGCCGAGCGAAACGGAGACGACCTGCTTCACGTCGCGCCCTTGCCGACCGGTGCCGCGCGCGTGATGAGCACGGCACTGGGGCGGCTCGATGGTGTCGACGGTGATCCTGACAGGAATCGCTGCTGCGGGTTTGATTCCCGCCCGCTCCAGCCCGGTGGCCGCGCACCATCGGTCATGGTATGATGGTTCCATCCTGTCAGGGTCGCCGTCACACCATCGCGGCCGTCGCGTTCATCGAACGCGGCGGCCGTCGCCATGTCGTGCGTCACGCGGGCTGCACCGCGGTCACGACCGCCTCGTGACGGACCGGAAAGTTCACGCTGTTCGCGATGAAGCACGCCGCGTGCGCTCTCTCGTGCAGCGCCTCGGCGTCCGCGACGCGCGCGCCGTCCGCGATCGCGACGCGCGGCCGCAGCACGACCTCGCGAAAGCGGATCGCGCCGTCGATCAGCGTCATCTCCCCGTGCGCGTCATCCTCGTACGCAACGACAGCGATGCCCGCCCGCGCGCACTCGGCGAGGTACGAGAGCAGATGACACGCCGACAGCGATGCGACGAGCAAGTCCTCCGGATTGTACGCGGAGCCGTCGCCGAGGAAGTGCGGGTCGGCCGATCCGCGCAGTGCGGGCTTTCCGTCGGCTTCGATCGTGTACTCGCGGGAGTACGTCTTGTACGACGTCGTCGGGCCGTGCGCGGCGCCGCTCCAGCGGAGGCGTGCCGCGAAGACGTGCGGCCTGACGTTCACGCCGAGATCGCCTTGCGCTCGTGCGCCGCGGCGCGCGTGCGCGCGATCGCCTCGCGCGAGATCGGCAGGTCGAAGGCGCGCATGTCGGCGAGCTCGAACCCGTCGCGCGTCGCGAGCGCGTCGATCTCGCGCACCTTCGCAACGTCGATCCCGCGGCCGAGCGTGTACGGCTCGCAGCGATCCTCCAGCGCGAGCACCATCGTCTCGGACATGCACGCGAGCGCCGTGCCGCGCGGAAGTCCCATGTCGAACGCCTCGCCGCTCTCGCGCACGCGCGTCCAGCGCATGTCGCCGGGCACGCGCATGTTGCCGCCTTCGAGCACGAGCACGTCCGGCCGCTCGACGGCGACCTGACGGCTCACGTCGTGCGGAAGCGAGAGCTCGCAGACGACGGCTCCGGGACGCAAATCCTCCGGCTCGATCACGTCCTGCGTCGACGTCGTCGCGGTCAGCACGAGATGCGCGCGGCGCACCGCTTCGGAGATGTCCGTGGTCGACGAGGATCCGCACGGAAGCCGGTCGCGGATCCCGTCGTGGAACTTGCGCAGACGCGTCTCGTTGCGCGCGACGAGGACGACGTGCTCCACCTCCGGCGCGATCAGCTCGACGCACGCGCCGCCGATCGATCCGGTCGCGCCGATGACGGCGACGGTCGCGCGCCGCGCGTCGATGCCCATCTCGTTTGCGCCGCGGAAAAGGCTGCGGACGCCGGCCGCGATGGTGAGCGAGTTGCCGGTCGTGACCGGGATCGGCGAGCGTTCGTTGATCGTCACGCCGCCGTCGCCGACGACGCCCGTGAACGCGCCGAGGCCGGCGACCTGCGCGCCCAACTCGACGCCGATCTCGATCGCCCGCAGGATGCGCTCGTAGACGTGCTCGCGCGGCAGGTCCAGCATCTGCTGCGGCAGCAGCGGCGCGGCCACGAACCAGCCTTCGGTCTCGCGGCCGTCCGGCGTGCGGACGCCCGTCACATGCGCGGCCGCCCATGCCGGCATCCACTCGAGGATCTTCGCGATGATGGGCCTGCCCTTGCCCTTCGCGCCGGGCTCGTATCGGACGACGTCCTCGAACGAGAGCGGGTGGATCACGAAGCAGAATTTTGACATCCGGGAGCGCCGTTTCGCCTTGCCCCCGCCGGGAGCCCGCGAGCCGGCCGGGGAACGTTACGCGGGCATGAATCAGACGCTCTCGACCATCGAAGAGCTCCTCCGCATCCCGGCCCCCTGCCCCGCTCCGCTGGGGCTCGCGTGTGACGGACCGGACCTGTGGATCGGCTCCTTCGAGACGTGCCGGATCTACGGAATGATCGCCCAGCAAGGGCGCGTGTTCGAAGAGACGATCGCACCCGGCAGGCCGTACGGGATGACCGTCACCGGCGACGCGCTGCGCGTCGTGATCGGGGATGCGAAATCCGAGGCCGGCGGCGACAGCCGCACGATCTGCCGGTACGTCATGGGCAAGGATTTCAAGAAGTCGGACGTCGTGCGCTGTCCCGACGACACCGGATCGTTCCTCGCGTACGACGGCGACCGGCTGTACCTGAGCCAGCGCGACAACAAAGTCATCCTGGAGCTCGACGAGCGCGGGACCGTGCTCCGCACGATTCCCGTACCGCGGCAGATCACGGGGATGGTGGTCGTCGCGGGCCGCTTCTACCTCGTCACCACGGAAAGCCGGGAAGTCGACGACTACCGGCTTTTGTGTTTGGATGCGCGGAAAGAGCAGCCGGAAGTGCACGAGTTGGCGTCGATTCCGTTCGGCGCGCGCAGCTTGTGCTTCGACGGCACGAAGTTCTGGACGAACTGCCGCGCGGAGAACACCATCGTGGCCTTCGCCAAGCCGGATTGAACACCGGAGGGCCCGCGTCCCGGTCGCGGCGCTCGAGCGTCCGCACCGTCATCGAGTCGATGCTCGACGATCAGGCACGCGTCGCCGAGGTGCACGACGCCGTCTGGGCGGTGCTGTGGAACCGGCGGTACGACGACGTCGACGAGCCGGTGTGGCTGCCCGAAGCCTCGTACTGGGGCATTCTCGCGTTCGCGTGCGGCTTGGATGCGGAAACGTCGCTGTGCGCGCTCGACACCGGGGAAGCGCTGGTGATCTTTCGCTGCGCCGGTGAAACGGCGCCCGTCGGCAGCCGCGTGCGCGTGCTGCCGGCGTCGCGCGACCAGTGGCGCCTCGCCGACACGACCGCCATCGGCCTCGGCATCGAGCTGCGTTTCGACGACCAGTCGCCCGTCGAGGACGTCACGTGGGTCACGAAGCTGCACGAGGCGATCGAACGATTGCGCGACGCGCTCGACGTGCGCCGCGAGCGGGTCGCCGCGCGCCGCGCGCAGCTCGGAGCGTTGAACGAGCCGCCCTCGCTCGAGGAGATCTGGCGCGAGGAGATGTCCGCCATCAACGATCGCGTGACGCTCGAGACCGAGTACACGCCGCAGGAGCACACCGCGCTCGCCCGCGCTCGGGCGAAGGGCGCGCGCACCGCCGACGAGGAGGAACGCCGCATCGTCAACGCGCGCAAGAAGCGCTTCGCCGAGCGCGGCAACGAAGAGATTGCGCGCTTTCGCGCGGAGCGGTGGCCCGAGATGCGCGATCGCGCCGCCGCCGAGGTCAAGAAATACGCGGACTACCGCACGGAGGTCGTGCGCCTCGAGGACGCGCTGCAGCGTCTGCGCGGGCTCGGCACGCGCGCGAACAACTGCGCGACCGCGCTCGACCGCATCGAGCGGGCCGGCTTCCACATTCGCGGCTTGCACATCGACCTGAACCGCCTCGACGACCCCGAGTACGCGGAAGAGCTGCTGCGCAGCGTCGAGCTGCTGCACGCCGCGATCCCGCAGCGCGCGCAGTTGTCGACGACGAGCTTCAGCGCGTACCGCGCGCCGACTGCGGGGCCGTCCGTGATTCCGCCTCGGCTTTGAGCGCGGCCAGCATCATCTCGGAGTTCTCGCGCACCTTCTTCTGCAACGTCGGCCCGATCAGCTCGGCCAGCGTCGGCACGCCGAAGTCGTACTCGACGCCGAGCACGACGTGCGTCACGCCGCCGACGTCCTCGAACGTCCACGCGCCCTCGAACGTGTCGAGGTCGCCCTCGATCAGCGCGTAGTCGATCCGCAGCGCCGCGTCGTCGAAACGGTCTTCCTCGGTCCACTCGATCGGCGCATCCTCGACGAGCGTCTTCCAGCGCGTGATCGCGCGGTCGGGGTGGCGCTCCAGCACGACGACGGTCTCGACGTCCGGCATGAAGTCCGGGAAGCGCTCCTGCTCCTTCGCGAGCTCGTAGACGACCGCCGGCGGCGCGGCGACGTCGATCGAGCACTCCACGTACGGCAACTAGGCTTCGCCTCCGGCGAAGCCGTTGCGGTCCTCGCTTCGCTGCGGTCCGCCCCCGGGCTCCAACCTTCCGAGTGAGTCGAGCGCGGCGGCGACCGACGCGTCGAACGCGCGCAGCGCGACGTCGACCTCGGCTTCGGTGACGACCAGCGGCGGCTCGAGGCGAATCACGCGCTGCTGGTTGAGCGTCCACGCAGCGGTGACGCCCCGCTTGAGCATCTCCGGAATGATCGCTCCCCCGTAGCCCTCGCTGCGCAGCTCGACGCCGACCAGCAGGCCGAGTCCGCGCACGGCGGCGATCGCATCGGGATAGCGCGCCATCGTCGCCCGCGCGCCGGCGATCAGCTGCTCGCCGCGCACGCGCGCCTGCGTCGCCAGGTCGTCGTCGATCAGCACGTCGATCGCGGCCAGCGCGGCGGCGCAGGCGAGCTCGTTGCCGCCGAACGTCGAGGTGTGCAGCAGCGGCTGCTTGCCGTACGCGGCGTTCCACACGCGCGGCCGCGCGACGTACGCGCCGATCGGGATGACGCCGCCGGAGAGGCCCTTCGCGAGCGTCATCACGTCGGGCACGACGGCTTCGCGGTCGCACGCGAACGGCACGCCGCAGCGGCCGAGCCCGGTCTGCACCTCGTCCGCGATCATCACCGCGCCCGCGCCCTCGCAGATCGCGCGGACCTCGCGCAGATAGCCGTCGGGCGGCACGTTCACGCCGCCTTCGCCCTGCACCGGCTCGACGATCACGGCCGCGACGTCGACGTCGACGGCCGAGCGCAGCGCGCGGGCGTCGCCGAACGGCACGCGGCGCACGTGGTCGAGCAGCGGCAGGAACGGGTCGCGAAACGCGTCGCGCCCGCTCGCCGAGAGCGCGCCCAGCGTCTTGCCGTGGAACGCCGCGTCGGTGGCGACGATCGCGGGCCGCTTCGTCGCGGCACGCGCGAGCTTCAGCGCGCCTTCGACCGCTTCGGTGCCGCTGTTGGCGAAGAACGAGATCGACAAGTCGCCGGGCGTGATCTCCGCCAGGCGCTTCGCGAGCCGGCCCATCAGCGGGTTGAACATCGTGCGGCCCGAGAGCGCCATGCGGTCGAGCTGCTGCTTCACCGCCGCCACGACGCGCGGGTGACGGTGCCCGAGCGTGAACACACCGTAGCCGCCGGCGAAGTCCAGGTACGTCTTGCCGGTGTGGTCGGTGATCGTCGAGCCGCTCGCCGAGACTTCGACGGGCGATCCCGACAGCTTCATCACGCGCGCGAGCGGCGGGTTGACGTAATCGCGATAGTTCTCGTACGCCTCGCGCGCGAGCTCAGCCTGCGCGCTCGTCGAAGGGCCGGTCGTCACGCCACCGCGAGCTCGCGCGCGCCGCTCTCGAGCTGCGCGATCGTCGCGTGCAGCACGCTGCGCGTCTCGGCGGCGGTCTCCGTCCGCATCAACCGCTCGCGCAGCGCGCTCGCGCCCGGAAAGCCCTTCAAATAGTAGCCGAGGTGCTTGCGCATCTGCGGCACCGCGCGCGGTTCACCCCACTCTTCGACCATGACGTCGTAGTGGCGCACGGCGAAGCGCAGGCGGTCCGAGGCGTCGGGCACGGGATGCGGCTCGCGGCCCTCCATCAGCGCGCGGAGACGCGACACGAGCCACGGGTTCCCGAGCGTCGCGCGCCCGAGCATCACGGCGTCGACGCCGCTCTCGCGCATGCGGCGCATCGCGTCGTACGGATCGGCCAGATCGCCATTGCCGATCACGGGTATGTCGACGGCGCGCTTGAGCTCCGCGATCTTGCTCCAGTCGGCGGTGCCTTTGTAGAACTGCTTCGCGGTTCGCGCGTGCAAGGTGATCGCTTGCACGCCCGCGGCCTGCGCGCGCTTCGCGACGTCGACGAAGACGAGCGCGTTCTCGGCCCAGCCCAGACGCATCTTCATCGTCACCGGGCAGTCGACGGCCTCGACGACGGCGCGCATGATCGCCTCGCACCGGTCGACGTCGCGCAGGCATGCGCTGCCGCCTTCGGTCTTCGTCACCTTCGGCGCGGGGCACCCGAAGTTGATGTCGACGATGTCCGCGCCGCACTCGCGCACGACCTTGGCCGCGTACGCCATGACGGCCGGATCGCTCCCCCACAGCTGCGTCGAAACGGGCTTCTCGACGCCGTGCTGGTCGATCATCTCCATCGTGCGCGCGCTGCCGTAGTGCAGCGCGTTCGACGAGACGAACTCCGTCACGGTGAGGCCGAAGCCGAACGGCTTGTAGAGCGCCCGCAGCGTGCGATTCGTCACGCCCGACATCGGCGCGAGAACGATCGGCGGCCATACCTCGATGGGGCCGATGCGCAAGGCGGGGACGGTGCGGCCGGCGGAGCTGGTCACGATCAACGAGTGTACCACGCGGCCGGGCGGCGCGCCCGCGTCGCCGGCACGCTCGGCACCCGCTCGGCCGCTCGCCGGGCGGGACGGGCACCGGACGCAACGTGATTCGCAGGCCGCCTCGGGTAGCAGGAGGACACCGGCGTGCGTGCGCCGATCGAACACAACATCCAGGAGAGCCCCGTGCCGTCGTGCCGGGGCTCTCGGCTTTTCACGCGCGCAGGTGGTCGACGCGCAGGCCGTGCAGCACGAGGTGCGGCTCGACACGCTCGATCACCGATGTTTCCGCGGCGACGACCGGCGCCATGCCGCCGGAGGCGATGACGCGCGCGCCGTCACCGAGCACCGCGCGCATCCGCCGCACGAGCTCCTCGGTCTGACCGACGGCGCCGTAGACGAGCCCGGCCTGGATCGCGCTGACCGTGTCGCGGCCGATCGGAACGCCGGGCGCGACCAGCGCGACCTGGGGCAGCTTCGCGGTGCGCCCGACGAGCGCGTCCAGTGAAACCTGCAGCCCCGTCGCGATCGCGACGCCGAGATACGCGCCGTCCGCGCCGATCGCGCCGAACGTCGTCGCCGTCCCGAAATTGATCACGATCGCCGGCGCGCCGACGAAGGTGACCGCCCCGATCGCGCCCGCGATCAGGTCGCTGCCGACTTCGGTCGGACGATCCGTCTGCACGACGATCGAGCGCTGCGCGGCGGCGGTGAAGAACGTCGGGCGCACGCCGAAGTACTTCTCGCAGCCCTCGCGCAGCGGCCGGTCGACGATCGGCACCACCGACGACACGACGATCGCGCGCACGCCCGCGATCGGAAACCGCGCGGCGGAGAAGAACGCCGCGAACAGCACGCCGTACTCGTCAGCCGTGCGCCGCCGTGCCGTCGTGACGCGCCACGTGCCGACGATGGCACCGGCGTCGTCGAACGCGCCGAGCTTCGTCTCGGTGTTGCCGACGTCGATGCACAGGAGCAAAGAGTTACGGCTTTTCCGCGCGCGCGCGCTTCAGCTCGATCAGCTTGTCCCAGAGGCGTGCCGCAAGCTCTCGCTTCGCCCCGGTGCCGAGATCCGCGCGGCCCTCGCCCGCCCACAACAGCACGAGGTGCGTGGGCTGCGCGCCGAATCCGCGCTCGCCGCCGACGTCGTTGACGACGATCGCGTCGAGGTGCTTGCGCGCGAGCTTCTCGCGCGCGTTCGCCTCGAAATCGTTCGTCTCGGCGGCGAACCCGACCAGGAACGTGCCGTTCTTTCGTGCGCCGAGTCCCGCGAGGACGTCGGGATTGCGCTCGAGCGCGAGCGCCTGGGGCTCATCGGTCTTCTTCACCTTGTCGGCGTGCGCGACCGCGGGACGCCAATCCGCGACCGCCGCCGTCGCGATCGCGATCGTGGCGCCGGCTTCGTGCTCGCGCACCGCCGCCTCCATGTCGCGCGCGGTGACGACGCGGGTCGTGCGCGCGCCCGCGGGCGGCTCGAGCGGCGTCGGCCCGAGCACGAGATCGACCTCGGCGCCGCGCGCGAGCGCCTCGCGCGCGAGCTCGATGCCTTGCGTGCCCGTCGATGCGTTCGACAGAAAGCGCACCGGATCGATCGGCTCGCGCGTCGGTCCCGCGGTGATCAGGACGCGCTCGCCGCGCAGGTCGTCGCGCCGGCGCAGCGCGCCGGCGATCGCCGCGAGCAGCATGTCCTCGGACGCGAGCCGGCCCGCGCCGTGCTCGCGCTCCGCGAGGAAGCCGACGTCGGGCTCCACGATCGCGGCGCCGCGCGCGAGCAGCGCGGCCAGGTGCGCACGCGTCGCCTCGTGCTCGAGCATCGTCGTGTTCATCGCGGGCGCGACGACGAGCGGCGCGCGCGTCGCGAGCACGACGTTCGAGAGCAGATCGTCGGCGAGGCCGAGCGCGATCTTCGCGATGGTGTGCGCCGTCGCGGGAACGATCGCGACGACGTCCGCTTCGCGCGCGAGCGTGATGTGCGGGATCGTTTCGACGCGTTCCCACAGCGAGGTGTGCACCGGCCGCCGCGCGAGCGCCGCGAACGTCGCGGCACCGACGAAGCGCTCGGCGTCCGCCGTCATCACCACATCGAGCACGGCGCCGTGCTGCACGAGCCGGCTGGCGAGCGCCGCCGCTTTGTACGCCGCGATGCCGCTCGTCACGCCGAGGACCACCCGGCGGCCGCCGAACGGGCCGGAGGCGTTCGCGACGTCGCTCACGGATTCGGCATCACGCGAAGGGTCGTGCGTCCGATGACGAAGGGTTCGCCGAAGCCGATCGCCTCGGGACCGCCAAGGGGACGCCCGCCGACACGGGTTCCGTTGCGGCTCGCCAGGTCGGCCAAGCGTAACCCTCCGTCCTCTTCGTACAGTCGCGCATGTTTTCGGGAAATGAAACGGTCGATCGTGATGCAGGCGGTAGCCACCGCGTCGTCGCGACCAATGGTGATCTCCCGCTCGAACGCCCAACTCTTGCCGTCGAGCGGGCCGCTCATCACCTCGAGAACGTACATCGCGGAAACGCCTTCGCGCGGCCCGGACCGGCGGTCCTCTCCACAGGAAGCACGCACTCGTGAAAGACGATCCATCCCTCCTCGAAATCGACACCGAAGCGCTGCGCGCCGCCGAGTTCATGCAGGCGCAGGAGCTGCTGGGCGGGATGGTCGGGCGCCGCATCGTCAACGCGCAGCTCGAAGACACGCGCATTGCGATCGAGACCGACGACGGCTCGATCTACTACTTCTACGGCTTCATGGGCGAAGATCAGGGCGGCGACGCCGACAGCGAACGCGCGTAGGTACCAGAAGCTCCGAACGAATGAGCGCGTCGTGGGGATTCGTGCTCGGTGGTTCTCAGGCCGGCGCCTGACGACGCGGCACGCCGACCGCGCTCACAGGCGCTTGAACTGATCGACACACTCACGCTCGGTCGCGTTCCCGCTTGGCCTGCCGAGCGTGCTCTATCGCTCTTGGCGTCGCCGTCATGGAGCGATGCCGTGGACGCTCTCGCGGCCGACCCATGGTTCCGGACGGCCGTGCTGCTCGCCACCGATGGCCTGCGACATCGCCTGGAGACTGGTGTCTCCGACCAGAAGGCAGCACGACGGGCGGTAATGCGCCTGCTCGCATACGCCATACGAATGGCGACACGCACCACGCCGTTTGGGCTATTTGCATCCGTCGGTCTCGTTCAGTTCGACGACGAGGAGCGATTCGTCGAGACGGCGGCGGAACGGACCGCGCACGCCAACGTCGATCGCGAGTGGCTTGCCGCCGCCGTCGAAACCGCGGTGCGCCGAGCGAACGAGGCCGGTGAGGATGTCATTGTGACATCGGCAACGGCGGTCCGGCGCGCCGGACCGCGCGTCGTCCTCCTCGACGAGCGCAAGACCGGACCGAACGGAGACGCGACGTCGTACCGCAGCGTGTCGATAAAAGCCAGCCCGCCGATCGAGTTTGCACTTGCCGCGGCGCGCGACGGCGTCTCATCGGCCGAACTGGCTGCTGCGCTCGTGACGAGATTCACCGTCGAACCCGACATCGCGCGGTCGCTGCTGCGCAAGCTGATCGATGCACGCTTCCTGGTGCCGATCGCGTTGCCGGCGCCGCTCGACGACGCGCTTGACCGGCTCGCCGGGATCGCGCTGCGGCAAGCGTCGCTTGCGGGCATCGTCGACGCCGCTCACCGGGCGACATCGCTGAAAGGCTTACCGAACCTCGATACACTGGATGCGACGGCCGCATCGATGCACGCGCTTGGCGGCAGCGACGTCCGGCATCCGGTATTTCATGACCTCACGCACGGACCGATCGCGTTACCGGAACGCGTGCGCGGGGATGTGTTGTCTCTGGCCGACGTCGTCGTTCGCTGCGCGCTGACGGAGGATCACGACGCTTATCGGATGCGATTCCTCGAGCGCTATGAATCGGAACACCGGTTCGTGCCGCTCCTGACGCTGATCGGGCCCGACGGCATCGGCCTTCCGGGTCGCTTCGAGTTCCGAAGGCAGAAACCGCCTCCCCACACGATGACGCGATGGGCCGCGCGCATCGCAGCAGCAACGCGGGCTCAACGCCGCGAGATCGTGCTGAACGAGGACGAGTGGGAATCGTTGCGGCCAAGTGTGCCTGAACCGTTGCCCGCCTCGCTCGAAGTCGCCTTCACCGTGCTCGCGCCCTCATTTGATGCGATTCGTGCGGGCGACTACCTCGTCGCCTCTTCCCCACTCGTCGGCACCGCGTCGGGCGCTAGGACGACAGGGCGGTTCGCGAAGTACTTCGGTCCCGGCTTTTCAGATGCGCTGCGTGAGGTGGTCGCTTCGACCGCGCCAGGCAACGCAATAATTGCCGAGCCGATGTTTGTTCCAGCCGATACTCGCGCCGGAAACGTGATCGCGCATCCCGTCATTGCGGACGCGGTGATCCCCATCAACGTGGATGCAGCGGGTTTGCGGTCCATCGCGCTTGATGACCTTACCGTCGGAATTGCCGACGGAGTGTTCGCGCTGCGGTCGGTGTCCCTCGGGCGCGCGGTTCACGTCGTTTGGCCGCATGCGTACAACACGGTGCTCGCGCCTCCGATCGCCCGGTTTCTCGCGTTCGTCGCGAGCGAAAAAGCGCGCCATCCGGCACCGCTGGATCTCGGCGATATCGCGATGCTTCCCTTCGTGCCGCGCATCCGGGTGGGGCGGGTCCTCGTGCGCTGCGCGACGTGGACCATTACGGTCGAGGCCTTCCGCCGCCGGGGTCTGCGCGCGGTCGCCCAAGAACTCCAGATGCCGCGTTACGTGGCATTTGGGCAAGTCGACAATATGATAGCGATCGACACCGACGGCGACGCCGGCGAAGCGCTCCTGACCGACCAGTACAGGGCCAGACGCGACGATGAAGTCGTCGTGTTCGCGGAAGCATTCGTTAGCGAGTCGAATCTGTGGTTGCGCGACAGGCGCGGCGCCCGGTACTGCGGGGAGTTCATCGCTTCCGTTCGGCGGCTGGATCGCCCCGCCGCGGCTCCGGACGTGGCCGTTTCTGATGAATACGCGCGCAACTGGACGCCCGGCTCACGATGGTGCTATGTGAAGCTGTATACCGGTCTGCGCGACGTTCGCGCACACGTTGGTCCGCGCGTACTCGAGTTCGCGTGCGGCGACGCCGTCCGGTGTTCGTCTGACCGCTGGTTCTACGTGCTCTACCGGGACCCGGGCGAGCACGTCCGCCTCCGCGTGCGCGCCCGCGAAGGAGCTGAGCGCGCCGTTCGCGACGCGTGTCTAGAATTTGCGAATGGGCTCGTTCACGACGGGTTGGTCACGCGGTTTGCGCTCGCGACCTACGAACGCGAACTGGAGCGATACGGCGGGACGACCGCTATAGACTACGCCGAAGAGCTCTTTCATCTCGATAGCGTGGACGCACTGTCTTCGCAACCGGTCGACGGTCTCACCGGATCGACACGCATCGCGTCGATCCTCCGGCCCCTCGTTCAGCTGCTCGAACAATTGACAAACGACGCCGAGCAGCGCCAATACCTTACGGAGCGCCGACCGCCCCCCCGCCGGGCAAGTTCCGATGAGTCGGCCGCGGTACGCGCCGTCGCTGCGCAGCCACCGTCGCGGCACGACCAGCGCGCTCCCGTCGCGCGCCGTGCGGCGTCCGCGTGCGACGGCCACACGCCGTGGTTGAACGTCGTCGACAGCGTGCTGCACATGCACCTCAACCGTCGCGGCATCGCCGCGGAGGAAGAGCTCACGATGCGCGAGTTGTTGTGGAAGGTCCTATTTTCGCGCGCGGCGCGCGCAGCCGGCTCGTGACCCTTCGCGCACCGGTGCTGACGGGCGACGATGCCGAGCAGGCATTGACCGCGGCGCACGAGGTGGCGAACGCGTGCGCGCACGCGCTCTTCGACCACAAAGGTCACCTCCGCGCGGCTTCGGTCAATACGTTCTGCGGCTTAGCTATCGTTATCGCTGCGCTCGAAGAAGCCGGTCGACCGATCACGACCCCGCTGCGCGACGCCGTCGAAGAAATGCTCGTGGAGACGCAGGAAACCACCCTTTTTGAAGGGTGCGGAGCCGTGCTCGCGACCATGGATGCGCTCGATCCCCACGAGCGAACCTTCGTTCGACCGCGAACGCGTTTGCGCGCGCGTGTAGCGGAAGACGTACTCGCAACATCAGCGCTCGATCCGTTCGACCATACCACGTACGATCTGATCGTGGGCCTCGCGGGCCGGTGTATCGCGCTCGGGAGGCCATATGGGCCGATGCTTCCGCACGTCCTTCGGCTACTCGACGTGCATGCGACGACGCTCGACGCGCTCCTCACTTCAGGCGCGGAGCCGAACAGTGTCGACCTGGGCGTCGCACATGGCGTCGCCGGGGTCCTCGCCGCGATCAACATCGTGGTTCCGCACGAACGCGCACTCGCAGCTCGCTATGTCTCGATCGTTCGCCGTTCTGCGGTCGCGGCTTCGGAACCATTGCAGTGGCCGGCGCGCTTTCCCGCCGACTCGCCATTCTTCCGCCCGAGCTGGTGTTACGGTTCGCTGGGCATCGCTGCGGTGCTCGCGGACCGCGCGGAGATCGACGGCGACGAAATGCTGGCGCTGACGGCGGGACGCGCCGCCGACAAGGCGACGGAAGCCGCAATCGCGACGAACTCCGATGCCATGCCGTGCCACGGAAGCGGTGGCGTCGCCTTGCTGCTTGCACGGTTTGACGACAATGCGCTTCGCGAGCGCGCGGCCCGAATTGCGCGCAGCATCGTACTGGCACGCGACCGGGCGGCGCCTTTCGGCTACCGAGCGCTCGTAGGCGACCAATGGGCAGACCTTTTGGGGCTGCTCAACGGCGCGCTTGGCGTTGCGATGGTGCTGGCATATCTGTCCGCACCGACGAACGATCGGTGGCTGCGCCTGTTTGGGCTCGTGCCATCCGCGATCACAGCGGAAGTAGATAGAAAGTGAGACCCCGAAAACAGCGCTGCGCGAACGTGCGCGAAAGGGGTACCGTAAACGTGAATACGCAGGTTTTCGACGATCTCGATCTTCGCGAAGAACCGGCCCTCAGTCCAGCCGATTCACCGTCGTGGAACACACTATGCTGCACGGTGCACGGCGGCAGCTGCGGAAACACCGGGTTGTGTACCGGTGTAGGATCTGGACCGGCCTGCTGCTGAGGCCTGCGGCGCGGTGCTGTTCGCTACGCGCGCAGCACCGCGTCGGCCGCGAGCATCGCTCCCAGCGCCGAATGCTCGGCGGTGACGCCGCCCTGCACGTACACCTCGAACGGTGCGCGCAGCGGCGCGTCGCATGACAGCTCGATCGTCGCACCCGCGATGAACGAGCCGCTCGACATGATGACGGGGTCGACGTATCCGGGCACCGGGCCGGGCTGCGGCGCGAACCGCGCATTGACCGGCATCGCACGTTGCAGTCCGCGCGCGAATGCGACGAGCCGCTCCGGCGTGCCGAGACGAATTGCCTGCACGACATCGGTCCGCGCCGCACCCGGCAGCGGGTCGACCGCGAACCCGAGCGCCTCGAACAGCGCGGCCGTGAAGTCGAGGCCGCGCAGGGTCTCCGCGACAATCAGCGGCGCATAGAACAGGCCTTGCACGAACGCGCGTCCGAACCCGAGCGTCGGTCCGAGCGCCGCGCCGATCCCCGGCGCGAACACGCGCGCCGCGACGCGTTCCAGCAGATCGGCGCGCCCGGCGACGTACCCGCCCGCGGGAGCGAGCCCTCCGCCCACGTTCTTGATCAGCGAGCCGGCGATGACGTCGGCGCCGGCCTCGAGCGGCTCGCGCTCTTCGACGAGCTCGCCGTAGCAGTTGTCCACAAGCACGATCGTGCGCGCGTCGGCGTCGCGAACCGCATCGACCGCGCTCGCGATCTCGGCGATGGACAGCGAGCGCCGCACGGCGTATCCGCGCGAGCGCTGCAGGAACACGACGTCGGGCCGCTGCGCGCGCACCGCGGCGCGCAGGCCGGCGAGATCCGGTCCGCCATCCGGCGTGCGTGCCACTTCCGCGTAGCGCACGCCGCGCGCGACGAGCGCGTGCGGCGCGGTGACGATCGCGTGCCGCAGCGTGTCGTACGGCGCCCCGTTGCCGGCGAGCACCAGCGCGCCGGACGGCGTGAGCGCGTCGATCGCCGCGACGATCGCGTGCGTGCCGCTGACGATGGACAGCCTGGCCAGCGCACGCTCCGCACGGAAAACGCGCGCAAGCAGCGACTCGTACCGTTCGCGCGCGGCGTCGTCGTAGCCGTATCCGGTCGAACCGGCGAGGTCGCTTTCCGTGAGGCCTTCGTCGAGGAACGCGCGCAGAACGCGCGCGCGCACCGTGGACGAGCGCGGATCGTGCGCCGCGAGGCGCCCGGCCGCGGCGTGCGCGGCGGACCGCACGCGACGGTCGAGATCGAAAGCGTCGAGAAGCGCGCCGATCGCGCCGGTCAGTCCGTCGTCAGAGCTTCCGGATGACGGCCTCGACGCGGCCGACGATGGTGACATCGTCCGCGTAGATTGGCGCCATCGCCGCGTTCTCCGGCTGTAGCCGCACGCGCCCCGCCTCGCGGTAGAAGCGCTTCACCGTCGCTTCGCCGTCGATCATCGCGACGACGATCTCGCCGTTGTTCGCGGTCGGCTGCGGCTCGACGACGATGAGGTCGCCGTCAAGGATCGCCGCGTCGATCATCGAGTCGCCTTTGACGCGCAGCATGAAGCCGCCGCGCCGAGGCACCCACGATGCGGGGAGGACGAACTGATCCTCCCAGTTCTCCGTCGCCGTGATCGGTACGCCGGCGGCGACGCGGCCCACGAGGGGCAGCGTCGCCGACTCGACCGGCTCCGGCTCGCCGGCCGCGCGCGCCGCGACCAGCGCGCGCGGCTTCGTCGGGTCGCGCCGGAGCAGTCCGCGGCGCTCGAGCGTCTTGAGGTGCGACTGCACCGTCGACGACGACGAGAGCCCGACGCGCTCGCCGATCTCGCGCACCGACGGCGGGTATCCGTGCTCGGACGAAAACGCGCGGATCACGTCGAGGATCCGCTGCTGCTTGTCGGTCGTGGCCCGTTCGGCCATCATGCCTCCTCACAATGCCACCCAGTAGGCACAGCGCCTTGCGACGCTGAGCACGACGGCCGGAAGCCGCCGCATCGAATTGGGCACATCCTAGCACACATGTTCGACGCGAGCAAACATATGTTCGCAGGCATTGACGGCGACCGGCCCGACTTGGTACCATATGGTGGACGAACGAGCGTTCGGCCCAATATCTAGGGGGACTGCAGGAGCCATGTACCGCACGAAGCGCAGACCGACCCTGATGCCGCTGGTGGCCCTCGGCGCCCTCAGCCTGGTCGTCGCGGTCCCCGCCCTCACGGGCACCGTCCACGCTGCGCCTCCGGTGAACTACGCGACGGTGACGGTCCGCCCGGGCGACACCGTTTGGTCGCTCGCCGAGCGCAGGACGCCCGCGAGCGGCGACGTCCAAGCCACCGTCGACCTCATCAGCGCGACGAACCACCTGTCCTCCTCCGGCCTGTCCGTTGGCCAGCGCCTGCGCGTACCGCAATGACGCCCAAAGCGCTCTAGCGCGCGCCCCAAACCGTGCCTCCGACGACGACGCCCGCCTCAAGCGGGCGTCGTCGTTTGCGTCACTGCGCAGAACGCGCAAAAAAAGCGAAGAGCGGCCCGCCGAAGCGGACCGCTCTCCTCGGCTTGGTCAACCGGACGTCTGGTTCACATCTTGATGCGAGCCTCGACGTACGCATTGAAGGGTGGCGCGGCGCCGAATCCCGGCCCGTAGGGATAGGCCGAAATGGGCTGGATGTTGTCGCCGGGATTGTAGAAGTTCCCGATCGGCGGCATGCCAGAACCATTGAGCGGCGTACCGTACGTGCACGCATTCGCCTGGCTCCACGCAATCTTCGAGCCGCCGAAACACGTTGCTGCGAGGTTCGCGAAGTTCGCCACGATCGTGACACGCTTGCTGAGGTCGTACGAGACCTGCATGTGCAGAATCAGGGTCGATGGCTCGACGTACTGCCCGATGCCGTCAAACCGGTTGCTCATCGGGTTCGGGATCGCGACGGTTCCCGTGCACGTCGATGCGTCGTATGGCGAACCACCCGCCGCTCCGCCTGGGTAGCGGGGATCGCCCGTCGTCGAGCCCGGGAGCGTGCCAGTGCACGTCGTCGGGTCAATGCCGAGCTCAGTGATCGGCACGCCGTACCGCTGCCCCGCAGAGAACTGCAGAGCAGGCGTGACGGCGAAACGATCCTTCTTGTATTGAAGCAGAAGCGTCGCGACGTACGGCGCACCGTAGGCGGTGTAGCCACCGGTGATCGGCGCCCCCGCCGGGAACGTGCTGTACGGCGCGTAGTTCGCGTTCTGGCTGAGAAGGCCCTGAGGCGCCTGGTTGTAGTACGGGTTCGCGACCGTGCCCGCGAGGCACGCGCTGGCCGCACCGGTGGTCGTGTAACATGGCGATCCGCCGCCGGCAGCCGTGAAGCCGTTGTACTGGCCGATGGCGGTATTGATCGCGTCAACGACGGAAACGCCGTTGAACTTGTTGTAGCGGATGTACGAGTTCGTGTACGCGAACGACAGCTTGGCCGCAAGTCCGTTACGGCTGAAGTCGCCCTTGTCGAGCTCGAACTCGACGCCCTGCGACCGCTGATTGCCGACGTTGACGCCCGAGACGAAGTTCGAGCGAAGGTCGAGGACGAAGTCTTCGATCTGGTTCATCGTCTGACGCAAGAACGGCGAGACTTTGATCGATACGTCGTTGCCGAACGACTTCTCGAACGAGAAGTCGTAGTTGTTCGACACCGGCGGTACGATGCGGTGCATGAACGAGTTGCCGAGACCGCCGTTTGCGAAGTTGACAAGACCAGGCACGGCGTTCGGCTGGACGTAGCCGTACTGTTCGAACGCGTCGAGCGGCGGCTGCGCATAGCGGCCGTAGCTCGCACGTATGACGGTCGACGGATTCACCGCATACGTAAACGCGAGGCGCGGCTGGAAGATGGGGAACTGCTCGCTCGTGACCGTGTTCGGATCGAAGACGGCCGGGCGCGTCGGAGACGTCCCCGCCACGTACGTGTTGTACGCATTGAAGAGGAACTGGCGCGCGAACGAATTGTACGGGTTGCTACCGATGAACTGGTACGAGTCGTATCGCAGACCTAGGTCCACCGTGAGCCTGTCCGTCGGCTTGAAGTTGTCGCTGATCGACAGAGCGCCGAAGTGCGGGGTCGCGTTGTTGAAGGTCGTGCTCGTACCATTGCCGACGATGAGATAGCCGCATGGGCCGCCTCCGCACGTCGTGCCGTTCGGGACGACGAGTGCGGTTCCGGCGTACGCGGCGCCGGGCGAGATGAAATTCGCCCCGGTCGGATTGGTTTTCGCGCTGTACGTGTTGAACGCCGTCCCGTTGTAGCAGTTCGCGGCGAACGTCGTCGCGCCGTTGTAACCGTAGCACTGACCCGTGTTCAGGTTCGCTGAGTTCACGAGCACTGCGTACGCCGAACTCCCAAGCCACGCGCCCTCCGAGTTCGCGCGGTACACGCTAGACGAAGTGAAGTTCCCCTGGAACGTCACGAGGTTCTTGTCGTTTACCTGATCCGAGAACTGAATGCTGTAGCCATGGGTATGGCTGCCGACCTGGTAGTCCCAGGCCCCAGCGACGCCCGCGCCGATCGTCGCCGCGTACTCGTAGGGAGTGTTCGGGTTACCCTCGAGCCAGTCGGAGTAGTACGTGTACCCGTACACGCGCAGGAACGCCGACGTGCCGAAGTTGTGCTGGTACTGTAGCTTCACGATCCCTTGGTCGACCTGGAGCGCATCCTCCATGTTCGGGTCGATCGCGGCGCCGAAGGCGCGGCCAGTCGGAGAATAGGGATACAGCGCCTGACCAGCGCCGTTGAGGATGTTCGCCGGCGAGACGACCGCGCCAAACGGCGCACCGTTGTACCGGTATTGATCCATGTAGCTCGGCGTGCCGACGCCGACGAGGTCGAGATAGCCGACGCCGCCCATGTCGTTCGCGGAGTTGTACGCGAAGCTCTTAAGGTTGGATGCATCCCACAGGAACTGGACGTCGTCCCGGTTGCCGCTCTTCTGCGGGATGCCGAAGTGCAGGTTGACGACGCTGTCACGCTCTTGATCGCGCGACGTGAACGGCGCGGCATTGAACGGCGCGAGTGCGAAGCCGTTCGGAATCGGAACGCCGTATGCCGCGGCCGTGACGTTGGCGTAGCCGGGGCTGTTCCACATTTGCCCCGCATTGTTGAAGCATGACGGAACTTGCGCCGCCGTGTACGCACCCGGTACGCATGGTTCAAGCGGCGGTCCCCAGTAGCGGGACAGCGATGCGCCGTTGAACTGATCGTAGGCTCGGTAGTCCTCGTTGTACGCGCCAAAGCCGGCGTAGTACGAGAAGGTGCGCGAGGGGTTGGCACCGCCCGCTTCAAATGCGATCTTGCCGTAGTAAGCAGGTCCACCGTCCGCGACCGTCAGCGTATGCGCGGCGGGCGCGGTTCCCGTGCGGATGACCTGATTGATGTAGCCGGAAATGCCTTGTGCCTCGGACGTCGACGGCGCAGCGCCGGTGTACACCTGCAGCTCTTGCTGGCCGAGAGCCGACAGCTTGCCGGAGGGATAGTTATCGTACGAGCGGTTGACCGGAACGCCGTCGATTTCGTAGCCGATCTGGTCATAGTCGCCGCCACGGATGCTGACGCCGGGTCCGGCGCCGATATAGCCGACCGAACCCGGCGCGACGTACACGCCTGGAACCGTCGTGATCGCCGACCACGCGCTGTTAAGGAGGCCTCCGCCACCCATCATCGACGCCTTGTCCTGCACGACGGGATTGACCGAGTAGATGTCAACCGTCGTACCGGGCTTGACGAGCGCTGACGCAGCGCGCGCGGTAGTCGAACCGATCGTGCGTAGCGTATTGACCGGCAGCGTCACCGCTTGCGTCTGGTCGGCCTGCACCGTGATGCCGGACAACTGGAACGCTTCGCGGCCCGCTGCGGCCGGAACCGACAACGTATACGTGTCGGGTGCAAGCGAGATGAACGTGAAGTGACCGCTGCTGTCCGTATGCGTCGTAGCTGATTGCGACGGGCTCGACGCGGTCACTTGGGCGCCGCTGATCGGCTGGTTGTTCGAGTTGTTCGTAACGACGCCGGTGATCGAGCCCGTCGTGCCTGCCAGAACGCTTATTGTTCCCTGGAGCACGAACGCGATGACCAACAACGCCGCGAGAACACCTCGTCTCACCATGAGAGGTATTGCCACGGGCACCTTCCTTTCGAAGGGTGTGGTGGTTTGAGTGGTCCACTCAATCTTGAGCGGACCTTAGACTCTTCTGGGATGAAGGTGCGCTTCTCCTTGCGCCGGCCTGCTAATGCCCCGCGCGCTCGACCACCACGACGCTGTGCCCGTCATGCCCCTCGAGAAAAGCAAGGCCCTCGTCCATCCACCCGTCGAGCCCGCTGCCGAGATGGCGTTGCACCTCGCGCACGACGTGCCGGCGGGTGCGCAGCCACTGCAACTCGGAGCGCGTCGTCGGCAGCCATACCGCCTCCTCGCACTCCTCGCAGTGGTAGCCGAAGCGCACGAACGGGGCGGCGCTACGCGCCGACGTGCTCGAGACGCTCGGCGAGCAAGCGCGGGATGTCCGAGGGACGGTCGGCGACCGGGACGCCTGCGTCGCCGAACGCGCGGACCTTCGACTCCGGCGTCCCGGTGTTGCCGGAGATGATCGCGCCGGCGTGTCCGAGGCGCTTGCCCTTCGGCGCGCTGCGGCCGCCGATGAACGCTACGACCGGCTTGCCGGCGATGTGCTCTTTGATGAAGGCGGCGGCGTCCTCTTCGTCCGAGCCGCCGATCTCGCCGGCGACGACGAGCGCGTGCGTTTCCGGGTCGTTCGCGAACGCGCGCAGGCAGTCGACGAACGTCGTGCCGATGATCGGGTCGCCTCCGATGCCGACGCACGTCGACTGACCGAAGCCCGCGCGCGTAAGGCCGTCGACGATCTCGTACGTGAGCGTGCCCGACCGCGAGATCATGCCGACGTTCCCCGGCGCGAACACGTGGCCGGGCATGATGCCGAGCAGCGACTTGCCGGGCGAGATGAGGCCCGGGCAGTTGCCGCCGATGATGCGCATCCCGCGCGTCGTGTTGACGACGCGCAGCATGTCGTGCGCGGGGATGCCTTCGGTGATGCACACGGCGAGCTCGATGCCGGCGTCGTACGCCTCCCACAGCGCGTCCGCACCTGCGAACGGCGGGACGAACACGATCGAATGCGTCGCGCCCGTCGCGTCGACCGCGTCCCGCACGGTGTCGAACACGGGCTGACCGCTCTCGATGCGCGTGCCGCCTTTGCCCGGCGTGACGCCGCCGACGATGTTCGTGCCGTACGCGAGCATGCGCTGCGTGTGGAACGCGCCCTCGCGCCCCGTGATGCCCTGCACGATGCACCTGGAATTCTTGTCCAGCCAAATCATTTTGAAGGCGCTCCACCCTGCTGCGCGCCCCCCACGCCTGCGGCGCGGGGCCCCCGGGCCACCGAGCCCGGCATCATTGCGATGATGTGAACATCCCCGGAGGGGGCTCGTAACGACATGCTCTCTATGCTTTCGCGAGCTCGACCGCTTTGGCGGCGCCTTCGTCCATGGTCTCCACCGGGACGAAGCCGGCTTGCGCGAGGATCGCGCGGCCTTCTTCGGCGTTCGTGCCCGTGAGGCGGACGACGAGCGGCACTTCCCGAATTGCAGCTTGCCCTGAGCTTGTCGAAGGGTCGCCCCCTTTGAGCGCTTCGACGATGCCCTTCGCGACCTGATCGCCGCGCGTGATGCCGCCGAAGATGTTGATGAACATCGCGCGCACGTTCGGATCGCTCGTCACGAGGTTGTAGCTCTTCTTGACGAGCTCGGCTTGCGCGCCCCCGCCGATGTCGAGGAAGTTCGCCGCTTCGCCGCCGGCGTTGCGGATCGCGTCCATCGTCCCCATGCCGAGGCCGGCGCCGTTCGCGATCACGCCGATCGTGCCGCCGAGCTTGGCGTAGTTCGACATGCCGAGACCGATCGCGACCGCGGCCGCTTGATCCGCGTCGGTCGGCTGCTGCGCGTTCCACCGCGCGATGTCGGGATGCTTGTAGAGGCCGTTGTCGTCGAGCTCGACCTTCGCGTCGCTCGCGATGACGCGTCCGTCCTTGGTGAGGACGAGCGGGTTGATCTCGACGAGATTCGCACCGTAGTCCATGAAGAGCGCGTACAGCGCGCCGAGGATCGAGGGAAACGTCTTGCGATAGCCGTCCGGAAGCTTCGCGCGGAACGCGAGCCGGCGGCCGACGAACGGCGGGCAGCCGATCGCGGGATCGATCCAGTACTTCGAGATCGCGTCGGGATCGCGCTCCGCGACTTCCTCGACGTCCATGCCGCCCTGCGCGGTGACGAGTACGACCGGTTTTTTCGTCGCGCGATCGATCGCGATCGAGACGTACGCCTCGCTCGCGATGTCGACTTTCTCCTCGACGAGCAGCGAACGCACTTCTTCGCCGTCGGGATTCTGCACCGACCGCAGCACTTTGCCGATCAGCTCGCGCGCGATCGCGCCGCCCTGCGCGGCCTCGTCGGCGAACTTGATGCCGCCAGCCTTGCCGCGGCCGCCCATCATCACCTGGCTCTTCAGCACCCACGAGCCGGGGTGCTCGGCGATGTAGCGCTCCACGTCGCCGGCCGTCGTCGCGTAGACCCCGTTCGGCGTCGGGATGCCGACGCGGCGAAACAGGTCCTTGCCCTGATACTCCATCAGTTTCATCGCGGCTCGCACCGTTCCGCGCCGCGAGGCGGAAACCTCGACGCGCGGGTGAGAGGCCGCGGCCCGCGCGCGCGGCGAACGTCGCACGATGATGCGCCTGCTCGCCGCCTCACTGATCGCGACTCTTCTGGCATCTGCGTCACCGGCGCTCGCACAGAGCGGCCGAGGCCCTGCCAAACCCCTGCGCACGCTCGTCTACTCCGTCGTGTACAGTGCGACCACGACCAACGAGGAGCAGTCGTCCGGCTTCGGCGGGGGCGGCACGATGTCGAACGTCGGCGGCTCGCGGACGCAGCGGACGGCGAACGTCAGCGACGACGGGACGCTGACCGCGGCGATCATCGCCGCGACGCCCGACGGCGGGCTCGTCGTCGACGCGTCGTACTCCGGAAAGAATTCCGCGCAGCCCGTCGTGCGCATCGCCGTCTTCCCCGACGGACGGCTGTCGTACGCGCCGGGGACCGAGCTGAACCCGGCCACCGGTCTGATGCTGCCGCTGCTCTCGCGCGGTCTCGTCGCGGAGCGCACGATCGCGGTCGGCACGTCGTGGACCGTGCCGTCGGGCAAGCCCGCGCAAGGCGGCGAAGTCTTTCGCGTCACGGCGGTCAACGGCGACGTCGCGACGTTCGCGATCGACGTGAAGAACACGGTGCCCGGCGCCCGCGGCTTCGACGAGAACGGCAACGGCGTCACCGTGTACGACACGCGCAAGCTGTGCCCGGAGAAGTTCGACTACTCCGGCGTCACCCGCCACACGGCGGGGATGGACCAGTCCATCACGACGACGATGCACCTCACCGCGACGCTGACCAGCGATTCGTTCCAGTAACGGCGGCGCGCGCGCCCGCGCCGTCGTGCTCTACGACGGAACGTGCGCGCTGTGCAGCGGCGTCGTGCGGTTCGTCGCCGCGAACGACCCGGGCGGGCGCTTCGCGTTCGCGTCGCTCGCGTCTTCCGCAGCCCACGCCGTCGCGGGCGAGGTGACGTCGGGCGACTCGATCGTGCTGCTCGACTACGGGCGCCGGTTCGAGCGCAGCGACGCGGTGCTGTATCTCACGCTGGGCCTGCGCGCGCCGTGGGCGCTCGCGTTCGCGGCGATCCTCATCCCGCGGCCGCTGCGCGACGCCGCGTACGACTGGATCGCGCGCAACCGCTATCGCTGGTTCGGCCGCAGCGATGCGTGCGCGGTTCCCACGCTCGCACTGCGCGCACGGCTGATCGACGGCGGCTGAGCGCCCGCGCTTCAGTCCAGGCGTCCGAGCAGCGCGCGCGCGATGATCAGCTGCTGGATCTCCGAGGTCCCTTCGTAGATCTCGGTGATCTTCGCGTCACGATAGTACCGCTCGACCGGAAACTCGGTCGTGTACCCGTAGCCGCCGTGAATCTGCACGGCCTCTGCTGCGTGCTCGCGCGCCTTGGTCGACGCGAAGAGCTTCGCCTTCGACGCTTCGGTGACGAACGGGCGCCCCGCGTCGGCAAGCGCCGCGGCGCGATAGACGAGCAGCCGCGCGGCGTCGAGGTCCGTCGCCATGCGCGCGATCTTGAACGAGACGCCCTCGAACGCGGCGATCGGCTTCCCGAACGCGGTCCGGTCCTTCGCGAACGTCACGCACGCGTCCAGACACGCGCCGAGGATGCCGGTCGCCTGCGCGGCGACGCCGATGCGCCCGGACGTCAGCGTCATCAGCGCCTGCGTCAGCCCGGCGCCTTCCGCGCCGAGCATCGCCGACGCGGGCACGCGCACGTCGTCGAACGCAAGGTCGACGGTGTTGGACGTGTGGATGCCGAGCTTCTCGGTGACCTTCTCGACGACGACGCCGCGCAGCGACGAATCGACCAAGAAGGCGCTGATGCCGCGCGAGCCGCTGCCGCCCGTGCGGAACATCGCCATCACGACGCCGGAATGTCCGCCGTTGGTGCACCACTGCTTGCGGCCGTTGAGCACCCAGCCGTCGCCGTCGCGCCGCGCGGTCGCACGAATCGCCGCGGCGTCGGACCCGGCGTCGGGTTCCGTCAAGCCGAAGCCGGCGATCACGTCGCCCGTGCCGAGCGCCTCGAGCCACTGCGCCTTCTGCGCATCGGACCCGAGCTTCGCGATCGCGCTGCAGATCATCGAATGGACGGAGACCGTCACGGCCGTCCCCGCGTCGACCTTCGCGAGCTCCTCGATCGCGAGCGCGTACGACACGTGGTCCGCGCCCACGCCGCCGTACTTCTCGGGGACGAGCATGCCCATGAGGCCGGCCTCGGTGAGCGTTCCGTACAGCGCCCGCGGAAACGCGTGCGTGCGGTCCCACTCCGCGATGTGCGGCGCGATCTCGCGCTCCGCGATCTCGCGCGCGACGTCGCCGAACGCGCGCTGATCGTCCGTGAGCTGGAACGCGACGGAGCGCTCCGCGCCGATCATGCCCGCCTATGCCCCGGAGTAGTCGTAGAAGCCGCGGCCCGACTTCTTCCCGAGCCAACCCGCCGCGACGTATTGCTTGAGCAGCGGGCACGGCCGGTACTTCGAATCGCCGAGCCCCTCGTGCAGCACGTTCATGATCGCGAGACACGTGTCGAGCCCGATGAAATCAGCCAGCGTGAGCGGACCCATCGGATGGTTCATGCCGAGCTTCATGACGGTGTCGATCGCCTCGACGGACGCGACGCCCTCGTACAGCGCGTAGATGGCCTCGTTGATCATCGGCAGCAGCACGCGGTTCGAGACGAACCCGGGAAAGTCGCGCACTTCGACCGGCGTCTTGTCGAGCGCGAGCGCGAGGTCGCGCACGCACCCGAACGTCGCATCGGACGTCGCGATCCCCCGAATCACCTCGACCAGCTTCATCACCGGCACGGGGTTCATGAAGTGCATGCCGATCACGTTCGCCGGCCGCGAGGTGACCGCGCCCAACACCGTGATCGAGATCGACGACGTGTTCGACGCCAGAATCGCTTCCGGCGGCGTGTTCGCGTCGAGGAACCGGAACAGATCCAGCTTCAGATCGAGCCGTTCCGTCGCCGCCTCGATCGCGAGCTGCACGTCCGCATCCTGCAGGCTCTCCCGCGCGTCGATGTGCTCCAGGATCTCGCCGCGCTGCGCGGCGGTCATCCGGCCCTTCTCGACGTCGCGGTCGAGCCGCTTCGCGATGCCGTCGATGCCGCGCCGGATGCGCGCCGCGTCGACGTCGTTCAAGAGCACCTCATGGTCCTTGGCCGCCAGCACCTGAGCGATTCCCCCGCCCATTTGTCCGGCACCGATCACCGCAACTCGCACGCTGCCCCTTTCCCGTTCGCTCGCCGGCACCGCTTCCCGGTGGTGGCGGCGGTTGCGGCGGCGCGTGCGCTCCCCGGCCGGGGACGCCCCACGTTCGGCCGTCCTGGCCGAACGTGGGGCTCCGCGCTCCGCGCGCCGCGCCAATCCTGGCGTCGCGCTCCGCGCGGCCCCGCCGGAGCCGCACGTGCCGCCGCAACCGCAGGCACGACGTGCGCGGTGCGCGGCTCGTTCACTCCCGGGCACGCGCGTGCGGGGGCGTTGTCATCCTGAGCTTGTCGTCGTCATCCTGAGCTTGTCGTTGTCAGCCTGAACGTTGTCGTTGTCATCCTGAGCTTGTCGTCGTCATCCTGAGCTTGTCGTCGTCATCCTGAGCTTGTCGTTGTCATCCTGAGCTTGTCGAAGGGCGGCCTTAGGCGACCTTGACGAGGAGCGCATCCCCTTGGCCGCCGCCGCTGCAGATGGCGGCGATGCCGTAGCCGCCGCCGCGGCGGCGGAGCTGATGGACGACGGCAGCGACGATGCGCGCGCCGGAGGCGCCGATGGGATGGCCGAGAGCGACGGCGCCGCCTTGGGCGTTGATCACCGTCGGATCGAGGCCGAGGCGCACGGCCGCGGTGAGGGCGACTGCCGCGAAGGCTTCGTTGATTTCCCACACGTGGATGTCGGAAGCGCGCAGGCCCTGCTGGTCGAGGAGCTTCTGCGCGGCCATCGCCGGGACGAGCGCGAGATAGGGCGGATCCCACGCGACGCCGGCGTGATCGACGATCTCGGCCAGCGGCTCCACGCCGTTCGCACGCGCGTAGTCCGCGCTGCTGAGCACGAGCGCGGCGGCGCCGTCGTTGACGCCGGGCGCGTTGCCCGCGGTGATCGTGCCGCCGGCGTCGATCGGGCGCAGCTTCGCCATCGATTCGAGCGACGCGTCGCCGCGCACGGGCTCGTCGCGGTCGACGCGCGTGTACGGAACGTCGCCGGTGACGTATGGCGAGTACTGCGCCGGGTCGGCGACCATGTTCTCGGGGGCAACGTGTTCCCACACGGAACCGCCGCCGCCGGGCGCGCCGGCCATCGCCGGAATGCGCGCACGCGCGGGCTGCGGCACGGCGTCGACGACGATCTTGCCTTTCGCTTTCGTCGCGACGTCGATCGGAGCGATCTCATCGGCGAAGCGTCCCGACTCGTGCGCCGCGTGCGCGCGCCGGTGGCTTTGGTACGCGAACTCGTCCTGCACCGCGCGCGTGACGCCGAGCTCGGCGGCGACACGCGCGCCTTGCGCGGCCATCGCCTCGTCGAGGTAGTAGTCCCAGAGCCCGTCGTGGATCATCGCGTCGACGAGCGTTCCGTTGCCGTAGCGGTAGCCCGTGCGCGCGCCGGGCAGCAAATACGGCGCGTTCGACATCGACTCCATGCCGCCGGCGACGAGGACGCGGTGATCGCCGGCGCCGATGTAACGCGCGCCGTACGCCACCGCGAGCATGCCCGACGCGCAGACCTTGTTCACGGTCTCCGCGGTCGTCGTCTTCGCGAGCCCGGCCTTGAAGGCGGCCTGACGCGCCGGGGCCTGGCCGGCTCCCGCCTGGATCACTTGGCCCATGATGGCGTGCTCGACGTCGGCGGGATCGATGCCGGCGCGCGCGATCGCGTTGCGGATCGCATCACCGCCCAGCGACGTGGCGGCCAGCGGAGAAAGGGCACCGCCCAAGCGCCCGAAGGGCGTCCGCGCGGTCGAGAGGACGACGGTTCCGGATTTCATAGCCTTCACAACTTCGTGACGGTGCCCCCGGGTTCCCGAGGCGCTTGCGTGCAGATGATCGTCGTATCGGGCTCGCAGCTCTCGCACTCGAACTGCACGGTGACGTGCGCGATCGCGAACTCGTCGCGCATCGCGACGTCGATCGAGCGCAGGATGGCGCCCGCTTCGCTCAGCTTGCGGTCATCGAGCACGACGTGCGCGGAGAGCGCGTGCGAGCTGGAGCCGATCGTCCACACGTGTAGGTCGTGCACGCCGACGACGCCCGCGACGCGCGCGATGCGCTCGCGCACGTCCGGGATCGCCGCATGATCGGGCGCGCTCTCCAGCAGCACGCCGACGGCTTCGCGCGCGATTCGCACGACGCCGACGAGGATCACCGCGACGACCAGCAGCGAGAGCACGGGATCGATCCACGTCGCGCCGGTGAGCACGATCGCCGAGCCGCCCGCGATGACCGCGGTCGCGCCGAAGAGGTCGCCCGCCACGTGCAGCAACGCGGCGCGCACGTTGAGATCGCGGTGCGCCACGCGCGCGAGCATGAGCCCGACCGTGCCGTTCACGACGAGCGCGATCGCCGCGACGCCGGCCATCAGCGCGCCCGCGGGCAGCGCCGGATGCAGCAGCCGCTCCACGGCGGCGGTGCCGATCGGCAGCGTCACGGCGGCGAGCAGCGCGCCGTTCGCGAGCGCCGCGAGGATCTCGTACCGCGCGAACCCGTACGTCTGCCGGTGCGTCGCGGGGCGCTTCGACTGCACGACCGCGGCGAGCGCGATCGCGAGCGCGACCGCATCCGTCGTCACGTGCGCCGCGTCCGAGAGGAGCGCGAGCGAACCGGCGCGCACGCCGCCCACGAGCTCGAGCACCGCGACCGCCGCGGTCGCGCCGAGCGCGACCTTGAGCGGTCCGGCGGGCGCGGCGTGCAGGCTCACGCGCGAAGCGCTTTGAGCGCGAGCAGGCCGAGCATCGCGCCGAACGTGATCCAGGTGCGCGACTCCGCCTTGCCGATCACGCTCGGGTCGTACGCGCCTTGCTGCGGTCCGCCGGGTGCGAGCGCCGGCACCACGCGCGGCACGGCGGCGGCGTACGCGTCGAACTGCTCGCCGAACGTCGCGCGCAGGTAACGCTCCTCATGCGGGACGATCACCGAATAGACGCCGGCCATCGCGGCGAGCGATCCGCCGACGAGCGCCAAACGCATCGCGCCGGAATTGTTCCCGGTGAACGCGAGCGCGAAGCCGGCGGCCGTGATCGCGTTGCCGGCGTACAGCGGGTTGCGCACGTGCGCGTACGGGCCGGCGGAGACGAGCGCCGGCGCGATCACGGCGTCGCCGCGTGTGGTCACGCCGCTGTAACCGACGGCCCACATGCGCACGGCTTCACCGACGAACGCGAGCGGCAGGCCCACCGCGATCGAGAACGCACTGGGCTTGCCGAGCGCGGCGAGCCCGACCGCGGGGATCGCGAGCAGCGCGCCGCGGTTCTTGAAGACGAACGTCGACGGATCGCTCACGCCATGTCGTCCTGAGCACGTCGAAGGGCGTCCTCGTAGACGGAGCGCAGCGCGGCGGCGAGCGGGATGCGCTGGGACCAGCCCGTCGCGGCGCGCAGCTTCGCGGCGTCGCCGACGCTCATCGGGATGTCCGCGGGCCGCAACCGATCCGGATCCTCACGCACTTCCACCGGGACGCGCGCGGTCGCGATGAGGTTGCGCAGCAGCTCGCGGACGGGCGTCGCCGTGCCGCTGCACACGTTGTAGATCTCGCCCGCCTCGCCGGCGCCTTCGAGCAGCAGCGCGTAGGCGTCGCACACGTCGCGCACGTCGAGCACGTCACGCTGCGCGTCGAGGTTGCCGACGCGCACGACCGTGCCGCCGGCGGTCGCGGCGCGCGCGATCTGCGCGGCGAAGCCCGCGACGGCGAACCGCTCGTCCTGACCCGGGCCGACGTGGTTGAACGCACGCGTCACGACCGCGTCGACCCCGAACGATCGCGCGTACGCGAGCGCAAGCGCCTCCGCGGCGATCTTGCTGGCCGCGTACGGATTCTGCGGTGCCGGCGCGGTGCTCTCCCGCAGCGGATACGCGCCGGACGGCTGCGCGCCGTACACGTCCGCGCTGCTCGCGACCACCACGCGGACGCGCGCGCCCTGTGCGTACAGCGCCTCGGCGGCGCGTAGCACGTGCAGCGTCCCGAGCACGTTGACGTCCAGCGTGCCGCGCGGATCGCGCAGCGACTCCGGGACGAACGCCTGCGCGGCGAGATGCGCCACGGCGTCGGGCCGCACGAGCTCGAACGCGCCGCGCACCTCCGGCTCGTCCGTGACGTCGACCGCGAGCACGTCGTCGCGCGCAACGCGGTCGGTCTCGAAGACCGCGTGCCCGCGCGCGCGTAGCGCCGCGCCGAGATGACGCCCGACGAAACCCCGCGCGCCGGTGACGAGGATCCGCACGTCACACGGACGCGAGCGGGCGCAAGCGGTCCAGGTCCGCCTGCACCATCATCTCGACGAGCCGCTCGAACGAGATCTCCGGCTCCCACCCGAGTTCCCGGTACGCCTTCGATGCGTCGCCGACGAGCACGTCGATCTCGGCCGGGCGGTAGAACGCGGGATCGACGACGACGTGGCGCTCCCAGTCGAGTTCGGCGACGGCGAACGCGGCGCGGACGAAGTCGCGCACGGAGTGCGTCCTTCCGGTCGCGATCACGTAGTCGTCGGGGCGGTCGCGCTGCAGCATCATCCACATCGCGCGAACGTAGTCGCCCGCAAAACCCCAGTCACGCTGCGCGTCGAGGTTCCCGAGCCGCAGCTCCTTCGACAAGCCGAGCTTGATGCGCGCGACGCCGTCCGAGATCTTGCGCGTGACGAACTCCTTGCCCCGGCGACTCGACTCGTGGTTGAAAAGCATGCCTGAGCAAGCATAGATACCGTACGACTCGCGATAGTTGACGGTGATCCAGTGACCGTACACCTTCGCGACGCCGTAGGGCGAGCGCGGGTAGAACGGCGTCGTCTCCGTCTGCGGCGTCTCGAGCACCTTGCCGAACATTTCCGAGCTCGACGCCTGGTAGAATCGGATCGCCGGATCGACGGCGCGGATCGCTTCGAGCACGCGCGTCACGCCGAGCGCCGTGAACTCGCCCGTCAGCACGGGCTGCGTCCACGACGTCGGCACGAAGGACTGCGCGGCGAGGTTGTAGATCTCGTCCGGCCGCACGTCGCGAACGATCGACGTGATCGACGTCTGGTCGAGCAGGTCGCCCGAGAAGAACGCGATGTCGTCCATGAGGTGCTGGATGCGCTCGTGCACGTCGGTCGAGGACCGGCGCGTCATGCCGATCACGCGATACCCGGCGCGCAGCAAGAACTCCGCCAGATACGAGCCGTCCTGTCCGGTGATGCCGGTGATCAGCGCCGTCTTGTGGGACACATGCGCCCCTTCAGTTCAGAATCTGGACGTTCTTGCCGGACTCGTCGAAGACGAAGCGCGTCTCGAACAGCTCGTCCGCGTCCTGGCCGACGACCTTCGACTGGATGACCAGCCGGTGCATCAGGCGGTCGTTGTGCCGCACGATCCCGGAGTAGAAATACTGCACGAGCGGGGTGACGCGGTCGTCGAGCGGTGCGAGGCGCCGGCGCTCGACGAGCATCGACAGCAGCCGCGTCTGGAGCTCCTTCGGCAGCAGGCGCGCCGCGTCGTCCGGCGACATCCGGACCGCGCTCAGCTCCTCCTGCGCCTTGTTCGTGTCCGCCACGGGACGGTCGGTCGTGTAGCGGATGATCGCGTCCCAGTCGTCCGCCGGGATCCCGGTGAACCGCATGCCGTAGCGCCACACCCTGCGGCCTTGATGCTGGACGTTGTCCTGCCATACTCTGCGGGCGCGGATGCGCAGGCCGCGTTCGCCGAGCTGCACGCGGACCTCGAACTCCTCGGGAACGACCGGCTCCTGCGTGAGGATGCAAAGGCCGCCGCCGCTGATGTCGAGGCCGATCGCGGGGCGCGTCGACGTGCCGTCGACGCTATACGCGGCGCGGTACGGCTTGCGCTTGCGCGGGAACTTCCGGCGGTTCTGTTCTTTGCCGGTGAACCACGCGAGGAGCTCGGGAAGCATGCTTTCCCTTCAATGTTGGCCGATCGGGATGAGTTCTCCCGGTCGCTCGCAGTGCCGAGCTACCAGCCAACCCCCGTTCTCGCATGGGCCGCGCCGTACGGCGCGTCATGCGCGCACCAGCAGATCGAGCACGCGGCCGCGGAACGCGCGCAGCGCCGCGGCGTCGCCGAGCGCGTCGTCGACGTCGAGCGCGAAGATCACCGTGCCGTGCCGCACGCTCGCGACGTAGCCGGCGAGCGCGGCGACGTGCGAAAGCGTCCCGGTCTTCGCGAAGACGCGGCCTTCCGCGGCCGTGCCCTTCCACGACGACGCCAGCGTGCCGCGCACGCCGGCGATCGGAAGATCGCCGAGGACGAGATCCCGGTACGGCCCGTTCCAGTCGTGCCGCAGGATCGTCACGGCGGCGCGCGGCGTGAGCCGGTCGTACACGGAGAGGCCGCTGCCGTCCGCGAGCGCGTACGCGCCGGAACCGAGGCCCAGTCCGCCCAGCCACCGCTGCTCCGCGGCGATTCCGTGCGCCGTCGTTCCGGGCGCGCCGCTCGACGCGACGGCGATCTCGCGGAGAAGCAGCTCCGCCGCGAGGTTGTCGCTCGGCAGCCACATGCCGGCCAGCACGCCGGAAAGATCCTCGGAGTCGTGCGTCCAGACGGCAAACGACGGCGCACGGGCGGTGAACGCGCCGCGCGTTACCCCCACGCCGTGCCGCCGCAGCGCTGCCTGCATCGCGTCGGCCGCATACGCGCGCGGGTCGCACACCGCGACGTCGATCGTCTCGGCGCCCTCGTCGGGCGGGTTCGCGACCGGCGCGCCGGCGCACGTCGACGGATCCGAGCCCGCAGCAGCGACGACGCGCACCGCGTTGTGCTCGAACGCGAGCGCGGAGACCACCGGCGCATATGCGTACGGGAGATCGTCCACCGACCAGCCCGGGAGATACCCCGGGGGCTCGTAACGCGAGTCGTCGACGGCGACTCCCTGGGTCACGGACGTGATGCCGGCGGCGGAAACGGCGGCCGCGGCGGCGTCGAGGTCCGCCGCGGACAGAAATGGATCGCCGCCGCCGCGCAGCACGAGCGCGCCGTTCAGCGTCCCGCCGTCGCGCGTCCCGGTTGCGAGCAGCGCGGTGTGAAACCGGAACGACGGGCCGAGCACATCGAGGGCGACGCTGCCGACGAGGAGCTTCAGCGTCGAGGCCGGCTGAAATGCGTCGTCGGGATTGCGCCGGTAGAGGACGCGCCCGTCGCGCGCGTCGATCGCGTAGAAGCCCGCGTGTGCGCCGCGCAGCGCGCTCTCGCCGGCGATCTGCCGGTCGACGGCCGCATCGAGCGCCGCGATCTCGGCGCCGGTCCACGGCACGCCCGTCGCGGCCGGGAGCCCAACGCCGGAGCCGAGCGCGCCGTCCGCCGCGAACACCGGCGCCGCGCATACCGCGCACGCAACGATCGCTGCTGCCGCGCATCGCCGGAACATCACGACGGACCATCGACGAGGAAGCGCCGTTTTCATGCCGCGAAGCACGCGCGCGTGAACTTTACGCCGGATCCCGCCGAGCGGTTTCGCTACGTCGATCCACCGTTTCAGTTCAACGCTCCCGACATCGCGCGGTATCCGCCCGAGGTGACCGGCTACCGGCTTCTGCAGTCGCTGTGCCGCCGCTTGGGCTGGGCGTCGCTTGCCGACCACCGCCTCCTCGACTACGGCTGCGGGGTGCGGTTCGCGCGCACGATCTGGAATCTCGGGCTGGACGTCGGCGCGTACGCGGGCGTCGACGTCAACGGCGAGTCGATCGCCTGGCTCGCCGCGAACGCGGACGACCCGCGATTTCGCTTCGAGCGCATCGACATGCATCAGCACCAGTACAATCCCGGCGGCGTCGTGCTGCGGAATCGCGAAGCGCTGCGCGAGGCCGGCCTAACCGACTTCGACGCCGCCTGCATGTTCTCGGTCATCACGCACCAAGCACCGGAGGACGCCCGCGCGATCTTCGCGATGCTGCACTCCGGCGTCCGCCCGGGCGGACAGCTCTACTTCACGGCGTTCGCCGACGAAGCGGTCGAGCGGTATCGCGACGGCGAGCCCGCGCGGCCGGCGCACTACAGCATCTACCATCCGGACTATCTCGCGGAGCTCGCCGCCACGGCCGGCTGGGACGTCACCGCCGTGTACGCGACGTCGGAGCTGCAGCAGACCGCATTCGTCTGCCGGCGGCGCGATCCCTAAACGGCGGCGCGCTCGCGAAGCGGCGTGACGTTTCCGGTCCGCACCGCGCGCAAAAACGCGACGTCGACGAGCGAGCCGGTGATCTTGCGATGGA
The DNA here is from genome assembly GCA_963771525.1 of Vulcanimicrobiota bacterium. GTDB lineage: Bacteria > Vulcanimicrobiota > Vulcanimicrobiia > Vulcanimicrobiales > Vulcanimicrobiaceae > Vulcanimicrobium. Next base: position 2,789,230 of record CAVYTL010000001.1, on the reverse strand, counting down.
CGACGGTGACGCCGAGCTCGAAACCGCGCGCTGCGATGTCGCGGCGCAAGCGCTCGAGCGTTCCGTGCACGCCGCGCTCCTCGATGAGGACGCCTTCGCAGCGGTTCCAGAGATCGTCGGAGTCCGCGAAGAGATCGATCGTGAGCAGCAGCGTCCCACCCGGCCGAACCTGGACGGCGAACCGGTCGAGCCAGCGTTCCCGGACCGCCGAAGGGACGTGCTCGATGACGCTCACGGAGTAGACGACGTCCGCGACGACGGGCGCATCCCAGGACTCGTACGCGCAGCGCACGGACGTGATCCGCGGATCGAGCAGCGCGTAGTCGAGAAACCCCCACTCGTTGCGCTCCTCGCCCGGCGCGAAGCTCGGCGTCGTGCGATGGTTGTCGACCGTGATGACCGACGCGCCGCGCTCGGCGAGCACCAAGGGCAGCGGGTTGAGGCCCGCGCCGACGTCGACGATCACCGCGTCGTCGAGCGGGGCCGGAACGTTGTGAAGGATCCACGGATATTCGATCGCACGCGCTTTGTGCCGCGGGAAAAAGCCGAGCTTCGAGCGGCCGACGGCGACGAGCTCGCGCAGCGTTTCCGGGTGCGCGCTCGCCGCGGCGAGCTCGCGCACGTCCTCGTCGGCGATGTCGTTGTACATCGCCGAGGGCTTTCTCTCCGCGACTCGCGCGGCCCTCAGTGTCTCAAAAAGAAACGTGCCCGGAACTCACGCTCCGGGCACGCGCGTTGGACCGAGAGTTGCCGCGCTAGTGGAGCGGGATGACGGTCGGCACCGTATCCGTCGTGTTGTTGTTGATCTGGTTGTTCCCGTACGAGCTCAGCGTCCCGGTTGCGACCGTCGCGGTCGTGTTGCCGCTGATCGTGGAATAGCCCACGCGCACGGTGGCGTTCGTGCCCGCGACGACGCCGGTGCCGTTGTTGGAGGCCGTGACGCCTCGGAGCATGAGGAACGCCGGACCGGATCCACCGGTCGCGTTGAAGCCCGCGCCGGTCTGGCCGGAAGCGGTGCTGTCGTTGATGCTCATGTTGATGCTCGCCGAGTTCGAAGACCCGTTCGCGCGCATCCCGACCACATTGTTGCTGGCGATCGACCGGTCGACCTGAACGAGGCCGGTTGCGCCCGCCTGCGGCTTCACCTCGAGGCCGGTCAAGCCGTTGTCCGCCATCAGTGTCGAGTCGACGAACAGCTTCGTCGTTCCGGAGTTGTTCAGGAAGATGCCGTTCCCGTCGGTGCCGTTCGTGCTGTTGAACCCGCGGATCGTGCAGTCCGACACATGAACCGCGCCGGCGGTGAGGATCTTGATCCCGTTGAGACTCAGCGCCGATGGCCCGAGGCCTTCGAAGTCGAGCCCGCTGATCCAGATGATGTCGGTCGCGCCGGCGCTCACGACGAAACCGTTCGTCCCCGAGACGAGGACGCCGGCTTCCGGTAAGTAGTCGCACTTGATCGCGATCGACTTCGTGATGGTCAGCGCGCCGAAGCCGCCGGGATCGATGCAGTCGATTTCGCCGGCCGCGGCCGTCTTCGAGATGGCGCCGGCGAAGGTTTTGCAGGGTGCGGTCCGGCTGCACGGATTCGCGTCGTCCCCCACCCCGGAAACCCAGGTTCTCGTCGCTTGTGCGTTGGCCGCGCTCGGAGCGAGCAGGCAAGCGCCGGCAACCCCAAAGGCAAAGGCTATCAAAAGTCTCTTCATAGTGAACTCCAACGTCGTCCCTCACGGGGGACGACCAGCAATGCTGCCGCCCGGAAGGGCGACTATTCAGCTCGCCGTCCTCTCACCCTGCCGACTGAGACGGCAGGAACCTACCGCCTCAGTAGATCGAGGCGAACTCCCGCTGCGAGGCGTGCACCTCTTCGAGCACGCTCATCCACGCGACGTTGTACCAGCGCGGGTTCGCCAGCCAGGCGGGATCGTCGAGCGGCAGCCGCTGCAGCATCGCGTCGATCGACTCGAGGACCGTCACGGCCGGCGTGAAGCCGAGCCGCTGCGTCATCTTCAGGTTCGACATGCGGTAGTCGCGCACGAGCTTCGGCAGCGGAGCCTCTTCGAGCACGACGTGGCGTCCGCGGAGCGAGAGCGATCCGGCGACGAGCATCGCGAGCTGCCGCACCTGATAGTTCTCCTGCATCACGTTGAAGATCTCGCCGCGCACGTCGCCGGCCGGCGCGTCCAGGCAGGCCAGGTGCGCGCGTGCGACATCGCCGACGTCGACCAGCGGGCGCCACTGCCAACCGCCGCCGTGCAGATACAGCTTGCCGGCGGTCGCGGCGTCCTTCAGGAACGTGTTGACGACGAGATCGAACCGCATCCTCGGCGACCAGCCGTACACGGTTCCCTGCCGCAGGATCACCGGCGCGAACGCGTCGCCGGCCAGCCGCAGCAGCGCGTCCTCGGCGTACTTCTTCGAGAGCGAGTACGCGCCGCGCGGCCGCACTTCGGTGTGCTCGTCGAACATGCCCGGACCGATGCCGTCGTAGAGCGACGCCGACGAACCGAAGACGAAACGCGGCACGCCGCGGCGCGCGCACGCCTCGCCGAGCCGTTCGGTCGCGACGGCATTCATCTGCCAGTTGGCGTCCGGGTTGTACTCCGCCGTCGGGTCGTTCGACAGCCCCGCGAGATGCGAGACGACGTCGATCCCGTCGAGCCACGCATCCTCGAGCGCGCGAACGTCGCCGCGCACGAACTCGAGCCGGCCGCTCGCACCGTCGGCGAGCGCCCGCAGCGGACCGTCGCCGAAAAAGAACCGGTCCAGCACGCGCACGCTGTCGCCGCGCTGGAGCAGCTGCCGGCACAATTCCAGGCCGATGTAGCCGCCGCCGCCGGTGACCAGAACGCGCACGTTCAGCGCGCCGCGGCGGCGAGGCGCGCGCGGCGTGCCGCGAGGAAGTCGTCGAGCGACTCGTCCCAACGCGGCAGCGGCACGATCCCGGCTCGTGCGAGCGTCGTGCTCTCGAGCGCCGAGTACATTGGACGGCGCGTCGGGTTGTTCATCGCCGCGTACGGAACCGGCTCGAGCGGCGCATCGCCGAGGCCCGCCTTCGCGAATGCCGTGCGCACGAACTCGTACCACGTGCACGCACCGGCGTTGGTGAGGTGATGCGTGCCGAACGCTTCGGCGTCGATCAGATCGCGGAACGCACGCGCGACGTGCGGTGCGTACGACGGCGAGAACACCATGTCGGCGACCATCCGCGTCGGCTCGCCGCGCTCCGCCTGCTGCAGCACTTTGTCGATCAGCGTGTAGCCCTTGTTCGAGCCGGCGATCGTCCCGAAGAGCCCGCTGGTGCGCACGACGTAGTGCCGCTCGCCGTGGCGGCGCGTGAGGAACTCGCCGGCCGCTTTCGACGCGCCGTACGCGGTCAGCGGCCGGACCGCGTCGGTCTCGCGGTACGCGCGCCCGAGCGTTCCGTCGAAGACGTAGTCCGTGCTGACCGTCGCGAACGCGATCCCGCGCGCCGCGCACGCCGCGGCCGCGCGGTCCACCGCGAGCGCGTTGAGCGCGAACGCGCGCTCCGGCTCGCGCTCGCACGTGTCGACGTGGTGGAACGCGGTGCAGTTGATCAGCACGTCGGGACGCGCCCGTTCGAGCAGCGCTTCCACCGCCGCGGTGTCTTCGAACGGTACCTCGGCGTGGGAGGGCGCGATCGGATCGCGGTCCGCGAACGCCTCGCGCAGAGCGGTGCCGAGCTGTCCCGTGCCGCCGGCGATCGCGACGCGCGCCGTGCTCACGCGGGCGCGAGCGCCTTCTTCATGCGTTCCTCGGCGACGAGCTGCGTCGCGCGGTAGAGCGACTCGAACTGGCCGGCATCGGTCCACCAGCCTTCGAGCACGTCGAAGTAGCAGTCGCCGGCGGCGATGTACGCGTTGTTGACGTCCGTGATCTCGAGCTCGCCGCGCGCCGAGGGCTTGAGATCGCGCGCGTAGTCGAAGACGCGGTTGTCGTAGAGGTAGATCCCCGTCACCGCGAAGTTGCTCTTCGGCACCTTCGGCTTCTCCTCGATTCCGAGGATGCGGTTCCCGTCGACGTCCGCGACGCCGAAGCGCTCCGGATCGTCGACCTCCTTGAGCAAGAGCCGGCAGCCGGAACGCTGGCTCTCAAAGCGCTCGACGAACGGCGCGATGCTGTTCTGCACGATGTTGTCGCCGAGGATCACCGCGACGGAGTCGCCCGCGGCGAAGTGCTCGCACAGCTTGAGCGCGTCCGCGATCCCGCCTTCACCTTCCTGATAGGTGTAGGCGATGTGCGGGAGCCCGAAGTCGCGCCCGTTGCCGAGCAGTTTGAGAAAGTCGCCCGCGTTGTTCCCGCCGGTGACGATCATGATCTCTCGGATCCCCGCATCGCAGAGCGTCTGCAGCGGATAGTAGATCATCGGGCGGTCGTAGATCGGCAGGAGGTGTTTGTTCGTGACCTTGGTCAGCGGCCTCAACCGCGACCCCAGCCCGCCCGCAAGGATGATCCCCTTCACGTCGTTCTTTTCTTCCTCAGCGGAGCGCGTACTGGCGGCGGTAGTAGTCGCGGAATTCGCCGGACTTGATCGGGCGCCACCAGTCTTCGCGCTCGCGGTACCATGCGACCGTCTCCGCCAAGCCCTGCGCGAAGTCCGTTCGCGGCGACCAGCCCAGCGCGCGCGCCTTCTCGGAGTCCAGCGCGTAGCGGCGGTCGTGCCCGGGGCGGTCGGTGACGTGCCGGACGGACTCCTCGTACGAGCGGCCGGTGAGCCGGACCAGCTCGCGAACGATCTCCAGGTTCGCGCGGCCGTTGCCGCCGCCCAAGTTGTAGACCTCGCCGCAGGTTCCGTGCTCCAGCACGTGCTCGACGCCGCGGGCGTGGTCGTCGACGTAGAGCCAGTCGCGGATTTGGAGCCCGTCGCCGTAGACTGGGACGGAGTCGCCTTCGAGCAGGTTGGTCACGAACAGCGGAACCAGCTTCTCCGGATACTGATACGGGCCGTAGGTGTTCGAGCCGCGCGTGATCAGGACCGGCGTGCCGTAGGTCACGTGATAGGCGAGAACTTGGAGGTCGCCGCCCGCCTTCGAGGCCGCGTACGGGCTGCGCGGCCGCAGGGCATCCGTCTCGCTCGATGCACCGCGCTCGACGTCGCCGTAGACTTCGTCGGTCGAGACCTGGAGGAATCGGCCGATGCGGTGACGCCGCACCGCCTCGAGCAGGACGTGCGTGCCCATCACGTCGGTGCGGATGAACGCTTCGGGATCCAGGATCGAGCGGTCGACGTGCGTCTCGGCGGCGAAGTTGACGATCGCGTCGACCCCTTCGCCGATCGCCTCGTCGACCCGCGCCGCGTCGGCGATGTCGCCCTTGACGAAGCTGTACCGCGGGTCGTGGGCGACGTCGGCGACGTTCGCCGGGTTCGCCGCGTACGTCACGGCGTCGAGGACCGTCACGGCGACGTCGTGGCGCTCGCGCAGGACCAGGCGGACGAACGCCGACCCGATGAAGCCAAGCCCGCCCGTGACGAGCCACCGCCGATGTGCCATGCCGGGCGCCCGTGTTCGGCCGGCCGGCGCAACTTCCCGTCCTGCACGGGCGCGGAAGCGAGCGCGCGCCCCGAGAACAGCGCACGATGCGACGCGACGCGCCCGTCGAACGTGCGGCGTACGTTCACGCCGGAACCCACAAGACGGGCACGACGTCGATCCAGCGGTTTCTCGCGGCGAATGCCGCGGCGGCGTCGCTGGACGGCGTACTGTATCCGATGACCGCGCGCCTGAGCGCCGAGCTGCCGGCGCACACGTTCCGCGCCGCCCTGCACGACGGTCGAGCGGCCGACGTGCTCGCCGCGATGCTGGCCGAGATGCGCCGAGCGGCCGCGGCACGGATCGTCTTGAGCTCCGAGGCGCTTTCGGCGGTCGTCGACTTCGGCTCGCTCGCGCAGGTCACGACGCCCCTCGCCGGAGCGGGTTACCGCCCGCGGATCGTCGTGTACCTGCGGCCGCAAGCGGACCGCATCGAATCGCTGTACGCAACGTCGGCCATAAACGGCGCCGTCGAGCCGTACGCCGACTTTCTCGAGGACGCGCTCGAGCGGGGCGAAAGCAGGCGGGCGCGCTCCGTGTACCGGTTCGCATACGGGCCCATGCTCGACGCCATGAGCCGCGTGGACGCGGTCGAGATCGTCGTCGTGCGGCGCTACCGCGGCGGCCCGCCGGACCGGCTCCTGCTCGATTTCGTCGACGCGATCGGCGGCGGGCAACACCTCGCCGCCGTCGCGCGGGAGCACCCCGTCGCGTCGAATACGCGACCGGCGACCGGCTGGCTCATCCGCCGGCTGTTCGCGAGGACCGCCGAGCTGACCGGCGATGCCGCAAGCGCGAGCGCCGCCGAGGCGCTGATCGAGAGCGATCCCGAGGCGTCGGCGCAGCCATTCCGGCCCCTGTCGACTGAGGACCGCGAGCGCATCGCGGCGCGGTTCGCCGCGGACAACCGCGAGGTGGCGGCGCGTTGGGGGGTCGACCCCGCGCCGGAACGCGTGCACGAGCCCGAGACCGGCGCCGGCCGCCGCGCGCGGGAGATGTTCGCTCTCGCCGAGCGCCTCCGGCGCCCGCATGTCGAGGCGTTGACGCCCGGCGCGCGCCGATCGTTCGAGCCGTATTCCGTGGAAACTTCGGCCCGCGCGCCCGGTAGTACGGAGTAGGATGACGGTGCAGTCGGTCCCCGACGTCTCGGACGAGCGGCTCGTCGAAGCGGTCCTCACCGGCGACCGCGACGCGTTCGGTCAGCTGGTGGAACGCTACAAGCGCGGAATCGCGTCGTTCATCGGCGCCAGCGTGCGACAGCCTTCCGACGTCGCCGATCTCGCGCAGGAGACGTTCCTGCGCGCGTACGCGCACCTCGGCACGTTCAACCCCGACCTCGGCCGTTTCTCGACGTGGCTGTACCACATCGCGCGCAACGTCGTGCGCACGTTCCTCGGCCGCTCGCTGCGCCGCCCCGCGTTCGCCGAACTCGCCGAGGAGCAGACGATCGAGAACACGGTCCCGGACGTCTCGCGCGAGGCCGATCCCGCCGGCGGCGTGCTGCGCGCCGAAGCCGAGGCGGAGGTCCGCGCGGCGCTCGCCGAGCTTCCCGAGCGCACGCGCACGGTGCTCGCGCTGCGCTTCTACGACAACATGGACTACCAGAGCATCGCGACGACGATGGGCCTTTCGCTCGGCAACGTGAAGACGCTGATCCACCGCGGCAAGCTCGCGCTGGCGCACAAGCTGCGCGAGAGGGAAGCGGTGGCCGAGGGAAACTGCGCGACCCGGATGTTCCGGGCGGTCGGAGGTCTCGGTGAGCTGCAGCTCGTCTGAAGCGCTCTTCGAGCACTACCTCGACGACACGCTGCTCCCCGCACAGCGCGCGTGGCTGCTCAAGCACGTGAACGGCTGCGGCCGCTGCAAGGGCGTGCTCGAAGAGCTGCGCGTCGTCGACGCGCTGCTGGTCTCGCCCCGCGCGGTCGAACTGCCCGTGAACTTCACGTTCGCGACGATGGCCGAGGTGCGTTCGCTGCCCCGCCCGCATGCGTCTTCGAACCCGTTCGTGCTCGCCTATCTCGTCTCGTACCTGATCGCAATGTGGCTGTTCGCCGGCGCCGGCTTCCTGCTCGCCGGCAACGTGATGCGCGCGCTCGGCGAGACGGCGCTGGACGCGAGCGCGCAGCTGACTCGCAGCGTCGGCGCGATCGGCCACGCGGGCGCGCGCGTCGCCGGCGACTTCGGCTCGCTGACCGCGTTCGTCGGCGCCGCGATCCTGCTCGACGTCGGCTTCGTCGTCGCGCTCGTCGTCTGCTTCGCCGTCGTGCGGCCGCGGCTGGCGGAGCGCCTGCGCTGGTGAACTTTCGTCTCGGCGCGCTCGTCGTCTTCTTCGTCGCGCTGATCGGTCTCGTGTGGGCGCAGCCCGCCGACGCGCGCGGCGACGGCGGGAAGACGGAGGTGTTCAGCAACGTCTACGTCCCCGCGGGCGAGACCATCGACGGTGACGTCAACGCCGTGTTCGGCGACGTCGACGTCGCCGGGACGGTGCGGGGCGACTGCAACGCGATCTTCGGCCAGTGCACGACCGTCGACGGCGGGCACATCTACGGCGATCGCAACAGCGTGAACAAGGACTTTGCGCGCGCGATCGTGCCGTGGGCGGTGACGCGCGACCACCCCGGCTTCGCGCCGTTCGCCGGGCAGGATCACCGGTTGTTCGGGAAGCTCTTCAGCAGCGCGATCGTGATCCTGATCTTCCTGATCTTTCCGCTGCGCATGCGCGTCGCGCTCGACCGCGTCGAGCGCCATCCCGCGCTGTCCGCGGCGACCGGCGCGATCGCCACCGTCGCGCTCGTTCCGATCGGTCTGCTGCTGCTGGTCAGCATCATCGGGATCCCGCTGATCGTCCTCGAGATCGCAGCGGTCTTCGCGTTCGTGTGGATCGGGAAGGGCGCGATCGCGCTGCTCGTCGGCCGTCGGCTCTGCGAGGTCCTGCTGCCCGCGGCGACGCCCTCGCCGTTCCTCGCGCTGATCCTGGGCCTCGTCGTCGTCTCGGCGGCGGAGATCACGCCGTTCGTCGGCTGGGCGGTCACCGCGCTGGTGTGGCTCGTCGGACTCGGCGCCGCGATTCTCGCGTTCATCCGCTCGACGCAGTTGGAATCGGCGCTGCACCGGGCGCCGATCGCCGGTCCGCCCATGCGCGATCTGCGCTGAACGCAGGGTCCTCGATCGTCTCGACGAGCGCGGCCGCCGGCGATTCAGCCGCTCAAGAGGCTCCCGTTGCGGCGGCGCATCACGATGTCGGAGAGCCGTTCGAGCAGATATTCCGAGTCGAACGCCGCCGGATCGAACCGGTGCAGCAGGTCGGGATACGAGACGAACCGCTCGCCCGGGCGCAGATCCATGTAGTGCACGTGCCAGCCCCGCTCACATTCGGCGCGTAAGAAACGCGGAAGGCGGTCGCGTACGACCTTGCGCAGGCCCTGTCGCTCCGAGCGGAACGGATAGTGGAACAGCGGGAAGCGGTACGGGAAGATCGTCCGGTCCGGAAACTTCGCGACGTGGCCGCCCGACGACGAGAGATCGATCGGTGCTTCCGGCTGGCGCCACGCGCGCAGCAGCTCGTCGTACGAGTCGTGCGGCGCGTACATGAACCGGTCGAAGAACTCGACCGGATCGTCGTTCGGCCCGAACCCGTCGCGCGTCGGAACGAACGTGAACATCGACGCGCCGACCGCGTTTGCGCCCCAGCTCTGCGCGATGCCGAACGCTTCGGCCAGCGTGCGGTCGGGCCATGGGCTGCGCCACAGCTCGTCGCTGTCGATGTGCACGATCCATCGCCCCGGGTAGCGGCTCCCGATCTCGGCTTTGCGGTCGAGCAGCTGCGTCCAGCGGTACTCGGCGACGGCGCCGCCCGCAGGCCAGCGCTCGACCTCGACGCGTCCCGCATGCGCGGCCGCGAGCTCGAGCAGCAGCTCGTACGTTCCGTCGGTCGACCAGTTGTCGACGAAGTGCAGATCGAGCCCGCTCGCGAGGTGACGGCGCGCAAGCTGCGCGATCACGTCGGCGTCGTTGTACGTCGCGATCACCGCCAGCGGGCGCGGCACCGGCGGCGCGGGCGGCTGGTTCAGCCGTGCGCCGAGAGCGACGTCGACGACCGCCAACGCGACGTCGCGCTCGCGCATGAAGTTGTCGCAGAGCGTCCGCCCCGTGAACGCCGGCCGGAGACCGGCGCGCAGCAACGACTCGCGCAGCTCCGACTCGCCGTCGCGATGCCGGTCACCGGTGACGGCGAGGAGCGCGCCGCGAACCGCAGCCGCGGCGAACGCGTCGAGCAGCGCCGGCTCCGGAGGCGCGCCGCCGACGTCGCACACGGCGATGCTCTGCGCGCAGCTGCCCCCCGCGGCGAACGCCGCCGCACTCGGCGTATCGTCGATCCGAACGACCGCCGCACGTGCGTACAGGTCGGCGAGATAGTGCGCGAACGGCACGACGTCGGGCCGCTGCAGCAGCGCGGCGCCGCCGAGGCGCTCGTCACGGACCCCGAGCATGTCAGTCCGGCGCGCCGGAGCGCCCGCGTTCGAACGCGTCGAGCAGCCGATGCAGCTCGGCGAACGTGCGCAGGCGCCGCACATCCGACGCGTTGCTGAACTCGGGCAGCGCTTCGAACCAGCGGACGACGTCCGCGAACGCGCTGCCGGCGACGCGGTTTCCCCAATACTCGGACTCGACGGCGACCGGCTCGCGGAGCAGGAAGACCCGGAAGACCTCGTCGACGGTCAGCGCGCCGCGGTACCGGTCCGCGGCGACCCGCTCGCAGAGCCGCTCCAGCTCGTCGCGCGCTTCGACCCGCACCTCGTCGCGCAACTCATCGAGCGCGCGCGCGGCCGCGTCGTTCTCGCGGGCGCGGCCGCGCTCGGGGATCAGCAGCGCGGCCTGATCGGCGATCGCGCGAACCAGCGCGAGATAGCCCGCATCGCGCGCGCACGCCCACGCGAGGTACGCGAACGCCGGCGCGACGTCGTCGCCGGCGAGGGCCGTGAGGCGCGACGCGCCGCCGACCTCGATCCGTGCGAGAGAGCGGGAGGCAAGCTCGTCCGGAACGCGCGAGCCGGCGGTCAGGACGACTCCGGCGGACGACATCTTCGCGAGCCACGGCGCGATCGCCGCGACGGCGTCGCCCGCGACACCGTCATCCTCGCCGCGAGGCGGCGCGACGTGCAGCACGTCGAGCGTTCCGTCGCCGAACTGCGCGACGTATTCCTCCGCGCGCCCGCGCATCAGCAGCGCGGGGGGATAGAGCTCGTGGAGCGACCGGCGCAACCGCTCGTACTCCGCAGCACCGTCCTCGTGTCCCGGGCGGTCGGGCCACTCATCGATCCCGAAGCAGATCGTCTCCGTCTGTTGCGCACGCGCCGCGCAGCACGCGGCGATGAAGGCCGAGCCGTCGCCCACGCCGAGCGCGACGTAGCTCCTGGGCCGTACGAGCCGGAACACGAGCTGCAGAAACGGGATCTCCGCGCTGCGCGAGCCGAGCTGCAACGACGCGGGCAGCTGCAGGAGCGCTTCGCAAATGGTCGACGCGAGCACATCGTCGCCGGCCGCGACGGTCATCGGTATCCGAGCTCGTCCAGGAGCTCGCCGGCGATCCGCCGGCCGGCCGCGACGTCCGCGGCACTCACCTCGCTGCGCCAGCGCCCGATGCGGTCGCCGGACGGCGGCCGATGGGTGCGGTCGTGAATCCCGAGCAGCACCTCGCGGGGAACGTGGCGCCCGAAGAAGTTCCAGTCGCGCATCTCACCGAGTCGCTCACGCGCGCCGCCGTGATACGCAAGCATCGCGGGCGCGAACGGAATCTCGAGGAAGGCGCAGACCTCGCGCAGCACGGCCTCCGGGTCGCGCACGAGCGCTTCGTACCGGATCTCGAGGTATGCGAGCCCGGCGCTCGCCTCAGCGCGCGCGGTGCGGATCGTCTCGACCCAATACTCGATGCAGCTGTCGTACGAGTCGCCGGGCCGGAACCACATCTCGCGCAGCGAAGCCGCAACGTCGCGGCCGTCCCGAATGATGTGGATGAAGCGTGCCTCGGGGAGCATTCGCGCGATCCCGCGCATCGACGGCACGTTACCCGGAAACTTGTCACCCCAGCCGGCCTTCCCAAACCGCGCTGCGTACATGCGGTAGAACGTTCGCACGACGTCCGCGGGCCCCCTCGGCTCGCTCGCGCGAACGCGGCGCTCGAAGGCATCCGCGTCCAGCGCGTAGTCGGGCCAGGTGTGGCCGCCCACGATCGCGGCCAGCACGGCGTCGACCCAATCCGGACGCGTCGTGTCGACCGCCAGAACGGCTTGATAGAAATGCGCCTCCGCGGGGATCGCGATCCACGGGTGCGCGTCGAGCATCAGCCGCAGCAGCGTCGTCCCGGAGCGCGACGCGCCGACGATGAACGGGGCGGTGAGCGCGGCGCCGTCGGGTATCGCGTCAGGCGGCGACGTCACAGCGGTACACGACGACACCGGTGTGCGCACCGATCCGCGCGACCGTGCCGAAGCGTCCCGTCCGGCGCAAGCTTCGCTCGAGCGGCTCGTGGAAGAAGACGATCGGATTGCTCTCGACGGCGTCTCCGCCGCCGTCGAGGCCGGAAACGAGCAGCGTTCGTTCGGTCTTCGCCGCGAGGAAAGCGATCAGCGCGCGGTACGCTTCCTCCGTCGGCTGGTGGATCAGCACCTCGAAGCAGAGCACCATCTCGGCCGGCGCGACGCTCGGATCGAGGCCGAGGCGAAACTCCCAATCCGGGCGCTTCTTGCGCGCGAGCTCGATCGACTGCGCCGACGTGTCCAGGCCGACGTAGTGCGCGATGTCGAGCTCCTTGATCACCTCGAGATCGCCGCAGCCCACGTCCAGAACGGACGAGGCGCACTCGACGCCGTGCGCCCGCATCAGCGCGCGCTTGTACTCGGCGTGCTCTCCCCGTGAGCCGATCCCCGACCCGCGCTCGGCGAAGTGGCGGTAGCGGACGTCCCAGAAGAGGCTGCCCGCATAGTTCGTCGCGATCAGCGCGTTCGCGCGTTCGACCGCCTGACGCGCCGCCGGAGCGAGCTCCGCGGCGGGCGCCAGCGCGCCGTCCGCGCCGATGCCGTCGTGATAATGCAGCAGCGCGATCTCACCGCTTGGATCGTGGTACCGGTGCGGTGCGGTGAAGTGGACGAAGTAGTTTGCGTTCGAGGGAGCCGGCGCGAACGGCAGCCCGGCGTGGCGCAGCGCGAGCCAGAACCCGACCTGATCGGCGTGCTGCTCGCGGCCGGTGCGGCGCAGCGGCTCGAGGTTCTCGAGCAGCCACGACGTGCGGCGTTTCCACTCCGCAGCGAGCGGCTCGCACAGCGCGTGCGGCACCGCGTAGAAGCCGCCGTTGCAGTTGCCCTCGAATGTCTCACCATCGCCCGCGTCCGTCGCGCGGACCGGCGGGAGATCTTTGAGGCCGGACGCGAGAGCGATCTCGCGCAGGGTTTCCAGCGGCGGGCGCTCGGCGTCGACGACCTTCGCGGAGATCGCGTCGCGGCGCACGTACGAACGCAGGTCCCCGGTCGCGATCGTGTCGGTGTCGAGCAGCACGGCGACGTCGAAGTCGGCTTCGCGTAACGCGTCGAACTGACTGAGCTTGTTGCAGTAGCGGCCGTCACCGAACCGCGCGATCGCGTGCACCGCGTAGCCGCGCTCCCGGAACAGCGCTCGGGTTCGCTCGCCGGTCTCGGGCGTGCACTGGACGTGCACGCTCGCCGGCGCGGCACCGCACCGCTCGACGAGCGACCGTGCGAGATGCCAGGCTTGGTATGCGAACTTCGGATCGTCGTCGAGGACGAACGAGTAGACGACGCGCGGAGCGTGCGTCACCGCGTCGTCGACTCCGTGGCGCCGGCCGCCGCGCAGCGCGCCCGAAATTCCGCGGGGTGGTGCGCGACCACCGGGCGGATCGTGAGACGCCGAAGCACCGCCTTCATGAAGGCGGTGTTCGCGACCGTCCTGCGCTGTCGCCCGGCAACGCAGGCGGGCCGCGCCGGCGGACCGGCCGGCCGCAAGCGGGCGGGCGTCGGCCGGCCGGGAACACTGCGGTATGGACATCGTCCTGCCGCGACCGCGCCTGGCTCACCGCGTCGGGCGGCTGAAGCCCTCGACGATCCGCGAGATGCTCAAGGTCACGCAGAACCCCGCGGTGATCTCGTTCGGCGGGGGCCTGCCGGCCGCCGACTTCTTCCCCGTCGACGACCTGTCGCAAGCCCAGGACCGCGTGATGCGCACGCGGGGTGCGTCGGCGCTGCAGTACTCGGTCACCGACGGCGTTCGCGAACTGCGCGAGTGGGTCGCCGGCCGCATGCGCGCGGATCACGGCGTCGCGACCTCGGCGGAGGACGTCGTCATCACCAGCGGCTCGCAGCAGGGACTCGATCTGTACGCTCGTGTCTTTCTCGATCCGGGCGACGTCGTCGCGCTCGAGAATCCGTCGTACCTCGGCGCGATCCAGGCGTTCGACGCGTTCGAGCCCGCGTACGTCGCGATCGAGTCCGACGAAGGCGGTATCGTGCCCGATGCGCTCGAGCGCGCGTTCGCCGCGGCGGATCCACTCCCGAAGTTCCTGTATGTCGTGCCGAACTACGAGAACCCGACCGGTCGCACGCTCGTGGCGCAGCGGCGGCCGCGCATCGTCGACATCTGCGCGCGGTTCGGCGTACCGATCCTCGAGGACGACCCGTACGGCGTGGTCTGGTTCGATCGTCCGCCGCCGCCCCCGCTGCTCTCGCTCGCGCGCGGCGGCGCGGTGACATACCTCGGCACGGGCTCGAAGATGGTGGCCCCCGGACTGCGGGTCGCGTGGATGGTGATCCCGGATCGGGAGCTTCGCGACGTCGTCGTCACCGCGAAGCAAGGGGCCGACTTGCACTCGAGCACGTACGCGCAGTACGTGTTCCACGCGTACGTCGAGGACGACGCACGCCTCGATGCGCACCTCGACCGCGTCCGCGCGGCGTACCGCGCGCGGCGCGACGCGATGGTCGTGGCGCTCGCTCGCGAGATGCCGGCGCACGTGCGCTGGAACGTGCCCGACGGCGGGATGTTCCTTTGGGCAACCGTCGGCGACGGCATCGACACCGAGGAGCTCTTCGAGCGGTCGGTCCGTGACGAGGTCGTGTTCGTGCCGGGGCGGCCGTTCTATCCGAACAAAGACCGCGGCGACGGGATGCGGCTGAACTTCTCTGCGATGCCGGAAGCGCGCATCGCGGAAGGCATCGGGCGGCTCGCGCGCGCGATCCGGCAGGAGCACGCGTCGCGCGGAACAATGGGACCGAGCTCGACCATCGCGCCGTAGAGAGGTACTTCGTGGGTCTCGTCGTGACCGGAATCTCGCAGACCGGCGACATCGCGCCGCTGGAGAACGCGCTCAAGTCGGCCGGCCTGCCGCTCGACCCGATCCAAGTGATCGGCCCCGACGACTCGACGCAAGGCGCGGCGAGTTCGATGGGCATCGCGAACACGGGTCTCAATCTCGGCGGCGGTCAAGGGACCGGCGTCCCCGGCATCACCAGAACGACGCCGATCGGCTCCGGCGGTGGATCGCGCTACTTCCGCAACGAGGCGCTGAGCGACCGGCTCGGCGATCTCGAGATCCCCGACGACCAAGTCGACAACTACGTCGGCGCGCTCGAGGCCGGGCGCTCCGTCGTCGCGTACTTCGCGAAGCCCGATAACGTGCAGCAGGTCGAGCAGATCTTCCGCGGCCCTTCGGTCGGCTTGGTGAAGATCAAGACGTTCTAGGAGCTCGGTGAGCACAGCTCCAGCCGCCGTCCCCGAATTTTACCTCGACCGCGAAGGCGGAACGGTCAGCATCGAGAACGCCCGCGCCGAGGTCGAGCAGTTCCGGTGGAGCACCGTCATGCGTGGAGAGTCCCTCTTCATGGCACTGCTGCTCGCGAATGGCGAGCGCGCGGTCACGGCGCCGATGCGCGTCGGCCCGGACGCGGTGCTGTTTTGTGATGTCGTTCCGGCTCCCGCGGAACGAGTGGGCGGGATCACGGCGCGCCTGTCATTCGAGCCGGCGGGAACAAGCGGTGAAGCCGAGGCGATCACTTCGCTGTCGATCCCCGCGGGCTGCATGGCCCGTTCGATCGGCGTCGATCTCGACGCGTATGCGGGGCGCGACGGCCGATTCGCAATCGACTGCGAGGCCGAGTCCGGTCAGATCGCGGGGATCGCGCGGTGGGTGATCGGACGCAGTGACCGCACTGGGTTGCTTTCGGCGCGCTCGCACCGCGTATGGCGGACGGGTAACGAGATCGCGCACTTCACGAACGTTTACGCGCACGACTTCTACGCCTCGCGCAACGTCGCGACGGAAGGCGCCGGGCTCGATGCGCAGGTCGCACGCGCCGCAGCGGCGTCGACCGAGCCCGTGCGCGACGAGCGCGAGCTCCGCGCCGAGGACGTTCTCGCGATTTCCGAAGCCGCGCCGCGCGAGGGCGAGACGGCGTTCGCGTTCGCCGAACGCGTTCTGTATGCGCTGATGGCGACGCCGGCTCCGAATTTCGTCGCCCGCCTACAGGCCTTCGCGGCGAAGCGGCCCGTCGTCGAGATCCTCTCGCTCTGCTGCGGCGAAGCGGGCATCGAGAACGCTGTCCTGCGCGCGGCGGCTTGCCCCGTGCGCATCACGCTGGTCGACATCAGCGAGACGCTCCTCGACCGCGCAGCTGCCGCACTGACGCCGGTCGCCGATGTTCGCAAGCTTGCCGCGGACGTGAACGAACTCTCGGCGGCAGCGATTGGCCGTATGTATGACGTGGTGATGTGTGTTTCGGGTCTGCACCATATCGTCGAGCTCGAGCGCCTCTTCAACACGGTGCGGCAAGTGCTGCGCGACGACGGCGAACTTTGGGTGATCGGCGAGGCCGTCGGACGCGACGGAAATCGCCTGTGGCCCGACGCGGTGGACGTCGCGAATCGCATCTTCGCGTCGCTGCCCGCGAAGTATCGGCGCAACGCCCACACGGGAAAGATCGACGACTCGATCCCCAACCATGACTGGGGCTCGAGCTCGTACGAGGGCGCGCGCAGCGAAGAGATCGAAGTGCTGCTCGCAAACCACTTCGACGCCCTGCACGTGTTTCGTAGGAATTGCTTTCTTTGGCGGCTGCTTGAAGTGACGTATTCGGCAAACTTTGACCTTCGGCTCGAGGAGGACCGGCGCGCCGTCGTCGCGCTGATCGTCGCCGAGTACAACTTCTGGAAGCGCGGCGGCCGCATCACCGAGCTGCACGGAGTGTACGCTCCGCGATGACGATGACGCTCGGCGACATCGCGCGCGACATCTCCGACGTGCGAGGCGAATCGTCGAAAGACCCAATCGTGCACGACATCTACGAGCCGTATTTTTCGCCGCTCCGCGATCGGCCGTTGACGATCCTCGAGCTCGGCGTCCTGGAAGGCGAGCACGAAACTGCTGTCCGTCTACGGATCGACGTGCGTTATCGAGAAGTGGCCGGCGTGAAGATTAAGACGTCCTGAGACGCGCCGGTGGTCTTCTCCTCGACCGTCTTCGTCTTCCAGTTTCTTCCGGTCTGCCTCCTCGTCTACTTCGCGACCTTCGCCGCCGCGCGGACGGCGCGCGCCGCGAATGTCGCGCTCATCGCTCTGAGCCTCGCGTTCTACTTCATCGGCAACGGCGCGCTCGTGCTGCTGCTCGTGGGATCGATCATCGTCAACCACGCCCTCGGGCGGCGCATCGCAATGTCGCACGGCGCTACCCAGCGCGCATACGTCGCGCTCGGAATCGCGGCGAATCTCGCCCTGCTGTTCTACTTCAAGTACGGCGGGTTCTTCGTGCAGAGCGTGATCGACGCGGGCCGCGCCGCCGGCTGGACCGCACCGTTCCACGCGGTGGCGGTGGCACTGCCGGTCGGCATCTCGTTCTACACGTTCATGTCGATGTCGTACTTGATCGACGTCTCACGCGAGCGCAGGCCGGCCGAGTCGATCTGGGACTTCGCCGTGTACCTCTCGCTGTTCCCGCACCTCGTCGCGGGACCGATCGTGCGGTTCGGCGAGCTGCGCGCCGCGATCGCGGCGCGGACGATCACGAGCGGTCTGTTCGTCGACGGGATGTACCGGTTCTCCATCGGACTGGCGCGCAAGGCGATCATCGCCGACACCCTGGCCGTGCAGGCGGACCGCGTGTTCGCGCTTGCGCCCGCACAGCTGACCGCTGCGCTGGCGTGGACCGGCGCGCTGTGCTACGCGTTTCAAATCTTCTTCGACTTTTCGGGCTATACCGACATGGCGATCGGGCTCGCGAAGATGCTCGGGTTCAACTTTCCGGAGAACTTCGCGCAGCCGTATACCGCCGCGACCGTCACGGAGTTCTGGCGGCGCTGGCACATGACGCTGACGCGCTGGTTCCGCGATTACCTGTACGTCCCGCTGGGCGGCAACCGCCGAGGCGGGCTCCGCACCTACGCGAACCTTTTCATCGTGTTCTTCTTATGCGGGCTGTGGCACGGAGCCGCGTGGACCTTCGTCGCGTGGGGCATGTACCACGGCGCGCTGCTCGTGATCGAGCGCGCGCTCCGCAACGCCGCGCGCTTCGAGATGCGCGGCGTGCCCGGCGTCCTCGTCACGTTCGCGCTCGTAACCGTCGGGTGGGTGTTCTTCCGGTCGGCGTCGATCGCCGGCGCGCTCGCGTACCTCGGCGTCATGTTCGGAGCGGTCCGGCCCGCCGTCGCGACGTCTCTCGCGCTCGGTGACGTACTCACGCCGAGTACGATTGCATACCTTGCCGTCGCGGCGATCTTCGCGTTCATCCCGCTCGGCTTCGCCGACGTTCGCCGGCTGGCGCGCTGGCCGGTCGCGGCGAAAGGAGCGATAGCGGTCGCCGCGTTCATCGTCGGTATTGCGTACGTGTCGGAAACGACGTTCCGGCCGTTCATCTACTTCCGGTTCTGATGGACGCGAGCCGACGGCGGCGCATCGCCGAGCGATTCTGGATCGCGATCTTCCTGCTGCTGGTGTTCGTCCCCGCGCTGCAGCAATACGTCCGCGTCGTGCCGGTCACGCCCGTCGTCGAGGCACGGCCCAAGGTGCCCGCCCCCGACGGTAACCCGATCGTCCAGCTCTGGCTCGGCGGCGACTACTTCGCGAACTACGAGCGGCACGTCAACGACGTGTTCGGATTTCGCGACCTCTTCATCCGGCTGCGGAACCAGATCCAGTTCTCGCTCTTCCGCGACTCCGACCAAGTCGTCGTCGGCACCGGCGGCTGGCTCACCGACAGGAGCGCGGTCGAGGTCGAGCAACGCGCCGTCGACAATCTGAGCGATGCGTCGTGGGCGACGCTGCGCCGCCGTGTCGAGCTGCTCGACCGGCGGCTGCGGCAGCGCGGGATCTACCTCGTCGTCGTACCGGTACCGCTGAAGAATACCGTGTACCCGGAACACTTTCCGCAGATCGCGCAGCGCCGCCCCGCGGTGACGGGATACGAGCGGTTCCGCCGGATGCTCGCGGCGTCGCACGTCCCGTTCGTCGACGCATACCGCGTCCTCGAGGAGCGCAAGCGCACCGCCGACGTCTACTATCACACGGACCTGCACTGGAACACGTTCGGCGCGCGAGCCGTCGCCGCCGAAACCGTTCGGATGCTCGCGCAGCACTTCCACACGAAGGTCGCATGGCGGTACGACGATCGCTACACGGTGACCCCGTTCTCGGGCGGGGTCGAGAACGCGGTGCTGGCGACGATTTGGCCGGTACCCGACGTCGAGCCCTTCGAGGATTCCCCGGCTCCGTGCGGGCCGATCGAGCACCACGGCCCGTACGACGAGTACACCAACCACTGCGCCGGGCCCACGCTCCCGCCGGCGATGCTCGTCGGGAACTCGTTCTCGCTGCAGATGATCGGCGACGGCTTGCCGCAGCACTTCGTGAGGATGGACCTCACGTCGGACCTGAGCTATTTCGATCGCATGCTCGCGATGATCCGGCCGGGCACGCGAATCGTGATCTGGCAGCTCTTCGAGCTGGAGATCGGGTACCAGCTGCAGGGCGACGGTTGGTGGAACCAGCTCGGATCGGCGCGGTAGCGCGCGCTACGGCTTCGGCGACGCTGCCGTGGTCGGCGGCGCGGCGTTCGCCGTCACGGGCCGCCGCAGCGTCACCGATGCGATCGACGTGTTGCTGACGTTCGTCGGTCCCCACGTGCCCTCGGTGTAGACGTCGCGCGCGTCGTGAGCGGTCGTCGCCGGGCGGCCGTCGAGGAACGACACGATGTCGATGCGCGACGGGTTCGAGCGCGTGACGACCACGCGCAAGCGATGCGCCGACCGGCCGGCAACCGCGACCGTCGCGCGGTAGTCGACGATGTCCGTGTACTTGCCGTCCGACTCCCGGTAGATGTCGAGGCGGTTCGGTTGCTCGAACAACACGGCGTACCCGCGCTTGACGGTCGGCGTCGCGGCGGACGCATCGGTCAGGAACTTGAACCCGTACCCGTGAATCGTCGCGTCTCCGGCCGCCGGCTGGAACGTCCCCTCGAGCGTGACCGTCGATCCCGCCGCACGCAGGTCGATCGGCGTGCGGCTTGGAGAGATGTCGGTCGGCGCGAGCAGGTACAAGGCCGGACTGGTCCCGTCGCGCGCGACGCGGGCGAAGGTGCCCGCCGGGGTGGTCGCCGTCGTGCGGCTCGACAGGTGCACCGCCGGCGCGAGCGTGATCTGCGGAGCGGCGGGAGCCGATCCGGCGCTCGACGAGCTCGCCCCCGGCGCACAACCCGTTGCGGCCGCGCCCGTGGCGAGCGCGAACGCCATGCATGCCCAGCGGAACGTCATCCCCGTTCTCCTTCGATCGGTACGCACGTCAGCCGAATCCCGGCGCGTCGCGATACTTGTGCGCCCGCCACGGCCCCCAGCGATCTTCGTAGAGGGCCCGGTTGCGCTTCATCTGTTCCTCCTTCCGCTCCGCGCCGAGCGCGTCGAACGACGCGGAGAGGTGGTGGTGCACGAAAACGTCGTCCACGATGACGATGCGGTACCCGGCCTCTTCGACGCGCCGGCAGTAGTCGTCGTCCTCGAAGAAGCCGAGGCCGTAGCGCTCGTCCAGCAGGCCGACGCGCGCGATGACGTCGCGCCGCGTCGCGACGCAGAAAAATGCGACGGTGGACACGTCGAGCCGCTCGCGCAGGTGCCGCCGCTGGAACGCGAGCGCCGCGGATGCCATCTCGCTCATGTCGCCGTATGCGACCGCGACCTTCTGCTCGTTGCCCATGTTGTTCGTCAGCGGCGCGGCGAGGCCGATCGATCGGTCCAGCACGAGGGGCCGTACGAGGTCTCGCATCCATCCGCGCGTCACGTACGTGTCGTTGTTGAGCAGGACCACGTACTCGCCGGTCGCGGCCACGATCCCGGCGTTGTTCCCCGCCGCGAATCCCGCGTTCTGCGCGTTGCTGACGACGCGCATGCGAGGCTCGTACCGCGCAATCCGCTCGAGGCCGGCCGCCGTCTCGTCTGTCGAACCGTTGTCGACGACGATCAGCTCGAAGTTCGCGTCGTCGCTGAATCGCAGGACAGAGTCGACGCACGCGCGCGTGAAGGACCAGTTGTTGTAGGCCAGCACGACGACCGAGACCAGGGGGCGCGTCGTCGCGAGCGCGTCGAGCATCCGGTCCGCGCGGCGCTCCCAAGTGTGCGCGCTTGCCCATCGCCGGCGCCGTTCGCGCAGCTCCGCCGAGTCTTCCGCCAGCGCGCGCTCGATCTGCGCGACGAAGTCGCGCGCGTCGCGGGCGACGTACGCGAGCTCGGTCGCCGCCGCGACCTCGGGCATCGCGCTCGCGACGACGGGCTTGCCCGCGGCCATGTACTCGTAGAGCTTGACCGGGTTCGTGCACATGATGAGCTCGGTGAGCTGGAACGGAATCACGGCGACGTCGAACCCGCCGAGATGCTCCGGCAGCTCCACGTACGGGCGCTCGCCGAGAAGGCGCACGTTGGGCATGTGCTTCACGGCGCGCACGTCGCAGCCGTCGGTCGAACCGATCAGCACGAAGTCCCAGCCGGGACGCTCGCGCGCCGCGTGCTCGATCCACGCGATGTCGTACCAGTACGAGATCGCGCCGAAGTACCCGATCGTGGGTCGGCCGGCGTGCGGTAGCGGCCGGTTCTGCGCCGCGGCGAAACGGTCGACGTCGGCGGCGTTGCGGATCACCACGGCGTCCGCGCGGTGCTCCGCGACGTGCCGGCGCAACGGCTCCGACGACACGACGACCAGGTCCGCATCGCGCAGCAGCCGCTTCTCGAGCTCGACCATTTCCGGCGCGGTCTCCTTGAAGCCGCCGACGAGGTCGAGACAGTCGTGCACGACCGTCGCGCCCGGAATCCCGCATGCGATCGGATACCAGCTCGGAAACTGCACGACGACGTTGGGTCGACTGATGCCGAGCACGGCGATCATCTCATCGAGCGCGGCGCCGATCTCGGCGATCGCGTGCTCGGTGAAGCCGGCATAGATCTGTTCCGGAAGCGCGCCGCTCAGCTTGAGGCGCACCTCGTACACGCTCGGAGCCGGCACGTAGAGAATTCGGAAGCGCCCGAGCGCGTCGGCGCGGCCGAACTCGATCGAGACGTAGAAGACGCGTCCGCCCGCGGCGGCGAGCTGCATCGCCAAATGCTGCGGGCGCTGAATGCGGAACGACCAGTCGATCACGCCGAGCCAGATGTAGTCCCGTAGCGCCGGACGCGCGGCCTCGCCGACCTCCGCGCCGTAGCGCTGTGCAAGATCGGCCGGCACGCCGACCTCCGGCGCAGCGACCGCGTCCGTGTGTTCGAGCAGCCGCGTGAGCGCCGCCGTCTGCGTCGCAAGCGTCTTCACCAGCGCGGTCGTCGTCGCGTCGCGCGATGACCGCCGGCGTCGCGGGCGCGCGATCGCCGGATCGCCCACGAAGCTCACCCCTTGCGCGCCGAACGCCTCGGGGCGTCCCGCAACGCGCGCGGCGAGCAGGTGCATCGCCCCGTCGTACAGCGCGTCGGGAATGCGGTGCGCGAACGTGAACGCGTCTTCGTGCGGCGCGGCGCCGAGCGAGCGCGCGTCGCGCGAACGGCGCATGCGCGCTTCGCCGATCGGCGTACCGTCGGCAACGATCTCGACCACGGGCGCCTCGGCGCCGGCGAGCGCGTATACGATGCCCCGCAGATCGGGCCCGTCGGGGCCGTTCAGCACGGCGCGCACCTCGGGCGGCCCGATCGCGAGCTTCGCCGCGAGCACGTCGAAGATCACGGCGTCACCGGAAGCGCATGCGCTCGAGGCGGAACGAGAGCGGCCGCACGTCCGCGCCCTTTTCAGTAACGTCGTTGTCGCACTCCAGCAGCCCGTCGACGACCTCGCCGGGCTCGGCGCGGCACGCCGCGTGCACCGTGACCACCCGGTCGTGCGGCAACGTGAGCTCGCACGGTTCTTCGTCGCCGAAGCGCAGGCGCAGCGTCGACTCGTCGCGATCCGGCTCAGGCTTGAGCCAGCAGACGAACTGGCACACACGGATCGTCCGGTGCGCGGTGAAGCGCATGCGCACGACGGGCTCGCACCACGCGTCGCGGCTGAGGCCGCATATCTCGTGCAGCGTCACGGTGCGGTCGTTCGGCGGATCCAGGACGAGGGTCGTCGTCACCACGGCCGCTCGCTCTTATGCGCGCCCCGAGGCCGCGCCTTCGCGGAACCGCATCACTCGTTTCACTTGAAGCCGGCCGCGAGCACGTTTCCGACGTTGACGGCGAGCTTCACGCGATCCGCACGAATGCGGGCGAGCACGCTCTGAAGGCCGGATTTCAGCACCGGCGGCAAGGGTCCGAGACGGACCCAGTACGCCACGGGGTACCGGTTGACGAGCGGCTTCGCCGTGACGCCGCGGAAAGCGTTGGACTCGAAGAGCCGCACGATGCTCCGCCGTGAGAACAGCTGCATGTGCTCGACGTCGATGATCGGCGAGCGCCGCCCGAGCAGGCGATTCACCATGGCGCGATAGTCGTGCGTCACGGTCACGAACGCGCCGCCCGGACGCAGCAGCCGCCGCGCCGCCGCCGCGATGACGTTCGGATCCGGGACATGCTCCATCGTCATGAGGCAGCAGATCAGGTCGAAGGACTCGGGCGCGAAATCGCTCCTCATCGAAAACGCCGTGCGCGATGCGTGCCTTGCGGTGCGGCGGCGCCGCGGCGATCGCCGCCTCGGACGGTTCGACGCCCGTGACGCTCGCGAACCCCGCCTCCGCCAGGCGGTCGAGCAGCGCGCCGCTGCCCGTGCCGATCTCCAGGGCGGCACGCTTCTGCGGAAGCCGGGCGATGATCGGACGCATCGCGTCGATGTACGTCGCGGCAGCGTCGTCCGCTTCTTCCGAGCTGTCGTACGCGGCGAGATGGTACGCGTGCGCGAGCTCGTCCCCGGCTTCGGCGGAGCGGGCACGTACACGAGATCGCAGACCTCACACCGCACCAACCGGTGGTTCATGAACTCCGGTACCTTGCGCGATGCGAAGCTGAATTCGGACAGACCGGACTCGTCGATCCTTTCCGGCAGGAACAGCGACGCCCGCTCCGTTCCGGCGCCGCAAACGGGGCACGCGCGCATCACGTGCGAGTCCGGCCGTCCGGCAACAGCTCGGTGTGCTCGCCGTTGCGGATGATCGCCGAGCGGATGAGGCGCGGACGTCCCTTGACCTCGACGATGATCTTCGCCGACGTATTCGCCGACCAGGCCGATGGCGAAGAGATTGAACGAGCCGAACAGCAGCGTGACGATCAGCACCGTCGTCACGCCCTGCGGGGCGATGTTCGGCACGAAGATCTGCAGCGCGATCTGAATCGCGAGCAGCACGGACGTCAGGACGAGCCCGAGCATGCCCGCGGTGGTGAGCATCGTCAGCGGCGTGTTGCTGAACGAGAAGATGCCCCGCTTCGCCCACTCGATGTTCTTCAGCAGGTTGTTGGTTGAGCGCCCGAACGCGCGCTCGGGCCGGACGTAGTCGACGCCCGCCTGCCGGAAGCCGACGTACGCGCGAAGGCCGCGTACGAAGAGATCCCGCTCACCGCAATTCAGCAGCCACCCGACGACGCGCCTGTCCATGAGCGAGAAGTCGCCGGCGTCCAGCGGAATCTTCACGTAGCTGAACGCCGCGAACACGCGGTAGAACGCCTTGTACAGGAGGCCCCAGACAAACGGCATGTCGCGCTTCACGCGGCGTCCGTACACGACGTCGTCACCCGCTTCCCACTGCTCGTAGAACTCCGCGATGAGCTCCGGGCGGGTCTTGCAGGTCGCCGTCGAGCAGCACGACCGCGTCCTTCGTCGCGAGCTCCATCCCGCTGCGGAACGCCATCTGCGAGCCGAAATTGCGCGAGTGCGTGATCCCGAGGACGTGCGGATCCGCCGCGCTCAGCTCGCGCAGCACGTCGGCGCTGCGATCGGGGCTGCCGTCGTTGACGAAGATCATCTCGTACTCCACGCCGAGCCCGCGCAGCGTTTCGGTAAGCCGGCGGTGCATGACCGGAATGGCGTGCTCATCCTTGTAGCACGCGATCACGGCCGAGACGCTGCGCCGCCGCTTCGCGGTCGACTTGTTCGCCGTGAACGCGAAGTCGTCGTCGCTCAGCGTGCGGCATCCAGTCCGCCGTCGACCGCAGGCCCTCCGCGAGGGACGTTCCCGGCGACCACCCGAGCACCGTTCCGGCCTTGGTCGGATCGGAGTACCATTCCGCAAGGTCCCAGTCGCGCGCGCGCATCGCGCCGAAGACGCGGTTCGTCGACGACGCCGAACGTCTCGCGGACGAGCTGCGCCAGGTCGCCGATCGTCGTCTTGCGGCCGCTGCCGACGTTGAAGATCTCGCCGTACATTCCGGGGTGCATCTTCGCGGCGCAGAGGATGAACGCGCGGCACACGTCGTCGACGTGGACGAAGTCGCGCGACGTGTCGCGGTCGACGAACGGCGGCAGCGTTCCGGCGAGCGCGCTTCGCACGACGTTCGGCATCAGCCGCGAGGTGTCTTCGAGCGGGCCGTATACCGAGTACAGGCGCAGCGTCGCGCACGGGAAGTTGTGGGTCTTGCCCATGTACCGCAGAAACTCGGTCGCGGCGAGCTTCGACATCGCGTAGTCGCTGTTCGGAACGCATTGGGCGTCCTCACGCGGCGCGGTGCAGTTCGTCCCGTACTCCGACGATGACCCGGCGTGCACGTACGCCGCGAACGGGCCGGCGGCGAGCGAGCGCGCCAAACGGACGACCGAATTGAAGTTCGTTTCGTAGATCAGCGAGGCGTCCGTCTCGAACGAGTACGCGCCGTACGCGACGCAGTCGAACACGGTCTGCGGCGCGAGCGACTGCACGAGATTCTTCGTGGCCGCGCCGTCGGTGAGGTCGACCGCGACGACTCGCTCGTCCGAGACGTCGGCGAGCCGCCAGCTCTTGCCGCGCCGCTCGACGGCGAACACGTCGCTCGCGTTCGCGCGCGAGGATCTTGAAAAGGTTGGCGCCGACGAAACCCGACGCACCCGTCACGAGAACCGGACCGCGGAGGGCCCGGACGTACGGGATCAGCTCCGTCATCGCGCTCCGACGGGGCGCGGCGTGCGAACGGCGGCGACCACGCTGTCGGGATCGAGCTTCGAGAGCGCGCGCAAGTACGGCTGCGATCCGTACCGCGGGTAATGGTGCGCGAGCGCGTGCAAGTGGCGGAACGCGCGCGGCGCGACGCCGCGTCCGGCCAGGTACAGTAGAAGATCCGAAGCGAAGCCGCCGTGGGCCACGTGCTCCTCGACGACGACGAGCGTCGCACCGCCCGCGATCCCGTCGAGCAGCGCGCCCGGAACGGCGCCGTCGTCGAGCCGCAGCTCCGCGACGGCCCAGAGGTTCGGACGCTCGTCCGGCGGCAGCGCGTCGAACGCGGCGACGTACGTCCCGGCGAGCGGGCCGACCGCGACGACCTGTGCGCCGCCGCCGCTCGTGAGGCGGCGCCACGGCGCATACGCGGGCACGGCGTACCCCTTCGGCGGCTCGCCGCGACCGAGCCGAAGGTACACGGCACGGCGTAACGCGGCGGCGCGCGCGACCGCGGCAACGACGTCCTCGTCGAAAACCGGCACGAGGACGTCGAGATTCGGCAGCGTCAGCAGCACGCCGTAGTCCTCGATCGCGTGGTGCGTCGGGCCCATTACGCCGTATCCGTAGCCGCCGCCGTTGCCGATGAGATTGACCGGCAGCCCGTGGAACGCGATGTCGTTTCGAATCTGCTCGAAGGGACGCGCGTAGCAGAACGGCGCGATGCTGTACACCCAGACCTCGAACCCCTGCGCCGCGAGCCCGGCCGAGACCGAGATCATGTTCTGCTCGGCGACGCCCGCGTTGATGAAGCGCTCACCCATTGCCGCCCGCAGCGGTTCGAGCGCCATGAAGCCGAGATCGCCGGTGATGAAGATCATGTCCAGGTTCGACGCGGCGCGTGCGACCAGTGCATCGCAGAGCTGCTGTCTCATCGGCCGTCGATCTCGGCGAGCGCGAGCGCATAGCGTTCGGCGTCGAGCGGCAAGTAATGCCACTCCATGCGGTGCTCCATGAAACTGACGCCGCTGCCCTTGACCGTGCGGAGGACGACGACGCCGTACGTGCTCGCTCGGCGCATCGAGAGCCGCGCGCACGGCTGCGGGATCGTGACCGTCGACGACGCGCACGTCGGCATCGAAGCTCTCGATGCGCTTCGGCAGCTCCCGCATCGAGGCGACGTCGTGCGTCGAGCCGAAGCCTTGCAAGTCGTTCAGGTCGACGAGAACGGTGAGGTTGCGCAACCGGTGGTGCACGGCGAAGATCAGCGCCTCCCACGTCGAGCCTTCCTGCCACTCGCCGTCGGACGTCATGCAGTACACGCTCCCGGCGCGGCGCGCGAGCTTCAGCCCGAGCGCCGTGCCGGCCGCGAGCGAGAGCCCGTGCCCGAGGCTGCCCGTCGCGAATCGGATGTCCGGGATGCCGGCCGCGGGCGGGTGTCCGGAAAGCAGCGTCTCGTCGCGGTGGAACAGCGCCAGGTCGTCGTCGCCGAGCCGGCCCAGACTCCAGAGCGCCGTGTAGAGCGCACCCGCCGAGTGCCCCTTCGAAAGCACGAAAGAGTCGCGCATCGCCGACGTACTCGTGCAGGACGACGAGCATCGCGTCCAGCGCGGAGAGGTTCCCGCCGATGTGCCCGACGCCGCTCTCGAAGTGCATCCGCAGCAGCCGCTTGCGCGCGCGAACGAAGTCCGTCGCGTCCAGACGGCGCTTGCCCTCGCCGTTCACGACGACACGCCCACGCTCGAAGCGCGCATACGAACGTCGCCGATTCTGGCAATGCGGCGACGCACCTTCGATCCGCGGCGGCCGGGCGCCCGCACGGTTACGCCGACGGTTTGCGGGCGTGCGCGGTGTAGCCCAGGCAATCGTCGCCGCTTCCCGCGCGCAGCGACACGTTTCCCAACGCCGCGGCCGACACGAACGGGATGACGAGCAATGCTCCCACGAGCTTGTACAGCAGCGCGCGGCTCCGCGATGCCGTTTGCGGCATGATGAAGGGCGTGCAGACCGCCATGACTTTGTAGCACGCGACGGTGAGCGCGTTCCCGCGGCCGCGCACGTCGAGTTCCTCGAATCCGGCCGCGCCGAGAAGCTGCGCCAATCCGGACGGCGTGAAGCGCCAATAGTCCGCCGGGATGAAGTGCCAGCGCGCCGCGAACGGCACCGTAAGGATCAAGCGCCCGTGCGGGCGCAGCACGCGACGTGCTTCATCCAGGAAGTGCTGCGGATCGCGCACGTGCTCGAGCGTCTCCGTCGCGAGGACGACATCGACCGAACCGTCCTCGACGGGCCATGTCCCGCCGTCGTAATAACGCGTGTCCGGCGCGGAGTACCCGAACATGCGCGGTGCGTCCTCGATGTCGATCCCCACGTACGTAGCGGAGGTCGGCAGGAGGGGACGGTACGGCTGCGCTCCGCAGCCGACGTCGAGCACGGTCAGGCCGGCGCACGTCCGCAGCTCCGCGGCGAGATCGCTCCAGATCGTGCCGGCCTGCAGATCGAAAAAGCGGCGAAGCGGCGTGACGTCGGCGCATGCCAGCGGCTTCCACGATTCCTCGGCGAGGGTCCGCTGAACCTCGTTTGGTCGCCTCGCGGCGCGATCGGCGGTCATCGGCCGGTCGCTCGCGCGCGGTGAAAGACGGCGATCCCGATCGCCGGCACCAGCACGGGATGCTCGAAGTCGTACCCGTCTCGTCGCATGCGCTCGACAATGACGTTCTGCACCTTCGCCGACTCGTCGGCGCCGAGGTACGAGGGAACGCCGCTGTAAACCGCCGCGCCGCCGACCGGCTGCGAATAGCCGAGGATCGCGTAGCCCGCTCCGTCGAGCCCGACCGGAAGATAGTACACCGTCCGGTCGCGGTACAGTTCCGACATCGTGCCTTCGGGCGACGACACCGTGCTTCCGGGCGGCACGGCCGTTCGGATCGCGTCCGCGATCGCGGGAAAGTCCGGTGCGCCAGCGCTCGAGTACGTGATCGCCTCGCGGTACAGCCGCACGAAGAAGCTGTTCGCGAGATCCCCGCGCGGCACGTTCGCGCTCGCCGCATCCGGATCGACGCTGTTCGCCGCGAGAGCAAGGACGGCGACGGCGGCGTACAGCGCGACCTGAAGCCTGCGAGCGGCGACGACGCGGTAGAGCCGCGTGTAGCCCTGCACCGCGGCCCAGACGAGAAACGGCAAGTAGTACGAGTGATAGTGCGTCGACCAGCCCGTCTTTTCGGCGCCGCCGATGTTACCGAACACGTTCGGCAGCATCGTCACAACGGCGACCAGCGCGGCGCGCCACTCGAAGAGCGCGATCAGCAGCAGCGGCGCGCTCATCTCGACGAAGAACCAGAACCGCGGTAGGAACGCCGGGTCCTGGACCGTGCCGACCAGCTCGGGTACGTTCCGCGGCAGGAACGTGTTCGCGACCGCCTCGCCGTTCGCGACGTGCATCAGTGCGATCCCCGCGCCGAGCATGCAGAGCGCGACGAGAACCTTGAACGCGCGATCGCGCGTGCTCCGGACATACAGCAAGACGTACGCCAGAACGCCGATCGCGGCGATTGGCCCCGCACGTTCCGTCACGGAAGTACACAGGACGGCGGCGGCGACGAGCGACCAGCGCAGCGCCGCGGGCCGCGAGACGAGAATCATCAACAGGAAGGCGCACGGCACGAAGAGCCGGTCGGGAAAGAACTGGCCGGACAAGAGCGCCTCGCTCCACGCCGCATCGCCTGCTATGACGGCGAGCAGCAGACATGCCGCGAGCGCCGGCACGCCGCGCCGCCGCAGCACGATGTACGCCATCGCGAGCAGCGCGACGAAGGCGACCGCGAATGCCGTCTCGAGCACCGCCTCCACCGGGAGGACCGCGGCAACCAGCGCGAGCGGGTACAAGATGAAATAGGTGTGCAGCTCGAAGAGATTTCCCTCAGCCACCGGCGGCGCCGAAAGCGGAGCCTTCGCGATCGCCGCAGCGGGTGTCACCACGATGTTGCTGTCGCGGAACACTTTCGTGCTCTCGTAGATTCCGCTTTCCGGGACGCCGCGGTGCGCGATGTTGTACGTCGCCTGGAACATCATGGCGGAATCGCCCCCCATGAGATCGATGCGGTACGTCTTGAGGCGCGCCGTCACCGCCGTCAGCGCCAGGAACACCGCGATCGCAACGATGACCTCGCGCTTCGCGGCGGCGCGCCGCAGGAAACCCATCATGCCTCTACTTTCGCCATCGCCGCCGCCGATCGTGCCCTCTCGTTCACGGAGTGTCCTCTCGCGTGCGCACCGTGCGCGCGGGAGCGCCGACGACGACCGCGTACTCGTCCGTGTCCTTCGTCACCACGGAGTTCGCGCCGACCACGGTGCCGCGCCGCAGCCGGACGCCCGGCATGATGACGGCGCCGGCACCGATCCATACGTCGTCCTCGATGACGATCGGCCCGGGAAGCGACGGGCGGGCGAAGACCGGCGGCATGCGCCCGTCGGTGGGGTGCCGTCCGGTCGAGATGGTCACGTTCGAGCCGATCAGCACGTAGTCGCCGATCGTCAGACCGCCTATCGCGTTGAGGTACGAGCCGGTGTTGACGCCGAAGTGCGCGCCGACCCGCAGCCGGTTCGCCTGCACGAACATCACGCCGGGCTGAATCCACGCGAAGCCGCCGAGGCGCGCGAACAGCAGCTTGTAGGCCAGCGTACGGACTGCGAAACCGGGGACGCCGGGCAGGCCGCCCACAAGCCAAACGACGAGCGCCTCGACTTGCGAGAACACGAGCTCGCCCACCGAGAGATGTCCGATCTTGCCGCGGAGGAACTCGCTCATCCGGCCGCACCGGCCTCGCGCGCCGCGCAAGCAGCGACCCGCCGCGCGTTGGCCATCATCGTGAGCGTCGGCCCCTTCGCCGGAAGGAACGTCCAGTTCGCCGAGTCGCCGATGAAGACGTGCGGTGCCGCATGGAGCCGGCCGCCGGCGTCCGTCCCGAGTGCGTCGCTGCGGTCGTCCGTGATGCGCAGCCCTCCGGCATAGTGGATGCTCGAGCCGTGACCTGGATCGATCACGCCCAAGGGAATGCAGCCCAACCGCATGAGCGCCTTCCTCGTGCGGCGCACGCCGCGTTGCACGCGGCGACGTTCGGCATTCGACGACGCATACTGCGCGACCAGCACGTCCGGTCCATCGGCGCCGCGCCGCAGCGCGAACCAGTTGTTCGGCGCGGCCGCATCGGAGAAATTCACGCCGACGACGGTCAGCGACGACATCAGCAAGCGCGCGACCAGCAGCCCGGCGCGGGGCGGCAGCGGCATCTCCTTTACGAGTTTGTAGAGCAGCAGCGAACGGTACGAGTACACGGAAAGGTACAGGGGATCGTCGCCGGCGCCCGGGTCGAGCACCCCGATCAGCTGGCTGAGGCTGTGCCGGCGGTCCTCGGCCGGCCGCCCGAACATCGCGACGTTCACGCAAGGCATGTACCGGTACGGGTTCGACAGCAGCGGCACGCGGGTTTCGTAGCGGTTCAACGACGCCAAGACGAGACGCGTCGTGCCGAGCGCGCCGGCCGCGAGCACGACGCGGCGCGCGCGCACGCGCAGCGGTGCTCCGGTGCGCACGTCCGCGCATTCGACCTCGACGCCGTCGTCGCGCTGCACGAAGCGCTGCGCCAGCGTCGCGCCGAGATACGTGAAACGCGCGCGCGTGCGCAACTCCTCGACGGTGAACCGCGGACGGTACACCGAGCGCGTCGCGTCGGAATAAAAATCCATGTCGTCGAATGCGGGCGCGCCGCGAGCCGCCGGTCCGTCGCCGAGCGGGCGGCTGAGCATCGCGAGCGGCGTCCGTCCGAGGCGCAAGCCTGCGGCGCGCACGGCGGCGCGCCGCTCCGCGTACCGGCGCAGCAGCGTCGCCGCGTTCGTGTCGAGATCGAGCGCCGGTTGCACCGGCGCGAAGCGCGCGAGCTCCGGGGAGGTGTCGTCGCTCGGATCGGCGCTGATGCCGATGTCGGCGGCGACTTCGTCGTACCATGCGCGCATCTCGCCGGGCGGCAGGCCCGCGCGGCGAAGCTCGTCGTCGCCGAACGTCACGGCGCCCGCGCCCCAGCCCGCGCCAAGACCACCAAGCGCCAAGCTCTGCAGCGGCGCGAAGCTGTCGGACTCAAGCGGCGTCAGGCGGTCGACGTCGCGTGTGATGAACTGCCGCGGCGGCGTGAGCTGCGCGCCGACGCGCACCGACGTCAGGCTTTCGGCGTCGAACGCGCCGGCGAAATAGCGGCGCTGCTCCGGATCGTTCCGCCGGAGCCAGGAAAACGTGCCGGGCGGAATCGCTCCGCGCGTCTCCGGGTCATCGTTGCCGACGTCGATCATCGTCACGGCGCAGCCCATGTCGATCGCCTTCTTCGCCGCCTGCGCGCCGCTCGGACCGGACCCGACGACGACGACGTCGGCGCTCACCCGCGCCGCAGCAGGCGCAACGGCGCGGCGAGCGCGCCGTAGAGCAGCGCGCCGCCCAGAAGGAGCGCCGCGAGCAACGGTCCCGGGGCGAGCTGCTCGAAGCGCGCGGCGCGCGCGGGGTCGGTCTCCATCACGACCAGCCGGTAGAGCTCGTCGCGGCTCGGCCGCAATCTGCCGGCGAGCTTCGCGATCATCCCGGGCATGGCGCGCACGCATTCTCCGCCCTCGCGGAGAGCACCGCCCCCGCATCGGCCGGCGACCATCCCAGTCGCGCGAGGTCGGCGCTCGGCTCCAGCGCGCGCGTGCCGCAAAGACCGCGGAGGTTCTCGGTGCCGATCGGGAGCGCGAGGCCGGCGCGTTCGGCGATCGAGGCGATCGCAAACGCGAGCGCGTATGGCACCGCGACCGTCGTCGCGCGCCGGCCACGCGCCGCAGCGAGCGCGGAGATCAGACCGCGCATCGTCATCGCCGGCTCCGCCACGACGGCGTGCACGCCGCGCACGCCGCCGCGCAACGCAAGGGCGAGCGCGCGATAGAGATCCTCGAGCGCGACGACCTGCACGACTTGGCGGCCGCCGTCGATCAGCGGTACGACGGGCAGCCGCGAGGCGGCCGCGACCGTCGCGAACAGACCCCCGCAGCCGACGATCAGTCCGGGTCGAAGGATTAGCGCGTCACCGGCGATCGCCGACTCGATCGCGCGCTTCTGCCGCGCGTACGCACTAGGCGCATCTCCCGCGGCACTCGCGCTCGAGAGGAAGGCGAAGCGGATACCGCGCTGGCACGCGGCTCGGTACAGTGCGACCGTGCCGGCGACGTTGAGCTCGACGACGTCGACGCCGCGCGGCGCTCGCGCCGCGTACGCGCAGTGCACGAGCGCATCGATGCCGTCGAGGTCCGGCGCTTCGCCGAGGCGATATGGACGAGAACGCGGTTCACGCGGCGATCGCACGAAGGGGACGACGCGAAAACCGTCGCGCGCGAAGCGCTCCGTGAGACCGCGGCCGACGAAGCCGGATGCGCCGGTGATGCCTACCGTTCCGGCTGCAACGAGTGCGCTCGCGCGCGCCTCGCTCATCGTTCAGGCAGCGCGGCGATAGAGCGGCGTCCGCGGTCGACGCGCAGCTTCACCGTGCGCGTCGCGAATTGCACGTCGTAGAGCAGCGCCTGCAGCGTCAGCTGAAAGCCCGTCATGAACAGCAGCAGCGCGAGCACGACCGTGCCGGTCGGGCGCGGCACTCCGGACGCCGCCGCGATCGCCCACTCGTGTCCGCCGAAGATCGACCGCGAACGCGAGTAGCGGAAGGCCGATCAAACCGCACAGCGAGCCGACATTGAGCTCGACGATGAGGTAGTTCAGCACCACCCGGCGCACGAACCGCCATGCGAGCTTCGGCGGAAAGGAAAGCAGCACGCGCCCGATCGACAGCGAGCTCCGCTCGCCGCCGTAGATTGCCGGCATCTCGAGCTCCGCGATCGGCCGGCGCCGAAGCCCGAACGCGCACAGCAGATCGATCTCGAAGAAGTACCGGTCGGCGAGGCGCGGCAGCTGGAGCCCGTGCAGCCCGTCGACGCGCAAGCGCGATGAAACCGTTCGTCGGGTCGACCAGCGTCCAGTACCCGCTGCTGAACTTCACGAGCAGTGTGAGACCCGCGTTGCCGACCAGGCGCCCGAGCGGCATCGTCTGCAGCGTCGCGGCGTCGGCGAATCGGTTCCCTTTGACGAGATCGACGTCGGAGAAGCGTTCAAGGATCGCGACGAGCTCGGGCACGTAGCCCACGTCCATCTGATCGTCGGCGTCGACCTTCACGACGTAATCGACGCCGAGCCGTATCGCTTCCGCGATACCGGTCTTCGAGGCGCCGCCGACTCCGCGATTCACGGGGTGCCGCAGCACGCGCACGCGCGAGCCCATGTCGTCCACGGCGTCGCCGCAGCGGTCGGGACACGCGTCGTCGACGACGATGACGACGTCGGCCACGCCGAGCGAGCGTTCCACGACGTCGTGTAACGTCGCGCGCGCGCGATACGCGGGAATCACGATAGCAACCGAAGGACTGCGTTCGGCCGTTTGCATTGAAACCTCCGCCGAGCGCCCCGAGACCATGCGTTCTCCGTACGACGCTTCGCCCGGGTGATCCCAGCGTCTCACCGCGCGACCACCGCCGGCTCGCCGAACGCGACCCAATCGCCCGTGCTGTTGCCGGACGGCGAGGATGCTTCGAAGCGGATGCTCGCGCGAACCGGCGCGGTGACGGGCAGCGCGATGACGTGCAGCCGCCACGGCAGCGGACCGCTTTCCGGCGCCGGCGGAAGATCGTCGACGACGCGCAGCTCCGGGCGGCCCGGAATGTCAACGACGGCCGCGCCGCGCGCGATGTTCCCGATCGGAAGCGCCTTGGCGATCGCGTACGCCAGACGATCCCCGGGACGAAGGTTCACCTGCGGGAACGTGATCGTGAACCCGGACAGCACGACCATTGCGCTCAGGTTGCCGGAGGGTCCCAGAAGCGGGAGCTGCGGAATCACGCCGAGGCCGCTCGGCGTCGCCGCGACGCGACGACTGTTGAGCACGCCGCTTCCGGCTGCGGCCAGCACGTCGAAGCGCATGCGCGAGCGCAGCGCATCGAGGGTCGCGATACGGCGGATCTCGTCGTCGATCCGTGCGAGCCCGGCCGGAAAGGGTTCGAGCACCGGCTCGACGGGACGGCGCGGCGCGACGTCGGCGTACGTAACGTCCACCGGTCTCCCGGCGAGCCGCTCGAGCGCCTGCGGTGAGTAGCGCGCACGCAGGGCGGCGCGGCCTTGGTCGACCAGCACGAAACGATCGCCGGCCGTGCGGACGAGCGCGGCGTCGCGTGCGATCGCGGCGGCGTCGTCAGGCGGAAATGCCGCCGGCCGAAGCAGCCAGCCCACCATGAGGATGCCGACCGCGATCGCCGCCGATGCCTCCCGGCTCGGCGCGGGATCGAATCCGATGCGTCCCGCGACGGCGGCGGCCGCGAGCGTGATCGCGACTTGGGCGCAAAACAACGCCGGCGACGGGTCGGCCAAGGGGCCCGCGGTGAGGAGCGGCAGCCGCGCCTGCGGCGAGCAACGCCGACTCGGAGCGCGCGAGCGGATGGAACGCTTGCCGTACGCGGGCGCGTCAGAACGAAGACCGCGGCCGGCGTCGCGAACGCGACCGCGACCAGCGCGCGCACGGTCGGCAGCGCGAGCGACGCCTCGGGGTCGAAGCGACCCGCGGCGTCCGGCGCGGGGACGCCGACCAGGGCGCGCAACGCGACAGCGGCCGCCGCCGCGCCGGCACCGGCGGCGCGCGGTGCGCGATCGGTGCACCCCGGCCGCAACGGCGAGCGGGACGAGCGCCCACCCGGACAGCGCGCCGGCGAGCAGCGCTGCGCACGCCGCGACTGCCGCGCGTGCACGTCCGGCGTGCCGTGCGTCGAGCAGCCGCCCCGAAGAACACGACGATGCCCAGCACGGCGACGGCATCCGCGCCGCCGTCCGGCCGGGCGAACCAGTGCTCGGGGAACGGAGATGCGAGCGTGAGCAGGCCCGCGAGCGCGGCCAGGACGCCCGAGCGCGCGGCGCGGTACGCGAGCGCGGTGACGAGCATCGTCGTGCACCACTGCAGGACGCCGATGAACGTCGTGAGCCGCGCGCTCGACGCGGCGAATGCCGTCCACGGATCGAGCAACGCGTGCAGCGATCCAAACCCGGCGAGCGTCGCGATCCGATCGAGATCCGCGTCGCGCGCGCCGGTCGTCGACCACGTTCCGACGAACCACAGCGCAGCGACGAGGGCGACGGCGAGCGACGCGGTAAGAACGTTCGGCCGAAAACCGCCCGTCGCCGGACGAGCGGAGCGTTCCGTCATCCGCACGCGCTTCTGAACGGTCGTATCGCGCCACCTCCATGCACGCCGAGCTCCATCTTCTCGTAGGGATCGTCCTCGCCCACGTCGTGTGGGCGATCGCGTACGTCACCGGCACGCTGCTCGACCGCGCGACGCCGCGCCCCGCGACCCGTGCGGAAGCGCTGGTCGACTTCGTCGTGCGCAGCGCTTCCGGGCTTGCGCTCTGGGGCTTCGGCGCGTTCGTGCTCGGTCTCGCCGGCGCGCTCAACGTCGCGGGCGTCGCCGTCCTTGCGCTCGCATGCGTCGTTGCGTGCCGCGCCGTCCACGGGCCGGCGTTCTTTCGCGCGGCGTTCTGGCGCGACCACGCCGGGCGAGTCGGCCTCGCCTTCGGCCGGGCCGAGATCGTCCTCTACTACGCGGCGTTCGCGACCATCGTTCCGGCCGTCTATCCGGACTTCTCGTCCGATGGCGTACGATACCATCTCGCGTACGCGATGGACTGGGCGAATCACGGCTCGCTGGTCGTCGACCGCTTCCTGCGGCAGCCGCTCTACGCGAACAACTTTCTCTTGATCTTCGCGCTCCTGGACGTGCTGCATCTGCAGGACTATGTGCACTTCACCGTGTGGCTGTGCGGCGCGCTGGTTGCGCTCGCGGTGCGCGCGGTGCTTCGAACGTTCGACGCGGCGAGCCCGCCGTCGCACGATCGCTTCGAGCGGCTGTCGCGGCGCGCGGTCACCACCTTGTTGCCGCTGGCGATCCTCGTGCCGGCGACGTTCCTGCGATACGTCGATGTCGGCTACGTCGATATCCCGATCGAGCTGTACGCATTTCTGCCGCTCGCCTGCGGCGCTGCCGCGCTGCTCGACGAAGCGCGATCTACGCTGGTCCGCAACCGCGTGCGGCGCGTTCGCGATCGGCATGAAGGCGTCGCTGATCGCGTTCGTGCCGCTCTTCGCCGGCGCGCTGTGGACCGCTACGCGCGCCGTCGGCGCGACGCGACGCGGTGCGGCGATCGCGTGCGCCGTCATGGTGATCGCCGGGTCGCCGTGGTACGCCCGCAACGTTTACTTCGACCGCGATCCGGTGCCGCCGGTGCTCAACATCGCGCTCGGGAGGCCGGATCTCACGTACACGCCCGGCCGAAGCGAGCTCGGTGCTGCACGACATCAAACCCGACGACAGCGCGGGCGCGCTGCTTTCGCTACCGGTGCGCATGTGGACCAACCCGCTGGACCTCGCGCTGCGCGAGTACGGCGGCGTCGCGCTGAGCCTCTTCCTGTACGTGCCGCTGATCGCGGTCGCGGCGGGGCTCATGTTCGGCACGCGGACGCCGCGCGAGCGAGCGGCGCTGCTGCTGAGCGCCGGCGCAGCCTACACGATCCTGTACTGCCTCGCGACCTCGTACCTGATGCGGTACCTGCTCATCGCGCAGCCGGCGCTCGCGGCGTCGGTGGGCGACGATCTTGCTTTTGCTGCCGGGGCTGCGTTTCGTGCCGGCGCTGCGCGCGGCGGCCGCGGTGCTGTGCATCGTCCCCTCGCCGAGAGCGGGCAGCTACTACACGTACGTGTGGGACGTGGACTACCGCTCGCTCGAGGCGCGGTACACGACGGACGACGCGTACCTGGCGCTCACGCTCGCGGGATATCCCGACACGCGCAAGCTGCTCGACACGCCGGAGTTCCGCCAGCCGGACAAGCCGCGCGCGCTCATCGTGAACACCGAGACCGAGTACTACTTCCGGCGCGCGGGAGTGCAGACCGTCGGCGACTGGGTGGGGCCCGGGCGCTTCGCCGGGCTCGCGACCGCGCTCGACAACGGACGCCTCCGCGACTACCTCACGTACTTCGACATCGGCGGGATCGTGTTCAAACGCGGTGGCCAGAAGTTCTTCACGGAGGATCAGGTCGACACGCTCGTGCGCGAGCTGCCCGCCCTCGGGTTCCGCATCATGCAGAACGATCCGAACGGCTACCTCATCGCGGTCCGCTCAAAACCGGCCTGACCAGAACGAGCCGAACGCGGCCGAGACGAGCACGTACGCGAAGCTTGCGCTCTCTGGTCCGACGTGCTCGCGCAGCGGCACGAACGTGTGGCGCGCGCGCAGCTCGACCGCGAGCTCGCCGGTACGGCGTCGGACTTCCGCCGGCAGCGGGAACAGCAGCGTGTGCACTCCCTCGTGGAAGCAGCACTTGTCCGCCAGCCGCCGGCCGTCGACAACGGCGACGATCCCCTGCGGTGAATGCGCGAACGTCTCGAACGACGGGATGTAGATCGTCACCGCGAGATCGGTCGCGCCCTGCTCCTTGCGCAGGGAAAACCGCGCGTCGCCGCCGGCCCAGCAGCATGTCGGATCGACCGGCCCGCCGGTGGTTATCCCTCCCACCGTCACGTAGGGCGGCGCGCTCGGCAGGATGATCCCCTCAGGGATCGTGCGTTCGTGGTGGCGTCCGCAACCGGCCAGGAAGAACGCCGCCGCGAGTATGCCGAGCGCACGCACCGCGCGTCGCGCGCGCAGCCCTTCGCCGGCGCCGATGAACGAGGTGACGAGGACGCACGCGTGGCCCGCGAGCAGCACGCCGGCCATTGCGAGGGGCGGCGGGTGCCACGCGCACAGCACGACGATCTCGAGCAGTCCCGCGCACGTGGACAAGGCAACGAATCGGTACCGGTGCAGTCCGAACTGATACGCGGCGACGACGTTCGCGAGCCCGAGCGCCGCGGCCGCGGCGACATAGACCGGCACGATCGGCGCCGCGGCGGCAAACGCGCGCCCGGCGAGCAGTGTGACGACGCGCTCCGGGAACAGCGCCGCGAGCAGGCATCCCGGAACGGCGATCGCGGCGCCGATGCCGAGCGCACCCGCGAACAGTCCGGCGGTGGAACGTCCGGCGCTCGCGCGCGACGTCGCCTTCGGCAGCACGATGGTCGGAACGAACGCGAGCAGGCCGATCATCACGCGGCCGGCGAGCGCGGCGGACGCGTACAAGCCGGAGTCGCGCGTGCTGAAGACGTGGCGCGCGACGATGACATCGTAGAACGAAAGCACCGTGAGCATGAGCTGCGCGACGCCGATGCGCCACGCGACGTACGCGACACGTATCTCGCCGGGAGACGTCTCGCCGCCCGCGTCGGGACGGCCTCCCGCGCGCAGCACGATCTCGTCGTACACGAAGCACCCCGCGACGCCTGCGAGGAGCCCGATCAAGGCGCCTAGCGCGCCGTACGCCGGCGCGAGCGCGACGCCGATCCCGGTCCGCAGCACCGACTCGACGCAGTACGACGCGGAGAACTGGCCGAAGCGGTGCGCGCCTTGCAGTGCGCCGCGCTGCACGGTGATCACGGCGTACAGGCCGAGCGACGCCGCCGACACGACGATCGGCCACACCGACGCGATGTGGAGGAAGTCCGCGAGCGGTCGCGCGAGCGCCGCGCCCGCCACGGTAACACCCAGCGCGCACCACAGCGTCGCGCGCACGGCAGCGCGAGCGACGCGGGCGCGCCGCGCGACGCGGCCCGCGGCCTCTTCGTCCGCGACGAGCCGCGCCACGATCATCTGCGCGACGGTCGCCGGCGCGGAGAAGACGAGCACGGCCGCCGTCAGCGACGTCAGCTCGCCGTACGCCTCGACGCCGAGAATGCGGCCGCACAGCACGAAGTACAGGTAATTCAAGATGTTCGCGACGATCAAGCCGGCAAAGACGATCGCCCCGTGCAGCACGAGGTCGCTGCGCGCGATGCGACGGATCACGGCCGGCTCACGCGTTCCACCGCGAGCGCGCGCGCACCAGCAACGAAGCGGCGAGTCAGGTTCACCCGGCCCGCCGCGCAGCCATCGCGATCATGTCGCCGCCGAGGATGCCGAGCCACGGCGACCACAGGCGTACGATCTCGAACGAGCAGCCGAGCGCGCCGAAGCGCGCACGCAGATCCGCCTCGGCGAAGTCGCGGTACACGAGCGCACCCTCGTCCGGCCGTACGGGGTCGCCGTGATATTCGGGCTCCTCGTGATGGACGATCCGGCCGTCGGGCTCGAGCGTCGCGCGCACGCGATCGTGCTCGAGCGTGAAGTAGAACGGAATCGTGAACACGTACAATCCGTCCGGCTTGAGGATGCGCGCGATCTCGCGCTCCGCGGCCGGCGCATCGGCGACGTGCTCCATCACGTCGGTCGTGATGACGACGTCGAACTCCGCACTACCGAACGACGTGCGCTCGAGGTTCTCGTGACGGCGCCCGTTCACCGTCGCGCCGGACGCGTACTCCGACCCGAAATAGTCGGATGCGACGAGATCCGCGCCGAGGTGCCGCGCGAGGGCGGCGTGCAGCGGTCCCGCGCCCTCCGCGAGGTACGCGCGCGCACCGCGCGAGCGCAGGTCCTCGCAGATCGCCGGCAACGATGAGAACGGATCGCCGTAGAGCGCCCAGGACAGCGCCGCGACGAGGCAGCGGATGCGCCCCGACGCGCCCGATCGCTCGGCGATGAGGTGCTCGCGGCAACTCGTCCCTCGCAGCACGAAGCGGTCGGGCACGCCGCCGACGTTGCATACGCCCTCGAGCGGACCTGCACGCATCTTCTGCTGCGCGTAGTAGTCGAGCTCGTAGTCGAAGCGCGACGGCGCGCCCAGCGTCCACCGCTCGAAGAAGACCGCGAGCCCGGCGAGGTCCCCGCCCGCGCGCGGCTCCGCACGTGTCATGTCACGCGCCGGTCGCGCCCGAAGAGGGCCGCTTCGATTGGTGGAACCAGAAGCTCGCGCCGCCGGCGCGCGCCCGCCCGTTCATGAAGCGTCCGAGAAGATCTGCGTTGTGCACCTGATGGTACGCGCTGCCCCACAGCGTGCGCGTCCGCGGGTTCTCGAGAAGGTACGCGTAGAGCAAGTATTGCTCGGTCCAGAAGACCTGCGCGTCCCGCATGAAATGCATCGGGAGCGGCCCCGGCAAGAACACGTCGTGGACGTGCACGAAAACGTCCTTCCGGATCGCCGGGAGCAGCCGCAGATAGATGTGCACGCAGTCGGAGTCGTGTTTCACCGCGTGCGTCGTGTCGATGAACACGAAGTCGCCGTCGGCGAGCATGTCGTCGAAAAATCCGCCGGTGAGGTCCTGCGCGGCGGCGCGGTGCACGGTAACGCCGGGGAGGTCGGACAACGAGGCCGCGGGATACGGATCGACCGCCGCGATCCTCCCGCGACCGTTTCGCTCGCACGCCAGCGCGGCGACGCGCGTGGACGTGCCGCAGCCGAGCTCGACGATCGTGCGCGGGCGGTATCGCCGGATCATGGCGTAGTACGCGGCCAGATCGCTGTAGCCGAATTGCTGGTCGTCCCAGCGCACGGGAACGGGCGAGCGAAGCGCCTCCGGCGCGAACTCGTGCGCGTACGGCATGAGCTCGGAGATGAGCGCACGCATACCGTCCGGATCGTCAAAGCACGCGTCGAAGCGCCGCGGCTGCCGCGCCGCGCTCGCCTCGAGATCCGCGATCGTCGGCACCTCGGAATAGAAGTCGCTGCGGGTCACGGTCGCGCCCAGCTCTTCGAGGCGCTTGCGAATCTGCGACGGA
Source organism: Vulcanimicrobiota bacterium (assembly GCA_963771525.1). Classification (GTDB taxonomy): domain Bacteria; phylum Vulcanimicrobiota; class Vulcanimicrobiia; order Vulcanimicrobiales; family Vulcanimicrobiaceae; genus Vulcanimicrobium. Next base: position 2,747,283 of record CAVYTL010000001.1, on the reverse strand, counting down.
GCGTACACCAGCCGCGCCAGCGCTGTGCCGAACTCCGCGATTTCGTCATCGTCGTAGCACCGCTCGCCGTCCGGTACGTAGGTGCCGGGGGCGTACCGCTCGAGCATCGCGAGCGTCTTCGGCAGCAGCAGCCGCCGCACGTCCGTTTCGTCAGCCATGGGACACCGCGTTCTCCTCGACCCACGTCTCCTCGCGCGCGTTCCAACTGTGCGCGCCGGCGGCCTCGAACTGGAAGTCGACGATTGGCCGCCCGCTTCGCGCAACGCGTCCGCGACCGCGACGCGGCGCGTGAACGGCACGCACACCAGGAAGTAGCCGCCGCCGCCGGCGCCCAGCAGTTTTCCGCCCCACGCGCCCGCGCGGAGCGCCGTCGCGTACAGCGCGTCGATGGCGCTCGTTCGTGATCGACGCGGACAGCCGCTGCTTTTGCAGCCACGCGTCGTGCAGCAGCGCGCCGAACCGCTCGATGCGCCCGGTCTCGAGCGCATCGCGCAGCTCGCATCGTCAGCGGCTTGAGCTGCGCGAGCGAGTCGACGACCGCGGGATCGGCGCGCTCGACGCCGCGCGTCTGGCTCGGCGACGATGTGCGATGACAGCCGCGTGCCGCCGGTATAGCACAGCAACAGGTGGTAGTGCAGCTCGTCGAGCGTCGCCTGCGGCGAGCGCGAGCGGCGTGACGTCGACGCCCTCGGCCGTGAACTCGCATGAAGTTGAAGCCGCCGAACGCCGCGGCGTACTGATCCTGCAGTCCGCCCGACGATCCCGAGGTCGGTGCGCTCGATCTCGACCGCGAGCGCGCGCGAGCTCGTCGCGCGCGGCGTCGTGCCCGACCACCGCGCGAACGCCGCCGCCAGCGCGACGATCATCGACGACGACGAGCCGAGCCCGCTGCCCGGCGGCGCGTCGCTGTGCACGTACACGTCGACGCCGTGCGCGTCGAAGCGCTCGACGATCGCGTGCACGAGCGCGAGGCGGTCGGCGCGGTCGAACGTGCCCGCGGTCGTAGCGCACGCTCACGCCGAAGTCGCGCGAACGGATGACGACGTCGTCGTCGGCGCGCCGGCGCAGCGTGACGTAGGAGTACTTGTCGATCGTGCACGAGAGCACGCACCCGCCGTAGCGCTCGGGATACGGCGGGACGTCCGTCCCGCCGCCGCAGAAGCTGATGCGCAGCGGCGCCTTCGCGCGAACGAGGCCCGCCTCCGGCGCGGTGCGCGATGACGTCGTCATTCGCACGCGGCATTTCGGCGCGGTCGCGGCGACGCCTCGGGTTCAGCGCTCAGACGAGCGCCACGCGCGCTCGCGCGGCACGGCGCCGCCGGGCTTCGTCCAGCACCTCCGCGATCCGGTCCTTCACGCGCGGCGGCAGAAACGGCTCGAGCCGCGCCGCGCTCGCGGCGGAGATGCGTCCCCACAGCGCGGCGTCGTCGTAGAGCCGGCCGATGGCCGCCGCGAACGCCGCCGCATCGTCGGCGATCAGCGCGTCGGCGCCGTCGGTGAAGCCGAAGCCTTCGGCGCCGATGCCCGTCGTGACGACCGGCAGCGCGTACTCCACCGCCTGACCCACCTTGCCCTTGAGCCCCGCACCGAAGCGAAGCGGGCAAACGAAGATGCGCGCGCGCTCGAAATACGCCGTGACGTCCGGCACGAATCCCGTCACCACCACGCGCGGATCGCTCGCCGAGCGCGGCGACGCGCGGGCCGGGGTTCGAGCCGAGCAGCGTGACGCGTGAGATCCGCTCGCTCGTCCCACACGAGCGGCATGATGTCGTGCACGAGCCACTCGACCGCGTCGACGTTCGGCGCGTGCGCGTAGCCGCCGATGAACAGCAGCCCGTCGCGCTCGCTCGAACGGCGTCCGCGCCGCCCGGCCGGAACGTGCACGTTCGGGACGACGCGCACGTTGTCGAGGCCTTCGGATTCCAGATGCGCGCGCTCGACGTCGGTGATGGCGATCATGACGTCCGCCGTGCGCCCGATCTCGAGCTCCTCGTCCTTGATCGCCTGCTGCTCGCGCCGGTCCGCATCGGTCGCGTCGCCGCGCGAGCTCGAGCTCGCGCGCCGCGCGCACGTAGTGCAGGTCGTGCGTGTCGTAGACGACCGGCAGATCGGGAAACTCGGCGACCACGTCGCGGACGTGGCGGAAGACGTCTGGACGCCCGATCCACACCGCGTCCGCCATCGAGAGCGCGGCGCGCAGTCGCACCGAGCGCGGCGCGGCGGCTGGCGTCGCGATAGAGCACTTCGACGCCGGCCTGCTGCAGCGCGTCGGTGTAGCGCGGCGTGCGCACGTCGCTGTCCGGGACGAAGACGACGTGCCAGCCCAGCTCGCGCAGCAGCGCGATGATGCGCACGTTCTTGTTCGAACCGGAGTCGCGGTCCGGCTCGGGCACGTAGTTGTCGATCATCACGATGGTGCGCGCGCCCTGGCGCCGGCGCGCGGCGCGCTCCGCCGTGTCGGGATCGTTCGCGAGATGCTCGCGCTCGAGCACGTCCGCCCACTTGCGCGCGAATACGGGCTGGTTCAGCACCTGGTGGCGCTTGACGCCCTGCGCTCACGTCGGTCCCGCCGGTCGACCCTTCGCGGTGCGTGACGACCGCGCGCGGCTGGTACACGACGCGGAAGCCCTCGCGCCGCGCCGCGAAGCAAAGGTCGCTGTCCTCGAAATACGCCGGCGCGAAGCGTTCGTCGAAGCCGCCGATGCGCTCGAACAGCGAGCGGCGAACGAGCATCGCCGCGCCGGAGCAATAGTCGACGTCGCGCGCGTACTCGTACGCGGGATCGTCGGCGCGCTTTCCGCGCCCGTAGTTCCACCCGCTCGCGTCACGCCAGATGATGCCGCCGGCTTCCTGCAGCGTGCCGTCGGGGTAGACGAGCTTCGCGCCCACCACGCCGACGGACGGATCGCGCTCCGCCGTCTCCACGAGCGCGTCGAGCCACCCGGCGTGCACTTCCGTGTCGTTGTTCAGGAACACGAGGTACGACGCGCCGGACAGCTTCGCCGCACGGTTGCACGTGCGCAGGAACCCGAGGTTCGTTCCGTGCCGGATCACGGTGAGCCCGGGAATGCCCGCGAACGATGCTCGCGAGCTCCTTCGGCGATGCGTCGTCGACGAGCACGACGTCGGCGTCGACGTTCTGCGGCGGATGCGCCGCGAGCGCACGGATGCACCGCTTCGTCAGCTCGGCGTTGCCGAAGGCCGGCACGATGACGGTCGCGCTCGCCGCCGCGTGCGGCGTTCGCCGGAACGCGACGCCGATCATCGGCGGCTGCGCCGAGCGCGGACGCCGCGAGATCGGGCGGCAGCTCGATGCGATGGTGCACGCTCTGCTCTGGAACCTGCACCGCGCGCTCGAGCTCGCGCTCGAGCGACTCGGCGTAGCGCTGCCAGTCGGCCGCGCGCGCCGCGGCGGCGGCATCCGCGGCGCTCGGCGGCGGCGCGGCGACCGCTTCGTCCGGCTCTTCGGCGAGCTTCGGCTCGACGCGAGGGACCGGCGGCTCGGCGGCGGCCGCGTCGACCGGCGCATCGGGCGCGACCGGCGCGCGAGGCGCTTCGCTTTGCAGCCCGGCGCTCGCATCGTTCGCGGCACCGCGCGCCGCCGTCAAACGGCGCCACAGATCGTTGACGGCGCGGCGCACGTCGAAACCGGTGAACGTCACGGCGCTCGACGTTCGACGCGACACGGCCGCGGTTACTGCCCGCGCGCCGGAGGCGCGCGAGGTCAGGGCCGCAAACGGCTTCCCGGATGGACGACGCCACAAGCAGCGGGACGCGGCGACGGAAGTTCTACCACGGCGCCGCGCGTCCGCTGGTCGCCGACCTCGACGCCAACAGCAGCCACGCGAAGGTCCTCGCGCTGATCCCCGCCGATGCCGTCGTGCTCGACGTGGGTTGCGGCGGCGGAGATCTCGCGTCGTATCTGCACGCACGCGGAAACACGGTGTGGGGCATCGACGGAAATCCGGACGCGCTGGCGTCCGCCGCCGCGTACTGCGCCGAGACGCGGGTGGCCGATCTCGACCGCGAGACGCTGCCCGCGATCGTCGGCGACCAGCGTTTCGACGTCGTGATCTTCGCCGACTCGCTCGAGCACCTGCGCGAGCCCTGGCATACGCTCCAGTCCGCGCGCGACGTGCTCGCGCCGGGCGGCACGGTGGTCGCGTCGATTCCGAACTTCGCGCACGCGGCGGTCCGCCTCGCGGTGCTCGGCGGCATTCTGCCGTACCGCTCGATCGGCATCTTGGACGACACGCACCTCCGGTGGTTCACGCGGCCGGGGGTCGAAGCGCTCTTCGGCGAGTGCGGGTTTCGCATCGAGGTGACGGAAAGAACGCTGATTCCGATGGGGAGCGCGAGTAATTTGGTACCGGACGTGCGCGCGCTCCATTCGGGCGACGCGCTCACGGAAGCGGTGTACGACGATCCCGAGGCCGAGACGCTCCAGTTCGTCGTTCGCGCCGTGCCCGTACCGGGACCGTGGGACGTCGACGCGTTGCGGGGTTACGTGCACGACCTGCAGGCCCGGCTCGACGAGACGACGGTCGGGCTCCGCAACGTCGAGCGCGCCAGCGCGGCCGACGCGGCGCGTGTCGCGGCGCTGGGGGCGGAACGCGAGAACCTCGTGCGCGATGTCGCCCAGGCCAACCGGCTCGCCGCACGCCTTGACGACGAGTTGCGGGCCGCCGAGCAGCGCGCGGACGAGGCCGGCCGGCACGCCGACACGCTGGTCGCCGCAATCGCGTCGCTGACGGCGGAGCGCGACGCGCTCACCGCGCGCGCCGCCGCGCTGAGCGAGGACGCGGCGCGCGCGCACGCCGAGACCGAAGCGGAGCAGACGCGCGCGAAAGCCGAGGCGGCGCGCGCGGAGATCGCGGAAGCCGCGGTGGTCGCCGTGGAAACGCGCCTGCGCGAGATCGAACGCAAACGGGTCGCGGAACGCATCGAGACCGAGCGCGAACGTGAGGCGGAACGCGCCGAGATCGAACGGCGGCGTGCGGCCGAAGACGCCGAGACCGAACGCGAACGCGCCGCGGAACGCGCGGAAAGCGAGCGCGAACGCACCGCGGCACGCGTCGAACGCGAAGCGCTTCGGCGGCAAGCCGAGCGGCTCGGGCGCGCCGTCGCCGACCTCACCGAGCTCGCCGAGCTCGGTCGTGCCGACGCGGCCGCGAGCGAGCCCGACGACGTCGCCGGCCGCATCGCGGCGTGCGTCACCGCGGTTCGCACGCAGATCGCGCAGGCGAACGCGCGAGCGGACGCCGCCCGGAACGAGAGCGCGGCCGCGCGCGCCGGCGCCGAGCGGTTGCGCACCGCGCTGCTCGCCGCCGAGAAGGAGCGCGACGCGCTTCGCCGCCTCGAGGGCCGGCGTCAGTCGATGCTGCGGCTGCTGGACGAGCCGCCCGGCGTTCCCGCCGGCCGTCAGCTGTGGGACGCGGTACCGGCGCCCGAGACGACGTCGAACGCGAACGCGTCGAACAGCACCACGTCGTCTCCGTAGACCGCGATCAGATCGGCCTGGTGCGGGCCGGGTGACAATCGGTCGGCGGCGATCACCACGGAGAACCCGCTGGCGCGCATCGCTTCGCAGGCGGTCGCCGCGGCGACGTCGTCACGGACGAGTCCCCTGCGCACGGTGCCGTGCAGCGCGTCGTCGACGGCGAGCAGCACGAGGTCGGGCAGCGTTGCGCGCGCGGGATCGCCGGCCCAACCCGTGACGACGAGCCGTTCGCCCGCGGCGACGCGCACGTCCGCGCGCTCGTCGAGCACGCGGCGCTCCGCGTCGACGCGGCCGATCGCGTCGGCGCGTCCGTGCGCGGCGCTGCGCGACGGAAGGGCGTCCGGCGCGCGCACCACGACGACCGCGACGGGGTCGCCGACCGGGCAGAGCGCGCCGCCGGCCGCGACCAGCACGCGAACGGTGTGCAGCCCCGGTCCCATGAGCGTCGCGGGCACGCGCACGCGAAAGCCGAATCCCCGGCCGTCCGTGCCGAAGCGCACCCCGACGTCCGGACGCGGGTAGCCGGTCATCCCGCGGGTCACCCGCCCGCCCTCGATCTCGACGTACGCGGCGTCCGGCGGCTGCCCGGCGGGCGAGGCCGCCCAGCCGCGAACCACGAGCGCGCCTTCCATCGGCACCGCGTGCATGCCGCCGCGGTCGGCGCGGCGCGACGCGAGCGCTTCGGCCCCGGCGTCGTCGATCGAGCCGTGCGCCGTCCCCGCGGGGAGCGCGGGAAGCTGCGCGAGCGCCGGCACGACGTCCAGCATCGCCCGGACCGGGACGGGCGTGCGCGTGCCGTCGTCGCGCACGCCGGTCACCGCGACGGGAAGCGGGCCGATGCCCGCCGCGGCGAGCGGGACGATCGCGCGGAAACCCACGTTCGCCGGCGACGAATGCACCGCCGCGACGTCGGGCCGCTCGTCGTCCTCGACGGCCTGCGCCTGCGCGCCGCCGATCGAGCACTCGATGCGGGCGAACGGACGCGCGCCGGCGTCGAGCGCCCAGCCCCGGACGATGACCGTCGCGTCCGCCGGCGCGACCGCGATCCACGCGCCGCCCTCGCCGTGCACGCCGTCGACGGTGCCGGCCGGCCCGGGGGCGGCGATTGGTTCGTTCACGCGAGCACCTCGCCTTCGGGCACCTCGAGGATCACGGAATCGTCGACGTGGACGATGTCGTCCCAGCCGTAGCCGACCCGGCCGTACCATTCCTTCGAGGTCACCCAATGGCGGCGGCCGTTCCGGATCAGGAACACCTTGCGGCCCTGATCGGTCGGCGAGGTGCCCCGCACGACGATCTCGCCGCGCGGGCTCTGCCGCGCGACGTCGACGAGCTCCGTGCCGTGCAGGAAATGCGTTCCGGTCGGCACCGTGTCGAGGTATCGCGCGATCCCTTCGGCGGCGGCGCCGTCGAAGCGAACGACGCCATGATCGAGCCACACGACGCGGTCGCACGTCCGCCCGATGTAGACCATGTCGTGCGAGACCAGCACGATCGTCGAGTGTGCGTCCCAGAACCGCTCGAGCCGCTCGGCGCACTTCCGCCTGAATCGCTCGTCGCCGACGGCGAGCACCTCGTCCAGCAGCAGGATGTCGGGACGGAACTCGGTTGCGATCGCGAACGCGAGGCGGGCCGCACATGCCGGAGGACAGCGTCTTCGTCGGCGCATCGCGCATCTCGCCGAGCTCCGCGAAATCGAGGATCGAACCGAGGTGTGCGCGCACGGTGCGCTCGTCGTGTCCGAGCAGCACGCCGTAGTAGAGGATGTTCTCGACCAGCGAGAGCTCCGGATCGAAGCCGACCCCCAGCTCGATCAGCGGCGACAAGCGTCCCGCCGACGGAGACCACGCCGCGCGTCGGCGCGAGCACCCCGGCGATGACCTTCAGCACCGTCGACTTTCCCGACCCGTTCGCGCCGATGATCGCGAGCTTCTCGCCCGCTTCGACGCGCAGCGAGACCTCGTCCAGGATCAGGCGCTTGCGCGGACGGCGGAATCGCCCGCGCACGAGGTCGAGCACCGTGCGCTTGAAGTCGTAGTCCAGCTCTTGCTGGGTGCGCCGGATCAGCGTGACGTTGCGCAGCTCGATCAGCGGCACGCTTCAGAGAAGGTCCATGAACTCGCGGCGGGTCGCGCGGAAGAACCCGGCACCCAGAACGAGCGCGACGAGGCCGGAGACGATCGCGTACGCGATCGGCCCGTGGTGCAGCGGGCCGCGCTCGATCGTCACTTCCCGCAAAGCGGTGATCGTCTCGCCGACCGGGTTGAGCTCGTAGTACGGCCGCACCGATGGAGCAACGAACGCGATCGGATAGAACAGCGGGCTCGTCATCCACAGGATGAAGCCGGCGACGGCCCACACGTGCGGCAGATCGCGAAAGAACACGTAGAGCGCGGACAGCGCGAGGCTGAATCCCGTGACGAGCAGCACGAGCGCGGCGAGCACGAGCGGAACGAGCATGACCCGAATGGGATCGTGCGTGACCACGATCGAGATGAGCAGCAAGACGCGGGAACGTCGTCATGCACTGCTGGAACGCATTCGAGAGGACCGATGCGATGGGGAACACGACCGGCGGGATCGCGATCTTGTTGAGCAGCACGCCGTTCGCGACGACCGAGGTGAGCGCCTCACCGGTAGCGTTCAGGAAGAACGTGACCGCGATGAGACCGACCAACGCCGAGACGACATACCGCGTCACCGAACCGTCGTAGTACCTGCTGAACGCGGTTCCGAAGATCAGCGTGTAGACGCACGTCAGCAGCAGCGGGTTCGCGAACGACCAGAGGATGCCGAGCGCCGTTCCCCGGTACCGCACCTTGAGCGCCCGGTGCGCGGTGATCCGGATGATCTGGGCGATGCGCCCGAGTTCGCCGGCGGAGATGCGCTGCTGGGTCGTCGTCGTGGTTGCTGCCATGAATGGGCCGCGTCCGGCGGCTCATCGGCTACCATAGGCCGCTCGGCGACGGCGTTCCTGTACGCGCGTCGAGCGTCCGCTCCCTCAGGGGCGGATCGCGTAGTTTTCTCGCTCCAGGGTGAGGTTCGGGTTGTAGTACGGATCGGGGCCGTCGCCGGTGCGCCAGCGCTCCTGCATCACGCGCTGCTCGCGCAGGAACCGGTCCATCTTCTCCGGCGTGTTCTCGTGCCCGCGGCTCTTCGACTCGTGGTGGTAGAGCTCGACGTGCGGCAGGTAGACGTTGCGGTAGCCGGCGTCGCGCACGCGCAGGCAGAAGTCGACGTCGTTGAACGCGATCGCGAGCGACTCGTCGAAGCCGCCGACCTCTTCGAACACGGCGCGGCGCACCATCAGGCACGCGGCGGTGATCGCGGAGAAGTTGTTCGTCGTCTGCAGCGTGGCGAAGTAGCCCGGCTCGTCGCGCTGCGCGTACTTGTGGCTGTGCCCGGCGACGCCGCCGATGCCGATCATCACGCCGGCGTGCTGAACGGTGCCGTCGTCGTAGAGCAGCTTCGCGCCGACCGCGCCGATCGACGGCCGCTGCGCCTGCTCCACCATCGCTTCGAGCCAGTCGGGCGTGATGACCTCGGTGTCGTTGTTCAGGAGGAGCACGTACTCGCCGCTCGAGTGCGCGACCGCGTAGTTGTTGATCCGCGAGAAGTTGAACGGCACGTCGAACGGCACCAGCTTCACGCGCTCGGGCTCGCGCTCGACCCACGTCCCGAAGCGCCGCAGCGACGCCGTCGTCGCGGCTGCCGTTGTCGAGCAGCACGATCTCGAAGTCGCCGTATGTCGAGCGTCTCGAAGATCGAGCGCAGGCAGCGGTCGACGTCGTCGCCGTGGTCGCGCGTCGGAACGATGATGCTGACCCGTCCGGGCCGCCGCAGCGCGTAGCGGATCGTGTAGATGCCCGGGATCCGTTCGTTCGTCTCGACGCGCCCCGGCTCGCCGCGCCGTTCGAGCGCCTCGCCGAGCGCGCGCACGGCCGCGTCGTACGCGTAGCCCTTCTGCTCGCGCGCGGACGCGGTCGACTCGCCGTGGATCCGCCAGTGGTAGAGCACGCGCGGGATGTGCGCGATGCGGTCGGTGCGCTCGGTCGCGCGCAGCACCAAGTCGTAGTCCTGGCTGCCCTCGAACCCGGCGCGAAACCCGCCGATCGCTTCGATCAGCGTGCGCCGGTACACGCCGAAGTGCGAGACGTAGTTGCGCGCGAGGAGCGAGTCGGGAGACCAGTCCGGCTTGAAATACGCGTCGCGCCGGCGGCCGTCGTCGTCGATCTTGTCCTCGTCGGAATAGATCACGTCGACGTCGGGACGGCGATTGATCAGCAAGCGCGTTCTCGAAGAGCGCGTCGGGCGCGAGGAGGTCGTCGTGGTCGAGCAGGCCGATGAAGTCGCCGGTCGCGGCGGCGAGCGCGGTGTTGCTGGCTTCGGCGATGTGTCCGTTGCGCTCGCGGAACACGACGGCGATGCGCGCGTCCGCGGCGGCGTACTCCTCGAGCACGCGGCGGACGGATGCGCTCGGCGACGCGTCGTCGGCGATGCACAGCTGCCAGTCGCGGATAGACCTGCGCGATCACCGACTCGATCGCCGCGCGCAGATACCGTTCCGGCGTCTCGTACACGGGCATGACGATGCTGAACGTCGGCGCCAGCGGCAAGACGTCGATGATCGCGCGCATGCGCGCACGATCCGACTCGCGCACCTCGTTGCCCAGCAGCCACGCCTCGTACGGCGCGTCTCGCAGCCACACGTCGATCGAGTCGTCGACGTCGGGTACCCAGAACGGCTGCGGACCGGTCGGGTGGCGCCCGAGCTTGTGCTTCAGCGCGAACCACGCGTTGCGCAGCTTCCAGAACTTGCTGTGCTGCATCGACCCGAGCAGCGTGCGCGATTCGTGCAGCGCGGGACCGGTCTTCACGATCAGCGCGCGGGCGCGCGCCAGGTCCGCGGCCGCGAGGCGCCGTCCCGCGCTCCGCCTGCCAGCCCGCGATTCGCGCCTCGATGAGGCGCACGGAGAGCTCTTCGCGCGCCGCGATCGCCGCGTCGCGGTCCGCCCGAGCGTCGCGCGCATCGCGCCGGGCCGCGTCGGCCTCGCTGCCGAGGTGCTCGCTCAGCGCGCGATAGCGACGGGCCTGCGCGGCGATGCTCGCATCATCGGAAGCGGTTGAAGGACGATCGTCGGTATCCATGCAGTCCAGGAGGCGGTGCGGCGCGCATCGTCGCAATTCGCGAACGGTTCTCGTACGCGATGCGAATTTCCGATTCCCCCGAAGCATTCGATCCGTCCGCGGTCGCCGGCAGGATGCCGGGCGCGATCGACTCGTTGCGCAGCACCGACGCCGCGCCCCTGCGTGCGCCGGACTTCGGCATGAGACGCTTCGCGGTCGGCACGACGCTTGCGATCGGCGGGTGGGCGGTCGAGGAGCAGGCCGCCGATGCGCCGCCGCGCGTCCTGCTCGTCGTCGACGGCGCGCGCCTCTACGAAGCGCGGACCGGATTCGGACGCTTCGACGTCAAGGCGCTCGTCGGCGACGCGACGCCGGAGCGCATCGGTTTCCGCTGCGAGATCCCGACGGACGACCTCGTGCCGGGGCTGCACGCCGTGCGCGCGTACGCGCTCGGCGGCGAGGGCCGCTGGTACGAAGCGGGGGAGGCCAACGTCTCGCTGCATCGCGCGCTGCGTCCGGAACGTCCCCCGCGTCAGCGCGACCTGACGCTGCGGGTCGACGGCGTCCGCGCTCTCTCCGAACACGGCACGCCCGGTCCCCTGGCCGGCATCGTGCCGGAGGGCCATTTCGCGGCCATCGGCGGGTGGGCGCTCGACCGAACCACCGGGCACGCGCCCGCCGGGATATGCGTCGTCGACGATGCGGGCGGCGAGTGGAGCGGCAATTGCGACCTCGTGCGCGACGACGTGCGCAGCGCCCTCGGCACGTCGGAGACGCGCTTGGGTTTCGAGATCGTGATCCCGGCCGAGAGTCTCGGCCGCGGCTTGCACGACCTGAGCGTGTGCGCGTTCGATGCCGACGGCTCCCGCATCGGCCACGCCGTGGCCGCCGAGGTTCAGGTCGCGGCGGAGATCGCCCCGTTCCCGAGCTATGCGCGCGAGTCGCACGAGGCGGCACGGTGCGCCGCGCTCGCGACGATCGACGGCGAGCCGGTGGTACTTCGTCCGGACGAGGCGATCGAGCTGCGCGACGATGCGATCGTTCAAATCGAAGGGTGGGCGATCGGCGGCGCAGATGAATCACCCGGCCGCATCTTGCTCGAGCTGACCGCGCTCGGCTCGCTCATGCCGCGGCGCTACTTTCCGGTGTCGTGCTACCGGCGCCGGACGGCGGCGAAACGCCTCGAGCCGCCGCCGGTCGAGGACGCGTGGTTCTTCTACGTGTTCGACCCGAGCGATCTCGTTCCGCGCACGTACGCGCTCAGCGCGATCGTGCTCGCGGCGAACGACGGCTGCTACACGCGCGGCGAGCTGGGCAGGCTGCGCGTCGTCGCGACGTCCGACTCCGGAACGCGCCGCACGTAGTCGCCGCGCGAGAGCCACTTCTCGATCAGCGCGTACAGCACGATGAACAGGTAGCGGCTGCCCATCTCCTTGATCTTGAACTTGGACACGCCGCCCTTGCGGTTGTACCAGCTCGTCGGCACGATGGTCCACGTGTAGCCGCGCACGATCGCCTTCAGCGGCAGCTCCACCGTGATGTTGAAGTGCGGCGAAAGGATCGGCCGCACGCCGTCGATCACCTCGCGGCGGAAGCACTTGAACGCGTTCGTGACATCGTTGTAGCGGATGCCCATCAGCATCGCGATGCCCGCGTTGGCGACGCGGTTGAGCGCCCACTTCAGCCAAGGATAGTCGACGACGCGCGCGCCGCGCATGAAGCGCGACCCGAACGCGCAGTCGTAGCCGCGCTGGATCGCGCGCCAGTACGCGACGACGTCCTTCGGATCGTCGGACGCGTCGGCCATCACGATGCACACCGCCTCGCCCGCGAAGGCGTCGAGCCCCGTGTGGATCGCGTTGCCGAAGCCGTTCCGCCGGTGGTTCGGGATGCAGCGCACCTGGGGCCACCGCAGCGCGACGCGCGCGACGACGTCGGCGGTTCGATCGGTCGAGTGGTCGTCGACCACGACGATCTCGAACGGAACCGCTTCCTCGTCGAGATGCTGCGCCAGATCGAGGAGCGTCGCCTCGACGGTGTCCTCTTCGTTGTGCGCGGGGATGACGACGGACAGCATTGTTACGAGAGCGACGGCTGCCGTTCGGCCAGCCAGCGCTCGACGTTCTTGTCGTACATCTCGCGCAGCAGACCGTTCAGGTCGTACTCTTGGCGCCAGCCGGGGTAGTGCGCGCGGAACTTCGCCATGTCGCTGATGTACCAGATGTGGTCGCCGATGCGGTTCGTCTCGGTGTACGTCCACTCCAGATTGCGGCCTGCGATCGCCTCACACAGCGCGATCGCCTCGATCATCGAGCAGTTCGAGAACCGCGTGCCGCCCGCGTTGTAGACTTCGCCGCAGCGCGGGCTGCGGAACACGTGATCGAACGCGGAGACGAGGTCGTGGCTGTGGATGTTGTCGCGAACCTGCTTGCCCTTGTAACCGAAGACCTGATAGGGCTGGCCCGTCACCGTGCACTTGAGCAGATAGGCCAGAAATCCGTGCAGCTTGGTGCCGGAGTGGTTCGGGCCGGTGAGGCACCCGCCGCGGAAGACCGCGGTCGGCATCGAGAAGTAGCGCCCGTACTCCTGGACGAGCACGTCGGCGGCGAGCTTGGACGCGCCGAACAGCGAATGCTTCGACTGGTCGATGCGCAGGTTCTCGTCGATGCCCTCCCAGTACGGGTGCGCGCGCTCGATCTCCCAGCGCGTCTCGAGCTCGAGCAGCGGCAGCTCGTTCGGCGCGTCGCCGTACACTTTGTTCGTCGACGTGAAGATGAAGACGGCGCCGGGCGCGTGCGCGCGCGCCGCCTCGAGCACGGACAGCGTCCCGTTCGCGTTGACGGTGAAGTCCGTCTGCGGATCGCTCGCCGCCCAGTCGTGCGACGGCTGCGCGGCCGTGTGGATCACGAGCGCGATGCGCTTGCCGTAGCGCGCGAAGAGCTCGTTCATCGCCGACGCGTCGCGGATGTCGGCCGCGACGTGCGTGTACTGCCGGGGGAAGCGCGCTTCGAGCGAGAGCCGGTTCCACTCGGTCGAGGCTTCGGGCCCGAAGAACCGCCGGCGGAAATCATTGTCGACGCCGACGATCTCGTGATCGCGCTCGGCGAAGTATGCGACGGCCTCGGAACCGATGAGGCCGGCCGAACCGGTGACGATGACGACGGACATGAGTGGAGGGACGTGGCTCCTGTGACGGGTCCGTTCAGGACCAGAGGGGGGCGACGAGACGTTCGTTCGCGCGAATCCAGTCGAAGATCGCAGCGAGCGTTTCGCGCGGCGAGCGGCGCGGCGACCAGCCGGTGTCGGCGGTGATCCGCGCGTTGTCGGTCACGTAGATCCGGACGTCGGACGGGCGGTTCTCCGCGACGCGTTCGATCTCCACCCGGTTGCCCGTGATCTCCTCGCACAGCGCCGTCGTCTCGGCAAGCGAAAGGCTGGACCCCAGACCGCCGCCGACGTTGTAGACGCGCTGCGGCAGCGTGCCGATGCCGTCGATCTGCAGCAGGACGAGGTCGCACAGCTCGTCGATCGCGATGAAGTCGCGCACCTGCTTGCCGGAGCCGCCGTAGCCGATGTATTTGAGCGGCCGCTGGAAGTAATGCTTGCCCATCCAGAGCGCGAAGACGCCTTGATCGACCTTCCCCATCTGCCACGGTCCCGTGATGACGCCGCAGCGGTCGGCGACGAAACGCAGGCCGTACATGTCGGCGTACTCGGCGAGGATCAGCTCGCAGGCGAGCTTCGTCGTCCCGTACAGCGAGCGCGCGCCGTCGAGCGGGAAGTCCTCGGAAATCCCCGCTTCGCTCACGCCCGGCGCGCTCTGACGCGCGGCGATCGCGAAGCGCGTCTCGCGCTCGTCGAACGCGATCGCCTCGAGCGCCGCGACCGGGTACACGCGGCTCGTCGAGAGGAACACGACGTCGGCGCGGTCGCGCCGCGCGAGCTCGAACAGATTCACGGTGCCGGTCAAGTTCGTGTCGATCACGTAGCTGGGCCCGGCATCGTATGCGGCGAGAACCGCCGGCTCGGCCGAGCAGTCGACGACGAGGTCGAACCGCGTCTGCGGGAAGACGAGATCGTCGGGACGCCGGATGTCGGCGTGGACGAACTCGATCCGCGCGGCCGCGAGCCGGGGCACGTTCCATTCGGAGCCTCGCCGCTTGAGGCTGTCCGCGACGATGATGCGCGCTTCCGGATAGCGCCGGCGCAGCCGCAGGGCCAGGTTGGACCCGACGAAGCCGGCGCCGCCGGCGACGAGAATGCAGGAGTACGAGCTCATCCCGCGGCGGGCTATTGGCCTTGGCGGGATCAACTCCCGCGCGGGAGCGCGCCGCCGCGTTCGCGTACGAACGAGCCGCGTGAGCGATCGGGCCGACCGCGCCGTCCAAGCCGTTCTGGCGCTCGGCGTCGCCGCGTGCGCCGTGACCGCGCTGTTCATGCGGCCGGCGGGCCTCCCCGCGGCATCGCGCGACGCCTGGCTTCGCATCGCCCAAGCACGCGCGGCACCGCCCGCGGCGACGCGGCTGACGTTCGCGATCGACACGGTGGCGATCGCCGGTGCCCGCGAGCAGCCGTGGACTTCCGCGGCGATCGACGTGCCGGCGGGCAGCGCGCTGCGCATCCGGGGATGGGCCGTCGACCCCGCCGGGCTCGTCGCCGCGCGCGGGCTCCGTTACCGGGTCGACGCCGGGCCGTGGCGCGCCGCGGCGTACGGCCTACCGCGGCCGGACGTCGCCGCGTACCTCGGCCGCCCCGACGCGTCCGCCAGCGGCTTTCTGGCGACCCTCGGCGCGGGGACCCTCGCGCCGGGGACGCACGCGATCGCCTTCGCCGTCACGGGGACCCGCGGATCGGCGTCGGTGCTTCCGGCGCGAGTGCGCGTGCGGGTCAGCGGCCGATGAACACGCCGTCGTGGATGCGCGCCAGCTCGCCGAGCTGCACGATCAGGTGGGCAGGATCGGGAAAGATGAGGGGGAGCCCGCGAAGGTCCCCCGCGGCGAGCGCCGCGCGAGCCGCGCGCATCTCCGCCGTGTGCGCGTGCCAGGCCGTGTTGCCGACCCGCGTCTGCTGGAGCGATGCGGCGAGCACGAGCGCGATCGGCACCGCGGCGAACGCGATTGCCCGCCGCTCGCGCGGCACGACCGCGCACGTCGCCGCGACGAGCGACGCCCACAAGAGCACCGCGATCGAGGTGTAGCGGCTCGAGCCTGCTTGGACGATGCCGAACCCCGCGCGGCCGACGCCGGTGACGAATGCGGCGGCGAGCGCGTAGACCGCGATCGCGAGCCACGGCGCGAGGCGCAGCCGCGTCCCCATGCTCCGCCGCGCCGCCGCGCACAGCGCGCCGAGCCAGACGAGCGCGAGCGCGCCGCACGCTTGCGCGACGTCGACGCCCTGCTGCAGCGCGAGCGGCATGCCGAGATACACGAGCATGTATTGCGCGAGCAACTGCGGATCGGCGAGCCCGGCGTGGCCGCCGCCGTTGCCGGTGTTCCCCGCCTCCGTGATCACCGCGACGATCGAGCCGACGCCGAGCCATAGCGCGAGCGTCGCGAACATGCGCCGCGGCACGAGCGCGATCGCGACGGCGCCGGACAGCCACACGATGAGGCCTTGCGAGGAGCTCCAGCTGCCGATGATGCCGGCGCAGATCGCGATCAGCACGTTCCGCGCCCTGCGGCCCGGCGCGGTCAGCGCGTAGACCGCCACGACCGCGCACAGGTCGCACAGGAACCACGCCATCTGAAAGCCCCACTCGAGGTTCTCGTACTGACAGAGGCTCAGCAGCAGCGCCGTCGCGACCAGGAACGCCGGCCCGCGGCGTTCGGGCGCGACCGTTCGGCGGAGCAGCCGCCAGAACACGTACTGCGTGGCCGCGAGAAAGGTCAGCGAGACGAACTGCTCGCGCACGGTGCTCCAACCGCCGAGCGCGTCGAGCGCGAGCACGATGAGGCGCGGAAAGACCATGCGGTGCTCATTGTGCGCGCTCCAGAGCAGCGCGAGCGAGAGCGCGTGCGTGTGCGCGGCCACGACGTAGTCGGTGAACTCCCACTCGTCCCAGTACGGGACGTCGACGGCGCGCCGCAGCACGATCGCCGCGAGCGCGACGATCGCGAGCGATGCGGCTACGGCCGTCAGCGCCGAGAAGACGGCGGCCGCTCGCGATCGCATGGACCGCGCGGTTCGCAGACGGCGCGATGCGTTCCCGTTCGCAGGGCGGGCGGCGCGCGCGTCCCGAACGGGCCGGGGTGCTCGCGATCGTGACCGGCGGCGCCGGATTCCTGGGCTCGCATCTGTGCGAGCGGCTCGCCGCGGACGGCTGGGACGTGGTCGCGGTCGACAACCTGGCGACCGGCAACGAGCACAACCTCGCGGCGTTGCGCGGCGACCGCCGGTTCACGCTCGTCCGCGCCGACGTGAGCGAGCCGTGGGATGCCTGGACGCGCGACCTCGCGACGGCGCCCGCCGCGACGACCATCTTCCACTTCGCTTCGCCGGCATCACCGTTGCACTACGGGCGCTTGGCGCTCGAGACGCTCGCGGTCAACAGCCTGGGGACGATGCACGCGGTCGCGTTCGCGCGCTCCGCGGGCGCGCGGCTCTTGTTCGCGTCGACCAGCGAGACCTACGGCGACCCGCTCGAGCACCCGCAGCGCGAAACGTACTGGGGCAACGTCAACCCGGTCGGCACGCGCGCGTGCTACGACGAGTCGAAGCGGTTCGGCGAAGCGTACGTCACGACCGCGGTGCGCAAGCTCGCCGTCGATGCGCGCATCGTGCGCATCTTCAACACGTACGGACCGCGCATGCAGGCCGGCGACGGACGCGTCATCCCGAACTTCTGCCTGGCGGCGCTGCGCGGCGAGGCGCTCACCGTCTACGGCGACGGCTCGCAAACGCGCAGCTTCTGCTACGTCGACGACTTGATCGAGGGCATCGTGCGGCTCGCCGCGCGCCCGAACCTCGCCGGTCGCGTCGTCAACATCGGCAACACCGACGAGTATACGATCCTGCAGCTCGCGCAGGTGACGGCCGGGATCGCCGCCGTGCCGCTGCGAACCGAGGCGCGTCCGCTGCCCCCGGACGACCCCGCGCGGCGGCGGCCCGACATCGCGCTCGCGCGCTCACTGCTCGGTTGGCAGCCGCACGTCCCCCTCGAGGTCGGCCTCACGCGTACGCTCGAGTACTTCCGCGCGGCGTCGCACGCGTAACGCAGCCGTCCCCGCGGCCGCGGCTGCGACGACGACGGCCGCTGCGAGAAGCACCGCGATCTCGAGGGCCAGCAGCGCCGGCGCGACGACGCCCCAAAGCCACACGCGCACGAACGCCGCCGTCTGCACCGCGCCGAGCGCTGCCGCCGTCCACGCGCTGCGCGTCGCGGTCATCGCGCCGACGGCAAAGAGCATCGCGATCGTGACGTACGAGCCCTCATGGTTCACCGTCCCGCCCCACTTCATCGCGCACCAGACGACGAGCGATGCGACGGCGAGCGCACCGAGGGCTGCGACGCCGCGCTCGCGCCGCGATGGTATCAGCCCCGCCGCGCATGCGATCCCAAGCGCGCCGAGCGCCGGCAGGAGGTAGAAGAACTCGCCGGAGCGATCGCCGTAGCGCAAGGTGAACGGCGTCTCGAGGTTCACGATGCGCGCGCGCACGACGTCGCCGAGCGGCGTCGCCGCGTACGCGCGCGCGATGACGTCGAGTGCGGAGCGCTCGGGCTGCGGCGCGGTCACGCCGGCCAGGTGCCACTTCACGAGCCGGTCGCCGGGGGGATCGTAGAAGCGCTGGTACGCGACCCACGGCGCGCCGATCGCGACGAATACGGCGGCGGCCGGAACGAGCGCGGCGAGTCCGTCGCGCCGGTCCCGCACGACGGCTGCGACGAGGAGCGCCGGCAGCGTGAACGCGATCCCGGCGTGCGCGAGCATGCCGATCGCGAACGCGGCGCCGGCGAGCACGTAACGCGCGCGCAGGTGCGCGCCGCGCGGCCACGCCGTCGCGATCGCCGCGAGCCCGAAGGCCGCCGCGAACAGCTTCGGCCACACGAAGACGACGTTGATGAAGAAGAAACCGGCCGGGACGCACAGCAGCGCCGCGACGGCGGCGCGGCGGCGTCCGGCGCCGAGCGCGAGCGCGAGGACGTACAGCCCGCCGAACGCCAGCGCTTGCAACCACAGCGCGCCGCTCTCATAGCGCACGGCCGGCGCGAACGGGAGCACGGCGTCCCACACGACGGCGAGGCCCGCCTGCAGCGGGGGCCGGTCGCTCGAGAGCCAGTCGCCGGCGAACGGTCGCGGCGGCGCGTGTGTCTCGGCCTGCCGCGCGAGCAGCTGCGGCAGAATGTCGTCGCCGGGGAGCGTTATCCACGCGGTGCGCGCCGCGACGCGCACGTCGCCCCCGAGCGGCGTCGCGGCGCCGAGCAGAGCCGCGTAGCCGAGCGCGACGCCCGTTGCGAGCACGAGCGCCGTCCACGGCGCGAATGCGCGCAGCGCGCGGCGCGTTCCGGCATCGCGCGCGGCGGCGGCGCAGGCCGCCGCGACGAGCGCGATCTCCGCGATGAGCCCGGCGGACGCGGCGAGCGGCGTGAAGCGCGCGGCGAAGAACGCGGCTTCGCCGGCCGCGCCCAGCACGACCATGCTGCACGTGAACGCCGCCGGCTCGCCCCCCAGCGCGGCGCGGCGGGCGAGCGCGGTGCCGAGCACGACCGCGGGAACGCCGAGCAGCAGCGCCTGCACGAGCACGAGGACCAGCAGCGCGAACTGCGCCTGCGCGACGTCGGCATGCGATCCCCGCATCAGGATCGCGACGGCGGCGCACGCGACGGCGGCCGCGACCGCGTACGCGACGTGTCTTCGGCGCACGGCCGCTTCGGTTCGGGCCGCGCCGTTCACGGCTCCTCGCGCGCGGCGGCTCGCGAGAGCGCAACGGCGGACCACTCACCGTAGCCGGTGCCGTCGTCTTCGAAGACGGCGGTGAAACGTTCGGGGAGATCGCGCGCGTCGAAGCGCAGCACGATCCAATCGTCGGCGCGGGGCAGCTCGGTATCGAAGACGCGCGGCCGCTCCGTGATCTTTACGCGCTGGCGCGCGGTTTGCGGGCCGGACCGGAAGAGCACGCTCTCGCCGCGCCGCAGCCGCAACACGAGCGCACCGGTGTCCGCGTCGGAGACGCGGTAGGAACCGTCGACGGCGAATCCCGGCAGGCGGCTGCGGGAGAAATCCTTTCCGCCCCAGCCGTCGTGCACGATGGCGGCGACGCTCGCGATCGAGCGCGGATCCGCGGGGAGCGGCTTCGCAAAGATCGCGCGGTACGGCGGCGGCGGCGGCGCGAAGAGCCGGGCGAGCGGATCGCGTGCGATCAGCGCGCGGCAGGTCGCGGGCCGCAGCGGGAGCGTCCACGCCGACGAAGCCCGGCCGTCGGTGTGCACGCCGAGCGGATAGAGCCCCTCACCCTCCGCGGCGGCGCAGAGCCGCAGGTTCGCGGTCCAGCGCAGGTCGTCGTGCGGCCGGCTCAACCCGGCGAGCGCGGTACCCCCGGCAAGCACGAGCATCGCGCCCGCGGAGGCGCGCAGCGCGAACGGCGCCGCCGACGCGAGCACGTCGACCAGGAACCATCCTTCGAGCACGAACGGATAGAAAAAATAGCGCGGCCCCGCCGAGAACGGATTCAGGGCGTTCACGTCGTTGCGGCCCAGCGTCAGCGCGATCGAGCCGAACCACAGGTACGCGAGGAACGCGCGCGGCGCTTCACCGCGGCGCAGCGCGAGCGCGACCAGGAGGAGCGTCAGCGCGCCGCTCGCGAGGAGCAGCGTGCGCCGGCCGAACGGCAGGAGCTGCGCCACGCCGTGCGCCGCGTAGCTGCCGACCATCGTTTCGACGACGCCGAGCGCCGTCAGGGCCGTCGCCGGGCTGCCGGGGCCGCTGTTGTGCTCGTGCAGCAACACTCCCGCCTGGATCGCGAAGCAGACCGCGGCGGCGAGCGCGGTCGCGCGCTCCGCGCCATCGTCGCGCCGGACGATCGCGCGATACGCCAGCAGCGGCGCGACGAGAAAGATGACGGGCGACGAGAGCCCTCCCACGGCGACGAACGCGATCCGCCACGCGGTGCCTCCGGCGCCGCGCCGCCACAGCGCGGCGAGCAGCAGCAGCAGTCCCGCCCACCAGAACGTGTACAACGGCAGCCCGAACACCTCAGGATCGCTCGGCACGAAGAATGTCGCCAGCGCGAGGTACGGACCGCCGCGCACGGCGAGCGGTGAGACGGCGATCGCGACGCCGACGGCGACGATGAACAGCCACGCGAGCAGCGTGCTGATCAGCGGGTAGTATGCCGGCGAGGCCGACCACGCGACGAACGCGATCAGCCGCGCGACGGTCACGAGATAGCCGCCGACCGGCGCGACGATCGACGCCGGGCCGCTGTCGATCAGCTGCGCCAGGATCACCCGCCCGTCTTCGTTCCACACCTGCGGCGATGCGAGCTGCTCCCAGCGGCGCGCGAGCAGCGCGAGAAAGAACGCGAGCGCGAGCAGCGCGATCCGCGCGCGCCGTGCGCTTGCGGCCCCACGGTGCGGCGTCAGACGCGCGTCGTCGAGCGCGTGACCTCGTTCTCGTACACGGTCGCGCCGGTCTTCGCGGCACGCTGCAGCTTCACGCGGCCGATGCCGAGGTAGCGCAGCCCGGCCGCGCGCGCTTTCTCCGGGTCGAAGATGTTGCGCCCGTCGACCACGAGATCGCCGCGCATCAGCTCCGCGCAGCGCGTGAAGTCGAGCATGCGGAACTCGTTCCACTCCGTCGCGAGCAGCACTCCGTCGGCGCCCGTGACGGCGGCGTACATGTCGGCGTGCAGCTCGACCTGCTTGCCGAGCGCCGATTCGGCGGCCTCGTTCGCGATCGGGTCGTGCGCGCGCACGACCGCGCCGCGGTCGACGAGGCGCTGGATGATCGCCAGCGCGGGCGCGTCGCGCACGTCGTCGGTGTCCGGCTTGAACGCGAGCCCGAGCACCGCGATGACGCGGCCGGACAGCCCGCCGAGCTCGCGCTCGAACTTCATCACCGTGCGCTCGACCTGCCGGCGGTTCACCAGCTCGACCGCGTGCAGCAGCGGCGCCGGGTAGTCGCGCTCGACCGCGAGTTGCTCGAGCGCGCGCACGTCCTTCGGGAAGCACGAGCCGCCGTAGCCGATGCCCGGGTTGAGGAACTTCGTGCCGATGCGCTGATCGTAACCGATGCCGCGGCACACCGCGCGCACGTCGACGTCGAGCAGCTCGCAGATGTTCGCGATCTCGTTGATGAACGAGATCTTCGTCGCGAGGAACGCGTTCGCCGCGTACTTGATCATCTCGGAGGTGCGCACGTCGGTGACGACGAGCGGCGCGTCGAGCGGCGCGTACAGGTCGCGCATCGCCGCCTCGGCCTCGGGGTCGTCGGTGCCGATCACGACGCGGTCCGGCCGCAGGAAGTCCGCCACGGCGGACCCTTCGCGCAGGAACTCCGGATTGCTCACCACGCTGACGCGGTATTCGCCGCGCGCGTACTCGCGGATGATCGACGAGATCATCTCACCCGTCTCGACGGGGACCGTCGATTTCGAGACGACGATCTTGGGGCCGTCCAGCGCGATCCCGATCTCGCGCGCGACGGCGCGGACCGCGGACAGGTCGGCGTGGCCGTCCGGCCGCATCGGCGTCCCGACCGCGATGAAGATGATCTCGCTGGCGCGCACCGCGCTGCCGGCGTCCGTGGTGAACGAGAGGCGCTTGGCCTGCACGTTGCGCGCGACGATCTCCGCCAGCGACGGCTCGAAGAACGGGATCTCGCCGGCTTCGAGCCGGGCGATCTTCTCGGCGTCGTTGTCGACGCACGTCACCGTGTTCCCGAGCTCCGAAAAGCACGTTGCGGTGACGAGCCCGACGTATCCGGCGCCGACGATCGCGAGGGACTTCACCCGGCTCGGTTCGGTGCGCGCGGCCCGCGGCTCCTGGCGAGCGCTAGTTGCGGCGGAGGACGACCAAATCTTGGTGGTTGCCGATCCCGCCCGCGATCACGTCGAGGACGGTGAACATTGGGCTCCAGCGCTCGTAGACGTACCGCCGCGAGATGAACGTGTTGTAGTACTCGCTCGCGTCGGTCGGCGCGTCGTCGAGATCGACGTTCTTGCCCGCGACGTAGAACCCGCAGGAGCGGAACCGGGCGAACGTGTCGAGCGGGAAGTCGGTCGTCGTCCACGCGATGTCGCCCAGCACGCTGACCAGCACGGCGGCTCCCGGGCGCGTCACGCGGTGCAGCTCGCCGATCCACGCCTCCGCCCCCGCTTCCCGCAGATGCGTGAACACCGAGACACCGAAGACGACGTCGTACGCGCCCGCCTCGAGGCCGCTCGGCGGATGCAGGCCCACGGTGCGGAACGTCGCCGCCGGGTATGCTTGCGCGCACCATCCCACGTTGTCGGGATCGATGTCGACGCCGGTCAAGCGCGGGAGCGCGGCGGGCGGCAGGTGCGAGAACACGCGCCCGCAGCCGCAGCCCCAGTCGAGGATCGCGCCGGCGTGCGCGAACGACGTGCCGAAGTAGTCGCGCAGCGCCAGCTCGAGCCGCGCGTACGCGCTGCAGCCCTGCACGACGAACGACGCGAGATCCTCCGCGCCGCCGACGCGCTTGCGCCGCGGCCCGTCGGGCACCGGCTCGCGCGGCGCGCGCTGCGTGTAGAACGTATGATAGGAATTGAAGGGCAGCAGCGTTTGCGCGTCGGCGAACGCGAACGACTGCAGCGCGTGCGGGTCGGCGGCGCCCGCCGGTCCGCGGCACGAGAACGCGTACGCACCCGACGCGCCGGGCACGTCGAACCGCATTGCCGTGCCGAGGGAAGGCCCGCGCTCGACGAACTCGAGGGGACGGCCGTTGTGCGTGATCGCGAAGTCCATCGGCATCGCGAACGGCGGTACGGCCCAGCCGGTGACGACGGTCTCGTCGTCGCCGAGCACGATCGTCAGCGGCTGCCACATGCCGCGCGAGAGCGCGGCGCCCAGCAGGTCGCTGCGCCAGATCTCGTCGCGCGCGACGAGGCGCTCTCCGTTGCCGATCAGCGCGCCGGTTTCGGCGAAGCGCACGGTCAGAATGCCCGCGTCCGCACCGTCGCGCGGCAGCGCGAAGATGAAGCCGTGCCGCCCGTCGCCGACGCGCGCCGAAACGAGATCGTCGCGAAACTCGGTGCCGACGAACTCACCGAGCTCGCGCCCGTCGACTGCGACGCGCAACCGCGGGCTCGCGTCGCGCTCGTCGTCGTACGCCCAGCCGCGCAAGATGCCGCCGCGCACCGAGTCGAGATACCCCAGCAATGCCATGCGACGCCGTCTGTTGGCAGAGATCTCGCGCGGCGCCTGCCCGTCAGGCTCCCGTGGCGCCGGCGGGACGCGAGCGGCCGAGCGATACGGCGCACGCAAGAACGGCGAGCGTATGCCCGACGGCGATGGTCTGCAAAAGGTCGCTCGCGCTGCGGTGCCGGAGCACGACGGCCGTGATCTCGCCCACCGCGATGCACAGCAGCGGCGCGACGAAGGCCATGCGCCCCCGCGCGATGTTGTACGTCGCGGTGACGTTCGCGAGCGCCAGCGCGGCGATCGCGTACACGTACACGACGACGAGCGGCGCGGCGCCGGCGAACGAACGGCCCGCGATCGTCACGACCACGAAGCGCGGAAACAGCGCGAAGAACGCGACCGCCGCGATGCCGAGCAGCGCCGCGACGCCGATCGCCTGCGCATACATCGAGCGCGTGCGCTCGCCGCGTGCGGACGAGCGCGCTACCTGCGGCAGCAGCACGGTGGGCACGAAGGCGATCAGCGCGTACAGCGCGCGGCTCGCGAGCGCCGCCGCGCCGTAGAGTCCGGCCGCATGCGCGTCGAGGTAGCGCTTCGCCAGCACGACGTCGTAGAACAGCAGCACGTTGATCGCGAACACCGCGACCGCGACGGTACCCGACGTGCGCAGCACGGAGCGGACCGGAAACCGCACGCGCGTCCCGTGCCGGTGCGCGCGCCCGGCGAGGTACGTGAAGAACGCCGCCGCCGTGTACCCGATGGCGACGCCGGCGACGGCCCCGCGGACGCCGCCGGCGAAACCCAGCAGCGGCGAGAAGAGCGCCTTGCCGACGCCTTCGGCGATGTTCGACAGCACGAACGGCCCGAACGCCGACGTCCCCTGCAGCACGCCGCGCAAGAACGGCAGCGCGACGGCGCCGAAGAGCGCGAGGCCGGCGAGCGCGACGAGCAGCGGCTCGGCGACGTGCAAGAAGCCGGCGAGCGGCGCCGATGCGGCGATCAGCGCGAGCGCGATGCCGGACGCGACGAGCAGCGTGACGCGGTCGACGGCGTGCACCAGCCCGGCGAGACGGTCCGGCTGATCGGCGACGTCGCTGGCGAGCTTCGCGACGACGATCTGGGCGATCAGCGCGGGTGCCTGCAGGATCATGACGAGCGCGACGAGCGCGGCAAACGTGCCGTACGCTTCGACGCCGAGCGTGCGGCTGACGAGCGCGTAGAACGCGTAGCCCAAGACGTTCGTCACCATCAAGCCCGCGAAGGTGATCGCTGCGTCGATGCGCGCGCGCGATGCCGCGCGCGCGCCCCGCGCCTCGGCGGCGGTGCCGGCCGTCGGTACCGTCACAGGCGCAGCCCGAAGTCCTCGGCGTCGACCGTCAAGTTCGGATTGTAGTACGGGTCGTTCGCGGCGAAGCGCGGCCAGCGCTTGCGGATCGCGCCGACCTCGTCCATCGCGCGGGCAACCTTCGCGGGCGTGTCGTCGCCGCCGCGGCTCTTCGACTCATAGTGGTACAGCCGCGCTCGAGGCACGAACACGTTGCGGTATCCCGCACGGTACAGCTTCAGGCAGAAATCGACGTCGTTGTACGAGACCGCGAGCGACTCGTCGAGACCGCCGACCTCGAGGTACTTGCGCCGCTCGACCATCAGGCACGCACCGGTGACCGCGAGGTAGTTCGTGTCCAGCTCCAGCGCGCCGTGATATCCCGGCGTGTTCCCCGGCAGGAAGCGGTGCGCGTGGCCCGCGAGCCCGAGGATGCCGAGCACGACGCCGCCGTGCTGCACCGTTCCGTCCGGGTACAGCAGCAGCGCGCCGACGGCTCCGGTCTGCGGCCGCCGCGCTTGGCCGAGCATCGCCTCGATCCACTCCGGCGTGACGACCTCCGTGTCGTTGTTGAGGAGCACGACGAACGGCGCGCTCGCGCCGCGTACCGCTTCGTTGTTGAGGCGCGAGTAGTTGAACGGCGCGGGATCGCGCAGCACGCGGAAACGCTCCGGCTCGCGCGCCTCCCACCGCGCGAGAAGCTCCAGCGTCGCGGCCTCGCGGCTGCCGTTGTCGACGACGAGCACCTCGAACGCGCGGTACGCCGTGCGCTCGAAGATCGACGCGATGCACGGCCCGAGCAGGTCCGCGCGGTCGCGCGTCGGCACGATGATGCACACGCGCTCGTCGCCGGGGACGGCGAACCGCACGTCGACGCCGGCCGACGCGGGCTGTACGACCGCGCGCTCGCCGCGGCGCCGCAGCGCGACCTCGACGGCGAGCGCGAGGTCGGCACGCCGCGCGCGGTTCCCCGCATAGCGGTGGCAGAGCACCTGCGCGACGTGGACGACGCGCTCCGTGCGCTCCGTCACGCGCAGCAGCGCCTCGTACCACTTCGCCGTCTCGAAGACGTCGCGCACGCCGCCCGCCGCTTCGAGCAGTTCGCGCCGCATCACGCAGATGCGCCCCGCGTAGTCGCGCGTGAGGAGCGTCTCCGGCGACCAGTCGGGCTTGAACCACGGATCGCCCGGGATGCCGCGCTCGTCGATGCAGTCCTCGTCGGAGTAGACGACGTCGGCGTCGTCCTGGAGCGCGAGCGCGAGCTCGAAGAGCGCGTGCGGATCGAGCCGGTCGTGCGGGTCGAGCGCGCCGACGACCGCCGCGTCGCCGAACCGGTCGCCGCCCGGCGGCACGGTGAGGATGCGCGGGTCGTCGGCGAGCGCGCGCACCTCGGCGAGCTCCGCATCCGTCGATCGACGCGTCGACCAGCACGCGCGCGTTCCAGCGGTCGTAGACCTGGTCGCGCAGCGAGCGCAGCGTCGTGGCGACGCCGCCGCTGCCGCGCCCGCGCGCGTCGACGACGATCCCGAACTCGATCGCGCGCGGCAGGAAGCGCATCATCGCGCGCATGCGCGCGACGTCCTCCGGCCGCAGGCGGTGGTGCTCGCGAAACAGCTGATACGGATCGCCGAGCGCGGCGAGCTCGCCCTCGCGCGCATCGCTCGCGTCGAACGGCACCGGGTCGATCGCCGGTCCGATCCCGAAGCGCCGGCGTGCCGCGAACCAGGCATCGCGGAGACGCCAGAAGCGGCTCACGCGCATCGCGTCGATCGTGCGCCGCTGGCGCTGCACGAGCGGATAGAGGTACGCGACCTGCGCGAGCAGCGCGTCGCGCGAGCGGCCGTCGTCGAGCGCGGCGAGACCGTCGATCGCTTCCAGCGTGCGTGCGGCGACGCGGCGCCAGCCGCCGCGCGCCTCCACGTACGAGGCGCCCGCGCGTGCCAGCGCCGCCAGCGCGTCTTCGCCGGGCAGCGACCGGAGCGTCTCGGTCCACGCGCCGTCCGCGACGACGATGCCGCCGCCGGTCTCGCGCACGAGCGCCGCCGCGCCCGGCACGTCGTCCGCCGCGAGCACGGGCTTGCCGTACGCCCACGCCTCGGCGACCTCCGGGACGAATCCCGTACCGGCGCCCGCGATCGCGATCGCGCGCGCGAACGCGAAGAACGCCGCGCGCTCGCGATCGGCGAGCGCGCTGAGCGCGACGATGAAAACGCCGCTCGCGCGCATCGCGGCAAACGCCGGCGGATCGTCGCCCACCGCGAGCACGTACGGGCGCCCGTGCGTCACGCGCTGCACCGGCTCGGCGTGCAGCGACGCGCGCGGCACGACGTCGACGCCGCAGTCCGACGATGCGCGTGCGCGCGCGTGCGGCCGGCCCGTACAGCTCGGCGACGAGCATCGCCTCCGCGTCGGCCGTGCACAGGAGCATGCGCGCGCGCGACACGGCGGCGGCGACCGCCGGCAGATGCGCCGCCGGCTCGTCGTCGAGCAGCGGCACGAGCAGCGCGCGCTCCGCGACGTCGCCGACCGCGTGCACCGTCGTCGGCGCCGTCACGTCGAAGAACAGGAACGCGTCGTAGCGGTCCGCCGACGCGCGCACGTGCGCGAGCAGCTCGGGCGAGCGCAGCCGCTCGTCGACGAGCGCTTGCGCCTGCACGGCGTCCGGCGCGGGCGCGCCACCGCGCCGCGCGGTCAGCAGCGCGTCGGCGTACGCGACGCGGTCCGGCGCCGCGACGCGAAACCGGTACACGGGGAACGGCTCCGTGTGATCGGTCCCTGCGTGGAAGAAGTTGTCGTCCGGCGCGTCGGGCGTCGTCGTCGTCGTGATCACCTCGAGCGCCGCGCCCTCGAGCGCGAGGTGCGTCGCGTACGCGAACGTGAACCGCT
The DNA here is from genome assembly GCA_963771525.1 of Vulcanimicrobiota bacterium. Classification (GTDB taxonomy): domain Bacteria; phylum Vulcanimicrobiota; class Vulcanimicrobiia; order Vulcanimicrobiales; family Vulcanimicrobiaceae; genus Vulcanimicrobium. The sequence continues at coordinate 2,719,128 of CAVYTL010000001.1, read as the reverse complement.
CCTTGCGCCCGCGCAAATCGCGCCCGAAGAACGGCGCGACGAGCGCGACGCGCTGTCTGCCGCGCGTGCTCACGAGGCACCCGCCGCGGGGGAAGCGACGCCGACGTACGCGGCGACGCGGCGGCGCTCGAACAGACGCCGCGCCGCGATCTCCGCGACGGCGACGCCGACGACGAGCCAGTACGCCGACGCGACCTTCGGAAAGAAGAACAGGTCGTCGAAGATCTGGTGCGACGCGAGCGCGACGGTCGCGCCGAGCGCGCCGACGACGAGGGGACGGCGCACTCCGCTGCGCGCGAGCGTGACGATCGTCGTCGCGAACAGCGCGACGGTCGCCGCGAGCCCGAGCACGCCGCCTTCGGCGAGGCTCTGCAGGTAGATGCTGTTCGCGTGCGTGCGCACGTCGTGCAGACCGGCTTGGCTCAGGTCGAGCTCGTAGTTTCCCGCGCCGACGCCGACGATGGGCGAGGTGCGCCAGAGCTCGATGGCCGCGTGCCACAGCTGCGAGCGGTTCGCGAGGTGGTCCGCCGACTGCGTCGCCTGGTTCAGCCAGAAATATCCGTTCGGTACGCCCACGCGCAGCGCAATCGCGATGCCGGCGGCGGCGACGAGCGCGACGCCGCCGGCGAACCGCCAGGCCGCGCCGGAGAACGGCCGCAGGAGCAGGAGCACCGCGACGACGCCGATCGCGGCGCCGATGATGCCCGAGCGCGAGATCGTCAGCACGTCCGTCAGCGCGGCGACGCCGACGACGCCGGCGAGGACGCGGTCGCGGTGCACCAGCGCGCGCGCGACGAGCACGGGCAGCGCGACGTCGAGGTAGCCCGCCAGCTGGTTCGGTCCTTCCAGCGCCCCCGCGATGCGCGGGATCGAGCTCCCGTGCACGAGCAGCCCGCTGTGCGCGCCGAGCACGTACTCCGCGAGCGCGGAGAAGCACACGAGCACGACGGCGATCTCCAGCGTGCGCCAGAACGGCCGGTCGTCGGGATCGGTCGCGTACGCCGCGAGCGCGCCGACGAACAGCAGCACGTACTCGCTCTGCTTGAGCGCTTCGCGCAGCACGGCGCCGAGGTAGTGCGCGTGCAGCGTCGAGAGCGCGATCGCGCCGAGGGTCGCCGCGAACGCGGCGAGCATCGCGCGTACCGGGACGGTGCGGAACGCGTCGACGTCCGAGCGCGAGAACGCCAGCGCCGCGAACATGCCGACGAGGCCCGCCTTGAGCGTGGTGATCGTCGTCGGCCCGACGTAGCGCGCGAAGTCGAACGGCGCGAGCACCAGCAGCGCGGCGACGCCGAGCGCCGGCCGGCGCCTCGTGAGCAGCGCGACGGCGACCGCGCACGCGAGGTACACGAACGCGCTCGCCACGTCGACCGGGACGTGGCGCTCGACGCGCAGCGTCACGGTCCAGGGATGCAGCATCACGGAGCGGACGCGTTCGATGCGACGGGTGCGCCCGGCGCATCGCCGGCGCGCGCGGCGTATCGCAGCAGCGCGAGCGTCCCCGCGGCGCCGCCGAACGCCAGCAGCACCATGAACGGATCGACCGACGGCCAGCGCCGCGACGCATCGCCGAGCGAGCCGGCGATCCACGTGACGACGAGGTCGGCGCACGCGAGCGCGAAGAGCGCGAGCCGCGCCGTGCGCGGCAGCTGCGCGAGCGCCGCGCCGAGCGCGACGAAGAGCGCGAGCTCGGCGGCGTACGCCTCGTTCGTCGTCACCGTCGCGTTCGGCCCGAACATCACGAGGCACCAGAACGCGGTCGTCGCCGCAGTGAGCCCGAGGAGCGCGGCTGCGGTGCGCCGCATCGCGGCAGCCGGCGCGGCCGGCGGCGGACGCAGCCACCACCAGATCAGCGCCAGCCAGCCGACGTTGACGACGCCGAGCGCCGCGGTGACGCCTTCGCGCTCGCGCACGCGCCACCGGTCGAGCGCTTCGTCCGGCTCGTCGATGATCGCCGAACCGAGCTCGGGCGTTCCGCCGACCGCCGTGCGGACGTTCGCGATCTTGTTCGCGATGACGGCGCCGAGCGGCGTGTGCGCGTACGCCTCGGCGATCGCCGCCGTCGCGGGCCGCGAATCGATCGCGAAGTCCCTGCCGAGGTGCATCTTCAGGAGCCGATCGCCGGGCGGGTCGTAGAAATGCTGATAGCCCGCCCACGGCAGCAGCAGAACGGCGGCCGCCGCGCAGCCCGCCGCCAGGCCGCGCGAGAACGGCAGCCGGCGCGTCCCGAGCAGCACGACCAGCGCGGGCAGGAGAAACAACACCGCGCCGCTGTGCGCGAGCAGCGCCAAGGCCGCGCACGCGCCCGCGAGCAGAAAGCTCGCGAAGCGGTCGGTGCCGGGCTCGGGCAGCGCGAACGTCAGCGCGGCGAAGCAGAACGCGGCGGCGAGCAGCTTCGGCCACGTGTAGTCCGTGTTGTACAGCGCGAATCCCGAGAAGATCGTGAGCGCGAGCACGTACGCGCGCGTGCCGGCGGTGAAGCGGGCGCGCGCGCAGAGCAGCCACGTCGCTGGAATCCACGCGAGTTGCGCGAGGATCCCGCCGACCTCGTACCCGCGCGCGTCGCGGAGGCGCGCGATCCAGAACAGCGGCCGGACCAGCAGCAGCATGCCGGCCTGCAGCGGCGGACGGTCGCTGCTGAGCCAGTCGCCGAACCGGTGCCGCGGATCCGCGCCCTGGTAGAGCAACTCGGCGAAGGTCTGCGGCAGCACGTTGTCGCCGGGCCGCTGCACGAAGAAGCGATGCGCGGCGTCGAGCGTGCCGCCCGCGACGCCGAGGGCGCCGAGATAGAACAGACCGGCGGCGAACGTGAGCGCGAGCGGCACGACCTCCGCGCGCACGACGCCGCGTCGCCAGATCGCGCGCACGGCGAAGATCGCGGAGACGATCCAGACGACCGATACCGCTCGACCCAGCTCGGGCTTCGCCAGGTAGCACCAGAACGCGGCGTATCCCGCGACCGCGGCGATCGCGTAGGCGACGACCGGTGTCGCGGCCGCATCGAAGCGGGCGCGCCGCACGACGACGCGCGCGAGCGCGTATGCGGGCGCGAGCAGCGCGACCAGCTCGACCGCGAGCGCCCACGGCGCGAGCAGCGACCCCGGGTGAAAGGCGACGGGCATCAGCACGGCTGCCGCGCCGTCACGGCAGCGGCACGAGCTCGCGGGGACGGCGGCGCAGCAGCAGGTCGATCGCGAGGTGCAGCTCCTCGGAGTCGACGAACCGCGCCAGCAGCAAGAAGACGCACGCCCCGAACAGCAGATGCTCGCCGAGGTTCGTGACGCGCGCGAGGGTCGTCGGCGACGGCGGCGTGCGCGTGATCTGCACGACCGCGAGCGCGCCTGCCATCACCGCGGAGCACGCGCCGACTTTCAGCAGCGAAACCAGCACCGCGCGCATCGGGAAACCGCCGAGCGCGCGCGCGGCGACGAACACGAAGGCGATCGTCTGCATCGTCTGCGAGACCGCGTTCGCGAGCAGCAGGCCGCGCGCTCCGAGCGGGCCCTTCCAGAGCAGGGACAGCGCGACGTTCAGCGCGACGGTCGCGACCGAGATCGCGATCGACGTGCGAACGATGCCGCACGCGTAGAGGCAGCGCGTCAGCACGACGTTCGCGGCGACGGCGACGAGCCCGACCGCGGCGTACGGCAGCAGGTGCGCGCACAGCACGGTCGCCTGCGGCGTGAACGCGCCGCGCTCGAACAACGTCTGCACGATGGGACCCGCGAGCATGCAGAGTCCCCATGCCGAGGGGAGCGTCAGGAAAACGATCATCTGCAGGCCGGTCGCGACGCTGCGCTTCATCGCGGCGCGGTTGCGCTGCGCGAACTGGCTGGCGAAGAGCGGGAAGATCACGGTCGCGATCGCCGTCACGAAGATCTGCTGCGGAAACCCGACGATCTTCACGGCGAAGTTCATGCCCGCGATCGTGCCTTCCGGCATCGTCGAGGCGAAGTAGCGGTCGAAGAACATCGCCAGCTGACCTGCCGCGGAGCCGATCGCGATCGGCGCCAGCACGTGCAGCAGACGCTGCATGCCGGGGTGGTGCAGCTCGAGCACCGGCCGGAAACGGCGGAGCGAGAGGAACGACGGCAGCATCGCGAGCAGCGACGCGAACGCACCCGCGAGCGCGCCGAACACCAGCGCGTACGCGCCGTACTGCGGCTGAGCGACCCACACCAGCACGATGATGAACACGTTCGCGACGACGCCCTGCAGCGCGGCCGCGCCGAAGCGGTGGTACGCGTTCAGCAGCGATCCGACCACGCCGGCGAGGCTGGTCGCGACGATCGTCGGCATCAGCCAGCGCGTCATCGTCACCGCCGTCTCGATGTGCGCCGGCTTGAGCCGCGCGATGTGCGGCAGATACCACGGCGCGAGCAGCGCGCCGAGCGCCGCGAATGCGCCGAGGCCGACGGCGAGCGCGACGATGACCGTCGACGCGAGCCGCCACGCGGCGTCCTCGCGCTCCGTGTTGATGTAGTCCGAGAAGATCGGCACGAGCGCCGTGACGAGCGCGCCGTTGAAGACGCCGAAGAGGATCACCGGGACGATCGACGCGACGAGGAACGCGTCGAGCTCCCACGACGTGCCGTAGAACTTCGCGTACACGACCTCGCGCACGAAGCCGAGGATCGTCGACGCGAGCGTCGCGCCCATCACGACGACCGTCGAGAGCGCGAGGCGGCGCGGCGTGCGACCTTCGGCGACGACGGTCAGGCGCCGGTTAATGCGCGCCGACTCCTCGAAGCACCGCCGGAATCGTCTTCGCCACGATCGCGAGGTCGTACCAGGGCGACCACCCGTCGATGTACTCGTTGTCGAGCGCCATCCACTCGTCGAACGAGAGGTGCGAACGTCCGGAGATCTGCCACAGGCAGGTGACGCCGGGCTTCACGACCAGCCGCCGCAGCGCGTAGCCGTCGTAGTGGGCCACCTCTTCCGGCAGCGGCGGCCGCGGCCCAACGATCGCCATGTCGCCGAGCAGCACGTTGATGAAGTTCGGCAGCTCGTCGACCGAGGTGCGCCGCAGCAGCGCGCCGAGCGGATGCAGCCGCGGGTCGTCGCGCATCTTGAACACGGGGCCGTCGACCTCGTTGAGCGCGCGCAGCTCGGGCAGCATCGCGTGCGCGCCGCGCACCATCGTGCGCAGCTTGAACATCCGGAAGCGGCGGCCGCCCAAGCCGACGCGGTGCTGACGGTAGAACGGGTTGCCGCCGCTCACCGCGACGATGCCGATCGTCGCCGCCACGATCACCGGCGAGGTGACGATCAGGACGAGCAGCGCGAGCGTGACGTCGAGCGCGCGCTTCGCCGGCGCGAACCACGCCGGACGAACCGGCGCGGGCGGGAACGGCACGCCGACCGGCAGATCCGAGAGGTCCGGGTCGCGCCCGACCGCGACCGCGCTCATCCGCGGCCGTCCAGGATCGCCGCGAACCGGTCGCCGACGTGGCCGAGCCCCTCGATCTCGCCGAGCTCGCCGCCCTCACCGCGGCCGTACTCCACGTACGGCACGAACTCGCGGGTGTGGTCCGAGCCCGGCTGCGTGGGGTCGCAGCCGTGGTCGGCGGTGAAGACGAGCGCGTCGCCGGGCCGCACGCGCTCGAGCAGCTCCGGGATGCGCGCGTCGAGGCGCGCGAGCGCGTCGCCGTAGCCGCGCACGTCGCGCCGGTGTCCGAACTTCGTGTCGAAATCGTTCAGGTTCACGAAGACGAGTCCGTGGTCGACCGAGTCGGCCAGCTCGAGCGCGCGGTCCACCGCCTCGCCGTTGTCGGCGACGCGAACGGACGAGGCGATCCCATGACCGCTGTAGATGTCACAAATCTTCCCGACTGCGTGGACTGCTATGCCCTGCCGCGCGAGCCGGTCGAGGACCGTCTCGGGGGGCGGAATGGCATAGTCTCTACGGTTCGGCGTGCGAGCGTAGTTCCCGGGCGAGCCCACGAAAGGCCGGGCGATAACCCGATTGACCTCGTGGGGCGGAGCGAGCAGCGCGCGCGCCCGCTCGCACCAGTCGTAGAGGGTCGCCAGGGGGACCGTCTCCTCGTGCGCGGCGACCTGGAAGACCGAGTCCGCGCTCGTGTAGAGGATCGGGCGCCCGGTGCGCTGGTGCTGCTCGCCGAGCGCCGCGATGATCTCGGTTCCGGAGGCCGGGACGTTGCCGAGCGGCGGCCGTCCGCAGATCGCGGTGAACCCCTCGATCACCTCCGGCGGAAACCCGTCGGGATAGGTCGGAAACGGCACCTCGGTGACGACGCCCGTCATCTCCCAGTGGCCGGTGATCGTGTCCTTGCCTTTGCTCCGTTCGCGCAGGCGGCCGACCCGCGCGAGCGGCGGCACCGCGGCGGAGACGCCGCGCACCGGCGTGACGTGTCCCAGGCCCAAGCGCTCGAAGTTCGGGAGCCGCAGACCGCCCAGACGCTCCGCGACATTTCCGAGCGTGTTCGCGTTGCTCGCGTCGTGGTAGCTCGCCGCATCCGGAAGCGCGCCGACGCCGGCCGAGTCCATGACGAAGGCGAGAAGACGGGGCATGCCGTTCGCCGCGGTTCCATTCGGTGCAGGACCGCGCCTCCCGCGGCGCGCAAGGCGTGACGCTGCACATGCGTCTCCCGGTCGTCGTCGCGCTGCTCGCGACCGCTGCGTTCGCGAGCGTCGCGCCGCTCGCCGAAGCGGCCCCGTCCACCAGCCTCGATGTCCGCGCGAAGAACGTCGACTTCTTCTACAACCGCTTCATCGTAACGGCGGACACGAACGTCAGCGTCCGGCTGTCGGACGGGACCGTCATTCGCGGCGAGACGTTCACGATGGACCTCCGGCTCAATCGCTTCCTGCTCGCCGGCGACGTGCACATCGACGGCCCGGCGCTGCACGCGGTCGGCGCCGCGTTCGCCAGCTATCCCGACCTCGACCGCTCGTACTTCCTGCCCGCCGAGGGAACGCCCGCGCGGGTCACGTTCACCGGCCTCGATTGGAAGCATCCGGACTCGGCGCGCGAGCAGCCCGGCGACGCGTACCACTTTCCGGACCTCACGGGCGAGCGCTCGTACATCCGCGCGGTCGGCGCGCGCATCGTACCGCGCACCGACGTGATGTTCGATCAGGCGCGCGTGTACACGGCGGGCGTGTACGTGCCGACGCCGCGCTACGTCGTCGTCTTCGGCCCGAACTCGCACTTCTACGAGAACGCGTTTCCCGGCGGGCGCTTCGACGTCGGCCTGCCGTTCAACGGATCGGCGCACAGCCTCTCCGCGCTGCACTTGCGCAACGACCAGTACAACGGAACCTATCTCGCGTTCGACCAGCACTTCGTATGGGACCAGGACTGGATCGCGTTCGGCATCGACCCGCTCACGCAGGAGCAGCGCGAGTACAACCTGATCGGATACAAGCGCTGGTCGCCGCACCTGGAGTCCCGGCTCTTCCTGCAAGAGTCGGCCGCGCAGCCCGGCATCCTCAACCGCCCGATCAACGCCGCCGGCTACGGACAGCTGCAGGTCAGCGGCGGCTGGCACGGGTCCAACCTCACGTACACCGAGGACAACTACTATCAGTATCTGCTCGGCCTGCCGAAAGGCGTGACCGATCTGAACAACTTCGACTACGTCCTCGGCTACGACCCGCGCTGGAAAGAGCATCCGATGGACGCGTCGCTCAGCTACGTCGGCGGCGACACGAAGCTGGTGGGGAGCCTGCGCTGGCTGCACCTTCGTCCGCGCGCGGGAGCCGGGTACGCGCACGACGTCTTCGGCGAGGGTGGTTTTCCGAACGAGCAGCCGGGTCCGCCGACGGTCTACTACAAGTATGCGGGCGCGTCGCTGTACTCGCAGCCGGCGCGGGTCGGACCGCTCTCGTTCACCGCGCTCTACGACCGCCAGCGCACGTGGTACAGCCTGCCGCACCAGACGGACCTCGGCGACCTCCGGCTCACGCTGAGCAGCATGCGCGAGCGACAACACCTGCACTACTTCCTGGCGTACGAGATCAAGACGACGGACGACTATTGGGGCGCGCAGCAGCTGGCCGCCTACCCGGCGAACCCGGACGTCGTGACGACGCCGTTCGGCACGTTCTCGGGACAGGGCGCATTCCGCGGGCTCGCGACGTCGCGCGGATACATCGGCTCCTTCGTGTACTCCCCGAGCGCGTACTTCACGTTCAAGACGATCCTCCAGCGCTTCTACGACACGCCGGCGCCGGTTCCGGGGCTGTACGGTCAGCCGCCGTGGCAGCTGACGCTCGACGCGCGCTTCCGCCTCTCGCGGCAAGTGCAGGTCAGCATCATGCGCGATTACTACTTCAACTTCGCGAACGAGCTGTGGTCCCCGCAGCTCGGCATCCAGTTCTCACCGTGATGCGCGCGCTCGCGGCCGCCTGCGCGGCTGCCGTGCTCGCCGCGCTCGCGCTGCCGACGCTCGCGCAGAGCCAGCTCGTGCGCTTCAGCGGGCAGCTGCTGGACGTCCGCAACGGCTACGTGTACTTCACGACCGGCGATGCGTTCAAGCTCGCGGCGACGCCGAAGCTCGCGGACTACGATACCGGCGGGCCGACCGCGCTGAAGCCGGCTCCGAAAGTGTTCGCCCGCGCGGTGTTCGACGCCGCGACGAAAGAGGTCGTCGAGCTCGACCTCACGCGCAAGCGCATCGCGCAAGACGCGGCGTACGCGACCGTCGCCCTGCCGTTGACGGCGACGAAGCCGACCACCGTGCGCGCGCCGGAGATCGTCGGCCAGCTCGCGACGGGCAAAGAGGTCGCTGTCGCGTTCGTCGTCACCGTGCCGCCGACGACGCCGATCACCTCGCAAATCTACATCAGCACCGATGCCAGCGGGTGGAATCCGCAAGCGATCGAGCTCGACCGTATCGACGGCATGCGTTATCGCGCCGTGCGACGGTTCGCATCCGGCACGAAGTTCGCGTACCGCGTCACGCGCGGGTCGTGGAACACCGTCGAGGTCGGCGACGACGGTCTGCAGTCGCCGCCGCACGAGTACTACACGAAGGAGGTCGACGCGCAGGAGGCGCGCGTGACCGTCTTCGCGTGGCTCGACGACCGTGCGAACACGCCGGTCCAGGCCGCGCAGCCCGGCGCGGTTCCGACGCCGTTCAACCCGAACCCCTTCCCGCCGGGCGGCATCGCGCCGCGCTCGCGCGCCACGCCGCCGGGCGGCTTCCCGACGCCGCGTCCGGGCCTGCCGAACGCCCCGCACTAGAGGTAGTGGGCCGCCGATACGCCGCGCTGCTGGGACTGCTCGTCGCGCTGATCCCGGCCGCCGCGAGCGCGCGCGCGACGGTCGCCGTCGACGGCGGATCGCTCGCATTCTTCGCCGACACGCTCGCGCTCGTCGCGCGCGACGGCGCGACGGTGACGCTCGCCGACGGCACGCGCGCGCACGCCGACGCCGCGTTCGTCGACCTGCGCAGCGACCGCGCCGTGCTCGCCGGACACGCGCGCGTCGCGCGCGGCGCGACGGAGCTCGACGCCGACGCGATCGTCGTCGATCTCGACGGCCCGCGCATCGACCTGCTCGACGCCGCGAGCGGCGTCACCGAGACGACGCGCGCGCTCGCCGCGCCGAAGGCCGCAGCGTTCGACGCCGCGCGCTTCGCCTTTCCCGACGTCGACGACCGCAACGCGTTCATCCGCTCGAAGCGCGCGCGCATCACGCCGCACGCCGACGTTCGCTTCGTGCCGGCGTCGTTCCCGACGTCGGTCGGCGGCGTTCCGGTGCCCTCGTATCTGTACACGTACGCCACGGCCGTCGGCTTCAGCGCGAACAGCCTGCCCGGCTCGACGTTCGATCAGCCGTACGGACTGTGGGGCTCGCCGACGTCGCTGACCGCGCTGCACGCGCGTTGGGAGGACGGGCCGGGACCGGCGCTCGGCCTGCAGCAGCAGCTGGTGTCCGGCGACACCGCGTACGCCAGCGCGTCGCTCGACGCGCCGATCCACGGCTACTCCGTGCGCAGCTTCAACGCGTACCGGCGCATGGGCGCGCGGTACACGATCGAGGCGGACGGCACGGACACGATCTACGGCGCGCTCGCGCACGTCGGCGTCACGGCGGCGTTCGGCGCCGCCGGCGGGCGCGTCGACTACACGCGCACGTCGGGCGGCGCGTCGTCGTTCACGACGACGCTGCGTACGCCTGATCGTCCGCTCCTCGGCGGCGCGACGTACCGGATCAGCGGCAGCGCGGGGTTCGACGCGCAGCGCGGCGGATTGCTCGGCGCGCTGCCGGATCGCAGCGAGTACGCGACGGTATGGCGGCACGGCCTCGACGTGTCGGTCGCGAGTCCCTCGATGCGCGGGCCGGCCGGCGCGACGCTGACGGCCACGCTCGACGGCAGCCGCACGTGGTACGACTTTCCGCATCATTCCGACGCGCTCTCGGGCGCGGCGCAGCTGTCGAAGACGCTCGTCAAACACGCCGGTCAGCCGCGCCTCGCGCTCTTCGCCGGGTACCTCGGCACGTGGACGCAGGACGTGTACCCGACGGCGCAGGCCGTGTTCTACCCGGCGCCGCTCACGCCGATCATCCTGCCGGACGGCACGCCGTACTACGGCTACGCCGCGTTCAGCGGCGCCCAGACGTTCCGCGCGGTCAACGTCGATTTGCAGTACACGCCGAACATCAACACGACGCTGCGCATGTCGGTGATCCATACGAACGACTTTCCGCAGTACGACGGATTCGGCCGGCCCGCGTGGGCGGTGCGGGCCGACGCGCGCTTCCGGCCGTTCCCGAACATCGGCCTCGACGTCGGCCGCGAGTACGACTTCGCGTGGGGCGGCACGCGCTGGCTGCCGCGCTGGAACTTCGCGATCACGCCGTGAGCATCGCGTTGCTGCTCGCCGCCGCGGCGGCCGCGCTCTTCCGGATCGTTCCGCTCGCGTGCACCGGCGACCGTCTCGCGGTCGCAGGCGCCGGCGTGCTGCGCCTCGCCGACGGCGTCTCGTGCGCCTCGATCGTACCGGGCCGCGCGATCGCGGTGTCGCTCGACGACGACGGTCGCGCGACGCCGCACGCGCTCGTTCCCGACGCGCTGCCGCCCTCGAAGATCCCGCGCACCGCGTACGTGCTCGCACCGGCCGCCGAGCCCGACACGGACGAGACGCAGCAGGTCACTTCCACCATCGACGTCTACGTGCCGCCGCGCACGCCGCCCGGCGACGACATCTACGTCAGCACGGAGCGCACCGGCTGGTCGCCTTCGGAGCTGCGCATGAACCGCATCGACGCGCGGCACTTCCAGCTCGCGCTCAAGCTACGGCGCGGCGCGCGGCTCGCGTTTCGCGTGACGCGCGGGTCGTTCGGCACGATCGAGCGCGACGCCGCGCGCGCGCTGCCGCCCGCGCACGTCGCCGCCGGCGAGCCCGACGCGCACGTGCGCGTCGACGTCCCGGCGTGGGCGGACATCGATTAGCGCGTTTCGCCGGCGCGACCACGCCGCGCTGAACCTGCTGTGGATCGGTATCCAGTTCCAGGACGCCTCGCTCCTCGCGATCGTCGTTCCCGCGCTCCTGCTGCGGCTCGCTCCGCGCGAGCACACCGCGCTGCTCGCGCTGTTCGCGACGCTGGCCGCGATCGCGGTCGCGGTGACCCCGTCGCTCGCCGGCGCGATCTCCGACCGCGCGCGCCGTCGCGGCGGCGACCGGCGGACGCAGACCGCGATCGCGCTCGCCGTCGACGTCGCCGCGCTCGCCGGCATGGTGTTCGCGAGCTCCGCCGGCGCGCTCGCCGTCGCGCTGATCGCCGCGACGATCGCGCTGACCGCCGCGCAGACGATCTACCAGGCCCTGCTCCCGGACGTCGTGCCGCGCGCGGCGTGGGGAATGGCCGCTGGGGTTCGCGGCGCGATGACGCTCACCGGTACCGTGCTCGGGCTGCTGTGTGCGGCGCTGCTGCCCGCGCACGGCGCGCTGATCGCGGCCGCGGCGACGATCGCGGTCGTCGCGATCTCGCTCGCCTGGATCGCGAACCCGCCGGCGAGCGCGCCGCCCGTTGCGCACGCGATCGTGCGCGACCGTCACGATCTCGGCGTGACGATGGTTGCGCGCGGCTGGATCGGCTTCGGCATGATGCTCCTGAACACGTACATCCTGTACTTCTTCAGCGACGTGCTCCACGTGCGCGACGCGTCGCTCGGAACGGGGCTCGTCGCCGGCGCGGCGCTGCTCGGCGCGATCGTCTCGAGCGTGTGGACCGGCACGCTGTCCGACCGCGTCGACCGCCGGGTCGATCGTGGCGCTCTCCGGCATCCCGATGGTGATCGCGGCGCTCGGCTTCGCGCTCGTGCCGGATCCGCGCGCGCTCTTCGCGTACGCCGCGCTCTTCGGTCTCGGCTACGGCGGCGTGTTCTCCGTCGGCTGGGCGCTCGCGCTCGACGCGATCCCCGAGCTCGGCGACGTCGCGCGTGACCTCGGGGTGTGGTGGGCGCTCTCGAACCTGCCCGCGATCGCCGCGCCGCCGATCGGCGCGTGGATCATCGCGCACGGTGCGACGACGGCGGAGGGCTACCGCTGGACGTTCGCGGCCGCGGGAGCGGCGTTCGCGATGGGCTCGCTGACGGTGCTCCGCGTCGGCCGCGCGCGCGTGGTGTCCCCATGGCACGTCGGGCTCGTGTTGCTGACGACGATCATCCGGCAGCCGATCTTCACGCTGAACATGCGCGTGCGGCAGTGGGGACGGCTTCCGCTGCGCGGTTCCGTCGTGCTGATCGCGAACCACCAGCACGAGGACGAGTCGGAGATGATCGTCGAGCGCACGTTCGTGCAAGGCCGCCTGCGCCCGCTGTTCACCGCGTCGTCGCGCCGCATGTACGAGCCGGGATTCTTCGCGACGCGCATGCCGTGGCTCGCGCCGTTCATGCGCGACGTCAACGCCGGACCGCTCTTCGTCGGGCTCGGCATGCTGCCGCTCGAGAACGAGCTGTCCGTGCAGCCGCTGCGCGGACTCGCCCGAGCGCTCGTCCGGCGCCACGGCGACGTGCCCCTCGGCGATGCGTTCCGCGCATCGGCGCTCGCCGCGATGCCGGCCGGCGCGCGGACGGCGCGCGACCTGCTCGACGCGCGCTTCTTCGGGGCCGGCGAGACGCGCGTGCGCATCGCGCACTTGAACCAGCCGTACCGCGACGAAGCGATGGCGGCGCTGCGCGCGAACGTCGACGAGGACATCGCGCGCATCACCGGTGTCGTGCGCCGCGGCGCGTCGTTCTTCGTGACGCCCGAGGGCTTCTACAGCACCGACGGCCGCATGCGCCCGCTCAAGGGCATCGTCGACCACCTCGTGCCGATCGCGTCGCCGTGGCTCGCCGCGATCGCCTTCGATCCGTTCCGCGGGCGCCGCCTCTCGATGCTGTTCCGCATCGTTCAGGCCTCCGATCCGGCGGCGCTCGCGACGTCGCTCGCCGCATCGCGGCCCGTCACGACGAGCGCGCTGCTCGCCCGGTGGCTCGCCGACGCGTGCGCGCCGTTCGCGGCGCAGGCGGCACGCGAGGGCGTCGTGCGCCAGCGCGATGCGCTACCGTCCGGCGCGTTCGTCGACCCCGAGCTGCGCGCGAACGCGCCGCGCTGCGTCGACGAAGCCGTGCGCAACCTCGTCGCACGCGGTACGCTGATCGCGCGCGGCGACCGTTATGAGCTCGGCGAGCAGCGCACCGACCGGCGCTTCCCGGACGTGACCGACATCCTCGCGTACCAAGCCGCGTTCGCGGAAGAGACGATCCAAGCGCTGCTGACCCTGAGCTCGTCGAAGGGCGCCCTCAGCGAACGGTGACCGGGATGTCCGCGCACGGTTTCGACGCCGTCGACGCTGCGCGCGATGATCTGCAGCGTGTAGCCGTGCCGCAGCCATGGCGGCAGCCACCACGGCACCGTGTACGAGAGCGAGAACCGCCCGGGGCCGTCCTCGTGCAGCGGCACGTTGCGATAGTCGATGCGCGCTTCGACGTAGCGCACGTTCTCGGACGTCTCGACATGCCCCGTGACGGGCCGCCCCGGCCGGATTTGCGTCGTCGAGATCGACACCGATTTGATCGCCGGGAATCCCGAGGGCGGCGGCGTCGCGCCCACGTGCCAGTACGTCTCGCCGGCGACGGCGTTTTCCGCGCGAAGCGGCGCCGCGCAGGCAGCCGCGAGGCCGAGCGCCGCCAAGGCGACGAGTGCGGGGCGGTTCACGGGACCGGGACCTCCGAGTGCAGTGAGAGCGGGCGAGCGGCGAGAAGGACGCGGCCGTGGAGTTTTCTCCCCCGGAGTTCGCGGTCCGGCGCGGCGCCGATGCGACCCTCAGTGTCGTCGTCCCCCTCTACAACGAAGCCGACAACGTCGACGAGCTCCTGCGCCGCATCGGCAACGTGCTGAACGAGCTCACCGTCGCGCCCGCGGCGTACGAGCTGATCCTGGTCGACGACGGCAGCCGCGACGCGACGCTGGCGAAGCTCGCCCGGATCGCGGCGGACGATCCGCACGTGCGCGTCATCTCGCTCTCCCGCAACTTCGGTCACCAGATCGCGGCGACCGCGGGCTTGGACGCCGCGCGCGGCGACGCGGTCGTGCTGATGGACGGCGACCTGCAAGATCCGCCGGAGCTCATCGACGACTTCCTGGCGAAGTTCCGCGAGGGATACGACGTCGTCTACGCGACGCGGCGGCGGCGCCAGGGCGAGAGCCGCTTCAAGCTGATCACCGCCTCGGTGTTCTATCGCGTCATCCGGCGGCTGACGAACGTGTCGATCCCGGTCGACACCGGCGACTTCCGGCTGATGAGCCGGCGCGTCGTCTCCGCGCTGCGCAACTCGCGCGAGCGCCACCGCTTCATCCGCGGGCTCGTCTCGTGGGTCGGCTACAGCCAGACGGGGATCGAATACGATCGCGCCGAGCGCTTCTCCGGCGCGTCGAAGTACCCGGTCTCGAAGATGCTGCGGTTCGCGATCGACGGCATCACCGCGTTCAGCGAGATCCCGCTGCGGCTCGCCACGTGGTTCGGCTTCGTCGTCAGCGTCGTCGCCTTCGTCGTCGCGCTGTACGAGGTCGGTCTGCGGGTGTTCACCGGCTACAACCTGCCCGGCTACACGTCGACGCTCTTCGCGATCCTGTTTCTCGGCGGCGTGCAGCTGATCACGATCGGCATCCTCGGCGAGTACGTCGGGCGCGTCTACGACGAGATCAAGGGGCGTCCCCTCTACCTCGTCGCCGACAGCGTCGGCGGCGGGCTCGACGCGCCGTCCGACTCGGCACCGAGCACGGTTCCCGTCACGAGGTAGTTCCGCACGTAGTCGTCGACCGCGTCCTCGAGCGGCGTGAACGCCGCCGTCCAGCCGGCCGCACGCAGCCGGTCGACCGACGCGACGGTCCGGTACTGGTACTTTCCGCGCAGTGCGTCGGGCATCTCGACGTAGTCGATGCGCGGCGGACGGTCGAGCGCGGCGAACACCGAGCGCGCGAGATCGTTCCACGTGCGCTCGACGCCGGACCCGACGTTGTACAGGCCAGCCGCGCCGCGCTCGCGCGCGAGGAACGCCGTGGCCGCGGCGGCGTCCTTCACGTACAGGAAGTCGCGCGTCTGCTCGCCGTGCGCGATCCCGTGCCGGTAGCTCTTGAAGAGCTCGATCGCGCCGTGCGCGCCGATCTGCTCGTACGCCTTCGCGACGACGCTGCGCATCGCGCCCTTGTGGTCCTCGTTCGGACCGAACACGTTGAAGTACTTGATGCCGACCGCGCGCGCGAGCAGTCCTTCGCGGCGCATCCAGAGGTCGACCAAGTGCTTCGAGTATCCGTACATGTTCAGCGGGCGGAGCGCGTGCGGATCGAGGTCCTCGCGCATGTCGCTCTCGCGCGCGCCGTACGTCGCCGCCGACGACGCGTACACGAAACGAGCGCCGCGCTCGACGGACCAGCGCGCGATCTCCTGCGTGCGCCGCACGTTGTTCGCGACGAGGTACGACGCGTCGCGCTCGGTCGTCGACGAGCACGCGCCGAGGTGGAACACGGTCGCGACCGGCCCGAACGCGTCGCCGTCGCGCGCGATCCGCGCGAAGAAGTCCTCCGCGTCGAGGTAGTCGGCGAACCGCAGCGGCACGAGATGCCGCCACTTCTCGCTCGTCCCGAGCCGGTCGACCGCGACGACGTCGTCGACTCCGTCCAGGTTCAGCTGCCGCAGCAGGGCCGAGCCGATGAGGCCGGCGGCTCCCGTCAGGATCGTTCGGGCGGTCACGTCGCGGTTAGTTCCCCGGTGCGGCGATATCCGCATCCCGGACGACCGCCGCGACGATCGGCCGCGCCTCGGGCGCCGCATCGGCGAGCGTGAACGCCCGCGCGACCGCACGCGGATCGGCCGACGCGCCGAAGCATTCCGCGAGCAGGTCGCCCGCGCGCACGCGCTCGCCGACGCGCACGGCGAGGCGGATCCCCGCGAAAGGGCCGTCCGCGGAGGTCAGGTCGCGCGCGAGCTCGCCGATCGCCGTCGCGTCGATCGCCGCCACGACGCCGGCGCGGGCGGCGTGCGCCCCCGAGCGCGCGGCATGCGGTGCTGCCGACTCGAGCGCCGCGCGCGTTCCGCCCTGCGCGACGATCAGCTGGACGAAGCGCTCGTACGCCGCGCCGTCGTCGAGCGCACGGCGCAGCCGCTCCGGCGCCGCGCCGTCGTCGACGCCCGCGACGCGCAGCATCTCGCCGGCGACCGCGTCGACGCCCGCCGCGAGCCGGGGGTCGTGGCGTTCGCGCCGCAGGAAGTCGCGCGCCTCGATCGCCTCGATCCCGCTGCCGACGGCGGCGCCGAGCGGCTCGTCCATGTCGCTGACCAGCGCGCTCGCGCGACGCTCGAAGCGCGCGACGAGCCGTACCAGCGCGCGCGCCAGCGCGACGCCTTCCTCGACGCCGTGCATGAAGGCGCCGCCGCCGGCCTTCACGTCGAACACGATCGCCTGCGCGCCGCCCGCGATCTTCTTCGACACGATCGAGGCCGCGATCAGGCCCCTCGACGCGACGGTGCCGGTGCGGTCGCGCAGCGCGTACAGCTTCTTGTCGGCGGGCACGAGCCGCGCCGACTGCGCGGCGATCGCGCAGCCGATGCGCTCGACCTGCGCGACGAACGCGTCCGGCTCGAGGTCCGTGCGGACGCCCGGGATCGCTTCGAGCTTGTCGAGGGTGCCGCCGGTGTGCCCGAGCGCGTGCCCGGACAGCTTGGCGACCGGCACGCCGCACGCCGCGACGAGCGGCACCGCGATCAGCGAGACCGTGTCGCCGACGCCGCCGGAGGAGTGCTTGTCGACCACCGGGACGCCCCCGGCGGGGAACGCGATGACGTCGCCCGAGCGCACCATCGCTTCCGTCAGCGCGTCGACCTCGCCGTCCGCCATCCCCTGAATCGCGCAGGCCATCGCGAGCGCGGCGACGGGCGCGTCGTCGATGGTTCCCGCGACGTACTCCTCGACGATGCGCGTCCAGGTCGCCGCGTCGAGCGCGGCGCCGTCACGCTTGCGCGCGAGCGCGCGCGGAAGCCAGCGGTCCTCCATCGACCGGTGCGCTTGCGCGGGTACGCCATGGACGCCCTGCCCGGAACCGCGCCCGCGGCTCCGCCGTTGCTCGGAGGAACATGCCGGCCCCCTACGTTCTCTCGATCGTGTTCGCGCTCGCCGCGCCCGCGGCCACGCCCACGCCCGCGACGTCGCCCGCCGCGGCGCCGACGCCGACGCCGGCGGCGACGCCGAGCAACGCGCCGAGCGCCGGTCCGTCGCCCGCGCCGTCGCCGAGCTCGAGCCCCAGCGCGAACCCTTTCGCGTACATCGTCACGCCGTCACCGCCGCCGGCCGGTGCGCCGCGCATCGTCGAGATCGCGCTCAACGACCGCGTGCTGCACGCCGGCGGGATGCTGCTCGTGCGCGTGACGACGAGCACCGACGTGACCGCGGTCGTCGCGCGCACCTGGGGCCGGGAGATCGCGATCCCGCGCGGCGCGCCGGGGTATTTCGCCGGTCAGGAACAGCTGCCGGGGACGAGCGTCATCCCCTCGTTCCTGCTGAACCGCACGTACCCGATCGACTTCGTCGCGCGCGCCGCCGACGGCCGCAGCACGACGGTGACCGTGCCGGTCCGCCTCGAGCACTGACGCATCGTCACCGCGCGGGCGGGACGAGACGGACGAGGCGAAGGTCGTCGCCGAGCACGACCGCGATCGTGCCCGCGGCCGGCGCAGGGTCGGGCGGGACGGTCCCCGCGTACGCATGGTCGACGATCGCGCCGTTGAGCGCGTGCAGCCTCGCCGGCGGCGTGCCCCGCGGGAGCAGGAACTCCGCCAGCGCCGGATCGTGCGGCGGCTGCACGAAGCGATAGCCCAGCATCTCGCTCTGGGGCCAGAGGAAGACGATCGCGGACGGCGCCGGCGTGCGCGTCAGCTGGTCGCGCACCGCGGCGAGCGCGCGCTGGAAGTTCGCGGACATCACCGCCAGATGCAGATACGGCGGCGCGATTTGCGCGAAGCCGGCGAGGTGCGCCGCCAGCGCGGCGCTCGCGACGGCGAACGTGATCCGCACGCCCCGCGCTGACGGAAACGCCCGCACGAGCGCCCATACGGTCACGAACAGCGTGACCGCGAGGTAGTAGCCCGGTACGAGCAGATAGAACGGTTCGGCGAAAACCGTTCGGCTCGGGATCGCCGCGGCGAGCGCGAACGCGAACAGCGACCAGAACCACCATCGCACGAGCGGCCGAGGCGCACGCGTCAGGATCGCCGCGGCCGCCGCGACCGCGAGCGCTCCGCAGCAGGCCGGTATGACGAGACGTTGTTCCGGCGCGGCGGCGGCGTACACGCCGAGTGCCTGCGCGAGCGAATGCGCGTTGGTGACGAACAGCGCGTACAGGGACAGGTTCAGTGCCGCATCGCCGCCGACGTTGTGCGCCCGCTCGAGGGCCGAGAACGTGCTCTCGTGCGCCAGCACGACGACGACGTGGTAGCACCCGTACAGCAGCGGCGCGGCGACGCGAGCGCCGGTCTTGCGCACGGCGTCCAGCAGAGCGGCCGGGGACGAACGCGCTGCGCCGTCGACGCAGCGCAGAAAGATCAACGCGGTGACCGCCGGAACGAGCGGCCACGCCGCCTCTTTCGCGTTGTACGCGCAGAACACGGCGACGAGCAGCATGAAGTTCGCGGTCGCGATCGCCGGCACGCCGTCGTCGTCGACCGCGATCAGCGACGCGGCGTAGATCCCGAGCGCGGTGAAGAACACCGCGAGCTTGTCGAGAATGGTCGCTTGCCAGGAGAGCGCGTCGAGTACCGGCTCCGCGAACAGGAAAAACGCCGCGGCGCCGACCGCAAGCCCCCACGGAGCAGCGGGAAAGAGCCGCCGCAGTGCGAGCGCGAGGAGCCAACCGGATGCGGCCAGCAGCGCGATGTGCGCGAGGTTGTGCCAGAGCGGAACGTAGCCGAAGACGGTCGTGAGGAAGGCCGCGAAACCGTATCCGAGCGTCCGCGTGCGCTCGATCTCGAGCGGCCCCTCCAGGTTGAGGGGCGTCGCCCATTGCCGGTACTCGATCAGCAGGAAGAGCCCGGAGAATGCGGCGGTCGCGAACGCGACGAACCCACCGACGCAGATCGCGATCCCGGCGCTGAACGCGTCGAAACGCCGAGGCAGCGCCATCCTTCAGGGAATCGCCATGGGCCGTCGCGTTCGCGGCGGCCCCGGGCGCTCCATCCGGCGACCGCGATCAGTTGTTGGTCGCGACCTTGACTTCGATCTTGCGCGGCTGGGCCTTGGGATGCAGGTGCAGGCCGAGGGTCAGCATGCCGTGCTCCACCTTCGCGTCGATCGTCTCGGCGTCCACGTCTTCCGGGAGCAGGATCGAGCGCTGGAACGAGCGCCGTTCCGTCTTGCCGGTCACCGTGAGGACGCGGTCCTCGACCGTCACGTCGATCTGCTCGGGCTTGAAGCCGGGGACCGGAATCTCGACGTTCCAGCCGTCTTCCGTTTTCGTGACCTCGCCCTGGGCCGGGTAACTCGGCGTCGTGCCGAACACCGCGCGGAGCGGGTCGAAGCCGAACAGGTCGCTCACCAGTCCGCGGCCGCTGCCGTTGGGACGAACCATTAGGTCTGCCATGGGGTGAAAGAGTCCTCCGAATTACGAGCCCGCTCGATCCATGCGAATCGGGGCGGCCATAGTTTTGACACACCGATTCTAGCCCCCATTAGCACTCCTGTCAATATACTGCCAGCACCGCTTACGGCCGCGCAGCGCCGCACGCCGCTCGGCGGGCGCCCGCATCGCGGACGAGGAGTACGCGAAGACGCCGCCACGGGGCGTCCGTCGTTTCCGGAGCGTGGTAGACTAGACGGTCTGTGACCGCCCTCGGCCCGAGCCTCGCGCGCGCGCTCCCCGCCTCGTCTCGACCGCTCGCCGAGCTGATCGAGCGCCTTCGCACCCCCCTGCCGCTGAAGCCGGCCGGCTCGTCGCCGCGCGGCCTCGCCTTCGCCCTGCACGAGACGACGGCGTCCGCGCGGCCCTACTTGCTGGCGGCGTTGCACGGGGCGGTGAACGCGCCGGTCTTCGTCGTCGTTCCCACCAGCGACGTCGCGGAGCGCACCTTCACCGACCTCGCGTACTACTTGGGCGAGCGCGAGCCGCAGTCGGTCGCGCTGCTCCGCGCACGCGAGGAGACGCTGGGCGCGATCGAGTCTCCCTCGGAACGCAGCGCGCGCATGACGCTGCTCGCCGACCTGTGCGCCCGCAAGCCCTACCTGATCGTCGCGCCGGTCGCCGCGCTGCGGCAGTACGTCATCCCGCGCAGCGCGTTCGAGGATGCGACGTTCACGCTGCGCACCGGCGAGGCGCCCGGATGGGATGCGACCCACGAGCGGCTCTACCGCCTCGGCTACGCGCGCGTCGACGTCGTGAGCGCCGCCGGCGAATACGCCGTGCGCGGCGGGATCCTCGACGTGTTCCCCGCGACTGCGGACGCGCCGGTGCGCGTCGAGTTCTTCGGCGACGAGGTCGAGTCGCTGCGCCCGTTCGAGCTGCAGTCGCAGCGCTCGAGCGGCGAAACGGACGCGGTCACGATCGCGCCGTGGCTCGAGGTGCTGCGCGATCCCGCGCTGCGCGAGAACGTGCTCGTGCGCGCGACCGGCGCGACGAACGCGATCTCGGCGCTGCGCGCGTACCTGGCGGGCGGCGCGGACGTCCCCGAGCCGTGGCTGAGCCTCGCGTACGACGAGCGCGCGACCGTTCTCGACTACCTGCACGACGACGCGCTCGTCGTGCTGGAAGAGCCCGGGATGCTGGAGACCGTCGAGCGCGGTCTGGAAGAGGAGCGCACGCGCGGCGCGCAGGCGCTGATGGCGGGCGTCGAGTCCGGCGAGCTCGACGTGCGCGACGACGAGGTCGGCGAAGCGCTGCTGGCCGACGTCGTCGCGCCCTACCCGCGGCTCGTCGACCACACCGAACGCCTCGCGGCACGCCGCGTGCTCGTGGTCACCGGCGGAATCGAGGCCGGCGATGTGCCCTGGCTGCCCCGCGCGATGGAGTCGTTCGTGCTCGAGACGCGCCCGGCCGAGCACTTCAACCGCCGCATCGAGCTGTTCACGCAGGCCGTGCGCGACTGGGTCGCCGCCGGCGAAACGGTGTGGCTCGTCGCGAACGGCGCGTCGCGCCTCGCGGAGATCCTGCGCGCCGCGAACGTGACCGTCGAGCGCAGCGCGCCGTTCGTGCACTTGCGCGCCGGCACGCTCGGCACCGACGGCGTCGCGATGACGAGCGCGACCGGCACGGCACGCGGCACCGTCTATGTCGACCAAGGCTCGATCGAGAGCGGGTTCGCCATCCCGATGCTGCACCTGCACGTGCTGGGCGACCGCGAGATCTACGGGCAGCCCGCGAAGCGCGTCAAGCTGCGCGCCGTCAAGGAAGGCGTGCCGGTGACGCTCGCCGACCTCAAGGTCGGCGAGTACGTCGTGCACGCGGTCCACGGCATCGCGCAGTACCTCGGCTTGCGCAAGGAGACGATCCTCGGCGCCACGAGCGACTACCTCGATCTCAAGTACGCCGGCACCGACCGGATGCTGGTACCGGTGCACCAGATGCACCAGGTCACGAAGTACAGCGCGAACGAGGGCGCCGCGCCGCGCCTCTCGCGCATGGGCGGCGCCGACTGGGCGCGCACGAAGACGCGCGTGTCGGAGAAGCTGGCCGAGATCGCGGAAGGCCTCGTCGAGCTGTACGCCGAGCGCGAGATCGCGCGCGGTCACGCGTTCGCGCCGGACACGCCGTGGCAGGCCGAGCTCGAAGAGTCGTTCCCGTACGAGCCGACGCCCGATCAGGGCCAGGCGATCGACGAGACGAAGCGCGACATGGAACAGCCCAAGCCGATGGACCGACTCGTGTGCGGCGACGTCGGCTACGGCAAGACCGAAGTCGCGGTGCGCGCGATGTTCAAGGCGATCACCGACAAGAAGCAAGTCGCCGTGCTGTGTCCGACGACGCTGCTCGCGGCGCAGCACCATCGCACGTTCGCGACGCGTTTTGCCTCGTTCCCGATCCGCATCGAAGAGCTCTCGCGCTTCAAGAGCCGCAAGGAGGCGCAAGCGATCGTCGACGACCTCGCCGCCGGCAAGGTCGACGTCGTGGTCGGGACGCATCGCATCTTACAGAAGGACGTCGTCTTTCGCGATCTGGGCCTCATCGTCGTCGACGAGGAGCAGCGCTTCGGCGTCATGCACAAGGAGCGCCTCAAGCAGCTGAAGGCGACGGTCGACGTGCTGACGCTCTCCGCGACGCCGATCCCGCGCACGCTGCAGATGTCGCTGATGGGCGTGCGCGACCTCTCGCTGATCCAGACCGCGCCGAAGAACCGCATGTCGATCAAGACGGTCGTGGTTCCGGCGTCGGACGCCGTGGTGCAGCGCGCGATCACGAGCGAGCTCGACCGCGGCGGGCAGGTGTACTACGTGCACAACCGGATCGAGTCGATCTACGGCGTCGCGCGCGCGCTGGAGCAGCTCGTGCCGAAGGCGCGGATCGCCGTCGGACACGGTCGGATGAACGAGAAAGAGCTCGAGCCGGTGATGAGCCGCTTCATCGACGGCGAGATCGACGTCTTCGTCTCGACGACGATCATCGAGAACGGCATCGACATCCCGAACGTCAACACGATCGTCGTCAACGACGCCGACAAGTTCGGGCTCGCGCAGCTGTACCAGTTGCGCGGGCGCGTCGGGCGCTCGAACCACCAGGCCTACGCGTTCCTGCTGTACCAGGCGCACAAGGCGCTCACCGAAGAAGCGAAATCCCGGCTCGAGGCGATCCGGGAGTTCACGCACCTCGGCAGCGGGCTGCAGATCGCGATGCGCGATCTCGAGATCCGCGGCGCCGGTAACCTCCTGGGCGCCGCACAGTCCGGGTTCATCGGCGCCGTGGGCTTCGAGACGTACGTGCAGCTGCTCGCGGACGCGATCGCCCTCCGACGCGCTCGCGATGACAAGGCGTCCCTGTCCTCGGCGCCGGCGGCGCGCGCGGAGGCGGTCATCGACGTGAAGCTCGATGCGTTCGTGCCGGACGGCTACGTCCCACAGACCTCGCAGAAGATCGCGATTTACCAGCAGCTGGCCGCGGCGCGCACGCTCGAGGCCGTCGAGGACGCGGTCGCGTCCGTGCGCGACCGCTTCGGCCCGCCGCCGCCGGAGTTCGACGCGCTCGTCGAGATCACGCGCCTGCGCGTCATGGCGCTCGCGGCCGGCGTCACGCGCGTCGTGATCAACGAACGCCGCCTGACGCTCGGCGTCGGATCGGGATTCCGCCTCGACCCCGACGCGATCCCGAAGCTGCAGTCGATCAGCAAGAACAAGTTCCGCTTCGGCGAGGGCAAGATCACGATAGACCTGCCGGCGCGATCCGCCGCGGAGCAGCTACCAACGCTGCACGCGCTGCTGGCCGCGCTCTAACGGACGAGAGCGAAACGCGCGGCGTCCGGCGGCGTCAGCCCGCCCGCGCCGCGCCTTGCGCACGCTGCGCCGCGTCCGTGAAGAACGGTGTCGACAGCGCGGACAGGTTCGCATCGGCGCTCGTGTTGCGGTCTTCGGCGGCGACCGTGATCATGACGCCCGCCGCTTCGGCGTCCCACTGTTTGCCGCGACCGTCGTGCAGCACGGCGATCGCATCGCCGTACGAGAGCGGTCCGCGGTAGACGCGCTCGCTCGTCATCGCGTGGAACGAGTCCGCGACCGCGACGATTCGCGCCTCGATCAGAATCTCGTCGCCGCGCATGCCCTGCGGATATCCACGACCGTCCCAGCGCTCGTGGTGCGCGGCGACGATCGGCGCATACTGCGCTAGCGCCGGGATGCGCGAGAGGATCTCCGCGCCCGCGGCGGCGTGACGCTTCATCACGCGCCACTCTTCTTCGTCGAGCGGGCCGGGCTTGAGCAGGATCGCATCCGGAACGACGATCTTGCCGATGTCGTGCAGCGCGCCCGCCTTGGCGATGCGCTCCGTCATGTCCAGCGGCAATCCCATGCGCGCGGCGACTCGCCGGCTCAGCTCGCCGGTCGCCTGCGAGTGCACGCAGGTGGCGTTGTCGCGCGCCCGCAGCATCGCGAGGAGGCTTTCGATGGCCGTGTCGACCGCCGGTTCCCCGGCGACGGCGGCATGATCGTGGTGCGCATGCGCCGAGGCACGCGAGCGCACGATCTCGAGGAAGACGATCGTCGTCGCCAGATCGCCGGCATGCGCGTGCGCGAACTCTTCACCGACCGTGCAGGCAGCGTCGATCATCGCGGCGACCGCCTGCGGATGATGCGCGTGACGCACCATGCGCGCCCAGTGAACGACGATGTCCGGCTCGCCGGCGGCAACCGCGCGCGTGAGCGCGTGGACGAGTGTGCGCACGACGAGCGGCGAGGGCTCGATGCCCTGGCGGCGCAGGCGCTCCGTTACCGACGCGGCGACGGTGCGGCGCTCTTCGTCGAGCAGCTCGGCGAGGTGGGCGCGAGTGGAATGCACGGCTTCATACCCCCGATCGTCGTGCATGACGTACCTATCGAACCTTCACGCCGCGCGCATGCGGGGGGAGGCGCTGCGGCTCGGCGCGATCGCCGCCCGCTCGACGTCGGCGATCCGGCGAACGAGGTCGTGCAGGGCGTAGCGGGACGAGGGGCCGATCTCGTCGATCAGCGCATCACCGGCGGCCGCGAGGACGTCGGCCGCACCGGCGCGGCGGACGGAGCTCTGGCGAAGCAGGCGTCGCAGCGGCGCGACGTCACCGCTCTCGACCGCGGAACGCACGACCGCGGCGGCGTTCCGAACGCAGCGCACGTTTTCCGGCGTCGCGGGCATCGACGTACACGTCTGCAGAAAGAGGCTCACGTTGTCGACGGCGGGAGCCTCGACGAGTTGATACATCGTTCTAGCTCGTGAGCGGGGGCAGGGTCACCAAGATGGTGACGACGGCAGACAAAACGAGAAGCGCAGAGGTCACTAGAGTGCTCCTAAAGCGGTGTGGCGAGGAACCACGGTTACCGTAAGCCCCGGCGGCGTACCCGTGCATCGGGCGTCCGCCTCATCGTCGCCGAAAACCCGCGCCACGGCAAGCTTTTCCGCCTGCCTGCACTTCACCCGATGCCGAGGTCGCGAGCGCGCCGGATCGCCTGCGCGCGGTTGGCGACGTGGAGCTTCGCGTAGATACTACCGACCTGCCGCTCGACCGTCTTCCTTGATTTACCGAGCGAGGCCGCGATCGTCGCCAGCGTCGTGCCTTCGGGCAGCGCGCGCATGATCTCGAGCTCGGCCGCGGTCAGCGCGTGTTCGGGCCGGGCCGCGCCCGCGAGCCGGCACGCTTCGTTCAGAAACCGCGCGTACCCGCGGTAATGCACCGGCAACAGCTCCTCCGCGACGCCGCGCGCGTCGACGGCGGTTCCGATCGTCTGCCGAGGATCGACCGTGCGCGAGAGCGCGCGGCGGCCGCGGATCGTGTCGCCGAGCACGATGCACGCGACCGCGGCGAGCAGCCGCGCCGTGCGGCGCATCCGCGCGTCGAACAGCGCCTCGTGCCCGCGGCGCTCGACCGTCAGGCTGATCACGCGCCGGGCCAGCCGCAGCGCCAGATCCTTGTCCCACACCGCGATCGCGCACGCGGCCAGCAGCGCATCGCACAGCGCGCGCTCCGCCAGCGAGAGCTCGCGCTGCCGCAACGACGTGAGACCGGTCCGCGCGGCGTCGTACCGGCCGGCCCACCCGAGCGCGAGCACGTCGGCGATCACGAGCGCGAAGCGCTCGCGGTAGTACTGCTCGTTGACCGGATTCGCGAGCAGCCGCGTCCGCAGCGAGCGCAGCCGCTCGGCGTCGCCGGCGTCGGCCGCGATCCCGAGCTGCGCGAGGATCCCCCAGTTCTCGAGCGACACGTCGTTCGCCAGCCGCGCGTTCATCGTCATGCGGCGCGCGTGGAAGCGCGCGACATCCGAGTCCCCCGTCCAGTCGTTGGCGATCACGTACAGGATCGAGTACGTCATCGCGGCGTTGCGGTGCGACTTCACGCGTTCGTACGAGCGCGCGGCTTCGAGCGCACGATCCTGCGCCTCGTCGAAATCCTCGCGGTAGAAGGCCGCAAGCGCCGCGCGGCTCAGCACGCGCCCGACGAGCAGCGCGCTGTCGAGGCCGCGGCCGCCGTCGAGCGCGCGCCGTGCGAGGCGCTCGCTCTCAGCGTCGTGGCCGCGGCGCGCGGCGACGATCGCGCGCGACGCGTCGAACGCCGGCGCCAGCGCGGGAACGCAACCTTCCGCGAATTCGAGCGCCTCTTCCGCCTCGTCGATCGCGTGAGCGTTGATCAGCAGCGGCACCAGCAGTTCCAGCAGGTACTCGCGCTCGTCGCCCTTCGCGACGCCGAAGGCGCGCTTCAGCATCGCGATCCCGCCCGGGACGTCGCCGTCGGTGACGGAGCGCATCGCGCGCAGTCCCATCGCAAGCGGGTCGCGTACGCGCGCGCTCGCGGGAAACTCGCGCAGCGCGGCTTCGATCTCGGCCGCGTGCCCGTGCGCCGCGATGTCGTAAAAGCGCTCCGGAGTCAACGTTCGCTCCGGCGCCGTGCGAAGAACGGCGCATGCGCCATCGCGGCGCGATGCGGTTCCCAATGGGGTGACCGCTCAACCCCAGCCGCCACCAGCGGGACCTGCGGACAGCCCTGTCGCGGGGCCATCACGCATTGCTTAGTCGTCGAGCCCGGCGAAGTCCTCTCCTACGCGTGCGAGCGGCGTTCGACACGGCGCTCGGTTACCGGCGTTGCGCATGCGGCGCCGGCGGCAGCACGACGGGGGCGGCTTCGCGAACGCCGCTGCATGGAAATCGGCGACGATCCCGACCTGCCGGGCCACATCGACGAGACGATTCAGTCGATCGCGGAGCTCGAATGGAAAGCCCTCGAGGCCGCATCGCTGCAGCAGCGCGCGATCGAGCGGTTCACGCTCGCCGTGGGTCGCCCGCGCAGCGTGTGGATCATCCTCGCGGTCGTCGGCGCGTGGATCGCGCTGAATGCTGCGCTTCGCGCGCTCGGCATGCGCGAGATCGATCCCCCGCCGTTCTACTGGCTCGACGGCGCGCTCGCGCTCGCGGCGCTGCTGATGACCGTGGTCATTCTCACGACCGAGAACCGCACGAGCGAGATGGGCGAGCAGCGCTCGCGGCTGCATTTGCAGATCAGCATGCTGGCGGACCGCAAGGCGGCCAAGATCGTGCAGCTGCTGGAAGAATTGCGCTACGACATGCCGCAGGTCCAGAACCGCGAGGATAGCGAGGCGGCCGCGATGACGCTGCCCGCCGACCCGCATGCCGTCGCGCAACAGCTCGAGAAGCGCACGCCGAGCCGCGGTGAGATCCCCGAGCCGCAATGACGAAACGGCCGCGCCCGCGCGCGACGCGGGGCCGGCGGAGGAGGGTCCGGTTCGGGCCCGAAGCCGGGCGGGTCGCGGAGGCAACGGCCTGCGCCTTCTTCACGTCGTGCACTTTCACGGAGAATTGATGTCCCGTACACTTCGCGCCGGAGCCGCGCTCGGCGCGACCGCGCTCTCGTTCTTCCTCGCCGCCTGCGCCAACGGCGGCGGCGGAAACGTCGCCTCCGTGAACGGCCAAGGGATCAGCCGCGCCGACCTCGACCGGCGCCTCGAGTCCAGCCCTGCCGCACGCCAAGCGCTCACGCAGATGGTGCAGCAGGCTTTGCTGGACCAGTACGCGCGCAACAACAAGATCGACGTCAGCCAAGCCGACGTCGACAAGCGCGTGAACGAGCTCAAGGCGAAGTATCCCGCCGGCCAGTTCGATCAGATCGTCAAGCAGCAAGGCTACACCGAGCAGGACGTGCAGAGCATCCTGCGCGGCCAGATCGTCCTCGAGAAGGCGATCGCGCCGCAAGTGCACGTGAGCGACGCCGACATCAAGGCCTACTTCGACAAGAACCGCAGCGTGTTCGACAAGCCGGAACAGGTGCGCGCGCGGCACATCCTCGTCACGAACGAGGCGACGGCGAAGCAGGTGCTCGCGAAGCTCAAGGCCGGCGGCAGCTGGGATCAGCTCGCCAAGCAATACTCGACGGATCCGTCGACCAAGGACAAGGGCGGCGAGCTCGGCTTCTTCGGCCGCGGACAGATGGTGCCGCAGTTCCAAGATGCCGCGTTCAACGCGAAGGCCGGCCAGATCGTCGGGCCGGTGAAGTCGCCGTTCGGATATCACGTCATCCAAGTCGAAGAGAAAAAACAGGCGCAAAAGGCGAGCCTCGCGAGCGCGCACGATCAGATCAAGCAGCAGCTCACGCAGCAGCAGCAGAGTCAACAGGCGCCGCTGTTCTTGCAGCAGCTGCGCTCGACGGCGAAGATCGACATCTACGACGAGCGCTTCAAGGACGCGTTCCCCTCACCCGCGCCCGCCGCGGCGAGTGCTCCGGCCCCAGCCGCGAGCGCCGCGCCCGTCACACCGCCGACGCCGCCCAAGAAGTAAGCGGCGCGCGAGGCGGCAGTCGCGACGACGCCGCCTCGCGGTTTCACGGCGCTCCGCCCCGGCTGCGCGCCCCCCGCGCGGAGCGCGGGGCCCCCGGCCCGACCTCGCAAAGAACCTAGGCGCAATGCACGATCTCACGGCGCTCGGTCCAACGCCATCACGATGATTCGCATCGTGGGCTTGGGGCCGGGCGATCCGGGACTGCTGACGCTCGGCAGCCGCGAGTCGCTGCGCGCCGTCGGCCGCGCCGCGACGGTGCTCGCGCCGCCCGAGCTCGTGCGGTTTCTCGAGAGCGACGGCGTCGCGATCGAGCGCGCGCTCATCGCGGACCAGGGTCTTTTCCTGCGCGGCTCCGGCGAGGTGATCGATGCGTTCGCCGATCGTCTCGACGATCGCGAGCTCGGCCTCGGCGTGCTCGGCAACCCGCTGAGCGACTTCATCGGTTTGCCGGTGCTGCTGCGCGCGCTCGACCGGCGCGGAATCGACGCGGAGATCGTGCCAGGCATGCCGCGCGCGACGCTCTCGGCGTCGATCGCGATGCCGCTCGTGCCGCTGCCGCCGGGGTCGACGCACCATACGTGGGACGATCTCGTCGAGATCATGGCGCGGCTGCGCCGCTCGTGCCCGTGGGATCGCGAGCAGACGCACGCGTCGCTGGTGCGGTACCTCATCGAGGAAGCGTACGAGGTCGTCGACGCGATCGAGCACGGCAGCGACGTCGAGCTCTGCGAGGAGCTCGGCGATCTGCTCTTCCAGATCGTGTTCCACTCGCAGCTCGCGACCGAGCGCGGCCGCTTCTCCGTCGCCGACGTGATCGACGGCCTCTCGAACAAGATGATCCGCCGGCACCCGCACGTCTTCGGCGACGTCGCGGTGGCCGACGTCGACGCGGTGTGGGCGAACTGGGAGCAGCTCAAGGCCCAAGAGGCCGTCGGCCAGTCGCGCACGTCGAAGCTCGACGGCATCCCGAAGCAGATGGCGGCGCTGCAGCGCGGCCAGAAGATGCAGGAGAAAGCCGCGCGCGTCGGTTTCGACTGGACCGACGCACGCGACATCACCGACAAACTCCACGAAGAGATGCGCGAGCTCGCGGAGGCGCGGCTGCGCGCCGGCGACCTGCGCGCCGAGGATCCGCACGTGCGCGAGGAGCTCGGCGACGTGCTGTTCACGGTCGTGAACCTCGCACGGCGGCTCGGCGTCGACGCGGAAGGCGCGATGCGCGATGCCAACGCGAAGTTCGAGCGGCGCTTCCGTTACATGGAAGCGTACGCGGTCGCGATGGGGCGACAGCTGAACGACATGACGCTGGACGAGCTCGAGGACCTCTGGCAGCAGGCGAAGACCGCGGCGTGAACCGGCGCCGTGCCGACCCGACGGGCGAGCGGCGCCTGCCCACGGCGGCTGAACGAGGCGACGGAGCGGGAGGACGCGAACGAGGAGCGGACGGTCGCTTTCGGCGGGCGTGCGTTCCGTCTCGTTCGACCGGTTTTCGGAGAGGGCTCTTCTTCATGATCCAGGATCCCAACCAGTCGTCGTTCGGCCTCCAGCCGAACGTCGCCGCAGGCCTCGCGTCGTTCTTCTCATGGATCGGCGGCCTCGTGATCTTGCTCGGCAAGCCGCCGCAGCAGTGGGTCCGCTTCGTCGCGGTTCAGTCGATCGTGCTCGCCGTCGCGTACATCGTTGTCCAGGTCGCGTACACGGTGCTCAGCATCATCCTCGGGATCGCACATCTCGGCGCACTCGTGCTGATACTGTGGCCGGTCGACATGCTGATCGGGATCGCGTTCTTCGTGCTATGGCTGATCGCGACGGTCCAGGCGTTCCAGGGCAAAGCGTGGCGCATGCCGGTCATCGCGCAATACGCCGACCGCTGGGTGCCCGCATCCGCGTCGCTCTGACGGACGCGACGATCTAGAGACCCACGCTCGCGAGCAGCGCGCCTTCACCGAGGCTGCGCAGCTTCGCGTACGCGACGTCGCGGCGCATCGGCGTCATGCCGCAGTTCGTCGAGGCCACGATCCGTTCGTCCGGCAAGTAACGCCGGGCGAGCTCGATCGTGCCCGCGACGTCGTCCGGCGTTTCGATGCGGTCGCTCGCGACGTCGATGACGCCGACGGCGACCGTCTTGTCACCGGTCAGGCCCAGCACGCCGGGCGGCACGCGCGACCCGGCCAGCTCGATCGAGATTTGGTCGACGCACGACCGCGCAATCATGGGCAGCACCGTCGCGTACTGGTCCCATCGCTCTCCCAGCGTCGCTTTCCACTGCACGTTGGCGGGGATCCCGTAGCCGTAGCAGACGTGCACGGCCTTCGTGCACGCGGCGCCGCCGAGCGCCGCCTCGAGCGCGTCGATGCCCCACCGATCGACGTCGTCGAAGTACACGTTGAACGCCGGCTCGTCGAGCTGCACGACGTCGACGCCCGCATCGACGAGATCCGCGATTTCCTCACGGATCGCGTGCGCGAACGCGAACGCGAGCGACGCGCGGTCGCCGTACGCTTCGTCGACGACCGTGTCGGTGAGCGTCATCGGCCCCGGGATCGTGATCTTCAGCCTTCCGTCGGTGAGCGTGCGCGCGAAGCGCACCGCGTCGCCGTGCACCGGGCGGACGCGTCGAACCTCGCCCGTCACGGTCGGACAGACGGCTTCGTAACGGTCGGCACGGATGCCGCGCGCGCGGCGTTTCGCCGCGTCGACGCCCTCGAGCGCTTCCGCGAAGTCGTGCACGAAGTGCTTGCGCCCCTGCTCCCCGTCGGTGACGGTGTCGACGCCTGCGCGCCGCTGTTCGGCGATCGCGATTCGCACGGCGTCGCGCTGCGCTTCGGCCAGCTCGTCTCCGGCGAGCTTCCATGCCGCGAAGATGCGCTCGGGCTCGGCGAGCCACGCCGGCTTCGGTAGGCTGCCCGCGATCGTCGTACGTACCGCCATCGCGGGTCAGTGCGCGGGCGCGGGCGGGACGCCCTTGCGCAAGTGCGGTTTTCCGACATGGCGGCGCGCACGGCGGCCCAGTACGCTGGAGCTCACCGGCGTTTCGGGGAGCTCGACGATGCACGTTGTACAATTTCAGCGCTTCGCGATGGCGGCCGGGGCCGCTCTCATCCTCGCCGCGTGCGGCGGCGGTCACGCGACGGTCGTACCGGCGCGTCCCGGGTCGACGAACGCGCCCGGGGGCGGCTCGCCGGGGACGTCGATGAGCTCCGCGCAGATCGCTGCCGCGCTCCAGTCGGTTCAGACGTACTACCAGACGCTGCCGCACGCCGCCGTTTCCGCCGATTTGCAGCAGCTCGCCGCGCACATGACGGCATCGGGAACGTTCGCGACCGCGACGGTCGCAAGCGGGGGCATCACCGCAACGTTTTCGGACGGCTCGCCGGCGGCGGTGTTCGCGGACAAGCCGGAAGACCTGGGCGGCACGTACGATCTCGCACGCGCGCGTGCCGCAAGCGGTTCACGGGCGCCGCGTTCGTGGAGCGCCGGCAACAGCCACGAGATCGCCTTCCTCGTGGACGAGGAAGACACCGGATTCAACGTCGCCGTTCAGACGGCGTTCGCCAACGCGTTCACGGCCGCGGGCTTTACCGGTGCCGCGGGCTACGGCGTCGACGTGCAGGACGTCACGCTCGAGAACATCGTCACGCTCGGCGGCTACGGCGTCGACTTTCTCGACATCAACACGCACGGTATGATCCCGTTTCAGGGCGTGACGCTGTTCTTCTCAACTACACCGGTCTCGGATGCGGCGAAGGCGCAGTACCAGAACGACATCACCGCGCGAAATCTGGTCCCGTCGACGGTTCTCGGCGTCGCGCAAACGGCAACGTACGCGTTCACGACCGACTTCCTGAAGAATCGGCTGCGCTTCAACCCGGGCTCGATCGTCGACGTTCAGGCGTGCTGGGGAGCGAATCCCGGCGGAAACACGGCGACCACGCTCCAGAGCGCCGGAGCGGGCCGCTTCATCGGTTGGACCCGGTCCGTGCTCGCCGGCGACTCGTACGCGACCGAGGGTTTCCTCTTCGACCGCCTCCTCGGGGAACAGTCGCCCAGCGCGACGGGGCTCGACCGGTACGCGGCGCAACGCACGCCGCCGCAGCGCCCGTTCGCGCTCGATGCGATCGAGACCGCCATGCAGACGGAGCTGCGCAGTGGGCCGGAGTCGACGGCGGGTTCGTCACGCTACACGTATGCGCAGTCGTTCGCCGACGCGACCAATCCGGCACTGCTCGTCGTGAACGACTTCGGCGGTGAGTCCGCGGTCAATCCGCCGATCGAATACGGCTTGCCGTCGATCCAGCGCGTCGTCGTGGACGAGATCAGCGGCGCGCTCGACATCGTCGGCTCGTTTCCCGCGACGAGCGGTACGGTCACGTTCACCGGCGCGCAGGGAGCGACGGCGCTGACGCCCAGCTCGTGGAAGACGAACGCGATCGTGGCCCCGCTGCCGAGCGGGAACGGATCGGGAGGTCTCGTCACGGTCACGGCACAGGGCATCACGAGCAACGCGGTTCCGCTGACGGCGTGGACGGGCCAGATCGTGTTCTCGGCGCACGGATCGGCGTATCAGTGGGACGACGACTCCGGCACGGGCACGTTCACGCTGGGCGGCACGTTCAACGTCACGCTGCGTGCCGACGTGCATCCGTACGTCCCCGCGATCGACGCGTCGCCGATACCGCAGGGCTTCGCGGTCAGCGCGGCGGCACCGGGATCGAACGGCGCGCTGACGTCCGGGAGCGGCAGCTTCACCAGCGACGCCTCGCCCGACAACGCGTGCAAAGGTTGCAGCATCGCGCTCGCGCTCGTGAACCCGCAGCCGACGATGGTCCCCTCGGCAACCTCCCCGAATCAGTTCTTCGTCGTCAACGAAGGCGCGACGGCGCCGGTGCCGCCGTTCCCGGTTCCCTCGCCCGCGCCGGGGTGCAGCACCGCGCAGACCGGTCCGAACGCCGATGCGAACACGATGTGCGGCTTCCTGTACTTCACGGTGAACGATCCGGTCTCGTGCACGGTCGCCGCGGGCTCGCCGCCGTACTGTGGGGACATCGGCGGTGCGCTTTCGGACGCGATGCAAAGCCTCGGCGGCCCGACCGTGTACTTCGTGCCGAGCTTCACGCTGACGATGGATCCGTCGACCTACGCGCTGACGCTCGCATCCTCGCCCGTGACCTACGCCTTCGATCCGTTCGGAACGCCGGGCAGCGGATCGACGGCGCTGAGCGGCAGCTTCCACGTGCAGTCGGCGCCGACCGGAGCGACGCCGGCGGGCCGGCGACGGTTGTAGCATGAGGCGGGGCGCGCGGTACTGAACCCCGCGTCCTTGCGTCTCGACAAGTTCATGAAGGTATCGCGCCTCGCGAAGCGCCGCGCCGAGGCGAAGGACGGCATCGACGCCGGCCGCATCACGAAGGACGGACGCACGCTCAAGCCCGGCTACGACGTGAAGCCGGGCGACGTGCTCGTGATCCACTACCGCACCAAGTTCCTCACCGTGCGCGTGACGACCGTGCCGGAGCGCGTCCTGCCGTCGCTCACGCCCGCGGACCTCTACGAGATCGTCGACGAGCGCAAGGACGACCCGGTCGAATGGCTGCGATGACGCGAGCCCTCGCAGAACTCGGTGAACTGCTTGCCTGAACGCTCGAGACTCTCTGCGGACACGAAGGACGCCCTTGCGCGCGACGTTCCGCGCGATCCCGCGGTGCGCGCGGCGCTGCGCGACGCGCTCGCGTACTACGGCGGCGTCGACGTCGAGGGAGAGGCCGTGTTCCGCACGCGCCGGCCGGCGGTCGCGCGGCTCGCGCGCACGCTGTTCGAGGACCCGCGCGCCGCGACGTCCGTTCGCCGCGGCCACGACACGCGGCTCTACAAGGCCACGACGTTCGAGATCGACCTCGGACCCGTACGCCCCGCACCGCCGCCGAAAGCGCGGCGCCGCGCCGAGCGGCGCGCGGAGCTGCGCGGGGCATTCCTGTGCGCGGGATCCGTCGCCGCGCCGCAGCACGGCTATCATCTCGAGTTCGTGTTCGGCGACGCCGCGCGCGCCGAGCGCGTCGCGTCGCTGATCGCCGCGGAGGGCGTCGAGCCGCGCACGATGGCGCGCAAGGGACGCGTGGTTCTCTACCTCAAGGGTCTGGACGCGATCGTCACGGTGCTCGGCGCCGTCGGCGCGTCCGGCGCGGTACTGCGTCTCGAAGACGTACGCGCGGTCAAAGAGACCAAGAACCGCATCCACCGCCTGGTGAACACCGAAGCGGCGAACGTCGTGCGCGCGGCGGCCGCGGCGGCCGCGCAGCGCGAGGCGATCGCGTACCTGGCGGACGCGTACGGCTTGCGCAACCTGTCGCCGGCGCTGCGCGAGGCGGCGCAGCTGCGGCTGGCGCATCCCGACGAGACGCTCGCCGAGCTCGGGCGACGCTGCGCGCCGCCGGTCGGAAAGGCGACGATCAACGGGAGGCTCGCCGCGCTGATGCGGCTCGTGACGCGGCTTCGCGGCGGGCGAGAGGAGCCGGAAGTTTCCTTCGCCTAAAGCGGTCAGGCTATGCGCATCGGGATCAACGGCTTCGGCCGCATCGGCCGCAACTTCACGAAAGCCCTGCTCGAACACTATCCGGACGTCGAGATCGCCGCCGTGAACGACCTGACGAGCGCCGCGGAATGCGCCCACCTCTTCAAGTACGACTCGAACTACGGCACGTTCGACGGCGAGGTGCGAGCCACGGGGGATGCGATCGCGATCGACGGCCGCACGATCAAGGTGCTGGCGGAACGCGATCCCGGCAAGCTGCCGTGGCGGGATCTCGGCGTCGACGTCGTCATCGAGTCGACCGGCATCTTCACCGACGCCGCGAAGGCGCGCGCGCACATCGACGGCGGCGGCGCGAAGAAAGTGATCATCTCGGCACCCGCCAAGGACGAGGACATCACGCTCGTGCTCGGCGTCAACGACCGGCAGTACGATCCGGCCAAGCACAACATCATCTCGAACGCGTCGTGCACGACGAACTGCCTGGCGACGGCGGTGAAGCCGATCGTGGACAACCTGGGGTGGGTCAAGGGCTTCATGTCGACGATCCACTCGTACACGAACGACCAGAACGTCCTCGACGCACCGCACAAAGACTGGCGGCGCGCGCGGAACGCGGCGACGAACATCGTGCCGACGTCGACCGGCGCGGCGAAGGCGCTCTACCTCACGATCCCGGAGGTGAAGGGAACGTTCGATGGGTTCGCACTGCGCGTGCCGACGCCGACGGTCTCAATGGTGTACCTCGTCGCGCAGACGAAGAAGCCGACGACGAAGGACGAGCTCAACGCGATCCTGCGCGGCGCCGCCGAGAACGGGTTGAAAGGCTACGTCGAGTACACGGAAGAGGAGCTCGTCTCGAGCGATTTCAAGCACAACCCGCACAGCTCGATCATCGACGGCAAGCTGACCGGAGCGAACGGCGACCTCGTGCAGATCGCGGCGTGGTACGACAACGAGTGGGGGTACTCGTGCCGGCTCGCCGACCTCACGCGCATCGTCGCGGCGAAGATTCCGTCCGCCGTCGCGTGACGCGCCGCGCGCTCGCCGCCGCGCGCCTCCGCTGACTCGGGATGACGACGCCATGTGCACCGTGCTGCTCCTCGTACGTCCCGGCGATCGCTGGCCGCTGCTCGCCGGTGCGAACCGTGACGAACGGATCGACCGCGCGTTTCGCGCGCCCGCGCGGCACTGGCCCGCCGCGCCCGCCATCATCGGCGGACTCGACGTCGCGGGCGGCGGCAGCTGGCTCGGCGTCAGCGACGACGGCGTGTTCGCGACGATCGTGAACGGTTTCGACCGCCTCGGTCCGCTGCCCGGAAAGCGCAGCCGCGGCGAGCTCGTGCCGCGCGCGCTGCGCGAGCGCGACGCATCGAGCGCCGCGCGCGCCGCCGCCGCGCTGCCCGCGGACCGCTACCGCGGCTTCACCTTGATCGTCGCCGACCGGCGCGAGGCATTCGCGGTGCGCAGCGACGAACGCGCGCTCACCGTCGGCGCGCTCTCGCCGGGGCACCATCTCGTCACGCCCGACGGCTGCGACGTGCCGGACTCGCCGCGGTTCGCGGCGCACTTCGAGGCCTTCCGCACCGCCGCCCCGCCCGATCCCGACCGCGGCGACTGGAGCGCGTGGGAGGCGCTGCTGCGCGCCGTCGACGATGAGGATCCGCACCGCGCGATGACGGTCGTCACGACGCACGCGTTCGGCACCGTCTGCAGCGCGCTCGTCGCGCTCCCCGCCGGCCCACGCGACGCGGCGCGCATTCGCTTCGCGAACGGACCACCGACGCGCGCGCCCTACGAGCCCCTCGAAGGAGCGGCATGCGGTTCGCCGGCCTGAAGGACGCGGACGTGCGCGGCAAGCGCGTCCTCCTCCGCGAAGACTTGAACGTCCCGATGAAGGACGGCACGATCGCGGACGAGACGCGCATCACCGCCGCCCTACCGACGCTGCGCTGGCTGCGCGAGCAGGGCGCGCGTACGGTCATCCTCTCGCACCTCGGCCGCCCGGACGGCAGGGCGAATCCGAAGTACTCGCTGCGGCCCATCGCGGCGCGCCTGTCGCAGCTGCTCGGAACCGACGTGCGCTTCGTCGGCGACTGCGTCGGACCCGATGCGGTCTCCGCGTCGCGCGCCCTACACGACGGCGACGTCGCGCTCTTCGAGAACGTGCGCTTCCACCCGGAGGAAGAGGCGAACGATCCGGCCTTCGCGCGCGAGCTCGCGCAGTCGGGAGACCTCTACGTCGACGATGCGTTCGGCACCGCGCACCGCGCGCACGCGTCGACGGCCGGCGTCGCCGCCGATCTGCCGGCATACGCGGGCTTTCTGATGCAGGCCGAGCTCGACGCGCTCACGCGCCTCACGGAACGCCCCGAGCACCCGTACGTCTGCGCGATCGGCGGCGCAAAGGTGGTCGACAAGGTCGGCGTCTTCGAGAACCTGGTCGCGAAGGTCGACGCGTTCGTGATCGGCGGCGGCATGGCGAACACGTTTCTCGCGGCGCAAGGCATCAACGTCGGCCGCTCGCTGCGCGATCCGGATCTCATGCCCGCGCAGCGCATCATCGCCCTGTCGCTCTCGAAGGGCGTGCAGCTGCACCTGCCGACCGACGCCGTCGTCGCCGACGCGTTCGACGCCGACGACACGGCGCGCACGGTTCCGCTCGACGGCGTCGGCGACGCGATGATCCTCGACATCGGCCCCGAAACCGCGCGCGCGTACGCGGCGGTGCTGCGCGACGCGAAGACGATCGTGTTCAACGGCCCGATGGGCGTCTACGAGAAGCGGCCGTACCAGGACGGCACGCGCATCGTCGGCGAGGCTATCGCCGAGGCGACGCGGCGCGGCGCCGTCAGCGTGGTCGGCGGCGGCGACGCGGCGGCCGCGGCGCACGCGCTCGGCTTCGCCGGCGCGATGACGCACGTGTCCACGGGCGGCGGCGCGACGCTGGAGTTTCTCGAAGGAAAGGCGCTGCCGGGCGTCGTCGCGCTGGAGCGGCATGCTGCCCAATCGTAGGCCGCTGATCGTCGGCAACTGGAAGATGAACAAAACGATCGCCGAGGCGCGCGCGTTCGTCGCCGATCTTCGGGCGCGAACGCTCCCGCTCGATGCGGTCGATGCAGTGATCGCGCCTCCGTTCACCGCGCTGTGCGCGCTGCGCGACGCGCTCGCGGGGACCCCGATCGGCGTCGGCGCGCAGAACGTCTGCTGGCGCGACGCGGGCGCGTTCACCGGCGAGATCGCGCCGCCGATGCTGGTCGAGTGCGGCGTGCGCTGGGTCGTCGTCGGCCACAGCGAGCGGCGCGCAATGTTCGGCGAGCTCGACGAGCGCGTCAACGAGAAGGCCCGCGCCGCGCTCGCGCACGGCATCACGCCGATCGTCGCGGTCGGCGAAACGGCGGACGAGCACGCCGCGGGAAGCGCATTGGACAAAGTGTGCACGCAGGTGCGTGCAGCGTTCGGCGGCATCGGCGCCGCCGACGTCGCGCGGTGTGTCGTCGCGTACGAGCCGATCTGGGCGATCGGCACGGGACATGCCGACACGCCGCCGCAGGCGAACGCGATCATGGGCGAGATTCGCGGCGCGGTGGAAGGCCTCGCGGACTGCCGCCTGCTCTACGGCGGCAGCATGAAC
Organism: Vulcanimicrobiota bacterium; assembly: GCA_963771525.1. Taxonomy (GTDB): domain Bacteria; phylum Vulcanimicrobiota; class Vulcanimicrobiia; order Vulcanimicrobiales; family Vulcanimicrobiaceae; genus Vulcanimicrobium. Next base: position 2,680,009 of record CAVYTL010000001.1, on the reverse strand, counting down.
CCCGCAAACGTCACCGCCTTCGTGCAGCAGCCGAACATCGACGGCGGCCTCGTCGGCGGCGCCAGCCTCACACCGGAGTCGTTCGCGGCGCTGCTCGACGGCGCGCATCGCGGTGCGCTCGCGTGAGCAAGCGCCGGCCGTTCGTGCTCGCGATCCTCGACGGGTGGGGCACGACGAACGAGACGCACGGCAACGCGATCCGCGCCGCCGACCTGCCCAACTGGGACCGGATCGCGACGACGTATCCGCACACGCTGCTCGAGGCGAGCGGCGAAGCCGTCGGATTGCCGAAGGGCGTGATGGGCAACAGCGAGGTCGGCCACATCAACCTCGGCAGCGGACGGCTCGTGCCGCAAGGCGTGACGATCATCGACGAGGACATCGCCAGCGGACGGTTCTCGCGCAACGCGACGCTGCACGCGTGCATCGACCATGTCCGCGCGAGCGGCGGAACGCTGCACCTGCTCGGGCTCGTGTCGGACGGCAAGGTGCACAGCTCGCTCGACCACGTCGACGCGCTGATCGACACGATCGCCGCGGCGGGCGTGCCGCTTGCGATCGACGCCTTTCTCGACGGACGCGACACGCCGCCGAGCTCGGCCCTCTCGTACATCGCGCGCCTCGAACGCCGGCTCGCGGAGCGCGACCGTACCGGTGCGATCGCAACGCTGTGCGGCCGCTTCTACGCGATGGACCGCGACAAGCGATGGGAGCGCACGCAGAAGGCGTACGACGCGCTCGCCGACGCGACTGCGGACCATCGCGCGGCGACGGCGCTCGAGGCGGTCAAGGCGGCGTACGACCGCGGCGAAACGGACGAGTTCGTCGTGCCGACCATCGTCGGCGAGCCGCGCCCCGTGAAAGACGGCGACGCGTGCATCTTCTTCAACTTCCGCCCCGACCGCGCGCGGCAGCTCACGCTCGCGTTCAGCGATCCCAAGTTCGACCACTTCCCGGTGCACCGGTACGCGAACTTCGTCTTCGCGACGATGACGCGCTACGAGGAGAACTTCCCGAATCCGGTGCTGTTCGGGCCGCGCCCGCAGTACCATGTGTTCGGCGAGGTCGTCGCGAACGCCGGCCTGACGCAGCTACGGCTCGCGGAGACCGAAAAGTACGCGCACGTGACGTATTTCTTCAACGGCGGGCGCGAGGACGTCTTCCCGGGCGAAGATCGCATCCTGATCCCGTCCAACCGCAGCGTCCCGACCTACGACCTCGCGCCGGAGATGTCCGCGAACGACATCACGACGGCGGCGGTCGAGGACGTCTCGCGCGGGCGCCACGACGTGATCGTGATGAACTATGCGAACGCCGACATGGTGGGACACACGGGCGTGTGGGACGCGACGGTCTCCGCGGTCGAAACGCTCGACGTCGCGCTCGGTCGCCTCGAGCAGGCCGTGCTCAACGCCGGCGGCATCCTCGCGATCACCGCCGATCACGGCAACGCCGAAGAGAAGCTGGACGCGGACGGCAACCCGCTGACCGCGCACACGACGAATCCCGTGCCGTTCGTGATCGTCTCGCGCGAGCCGATCGGCACGCTCGCGGACGGCGGCGCGCTCGGCGACGTCGCGCCGACGCTGCTACCGCTGATCGGCGTCGACGTGCCGCCGGAGATGACCGGCCGCAACCTGCTGCAGCCCCCTGCAGTGTCAGCCTGAGCTTGTCGAAGGGTCGGCCACCATCGTGAAAGCGAAGAAGCTGGAGCGCGCCGCCGCGCTGCTGCGCGAGAAGGCCGGCGGCGACGTCGACGTCGCGATCGTGCTCGGCTCCGGTTTCGGCGCGGCGCTGGCGGCGCGCATCGACGGCGTCACGGTGGCCTACCGCAAGATCCCGGGCATGCCGGAACCCACCGTCGCGGGACACGCGGGCACCGCCCACGTCGGCACGCTCGGCCGCAAGCGCGTCGTCGCGTTCAGCGGACGGTTTCATCTCTACGAAGGGCGCGACGTCGCGGAGGTGATCGTCCCGGTGCTCGTCGCGGCGCACGCGGGCGCGCGCACCTTCGTGCTGACGAACGCGGCCGGCGGCGTGAACGCCGATTTTCGGCCCGGCGATCTGATGCTGATCGCCGATCAGCTCAACCTCACGGGCGCGAGCCCGCTGCTCGGACCGTTGTTGCCGCCCGGCGTCACCGCGCGGTTCACCGACATGGCGGAGCCGTATTCCGCGCGGCTCCGCGAACGCGCGCGCGCCGTTGCGGCGCAGCACGGCATCGCGCTGCGCGAGGGCGTGTACGCCGGCCTCGCCGGGCCCGCATACGAAACGCCCGCGGAAGCGCGCTACCTGCGCACGATCGGCGCGGACGCGGTCGGCATGTCGACCGTGCTCGAAACGATCGCCGCACGGGCGCTCGGACGCGACGTCGTCGGGTTCTCGCTGATCACGAACGTGCACGGCACCGGCGCGCCGACGTCGCATGAAGAAGTCCTCGAGGCCGCCGCGCGCGGCGCCGAGAATGTCGGCCGCCTGGTCGAAGGGATCATCGCCGCGCTCTGATCCCGCGCCGTTAGGCGGCGTTCGACCTGCGGACGACCCGTACGCGTCCCTCGACGATGCGCACGCGGAACGAGGGTTGTGGAAACGCGCTCGGACCATGGACGATCTGGCCGTCGTCGATGCGGAAACACGACCCGTGCCAGGGGCACGTGACCGTGCGCGCGGCGAGATCGAGCGTGCCTTCGTCGAGCGGCCCCGACTGGTGCGCGCACACGGCGGCGAGCGCGGCGACGCGTTCGCCGTCGCGTACGAGGAGCACAGGATAGCCGCCCGCATCGACGCGCCGCATTCCGCCATCGGGGATGTCGTCGCGCGCACCGGCGTCCGCTTCGTCGGCCGGAGGATCGCTCGCGTGCGCGCGGTTGACGCCGATCTGCAGGTCGAGCGACATGACGCCGCCGTAGAGCGCCGAAAGCGCCGCGATTCCGAACCCCGCGGTCGACAGGCACACCGCGGTCCGGTACGCGCGAGGGCGCAACGCGAACGAAGCACCGCAGAGCAGCGTCGCGCCGATATTCAGCGTCGCGTGCACGACGCCGAGCCGCCGAGGGCGGTCGTACGTATCGAGCCAGTCGGTCAGCCCGCTCGACGCGGCGAGGACCGCGCCGGCGAGGCCGATACCGAGCGCGCTGCGCGCGCCGCGCGGGTCGCCGGCCGCGTCGAGCAGCACCGTCACCGTCCAGGCGCCGACCGGGACGTCGGTCGCCGCCGGATGAAGCGGGTGGCCGAGCCAGGTTCCGTTCAGCGCGTCCTTCAGGGTCTGCCCGGACGCTCCAAGCGCGCCGTAGACCCGGTTCGCGGCACCGGCGAGGACATCGGCGGCCGCGTCGAGCCCCGGAATCGCAAGCGCCGCCTCGGTGAGTCGCTGGCTCAGTCCCATGTTCCGCATCGTTCCCCGCCACCACGCGATGACCGCCGCTGGGATCGATCTCGAGGCCGCGCCCGTCTGGCTGCGCGCGGAGCCGAGGACGTCGGCCGCCCGTGGAAGGCATCCTCGCGAGTTCGGTCAGTCGTAACGGAAGTTATCGCAGCCGACACGGTGGTAATCGTCCCACGTGAAGAGACGACCGTAGTCGGGATTTTGCGGCCCGATGTCCGGGTTCTCCTCAACGCAGTACGCGTGCTTCGCCCAAAATGCGTATTCGCGCGCCCACTGGTCCACGCCGGGTGCGGTCAGCGCGTCGACGTCGTGGAAGAAGCGCGTCGAGTACTGTTGGAAATAGGTCGCCGATCCCGCGGTCCGCGCCCAATCGGCCGCGTAATACCGGTCGAACACCGCCAACGCTTGCAGACGCGCCCGGCGCGGTTGATCGGCCGTGCTCGCGCATCGCTCCGTCTCGTCGGCGACGCGGCCGTAGGCGAGCGAGACGAAGACTGCCTGCGCCTGCGGGATCATGAACGCGTGTGCGTATTTCTTCGCTGCGATCGTACGGCGCTGCGCGAGGCTTGCTTCGTCCAGCGCCCGCATCGCGGGATAGTTCGGGCACTGCTCGTATCCGAGCCCGCCGCGGACGCCGGCGAAGAGATCTTGCCTCCGCACATCGCCCCAGCAGCCTCGCGGATGGTCGTCCGCCGCGCACTGGCTCGGAAGCGTGGTGTTCACGTCCGCACGTGCCGCGGCGCGGTCGGTGAACGATGCCGCCGCGAATGCCAGCAACAGCGCGAGAATGCGGAACCTCATCCCAGGTGTTCCTTGAGCCACTCGCACGTCAACCATTCCGTATCGCACGGCGTTCCCGGCGCGACCGTGACCGCATTCGAGCACAGCGGCGGCACCTTGCGTAAGGTGTCCATCATCAGCTGCGCGTCGGATTTGGCGGCTTCCTCGTTCCCGACGGCCGTGTGCGCGTTCGCTGCCCACGCGGCCGCCGTCGCGGCCCAGACGTACGTGTCCCGCTGACACGCGGCGGAAGCGGGATGCTGCGGCGGATGGTTCGCGGACATCGTCGCCGAGACGGTCCAGCCCGAGGCATGTTGAAGGAGGAAGCGCGCGACGTCGGCGTTGGGGCCTGCGTACGGTGTAGCCCCGCCGTTCACGCTCGGGGCCGATGCCGCGGCCGCCGTCGCCGCCTGCCCAAGGGCGCCCGCAGCCGGGCCCGGCGCCGCATGCTCGCGTCGGAACGCATCGAGCAACGCGAATGCTTGCGAACGCTGGGCGGGCGTCATCGTCGTCAGGAGCTTGTCGGCCATCGTCGACGCCGCGTCCGCGCCGCCGCTCGCCGCGAGGCGAAGCCATTTGTACGCAATCGGCACGTTCTTCGTCACGCCGTCGCCGTGCAGGTACTGCAATCCCAAGGTGAACTGCGATGGCGAGTCGCCGTGTTCCGCGCGCTGGATGAGCGTCATGCTCGCCAGTGACGGCGCGGCCGGTGCCGCCGCGACGACTGCGGGACGATCGTTCGCGGCGGCGACTTCCGCCGGATTTTCGGGCGCCATGCCGAGCCCGGCCTGTTGTGCCATGAGCATGCGGTATTCGAGCGCGGGACCCAACCGCTCGAAGATCGCGTCCGCGTTGTCGCTGATGCGCGAAAATTCGGACGGATCGAACGGACCGCGGTCGTCCAGCGAGCCCGTCCCGCCGAAGAGGCCGCCCAAGAGCGACCCGAACGCGCTCGTCATGTCGCCGCTCGCGACCGAGGCGATCGTGCTCATCGCCATCTGCTGCGACGTATCGTAGTTGCCGAACGCGACGTTGCTCGATCCTGCGTCGACGCGACCGGTCAGCGCGACGGCCGCGCCCGTGCACGGCGGCGCCCAGCGCGGCGAGAACCCATGCGGGCCGTCGCTTCCGACCTCAGCGACCTTCCGGTCGAAGACGGCGAAGGCGCCGTAGCAGCGAGCCGCGTCCGCATTGACCGCGTGCTGCGCGGCCGCGTCGAACATCGCGGCCGCCGTTTCCGCCCGCTTCCTCATGCAGATGCGATCGCAGGGGGAGACGCCCGCCGCCGCCGCCGGACTCGGCGCCGGCGACGCAGGGGTCTCCGGCGCGGCTTGGGCAAGAAATAGCGAAAGAGCGAAACCGTACACCGACGCCTCCGTTTGGTGTTCGGAATCTCATTGCACGCGCGCCACATCTCCTTCTGCGCTCGGGAGCGCGGCCTCAGCGCACGCGATACGACCCGCTCGGATCGACCTCGAGCGTCCGCGTTCCCACCGCGAGCGCGTGCACCGCATGGTCCCAGAACGACTTCGCGCGCACGGCGATCGGGCGCAGCGCCGCGATGAGCGCACGCGTGCGCGCGGAAATCGAGATCACGTCGCGCTGCCACGCCGGATGGTCCGGCGGCAGCCGGGACGCTTCGAGCTCGAACGCGTCGTCGAGTGCGAGTGCGATCGGCGCGATCGCGGCGTGAGCGCTCGGCGGCGCCGCATCGGGCGCGGCGGGCGGTGCCGTGCGCTTCATGCCGTCGCCGTCAGCTTCTCGCGCAGACGCTCCAGCGCGTGCAGGTGCAGCTGCGAGACGCGCTGCGGCGAGATGCCGAGCGGCTCGACGAGCTCGCGCAGGTGCTTCTCGCCGAAGTAGTGCGCCAGCACGATGAGGCGCTGCCGCGGCGCGAGCGCCGCGATCGCGGCGTGCATCCGCTCGTGCTCCGAGCGGGCGGCGACGATCGTCTGCGGATCGTTCGTGCGGTCGAGCTCGAGGCGCTCGCCGTGCGGGAGGGTGTTGTCGAGCGAGACCGGCGTGCGCCGGTGGACTTGCGCCCGTGCCGCCGCGACGACGGGCGACTGCCGTTCGAGCGCCGCGAATCCCGGCATCGTGCCGGTGCGCTGTGCCTGTGCGTAGCGCGCAGCCGCGGCGTGGCGCATCGTGCGCCGCGTCCGTTCCGAGACGGGATCCATGCGGCGCACGCCGTTCAGGACCGCGCCCAGGACGACGCGACGCGCGTAGTATTCGAGCGGCACGCCGCGCGACGGATCGAACGCGTCGACGGCGCGTATCAACCCGACGCAGCCGTCGCCGATGAGGTCGTCGACGTCCGCGACCGGCACCATGCGGTGGACGCGCCGCGCGATCGCGCGCACGAGCGGCAGCAGCGCGCGGATCCGCTGCTCGCGTTCGTCCGCGCTCATCGCAGATCGCGCAGAAACAGCGCGTCGACGACGCCGTCGACCGCGAGCTCGCCGACCGGCCCGAGTCCCTGCGCAAGCGGCTTGAGTACTTCGCGAAAGACGAGCGCCGCAGCGAGGGATTGCGCGGTCAGTCCCGATGCGCTCGCGCCCTTCGACAAGCTCAGGGTGACGCCGAAGGGCGCGCTCGCCGCATCACGCGCGATGTCGAACGGGACCGGGTCGCCGATCTGCATCGCGCTCACCCGCGATGCAGGTTGTTGACGATGCGCAGCATCTCGTCCGCGGCCTGCACGCCCTTCGCGTTCGCTTCGTACGCGCGCTGCGCGCCGAGGATCTGCATCATCGCCTCGACGATCGAGACGTTGGAGCGCTCGAGCATGCCGAACGCGATCGCCGGACCGCCGCGTGCGCCGGGCGCGAACAAGCCGCGCGCGTCCCGACTCGCGCGTCTCGGCGAACAGCGTCGCACCGAGCGGGCGCAGCGCCTCCGGCGCCGGGAACGTCGCGAGCCGCAGCCGCGCGATCGTGCGCGCCTTCGCCGCCGGCGTGTCGACGATGACGCGTCCGTCGCGTTCGACGCGCACCGCCAGCGCATCGTTCGGGATGCGCACGCCGGTCAGCGCCCATCCGGCGCTGTTGCGCACCGTGCCGGACGCGTCGCGCGCGAACTCGCCGTTGCGCGTGTACGCGCGCGCGCCGTCGCGCTCGACGGCGAAGAATCCTGGTCCGTCGATCGCGACATCGAACGGGCCGCCGCTGCGCACGAGCTTGCCCTGCGCGAACACCGGATGCTTGCCGACGGCCGTCGTGCCGAGCCCGAGCGCGCCCGCGCGCACGTCGGCGAACGTCGCCGCGGCGCCTTTGAATCCGGCGACGTCGGCGTTCGCGAGGTTGTCGGCGACGATCTTCGAGCTGCATCTGCTGCGCCGCCATGCCGCTCGCCGCGGCTTCCATCGCGCGGTTCATTGCACGCGCGCCACGTCGTTGGCGGCCTTCTGCCGCGCCGCGTCGATCGCCGCGAGCGTCTTCTCCGCGGTCTCGAACGCGCGCTGCGCGGTCAGGATCGCGAGCGTCTCGCCGATCGGATTGACCGCGCTCGTTTCCAGCGCGCCGGGCATGACACGCGTTCCGGCCGGCAGCGGGATGCGGTCGACGAGGCGATCGCCGTCGCGCACGGTGCCGTCGGCCGAGATCGTCGCTCCCTCGCCGACGCGCACCTCGCCGTGTGCGCCGCGCAGGCGCCGCCCGCGATCGTCGATCAGGTAGCCGTCGCGGTCGCGGGTGAAGGCGCCCTCGCGCGTCGTGCGACCGCCGACGCGGAAGGCGCCCTCACCGAGCAGCGCGAGATCGAACGGGCGTCCGGTCTGCCGAACGGCGCCCTGTTCGCGCTCGGTGCGCTGCGAAACGGCCAAGCCGTCGCGGCCGATCGTCGTCGTCGCGCGCGTCCGGCGAAAGCCGCCGGTCGATACGTTCGCGAGATTGTGCGCCGCGATCTCGAGCTGCGTGCGCGCGGCTCGCATCGCGCTCGCCATCCATTGCTCTCCGTCCATGCCGCGATGGTGGCGGCCGGGCGTTGCCGCAGTGTTGCGGTGCGGTGACGGTTACGCGAGCGGCGAGGGGCCCCTCGCCCGGCCTCGCGGGACCTCCGCGTCCCATGGCGTACATCGTCGTGGGACCGGCGGACGCGAGCTCCCGCCGGAAGGACGGTAGAAGAGACGGATGGAGATCGGGATCCTGGGCTCCGGCAACATCGGGGGCAACGCCGCACGCCTGCTTCGCGCAGGCCGGGCACCACGTGCGCATCGCGAACTCGCGCGGACCGGAATCGCTCCGGGCGCTAGTCGCGGAGATCGGGCCGAACGCGGAAGCGACGTCCGCGCAAGAAGCCGTCGACGGCAGCGACGTCGATCCTGCTCGCGATTCCGTGGACGAAGCGTGAAGAGGCGCTGGGCGAGCTCGACGGCTGGGACGAGAAGATCGTCATCGACGCGATGAACCCGTACACCGAGGATTTCGAGATCGAAGACCTCGGCTCGAAGACGTCGACGGAGTTCATCCGCGCGCTCGTTCCCGGTGCGCGTGTCGTCAAGGCCTTCAACACGATCTACTACAAGCGTCTCGCCGGCGAAGGCAAGCCGAAGGGCGCGAAGGGCCGCCTCGCGATCCCCGTCGCATCGGACGATCCCGCCGCGAAGCGCGTCGTCATGGACCTCATCGATGCGATCGGCTTCGATGCGATCGACAACGGCGGGCTCATCGACGGCGGCCGCAAGCAGCAGCCGGGGTCACCGATCTACAATCAGCCGCTCGACGCGAAGGAAATGAAGTCGCAACTGGCCAGCGCGTAGACGGACCCTTCGACAGCTCAGGGTGACGGCGCGCCCTTTATGAGATCGCGCGAATCAGTCCGCCGTCGATCGGGATCGTGGTGCCGGTGACGTACGACGCGCGCTCCGACGCGAGGAACGCGACGACGGCGGCGAACTCCTCGGGCTGACCGGCGCGGCGCAGCGGCGCCTGGTCCGCGCGGTTGCCGACGCCCGGTCTCGCGCAGGCGGTCGGTCATGATCAGACCGGGTGCGACGTTGTTCACGGTGATGCCGCGCGGTCCGACCTCGTCGGCGAGCATCTTCGCCATGCCGATCACGGCCGAACGCACCGCCGTCGAGAGCATCGAGCCCGGCAGAAACGACTTCACCGACATGCTCGTCACGTTGATGATCCGGCCGTGACCGCGGCGCGGCATGTGCGGCAGCGCGAGGCGCGTCATCCGCACCGTGCTCAGCAGGTTCAGCTCGAAGGCGCGCTGCCACGCGGCGTCGTCGAAGGCGTCGAAGGACCCGAACGGCGGGCCGCCCGCGTTGTTCACGAGGATGTCGATGCGGCCGAACTCGCGCACGACGGCCTCGACGAACGCCGCGGACTGCGCGGCATCAGCAACGTCGACGGGTACCGCGAGCACGCGATGCCCGTGCGCTGCCCGAATCGCCGCGGCGGTCGCTTCGAGCGCCTCGGCATTGCGCGCGCCGATCGCGACGTCCGCGCCTTCCGCGGCCAGCGCGTCGGCCGTCGCGCGGCCGAGGCCTTTCGAGGCCGCGAGCACGACGGCAACCTTTCCGCGCAGCCCCAAATCCATCGCGGCCTCGGCGCTACTCGACGATCTGGTGCGCGGGCGCTCCGTTGCCGAGCGGCAGCTGCTCGAGGGCACCCGGCGCCCCTGCCGGCGATGTGTCGTCGGCGCCGCTTGCCGGCGGCGCGCTGCCCGGCGCCGGCACGCGCTCGAGCAGCGAGAGATGCGACATCAGCAGCGAACGCAGCTCGCTCTTCGCCTTCTCGGCCGTGTCGCTGTGGCGCTGCGCCTCGCGGCGCGACTCGTCGATGCGGTCGCTCAGCGCTGAGATCTCGCGCTCGGCGGTGAGACGCGCCTCCTGCTTGATCAGGTCGGCCTCCTTGTGCGCGGCGGCCTTCACCTCGTCGGCGGTGCGCTGCGCGAGCAGCAGCGTCGACTGGAGCGATTCCTCCATCGCCTTGAAGTGCGAGAGCCGCTCCCGCAGATCGGCGATCTCGCCCTGCAGCGCGGCGCGCGTCTGCGCCTCGTCCTCGAGCGTCTCGATGATCTCGTCGAGAAACTCGTTGACCTCGTTACGGTCGTAACCTTGCAGCGATTTCTTGAACTCTTTGTGCTGGATGTCGATGATCGTGATCTTGGCCATGACCGCCTCTACCGGATGTCCTTGAAGCCGAGCATACCGTCCGCGTCGAGCTGCTCGCGCACGCCCGCCGAGTTGACGTTGACGCCGGCCGGAACGACGAGGTAGATCGACTCCGCGAGCTTCTGGATGCGCCCGTCGATCGTGTACGCGACGCCCGACGTGAAGTCGACGACACGCTGCAGCAGGTTGCGGTCCGCGCCCTGCACGTTGACGATGACGACCTGTCGCGCGCGCAGCGCGTCCGCGATGTCGGTCACGTCCGCGAACGAGCGCGGCGCGAAGACCGCGACCGAACCGCCGGCTCTCCTCGAGGCGTCGCTGAGCGGGACGACGTTGCGCTTCGCGCCGACCTCGTCGGACGCGTACAGCTCGTCGTCGTCCTCCTCGTGCACGGTCAGCCAGGATCCGAGGCGAGCGAACAGGCTCATCATCGCGTCCTTTCTTTCGGGGGCCGGGGGCCGAAGATCGCGGTGCCGATGCGCACCATGGTCGAGCCGTGGCGCACCGCGCGCTCCCAGTCGCCGCTCATGCCGAGCGAGAGCGTCGTGCCGCCGACGCGCACGAACGTGTCGTGCGCCTCGGCGAACGCCGCGTCGACGTCTCCGTGCGGCGGCCCGATCGCCATCACGCCCTCGACCGCGAGACCCTCCGTCGCGCAACCGCGAGGCGAGCGCGGGCGCGTCCGCGGGAGCCGCGCCGAACCGTTCCGCCGGTGAGACGTTCACTTGCACGAGAACGCGCAGCGTGCGGCCGACGTCTCGTGCCGCCTTGGCGAGCGCGACGCCCGCCTCGATCCGGTCGACGCTCTGGACGACGTCGAACATCCGCGCGATCGCCTTCGCCTTGTTGGTCTGCACGTGGCCGATGAAGTGCTTCGTGCACGGCGGCAGACCGTCGTACTTCGCCCGCGCCTCCTGCACGTAGTTCTCGCCCACGTCGTCGATGCCGGCCGCGAGGGCCTCGAGCACCGCTCCGCGCGGGTGCGTCTTCGTCACGGCCAGGATCGTCACGGAACCGCGCGCGCGGCCGGCCGCGACCGCGACCGCATCGACGCGCTCGCGCAACGTCGCCACGCGCTCGGCGACCGTTCCGGTGGCGAGGGGCATGGACCGACGCCTTCGGCAGCCCGCACGCACTACCCCGCCGGGACGACGCGCTCCGCCGTGTGCACGCCGTTGCGGAACGACCGCCACAGCATGACGACGCCGACCACGATCTGGATCAGCGCCACGAACTGCCCGCCGTCGAGGCCGATCACCGTGAACCCCGGCTCGCGCCAAATTTCCGCGACCGCGCGCGTGATGCCGTAGATCGTGAACCACGACCACGCGACGACGCCGTCCGGCGGCCGCATGCGGTAGACGAGCAGGACGATCGGCAGCGTGAGGATGTCGAGGATCGCCTCGAAGATCTGCGACGGATAGCGAAATCCTTCGCTGTACTTCGGGAACAGGATGCAGTAGGGGTGGTCCGGGATGCAGAGCTTGCCGGGAAGCTCGTCGTTGATGAAGTTCACGAGCCGCGTCGTGAAGATGCCCACCGACAGAAGAGGGACGATCTCGTCGCCGAGTACGCCGAACGTCAGGCCCGGGTGCTTGCGCAGGAACAGCACGATCGCGATGATGACGCCGACGAGCGCGCCGTGGAACGCCATCCCGCCCTGCCAGATCGCGATGAAATCGAGCGGCTGCGCGAGGTAGTCGCCGAGGTTGTGCCGCGTGATGACGTCGGCGATGACGAAGCCCGCGCGGCCGCCGACCAGCACGCCTATCAGCGCGTAGACGAGGAAGTCCTGAATCTGGTCGCTGCCCAGGCCGAGACGGCGGCGGCCGGCGGGCCGGTTCATCCAGAGAAAGACGCAGATAAAACCGAACAGGTACGAGAGACCGTACCAATGGATGGAGACCGGCCCCAGATGCAGCGCGATCGGATCGATGTTCGGATAGACGAACCAATGGCTCACTCGCCGAACATACGGCGCGCGGCCGCGCATCCATTCGCGGCGGGACGCAGCGGGAGGGCAGTCCTGCCCGCCACCCTGGGAGCACCGTGAGCGCGAACGTCAACATCCTGACCGCCTTCCTCGCCGGCATCGTGTCGTTCGTGTCGCCCTGCGTGCTGCCGCTGATCCCGGCATATCTTGTCGTTCCTCACCGGCTCGAGCCTCGAAGAGCTCAAGGCGCAGTCGGACGCCGCGAGCCGCGCCCGCGTCATGATGCATGCGCTCGCGTTCGTGTCCGGCTTTACCGTCGTGTTCATGGCGATCGGGCTGACCGCGAGCGCGCTCGGAGCGGCCGTGCTCTACAAGGAGTGGATCGCGCGCATCGGCGGCGTGATCGTCATCGTGCTCGGCTTGAACATGATCGGGCTCTTCAAGATCCCGATGCTCATGATGGACAAGCGCCTGCAGGTGCGCAGCGCGAACCGCTCGGTGTTCGCATCGTTCCTGGTCGGCATCGGGTTCGCCGCCGGCTGGTCGCCGTGCGTCGGGCCGATCCTCGCCGGAATCATCCTGCTCGCCGCGCAGCAGAAGTACGGCTCGGCGACGTTCCTGCTCTTCGCGTACTCGATGGGCCTCGCGATCCCGTTCCTGCTGACCGCCGCGGCGATCACCCGCGCGCTCGGCGCGCTGAACCGCGTGAAGCGCTATCTCGGCGCGATCGAGATCGGCGCCGGCGCGTTCCTCGTCGCAACCGGCGTCGTGCTGATCACCGGCTCGTTCGGACGCGTCGCCGGCTTCTTCTATCAGTACGTCAAACCGCCGAGCCTATGAGCGACGACACGCTGCAGGCGGCGCCGCAGGCCGGCGACATCGTGTACGTCGACACGGAGCTGTATCTCTGGCACGGCGTCGATGACTTTCGCGGCGGACGTGCACGCGTCACCGCCGTGAAGCTGGAGACGAGCCGCGGGCGCAGCGTGCCCTTCATCGAGGTCGCCGAAAACCCGGGCACGAGCTACAACTGGGAGCACCTGGCCGGAAAGCAGGCCGCGTTGGCGGCGGAATTCCGCGATGCGTGGGCGCATCCGGATCCCGACCTGCGCCCCGAGTTCAACGACGACCCGCACGCCGGGCCGGCCGCGGGCGGCGCGCCCGGCGTCGTCGCGGAACACGGACGGAAACGTGCGGGCCGTGCGCGAACGGTGCCGCCCGTGCTCGTGCTCTGGGCGGTGGCGGCGGTCGTGTTCGTGCTCGACCGCTGGTCGAAAGCGATCGTGCTGCACGCGTTCATGCCCGGCGAAAGCCGGCTCGTGATCCCGCATCTGCTGTGGTGGACGTACGTGCAGAACCAGCACGGCGCGTTCGGAATGTTCGGCGACTCGCCGGTGATGCTGATCGTGCTCGCGGTGATCGTGCTCGGCGTCTTCGCGTACTCGTTCCGCGACGCCGTGCGCCGGTCGCGGCTCGTGCGCGTCGCGTTCGGGATGATCGTCGGCGGGGCGATCGGGAACATCGTCGACCGCTTCCAGCACCGCTGGGTCGTCGACTTCGTCGACTTCCGCACGATCTGGCCGAACGTGTTCAACGTCGCCGACGCGTGCATCACGATCGGCGTCGCGTTGCTCGTGATCGAGTCGCTCCGCCGCGGTGAGGCGAGACGGCGCAGCACGTAGTCGCGGCCGGCGAAGGTGGGATGCGGCTCGACGTGCTGCTCGCGCGCCTCACGCCCTTCTCGCGCTCGCACGTCGCCGCGGCGCTGCGCGCGGGCGCCGCGACGGTCAACGGCGCGTCGGGCAAGCCGAGCACGCTGCTCGAGCCCGGCGACCGCATCGACTACGCGATCGACGCGCCGCAGCCGCTCGATGCGCATGCCGAGTCGATCCCGCTCGACGTCGTGTACGAAGACGAGGACGTGCTGGTCGTCGACAAAGCCGCGGGCATGGTGACGCACCCGGCCCACGGCGCGACGGAAGGCACGCTCGTCAACGCGCTCCTCGCGCACGCCGCGCCGCTGCCGGGAGAGCGTCTGCGCGCGGGACTCGTGCACCGACTGGACCGCGACACGTCCGGCCTGCTCGTCGTCGCAAAGACCGAATCGGCGCTGGGAACGCTCGGGCGTGCGATGCAGGCGCGTTACATCGAGCGCGAGTACCGCGGCATCGTGGCCGGCATTCCGGAGGACGCCGAGGGAACGATTCGCGGCGCGCTCGGCCGCGATCCGCGCAACCGCTTGAAGTACGCGATCCGCGCCGACGGCAAGCCCGCCGTCACGCACTACGCGCTGCGCGAGCGTCTGCACAACGCGGCCGAGCTCACGTTCCGCCTCGAAACGGGGCGCACGCACCAAATTCGCGTGCACCTGGCGGCGCTCGGCCACCCGATCGTGAACGATCCGATCTACGGCCGCGCGGACTCGCGTCTGCCGCTGCCGGGACAAGCGCTGCATGCCTGGCGCCTGCGGTTCAAGCACCCGCGCACGAAGCAGATGCTCGCGTTCGAGAGCGAGCCGCCCGCCGCGTACATCGAGACGCTGGCGATGCTACGCGGCAGCGGTTGAGCTCTTGCGCGGCCTGCCGCCGAGTCTGCCGTTTGCCGCAGACGAAAGAGCCTTGCGCGCCGTCGTCCGCGAGCCGAGCGATTTTGCCGCCGCGCTCCTCGTAAGGGCGTCGCCGGCGGCCGCGATGACCAATGTCTCGAGCCGGATACCGACGTCGGGCACGTCGAACCAGAGCGACGTACCGGGGGCTCGATGGACGGCTTCCGCAACTCTGCCGGAGTGAGACGCGAAACCCTGGAAGCAGCCGCCGCGGGACGCTTAACATCGCTCCGGTGCTCAGTCGCACGACGATCTTGTCGGCACGCACGACGTATTGCGCATCGAGGATCGTCGTCAGTTTCGGAGCTGCGACCGCGCGCGCTTGACTGCCGCCGAATGTCGGCGGCGGTGGTGGCAATCCGTGCACGTGAACTCATCGGTGCATCTTCTTCCACTCCATCACATTAGCTCATAACACTCTGCCGCCTCGCGCAGCACTTGGCGAACCTCACTTTGTTTGACCACTCCGACGATCGCTGCTCGATGGACGGTCGAGAGCGCGACGTTGCCGTCGACCAGTTCGACGATGACGTCGCCGGACTGCAACTTGGCGTGGCGTGAATCGGTTCGTGGTCCTTCGGATAGATTCGAGATCTGACTTGTCTGCCGAGTACGGTACCCATTCTTCCGTTTGCGGTAAAAACCTATCGCCTAGGTTCTCCTCCCGTCGCGCGGTTGGACGCGCCGCGCCGTGATCGGTGCCCTTCGTCTCGAGGCGCAATCCGGAACTGCGCGCGCGGGCGTCCTGACGACCGCGCACGGCGACGTTCGAACGCCGTGCTTCATGCCGGTCGGGACGCTGGCGAACGTGAAGCTGCTCGAACCGGCCGATCTGCGCCAGCTCGGCACCCAGGTCGTGCTCGCGAACACGTATCATCTCTGGCTGCGTCCCGGCGCGCGAGACGATCGAGCTGGCCGGCGGACTGCATGCTTTCATGGCATGGGACGGCCCGATCCTCACCGATTCGGGGGGCTATCAGGTCTTCAGCCTCGAGTCGCAGCGTTCGATCGACGACGACGGCGTGACGTTCCGCTCGCATCTCGACGGCAGCGCGCACCGCTTCACACCCGAGAACGTCGTCGCGTTCCAGGAAGCGATGGGCGTCGACGTCGCGATGGCGTTCGATGAGTGCGTGAAGCTGCCGGCAGAGCGCGCGCAGCTCGAAGCGGCGGTGCGGCGCACGACGGCGTGGGCGGAGCGGTGCGCCGCGGCGCGCACGCGCGCGGACCGCACGCTGCTCTTCGGGATCGTGCAGGGCGGGCTTGACGAGGAGCTGCGCGCGCGCAGCGCTCAGCAGCTCGCCACACTCGACCTTCCGGGATACGCGATCGGCGGTCTGTCGGTCGGCGAGACGCGCGCGGAGATGGACCGCCTCGCGCGGTTCACGGCGGCGCGGCTGCCGGCACGTAAGCCGCGCTACCTCATGGGCGTCGGAACGGTGCGTGATCTGATCGCCGGCATCGATGCGGGCATCGACTTGTTCGACTGCGTGTACCCGACGCGCAGTGGACGCCACGGGCGCGTGCTGACACGCGGCGGCCGCGAGTACAACGTGCGGAATGCGCCGCACGCGCGGGACTTCGGGCCGATCGATCCCGACTGCGACTGCCGCGTCTGCGCGACGTACACGAAGGCCTACCTCTCGCACCTCTTCCGTGCCGGCGAAACGCTGGGCCAGCGGCTGCTCTCGTATCACAACGTCGCCGCGCTCACATGGCTCGTCGGCGCCGCGCATGACGCGATTGCCGCCGGCGCGTGGACCGCCTTCCGCGACGCATCCCTCGCGAGCACGCAGGCGCGCGAGCCGCCCGCCGACAACCACGCGTGATGAACATCGGGTGTCTTCGCGCCGCGGTCGTCGCCGGTGCGGTCTTCGTGTGTGCCGCGCGCGCCGGCGCCGAGCCGCTCGACGTATCCGCCGCGCTCAGCGTCAACGCGTTGACCGGGCAGCACCAGCCCGGCGACGGTGAGGTCGACCGCTTCTCGCTGCTGCCCTTGCCGCTCGGCGAGATCACGCTGCGCAGCGGCGCGAACGCGCTGCGCGTCGAGGGACTGCCTCCGGTCACGATCGGCTATTCGGGGGGAAGCGGTCCGCTCTCGACGCGCCTGTCGATTCTGAACGTGACGCTGCGGCACGCGTTCGCCGGCGGCTGGTTCGTCGGCGCGGGACAGACCGTCTACAACCAGAGCACGCTGTACGCCAGCCCGTCGGGCGAGACGCAAGCATCGCGCGTCACGGGGCTGCGGCTGGAGGCCGGCCGCATGTTCGGCAGCGGAGCGAACCGCATCGAGGTATTCGCGGCGGTGAACGGCAGCATGCACGGCGTGGGCTATACCACCGTGCCGTCGACGTTCACGTCGTGTACGTTCGGCAACAACCCGGGCTGCGTGACGACGACGGTCAGCGCGACGTCCGCTGACCCGGAGACCGCGGCGCAGGTCGACCTGACGGCGCGGCTCGCACATCGCGTCTCGCCGCACGGCGACCTGCTCCTGGGCCTGCGTTACGTGAACTACACCGCGCACTACGATGCCGCTCCCGGCGTGCTGGCCGACCGCAACACCGGCTTCGGCCCTTCGCTCGGATTCCGCCTCCGGCTCTAGATCGCGCCGGCGGTGCGCGCCTTCGCGAGCACGTCGGCGCGTCCGTGCGCGCCGAGCTTCGCGGCGGCGTTGCGCAGGTGCGTGCGCACCGTGTGCGGACTTCGTCCCGTTCGCTCGGCGATCGCCGCGACGGTGCGTCCGGCGGCGATCTCGCGCAGAATCGTCGCCTCGGCGGGCGTCAGCACGCCGCGGGCCGGTCGTTGCAGCGCGCGCTCGCGGGCGATGACGATCGCGCGCGCATAGCCACGTACGCTCGCCGGCATCGCGTCGGCGGACGCCGCGCCCCGGCGCAGCCAAAGCGCCGCAGCGACGGCATCGTCGCGCAGGAAACGCGCGTCGGCGGCGCGCCGCGCGCGCACGACGTCGCCGGCGAGCTCGCCGGCAACTGCGGCGAGCGCGCGTGCAAGACGCAGCCGGCGCATCTCGTCCGCGCGGACGCGATGCGGCGGACGCGACGAGCTCGACACGGCACGCCGGCTCAGCCGGCGCGCATGCGCGTCGTCGCCGCGCGCGACCGCGTTCAACGCGAGCAGCGCGCGGCAGAGCGCGCGCTCGCCGCAGCTTCGCGTCGCGGCCGACGCGAGCGAGGAGAGCGCGGCGCGCGGCGCCGCCCAATCGCGCGCCCACGTACGGCGCAGCGCCGTCGCGATCGCGAGCCCGAAGTCGGCGTCGTACGCCGCGCACCGGACAACGCCGTCGCAGTACGCCGCCGCGCGCGCGTCGTCGCCGCGCTCGGCTGCCAGCTCGCACAGCGCGGTACGCCCGAACGTGAGCAGCGGCCCGTCGCCACCGCGCGCGGCGTCGCGCTCTAGCTGCAGCGCATGGCGCCACGCCGCGTCGGCGTCGCCGCGCAGGCCGCGGTGCGTCGCGTACGCGGCCGCATGCAGCGCCGCCGCGGGCCGCGGCGCGTTCGCTACGCGGGCGGCGCGGAGCCCCGGCTCCAGCTCGCCGAGTGCCGCCGTGGCGTCGGCGCGCAGATACGCCGCGTGCGCCAGCATCGCGCGCACGTGCGCTCCGAACGCATCGTCGCGAAGCGCGCGCAGCGCCGCGCGCGCGGCATCGGCGTCGCGCACGGCGAGCGCGCCCGCGCCCGTCGCGGCGTGCACGATCGCGCGCAGCGCCGCACGCACGGCCCACATCACGGGCTCGGTCGGTTCGACGCTCGCGAGCAGCGATGCCGCACGCGCATAGCGGCCGCACGCGCACAACAGCGCGGCGAGCGCGCCTGCCGCATAGACGCGTTCTTCGGGCGTAGCTTCCGCGAGCGCGGTGCGGAGCGAAGACTCCGCCGCACGGACGTCGCCGCGGCACCACGCGCACGCCGACGCGAGGATCGATGCAGCCGCCGAACGCGCGCCGGCTCGCCTCGCCGCCGACGCGATCTCGTCGGACGATCCGACGCTGAGCAGACGAAACGCCGCAGCGGCGGCCGGCGTGGACGCGTGCATAGTTCGAGCCCTCCTGCGTGATCGCTCCGCGCCGGGCCCGAACGCGAGCATTGGCCAGGCCGCATCGCGGCATCCTGGCCCGTTCGTGCTACGTTCCGGCCAAGTTCACGAGGACGGGCGCGGCCGCGGAGCGGTGCCGCGCACCCGTCGCGGGGCGATCAGCGCCTGGGCGGGCGCGCCGCGCGGGGCCGGCTCGGCGGACGCAGCGGGATCACGTTGGGCGGCAGGTCGGGCTCGGGTACCGGCGCGTCGAGCACCTGGAAGAGCCGTTCGAGATCGTCGCGCGTGTACGACGGCAGGCCGCGCCGCGCGCGGTCGTCGGCACACGCTTCGAGGATCGCGATGATCGGCTCGTCGTCCGGGTCGATGAGACCCGAGACGCCCGCCGGGAAGAGAGCGGCCACGGCCCCATCGTGGGCGGGGACGGTGCCACCAGCATGTCACTCTCGGCGCCCGCGTGCGGCCGTATTGTTGACAATGGGCGAGGCTCGTGGTACTACCAGGCAACGATGTCTGCACGACTCGTCCTCGTTCTTAGCGTCATTCTTACCGATCCACCGGACCGGCGAGCAGCTTTCGCATAGAACGACACCGAGTCGCTCACGCACAATGCAAAGCCCCTCGCCGGACGGCGGGGGGCTTTCTTCATCCTCCGGAGGACGTGATGGAAGCCTACTACGACCGCGACGTCGATCGCGGCGCACTCGACGGGAAGACGGTCGCCGTCATCGGCTACGGCAGCCAGGGGCGCGCGCACGCGCTCAACCTGCACGACTCCCGCCACGCGGTCGTGGTCGGTTTGCGACCGGGGTCCGCGAGCCGCGACGTTGCGCGCCGCGACGGGCTCGCCGTCGCGTCGGTCGCCGACGCGGTCGCGACGGCCGACGTCGTCGTGATGCTGATCCCCGACGAAGAGCAGCCCGGCGTGTACCTTCGCGAGGTCGTCGAGAATTTGCGGCCCGGAACGGCGCTCACGTTCGCGCACGGTTTCGGCATTCACTTCGGCACGATCGTGCCGCCGGCGGATGTCGACGTCATCATGATCGCGCCGAAGGGGCCGGGGCGCCTCGTGCGCACCGAGTACGAAGCCGGACGCGGCGTGCCGTGCCTGGTGGCGGTGCACCAGGATGCGACGGGACACGCGCGCGCGATCGCGTTCGCCTACGCCGGCGCGATCGGCGGCGGGCGCGCCGGCATTCTCGAGACGACGTTCCGCGAAGAGACGGAGACGGATCTCTTCGGCGAGCAGGCCGTGCTCTGCGGCGGCATGAGCGCGCTGGTGAAGGCGGGCTTCGAGACGCTCGTCGAGGCCGGTTACGCGCCCGAGATGGCGTACTTCGAGTGTCTGCACGAGATGAAGCTCATCGTCGACCTCATGTACGAGCGCGGCGTCGAAGGCATGCGCGACGCGATCAGCAACACGGCGAAGTACGGCGACTACACGCGCGGCGAGCGCGTGATCACGGACGACACGCGCCGCGAGATGCGGCGCATCCTCGGCGAGATCCAGAGCGGCGCGTTCGCGCAGGAATGGGTCGCGGAGCACGCCTCCGGGAAGCCGTCGTTCCGCGCGTACCGCGCCGCCGCGGCACAGCACGAGATCGAGCATGTCGGGACGGAGCTGCGCGGGCTGATGCCGTGGCTGAACGGCGGCACGACCGCGGCCGAAGCGGACGAGTCGCTGCGCTTCCGGGTACTGTGACAGGCCGGTGAACGGCGCGCAGGCCGTCGTCGCGGCGCTGGAACGCGAGGGCGTTGAAACCGTCTTCGGGTATCCGGGCGGCGCGATCATGCCGCTGTACGACGCGCTGTACGAGCACCGCGTGCGGCACGTGCTCGTGCGGCACGAGGCGGCGGCGGCGTTCGCGGCGGGCGGCTACGCGCGCACGTCGGGGCGCGCGGGCGTGTGCTGCGCGACGTCCGGTCCGGGCGCCACGAACCTCGTGACCGGCCTGCTCGATGCGATGATGGACAGCGTTCCGGTCGTCGCGATCACGGGTCAGGTTCGTACGGACCTGATGGGTACCGACGGCTTTCAGGAAGCCGATGTCTGCGCGATCACGCAGCCGATCACGAAGCGCAGCGTCCTCGTCACGAAGGCGGACGACATCGCCGGCGCGATCGCCGATGCGTTCGCGCTCGCGCGCGGCGGGCGTCCCGGGCCCGTGCTCGTCGACATCCCGAACGACGTGCTGAAGGCACACGTGACGGAGGATGCGCCGCCGCCTGCGAGAGGCGTGCCAGTCACGCGCATAGCCTCGCCTTCGAGCGAGTCGGTCCGCGAGGCCGTCGCGCTGATTCGCGCGGCGCGCCGCCCCGTCGCGATCGTCGGCGGCGGCGTGCGCGCCGGTGCGGTCGACGTCTACCGTATGTTCGCCGCGATGCTGGGACTGCCGCACACCGCGACGATCACGGCGCTCGGCGCAGCGGCGCGGGGCGACGCGGCATTCCTCGGCATGCTCGGCATGCACGGGCTCAAAGCCGCGAACAAGGCCGTGCAGCGGGCCGACCTGCTGATCGCGCTCGGCATGCGCTTCGACGATCGCGTCACCGGCAAACCGGAGCGCTTCGCGCGCGACGCGCGCGTCATTCACGCCGACATCGACGAAACCGAGTTCGGCAAGATCGTCGTTCCCGAGGTCGCGCTGCACGGCGACCTCCGCTCCGTGCTCGAAGCGCTGGTCGACGAGCTCGCGCGCGGGCACGTCCCGCGCTTCGACGACTGGGCCGCCGAGGCGCGGCTGCTGGGCGGCCCGCTGCCGAGCGATCGCGTCGGCGAGAACACGCTTTCCGCGACGGACGTGCTCGACCGGCTCGTTCCGGCGCTGCCCGCCGAGTCGATCGTCACGACGGACGTCGGACAGCATCAGATGTGGGCCGCGCAGCGCGCGCGCCCCGCGCATCCGCGCAAGTTTGCGACGTCGGCGGGCCTCGGCGCGATGGGATTCGGATTCCCGGCGGCGATCGGAGCGCAGCTCGCGCATCCGGACACGCCGGTGTTCGCGATCGTCGGCGACGGCGGCTTTCAGATGTGCCTGCCGGAGCTCGCGACGCTGCGGCGCTACGACATCCCGGTCAAGATCGTCTTGATCGACAACCAAAATCTCGGCATGGTGCGGCAGTGGCAAGAGCTCTTCTTCTCGCAGCGCTACTCGGCGACGAACTTGAGCGACAACCCCGACTTCGTCGCCATCGCGCGCGCCTACGGAATCGAGGCGTTCGGGTTGACATCGCCCGCGGAAGCGGACGACGTCATCGCGCGCTTCGTGGCGTCCCGAGGACCGGCGCTGCTCCACTGCGCGTGTCATCCGACCGAGAACGTCTGGCCCATGATCCCGGCCGGGATGTCGGTCGACGAGCTGATGGAGGCGCGCGCGTGACCTGCGAGCTGACCCTGCGCGACACGCGCTCGGTGGCGCGTATCGTCAACCTCGCGCACCGCTTCAACTGCCGCTGCACGACGATCGACGCGTCGTCCGGGGAAGCCGCGACGCGCGCGCGGATGGCGTTCGAGGGCCCCGGTCCCGCACTGGTGCGCCTTCGCGCGCAGATCGCGCGCATCGTCGCGTACGAGGCATTGCCCCTTCGACAAGCTCAGGATGACACGAGACGAGCTCAGGATGACACGAGACGAGCTCAGGATGACACGAGACGAGCTCAGGATGACACGAGACGAGCTCAGGATGACACGAGACGAGCTCAGGATGACACCAATGATTGATCGCTATCGAGGCTTCCCGCAAATCGACCTGCGCGCGCGGCGCTGGCCGAGCCGCCGCATCGAGCGCGCGCCGCTGTGGTGCAGCGTCGACTTGCGCGACGGAAACCAGGCGCTGATCGAGCCGATGGGACCCGAGCGCAAGCAGCGGATGTTCGATCTGCTCGTGCGCATGGGATTCAAGGAGATCGAGGTCGGCTTCCCGTCGGCGTCGCAACCCGACTTCGACTTCGTTCGAACGCTCGTTCACGAGGGTCGCATCCCGCACGACGTCACGATCCAAGTGCTCACGCAGGCGCGCGAGGAGCTGATCGACCGGACGTTCGAGGCGATCGACGGCGCGCCGCGCGCGATCGTGCACGTCTACAACGCGACCTCCCCGCTGTTCCGCCGCGTGGTGTTCGCTCTCGACCGCGCCGGCGTCGTCGAGGTCGCCGTGAACGCGGTGAGGCACATCCGCGGCCGCGCCGCGGCGCTCGCCGGCCGCACGCACGTGCGTCTGGAATACTCGCCCGAGACGTTCTCCGCAACCGAGCTCGACTTCTCGAAGGCGATCTGCGAAGCGGTGATGGACGCGTGGGAGCCGACGCCGGACGAGCCCGTCATCCTCAACTTGCCGGCGACCGTCGAGATGGCGACGCCGAACGTCTACGCGGATCAGGTCGAGTGGATGGACCGCAACCTACGCGACCGCGCGTCGGTGATCCTGAGCGTGCACCCGCACAACGACCGCGGCACTGCGGTCGCGGCGGCCGAACTGGCGGTGATGGCGGGCGCCGAGCGCGTCGAGGGCACGCTGTTCGGCAACGGCGAGCGCACCGGCAACGTCGACGTCGTCACGCTCGCGCTGAACCTGTACTCGCAGGGCATCGATCCGATGCTCGATGTATCGGACGTGCCCGAGATGGTGCGCGTCGTCGAGGCGTGCAACCGGCTCCCCGTGCATCCGCGCCACCCGTACGGCGGTGAGCTTGTGTTCACCGCGTTCTCCGGCTCGCACCAGGACGCGATCAAGAAAGGATTGGCGGCGACCGCTGCGAGCGGCGGCTCGCGCTGGGAGGTGCCCTACCTCGCGATCGATCCGAAGGACATCGGGCGCACCTACGACACGGTCGTGCGCGTGAACAGCCAGTCGGGCAAAGGCGGCGTCGCGTACCTGCTCGGCGCGGAATCGGGCTTCGACTTGCCGCGCGGCTTGCAGATCGACTTCAGCCGCGTGATCCAGGCGCGCGCGGAAGCGTGCGGCGGCGAGATCGCGCCGGAAGAGATCCGCGATGCGTTCGAGGCGACGTACGTGCGGCCGCGGCGCGTGCGGCTCGCGGAGTACGCAACGACGAACGACGGTGTCGGCGGCACGCCGTGCACGCTCGACGCGACGCTGACGGACGGCGGTTCCGCGCGCACGATCTCGGGCGACGGCACCGGACCGATCGACGCGTTCGTCGACGCGCTGCAGCGCGCGTTCGGCATCGACGTGCACGTGCGCGACTTCCACGAGCACGCGCTCCACGCGCGCGGCGGCGGCACGGGACGCGGGCTCGAGGACGCGCCGGCAGTGGCGTACGTCGAGCTCGCCGTCGGCGGTGAGATGCGCTGGGGCGCCGGCGTCGATCCGAACATCGTCACCGCGTCGCTGCAGGCGATCCTGAACGCCGCCTCGCACGCGATCCCTACGCTGCAGCCCACCCCGGAAAGACCTCATGCCACGCTCGCTGTTTGACAAGATCTGGGATGCGCACGTCGTCGAGGAGCTCCCCGGCGGCAACGCACTCGTCTTCATGGACCTCATCGTCGCGCACGAGATCACGACGCCCCCCGGCGCGATCGCGATCGAGCGCGAGTTCGAGGACCGGCTGTACGATCCTCAGCGCATCGTCGCGATGATCGATCACGTCGCGCCCGCGAAGGACGCGGCCACCGCGCTGCAGGGACAGACCGTGCGCACGTGGGCGAAGCGGCACGGCATCCGCTTCCACGACATCGGAGACAACGGCATCTGTCACGTCATCGTCCCCGAGCGCGGCTACGTCGCGCCCGGAATGACGGTGTGCTGCGGCGACAGCCACACGTGCACGCTCGGCGCGTTCGGCGCGTTCGCGCTCGGCATCGGCACGACGGCGCAAGCCGGCGCGATGCTCGCGGGATGCCTCATCCTGCAGCGGCCGAAGGTGATGCGCGTCGAGGTGACCGGCGCGCTGCCCGCGGACGCGACCGCGAAGGACCTCGCGCTGACCGTGATCGCGACGATCGGCTTCCGCGGCGGCACGGGCTATGCGCTGGAGTATACGGGCTCCGCGATTCGCGCGCTCTCGATGGAGCAGCGCATGACGCTCTGCAACATGGCGATCGAGGCGGGCGCGACGACGGGACTCATCGCGGCCGACGCCGTGACCGCGGCGTATCTCGCGGCGACGCCCGGCGCACCGCCCGTGCCGTTCGGCATGCAGGCGGACGAGGGCGCCCGCTACGCCGCGAGCGTGACGATCGACGCGCGCGCCGTGCGCCCCGTCGTGTCGTGGGGCACGAATCCCGGCGAGAACGTGCCGATCGACGGCGTCGTCCCCGCCGACGCGGACGCGACCTCGCTCGCGTACATGGATCTGCGGCCGGGCCAGGCGATGCGCAGCATCGCGATCGATCAGGCCTTCATCGGCTCGTGCACGAACGCGCGCATCAGCGACTTGCGCGCGGCGGCCGAGATCTTCCGCGGCCGCCGCGTGACCGTGCCGACGATCGTGACGCCCGGTTCGCAGGCCGTGCGCCGGCAGGCGGAGGGTGAAGGCTTGCACGACATCTTCCAAGACGCGGGTGCGCTCTGGACGCACTCCTCGTGCGGTCCGTGTCTCGGCATGTCGATGGGCGTGCTCGCGCCCGGCATGCGGTGCATCTCGTCATCGAACCGGAACTTCCCGGGCCGCATGGGCGACGGCGGACGCGTGCACCTCGCCGCGCCGGTCGTCGTCGCCGCGTCCGCGATCCTGGGCCGCATCGCGTCGCCATCCGAACTGCCGCCCGAACCTCGTCATCCTGAGCTTGTCGAAGGGCGCGACGCGGTGACCGCATGACGATCGACGGCACGGTGCTCGCGACCCCGCGCTCGAACATCGACACGGACCAGATCATTCCGGCGCGCTACCTCACGCGCATCGACGCGAACGGGATGGGCGAGCACCTCTTCGAGGGCCTGCCCGACGGCGCCGCGCTGCTGGCCTCGCGGCCCGACGCCGCGATTCTCGTGACGGGCGACAACTTCGGCTGCGGTTCGTCACGCGAGCACGCGGCCTGGGCGCTGAAGGACCGCGGCTTTCGCGCGGTGATCGCGGGCAGTTTCGCGCGCATCTTTCACGAGAACGCGTACACGAACGGCATCGTGCCGATCGTGCTTCCGCAGGACGTCGTCGACGGACTGATGCGCGCGGAGCGCATGACGATCGACGTCGACGCGCAGATCCTGCGGACGGAGGACGGCGAGACGATCCCGTTCGAGCTCGACGAGCTGCGCAAACACTTCGTGCTCGGCGGCGGCTTCCTGCCGTTTCTCGCCGCGAAGATCGACGCGATCCGCGCGTGGGAAGCCGCGCGGTGACGCACCGCGTCGCCGTGCTCGCCGGCGACGGCATCGGGCCTGAAGTGACGGCGGCGGCGGTGCGCGTGCTGCGCACGGTGCTGCGGTCGTGCACCTTCGTCGACGCGCCGGTTGGCGCGGCGGCGATCGCATCGCACGGCGTGCCGCTGCCGCCGGAGACGCTCGACGCGGCGCGCGCGAGCGAAGCGATCCTGTTCGGCGCGGTCGGCGGACCGGGATTCGAGGACACGGCGCCGGACCGGCGGCCGGAAGCGGCGCTGCTCGCGCTGCGCAAGAGCTTCGGCCTCTACGCGAACGTGCGGCCGGCGCGCGCGTTCGCCGGCTTGGAATCGCGCTCGCCGCTGCGCGCGGAGCTCGTCACGGGCATGGACCTCGTGATCGTGCGCGAACTCACCGGCGGCCTCTATTTCGGCCCGAAGAGCCTGGAGCGCGAAGACGGCGTGCTGACCGCCCGCGACACGCTGGTGTACCGCGACTTCGAGATCGAGCGGATCGCGCGCTTCGCCTTCGAGCTCGCGCGCGCGCGCCGCCGGCACGTCACGTCGATCGACAAGTCCAACGTGATCGTCAGCTCGCAGCTGTGGCGGAGCATCGTGGTCGACGTCGCGCGCGACTACCCCGACGTGGCGCTGGAGCACATGCTGGTTGACAACGCGGCGATGCAGCTCGTGCGCGATCCGCGCGCCTTCGACGTGATCGTCACGGAGAACATGTTCGGCGACATCCTCTCCGATGAGGCCGCGATGATCACCGGCACGATCGGCACGGCGCCGAGCGCGAGCCTCGGCGCGCCGCCGAGCGCGTGCGGCTTCGGCCTCTACGAGCCGATCAGCGGCACCGCGCCCGACATCGCGGGCCGCGGCGTCGCGAACCCGACGGGCGCGATCCTCTCCGCCGCGCTGCTCGCGCGCTTCTCGCTGGGCGAGGATGATGCCGCGTGGCGGATCGAGCGCGCGGTCGCGGAAGCGCTGTCGGCCGGCCCGCGCACCGCCGATCTCGACACACGGTCGCCGGCCGGCACGAACGAGTTCACGGAGTCGGTGCTATCGCGCCTCGGCGAACCGGTGCTCGGCGACGCCGCGTTGCGCATGGGTGTGTAGCGCTCAAGCGCGCGCTTCGAGCCCCCGGACGATTGCCGCGCACGGCGCGCAGAGCGACGGATGCTCCCCGTCGCTGCCCAGCGGCAAGTACTTCCAGCAGCGACGGCACTTCTCGCCGGCCGCCGGCACCAGCTCGACGCGCGCGACCTTCTCGTTCGTCCGCTCGAGACTGCGCAGCGACGAGACGACGAGCGCTTCGCGCAGGCCGTCGCGGAGCGCCGCGAAGCGCTCGAACTGCGCCGTCGGCACGAACACTCGCGCGTCGAGCTGGTAGTCGCGGATGCCTTCGCTCGCCGCGACCTGCGCGCGCAGCGCCTTCAACGTCGTCCACGTCGCGAGCACGTCCTCGTCGACCGTCTCGACGCGCGGGAACGCGAGGTCGAACACCGACTCATCGGCGCCGCGCAGGTCGGCGCGCAAGTGCTGCCATGCCTCTTCCGCGGTGAACGAGAGGGTCGGCGCCAGCAGCACGCACAGCGTGCGGAAGATCTCGAGCATCGCCGACTGCGCGCTGCGCCGCCGCGGCGCTTCGGGCGCTGACGAGTACAGCCGGTCCTTGAGCGCGTCGCCGTAGAACGCCGAGAGGTCTTCCTTGTCGAACTCCTGGATCGCCACGTACGCGTCGTGCAGGCTGAACGCTCGGTAGTAGCCGCCGACGTCGCGCGCGAACGCGTCGAGCGCGTCCAGCGCGAGGCGGTCGAACGGCTCCATGCGCTCGCGCGGCACGATCGCGTCGGGCGGTAGATCGTCGAGCAGCCCGAGGAGAAAGCGTAGCCGGTTCCGCAGGTTGCGATACACGTTCGACACGTTGTCGAGCAGCGTCGCGCCGAGGCGCACGTCGCCGACGGACACGTCGGTCGACGCGGTCCATAGCCGCAGCACGTCCGCGCCGTACTTCGGGATCGCATCGTCGGCACCGATGTAGTTGCCGGTGGACTTATGCATTGCGTGGCCCTGCTGATCGACGACCCATCCGTACGAGATCACTTCTTCGTACGGCGCGACGTCGCGCGTCGCGATCGACGTGAGCAGGTTCGAGCGGAACCATCCCCGGTACTGATCGGCGCCTTCGAGGTACGCGTCGGCCGGGTACTTCATGCCGCGCTCGACCAGCACCGCGCGCCACGTCACGCCGGACTCGAACCAGATGTCGACGATGTTCCGTTCTTTCTCGAACGACGTGCCGCCGCACGCGGCGCAGGCCATGCCGGGCGGCGCGAACGCGTCGAGCGGCTCGGTCCACCAGAGGTCGGACGCGTTGCCTTGCTCGAACGTGCGCGCGCGCATCGCCTTCGCGAACGCGCGCGCCAGCTGCGGATCCAGCCGCGACGCGCCGCACGACGTGCACATGACCGCCGGGATCGGCGTGCCCCACACGCGCTGCCGCGAGACGCACCACTCGGGATGGTTGCCTACCATCTGCGCCATGCGCGACTCGCCCCACGCCGGCAGCCAGCGCACGCCGTGCACGGCCTCCTCCGCGCGCGCGCGCAGATCGTTGCGGTCCATGCCGATGAACCACTGCGAGGTCGCGCGGAAGATGACCGGGTTCTTGCAGCGCCAGCAGTGCGGATAGCTGTGCTCGTACGATTCCGCGGAGACGAGCGCGCCGGACGCGCGCAAGTCGTCGACGATGCGCGCGTTCGCCTCGAAGATGCGCAGGCCGGCGTACGCGCCCGCTTCCGCGGTGAAGCGGCCCGCCGCGTCGACCGGATTGATCACCGGCAACGCGTAACGCGCGCCGGTCTCGAAGTCGTCCGCGCCGTGGCCCGGCGCGGTGTGGACGGCGCCCGTGCCGGTTTCGAGCTCGACGTAGTCGGCGAGCACGATCACCGAGTCGCGGTCGAGGAACGGGTGCCGCACGCGCAGATGTTCGAGCGCCGAGCCGAGGGCTTCGCCGCGGGGCTCGATCGTTCGCCCTTCGACGAGCTCAGGATGACGTGAGGTGGGCTCAGGCCCTTCGACGAGCTCAGGATGACGTGCGATTGGCTCAGGATGACCTGATTCGAAGCGCTGCAGCACGGAGGCGGCGAGGTGGCGCGCGACGATGACGTCTTCGCCGCCGATGCGGTACACGCCGTACGTCGCATCCGGCTTGAGCGCGATCGCGGCGTTCGCCGGCAGCGTCCACGGCGTCGTCGTCCAGATGACGATCGACAGCGGGGCGCCATCATCCGGGATGCCCGGCGAGGCACCCTGCTCTGCGTCCGCGCGCGCGAACCGCGACAGCAGCTCTTTGCGCTGCTCGCCGGTCGCGCGGAAACGGACGAAGATCGACGGCGAGACGTGGTCCTTGTACTCGATCTCCGCTTCGGCAAGCGCCGTCTCGTCGGTGATGCACCATAGCGTCGAGCGCAGACCTTTGTAGAGATAGTCGCTCTCGGCGAGGTCGGCCAGCGTCTCGACGATCGTCGCCTCGAACGCCGGCGCGATCGTCATGTACGGATCGTCGTAGTGCCCGAAGCCGCACCCGAGCCGCAGGATCACGTCGCGCTGGCGTCCGAGCCAGTACAGCGCGCGCTCGCGGCACGCGCGGCGCAGCGCGATCGGATCGGTTCGGCGGAAGTCGAGATCGAGGTGGGTGAGCGTCTCGCGCTCGATCGGCAGACCGTGCATGTCCCAGCCCGGCACGAAGTCCGAGTGCTCGCCGGCCAGTAGATGGATCTTGACCAGCGTGTCCTTGAGCACGCGGTTCAGCACGTGCCCCATGTGCAGCTCGCCGTTCGCGTACGGCGGGCCGTCGTGCAGCACGAATGCGGCGCCGCCGTTCGCACGGTTCCGCTCGAGCCGCTTGCGGTACGTGTCGTGCTCCGCCCACCAGCGCACGCGATCCGGCTCGCGCTTCGGCAGCTCGGCGCGCATCGGGAAATCGGTTTTCGGGAGGCGCAGCGTCGAGCGGTAGTCGCGGGCGGTCGTCTCGGGCATCGAACGGCTGCCTTTCGGTCGCGACGGTAGCGCGCTCCCGCCCCGAACATACCTGAAAGCACAGCGACCGCCCACTCGAGTAGGTAGCTATAAAAGACGAGCGTACAGTCGGAGGTGTTCTACCGAATTCTATGCCGTCCTATCATATTCTCGCTAGAACTAGGTAGAATACGATAGACTGCGTTAGATGGACCCCGTCCGAAACCCGTACGTTCCGAATGCCGGCGCGATGCCGCCCGCGCTTCCAGGTCGAGAGAGCTTGCTCGACGCCTTCTCGACGGCGATTGAGCGCGTGAAGATCGGCAGAAGCGCGAAAAGCGTGCTGCCCTACGGCCTTCGGGGTGTCGGCAAAACAGTTCTCCTGCGCAGGTTCATCACCGAGGCGAAGCGCGCCGGCTACCTGACGGCAATCGTCGAGGCGGAGGAGGAAACGGACTTCATCCCCGCTCTTGCCGACCAGTTACGGCGCGTTTTGTTCGCTCTGGACACGGGCGCAAAAGTGCACAGTCTCGCAAAGCGTGCGCTCCGAATATTCAAGAGCTTCACCGTGAACGCCGGCTTGGAAGGTATCAGCATGAGCCTGGGCGTCGACGCGGAGCGTGGCTTCGGCGACAGCGGTAACATCGCTACCGATTTGACCGCACTCCTCGGCGCGATCGGCGAAGCGTCCCGCGAGCAACAGAGCGCCGTTCTTATCGCAGTCGACGAAGTGCAATACCTCCAGGCGCGTGAGTTCGGTGCCCTGATCAAGGCGATTCATCAGGTGACACAAGAGACGTTGCCCATACTGGTCGTCGCAACCGGACTGCCGCAAGTGCTCGCACTTGCCGGCGACGCAAAGTCATATGCTGAACGCTTGTTCGACTATCGTGCGATTGGCCCGCTGAGCTCAGAGGACGCGCACGAAGCTCTCGTCCGTCCCGCAGCGAATGAAGGAGTGCGATTCGAAAACGACGCCGCAAATGCGATCTTTGAGGCGTCTCACGGATATCCGTTCTTTCTCCAAGAATGGGCGTATGCCGCGTGGAACCAAGCCGAAGGCGACAGCATTACGTTAGCCGACGTGCGCGCTGGAGAGACCGTCGCAGTTCCCAAACTGGACGCGGGCTTCTTCGCGGTGCGATATAACCGATGCACAAAGGGAGAGAAGCGTTATCTTCGCGCGATGGCTGAACTTGGCGAGGGACCATATCGCACCGCCGACGTCGCGAAGACACTGCAGCGCGAGAACAACAAACTCGGCCCGACTCGCGATGCGTTGATCAAGAAAGGTATGGTGTGGAGTCCCGACCACGGACTCATTGCCTTTACCGTTCCACTGTTCGATCAATTCATGCGGAGAAAAGAACCGCAGTTCCAGTAAAGTCTCGCGCTTCAGACGGCTATGGCTGGTTTGCCTTCGAGGACGGGGCCCCGGCGCGACGCCCGTTCGTGCGATGCGCCTTGACGCAGCAAGAACGCGCCGAGCACGAGATACCAGGCATAGGTCACGTCGCGCGTCGCGGCGACCGCGAGCACGCCTGCCGCAACGAACAGCAGCGCGAACACCATCCCGACGCGCGACGCGGCCGTCGTCGCCGCTTCGCGGTCGCGCGAGCGGCGCCAGAGCAGCGCGCGCAGCACGCGACCGCCGTCCATCGGATATGCCGGCAGGACGTTGAAGGCGGCGAGTACCGCGTTCGCGAGCACGACGTACGTCCCGAGCAGGCTCGCCGCGTCGCGCGGGTGACCGTTCGGCAGCGCGTGGTCGAGCGCGAACAGCACGGCGAAGGCGGCGATCGCGATCGCCGCGCTCATCGCGGGTCCGGCGAGCGCGACGAGCGCATCCGCGCGCGGCGAAGCGGGCTCTTGCTCGAGCGTCGCGACGCCGCCGAACAGGAACAGCGTGATCGCGTTCGTGCGCACGCCGAAGCGGCGCGCGACGAGCGCGTGTGCCAGCTCGTGCGCGACGACGCTCGCGAACAGCGCGAGCGCGCACGCGGCGCCGAGGGCGTACGCTTCGGCGGGCGGGAGCATCCCGAGCGCGCGTCCGAGCGCGACCGTCATGAACGCGTACACGGCGAGCCACGAAACGTGGACGCCTACGCGAATGTCGAAAAGACGGCCCAGAAAGAACGTCTGCCGCGTCACCGTGACGCAGCCCGTTCGCGCGCTACTGGTCCGCGCCTGCCGCCTTGTGTATGGTTCGCGTCACGAGTTCGCCCAAGACGTCGAAGTTGCGCTCGGCAAGCCGCTCGGTTTCCGGCGTGACGCTCCGCAGGTGGCCGGCAAGCTCGGCGCGCCGCGCCCACGCGTCATCGACGCGCGCGACGATCTCGCCCGGTGACGGCGCCGGCTCGCCGGGGACGAAGAGCGGCGGCGCGGGGTAGCGCAGCGCGTCGAGCAGTCCCGTCACCTTCGGATCGTACGGAAGCGCGAGGAACGGCACACCGAGCCGCGCCGCGATGATCAGCGCGTGCAGGCGCATGCCGATCACCAGCGACGCACGGCCGATGACCTGCGCCGCCTGACCCAGCGGGTAGTCCGGAAGCAGCACCGGCGTCGACGCGCACTTGCGAATGACCGCCGTCGCCGCGTCCGCGTCGGGCGGGCCGCCGAGCGGGACGAAGGCGACGCGCGCGCCGTGCTCGCCCGTGAGCCGGTCGACGGCCACGGCGAGCGCAGCTGCCGTCGCTTCGGCGCCGTTCCACCGGCGCACGGACACGATCACGAGCGGCGCGCCGTCCGGCGCGAGTCCTTCGGCCGCGAGATCGAGAGGCTCGCCGTCGGGCTCGAAGAGGAAGACCGGATCCGCCGCACGCTCGACGCGCACCCCCGGAAGGAGCGAGGACAGCAGCGCGCGGGACGGCTCGTCGCGCACCGTCGCGCCCGCGACGCCTTTGCAGAAGTTGCGCACGACGGCGCGCCCCCAGAAATCCAGTGGCCCGACCGACTGCGCGAACACCATCGCCGGCTTTCCCGCGCGCACCGCGGCCCGAATCACGCCGCCGTAATAGAGGAGGCTGCGCAGGCTGGTCGCGTTCTGCAGCAGGCCGCCGCCGCCCGACAGCACGACGTCGGCGCGGTCGATCGCGCCGCGCACGCGCGCGAACTCCATTCGCGGCGTCGCCTCGACGCCGTACGCCTCGGCCGTCCTCGCGGGATCGCCGCTCAGCACGTCGATCGCGCAGCCGGGCCAGCGCCGGCGCAAGTGCTCGACCGTGACCTGCAGCAGCGCCTCGTCGCCAAGGTTCCCGAACCCGTAGTAGCCACTGATGAGGAAACGCGGGTTCACGCCGTTCGTTCGCGGTCGCGAAAGACTGCCCGGTACGCGGCGACGACGACCGCGCCGATCAGGATGCCGATCGCCGCGCCGTTGAAGAGCCGCAGCAGGGAGGCCGCGAGCGCCGTGTGCAGGTGCGAGAACGTGTCGACCACGTCGCCGAGCCCGACGCCGATCGCGAGCGCGAGCAGCCAGCCCCACCGCGCGCGGTGCGCGGGCAGCAGCGCGCCTGCCAGCATCAGCGCCGGAAAGCCGACGACGAACTCCTTGAACCGCGGCCGCACTTGCAGCAGCGTCGTGAGGTGCGCGCGCAGCGCGAGCTCGAGCGACGAGGGTGCGATGTCGCTTTGATTGCCGCTGCGCACGAGGACGAGGTAGCCGACCCCGGCGAGCACGATCGCGACCAGCAGCGGCAGCACCGCGACCGGCGTCTCGGCGAGCCGCGCGATGGTGAGGCGGGAGCCCCAGCGGCGCGTGAAGAGGTAGAGGAGCAGGCACAGCAGCGGGGGCGCGGCGAGCACGAGCTTGACGCCGGTGAAGCGGTCGACCTCGAGCATCGTGAGCGGCGTCGAGAGCAGTCCGACGACGACCGCGACGCCGCCCAGCGTCACGACGGTCGCGATCGCCAGCACGCGCACGCCGTCCAGGATCGCGCCGAGCGTCGAGCCGGCGCGCGGTGCGCGGAAGGCCGGCGCGATCGCCGCGAACCCGGCGACCGGAAAGACGATCGCGCCGATCAGCGCGAGCAGCTTCCGCACCGCCATGTCGTGGTGCACGCCGAAGCCCGCGAGCACGAGGACGAGGTCGAGCACGACGGCCGCGATCAGCCACGGCGTTCCGCCGATCCCGAACTCGGCGAGCAGCAGCAAGACGATTCCGGGCACGGCGAGCGATGCGAGCGCGATCTCCCACCACCGCGTGACGAACTTGTCGAACGGCGACGCGGTACCGACGCGCAGGCCGGCCGCGCGCACGCCGCTCGCGATCTGCCGCACGAGCTCGACGTTCGTCGCCTCGATCGAGCGGCCGTTCCACTGATGCGCGAACGGGCGAAAGTAGGCGACCCGCACGTTGCGCTCGCGCACGCCGAGATCGTAGCGCTGCACGATCTCTTCCGGTCGCAGCTTGTCGGCTTCGAGCTTCGCGATCGCCTGCACGCGCACGGTGCGGTCGGGGAGATCTTTCGCGAGCGCCTCGCTTCCGGCTTGATTCTGCTTGACGTCGTACGTCTCGATCGTGCCGAAGTCGAGCTTCTCGGCGTTCATCACGCGCGCCGCCGCGTCGATCGCGTCGGGATATCCGAGCACTTGATTGCGCAGCCCGAAGAAGATCACGGTGTGCGCGTCGTGACCGCGCGCGGCGCCGCCGAGGAGCGCAGCGATCTGCGGCGCGGCGAACCGCTCGTCGTTCTGCAGCCGCGGCACGAGGTGCAGAGCGAGGCCGCGCGCGAGCGCGATCCGATCGTCGGGCAGCCCGAGTCCGATCGTCCCGAAGTAATCGGGCTGCGTGCGGATCGCGAACACCTCGGGCAGCGCGCGGCGCAGCACGCGCACGGCCCGCGGCGAGAATTTCAGCGCCAGCTGGCGCGTGTAGCGCGCCGCGGTCGCCGCATCGTACGCGACGAGGTAGACCTCATCGCTCCGGATCCCGTGCACGCCGAGCCTCGCGAACACGGCGTCGTGGAACCCGGTGAGGCGGGCTTGGTCGAGCAGCGCGCTGCCGGTGTAGAGCGCGGCGGTGGACGACGTCGAGACTTGGCCGCCCAGCTCTTCTTGGACGGCGAGCGAGGTGAGCCCGGCCCGCCGCAGCGCGATCAGAAACGCGCGCTGGTCGTAGGCGTACGAGCGCGCGAGCGACTGGAAATCCTGATCGTCCATCACGAGTTCGACGCGGTTCGCCCGCTGCTCGTGCCGTTCGCGGCGCAGGCCGACGGAGACGCACGCCAGCAGCCCGAGCGCGAGGACGACGAGCACGATCCGGCGGTAGGTCACGGCCCGCCTGTTCGCCGAGCGGGTCCCGGAACCGCTCGCGGAGGGATGCACAACAAGACCCGCTGTGAAGCGGGCCTTGCTGCCGTCGCGTAGCAGGTTGCCCTACTACCGGGTGTGGGCGACGATCTCCGGCGTCACGATGACGCGGCCCACACGGTCAGAAACCGAACATTTCGAGCGACGGATTCGTTTCCTGCTGTGCCCGCCCTCACGATTTCCATTCGGGCGCGCGCTTGCCGACGAACGCGCACATGCCTTCCTGCGCGTCAGCCGCGAGCGCGTTCATCGACATCACTTCCTTCGCGTACGCGTACGCCTTGGGCTGGTCGAGGTCGATCTGCGCGTAGAATGCCGCCTTGCCCAGGCCGACGACGAACCCCGCGGCCGACGCGATGCTCCGCGCGAGCCTTTGCGTTTCGGCCGCGAGCTCGGCCGCCGACACGACGCGGTTCACGAGGCCCCAGTCCGCAGCCGTGCCGGCATCGATCATCTCGCCGGTCAGCAGCATCTCCATCGCGCGCTTCCGCCCGATCGCCCGGGTCAGCGCGACCATCGGCGTCGTGCAGAAGAGGCCGATCTTCACGCCCGGTGTCGCGAACCGCGCCTCCTCGGACGCGACGGCCAGATCGCACGTCGCCACGAGTTGGCAGCCGGCGGCGGTCGCGATTCCGGCGATCTCGGCGATGACCGGCTGCCGGATCGACTGCAGGGTCTCCATCAGCCGCACGCACGTGTCGAAGACGGTGCGGTACTCCTCGACGCTGCGCTCGAGCATCTCGCGCAGGTCGTGACCCGCGCTGAACGCAGGGCCGACGCCGCGCAGGATCGCCACCTTCGTCGAGCGGTCCGCGCCGATCGCCTCGAACGCCGCGATCAGCTCCTGCATCGTGTCGAGCGAGAGTGCGTTGCGCTTCTCGGGGCGGTTCAGCGTCACGACGGCGATGCCGTCGTCCTCCGACTCCACCAGAATGTAGCGATACGGCGTGGTGGCGAGCATACGCGGAACGTTCGCCGGGCGCGACGGCCCCGCCCGCGCGCTACGCCGGCGCTTCCGCGAGCGGGTCCATGATCAGCAGCGGCCCACGCTCGCGCAGCGCCGGCCAGGTCGTCGCCCCGGTGCGCACGAGGTCCGCCACGACGTCGCCCACCTGACCGGCCGAGATCCAGCCGGGGCCCGCGATCGCTTCCGAGTCGCGCGTTCGCACCGGGCCGTTCACGATCAGCTCGGTGATGCGCACCGGACGGTCGGCGGTCTCCTGAGCGAGGGCGCGCGTGAGCATCGACTGCCCGGCGGCGGCGACCGAGACGATCGCCGAGTTGGGCACGGGGAAGAACGCCGCCCCCCCACCGATCGCCAGATACCAGCCGCCGGGGCGCCGTTCGAGCTCGGGCACGAACGTGCGGGCGAAGGCGAAGTGGGTGTCGAGCATCTCCGCCATCACGGCCTGCCACGTCGGCAGGTCGACGCCGAGCAGCGGGCCGCCCTCCCACCAGCCGCCCAGCGATGGGATCGCGACGTCGAGGGGTCCGACGTCGTCGCGCACCGTCGCGGCGATCGCTTCGGCGCCGCGCGGATCGCCCGCGTTGCCGACGATGCCGATGAGCCGCCCCGGCGCGATCGTCCCCGCCAGCCGCGACTCGAGCAGCGCGAGCCGCGCCGGATCGCGCGACGTCACGACGACGCGCGCGTTCGTCGTCACGAGCAGCGCGCGCACGATCCCTTCGCCGACCCCGCCCGCGCCGCCGGCGACCAGCACGACGGGAGCGAGTGCGTCGTCCATCGGGGCGCGCGTTCGGCGTACGGCGCCCGCCGTCCGGTCGCGGTAGACCGCACGTCGTGCGCGCTCAGAGCACGCGCGCGAGACCGGCCGGCGCGCCGAAGCGATCGGGACGCAGCGCGCTCGCGTCGAGGCTGCGCGCCTCGCCGTCGACGACGATCTCCGCGATCAGTCGCCCCAGCGCCGGCGCGTGCATCACGCCGTGTCCCGACGAGCCGTTGGCGAAATAGAAGTTCGGCACGCCGGGCGCGGCGCCGAGAATCGCATGCCCGTCCGGCGACATTTCGTACAAGCCGCTCCAGCATGCCTCGCGGTCGATCGCGACGTGCACGAGCGCGGGAATTCGTGCGCGCGCGACGCGCGTCACCGCATCGACCCACGCGCCGTCGACCGGCGCGAGCGCGGCGGACGCGTCACCGTCCGGCATCAGCAGCAGCACGCGGCCGTCGCGCACGCGCACATGGAAGCCGTCGGCGGCGTAGATCGTCATCGGCATCGCTTCGGGAAGCGCGGACGTCGGGACGGTGACGGCGACGGAACGGCGCAGCGGCACGACGGGCAGCGCGACGTTCGCCCACGACGCGACCGCCGCGGCCCACGCGCCGGCCGCGTTGACGACGAGCCGCGTCGCGATCGCGCCGCCGCGATGGCGCACGGCGGCGATGCGACCGTCGCGCGCGAGCTCGAATCCGATCGCCTCGATGCCCCAGCGGAACGCCGCGCCGAGCCGCTCGGCCGCGCGCCGGTAGCCCTCGAGGATGCGCAGCGGGCGGATGAACCCGTCGCTCGCGCAGAACGTCCCGCCCGCGAGCGGCTCGCGGCGAATCGCCGGATTGCACGCGGCGACGCCGTCCGGAGCGAGCGCGAGGGCATCGTCGACGCCGTTCGCGCGCTGCACGGCGAGCGCGTCATGCAGCGCGCGGAGCTCGGCGTCGTTCTCCGCGATCCAGAGGTAGCCGCGCCGCACGAAACCGGGATCGCAGCCGACCTCGCCGGCGAACCGCTCGAGCGCGGCGCGCGCGAGGAGCGAGAGCCGCACGTCGATCGCGTCGGGAAACTGCACGCGAAAGCCGCCCGTCGCACGGCCCGTGCTGCCTTCGCCGGGGCTCGTGCCGCGGTCGAGCACGACGATGCCGCGAACGCCGCGCGCGGCGAGGTGGTACGCGACGCTCGCGCCGATGACGCCGCCGCCCACGACGACCGCGCCGGCCGTTTCGCTCATCCTCGCAGCGTAGCACGAGGACGGGCGCGCGGCTTTGAGAAGACTTGAGCGTGCTGCGGGTCCACTTGTTCGGACGGCCGCGGCTCTCGGTCGACGACGTCCCGTTTCCGATCGCCGGAAGGCCGAAGGTCGTCCCGCTCCTGGCGTACCTCCTGCTCCACCGCACGGCGCCGCTCGCGCGCCGCGCGGTCGCGTACGCGCTATGGCCGGACGACCCGGAGGAGGCGGCGCGCGCCAACCTGCGCCGCCACCTGCGCTACGCGGAAGCGGCGCTGCCGGCCGCGCGCGACGCGCCGTGGATCCTCGCATCGCCGACGACGGTGCAGTGGAATCCGGCCGCACCGCTCGTGCTCGACGTCGACGAGCTGGAGCGGCTGGGCGCGCTGCCGGAACGGCGCGCCGACGCGCTGCGGCTCTACGCCGGCGATCTGCTCGCGGACGTCGACGAACCGTGGATCGAGCCGGTCCGCGAACGCCTGCGCGGCACATACCGCGCGATCGCGCTGCAGCACGTCGCCGCGCTGCGCGCCGCGCGCGACTTCGCATCCGCGATCGCGGCGGCGCAGGCGCTGCTGGCCCACGACCCCTGGCAGGAAGACGTGCTGCGCACCCTCGTGACGCTGCGGTACGAGTCCGGTGATCGCGCGGGGGCGCTGGCCGAATTCGAGCGCTTCGCGCAGGTGCTGCGCGCGGAGCTGCACGCCGAGCCGATGGCGGAGACGCGCGCAGTCTACGAGGCGATCGCGCGCGACGATCCCTCCGCGCTCGCGCCGGCGGCACACGACCGGGCCGTGCCGCGCGCCGCGCTCGGCGCGTCGCTCGGAGCGCTCCCGTTCGTCGGCCGCCAGGCGGACCTCGCAGCGCTCGCCGCGCACGCCGACGACGCGGCGGCCGGGCGCGGCAGCCTCGTCTTCATCGCGGGCGAAGCGGGGATCGGCAAGACGCGGCTGGTCCGCGAGCTCGCGGCGCGCTGCGAGACGCGCGGGCTGCAGACGTTCACCGCGACGACGGGGTCGCCCGAGCGCGCGCCGTACGAGCCTTTCGTCGCGCTGCTGCGCGGCGTCGCGCCGCTGGTCGCGAACGCGGCGATCGATCCGCTGTGGCTGCGCGCGATCGCTCCGCTCGCGCCCGCGATCGCACGGCAGGCCGGCACGCTCGCGCCGCTCCCGGCGGTGGACGCCGCCCGCGAGCGGTTGCGCATGTTCGAGGCGTGCGTCAAGATCTGGGAGGCCATCGCGCGGCGCCGGCCCGCGCTGCTGATCGTCGAAGACGTGCACGCGGCCGGGCCGGCGACGCTGGCGCTGCTCGAGCACCTCGCGCGCGCGGCGCCGGCGGCGCGCATGCTGATCGTGGCGACGTATCGCGAGGACGAGCTCGACGCTTCGCACGCGCTGCGCGCGATGCGGCGCACGCTCGAGCGCGAGGCGGTCGCGGCCACCCGCGCGCTGCAACGTTTGACCTGCGCCGACGTCGCGCGCGCCGTCGCGCCGCTCGGCATTGCGAACGATCCCGACGCCGTCGCGACTCAGTTGCACGAATGCAGCGACGGCAACCCGCTGTTCCTCGAAGAGCTCGTGCGCGAGTTCGCGGAGACCGGCCGGCTGCACGAGCACGCCCGCTTCGCCGATGCATCGCCGGCCGCGATGCCGCCCGCGATGCGCGCGCTGCTGCACGAGCGGCTCGCGCGCCTCGGCGCGAACGCGCGCGCGCTCGCGGACATCGCGGCCGTGATCGGGCGGGCCTTCGACGTCGAGCTGCTGCGCGAAGCGGCCGGATGGCTCGAAGCAGCCGTACTGGACGTACTCGGCGAGCTCTCCGACCGGCGCATCGTCGGCGAGCGCGGCGCGTTCGACTACGCGTTCTCGCACCACCTGATCCAAAGCGTCGTCTACGACGAGATGCCGCCCGCGGCGCGCGCGCGGAGGCACCGCCGCGTCGCGCAGGTGATGGAAGCGCTGTACGCCGGGAACGTCGAGGCGCTGGCCGGCGAGCTCGCATCGCACTGGGAGCGCGCCGGCGAGCCGCGTCTCGCCGCGGCGCGATACCTCACCGCCGCGCGCCGTGCGCTGGCCGTGTACGGCAACGCCGAAGCGGCCGGCGCGTTGGACCGGCTCTTCGCGCTCGAGCCCTCGCCGCCCGAACGCTTCGAGGCGCTGCTGCTGCGCGAGCAAGTCGCGGCGTCGGCGGGCGATCGCGCACTGCAGACACGGCTGCTCGAAGCCGCGGCGGCCCTCGCGCGCGCGCTCGACGACGCCGCGGAGTGTACCGTGCTCCTGCGGCGCATCGAGCTCGCCGCCGTCACGGCAGAGCGCCGGCGGGAGCGCGTGCTGCTGCGCGCCCTCGAACGCCGGCTGCGGCGGTGCGGCGACGCGCGGCATCGCATCGCGTGGCTCGAAGCGCGCGCCCGCTACGACCGAGCCACGAACGACTTCGCATCGGCGCGCGCGGCGTTCGGCGAGCTGATCGAGCTCGCAAGGAAGAGCGGCGATCGCGGCGCGCACGCGAACGCGCGCGTCGCTCTCGCCGACACGTACGTCTACGAAGGCCGGCTCGCGGACGCGTACCCGATCCTCGACGAGCTGCGCAGCGCCGTCGAGTCCGAGGGCGACCGCGGCGCGCTCGCGCGCACGCTGATCGCGATGTCCCGCGCGGCGCTCGCACAGCAGGACTACGCCGCGATGTCGCGCTTCGCGACCGAAGCGCACGCGCTCAGCATCGCGATCGGCGATCGCGAAGGGGAGGCGCTGGCGCTCCACACGCTCGCGAACGGGCTCGTGTACACGTTCGCCGTGAGCGAGGCCCACGCGCACTACGCGCACGCGCTGGAGCTGTACGAGCGGATCGGTCACCGCATCGGGCTGGCGAGCATCTTCGTCGATCTCGGACTGTTCCACACCGAGATCGGACAGCTCGACCGCGCGCTCGAGCTCTACGCGCGCGCCCGAACGATCGCGGACGAGATCGGCTCGCGCTTCGTCGCGTGCGTGGAACGGATCGACGCCGCGTACGCGCACCGGCTGCGCGGGGACGCCGAGGATGCGCGCGCGTGCGCCGCGCAGGCGCTGACGATCGCGCGCGAGATCTCATCGGAACACCTGCAGTCCGCGGCGCTCGGCACGCTCGCGGCCGCGGAGACGGCGCTCGGCGCGTACGGCGACGCGATCGCGCACGCGCGCGAGGCGGTGGAGCTGCGGCGCGCGTCCGGTCCGACGCCGCGCCTCGGCGACAACCTGTGCGCGCTCGCGCTCGCATATGCGCGCGCCGGCGACCGCGCGAACGCCGCCGCCGCGTGCACCGAGCTGCTCGCACTGTACGAGTCGAACCCAAAGCTCGCGCCGCAGCCGACGGAGTGGCTTTGGACGGCGGCGCAGGTCGAGCTCGCGAACGGGCGGCCGGACGCGGCGCGCGCGCTGCTGGCGCACGCCGCGTCCGTCATGCAGGCGCGAGCCGCCGCGATCGACGACGTGACGGCACGCGAGGCGTACCTCGCGCTGCCCTTCAACCGCGCCGTTGCGCGCGAGCTCGTCGTCGTCTGAGCGCGGTTAGGGACGCGCCTCGAACACGAGGTTGAACGGCGTCTCCGTCGCGCGCCGGAATCGCGAGAACCCGGCTTCCGTGAAGATCGCGCGCACGCGCGCCTCGCCCGCTTGCGCCCCGAGGCCGAGGCCCGGCGGCTGCGAGAGCGAGGCCGGTGTGCACAAGATCGTCGACGCCGCGTAGAACACGCGCCCGACCGGGTTGAGGTTGTCCTCGAGACGGTCGTTCGCGAACGGCTCGACCATCATGAAGGTGCCGTCCGGCGCGAGCGCCGCGCGGAGATGCTTCGCGGCCCCGAGCGGGTCGCCCATGTCGTGCACGCAGTCGAAGCATGCGATGAAGTCGTACGCGCCGGGGAAGTCCTGGGCGCTGGCGACCTCGAAGCGAACGCGCTCCGCGACGCCGGCACGCTGGGCGGCCTCGCGCGCGGCGGCGATCGAGCCTTCGTGATAGTCGTAGCCCACGAAGGTCGACGCCGGGTACGCCTTCGCCATGACGATCGTCGACGTGCCGAGGCCGCAGCCGACGTCGGCGACGCGCGCACCCGCGCGCAGCTTCGTGTCCACCCCATCGAGCGCGGGGATCCACGCCGACACGAGGTTCGCGTTGTAGCCGGGCCGGAAGAAACGCTCCGTCGCGCCGAACAGGCGATGGTCGTGCTCGTGCCAGCCGAAGCCGCGACCGGTCTTGAACGCTTCGCTGATCGCCGGCTCGTCCGCGAACAGCGTCTGTGCGATCTGGTAGAGCCCGCACAGCAGCACCGGGCTCGACTCGTCGGCGAGCGCGATCGCATGCTCGGGCGGCAGCGTGAACCGCTGCGTGTCGGCATCGTACTCGACGTAGCCGCTCGCCGCCTGGTTCGCGAGCCATTCGCGCACGTAGCGCTCGTGGGTCGACGTCGCGGCAGCGAGCTCGGCCGACGTCATGGGTCCCGACGCCGCGAGCGCCCGGTACAGCCCGAGCCGATCGCCGATGATCACGAGCGCGCCGGTCAGCGTCGCGCCGACCTCGTTGACCATCGTGCCGACGAACGCGTGCGCCTTCGCTTCGTCGAACGGCGCGACGGTCGCGGCGCTCACGCGCGCTCCTCGCGCAATGCCGAGCGGAGCGATTGGCGCAGCTCGGGCGTCTTGGCGTGGCCGTGGCTCGAGACGGCGTGCTCGGCCGCGGCGGTGAGGACCTCGTCCTCGGTTCCGGAGATCTTCAGCGAGCAGTTCTTCTCGCTCGGGAACTCTCGGCAGTCGATGTAGGTGCGGACTGATGTGGCCATGGTGCCCTCCGGTGGATGGGTGTCAGGCACCCAGCGTAGGGCCGCGCCGTCTCAAAAGCGTCCCGGCATCGCGCGGTCTGAAAAGTGCTCCCGCCGGGTACCCCTGCTCCATGGCCGACTACAATACGTCCAGCTCATCCAACAACAACACCGCGATCGTCGTCGCGGTCGTCGTCGTGGTACTCGTCCTCATCGGACTCTTCGTCTGGCAGCCGTGGAACACGCGGACCGCGACGGCGCCGGGCAGCAGCACGACGACCACCACGAACGGATCCGGAACCAGCACGACCACCGGCGGCACGACCGGCGGCTCCACGAGCGGAACGACGGGCGGTACGTCGACGAAACCGTAGCCCGCTAGACCCAGCGGAACGTTCGCGCGCTGACGGCCGTGCCGGCGACCGTCCAGAGCGCGAGCGCGAGGATCCACGCGCCGTAGTGCGCGAGCGAAACGCCGCCGATCGCGACGTCGCGGAATGTGTCGATGAACTGCGTGGACGGCAGCAGCCGCAGCGTGGACGACACCGCGTGCGGAAACCGGTCGATCGGCACGTACGCATCCGAGAGGAACGCCAGTGGAACGGTGAGCACGGATGCGATGTTGTTCGCGCTCTCCGTCGTCCGCGCGACCGCGCCGACGATCGTGCCGAGCGAGACGAACGTCGCCGTGCCGAGCAGCAGGATCGCGAGGATCTGCAGCGGGTTGCCGGCGATGCGCACGTGGAAGAGCAGCGTGCCGACCGCGACGAGAATCGTGGCCTGCGCCGCCAGCAGCACGATGCGGTACACGACCAGCGATGCGAAGAACACCCACGGCGGCATCGGTGTGAGGTACACGCGCCGCAGCAGGTGCTTTTCGCGGAACGTCGCGAGCATGACGCCCACGCCCCAGAACCCGGAGCTGAGCACCTGCGCGCCGATGATGCCGGGAACGAGAAATGCCGACGAGCGCGACGTGTTACCATTCATGAACGCGAACGAGAAGAGGACGAGGAAGAACACCGGCATCGCGAGCGTCCAGAACACCATCTCGCCGTCGCGCCGGAAGTACCACACGAAGTTCGCCTTCGTTTGGACGGCAAACATTCGCAGCAGCTTCATTCGGCGTCTCCGATCGTCTCGCCGGTGATCGCGATGAACGCGTCCTCGAGCGCAGGCCGGTGCATGTCGAGCGACGCGATCGTTGCTCCGTCGGCATTCGCGCGCGTGACGATCGCCGCGAGCGCGAGACCGGGATCGGTGCGCGTCGCGACGGTCCAGCGGCTCCCGGCCTGCGCCCACACGCCGAGGGTCTCGAGCTCCGTCCCGGGCGCGA
Source organism: Vulcanimicrobiota bacterium (assembly GCA_963771525.1). Lineage (GTDB taxonomy): Bacteria > Vulcanimicrobiota > Vulcanimicrobiia > Vulcanimicrobiales > Vulcanimicrobiaceae > Vulcanimicrobium. Next base: position 2,635,425 of record CAVYTL010000001.1, on the reverse strand, counting down.
ACGCGTCGGCGGCGATCGACACCGTCGCATCGCCGCCGAACCGCTCGACGAGCTCCGCCGGCGATCCCTCCGCGACGACGCGGCCGCGCTGGATCATGCAGATGCGATCGCAGAGGCGCTCCGCCTCCTCGATGTAGTGCGTCGTGAGCACGATCGCTTTGCCGGCCGCGCGCAGACGTTCGACCTCGCCCCACAGCACGCGCCGCCCGAACGCGTCCATGCCGGCGGACGGCTCGTCCAGGAACAGCACGTCGGGCTCGTGCTGGAGCGCGAGCGCGAGCGCCAGACGCTGCTGCTCGCCGCCGGACATCTGCGCGACTTGGCGGTCGAGCTTGCCCTCGAGTCCGACGCGCTCCGCCATCTCGGCGGCGCGCGGCGCGATGCCGTAGTACGCGGCGTACAGCTCCAGGATCTCGCGCACCGCGGCCTTCTCCGGCAGCGATGTCGCCTGCAGCTGCACGCCGATGCGCGGGCGCAGGCGTGCGAAGTCGCGACGGCGCGTCGGATCGAGGCCGAGCACGCGCACCGTGCCCGCGTCGGGCTTTCCGAGCCCGATGCAGCATTCGAGCGTCGACGTCTTCCCCGCGCCGTTGCGTCCGAGCAGCCCGAAGATCGTGCCGGCGGCGACGCCGAAGCTGACGCCGTCGACCGCGGCGACGTCGCCGTAGCGTCGTACGAGTCCGTCGACCGCGATCGCCGCGTTGCTCCCGTTCACGTCAGAGCACGACGGGGCCCGACTCGATGCCGAGCCGCGGTGCGGCGCCGGCGCCGATCTTGCGGATGTCGATGCGCCAGAGCTCCGGACCCGCCTCGATGTATTCGAACGCGAACGCGCCCGGCGCCGACCGGTCGAGCGCGTGGCGCAGCGGAACGGGATCGTGGTCGTTCACGATACGCAAGACGTCGCCCACCTCGAGCTCGTCCAGCATGCGGAAGATCGTCGGGTGCTTCTCCCGCCGCGGCAAGGAAGGTACGTTCAGCTCGCGGACCATGCGCGGACACTTCTCCGCTCGCGGCGCCGGAACATCGGCGGCGCGCGCGAGATGTGGGCGATGACGGATTCGAACCGCCGGCCTTCTCCGTGTAAAGGAGCTGCTCTCCCGCTGAGCTAATCGCCCGCGCTCGCCGAGGCCGTTCTGCATGGCGGGGGTTCGCTCCCCGGACCGGGCATAACGCGTCTCGATGCAGCAGCGCCGATTGGCTGTCGACGACTCGCGGCCGATCTGGCGGTCGATGTTCGTGTTCCTCGTGCCGCTGATGCTGAGCAACGTGCTGCAGTCGGCGTCGGCGACGCTGAACAGCATCTACCTCGGCCGGCTCATCGGTGTCCAGGCGCTCGCCGCGGCATCATCGTTCTTCCCGATCGTCTTCTTCATGATCTCGTTCTTCATCGGGATCTCGAGCGCGAGCAGCGTTCTGATCGGCCAGGCGTACGGCGCGCGCGACGAAGAGCGGCTCAAGGCCGTGGCCGGCACGACGCTGACGCTCTCGCTGCTGACGGGGATCGTCGTGGGCGGGGCGAGCTGGTGGTTTCTGCCGCCGCTGCTGCACCTGATCGGCACGCCGCTCGACGTGTTCGGCCAGTCGCTCGCGTATGCGCGCGTGACGTTCCTCGCCCTGCCGATCCTGTTCGTCTATCTCGCGTACACGACGTTCGTGCGCGGCACGGGCGATTCGCGGACGCCGTTCCTCGCGCTCGTCGTGAGCACGGCGCTGGTCCTGATCCTCACGCCGGCATTCATCCGCGGCTGGCTGGGGCTGCCGCAGCTCGGCGTCGTCAGCGCGGCCCTTGCGAACATCATCGCCAACACCGTGGCACTCGGCTACCTCCTCGTCGCGCTGGCGATGGAGAAGAACCCGCTCGCGCTCGATATGTCGATCGTGCGGCACATGCGCCTCGAGACGCGGCTGCTGCTCACGCTGCTGCGCATCGGCATTCCGACGGGCATCCAGATGGTGATGGTGTCGCTCTCCGAAGTCGCGGTGATCGCACTCGTGAATCGCTTCGGGTCGTCGGCGACGGCGGCGTACGGTGCGGTGAATCAGATCGCCTCGTACGTCCAGTTTCCGGCGATCTCGATCGGCATCGCGGCCTCGATCTTCGGCGCGCAGTCGATCGGCGCGCAGAAGTTCGAGCGGCTGCGCCGGATCGCGCGCGCCGGCATCGCGCTGAACTGGGCGATCGGCGGTGTCCTGATCGTGCTGCTGTACATCTTCAACGACGCCGTGCTCTCGCTGTTCATCACCGACGGCGCCGTGCTCGCCATGGCGCACGACCTGCTGGCGATCACGCTCTGGAGCTACGCGATCTTCGGGACGAACGCGGTGCTCTCGGGCCTGATGCGCTCGAGCGGCGCCGTGCTCTGGCCGACGCTGCTCTCGATCGTGTCGATCTGGGGCGTCGAAGTTCCGGTGGCGTACACCCTCGCACCGCACCTCGGACTGCGCGGAGTCTGGATCGCGTACCCGGTCGCGTTCTGCGCCGGCCTGCTCTTCCAGACCGTGTACTATCGGGCGTTCTGGCGGCGGCGACGTTTGCAAACGCTGCTCTCCGACGCGCCGCCGCGCGAACCCGCCACGACGTGAAGGTGCGCATCACCATCGGGCGCTACCGCGCTCGAGCTGACGCTTGCGCCGGCACTCCCAACGCGCGGCGCGTCGCTTCAAGGTAGCCGGCGCCGAAGCGCCGGTCCGGCTCGAGGTGCGCGCCTTCGGACCACTCGTTCCACGCGTTGACGAAGACGAGGCGCTGCTCGGGCGGCTTCGTCCGCGCCTCGTCGACGAGCGCGCGCAGCCACTCCTCGTACACTGCCGGCGTTGCATCGTGATAAATCGTCGCGCGCTCTCCGAGACGCGCGGTGTTGTCCCAGCCGGCCATCGCCGCGCGGTACACGGTGTACGGCCGCGGCGACAGCGCGAGCTGCCTCCGCATCGCGGAACGAAAGTCGAGGATCTGTCCGCGGAAGCCCGGCTCGCGCCCCTCGACGGCGAGCGATTCCGCGGCGAGGGCTTCACCGTGCGGCGGGAACTCAACTGCCGCATCGAAGCCGAGCGGCCGCGGATCGTCCAAGCCGAACGTCAGCGCGGCGACGAGGTGGAGATCCGGCACGCCCCAGCGCCGCGCCGCCGCGCGCCATCGCGCGAGCGTCGCCTGCGCATCGGGGATCGCGCCCGGCTTGTAGACGACGAGCACCGGGGCTCCGCCCACGCGAAGATACCGGCGGTCGAGCAGATACGGCATCAGCTCGTCGATCAGCGCGCCGTCGAGCTCCGGACCGTAGCGCTGCTCCATGAGCAGGTCACGCTCGTCGCCGTCCCAGCGGCGCGTCCAGTTCTCGTTCGCCCAGCAGAGGCAGAACGGAAAGTCCGGCGTGCCGCTGTGAAGCATCTCGCGCAACGGCCGATCGAGCAGCGTCTTGGTGCCGAACGCGTAGTAGTAATAGCAGAACGCGCCGACGCCGTACGCGCGCGCGAGCGCCGCCTGGCGCTCCCGCGTTTCCGGCAACCGGAGGTCGTAGAAGCCGAGCCGCTCCGGCAGATGCGGCTGGTAATGATCCGCGAACTGCTTGCGCCCGCGCACGACCTTCGCCCACTCGGTGAAGCCGTTGCCCCACCAGCGGTCGTTCTCCGGGATCGGGTGGAACTGCGGGAGGTAGAACGCGACGATGCGCACGTCTTCCGCCGTCGCGGGCGCGATCTGCTGCGCGGTTCTCTCGGCCCGCCACGCGCGTCGCCGGACGTGATCGCTCAAGCGGAACGCGTCGGCGTCGAGCAGCGCGTCGCCGCGCTCGACGACGACGAACCCCTCGTGCACCGCCATACGCCGAATGAGTTCGCGCGACGTGCCGGTCGCGGCGAGCAGTTCCTCGACGAGCGCCGTCGGGCTCTCCTCGCCGGCCCAGAAGTGCGCCGGATCCCCGAACTCGGGCCAGTGCTCCCACGCCCAGTCCTCGATCACGTAGAGACCGCCCGGCGACAGCCGCGGGAACAGCGCCTCGAAGCTCGCGCGCGTCGGCGCGTAGAGGTGCGATCCGTCGTCGATCACGAGATCGATCTCTCCGCCGAGATCGCGCTCGACGATCTCCGCGAGCACGGTACGATCGGCTTGATCGGTCTTCCAGCGCGTCGTCACGCGCGACTCGAGGCCGCGATCCGCGACGAACCGCCGGAAATACGCGCTGTCGCCGCGGTCGCGCAAGTCGATCGCGGCGAGCCGCTCCGGCCGCAGGAGCTCGTACCACAGCGCGGTGCTGGCGCCGTCCCAGATCCCGATCTCCAGCACGCGCTTCGGGCGGAACGCCGTCGCAGACCAGAAGCGCTCGTACTGGTCGAGCAGCTGCCGGTTCTTGTACAGCGTGAACGCATCGTCGCGCGCGCCAGGCTCCGCAGTTCCCGGCGTCTCCAGCCGGAAGACGAGACCGTCGAGCAAGACCCGATCGGGCTCCCAGGTCAGGCGGTCGAACACGCGGGCTTCTCGCGAACGACGGTGACGGGCGTGAGGTCGCGGAAGGTGCCGTGCGGCGTGCGCTGGACGACCGCGAGGCGGTATGTTCCGTCGGCGACGTCGCGCAGCGGGACGCACGTCTCGAAGCCGCAATGCTCCGGATATCCCTCGCGGTTCGCCGCGATGTCGGGACGCGGCAGACGTTTCTCGACGTGGAACACCGCATCGTCCTGCGTCCCCGCCGACTCGAACGCGATGAACAGCTGCACGCGTTCCGGCTCGCAGTCGCCGCAGTGCGCCCAGCCGGCGATCAGCGCCTCCTCGCCCGCGAGCCGAACGATCTCGGATCCCGTGTGCAGCACGACGCCGCCGGTACCGTCGCAGTAGTCGAGCAGCGCGTCACCGCTCGACGGCGGCAGGTGCCGCGTCGGCACGCTCAGGCGCCGCGCGACGCGCTCGCCGCGCGGCGCGCTGCGCGTCAGCGCGGCCTCGACGACTGCGAGCACGCGATCGCGGCCGCGCTCGTGCGCGCGCAGCACCGTCTCGAGCTCCGCAAGGGTGTCGGGCACGTCGCCGTCGGCATTGAGCGCGTCGCGCAGCCGGCGCAGCAGCGCCATGCTCCCGCCGGGGCCGCGCACCGCCCGGCGCGCGGCTTCGAGCATCGCGCGGCCCGCGCGATCGTCGGGCTCGAGGTACGCGCCGCGAGCCCAGTCGTTCCACGCATCGACGAAGACGACGCTCTCGCCCCGACGCCGCGTCGCGTCGACCGCGGAGTGCAGCCACAGCTCGAACGTCTCCGGCCCCGCGTCGGCGCCGACGCAGCTCGCGGTCTCGACCAGCCGAATCGCACGATAGGAGGGCCACGGTGCCGTCATCGCGGCGGCCGCGTCCGGCGCGCCGCGCGTGTGCGGGAGCATCGCGTACGAGTCGAAGCCGAGCTCGCCGGGCTCCGTCGCGACCGACGAATCGAGCGCGCAGAGATGCAGCTCGCCGATCCCTGCCTCGCGGGCCGCGGCGCGCCACGCCGCCGCGCTCGCTCGCGCATCGGTGAAGCAGGCAGGGTCGCTCACGACGAGCAGCGCCGCACCGTCGACGCGAACGTACCGCGCGTCGGCAAGCGCCGGCAGCATCGATGCGAGGATGCAGCGCGCTTCGTCGGCGTCGACGCGCGACGCGCCGGCGTCGAGCACGAGAGCGAACGGGAAAGCGGGCCGGCCGCTCGCGACGAGATCGCGCAGCGGTGCGTCCCACCGAGGCCCGCCGCTCCAGCGATAACGCCACGCGAACGCGTCGATGCCGTGCTCGGCGGCGAGCGCCGCCTGCGCTTCGCGCACCTCGGGGACGCGCGGGTCGGTAAAGCCGAGGTCGGCGGGCAGCGCGCGCGGTGCGTCGCTTCCGAGCAGCCGCATCCACGTGCTCTCGCCGGGATCCGTTTCGTCGTCCGGCGCGTAGCACCGCGGATCGTACACGGCGACGACGCGCACGTCGCGCGTCGTCGCGGGCACGGCCGCCGGCGCCGGCACGCGCGGGCGCCGCACCACCGCGAGCTCCTGTCCGAAACTGGGCGACTCCTCGGGCAGCGCGAGGATCTCGAGCCCCGCGGCTTCGACCTCGCGCGCCACGACGTCGCGCGAGACGAAGGTGATCCCGTACGACGGCCGTCCGCCGTAACCGGATGTCAACGCGGCGAATCCGAATCCCGATTCGCGCACGCAACGCTCGACCTCGCGGCGCGCCGCGTCGCCGTACGCGCCGTAGTGCTCCATCTCGCCGCCGAGCCAGGCGCCGAGGCGCCGGTCCGCGAGATACGTGAACGTGGCGGCGCCGCCCGGGCGCAGCATCCGCCGCCACGCGCGCAGCGACGCGCGCCAGTGCTCGAGCGTCGTGTGCGTCAGCAGCGAGAAGCAGACGATCGCGTCGAGCCCCTCTGGCAGCGCGTCGCGGTCCGGGTCCCATCCGAGCGTCACCGGCAACGCGCCGAGCACGTCGGCGCAGAAGCGCACGGCCTGCTCGTCGATGTCGCACGCGTACACCGCCGCGCTCGGGTTCGCCGCCCGGAGCGCGCGCGTCATGCGCCCGTAGTGGCACGCGACGTCGGCCATCGCCGCGGCCTCGCGCAGGCCGGGGTGCTCGTGCTCGCGCAGGATCGCATCGATGTCCGCGAGCTGCTGCGCCGCCGCCGTGAAGTACGCGCCCGCCGCGACGGACTCGAAGCCCGAAAAGATCAGGTCGTCCGGCGCGACGGTGCGGTCGACGCGTTCGAGGATGTCGCGCTGCATCGTACGCGGCGCCTCCGCGGCCGGCGTGTGCCGGCGGTCGTCCGACCACTCCACGCCGGCCGACCGCAGCAGCGACCACAGCTCCGGAGCGGCGTCGCGCAAGCACTCGCCGCGGCTCGCGTCCAAGTCGTTCGTGAAGTGCATGAACTCGGCGAAGCGCTCGGGGTCGAACGCATCGTTGGCCGGCTCGAGCGCCTGGCAGAAGGCGCGCACGACGGCGAGGTTCTCCGGCCGGCACTCGTGATCGAGATAATTCCGCAGCCGCCGCTCCGCGATGCGGCGCACGACGGCGGGCAGGCACACGTGCGACAAACGCGCGGGCTCGTTGAGCACGTTGTACATGACGCGCACGCCGCGCTCGTCGAGGAATCGCAGCAGGTCGACCAGCGCGAGCGCGTTCAGGTTCTGCAGCGTCGGCACGACGCACAGGTTGAGGTTCGGGATGCCTGCGAGCCACCCGAGCGTGCTCGCCGCCGTCTCCCAGTTCGCGCCGTTGCGCATGTACTCGTACAGCGTGCCGGACGCGTCGAGGCTCACCGAGACGTTGAAGCCGCGGAAGTGCGGCACGAGCGCCTCGACGTCCCCGTGCCGCTGCTGCCCGTTCGATGACAGGCCGACGAAGATGCGCTCCGCCACGCCGCGTGCCACGAGCTCTGCGAGCAGCTTCCACACGCTCGCGATCAGGAACGGCTCCCCGCCCATCAGTGTGAGCGCGACGTCGCCGTGCTCCGCCGCGCGCGCGAGTGTCGTCGCGAGAGCATCGACGTCCTCGTGCCAGCGGCGCCCGTTCACCCGAATCTCCTCGGACGAGGGATGGCTCGCGCCGTTCCACGCGCTGTGCACCGGATCGGCCGCGATGCGCGAACTGCAGATCGGCGCGCAACTGCGGCAGCGCAGCGTGCACACGTTGCCCATCTCGAGCACGAAGTGCGTGGCGGGCCGGTCGAGGACGTAGCCCGTCGCGGCACCGACCTCCGGCAGCTTCTCGACCGGGTCGCCCACGAAGCCGCGATATCCCGCGTTCATCAGGAGCCGCCGGCTCAGTCCGCCTTCGTCTTCCCGCTTCCAGCAGGCGGCGCACGGTGCCGGCCGCTCCCCGCGCGCCATCGCGGCGCGCACGGCGACCAGCTCGTCCGCGTTCCAGACGGCGTCGAACCCGTCGCGCGTGATGTGCCCGGGGCGGCCGCCGACCTGCAGCGGCGGGATCACCTCACAGCAGAACGCCGCCGTGCCGTCGGGCCGCACGACAAGGTTCGTCCACGGGATGATGCAGACGGTATGAGAAATCGCAGCCTGCCGATCCGGCTGAGCGAGTGACGGACCGAGGCTGTTATGCCTTCCCGGGCTGCGTTCCTCGCGTCACGCGCGCGGGAAGTGAATTGCCAAGAGCCGCCCCGCCTCTTCGATCCCGGCGACGAGGCCGGCCGTCGGATCGCCCGCGCGAAAGTGCTTTTCGACCGTCGCCGCGATGGCATCCCAGGCGGCTTGTCCGAGCCTGTCGTGCGCCGCGGCATCGCCGACGACGGCGAACTGCCGGCGCGACGGCACGACGAAGAAGTGCACGGCGTTGCGATCGGGCGCGCGCGTGAGCCCGCGGCGATGCAGCGCGCGCAACGCGGCCGCATGAACGTCGCCGGTGAGGTGCGGCGCGATCGAAACCGCGATCGGCGCCGTCGTCGTCGCTTCCGCTCGCACGATCGCGTCGCGCACGCGCGCCTTGTCGACGAAGCGATGCAGATGCGCGTTCACCATGACCCCGTCGCGCCTCCGCCGCCCGAGAACCCGCCGCCGCCCGAGAACCCGCCCGAGAATCCGCCGCCCGAGAATCCGCCGAGGGCGCTTCCCAGGGCGAAGCCCCACAGACCAGTGCCGGCGCCGCTGCCGCGGCTGCTGATGAACGGACCGCGCGGCATACGTGCGACGGTGACGATGACGCCGACGATGATCAGCAGCCCGATGAGAATGCCGAGCACGATACCGATCGGACTCGGTCCCGTATCCGACGTCGGTGCGGCCGGCGCACCGGTGACGGTGCCGTTCGGCGCCGCGCCGCCGATGGTCGCGAGAAGCTGGTCGACGCCCGCGACGACTGCCGCATCCGGTTGGCCGGCGCGGAGCTTCGGCGTGATCGTGTCGCGAATGATGCGCGACGCGATCGCATCGGGCACCGTTTGCTCGAGCCCGTATCCGACCTCGACTCGCACCTTGCGGTCCTGCGAAAACACGAACAGGACGAGCCCGTCGTCGATCCCCTTGCGCCCGACCTTCCAGCGCGCGAACGTGCGCACCGTCCAGTCCTCGGTCGGCGTCGAGCCGGTGGTCGGCGCGACGTAGACGAGCACTTGATGTCCGGTCGCGCTCTGGTATGCGCGCAGACGCGCGTCGAGCGTCGCGATCGTGTCCGTCCGCAGAAAGCCTGCGGTATCGGTCGCCCAGTGCGTCGGCGAAGGCGGGATGGGAATCTCGGCGCCGCTCGCCGCGGTTCCCACGCCGGCGAGCATCAGCAGCGCCACGAGCCGGCGCAGAAACCGCACGCCGGTTACAACTTGACCTGAGGCGCAGTCTCGGAGCCGGGCTGCGCTTGGAAGTACGCCTTCTCGTTGAATCGAGACCCGAAGAAGCCCGCGACGATCACCGTCGGGAACGAGTCGCGCGTGGTGTTGAACGTTTGCGCCGCTTTGTTGAACCGCATGCGCTCCACGGCGATTCGGTTCTCGCTGCCTTCGAGCTGCGCTTGCAGGTCCAGGAAGTTCTGGTCCGCTTTCAGATCGGGATAGTTCTCGACGACCGCCAACAGGTGTGACAGCGCCGACGAGAGCGAGTCTTGCGCGGCCGTGAACTTCGCGAACGCGGCAGGGTCGTTCGGGACGGCGCTTCCGAGGTTCAACTGGCCGACCTTCGAGCGCGCCTCCGCGACCGCGACGTACGTGCTCTTCTCGAAGTTCGCCGCGCCCTTGACCGTGGCGACCAGGTTCGGGATCAGATCGGCGCGCCGCTGATAGACGCTCTCGACCTGCGCCCACTGCGACTGGACCGCCTGATCGAGCGTGACCAGCCGGTTGTACGTGCCGGCGACCGCGAGAACGCAGGCCACCACGACGGCGGCGATGACGGCCAAGACGATCAGGACGCGGTTCTGGCCGGCCATCAAGCGGGCTTCACGGTGACGAACGAAGAGTCCGCTTCAGGCGGCAACGCGATGGCAGCGCGAACGCGATTCGAACGCGCGTCGGACAGCGCTCGAAGGCCAAGCGGACCGAAATGCGCGCCTGGTCGGGGAAATCAGCGGCGTTCCGCTGTTCGCGTGGAACCGCGGTTCCAAGCGCCGCGCAGTAGGGCTATGACTATGGAGCGCGGTTGCCATAGACGCTGGCGCGCGCCGAGTCGTACGCAGTGCGCAAACTATCACGCACCTTTAGCGACGCCCGCTTCACGTCTTTGCACTTGGTTTTGGCGGCTGGCGCGTTAATGTATCCGAGGCCCGTTGGCGCAAGGGAGAGTACATCTCCATTGTGCGCACCGCCAAGTACAGATCGTTTACGTAGAAGAACCTTGCCGAGTCGCGCGCGTACTCGTCTCTCGCGGACACAGAGCATCGGTACACTTGAAGCGCGGCGCGACGGTAAAGCGCGTACTCGCCCTGATCGCCTACTGCGTCGAGCTCGCGTGCCTTTGCTTCGAGATACTCCGCACTTCGTTCTCGATCGGAACACGCTACGATAAGCAAGTCGCGGACCGTGCTTGCGCCCGACGCTTGCGGCACGAGCAGCAGGGCAAGCATTGGAACTAACAAATGACAGTGCCGTTATGTCGGTATGCGCGGCGCGCTGCATACGTCTCAACTATTGTCCGTTCCGGATGTCCGCGATTGCCGGAAGCATCAGGCTCACGGCCCACAGACGTGTGCTGCTGCCGAACCAGCATACTTTCTTGTCGCAGATTGTGCTGTTCGTGTTGAGCCACCCGGCGTCGTCGACGCAATGCCGCTGCGCGGCGCTTCGGCCGGAAGAGCGCCGACTGCCCGGTCGTGACCACCGCCTGCGTGACGCTTTGCGCTTTCGCCTAGCCAGCAGCCGGCGATTTGACCATATTGATCCTGGGCCAAAGAGGATCACGGACGCGTACGTGCGTCCTCAGAAAGCTGAGATCCCCTCGATGTCCCATTTGCCGCCTTCGGAAACGTTCTCGTACACGGACTTCTTGAACGCCCACGTCTCGCCAGCGCTCAGATTGTTAATGTTCACGAATCCGCTACTTTCTTTATTTCCTGCAGCGTCGTAGAAACCGAACTCTACTTGCGCGTAGCCGAAGTCGCGTTCACAGTGGTTGACAAGCTTCCCAACAATCGACCAAGAATACTCGGCCGATACCGCGTGGACGGTGCGCCGATCAATCGTCAGGCACTCCGGACGACCGTGAATGATGTGCGCCTCTTCGGCAGCGGCACGCTGTGCAGCTGCTGCCTTAGCCCGCGCCACGGCTTGGTTACGAGCACGTGCCGCTGCGGACGCGCGCTCGTTCTCGCGCCGGTTTTCATCATCGATCACTTGCGCGATCGTAAAGCTCCCGATCTTGTCGTGCGCGTTTAGGATATGTTGAAGGCCGTTTCTGTATGCAGCGCGATCGGACGAGTTAAAGCCGCCCACGCGACGTTCCGCAGAGCGCGCGCTCCAAATCGCTTTATCGTTCCAGTGCGGGCCACGTTGCTTCTTTGTCGATGCTTCTCCGCAACCGGATAACATAACGAGGACGGCCGCGAAAGCGGCAACGCGAGTCATCACTTTCGCCTCGAGCCGATCAGGCCCGGCCGACACGGACCCGCCATCCGCAAAGGCCGGGTGTACGGATCGACGTGCAACAACGTGGCGAGCCGCAAGCCGAGATCAGGCTCAGATTCGTGACGCTTTCCGTCTCGACTTGGCGGATTGTTCCCTCCGACACGCCGAGGGTCTCCGCAACCATCGAGATCACGAGCGCCTTAGCGTCGCGGAGCCGCAGACGCGCGCCGGACGCCTCGCTTCGCACGGAAACGTAAGGGGGTCCCGGCGTGCACGCGAGGTTCATTGCTGTGTCGACGGCCGCCTGATCGTCGCGCCGCATTTGCGGCATGCATCCATCGTGGCCGAAATCGCGCCGGGATCATGTGTGCAGCCCGACGGCGTAGGCAGGGACGCGGCATTGGACGCGGCCGCGGCAGCGCGATTTAGCGCCGCCCGCTTCGGCCGTATAGAGATCGCGCTGACAGAAACGACACACGCGCGCTGAAAGCGGAATGAGCGAAAGACAGAACGGGCACTGACCTACCGGCCCACCCAACGTATTTGCCATAGCTGCCGCCGTTGGCGATGAGGGCAACACAGCAGCGATGAGCAAGCCGATTGGACCGAGAAAGAACCCTAGCGCAGCACCGGCGCACCCGCTATTGCCTTTGCTTGTCATGATCGAGGCGCCCGCAACGGCACACACGATCCAGATCACGAAGGCGAACATCCATAGCCCGAGACCTAAGACGATCATCGCTGCGCGCGGCTATGTCGCTGGTCGCGCTGTGTCAAGTGCCTTACTGTCCGTTTCTCGTGCCGCGGTCGCCAGCGGCGTCAGGCCGCCTACATACGTATGCGCCGGCTTACGTGTTGCCGTACCAGCGCATCCCCCTCTCGTGATAGATGCCCTGTTCGTGTTGAGCCAGACAACCTGGTCTCGCGGACAGTGCCTCTGCGCCGCCGCTTCGTCGGCGACGAGTTGCAGCGAGCCGGCCGTCGCCGGAGCTTGCGCAACGTGTGTCTTCGCGAATGATTGGCTCGGCAGCGCGACCGCCACGGCCAACAGAGCAGCGGCAACTATTCGACGAAGATGTGTCATCGTGGCGGCTTCGTGCCGACCTTCCCGGTCTCTGGATTCACGTTTCCACGCGTCGAACAGTTGTCATGACGGGTCTGATTCGGTGCGGTGCGATCGTACGCGCGGACGCGCGTACCCCTTTTTGTAGTGCGGCTATGGACGTGGACAACGCCGCGCTCGAATGATGGCCGCCGCCCTTCCCGCATGCGTCGGCAGGCGATGCGCTCAACGCGAAAACCACCACAGCTGCGACTGCGAAAACTGAAAAATACCGCATGTTCCGTACCCCGCAGGAAGCAAGGTGAGGGTCGCGGGGGTTCGCATCTCCCGGCGGCAATCCTGGGGGCGTCGCAGTCGGGCGCGAAGCGCGGCAGCGTCGACGCGTCGCGTCTCGCCGGGCACTCGCTTCAGAGAGGGGTTTGAGTCGGTCCGGCGTGCCGGGTCGGTGTCCGAGATCAGCGTTGATCTCCCCGAGCGGCGGAGGGTCCAGTCGGCAACGTGGTTCCGGCGCTAAAACCAAACTGCGCAGCGACGCGTTTTCGTGGCAGCGCCAACGGGAGTCGAACCCGTCTCTCCGCCTTGAAAGGGCGGCGTCCTAACCGATAGACTATGGCGCCGAGCCGGGTCGCAATTGCGACGAGCAGGAACCCGAGGCCTGTTGCCGTGAGCACGGGCGCTGATGGAACGTTCTCGCACACCCGCATCCGTCCGCTGGACCGCGCGCGTTCTCCGCGTGCTGGTCGTTCTGTTCTTGCTGCTGGATGCGGGGAGCCACATCATGATGCCCGCTCCGGTCGTGCAGGCGTTCACACGGTTGGGGCTTCCGCTCCGCGACGGCCCGGTGCTCGGCATCCTGATGCTCGTGCTGCTGATCGTGTACCTCGTGCCGCGCACCAGCCTGCTGGGCGCGGTCTTGCTCACCGGTTACCTGGGCGGCGCGATCGCGACCAATCTGCGCGCGGGATCGGGGCCGTTCGAGACGCTCTTTTTTCCGATCGTCGTCGGCCTGTTCGTCTGGGCGCCGCTGTACCTCACCGACACACGGCTTCGAGGTCTTTTCCCGGTGCGGACGCGGACGTGACCGGCACCGTCGGAGTGTAGGCCCGGCTGGATTCGAACCAGCGCGCTACCAGTTATGAGCCGGCTGCTCTACCGCTGAGCTACGGGCCCGGCAGCGCTACGTGTTCGACAGGTTGGCAAAACCTCTCTTCCCGGGATAGATCGCGGTCGCCGGACCGAGATCATCCGCGATCGCCAGCAGGCGATTGTACTTCGCCGTACGATCGCTGCGCGCGAGCGAGCCGGTCTTGATCTGGCCGGCGCCCGTCGCGACCGCGATGTCGGCGATCGTCGTGTCCTCGGTTTCGCCGGAACGGTGCGAGATGACGGCGCGAAAGCCGGCCTTGTGTGCCGTCTCGACGGCCTCCAGCGTCTCGCTCAGCGTCCCGATCTGGTTCACCTTGACGAGAATCGCGTTCGCGGACTTCTCGCGGATACCGCGCTCGAGCCGCTCGACGTTGGTTACGAAGAGATCGTCGCCGACGAGCTGCACGCGCGATCCGAGCCGCTGCGTGAGCAGGTTCCAGCCGCCCCAGTCGTCCTCGGCGAGCCCGTCCTCGATCGACACGATCGGATACTTCGCGCACAGGCCGTCGTACAGTCCGACCATCTGCGCCGCGTCGAGCGGATGGTCGTCCGGAACGTGCGGCCAGTACTTGCCGTCGCGGAAGAACTCGCTCGCGGCGGGATCGAGCGCGATCGCGACATCGTCGCCGGCGCGGTAGCCCGCCTTCTCGACCGCGCGCACGAGCATCTGCAGCGCCTCGTCGATCGAGTCGAGCTTCGGCGCGTACCCGCCCTCATCACCGACGAGCGTCGAGTGACCCTCGTCGTGCAGCATCTTGCCGAGCGCGTGAAATATCTCCGCGCCGCAGCGCACGGCGTCGCTCATCGTCGGCGCGCCGAGCGGCACGATCATGCACTCCTGGAACTGCAGCGCGCCTTCCGCGTGCTTCCCTCCGTTGATCACGTTCATCATCGGGACGGGCAGCGTCGCCGCGCACGGGCCGCCGAGATACCGGTACAGCGGCACGCCGAGCGACACGGCGGCCGCGCGCGCGACCGCGAGCGACACGCCGAGCAGCGCGTTCGCGCCGAGATTCGCCTTGTTCGGCGTGCCGTCGAGCTCGAGCATCGTGCGGTCGATCTCGCGCTGCGCCGTCGCGTCCATGCCCTCGACCGCGGGGCCGATGATCTCGTTCACCGCCGCGACCGCCTTGAGCACGCCCTTGCCGCCGTAGCGCTTCGGGTCGCCGTCGCGCTTCTCGACCGCTTCGTGCGCGCCGGTCGACGCACCCGATGGAACGAGCGCCTCTTCGACCGCGCCGAACGATGTCGCGACGGCAACCGCGACGGTCGGATTTCCGCGCGAATCGAGCACCTCGCGCCCGCGCACGCTCTCGATCAGCGGCCGGCCGCCGCCGCGCAACGACTCGATGGACATTACTTTGCGGCGACCCAGTCCGCGAGCACGTTCGGGCGTGGATACAGCTCGTCGTCGCGAAAGAAGATCGCGACCTCGCGCGCCGCCGATGCCGGCGAGTCCGAGCCGTGCACGAGATTGCGCCCGATCGTCTGGCCGAAGATCGCCGCGAATCGTGCCGGGCGCCGCTTTGATCGGATTCGTCGCGCCGATCGTCGAGCGGCAGCCTTCGATCGCGTCTTCGCCTTCGATCACCATCGCGACGATCGGCGAACCGGTGATGTAGTCGACGAGCCCCTGGAAGAAGCCCTTGCCTTCGTGCTCGGCGTAGTGGCGCTTCGCCTGTTCCTGCGTCACGTGCATCAATTTGAGGCCGAGGATCGTGTAGCCGCGGCGCTCGAAGCGTGCCAGCACCTCGCCGACGAGACCGCGCACCACGGCGTCGGCTTTGGCGAGAATCAAGGTTCGTTCGACTGCCATAGCGGACTGAGCTATACGTGCCGGACGATGACGCACCTCTCCTCGACGCCGCGCGCGTCCGTGCCGCGCTCGCCGGAACGCGTTTCGGCGGCGTGCGCTACACGCGCGAGACCGCGAGCACGAACGACGACGCCGCGGCGCTGCTCGGAGATCCCTCGGCCGCAGGCACGTCGTTCGTCGCAGAGTTTCAGACCGCGGGCCGCGGTCGCAAGCCCGGGCGCGCGTGGATCGCTCCGGCGGGAACGGCGCTGCTGTTCACCACGATCTTGCCCGACGCTCTCGACGCCGGCGCGCTGTGGGCGGTTCCGTTCTGGAGCGCTCTCGCGGTCGCGGAGGGCGTCGAGCGCGCGTGCGGCGTACGGCTCGATCTGCGTTGGCCGAACGACCTCGACCTCGACGCGCGCAAGGCGGGCGGCATCCTGTGCGTCTCGCGCGTCGCCGGAATCCGTCGCGCACGCGGCGTGCGGCATCGGCCTGAACGTGCACCGTCCCGCCGGCGCGCCGGCGGTCGAACCGCCCCCGGCGTACGTGTCCGACCGCGCCCCGCGCGCGTCGCGCGAGGACCTGCTGGTCGGCGTGCTGCGCGCGATGGACGGCATCGCCGATCTCCTCGCGGCTCCCGATGGCGTCGCGCGCACGTGGGAAGAGCGCGCGGCGCTGCGCGGGCGCGCGTATCGCGTGCGGCTCGACGCGACCGGCGAGATCGTCGCGGGTTCCGCCGTGCGCCTCGCGGACGACGGCGGCCTCGTGCTCGCCGTGGACGGCGCCGAACGCACGATCCACCTCGCGGACGCGCGCGTGGTGTAGCGCCGCGCGGGCGGGCACCGAAGGCGCTACGGGACTTCCGAGGGCGACTCGATGCACGCACACCTGTGGATGGATGCGCGACGCGACGGCGCTTGCGACGCGCCGCGTGATGCCGGCGATCGCGCGGCGAGCGCGGCGCGCGACGGCTTAGCGGTGGACGCCGCCCAGGGCGACGTTCGCCTTCCCGAGGACCGCGACGGCCGCGGCTTCCGCCGCGATGTCGACGCTCAGCGCGAGGTTGGCCGTGCATGACACGTGCGCCGGTTTCGGAATCACCTTCGCGGTCACGCCGCCGTCCTTGAGCGCCTTCGTGGCGATCATCGTGTCGGCGTTGGACGCGAAGAACAGGACGACGTCAGCCATCGGCCGCTACTTCGAGCCCCTCACCAGCTGGTCGAGACCGGCCGCGACATCGCTCAGCTCCTGCACGCGCGCGACGGCCTGCTGCGTGCGCTGGGCCATCTCGGTCGCGAGCGTGTCGATCACGACGACGTCGCCGAGAATCTCGGCGTTGAGCGCCGAGGCGGCGAGCAGCTTCTCCGACACGCCCTTCGCGGTGAGCACGGCGCCCGAAGGCGGCGCATCGCTCGTCTCCGTCGCAGCCTGCATCAGCAAGTCGCCCTGGCGCTCGACGGCGGCGCGCGTCTGTGCGACGTGATCGCCGGACACCTCGCTGCCGACGATGACCATGGAAAGCTCGTGCGCCGAGTCGCGCACCTGGCGGCTGCGCGCAGCGAGGCGGCGCGCGATGCGATCGACGACGGGGACCACGATCGCGAGCGCGATCGCGAGGCCGATCAGCCCCCAGATCAGCAGCGACACGAGCGTGTCGCGCAAGACCGACGTGAACGACGCGAGCGGAACGCCGAACCAGCGGGTCGCGATCGGGTGCATCTGGTCGTCGACGATCGGCTCGGCGCGCACGAGATACGCCGTACCGCCTTCCGTATCGATCCCCGAGTACGCCTGATCGAGGTCGCGCACGCGCGCCGTGGTCGTATCGTCGACGAACCGCGTGCCGTCCGGCCGCACGATCGAGCTCGAGATGATCTCGCTCTCGAAGATCACCGCCGCCTTGCCGCCGAGCGCCTGCGCCGCCTGGTCGACGATGTCATAGTAGTGATCCATCACGATGCCGCCGTACACGGCGCCGATCGTGCGCCCCCGGCTGTCGGAGATCGGCAGCGCCGACACGATGCCCAGGCCCTCGACGAGCCCTTCGCGTCCCGGCGTCGTCGACTCGATCTGCGGCTCCAGCAGCTCCGGCACGAGCTCGTCGTGCGGCAGCGCGGCCGCGGTGCTGACGGTTTCCCCCTTGAGCGCGCGCCGCACGATCGGCGATGCGAGCGCGATGCCGGCACGCCCGCCCGTCGCGCGCGCGATGACGACGCCGTTCGCGTCGACGACCGTCAGGAACGACAGACCACCTTGGTGCGCGATGCCGCTCAGCGTCTCGCCGAGCGACCGCGAGCGTTTCTGCGTCCCCGCGCGAATCGTGGCGTTGATCGCGGACTGTCCGACGAGCAGCTTGACCAGCTCGCGCTTCCCGTCCCAATAGCCTGCGAAGCCGGTGGAACCGCTCGAGACTTGCTGCGCGGCCAGACGGTTCAGGTCCACCGTCATCGTGTTGCGCGCGGCGAACGCCGAGATCGCGGACGAGACGACGATCGCGCCGACGAGCGTGCCGACGAGCTTCGTGCGAAGACCGAGCTTCATGACGCCGGTTCCTCCATGATGGCGGGGGTGGGTTTCAACGCCGCGATCGATTCCGCCATGCGCTGCGTCGCCGACGCCATCTCGGCGCCGACGTACGTGAGCACTTCGACCGACCCGGCGTTCTCCGCGCTGATCGACGTGATGGCATCGAACGCGCCGGACACTTCGCCGGAGTGCTCCGCCATGCGCCGCGTCGCCGCAAGGTTCGCCGCGACGGACGACGTGATCTCCTCGATCGAGCGGATGACGCGGTACGTGTTCTCCGACATCGAGCGCGTCACCGTGCTGATGACGCCGATCTGACGGTTCGCATCCATGACCGCCGCGACGATGTCGCGCAGCGATGCCGACGCGCTGTCCGTCGATTCGACGCTCGCCTCGAGCCGCTCGTTGAGCCGAGCCATCGCGTCCGTCACCTGCGCGACCACCGACTGCGTCGACCCGACGTGCGCGGCGATTTCCTTGGTGGCCTGCACGCTGCCGTCGGCGAGCTTGCGAATCTCGCCCGCGACGACCGCGAAGCCGCGACCGTGCTGGCCCGCGCGCGCCGCTTCGATCGCCGCGTTGAGCGCGAGCAGGTTCGTCTGCTCGGCGATGCCGTCGATGACCTTAACGATGTCGCCGATCTGCGCGGAGTTGCGCCCGAGCCGTGCGATGTCGGCGCCGAAGTCGGCGATCGTCGCTCGCATCGTCGTCATCGCGTCGACGATCGTCGAGATCGCGGCGCCGCCGCGGTCGGCGGTCAGCGTGGTCTCCGACGACACGGTGAGCAGCGACTCGACCTGCGTCGAAACCTGCTCGATCGACGCCGACATCGAGGTGACGTTCAACGCGGTCTCGTCGAGCGTGCGGGTCTGCTGTTCCGCCGAGCCGGCGAGCTCCGCGATCGCGTCGGCCATCGCGCGCACCTTGTCGTGCGCGCCCGCCACGATCTGCGTCTGCTCGAGGATCCCTTCCTCGAGCTGCTTCTGCGCAAGCGTGCCGCCCTCGATGACCGCCAGGGACGAGGACGCCGTCGATTCGAGAGCGTCGCCCGCCGCGCCGAGTCGCGCCATCTGCTGCTGCAGCGACGCGACGACGTCGCGCAAGCCCTCATCGGCCTCGTACGCCGCGTGTTCCGGTTCCGGCGCGGATGCCGGCGACGTTGCGAGCGCGAGCGCGGGCGCCGCGCGCACGAAGCCTCGGGCGAGCCATCCGATGGCCGCGCACGCGGCTGCCAAGGCAAGGGCGGCCGGCGCCGGCGGCGCCGCGCCCATGACGATGAACGCGAGGGCGGCGAGGCCGGTCGCGCAGAGCACGGCAAGGCCCCCGGCGGAAAGACGGTTCGTCATCGTACTTTCCAGACATCGGACGAACCGCGAGCCTGCATGAGCAACAGGCCGAACGAGCCCGGCTTTCAGAGATTCTTCAGAAAGCCGGTCAGGCGGTCCGGTTTGCGCGGCTGCGGCGCTCGCACGCCTCGCAGAAGTGCGAGTACTTGTTGTCGGTGTCGAAGACGGAGTTCGAGTAGTACATCGCGCAGCGCGCGTTGTAACAGTGCTTGAGCCCCAGCGCGTGACCGATCTCGTGCACGCTTTCCTTCAGCAGGCGCTGGAAGAGCGCGTTCTCATCGGCCTGGTCGCCGTAGAACTCCGAGCGCAGCCGGTGGAGCGAGACGACGGCGCAGCGCTGCGTCTCGCTCGACGCGCTGAACACGAACGCGTGCGACGTCTTGTAGAGGTCGTACTCGGTGACGGCGAGCATGAGCTGATCGCGGGTGTCGTACGCGGCGCTGATCCGCGCTGCGACGGACCCGAAGAACAGCTGCCCGCGCGCGCTGTTCAGCGCCGACTTCGGCACGGCGAGCGGCGCACGCACGACCGCGGCGGCCAGGAAGCGCTCTTCGAGGCACAACGCCAGACGGGTGAGTGTTCCGGCGTCGATCGAGTTGATCGGAACGATGCTGATCTCGCGCACTGCCGGAACGAGGGGTTCGGTTCGCGCGCAAAGCGGTCCTTGCTGTGGAGAACGTCGAAGAGCGCACGATGATCGTCGGCATCGGGATCGACCTCGCCGAAGTGGACCGATATCGCTTCGACGACGAGCAGCGCGCGCGGTTCGCTCGAAAAGTCTATACCGAGGAAGAGATGGCGTACGCGATGCGCAAGCGCAACTGGCCGGAGCGCCTGGCGGGGTTCTTCGCCGCGAAAGAGGCGACGCGCAAGGCGTTCGGGCATGCGATTCCGTGGAACGCTGTCGGCGTCTCGCACGAGCGCAGCGGCAAGCCGGTCATCCGGTTCTACCGCGGGTACGACGCGCTGCGGGAGCGCCGCGGCGTGAGCGCCATCCACCTGACCATCACGCACACGGCGACGACGGCAGCGGCCGTCGTCGTGCTGGAACGGTAACCGCACTACATGCGCGCAGTGACCGCCGCCGAGATGCGCGCGATCGATCGGGCTGCCGTCGCGCGCGACGGCGATGTCGCGCTCATGCGCGCCGCGGGGGAAGCGATCGCGTCGCTGATCGACCGGTACGCCGCCGGCGACGGCCCGGTGATCGCCGTCGCGGGCGCGGGAAACAACGGCGGGGATGCGTACGCGGCGCTCGCCTCGTACGCCGGTGCGCGCACGCGAATCGTCTGCGGGGATGCGACCGGTCGCCGCAGCGATGCGGGCCGCGACGCCGAGCAGCGCGCCGCGCGCGCCGGCGTCGAGCCCCGCACGCTTCCGCTCGATGCGGCGGCGTTGCGCGGTGCCGCGCTCGTGCTCGACGGCGTGCTCGGTGCGAACGCGCGCCTGCCGCTCGACGCGCACAGTGCCGCGCTCGTCGATGCGATGAACGCGTCGGGCGCGCCCGTGCTCGCACTCGACGTGCCGACGGGCCTCGATCCGACGACCGGCGCGCACGGCGAGCGCGCCGTGCGCGCGGTCGCGACGATCGCGCTCGGACGACCGAAGCTCGGGTGCATGCTCGACGCCGGCCGCGATGCGACCGGCGAGCTGTGGTGCGCGCCGATCGGCATGCGCGATGACGACGCCGGACCGCAGGCCGATGCATCGCATGCGCCCGCGTACGTCCTGACGCCGCGCGAGTTCGCGGCCCTGCTGCCGCGTCGCGGCGAGGGCGCCGACAAGCGCAGCGCCGGTGCGCCGCTGATCGTCGCCGGCTCGACGCAGTTCCCCGGCGCCGCGGTGCTGTGCGCATGGGGTGCGGCGCGCGCCGGCGCCGGATACGTCACGGTCGCGGCGCCGCACGGCGCGGCGGACGCGCTGCGCGCGCACCTCGTCGAGCAGGTCGTCGTCACGTATGACGACGCGGATCCGGATGCGGCGGTGCGCACGATCCTCGACCTCACCAATCGCTGCGATGCGATCGGCATTGGTCCGGGGCTCGGGCTCTCCGATGCGTTCGCCGCGATCGTGAACGGCGTGATCGGCGCAACGGCGCTTCCGGTCGTCGCCGACGCGAGCGCGCTGTACCATCTCGCCAAGCGGCTCCCCGCGTATCGCGACAAGCCGCTGGTCCTCACGCCGCACGCGGGCGAGTTCGCGCGTATCAGCGGCAAAGGGACGATCGCGCCGGGCGAACGGCTCGCCCGGGTGCGCGCGTTCGTCGACGAGCACGGCATCACGACGCTGCTCAAAGGCGAGGTCACGCTGATCGCGAGCCGTGACGCCACGCACGTCAACCCCACCGGGACGAACGCCCTCGCGACGGCCGGGACCGGCGACGTCCTCACGGGCGCGATCGCGACGCTGCTCGCGCAAGGCCTTTCACCGCTCGACGCTGCGCGCGCCGGCGCGTACTGGCACGGCCGCGCCGGGCATCTGGCGGCGTCGCACCGGCCGCGCGGCGTGATGGCGCACGACGTCGCCGACGCGCTCGGCGAAGCGTCGCTCGTCGCGCCCGATTCGGCCACGCTGATCCGCATCGTCTGATCGCCCTCGACGCCGCCGCGCGAGCGCGCGATACGCTCGGCGTGGAGAGGGTCGCATGGCGGAACTGCTGCGCGAGATCGTCCTGCCCGAGACGAAGCCCGAGCGGAGTGCCTGCGCGGCCGCGCGGTTCAGAAAGGCGACGTGCTCCGTCATCCCGCGCTGCCGGGGTTGGAGCTCAGCCTGGACGAGATGTTCGCCGAGGTGGACGACACGCACCCCATGTCATGCTGAGCTTGTCGTGTCATCCTGAGCTTGTCGTGTCATCCTGAGCTTGTCGAAGGGAGTTCAAGAGCGCGCGCAGTCCCGCTTCGTCGAGGATCGCGATGCCGAGCGACTCCGCCTTCGCGAGCTTCGTGCCCGCTTCGTCGCCCGCGACGACGTAATCGGTCTTCTTCGACACCGAGCCGCTGACTTTGCCGCCCGCGGCGACGATGAGCTCCGCCGCCTCATCGCGCGTGAACGACGGCAGCGTCCCCGTCAGCACGAGCGTCTTTCCGGCGAGCACGCCGAGCGGTTCGCGCGGCCGCAGCGGTGCCGTCACGTCGACGCCGGCCTTCTTCAGCCGCGCGATCATGGCGCGGTTGGGCTCTTGCGCGAAGAACAGCACGACGCTGCGCGCGATCTCGAGCCCGATCCCTTCGCTCCGGACCAGCTCGTCCTCGCTCGCCGCGGCGAGCGCGTCGATCGCGCCGTAGTCGCCGGCCAGGATCGCCGCGTTCTGCGCGCCGACGAAACGGATTCCGAGACCGGCGAGCAGCCGCGCGAGGCCGCGCTTCTTCGACGCCTCGATCGCGGCGAGCACGTTCGACGCCGACTTCTCCGCCATGCGCGGCAGCGCGAGCAGCTTTTCCAGATCCAGCGCGTAGATGTCGCCGACGTCACGCACGAGCCCCGAATCGACGAGACCCGCCGACAGCTGATCGCCGACGCCCTCGATGTCCATCGCGCCGCGAGAGCAAAAGTGCCGGACGCGCTCGACCAGCTGCGCCGGACATGACGCGTTCGTGCAGCGCGCCATCGGCTCACCTTCCGGGTGGTCGACGTCCGCGCCGCACACCGGGCATGCCGAGGGCAGCGTGTACTGCGGAGGCTCGCCCTCGCGCAGCTCGAGCACGGGCCCCACGACGCGCGGAATGACGTCACCGGCACGGATCACCGTGACGACGTCTCCAATGCGGATGTCGTTGGCGCGGATGTAGTCCTGGTTGTGCAGCGTCGCGTTCGACACCGTCGTGCCGCCGATCGGAACCGGCTCGAGCACCGCGTTCGGGTTCAGCACGCCGGTGCGGCCGACGCTGACCGTGATGTCCAACAGCTTCGTGCGCGCTTCGCGCGCGCGGAACTTGAACGCGATCGCCCAGCGCGGATCCTTGCCGGAGCTGCCGAGCTTCGCCTGGAGCGCCAGGTCGTCGACCTTGATCACGACGCCGTCGATCTCGTAGTCGAGCTCGTCGCGGCGCTCTTCCCACGCGGTCACGAAGCCGATGACGCCGTCGATCGAGGGCACCGCGTGCGCGTGCTCGTTGACGCGAAATCCCAAGCCCTTCAGGTACGCCAGCAGCGCGTGCTGCGAGCGCGGCGGCGCGTCGGCGTCGATCTCGCCGACGGCGTACGCATAGAACGAGAGTTTGCGCTCCGCCGTCGCCTTCGGATCGAGCTGGCGGATGCCGCCGGCTGCGGCGTTGCGCGGGTTCGCGAACGGCGCCTCGCCGCGCGCCTCGCGTTCCGCGTTCAAGCGCGCGAAATCGCTCTTGCGCATGTACGCTTCGCCCCGCACGTCGATGCGGCGCGGCACGCGGCCCCGCGTGGCGGGCGCGCGGAGGGCGAGCGGAATCGACTTGATCGCGCGCAGGTTGGCGGTGACCTCCTCGCCGACGTTGCCGTCGCCGCGCGTCCCGCCGGCAACGAGCTTGCCCGCGTCGTAGCGCAGCGACACGGCGAGCCCGTCGATCTTCAACTCGCACGTGTACGCGACGTCGCCCTCCACGGCGCCGAGCTTGCGCACCCGCGCGTCGAACGCGCGCAGCTCGTCCGCGTCGAACGCGTTCGCCAGGGAGAGCATCGGCCGCGCGTGCACGTACGGCGGGAAGCCGGCCGACGGCGTGCCGCCGACACGCCGCGTCGGCGAGTCCGGCGTCGCGAGCTCGGGATGTGCCAGCTCGAGGTCCAGCAGCTCGCGCAGCATCGCGTCGTAGTCGGCGTCGCTGATCTGCGGATCGTCGAGCACGTGATAGCGGTAGTTCGCCTCGTCGATGCGTGCGCGCAGGTCGGCCGCGCGCTTCGCGAGCGCCTTCGGCGCCGCCCTCTTTGCGTGAGAGGCCACGAAACGCTACGTGCGCGCGCCGATTCCGACGTACGGATCGGACCGGTTCAGCCGCACCGCGCCGGGCAGGTGACGGCCGGAGCGGATCTCGTTCTCATAGCCGCCGACGAAGTACGCGTGCCAGCCGCGCGGACGGAATCGTGCCGCGACGTCGGTCTTCACGATGCCGAACGCGGCGCTCCCGCTGCCGTTCGAACCCGAAACCGCGGGATAGTAGAACGCGGATGCGGACAGGCTCACTTGGCGCGTCCACGCCGGCAGACGCGCGACGCCGACGCCGACGCCGGTCAGCGCCGGATACCCATAGCTCGTCCACGTGTGCAACACGCCGATGCCGACGGCGAGCGGGCCGTGCACCGGGCGCAGCACGCGCGCTTCCAACTCCATGTCGCGTGCGAGGAACGGCGTCACGCTTGCATAGCCGCCCGTGAGCGTTGCGAAGCGCGTCTTGGTTCCAGGGCCGGCGCTCTGCGTGAGGTACACGTCGCGGTGATACTCGACGCCGAAATAGTAGCCGCCGACCGGGCCGTGCAGCGCAGCCTGCAGCGACTGCGGGTAGTCTTCGCCGGGATTCGCGTACTCGTTCCACGTCCCGCCGATCGGGCGCGCCAGTTCGACCTCGAACGGGTTCGGCTCCGCCGCGGCGGCGCACCGCAGCGCCGCCGTCATCGTGACGAGCACGAAAGCGGCGGCGGCAAGCGACGCGCCGGCGCCGGTGTTCGATGCGAAGACGTTCGTCATCGCGCCTCGCTCACGGTGCGGGGGACGTCGATTCGCGCGGCGCCTTGAGCGTCGCTACCTGCACGGGATAGCCGTCGGGGTCGGAGATCACGGCGAGGCGCCCAAAACCTTCGTCGTGCGGCTCCTGCAGCACGGTAACGCCGGCCGTGCGGGCGTCGGTGACGAACTTGTCGATATCGTCGACCGCGAATCCGAGCTGGACCGATCCCGGCTTCACGGTCAGGGCGTCGCTCGCCGGATGCAGCCCCAGCATTCGCCCCTCGCCGAGGTCGAAGTCCACCCAGTGCGGTGCGGCGTCGGTACCGAGCTTCAAGTCGAGGATCGTCTTGTAGAACCGCTTGGACCGCTCGAGATCGGCGCACACGAGCATCGCGAGGACGAAGGAGGCCATGCCGCCCGGTTTCGCCGACGCGTCCTGCTCTCCCCGACGCGAGGACCGAGCCTCGGTCGCTCGAGTGCCTCCGCGGCGCGGCCACCGCGCGAGAGGAGAATCGGCCGCGTCGGCGGCAAAAAACGGCAGGGTTATCGCCAAAGGGGACGCTCTGCATGTCGCTTCGGCCTTTTCACGGGGCACTTCTTCTCGTTGCATGCAGCGCGCTGGTGGCATGTCACCACAAGGTGAAGGTCCTCCCGCCGGTTCCCACACCGACACCCACGCCGAGCCCGACGACGACGCCGACGCTGAACCCGTCGTGCCGGCAGCTCTCGCCGCAGACGACGGGCAGCACCTACACGCTGACGTCGAATCCGAGCGGCATCACGGTCCAGCGCGTCGATCCCTCCGTCACGTCGACCTCGTGCGTGTACTTCACCGGCGTCACGACGACGACGGACACGCCGCAGACGGCGCCCCATCCGTGGAGCTACGTCTTCGCGCCGTCGCAGTCGAGCCCGTACGTCGTCAGCGTCTCGCAGCAGCTGAACGGCAACCACACGCTCTTCTACAACCAGGCCGGCGACTCGAGCGGCTCGATCGCGACGTCATCGCTGCAGAGCGTGCGCCGCGGGCTGGCTTCGAGCGCGCGCAGCGTCGAGACGGTGCGCCGCGGCATTCGGCGCTTCAGCGGCACCGGCGTGCTTCCCGATCAGGTGCTCGTGCGGTACCGCGGCAGCGCCGCCCAGGCGCGCGCGTCGTCCGCGCAAGTCGCGAGCGCGATGCGCACGGTCAACGGCGCTGAGATCACGACCGCGTCCGGCACCTACGAGCGCTTCGTTCGCGTACCGGCGGGGACCGGCGCGCAGACGTTCGCAGAGACCCTGCGCGCGCGCGCGGACGTCGCCGACGTCTTCCCGGTCCACGTGCGCGTGCCGCTCGGCCGGCCCGCGACGAGCGTGAACGATCCGCACTTCAACAACGTCGACCAGTGGTACACGTTCGCGACCGGCGTACCGAACGCGTGGTCGTACACCGAGGGCACCGGCGCCAAGCTCGCCGTCATCGACACGGGCGTCGACCTGCACAACACCGATCTCTCCGCGCAGATCATCTACTCGACCGGCTATGAAAGCGCCGGCCACACCGCGCAAGACACGAACGGGCACGGGACCAACGTGACCGGTATCGCGGACGCCGTCGCGAACGACGCGCTGGGATTCGCGGGCGTCGGCTTCGGCAACGTCAAGCTGCTGGCGTACAACATCTTCCCCGACGCGACGTCGAGCAGCGACCAGCAGACCGCATCGGTCAC
Source organism: Vulcanimicrobiota bacterium (assembly GCA_963771525.1). Lineage (GTDB taxonomy): Bacteria > Vulcanimicrobiota > Vulcanimicrobiia > Vulcanimicrobiales > Vulcanimicrobiaceae > Vulcanimicrobium. The sequence continues at coordinate 2,608,704 of CAVYTL010000001.1, read as the reverse complement.
CGACGAGGTCAGCGCGATCAACGACGCCGTCTCGCGCGGCGCGGACGTGATCAACTTGAGCCTCGGATCGGCACAGGACTACGGGGTCGACAACGGCTTCGACCAGGGCGAGCACGACGCGATCGAAGCGGCGATCTCTGCCGGCGTCGTGGTCGTCGCGGCGGCCGGCAACGACGCCGACGGCGGTGAGTCGGGCACGCCGCACACCGTCCTCGACTATCCGGCGGCGTACGACGGCGTGCTCTCCGTGGGCGCATCGGCACTCAACGACGGCAACTCCGGCAACTACGCGGGCGCGACGGAGTACGTCACGTCGTACTCGCAGTACGGCCCCGGCCTGTCGGTGGTCGCGCCGGGCGGCGACCCCGGCAAGAACGACTCGAACCCGCTGCACTGGATCTGGAACTATTCGACGTCGACCGCGAACTATGCGAACGATCAGTGCCACACGCCGTCGCCCGCGACGTCGTGCACGGCGTTCTTCGCCGGTACCTCGCAGGCGACGCCGCAGGTCGCGGGCACCGCGGCGCTGCTGATCGCGGCCGCGGGCGGCCACCACTCGCTCACGCCGGCGCAAGTGCAGCAGATCATCCAGGACACCGCCGACAACATCAACGATCCGCATCAAGGTCACGGACGCCTCAACGCGTACAAGGCGCTGGCGTCGGTCTTCACCGACACGGGCGCGTACTCGGGACCGTCCGTGCAGAAGACGAGCCCAACACAAGTCGTGGCGTTCGCATACTCGAACTCGGGCGGCACGAAACCGGCGATCCTCGACGCGAACTACCCGAACGGCGTCCCCGTCGACTCGAGCGGCAACTTCCGCATCGCCGACGTGCCGGCCGCGGCGGGCTCGTACAAAGTCGGCGTCTGGTACGACGCGAACGGCGACGGCACGATCGACGCGGGCGATCAGTTCGGCGCGGCGACCGTGACGTGTACGTCGACGGCTCCGTGCACGATCGGCTCCGTCACGATGGCGACGGTGGCCGCCGGGTTCAAGCTGCCGTAGCTACGCCTCGACGGGAACCCTCTCGCGGCCGGTCTTCGTCAAATCGTCGAGCGTCTCGAAGTTCGCGCTCTCGAGCTCGGCGATGCGCGCGGCGCTGACGCGGATGCGTCCCTTCGCCCGCTCGTCGGTGAGCACGCCGCGGAGATACTCGCCGGTGTACGAGGCGGGGTGTTCCGCGATCTCTTCGGGCGTTCCGGTCGCGACGATCGTTCCGCCCTTGTCGCCGCCCTCGGGGCCGAGGTCGATCACGTAGTCGGCCGTCTTGATCACGTCGAGGTTGTGCTCGATGACCAGGACCGTGTTACCCATGCCGACCAGCCGCTGCAGCACGTCGAGCAGCTTGTGGATGTCGGCGAAGTGCAACCCCGTCGTCGGCTCGTCCAGCACGTAGAACGTGCGTCCGGTCGCGCGGCGTGACAGCTCGGTCGCGAGCTTGATGCGCTGCGCTTCGCCGCCGGAGAGCTGCGTCGCGGGCTGGCCCATCTGGATGTAGCCCAGGCCGACCTCGCAGATCGTCTTGAGCTTGTTGTTGATGCGCGGGATCGCGCCGAACAGCTCCGTCGCCTCGTCGACGCGCATCGCGAGCACGTCGGCGACGGACTTGCCCTTGAACTTCACCTCGAGCGTCTGGGCGTTGTAGCGCTTGCCCTTGCACACTTCGCACGGCACGTAGACGTCGGGCAGGAAGTGCATCTCGATCTTGATGATGCCGTCGCCCTGACACGCCTCGCAGCGCCCGCCCTTGACGTTGAACGAGAAGCGCCCGGGAGTGTAGCCGCGCATCTTCGCCTCGGGCGTGAGCGAGTAGAGCTCGCGGATCAGATCGAACGCGCCGGTGTACGTCGCCGGATTCGAGCGCGGCGTGCGGCCGATCGGGGACTGGTCGATCACGACCATCTTGTCGAGCGCCTCGGCGCCCTTCACGCGGCCGTACGTGCCGCCCGCCGGCTGGTGGTGCAGATGCTGGTTGAGCGCCTTGACGACGACCTCGTTGACGAGCGTGGACTTGCCGCTCCCGCTCACGCCGGTGACGCAGGTGAACGTGCCGAGCGGGATGTCGACGTCGACGCCGCGCAGGTTGTTCGCCTTCGCGCCCATGACGCTCAGCAGGCTCCGGCCCTTCTTGCGATGCTTCGGGATCGCGATGAACTGCCGCCCCGAAAGGTACGCGCCGGTGAGCGACTCCGCGTTGCGTTCGATCGCCGCGATGTCGCCGACGGAGAGGATGTAGCCGCCTTCGGCGCCCGCGCCCGGCCCGATGTCGACGATCACGTCCGCCGAACGCATCGTGTCCTCGTCGTGTTCGATCACGATCAGCGTGTTGCCGATGTCTCGGAGCGTCTCGAGCGTCGCCAGCAGACGATCGTTGTCGCGCTGATGAAGCCCGATCGACGGTTCGTCGAGGATGTACAGCACGCCGACGAGCGAGGACCCGATCTGCGTCGCGAGCCGGATGCGCTGCGACTCGCCGCCGGAGAGCGTCGTCGCGCTGCGCGAGAGGTTCAGGTAGCCGAGCCCGACGTTCTTGAGGAAGCCGAGGCGCGCGCGGATCTCCTTGAGGATCTGGTGCGCGATCTGGAACTCGCGCTCGGTCGGCTCGAACGCGGCGAAGAAGGCTTCCGCCGATTCGACCGACATCTTTGTCGTGTCGTCGATGCTGTGATCGCCGACGGTAACGCCGAGGGCCTCGGGCTTGAGCCGCGCGCCCTTGCACACTTTGCACTGCGACGCCGACATGTACTTCTCGATCTCTTCCTTGACGTAGTCGGAAGAGGTCTCGTTGTAGCGGCGCTGCAGGTTGTTGACCACGCCCTCGAACTGCGACTCGTATTCCCACTGGTGGCCCGAGCGCGACTCGTAGACGAACCTCTGCTTGCGGTCGGCGCCGTACAGGATCGTGTCGACGACGTCTTCCGGAAGGCTCTCGACCGGGGTCGACGCCTTGCAGCGGCGCGACCGCAGCAGTCGCTCGACCTGCTGCATGTAGTACGGGTTCGTCGACGGGTACCGCCCGCTGCCCAGATTCTTCGACCACGGTACGATCGCGCCGTCGGCGATCGACTTCGTGCGGTCGGGAATCACCTTCCATTCATCGATCTCGATCTTTTCGCCGAGGCCGCTGCACGCGGGGCACGCGCCGTACGGCGAGTTGAACGAGAACAGGCGCGGCTCGAGCTCCTGGAACGAGATCGCGCACGACGCGCACGCGAAGGACTCGCTGAACGTCGCCTCGGTCCAAACCTCGGCCGATTTGTCGGTCCCCGCGTTCGCCTTCACGGCGGACTGGTACAGCACCGTGACGATGCCGGTCGAAAGCTTGAGCGTCGTCTCGATCGAGTCGGTCAGCCGCCCGCGCACGTCGGGCTTCACGACCAAGCGGTCGACGACGACCTCGACGGTGTGCTTGCGCTTCTTGTCGAGCTCGATCTTCTCGCGCAGCTCGCGGACCGTGCCGTCGACGCGGACGCGGGCGAAGCCCTCCTTGCCGATCTCCTCGAAGAGCTTGGTGTACTCGCCCTTGCGTCCGCGGATCACCGGCGCCAGGAGCTGGATGCGCGTGCCTTCCGGAAACGACAGGATCTGGTCGACGATCTGCTCCGCCGTCTGCGAGCTGATCTCGCGGCCGCACTCGTAGCAGTGCGGCACGCCGATGCGCGCGTACAGCAAGCGCAGGTAGTCGTAGATCTCCGTGACGGTGCCGACCGTCGAGCGGGGGTTGCGCGACGTCGACTTCTGGTCGATCGAGATCGCCGGCGAGAGACCTTCGATGTAGTCGACGTCGGGCTTCTCCATCTGCCCGAGGAACTGCCGCGCGTACGACGAGAGCGACTCGACGTACCGGCGCTGGCCTTCCGCGTAGATCGTGTCGAACGCGAGCGAGGACTTGCCCGACCCGGACAAGCCGGTCACCACGATCAGCTTGTTGCGAGGGAGCGTCAGGTCGATGTTCTTGAGATTGTGCTCGCGCGCGCCCTTGATGACGATCGCATCGAGGGCGTGGGTCACGTCCGGCATACCGGCCTACGACCGCCCCGGCGAACCCAACGGTTCCACGCCCGGCCCGCGTCCAGCATGCTGCGGTAGCAAGCAGGCGCGAAAGCTATCGGAGCATCGAGACGGTTCGCAATCGCTGCGGCGAGCTCGCGGAACGCGAGGCGGCCATCGCCGTGCGCCGCACGCTCGACGTCTGAATCGCCCCGGCACACACGGACTGGCTTCCCGCGCACGTCGTGATGTTCGTGAACAAGAAGCCGTTGTTGGCCGTCGACGTATGGCCCGCGCCGCTGGTACGCTGATCGCAGCTGCCCTGATAGTCGGCGAAGTTCAGGCACGTGTCGACGTCGCCGGGATGGAAGAGCAGGTCGTTCACCGCACGCGAGTACGGATACTGATCTCCGGGGTCGCTCGCGGTGTCCAGCAAGTAATAGTCCTCCCACGAGCGGAACGACTGCCGCTGCACGCCGGCCAATCGCCCATCGACGTAAAACTTCACCACGTCGTCGTCCGGCTGCACGAACTGCATCGTCATGCCGATCGTGTGCGGGAGGGCTGGATCGACGTACGCGATCTCCCAGGCCGCGAAGTTAACACACTGGAAGCACGGCGCCGGCCCATGCCCGGAAGACAGACCTTCGGCGTCGTTCGTGAAGATCAGCAGCTTCTGGTTGCTGCCCGAGTCGGTCGTGTGCCAGAGGCCGATGTATTGCATCAGCGCGCCCTGATTGTTCCACACCGGTGAGATGCTCATCTCGAGCGCCGGCTGCCACGCACCGGTCGCCGACGTGACGACGAACTGGACCGTGAAGAAGCTCTCGCATGTGGGACCGCACTGCGCCGGCGGGCTCACGGACATGTCGGAGAGCGCGTTCGGATAGCCCGCGGAGTACGGCGTGAGCGGGGTAGCGAGACCGGAGAAGCAGCTCTGCGTGACCGAGTTGTCGACCTGCAGCGCCTTGGCCGGCGGCGTGCTCGGCCACTGCGCGATCGGATAGCTGGTCGTATTCACGACGTTCGCGTTATAGTCGTTGTTGCCGCACGCGTTCGAGAGCCATCCGTTCTGGCCGCGTACGGGTCCGTTCGAGTAGCTCGCGAACGTGATCGGCCCGGTGGTGTGGCTGTTGATGTTCACGGTGCCGGTCGTCGTCGAGACGGTGACGGTCCACGCGACCGAGCTCGAACCGTCGGAGAACACGAGGCTGCACGAGCCGTTGCCCTGCGCGGTGACGGTCGTCGACGAGTTGCTGCCTGCGGCGATCGCCGACGTGCTCGCGACGCCCGCGCACGACGCGCCGGTCGCGGTGTACTGCGTTGAGCTCGGCGCGCCCGCTTCGCTCAGGCTGACGGAGGCGCTCTGGCCGCTCGACGTGAACGCCAGCGCGCCGTTGGATGCATACGGGCTCGACGACGTGACGTACATCGGCGAAAGGGTCAGCGACTCGGGCGTCACACTGCTTGCGCTGACCACGACCGACGCGGAATACCCCGGCGCACCGCCACCGTCATACTGCACCGCGACGGTGTCCGTCGAATAGTTGAGCGTCGCCGACGTACCGCTCGCGGAACCGTTCTTGATCACGTGTACGTGACCGCTTCCGCCGCTCTCGTTGAGCTGCACGGAGATCGGGTTCTGATAAGGATCGTTGCTCCCGGCGGTGATCGCGTTGTCGTCGAAGTCGGCCGGGTTCAGAACGAACCCGAGCGTGTGCGCGGCGCCGTCGGCGGGGAGTGACGCGTTCGGTGCAAGGTACCCGAGCGTGTTGATCACGCCGCTGATGTACAGCGTGAACGCGTTGCCCTGGCCTTGGTTGATCGCCGCCGTGAGCGCGCCGATGCCGAGGACGTGCGCTCCGGAGAACGAGTGCCCGGCGGGTGCGGCGTCGTACGTCGTGCCGACGAAGTCATCGGTGCCGGCCGGTGCCGCGACCGAGATCGAGCAGGTTCGCGGAAGGCCGGTCTGACCGCCGCACGCCGCGGAGCCGGACGAGATGTCCGTCTCCGATTCGCCGAGGATCGTGTTGCCGCCGTGCGCGTACACTTTGAGATCGATGCCGGCGGTCGACGGCGAGATGAACTTCGGACGGCGCACGCCGGCCGTCGGCGTCCCCGATTTGCCGCCGACGACGATGCTGATCGTGACGCTGTGCGTGCCCGTCGTCGACGACCCACCGAACGAGGGCTGGCCCGGCGAGAATGCGGCATTGCCGCCTCCTCCGCCACATGCCGACAACACGACGGCGGCCGCAAACGCCGCCGCCGGAGGGCGAATTCGCACGGAGATACCCTTTCGGTAAAGCACACGAGGCGAGTGAATGGCCGAGCCGACCACTCGGTCGGTCCACTCGACGTTGGCACGCGGCGCGACCTCGCCCGTTGCAATCAGGCCGTCGAGCGCTGGGTTTGGTACTTTTCGGCGACGGCCTGCGTGTTATTGCGCATGCACGCCGGCATTTCTCGGGAAACCGCGCGTCGCGGTTGGCCCGATCAGCGCTCGAACGGAATCGCGGCCGCGACGTCTGCGATCGACGCGACGACCGCGTCCGGACGCGGGCCGCCGTCGGGGATCGGAATCGCATGGATGTCGAGCAGCACCGTGAACAGGCCGGCTTCGTGCGCGCCGACGACGTCGCGGCCGTAGCGGTCGCCGACCATCGCGGCGCGGGCCGGCTCGCTGCCCAGCGCGCGGCACGCGTGCCGGAACAGTTCGGGATCGGGCTTCACCATGCCGACCTCGTCGGCCAGGAAGAACGCGTCCATCCGGTCGCGCAGGCCGAGCCGGTCGATCTTGTCGTGATGCGTCGCGGCGAACCCGTTGGTCACGAGGCCGAGCTTGCAGCGTCGCTCGCGCAGTTGCGCCAGCACGTCGAGCGCGCCCGGCCACAGCACGAGCGCGTCCGCGCGGGCGCGCACGTACTCCGCGGCCGCGCGGCGTGCGAGATCGCGGTCGTCGAGGCCGACCGCACACAGCGCGCCGTGCCACATGCGCTCGCGCTCATCGCCGATCGCGCTCGCGAGCGATGCGGACGAGAGCGTGGTCCAGAACCTGGTCGCCGCGTCGTCGTAGGCGGCGGCCAGCGCCGCGGCGTCGATACCGTGCGTGCGCGCGATCGCGCCGGCGACCGCGCGCGCCGCGCTGCGGTACGCCGTCGTGTCGTCGTGCAGCGTGTCGTCGAGGTCGAACAGGACGGTGTCGATGCGCGGAACGTTAGAACCTCACCGCGAACGAGCGCAGTGCGTACGGCGACAGGTCGAACACGAGCGCTTCCTCGACGATCGCTGCGTCGCCGGGCACGGGGCGTTCCGTCGCGTCGACCGGCGTCGCCTCGCGTATGCGACCGCCGCAGCGCAGCGCGACGCGGCGCGGCTCACCGTCGCATTCGCGCACGCGAACGATGACGGCTTCGCCGTCGTCCGACGGATGCGTCGCAACGATCAGCACGGCGTCGTCCTCGCACGTGAACAGGCGCACGCGCGGCTCGGGCGATGCATACGCCTCCCACGCGTGCTCGAGCGCCGACACCGGCGCGCCCGCGGTCGGCACGAACGCGTACGCGAGCCGCTGCTCGCCGCGGTCCGCGTTCGGGTCCGGCCACCGCGGAGCGCGCAGCAGGGAGGTACCGAGCCGCACGCCTCCGCCCTCGAGGCCGACCGCGTTCCACCCGTAGAGGTCCGGCGTCAGCACCGCCAGGCCGCGCTCGCCGTCGGTCACGTGCGCCCAGCGCTGACCCGGCACCTCGAACTGCGCGCGCTCGGCGTCCGTGCGCGGCGACGTCGTGCGCGAGAGCGTTCCGTGCTGCTGACCGAACCGCACATCGGGTGCGCGCACGGCGATGCGGTGCTCGACGCGCAGCAGCGCGTGCGATTCATTCCATGCTACCGCCGCGTCGACGCGCAGCCACGGCTCGTCCTCGTGCAGCGCGATGCGCATCGCCATGCGCGAGCGCCGGCCGACGGCCAGACGGACGACGAGCTCGCCCTCCTCGATCGAGGAGCTCTCGCAGCGCACGCGCAGCGGCGCACGCGCGTACGATGCGTCGACGTTCCACGCATCCCACCGCTTCGGCCGGTCGGCGAACGCCGCGATACCGTTCGCGACCGCGACGAGATTGGGGCCGTCGGCCGCAGCGAGCTCGTCGATCGTGCCGTCGTCGCGGATGCGCGCGCGGACGTACGCGTTCTGCAGCGTCCACGCCTCGCCGTCGCGCCGCGGCTCGACCGCGCGCAGCGGCGCCGGGCGCAGGTCGCTACGCGGGAGCACCGCGGCCGCGGACTCGGCGACGCGGCCGGCGATCGCCAGGGCGCGGTCGTACTCGGCGTGCACGTCGGTGTACACGCCCGCGATGGCGGTGCCCGTGATGACGTCGTGGAACTGCGAGCGGAGCACGATGCGCCACGCGCTGCGGAGATCTTCCGCCAGCGCACGGCACACCGTGCGCGGCGCCCGTACCGCGACGCACCACGCGGCCAGCTCTTCCGACCGCGCGAGCCGTCGTTCGAGCTCGGCGTTGCGGCCCTTGACGTCGTGGTGCGTCGTGTACGTGCCGCGGTGTGTCTCCAGGTACAGCTCGCCGGTGTGCTCCGGCAGCGCGCCGGCATCGATCCCGGCGAACCACGCGTCCACGCTCGTCCATCCGCGCGAGCCGGGGCCGACGCGCGCGAGATCCTCGTCGGTCGCACCGCCGCCGCCGTCACCGTAGCCGACGATGAGCATCTCGTTGCGCTGCTCCGCCGCCGCGAGCCGCGCGTCGGAGAGCGGTCCGTCGTACGAGTCGAGCACCGCCGAGACGAGCGACGAGCCGTCGTCGGCGATCCAGCGAAAGCGCGGATACGGCCAGCGCGTCGTCTCGTTCCACTGCAGCTTCGTCGTCGCGAAATACGGGATTCCGGCGTGCGCGGCGAGCTGCGGAAAAGTCGACGGAAACCCGAACGTATCGGGCAGCCACGCGACGGTCGGCTCGACGCCGGCCTGCTCGCGCATCCACCGCATGCCGTGCGCGAACTGCCGCAGCACCGACTCGCCGCTCGGCGCGTGCAGGTCGGGCTCGACCCACATCGACGCGACGCTTCCGTCCCAGCGCGACGCGGCGTGCGTGCGAATGCGGTCGGCAAGGTCGCCGTCGGTCGCGAACACCCACGCGTAGAGCTGCGGCTGGCTCTGCGCGAAGACGAAGGCCGGATCGAGGTCGATCTGGCGCAGGGCCGTCGCGAAGGTGCGCATCGCCTTGCGGCGGGTCGCGTCGAACGTCCACAGCCACGCGACATCGAGGTGCGCATGTCCGACGACCGGCGCGCCGACGGCGCCGCCGTCCGGCGCCGCTTCGCACGGCTCGACCTCGAGATGTTCGGCGGGCCGCTGCGCCGCGAGCGCGAGCATCGCGCGCCAGCGCACGCCGTCGCCGGCGGGCAAGCCGGAGATCGGCAGCGCGCGCCGCTCGACCTCGAGCGCGACGTCGTGCTCGCCGGGCAGCGGCGGCAGCGCGATCGCGGTGTGCTTGCCGTCGAACGCGCCGCAGACGGTACCGTCGACGCGCAGCAGCGCGCCGGTGCGCGTCGCATACCGCAGGCGCACCGGACCGTCCGGAAACGTGGCGCGTCCAACGAGCGTGACCGTCCCGTCGTCGGCGCCTCGCCGCGCGAGGCGAATGCGCATCAGAGCGTTGTGCTCAGCCGGTCGTTGACGCTCGTGCAGTTGGCGCTCGGCGCGTTCTTGGAGTCGAGCACGTAGTGGAACCCGATCGGGAACGGCCCGCGCTTCTTGCGCGGGAGCTGCACGCGAAACGCCGCGACGTAGCTCTGGTTCGGCCCGAGGGCCGGCACCGGCTGCGTTCCGATCGAGGCGCCGTTGCGGATCAGCTCGAGGTGCTGCACGGTGCCGGCGGGCTGCGCCGCCGTGCCGCGGTTCTTCACGTCGACCGTAACGACGTAGTTGTCGCGGTCGCCTTCGCGCGCGCGCACGATCTTGAGCCGCGGGTTGGCGACCAGCAGGTCGGCCGGGCACGGCTTCGGAGACGCGCTCGCCATCGCGGCCGCGAGCACCAACGGCAACATCACGCTGGCTCCTACCCGCGCGACGCGTCGGGCAGTCGCGTGCCGTCCGCCGGAACCTCGCCCTCGAAGTAGTCCAGTTCGGGGTGATCGCGGACGACCGGCCCGGGATCGCCGAGCATCGCCTTGCGCGATTCGGGATAGTAGCAGATGTCGCTCGGGTCCGCGTTCGCGATCATCACCACGAGCGCGTCGCCGTCCGCCTCGTTCGACAAGCGGTGCGCGGCGCCGGGGCCGGTCGGAAACGCGACGACGTCTCCGCGGCGCAACACGAACGTGCCGCGCGGCGTCCGCAGCGTCGGCGTGCCCTCGAGCACGACGAACAGCTCTTCCTGCGCGGTGTGCCAGTGCAGCGGGCAGTACGCCTCGCCGCGCGACAGGCGACCCGCCGCGTACTCGATCTTCTTCGCTCCGAGCAGCCACCCGATCTCCGCACCCTCGCCGCCGAACGGCGCGGGGAAGCCCCGGAACGAGCGATAGTCCAGCTCGTCGAGGTTGACGCGGCTCGTCAGCACGCCCTCGCGCCCGTCGAGCGCAGCGCCGATCGCCTCGTACGCATTGCCGAACATGCACGCACCGTCGCCCACCAGCACGTGGCGGGGGCGCGTCGCGCGCAGAGCCCGCAGCGACAGCGCAGCGCGCTGCGGGTCGGCAACCTTCGGCATGATCGTCAGCGTGCCGGCGGGCGCGCCCCACAGCGAATCGCCGACGAGCACCGCATCGCGCGCATGGTCGGCCAGCGCGATCTCGCCCGGCGTTTTCAAGCCGTCGAATCCGAGTACCGTCCAGCCGAAAAGCTTGTCGCCCGGCTCGACCGTGCGATCCGGCTTCCGCGCGAGCAGCGGCGCGTCCAGCGCGCTCGCGATCACCGGAACGCCGAACGATTCCGCAAGCGCCGCGCTGACGCGCTCGTGGTCGCGGTTGGTCACGAGCACGGCCGCGACACCGCGCTCGCGCAGCGCGGCCGTCGTCTCGTCGTCCGGCTCGACGGGGTCGACCACGAGATTGCCGTCGGCGTGCTCGCACAAGAAGCCGTTGAAGTCGAGGCCCCGGTCGGGCTGCCAGCGCGACCACGACGAGACGCCCTGAACGATGGTTTGTCGCATGGGCGCTCTTCCGGCGCAGGGGCGCCGCAACCATCCCGGCGGGCCCGCGGGCGGTCTGGGTACGATCACGTACGAGGAGCGATCACATGACCAAACGCCGCCTTGCTTCCCTCTCCCTCGCCGCGACGCTCGCGCTGACCGCCGTCCCGGCCGCGCCGGCGCTGGCCGACGGTGCCGCGAGCACGCGCAACATCCTGATCGGCGGCGCCGCCGCGGCCGCGACCTTGCTGATCATCAATCACAACAAGCAAGTCCACGCGAAGTACGCCGAGTACGACCGCCGTCAAGCGGAGACGCAGGCGCAAGCGAACAACGCCGAGGCGGCCTACGAGTCGGAACGCTCGGCGTACGCGCACGAAGCCGCGCTCGTGAGCTCGTACCAGCACGAGGTCGCGGTGCAGCATTCCGAAGTCGTGTCGCTGCGGCACCAGCTCGCGCTGACGCAGGCGTCGCGGAAACGGCTCGCCGCACAGCAGAACTCGTTCCACCCGCTCGTCGCCGACGCACGCGCGACGAACCCCGCACCGGCGCCGTCGCGGCCGCTGCGCGTCTCGAACGTCTCGTACGGCTGGGGCACCCTCTAGGCCGGTGCGCCGCACGATCGTCGCCGCGGTCGCGCTCGCGCTCGCGACCGCGGCATGCTCGCAGAACCACACGGATCCGCGGACGCTCGCCGACGGGACGACGCGCGGCGTGTACGACGCCGACTTCGACCGCACGACGCAGAACTTCGACGCCGCGCTGAAGCTGCAGGTCACGCGCCAGTCGATCGGCCAGCTCTCGGACAAGATGCACGCCCTCGGCGCGCTGCACGACCTCAAGCAGACGTCGAGCGATCCGGACAAGGGCCGCTACGACTACCAGGCGACGTTCGACAAAGGCGCGATGCTGGTGCAGATCCGTCTCGACCCGACGGGCAAGATCGGAGCGTACCGCGTCTCGCCGGTGATCGCGGGCGGCACAGCGGCGCGCTGACGCCCCTTCAGCTTCAGCTGCCCTTCTCGGCGCCGAAGTAGTGGATGAACTTCACCACGAACTGCGGCAGCGTCGAGAGCTGGCTCGCGTCGCCGTACGCGACGTACAGCTCGTCGTGCGGCGTGCGCTTGTGGTACGCGAACGAGAGGTTCCAGGCCGACGAGTACGCGGGTAGCGCCGTGACGTCGACGACCGGCGGCGTGCCGATGATGCGGCGCACCCCGACGGCGAGCGACGAGTTCCGTCCCGCGGCGTAGCTGTAGCCGACGCGCTCGAGCCACTGCACGTTCGTCGCACCGCCGTCCTCGTATGCCCGTGTGTCGTCGGCCTCGAGCAGGAGCGACCCGCGCGAGCCCGCGCGCATCGTGGAGCTGCGCACCCACGAGTCGACGCGCCCCGGCCCGAAGCGGCCGGTGTTGTACGTGATGGTGGTCGGCGTCGACGACGACCCGTGGTACATGTTGTTGCCCGGGCTGTTGTAGGTGCCGCTGTGCCAGACGACGCCGACGCCGTTCTGCGAGATCGGGGTGAACACGCCGCTGTTCAGGAGCAGGTAGGACGAGCCGGTCATCACGTTGACGTCGACGCGGCTGCGCGTGAGCACGTCCAGCCACAGCTGGTTGTCCGTCTGGTCGAGTGCGCCGCTGTGCGCGTGATAGCGATCCATGTAGCTGCCGAACTGGATGCTGTTGAGCCACGAGTTCTTGTCGAAGAGCCAGATCTTGTTCTCGAACAGAGCGTAGCCGGCGATGTCGGCGTGCTGCACGTAGCCGTCGACCGGCTCGTAGTATTCGCCCAGCTTGCGCGCCGATGCCGAGAACCCGAACGTGTTCGTGTAAAGGAACGTGCCGACGTCGTAGCGCTGCGCCTGCGAGCCGTCGAGAACGTTCGTGCCGTGATCGTTGCCGTAGTTGAAGTACGCGCTGATGTGCTTGTTGTCGCCGTACGCGACGCCGGTCGTGTCGACGTGGTCCGTGATGCCCGGCAAGTTGGCCGCGACCGTCTGCGTGGTGAACTGCCAGCGGTTGTCGGGCGACTGATACTCCATCGCCGCGGCGCCGTCGGTGCGCCCGACGCCGACCGCGTCGAATGCGGCGAACGTGAACGGCCCCTGCTTGCCCTCGAATGCGTACCCGTCGCGCGGCGTCGGGATCGCCGGCGTGTAGAGCTGCGAAATGTTCGGGCACGCGTCGCAGTTGAAGCGTTCGTAGAAGTTCGCGCCCTGCGTGAAGAACGGCCGGACCTCGTTGTACGAGCGCTGGTACGCGGTCGGCGAGATCGTCTGCTGGTCGACCTCGACGTTCGAGAAGTCGGGATGGATCGTGCCGTACACGGACGACGTCGCGGTGACCGGCACGGAGAAGTCGCCGCCCATGCGCGAGGTCGTCAGGCCGCTGCCCGGCGATCCGAGTCCGCCGAGGCTGTACAGCGCGACGCGCGGCTTCGGCCGCGTCGCGACGGCCGGCGCCATGCCGGCGAGGGTGCCCGCGTACGTGACGTCGTCGCCGTTGGTCTGCGCCGGCCCGTAGGTCCAGATCTGACGCTCGCCCGTCGAACGCACGATGCGGACGAACTGCACCTTCCAGCCGGTGCGCGAGCCGTTGCCGCGCATCACCGCGATCGGAATCTTCATCGTGACGGTGAAGCCGCCGGAATGCAACGCGCCGAACGAGGTCCAGGTCGGCGCGTAGGCCGTGTTCTCGGAAGAGTACTGGAAATGCGTGCCGTTCGTCGTCGCGGCGAACTGGTAGTAGAAGCCGGCGTTGCCGTTCGGCCAGAGGTCGACCCACACTTCGTCGTCCGTGCCGTCGCCGACGTCGTTCGTGTGCTGCTGCGCCATGATCGCCTCGCGCTGCGGGGCGTCGAAGCGCACGTAGAGGCTCGTTCCGTCCGTCGCGATGCGCGCCGTCGCCGGCTCCGACGCGCTGCGCTGGTGCTGCACGTCCCAGGGGAGCGGGACGCTCGTTGCGTCCTTCCAGCCGGACGCGTCGAGGGCGGGGTCGAGCGGCAGCGCCGCCGCGAGCGTCGGGATCGCGACCGTGCCCGGCGCCCCGACGGCCTCAGCCGCGCGCGCCGCGCGAGCGAGCCCGCACAGCACGACGAGGAGCACGACCCCGCGTTCGAGCAGCGAACGGCGCACGAAGGACCCCGCTTTCAGTAACTCTTAATGATTTAAGACACCTGGCGGGGCCACTCTACTACGAATCTAAGACTTCGTCAACCGGCCGCGTTTGTTGATCGTGCCGCGGCAGCCCGGCACGCCGCAGGTGCAGCGCTTCCGGTCGGAGTGCATCGAGTCGACGTAGTCGACGGTGATCTCTTCGCCCGCCCGGACGTCGCGCAGCGCCAGCACCAGCAGCCGGCCGCGCACCGTCTGCATGAAGCAGCTCGGGCGGCACGAGTGGTTGATGTAGTGCGTGCCGTTGCCGCCGCGGCTGCCGTCGATGCTGTGCCGGTCGTCGAGGCCCGAGATGCGTAGGATGCGGCGATGGCCGCGGCGCCGCGCCTCGGCGTTCGTGATGCGCTCGCCGGTGTACTCGGCGACCTTCGTGCGCGCCGCGAACGCCTGCGTCGCGAAGCAGCCGCGCCCGTGGATCGGCGAGCGCTTCACGCTGAGCCCCGGAGCGAGCTTCACCGCGCGGGCGAGGTGCGCGCACGCTCGGCGGCGTTCTTCACGAGCGCGACGCTGCGGTAGACGAAGTGCACGAACTTTCCGTACGGCGCGAGCACGAAGGCTCCCGCGACCGTACCGAGGTGAACCGCCAGCAGCGACGCCATTGCGGCGGACTGCCGGAACGCGAGCAGCGCGAGGCCGGTGAGCGCGAGCACCTCGAGCAGGCCGAGGAACGCGTAGTCGAGCGCGACCATGCGCGCCCACGCGGCGCGCGCGTCGCTGCGCGGCTTGAGTGCGAGCAGTCCGGCTGCGCCGATCGCGAGCGCGATGCCGCCGGCCGTGCCGAGCGTGACGGGCACGCTCCACAGCGGATACGGCGGAAGCACGTGCAGGACGTCTTGCAGGATACCGGCGCTCGTCGTGGCGCCGAGGTCCGCGACGAAGCCCCAGAACACCAGCATGTGATACATGCGCCGGCGCGACGAGCCGCGATCCGCATCGTAGCAGCCGCCGCCGCCGCCTTTGAGATACGTCAGGTCGAGCGCTTCGCGCAGCGCCGTGCGCAGCGTCGCCGCGGTGACGAAACGCTCGCCGCGCGCGATGTCGCGCGCGTAGCGCCGCGCGCCGAGCGCGAGCGCGGCGAACGCCCACAGCCCGAGCGCGAGCGCGGGCAGCAGCATCGCGGCGTACGGGACGACGCGGTAGAACGCGCCCGGCCCGCGCTGCGCGCTCGTCAGCGCGCCGACGCCGCCGAACGCGAGCACGCCGGCGAAGACCACGGCGATCCCGGCAAGGGCGGCGGCGAGCGCCGCGCCGCGCGGGCGGCGCATGAGCGTACCGACCGCGCGCGGGACCGCGTACCGCTCGTAGGTTTCGGTGCGCGCGGCGCTCATCGCGGCCGGGATGTCGATGGCGTACGCGTGCGGCGGCGTGAACATGCACGCGTCGTAGCACATGCGGCAGTCGTGGCACAGGTTCGCGAGGTACGCCGCGTCGGCGCTGCCGATCGACGCGCGCAGCTGCGCCGCACCGAACGTCGCGCAGTAGCCCTCGCAGTAGCGGCACGCGTTGCAGACCGCGAGCTGACGGTCGAGGTCCTCGATCAGATCAACCTGCTGCATGCGCCGCCGCACCGGTACCGGCGATGCGCCCGAACACCGAACCGATCGTGAGACCGAACCCCGCCATGTAGCCGCGAGACAGAATGTTGCCCGCCATGCATTCGCCTGCGGCGAAGAGGTTGGCAAACGGCGTGTCGTCGTCGCGGAGCACGCGCGCCCGCGCGTCCACGGCGACGCCGAGGTACGTGAACGTGACGCCGGGCCGCAGTGCGTAGCCGGCGTATGGCGGCGTGTCGATCGGCTGCGCCCAGTTCGACTTCGGCGGAGTGAGCCCGCGGGTCGCGCAGCGGTCGAGCTCACCGAGGCGCACGTCGCCGCCCGGCGGTATCGCGGCGTTGAACGCGGCGACGGTCCGCCGCAGCGCGGCCGCGTCGAGCCCGAGGGTCGTCGCGAGCGCTTCGAGCGTATCCGCACGCTCGGCACGGAACGCCGACGGGATGAACGTACCCGCCGTCTTCGCATCGTTGATCGCATACGCGATCTGTCCCGGCTGCTCGGCGATCAGCTTGCCCCAGATCGCATAGCGCTTCGGCCACAGATCTTCGCCTTCGTCGTAGAACCGCTCGCCGCGCGCGTTGACGGCGATGCCGAACGGGATCGCGTCGACGCGCGTGACGATGCCGCCGTCGAACCGCGGCGCGCGCGCGTCGACCGCGACGCAGTGCAGGCCGCGCGGATCGCCGGTGCGCCGCGCGCCCGCGGCATACAGCGCCTTCAGTGCGAGGCCGGTGTTGTACGGCGTGCCGCGGATCGTGAAGCGCGACGCGGCGTCGCCCCAATACTCGCGCAGCCAGTCGACGTCGGCCTCGAAGCCGCCCGCCGCGACGACGGCCGCATCGCACGCGATCGACGTGCGCTCTCCGGCGCGCTCGTACGTCACGCCGGTGACGCGCGCGCCGTCGCACGCGAGCTCGCGCACCGTCGCATCGTAGGCGACGCGCACGCCGAGCCGCTGCGCGGTGTCGTAGTACGTGTTCACGAGCGCCTTGCCGCCGCCGAGGAAGAAGCCGTTCGTGCGCGAGAGGTGCAGCGTTCCGGTCAGCGGGCGGACCCAGCGCACGCCCTGCTGCGCCATCCAGGGCGCGAGCGTCGTCGACTCGCGCACGCATAGGCGTGCGAGCGGCTCGTTCGTCTCTCCGCCGGTGACCCGCAGCAAGTCGTCGTACAGCTCGTCCTCCGCATACACTCCGGTCGCGGCGTCGTTCGGCTCCGCGTGCGCGAAGCGGACGTCGCGCGTGTGGCGCGTGTTGCCGCCGCGCATGTGCTGGGGGGCGCGCTCGAGCAGCACGACGTCGGCACCGGCGCGGCGCGCGGTGATCGCCGCGCACAGCGCGGCGTTGCCGCCGCCGCAGACGACGACGCTCACCGCGCCGTCAGCGCTTCGTGCCGCAGATCCGTGACGAACATGTGCCCGGGCTCGTGCGTGATCGCGAACGGCAGGCGGCTCGCGACGACGACGCTCTGCGGCGTGACGCCGCAGCCCCAGAACACCGGGACGTCGTCCGGCTCGAGCACCGGCGGATCGCCGTAGTCCGGGTGCAGCAGGTCGTCGATGCCCAGCGCGCGCGGATCGCCCCACGCGACCGGCTCGCCGTGCATCAGGCGGAACGGCCGCGTCACGTCGCGCACGCGCTCGATCTCGTGCGCCTTGTACGGCCGCATGCTGACCACCATCGTCCCATGCAGACGTCCCGCGGGAGCGAGCGCGACGCACGTGCGGTACATCGGGACGTTGCGGTCGAGCGCGTAGTGGCGCGGCATAAGTCCCGCCGCGGCGAGCGCGTGGTCGAACGTGAACGAGCATCCGATCAGAAACGCGACGAGGTCCTGCGACCAGCACGCGCGCACGTCTTGCGGCTGGTCGGCGAGCACGCCGTCACGCCACACGCGGTACCGCCCGAGATCGCCGCGCAGATCGGAACCGGGCGCGCAGCGCGGCTCGAACGCGCCGGGCGCGAGCCGCTCGAGCACCGGGCACGGCACGGGATTGCGCGCGCACAGGTCGGCGAGGTCGCTCGGCATACGCGCGCTCGACCGCTATCAGGTTCGCCTGCACGCGATCCGGCGCGAGGCGTGCCGTGCTCATTCCGCCGTTCCGATGCCGTCCGCCGCGTCGCGCTCGCGCGCGCGCGGATCCCGCCGCGCCGGATCGCCGTACCCGCCGCCGCCCGCGGTGCGCACGATGATCGCATCGCCCGGCTGCAGCGCGACGCTCGTCTTCGCCGGGAGATCGCTGACCGAGCCGTCGCGGCGCACGAGCACGTGCGCGCCGCTCGCGCCGTCGCTGCCGCCGTGCGCGCCGCGCGGGCGCACGGCGTGGCGCTCGGCGAGCAGCGATGCGGTTGCGGCGCCGTCGCGCAGCGCGAACGCGCGCACGATCCCCGACCCGCCGCCGATACTCGCCGTCGCCGGCGCTCGTCTCCGCGAACTCGTACGCGGTGATCAGCATCGGCATCTGCCGTTCGATCGCTTCGATCGGCGTGTTCAGCGTGTTGGTCATGTGCGCGTGGATGCCGTCGATGCCGTCCGCGCTCGGGCGCGCGCCCATGCCGCAGCCGTTCGTCTCGTAGAACGCCCATGACGTGCCCTCGCCGTCGAGCCCGCCGATCATCACGTTGTTCATCGAGCCGCCGCTTTGCGCGGGCACGCGTCCGGGCGCGAGCTTCGCGAGCGCGCCGAGCACCAGGTCGGCGTTGCGCATCGACGTCTCGACGTTGCCCGCGCTCACCGGCGCGGGACGGCGCGGGTTGAGCAGCGTTCCCTCGGGCACGGCGACGCTGATCGGCGCGAACGAGCCGTCGTTCATCGGGATGCGCGGATCGGTCACGGCGCGCACGGCGTAGTACACGCCGGAAAGCGTCACGCCGTACACCGCGTTGAGGGGCATCGCACGCTGCGCGCTCGTCCCGGCGTAATCGAGCGCGAGCTGGTCGCCGCGCTTCTCGAGCCGGACGCGCAGCACGACGGTCGGCTCGCCGCGCTCGTCCTCCATGACGTCCTCGTGCTCGACGACTCCGTCGGGCAGCGCGCGCAGCGCTGCGCGCGTGCGTCGCTCGCCGTCCGCGAGCGCCTTCTCGAGCGACGCCTCCACGACGTCGATGCCGTAGCGGTCGACCAGCTCGAGGAACCGGCGTTCGCCGACGTAGTTGCCGGCGATCTGCGCGCGCAGGTCGCCCGCGCGCGCCTCCGGCGTGCGCGAGTTCGCGCGCATCAGATCGACCGTCTCGTCGAGCACACGATCGTCGCGCACGAGCAGCGTCGGCGAGAACACCGCGCCTTCCGCGAAGAGGTCGCGCGCGTCGGGCGGCATCGAGCCCGGCACCGCGCCGCCGACGTCGGTATGGTGCGCCTTGTTCGCGGCATATCCGACGAGCCGTTCGCCGTGGTGGATCGCGCGGATCACGGTGACGTCGTTGAGGTGCGTGCCGGAGAGGTACGGGTCGTTGACGACGATCATCTGGCCGCGCGCGAGCGGCCGTCCGCGCTCGTCGAGCCACGCCAGGGTCCGGCGCAGGCCCCACGGCAGCGAGCCGAGGTGCACGGGGATGTGCTCGGCCTGCGCGATGAGCCGGCCGCGCGCATCGAAGAGCGCGCACGAATGGTCGAGACGCTCCTTGATGTTCGGCGAGTACGCGGCGTCGCGCACCGCGATCCCCATCTCCTCGCTGGCATAGATCAGCGCGGACGCGACGAGCTCGGCGGTGATCGGGTCGAGCGCGGACGCGTTCATCGCGCCTGCTCCAACACGAGATTGCCGAACGCGTCGACGCGCGCCGACCACGCGGGCGCGACGTACGTCGTCGCGTCGTACTGTTCGACGACGGCGGGTCCGTCGAACGCGTCGCCGGGGCGCAGGTGTACCCGCGCGAAGACCGGCGTCTCGACGAACGCGTGTCCGTCGAACACCTCGCGGCGCTCGCGCAGCGCACGCGCCTCGGGCGCGCGTTTGGCGGGCGCCGCCGCGGCGACGACGCGCGGCTTCGGCGTCGTCCCGATCGCGACGACGCGCGCCGTGACGACCTCGACGGGATCGCGCCGCGCCGCGAAGCCGTAGCGCGCCTCGTGCCGTTCGTGAAACGCGTCGACCGCCTCGGCGAGCGCGCGCGGCTCCGTGACGGTGAGTTCCGTCGACTGCCCGACGTATCGCAGGTCGAGCTCGCGCACGAAGCTGCGATCGCCTTTCGCGACACCCTGCTCGCCGAGCGCGGCGTCGCCCTCGCGCGCGAGCGCGTCGAACATCTTGCGGGCGCGCGACCACGTCTCGTCGGTCGCGGGCGCGACCAGCGAACGCACCGCGGTCGCGCGCACGTCCGCGGCGAGCAGACCGTACGCGGAGAACAGGCCGGGCAGCGGCGGCACGACGACGCGCGCGACGCCGATGTCGCCCGCGACCGCGCACGCGTGCAGCGGCCCGCCGCCGCCGAACGCGAGCAGCGTGAAGTCGCGCGCGTCGTAGCCGCGCTCGACCGAGACGATGCGCAGCACCTTCGCCATCTCGGCGTCGACGAGCGCCGCGATCCCCGCCGCGGCGCGCTCGACGTCGCCGCCGAGCGGCGCGGCAACGGATGCGACCGCCGTGCGCGAGCGCTCCGCGTCGATCGGAAACGCGCCGTCGAGCAGCGCGCGCGGGTTCAGCCGGCGCAGCACGACGTTCGCGTCGGTGACGGTCGGACGGTCGCCGTGGCCGTAGCACGCGGGCCCCGGATCGGCGCCGGCGGAGAGCGGGCCGACGCGCAGCGTTGCCGGCCGCATCGATCCACGCGATCGTTCCGCCGCCCGCGCTGACCTCCGCGAGATCGACGAACGGAAAGCGCACGGGATAGCCGCTGCCCTTCACCGAGCGCCCGCTGTGCGTCGAGCCGGCCGCCTCGAACGACGCGCTGATCTGCGGCTCGCCGTTGAAGACGGTGCCGGCTTTCGCGGTCGTGCCGCCCATGTCGAACGAGAGCACGTTGTCGATGCCGAGCGCGCGGCCGACGTACGCCGCCGCGATCACGCCGCTCGCCGGTCCGCTCTCGATCAGCGTCGCCGGCCGACGCGACGCGGACTTCAGCGCCGCCATGCCGCCGTCGGAGCGCATCACGAAGATCGGCGCGTGCACGCCGGCGTCGCGCACGCCGCGCGCGACGCGGTCGAGATACGCCTGCACGATCGGCGCGAGCGCCGCGTTGAGGACCGTCGTCGAAAAGCGCTCGTACTCGCGGTACTGCGGATCGATCTCGGACGAGAGCGACACCTCGACGTCCGGGATCGCCGTGCGCAGCGCTTCGTCGACGAAGCGCTCGTGCTCGCCGTCGATGTCGGCGTGCAGCAGGCCGACCGCGACGGCCGTGATGCCGCGCTCGCGCACCGTCTCGACCGCGCGCTGCACGCTCTCGAGGTCGAGCGGCACGAGCACGGACGCCGTCGTGCGCGCGCCGCTCGCGCACGACGAGCCGATCTTCGCGCCGCGCGAGCGGCTTCGGCCGCGTGACGTTCAGGTCGTACAGCGCGCTGCGGTTCTGCCGCCCGATCTCGAGCACGTCGCGAAAGCCTTCGGTCGTGATGAACGCGACGCGCGGCAGCTCGAGATGGACCTGTCCGAGCAGCGCGTTCGTCGCGATCGTGCTCGCGTGCGCGACGAGCGCGACGTCTTCCGCCGCGACCTCGGCGAGCAGCGCGCGCAGCGCGTCGAGCAGGCCGTCCTCCGGCGCGCGCGGCGTCGACGACACCTTGTGCCGCAGCATCCGCCCGTCATCGGCGAGCGCGACGAGGTCGGTGAACGTGCCGCCGATGTCGACGCCGACGCGCCAGCTCATCGCGCCTACCGCTGAAAGCCATCGACCATCAGCGCCGCCGGGATCAGAACAGCGGCGACCGACGCCGGCATGGCACGAACGATCGTCATGCCGCGCTGATCCCGAGGAACGCTTCTTGCACGAGCGGGTCTTCGATCAGGTCGTGCGCCGGGCCGCTCAGCACCACGCGGCCGGTCTGCAGGACGTACGCCGTGTTCGCCACCGCGAGCGCCTCGCGGACGTTCTGCTCCACGAGCAGCACCGTCGTGCCCGTCGCGGCGATCGCGCGCACGCCCGCGTAGATCTGCGGGATCAGCTTCGGCGCGATGCCGAGCGAGGGTTCGTCGAGCATCAGCAGGCGCGGGCCGCTCATCGTGCCGCGCGCGATCGCGAGCATCTGCTGCTCGCCGCCGGAGAGCGTCGACGCGCGCTGCTCGAGCCGCTCGCGCAGGATCGGAAACGCCGCGAACGCGGCGTCGAGCCGCGCCGACCGGCGCGCGGCGTCGCGGTCGATGAAAGCGCCGAGCAGCAGGTTGTCGCGCACGGTCGCGCTCGCGAAGACGCGGCGGCCTTCCGGCACGTGCGCGATGCCGCGGCGCACGATGCGGTGCGGCGCCAGCCGCGTCACGTCGTCGCCGTCGAAGCGGATCGTGCCGCGCTCCGCGCGCACGAGCCCGGAGATCGCGCGCAGCAGCGACGTCTTCC
The DNA here is from genome assembly GCA_963771525.1 of Vulcanimicrobiota bacterium. Lineage (GTDB taxonomy): Bacteria > Vulcanimicrobiota > Vulcanimicrobiia > Vulcanimicrobiales > Vulcanimicrobiaceae > Vulcanimicrobium. The sequence continues at coordinate 2,586,349 of CAVYTL010000001.1, read as the reverse complement.
CGGCACCGTTCGCGCCGACGAGCGCGACGATGGTCCCCGGATCGGCGAGCAGCGACACGCCGCTCAGCGCGCGCATGCCGTCGTACGCGACGGCGAGGTCGTCGATCTGCAGCAGCGGCGCCGTCGCGCCCGGCGCGCTCACGACCGCCCGTCCCGAGCTTGTCGAACGGCGACCTCGCCATGCTCGAGCGGCGAGCCGAGGTACGCCTCGACGACGCGCGCATCGCGCACGGCCTCGGCCGCGCCGCCGCTGAAGATCGTTTTCCCCGCCGCGATGACGACGACGTGCTGCGCGATCGGCATCAGCACTTCCATCACGTGCTCGACCATCAGCACGGTGACGCCGCGCGCGAGCACGCGGCGCAGGAGGTCGACGGCGTCGCGGCACTCCGCGGGCGTCAAACCGGCCATCACCTCGTCGAGCAGCAGCAGCGACGGCTCCGTGGCGAGCGCGCGCGCGACCTCGAGCCGCTTCTTGTCGGCGATCGTCAGCGCACGGCCGAGGCGGTATCGCTTCTCGGCGAGGCCGACGAAGCCGAGCACATCCTCGGCACGCGCGATCGCGTCAGCGGAGGCGCGGGTGCCGCAGCAGCGCGCCGGTCGTCGTCGCCTCGAGGACCGTCATGTCGGCGAACGTCTGCACGATCTGGTACGTCCGGCCGATGCCGAGCGCGGCGACGCGATGGTATGCCATCCCGGCGATCTCGCGCTCGCGAAAGCGTACGCTGCCGGCCGTCGGCTTTTCCGCGCCGGCGATGCACGCGAACGCCGTCGATTTGCCCGCGCCGTTCGGCCCGATCAGGGCCGTGAGCGAACCCTCCGCGACGTCGAGGTCGACGCCGTCGAGCGCGCGCAACGACCCGAACCGCTTCACGAGGCCGCGCACCTGCAGCAGCGGGCCGCCGTTCACGCGCGCGCCTCGCTCACGACGGCGGCACCGCGACGGCGTCGCAGCGCGTCGACGACCGAGCCGACGATGCCGTGCGGCCGCAGCGCGGCGATCAGACAAATGATCGCGCCGTAGATCACGAGGTCGTAGCCTTTGCCCCCGCCGCCGAGACGCAGCGCGACGGCCTTGGCGAGCACCACGTATACGAGCGCGCCGGCCGCCGGTCCCCACAGCGTGCCGATGCCGCCGACGACGCCGATCAGGGCGATATCGATCGACACCGCGAGTGCGAGCGTCGAGGGCGGGTCGACGAACAGCGTGTACTGCGCGTACAGCACGCCCGCCGCGGACGCGATCGCGGCCGACCACACGAAGGCGAGCAGCTTCGTGCGGCGCTCGTCGATGCCGACCGACGCCGCGGCGGCGTGGTTCGCGCGCAGCGCGCGCAGGTAGTAGCCGAGTCGCGAGCGTTCGAGCGCCATCGTCGCGATCTGCACGGCCGCGAACAGCAGGAGCGCCAGTACGACGTAGGGGCCTTTTTGCGCGAACTGCAGCGCGGCCCAGCCAGACTGGATCGGCAGCTCGAAACCGTTCGCCTTGCCGAGCCACGGCGACGTGCGCACCAGCGCTTCGACGATCGCCGCGACCGCGATCGTCGCGATCGAGAAGTAGTGCCCGCGAAGCCCCAGCGTCGGAAACCCCGTGATGAGCGCGAGCGCGGCCGCGGCGAGCGCACCGGCCGGGATCGCCAGCCACGGCGAGACGCCGTGCGTCACGCACAGCGCCGCGGCGTACGCGCCGCACCCGAAGAAGATCGCGTGTCCGAACGAGATGTTCCCGGCGTATCCGCTGATCCAGTTCCACGACTGGCCGAGTACCGCGTACAGCAGCAGCGTGAACGCGAGGTCGAGCAGCACCGCGTCGCGCACGGCGAACGCGGCGATCACGCCCGCCGCCACGATCGCCGCCAGCGCGAGGGCGTGCGCGCGCGCGTCGCGTGCGAGGATCATCGGCGGCCGAGGAGCCCCTGCGGCCGCAGCAGCACGACGGCGAGGTACGCGACGTATGCCGGAACGAGCTTGAGCTCGGGCGAAAGGTAGAATCCGCCGAACACCTCGAGCAGCCCGACGAGCAGCGCGCCGACCAGCGCACCGTGGATGCTGCCGAAGCCGCCGAGCGCGACGACGACGAACGCCGTGAGCGCGAAGCCCGCGCCCACCGTCGGGAACACGGGATACGAGAGCATCAGCAGCGCGCCGGCGGCGCCGACACACGCGGCGCCGATGCCGAACGCGAGCGCGTTGACGCGCTGCACGTCGATGCCCATCAGCGTCGCGGCGATGCGGTCTTCGGCGACCGCGCGCATCGCGCGCCCGGTCTCGGTGTACTCGACGAACGCGAACAGCGCGCCGGTGATGACCAGCGCGCCGATCCCTTCGACGAGGGTCGCCTGCGCGAGCGCGATCGGGCCGAGATGCAGCGTACCCTGCAGCGGCGGCTTCGGCACGGACTGGAAGTCACTGGTGAACAGCGCCTGCGCCGCGCCTTGCATCAGCACGAGCAGGCCGAACGTGCCGAACACCGTCGCTTCGGGCGGGCCGGCGAGCAGTCGACGCACGAAGATCCGGTACACGACGACGCCGAACGCGAAGAGCGCAAGCACGACCAGCGGCAGTCCGAGCAGCGGCCCGAGGCCGAGCAGCGCGAGGCCGAGCGTCGCGTACATCGCGAGCATCAGAAACTCGCCGTGCGCGAAGTTCACGACGTCCATCACGCCGTAGATCAGCGTGAGACCGACCGCCACGAGCGCGAAGACGAGGCCCGTCAGCAGACCGCCGACGAGCAGTGCTGCGAAAGTGCTCAGCGCTTCCACGCCGGCATCGGCCACACCGCGGGCCGAACGGCGACGTCGAACGGCCACACCGTCTCGTACTTCCCGTCCTGCACCTGTTCGATGATGCCGACGCCGCCGTCGTTCTGACCGGTCGCGTCGAAGTGGATGCGGTTCCACGGCATGAGCGTGAGCTTGCCGGGGATGTTCGTCTTCGTCAGCGCATCGCGAATCGCGTCGGGCTTCGTCGAACCGGCACGGTCGATCGCGTCGGCGAGCACGAGCACGCCCATGAAGTCGCGCGCGGTGTTGCCGTCGAGCGGCTTGTCGCCGAAGCGCTGGCGGAACAGCTGGTCGATCAGCGGCACGGCCTGGTTGCGGTGCTTGATGTCGAGCGAGAACACTTCGCGGGTGAACACGCCCTCCGCGTCCGCGCCGAGCGCCTTGATGAAGCCGGGATCGATGAAGCCCGCGTCCTGCGCCATGATCGCCTTCACGGCGACGCCCTGCTGCTTGTAGCCGCGCATGAAGAGCAGCGCGTCGGGCAGGTAGGACGCCTGCATGATCACGTCCGGTGCCGCGGCCTTCACCTTCTGCACCTCGGCGTTCACCTCGGTCGTGGTCGCGGTGTATGCGATGCGCGTGGCGACCTCGTAGCCGGCCTTTTTCGCGCCCGCCTCTTCGGCGTCGCTCGCGCCCGTGCCGAACAGTCCGTCCTCGCCGACGATCGCCACGCGCTTGACGGCCGCGTTCTTGTTCTTCTTCTTGAGGTCGTTGAAGAACTGATAGAAGTTGTCCGCGAACGTGCCGTCGTGCGGGGTCGTGCGGAAGAACCATTTCAGCCCGCGCGACGTGAGCCCCGGCGCCGACGAGTCGGGGTTCAAGAACGGAATGCCGTAGCGCTCCGCGACTTGCGAGGCCGTCGCGGTCGTCGACGATGCATACGTGCCGATCAACGCGACGACGTGCTGCTGCGTGATGAGCTGCTCCGCCGCGGCCCGCGCTTGATCCGGCTTGCCCTGCGAGTCCGCGAACTCGAGACGAATGCGCGCGTGGCCGAGGCGCGGGAGCCCGCTCTTGCCGGCCATCGGGAGCGGATAGCTGACGTGGCCGTTCACGAGGTCGGCGGCGAGCTGCTGCGCGACGCGCAGGCCGGCCCCGGTCTGCGCCGACGCGCCGGTGAGCGGCAGGATGGAGCCGATGACGATCTCGGGCGGATCCGCGGCGCGCGTCGCGCCCGGTTGCACCAGCGCGAGAGCGAGCGCCGCGGCGAGAGATGCGGACAGGCGTCGGACGTACATGCGGACCTCCTTCATCGTGTTGTGCTCGCGGCCCGGCCGACGGCGCGGCCGAGGCGCCGCGGAACAGTTCCGCGCGCGGCTGCAGTGCGCCCGGTCGATCGGCATCCGGAGACGTCCGGCGCCTGGCGCATGCCCGCTGACACCTGGCCCCCGGGGGGAGGGGTCTGAGCGGCCGTCGGGGTATATATCCTGCATGATCCACACCGAAGCATTTCGTCAGATCGTCGATCGGGTGAACGCCAAGCGACCCGAGGGCGTGCAGTATCGCAACATGGGCACGCTTGCCAAGTGGTCCGTCACGCACGACCGGTATGTCTGCCTCGACTCTCTGGCCCTCCGGATGCAGCTCGGCGCCGGCGGCACGCGCGAAAAGGTCTGCACGAACGGCGTCCCTGCGGAACGCGAAGACGTCGAACGCGCGACGCGCGAGATCGTCGATTACCTCGCGCACGCGCAGTCCGAAGCGCACCACTAGTCGCGGCACCGCCGCCGGCGAACCTAGGTCCTACGCGGTCGCCATGCCGCGCGCTGCGCCGCGCCGGCGTAGGGCGCGCGTGTAGGCGACCGTCCACGCGATGAGCGCGCCGAAAGCGGCGATGGCGATCGTCGGCGAGACGAGCGTCGACGTCGCGGGCGGCAGCGTGAACGCGGCGACGATCCGCGCGGCCGCTTCGGTCAAGAGCCCGACGCCCCAGACGGCGGTCATCGCGCGCATCGCGTAGCGAAATCCCGCGATCTCCCAGAGTCCGTCCCAGCGCGCGCGTGACGCAGGGACACGGCGGTGACGATCGACTCCTTCGCCACGGCGAACGCGGCGTTGCCGAAGACGAACGACGTCGCGATGCCGAACACGATCGCGATCAGCGAGAGCGCCGGCAGCAACACGGCTTCCGCCGCGAACGTGCGCGGACCGAAGCCGCGCGCCGTCGAGTTGCCGGGACGAGGTCGTATTTGCCGGATGTCGCCGCAGCGCACGCCGTCCGGCACGATGCGTTCGCCCTCCAGCCTAGATTCCGATCAGCTCTTTGAGCGCGTGCTGGAAGATCTTCGGCGCCTTGCCCTGGAAAAGCACGCTCTCGTTGCCGCCGATCTGCCGGCGCAGGTTCACGAGCTCGTCGCGCAGGGCGGCCGCTTTCTCGAACTCGAGGTTCGCCGCGGCGTCGCGCATCTTGCGCTCGATCTCCTTCGCCATCGCTTCCGCCACTTCGCGCGGGAGATGCTCCGCGCGCACGGCGTTCGCGGCGTCCATGCCGCCTTCGGCGCCGCCGACGATGCTCAGGATGTCGTGCACTTCCTTGCGGATCGACTTGGGCTCGATGTCGTGCTCGAGGTTGTACGCGACCTGCATCTCGCGCCGGCGGCGCGTCTCCCCGAGCGCCCTGGCCATCGACTGGGTCACGACGTCCGCATACATGATGACCTTGCCCTCGACGTTGCGCGCCGCGCGCCCGATCGTCTGGATCAGCGACGTGCCGGAGCGCAGGTAGCCTTCCTTGTCGGCGTCGAGAATGCCGACCAGCGAGACCTCGGGCAAGTCGAGGCCTTCGCGCAGCAGATTGATGCCGACCAGCACGTCGAACTCGCCCTTGCGCAAGTCGCGCAGGATCGCGATGCGCTCGAGGGTCTCCACCTCGCTGTGCAGGTATCGGACGCGGATCCCGTTCTCGAGCAGGTAGTCCGTCAGGTCCTCGGCCATCTTCTTCGTCAGCGTCGTGACGAGAACGCGCTCGTTCACGTCCGCGCGCTTGCGGATCTCGTCCATCAGGTCGTCGACCTGATGGCGCGTCGGACGAACCTCCACTTCCGGGTCGACGAGTCCCGTCGGCCGGATGATCATCTCGGCAACCTGCGTGGAGCGTCCGACCTCGTACGTCGACGGCGTCGCCGACACGTACAGCACCTGCTGCACGTGCTTGTCGAACTCGTCGTACGTCAGCGGGCGGTTGTCCATCGCCGAGGGCAAGCGGAACCCGTGCTCGATCAGCGAGAGCTTGCGCGCTCGCTCTCCGCCGTACATCGCGTGCACCTGCGGCAGGGTCACGTGCGACTCGTCGACCATCAGCAGCCAGTCGTCGCGGAAGAAGTCGAGCAGACACCACGGCGTCGAGCCGGGCAGCCGGCCCGAGAGCGGCGCGCTATAGTTCTCGACGCCGTTGCAGTAGCCGACCTCGCGCAGCATGTCCAGGTCGTAGCGCGTGCGCTGCTCGAGGCGCTGCGCCTCCAGCAGCTTGCCGTTGCTGCGGAAGAACTGCAGCCGCTCCTCCAACTCGCGCTCGATCTCGACGACCGCGCGGCTCAGCTTCTCGTCGGGCGTGATGTAGTGCTTGGCCGGAAAGATCTTGAGCTCGTCCTTCGAGGTGACGTACTCGCCCGTGAGCTGGTTCACGACGTTGATCGCCTCGATCTGATCGCCGAAGAACTCGATGCGGTGCACCAGCTCCTCGTCGACGCCGACGAACTCGAGCGTGTCACCGCGGACGCGGAACGTCCCGCGCACGAGGTTGAGGTCGTTGCGCCGGTACTGCATGCCGATCAGCTTGCGGAGGAACTCGTCGCGGTCGATGCTCTGGCCGACGGCGATGTCGGCCGACATCTCGATGTAGTCGGACGGCGAGCCGAGACCGTAGATGCAGGAGACGGACGCGACGATCAGGGTGTCGCGCCGCGTCAGCAGCGACTGCGTGGCGGAGTGCCGGAGCCGCTCGATCTCGTCGTTGATCGAGCTGTCCTTGGCGATGTACGTGTCGGTGTGCGCGATGTACGCTTCGGGCTGGTAGTAGTCGAAGTACGAGACGAAGTACTCGACCGCGTTGTTCGGGAAGAACTCGCGGAACTCGGCGCAGAGCTGCGCCGCGAGCGTCTTGTTGTGGCAGAGCACGAGCGTCGGCTTCTGGACGAGCTCGACGATCCGCGCCATCGCCATCGTCTTCCCGGAGCCGGTGACGCCGAGAAGGGTCTGCGCACGGTCGCCCCGGCGCACGCCGGTGGCGAGCGCTTCGGTGGCTTTCGGCTGGTCGCCGGCGAGCGGGTACGCGGAAACGAGTTCGAACTTCGGCATAGACCTTCGGGAAGCGGAGACGCGCTCAGTCGGCGACGACGACGCGATCGGGGTTCATCCAAACCATCGCGCCGAGCTGACCGAACGTCGAGACGATCGGGAACGCGTGTCCAAAAACCCGGGATCGCGTGCAAAGGCTGCCGCACCGCGTGCGCGCCCGCTCGCAGACGACCACCGACACCGCCGCCGCCTTGTCGAGGACCTCGCGCACGCGGTACGCCGAGAGCGCGCGCGCGGCGATCAGCAGCACGATCCCCAGCCACGAGCTGTGGTAGAACAGCCTGCCTTTCCGAATGACGCGCTCGGCTCGAGGAACCGCGCTTACGTCGGACCCGGAGCCAGGACCTGGTCCCGCGCATGACCAAGGCGCGGATGCTTCCCCTTGCGCGCTGCGGCGCCGTCCGGAGGCAGAAGGAGCCCGGTCGTGATCCAGCCGCCCCTGGTATTCAGCGGGACCTCGAACCGCCTGCTGGCGGAAGAGATCGCCAAGCGGATGCAGACGCGCGTCGGGAACGCGCTGGTCGATCGCTTCAAGAACGACGAGTGCCGCATCGAGATCCGCGAGAACGTGCGCGGCGCGGAAGTCTTCGTCGTGCAGTCGCTGTGCCGGTCGCCCCAGGGCGCGACCGTGAACGACTCGATCATGGAGCTGCTGCTCATCATCGACGCGCTGCGGCGCGCGTCGGCGAACCGGATCACCGCGGTCATTCCGTACTACGGCTACGCGAAGCAGGACAAGAAGACGAAAGGCCGCGAGCCGATCTCCGCCAAGCTCGTCGCCAACATGATCCAGCAGGCTGGCGCGGAGCGCATCGTCACGCTGGACTTGCACGCCGCGCAGATTCAGGGATTCTTCGACGTCCCGGTCGACAACCTGATGGCCGCGCCGACGCTGTGCAACCATCTCAAGAACCTCGGCCTGCAGGGCGAGAAGATCGTGGTCGTCTCGCCGGACGCGGGCGGCGTGCCGCGCGCCGAGCTCTTCGCGAAGCGGCTCAAGTCGACGCTCGCCGTCATCATCAAGCGCCGGCCGGAGCCGGACGTCTCCGAGGTGACGCACATCGTCGGCGACGTCGAGGGGAAGATCGCCGTCGTGGTCGACGACATGATCTCGACCGGCGGCACGCTCGTGAAGGCCGCCGAGGCGCTGCGCCGGAAGGGTTCCACCGACGTCTACACGCTCGCGACGCACGGGATATTCGCCGGCGACGCGATCGCGCAGTTCGAGAAGTCCGACATCAGCAAGGTGATCGTGACGAACACCATCCCGCGGACGATCGACTCGCCCAAGGTCGAGCACCTCACGATCGCTCAGATCCTCGCGGACGCGATCAAGCGGATCACCTCGAACCGCTCGGTGTCCGAGCTCTTCAACGCCGAGGACGTCGACCCGCCGCCCGACCACACGAACAACGCTCGCCCGCACGCGGAGATCCCGATCGCCGCGGCGGTCTGATCCACGACAGGAACCATGGCCAAACAGAACGTTTCCGTCCTCACGCTCGAGCCGCGCAGCGCCGCGGGCACCACCGCGTCGAACGCCCTGCGCCGGGCGGGCAAGGTCCCCGGCGTCGTCTACGGGCACGGCGAGTCGACGCCGATCAGCGTCGACGTCAAGGAGCTCGCGGACCTGCTGCACTCGCGCCGCCGCGCGCACGTGATCGACGCGAAGGTCGGCGGCAAGGCGGACTCGCTGCTGCTGCGCCACGTCGACACGCACCCCGTCACGAACCGTCCGCTCAGCGTCGACTTCCAGCGCGTCTCCAAGAACGAGTCGATCGTCGCGTCCGTCAACGTCATCCCGGACGGCGTGCCCGTCGGTGTACGCGATCAGGGCGGCGTGATGGATCTCGTCGCGCACACGCTCGACATCAAGGGCCCGGCATCGGCGATTCCCGACGGTCTCGGAATCGACGTTCGCGCGCTCACGGTGCACACGCACCTCACCGCCGCCGACGTGACGCTGCCGAAGGGCTTCACGCTGATCACGCCGCCGGAAACGATCGTCGTCGCCGTCTCGCTGACGCGCGCGAGCGCCGGAACCGGTGAGGAGACGCCGGCCGAAGCCGTGCCGGCCGAAGCACCCGCCGAATCGGGTTAACCGGCGATCGCGGACCTTGCGATGGTGGTCGGGCTCGGAAATCCGGGCTCGCGCTACCGCTTCACGCGCCACAACGCCGGATTCATCGTCGTCGACGCCCTCGCCGAGCGCTGGCAAGCGCTCGATTGGAAGCGGCGCGGCGAGGCGAGGATCTCGCTCGACCGCGACCGCTCGGTGCTGCTCGTCGAACCGCAATCGTACATGAACCTGAGCGGCCACCCGCTGCTGAGTTTAACAACATTTTACAAAGTGCCGCCGCAGCGAATTCTGGTCGTCGTCGACGAGCTCGATCTGCCGTTCGGGACGCTGCGCATGCGCGCGCGCGGCTCGAGCGGCGGTCATAACGGACTAAAGTCCCTAATCGCCGCCCTGGGCCAGGACTTTTCGCGCCTTCGCATCGGGATCGGACGCGCGCACGAAGGGGACGCCGTCGATCGCGTGCTCGGAAACTTCAACGACCACGAGCGCGCGGCGCTGCCGGCGCTCGTCGACCGCGCGATCGCCGGCATCGAAACCTGGCTCGCGCACGGTGTGATCGCCGCCATGAATTTGGTGAATCCTAAAGTCCCGTAGCGCTGTTCCGATGCTCAAGATATGCATCGGGTTGTCGCGTTTGTCGCGGCGCTCGCGGCGCTGCTTTCCGGAGCGGCGGCGTTTGCGTCATCCTCTTCCCAAGAGTGCATCGAACTGGCGTATTTACGCCCGCATCGTCCGCTTGTCGAGCCGGCAGCCGCTCGCCTGCTCGTGAGCGACATCAACGTTGCGCGCACGCAACACGGGCTGCAGCCGCTCGTCGCGGACGACATGCTCTCGCAGTTCGCACTGCAAGTCGCGCAGCAGATGGCGGCGCGTCATTACTTCGGACACACGGATCCGAACGGCGTGACGTTCGAGGACCGGCTGCGCGCCGCGCGCCTGCCCTTCAACTACGCGGCCGAGAACATGGCGTTCGACCAGGACGAGCAGCACGCCAACCAAGCCTTCTTGCACAGCCCCGGCCACTACGCGAACATCGTCGACCCGCATCCGCGCCGCGTCGGCACGGCCGTGGTCGCCGCCGGCGACGGCGAAGTGTTCTTCGTCGAGGAGTTCGCCGACTAGACGATTGCCGCTGAACGCTGCGTTCGGCCCTTCCGCGAGCGCGGGGGTCACGAACCGACGTCGCCCTGCCGAACGTTCTCTGGGAACAGGGAGGGCAGCATGGACCTGAGCGGACGAACGATGGTGATCCGCGTCGACGAGGCGACGCTCGGCGCGGGCGGCGGCACGTTCTTCAGCGACCTCGTGTTCCTCGGAAACCTCGGGATGCGCCCGCTGGTGGTCGCGCCGACCCAGGACGCGGCACGCTGCGTCGTGCGCACGATGAACCGCACGGGTGACGCGGCCGTCGGGCTTTCGGGCGCGGACGCCGGCATGATCCCGGCCGCGGCCGGCGAGACGATCGGCAAGGTCGGCACGAAATTGCTGCGGACGCTGCTGGATGCGGGCTACGTTCCCGTCATCGAGCCGATGGCGTTCGGGTTCACGGGAATCGACGTCGCGGTCGCAGCCGACGATGTGGCCCGAGCGCTGGCGTGCGCCGTCGGGGCGGCGCGCGCGATCTTCTTCAACGACCAGGGCGGCGTGATCGACGCGAACACGCAGATGCTCGTCGAGCAGCTCACGCCCGCCGAAGCCCTGACGATCGCGGACGACGCGTCGTTGGCCGACGATCTGCGCGGCGCCGTGCGCGCCGCGGCGCTCGGCGTGCGCAGCGGCGTCGGCGCGGCGCAGATCTGCGACGGGCGCGTCGCGCACGCGGCGATCGTCGAGTTCCTGACCGCGCGTCATCTCGGCACGCAGGTCGCGGGAACGGTCTACACGGGCTGATGCTCCGCCGCGTCGTGCTCGCGGCGGCGCTGCTGTCGGCGACGCCGCCGCTGCTCGCCGCCGACCCGGTTCCGGGCGTCCGCTGCAGCGGCACGATCGTCGCGCAGGTGAGCGTGCAGGGGCAGCCGATCACCGTCGGCGGCAACGTCGCGCTGTACCACAAGGGCTCGCGCTACCGGCTCGATCTGCTCTCGCTCGGAATCCCCGGCACCAGCGGTACGGTGGGCTCGCTCGCGACGGCGCTGATCGCGCCCGGCGGCGTCTCCGTCGTCTACGACACCGCGACCGGGACGACGACCGCGTGGTCGACGGCCAACCGCACGTATTACGTGCAGACGTCCAACCGGTCCGGAACGCGACCGCCCGACGGCTCGGGCGCCGCCGCGGCTGCGGCCGGCGCGGCTGCGGCCGGGGCCGGCGATCCGCTCGCGTCGCTGGCGAACGTCGCGGCCGTGCTGCGCGACGTGCAGACCGCGTCGATCCAGCTCGTCGGACACGCGCCCGTCAACGGGCATCCCGCGACGAACCTCGACGTGCAGATGCGGCGGCAGCTCCCCGGACGGCCGGCGGAAAGCTACCACGCGCAGCTCGCGCTCGCCGACGACCTCGGGGGCTTTCCCGTGCAGATCGTGCTGCAGAGCACGCCGGCGACCGCGTCCGCTTTCGGCGGCACCGTGAAGCTCGATCTCACCAACGTCGCGGCCGATTCGCCGCCCGATTCCGCGTTCGAGGTCCCCGGGCCGTACCGCCGCGTCGATTCGCTCGGCGGCGTGATCGGACGGACTCTGCCCTAGCGCGCTGCTCCCGGGCACGGATCCGGTACGCCGGACGTGCGGGCGATGCGGCCGCCGAGCGCGGGACGGTCGTTGAAGTACCACCCGATCGAGCGGCGGTGGCACAGCGGCACGAGATCGTCGTCGGCATAGCGAACCATCGCGCGCACGGTCGACGCCGCGTCGCGATCCGCCGCGAGCGCTTCGCGGTCGGCGCGTGACTCGAGGTTCCGCGCGTACGCGGTGTAGACCGGATACGTCGCGACGAGCACCACGCTGACGAACGTCGCGACCAGCGCGAGCCGGGAGACCGCGTCATCGTCGCGACGGAAGCCGACGCGATCGCTCAGCAGTACCGCGAGCGCGGCGCTGAGGACGAACAGCGTGACCGCCATGAGCGTCTGGTGCAGCACGTCGCCGAACCGGACGTGCGCGAACGCGTGCGCGAGCGCGACGCGGACTTCGGACGGCGTCATGTGCTCGAGCGTCACGTCGCCGACGGCCACGCGCGAGGTGGGTCCGATGCCGTCGGCGTGCGCCGTCATCGCGTTCGTGCGGCGCGACGTGGCGAACACGACGACCGGCGTTCCGGTGAGTCCGAACGCGCGCGCGACCTCCCCACCCATCGCGGAGACGGCATTCGGCGTCGTCTTGTGCGCCGGCCCGATCGGCAGCAGCGGCGTGAGCATCACCGCAACGACCGCGCCGGCGTAGAAGAACGCGAGCAGGAGGAGATACCACACGCGGACGCGCTCGACGAGCGCGAGCACCGTGATGACGATCAGCGCGCCGAGCAGTGCGTCGAGGCCGATGCGGATCGCGTACTCGAGAAACCAGCGTCCGAACGTCTCGTCGGTGACGCCGGCGCTGAAGCCGACGCGGTACGCGACCAGCGCGAACGGGAGCGCGGCGAGCGGCCCGAGCGCGCCGATCGCGGCGCCGAAGACCGCTCGCTGCGCCGCGCGGCTGCGCGTGCGCCGGCGCATCGCGTCCCGGACGCGCGCGGCCGCACCGCTGCGCCAGAACCACCAGAACGCGAGCATTTGCGCGAGCGCCCAGCCCGCGGATGCAGCATGACGCAGATCGGTGATCGCTCGGGCTCGCCGCTGGCGGCCGGGATCGACGAGCGCGACGGGGTTCGCGCTGAGCAGCCGCTGCGCGCTCAGCGCGTCGACGCGCGCATCGAGACGCGTGCGCGCGTCCGCACGCGCGCCGGTGAGCACGAGCGCGACGAAGAGGAGCGCGGCGAGGGCGGCGCATCGCCGCGCGCGCGACGCGATCGTCAGACCGGCACCTTACCGCGCCGCCGCGGCGGCCTGCGATTCGTCGGGAAACGCCGGCGCGTTCTCCTGCGGAAACCGCTTGCGGTACTGCTCCCAGCCACGGAAGTTGCCGGACCACTCGTCACCGGACGGTAGCGGCGTCGCGACGTGCTCGAACGGCGACCAGTGGCCGTTCGCGCCGCCGCCGACGAGCCGCTCGTAGAGCTCGACGTCCTTGGCGTGATCGCGCGTGCCGTCGTGCGTCAGGTACGATACGCGCGCGGCACGCGCGACGCTGATCTTCAGCCGGTCTTCCTGCACGAGCGTGAGCTCTTCGTCCGGCTGGATCAGCGGGGTGTGCCATTCGCCGGCGCCGAGGCGACGCGGCGTGCTCGCGCGGTACGCCGCGAGCATCAGCTGCGCGATGTGCTTCAGCTCCGGCTGCGCGTCCTCGTGCGTACGCTGTGTGAAGAAGTTCGACCATTCCGTTGCGGTCACGATCACGGTGATCCACGCGAACGGCTCGAGAATCCGGTTCACGAGCTGCTTGTGCAGGTTGATGTCGGACGCGGAAAGCCGTTCGGCATGCCGCAGGGCATCGTCCAGCGCGTTGCGCCACTCCGCTTCGGCAAGCGCGCGCGTACCCTCGTCGATTTCCGCGAACGCTTGCATGCCTGTCTGGTTGCGCCCCCACCATACCGGCATCGCGGGCTCCTCGCGCACGGCGTCGATCATCTTGCGAATCGGCACGGCCCTGCTGCTCGCGGCGTTCCGAGAAAAGTTGCGATGCGTCATCAACTCGCTGTGGATGAAGCGCGGGTAGCGCACCTCCATCGTCGTGAGACGCACGCCCGCGGGCGAGGCGCTGTCGAGGAGCACGCGCGCGGAAAAGCCCATGCGGATTGCTTCGCCGCCCGGCATCCGAACCCCAGGCGCCCGTAAGCGAGTGCGCGAATCATGGAAGCATGTGGAGCACCGTTATTCGGCCGGTGCGCCTCGCCGACGCCCTGGACGCGCTGGCGGCGCACGGCGCCGACGCGCGGATCGTCGCGGGCGGGACCGACGTTCTCGTCGAGCTGCAGCGAGGCGTCAAGCCGACGGCGACGCTGATCGACCTCTCCGCGCTGCGCGAGCTCAACTACGTGCGGCGCGACGGCGACACCGTTCGCATCGGCGGTCTGGCGACGCACAACGGCGTGCTCGCGGCGCCGTTCGCGCGCGACGCGATGCTCCCGCTGGCGCAGGCATGCGTCGAGGTCGGGGCGCCGCAGATTCGCGCACGCGGCACGATCGCCGGCAACCTCGTCACCGCATCGCCCGCGAACGACACGATCGCGCCGCTGATCGCGCTCGACGCGGAGCTGACGCTGCTCTCGGCGCGCGGCGAGCGCGTCGTGGCGCTGCGCGACTTCTTCACCGGCTTCCGCGCGACGCAGTTGCGCGCCGACGAGCTCGTCACCGAGATCCGCTTCACCGCGCTCGGCGCCGCGACGCGCGGCATCTTCCTCAAGCTCGGCCTGCGCCGCGCGCAGGCGATCTCCGTCATCGACGTCGCCGCCGTCGTCGCGTTCGCGCCGGACGGCACGGTACGCGACGCGCGGATCGCGCTCGGCTGCCTCGCGCCGACGGTCGTGCGCGCGCCGTCGGCGGAGCGCGCCGCGATCGGACGCGCGCTCGACGACGCGGTCTGCGCCGCCGTGGGGCGCGCGGCGTGCGAGGACGCCGCGCCGATCGACGACATCCGCGGCTCCGCAGCGTATCGCCGCACGACGCTCGCCGCGCTGATCGCGCGCGCGCTCGAGCGCATCGGCGGCGGCCGTGAGGCGGACGGTTTCCCGGAGCGGCCGGTGCTGCTCCAGACGCCCGAGCCACCTGCCGCGGCGCTGTCGTTCGACGGCACGATCGCGATGACGCTGAACGGCGAGCGGCGCACGCTCGCGCGCGCGCAGCACAAGACGCTGCTCAACGCGCTGCGCGAGAACGCCGGCCTGACCGGCACGAAGGAAGGCTGCGCCGAAGGCGAGTGCGGTGCGTGTACCGTGTGGCTCGACGGCGCCGCGGTCATGTCGTGTCTCGTGCCCGCTTCGCAAGCGCACGGCGCGTCGATCACGACGATCGAAGGGCTGGCGCAGGGCGAGGAGCTGCACCCGCTGCAGCAGGCGTTCATCGACTGCGGCGCCGTGCAGTGCGGGTTCTGCATTCCCGGGATGATCATGGCGGGTGCGAAGCTGCTCGACGAGCGCCGCGCGCCGTCGCTCGACGATCACCAAGCCGCGATCAGCGGCAACATCTGCCGCTGCACGGGGTACCGCAAGATCCTCGACGCGATGGATGAGGCGGCGAAGGCGTACGCCGCGCGCGAGCGCGTGCCGGACGCGGTGACGGCGTGACGCTGATCGGCTCGACGGTCGCCCGCCCGGACGCGCACGCCAAGGTGACCGGTGCGGCGCGGTATCCCGCGGACCTGGTGCGCGAGGACATGTTGCACTGCAAGGTCGTCTTCGCGCTGCGGCCGCACGCGCGCATCGACCGCATCGACGTTTCGCGGGCGCTCGCCGTGCCGGGCGTCGTCGCGGTGCTGACGGCGGACGACGTGCCGTACAACCGCTACGGCCTCATCGAGGCGGACCAAGAGCTGCTGTGCGGCGAGCGCGTGCGCTACGAGGGCGACCGCGTCGCGCTCATCATCGCGCACTCGCCCGAAACCGCTGCGCACGCCGCCGCCCTCGTGCGCGTCGACTACACCGACTTGCCGGTCGTCTCCGACGCGCTGGCCGCGCTCGAGCCGGACGCGCCGCTCGTGCACCCCGAGCGCGGCACGAACGTGCTGCTGCACCAGAAGGTACGCAAGGGCGACGTCCACGGCGCGTTCGCGCAAGCCGACGTCGTGCTGAGCGGCACGTTCACGACGACGTGGCAAGAGCACGCATACCTGCAGCCCGATGCCGGCGTCGCGTACTACGAAGGCGACCGGCTCGTGATCGAGACCGCCGGCCAGTGGCTGCACGAGGACCTGCGGCAGATCGCCGCGATGCTGCGCCTGGACGAGTCGGCGATCGCGATCCGCTACGCGAAGATCGGCGGCGCGTTCGGCGGGCGCGAGGACCTCTCGGTGCAGCCGCTGCTCGCGCTCGCAACGTGGGCGACGAAGCGTCCGACGGCGCTCGTGTGGGGTCGCGAAGAGTCGATCGTCGGCCACCACAAGCGGCACCCGTTCCACATCACGACGCGGTGGGGCGCGAAGCGCGACGGCACGGTCGTCGCGGTCGAGACGCGCTCGGTCGCCGACGGCGGCGCGTACGCGTCGACCAGCGTCGAGGTGCTGAAGTGCGCGACGATCTTCGCGCAGGGCCCGTACCGTGTTCCCAACGTCGCGACCGACGGCATCGTCGTCTATACGAACAACGTGCCGAGCGGCGCGTTTCGCGGCTTCGGCTCGCCGCAAGCTCACTGGGCGGCGGAATCGATGATCGCGCGCATCGCGCACGCGCTCGAGATCGATCCGGCGGACATCCGCCGCAAGAACCTGTACCGCGAAGGCGACACCGAGGCGACCGGCAACGTGTTGCCCGCGGGCGTCAGCGCCGTTCCCGTGCTCGAGCAGTGCATCGAGGAAGCGCGCGTGCGGCTGACGCCCCGTGCGGAGCGCCCGGCCGGCGGAACGCTGCGCCGCGGCATGGGGATCGCGAGCGGGATCAAGAACGTCGGCTATTCCTTCGGCTTTCCGGAACAGGCCACGGCGACCGTCGAGCTGATCGCGGCGGAACGGATCGAGCGCGCCGTCGTGCGCATCGGCGTCGCCGACGTCGGACAGGGCGTCCACCTCATCGTGCGTCAGATCGCGGCCGAGTCGCTCGGACTTCCGCTGGAAGCGGTCGCGCTCGTGAGCGACGACTCGTCGGAGGCGCCGAACGCGGGGTCCGCGTCGGCTTCGCGCCTGACGTTCATGGCGGGTCGCGCCGTACACGACGCGGCGAACGCGGCGCGCGAGGCGTGGCTGCGTGGCGCCGCTCCTGAGGCGACCGTGCAGTACCGCGCCCCCGCGACCACGCCGCTCGATCTCGAGACCGGCGCCGGCACGCCGAACTACTGCTACGGCTACGCGGCGCAAGCCGTCGAGGTCGAAGTCGACGTCGCGACCGGCGTCACGCGCGTGCTGAAGATCGTCAGCGCGCACGATGTCGGCCGCGCGATCAACCGCCGGCAGGTCGAAGGTCAGATCGAAGGCTGTCTCGCGCAGGCCGTCGGGTACGCGCTGACCGAGAACTTCCTCGTGCGCGACGGCCGCGTGCGCACGCCGCACTTCAGCTCGTACCTGCTGCCGACGACACTCGACGTGCCGGCGGAGATCTATCCCGTCATCGTGGAGCACGCCGACCCGCACGGTCCGTACGGCGCGCGCGGCGTGGCGGAAATGCCGCTCGTGCCGTTCGCGCCGGCCGTCGCGGCCGCGATCTACGACGCGACGGGCGCGTGGGTCAGCGACCTCCCGATGACGCCGGAGCGCGTGCTGGCCGCGATCGGGTCGGCGCGAGCGCGCGCGACGGCGACGGCCGAATCGCTCGTCACGGCGCCCGCGCAGCCGGTTCGCTGAACGCGGCGGCGAACGCCGCGAAGTCGCGTTCGCATTGGTCGGCGTACGCGCGCGCGAACGCCGTCACCGCGTCCACGAAACGGCTGCCGCGGCCGACGTACTCGGCGATCGCCTTCGGTTCCCCGGTGCGCGCGTGCGCCCGCGCCAGCGCCCATCCACAGTGCGCGCCGTAGTCGAGCAGCTCGTCCTCGCGCAGGATGAACCGGTCCGGCGAGGCCTTCATGTTGCGATACTGCCGCACGTAGACGCAGCGCTCGCCGGCATCGGCCCAGCCGAGCAGCACGTCGGGTGTCGCCTGCATCAAGCGCTGCCCGTCCACGACGCGCTGCGCGTGCGATGCTTCGTGCTGCGGCCCGACGAACGGCTCGAGCGCGGACGCGCGCGCCTCCTTCACCTGCAGCAGCAGCGGAGAACCGTGCGCGTCGCGCAGCAGCAGCAGCGCGGTCCACGTCCCGACGCTGCCGATGCCGACCGCTTTGCGCGCGGCGTCCGCGAGCACGAACCGGTCGAGCAGCAGCTGCGCGTCGGGTCGCAGCGTTCCGCGGTACGCCGCGAGCGCGCCTTTCGCGTACGCCACGTCGGCTTCGCTCGTGAGGCGCACCATCCCGGGCGGCTCCTCCACGAACTCGATCCGCTCCCCGTGCACCTGCGTGAGCCGCGGAAGCACGGCGACGTCGGTGTTGCGCTGCGCCGTCTCCGCGGCACGTGCCCACGACCGCCGCGCGCGCGCGTCGAGCGCGCTGCGCACGGCGCCCGAGATGTCGATCGAGGCGTACCAGAGGTCGATGGCCGGCACCGCCGCGTACTCGGCGACGTGGTCGCGGTACGACGCGAGCGCCGCATGCGCGGCGGCGTCGCACGCGCGCTCGCGGAACTCGCGCTCGCGGCCGGCGAGCACGAGGCTCGTCGCGAGGCGCTTCACGTCCCATTCCCACGGACCGCGCACCGTCTCGTCGAAGTCGTTCACGTCGAAGATCAGCCGGCGCTCGGGCGATGCGTAGCCACCGAAGTTCGCAACGTGCGCATCGCCCGAGATCTGGGCGAGCACGCCGGTTACCGGCGTCGTCGCGAGGTCGGCCGCCATCAGCGCCGCGGAGCCGCGGAAGAACGCGAACGGCGAGCGCTTCATGCGCTCGATACGCAGGGGAACGAGCTCGGGGATCAACGTCGCGAACACGCCGCGCAGCAGCTGCACCGGATCGCGCTCCGGCGGCGCGTCCCAGATCGCGTGGGACGAGCGCGAAACCGTCGCGCGCAGCGCCCTGCCGTCCATTCACCGGTATCCGGAGGCGGAGCGCGGCGTTCCTACCCTACGCCGGTGTCGGCACCGCTTTCGGCGGGATCGCGAGCGAGCGCGAGATCGAGAGGATGAGCCCGGCGGCGAACAGGCACAGCAGCCCCGACGTGATGAACGCGTCGTCGTAGCTGCCGATCTGCGTGCGCACGAGGCCGGCGCCGAATGCGGTGATGCCGGCTCCGAGCTGATGGCCGGCCGCGATCCAGCCGAAGAATAGCGGCGCGCGCTCGCGGCCGAACGTCGCCGCGGCCAGCTTCACGGTCGGCGGAACGGTCGCGATCCAATCGAGACCGTAGAATGCGGCGAACACGGGCAGGCCGAGGATGCCGGCCCCGAACGCGAACGGCAAGAACAGCAGCGAGAGCCCGCGCAGTCCGTAGTACCAGAAGAGCAGCCAGCGGCTGCTGTAGCGATCGGACAGCCAGCCCGACGCCGTCGTGCCGACGAGATCGAAGGCGCCCATCGCGGCGAGCAGACCGGCCGCGCGCGGCAGCGGTATCCCGTGATCGCCGCACGCCGGGATCAGGTGCGCGCCGATCAGGCCATTCGTGCTCGCGCCGCAGATGAAGAACGTTCCCGCGAGGATCCAGAACGGACGCGAACCGGTCGCCTCACGCAGCGTCGCGAACGCACGCCGCACCGGGTTGACGCGCGGCGGCAACGATGCGTCGACCTGAGACGCGCCGAAGCGCGGCAGGCCGACGTCGCTCGGGCGTTCGCGGATGACGAGCAGCACGACCGCCACCAGCGCGAGCGCCGCACCCGTGAGCACGTGGGCGCACGCGCGCCATCCGAAGTGCTCGACGAGGTAGCCGAACAGCGGATAGAAGATCAGCGCGCCCGTCGCGTTGCCGGCGGCGAAGATGCCGAGCACGAGTCCGCGGCGCTCTTCGAACCAGCGCGTGGCCATCGTCGTCCCGAACATCAGCGCGATGCAGCCGGCGCCGAGACCGAGCGACGCGCCCCAGATCGGCAGCTGCCACGCGGCGTGCACGAACGTGACGCCGACGTCGGCGATCGCGAGCACGCAGAGCGCGGCGGTCACCGTGCGGCGGACGCCGAACCGCTCCATCGCCGCCGCGGCGAACGGCCCGGTGAGGCCGAAGAGTGCGATCTGGATCCCGAGCGCGAGGGACGGCGGCCCTTCGTTCCAGTGGAACTCGTCTTCCATCGGGCGCATGAACACCGTCGGCGCGGCGAGGATCCCGGACACGCACACCAGCGTCGCAAACGTCGCGACGACGACGAACCAGTGATAGGAGACCCGCGGGCGCATGGCGCCTATGATTCGCGCTCGCGCGCGAGGGTTCCACACTTACGCGGGGTTAGGATGCCGTCAGTTCCCGCGCGGAGCGCTCGTGTGCCGCGAGCAGCGCGGGCATGTCGACGCCGACGAGGCGGCCGTCGCGCACGCGGACCCGGCCGTCGACGATCGACAGATCGACGCTGCCGATGCGGCAGAACACGAGCGACGCGAGCGGGTCGTGCACGGAACCGCCCGCGGTGACGAGCCCGTCGACGCGCACGCCGATCACGTCGGCCGCCATGCCGGGCACCAGCGCGCCGACGTCATCGCGCCCGAGCACCGCGGCGCCGCCGCGCGTCGCGATGCGCAGCGCCTCGCGCGCGCTCATCGCCCCCGCGCCGCGCGCGACACGCTGCAGCAGCATCGCGTGGCGCGCCTCGTCGAGCATGTGCGAGCCGTCGTTCGACGCCGAGCCGTCGACGCCGAGCCCGACGCGCATGCCCGCGTCGCACTGCGCGAGCACGGGCGCGATCCCGCTGCCGAGCCGCATGTTCGAGGTCGGGCAGTGCGCGACGCCGGTGCGCGACGCGCCGAGCCGCGCGAACTCCTCGCGCGCCATGAAGATCGCGTGCGCGAACCAGACGTCGGAGCCCGTCCAGCCGAGCGACTCGGCGAAGGCAACGGGCCGCGCGCCGTACTGCCGCAGGCAGTATTCCTCTTCATCGACCGTCTCGCACAAGTGCGTGTGCAAGTGCACGCCATCCCAGCGCCGCGCGAGCTCGGCGCTCGCGCGCATCAGATCCGGCGTCACGGAGAACGGCGAGCACGGCGCGAGCACGACGCGCGTCATCGCGAAGCGCGCCGGATCGTGGTGCTCGCGAATCACGCGCTCGCTGTCCCGCAGCACGTCGTCCTCGTTCTCGACGGCTTCGTCCGGCGGCAGCCCGCCTTGCGAGCGCCCGCGCGACATCGAGCCTCGCGACGCGTGGAACCGTATCCCCATCGCGCGCGCGACCGCGATCTGCTCGTCGACGCGTGCGCCGTTCGGCCAGATGTAGCCGTGATCGGCGGCCGTCGTGCAGCCCGAGAGCAGCAGCTCGGCGATTGCCGTCGCCGTCGACGCGCGCACCGCTTCGGGCGTGAGCCGCGCCCAGATCGGGTAGTGCGCCACGAGCCAGTCGAACAGCCCGCTGTTCTGCGCCACGGGCAGATTGCGCGTGAGCGTCTGGTAGAAGTGATGGTGCGTGCAGACCAGGCCGGGAAGCAGCACGAGCCCGCGCGCGTCGACGACCTCGTCGGCGGCCGCGGTGACCTCGGCCGTCGGACCGACGGCCTCGATGACGTTGCCGCGCAGCAGCACGGCGCCGTCCGGAATCTCCCGGCTCGCATCGTCGAACGTCGCGACCAGCGTCGCGTGGCGGAGAAGCAGCGTGCGAATGGAACGACTCTCGCGATGACGAGCATCGCCGCGCTGAACGCGGCGGACCGCGCGGCCTTCGTCGCCGCCGTCGGATTCGCTTTCGAGCACTCGCCGTGGATCGCCGAGGCGGCGTGGGAACGGCGGCCCTTCGCCGACGTCCGCGCGCTGCACCGTGCGCTGGTCGACGTCGTCGCGCGCGCGCCGGAAGAACGGCGCGTGGCGCTGATCGCGGCGCACCCCGATCTCGCGGGCCTCCTCGCGCGCGAAGGCCGGCTCACGCCCGCGTCGCGCCGCGAGCAGAGCGCCGCGCGGCTCGACCGCCTCGACACGCGGCAGATCGCGCGCTTCGATGCCGCGAACGCGGCGTACCACGCGCGCTTCGGCTTTCCGTTCGTGATCTGCGCGCGCGAGCACGACAGCGCCTCGATTCTCGCCGCGCTCGAACGGCGGGCGGCGAACGACCGCGCGACGGAGGTCGCCACGGCGCTCGCGGAGATCGCGAAGATCGCGCGGCTGCGCCTCGAAGACGCCGTGACCGCATGACCGGCTCGTACGCTCTCGACTGGCTCGACCTCATCGCGCGCTGGGCGCACCTGATCGCGGGCGTCTCGTGGATCGGTGCGTCGTTCTACTTCGTGTGGCTCGACGACAGCCTCGAGCGCGCGGAGCGGCCCGACGACGTGCGCCGCGGCTTGTTCGGCGAGCTATGGGCCGTGCACGGCGGCGGCTTCTACCACAATCAGAAATACCTGACCGGCCCGCGCGGCGAGCCGCTCACGGAGAACCTCCACTGGTTCAAGTGGGAAGCGTACTCGACGTGGATCACCGGCATGGCGATGCTGGCGATCGTGTACTGGGCGAGCGCATCGACGACGATGATCGACCCCGCGGTGCTCGCGATCACGCCGGCCGCCGCGATCGTCGATCAGCATCGCTTCGCTCGCGATCGGGTGGCTGGTCTACGACGGGCTGTGCCGCGCGCTGGGATCGCGGCCGGTGCTGCTCTGGATCGGCGTCGGCGCGTTCCTGCTGTTCGCCGACTGGGCGCTGTTCCACGTGTTCGGCGGGCGCGCGGCGTACATCCACGTCGGCGCGATCGTCGGCACGATCATGGTCGCGAACGTCTTCTTCGTCATCATCCCGGGTCAGAAGCGCATGCTCGCGCAGATCCGGGCAGGCCAGGAGCCCGATCCGCGACCGGGCCGGCTCGGCAAGATGCGGTCCGTGCACAACACGTACTTCACGCTGCCGGTGCTGTTCATCATGATCAGCAACCACTACCCGATGACCTACGGGTCGCCGAACGGGTGGATCGTCCTCGCGCTGCTGAGCGTCGCCGGCGTGCTCGTGCGGCGTTTCTTCGTCCTCACGCACACGCACCGGTTCGTGCTCTCGCTGCCCGCCGCGGGAGCGGTTTTCGCGATCGGGGCCGCGCTGGTCGCGATGGTGCACGCGAGCCGCGCGCACTCGACGGGCGCGACGCCGTCCTTCGCGGCGGTCGCGCCGATCGTGGCGCAGCGCTGCGCGGTGTGCCATTCGGCGAAGCCGACCGAGCCGGGATACCCCGCGCCGCCGCAGGGCGTGCGCCTCGACTCGCCCGCCGGCATCGCGGCGAACGCGCGGCGGATCGAGGAAGTCGCCGTGTCGACGCACGTCATGCCGCTCGGCAACGCGACGCACATGACCGACGCCGAGCGTGCGACGCTCGGCGCGTGGATCGCCGGAGGCGCGAAATTGTAATGGCCGCGATGATTTCGACGCACGTGCTCGACACGGCGCGGGGACGCCCCGCCGAAGGGATTCTGGTCGGGCTGTTCGCGCTCGAGGACGGCGCGCGCCGGCACGTCGCGACGCGCACGACGAACGACGACGGTCGCACCGACGCACCGCTCGGGACCGAGCTCGCACCCGGGACGTACGAGCTCGTGTTCGCGGTGCGCGAGTACTTCGCGCGCGACGGCACGGCAAGCTTTTACGACGTCATCCCGATCCGGTTCGAGCTCGACGGCGGCAGCGAACGCTATCACGTGCCGCTGCTGCTCTCGCCGTGGGGCTATGCCACGTACCGCGGCAGCTGAATCCGGCCGCGCGCCGCGCTATGCGCGCGACGCCGCCTTGTACGCCGCCCAGCCGCCGTGGTGCGAGATGTCGGCGTAGCCGCGCGCCTCGATCAGTCCGCGCGGGTAGATCATCGCGTTGACGCGGCTACCGTCGTCCAGCTCGACCGGCGCTTCGTACAAGTCGGGCGGCTCCGTCGCGAGCAGGTGCTCGTGCTGCGTGTCCGTGAGCTCGTACACCTCCCCGGCGACCGCGACGCCGCCGCCGCCGACCTCGTAGATGCCGGGGTGCTCATCGCGGACGGAGTGC
This sequence comes from Vulcanimicrobiota bacterium, assembly GCA_963771525.1. Taxonomy (GTDB): domain Bacteria; phylum Vulcanimicrobiota; class Vulcanimicrobiia; order Vulcanimicrobiales; family Vulcanimicrobiaceae; genus Vulcanimicrobium. The sequence continues at coordinate 2,562,341 of CAVYTL010000001.1, read as the reverse complement.
AGGCGGTACTTCGGCTTCGTCCTCGCTTCGCGCACGAAACGTGCGTCCCCGAGGTTCTTGTGGTCGGGCTGCCCACGCAGCGCCGAACCGCAGATGAAGAACTGCATCTAGTTCGCTCCTATTCCGCTCGCCGCGGCGGCGAGCAGCGTCGCGGCGAGCGCGTCGACGCCGAGGTCGAGGTCTTCGGGCGAGGTTTGCTCGTCGCCGACGTGGCTGCGGCCGCCGATGCTCGGCACGAAGATCATCGCCGTGGGTGCGATGCGCGCGATGCACATCGCGTCGTGACCGGCACCGCTGACGATCGCGATCGTGCGCGGGTCGCGATCGAGACACGCGGTCCGGACGAGCAGCCGCATGCGTGTCTCCATCGGCACGGCGGCGCGCGACTCCAGGACGTCGACCGCCGCGCGAACGCGCCGGCGCGATGCGATCTCCGCGATGCGGTCGCGAATCTGCGCGTCGGCACGCGAGGTGCGGGCGTCGTCGACGGAGCGCAGGTCGATGCGCAGCACGGCGCGGCCAGGGACGATGTTCGTCTGGTTCGGCTCGACGGTGACGTGCCCGACGGTCGCGACGGTCTCGCCGGCGTCGAGCGCGGCGCGCTCGACCGCCAGCACGACTTCCGCGGCAGCGCACACAGCGTCGGAGCGCGCGTTCATCGGCACGGTCCCCGCGTGTCCCGCGACGCCGTCGAGCGCGACGCGCAGCCGCTGCTGCCCGGCGATCGCGCTGACGATGCCGAGGCGCGCGCCGTCGCGCTCCATCACCGGGCCCTGCTCGATGTGCAGCTCGACGTACGCCGCAGGCGGCGGGAAACCGTCGCGTACCGGCACGCCGTCGAGCAGGCCCGACGGCCCGCGGAGCGCGTCGGCGAACCTGACGCCGTCGTCGGCGACGAGCGCGGCGACGTCGTCCTCCGATGCGATGCCGGCATATACCGAGCTGCCGAGGCACCCGAACGGAAAACGGCTGCCCTCCTCGCCGGCCCATGCGACGACTTCGAGCGGTCGCGCCGGCGGCCTTCCGGACGCCGCGATGCGCCGCAGCGCTTCGAGGCCGCCGATCACGCCGTACGCGCCGTCGTAGGCGCCGCCGTCGCGCACCGTGTCGAGATGCGAGCCGCACTGCACGGGCGCGCCGCCGTCCGACGCGGCGTCGAGCCGCGCGAAGACGTTCCCCGCGCGATCCTGCTCGACACGCAGGCCGTCGTCGCGCGCCCAAGCGACGAACCGTTCGCGCGCGGCGCGTTCCGCCGGTGTGAACAATCCGCGATCGATGCCGTTTTCCGTCGCGCCGAGCGTCGCCAGCTCGTCCAGACGATCGTGCAGCGTCATGCGATGCGCGCGAGCAGCGCCGCGCGCTCCGACGGTTCGACGAACGATGCCTCGAAGCTGTTGCGCGCGAGCGTCGTGAGCATGTCGCGGGAAAGCGCGAGAGCGCTCGCGACGGCCGCGAGATTGTCGCCGGCGTAGCCGGCGAAGTACGCGGGATCGTCGGAGTTCACGGTCGCGACGAGGCCGGCGTCCAGCATGCGCCGCAGCGGATGTTGCGCCAGCTCGCGCACGACGCGCAGCTTCACGTTCGAGAGCGGGCACACGGTGAGCGGAATGCGCTCGCGGCGCAGGCGCTCGACCAGCTTCGGATCCTCCAGGCTGCGCACGCCGTGGTCGATGCGGGAAACCTTCAGCACGTCCAACGCCTCCCACACGTACGCCGGCGGCCCTTCTTCGCCCGCGTGCGCGACCGTCTTCCAGCCCTCGGCGCGTGCGCGCTCGAACACGCGTGCGAACTTCGAGGGCGGATGACCCGACCTCGGCGGAGTCGAGGCCGACCGCGACGATGCGCTCGCCGAACCGCAGCGCCTGCTCGAGCGTCGCGAACGCCGACTCCTCGCTGAGATCGCGCAGAAAGCACATGATCAGCTTCGCCGTGATGCCGTAGCGGCGGTCGGCGTCGCGGAGCGCGGCCCACAAGCCGTCGATCACCGTCTGAAAGCTCACTCCGCGCGCCGTGTGCGCCTGCGGATCGAAGAACATCTCCGCGTGCACGACACCCTGTCCGTGTGCGCGCGCGAAATATGCCGATGCGAGTTCCTCGAAGTCGCGCTCGGTGCGCAGCACCGCCATCGTCGCGTAGTACAGATCGAGGAACGACTGCAGGTCGCGGAAGTCGTACGCGCGCCGCAGATCCTCGACCGACGCGTACGGCAGCGTCACGCCGTTGCGGTCGGCGAGCGCGAACGCGAGCTCCGGCTCGAGCGTCCCCTCGACGTGCAGGTGCAGCTCCGCCTTCGGCAGCGTCAACGGGTCCGTGATCAGCCCTCCGCGGGATGCACGGCGATCCAGTGCCGTGCGATGTCGATGCGACGGCACACCCAGACGTCTTCGTGGGAGACGAGGTAGTCGAGAAAGCGCTCCAGCGCGCCGGCGCGGCCCGGACGCCCGGCGAGCCGCGTGTGCAGCCCGACGGACATCATCTTCGGCGACGTCTTGCCCTCGCGGTACAGCACGTCGAACGCATCCTTCAGGTATGCGAAGAATCCCTCGCCCGACGTGAATCCCGGCGCGACCGAGAACTTCATGTCGTTGTTGTCGAGCGTGTACGGGATCACGAGATGCGGCTTGCCCCCGACGCGTGTCCAGTACGGCAGATCGTCGTTGTACGCATCGGAATCGTAGAGAAAGCCGCCCTCCTCCACGACGAGGCGCCGCGTGTTGATCGACGGCGCATACCGGCAGTACCAGCCGTACGGGCGCGTGCCGGTGGTGCGCTCGATCGACGCGACGGCGCGCCGCATCTGCGCGCGCTCTTCGTCTTCGGCCATGTCCTGGAAACCGATCCAGCGCCAGCCGTGCGAGCACACCTCGTAGCCGGCGTCGCGGATCGCCGCCGCCGCGTCCGGATTCCGCTCGAGCGCGAGCGCCGCACCGAACACGGTGATCGGAATGCTGCGCTCGCGGAACATGCGCATCAGCCGCCAGAACCCCGCGCGGCTGCCGTACTCGTACACGGACTCGACGATGAGATCGCGCTTGCCGGGCCCGAGCGTCGCGCCGGGCACCTCGGTCAAGTACATCTCCGAGGTCGGATCGCCGTCACCGATCGCGTACTCCGAACCCTCCTCGTAGTTCATCACGATCTGCACGGCGAGCCGCGCGCCGTTCGGCCACTTCGGATCCGGCGGCCGAGCGCCGTAGCCGACGAAGTCGCGGGGATGCTCGTCCATTCAGTCGATGAGACGCCCCGCGGCGCGAGCGGTCCTCCCGGCCTCGCGATTCCTATTGCCTTCCCTAGCGATCCCGACGACCCGTGGAGGAACGGCTTCGGCATATGTTCGCACGCTACGTGCCGGCGGTCTTCTTCGCGATCGAGCGCGCCGGGTTGCCGACGTGGCTGTCTCCGGGAGGCACGTCGCGGATCACGACCGAGCCCGCGCCCGTCATCGCACCGTCGCCGACGGTGACCGGCGCGACCAGCGAGCTGTTCGTGCCGACGAACACGTCGCGGCCGATCTCGGTGCGGTTCTTCTTCACGCCGTCGTAGTTGCACGTGATCGCACCGGCGCCGTAGTTCGTGCGGTCGCCGACGCTGGCGTCGCCGATGTAGGCGAGGTGGTTCGCCTTGACGTCGTCGCCGATCTCGGCGTTCTTGAACTCGACGAAGTTGCCGATGCGCACGCGGTCACCGATCACGTTCCCGTCGCGCAGATGGGCGAACGGACCGATGCGGACGTCGTCGCCGACGCGCGTCGACAGCACGACGCTCTCGCGGACGTCGCAGCCGGCACCGATGACGGAATCCGCGATGCGGGTCCGCGGGCCGATTGCCGTGTTTTCACCGATCCGGGTCGGGCCGGCGATCGACGTTCCGGGATAGATCGTCACGTCGCGGCCGATCTGCACGCCGGGCGTCAGAAACGTCGTCGCGGGATCGCAGATCGTCACGCCCGCGCGCATGTGCTGTTCGCACAGGCGGCGGTTCAGGACCGCGTGCGCTTCCGCGAGCTCGACGCGGTCGTTCACGCCGAGCACGGAGCGATAGTCCTCGACGGGCACGGCGACGAACGCCGGCGCCCGATGCGATCAGGAGCCGAACGGCGTCGGTCAGATAGTACTCGTTCTGCGCGTTGTTCCGGCCGAGCTGCGGGATCACGCGGCGCAGCGCCGTTTCGTCGAATGCGTAGATGCCCGCGTTCATCTCGTCGATCGCGAGCTGCTCCGGCGTGCAGTCCTTCGCCTCGACCACCTCGAGCACGGCCGGCTCGTCCATGCGCAGCGTTGCCGTCACCGAGTTGCGGACGACGCGGCCGAAGGTCGACGGCAGAGGCATGCGCGCGGTCACCAGCGCGAGCGCGTTGCCGGCATCGGTCCCGAGCGCGTCCCGAACGCGGCGGAAGATCGCTGCGTCGACGAGCGGCATGTCGCCGTACGCGACGACCATCGTCCCGTCGTCGTGCTCGAGCTCGTCGAGCGCGATGCGCACGGCATGCCCGGTGCCGAGCTGTTCGCGCTGCACGACGCTGCGCACACCGAGTGGCGCCACTTGCGGCTCGAGCTCGTCGTTCGTCACCACGACGATCTCGTCGACGTCCGCGCCGCGCAGCGCCTCGAGCACCCACCAGACCATCGGACGCCCGCAGAGCTCGTGGAGCACCTTCGGCCGCGCCGACTTCATGCGCGTGCCCTTGCCGGCGGCGAGCACGATCGCGCGCGCGCTCACGACGCGAGGCTCTCCGAGGGCCGTAACGCGTCCGGTCGCGGCGGCGCGGCGGTGAGCCAGCTCTTCTGCTCCTTCGCGCTCACGCCGCCGAGCGCGGCGAGCGCGACCCGGAGTCGTTCGCGCACCATGTCGCGCCCGAGCAGCTCCATCGAATCGAACAGCGGCAGCGCCGTCGGGCTGCCGCTGATCGCGACGTAGTACACGCGCGTGAGGTCGCGAAACTTCTTGCCGAGCGTCTCGCCGACGGACTTGAGCACGCGTTCGATCGCCGACATGTCGAACGAAGCCTCGGCGTCCAGGCGCCACATCGCAAGCGCCAGCGCCATGCGCAGCTCGTCCGGCGCGAACTTCGTCACCGCGAAGTCGTCCTTCGCGATCGGGATGCGTCCTGCGAAGAGGTACGCGGTCGCCGGCGCCAGATCGCTCAGCCGCTCGACGCGCGTGCGGGCCAGCTCCGCGATGCGCAGGACGCGCGCATCGTCGAAGCCCCATGCCGCGGCGCGCTGCAGCAGCTGCCGCGCGTCGAGCGTGTGCAGATATTGCTTGTTGAGCCAGTCCAACTTCATCACGTCGAACACCGGGCCGCCGAGCGAGATCTTCTCGAGGTCGATGCGCTCGATCAGCTCGTGGAGCCCGAAGATTTCCTGGCCTTCCGGCGCGTGCGCCAGCAAAATCCCGAGAAAGTTCAGCAGCGCTTCCGGCAGATAGCCCATGCGCTCGTAGAACAAGATCCCCGTCGGATTCTTCCGCTTGCTGAGCTTCGACTTGTCGGGGTTGCGCAGCAGCGGCATGTGCATCAGCACCGGCGGGTCCCACCCGAGATAGGAGTACAGCAGCAAGTGCTTCGGCGCCGAGGACATCCACTCTTCACCGCGGATCACGTGGGTGATCTCCATCAGGTGATCGTCGACGACGTTCGCGAGGTGGTACGTCGGCAGCCCGTCGGACTTGAGCAGCACCTGCATGTCGACCGTGGCGTACTCGAACGGCACGGGACCGCGCGCAAGGTCGTCGACGACGCAGACGCCGGACTCCGGCACCTTCATCCGCACGACGAACGGCTCGCCCGACGGCGGCGCGCCGCGCCGATTCGTCCGCCGAGTACCGCGAGGCAGCGCCCGTCGTACTTTTGCGGGATCCCCGCGGCGCGCTGCACGGAGCGCATCTCCTCGAGCCGCTCGGGCGTGCAGAAGCAGCGGAACGCGCTTTCGTTCGCGAGGAGCTCGCTCGGCGTAGCGCGCGTAGATCGCGGAGCGTTCGCTCTGACGATACGGGCCGTGCGGTCCGCCGACGTCCGGACCTTCGTCCCATGTGACGCCGATCCACCGCAGCGCGGCCAAGATCGCGTGCTCCGACTCCGCCGTCGAGCGCGCCTGATCGGTATCCTCAATCCGGAGGATGAAATCGCCGCCGTGCTTCTTCGCGAACGCGAGGTTCGCCAGCGCGACGTACGCGGTGCCGACGTGCGGGTCGCCGGTCGGCGACGGCGCCACCCGCGTTCGAATTCTAGCCAACCAGTTCCCTACGCTTGCCGCACTCGCGCTCGACGAATCCGATGATGTCGGAGAGCGGCGCACCGGGCGTGAAAATCTCGCGAACGCCGAGGCGCTTCAGCTCCGCGCGCGTCGTCCGCCGGAATCGTCCCGCCGCCGAAGAACACGATGTCTTCGGCGCCCTGCTCCTTCAACTGCTCCACGACGAGCGGGAACAGCGTCATGTGCGCGCCGGACAGGATCGAGAGACCGATCCCGTCCGCATCTTCTTGGATCGCGGTCTGCACGATCTGCTCGGGCGTCTGGAAGAGTCCCGTGTAGATCACCTCCATCCCGGCGTCGCGGAGCGCGCGCGCGATCACCTTCGCGCCGCGGTCGTGCCCGTCGAGCCCCGCCTTCGCAACGATCACGCGCAGCGGCCGCGACGGCGCTTTTGCGGTCGTCATCTTAGAACTGCGTCTGCTCCGTGTAGCGGCCGTACACGCTCACCATCGCGTCGACGATCTCGCCTTCGGTGGCGACCGCCCGGACGCAATCGATCAGGTACGGCATGACGTTCGCCTCGCCGGCGCATGCGCGTTTCAGCGCCGCGAGCGACTGTTTCGACGGCGGCGCCGTCGCGATTCGCCCGCACGTCCTGCACCGCGCGCGCCTGCCCTTGTTCGATCTCCACGCCGATCTTGAGCAGATCGGGCGGCTGTTCTTCGTCGGGCTTCTCGAACGCATTGACGCCGACGATCACGCGCTCGCCCGACTCGATCGAGCGCTGGTAGCGGTACGACGCGTCGGCGATCTCGCGCTGCGGGAACCCCGCTTCGACGGCCGCGACCATCCCGCCGAACTCCGCGATCTGCGCGAAGTACTGCTCCGCCTGCCGTTCCATCTCGTCGGTGAGCGCCTCGACGAAGTACGAGCCGCCGAGCGGGTCGACGACGTTCGTCACGTTCGTCTCGTACGCGAGCACCTGCTGCGTGCGCAACGCGATCTCGACGGACTTTTCCGTCGGCAGCGCGAGGACTTCGTCCATCGAGTTCGTGTGCAGGGACTGCGTGCCGCCCAGCGCGGCGGCCATCGCCTCGAAGGCGACGCGCACGATGTTGTTCTCGGGCTGCTGCGCCGTCGCGCTGCACCCGGCCGTCTGCGTGTGGAACCGCAGTTGCCACGAGCGCGGGTCCTTTGCGCGGTAGCGCTCGCGCATGTGCCGCGCATAGATGCGCCGCGCCGCGCGGAACTTCGCGATCTCCTCGAAGAAGTCGATGTGCGAGTTGAAGAAGAACGACAGCCGCGGCGCGAACTCGTCAATGTCCATGCCGCGTGCCATCGCGGCCTCGACATAGGCGAAGCCGTCGGCGAGCGTGAACGCCAGCTCTTGCGCCGCTGTCGATCCCGCCTCGCGGATGTGATATCCGGATACCGAGATCGTGTTCCACCGCGGCATCTCGCGCGTGCAGAACTCCATCATGTCGACGATGACGCGCACGTGCGGCCGCGGCGGAAAGATCCACTCCTTCTGCGCGATGTACTCCTTGAGGATGTCGGCCTGCAGCGTGCCGCCGAGCTTCGCGCGCGGGATGCCCTTGTTCTCCGCGGTGACGATGTACTGCGCGAGCGCGATCGCGGCCGGCCCGTTGATCGTCATCGACGTCGTGATCGCGCCCAGATCGATGCCGTCGAAGAGCGTCTCCATGTCGCGCACGCTGTCGATCGCGACGCCGCACTTGCCGACCTCGCCGAGCGACTGCGGGCTGTCGGAATCGTAGCCCATGAGCGTCGGCATGTCGAACGCGACGGAAAGCCCCATCTGCCCCTGCGAGAGCAGGAAGTGGTAGCGCTCGTTGGTCTGCTTCGCGTTGCCGAAGCCCGCGAACTGGCGCATCGTCCACAGCCGCGACCGGTACATCGTCGGATGGATGCCGCGCGTGTACGGGTACTCGCCGGGGACGCCGAGGTCGCGCGCGAGGTCGAGGTGCGCCACGTCAGCCGGGCCGTAGAGAGGCTTGAGCGGGACGTCGGAAATGGTGCGATCGACGGCGCCGGACCCCTTGCCGCTGCGGGGCCGCGTCCGCTCCGCCTTGGCCTCCCAGCGCTCGCCGAGCTCCTTGTACTCCGGGTTCGCGTCGGGGCCGAGTCCCGACGCGCGATCGATCATCTTGGCCACGTGCGCTGCGTCCCTCCGAGGTCGACCGCTGCGGTTCGACGCTCACGTCCGACTTTCCCGAACGGCCCGCCGCCGGTATACTCACGTCGATGGCTGCCGTCGTCCGCGTCGTGCTCACCGCGACCCTCGCCGCGTGGGCCCTCGGCGCGCCCGCCCTCGCCGGCGACGCGTGGCCGGCCGACCTTCACTCGTCGCGCCGGGCGTGTCCTCGCCTCACCCGACCGCGATCGTCATCCGTGCCGCCGGCGGCGGACTCTCTTCGTCCCGTCCGCAATGGATTCTGGTTCGCCGCGGACGGGACCGTCGAGAACGTCGGGTTCGCCGGGCCGTCCCCCGGCCGGAACGCTGCGAAGATCGACTTCGCCGAGGTCGACCGCGTCGTCGTCGATGGCGGCCTCTGCACGACGAACTTCGCCGCGGGACGGCCGTTCCTCACGCACGCGGCGTACTCGCGCATCAACATCCGGTGCGGCACCACGTGGCGCTACCTGACCGACTACGAAATCTCGGGAGCGTCGCAGGACACCGTGCGCGCCGCGATTCTCGCGCTTGGGCACCTCGCCGCGAACGCGAAGTGGGAACCGACGGACGACACCTCGCAGCTCCCGGACATCCGCCCGCTGTACCACACGGCAGCGAGCACGCCGCGGTGTCGTCGAGGGTAGCGCACCTCGTGTTCCATTCGGCCTCAACGCCGGTCCCCATACACGCCGGAGAAGCCCTGAAGCCTGGCACGTTGCGCGGAATACTGAGCGACGCCGGCCTGACGGTCGACGATCTCCGCAAGCTGCTATAATCCGCGCACGTGGGCGCGCACTTCGCCGTGCGCGCGCACGTTGCCGTGCGCGTGGACGCCGTCGCGCACTCCGAACTCTTCGAGGACCTCTGTCGCGGCGGCGTACGGATCGAGGTCGTCGCCGAGCTCGTCGATGCGCTGCTCGACGCGCGCCTCGAGCGTTCCGAGCGCCAACTGACGCACCCGGTGCGCGAACGCGCTGCGCCGCTTCGCTCGCAGCGCGCCGGTCTTGCGCAGCCACGCGTCGTGCGCGACGATCGCGTCCCACAGCGCGCCGATGCCCTTTCCTTCGATCGCTTGCGTGCTGACGAGCTTCGGCACCCAACCGTCGTAGTTCAGCATCTCCATCATCGCGCGGATCTCGCGCTGCAGCTGCAGCGCCATCGGGTGATCGCTCTTGTTCACGACGAACACGTCGGCGATCTCGAGCACGCCGGCTTTCAGCACTTGCACCGAGTCGCCGCTGCCGGGCTGCAGCGCGACGAGCGTGGTGTCGGCGACTTCAGCGATCTCGATCTCCGACTGCCCGACGCCGACCGTTTCGATCAGCACGACGTCCTTGCCGAACGCGTCCATGAGCGAGACCGCGTCGGCGGTCGCGCCGGCGAGCCCGCCGAGATGGCCGCGCGACGCCATCGACCGGATGAACACGTCGGGATCGGTGAAGTGCTCGGAGAGCCGGATGCGGTCGCCGAGCAGCGCGCCGTGCGAGAACGGCGAGCTGGGGTCGACGCTGATCACTCCGACCGTTTTTCCGAGCGCACGCACGTGCGCGACGAGCGCGCCGCCGAGCGTCGACTTCCCCACGCCCGGCGGTCCGGTGAGGCCGACCGTGAGCGCTCGACCGGCGAGCGCATGGAGCGCGCCGATCAGGCCGGCGCCGCGACCCGATTCGCACCGCGAGATCGCGCGCGCGAGCGCGCGCGGCTCGCCGGCCCGAAACGCCGTCAGCAGCGCGTCGTCCATCGGCGCTCGGCGTTCACGCCCGCTACCCGGGACTCCCTCACCTCGTCCGCGTACCCGTCGCGGGTGAGCGCCATCGGGTACGTGCGAATGCCGACGATCGCCGGCGAAACGATCGTCTTCGCGTGCGAAGACGATCTTTGGGCCGTCGACGCGAGCGGCGGCATCGCGCGGCGGCTGACGACGACGGACGGCGAGTGCACGCTGCCGCGGCTCTCGCCGGACGGCGCGCGGCTCGCGTTCGTGGGCCGCGAGGAAGGCAACCCCGAGCTGTACGTGATGCCGTCCGAGGGCGGGATCGCGACGCGCCTGACGTTCCTCGGCAGCGAAACGCTCCACTGCTGCGGCTGGTCGAGCGACGGACGTTCGATCCTCTTCACGTGCGATGCAGGCTCGCCGTTCATCAAGGAGACGCTCGCGTATCGCATCGACGCGAGCGGCGGTGAGCCGGTCGAGCTCGGCATCGGACACGCGCTGACGCTCGACGAGGGCGAGCGCGGCGCGCTGCTGATCGGCCGCAACGCGATCGATCCCGCACGCTGGAAGCGCTACCGCGGCGGCACGGCGGGACACCTCTGGGCCGACGCGCGCGCCACGGGCGAGTTCGTGCACATCGCGCGCGAGATCGACGGCAACCTCGTGTGGCCGATGTGGCTCGGCGCCCGCGTTCTCTTTCTCTCGGACCACGAGGGCATCGGCAATTTGTACTCGGTGACCGCGGCCGGCGACGGTCTGGTGCGGCACACGGACGAGCGCGAGCACTACGCGCGTTTCCCCGCGACCGACGGCACGCGCGTCGTGTACGCGTGTGGCGGTGAGCTCGTGCTGCTCGACCCACGTTCCGGTGACGTACGGCGCGTCGAGGTGCGCATGCCGTCGAACGCGTGGGAAACGCTGCGCCGGTTCACGGACGCGGGAGAAGCGCTCGAGTCGTGGTCGGTCTCGCACGACGGCACGGCGCTCGGGATCGTGAGCCGCGGCCGCGCGTACACGATGCCGCTATGGGAAGAGGCCGTGCTCGAGTATCCCTCGGCCGCGGGTACCGACGGAGCGCGCGCGCCGTACGCGCGCCGGCGTCTGCTGACCTGGATGCACGACGACAAGCGCGTCGCGTACGTCGACGACGCCGGCGGCTTCGAGCGCGTCGCGATCGAGTCCGCGGATCATGCCTCGGCGCCGCGGTTCGTCACGGAAGCGGACACCGGCGTCATCCATCAGCTGGTCGCGTCACCCGCCGGCGATCGTCTCGCGTACGCGAACAACCGTCACGAGCTGTGGCTGGTCGACGTCGGCCGCGCGCCGCGTCGCCTCGACCGCAGCGTCGGGGAGCGCATCGACGACCTCGCGTTCTCGCCCGACGGGCGTTGGCTCGCCTACGTCTGGTCGCCGAAGGTGCACACGACGATCATCCGCGTCGCCGAATGCGCCAGCGGGCGCGTCGTCGACGCGACGACCGCACTGCGCGAGGACCGCTCGCCCGCGTGGGATCCCGAAGGCAAGTACCTCTACTTCATCTCGACGCGCGATTTCCACCCGGTGTACGACGCGCTGCAGTTCGAGCTCAGCTTTCCGGAAGCGACGCGGCCGTATCTGCTCACGCTGCGCGCCTCGACCGCGAACCCGTTCGTCGCGAAGCCCGGGCCGGTGCACAAGCGCCGCGATGACGACGATGACGACGACGAGGGCGAGCAGCGCCCTCCGCCGGACGTCGAGATCGACATGGACGGTCTCGCACGGCGAATGCTGGCGTTTCCCGTCGACGAAGGCGCCTACGACCGCATCGCTGCGATCAAAGGCCGCGCCGTGTTTTCGCGCTTTCCGGTGCGCGGCATCCGGCCGAACGAGCGCGACCGCGAGCCGTCGGACGGCGAACTTCAGGCGTACGACTTCGAGGAGCAGCGGCTCGGCGTGCTCGCCGCCGAGATCGAAGACTTCATTGCCGGAGCCGACGCGCGGACCGTGGTCTACAGCTCCCGCGGCAAGCTGCGCGCGATCGACGCGAGCCGCGATCTGCCGGAGAACGGCGACGACGACGACCGTCCGCAATCGGACGCCGGCCGGCGCAGTGGCTGGATCGACCTCGCGCGCGTCTCCGTGCTGATCGAGCCGCGCGACGAGTGGCGCCAGATGCTGCGCGAAGCGTGGCGTTTGCAGCGCGAGAACTTCTGGGACACGGCGATGTCCGGCGTCGACTGGGAAGCGGTGCTGCGCCGCTACGACGCGCTGCTGCCGAAAGTCCGCACGCGCAACGAGCTCTCCGATGTGATTTGGGAGATGCAGGGCGAGCTGGGCACCTCGCACGCGTACGAGAGCGGCGGCGACCGTCCGCAGCCGCCTCAGTACAAGCGCGGATTTCTCGGCGCGGACCTCGCATGGGACGGCGCGCGGCGCGGGTACCGAGTCGAGCGCATCCTGCGCGGCGATTCGTGGAACCGCGACGCCGACTCACCGCTCGCGGAGCCGGGCGTGGACGTGCGCGAAGGCGACGTGATCGTCGCCGTCGGCGGGCGCGCGCTCGGCGCGCAATACGGGCCTGGCGCGGCGCTCGTGAACCAGGCCGGCCGCGACGTCGTGCTGACGGTGCTGCGCCCGAGCGACGGCACGACGCGGCGCGCGCTCGTGCGCACGCTGCGCGACGAGCGGATGCTGCGCTATCGCGCGTGGGTCGAAGCGAATCGCGCGCGCGTGGCGGAGCGCACGCACGGGCGCGTCGGCTACGTGCACGTGCCGGACATGGGACCGTGGGGCTTCGCGGAGTTCCACCGCGGCTACCTGAGCGAGTTCGACCGCGACGGCTTGATCGTCGACGTGCGCTTCAACCGCGGCGGACACGTGTCGGGCTTGCTGCTCGAAAAGCTCGCGCGCAAGCGCGTCGGCTACGACGTGTCGCGCTGGGCTCCGCCGTTCCCGTATCCGGAGGAGTCGGTCGCGGGGCCGATGGTCGCGCTCACCAACCAGTTCGCGGGCAGCGACGGCGACATCTTCAGCCACTGTTTCAAGCTGTACGGGCTCGGGCCGCTCGTCGGCATGCGCACGTGGGGCGGCGTGATCGGCATCAACCCGCGGCATCGTCTCGTCGACGGCACCGAGACGACGCAGCCGGAGTTCTCGTTCTGGTTCACCGATGCCGGGTGGGGCGTCGAGAACTACGGCACCGATCCGACGCACGAGGTCGATGTCGCGCCGCAAGACTCGAAACGCGGCGTCGATCCGCAGCTCGACGTCGCGTTGCGTCTGATGGACGAAGCGCTCGCGACGGCACCGTCGCAGCCGACGTTCCCGCCGCGCCCGAATCGCGCTCGGCGAATGGTGGCCCGCTCCGAGTCCCAACCCGAGTAGCCGACAGGCCAGCGGAGGGCACCGGTTGCTCGCAGTGAGACTTTTATTGACGCGCGCCCCGGCGGCGTGGTACGGTACGCGAGCCGAAGCAGGGCCGGAAGGCCCTCACCGGATGCCCGCGGGCGATCCGGTCGCAACTCGAGAGCGGGGACCGCTTCGGCGTCTTCGCTTTTTTACGTCCTTTCCGGAGAGCCAGCCATAGCACGACCGCTTCGCGTCAACGACCAGATCCGAATTCGCCAAGTCCGCGTCATCGATGATGCCGGCCAGCAGTTGGGCGTCATCGCGACGGATGAAGCCCTCAACATGGCGCGCACGAAAGGGTTGGACCTCATCGAGGTCTCCCCGACGGCGATCCCTCCGGTCTGCCGCATCGGCGATTACGGTCGACTCAAGTACGAGCAGTCGAAGAAAGACAAAGAGGCGCGCAAGAAGCAGCGCAACTGGGAGTTGCGCGAGGTCAAGCTCCGCCCCAAGATCGACGTCCACGACTACGAAGTCAAAGCGAAGATGGCCGAACGTCTTCTGCTCGACGGCGGAAAAGTCAAGGTCACGATCATGTTCCGCGGACGCGAGATCACGTACACCGCGTTCGGCAAACGGCTGCTGGATCGCATCGCGAAAGACCTGGAGAACACCGCCGTGGTGGAACGCGATGCGAAGCTCGAAGGCAAGAACATGTTCCTCATCCTCGCTCCGCGAGCCACACCGCTCGGTCCTCCGAGGTTCGTCCACTTGAAGACGGACACGGCGCACCACGACGTCGAGACCGTCGATCATCACGATGATCACGAGACCGCGCCGGAAGAGCAGAGCGACCCGGCTGCGGCAACGACCATCGGGAGAGCCAGTGCCTAAGATCAAGACGCACCGCGGGACCGCGAAACGCGTGAAGGTGAGCGCCAACGGCAAGGTGACGCACCGCCACCAGTTCGACGGCTGCGGCCACATCCTCAGCAAGAAGTCGCGCAAGCGCAAGCGGAACTTCCGCCGCGACCAACCGACGTTCAAGGGCGATCTCAAGCGCTTCGCGCCGCAGATCCCGTACCTGCTGTAAGAGGAGATTGACGCATGGCTCGCATCAAGCGCGGTCTCAACAAGATCAAGCACCGCCGCAAGGTCATGAAGCTCGTCAAGGGCTTCCGTGCGGCGCGCCGCCGCAACTATCGCGTCGCGAACGAAGCGCTGCTGCACTCGCTGGCGTACGCATTTCGCGACCGCCGCGTGCGCAAGCGCGACTTTCGCTCGCTGTGGATCGCGCGCATCAACGCGGCCGCACGGCGCGAGGGGATCACGTACTCGAAGCTGATGTCCGGCCTGAAGAAGGCCGGCGTCGCCGTCAACCGCAAGGCGCTGGCCGATCTCGCGGTGCACGACGCGGCCACGTTCGCGCGGCTCACCTCGCTCGCGAAGGACGCCGCCGAGACGAACACGACCGCGGCGTAGCCGCCGGAGCAATCGGAAAAGAGGACGTCCCGCGCGGGGCGTCCTCTTCGTTTACGCGCGCGTCGCGGCGAGCGCGATCGCGGCGTGCGCCGCGATGCCGGCGATCATCGCCTTCTCGTCGATGTCGAACGCCGGATGGTGGTTCGGAAACGCGCGCGCATCGTCGCCCGCGCCGAGGAAGTAGAAGCATGCGGGCACGGCTTGCGCGAAGTACGAAAAGTCTTCGCTGCCCATGACCGGCGGGATGTCGAGCACGCGCGCTGCCCCGAACTCGGCGGCGAGCGTCCCGGTGACGAACGACGCTTCGCCGGCGTCATTCGACGTGACGGGATACGACGGACGCCACTGCAGCGTGCACGTCGCGCCGGCGGACGCGCAGACGCTCTCCGCGATGCGCCGCACGCGGCTTTCCATCGTCTCGCGCGTCGCGGCGGTCATCGTGCGTACCGTGCCCTTGAGCGCGACGCGCGGCGGGATCACGTTGTACGTCGTGCCGCCGTTGATCGCGCCGACGGTCACCACCGCCGGCTCGACGGGATCGATCTCGCGGCTCACGATGCGCTGCAGCGCTCCGACGACGTCCGCGGCGACGACGACGGGATCGACGGAACGGTGCGGCATCGCGCCGTGCCCGCCGTGCCCTTCGACGACCAGATCGAACGAATCGACCGATGCCATGAGCGGCCCCGGCCGCAAGCCGAAAACCCCGGTCGGCAGCACCGTGACGACGTGCAGCCCGTAGGCGCGCTCGATGCCGAACCGCTCGATCAGGCCGTCGCCGAGCATCGCCTTCGCGCCGCCTCCACCTTCCTCGGCCGGCTGGAACACGAACGCGACGCGCCCCGCGATCTCCGACGTGCTCGCGCGCAGCAGCTGTACGGCGCCGAGCAGCATCGCGACGTGCGCGTCGTGGCCGCACGCATGCGTGACGCCGGGATTCCGCGAGACGTACGCGACGTCGTTCTCCTCGGGCATCGGCAGCGCGTCCATGTCGGCGCGCAGCATGATGGTGGGGCCGGGGCGGTCGCCCGCGAGCACGCCGACGACGCCGGTGCCGCCGACGCCCGTCGTCGTCTCCAGCCCGAGCGCGCGCAGCCGCTCGGCCACGACCCCCGCGGTACGGTGCTCGGCGAATCCGAGTTCCGGGTTCGCATGCAGGTCGCGGCGCACGGCCACCGTGCGCGCAAACAGCTCGTCGGGAACGGAGATGGCCTGGCGGCCGGGGGCGTCGGTGCTCATGGCGTTCTCTTGCACGCGGCGGCGTTGACAAGCCTGCGAGCCGTGTGCTGTACTCAGCGCACATGCCGCCTCGCGCGTTTTGGTACCGCCGCTCGTACCGCACGAACTTCGTGCCGGTCGCGCTCGGCGTCGCGTAGAGAGCAGCAGCAGGTCACGATGACCGCACCGCAAGCCTCTCGCCGACAGGGCGAGGGGCTCATCACCGTCCCCGGCGACAAGTCGATCGCGCATCGCGCGCTGATCGTGGCGGCGCTCGCGCACGGCACGTCGACGATTCGCAACGTGCCCGCCGGCCTCGACGTGCGCTCGACGCAGCGTGCGCTGGAAGCGCTGGGAGTTCTCCTTCGAGAGGCTCAGGATGACAAAGGGGCTCAGGATCACAGAGCGGCTCAGGATCACAGAGCGGCTCAGGATGATGCGCTCGCGCTCGGCGACACGGTCGTCGTGACCGGCTCGGGCGGCGCGCTGCGCGCGCCGTCCGGTGCGATCGACTGCGGGAACAGCGGTACGACGATCCGGCTGCTGTCGGGCGTGCTCGCCACGCGCGCGCTCGAGGCGACGCTCGACGGCGACGCGTCGCTGCGCGCGCGGCCGATGCGCCGCATCTCCACGCCGCTCGAGTCGTTCGGGGCGCGCTTCGAGCTCGCGCCGGGCGGGACGGCGCCGATCCGCGTGCGCGGCAACGGGGCTGCGCGCGGCACCGCGGTCGAGATCGCCGTGCCGAGCGCGCAGGTGAAGTCGGCGGTGCTGTTCGCGGCGCTCGGCGCGCACGGCAGCACGCGCGTGCACGGCATGTTGCGGACGCGCGATCACACCGAACGGCTCTTCGGCGCGTTCGACATCGCCTGCGAGCGCGAGGGCGACGCCCTGCTCGTGCCGGGTCCGCAGACGCCGCGCGCCGTCGACGTCGACGTGCCGGGCGACATCTCGAGCGCGGCGTTCCTGCTCGGCGCCGCGGCCGCGATCCCCGGCGCCTGCGTCACCGTCGACCGCGTCGGCTTGAATCCGACGCGAACCGATTTCCTCGGTGTGCTGCGCCGCTTCGGCGCCGACGTCGACGTCGCGTGCGAGGACGCGCGCGCGAGCGAGCCGTGCGGGCGCGTGTCCGTGCGCGGCGCACGGCTGCGCGCGATCGCGATCGAGCCGGACGAGGTGCCCGGCGTGATCGACGAGCTGCCGCTCATCGGCGTGCTCGCGGGGTTCGCGCACGGCACGACGACCGTGCGCGGCGCGGGCGAGCTGCGCGTCAAAGAGTCCGACCGCATCGAGGCGTTCGCGCGCGCGGCACGCGCGGTCGGCATGCGCGTCGACACGTTCGACGACGGCTTCGCGGTGCACGGGCCGACGCGGTTCCACGACGGCGACGTGACGACGCGCGGCGATCACCGCATCGCGATGGCGTTCGCGGTCGCCGGACGAGCCGCCGGCGTCGACGTCCGCCTCGACGACCCCGCCTGCGTCGCCGTGTCGTTCCCGGGATTCGCCGGCGTGCTGGAACGCGTCGCGTGACCGCGCCGCGCCGCGCCGCGGTGATCGGCCATCCGATCGCGCACAGCCGTTCGCCCGAGCTCTTCGCCGCGTTCGCGCGCGCAACGGGGATCACGCTGCAGTACGACGCCGTCGACGTGCACCCGGACCATCTCGCCGCGACGCTCGCCGCGTGGCGCGGCGCGCCGGACTTCGTGGGGTGCAACGTCACGATTCCGCACAAGCAGCGCGCGCTGGCGCTGGCCGACCGCGTCGACCCGGCAGCGCGCGCATGCGGCGCAGCGAACGTGCTCACGCGCCGCGGCCACGAGCTCGAGGCCGGAAACACGGACGTCGCGGGCGTCGAATCGGCGCTCGCGCAGCACGACGTGCGCCTGCGCGGCGCGCGCGTTGCGGTCCTCGGTGCCGGCGGTGCGGCACGCGCCGTCGCGGAGGCCGCGCGGCGCAACGGCGCGGCCCGCATCGTGGTCGCCGCGCGCGACGCCGCACGCGCGCGTGCCGTCGCGAGCGCGTTCGGCGGCGATGCCTGCGCGCTCGACGACGTGCCGCTCGCGGACGTCTACGTGAACGCGACGCCGGTCGGGATGCAGGGACAGGCGCAGGGCTCGCTGCTGCCGCCGAATGCGCCCCGCGACGCGGTTGCGTTCGATCTCGTCTACGTTCCGGAGGAGACCCCGTTCATCGCCGGCGCGCGCTCCCGCGGTCTGCGCACGGTCACCGGCACGGCGATGTTCCTCGCACAAGCCGCCGCGACGTTCGAGATGTGGTTCGGCGTGATGCCGCCCCTTCGACAAGCTCAGGATGACGAGGTTGTGGTCGCTCAGGATGACGAGGTTGTGGTCGCTCAGGATGACGAGGTCGTGGTCGCTCAGGATGACGAGGTTGCGGTCGCTCAGGATGACGACGTTGTCGCGCGGGATGACACGGTTGGGGTGAGACGGCCGTGAGTCGCTTGCGGTTTCTGACGGCGGGCGAGTCGCACGGCGCGATGCTCGTCGGCATCATCGAGGGCCTGCCGAGCGGGCTCGCACTGAACGCGGAGATGCTGCTCGCGCAAGCGCAGCGGCGCAAGCTCGGCTACGGCCGCGGCAACCGTCAGAACATCGAGACCGACGAAGTCCGCATCGTCGGCGGCGTGCGGCGCGGCGTCACGATCGGCAGCCCGATCGCGCTGGTCCTCGAGAACAAGGATCACGTGCGGTGGGCCGAGATCATGCGCGTCGACGCACCGCTCGACGGGGCCGAGGCGTCACGTCAGGTGCATGTTCCGCGGCCGGGCCATGCGGACCGCATCGGCGGCATCAAGTACGACCGCGACGATCTGCGCGACGTGCTCGAGCGTGCGAGCGCGCGCGAGACCGCGATGCGCGTCGCGCTCGGCACGATCGCGCGCACGCTGCTCGCGGAGTTCGGCGTTACCATCGCGAGCCGCGTGACCCGCATCGGCGGCGCCGTCGATGCCACGCCGTGGCGCGACGTCGCGCCCGACGAGCTCGACGCCTCGCCGGTGCGCGCGCTCGACGCGGCGGCCGCGGAAGCGATGGTGCGCGAGATCGACGCCGCGAAGGCCGCAGGTGACTCGGTCGGCGGCGTGTTCGAGGTCGTCGCGCGCGACGTGCCGGTCGCGCTCGGCTCGTATACGCACTGGGACCGGCGTCTCGAGGGCGACGTCGCGCAGGCGTTCATGGCGCTCAACGCGATCAAGGGCGTCGAGGTCGGCCTCGGATTCGGCGCCGCGGCCGTACGCGGCTCGGCGGCGCACGACGAGTACGAGCCCGGCGACGGCACGCGCACGCGGTATCGCAGCAACCGCGCGGGCGGCATCGAAGGCGGAATGACGACGGGACAGCCGATCGTCGTGCGCGCCGCGATGAAACCGATCGCGACGCTGATGCGGCCGCTGGATTCCGTCGATCTGCGCACCGGCGAAGCGACGCGCGCGCACATCGAGCGCAGCGACACGTGCGCCGTTCCCGCGGCCGCCGTCATCGGCGAGTCGCTGCTCGCGCTGGTGCTCGCGGGCGCCGCGCTCGAGAAGTTCGGCGGCGATTCGCTCGGCGAGCTCCTCGAACGCGTGCGCGCGTGGAACGGCGCGGTGCGTGCGCGCTAACGTCTACGTCTGCGGGCCGCCCGGCGCCGGCAAGTCGACCGTCGCGCCGCTGCTCGCGCGCCTGCGCGGTCTCGAGTGCGTCGATGTCGACGCTGCGATCGAGGCGGCCGACGGCCGCGCGATCGCGCGGATCGTCGACGAGGACGGCGAGCCGGCATTCCGCGCCGCGGAGCGCGCGGCGATCGCGGCGATCGGTGGGGGCGCCGTCGTCGCGCTGGGCGGCGGCGCGCTCGAAGACGCGCGCACGCGCGACGCCGTCGCGTCGAACGGCGTCCTGGTCTTCCTCGACGCGTCGATCCCGACGTGCGAGGCGCGGACCGCGCAGGCGCCGGGAAGCCGGCCGCTGCTCCGCGAGCCCGGCGCGCTCGCGCGCCTGCACGCCGCGCGGCGCCCGCGCTACGCGGCGGCCGACGTGCGCGTCGCGGTCGACGAGTTGACGCCCGAGCAGACGGCACGCGCGATCGACGCGGCGCTCCGCGACGAGCGCGTGGTGCACGTCGCGACCGCCAAGCCGTACGACGTCGCGATCGGCCCGAACGTCGTCGACGAGCTGGGCACGCGTGCGCGGCCGCTCGCCGGCGGGCGCGCCGCGATCGTCGTCGACGAGCGCGTGATCACGCTCGGAAAGCGCGTCGCGCGCGCGTACGACGGTGCGGGCGTCGCGACGGCGCTGATTGCGATCGCGGCCGACGAGTCGATCAAGTCGCTCGACGCGATCGGCTCGCTGTACGAGCGCTTCGTCGCGGAAGGGATCGATCGGCGCTCGATCGTCGCGGGCGTCGGGGGCGGCACGATCGGAGACGCGGTAGGGTTCGCCGCCGCGACGTATCAGCGCGGCGTCCCGTTCGTCGCCGTGCCGACCACGCTGCTCTCCGCCGTCGATGCAGCGATCGGCGGCAAGACCGCGATCAACCTTGCCGGCGGCAAGAATCTCGTCGGCACGGTAACGCAGCCCGCGCACGTCGCGATCGTGCCGCAGGCGCTGCGCTCGCTGCCGCGCCGCGACGTCGTCTCGGGCTACGGCGAGATGCTCAAGTACGGGCTCGCGCTCGACGCCGCGCTGTACCGCGCGCTGCGCGACGCCGAAGGCTCGCTGCTGGACGATCCGGCGAGCGCGCTCGACGCGATCGCGCGCTGCGTGGCGCTCAAGGCGGCGATCGTCGCGCGAGACGAGGAAGATCGGACCGGCACGCGCGCCGTCCTGAACTTCGGGCACACGGTCGGCCACGCCATCGAAAAGGTGGCGGGCTACGGAACGCTGCGCCACGGCGAGGCCGTGATCGTCGGGATGCGCGCGGCGCTCGCGCTCTCCGTCGCGCATGGCGCGCTCGCCGCAGACGCGGCCGCGGACGCCGACGCACACCTCGCCGCGCTGCCCGTGCCGCCGGTTTGGCGCGAGCTCGACGCCGCGGCGCTCGTTGACGCGACGGCGCGCGACAAGAAGCGGCACGCGGGCGGGACGCGCTTCGTGTTGCTCGACGCGATCGGTTCGGCGCGCCTGCACGACGGCATCGAACCGAGGGACGTGCGCGCCGCCCTGGTGCAGATCGGAGTGACGGGCGCGTGAACGTGCTCGTCGTGAACGGCCCGAACCTCAACTTGCTCGGCGAGCGCGAGCCGGCGATCTACGGTCGCGCCACGCTGGCGGAGCTCGAGGACGCCGTGCGCGCGCACGCGACCGCACTCGGCATGCACGTGCGGTTCTTTCAGTCGAACCACGAGGGCGCCATCATCGACGAGCTGCATCGCGGGCGCGGGTGGGCCGACGCGATCCTGATCAATCCCGCGGCGTTCACGCACTACTCGTACGCGATCCGCGACGCGCTGCTCGCCGTCGCGATCCCGGCCGCCGAAGTGCACCTCAGCGACGTCGACAACCGCCCCGAGCCGTTCCGCAAGATCTCCGTGGTGCGCGATGTGTGCGTGCACCGGTTCACGGGCGCGGGCATCGGCTCGTACCTGCAGGCGCTCGACGCGTTCGCCGCCGACGGCGCGAGCGCGCCGCCCGCGACGTGATCGAGCGCCTTCTCGGCGCACACGGGCCGCACGCCGGCGCCGTCGGCCTCGGCTGCATGGGCCTCTCGGAGTTCTACGAGCCGGTCATGGAAGCCGACGCGATTCGCGCCATCCATCGCGCGCTCGACGCCGGCATGACGCTGCTCGACACGTCGGACATGTACGGCCTGGGCGAGAACGAGCGGCTCGTCGGGCGCGCGCTGCGCGGGCGCCGCGAGCGTGCCGTCGTCGCGACGAAAGGCGGCATCGTCCGCCGCCGAGACGATCCGGCGTCCCGCGCGGTCGACGGCCGGCCGGAGTACCTGCGGGCAGCGTGCGACGCATCGCTGGCGCGCCTCGGCACCGATCGCATCGATGTGTATTACCTGCATCGCGCCGATCCGCGCGTGCCCATCGAAGAGTCGGTCGGTGCAATCGCGGGACTGGTCGCCGCCGGGAAGGTCGCGCACGTCGGCCTCTCCGAGGTCGACGCGGCGGCGCTGCGCCGTGCGGCCGCGATCGCCCCGATCGCCGCGCTGCAGAGCGAGTACTCGCTCTTCACGCGCGACGTCGAGACGAACGGCGTGCTGCATACGGCGCGCGAGCTCCGCATCGGACTCGTCGCGTACGCGCCGCTCGGCCGCGGCATGCTGACCGGCGCGGTGCGTTCGTCGGAGGGTCTGCGCGCCGATGACCTGCGCCGGCGCGTGCCGCGCTTCGACCGCGAGAACATCGCGCGCAATCTCGCGCTCGTCGATGCGCTCCGCGCGATCGGTGCGGAGTGCGGCGGCACGCCGGCACAGATTGCGCTCGCATGGCTCCTCGCGCGCGGCGACGACGTCATCGCACTGCCGGGGTGCTCGTCCGCCGCGCAGGTCGACGAGAACGCTGCCGCGGCCTCGCTGCAAATCGGCGCCGATGCGCTCGCACGCATCGACGCGCTGTTCCCGCCGGGGGCGGCCGCGGGAGCTCGGATCGGCCGCCCTTCGACAAGCTCAGGATGACCGAGACAAGCTCAGGATGACTATCTCCGTCGCTACAGCGCGATCGTCGTGTCGTGCGGCGGCGGCGGCGCGTCGAGCAGCGCGTGCAGCGCGGGGAGGAAGCGGAGCGCCGGCGAGCGCGTGCGCTCCGGTTCGACGATGTCGTGCGAAGGACCGAGCCCGACCAGCGAGTGGACGCGCACGTTCGCGCCGCCGACGGCGCGCCAGCGCTCGACGAGGTCGTCGATCGCGCCGTTGTTCACCGACGTCTCCGACGCGTTGCGCACGATCTCGATCGACGCCGCGCCCGGGGGGCCCACGCGGGCGTCCTCGCGCAGCGCGTCGCCGATCGCGAGGCCCGCCGCCAGCGAACGCATCGTGTAGCGCGGATAGCCGTGCTGCGGCGCGCTGCGGCCGCGGTCGAACGGATCCCAGTAGACGAAGGGCGCCGGCACGCGTTCCAAGACGCGGCGCGCGAACACGTGCCAGTCGTGCGGCAGCCGTTTGATGCCGATGAAGGGCGCGACCGCGATCGCGCGCGCGACGCGCGCGTCGCCGTGCGCGACATGCAGCGCAAGCGCGCCGCCGAGCGAGTGGCCCACGAGCACGATCTCGTCGCCGAGCGACTCTGCCGCACGCATGATGCGCCGGGCGTGCGCGATCAGTTCCTCCGGACGGAGCTGATCCAGCGCCCGCGTCATGCGGTCGGCGTGACCGTGTCGCGGCAGGCGCGGGACGAGCACGTTCTCGCCGCGCTCGAAGCGGGCACGCGCGAAGTCGCGCCAGGTGCGCGGGCTGGCCGTGAGCCCGTGCAGCAGCACGAGCACGCGCGACGTGCGCCGGCCGTGGTCGAGCACCGTCGTGCGCATCTCGTCGTCGAGCACGCCGTGCTCGTCCGCGTCGAGCGCGGCGGCGATCGCCTCGCCGTCGATCACGCGTTCGCCAGCGCGATGATCGCGAAGCGCCGGTCGTCGCCCTCCAAGGACTCCTCGCGCAGCACGCGCAGCAGCGACTGCGCGCTCTGGCGTGCGAACGCGGCGCCGCCGGGCAGATCGCTGCGCACGATCGTCGTCGCCGCGGCGATCAGATCGTCGACCGCGCGCGTCATGCCCTCGCGCATCGCACGCTCCGCGTCGCGCTCCGGAATGCGCGCGCCCGCCGCGCCGCGCGCCAGCATCAGCACGTAATCGAGCGCCGCGGCGGTCGCGAGCACGCGCGGGCGCACCTCCTCGAACGCCGCGTCCGATCCGAACTCGCTCGCCGAGCGCAGCAGGGCCGCCTGCAGCGCTACGACGAGCTCCGCTCGCTCCGCGCCCATAGCACCGCGATCTGCGTCTTCGAGTCGGGCAACTCGTCGGCGCGAATCTTGCGCCAGAGGTCGTCGATGGAGAAGATGCCGAGCTCCATCGTCTCCTCGCCTTCGTCGTAGCCGCTGCGCTCGCCGATGGCGTAGCCGTGCACCACGCAGAAGTGCAGCAGCTCATCGCAAAAGCCCGGCGCGGAGAACGCCGACCACAGCCGCTCGACACGGTGCGCGACATAGCCCGTCTCTTCACGCAATTCGCGCACGGCCGCGTCTTCGGGCGACTCGCCCGCCTCGAGACCGCCCGCGACGACCTCCCAGTTGTCGCGCCCCAGCGGATGCCGGTACTGCCGCACGAGCAGCAGCTGGTCCGGTTGCGGCCGCACGATCACGACGACCGCTTCCGCGTGCTCGACGACCTCGACGTCGTGCGGCTTGCCGTTCTCGCCGCGCAGCGTGTCGACGCGCAGGCCGACGACGCTTCCGCTGTAGACGCGCCGCGTGTGCAGGACGTCCATCACACGACCGTCGTGCTCGCGAGCTCTTCCAGCAGCGTCGGACGATGCGGCTCCCAGCCGAGCTCGCGCGCGGCCTTTCCGGCGTCGACCTGCAGATCGGACGCGAGCGCATCGGCGAACGGTCCGAGCTGCGCGCGCGCTTCCGCGAGCGTGACGTGGTCCACCGCGCCGTCGCCGCCTGCCGCGCGCGACGCCGCGCGCGCGATCTCGACGTACGGGACCGGCGCGCCGCGCACCGCGTTGTACGTTCCGCGCGCGGTTCGTGTGTCGAGCGCGGCACCGTACAATCTCCGCGAGCGCATCGTGGCGCACGGTCGGCCAGCGGTTCGTTCCGTCGCCGACGACGCGCAGTTCGCCCCGTCCCGCCGAAGCGACCATGCTGCCCGGGATGCCGCCGCCGTCGCCGTAGACGATGCCGGGCCGAACGACGATCGAACGCAGGCGCGTCTGCGAGATCACGAGCTGCTCGTGCGCCGGCCGCCACGCGACCAGCGCGAGCGGGCTCAACGGCGCACCCTCGTCGACGACCGCGTCGCCGCGCGATCCGTACACCCACACGCCGCTCGTATAGACGAACGCGCGTCCGTCGGGCAGCGCGTCGAGCGTCGCGGCGAGCGCCTCACGCTCGAGCGCGACGGCGCCGGCCGTCGCGTCGAAGGCACAGTGCAGGACGGCGTCCGCGCGCGACGCCTCGTCGCGCAGCAGCTCGAGGTCCGCGAGCGTTCCGCGCACGGGCTCGGCGCCGAGACCGCGCAGCCGTTCCGCGGCGCGATCGCTGCGCGCGAGCGCGCGCACGGCGTGCGTGCGCCGGCGCAGCTCGCGCACGACGCTCGCGCCGATGTATCCCGTACCGCCCGTGATGAAAACCGGCATCAGTGCGTCTCTTCCCCGGCAAGCGGACGCGGCCGCGCCGCGATCGTGACGATGTCGAACACGATCGCCGCTTCGAGGGCCGCGATGGTCGCCCCGATCGCCCAGTGGACGTGCAGCACGATCGCCGTAAACCCGAGAAGCGCGGCGATCAGGTACGTACCGGCCTTCGTGACGTCGCGGCGCGCCGTCGGCGCGTTGGAAGCGATCGTGCGGCGAACGCCGAGCAGGGCGAGCACGACCGCCGCGCCGAGCACGACGGCCGCGAAGCCGCGGTGCACGTCGAGCGAGGCCAGCACGACGTTGCCCCCGAGCGCGACCAGGACCGCGATCGCGGTCATCCAGGCGATCTCGGCCAGGCGGGTGTCCTTCATCGGCACCGCGGCTTCGTGGAAGCGACGTGCCGAGCCCGTCGAAGGGACGCGGGTGCCGACGCAGCTCAGCCCGCACAACCCGCGCTTCGCGCGCGTACGCGCGCTGCGGACGGCGCAGGGACGGCGCACGGACCGCCGCTTCACCGCCGAGGGGGCGACCCTGCTCGAAGAAGCCGCGCGCAGCGGACTGCGCCCGCTCGAGATCCTCGCGACCGAGGCGGGCGCGGAGCGCATCGGCGCCGGCCGGTGGGAGTCCGAGGGCGTGCCGGTGTTCGTCGTGCCGGACCGTGCCTTCGCCCGGCTCTCCGACGTCGAGACGCCGACCGGCGTGCTCGCGATCTTCGACCTGCCGGCCCGCACGGTCGCCGACGTTCTCGCCCTCCCCGGCATCGTGCTGCTGCTCGCCGGCATCGGCGATCCGGGCAACGCGGGCACGCTCGTGCGGTCCGCCGAGGCCTTCGGGGCGGCCGGCGTGCTCTTCGGCCGCGGAGGCGCCGACCCGTTCGCGCCCAAGGTCGTCCGCGCGGCTATGGGGTCGCTGTTCCGGCTCCCGCTCGCGCCGGCGGCGCCGGACGAGGTCGCGGCGGCCGCGGCGGCCGCCGGACGCCCGATCGTCGCCGCGGACCCGGCCGGCGAAGACCTCACCGTCGTGGGTATGCCGGCAAATGCGGTGCTCGCAATCGGCAACGAGCGCCGGGGCGTCCGGGACTGGCTCCCGCGGTGGGACCGCGCGGTTCGCATCCCGCATCGCGCGTCCGTCGAGAGCTTGAATGCGGCGGTCGCCGGAAGCATCGTTCTGTACGAGGCCTCACGCTGTCAAGACCCTTGTCAAGCCGCCGAAAAACCCTGATCTGTCAAGACTTGGCGACCCCCTGGGCCGATGCTATACTCACCCCTGCCGACGGGCACGAATCGCGCACCGAAGACAGGAGAGGGAACCGCCGAGACACATGCGCACCTCCGACGTATTCTGGAAGTTGTTTAGCAGCACGGGCTCGATCAGCGCATACCTGATGTACCGGCAATTGCATCCCACGACCGCGAATTAGCGACGCGCTCCGCAACGCGGAGCATCACACGGCACTTTGCAGCAGACGCCCGGTCCTCCAGGACTGGGCGTTCGCATTTGGAGTATGACGACGATCGGCATGAGTGAACTCGAAGCGAACCTCGCGTCGCTCGCGACACGGTTTCGTGAGGCGCTCGCGAACGCGGCGGACGAACGCGCGCTCGACGACGCGCGCATCGCGTTCCTCGGGCGCAGCGGCGCGGTGACCGACGTGCGCAAAGGGATCGGAAAGCTGCCGCCGGCGGAGCGCCCCGGCGCGGGGAAGGTGATCAACGACGCCGTCGCCGCGCTCGAAGCGGAGCTGGCGGCCGCGCGCGCGCGCGTCGAGAACGCCGCGCTCGCGAGCGCGCTCGAGGACACGATCGACGTCACGCTGCCGGGACCGACGGCGCACCTCGGCGCGATCCATCCCGTGCGCCGTGTCGTGCTCGACATCGCGCGCTACTTCACGCGTCACGGCTTCGCCGTCGTGCTCGGTCCGGAGATCGAGACGGACGCGAACAACTTCGACGCGCTCAACATTCCGCCGGACCATCCGGCGCGCGAAGGGCTGGACTCGTTCTACCTGCGCCCCGACCTCGTGCTCCGCACGCACACCTCGCCGATGCAGGTCCGCGCGATGCGCAAGCACGGCCCGCCGATCGCGATCATCGTCCCGGGCAAGGCGTACCGCCGCGATGCGATCGACGCGCGGCACCTCTACATGTTCCATCAGGTCGAGGGCCTGATGGTCGGACGCGGCATCCACTTCGGACACTTGAAGGGGATGCTGGTCGGCATGTGCCGCGAGCTGTTCGGGCCCGTCGCCGACGTGCGCTTTCGGCCGTCATTCTTTCCCTTCACCGAGCCGTCGGCGGAGATCGACGTGAGCTGCCCCGCGTGCACCCTCCGACGAGCTCAGGCCCTTCGACAGGCTCAGGATGACAGGGCGTGCCGCACGTGCGGCGGGAGCGGCTGGCTCGAGATCGGCGGCAGCGGGATGGTGCACCCGAACGTGCTGCGCGCGGTCGGCTACGATCCCGACGAGGTGACGGGCTGGGCGTTCGGGTGCGGCCCCGAGCGCATCGCGATGAAGCGGAACGACGTCAACGACATCCGCGCGTTCATCGAAAACCACCCCGGCTTCGCGGACTCGTTGTCGTGACGGCGGAGCGCCGGTAATGCGCGTGCCCTTGGCGTGGTTGCGCGACTACGTGGATCTGCCCGCGGACGCGAACGCAATCGTCGAGCGGCTGGCGGCGCTCGGCTTTCCCGTCGACGAGGTCGAGACGCGGCCCCGTCTGACGAACGTCGTCGTCGGCACGATCGTCGAGCTCGAGCGGCATCCCGAACGCGGATCGGCTGCAGCTGTGCACGCTCGACGTCGGCCACGGCGGCACGCTGCTGATCGCGACCGCGGCGACGAACGTCGCGCAGGGACAGACGGTTCCGGTCGCGCGCATCGGCGCGCAGCTCGCCGGCGGCTTGACGATCGCGCCGCGCAAGATGCGCGGCGTCGACTCGCAGGGGATGCTGATCTCCGCCGAAGAGGTCGGGCTGCCCGGCGAATGGTTCGAGGACGGCATCATGCAGCTCGAGCCGTCGATCCCGAACGGAACCGACTTCGTCGCGCACTTCCGCCTGGACCAGCCGGTGCTCGAAGTCGACGTGACGCCGAACCGTCCGGACGCGCTCGCGATCGTCGGCCTCGCGCGCGAGCTCGCCGCATCGTTCGGCGTGCCGCTGCGCGAGCCGGAAACCGAGTCGCCGTACGACGGCGAGAGCGACGACGCGCGCGTGACGATCGAGACCGTCGACTGCAAGCGGTTCGTCTTCCAGCGCGCGTCGGGCGTCCGGGTCCGTCCCGCGAGCGCGGCGATCCGCATCCGCCTCGCGCTCGCCGGCCAGCGTCCGCTCAACAACCTGGTCGACATCTCGAACTTCGTGATGCTCGAGCTCGGGCAGCCGCTGCACTTCTTCGATTGGAGCCGCGTCGAAGGCAAGCACCTGATCGTGCGCGACGCGCGCCACGGCGAACGGTTCACGACGCTCGACGGGCAGGAGCGCGCGCTGGACGCCCGCGCGATCGTGATCGACGACGAGGCCGGTCCGACGTCGATCGGCGGC
Organism: Vulcanimicrobiota bacterium; assembly: GCA_963771525.1. Classification (GTDB taxonomy): domain Bacteria; phylum Vulcanimicrobiota; class Vulcanimicrobiia; order Vulcanimicrobiales; family Vulcanimicrobiaceae; genus Vulcanimicrobium. The sequence goes on along the minus strand of CAVYTL010000001.1, from coordinate 2,533,372 downwards.
ATCATGGGCGGGCAGCGGAGCGAGGTCGAGCACGACACGACGGAGTTGCTGATCGAAGCGGCGGCGTGGACCGGCCCGCGCATCCGGCGCGCGTCGGGCACGCTGAAGCTGCGCACCGAAGCATCGAGCCGGTTCGAGAAGTCGCTGCCGCTCGCGCTCGCCGATCTCGGCGCCGCGCGCGCCGCACACCTCGTCGCCGGCGAAGGCGCACGGCTGCGCGCGCCGCGCGCGGCGGGCGCGCCCGTGCCGCCGCCGACGGTCGTGCACCTGCCGGCCGGCGAAGTGGAGCGGCTGCTCGGCTTCGATGTTCCCGGCGCCGAGATCGCGCGCGCGCTGCGTTCGCTGGGCTTCGAGGCAGCGCACGACGCGGGGGCTGCCGCAAGCTCGGGACGGTCCGGCTTCGCGGTGTCCGCGCCGTACTGGCGGGGCGACGTCGCGATCGCCGCGGATCTCGTCGAGGAGGTCGCACGCGTCGTCGGCTACGACCGCGTCCGCGCGGAGCTGCCCACCGTCATGCCGCAGAACGTCGATTCATCGGAGTTCGACCGCGAGGCGGACCTCGCCACGACCTGCGCCGCCCTCGGCTACACGGAGGTGCTCACGCTCTCGCTGCAGCCGGGGACGGTCGCCGAGACGTGGCGCGCGAGCGGGCTGCCCTATCCGCACGCGGTCGAGATCGCGAACCCGCTCAGCGAGGACCAGCGGTGGATGCGCTTCGCGCTCGTTCCCGCGCTGCTCGAGCTCGCCGCGCGCGACCACGGCGTGCGGCCGTACCGCATCTTCGAGCTCGGCCACGTGTTCCGCGCGGGCACAGAACCCGAGGAATCCGTCGCGCTGACGCTGCTGCACGCGCCCCCTTCCACCGCCTCGGGACCAGGCGCGTTCGCGCGGCTCTCCTCCGACGTGGCGACGCTGCTGCGGCGCGTCACCGGGGTCGATGCGCGCGTCGCGCGCGGGACGTTCGCAGCGCTGCACCCCGGCAAGACCGCGTCGCTGCACGTCGGCGGCACGCTGGTCGGGTACGCGGGCGTGGTCGACCCGCGCCTCGCGCGCGCCTACGAGCTCTCCGACGATACGGCGATCGCGACGATCTTCGTCGAAGCGCTGCCGGCGCGGACGATCCCGAAGTACGCGCCGCCGTCGCGCTTTCCGGCGGTCGACCGCGACCTCGCGGTCGTCGTCGCCGAGGACGTGCTCGCCGGCGAGCTCATCGACTCCGTGCGGCCGCTTCAGCTCGTGCGCAGCGTGACGGTGTTCGACGAGTACCACGGCCCGCAGGTCGGCGAAGGCAAGAAGTCGCTCGCGCTTCGCATCGCGCTGCAGAGCACCGAGCACACGCTCACGGACGCCGACGCGGACGCGGCGATCGCGCGGATCGTCGCGCTGCTGCGGGAGCGCTTCGGCGCGACGCAGCGCGCATGAGCGCGCCATGAGCGGGCTGACGTGGCCCGACCTCGTCATCGGCGCGATCGTGCTCATCTTCGCGCTCAAGGGCTGGAAGCGCGGGTTCGTCGCCGAGATCGGCGGGTTCATCGCGCTCGCCGCGGCGATCTGGGCCGCGCTGCAGTACCGCGGGGTGCTCGACGATGCCGTGCACCGGTACCTCGGCGTGAGCGAGGGCAGCGCGCACGTCGTGGGCATGATCGTGTTCGCCGGCATCGTCTATGTCGTGCTGCTGGTGCTTTCGAGCGTGCTCTCGCGGGTCGCGAAGCTGCCGATCATCGGACTCGGCAACGCGGCGGGCGGGGCCGCGATCGGCGCGCTCAAGGGCGCCGTCGGCGTGTGGGCGATCCTGTACGTCGCGCTCTTCTTCCCGCTCTCGCGCGACCTGCGCGGCGACCTGCACGGATCGCGGCTGGTCGCGATCGAGACCTCGCCGAACAAGCAAATCGACGGCATGCTCAAGCTCGGCATGCCGTGGTACGTACGCACGCTGACGTTACCGCTGTTCGCTCGCCATCACGTATAGACCGCAATCGCACGTTTCGCGCGTGATGACGCGCGGGTATTCCTTGGCGGACAGCAAGCCGACCGAGGAAACGACGTGAACATCAAAGACACGGTGACGCAGGCGATTCGCAAAGTACGCGGCAACGGACAGGCGCCCGATGCGCTCGCGCTGATTCGCAGCGATCACCGCGAAGTCGAAGGCCTCTTCGCCAAGGCGCTCGCCGACGACACGCCGGCCGCGCAGCGGCGCAGCATCACCGCGAAGATCACGCAGGCGCTGACCGTCCACGCGCAGATGGAGGAAGCCCTCTTCTATCCGGCGCTGCGCAAGGCCGGCGGCACGAAGGAGCGCGACAGCGTGCTGGAGGCCGCCGAGGAGCACGGCGTCGTGAAGGACCTGGTCGCGAAGATCGAGGCGCTTCGCGGCCGGGACGAGACGCTCGTCGCGAAGGTCACCGTGCTCAAAGAGCTCGTCGAGCACCACGTCAAGGAAGAAGAGTCCGAGATATTCAGCGAGGCGCGCGACAAGATCGGCGAGGCGCGCCTCGAGACGCTCGGTGGCGAGATGCAGCGGTTCAAGACGAGCGCGATGCGCGGCACGACCTCGAAGGGGCGCGCCGAGAGCGCGGCGGAGCGCGGAACGCCGTCGGCGGCACCCACGCGCAAAGGCGGCGCGTCACGCAAGAAGACCGCGCGGAAGGGCGCCGCAGCGCCGCGGAAGGCGAGCACGGCGAAGCGCGGCGGCGGTGCGAAACGCTCCGCGAAGCGCAAGCCCAGCCGAGGGTAGCCGTACGCCGGGCAGAAGTCCCGGCACCGGATGACGAGCAAGAGCGAGGGCCGCGTCTACGCGGGACGATCCGCGCCGGAGCGGCGCGCCGAGCGGCGCGAGCGCCTGATGGACGCGGCCCTGGAGCTCTTCGGCACGGCCGGATTCCGTCGGACGACGATCCCGATGCTGTGCCGCGCGTCGGGCGTCACCGCGCGGCACTTCTACGAGGAGTTCGCGTCGCGCGAAGCGCTGTTGCGCGCGCTCTACGACCGCATCGCCGACGCCGCGTTCGAGCGCACGATCGCCGCGCTGCGCGCGACGGGCCGCACGCCGCGCGAACGCATCCGCGACAGCACCGCGGCATACTTCCGCTACCTCACGAGCGATCCGCGCCTGGCGCAGATCTACACGATCGAGGCGGTCGGCATGCACGCGGGGCTGGAAGCGCACCGCCGCGCGAAGCGTGAGATGTTCGTGACGAAGATGACGCAGGCGGCGCAGCGCGTCGAGACGGACGCCGTCGACAGCCGCCTGCTCAGCGCCGCGATCGCCGGCGCGTCGCACGACCTGCTGCTCGAGTGGGTGCTCGCGCGCAAACGGCCGCCGGTGGAGCGCATGATCGGTACGATCACGACGCTGTGGGTGCGCACGCTGCAGCTCGACGCCGAGCCCGCGCGCGCACCCGCGTAGGCGCTCAGCCGGCCGCGACGGGGACGGGCTGCGGCGGCGCCGCGGCGGCGCGGCACGCGAGGTAGCGGCGGAGGTGGAAGTCCGCGTCGCCGAGGAGCCGCTCGACCAGCGTCATGCGCTTGAAGTAGTGCCCGACCTTGTACTCCTCGCTCATGCCGATGCCGCCGTGCAGCTGGATCGCGTTCTGCCCGACGAAGCGGCCCGATTTGGCGACCTGCACCTTCGCCGCCGAGATGCCGCGCCGGCGCGCGGCCGGATCGGCTTCCTCCGTCAGCGTCATCGCGGCAAGGTACGCCATCGAGCGCGCGAGCTCGAGCTCGATGAACATCTCGGCCATCCGGTGCTGCAGCGCTTGAAACGAGCCGATCGGCACGCCGAACTGCTGCCGCTGCTTCGTGTATTCCACGGTCGCCTCGAGCATGACGCTCATGAGCCCCAGCGCCTCGGCGCAGAGCGCGCCGGTCGCGTGGTCGAGCGCGCGCTCGAGCAGCGCGAGACCGTCGCCGGCCAGGCCGATCACGGCGCTTTCGTCGACGCGCACGCCGTCGAGGCGCACGCTCGCGACGTCGCTGCCGTCCTCGGCGGCGTACGGCGTGCGCTCGACCGACGCAGCCGGCACGGCGAACAGCGTGATGCCCTCGTCGGTGCGCGCGGACACGATCAGCGTGCCGGCCGAGCCCGCGTCGAGCACGCGCACCTTGCTGCCGCTCATGCCGTAGCCGCTTCCGTCGCGAGCCGCCGTCGTGGCGACGCGCGAAGGATCGTAGCGCGCGCCCCGCTCTTCGTATGCGACCGCGAAGCGCTCCTCGCCGTCGACGAGCCGCTGCAGCAGATCGGTGCGTTCCGCGACCCGCAAGATCGTGCCCGCGAAAACGACCTGCGCGACGTAGCCCGATCGAACGAGGCCGCGACCGAACTGCTCCATCAGCAGCAGCGTCTCCAGGGGCCCGCCGAACCCGCCGACTTCGTCCGGCGCGCCGAGCGCGAGCCATCCCAGCTCGGCGAACGTCGGCCAGTGCTCGCCGCCCGCATGGTCGCCGGCCGAGAACCGCGCGACGCTGTCCTTGATGAGCAACTGCTCGGGTGAGAGCGTGAAATCCATGTTCTTACTTTCCGTTTGGCGGATCGGTCCGTAGGACCGAACGCGACGGATTCGCGGTACGCGAATCCACTATAACTTCAGGATGCGCTTGGCGATGATGTTCTTCTGGATCTCGTTCGAGCCGGCGTAGATCGACGTCTTGCGGTAGTTGAAGTACTTCGGCGCGACGTGCGCCTCGGCGTACGGCCCGAGCGCGTCGAGCGCGAGCTCGCTCAATGCCTGCTGGATCTCCGTGCCTTTGATCTTGAGGATCGAGGATTCGGGTCCGGGCCGTTTGCCCGCCGATTCCGCGGCAAGCGTGCGGAGCTCCGTGAACGCGAGCGCTTCGAGCTCGATCTCGACCTGCGCGACGCGCTCGCTGAGCCGGCGGTCGTCGACGTTCTCGTGCGCGAGCAACTCGTGCAGCGCTTCGAGCTGCTGACGGCATCCGGCGATTCCCGCCGTTCCCGTGCGCTCGTGCTCGAGCAGAAACTTGGCGATGTTCCAGCCCTCGCCCTCGCCGCCGACGCGGTTCGTCACCGGAACGCGGACGTTCTCGAGATGAACCTCGTTGATCTCGCGTCCGCCGTCGATCGTCTCGATCGGCCGAACCGTGACGCCCGGCGTCGTCATGTCGACGAGGATGAACGAGATGCCGTCCTGTTTCTTCTTCTCCTCGCTGGTGCGCGCGAGCACGAAGATCCAGTCGGCCCACTGCGCCGCGGTGATCCACGTCTTCGTGCCGTTGATGACGTACACATCGCTGTCATCGCCTAGGGCACTCCCGTTGTCACCCTGAGCTTGTCGAAGGGCGCGCGCTTGCAGCGAGGCGAGATCGGAGCCGGCACCCGGCTCGGAGTATCCTTGGCACCAGAACTCCTCGCCGCTGTGAATCTTCGGAAGATAGCGCGCCTTCTGCTCGTCGTTGCCGAACTCGATGATGACCGGCGCGACCATCGAGAGCCCGAACGGCAGCAGTCGCGGCGCCCATCCGTAGCTGATCTCCTCCTCGAAGATGTGCCGCTCGACGGGTCCCCAGCCGGTGCCGCCGTATGCGACCGGCCAGTTGCGGGCAACCCAGTTCTTCTCGTGCAGAACGCGGTGCCAGCGCGCGTAATCGTCCTTGACGAGCGGGTCGCCGTTCTGCACCTTGCGCCGGATGTCGCCGGGCAGGTGCTCGCGGATGAACGTGCGGACCTCATCGCGGAACGCGCGCTCTTCGGGGCTGAACGCCAAGTCCATCGCTTCTTCGGGCTCCTCGCCGCAGCGGGAAAGTGACAAACGTGTTATTCGACATGACGGGCCGCCGCGTCCTTATCACCGGGTCTTCCCGCGGCATCGGGCGCGCGATCGCCGAGCGCATGGCCGAGGCAGGGGCGCGGGTCGTGATCTCGAGCCGCAAGGCGGACGCGTGCGAGGAGGTCGCGGCCGGCATCCGCGCGCGCGGCGGCACCGCGATCGCGCACGCGGCGACCATCTCGGACAAGGCGGCGCTGCAGGGCCTCGTCGACCGCACGGTCGCCGAGTGGGGCGGCATCGACGTGCTGGTCTGCAACGCTGCGGTCAATCCGTACTTCGGCCCGCTGCTGTCGATCACCGACGACGCGTTCGACAAGATCATGGCGAGCAACGTGCGCAGCAACGTCTGGCTCTGCGGGATGGTGATTCCGCAGATGGCCGAGCGCGGCGACGGCAGCGTCGTCGTCATCTCGAGCATCGCGGGGCTCAAGGGGAACACGCACCTGGGCGCCTACGGCATCTCGAAGGCGGCCGACTTGCAGCTCGTGCGCAACCTCGCGCTCGAGTACGGCCCGAAGAACGTGCGGGTCAACGCGATCGCGCCGGCGATCATCCGGACGGACTTCGCTCGGAGGCTCTGGGAAGATCCCGAGATCTACGCCAACGCGACGCGCGGCTATCCGTTGCGCCGCATCGGCGAGCCGGACGAGATCGCGGGCCCCGCGATCATGCTGGCGTCGAAAGCAGGCTCGTTCATCACCGGTCAGGTGATCATCGTCGACGGCGGCATGACGATCGGCGGCACGGAGTAGGGCGCGAGCTAGCGCGAGGCAGACGATCGGTTTCGATCGATCCACGCGGAGATGTCGCGCGAGCCGGTCCAGGACCGTGCCGTCAGGCACGCAGTGCCGTACGGTGAGTTCGGCACGCCGCCGAGATCGGGCCTGTGCGGGCACGACTCGACGCGACGTCGGGTTTCGAGGTGCCCGATTGAAGGGGTGGAACCAGTCGCGGATGTACGTTCCGCCGCACTTTCGCGTCGACGATGCGTCCGAGCTCGCCGCGTTCATGCGGTCGAACGCGTTCGCGACGCTCGTCAGCGTGCACGAAGGCACGCCGTTCGCGACGCATCTGCCGGTGCTCGTCGACGGCGAAGGCGCGTCGCTCGCGCTGAGCGGGCACGTCGCTCGCGCGAACGTGCAGTGGACCAGCCTGGCCGGGCAAGACGTGCTGGTGATGTTCACCGGACCCCACGCGTACGTCTCCCCGTCATGGTATGCGAACCCGAAGAGCGTGCCGACGTGGAACTACACCGCGGTACACGTGTACGGCCGAGCGCGTTTGGTCGACGACCGCGCCGCCGTGTACGACCTGTTGCGGCGGCTGACGGATCGCGAAGAGCGTGGCGCTGCGCGGCCTTGGCGCATGGAGAGCCTGCCCAACGACTATCTGGAGACGATGATGTCCGCGATCGTCGCGTTCACGATCGCACCGACGCGCGTCGAAGGCAAGTACAAGATCTCGCAAAATCGCGACCGGACGGACCGCGAGAACGTCGCGCGTGAGCTCGCCGCGTCGACGTCGGAAACGGGCCGGCGCACCGCGGCGCTCATGGAGAGGGCCTATCCCGGCGGCGTCCGAGACTAACTCGGCACGCCTCCAAGGTAGATCGCCCGCACGCGCTCGTCGCGGGCCAGTTCGTGCGCGGTGCCGCTCAGTGCGATCGTGCCGTTTTCGAGCACGTATGCGCGGTCGGCATGGCGCAGCGTCAACACCGCGTTCTGTTCGACGATCAGGACCGCCGTGCCGCCGCGCGTCGAGATCCCGCGCGAGCGCGAAGATCTGCTCGACGATCTGCGGTGCGAGTCCGGTCGACGGCTCGTCGAGCATCAGCAGTCGCGGCTTCGCCATCAGCGCGCGGGCGATCGCGAGCATCTGCTGCTCGCCGCCGGAGAGCGTCCACGCACGCTGCGCGCGCCGCTGCGCCAGCGCGGGAAAGCGTTCGTACATCGCGGCGGCATCCGATGCGATCGTCGTGCGGCGCGTCGCGAACGCGCCGAGGCGCAAGTTCTCGTCCACGCTGAGCCGTGCGAACAGCGCGCGGCCCTCGGGCACGTGGAGGCATCCGAGCCGCACGGCGCGCTCCGCGGAGACGCGGCGCAGATCGACGCCGTCGAAGGCGACGGAACCGCCGCGCACCGTGGGACCGATCCGCGAGATCGCGCGCAGCAGCGTCGACTTGCCCGCGCCGTTCGGGCCGAGCACCGCGACGAGCTCGCCGGATGCCACCTCGAGATCGACGCCGCGCAGCACGTCGAGCGCGCCGTATGCGGCGCGCAGATCGTGCACCGCGAGAAGCGGCATGCTCGCTGCGGGAGCCGGCGTCATGACGCGGTTCCGAGGTAGGCGGCGACGACCGCCGCGTCGGCGCGCACGGTCGCCACGTCGCCGTCAGCGATGAGGCGGCCGAAGTTCAACACGATGACGCGCTCCGAGATCGCCATGACCAGCCGCATGTCGTGCTCGATCAGCAGCACGGTCGTTCCGGCGTCGCGCAGCGCGACCAGATCGGAGTGCAAGCGGCGGCGTTCGGCGTCGTTGAGTCCGGCGGCGGGCTCGTCGGCCAACAGCAGCCACGGCTCCGCCGCCGCGGCGCGCGCAAGCTCGACACGCCGGCGGTCACCGAACGCGAGGTCCTTTGCAGCGACGTCGCACAGGTGATCGAGGCCGAGCCGCTCGAGCATCGCGCTCGCGTGCGCGTACACAGCGCCGCGGCGCGCCCGAATTGCGGCGGCGACGTTTTCGACGACCGTCATCTCGTCGAACAAACGCGCATTCTGGAACGTGCGGCCGACGCCGAGGGCGGCGATGCGGTGGGGCCGCATGCCGGCGACGGCGACGCCGCCGATCACCACCGCGCCCGACGTGACGCGGCCGATGCCGCAGATCGCGTTGAACAGCGTCGTCTTGCCGGCACCGTTGGGGCCGATCAACGACGTCAGCGTGCCCGGACGCAGCGCGAAGGAGACGTCGTCGAGCGCCGTCAGGCCGCCGAAACGCGTCGTCACGCCGCGCACGACGAGCGGTTCGCCTTCCGGCGCGCGCACGGCGGGAAACGCGACGGCGGCATGCGTCGTCGCCACGGCCGGCAGCGTGCGCCGATCGCGTCGCGCGACGCGCGCGGCGACGTCTCGCACGGACCCGAGAATGCCGCGCGGCGCGAAGACGACGAATCCGATCACGAGCGCGCCGTAGCCGACCTCGCGCCAGTTGTCGTACTGGTGTCCGACGACGTTCAGAAAGCCGATCAGCGCCGCGCCGAGCAGCGCGCCGGAGACGAGGCCGCTCCCGCCGAGCACGACCATGAGCAAAAGGTCGACGGACATGGCGATACCGACGGCCTCGGGGTTGACGAGCCCGAGAAACGCCGCGAACATCGCGCCGGCGACCGCGGCGAGCGCGCCGGCGTACGCAAACGCCAGCACCTTGTAGCGGCGCGTCGGCACGCCGGTCGCCTCGGCGGCCATCTCGTCGTTGCGAATCGCCTCGAACGCGCGGCCGCTGCGCGCGCGCAAAAGCGCGGTCGTGAGCAGCGCCGCGGCGAACGCGACGATCCACGCGAACCAGTATGCCGCGCCGCCGCTGATCGCGATCGAGCCGAGCTGCGCGTACGGGATGTTCGTGATGCCGCTGGCGCGTCCGAGCAGCGGCGATGCGTGAAACGTGCCGACCGCGATCAGCCCGAACGCCAGCGTCGCCATCGCGAGGTAGTGGCCGCGAAAGCGCAGCGCGATGAAGCCCAGCACCGCTCCGACCACCGCGGCAACGGCGATGCCGGCGAGCGCCGCGGGCCAGAACGGCCATCCGGCATCGACGGTCAGAAATCCGACCGCGTACGCGCCGATGCCGACGAAACCGGCTTGGCCGACGGAGATCTGGTCGACGTTGCCCAGCAGCAGCGACACACCGATCGCCGCCGGCGCGAAGATTGCGACGAACGTCCCCGCCTGCATCAGCGCGGCGTTTCCGCGCGCGAGCACGCCGAACGCGATCGCCAGCACGGCGCACGCGATCAGCATGCGCGCGTCGTCGCGCAGCCGCGCCCTCAATCCCGCACCGTATCCCGGCGGCCGAAGATGCCCTGCGGCCGCACGAGCAGCATCACGAGCAGCACCGAGTACACGGCCGGATCGCCGACGTCCGCACCGAACCGCAGCACCGCGAACGACTCGAGCACGCCGACCGCGAGGCCGCCCACGACGCAGCCGATCGCCGAGTCCAAGCCCCCGAGGACTGCGGCGACGAATCCCTTGATCGTCAGCGCGAAGCCGCCCACGCCGCCGACCAGCGTGATCGGTCCGATGATCGTCCCGGCATACGCCGCAAGCGCGACGCCGAGCGCGACGCTGATCGCGCGCGTCGAGCGCACGTCGATGCCGATCAGCCGCGCGCCGAGCGGGTTGTCGGCGGCCGCGCGGATCGCCTTACCGTAGTACGTTCGCTCGAAGAACGCGTACAGCGCGATCAGCGCGACGAGCAGCAGCGCGTAGACCCAGAGCGACTGCTTCGGAATCACGAGCGGCGGAGCACCCTTCGACAAGCTCAGGATGACGCTGTCCGCCGACGCTCCGCCCGACAACGCCGCAAGCGCCGGCGCGTGCGTTGCGGCGGCGCTGAAAGGCGCGAGAACATGCGGGTCAGAGCCCCAGGCCGGCACGAGCGCGTGCCCGTACAGCAGCACGAACACCGCTCCAATCGTCGCGATCGTCGCACCGGTCTCGCCGCCGCGACCCGCGGGCCGCAGGACGAGCACCTCGAAGGCGAGCCCGAGCGCGGCGCCGGCGAGCGTCGCCGCGACGAGGCCGAACCACACGGAAACCTGCAGCGCGTCGACGACGCTGAACGCGACCAGGCCGCCGACGACGGCGAACTCGCCCTGCGCGAAGTTCACGACGCGCGTCGCGCGCAGCACGATGTGGATGCCCAGCGCGATCAGCGCGTACTCGCTGCCGACCGACAGCCCGGCGATCAGCACCTGCAGCATCGTGCTAGGCGGCGCGGCGCGCCGCGCAACCGATCAGGGCGGGCCCCAGGTTCCGTTGACGGCTTTCGCGATGTGCACGTCGGCCGGCACGAGCCCGTTGTGATCGGAGGGCGAGTACTTGTACGTTCCCTCGACGAGCACGATCGGTTTGCCCGATTCGAGCGCGCCGGCGAGCGTCGCGCCGTCGGTCTTGCCCTTCGCGTCCCGCAGCGCGGCCACGATGATCTGCACCGCGTCCCATCCCATCGCCGCGAACGCGTTCGCCGGCGCGTGGTACTCGTTCGCGTACAGCGTCTCGAACGCGCGCTGCTCCGCCGTCGGCGTGGGCGAGAGCGGCGAGGAGGAGTAGACCGTGCCGGCTGCAGCGCCGCCCGCGACGGTGAGAATCGCCGGCGACGCGATGCCGGACGAGCCGAGAACCGGTACGGTGACGCCGAGCGTGCGCGCGGCCTTGATCGCGAGACCCGGCGTCGTCGTCGCACCCCACAGCACGATCGCGTCGGGCTTCGCGTCGCGCAGCTTCACGATCTGCGCCGTGAAGTCGGTCGCCGTGCCGGGATACGCCTCGTCGGCGACGACCGTCATGCCGAGCGTCTTCGCCTCCGCCTGCGCGATCGCGGAACCGCCCGTGCCGTAGAGGTTCTCGTCGTGCAGGATGCCGATCTTCGCCGCGTGCAGCCGCGACTTCGCGAACGTCAGCAGCGCGATCGCCTCGAGCTGGTCGCGCGGGTTCACCTGGAAGAGCGTCTTCGTCACGCCGCGCGGCGAGTGCCACAGCGACTCGGTGGGCGTCGAGTAAACCTGCAGCACGTTCGCTGCCGTCGTCACGCGCGCCGCGGCGCCGCTCGTGTCGGTGCGCGTCCCGCAGAAGATCGCGACGTGGCCGCTCGAGACCATCTGCGTCGCGAGCTGCGCCGCGACGTCCGCCTTGGCGCCGTCGTCGACGACGTCGACCTGAATCGGCCGGCCGTTCACGCCGCCGTGCGCGTTGATCTCCTTCTCGGCGAGTTTGACGGCGTTCGCCTGCGGGCCGCCGAGCGGCGCCGACGGTCCGCTGGTCGAGATGATCGCCGCGACCTTGATCGGTTCGGGGGCGGCCGCCGTGGGCGCCGCGGCGGCGCCGCCGGCGAGGAAAAGGATGCACGCGGCGGCCGCTATCGTTCTGCGCATACGCACCTCCAAGCAGGAGTCGGAAATCCGCTGGAGCGGAACGTAGCACCCTCGAACAGTTCTGTCAAACAACCTTCTTGCCACGACGAGGACCGCCGATGCCGACCGCCCTCGACGTCGACGCGCTGAGCGCGATCGACGTCCACGTCCACGCGCACGCCGAGGAGGGCGAGTCGAACGACGCGGCCGCCGCCGCGCGGCGCTACTTCGGCGCGTCCGGCGTGCCGCTCGCGCTCGACGCGATCGCGGCGCACTATCGCGAGCGGCGCATGGCGTGCGTGCTCTTCACCGTCGACGAACGGCTGACCGGACGGCCCGCGGTGCCGAACGACGACGTGCTCGCCGCGGCGGCGGCGCACCCTGACGTCTTCGTCGCGTTCGCGAGCGTCGACCCGATGCGCGGGCCGTGGGCGCTCGCGGAGGCGCAGCGGCTCATCGCCGCCGGAGCGCGCGGCTTCAAGCTGCACCCGCCGCTGCAGCAGTTCGAGCCGAACGATCCGCGGGTCTACCCTTTCTACGAGGTCGTCGAGGCGGCGCGGCTGCCCGTGCTGTTCCACACCGGGCACAGCGGGATCGGCACGGGCATGCGCGGCGGCGGCGGCGTGCGCCTCAAGTACGGCAACCCGATGCTGATCGACGACGTCGCGGTCGACTTTCCGGAACTGCCGATCGTGATGGCGCATCCCGTCGTTTCCGTGGCAAGACGAAGCGATCTCGGTTTGCCTGCACAAGGCGCAGGTGTACATCGACCTGTCCGGCTGGTCGCCGAAGTACTTCTCGCCGACCCTCGTGCGCTACGCGGATACGCTGCTGCGCGAGAAGGTGCTGTTCGGGTCGGACTATCCGATGATCGCGCCGGACCGCTGGCTCAGCGACTTCGCGGCGCTGCCGATCCGCGACGACGTGCGGCCGCTGATCCTGAAGGAGAACGCGGCGCGCCTGCTCGGCCTGCGCTCGCGCTGATCTCGTCGAGTCCGGCGATGCGGTTCAGCGTCGCGATCAATCGCTTGCGCTCGAGCGGCGACATCCAGCCCGCGACGCGGCGCTCGTGCCGGTCGACGATCGTGCGCGCGCGCGCGAGCAGCCGGCGTCCGGTGTCGGTGAGGTGCAGTCCGTTCGCGCGCCCGTCGCGCGCGATGCGCCGCAACAGTCCGCGCCGCTGCAATCCGTCGAGCAGCGGCACGAAGTTCGCCTTCTGAATCCCGAGCTTCGCGCACGCGCGCGACTGCAGCAGTCCGGGATTCGCGTCGATGACGGCGAGCACCGAGAACTGCGCCGGACGCAGGTCGATCTCGTCGAGCGCGTCGATCACGTCCGCGAAAACCTTGAGCTGCGCGCGCCGCAGCGCGTAGCCGACGTATTCCGTCAGCGGCCCGTGCTTGCCGGCGACCTCGGGCTCGAGCGCATCCATCGCGCCGGTGTTCGCGGCGCGCGGCCTTGACCCCGGCCGGGGTTCATGGTTATATCGCATAATCGACCAGATCGCGCGCTCGCTGACGTACCGCCGAGACGGCGACGTCGGCATCGTCGAGCTCAACCGCCCCGAGAAGCGAAACGCGCTCGACGACGAGACCGTGCTCGGGCTGGAGCGCTTCGCGGCTTCGCCGCCCGACGGCGTCGGCGCGCTGGTCCTGTGCGCGGCCGGCGAGCACTTCTCGGCCGGACTCGATCTGAGCGGCGTCGGCGCGCGCGACCTGCGCGCGGCCATCGCGCACTCGCGGTTGTGGCACCGCGCGTTCGAGGCGATCGAGCTCGGCGCGCTGCCCGTTGTCGCGGCGCTGCACGGCGCGACGATCGGCGGCGGCCTGGAGCTCGCGGCCGCGTGCCACGTGCGCGTCGCGGAACGGTCGGCGTTCTACGCGCTGCCCGAGGGCCAGCGCGGCATCTTCCTCGGCGGCGGCGGCTCGGTCCGGCTGCCGCGCCTGATCGGCACGGCGCGCGTGATGGACATGCTGCTGACCGGCCGCGTGTACGACGCGGAGGCCGGGCACGCGCTCGGCATCAGCCAGTACCTCAGCGCGGCGGGCGAAGCTCGCGCGAAAGCGATCGAGCTCGCGCACCGGATCGCCGCGAACGCGCCGCTGTCGAACTTCGCCGTCCTGCAGGCGCTGCCGCGCATCGCCGAGGCCGCGCCGGCGTTCGGCTACTTCACCGAAGCGCTGATGGCGGGCGCCGCGGCGACGGACGCGGAGGCCAAGCGGCGCGTGCAGGCGTTCCTCGAGAAGCGCGCGGCGAAGGTATCGCGGTCATGAACGTCTCCGGCAGCGCGGCGATCGTCACGGGCGGAGCGTCCGGTTTGGGTGCCGCGACCGCGCGCCGTCTCGCCGCGCTCGGCGCGAAGGTCGGCGTGCTCGACCGCGACGCGGAGCGTGCTGTAGCGGTCGCGCGCGACGTCGGCGGCGTCGCCGCGCCGTGCGACGTCTCCGATCCGGACGGCGTCGCCGCCGCGCTCGGACGCGCGCGCGACGCGCACGGCACGGCGCGCATCGTCGTGAACTGCGCGGGGATCGGCACCGCGCGGCGCATGATCGGCCGCGACGGCCCGATGCCGCTGCCCGATTTCGAGCGTGTCGTGCGCGTGAACCTGATCGGAACGTTCAACGTCACGCGTCTCGCCGCCGCAGCGCTCACGACGCTCGAGCCGCTCGACGGCGGCGAGCGCGGCGTCGTCGTCATGACCGCGTCGGTCGCGGCGTTCGAGGGTCAGATCGGGCAGGCTGCGTACGCCGCCTCGAAAGGCGGGATCGTCGCGCTGACGCTGCCGCTCGCGCGCGAGCTGGCGCAGTTCGGCGTACGCGTCATGACGATCGCGCCGGGGCTCTTCGAAACGCCGCTGCTCGGAGAGCTGCCGCCCGAGGCGCAGGATTCGCTCGGCGCGTCGATCCCGTTTCCGAAGCGGCTCGGCGCGGCCGACGAGTATGCGCAGCTCGTCGTCGCCATCTGCGAGAACGCGTTCCTGAACGGCGAGACGATTCGCCTGGACGGCGCGCTGCGCATGGCGCCGCGATGACGCCCGCGCACGCGCCTGCCGCGCGAGTTCTGCGGTCCGACGTCGCGCTCGGCGAGTATCCCGATCGCGTCACCGCCGACCTGATTCGCTGGGCGCGCCGCACGCCCGACGCGATCTTCCTCGCGGAGCGCGACGGCGGCGGGTGGCGCACGATCTCGTACGTCGCGATGCTGGACCGCGTGCGCCGCATCGGTGCGGCGCTGCTCGACGCGGGCGGCTCGCAGGAGCGACCGCTCGCGATCGTCGCGGAGAACGGCATCGATCACGCGGCGGTCGCGCTCGGCGCGATGTACGCCGGCGTGCCGGCATCGCCGATCTCGACCGGTTACCTGCGCCCCGACGCCGACCCGTCGCGCGTGCGCGCGGTGATCGACGTGCTGCAGCCCTTCGCGGCGTACGTGCCCGACATCGCCGGCGCAGGCCGCTTCGCGGAAGCGTGCTCCGATGTGCCGCTGATGCTCGATGCCGACGCGCTCGACGCGAACCCCGCGCCCGCGGACCGCGCGCACGCGGAGCTCGGACCGGACTCGATCGCGAAGATCCTCTTCACATCGGGCTCCACGGGCACGCCGAAAGGCGTCATCACGACGCACCGCATGCTCTCGGCGAACCAGACGATGGTGCAGCAGATCTGGCCGCAGGTGACGGAAGGCCTCGTCATGGTCGACTGGGCGCCGTGGAGTCACACCGCCGCCGGTAACAAGACGTTCGGCATGATCCTCCGCAACGGCGGCACGATGTACGTCGACGCCGGCAAGCCGCTGCCGGGACTCTTCGAGGAGACGCTGCGCAACCTGCGCGAGATCGCGCCGACGTACTACTTCAACGTGCCGCGCGGCTACGCGCTGCTGCTCGCGGAGTTCGAGCGCGACGACGCGCTCGCCGCGAAGTTCTTCTCGCGCGTGCGCCTGCTGCTCAACGCGGGCGCCGCGATTCCGGAATCGACGCGCGTACGCCTCGCCGAGCTCGCGCGGCGGTACGCGGGCGATCGCACGATCCCCGTCGTCTCGGCGTGGGGGCTCACGGAAACGGCGCCGATGGCGACCGGCGTGTGGGGTGATCGGGCCGCGTCGCATGAGACGATCGGCACGCCCGTCCCTGGGGTCGAGATCAAGCTCGCACCGTTCGAGGACCGCTTCGAGCTGCGCGTGCGCGGGCCGAACGTCACGCCGGGGTACTGGCGCGATCCGGACGCGACCGCCGCTGCGTTCGACGAGGAAGGGTTCTTCAAGACGGGCGATGCGGGCTCGCTGCTCGACCCGGAGGATCCGTCGCGCGGCATCGTGTTCGGCGGCCGCATCAGCGAGAATTTCAAGCTTTCGTCGGGGACGTGGGTCAACGCGGGGCTGCTGCGGCTCGACGTGATCGAAGCCGGCGAGGGCGCGATCGAAGACGTCGTCTTCGCAGGCGCCGATCGGGACGACGTGACCGCGATCGTGTTCCTCGCGCGCGGGCTCTCGAGCGATGCGCGCGCCGCCGCCGTCGTGCGCGACGCGCTCGCGCGCCACAACGCGCGCAACGCGACGAGCTCCACCCGGATCGCGCGTGCGCTCATTGCCGCGGAGCCGCCGAACGGCGCGCTCGGCGAGATCACCGACAAAGGCTCGGTCAACCAGCGCCGCGTGCTGCAGAACCGCGCCGACGACGTCGCGCGTCTCTACGCCGAACCGCCCACGGCCGGCGTGCTGTCGTTGTGACAATGGCCACGCGGAGCGGGCTCGGCCACTCGCTGACCGTCCTCGCATGCGTCCTCGTACTGCTTGGTGCCGCTTCGGCACATCGACCGCGCGTCATCGAGTACGGTTCCAAGCAGGACGGCATCGGAGCGGTACTGCTTCCGGCACTGAATCCGTGGAACACGCCGGACGCGGTTGCCGTGACGTCCGACGGCGCCGTCTGGTTCCGCGAGACGTTCAGTTGGCATCCGCGGATCGCGCGCATCGGCCCCGACCGGCGTTTCGACGAGTTCTGGAACCCGCTGCAGGACTACCGGCCCGGCCGTTTGATCGGGATCGGAATACCCGGCGCATTCGTCGCCGACGGTGACGGCGTGGTGGTCGGCAACATCGACCACGATCGCATCCGCCGGGTCGGACCGCACGGCGAGTTCTCATGGCGGGACGCGCACGGATGCATCAGCGCGGGGGTTTCCTTCGCGTGCTTTGCCGACCCGCGCAACTCCATCACGCCGGCGTTCGACGGGGTCGACAACGCGGATGCGACGTCCGTGGCGCGCGGCGCCGACGGCGCACTCTGGGTTACGGAAACGTGGAAAGGCGCGATCATCCGCTACGACGCGCACGGCGGGCGGCGCGAGTTTCGGCGCGGGCTGACGAAGTTCGACAGCGGCCCGCAGTTCATCGCGTCCGGTAACGATGGTGCGCTGTGGTTCAGCGAAATGCGCGACCGCGTGGGACGGATCACGACGGAAGGCGCCATCACCGAGTACGGCCGCGGCATCCCGCACCGCTCGTCCATCGGCGGAATCATCGCCGGACGCGACGGCGCGATGTGGTTCACCCTTTTCCACGGCATGGTGCTCGCGCGCAGAGACGCGGACGGCACCGTAACGCAGTACCACGACCTCGTGTATCCGAGCGACGGTCACGACTTCGACCCGGTGGCGATACTCGTGAGCGACCGCGAGGGACGGCTCTACTACAACGAAGGGCAGGCGGGACGGATCGCGCGCGCGACGCTCCGTCCCTGAACGAGCGGGGTCTACGCGACCTCGAAGAGTGCGGCGGCGCCTTGACCGCCGCCGATACACATCGTCACGACCACGCGCTTCGCGCCGCGCCGTTTGCCCTCGATGAGCGCGTGGCCGGTCATGCGCGCGCCGCTCATGCCGTACGGGTGCCCGATCGAGATCGCGCCGCCGTCGACGTTGTAGCGTTCCAGCGGGATGCCGAGACGCTCGCGGCAGTACAGCGCCTGCACGGCGAACGCTTCGTTCAGCTCCCAGAGGTCGATGTCGTCGATCGTGAGGCCCTGACGCTCGAGCAGGCGCGGAATCGCGAACACCGGGCCGATGCCCATCTCGTCCGGCTCGAGCCCGCTGACGGCCATCCCGCGGAACACGCCGAGCGGCTCGATGTTGCGCTTCTCGGCGAGCTTCGCATCCATCACGACACACGCCGACGCGCCGTCGGAGAGCTGGCTCGCGTTGCCGGCGGTGATGAACTTGTCGGGCCCGCGCACGGGCGCGAGCTTCGCGAGCCCGGCCGCCGTCGTGTCGGCGCGGTTGCCCTCGTCCTTCGCGAGCACGACGTCCTCGAAGCGCTCCTCCGCGGTCTCCTTGTCGACGATCTTCTTGCGCGTCCGCATCGGAACGATCTCGGCGTCGAAACGCCCCGCCTGCTGCCCCGCGGCGGTGCGCTGCTGGCTGATCAGCGCGTACTCGTCCTGCCGTTCGCGCGAGACACCGTACCGTTCGGCGACGACGTCTGCCGTCTCGATCATCGACATCCAGAGATCGGGCTTGCGGTCGGCGAGATACGGCTCGCGCAGGTACGTGCGGTTCGCGTTCGGCTGCACGAGGCTGATCGTCTCGACGCCGCCGGCGACGAGCGCCGGCACGCCGTCGACGATGACGCGGTGTGCGGCGAACGCGATCGCCTGCAGCCCGGAACTGCAGAAACGGTTGATCGTCGTTCCGGCGGTCGTCACCGGCAGGCCCGCGCGAATCGCCGCGATGCGTGCGACGTTGTGCCCCGTCGCGCCCTCGGGCTCGGCGCAGCCGAGGATCACGTCCTCGATCTCGCCCGGCTCGAGCCCGCTGCGCTTCACGGCGTGCTCGATCACGTGCCCGGCCATCGTGGCGCCGTGCGTGTCGTTGAACGCGCCGCGAAACGCCTTTCCGATCGGCGTGCGAGCCGTGGACACAATCACGGCTTCACGCACGGGTCATCGCCCCGTCATCCTGAGCCTGTCGAAGGGCGATCACGGCTTCACGCACGGGTCATCGCCCCGTCATCCTGAGCCTGTCGAAGGGCGATCACGGCTTCACGCACGGGTCATCGCCCCGTCATCCTGAGCCTGTCGAAGGGCGATCACGGCCTCACGCACGAGTCATCGCCCCGTCATCCTGAGCCTGTCGAAGGGCGATCACGGCCTCACGCACGCACGCTCTCCTTCATCCGGTCCGTGTCATCCTGAGCTTGTGCCGCGTCATCCTGGGCATGTGCCGTGTCATCCTGGGCTTGTGCCGTGTCATCCTGAGCTTGTGCCGTGTCATCCTGAGCTTGTCGAAGGGCGCTCTGTGCGAGCTCGCGCAGCAGCGGTGCCGGCGTGAACGCATCGCCGTGCACGCGCTCGAACGCCTCGAGATCGGCGACGATGCCGGGGAGGCCGATCGAGTCGGCCCAGCGCAGCGGTCCGCCGCGAAACGCCGGAAAGCCGTAGCCGTACACCCAGACGACGTCGACGTCGCCGGGCCGCGCCGCGATCCCCTCCGCGAGGATCTTCACGCCCTCGTTGATCAGCGGATACATGCAGCGCTTGAGGATCTCGTCGTCGCCGACGTCGCGCTGCGCGATTCCCGCCTCGCGCGCGCACTCGCGTACGATCTCGTCGACCGCGGGATCGGGGAGCGGCGCACGGCTGCCGTTCTCATAGCGGTAGTACCCCGCGCCCGTTTTCTGCCCGAAGCGCCCGATCTCGCACAGACGGTCCGCCACGCGCGAGTACCTGCCCTCGGGCGGATGCTCGGCGTGACGGCGTTTGCGGATGCGCCAGCCGACGTCGAGTCCCGCGAGGTCGCCCATCGCGAACGGCCCCATCGGAAAGCCGAAGTCCTTGATCACCTTGTCGATGCGCTGCGGCGGCGCGCCCTCTTCGAGCAAGAATCCGGCCTGGCGCGTGTACGTGTAGAGCATGCGGTTGCCGATGAACCCGTCGCAGTTGCCGGCGACGACGCCGACTTTCTCGAGCTGCTTCGCGACGCCGAGCGCGCGCGCGATCGTGTCGGTCGAGGTGCGCGCGCCGCGCACGATCTCGAGCAGCTTCATCACGTTCGCCGGGCTGAAGAAGTGCATGCCGACGACGTCCCGAGGCCGCGCGGTTGCGGATGCGATCGCGTCCACGTCGAGCGTCGATGTGTTCGTCGCGAGGATCGTGCCGGCGCGTGCGATCGTGTCCAGCTTGCGAAAGACCTCCTGCTTGACGTCCATCTCCTCGAACACCGCTTCGATGACGAGGTCGACGTTCGCGGCGGCGTCCAGCGACGTCGCGTACGCGATCCGCGCGAGGCGCGCGTCGTGCTCGCCCTGCGAGAGCTTGCCTTTGCGCATCGTCGCGCCGTAGTTGCCGGCGATGATGCCGCGCGCGCGCTCGAGCAGTTCCGGCTGTACGTCGACGAGCGTCACCTGCACGCCGGCGTTCGCGCACGCCATCGCGATGCCGGTGCCCATCGTCCCGCCGCCGATGACCGTCGCCGTGCGCACGGGCGAAGGCGGCGCGCTTCCCGCGGGCGGCTTCGCCGCCTCGCGCTCCGCGAAGAAGACGTGGATGCGCGCCTTCGACTGCTCCGATGCGACGAGCTCGACGAAGCGCTGCCGTTCGCGCACGAGGCCTTCGGCGAACGGCAGCTCGACGGCGTCCGTCACGCACGCGATCGCCGCGTGCTCCGCGAGGCCGCCGCGCGCCTCGGGCTGCGCCTTCTCCCGCGCGGCCGCCAGCGCGCCGGAATCCGGGGCGGCGGCGCGCTCGGAGATGCGCCGGCGCGGAGAACCGGCGAGCGTGCGCGCCAGCGCGACGGCCTGCTCGACGGCGTCGCCGTCGGCGACACGATCGACGAGGCCGAGGCCGGCGGCACGCGCCGCGTCGACGGACTCGCCGCTCAGGATCATCGCGAGCGCGGGCGCGACCCCGATCAAGCGCGGCAGCCGCTGCGTGCCGCCCGCGCCCGGCAGCAAGCCGCGTGTGATCTCGGGCAGCGCTAGTCGCGCTCCCGGCGACGCGATGCGCGCGTCGCACGCGAGCGCGACCTCGAGCCCGCCGCCCATGGCCACGCCCTCGATCGCCGCGACGACGGGCTTCGCGGAAGCCTCGATGGCGTCGATCAGATCGCGCGTGTGCGGCCGCGGCGCAGGCGTCACCCCGAACGTCTTCATGTCGGCTCCGCCGCTGAACGTGCCGCGCGCGCCCGCGAGGACGATGGCCCGGACCGCCGGATCGGCCTGGGCGGCCTGCAGCGACTCCAGGAGGGGCGCAACGGACTGCGGCCCGAGCGCATTGACGGGCGGGTTGTCGATCCGCAGGACCGACACGCCGTCGCGATTCGCCGAATCTTCCACCACGAGCGACCTCCGGCCGCGGCCCTTCGCCGCCCGAATGCCCCGCCCTGTGATGGGGAAAATGTCCTTTTCACTTCGAGGGTGGCGAGCGCACGGCACCAAATACCCTGAGCCGGCGTTGTCAGGGTGCCCCCTTCTAAATTTGATAGGGGGAGGTACCGGATGGTACTGGTCGCGTAATATATGGCGAGAGGCAAGAAATTTCGATCACAGTTCCGGCGTCGATGCGTACGGTGCAGCGTTGGAAACGTGCGTATGAAATCGATTGCCTGCCTTTCTTCTGTGGAGGCACAGTTTTGACGAGAACGATAACGGCGTCGATGCGGGCGGCATTTGCCGCCGCGGCGCTGATCCTGGCGGGAACGGCCGCGGCGCAGGCGCAGAGCGCGCCCGTCGACCAGTCCAGCCCCGCGCCCGCGGCGACGCCCGCCGGGCAGACGAATCCGCCGGCTCCGCAGCAGCCGACCAGCGGCACGAACCCCAGCGGCGGCCCGCCGCAGGCCCATGCGCCCGTTGCGGGCCCGACCGGCATCGGGCACTTCCCGGTCCTCGACATCGTCACGACGTTCACGCAGCCGGCGTACTACGCGACGGCCGCACAGATCAAAGGCTATGATCCCGTCGATGTCGGCGGCACGGTTCGCATCCCGGTCACGCGAAGGCTGAACCTGCTCTTCGATCGCGTCACGGAAGGCACGATAAACCAGCCGACGGACTGCATCCTCACGCCGTCCGGGGCCGGCGGAACGGGAGCGACGGTGCGCTCGTGCGGCAACGCCACCCGCGACATCATCTTGCAGTACCACGCGACGTACGCGTTCGACCGCTACGTCACGCTGGACGTTGGCGACTCGTTCCGCCACCGCGTTTGGGCGACGAACGGTGGGGGCGTGAGCTCCGTTCCGTACCTCTGCAACAACAACGGCACGGCGACGGGCGCGAACTGCTCGATCAGCTCGACCGAGCACCACTATGGCTTCGCCGGGTTGAGCTACACGACGAAGCCGTGGAAAGATCTCTGGAACAGCCAGTTCTCGCTCGCCGAGACGGTCTCACGCCAAAACGTCGACCATCACGTCGCGATGCTCTGCACCGCGCCGGTTCGCGCGTCGGTCCTCGGCCCGCAGCTGTCGTGCCCGAACGGCAACGGCAACATCGGCTACTACGACGAGAACCCGAGCACGAGCGCGTACTGGGAGACGACGCAGGGCGTCACCTGGATCCTTCCGGTCGACGCGCGGCACGGCACGACGTTCACGCTCAACGAACGTTGGGGCACGCTGAACTGGTACGAGAACCCGGCAGTCAGCCCGATCACGGGCACGACGATCGGCGAGCCGTACCGCTGGGCGTCCGCGCTGACATACCAGCTCAACAAGCGCTTCAGTCCGGGCTTCACGATCTCGCTGCGGCATTCCGACTTCCACTCGCTCGCGACCCAAGGGACGCCGTATTTCCCTCCGAACGCGATCCATGTCGGATCGTGGGATGTCCTCGGGACGTTCCACCTCGACACGAACAGCTGGTTCCACTAGCGCGATCGGCGCGAACGAACCGAAGAGATCCGGAGCGCTGCTCCGGGTCTCTTTCTTTGTCCTGACCTGCAATCGCGAATTCAGTACCCGAGGTACGACCGGCGCACGCGCTCGTCGCTGCGCAACTCCTCGCTCGTGCCGGTGACGGCGACGCGGCCTGTCTCCAGCACGTACGCGTGGTGGGCACCGGCGAGCGCGACGGTCGCGTTCTGCTCCGCGACCAGGATCGTGACGCCGTCGCGCTCATTGATCGTGCGCAGCAGCGCGAAGATGTCGTGCACGATCTTCGGCCCGAGGCCCAGGGACGGTTCGTCGAGCAGCAGCAGCTGCGGCTCGAGCATCAGCGCCCGCGCGATCGCGAGCATCTGCTGCTCGCCGCCGCTCAGCGTTCCCGCGGCCTGCTCCGCCCGCTCCGCGATCCACGGGAAGTAGCCGTCGATCCGCGCGCTGCGCTCGCGCAGGCGTTTGCGGTCGCGCTCGACATACGCGCCGAGCGCCAAGTTCTCGCGCACCGTCAGCGAGCTCAGGGTGCCGCGCCCCTCGGGAACGTGGGCGATTCCGAGCCGCGCGACGTCCTCGGGCGCCATTCCGCGCAGCGAGCGGCCGGCGAACGTCACCTCGCCCGTCGTCTTGATGGCGCCGGTGATCGCGCGCAGCGCGCTGGTCTTCCCGGCACCGTTCGCGCCGAGGAGCGCGACGATCGCGCCGCGCGGCACCTCGAGGTCGATGCCGTGGATCGCCTCGATCTCGCCGTAGCGCGCGCGCAGCCCGCGCGTGCGCAGCAGCGGTTCGTCACGCGCCGCCAAGGTACGCCTCGATGACGGCCGGATTGCGCTGTACGGCATCGGGCGGGCCGTCCGCGAGCGTGCGGCCCGACGCGAGCACGACGATGTGATCCGACACGCGCATCACGAGCTGCATGTGGTGCTCGACCATGAGCACCGTCACGGCGAACTCCTCCGCTATCCGCTTCACGGTGGTGCCCAGCGTGCCCACCTCTTCGTGGCTCAGGCCGGCGGCCGGCTCGTCGAGCAGCAGCAGCTCCGGCTTCGCCATCAGCGCGCGCGCGAGCTCGATGTTCTTGCGCGTGCCGAACGGCAGCCCGCGCACCTGACGTGCGGCGAACGGCGCGAGCTCGAGCCGCGCCAGGATCTCCATCGCCTCGGCGTGCGCGCTGCGCTCGTGCCGCCACGCGCCGAGCACGCCCGGAAACCGAGCATGGCCGCCGACGAGCACGTTCTCGAGCGTCGTCATGTGGTCGAAGAGCGCGACGTTCTGAAACGTGCGCGCGATGCGGCGGCGCGCGACCTGCTGCGGCGGACATCGCAGCAGGTCCTCGCCCTTGAAAAGCACTTCACCGGCGGACGGATGGTACAGGCGCGTGATGCAGTTGAAGCACGTCGTTTTCCCCGCACCGTTCGGCCCGATCAGCCCGGTGATCTGTCCTTCCGCGACGTCGAACGAAACGTCGCTGAGCGCGGTGATGCCGCCGAACCGGATCGTCAGATTCCGGACGGCCAGGAGCGGCGGCGTCACCTTCAGCAGGGCCGGATCGTCCTGAGCTTGTCGAAGGGCGAACGCGGCGGGTTCACGGAACGTGAACCCACTAGCGCTCCGCGGTGGTCATCATCGAGCGCGTGTCGACCAGGACGCCCGTCGGCGACCAGTCGCTGCCGAGCCACTTCGCCGCGATCATCTGCGTGATCGGGTAGCGGAACGTGGGCGACGTCCGGATCACGACGCCCGGATACGCCCACGGATTGTCCTTCTCGACCAGATTCGTCGCGATGTCCATCACCTTCTTGCGGGTCAGGTTCTTGCCGGCGCGGCGGAGCACATCGGACATCGTGTACGCGATCGAGATCCCGTAGAGATAGTTGCCGTCGTCCTTGTCGGCGCCGGGGAGATACTTGGTCATGATCTCGTTGTAGAGCTTCATGCCCGCGTCGCCGGCGTAGCGCGCATGGTTCGCCGGGTCTTTGAGATAGATCGTCGTGATCACCCCGTTGACGGCGCCGGGGCCCGCGGCTTTCATCGCGGCGTTCATGTACGGGATCGCGTTCGAGACGTTGTTGAGGTAGGTCAGCGGATGCCACGACTGCTGCGCGGCGCTGACCATCGCCTGGATCGCGAACTTCGGCGTCGCGAAGATCACGAACGTGTCGCAGCCGGCGGCTTTCAGCGTCGACACCTGCGAGGTCACGTTGGGATCGCTGGTCTCGTACGACGCCATCTTCACGATCATGCTGGCGTGCGAGCCGAGGCCTTTTTTCAAGCCGGCGTTATAGTCTTCACCGTAGTCGTCGTTCTGGTAGAGGACGCCGATCTTCGCCTTCGGATGGCTCCTGAGGATGTCTTGCGCGTACAGGATCGATTCGGCCTGATAGTCGGGCTGCCAGCCGATCGTCCACGGGTACTGCTTGTAGTCCTTGCCCCACGTCGTCGCGCCCGTCGCGACGAACAGCTGCGGCACGCCCTGCTGGTTGAGGTACGGCCGGATGGCGGTGTTCACCGCGGTGCCGAGCGTGTCGAAGATCGCGAAGACGTGCTCCTGCTCGACGAGCTGGTGCACGAGCTGGACGGCCTGCGGCGGGCTGTACGCGTCGTCCTTGTCGATCCACTTGATCTTGCGGCCGTTGACGCCGCCGTGGTCGTTCAGGTAGTCGAAGTACGCGCCGATGCCTTTTCCGATGTTGCCGTAGGCGGAAGCGGGACCGCTGAACGGATGCGTGCCGCCGAGGACGATCTCGGTGTCGGAGACGCCGGGCTCCGCAGCCGCCGCGGGCGCGAACGCGTTCGTGCCGGCGGCGAGGGTGGCTGCAAGCAACGCGCTTGCGATGGTCCTGACGGTTGGTCTCACTCGATACCTCCTGATGCGATGCGACGTGGGATCAGATCGTTCGCGGCGGCGCGGAGCGAACGCGGCGCACGAGGCCGAGCACGCCGCCGACGACACCGTTCGGGACGAAGAGCATGACGAGAATCAGCGCGACCCCGTAGACGACGCTCGGCGCCGCGGCGTTGATCTGCTGCGCGACCAGCGGCAAGAACTCGATCGACGACGGCGCCCACGAGCGCGCCCCAGAACGTCCAGATCCCGCCGAGCACTGCGCCGATCAGCAGCGTGATGGAGAGCGAGAAGCTGAACGTGTCCGGGCTGACGTAGGCGGTCGGGATCGCGTAGAACGCGCCGGCGATCCCCGCCAGCACGGCGCTCCAGCCGAAAGCGAGCGTCTTGTAGACGTACGGGTTGACGCCGAACGAGACCGCCGCGATCGGGTTGTCGCGCAGCGCGCGCAGCGCGCGCCCGAACTTGCCGCTGCACGAGCAGCGCCGACGCGACGAATGCGAGGCCGGCGACCGTCCAGATCACGTAGTACAACCAGCGCTGCGCGTCGAGCGGGATGCCGGCCGGCGTCGTGACTCCTTGCAGCGACATTCCGCCGAAGCCACCGGTGATCGACTTGTAGTGCTTGAGAAACGACGGCATCGCGACGGCCAGTGAGAAGGTCGCCAGCGCGAGGTAGACGCCGGCCAGTCGCAGCGCGATCAGTCCGAAGAGCAGGCCGAACGCGCCGCACGCGACGGCGGCGACCGGAACGCTCGCCCAGTACGGCCATCCGGCCGCGTGCGCGAGCACGGCAACGACGTATCCGCCCAGCGCCATGAACGCTCCGTGCCCGAGCGAGATCTGACCGTTCATGCCCGTGAGGATCACCAGGCCGAGGATCGCGATCGCGTACGCCGCGACGAACATCAGATCGAACACGACGAACGACGGCACGATCCACGGCGCCGCGACGATCAGCGCGACCGCGACGGCGACCGGCACGGAGGGCCGTGCGGCGGATCGGCCCGGCAGGGCGGAACGCGACGGATTCGCCGCAGGCGAATCCACTAGACGCGCTGCACCACGGCACGGCCGAACAGCCCGGACGGGCGCACGACGAGCACGAGCACGATGATCGCGAGCGCCGCGGCGAGCCGCAGCTCGTTCCCGACGACCTCGACGTACGTCCCGAGCAGGTTGATCACCACCCCGAGCACCAGGCCGCCGACGACGGCGCCGATCGGGCTGTCGATTCCGCCGAGCACCGCGGCCGCGAATGCGTACACGATCACGCTCTGCATCATGTTCGGGTCGAGAAAGACGACGGGAGCGACCATGATGCCGGCGATCGCGCCGACGACGGCCGCCAGCCCCCACCCGAGGGCGAGCATCCAGCCGACGCGGATGCCGAGCACGCGGCTCTGCTCCGGGTACAGCGCCGCGGCGCGCATCGCGAGACCCAGCTTCGTCTTCTGGAAGAAGATCGAGATCGCGCCGAGCGTCAGCAGAGACACGACGATGATGCCGATGTCCTGCGCGGAGAAGTCGATGCCGGCGATCGCGATCGGCGAGGTGGGGAACGGCGTCGGGAACGGCTTGACGATGTAGCCCCAGAACCACCCCGCGAGCCCGTTGATCGCGATGAAGAGGCCGAGCGTGACGATGACGATCGTGAGCTGGTCCGCGCGCTCGACGGGCCGGATCACGATGCGCTCGAGCGCGACGCCGCCGGCGAACGCGACGACGATCGTCAGCGCGAAGGCGCCCCAGATCGGCACGCCCATCTGCGTGAGCTGCCACGCGACGTACGTGGTGAACATCGCGAGCTCGCCCTGCGCAAAGTTGATGATGCCCATCGCGCGGTAGATCAGGACCAGCGCGAGCGCCATGCTCGCGAAGATCGAACCGGTCGCCAAACCGCTGACGATTTGCTGAGCGAGATCGTGCAAGTCCGGAAAAGTGCTTCGTCGGACGGCAGCTTTCCTTCGCTGTGCGCGCGCCGTCCGCGCAAGAAACTTTGTCGACTACACCTCGACCGGCGCGCCGCGGTCCGCGTCGAGAAACACGCGCAGCGCGGCCTGCAGGCCGATACCGACCTGGACCCGCGCGCCGGCTTCGAGCAGCGCGATCTCGAGCGCGCCGATCGCGCCGAGGATGTCGGTCTGCGACAGATCGCCCATCGTGCCGATGCGGATGATCTTGCCCTTGAGCGATTGCTGACCGCCGCCGATGACGACGCCGCGCGACTCGCGCAGGCTCACGCGGATCGCGTCGCCGTCCATTCCCTCCGGCAGGGCGATCGCGACGACGGTCGGGGAGTGCGCGCCGGGCCGCGACCACAGCTCGAGGCCCGAGGCGCTCCGCGGCCGAGCGGATCGCCGCCGCGTACCGCGCGTGCCGCGCGTGCACCGCCTGCGGCGCCGTCGCGCTCGAACTCATCGAGCGCTGCGTCGAGCGCGAACGCGATCGAAACGGGCGGCGTCCACGGCGTCTGGCCGAGCGCGGCGAAATCGCGCGCCTTCACGAGGTCGAAGTAGAACCGCTGAGCGCCGCTGGTTCGCCGCGATGCGCTCCCACGCGCGCGGCGTGACGGCGACCATCGCGAGTCCGGGCGGCGCCGCGAGCGCCTTCTGCGAGGCGGTGACGACGACATCGAACCCCCACGCGTCCATCGCGAACGGGCTCGCGCCCAGCCCGCTGACGGAGTCGACGACGGTGAACGCGCCGTGACCGCGCAGCGCGCCCGCGAGCGCCGCCATGTCGTTCTGCACGCCCGTGGACGTCTCGTTGTGCGTGAGCAGCACGCCGTCGTACGGGCGCTCGCGCGCTCGCCGCCAGACGCTCGCGCAGGGCCGCCGCGTCGACTGCCGCGCCCCACGGCGTCTCGAGCACGTCGACCTCGCAGCCGAAGCCGCGCGCGATCGCGATCAGCCGCTGGCCGAAGACGCCGATCGGGCATGCGAGCACGCGATCGCCGGGGCCGAACAGGTTGCCCACGGCGGCTTCGAGGCCGCCCGTGCCGGACGATCCGAGCAGCAGCACGTCCGCCGACTCGGTGCCGAAGAGCGGCCGCATGCGCGCCGCGATGCGTTCGAGGATCGCCTTGAATTCCGGGCCGCGATGATCGATCAGCGGCTGCGCGCACGCAGCCAGAACCGTCTCCGAGACGGTGACGGGTCCGGGGATGAACAGCAGCTTCTTCGACACGATCGTCTCCGGCGGGATTCCGCGTTCGACGGTGTATTCGGAGGGTCCATGGAGTCCCCCGGTCGTCGCGTCCGGCTGACGGCGTACTCGTCCTGCGCGGGTTGAGCGAGTAAAGTCGGCGCCGCCGACCTGGCGCAGGTCCTGCGCCGCTTGCCGCCCGTGACGGACCCGAACGTGCTCGTGGGACACGCGACGCACGACGATGCCGCCGTCTACCGCCTCGCCGGCGATCTCGCGATCGTGCAGACCGTCGACTTCTTCACGCCTGTCGTGGACGACCCGTACGACTTCGGGCGGATCGCGGCGGCGAACGCGCTGAGCGACGTGTACGCGATGGGCGGCACGCCGGTGAGCGCGCTGAACGTCGCCGCCTTCCCGGTCGAGGAGCTGGGCACCGAGATCCTGGCGCGCATCCTCGAGGGCGGCGCGGCGGTCGCCGCGCAGGCCGGCGTGGCGATCGTCGGGGGGCACACGATCAAGGACGCCGAGCCCAAGTACGGACTCGCCGTCATTGGAACCATCGCCATCGATCGGGTCGTTAGAAACGGCGGAGCCCGTCCCGGCGACCTGCTGCTCCTCTCCAAACGCGTTGGGACGGGTATCCTCACGACCGCGTGCAAGCGCGAGCTGATCGGCGAGGAGGCGCTGGCGCCGGCGATCCGCTCGATGGCCCGGCTGAACGACCGCGCCGCGCGCGCGATGCTCGCGCACGGCGCGCACGCGGCGACGGACGTCACGGGCTTCGGGCTCGTGGGGCACGCGCGCGAGATGGCGCGCGCATCCGGCGTCGCGATCGCGATCGACGCGGACCGCGTGCCGCTCTTCGACGGCGTGCTCGAACTCATCGAACGCGGCGCGGTGCCGGGCGGGACGAACGACAACTACGCCGAGCACGCCGCGTTCACGCACTACGACGATGCGGTGGGCGCATCGCTGCGCGTCGCGCTTTCCGACGCGCAGACGTCGGGCGGCCTGCTGATCGCGGTCGCGCCGGCGAACGCCGGCGCGCTGCTCGCGGAGCTCGCCGACCTCGACGGCGTCGCACTCGTCGGCGAGATCCTGAGCGATCCGCCCGGCGCCGTCGTCGTGCGGTGAGCCGTTTCGACGCGATCGTCCTCGGGCTCGGCGGCATGGGCAGCGCGGTTGCGGCGCACGCGGCGCAGCACGGGATGCGCGTGCTCGGGCTCGAGCAGTTCGGTCCCGCACATGCGCGGGGCTCGTCGCACGGCGGCACGCGCATCATCCGGCAGGCGTACTTCGAGTCGCCCGCCTACGTGCCGATGCTGCGGCACGCGTACGCGCTGTGGGACGCGCTCGCCGCGCGCACGCGCACCGTGCTGCGCGTGCCGACGGGAGGCCTCTTCGTCGGGCGGCCCGAGACGGCGGTCGTGGCCGGCACGCTCGCGAGCGCGCAGCGCTGGCAACTCGCGCATGCGGTCTACGACGCATCCGAGCTGCGGCGACGCTATCCGATGCTGACGCCGCACGACGACGAGATCGCCGTGTACGAAGCGGTCGCGGGCGCGGTGTTCCCCGAAGCAGCGGTGCGCGCGCAGCTCGACGTCGCCGCCGAATCTGGCGCCGAGCTGCGATTCGACACGCAGGCAAAGCACTGGGACGCCGCCGACGGAGGCGTGCGGGTGCGCCTCGCCGGCGGCGAGATGATCGAAGCGGCGCGGCTCGCGATTTGCGCGGGCCCGTGGTTCGCGCGCGTCGCACCCGAGCTCGGCATCCCGCTGCGCGTCGAGCGCAACGTGCAGTTCTGGTTCGCACCGGCGGATCGCAAAGCGGTCTCACGGGAGCGCCTGCCGGTCTACGCCGTCGAGCGCGACGGCGCGCGCGTGCTGTACGGCTTCCCCGACTTCGGCGAGGGCGCGAAGGTCGCGCACCACGGCAGCGGAATCGAGGCCGACCCCGACGCGCTCGACGACGACGTGCGCGACGAAGAGATCGCGATCGCGCGCGAAGCGCTCGCGTCGTTCGTGCCTGCGGCCGCCGGAGCGTACCTGCGCGCGGCGCCGTGCATGTACACGCTCACGCCCGACGAGCATTTCGTGATCGGGCTGCATCCCGCGCACGCCAACGTCGTGGTGGCCGGCGGATTCTCCGGTCACGGGTTCAAGTTCGCGCCGGTGATCGGCGAAATCCTTACCGCTCTGCTGGCCGGCGACGATCCGGAATTCGACCTGAGCCTCTTCGCACCGGCGCGATTCGCCCCGTCGTCCTGAGCTGGTCGAAGGACGATGCGTCATCCTGAGCTTGTCGAAGGGCGATTGCGCGTGATGGGCCGTTGCCATGAGCACCGCCACCGTCCGTTACGGCTCGCTCGCGATCCCGCTGTCCGCCCAGCGGCAGGTCGACGCGGCGTTCGCGTACCTCGCGCGCGATCCTGACGCGCGGAACCTGATCGAACGCGCCGAGCGTAGCCGAACGCCGCATCGCATCGTCATCGATCACCACGGGCGCGACGCGTACGTGCCATGGTCGCACACGATCGTGTGGGATCCGCACAGCGCGATGCGCGTCGGCAACGGCCGGCAGTCGCCGGCGCTCGGGCTCGCGCACGAGCTCGACCACGCCGTCGAGGCGCCGCACCGCTTCGCGCGGCTCGTCGACCGCGGCGAGCACGACTACGACAACGCCGAGGAGCGGCGGGTGATCACGGGCAGCGAACGGCGCGCAGCGCGCACGCTGCACGAAGCGACCCGCCGCGACCACGACGGCACGCTGTACAAAGTGCGCGAGCCGACGATGCGCTAACCGCGGGGGACGATTCGGACGAACTTCGTGTCCACGACCGCGCGCTTCACGTCCACGGAGCCGGGCTTCGTCACGACGCCGTACACGAACAGCACCGCGCCGGGCACGATGTCCGACGCGCTCCCCATGACGACCGGCGTATCGTCCGGAAGGTACAGCGACACGTGCCGGCCCGCGACGTGCGCGGTGCTCGGCGATTCGTGCTCGAGCAGCTCGCCCGTGACTGCCGCACGCCGGCGCCTCTCCACGCGCACGGCGATCTGCACCGCGCTGCCGATTCGAGCCGACGCGAATTGCGCGGCCGTCATCGGAACCGGAGGCGCGTCCGACATCTGCGCGCTCGCCGCCGAACCGAGGGCGACGCACGCCGTCGATGCGGCCAGGAATACGGATATCGATCTCATGCCGCCAGGATAGCGCGGCCGGACTGCGGCGGGCACACCACGCCGAGGAGTATTGCTTCACGCCGCACCAAAGTCGCGAACCATGGCCTCACGCACGAGCGGCGACGTTGCCCGCGAGCTGATCGTTCTCGGTCTCCTGCGGCGCGCGGCGATGTCCGCATACGCGGTCGATCGCGCGCTGCGCAGCCATGCGCCGCTGTACCGGCCTTTCCGAGCCGGAAACACCTATCATTTCATCGACCGCCTCGCGCACGAGGGCCTGCTGCGTGCGCGCAGCGCCGCGGCGAAGCGGGGTCCCCGCGCGACAAAGCCCGTGTTTCGGCTCTCCCCGCGCGGCGATGCTCGCTTCCGCACGCTGCTCGCGGAGACGCTCGCCGACGTTCAGACCGGTGACGCGGCGCTGGAGACGGCGATGGTCCTGCTCGGTCAGTTGCCGCGGGCGGAAGCGATCGTGCTGCTCGAGCGCCGGCTGAAGGCGATCGCCGAGCACGAAGCGCGTCTGCGCCGGTTGTGGGGCGACCTGCGCGGACGCCGGGGCGCCGCGGCGCTCGCCTCGTCGCACCACACCTCGCGCCTCAAGGCCGAACGGCGCTTCGCCGAAGACGCGGTCCGGCGTCTCACGAACCCGCGGTGGTCGCCCGAGTGGCGCGACGACGACGGAGCGGTCAGCGAAGCATCGCGACGGCTGTGAACGCCGGCG
This sequence comes from Vulcanimicrobiota bacterium, assembly GCA_963771525.1. Taxonomy (GTDB): domain Bacteria; phylum Vulcanimicrobiota; class Vulcanimicrobiia; order Vulcanimicrobiales; family Vulcanimicrobiaceae; genus Vulcanimicrobium. The sequence continues at coordinate 2,500,687 of CAVYTL010000001.1, read as the reverse complement.
CAAGCGGGCCATTCACCGCAGCGTGCACCGTCGCCAGGGTGAGAACGACGGCCATCGTCGCGAGGTGCCAGCGGCGCAACACGGCCCGATACGCGCCCGGCGACTGAAGGCTCGCACCGACGAAGGCCTGCACGACGAGCCCCAGCAGCGCCAGCGTCGCGCACTTGATGCCCAGCGCGCCGGCACCCGTCATTCCGCCCATCGCGTGCCATGTGTGCACGCACGCGACCGCGAGCGCGCCATAGCCGAGAACGTAATGCGGCCGCATGCGGACGATGAAGCGGCCGCGCACGAAGCGCCGTAACAGCGGTCCTGCCGCGGCAGCCGTCGCCGCGAGCGCGAGCGCGACCCATCCGCAGGACGCCGCGAGGGCCTGCAGCACCATCACGCCCGCAGCGTAGCACGGCGGCGGCGCTTCCGCGGCCTTGCGAAACCGATATTGCTTCGGCATGGAGTAAACTTGCCGCGCGCTCGATAGGTCGCACCCAGGCTCTGCATGCAAGCTCGCGTCGATGCGACTCACGCGCTTCGCGCTCGCGAACCCGGTCGCCGTCGTGCTCGTCTTCTTGGCCGTCGGCTGCGCCGGACTCCTGGGCTGGTCGCGCATGGGACGCAGCATCCTCCCGGACGTCGCGCTGCCGGTCGTCACCGTGAGCGCGCCGTACGCCGGCGCCGGGTCGCGCGAAATCGAGACGCTGATCGTCGCGCCGCTCGAGGATACGGTCCGCGCGATGAGCGACGTCGAGCGCGTGTCGTCGTTCGCGGAGGACGGAGTCGCCTCGATCGTGATACGGTTTCGCTTCGGGACCGACATCGACGCGGACGTCGCCGCGGTTCAGCGTGCGGCGGATGCCGCGCGGCCGAACCTGCCGCCCGATCTGGTCCCGCCGCAGATCGCACCTTCGGATCCGAGCCAAGCTCCGGTGCTGGAAGAGAGCATCACCTCGGCGCTGCTCACCCACGAGGAACTCTCCGACCTCGCGCAGCACGTGCTCGCGCCGGGCCTCCGTACCATCGGCGCGATCGGAAGCGTGCGCGTGTCGGGCGACACGGTCGCGCAACTCATCGTCAGACCGAAGCGCGCGGCGCTCGCCGCGGTCGGGGCGACGCCGCTGGACCTCTACCGCGCCGTCGCGTCCGCCAACGACGTGCTGCCCGGCGGCCGCACCGACGAGGCGGGTCGCGAGTCGACCGTCGCGGTGCGAACCGCGGCGGACGGCGTGCGCGCGCTCCGAGAAGTTCCGGTCAGCGCTCCGGGCGAAGCGAGCGTGCGCGTGCGCGACGTCGCCGACGTCGTCCGAGGCCGCGCCGACCCCGTTGAGATCACGCGCGTCGACGGCGAGCGGGCGGTGATGATTTCCGTCGTCCGCGCGCGAGGAGCGAGCGGACGCGATGCGATCGCCGCCGCGCGGCGCGGCTTCGCGCAGTTCGCGCGCCGGTATCCGCTCGTGCGCTTCCAGGCGGTACGCACCGACGAGCTCACGACGGACGCGGCGACGGCGGGCGTCGTGCAGACGCTCGGCGAGGGGATCGTGCTCACGGTGTTGGTCGTGTTCGTCTTTCTGCGCGCGTGGCGCAACGCGGCGATCGCGGCGATCGCGATTCCCTCATCGCTCTGCGCCGCCGTCGCCGTCATGTGGGCCGCCGGTTTCACCGTGAACGTCCTGTCCCTGATGGGCTTGTCGGTCACCATCGGCATCCTGGTCGACGACTCGATCGTCATCATCGAGGCGATCGCGCGCGCCATCGCGCAGGGTGCGCGCGGCGATGCGGCGGCGCTCGCGGGACGCGATGAGCTCGGCGCGGCCACGCTCGCGATCACACTGGTCGACGTCGCGGTTTTCGCGCCGCTGGGGCTCACGAGCGGCATCGTGGGCGAGTTCATGCGCGAGTTCGCGCTCGCGATCGTATTTTCGACGGCGTTTTCGCTGCTCGTCTCGTTCACGCTCACGCCGTTGCTGATGGCGCGGTGGGCAAGCGCGCACGCGGAGGAGCGCGTAGACGTCGCACGGCTGCCGTGGACGCTGCGCTCGCGCGGCGTGTTGGCGGCGGCGGCCGCCTGGCAAGCAGTGCTGCGCAGAATCAACGGCGCGCAGACGCGCCTCGAACGCACCTATGCGCGCGTGTGGCTCCCCGCCGCGATGCGCCGTCGCCGTACCGTGCTCGCCGCCGCCGGCGCGGCGTGTGTTGCTTCGCTCGCGCCGGTCCTGACCGCGGCGGTGCCGGCCGAGTTCACACCGCCCATCTCGGACGGACGCGTGCGCGTCTCGGTCCAGTTTCCGGCCGGTACGCCGCTCGCCCTCACCGACGCGCGCCTGAACGCGCTGACGGCGCGCCTGCTCGACGACGACGCGATCCGGCACGTCGTCGTCACCAGCGGGCGCACGTTCAACGGCGTCGCGGACGTCGTCTCGGGCGATGCGGCGCAGCTCACGGCATTGATCGACCCGGCGCGCGTCGCGCCGGACGCCGTCGTCGCGCGCGTGAAAGCGCTTCAAGTCCCCGGCGCGGCGATCGCCGGCTCGGGCCGCGGCATGGGCGGGACGGCGCCGATCGCGTACACGATCACCGGCGACCCGTCGGCAGTCGACGAGTCGGCTCAGCGCGTCGCCGCGGTGCTGCGCGAGAACCCCGACGCCGAAGACGTCCGCACGAGCGATGCGGGCTTCCACCGGCGCGTCGACGTGGCGATCGATCCGGCGCGCGCGCTGGTGCTGGGCGTATCGACCGACGACGCCGCGCAGGTCGCGCGCATCGTTTCCGGCGGCACGCTCGCGATGCGCGTGCGCTCCGCGCGCGGTCTCGAAGACGTCGTCGTGCGCGACGACGCCGTGCAACGGGGCGATCTGGACGCACTGCAGCGTTCGGCCGTACGCACGGCATCGGGGACGGGGACGGTCCCGCTCGGCGCGCTCGACGTGCTGACTCGCTCGCAAGAGCCGGAAGTGATCGAGCACGAGAACGGATCGCGCATCGTTACGGTGACCGCGAACACGCGGCGAGGCGCGCCGATCGGGCTCGTAACCGGCCCGACGGCGCGGCGGATCAGCGGGGGCGGGATCCTGTTACCCGCCACGCGGTTGGTACCGCGCGGGGACATTGAGCAGCTGTTGGACGCGGTCACGCGCATCGGCGCGGCGCTCGCGATCTCGCTGGCCGCCGTCTACGCGATCCTCGCGATCCTGTACCGCAGCTACGGGCTGCCGCTCGTGATCATGAGCACCGTACCGCTGGCGGCCGTCGGTGCCTTCGGAACGCTGGCGCTCGCGAACGCGCTGCACGCGGCGGCGCCCGACGCCGAGCTATTCCGCAACGAGACGCTCAATCTGTACTCGATGCTCGGTACGGTCATGCTGGTCGGGCTCGTCGCGAAGAACGGCATTCTGCTCGTCGAGTTCGCCGAGCGCGCGGTCCGTCGCGGAGCGACCCGCACCGAGGCGATCGTCGAGGCCGCGGAGCGGCGCTTTCGGCCCATCGTCATGACGACGTTCGCGATGATCGCCGGTACGCTGCCGCTCGCGCTCGGGCATACGGCCGGCGCCGAGGCACGCAAGGCGCTCGGCACCGTCGTGGTGGGCGGCTTGACGAGCTCGCTGCTGCTGACCCTGTTCGTCGTGCCGCTCGTGTACGTACGAGCTTCGCCCTTCGCCCTTCGCCCTCCGACAAGCTCAGGATGACACGAGCTCAGCCGCGGCGCTTCGGCGTCGTCGTGGCGGCGCCGCGCGCCGTGCCGTTACGGGCCGTGCGCGCCGTCCGCTGTCCGTTCGATCGCTTCTTGCTCGGCCGAAGCGCCACGACGTTGTTCGCGCGCTTGCCGCTCGCCGTCGCGTCGGTGCCGAGCAGCACCGGCGTGATGACGCGCTTGCCGAGCGCGTGCGAGAAGACCTCGCTGAGCTCGTCGACGAACGCGAAGTGCATCGTGTCGCGCACTTCCTTCGGCACGTCTTCGAGATCGATCTCGTTGCGGCGCGGCAGCAGCACCTTTTTGATGCCGGCCCGCTTCGCGCCGAGAACCTTCTCCTTGACGCCGCCGATCGGAAGCACTTGTCCCGTGAGCGTGATCTCGCCGGTCATCGCGAGCTCCGGGTCGACCTTGAGGCCGGTCAGGAGCGATGCGATCGACGTCGCGAGCGAGACGCCCGCCGACGGTCCGTCCTTCGGGACGGCGCCTGCCGGGATGTGGATGTGCAGGTCGTGCTTCGCGAACCAGTCCTCCGCGAGACCCAGCTCCGACGAGCGCGACCGGAGGAACGAGACGGCGGCGGTCGCCGACTCCTTCATCACATCGCCGAGCTGGCCGGTGAGCGTCACGTTGCCCTTGCCGGGCATCGCGGTGGTCTCGATGAACAGGATGTCGCCGCCGACCGGCGTGTACGCGAGTCCGGTCGCGACGCCGACTGAGGCCGTGCGCCGCTTCACCTCGTTGTAGAAGCGCGGCTTCGAGAGGAACTCGACCAAGTTTTCCGGCCGCACGCGCAGCCGGTACTTCGCATCCTCGGCGACCTTGCGCGCGACCTTGCGGAACGACGTGCCGATCTCGCGTTCGAGGTTGCGAACGCCGGCCTCGCGCGTGTAGTCGACGATGATCTGCCGCAGCGCCGAGTCGCTGATCGACACCTGTCCGTCGCGCAGGCCGTTGGCCTTCTTCTGCTTCGGCACCAGGTAGCGCTTCGCGATCTGCAGTTTCTCGAGCTCGGTGTAGCCCGCGAGCTGGATGATCTCCATGCGGTCGCGCAGCGGGCCGCTGATCGAGTCGAGCGTGTTCGCCGTGCAGATGAAGAGCACGCGCGAGAGGTCGAACGGCAGGTCGAGATAGTGGTCGCGGAACGTGTTGTTCTGCTCCGGGTCGAGCACTTCGAGCAGCGCGCTCTGCGGATCGCCGCGGAAATCGCCGCCGACCTTGTCGATCTCGTCGATCATCATCACCGGGTTGTTCGTCCCGGCGTCGCGCAGCGCGCGCACGATCGTACCGGGCATCGCGCCGATGTACGTGCGCCGGTGACCGCGGATCTCGGCCTCGTCGCGCACGCCTCCGACCGAGAGGCGCACGAACTTGCGTCCCATCGCCTTCGCGATCGACTGTCCGAGCGACGTCTTGCCGACGCCCGGCGGTCCGACGAAGCACAGGATCGGGCCGGTCAGCTTGTTCTTGAGCTTGCCGACGGCGAGGTACTCGACGATGCGGTCCTTGATCTTCTCGAGATCGTAGTGATCCTCGTCGAGGATGTCACGCGCGCGGCTGATGTCGATCTGGTCCGACGTCGAGATGCTCCACGGCAGCTGCGTGAGCCAGTCGAGGTACGTGCGGATCACGCTGTACTCGGGGCTCGCCGTCGGCACTTTCGAGAGCCGGTCGAGCTCGCGATCGGCGGCCTTCTTGACATCGGCCGGCATGTTGGCCTCGTCGATCTTCTTGCGCAGCTCGTTCGCCTCGGCTTGCTGCGGATCGGCTTCGCCCAGCTCTTCCTGGATCGCGCGCATCTGCTGGCGCAGGTAGAACTCGCGCTGGTTCTTCTCCATCTCGCGCTGGATGTCGGTCTGAATCTTGTGACCGAGCTCGACGACTTCGAGCTCCTTCGTGATGAGCATGGTCAGCTTGCGCAGGCGCTTCGCCGTGTCGCGCTCCTCGAGGATCGCTTGCCGGTCGGCCGTCTCCAAGCGCATCGTCGATGCGACGAAGTACGAGAGCAGATTGGGATCGGAGATGTTGTTGATCTCCATCTCCATCTCGCGCGGCGCTTGCGGCAGATAGCCGAGCAGCTTCTGGAACAGCGAGCCGAGGTTGCGCTGCATCGCGGTCAGCTGGTCGCCGTCGCGCGTGATGTCGGGCAACTCCTTGTAGGTAGCCGCGAGATACGGCTGCGTCGCGACGAACTGCTCGGCGCGAAACACCGGGCCGCCGGCGACGATGCAGCGCAGCGTGCCGTCGGGAACCTTCAGCATCTTCTGGATCGTGCCGATCGTGCCGACGGTGCGCAGGTCGTCGGGACCGGGGTCTTCCGTGTCCTTGTCCTTGAGCGCGACGAGGCCGATCTGCTTGCCTTCGCGGAGCGCCTCTTCGACGAGCTGGATGCCGGGTCGCTTGACGACGGCGAGCGGGATGACGGTGTTCGGAAACAGCACCGCGTCCTGCAACGGGAGAATGCCGAGAATTTCGGGCGCCTTGTCGGCCTTGGCCATCAAACGGGGATCCTTCTGACCGTCATGCGCACCTCGGTGCGCACGATCGGATATGTCTGGGTGGTCGCGAGGGGGAGACGGATCGTGAGGATGCCGTCGCGGTAGAACGCGCTCGCATCGTCTTCACGAACCGGGGCCGGAAGGCGGATCTGCTTGACGAACTCGCCGTACTGGATCTCCTTGCGCAGCAGCGACGCGCGGCGCGACACGTCGCGCGGCGCGCGCGAGCCCGTGATGATCAGGTACGAGTCGCGCAGCGCGACTTGCAGCGTATCGGCCTCGGCGCCGGCAAGCTCGACGTGCACGAGGATCGCACCGTCGTGCTCGTCGTGATGCACGTCGGCGTTGGGCTCGTAGCGGCCGTGCGCGGCCCGCGGCGCGAAGAGAGGCTCGAACTCCAGAGCCTCATCGTGGTTCGGCATTAGCACTCCCTTCAACACTGTGCCAGGCCGAGCGGGTTGCCTCGGCCCAATCCACACCGTCCACAAGCGCGTGTGTAAAGTAATGCCCCGTTCATGAAACGAGGCTGCGACAGCCGAGTGCCGACGCAGGAGGGCTAGCAAGCGTCGCTTCGAGTCGCTAGCCCAAGATCGCGGCCCGGTCGATCGTCCGCCCGCCGAGCATGACCAGCACGGGGCCGTACGCGGGCAGACGCCGCGCGGCCTGGCGGGCGCGCACGGTAGCCGCGCGCCCGCTGGGTCAGTCGACCTCGCGCGCGTTGAGGTCGACGAGCGCGCCGTTCACGCCGCTGCCGCGGTCGCTCGCGAAAAAGGCGAGCGCGTCGGCGACTTCCTGCGGCGTGGCCGCCGCCGCGAACGACTCGGCGTCGAGGTACGAGCGCGCCGCATCGGTCGCGACGCCGCCGAGCACGAGCGCGTTCGCGACGATGCCGTCGACCTTGTGCTCACGCGCGATCGCCTGCATCAGCACATTGACCCCGGCCTTCGCCGCGCCGAACAGGCCGCGCCCGGGAGCGGGCTGTTTCGAGGAGCCGGCCGTCACGACGACGATGCGCCCGCGCGAGCGCGCGCCCTCGAGATACGGCTGCCGCAACATCGCACGGACGGCGGGCATCGCGAGATTGTACGCGGTCTCGGTGAAGGCGCCGATGTTGGCGCGCAGATCGCCGAGCGTGGAGTCGACCAGGCGTGCGGTGCGCCCGTCGCCCGCGAGGCTGACGACGGCATCGACGCGGCCGAACGCTTCGACGCACGCTGCGATCGCGCCGGCGGCGGCGTCGGGGTCGATGAGATCCGCGGCGAACGGGAGCGGCGCAGGGCCGCCGTTCGCGCCGCTCGACGCTGCGTCGATCGCGCGCTGCGCGCGATCGGCGTGCCGCGACACGACGATCAGCCGCGCGCGCTCGCGAAGGAACGTCGCGATCGTCGCACCCCCGACCCGGCCGGTCGCGCCCGCGAGCACGATCGCGTCGCCTTCGAGCAGCTTCATGGTTTCGCCGGTACGGCGGTGCGCCGCCGCTTCCCCGCGGGCGGCGGCGCGCGAAAGCACGTCGCGGCGTGATCGTTCACGACGCCGACCGCCTGCAGAAAGGCATAGGAGATCGTCGAGCCGACGAAGCCGAAGCCGCGCACGCGCAAGTCTTTGCTCAGCGCGTCGGAGAGCGGCGTTCGTGCGGGCACGTCATGCATCGTGCGCGGCCGGTTGACGACGGGGGTCCCGTGCACGAAGTCCCAAAGGTAGGCGTCGAACGAGCCGCGCTCGCGCTGCACGGCGAGAAACGCGACGGCGTTGCGTACCGACCACGCGATCTTCGCCTTGTTGCGGATGATGCCGTCGTCGGCGAGCAGCCGCGCGACATCGCGCTCGCCGAAGCGCGCGACCTTCGCCGGATCGAAGCCGCGGTACGCCGCGCGATAGTTCTCGCGCCGGTTCAGGATGGTCGACCAGGACAACCCGGCCTGCGCCCCTTCGAGGATCAGAAACTCGAACAGCACGAGGTCGTCGTGCACGGGCGTGCCCCACTCGCGGTCGTGATATGCGATCATCGCGGGCTGGGTGCCGGCCCACGCGCAACGGCTCACAATCATACCGGGCGCTTCTGCGTGACGGCGCCGCGATCCGGGAACGGTTGCCGCGGGAGGTCTCGTATGGATCGACGCAACACGCTCGCCGTCCGCTTCGGTTTCGGCCTCGCGGCGCTGTTCGCGTTCGTTTCGATGCCGTGCGGCGCGCTCGCGCAGGCGGCGCCGCAAGCGCTGCACATGACCCTCGTCGGACACGCGAACATGTCGAGCGGCGGCGAGGGCTTCGCCATGAAGCTCGCCGCCGGCGGCCGTCGCATCCTCTACGTCGCGCACGAGTCGGCGCCGCACTGCTTCAGCATCGTTGACGTCACCAACCCGGCGCAGCCGAAAACGTTGCGTGTCGTCGACACCGTTTCGCCGAGCGTGCGCTGCAACTCGCTCGACGTGTTCGGGAACGTGCTCGCGGTCGCGGCCGAGACGAAGGAGCAGGGACAGCCCGGCGGCGGCTTCCGCCTGTACGCGCTCGACGATCCCGCCGCGCCGCGACTCGTGAGCTACTTCGATGCGTCTGGTCCGCACTCGCGCGGCGCGCATCACGTGTGGCTGTCGAGCGAGCGGCTCGCCCACGTCACGAGCGGCGCCGCGGATTTCACACCGAACCGCAAGTCGGACGACCAGTTCTACCGCATCGTCGACATCGGCGACCTCGCGCACCCGCACGAAATCGGCCGCTGGTGGTATCCCGGTCAGCGCGCCGGCGATCCCGAGCCGCCGCCGAACGAGATCCCGATGCCGGACGAGTCGAGCCAGGGCGTCCGGCCGCACAACATCGACGTCTTCCCGTCGCATCCGAAGCGCGCGTACGTCGGCTACATCGACGGCGGCCTCGTGATTCTCGACATCAGCGACCCGGCGCATCCGCGCACGCTGTCCATCGTGCGCTACGTCGGTCCGTTCACGCACACGGTCTTCCCGATCTTCAGCCGCAACCTCGCGTTCGTCAGCGAGGAGGCGGTGCAAGACGCCTGCGCCGATGCGCCAAAACGCATGACGGTGTGGGACATCAGTGACGAGACGAAGCCGCGGCTCGTCGACGCCGTGCCGTACGCGGCGGACAGTGTCGTGCTGTGCAAGGCCGGTGGACGGTACGGTCCGCACAACATCTACGAGGACAAGCCGTACGGTCCGACGTTCAAGTCCGACCGCTACATGATCACGAGCTGGTTCGGCGGCGGCGTGCGGGTGTTCGATCTTGTCGACCCGCAGCATCCGGTCGAGGCGGCGTACTATGTACCCGCGGCGCCCGCCGACTCACCGAAGCACGCGATCCAGATCAACGATGTCTTCGTCGACGACCGCGGCATCATCTACGCATGCGACCGTTTCACCGGCGGCCTCTTCATCCTGCGCAGCGACGTGCTGACGAGCAAGTGATCTTCGCGCCCGTCATCCCGAGCTCGTCGATGGGGCCTGCAACGACCCCGGGGTCTGCGTGAATCCGCTCGTGGAGAGCTCACGCTCGCGACGCTGCCCGCCGCTCGGTGAATTACGACGTCGCGACGGAACCGTAGCGAATTCGCGCCTTGTCGCGGGCCTTCGCGGCCTCGGTCGCGCGGTCGCGCGGCTGCGCGTTCGTCACGAGCGATGCGAGCAGATGATGCGCCGCATGCGTCACGTCGTCGACGGCGCGATCGAACGCCGCCTCGTTCGCCTTCGACGGCTTCGCGAAGCCGCTCAGCTTGCGCACGAACTGCAGTGCCGACGCGCGGATTTCATCGTCGCTCGCCGGCGGCGCGAAGTTGTACAGTGTCTTGATGCTTCGGCACATCGTGGATTCATCGCCCTTCGACAAGCTCAGGATGACAGGTTCGGCTGCGCTCTCGCCCTTCGACACGCTCGGGACGACGCTACTGCCGCGGCCGCATGCGAAAAGGCCCCGAGCGTTCGCTCGGGGCCTTCGATGTTCTTCGCGCGGGGCGAAGACTACATCATGTCGTAGCCGCCCATGCCGCCGCCGGCGGGCATGGCGTCCTTCTTCGGCTCCGGCTTGTCGGCGATCAGCGTCTCGGTCGTGAGAACGAGCGCGCCGATCGACGCGGCATTTTGGAGCGCGGACCGCGTGACCTTGAACGGCTCGACGATGCCGGCCTGGACCATGTCGACGAGCTCACCGGTCATCGCGTCGAAGCCCTTGCCGGGCTCCGCCGTCTTGACGCGGTTCACTTCGACGCTGCCCTCGAAGCCGGCGTTCTCCGCGATCTGGCGGAGCGGCTCTTCGAGCGAGCGGCGGATGATGTCGACGCCGATCTTCTCGTCCGCGTTCTCGGTCTTGCTCGCGAGCTCTTGGATGGCCTTGATCGCGTGCACCAGCGAACTGCCGCCGCCTGGGATGATCCCTTCCTCCACCGCCGCGCGGGTCGCGCTCAGCGCGTCCTCGATGCGGTGCTTCTTCTCCTTGAGCTCGGTCTCGGTGGCCGCGCCGACCTGGATGACCGCGACGCCGCCGGACAGCTTCGCGAGGCGCTCCTGAAGCTTCTCGCGGTCGAAGTCGCTGTCGGTTTCCTCGATCTGCCGCTTGATCATCTCGATGCGGCCCTTGATCGCGTCGTTCTTGCCCTTGCCGTCGACGATTGTGGTCTCTTCCTTCGTGACCTTGACCGTCTTCGCCTGACCGAGGAGCTCCGGCGTAACCTTGTCGAGCTTGAGGCCGAGCTCTTCCGAGATCACCGTCGCGCCCGTGAGCGTGGCGATGTCCTTGAGCATCTCCTTGCGGCGGTCGCCGAAGCCCGGCGCTTTCACCGCGACGGTCGTGAACGTGCCGCGCAGCTTGTTGACCACGAGCGTCGCGAGCGCTTCACCTTCGACGTCTTCCGCGATGATGAGCAGCGGCTTCTGCACCTGCACGATCTTCTCGAGCAGCGGCAGGATGTCGGCGATCGCCGAGATCTTGCGCTCGGTCACGAGGATATACGGGTCGGTGAGCTCGGCCGTCATGCGCTCCGAGTCCGTCACCATGTACGGCGAGATGTAGCCCTTGTCGAACAGCATGCCGTCCTTGAGCTCGACGTCGGTCTTCATCGACTTCGACTCTTCCACGGTGATGACGCCGTCCTTACCGACGCCCTGCTCCTTGCCGTCCGCCGAACCGCTCATCGCGCGGGCGATCAGCTCGCCGATCTCCGGATCGTTGGCCGAGATCGACGAGACTTGCGCGATCTGCTCGCGCGTCGTCACCTTGTGGACGAGCGTCTCCATCGAGGTGACCGCCGTCTTGACCGCGGCTTCGATGCCGCGCTTGATGAGGAGCGGATTGCTGCCCGCCGTCACGTTCCGGAGGCCTTCACGGATGATCGCCTGCGCCAGAACGGTCGCGGTCGTGGTGCCGTCGCCGGCGATGTCGTTCGTCTTGGAAGCGACTTCCTTGACGAGCTGCGCGCCCATGTTCTCGAACGTGTCGGGAAGCTCGATCTCCTTGGCGATCGTCACGCCGTCGTTGGTGATCGTCGGGCTGCCGAACTTCTTGTCGAGGACGACGTTGCGGCCTTTCGGGCCGAGCGTCACCTTCACCGCGTCGGCGAGGGTGTTTGCGCCGCGCTCGAGCGCGCGACGGGCGTTCTCGTCGAATACGAGTTGTTTTGCTGCCATGTGTGTTGCTTAAACTCCGGCGGGAACGCGCTCGTCGGTCATGACCGCGAGGACGTCCTTTTCAGAAATGACGAGGTACTCTTTGCCGTCGAGTTTGATCTCGGAGCCAGAGTACTTCGAGTAGATGATGCGGTCGCCAGGCTTGACGTCCATCGGCAGCTTGGTGCCATTGTCGAGCGTGCGGCCGGTGCCGACGGCGAGAACGCGGCCTTCCTGCGGCTTCTCTTTGGCCGTATCGGGAAGGAAGACGCCTCCGGCGCTCTTCTCGGCCTGCTCCACGTGCTCGACGACCACGCGATCGCCCAGTGGCTTGAGATTCACGAAAACCATTCCTCCGCTAGCAAAGCTGACGGTACAGAAAGAGGGGGACAAAGGGGCTTGGCACTTCTAGCACGAGAGTGCCAGCCGGATATAAAGATTAGCAGACTCCGAGCCCGAGTGCAAGAGCGCCGCCGCGCCGCCCGGGGCCGCCGGGCGATCCCGCTGCGGCTCGCCGGATTCTGCAAGAGCTCGGTCGGCTAGCGGTGCGAGCAGGCGAAACCGAACGCGTACAGGGCGCCGCCCCACGGTATGCTGCACGGCCACGGGATCAGCGTGTACGCGACGACGGTGAACAGCAGGCCGCGCAGAAGGTTCAACCCGACGCCCGCCCCCTGAGCCCGCGCCACCGTGTACCACGCCGCCCACGCCAGCGCGGCCGTCAGCAGGAAGCCGGCGACGGTGACCGCGACCGCCGTGGCGCACCCCTGGAGAAACGCTTCACCGGGCCCGAACGCGGCGAAGGTCAGGACGATCGAGACGACCAGCCCCGCAACCACGCCCGCGACGACGGCGAGCGCGTTCCACTTCCGGCGGGAAGGGTCTATCTGAGCCACAGTCGCCACGCTTCGCCGGCGACGACGAGGCCGAAGACGATCACGACCCACGGCGGCTTGAGGAAGCAGCGCCACTCGCGCACGCCGTACCGCGCCGCCGCGATGTAGAGAACCGCCGCGGCGGCGGCGCAGACGATGAGCGTGTACCGCTGCAAAAGCAACGCGAGGAATGCCGCCTTGCAGAACGTGAACGCGTACCCTCGAGCTCCTTCCCGCGCTCGAGCCGCCGGGCGTCGTCGCGTGCGTGCGCGTCGTCCGGGCGCAGGCGTGCGTCCTCGGCGCTCATGCGAGCGCTCGCGGCACCGACGCGGCGTGCACGCGAGCGCGCACCTTCGGAAACAGCCGCGCCGCGCAGAACGGCATCCGCACGACGTCGTTGCCGGCGCCGGCGACGTGCACGCAGCACTGCTCGAGTCGCTCGGTGATGAGGGTGTCGGCGTCCATGAAGTGCTTGACCGTGACGCGCTTGACGCGCTCGCCGACGAACCGCGCCGTGGCGCCGGGAACGAACGCGAGGCGGAGCATCTCGCCGAAGCCGCCGGCGTCGCATGCCGTGCAGATAGTCTTCAGGTGCGCAAGCAGTTCCGGGCGCGAGAGCGTCATCGACTCCGACATGACGCCGCCGAGCGCGGTGCGTACCTGCGCGAGCGAGTCGCTGAACGCGATCGAGTTCGCGACGAGGCTGAGGCTTCGCTTGAGATCGTCTTCGCCGACGATCGCGGCGAGCGAGCGGAAACCGCCGCGACCGTCGCCGAGGAAGTAGCCGATCGAGCAGCAGTCCGGGTGGCTGCACGGCAGCGCGATCAGGTCGCGCGCGCGGACACGTCCGCCGGTCTGCGTCTCGATGCGCCGCAGCACGCCGGTCGTCGTCACGCGGCGCATCGGATCGACGGCGGGCGCGCGCCCCGACGCGAAGACCGGCTGAAACATGACGCCGCCGGCGTACGGCGTCGCGAACGCCGTGTCGAGCACCGTGCCGATCTCCTCGGCGTTCTCCCGCGCAACCGTCATGACGAGCGTCGTGAACACGCATGCCGACGTGAGGCGCTCGATCGCGCGCGCCTTGATCGCCCGCAAGTCGACGGCGCGGAGCACGCGCTGCGTCTCGGCGCGCACGCCGTCGTACTGGAGATACACCTCGACGCGGTCGCGCAGCCGTTCCAGTACCGCGAGAAGCCCGTCGTCGGCGGCAATACGCACGCCGTTCGTGTTCAGCAGGATGCGCGTGACCGGCAGCGCCGCGAGCGCTTCGAGCATCGCCGTGATGTCGGGATGCACGGTGGGCTCGCCGCCGCTGACCATCACGACGTCGAGGCTGCCGCCTTCGCGCTCGATCGCGGTCTCGACCGCGTGCACGGCCTCACGCAGCGGAGGGTAGTGCGACGCCGCCGGGCTCGACGACGTGTAGCACGCCGGACACGTGAGATTGCACTGCGTCGTCACGTCGAGCAGAAAGATGCACGAGTGCTGCTGGTGCGCCGGTCCGAGACCGTACTCGTAGCCGGTCGGCAGCGGGTAGACCGTCGACGTGTCGGGATTGATCTGCCGGGTCGGCACGCGCCACTGCTGCAGGTAGCGCCACAGCTCGGCGTCCTCTTCGTACAGCGACCAGACGTCGCCATGCCCGCGCCGGCAGAAACGGCGGAGGTATACGGCGCCGTCGCGCTCGACCAGATGGCCGTCGAGTACGTCGTTCGGCCATTGCGGATCGAACGCGGGGTCGTCGGCGAAGCAGCGCGGACACACGGCGCGCACGCTCTTGAGCAGCGTGTAGTCGTGGAGGTCGGGAGTCGCCGTCACGGCGGCGCGCCCTTCGACAGGCTCAGGATGACAAACCTCAGGATGGCTCGGGATGACAAACCTCAGGATGGCTCGGGATGACAACCTCAGGGTGGCTCAGGATGACAACCTCAGGATGACAACTTCAGGATGATGCGGGGTGGGCTCGGGATGACGCCATGCGGCTCCAAGGTGACGACGCGTCGTGCGCGCATGACGGCGCTGAGTCGCCACGCGAACAACGCGAAGCCGGCGATGCACGCATACTGCGCCGCGGTGAGCGCGCCGTACGCCGGCACCTCGCGGTAGAACTCGATCGCGAACCGCAGCGCGCAGAACAGCGCGCCTTGAAGGAAGAAGATCGCGTTGTCCGGCAGCGTTCGCCGGCGGTCGGCCCACGCGATGATACCGAGCGTCGCGAGCGCCGCGAGCGAGGAGTAGAGTTGTGTGGGATGCCGCGGCTGGCCGTGATCGTGGACGGCCCACGCGACGTGCGCAACTTTTCCATAGCAGCAGCCGGCGACGAAGCACCCCAGTCGCCCGATCGCCTCGCCGCCCGCGAGCGCGAACGCGAACGCGTCACCCATCGGACGCCGCAGGCCGATCGACCGCTTCGCGAGCACGACCGCGATCCAGCCGCCCGCGACGCCGCCGAGAATCGTCTTCCCCGCATCGCCGCTCACGACGAGCTGCACGAGCGACGCGGCCACGAGCCCGCCGAACAGTCCGGCGACCGCGACCGCACGCGCATCACGCGCCGCGATGCCGCGCCGGCGCGCCGCCCACGCGAACAGGAGCAGGCCGGCGCCGTACGCTAGGACGTACACGACCGCGGAAAGCGCGAGCCGGAGGTGCGCCGGCAGGGCGTCCATGCCGGGCGCTTCTGCGCCGCTCGCGGTCCGCCCCCGCTCGTCCGGGACCGCGGCTTCCTTTGCGCGAACGCGCGCCTCGTGGAAACAGCGACGGCATCGCGCGCACACGCGCTCGCCGGAATCGTAGCGGGCGTCGTCGGGGGGGTGACGATGGAGATCTGCCTCATCGGCGCGCGGCTGCTCGCCGGCGCGCCGCCGTCGGCGATCGCGGACGACTTCGCGTCGATGACGACGACGATGATGGGTCCGGCGTACGGCGGCGCCGCCGTGCCGCTCGGCGTCGCGTTGCATTTCGGGGTCGCGATCGGCTGGGCGCTGGGCTACGTGTATCTCATTCGCACGCGGCCGCAGTTGCTGGAACGCCCGCTGATCTCGGGCTTGGCCTTCGGCTTCGTCGTCTGGACGTTCTTGCAGATCGTGCTGCTTGCGGCCGGACATGCCTCGGACGCGCACGCGCTCGGCGTGCAGCTGATCGCGCACATGGTGTTCTACGGAGTCCCGGTTGCGTACGTTGCCTCCGCGATGCTGCGGCGCGCACGCCCGGACGCATCGCCGGAACGCACGCGTTGATCGCCTCGGTCGAGGTCGATGTCGCCGCGCTGGCGCACAACGCGGCTGCGCTCGCGCGGGTCGCCGCGCCCGCCGGGCTCGCCGCCGTGGTGAAGGCGAACGCGTACGGGCACGGGCTCGTCGAGGCGGCGCGTGCGGTCGCACCGCACGCGGCGCGGCTGTGCGTGTACGCTCTCGAAGAGGCCGTCTCTCTGCGCGACGCGGGCGTCGACGCGCCGATCCATGTGCTCGGTCCGATTCCCGCGCGCGATCTCGACGTCGCGCACGGCGCGAACGCCGCGATCACGCTGTGGGACGACGACCTGTACGCGCGCGACGTCGCATCGACGGCGCGCCGCCGCCGCGCACCGTTCACGGTGCACGCGAAGATCGACACCGGCGTCGTGCGGCTCGGCATGGCGGCGGACGACGCGCCGCGCGTTCTCGCGCGCTACACGTCGACGCCGGAGCTCGTGCTCGCCGGCGCGTTCACGCACCTCGCCGCCGCCGAAGAGATCGACTCCACGTTCACGCACGAGCAGCTCGCGCGCTTTCTGCACGCGACCGCAGCACTCGAACCCGCAGTGGAACGTCACGCCGCCGCGACGGCCGCGGCGATCCTCTGGCCCGACACGCGTCTCGACGCCGTGCGGTGCGGCATCGGGCTGTACGGCATCTGGCCCAGCCCGGAATCCGAGGCGCTCATGCGCGCGCAGGGTCTCACGCTCGAGCCGGCGCTCGCGTGGCGCACGCGCATCGTCGCGCTGCACGACATCGCCGCGAACACGACGGTGGGGTACGGGCGCACGTGGCGCGCCGACCGCGCGGCGCGAATCGCGACGCTGCCGATCGGCTACGCCGAAGGCCTGCCGCGCGCGGCCGGCAACGCCGCGCACGTGCTCGTGCGCGGACGGCGCGCCCCGGTGATCGGACGCGTGTGCATGGACATGGCGTTCGCCGACGTCACGGGCGTGCCGGACGCGCAAGCGGGCGACGCGGTCACGCTGATCGGCGCGGACGGCGACGCGCGCATCACCGCGGAAGAGCTCGCTGCCGCGTGCGGCACGATCGGGTACGAGATCGTCGCACGCTTGCCCGCGCACGTGCCGCGAACATACAATCCTTCGACAAGCTCAGGATGACGTTGACTTCAGCCTCAGGATGACGTTGACTTCAGCGCTCCGATCGCTTCGCGCAGGTCGAGTGTTCCTTCGTAGAGCGCGCGGCCGACGATCGCCGCGTCGACGTTCGGCGGCGTGCCGTCGCGCAGCGCGAGCAGGTCGTCCAGCGTGCGCGCTCCGCCGCTCGCCGTCACGCTGATCGGCGCGAGTCCCGCGACGTGCGCGAGCGCCGCGACGTCGTAGCCCGAGCCCATGCCGTCGCGCTCGATCTCCGTGTAGACGACGCGCCGGATCCCCCACGACGCCGTCTCGCGCACGAGGTCGTCCCGCGAGACGCCCGCGTCCTTGCCCCAGCCGCGCGTCGCGACGCGCTCGCCGCGCGCGTCGATGCCCGCGACGACGCGCTCGCCCCACCGCGCGGCGATCGCGCGCGCCGTCGCAGGATCGTCCACGAGCACGGTGCCGAGCACGACCGCGTGCGCTCCCGCGTCGAAGCGCGCCGCGACGTCATCGGCGCTGCGGATCCCGCCGCCGGTCTGCACCGGCACACCGACCGCGCCGCAGATCGCCCTCAGCGCAGCTGCGTTCTCGCCGGTGCCGAACGCGCCGTCGAGGTCGACGACGTGCAGCGCCTCCGCGCCGTCCGCGACGAACGCACGCGCTCGCGCGACCGGGTCCGCATCGTAGCGCGTCTCGCGCGAGGGATCGCCGCGTTCGAGGCGCACCGCGAACCCGCCGCGCACATCGATCGCGGGATACAGCACGATTTGTCGAGGGGTCACGATCCGCCCTTCGACAAGCTCAGGATGACGTGCGGAAGGGCGAGGTCGATGCGATGCGCAGGAAGTTGTCGAGCAGACGGCTTCCCGTCGCGCGGCTCTTCTCCGGGTGGAACTGCGTCGCCATCACGTTGTCCCGCGCGACGATCGCCGCGAACCGCTCACCGTACTCGCAGGACGCGACCAGCGCATCGGTCGCTTCGACGCGGTACGAGTGCAGAAAGTAGGCCCACGCGCCGCTGCTGAGGCCGTCGACGAACGGGTGCGTGCGCTCGATCACCAGATCGTTCCAACCCATATGGGGTACTCTCGGCGCATCGGCGAACCGGCGGACGTCGCCGCAGAGAATGCCGAGACCGTCCGCGCCGCCGAACTCGTCGCTGGAGTCGAACAACACTTGCATTCCGACGCAGATCCCGAGGAACGGGCGGCCCGCGCCGATGACGGCGCGGATCGCGGCGTCCAGCCCGCGCTCGCGCAGCGCGTCGACCGTCGCGCCGAACGCGCCATCGCCGGGGAGGATCGCGGCGGGCGCGCGCTCGACGTCGACCGGATCGTCCGTCAGCGTGAACGCCGCGTCGCGGCGCTCCAGCGCCGCCAGCAGCGAGCCGACGTTGCCGCCTCCGTAGTCGATCACGGCGATCGTGGTCGCGTGCACGGCCTCGTGCGTTCGCTCATCGGCGCTGCGTTGCTTGCCGTCGCGCTCGCCTCGTGCGGCGGCGGCGGAGGAGGCGGCGCGGTCGCGACGCCGGGTCCCCCCGGCGGCGTCTCGCAGCCGACCGGTGCGCCCACGGCGACGCCAGCACCGCAGCCTGCGCCGAGCGCGAATCCCAGCCTGCGCGTGCCGTCGGGATTCATCGTCAGCACGATCGCACAGGTTGTGGCGGCGCGCGAGCTCGCCGCGCTGCCGAACGGCGACCTGATCGTCGGCACGTCGGGAACGCGCGTCGAGATCGTGCCGAACGCGGACGGCGCGGGCGCCGCGGGAACGCCGGCGACCTTCGCGACGATCGCGGACTCGCCGGCCCAGGGCGTCGCGTACGGCGGCGGCTTCGTGTTCGTCGCGACGCAGCACGGCGTCTACCGCATCCCGTACACGAGCGGCGCACAATCGGGGACGCCCCAGCAGATCGCAGCGGTGCGCACGGGTCCCGTCGCGCCGAACTCGGACGGCGACGTGCACGCGACGAGCTCCGCCGGCGCGAACGGCTCGACGCTCTACGTCGGCGTCGGCTCGAGCTGCAACGCGTGCACCGAGGCCGACCCCACGCGCGCAACCGTGCAGCGCATGGCGCTCGACGGCACCGGCATGACGACGCAGGCGAAGCGCTGGCGCAACGCCATCGCGTTCGCGACGGATCCGTCGAGCGGCACGACGTGGGCGGGCGGCGCCGGACAGGACGATCTGCCCGCCGGACACCCCTTCGAGTTCATGGATCCCGTCTCGTCGCGTGCCGCGCCCGCGGACTACGGCTGGCCGAACTGCGAGGAGAACCACGTCGCGTACATCGGCGGATCGGACTGCAGCGCCGTCGTCGTGCCCGCGCTCGAGTTTCCCGCGTACTCGACGATCATCGGCGCCGCGTTCTATCCCGCTGCGCAAGGCGGCGCGTACGCGTTTCCCTCCGCATGGAGCGGCGGACTCTTCGTCGGCATGCACGGCTCGTGGCATGCGAACAGCAGCGGCGCGCCCATCGTCGCGCCGCACGTCGCGTTCGTCCCGTTCGCGAACGGCATGCCGTCGCGCGCGGTGAATTGGAGCGATCCGACCGCGCAGTGGAACGACTTCTTCACCGGGTTCCAGAGCGGGGCGAATCGCGTAGGGCGCGTGACCGGCGTCGCGGTCGGGCCGTCGGGCAGCCTGTTCGTCGCGGACGACGACGCCGGCGTCGTCTACCGCATCCGCCCGGCCGGATCGGCCTCCTCGAGCGTGCGCCGCCGCTAGGCGGGTACACGGGACACCGATGATCCGCCCGATCGCTATCGCGGCCTGCATCTTTGCGCTCGCCTTCGGCACACCGCCCGTCCACGGCGCTCCGGCGCCCGCCGGCATCGACGTGCCGGCCGGCTTCACCGCGGAGCGCATCGCGACCGTTCCCCGCGCCCGCGAGCTGTCCGTCGCGCCCAACGGCGACCTGTTCGTCGGCACGTCGGGCGATTCGATCGCCGTCGTGCCCGACGCCGAGGGCACGCCGGGCGCGCCCGAAATCTTCGCCACGTTCGACGACCATCCGGTGGCGGGTGTGTTCGTCGCGCCCGACGCGGTGTATGCCGGCGCGCAGTTCGGCGTGTACCGCATCGCGTATCGCAGCGGCGACCGCAAAGCACGCGCGAAGCCGGAGAAGATCGCGAGCGTGCGCACGAGCGGCGTCGCGCGCGACCACGTGACGACGACGGTCGCGCTGACGAACGGGACGCTGTACGCGAGCGTCGGCTCGTCGTGCGACGCGTGCGATCCCGAGCTGGACGCGACGCGTGCGACCATACAAGCGATGATGCCGGACGGCAAGAACGTGCGCGCGCGAGCCGTGGACATCCGCAACGCGATCGCGCTCGCCGTGCAGCCGGGGACCGGCGATCTGTGGGCCGGCGTCGCGGGCCGCGACGCGCTGGAGCCCGGACACCCGTACGAGATCTTCGATGACGTGAGCGCGCACGCCGGCACACCCGACTACGGGTGGCTGAAGTGTTACGACGACCGGCGGCCGATCGGCGGCGCGGACTGCTCGAACGTCGTCGTGCCGAAGGCCGTGTTTCCCGCGTACCTCACGCCGATCGGTGCGGCGTTCTATCCGCCGAAACCGCGCGGTGCGTATGCGTTTCCGGCGCAGTACCGCGGCGGCGCGTTCGTCGCGCTGCACGGGTCGTGGCACACGCCGCTGCTGCCGCCGCGCGTCGCGTTCGTCGCGTTCAAGGGCGCGGAGCCCGCGCGCGCCGTCGATTGGGCGCACCCGAACGCGCAGTGGAGCGACTTCGTGTCCGGGTGCCAGCATGCGGACGGCACGCGCACGTGCCGACCGACGGGCGTCGCGGTCGGCAACGACGGCTCGCTGTTCGTCGCCGAAGACGCAGGCGGGGCGATCTACCGAATCCGCCCGGCTCGACGGTGACGCCGAGTCCGCCCGCTCCGTGAGCGATCAGCTGGTCGCCGAGACAGCGGCGTTCCGGGTGATCGCGGACGCCGTTCCGCAGATCATGTGGGCGGCGCTGCCGGACGGCTTCATCGACTGGTACAACGCGCGCTGGTACGACTACACCGGGCAGACCGCGGACGAAGCGGAAGGGTGGGGATGGCAGACCGTACACCATCCGGACGATCTGCCGGCGGTCATGCAGGCGTGGCCCGCGTCGATCGCGAGCGGCGAGCCGTTCGAGATGGAGTTCCGCCTGCGCGGCCGCGACGGAACGTTCCGCTGGTTCCTCACGCGCGCCACGCCGCTGCGCGACTCCGACGATCGCATCATCCGTTGGTTCGGATCGAATACGGACATCGACGCCGAGCACCGCGCGCGGGTGCGCGAGCGCTTCTTCTCAGAGCTCGGCGGCGAGCTCTCCGGCGCGCTCTCGCTCGAGCAGACGCTGCGGGTCATCACGCAGCGCATCGCCCCCGAGTTCGCGGACTGGACGATCGTCAACCTCGTGAACGAGCGCAACGAGTGGCGGCTGGAGGCGGGGTTCCACCGAGAGCCCGAGCTCGACGCGTTGCTGGGCCGGATGCGCGGGGCTTCATACATGCGCCAGGACGCCACAACGGGCTCGATGGAGGTCGCGCGCACGGGCAAGCCGCTCGTCTACGGCACCATGAGCGCCGTGGTTCGCGACGACAACGTCGACGTGCCGTACCGCGACACGTTCGCGCGCCTGGGACAAGACTCGGCAATCGTCGTCCCGCTCTTCTCCGGCGGGCGGATCGTCGGCACGATGGCGGCGGTCATGGCGCGCAGCGGCCGCACGTTCGGCGAGAGCGACGTCCCGTTCTTCGAGGAGGTTGGGCGGCGGATCGCGCCGGCGATCGGCAATGCCACGGCCTACGAACGCGAGCGTCGCGTGGCGACGACGTTTCAGCAGGCCGCGCTCGTACGCACGTTGCCCGACGTTCCGGGCCTCGAGTTCGACGCGATGTACCAGGCGGCGATGCTCGAGGCGACGGTCGGCGGCGACTGGTACGACGCGTTTCGATTGCCCGACGGTCGCGTCGTGCTCTCCGTCGGCGACGTCGCGGGCAAAGGGCTCGGCGCCGCGGTCGCGATGGCCAGCGTGCGGCAGAGCATCCGCACGGCCGCGCTGATCAACCCCGAGCCGGTCGCCGTCTTGAACGCGGTCGACCGCATCGTGCGCGCGATGGACGATGCGCCGTTCGTCACCGCGTTCGTCGCCGTGATCGATCCGGTCGACTTCGCGCTGACGTACGCGTCGGCCGGGCATCCGCCGCCGTTGCTGCGCGATCCGGACGGCACGGTGCACGCGCTCACCGAAGCCGACCTGCCGCTCGGAATTCGCCAGCGCTCCGAACGCGGCGGCGTGCAACTCGACATTCCGCGCGGCTCACTGCTGCTCTGCTACACGGACGGCCTCACGGAGTTCGACCGCGATCCGGTCCTCGGGGAGGCGCGCCTCACGCACGCACTGGAGCACGCCGGCGACGAGCACGTTGCGCAACGGCTGTACCAGTACGTCGCCGGCGGCCTGCCGCCGCACGACGACGTTGCGATCCTCGCAGTCCGATTCGTGCAGCCGCTGACGCAGCGCGACGGCCCGCGCCGGGCGATCGCGTGGCGCTTCAAGGCGGATGACGCGAGCGCGGCCTCGCGAGCTCGCGCGCAGTTCACGCAGCGGTTGCGCGACGCGGGCCTCGGTACGGACGAGACCGTCGCGGCGGAGCTCGTGTTCGGCGAGTTGATCGGCAATGTCGTGCGGTACGCGCCCGGACCGGTCGTGGTAATCCTCGACGTGTCGGGCGACGCCCCGGTGCTCCATGTCACGGACCGCGGCGGAGGGTTCGAGTTTCGGCCGCGGCTGCCGGCCGACGTGCTCTCCGAGCGTGGGCGCGGATTGTACCTGGTCAACGTGTTCGCGGAGGAGCTCACCGTCGAGCGGCGCCACGGCGCCGGCAGCCACGCGCGCGCGGTGCTGCGCGGCCGGCTGCCTCATCGGGCGAAGGCGGGGCTCGGACGCGACGTTCTCCTCGAACGGCCATGAAAGCGGTGCGGCGCCGCGCGGCATGGAACGAGGCCCCAATGGCCGCAGCGTCCACGCCGCACGATCACGTCGTGCAGTTCACCGGTCCGGACGACTCGGCGCTCGTTCGCAACGTCGGCCGGTTTCTCGCCGACGGGTTGGCGCGCGGCGATGCGGCGATCGTCATTGCGAACGCGCCGCGGCGCGCCGCGTTCGCGGCGGCCGTCCGTACCAACGGGATCGAGCTCGAGGGCACGGAGGCGCACGCTCGCTTCGTCGCGCTCGACGCAGCCGCAACGCTCGCGCGGTTCGTGATCGACGGTCAGCCGGACGAATCACTCTTCCGCGCGGTGATCGGCGGCGCGCTCGGTCCGCTGCGATCCGGCGGCCGGCACGTGCGCGCGTACGGAGAGATGGTCGGCATCTTCTGGGACGCCGGACGCTACGCCGCGGCGGCGCGCCTCGAAGAGCTGTGGAACCGCCTGCTGACGGACGGCGGTGTCGAGCTGTTCTGCGCATATTCGATCGACGTTCTCGGCGAGAGATTTCGCGGCGACGAAGTCGACGCGCTCCTGCGTACGCACCGCTGCGTCGTGCCGGCCGATGAGACGCTGCACGATGCCGTCGCACAAGCGGTGCGCGACGTGCTCGGCCGCGAGCTCGAGACCTTCGACGAGCTGATCGCCGCGAGCGGACGACCCGCGTGGGGAGCATTGCCGCGCGCGGAAGCGACGCTGCTCTGGCTGCGCAGCGAGTTGCCGGCATACGCCGAGCGAATCGTGGAAGTCGTGCGCGAGCGGTGTGCCGCGAGGCGTTTGGTTGCTGACTTCCCGCGGTAAGCGCTCGGTACGATGCACGAGCAGAAAACCGTGAAGAAACTCGTCGAGGACGTGCGCGCGCGGGTCGAACGCCGCACCTTCGTGCAGGATGTCAGCGACCCGCTGACCGGCGAGATCGACCGCCGCAAGATCGCCGCGAAGTTCAACAACCTCGAGCACGCCGTCGACGAGCTCGCGGACGCGGTCGAAAAGGTCGCCGAGAGCGCCTGACCTCGCGCGACGCTACGCGGCGCGAATACCGGGCGGCCGGCGCACCGGCAGCGCAACGACGATTCGCGTCCCGGAACCCTTCTCGCCCGACACGTCGACGACGACTTCGCCCGCGAGCGCGCGGACGATCAGCAGCCCGCGCCCGCTTTCGGAGAACAGCTCCGGTGCGGGGTACACCGGCCGCATTCCCGGCCCGCGGTCGACGACGCAGAGAATCGGCGGGTCGTCGTCCCAGTCGATGCAGATGCCGAACGGGGGCGCGCCGTGCCGCACCGCGTTCGCGATGAGCTCGCCCGCGACGAGCTCGGCCGAATCGAGATCCGAGGCGTCCCGGTCCGCCTGCGCCTCGAGAAAGGTGCGGATCGCGCGCCTGGTGCGGGTCGTTTCGTCGACGCCTTCGCCGACGTAGGACCAGTATCGGCCATCCTCCACAGCCGTACCAATGCCCAGGTACCGAAATCCGTAACCGTTTGCATGTGGAGAAAATTAGGTTTCGTGTTTGCCGGATCACGGAAAAGAGCGCGGTAAGGGACCAGACGCTAGGAGGGCATCAGGTTGACGAACGCCGCCGGGCGATGGAGGGTGCGCAAGGATCGGCGCAACGCGAAGGCCTTGCGGCCCGAGCACGATTTCTCCGTCGCGACGATCGGGATGATGGTGATCGGCGTCGTCGTTGCCGTGATGTTCAGCGTGTAGCGGCCGGCGTTTCGGTCAGCGTGCCCTTCGTCGACGGGACGTCGGCGGACGACGTGCGCGCCTTCGCCTGAGCGAACGCACGCGCGAACCCCTTGAACGCCGCCTCGCACAAGTGGTGGTTGTTCGTCCCGGCCCAGCGCAGCAAGTGCAAATTGAACTTGCCGTGGTCGACGACGCTGCGAAAGAAGTGGGGCACGAGCTCGGTCGGCAGCGCGCCCAGCGCGGGCACCGACAGCGGCACGTCGTAGTTGAGATACGGACGGCCGCTCAAGTCGACGGCGCACTGCACGAGCGCGTCGTCCAGCGGCACCGCGATCGAGCCGAAGCGCGCGATTCCGCGCCGCTCGCCGAGCGCCTCGTCGATCGCGCGTCCGAGCGCGATGCCGACGTCCTCGACGAGATGATGGTGGTCCATTCCGTCGCCCTTCGCTTCGACGGTGAGGCCGACGCCGGCGTGCGTGCCGAACGCGTTCAGCATGTGATCGAAAAAGTCGACGTCGGTGCGCACCGACACCGGGCCGCCGTCGAGCGCGAGCCGCAACTCGATGCGCGTCTCCTTGGTCGCGCGCTCGACGCGCGCCGTCCGTTCCTTCGACAACCTCAGGATGGTCCCGAAGGCGGCTTGCCGTTCGTCGCGCCGTTCTGCTCGCCGCGCGAGGCGATCGGCTCCAGCGCGTGAACCGCGGGGCCGACGTACGTCGCTTGGGGACGGATCAGGCGGTTGTGTTCGAACTGCTCGAGCACGTGCGCCGTCCAGCCGGCGATGCGCCCGCACGCGAACGTGCACGTGAACTCGTCGGACGGGACACCGAGCGACGACAGCGTCGGCGCGGTGTAGAACTCGACGTTCGCGTAGATTTGTTTGCCCGGCTTCTCCTCGCGCAGCACCTTGTCCGCCGCGTCCTCCAGCGCGCGCGCGATCCCGTACCAGCGCGTCCCCGCCGTCTCCGCCAGCTTCTTCGCCATGCGCTCGAGCTGCGCGGCGCGCGGATCGCGAATCTTGTACTCGCGGTGGCCCATGCCCATGATCTTCCGGTGGCGCGACAGCAGGTCACGCACGTACGCTTCCGCTTTCGCGGGCTCGCCGATCTCCTCGAGGTGCGTCATCACTTTGCTCGGCGCGCCGCCGTGCAGGTCGCCGGCGAGCGTCGAGACCGCCGCAGTGATCGAGCAGTACATGTCGGCGCCGGTCGACGCCGTGACGCGCGCGGAGAACGTCGACGCATTGTACGAATGGTCCGCGAGCAGCACGAGGTACGTGTCGAGCGCCTCTTCGGCTTCCGGGATCGGCTGCTCGCCGCTGCGCATGTAGAGGAAGTTCGCCGCCGTATTCAGATGCGGGTCGGGCGCGATGGGCTCGAGCCCGCGGCGCAGCCGGTCCCACGCGGCGACGATCGACGGGAACTTCGCGATCAGGTCGATCGCGGTGTCGACCGACGTCTCGTGCGAGCCGTCCGGGCGGTGCGGGATGAAGTGGTCGACCGCGGAGACGCCCGTGCGCAGCACGTCCATCGGCCACGCGCCGTGCGGGATGCCGCGGAGAATCCCGAGCAATCCGTCCGGCAGCAGGCGCCGCGCCGTCAGCCGCGCGCGCAGATCGGCGAGCTCCTCCTGCGTCGGCAGGTGCCCGAACAGCAGCAGATGGATCACTTCCTCGAACGTCGCGTGTTCCGCGAGATCGTGGATGTCGTAGCCGCGATACGTGAGGCGGCCCGCCTCGCCTTCGACGTTGCTCAGGACCGTCTCACCGACGACGATCCCTTCGAGCCCGGGATTGACAACCGTAGACGCCATGAAGCATTGGACTTCTCGGTGACGCGCGCGTCTCCCACGGCGGAGCCCGCAAGAAAGGGCTCGCGCCGACAAAGGTCACAACTCCATGTCTCGCTGCGGCCGCCGGAAAGCGTCCGCCACTGGAAGAGGAGGCTCCATGACGCGTCCCGGTCTCAGCCGTCGCTCGTTCGTTACGCTCGCAGGCGCGGGGAGCGCCGCCGCGGCGATCGGCATTCCGGCGTTCATCCCGCGGATCGGCGAAGCCGCCGACACGATCAAGATCGGGCTCCTCGAGCCCTACACTGGCGTCTACGCCGGGCCGGCGGAGAACGAGACGCACGGCTTCGAGATGGCCGCCGAGGCGTGGAACCGGCGCGGCGGCATCATGGGCCGCAAGCTCGAGCTCGTGAAGGAAGACGAACAGAACGATCCCGGCGTGGCCGCACAGAAAGCGCGCAAGCTCGTCAATCAGGACAAGGTCGCGGCGCTCGTCGGCACGGTGTCGAGCGGCGTCTCACTCTCCGTTGCCGGCGTGGCGAACTCACTCGGCACGCTGTTCATGGACTCGGGTGGCCACACCGATGACGTGACGGGCAAGAACTGTCATTGGAACGTGTTCCGCACGTGCCACAGCACATGGATGGAGACACACGCCACCGGCTACTCGCTGCAGAAGCACTTCGGCAAGCGCTGGTTTCTGATCACGCCTGACTACGCGTACGGTCACTCGCTCGAATCCGGCTTCAAGGACGTTCTGGCGCACATCGGCGGTTCGGTCGTCGGCAACGAGCTCACGCCGCTCGGCACGACGGACTTCAGCTCGTACCTCACCAAGATCGACGCGGCGAAACCGGACGTGGTCCTCGTGCTCGTGCAGGGCGACGACTACACGAACTGCTTGAAGCAGATGAACCAGTTCGGTCTACTCAAGAAGTACCCGGTCGGCGGTCCGCAAGTCGAGCTCGAGCCGCTCTACGGTCTGCCGCCCGAAGCACGCCAAGGCTACTGGGGCATCGAGTGGTACTACAAGAGCGAGAAGACGCTCGGCAAAGGCAACAAGCTCGCGCACGACTTCGTCGCCGAGACGATGAAACGGTACGGCAAGCCGCCGACCGCGCGCAACGCGTTCGGTTACATCACCCTCGATCGGCTCGCGCAGGCCATGCACGACGCGAAATCGGTCGAGCCCGTCAAGGTCGCGCGCGCGATCGAGGGCGTGCACTTCACGTCGATCTTCGCCGGCACCGCATACTACCGCAAGGAAGACCACCAGCTTATGTGGCCGATGTGGGTCGCGAAGATCCGTCCGAACGGCACGCCCGCCGACAAGTACGACCTGTTCGACGTCACCGACATCAGCGCGCCGGAAGCGATCGAGCAGACCGTCGCGCAGAAGGAGCAGGTCTGCAAGCTCGGCTATCCCGGCTGACGCCGTGATCGAGCACGTCGGGCCGCAGCTGTTCAACGGGCTCGTCCTCGGCGCGTTCTACGCGATCGTCGCGATCGGGCTGTCGCTGATCATGAATCTCACGGGCACCATCAACATGGCGCACGGGAGCTTCATGACGCTCGCCGGCTACCTCGCGTACTCGATGGTGCTGTGGCGCGTGCCGTTCGGCTGGGCGCTGCTCGCCGCACCGCTGGTCGCGGTCGTCATCGGCATCCTCGTCGAGCGGACGCTGGTGCGGCCGCTCTACAAGCGCGAGCCGTTCTACAGCCTGCTGATGACGTTCGGGCTCTCCCTCATCGCGGAGGAGGTGTTCCGGCTCGATCTGGGGTCCGAACGGCGTGCCGTTCTCGCCGCCCGCCGCGCTCGGCGGTGCGGCGAGCCTCGGCTTCATGCAGTTTCCGACGTTCCGGATCTTCATCGTCGCCGTGCTCGTCGTCGCGATGGCGCTGCTCGCGCTCTTCCTCCGGCGCACGCGCTTCGGGCTGCGCCTGCGCGCGGCGGTGCAGGACACCGAGATGATCGCCGCGCTCGGCACGAACACGCAGGTGCTCTACGCCGTGAACTTCAGCCTCGGCATCTTCCTTGCCGGCATCGCCGGCGTGCTCGCCGGCGGCATGCTGGGGCTCGCGCCGACGAGCGGCAACGCGCTGCTGATGCCGGCGTTCGTCACCGTCATCATCGGCGGCATGGGCAGCCTGTTCGGCAGCGTCGTCGGCGGCCTGCTCGTCGGCATCACGATCTCGATGACGACGCTCTTCATCCCGGCCGCGAGCGAGGTGTCGATGTACATCCTGATGGCGGTCGTGCTGTCGGTGCGGCCGCGCGGACTCTTCGGCGAGGAAGGCATCTTCGGGTGAGCGCGCGCCGCGAGCTGCTCGCGTCCGCCGTCGTCGTCGTGCTGTTCGCATTCGCACCGTGGCTCGCGCCGCTCGTCCACCTGGACCTCTCGATCGTGAGCGAGGTGTTGGTCACCGCGATCGCGGTGATGAGCGTGAACCTGCTGCTCGGATATACCGGGCTGCCCGCGTTCGGCAACGCCGCGTATTTCGGGCTCGGCGCGTACGGAGCCGCGCTCTCGGTGAAATACCTGCAGTCGCACTTCATCGAGGCGGTGCTGATCGGGACCGCAGCCGCGCTCCTCGGCGGGCTGGTGCTCTCGCCGTTCCTGCTGCGCCGGCGCGGCATCTACTTCGGCCTGCTCTCGATCGCGTTCGGGCAGGTCTTCTACTTCGTCGCGTACCGGTACACCGACGTCACCGGCGGCGAGGACGGCATGAACGTCGCCCGGCCGTACGCCGGTCTGTCCCAGGCGCAGGTCGGCGTGACGGATTTCGCGTTCTACTACATCGCGCTCGGCGTGTTCGTCGTCGCGCTCGCCGCCTTCCGCGGCATCGTGCGTTCGCCG
The DNA here is from genome assembly GCA_963771525.1 of Vulcanimicrobiota bacterium. Lineage (GTDB taxonomy): Bacteria > Vulcanimicrobiota > Vulcanimicrobiia > Vulcanimicrobiales > Vulcanimicrobiaceae > Vulcanimicrobium. The sequence goes on along the minus strand of CAVYTL010000001.1, from coordinate 2,471,351 downwards.
TTCGGCCGCACGCTGGTCGCGATCCGCCAGAACGAGCCGCGCGTGCGCTACCTCGGGCTCAACACGAACCGCTTCGTATTCGCCGCCCTGCTGCTCGCCTCGACCATGGCCGGGCTGTCCGGTGCGCTCTTCGCGCTGCTGATCAACTTCGCGTACCCGCTCGAGCTCGACTGGCACCAGTCCGGCTACTTCGTGCTCGCGATGATCCTCGGCGGCGCGGGGACGGTGTGGGGATCGCTCGTCGGGGCGTTCATCTACGTGATCGGAAAGGACATCATCTCGACGATCACGCCGCTCTGGCAAATCTTCCTCGGCGCGCTGTTCGTGGCGTGCGTCCTCGGCTTCCCGCGCGGCATCCTCGGCTCGATCGAGATCCTGACGCGCCGCGCGCCGCAGACCTTCGGAGACGACGACGTCAACGCGGCGTTCGACGCCGGTGCACCCGTCGAGGTCGGCCGCGGTGCCTGACGCCGTCATGCTCGACGCTTCGAACGTCTCGAAGGTCTTCGGCGGCCTGCGCGCCGTCGACGATGTGTCCATGCAGGTACGTGAAGGCACGATCCACGCGCTGATCGGGCCGAACGGCGCCGGCAAGACCACGTTCTTCAACGCGATCTCCGGCTTCACGCTGCCCGAGCGCGGGCGCGTGACCTTCCGCGGCGCGGACGTGACGCGGATGCCGAACTGGCGGCGCATCGCGATGGGGATGGGGCGCACGTTCCAGACGCCGAGCATCTTCCCGGAGCTCACCGTCGACGAGAACGTGCGCCTCGGCGTGCGCGCGCGCGCGAAGCAGGCGTTTCGGCTGCGGGCGCCCTCGGGCGAAGCAAAGGCCGCCGTCGACCGGCGCGTCGACGAGCTGCTCGGGTTCGTGAACCTCGCCGCGCAGCGCGACCGCCCGCTCTCCGAGCTCGCGCACGGATCGCAGCGCCTGTGCGAGATCGCGATGAGCCTGTCGACGGAGCCCGTCCTCGTGCTGCTCGACGAGCCGATGGCCGGTCTCGCGGAGGCGGAGACCGACCGCATCGTGCGCGTGATCCGCGATCTGCGCGAGCGGCTGGGCCTCACGGTACTCTTCGTCGAGCACAACATGCGCGTCGTGCTCTCGCTCGCCGACCGCATCACCGTGCTCGACCGCGGCAAGCTGCTCGCCGAAGGCAATCCCGCGGAGATCGCCGCGAACGAGGCGGTCCGCAGCGCGTACCTCGGCGAAGGCGTGCTCGATCATGTCTGAGCCGCTGCTGGCGCTCGACCGCGTGTGCACGAACTACGGCAAGATCCGGATCCTGAGAGACGTGTCGCTGACCGTCGGCGAAGGCGAGGTCGTCGCGCTCCTCGGGCTCAACGGCGCGGGCAAGACGACGACGATGCGCACGATCCTGGGCCTCACGCCGGCGCGTGCGGGAACGATCCGCTATGCGGGCCGCGACGTGACGCGCTGGCCGCCGTACAAGATGGCGCGCCTCGGCGTCGGTTACGTTCCGGAAGGGCGACGCATGTTCAAGGATCTCTCGACGCTCGAGAACCTGCAGCTCGCCGAGAACGGACGCGGCGGCGAGTGGTCGATCGCGCGCGTCATCGAGCACCTGCCGAAGCTCGGCGAGCTGCGCACGCGCCGCGCGGGGCGGCTCTCCGGCGGCGAACAGGAGATGCTCGCGATCGGGCGCGCGTTGGTCGCGAACCCGCGGCTGCTGCTCGTCGACGAGCCCTCGCAGGGGCTCGCGCCGCTCGTGGTCGAGGATGTCTACCGCATCCTCGGCGAGCTGAAGTCGACGGGCCACTCGATCCTGCTGGTCGAGCAGAACGCCCTGCTCGCGCTGCGCGTCGCCGACCGCGCCTACGTGCTCGACAGCGGCCGGGTCGTGCACAGCGGGCCGGCCGCCGAGCTCGCGGCGGACCGCGCACGCATTCGAACGCTGATGGGCTTGGACATCGCGACCGCCTGACGGCGTGGCTGCTTGCTTTTTTGTCGATAAGGTGCGCCGGCGGCGCGACGGGAAGCTACCGCACATGGCGCTCGAAGCGCGGCCGCTGCATCCGCTCTTCGCCGGCGAGCTGACCGGCATCGACGTTCGCCGGCTCGACGATGGCGGCATCGTTGCGCTGCGCGCGCTGCTCGACCGCTTCGCGGTCCTCGTCGTGCGCGACCAGGCCTTCGACGATGCGGAGCAGGTCGCGTTCGCGCGGCGGCTCGGCGGCGAGAATCCTCACCGTCGTGGGGCGAAGCATCATCGACGACAAGCCGCGGCTGCACGAGCCCGGCATCACCGACATCTCGAACCTCGACGAGAACGAGGGGATCATCGAGCGTCAGGACCGCCGTCGCATGTACGCGCTCGGCAACCGGCTCTGGCACACCGACTCCTCGTTTCAGGATCCGATCGCGCGCTACTCGATGCTCTCCGCGAAGGAAGTCCCCGACACCGGCGGCGAGACCGAGTACGCCGACATGCGCGCCGCCTACGACGCGCTGCCCGCCGCGATGAAGCGCGAGATCGCCGGCCTTCGCGCATTTCACTCGATCGTCTACTCGCGCTCGACGATCGGCTTCACCGACTTCACCGACGCGGAGCGCGCGAAGTTTCCCGGCGCCGAGCACGCGCTCGTGCGCCCGCATGCCGGCTCCGGGCGCACGAGCGTGTACCTCGCCTCGCACGCATCGCACGTCGTCGGCTGGCCGGTGCCCGAAGGCCGCATCCTGCTGCGCGAGCTGATGACGCTCGCGACGCTGCCGCAGTTCGTCTACCGGCACATCTGGCGCGTCGGCGACTTCGTGATTTGGGACAACCGGTGCACGATGCACCGCGGCATGCCGTTCGACGAGTCGACGCAGCGCCGGGACCTGCGCCGCGTCACGACGCTCGACGGCGAGCCCGCGCTGACGCCGGCGTAAGCGGAGCGACGCGGTTCTGCGCACGACGCTTCGGCTCGCGCGCGCGACGTACGCGACGTGGACCCGGCGCGACGGCTGGCTGTACGCGGCGGCGATGGCGGCCTTCGCGGCGCTCGCGCTCGCGCCGCTGCTCGTGATCGCGCTGCGCATCGCGGAAGCGATCGGCGGACGGCCCGCCGTGGTGCACGGGCTGGCGCTGCTGATCACGCCGATCGCCGGCCACGGGGCTGTGCGCTCGCTCGAAGGCGTGGCGAACAGCGCGCACGAGGGCAGCAGCACGATCGCGACGGCGGTCTCGGTTCTGATCGCGCTGTTCGCGGGCTCGCGCCTGTTCTACGCGATGCAGCGCGCGCTGCATCGCATCTGGGAGACGCCGCTGCACGCGAAGTCGAGCACGACCGCGACGGTGCTCTCCTTCGTCGCGGCGGGCGCGATCTCGGTCTTCACGATCGGCGCGCTGACGGCGATCGTGTTCGGCAGCTCGGTCGCGTCGGCAATTCTCCACGCGGCGGGAGCGCAGGGAGCGCCGGCCGCGCTCGGCGTGCGCATCGGAGCCACGGCGGTCGGCGCCGTCGTGTTCGCGCCGCTCGTCGCCGCGCTGTTCAAATGGCTGCCCGGAACGGAGCTCGCGTGGAGCGACGTCTGGGTCGGCGCGCTCGTGACGACCGCGGGCTTCGCCTTTGCGCAGGCGCTCATCGCCGTCTACCTCGCGCGGATGAACCTGCCGTGGACATACGGCAGCGCCGCCTCGCTCGTCGTCGTCCTGCTCTGGCTGTACTACTCGTCGTACCTGTTCTTGCTCGGAGCGCAGTTCACCGAGGTCTACGCGCGGGAAGTCGGCTCGCGCCGCCGTACGTAACCCGCATGAACGAGGACAGCTTCAACATCGCCGTCCGCAAGTTTCTGAAGGAAGTCGGCGTGACGTCGCAACGAGAGATGGAGCGGGCCGTGCGCGACGCGCTCGCCGCCGGCACGATCGACGGCATCTCGGCCGTGCAGGCGACGATGACGCTCGACGTGCCGGAACTCCGCCTGCGGCACGTCGTCGAGCGCGCGATCGAGCTCGAGTAGCGCGTCAGCCGAGGGCGACCGCGGCGATCGTCTCGATGACGGCCGGCTCGACGGGCACCGCCGGGTTCAGGTAACCGGCCAGGATCGCTTCGCGACTCGAGGTGTCCGGCGCGTGCTTGAGCATGTGGTTCATCCCGTCGACGACGACGTAGCGCGCACTGGGAAGCGCGGCGTGCAGCGCCTGCCCGTCCGCGAGAGACACCTGGATGTCGGCCGTGCCCTGCACGATCGCCGCGGCGCACCGGACCTTCGCGATCTCCTTCGCGGGATCGTACTTGAACGCGGAGATCAGGAATGGCTGGACCTGCGGACGGAAGAGCAGCCCCAGCGCGGGAGGTGCGTCCGGCACGAGCCGTCCGGCGGAGAGCTCGTCGATGATCCGGTCCGATTCCGCCAGCAGCTCGGGTGACAGGCTGCCGACCTTTCCCGCGTGCAGCTGCTCGCGCAGCAAGGCGGAGAGGGGTCGTCCGGCACCTTCGAGCGAGACGTAACCGTCGACGTTCGCCTGCACTGCGGCGAGCATGCCGATCAACGATCCCTCGCTGTGCCCCGCGATCGCGACGCGCGTGAACGCGCCGCGCTCGCGGAGCATGCGCACGTAGCCCACCGCATCGCCGACATACATGTCGTAGCGCAGGTCGGACTCTTTCGCACCGGCCGCCGCGCTGGCCGCGATGCCGCGCTTGTCGTAGCGCACCGATGCGATGCCGCGGTCGGCGAGCGCGAGCGCGATGCGGCGCAGCGTGTCGAAGTGCGCGCCCGGCACGGGAGCGTTGCCGTCGCGGTCGACCGGACCGGAGCCCGCAAGCAACACCACGACGGGAACACGCGCATTGCCCGGCGGCCGTTCCAGCGTGCCGTACAGGGTGCCGGACGGCGTCGTCAGGTTCGCGTCTTCCGCGGTTTGCGCGATCGCGCGCAGCGGTGCGCCGGACGCCGCCGACGCGGCGGCCACGGTAAGAAACGTGCTACGGTTCATGCGCCCTTCGACAAGCTCAGGATGACGGCGTGGTGCTCAGGATGACGGGGTGGTGCTCAGGATGACGGGGTGGTGCTCAGGATGACGCTACGCGGACCGCGCTGCCGAGGTACGCGCGGCGCATCTCTTCGCTTTGGAGCAGCGCCGACACGTCGCCGCTCAGCGCGACGCGGCCCGTTTCGAGCACGTACGCGCGGCTCGCGATCTGCAGCGCCAGGTGCGCGTTCTGCTCGACGAGCAGGACCGTCGTGCCGTCCCGCGCGATGCGCGCGATCGTCTCGATCACGTCCTTGACGACGAGCGGCGCGAGGCCGAGCGACGGTTCGTCCAGGAGCAGCAGCTTCGGCCGCGCCATGAGCCCGCGTGCGATCGCGAGCATCTGCTGCTCCCCGCCCGAAAGCGTCCAGCCGAGCTTCGATCCGAGCGTGCGCAGCTTCGGGAAGATGTCGAGCACGCCCGCGACGTCGCTCTCGATCGCGGCGCGCGCTGCGCGGCGCGGCGTCGCGCCCAGCCGCAAGTTGTCGAGCACGGACAAACCCGGGAAGATGCGGCGTCCTTCCGGCACGTGCGCGATGCCGAGCGCGACGACGTCCTCCGGCTCGAGACCATCGAGCGAACGACCCGCGAACCGCACCGTGCCGGAGGCGGGCGGGATGATGCGCGAGATCGCCTTGAGCGTCGTGCTCTTGCCGGCGCCGTTCGCGCCGAGCAGCGAGACGATCTCGCCCTCGCCGACCGACAGCGAGATCCCGTGCAGCGCTTCGACCGCACCGTAGCGCGCGACGAGGCGCTCGACCTCAAGCAGCATCGAGCGAGCCGCCGAGGTACGCGGTGATCACGTCGGCGTTGCGCGCGACCTCGGACGGCGGCCCTTCCGCGATGTGCTGGCCGAAGTTCAGCACCGTGATCGTGTCGCTGACCGACATGACGAGGTTCATGTCGTGCTCGATCAGCAGCAGCGTCGTGCCGTTCGCGCGCACACGGCGCAGCAGCTCGACGAGCGTGTCGGTCTCGGCGGGGTTCATTCCCGCGGCGGGCTCGTCGAGGAGCAGCAGGCGCGGCTCGCTCGCGAGCGCGCGCGCGATCTCGACGCGGCGCTGGTCGCCGTACGGCAGGCTCCGCGCGACGGCCTCCGCCGCGTGACCGAGACCGACGAACGCGAGCAATTCGCGCGCGCGCTCGCGCGTGTCGCGCTCTTCCCGCGCCGTCGCACCGCCGGGGAGCAGCGCACCGATGAACCCCGTCCGCGTGCGCACGTGGCGGCCGATCATGACGTTCTCCAGCACGCTCAGCTCGCCGAAGAGCCGGATGTTCTGGAACGTCCGCGCGACACCGCGGCGCGCGATCGCGTGCGCGGCCGCGCCGGCGATCTCGTGACCGTCGAAGCGCACCGAGCCGCCGTCGGCGCGGTAGAGTCCGGAGACGACGTTGAGCGTCGTCGTCTTGCCGGACCCGTTCGGGCCGATCAGCGCGTGCACGTCGCCGCCACGCACGGTCATGTCGAGCGCGTTGACGGCCGTGACGCCGCCGAAGCGCTTCACGAGCCCGCGCACCTCGAGCAGGCCGCTTTCGTTCGCGGCGACCGCGTTCGGCGCGCTCACGCGGGCGACGCCTCCGCTTCGCCGACGATGCCCGCGGGCGCGATGTCGGCCGGCGGCGGGCGGTGCTCGAAGCGCGCGCGCGTCGCCGCGAACAAGCCCATCAGCCCTTGCGGCATGAAGATGATCATTGCGATCACCGCCGCGCCGTACACCATGATGTACGAGGACTTCAGCGGCCGCAGCACCTCTGGCAGCATCGTGAGCAGGATCGCGCCGAGGATCGCGCCGCCGATCGACGACGACCCGCCGAGGATCAGCATGACGAGAAAGACGACGGACTGGTCGAACGAATACGAGTCCGGGCTGATGAACTTGATGTCGTGCGCGAGCAGACTCCCCGCGAGGCCGGCGTACGCGCCCGCGAGCACGAACGCGACGATCTTGTAGCGCGTCGCGTCGATCCCGGTCGCGCGCGCGGCGATCTCGTTCTCGCGGATCGCATGGAGCGCGCGGCCGACGCGGGTCGTCTTGATCCGCCACGCGACGTACGCGCACAGGAGCACCGCCGCGAGGACGAGGTAGTAGTAGGTGCCGTAGGTGTCGAGCGTCCACGGGCCGATCGCCGGCGGCGGGATGCCCGTCATCCCGTCGCTGCCGCTCGTGACGTCCTTCCAATTGATCAGCACGAGCTGCGTGATGATGCCGAACCCGATCGTCGCGAGTGCGAGGTAGTGACCGGAGAGGCGCAAGCACGGGTAGCCGACCGCGAGGCCGACGATCGCGCTGAGCACCACCGCGCACGCCATCGCGGGCCACACCGGCCAGCCGAGGTGCGTCGTGAACCAGCCCGACGTGTATGCGCCGATGCCGAGGAACGCGGCCTGCGCGAGCGACATCTGCCCCGTGAAGCCGAGCAGGATGCCGAGGCCCATCACCGCGATCGCGTAGATGCCCGCCAGGTCGCACAGGGTCAGGATGTAGTCGGAGTGCACGACGCTCGGGATCAGCGCCATGACGACGATCAGCGGGAAGAGCGCGAGCGCGTTGGGCCAGCGGTTTCTCTCACCCTTCGACGAGCTCAGGGTGACACGTGCGCTCATGCTTTTTCGGCGACGCGTTCGCCGAAGAGTCCGGACGGCTTCACGAGCAGCACGGCGATGAGGATCACGAACGCGATCGCGTCCTCGTACGCCGACGACATGTAGAAGCCGCCGAAGGTCTCGACGACGCCGATCGCCAGCCCGCCGACGATCGCGCCCGGGATGCTCCCGAAGCCGCCGACGATGCTCGCGGCGAACGCCTTGAGCGCGATCAGGCCGCCCATCTCCTTCGTGACGGTGAACAGCGGCGCGACGAGGAGGCCGGAGATCGTGCCGAGCAGCGCGCTGTACACGAACGTGATCGCGACGATGCGGCCGACGCGGATGCCGATCAGACGCGCGGTCGTGCGATCCTGAGCGGTGGCGCGCATCTGCTTGCCGAGCGTCGTGCGCTCGAAGAGCACGTACTGGAAAGCGATCAGCACCGCGGTCACGCCGATGATCGCGAGATCCTGCGGACGGATGTGCAGCGGGCCGACCGACACCGTGTCGACCGGGAACAGTGCGGGAATGACGAGCGGCTGGCTGCCCCACATCAGCTGCGCCGCGTTGCGGAGAAAGATCGAGAAGCCGATCGTCGAGATCACGACGGGCAGCCATCCGCGGTCGCGCAGCGGGTGATACGCAATGCGGTTGAACGCGAGGCCGAACGCGATCATGAGCACGATGACCAGCAGGTACACGAGCAACGTCGGAAGATGCCAGTGCACGACCGTCCCGAAGACGGCGACCGACGGCAGCAGGAACGTCGCGGCGACGTACGAGGGAAACATGACGAACTCGCCCTGCGCGAAGTTGACCACGCCGACCGCGTTGTAGATCAGCACGAAGCCGAGCGCGACCAGCGCGTAGATCGACCCGATCGCCAAACCGCTGATGAGCAGCTGCATGTTGGCGACCGGGTCGAGGTGCACGTCAGCCCGTGACCTTCTTCACGAGCCGCAGCTTGCCGCCGTCGTTCTGGCCGATCGACACGGAGTGGATCATGTTGCCTTCAGCGTCGCATGCGAACGTGCCGAGCACGCCCTCCCAGTGCTTGATCGCGTGCAGCGACGCGATCGTCTGCTTGGGATCCGTGCCCTGCTGCTTCTTGTAGACGTCGGCCAGCATGTAGACCGCGTCGTACACCCAGCCGGAGCCGGTTCCGACGTCGGGCAGGTGGTGGTATTTGTTGTAGAACGCGGTCAGGAAGTGCGTCGCGACGTTCGAGTTGAAGCCGAGGATGAAGTCCACGGCGGCGTAGGTGCCGTACGCGTCCTTGCCGGCCGTCTCCATCGCCGTCTGGTTCCCGAGCGACGGCGAGCCGACGATCGGCACGTTGAGCGCGAGCGACTTGATCTGCTTGAGGATGACCGCGGTGTCGCTCGGGTTCTGAATGTAGAGGATCACGGCATCCGGCTGCGCCTGCTTGATCTTGAGGATCTCGGCGGTGAAGTCTTTGGCGTCCTTCGGATACTGTTCGTTCGCGACGGGCGTCAGGCCGGCGTTCTTGAGGTTCAGCACCACCTGGTCGGCGCCACCGGTGCCGAAAGCGTCGCTCGCGTGCAGGATCGCGACCTTCTTCGCCTTCTTGTCCTTCACCGCGAAGTTCGTCATGCCGGCGGCGGTGATGCCGTCCGAGCCGCGCAGCCGGAACATGCCGTGCACGCCGAGCTGCGTGTTCTTCACCGCGGTGCCGCCCGTCATCCAGGGGATCTCGTGCGTCTTCATCACCGGCGCCATCGCCTGCACTTGCGTCGAGAGCACCGGATTGATCACGGCGACGACGTTCTCGCCGAGCAGCTTGTTGAGCGCGGCGACCGCGGACTGGTTGTCGTTGGTCGCGTCCTCCTCGACGACCTCGAACGACCGTCCGGCGTAGACCTTGTCCTTGCGCGCGTTGATCTCTTCGACCGCGAGCGCGATGCCCTCGTGCTCCTGCTGGCCGAGCAGCGCGTTGGAGCCCGTCAAGCACGGGATGCTTCCGATGCGAATCGGTTCCGGCGCCGCGCCGACGATCGCCGGAAAGCCGAACGCGGCGGCCGTTCCGGCGGCACCGGCGGCGGTGAGAAAGTTCTTCCGGTCGAGTCTCACACGGGCTCCTTTCAAGTACGTGCCTGTCATCCTGAGGTTGTCATCCTGAGGTTGTCATCCTGAGCTCGTCATCCTGAGCTGGCGAGAGGCGAAGGGCGCTAGAACGACGGGCCGATGCGGTTGATCGCGAAGTCGCGGAAGCCGAGCGCTTCCGCCGCGGGCTCGCGGCCGTTCGCCACGTCGACGATCCAGCCGAAGATCTCGTCGCCGACTTGCTGCATCGTGCGCGTTCCGTCGACGATCGTGCCTGCATTGACGTCCATGTTCTCACGCATGCGCTCGAACATCGGCGTGTTCGTCGCAACCTTGATCACGGGCGCGATCGGCGAGCCGGTCGGCGTGCCGCGGCCCGTCGTGAAGACGACGACCTGCGCGCCGCCGGCGATCATCCCGGTGAGCTGCTCGATGTCCTGGCCGGGCGTGTCCATCACGATCAAGCCGCGCTCGCGCGGGCGCTCGGCATACTCGACGACCTCGCGCAGCGTGCTCGAGCCGCCTTTGTACGCGGCGCCGAGCGACTTCTCTTCGATCGTGGTGAGACCGCCCGCGATGTTGCCTTGCGTCGGGTTGCCGTAGCGCATGTCGACGTGCATCGACCGCGCGCGCGCCTCGACGCGCTCGATCAGCTCGTAGAGCTTCGCGGCGACCGGTTCGCTCGCGCGCGCCGCGAGCAGGTGCTCCGCGCCGACGAGCTCGGGCACCTCGGCGAGAATGACCGTGCCGCCCTCCGCGACGAGGCGATCGCTGGTGTACCCGAGCGCCGGGTTCGCGGTGATACCCGAGAAGCCGTCGCTGCCGCCGCACTCCGTTCCCACGACCAGTTCGCTCACGGAGCACGCCGTGCGCTCGTGCGCCGCCGCTTCACGAACCAGCGTGCGCGCGAGCTCGACGCCGCGCGCGATCGTCTCCGTCGTGCCGCCGCATTCCTGAATGCCGATGACCTCCACGCGCTGTCCGCGCGCCGCGATCTCTTGCGCGAGCGCTTTCGACTCGTTCGTCTCACAGCCGAGGCCGATGACGAGTACCGCCGCGACGTTCGGGTTCGCCGCGAACCCGGCCATCGTGCGCTTCGTCTGCTCGAAGTCGGCGCCGACCTGCGCGCAGCCGGTCGGGTGCTGCACGGTCACCACGTCCGGCACCTTGCGTCCGACCAGATCGACGACGTGGTTCGCGCACATCACCGAAGGCAGCACGAGCACGTGGTTGCGGATGCCGATGCCGCCATTCGCGCGGCGGTAGCCTTGGAACGTCGTCGTCATGATGCCAAGTCGCCGCGTCCGCGCGTACCTTCGACGTTGTGCACGTGCACGTGATCGCCGGAGCCGATGCTCGCCGACGCCTTGCCGATCACTTGACCGTATTTGCGAATCAGCGCGCCGCGCGCGATCGGCCCCGTCGCGAACTTGTGGCCCGTCGGGATCGAGGCCGCGACGATGACCGGCGGCCCATCGGCGAAGCGCACGGCCTGGCCGGGTTCGAGCGGCCGAAGCGCGACGGCGACGTGGTCGTCGTCCTTCAGTCGCAAAGCGGCCCCGTCGTCGGAAAGCGGCATGTGGGCGCTAGGAATCGTCGGGTCATCGGACAACTCCTGCCGCTCGATGGAAGCGATCGCGGCGCGGCGCCGGCTGCACTCCCACGTGGTCGACCGCCTCATCCCGATGATCGCGAGCGGCGAGCTTCCCGCGGGCTCGCAGCTGCCGACCGAGCCGGAGATGAGCGCACGGTTCGGCGTGTCGCGTTCGGTCGTGCGCGAAGCGCTGCGCGTGCTCGACGCGAAGGGCCTGATCGAAGTGCGGCACGGATCGGGGACGCGCGTGACGCCGCCCGACCGCTGGGATCCTCTCGACCCGCAGGTGCTCGTGCGGCTGCCGAACGGCGGCCCGAGCGCGCGCGTGTTGCGCGACCTGCTCGAGACGCGCGCGATCGTCGAATGCGAGGCGGCCGCGCTCGCCGCGCAGCGTGCCGACGAGTCCGACCGCGCCGCGCTCGACGCGGCGCTCGAGACGATGCGCGTGACACTCGACGATCCGGCACGGTTCGTCACCGGCGACTCCGCGTTCCACCTGACGCTGCTGCGTGCGGCACGCAACTGCGTGCTGGAGCGGATCACCCAGCCGATGCACGCGCTGCTCTCATATGCGCAGCAACTCACCGACGCGATCCCGGGCGTGCTGGGACGCGCGCTGGCACAACACGAGGCGATCGCGGCGGCCGTGCGCAGCGGCGACGCCGGGGCGGCGCGCGAGACGATGCGTGAGCACTTGGCGCAGACGCAGCGCGACATCATCGCCATCACGGAGGCTCGATGAGCACGATCGGTGCGCGGCTCGTCCGCGATACGTTGCACGCGCCGGCGATCGCCGGCGTGACCGTTGCCGCGCGGGACGCGCTTGCCCCGGTGCTCGCCGCGGCGGCATTGCGTCCCGGCGCTCGCGTGGCGGTCACCGCGGGCAGCCGCGGCATCGCGCGCATCGGTCCGATTCTGCGCGGCGCGTGCGACGCCGTGCGCGACGCGGGAGCGACTCCGTTCCTGATCGCGGCCATGGGCTCGCACGGCGGCGGAACGGCTGACGGCCAGCGCGCGATGCTGGAGCACCTCGGCGTCACGGAGACAACCGCCGGCGCGCCGATCGAGAGCGCGATGGACGTGATCGAGCTCGGCACGACCGCGGAGCACGGCGTGGCCGTTGCGTGCGACGCGCGGGCGGCTCGCGCCGACGCGATCGTGGTCGTCGGCCGCGTCAAGCCGCACACCGACTTCACCGGCGCGATCGAGAGCGGCCTGCTCAAGATGACGGCGATCGGCCTCGGCAAGGCGGTCGGCGCGGCGCGCTATCACGCCGCGTTCGCGCGCTGGGGATACGAAGCGATCATCCGCGAGGTGAGCGCGTTCGTGATGCAGCACGCGCCGGTCGTCGCGGGCCTCGCGATCGTCGAGGACAACCGCGGCGGCACGCACGCGCTCGAGGCGTTCGCACCGGATGCGATCGTCGCCGGCGAGGAACGGCTTCTGCACCGCGCGCGCGAGTTGATGCCGCGGCTGCCGTTCTCCGAGCTCGACCTGCTGATCGTCGACCGCATGGGCAAGAACTTCTCGGGCAGCGGGATGGACACGAACATCACGGGCCGCGCCGTCGACGGCCGCACACAGAAAGTTCCCGAGCCGCTCGTGAATCAGCTGTACGTGCGCGCGCTCTCGCCGGAGTCGGGCGGAAACGCGACGGGGATCGGGCTCGCGGACTTCTGCACGCGCCGCCTCGCGGACGCCATCGACTGGCAGGCAACGTACCTGAACGCGCTGACGGCCGCGCATCCGGCCGGCGCGCGGCTGCCCGTCGTGTGCGAGCACGACGCCGACGCGATCCGCCACGCGCTCACCGCGGCCGGCGTGCAAGACGCGGCGCACGCGCGCGTCGCGCGCGTTCGCGACACGCTGCACATCGAAGCGTTCGCGGCATCGGATGCGGCGCTCGAGGGGATGAACGGCAACGGCCGCTACATCGTCGGCGATCGCACCGACGCGCTCAGCGTCGCGGGCGGCGAGCTCGGCACGTTCCCCGAGGCGGTGAGCGTCTGATGCGCGTGCTCGTCACCGGTGGGCTCGGTTTCATCGGCGCGTGGACGGCGCGCGTGCTGGTCGACCGCGGCCACGAGGTGCGCACCTTCGACGTGCACGGCGAGCGCGCGCTGTTCGAGGCGATCGTCGGCGACCGCGCGCGGGCGGTGCCGCACACGATCGGCGACATCACGGACGCCGATGCCGTTGACGCCGCCGTCGCCGGAATCGAAGGGATCGTGCACCTCGCGGCCGTGCTGATCCCCACGGCCCGCAAGGACCCGCTGCTCGGCGCGCGCATCAACGTGCTCGGCACGCTGCACGTCTTCGAGTCCGCGAAGCGGCACGGCGTGCGCGGCATCGCGTTCGCGTCGAGCGCCGCCGTGTTCGGACCGCACGACGGGATCCACCCGGAGCCGCGCACGCATTACGGCGCGTACAAGCTCTGCAACGAAGGCTGCGCACGCGCGTACTACGACGACGCGGGGATCCGCAGCGTCGGCTTGCGCCCGGCGACCGTGTACGGGCCGGGCCGCGAGATCGGAGTGACCGCCGATCCGACGCTCGCGATGCGCGCCGCGGCGGAAGGCAAGCCGTACCGCATTCGCTTCACCGGCGCGACCGGTATGGACTACGTCGAGGACGTCGCGACGATCTTCGCGCGCGCCGCGACGGAGGCCCCGGACGGCGCGCACTCCTTCAGCCTGCAAGGCCAGCTCGCGACGATGGAAGACGTGCTCGCGGCGATCTGCGCCGTCGTGCCGGACGCCGACGTCGGCGCCGAAGGCGCGCAGCTGATGTTCGCTGCGCAGCTCGACGAGGAGCCGCTGCGCGCGGCCTTTCCGGATCTGAAGCGCACGCCGCTCGCCGAGGGCACGCGCAAGACGATCGACTTCTACCGCGCCGCGCTCGTGCGGTGATTCGCGCCGCGAACGCATCCGACGCCGATCGCCTCGGCGCGCTGTTCGATGCGTACCGGCGGTTCTACGGGCGCGCCGGCGACCTCGACGCGGCGCGGCGCTATGTCGGCGAGCAGCTCGGCGGGCCGACGCGCTTCTTCGTCGACGACGGCGGCGCGAGGCTGCGCGGTTTCGTACACCTGCTGCCGTCGTTCGACACGCTTGCGATGCGGCCGATGTGGATTCTCGAAGACCTCTTCGTCGATCCGGCCGCGCGGCGCGCCGGCGCCGGTGCGGCGTTGCTTCAGTTCGCCGAAGCGTTCGCGCGCCGCGAGGGCGCATCGCGGTTGACGCTGTCGACCGCGCACACCAACGCCGCGGCGCAGCGGCTCTACGAGCGGCTCGGCTGGGTGCTCGACGAGGATTTCCGTTACTACCACCGGATGCTCGGCTGACCGAGCCGCCCGCGCGCGACCCACGCACGTTCCTGCGGCCAGCGCGCTCATCGCGCTTGACGCCGACGGCTACTCTACCGGATGGCGAGGCACGCGCTCAACACAACGTGGCTTCGGTGCTTGCAGCGGAGCGATCCGCATGCGCAGCACACCCGGAGTTCGCGAAGCGCCGATGCAGGACAGCGACCGCAACTCACGTGCTCAGATCACCGTACCGGCCGCGTAACGCTCAGTATGTTGACCGGCCTCCGCTGAGGTCGAAGACGGCGCCGGTCGAGAACGAGCATTCTTCCGTGCACAGCCAGGCGACCAGTGCGGCGATCTCGTCGGCCTGACCGAAGCGGTTCATCGGGATCTTCGAGAGCATGTAGTCGATGTGCGACTGCGTCATCTGCGCGAACATCGGCGACTCGACCGCCGCCGGCGTGACGGTGTTGACGCGGACGTTCGTCGTCGCGAGCTCCTTTGCGAGCGACTTCGTCAGCGCGATTACGCCAGCTTTCGACGCGCTGTAGGCGGGCGCGTTCGGATTGCCTTCCTTGCCCGCGACGGAAGCGATCGTCACGATGCGTCCGTAGTTCGCCTCGCGCATCGGCTCGGCGATCGCGCGCAGGCACGTGAACGTGCCGGTCAGGTTGATGTCGATCACGTCACGCCACGCGTCGAGAGGGTAGTCCCACGTCGTGACGTTGGGGCCCGTGATCCCCGCGCTCGTCACGAGGATGTCGATGCGGCCGAATTCGGCCAGCGTCGCGTCGCGCGCGCGCTCCACCGCCGTGTCGTCACGGACATCGACCTGCTGCGTGTGCACGGTCGTTCGCCCTTCGACAAGCTCAGGATGACGAGGGTTGAGCTCAGCATGACGAGGGTTGAGCTCAGGATGACGAGGGTTGAGCTCAGGACGACGAGGGTTGAGCTCAGGATGACGAGGGTTGAGCTCGGGATGACGAGGGTTGAGCTCGGCATGACAGCGGGCGAGCGCGTCGGTGCTCTGGTCCCAGAGGCTTAGGCGTGCGCCGGACGCAAGGAGGCGGCGGGCGATCGCGAGTCCGATCCCCGACGCGCCGCCCGTGATGACGGCGACGCGTCCCGCGACGTCGAGCTGATTCATGATCACGGAGCGTACGATGAACGGGAAGAGCGCCCTGCGCAGCGCGCAGTGGTTCGGAAAGCAGGACCGCGACGGGTTCATCCACCGGAGCTGGATGCGCGCCGGAAGGGTTCGCACCGGACGTGTTCGACGGGCGGCCGGTGATCGGCATCTGCAACTCGTGGTCGGAGCTGACGTCCTGCAACGTGCACTTGCGGCGCGTCGCCGAGTCCGTGAAGCGCGGCGTGTGGGAGGCCGGCGGGTGGCCGCTCGAATTCCCGACGATCTCGCTCGGCGAGACCTACATGCGCCCGACGACGATGCTGTTCCGCAACCTGATGAGCATGGACGTCGAGGAGTCGATTCGCGCGAACCCGATCGACGGCGTCGTGCTGCTGGCCGGCTGCGACAAGACGACGCCGGCGCAGCTGATGGGCGCCGCGAGCGTCGACCTGCCCGCGATCATGGTGACGGGCGGGCCGATGCTGAACGGCAAGTATCGCGGCACCGACATCGGTTCCGGCACGATGGTGTGGCAGTTCTCCGAGGAAGTGCGCGGCGGGCGCATGACGTGGCCGGACTTCTTCGACGCCGAAGCGTGCCAGTCGCGCAGCAACGGGCACTGCATGACGATGGGAACGGCGTCGACGATGGCGAGCATGGTGGAGACGCTCGGCATCGCGCCGACGGGCAATGCCGCGATTCCGGCCGTCGACTCCCGGCGCTACGCGTTGGCGCAGCTCGCGGGGCGGCGCATCGTCGAGATGGTGCGCGAGGATCTGCGGCCCTCGCGCATCCTCACGCGCGAAGCGTTCGAGAACGCCATCCGCGTGAACGCGGCGATCGGCGGCTCGACGAACGCCGTCGTGCATCTGCTCGCGATCGCCGGACGCGTCGGCGTGCCGCTCGCGCTCGAGGATTTCGACCGGCTCGGACACGACGTGCCGCTGCTCGTCGACCTCCAGCCGTCGGGCCGCTTCCTCATGGAGGACTTCTACTATGCGGGCGGCGTTCCGGCGGTCGTGCGCGAGCTCGGCGATCTGCTCCACCGCGACGCGCTCACCGTCTCCGGCGCGACGATCGGCGAGGCGACGTGCGACGCACCGTGCTGGAACCGGGAGGTGATTCGCCCGCTCGCCGAGCCGCTGAAGACGCACGCCGGCATCGCCGTGCTGCGCGGCAACCTCGCGCCCGACGGTGCGGTGATCAAGCCCTCCGCGGCGACGCCGTCGCTGCTGACGCACCGCGGGCGCGCGGTCGTGTTCGAGACGATCGAAGACTTCAAGGCGCGCATCGACGATCCGGACCTCGACGTCGACGAATCGTGCGTGATGGTGCTCCAAGGCGCGGGGCCGCGCGGCTATCCCGGGATGCCGGAGACCGGCAACCTGCCGCTGCCGCCGAAGCTGCTCGCGAAGGGCGTCACCGACATGGTGCGCATCTCCGACGCGCGTATGAGCGGTACGGCGTACGGGACCGTCGTGCTGCACACGTCGCCCGAGTCAGCGGTCGGAGGACCGCTCGCGCTGGTGCGCGACGGCGATCTCATCGAGCTCGACGTCCCGAACCGGCGTCTCGATCTCGCCGTGAACGAAGCCGAGCTCGAGCGGCGCCGCGCCGCCTGGCGCGCAGCACCGCCCGCGTTCGAGCGCGGCTACGCGAAGCTGTACACGGAGCACGTCCTCGGCGCCGACCGCGGCGCGGATTTCGACTTCCTCGTCGGCCGCAGCGGATCAGCCGTCGCGCGCGAGATGCACTAGAGGCTTCGCGTATCGGTTCATTCGGCGACATCGCGCGCTACTGCGGCACGAGCTCGAACGTCGCGCGTACGTACACGAATCGTTGCCCTTCGTGCTGCTCGACGTGCGAGCTCTGCGAGCGGAGCCCGCCGACGTCGAAGACCTGCGCCTCCGCGAGCACCATGGCCGCTTCGGCCGCATCATCGATCGCCCGCTGTACCGCGACGTCGACGCCGCGCTCGTCGATCTCGGCCCGCCCGTTGGTCACCGCGATCGGCGGCGTCGCACGCGGGTCGACGTATGCGATCGGCACGTCGGATTCGACGTCCACCGTGTCGACGAACTCGCCGCCGTGCGGCACGCAGTTGCGCACTTCCGTGGTGAACGTCGATCGACGCGCCGCGTCGAGCGCCGCGGCGTTCAGCCTCGCGTTCGGTGACCGCCGCACGGTAGCGTTCGTTACGCGGCTGTTGTCGTCGAGCGTGATGACCACTTCGACCGTGCCGGCCAGCCCGTAGCGCGCGACCGCCCACGGCAGCCGCGGCGGCTCGGCGTACTGCGTGAGCGCGGGGACGTTTGGCTGCCTGCAGACCTGCGGCAGGTCCGCCCATGCGAGCACCGTGGCGATCGTGCCGACGATGACCGTTTCCACCGCTACTCCGGCAAAAGCGCGTACGTGACGGCGAGCCGCACGTGCAATTCGACCGGGTGCGACGGCGGGATCACGGGGCGCGGCGAGAATACGACGCGCTCGAGCGGCGCCGGCGAAACGTACAACGGCTGCGAACGCAGCAGCGGCCCGCGCAGCACGTGGCGCTCGATCACGATGCGATCCGTGCGCAGCACCGCATCGCGGTTCGCGGCCAGCATCGCGGCCTCGTGGAGCGATTTGCGGTCGAGCACGTCGTACGCGACCGATCCGCCGCTCGCGCCGGCTTGCGCGGCCGCGTCGAAGAGCGGCTGCAGCGACACGATGGTCGTGTCCAGCATCAGCTCGTGGGTCGCGAAGTACCCGCCGCTGACCGGACCGACGTACGCGCCCGCAGGCAGCACGTCGTAAAAGCCCGTGGAAACGGTCCCTGGATCGACGCCGAGCCCGCGGAGCGCGTCGCGAAACCGCGTCACGAGCGCGTCGTTCTGCGCGACCGCGGCGGCGGCCGTCGCCGCATGCGTCGCGAACTCGATGTGCGCGACGGCGAAGTCGGGCGGCGCCGACGCGCTGCCTTCGGCGAGCACCGTCGCGGCCGACGTATCCGACGAGCTCGGCGCGCCCGCGGCCGTCGTCCCGAACGTCACGGTCATCATGTAGCGGCTCGCGACGGGACGGCAGTCGCGTACGGCGGTTCGGAACGCCGAGCGGCGCGCCGCCGCGATCGCCAGACCGCTCAGCTCGCGGTTCGTCGCGGATGCGACCGCCACGTTCGTCAGGTGACTGCCGTCGTCGAGATCGACGTAGATGCGGACGATGCCGCCCGAACCGGACTGCGGCGCATCGGGCGCGGCGGCGTGCACGATCGCAGCCGGCACGTTCGGCGCTGCGCAGGCCGGAGGCAGCTGTGCCGGGGCAACGAGCATGCCGCTGGCTTCGGGAGGATGCCCCCGCGCTCCGTTCGCGTTCCCGCTCGCCGCGCGGTAGGGCGGCGCGGCGCACGAGCGGCAAGGAGGCCCGCATGGCGTCCGTGCGGCTGCAGTCCGTCAGCAAGAGGTTCGGCGAGACCGTCGTCGTCGACGACGTGACGCTGGCGATCGAGGACCGCGAGTTCCTGGTGCTCGTCGGTCCATCCGGATGCGGCAAGTCGACGACGCTGCGCATGATCGCCGGGCTCGAGACGGCGAGCGGCGGCGACATCTTCATCGGCGACCGTCGCGTCAACGACCTCGGCCCGAAAGACCGCGACATCGCGATGGTGTTCCAGAACTACGCGCTCTATCCGCACATGAACGTCTACGACAACATGGCGTTCGGGCTGCGGATGCGCGACGTGCCGCGCGCCGAGATCGACTCGCGGGTGAAGGAAGCGGCCGACATCCTCGGACTCGCTCCGCTGCTGAAGCGCAAGCCGAAGCAGTTGTCCGGCGGACAGCGGCAGCGCGCCGCGCTCGGCCGCGCGATCGTGCGGCATCCGGCCGTGTTCTTGATGGACGAGCCGCTGTCGAACCTCGACGCGAAGCTGCGCGTGCAGACGCGCGCCGAGATCGTGAAGCTCCACCAGCGTGTCGCCACGACGATGATCTATGTGACCCACGATCAGGTCGAAGCCATGACGATGGGGCACCGCATCGTCGTGATGAAGGACGGCGTCGTGCAGCAGGTCGACACGCCGAAAGCGATCTACGACAGCCCGGCCAACCAGTTCGTCGCGGGCTTCATCGGCTCGCCGACGATGAGCTTCTCTGCCGTGCCGCCTCGACGCGCAAGACGGTGCGCTCTACGCGCGCGGCTCGGGTTTCGCGATTCGCATCCCGGACGAACGGCGCGGCATCCTGTCCGCTTCGGACATCGGCGATGCGGTGCTCGGCGTGCGGCCCGAAGACGTGACCCTGCACGCCGGCGGTGCGGGCTCGTTGTCCGCGGTCGTGGACGTCGTGGAGCCGCTCGGCTCGGAGCAGGTGCTGTACCTGACGGCCGGCGGCGCTCAGATCACGGCGCGCGCGCCGGCCGAAGCGACGGTGACGACGGGCGACGCGATGACGCTCGGCATCAACGCCAAGCGCATGCACCTCTTCGACGGCGCATCGGGCGCCGCGTACTTCTAGGGGCCGGAGGCGAGCGCGGCGGGCTCGCATGCGCGTCAGCACCATCGTTCTGAACTGGAACCGCGCGCCGCTGCTGCGCCGCACGCTGCGCAGCTATGCCGCGACTGCGCCGCAGCCGTTCGATCTGCTCGTGATCGATAACGCGAGCTCGGACGACTCCCGCGACGTCATCGAGGAGGCGCGGACGTTCATCCCGGGGCTGCGCACGATCTACAACGCAGACGAACCTCGGCGGCGAAGCGCTGAACGCCGGCATCGCGCAGGCGCGCGGCGATCTCATCCACCTGCACGAGAACGACATCGAGCTGCTGCCGGGCTGGTACGAGCACGCCGTGCGCGTGTTCGCGGCGTTCGACGACCCTTGGGCAGCTCTCGCTGCTGAACGGCGTCTCGCCCGACGATTTTCCGATGCTGCGGTCCGCCGAGGTGACGCTCGCGCTTTTCGCGCGGCACGGTCGTATACGAGGCCGCCGCGAACGTGACGACGACGTCGCTGCTCCGCGCCGACGTCGTTCGCGCGCACGGCATTCGCGTGCACAACCTCGAGGAAACCGACTCCGAAGCGTTCCGCGTGCCGGACGACGGCCGGCTCTCGCGTGACGTCAAGGCGGCCGGTTACTGGTGCGCGTATTCCGACCGCCGGTACGTGCGCAACGCGGGACACGAGCTCGCGGAGTTCGAGCGCGACCCGGACTATTACGCGCGGAACTATGCGGCGAAGCCGTGGCTCGGCGTCGACGGCTGGCAGCGAAACGTCGAAATCGGCGCGCGCAATCCCGCGCCCGCAGCGCTTCGCGGCCGCGGTTCCCGGCGCACACGCGCAGCCCGAGCGCACGTCCGGCACGTGCGGCGATCTGCCGGCGCGGCTCTGGTCGATGATCGACTCGCGCGCGCCCGAAGTCGAGGTGATCGATTTCGTGCACGCGCTGGTCCGGCTCGTGAAGCCTTCGCGCTGCCTCCAGGTACCGACGTGGCTCGGTGCGGCAGCGATCGCGATCGGCCGCGCGCTGCGCGCCAACGGCTTCGGAACGATCGACACGGTCGATCGCGACGGCGAGCCCGATCCGTTCGCGCGGCGGAGCGTCGACGACGCGGGCCTGGCCGACGTCGTCCGCGTGCGCGGCGCGCACGCGTCGTTCGCACCGCCGCCGTACGACCTCGTCATGTGCGCCGCCGACGCCGCCCACGAGGTCGACTGGTCGAACGTTGCGGACGGCGCCGCGGTCCTTCTGCACGGAGACGCGGCAGACGGCGGTATGCCGCTCGCGCCGAGCGAGCGCGCGGTGCCGGGCGGGCGCATCGCCGGACTGCGATTTCGCTCGCCGCGCGGAACGTTCGTCGGCGCATTCCTGCAGGGCACGCGCGACGGGTGAATGGGCTCCGGAAACGAGCGCAGAAACCGCGGTCCATGCACGACGTGATCGACGGGGTCGCGTTCGAGCGCGCTGGGCCTTCGGGTTGCCCGCTGTGCGGCAGCCTCTGCACGAGTCGCGCAAGATCGCCGGCGGTTTCGGGCTGACGACGATGGTGGCCGTGTGCGCGCCGTGCCGCCTGGCGTACCAGTCGCCGCGTCCCTCGCTGCGCGCTTCCATCGCGTACATGGACATGCGCTGGCGGTCGAACGACACCTACGTCGCCGACTCCGAGGCGCAGTGGGAGCGCGCTCGAGCGTCACGCCGACGTCGTCGGGACCGTCGCGCCGCCGATGCCGCGTATCCTCGACTTCGGCGCGGGTATCGGCACGTTCGTGCGCGCGGCTCGCGAGCGCGGGTGGGACGCGACCGGTGTGGAGCGCAGCCGGGCGGCGGTCGATCGCGCGCGGGAAGAGCTGGGCGTCGCGCTGCTTCCAAGCCTAGCGGATGCACCCGGTACGTACGACGTCATCACGATGTGGGACGTCATCGAGCACGTGCGCGATCCTGAAGGCGTCGCCCGCTCGCTGCACGCGCTGCTTCGGCCCGGTGGTTGGATCGTCGTCGAAACCGGCAATTGGGAGTCATGGCAGCGAGTCGCGAGCGGGGACGCGTGGGCGCTCTACCTTTTCGATCACCAGTACTACTTCTCACCGGCGAGCCTCGAGACGGTCCTGACCCGCGCCGGCTTCCACGGGTTCACGCTGTTGTCCGCACGGACGGCGACGCCGCCGCCGGAACCGCCGCCGGACGCCGACGCCGAGGCGCGCGCGCGGTGGGCGACGTACCGGCACGCGTCCGACGCCTGGCCGGCGCACGCTGCGATCGACGTCATGATCGCCGGCGCACGCCGCTGACCCTCGTTCTCAAGCAGTTCAGCGCCGTGCCGAACGTCGGGGACGCGCTCGGTGCCCTGATCGTCGAGCACGTCACCGGCAGCGCGCCGGCGATCGTGGGTGAAGCGCCGCTCGACGTGCCGAACCTGATCGCAGGCGGATCGATCGCACACTGGGCCGATGCGAATTCTACGCTCTGGGGCTGCGGCCTGATCGCCGAGGATCTCGCCGTTCGCGCGCCCGCGCGCGTGCTCGCGCTGCGCGGGCCGCACACGCGCGACGCGCTGGTTCGGCGCGGTATCCGCTGCGCGGACCTGCTCGGCGACGCCGCTCTGCTCGCGCCGCAGATCATCGCGCCCGCCGACGCGCTGCATCCCGTGGGCGTCGTGCCGCACTACGTCGACCGCGACACACCGTTCGTTGCGCGCTGCCGGCGCGAAGGCATTCCGGTGCTCGATGTGAGCGAGCCTCCGGAACGCTTCGTCCGCGCGCTCACGTCGTGCGCGCGCATCATCTCGTCGTCGCTGCACGGCGTCGTCCTCGCGCACGCGTACGGCCGCGACGCGCTGTGGCTACAGCTTTCCGAGCGCGTCCATGGCGGCGGCTTCAAGTTCTTCGATTACTACGCGTCGTGCGGCATCGCACGCCGCGACGTGCCGGCCGTCGACGCGGCCCTCCCGATCGCGCGGATCGCAGAGCGGTCCTGGCGGCCGGCCACGCTGCCCGACGCCGGCGCGCTGCGATCGGCATTGGCGGAGTACGCCGCCTGATGCGCATCCTGGCCGTCCTGTGCGCGCGCAACGAAGAACCATACATCGCCACGGCGCTCGCGAACCTGATCGCCGAAGGGCTCGACGTCGTGCTGATCGATCACGAGTCCACCGACCGGACGGTCTCGCTCGCGCAGCCCTTTCTCGGGCACGGCCTGCGCGGCATCGAGCGGCTGCGTTGGAAGGGCCGCTTCTCGCTCTCCGAGCAGCTCGAGGCGAAGGCGCGCATCATCGCGCAGGCCGACGACGACTGGGTCGTTCACGTCGACGCCGACGAGTGGCTGACCGCGCCCGACGAGCGCCGGACCCTCGCGGAAGCGCTCTCGGCCGCCGACGCGTCGGGCGCGAACTGCGTGAACTTCGACCAGTTCGTGTTCGTGCCTCGGCCCGGAGAAGACGTGAGCGGCGATTTCGTCACGCGCTCGACGCGCTATTACTTCTTCGCTCCGGCCCACCCGTTCACCATTCGCGCGTGGAAGCGAAACGCCGGCCTCGACAACCGCCGGCACGCGGGCCATCTCCTGACGGGAGCCTCGCGCCTCTACGAACGCGACTTTCCGCTGCGGCATTACATCTTCCTGAGCGAGGAGCACGCGCGGCGGAAGTACCTCGAGCGCCGCTTCGACGAGGACGAGCTGCGGAAGGGCTGGCACGGTGACAAAGCGCGCGCGACGGCGGAAGGATTGCGCTTCCCGGCGGACGATCACATGCGCACGCTGAGTCACTCGTCGTCGAAAGCATTCGACCGCAGCCGGCCGGTGACGAAGCACTATTGGGAATGGGACTCGAGCGAATCGCCGCCGTCCGGAGGAACGTGATGGTCAAAGACCTTGCCTTCGTCGCCTATTCCGTGCGCGACGTGCCGCGCGCGACGGAGTTCTACCGCGACGTGATCGGCCTCAAGCCCGGCGACCTCGTGAGCGAGCACTGGACCGAGTTCGACCTCGGTTCGGCGACGTTCGGCATCGGCAACGGCGAGCCGCTCGGCATCACGCCGGGTTCGTCGTTCTCCGCGACCTTCGAGGTCGACGACCTGCTCGCGGAACATGCCCGCCTCAAGGCGGCGGGCGTGGAGATCACCGACGTCCACGAGACGCCGGTCTGCCACGTCGCGTTCGCCACCGATCCCGAGGGGAACAAGTTCGGGCTGCACCAGCGCAAGGCCGCTACTCCTTGACCGACCCGCTCAGTCCCGCGACGTAGTACTCCACGAAGAAGAAATAGACCAGGACGGCGGGCAGCACGCCGATGAGCGCGCCCGCCATCAGCTGGCCCCATTGGAACACGTCGCCGCGGATGAGCTCGCTGGTCATGCCGACGGAGACGGTCTTGTTGCCCGACGACGTCATGAACACGAGCGCGTACAAGTACTCGTTCCACGAGAGCGTGAACGAGAAGATCGCCGCGGAGATCAGCCCGGGCACCGCGATCGGAAAGATGATCCGCCACAGAATCGAGATGTTGCTCGCGCCGTCGACCCGCGCGGCCTCTTCCAGCTCGCGCGGGATGTTCTTGAGGAATCCGATCAGCAGCCACGTGCAGAACGGCACGAGAAATGTCGCGTAGATCGGTACGAGCGCCCACAGCTTGTCGAACCAGTGCAGCTCGATGATGATCGACGCGAGCGGGATGAACAAGATCGCCGGCGGCACGATGTACGCGAGGAAGATGGCCGTGCTCACGATCTCCGATCCGGGGAATCGCAGCCGGATGATCGCGTAGGCGGTGATGTACGACACGAAGACGCTCAAGATCGTCGAGGCGACCGCGACGAAGAGCGTGTTGGCGAACCACTGCGGATACGCCGTCTGCGTCAGCAGGTCGGTGACGTGCGCGAACGTGGGATGGAAGACCCAGAAGGGGTTCGGCGTGTTCAGCAATTCCCGGTTCGACTTGAACGCCGTGAGGAGCATCCACAAGAACGGCAACAGGAGGAAGGCCAGAAACAGCGCGAGCGGCACGTAGATCCGCCCGACGCGGCGCACGTTACTTCTCCCGCACGGAGCGGACGACGAAGAACGCCAGGACCACCATGAACACGATCGGCGAGACGGCGATCGCCGCCCCCTCGCCGAGCTGGCCGCCGCTGATCGCGCGCTGGTACGCGAGCGTCGTGAACACTTGCGTGGCGTCCGTGGGCCCGCCGTGCGTGATCGTCCAGATCAACTGGAAGTCCGTGAGCGTGAAGATCGACGAGAACGCGACCAGGATCGTCGTGATCGGCAGCAAGAGCGGCCAGGTGATGCGCCGGAACGCCTGCCACGCGTTCGCGCCGTCGATCGCCGCCGCTTCGTAGAGGTCTCTCGAGATCGACTGCAAGCCGGCGAGGTAGCCGATCGCAAAGTACGGCAGGCCGCGCCAGATGTTCACGACGATCACCGAGAACCGCGCCCCCCAGCCGCTCCCCAAGAAATCGATGTTGCCGTGGATCAGGTGCAGCTGCACGAGCAGCCAGCTCACCGCGCTGTACTGCGGGTCGAGGAGCCAGAGCCAGGCCAACGCCGAGAGCACCGTCGGCGCGACCCACGGCAAGAGCATGAGCGCACGCGAGATACGATAACCGCGAAACCGCTGGTTCAGCAGCAGCGCCAGCGCAAGACCGAGGACGAGCTTTCCCACCTCGGCGCACACCGTGTAGAACACCGAAAAGAAGGCCGCTCCGCGGAACGTCGGGTCGGCGAAGATCGTCGCGTAGTTCTGCAGGCCGATGAACTCGCCGGCCTTGCCGATCGTCGCGCTCGTTAGGCTCAGCCAAATGCCGAGCAGCAGCGGGTACGCGAGCAGCCCGAGCAAGATGATCGCCGCGGGCGTGATGAGCAGATAGCCCAACACCCGCGGCGAATCGAGCCGCGCGAGCCGCGGTGACCGCGAGGTCACGCGCGCTTGTAGATCGTCTGCAGTTTCGCTTCGGCCTTCTTTGCGGCGTCCTTGGCGGACATCTTGTTCACGCACACGTCGGCGAACATGTCGACGATCACGAACTCGTCGAGGGCCTGCGCGGCCGCCTTGCCGGGCTTGCCGTTGAACCCGTCGTACTTCGCGCTCGCGAGCGCATCGCGATACGGCGTGATGTTGGGATCGGACGTCCAGATCGGCAGGTCGGCGTACGCCTTGAGCGCCGGCGTGACGTAGCCTTTCATCTCGGTGACCCAGCGCTCGGCCTGCGGCTTGTCGAGCATGAAGCGCAGATACTCTTTCGCCGCGTTCGGATACTTGCTGTACTTGAAGACGAACGCCGAGGTGAAGTTGTTCGAGATCGTGTGCGTCTTGACCGGTCCCATCGGCGGCGTCACGTTCGCGAAGTCGGGGAAGATGTCGGGCGTATCTTTCTTGCCGTTGTACCAGATGCTGATGCCGTTCATCGTCATGCCGATCTTGCCGCCGGCAAACGCCTTGTTGTTGCTCGAGTCGTCCCAGCCGGCGACGCCGTCGATGAACGTCTCCGATAGCTGACGCCCGTACTCGAGCGCGTTGACCGTCTCCGCGGAGTTGATCGCGATCGAGTTGTCCGGGTTCGCCTGCTTGCCGCCGAACGCCCAGAGGATCCAGTGCGTCCAGGAGTTGGCGTCGCCGACGGCGTGGCCGAGCGCGAAGCCCGGCGGATGGCCGTTCTTCTTCAGCACGCGCGCGAGCTTCAGCATCCCGTCGAGGTCTTTCGGGAACTCGTTGAACCCGGCTGCCTTGACCCAGCTCTTGCGGTAGTTCAACGCGTTGCCGGTACATCCGACCGGCAGCGACACCCACCGCTTCACGTCTTGATCGTAGCAGTACGACCGCGCGTTGTCGTACCAGCCGCCGTGCGCGCGGCCGAGGCTCTCGACGACGTCCGACATGTCGACGAGCTTGTCGGGATAGACGAACGGATCGTCGTTCCAGCCCATGATGATGTCCGGTCCGGAACCGACCTGCGCGGCGAGCGCGGCCTTCGGACCCATGTCGTTCCACGAGAGCGATTGGATCGTCACCGGCACGCCGGTCGTGGCCGTGAACTTCTTCGTGTTCTCGTCCCAGATCGTCTGGTCGCTCGGCACGAACGCCGTCCATCGCAGCAGCTCGATCTTGGCGCCCGGCTCGGGCTTGAAGACCGGGGATTCCGCGGCCGCGCCGAGCGCCGGCAAGCTCGCCATCGCGGCGGCACCGGCCCCGGCGGCGGAGAGCTGCAAGAAGCGGCGGCGATCAGGATGGGTCATGGACGTCCTCTCGTGAGCGGGGCGTGACAGAGGTATCCGCCGCGCGTTTTGGCTCGCCCTTCGCCCTTCGCCTTCGACAAGCTCGGGATGACATGGGCGTGGGTCAGGATGACGCCGGCGCGCTTTCGTCCGCGAGGAAGTCGAAGTCGCAGCCGCGCTCGGGACCGAGGATGTGCGACGCGTACAGCTTCGCGTACCCGCGACGCGGCGGCGGCGCGGGCGCGAACGACGAGAGCCGCGCGGCGATGTCCTCGTCGCTCAGCATGACGTCGATGCGCTTCTCGCGCAGGCTCACGCGAATGCGATCGCCGTCGCGCACGGCCGCGAGCGGACCGCCCACCGCGGATTCCGGCGACACGTGCAGCACGACGGCGCCGTACGCGGTTCCGCTCATCCGCGCGTCGCTGATGCGCAGCATGTCGCGCACGCCGCGCGCGAGCAGCTTCTTGGGGATCGGCAGGTAGCCGGCTTCCGGCATGCCGGCGCCGACCGGGCCGGCGTTCTGCAGCACGAGCACGTCGTCGGGCTCCACGTCGAGATCGGGCGCGTCGATGCGCGCGGCGAGATCGCCGAGATCGCGGAAGACGACCGCACGTCCCTCGTGCTCGAGCAGACGTTCGTCGGCGGCGGCCGCTTTCAGGATCGCGCCGTTGGGCGCGAGGTTGCCGAAGAGCGCGACCAGCGCATGTCGCGCGAACACCGGCGCGGCGGCGGAGCGCACGACCGCGCGATCGACGTACGCCGGAACGCGCGCGATGCGCTCGCGCAGCGTCTCGCCCGCGACCGAGCGCGTGTCGCCGTTCAGCATCGGCGCGAGCTCGCGCAGCACCGCGCCGACGCCTCCCGCCGCGTGCAGGTCTTCCATGTAGTGCTCGCCGACCGGTTTCAGGTTCACCAGCACCGGCGTCTCCGCGCTGATCGCGTTGAATCGTTCGAGCGGCAGCGGGATACCGCGCCGCCCGGCGATCGCGGTGAGGTGGATGACGCCGTTCGTCGAGCCGCCGATCGCGAGCAGCACGCGCAGCGCGTTCTCGACGCTTTCCGGCGTCACGACGCGATCCGGCGTCAACCCCTCGCGCGCGAGCGCGACGGCGCGCGCACCCGTCGCCTCGGCGACGCGCAGCCGTTCGGCGTGCACCGCCGGCGGCGTCGCGGCGCCCGGCAGGCTCATCCCGAGCGCTTCCGTGACGCACGCCATCGTGCTCGCGGTGCCCATCACGGCGCACGTGCCCGCGGTCGTGGCGAGGTTCGACTCCAGCTCGCGAATGCCGGACTCGTCGAGCTCGCCGGCACGATAACGCGCCCACCACGCGCGGCAGTCGGTGCACGCGCCGAGCCGCGTACCCTCGAAGCTGCCCGTCATCATCGCGCCGACGACGAGCGCGATCGCCGGCTTGTTCGCGGAGATCGCACCCATCAGCTGCGCCGGCACGGTCTTGTCGCAGCCGCCGACGAGCACGACCGCGTCCATCGGCTGCGCGCGGATCATCTCCTCGACGTCCATCGCCATCAGGTTGCGGAACACGAGGCTCGTCGGCGAGAGGAACGGCTCGCCGAGCGAGATCGTCGGAAAGTCGAGCGGCAGCCCGCCGGTGGCGAGCGCGCCGCGCGCGACGGCGGCGACCAGCTCGGGCATCGTGCGGTGGCAGTTGTTGAAACCGCTGCCGGACGTGGCGATGCCCACGATCGGGCGCTCCAGCATCGCATCGGAGTAGCCCATCGACTTCGCGAACGCGCGCCGCAGGTACAGCGAGAACTCGCGGTCGCCGTAGTTGGTGAGCCCGCGCGCAAGCCCGGACTCGCGGCCCGATCCGTTCATGCGCGCCGCCTTCGGGACGAGGCGGGCGAGCCCCGCGCGCGGCTTACGAGACGATCGTGCGCGCGAGCGGTGCCGGCGAGATGACGTCGAGCAGCGTGAGGAGCTCGTCGGCCATGGCCAGCGTTTCGGGCGTGACGCGATCGATTTGAACGCCGACGACGTCGCCCGCGGCGTCGAACTCGGCGATCACGTGCGGCGTGCCGTCGAGCGCGGGGCCGAACGGGATCGCGCCGAGCCGGCCCGTGCGGCCGCGCACGACGCGAACCTGACGCGCGATGTGCACCGAGGGCCGATAGCTCACGTAGGCCGAATTGCTGTTTGGGTCAACGGAAAACAACGGGCTCATCTGAAAACGCCCCCGCCGATGAAGCGCCGCAGCACCCCTCGTCTTTAACGAAGAGTGTCCGGCATCCGCAGTAGGTCCTCCGCGGATGCGACCATGGTAGCAGAAGCGGCGGCAAATGCAAGTGTGACTACCCGCCCGCCAGGCCGCTCACCCTTCCAACCATCGAATGTCGTGATAC
This sequence comes from Vulcanimicrobiota bacterium, assembly GCA_963771525.1. GTDB lineage: Bacteria > Vulcanimicrobiota > Vulcanimicrobiia > Vulcanimicrobiales > Vulcanimicrobiaceae > Vulcanimicrobium. The sequence continues at coordinate 2,441,647 of CAVYTL010000001.1, read as the reverse complement.
GCCGTGCGCGACAGAACGTCGTCGAGCTCCTCGCTCTGCTCCGGTACGAGCGCGTGGAGCGGCGGCGGAACGCGCGACCACGCCGTGTCGTGGTGCAGCCGCGCGACGAGCTCGTGACACGCCGGGATGAGCGGCACGGCGCCGATCGCCTCGCGGATCGCCGCGAGCGGCGCCTGCCCGCCGTCGTCGCCGTCCCACACGCGCGCGGCGAGCGGCGCGGTGACGTTCGCGGTCGCGGAGATGCACCCGGCGTACCCCGCACGCCGCGCGTTCGCCAGTACGGACTCCGAGCTCGGAAAGAGGTCGAGGCCGGGGAACGCTCCGTGCAGTGCCGCGACGAACGGCGCGTCGTTGCTGCTGTCCTTGAGGCCGGCGACGACGCCGGGATACGCCTCGATGAGCCGGCCGGCGAGCGGCACCGTGAACGGCACGCCGCTCATCGCGGGGAAGTGGTAGAGGTACAAGCGCAGGCTCGCGGCGCCGATTGCGTCGATCAGCCGCGCGTAGTACGCGAACACGCCGTCCTCGGAGACGTTCTTGTAGTAGAACGGCGGGATGACCAGCGCGCCGCCGTACCCGAGGTCGACGGACGCCTTCGTCAGCGCGACGGCGTCGTCGAATGCCGCCGCGCCGGTGCCGACCATCATCGCCGCCGTCGTGGCGGACGACGCGTTCGCCAGGTCGTGCATGAGACGGAGGCGCTGCGCGACGGAGAACGACGCGAAACCGCCCGTCGTGCCGAGCACGTTCAGCCCGCCGCACCCGTTGCGCAGCAGCAGTGCACAATGCCGTGCCAGCCGATTCGCGTCCGGCGCGAAGTTTGCGTCGACGGGGGTGGTGACCGCGGCGACGACGCCGCGTATGCCGCTGCGGGTTATAGCTTGCACAGGCTCCGGTTCTGCGGCACGGGGTACGAGCCGGACGCGACCGTATCGACGTAGTCCCACTGATCGCGCATCGCGCTCTTCGCCTTGCCGACGAGCAGGTAGTACGGTTTGATCACCTGATGGTCGAAGCCGCGCACCTCCTCCGATCCGGTGGGGCCCGTGTACTTGTAGCCTTCGAGCGCCTTCGCGACGCGTGCGGGGTCGATCGACTTCGCGCGGTTGATCCCGTCGAACGTCAGCTTGGCCTCGATGTACGCGCTCGCGCCGACGTATCCGATCGGCTCGCCGTACGCCGCCTTGTACGCTTCGCTCGCCTTGCGCGTCGCCGCGCTCGACTCGTGCCAGTACTGGCAGCCGACGTACACGCCGTCGAGGTCGTCGGCGCCGATGCCCGCGTAGTCGAGCAGACCGCCGCTCCACACGTAGAGGATCTTCGTGCTCTTCTTCAGCCCGTAGCTCGCGGCCGTCTTGAGCGCCTTGATCGCGTCCCCGCCGAAGTTCAAGAGGCACAGCACGTCGGGCTTGGCTTCGGCCGCCTTCGCGACGTAGTTCGAAAACTCGGTCGCGCCGAGCGGGTGGTAGTCGTTCCCGACCAACGTGAGCCCCTTCTCCTGCGCGACTTCCTTGACGTTCGCGAGCAGCGACTCACCGAACACGTACGAAGGCGTGATCGTATACCACTTCTTCGCGCTCGGGAACTTCGCGATGAACGGGTACATCGCCGCGCGCACCGCGCCGTACGCCGGCACCGACCAGCGGAACGTGTATGCGTTGCAGTCCTTGCCGGTGATCTCGTCGGCGCCGACGCTCGTCCAGAACAGCGCGTGCTTGTCCTTCACCACCTGTGCGATGGCGAGCGCGACCGCGCTCGACGCGCAGCCGGCGAAGAAGCGCGCCCCGTCGTGCTCGAACGCATCCGTCGCCTGCTGCTGACCCACGTCGGGCTTCGTCTGATCGTCGCGCGTGATGTACTTGATCGCGTGGCCGCCCGCGCCGCCCTTGACCTCGTTGACGGCGAGCTTGAACCCGCGGTCGGTGTCGCGGCCGAACGCCGCGTACGCCCCCGTCGACGAGTACACGCCCGCGAACACGACATCGTCCGCGGCGCGCGCCGGGAGCCCCGAGAGCCCCGCGGCGGCGGTACCGCCCGCGATCGCGAGAAAATGTTTGCGTTCCATCGTCATCCTTTCACGTGCCGACGCCCAGATAAGTGGACTGCAGGTCGCCGCGTTCGCGGAGCTGCCGTCCGGTTCCGTCGAAGACGATCGCGCCCTGGTCGATGACGGCCGCCCGGTCCGCGACGTCGAGCGCGAGATCGACGTTCTGCTCCACCAGCAAGATGGCCAGACCCTCGCCGCGCATCGCTTCGATCGACGCGATGACCGCGTCGACGACCACCGGCGCGAGCCCTTGCGACGGCTCGTCGAGCAGCAGCAAGCGCGGGCCGGTCGCGAGCGCGCGCGCGATCGCGAGCATCTGCTGCTCGCCGCCGGACAAGAAGCGACCGCGCCGTTCGCGCAGCGGCACCAGCGCCGGAAACACGCCGAAGATCCGCGCGGGCTCCCATCCGCCGGGGCGCGCGGCGATCGCGAGGTGCTCGTCGACGGTGAGGTCGCGGAAGATGCGCCGCTCTTCGGGGACGTACGCGATGCCGCGCCGGTTGACCGCGTGCGGCGGCGTGCCCGCGATGTCCGCACCGTCGAAGCGGATCGAGCCGCCGCGCGGCGCGACGATGCCCATGATCGACTTGAGCGTGGTCGACTTGCCGGCGCCGTTGCGCCCGAGCAGCGCGACGACTCCGCACGACGGAACGTCGAGCGAGACGCCCTTGAGGATCCACGCCGGACCGTAGAAGAGATCGACGTCGCGCAGCTCTAGCACGATCGATCGCCCTTCGACAAGCTCAGGATGACGACGGAAGTGCTCAGGATGACAACGGACGTGCTCAGGATGACAACGGACGTGCTCAGGATGACAACGGAGATCGTCATGCGCGTTTGCCGAGGTAGGCGGCGCGCACGGCTTCGTTCGCGCGGATCTCGTCGGGCGTGCCGTGCGCGAGAATGCGGCCGAAGCTCATGACCGTGATCTCGGTCGCGAGCCGCATCACCAGCGGCATGTTGTGCTCGATCAGCACGATGGTGAAGCGCTCGGCGAGGCGCCCGATGCGGTCGATCAGGCCGCGCGCATCGTCGGGCGAGAGCCCCTGCGAGGGCTCGTCGAGCAGCAGCAGCACCGGATCGGTCGCGAGCGTGATCGCGAGCTCCAGCAGGCGCTGGTCGCCGCCGGCGAGCTCGCCTGCGATACGCTCGCGGTCGCCGAGCAGGCCGAACTCGTCGAGCACGGCTTCCGCGCGCGCGTTCGCCGCCGCGAGCGACGCCGCGCTGCGCCACGCGGCGAAGCTCGCCCGCGTGCGCGACTGCGCGGCGAGCCGTACGTTCTCGAACACGGTGAGCTTCGCAAAGACGTTCGTGCGCTGGAACGAGCGTCCCACCCCGAGGTGCGAGCGCTCCGTCATGTCGCAGCGGGTCACGTCGCGCCCGCGGAACGCGATCGAGCCCGTGCTCGGGCGCATCTCGCCGCTGAGCAGGTTGAAGAGCGTCGTCTTCCCGGCGCCGTTGGGGCCGATGATCGCGTGCAGCGTCGCCTCGCGCACCTCGACGTCCACGCCGTCGACCGCGGCATGCGCGCCGAACCGCTTCGTGAGCGCGCGTGTGGTCAGGAGCGCTTCCCGCGGCCGCACCGCCTCAGCCGTGGGCGGCACGAGCGGTCCGGCGGTCGAGCACGCTCCACACGCCGCCGCGCAAGAACAGCACGACGGCGCAGAACACGACCCCGAAGATCAGCGGCCAGTGCGACCATATGTGGCTGAGCGAGTCGGACAGCACGGTGAAGATCGCGGCACCGAGCAGCGCGCCGAACGGCGAACCGGTGCCTCCCAGCAGCGCCGCGATGACGACGTTGGTCGAGGTATCGAGGTCGATCGCTTGCAGCGGCACGAAGCGGTACAGCTCCGCGTACAAGCCGCCGGCGAGCCCCGCGAGCGCACCCGACACGGCGAACGCCGCGACCTTGAAGCGCGCGACCCGGAAGCCGATCGAGCGCGCGCGCTCCTCGTTCTCGCGAATCGCGCGCAGCACCGCGCCGAACGGCGAGGCGTTCAGCCGCAGCACCGCGGCGAAGGCGAGCAGCACGACGACGGCGACGACGTAGTAGTAGCGCGAGGCGTCGTCGAGCGCGAGCCCGAAGACGTCCGGACGCGGGATGCCGCGCAAGCCGTTGTCGCCGCCCGTGACGCCGCGCCATTGGAACGCCGCGTAGTACGCCATCTCGTTGAACGCGAAGGTCAGCATCACGCCGTACACGCCGCGCCCGGTGATCGCCAGCGCGCCGACGGCGGCCGCGACCGCCGCGCCCGCGAGCAGCGCGCCGAGCAATGCGAGCGGCAACGGCGCGTGCGCGTCGATCAGCAGGCGCGCGGCGGCGTACGCGCCGACGCCGTTGAACGTCGCCTGCCCGAACGAGAGAAAGCCCATCTCGCCGAGCAGCAGGCTGAACGAGATCGCCAGCAGCCCGAAGGTGAGGATCTGCGTTTCGAGCTCCGGGTAGTGGAGCACGAGCGGCGCGATCGCGACGACGGCTGCGAGCACGGCGAAGCGCATCATCGGCGACCGAACAGACCTTGCGGGCGTACGAGAATGACGAGCGCCATCGCGGCGAAGATCGACACTTCGGACGCGGCCGGATACACGATCGTCATCACCGCCTGCACGACGCCGACGAAGATCCCGCCCGCGACGGCGCCGAGGTAGCTGCCGAGTCCGCCGATCACGACGACGGCGAAGCTCGTGGCCATGAGCTCGCCGCCCATCGCGGGCTGACCGCCGCGAATCGGCAGGATCAGCGCGCCGGCGAGCGCCGCGAGACCGACGCCGATGCCGAACACGAGCGTGAAGAGGCGCTGGACGTCGATGCCGATGCAGTCGACCATCTGCGGATCGTCGATCCCAGCGCGTATGATCGCGCCGTACTTCGTCCGCTCGATGCCGAGCCACACGGCCGCGATCACGACGGCCGACACGCCGACCAGGAACATGCGATAGTACGGAAAGCTCACGGCGCCGAGCGGGACGCCGCCGCCGAGCGCCGCGGGTACGTCGACGCTGGTCGGATCGGCGCCCCAGATGATGACGATCGCCTCCTGCACGATCAGGACGAGTCCCAGCGTGAAGAGAATCTGGTAGACGTGCCCGGCGCGCGCCAGCCGGCGCATCGCGAGCGCGTCGACGATCAATCCCAGCGCGGCCACGACGAGCGGCACCACGGCGATCGCGAGCCAGAAGTTGCCGGTCGCGGAAATCAGCGTGAACGCGACGTACGCGCCGAGCGCGTAGAACGCGCCGTGCGCGAAGTTCGGGATGTCGAGCATGCCGAAGATCAGCGTGAGGCCGGCGGCGACGAGCGCGTACATCATGCCCTGAACGACCCCGTTCAGCAGCTGGATCTCGACCAGTCCGGACATCAGCCGGACGCGGCCCACACCCGCGCGCCGCCGACATACGTCGCGCGCACGCCGATGCTCCCGAGCGTCGACGGATCGGCCGTGAGCGGGTCGTCGTCGAGCACGACGAAGTCGGCGAGGCAACCCTGCGCGATGCGGCCCTTCGTCTCGTGCTCGTCCGACGCGTACGCCGCGCTCGTGGTGTAGAGCGCGAGCGCCTCTTCGGGCGTGATGCGCTGCGAGAGTCCCAGCGGCGTGCCGTCGTAGCCCGTGCGCGCGACGCACGACTGTAGCGCGAGCAGCGGCTGATAGGGCCCGCACGGATAGTCGGACGACCCGGCGACCGCGACACCGTGGTCGATGAACGAGCGGTGCGCGAACATCCGCTCGATGCGGCGCGGCCCGTACCAGTCGAGCAGCTTGCCGCCGTGGTAGTGCACGTAGCTGCCGAACGGCGCCGCGATCGCGCCGAGGCCGCGCATGCGCGCGAGGATGTCGTCGTCGACGATGCTGCAGTGCTCGATGCGGTGGTGGATGTGCGGACGGTCCTTTTCGCGGTTCGCCGCCTCGAGAAATGCGAGCAGCTTGCGGATCGCGCGGTCGCCGTTCGCGTGCACGCAGACGCGATTGCCGTCGAGGTGCGCGCGCCGCACGACGTCGCCGAGCGTCGCGTCGTCGACGGTCTGCATCCCGAAGTCGTCCGCCGTGCCCTCGAACGGCTCGTCCATCAAACACGTGCGCCCGCCGATCGCGCCGTCGACGAACGACTTGATCCCGCCGAGCCGCAGCCGGTGGTCGCCTGCGCCCGTGCGGAACTCGTGCTTCGCGAGCAGATCGTAGTGCTCGTAGTGCAGCAGCATGTTGACCCGCATCGTGAGCGCGCCGCGGCGGCGCGCCTCCTGCAGCAGCGCGATGTCGTCCGGACCGATCATCGCGTCGGTCAGCGACGTGATGCCGGCCGCATGGAACGCCCGCTGCGCGAGCGCGAGCCCGCGCTGGCGATCGTCGGGCGTCGCCGCCGGCGCGACCGTCGCCGCGCGCCGCGTCGCCTGCGGGTACGCGAAGTCGAAGATCGCCATCTCGAAGAGGATCCCGTTGAGGCGGCCGCCGCCGTCGCGGCCGAACTTGCCGCCCGGCGGCGCCTCCGACGACTCGTCGATGCCGCCGAGCTCCAGCGCCTTGGAGTTGACGACGCCCCAGTGCCCGGCGACGTGCAGCACCATGATCGGGTGCTCGCGGCTCACGCCGTCGAGATCCCACCGCGTGAGCACGCGGCCTTCGGCCATCTTCGCATCGTCGTAGCGGCTGCCGCGGATCCAGCCGCCGGGCGGCGTGTGCGCGACTTGCTCGCGCACTTTCACCAAAATCTCGGCGAGCGACGACACGGCGTCGATCGACAGGTCGAGGTGCAGCATGTCCTCGGCGGCGACGACCAAGTGCGCGTGCGCGTCGTTGAAGCCGGGCACGATCACTCCGTCGCCCGCATCGACGACCTCCGCGCCCTCGAAGCGCTCGCGCAAGAACGCGAGCGCGCCGGTCGCGACGACCTGCTCGTCCGAGACGGCGAACGCTTCCGGCGCATCGCCGTTCATCGTGATGATGCGCCGCGCGCGGTAGATGGTCGTCATGCCGTGCGCGCTTCCAGGCGGCGACCGATCTGCCCGAGACCGAAGTTCGCCGTGAAATAGATCAGCGCGATCAGGGCGAAAACGGGAATCGGCTGGAACGGCGGCTGCGCGAAGACGATCTGGCCGCGCCGCGTCAACTCGAGCACGCCGATCACGGCCGTCAGCGACGTATCCTTGAGCAGCGTGACGAACTGCGCGACGAGCGCCGGCATCATGCGGCGCACGGCGATCGGGAGGCTGATGATGCGCATGATCTGCACGCCGGAGAGCCCCTGCGACTGCGCGGCCTCGACGAGGCCGGCCGGCACGGCGAGAATGCCGGCGCGCACGATTTCGGCGACCAGGGCGGCCGTGAAAGCCGACATCGCGATGACGCCCGCCGTGAACGGATCGAGCTTGACGCCGATCACGCGCGGCAGCGCGAAGTACGTGAAGAAGATGACGAGCAGCACCGGCAGCGCGCGCATGCCCTCGATGTAGCCGGTCGCGAGCACGCCGAGCGGGCGAAAGCGCGACAGCCGCGCCAGCGCGAGGACGACACCCGCGATGAACGAGATCGCGATGGCGAGCGCGGCTAGCTCGAGCGTCGTGCCGAGGCCGCCCGCGATGAACGTGAGGGTGGGAATGTTGAACAGCCAGCGCAGGTCGATCATCGCGCGAAGCGGCGCTCGAGCACGTTGACGCCGAGCGCCGCGGGCAGCGTGAGAATCAGGTAGCCGATCGCCGCGCCCACGAACATCGGCACGTACTCGAACGTGCGCGCGCCGATCAGGTTCGCCGTGCCGAGGATGTCGAGCACCGACACGGTGCTCACCAGCGAAGAGTTCTTGATCAGGTTCAGCGTCGTATTGCCGAGCGGCGGGATCGTCTTCGAGACCGCCTGCGGCAGCACGACCAGCCGCATCGCGGTCGCGTAGCGCATCCCGCTCGACAGCCCCGCCTCGAGCTGACCGCGCGGCACGGCCGCAATGCCGCTTCGGATCGCCTCGGCCACGAATGCCGAAGTATACACGCCGAGTGCGACGACGCCGCACACGAACGCGTCGAGCCGAATGCCGACGCTGGGCAACGCGAAGTACAGAAAGAACAGCTGGACCAGGAGGGGGATGTTGCGCAGCACCTCGACGTACGCCGCCGCGGCGTTACGCGCCGAGGCGCCCGGCGCGACGCGCAGCGTCGCGACGAGCACGCCGAGCGCGAGCGCGAGCACGAGCCCGAGCGCCGACACCTCGAGCGTGATCAGCAGGCCCTGCGCGAGCAGTCCGGCGTTGTCCGCCAGGACCGACCAATCCACCGCCGATCAGCCCGGCTTCTGGTCGTTGAACTTCTCGGCCGCCGTCGCGGCCGGCATGTCGTACCACGCGTTGACGTCGCCAGGCACCGGCTTCTTCAGCCACTGCTGGTGGATTTTCGCGTACTCGCCGGACTTCTTGAGGTCGGCCAGCGTATCGTTGATCGCCTTCACCAGCGACGCGTTGCCCTTTCGGATCCCGATGCCGTACGGCTCGAACGTGAACAGACCGCCGACCAGCTCGAGGTTCGCCGGATCCTGCGCCTCGTAGCCGCCGAGGATGACGTTGTCGGTGGTCACCGCGTCGACGCGGCCGCCGCGTAGTGCCGTGAGACACTCCGGGTACGTCTCGAACGTCACGACGGTCGCCTTCGGAACGAGCCGCCGGATCGTCTGCTCCGGCGTCGAGCCCTGCACGGAGCAGACGCTCTTGCCGTCGAGGTCGCGATAGCCCTTGACCGGCGAGCCCCTCTTGACGAGCAGCGATTGCCCGGCGCGGTAATACACGTTCGAGAAGTCGATCGTCTTCATCCGCGCGGGCGTGATCGTCGCGGTGGCGACGAAGGCATCGATGTCGCCGTTCTGCACGAGCGGGATGCGATTGTCCGACTTCACCTGCACGAGCTCGACCTTGTCGGAGGAGCCCAGCACGTGCTTGGCGATCGCGCGCGCGATGTCGACGTCGAAGCCCGTCACCTGATTCGTCTGCGGGCTGAGCGACCCGAACGGCGGCGCGTCGTACTTGACGCCGATCTTGATCGTTCCGCGCTTCTTGATCGCGTCGACCGAGTTGTCGTCGGCGGCGCGCGTGACGAGCGGCGCCGCGAGCGCGATCGCGGTGGTCAGGAGCAGCGCCGCGGAGAGCGCCGTTCGTCGTGTGATGATCATGATTCGCCCTTCGACAAGCTCAGGATGACAACCATGCGGCTCAGGATGACAACCCATGCGGCTCAGGATGACAACCCATGCGGCTCAGGATGACAAGACGTTCGTGTGGCCCAGGATCTTCGAGAGGAACAGCTGGGCGCGCGGGTGCGTCGGGTTCGAGAAAAACCGGTCGGGCGGCGCGACCTCGACGATGCGGCCCGAATCCATGAAGACGACGCGGTCGCCGACCCGGCGCGCGAATCCCATCTCGTGCGTGACGACGACCATCGTGATGCCGGTGTGGGCGAGGTCTTGCATCACGTCGAGCACTTCCTTGATCATCTCGGGATCGAGCGCGCTCGTGGGCTCGTCGAACAGCAAGACCTCGGGCTGCATCGCGAGCGCGCGCGCGATCGCGATGCGCTGCTGCTGGCCGCCGGAGAGCTGCGCCGGGTACGCCGAAGCCTTCTCCGGCAAGCCGACGCGCTCGAGCAGCGCGCGCGCTTCGGATTCCGCCTGCGCGCGCGGAGTCCGCTTCACCGTGATCGGCGCCAGCATGATGTTCTCCAGCGCCGTCTTGTGCGGATAGAGGTGGAACGCCTGAAAGACCATGCCGACCTCGCGCCGGATCGCCGCGATGTCGCGCCCGCGTGCGTCGACGCGCTTACCATCGACGGTGATGCAGCCGCGTTGGATCGGTTCGAGACCGTTGATGCACCGGATCAGCGTGCTCTTGCCGGAACCGGACGGGCCGATGACGACGACGACCTCGCCCTTCACGATCGTGATATCGATGTCGATCAAGACGTGATGCGTGCCGAACCATTTCTGCACGTCCGAGAACTCGATCGCGGCGGGCGCCGTCATCGCGTGAGGGTTCGTCGGCCCGGCGCGGAATGCCCTGGCCCTGGAGGAGACCGACCGCGATGATCGCAACGGGAGCCGCGCATACGGTGTTCGCCGGCGGAATGTTCGAGGCGAGCGCGTCGGGCGAGACGCTTCCCATCGTCGATCCCGCGACGGGCGAGACCGTCGGCGCGATCTCGGCCGGCGGAGCGGAAGACGTCGACCGCGCCGTTCGCAGCGCGACGACCGCGTTCGAGGGCGCGTGGGGAGCGCTTCCGGCGGCAGAGCGCGGGCGCGCGCTGCGCCGCGTCGGCGATGCGATCGCGTCCGACTTCGAGCGGCTCGCCGGAATCGAGTCGTGCGACACGGGCAAGCCGATCTCGCAGGCACGCGCCGACGTGACGGCGGCGATCCGATACTTCGAGTTCTTCGCCGGCGCCGCGGACAAGCTGCACGGGGAGACGCTTCCGTATCTGCCGGGGTACGCGGTGCAGGTGCTGCGCGTGCCGGTCGGAGTCACCGGGCACATCATCCCGTGGAACTATCCGACGCAGATGTTCGCGCGCTCCCTCGCGCCCTCGCTCGCCGTCGGGAACGCGACGGTGATCAAGCCGTCGGAGGATGCGTCGCAGTCGGTGCTCGCGCTCGCCGAGATCGCGGCGAACGCCGGGGTCCCGGCGGGCGCGATCAACGTCGTCACCGGCCTCGGCGAGACCGCCGGTGACGCGCTCGCGCGGCATCCCGCCGTCGACCTCGTCGACTTCATCGGCTCGCCGGAAGCGGGAACGCTCGTGCAAAGCGCGGCGGCGCGGCACCACGCGCGCGTGATCCTCGAGCTCGGCGGCAAGTCCGCGCAGATCGTGTTCGCCGATGCCGATCTCGACGCGGCCGTGCCGGCGATCGTCCGCGCGATCGTGCAGAACGGCGGGCAGACGTGCTCCGCGGGCAGCCGTGTGCTGATCGAGGCGAGCGCGTTCGATCGCGTGATGACGCGCGTCGCCGATGCATTCGCGCGGCTGCGCGTCGGATTGCCCGCGAGCGATCCCGACGTCGGCCCGCTGATCAACGCCGCGCAGCTCGCGCGCGTGCGCGGCTTCGTCGAGCGCGCGCGGCGTGACGCCGTGCCGGTCGCCGCCGCCGGCGCGCTGACCGGCGATCTGCCGGCGCGCGGCTTCTACGTCGCGCCCGCGGTGTTCGGGCCCGTGCACGAACGGCACGAGCTCGCGCGCGAGGAAGTCTTCGGGCCCGTGCTGTCGGCGCTTCCGTTCGCTGACGAAGCGGACGCGATCCGCATCGCGAACGGCACCGAGTACGGTCTCGTCGCCGGCGTGTGGACGGAGAACGGCGCGCGGCAGACGCGCGTCGCGCGCGCTCTGCGCGTCGGCCAGGTCTTCGTCAACTGCTACGGCGCGGGCGGGGGCGTCGAGTTGCCCTTCGGCGGCTTCAAGAAGAGTGGCCACGGGCGCGGCAAAGGCTTCGCGGCGATGCACGAGTTCAGCACGCTTCAGACGATCGTGCAGAAGTTCGCGTGAGCACCTGCGAGGGGATGCTGCGCGGCAAGGCTGCGATCGTGACCGGCGGCGCCTCCGGTTTCGGCGCTGCGATCGCGGCGAAGCTTGCGGAGGAAGGCGCGACGGTGACGATCGTCGACGTCGACGAGGCCGGCGGGCGGCGCACGGCGGACGAGACCGCGCAGCGCTGCGGCGGGCGCGCGGAGTTCGTGCGCGGCGACGTCACGCGCCGGGAGGACGTCGCGGCGGTCGTGCGACGCGTCGTCGCAGCATGCGGCCGCATCGACACGTACGTCAACAACGCCGGGATCACGCACCGCAACGCGCCGTTGCTCGCCGTCGGGGACGAATGGTTCGACCGCATCTTCGCCGTGAACGTGAAGGCGCTGTACCTCTCGGCGCTCGAAGTCGTCCCCGTGCTTCGCGCGCAAGGCGGCGGATCGATGATCACGATCGCGTCGACCGCCGGAATTCGTCCGCGACCCGGACTCGCGGTCTACAACGCGTCGAAAGCCGCCGCGATCGGCCTCTCGAAGTCGATGGCCATCGAGCTCGCGCCCGACAACATTCGCGTGAACGCGATCTGTCCGGTCGCCGGCGAGACGCCCCTGCTCAAGGAGTTCATGGGCGGCGAGAGCGAGGAGCTGCGCGCGAAGTTCGCCGCGAGCGTACCGCTCGGCCGCCTTTCGCAGCCGCGCGACATCGCGAACGCCGTCGCCTTCCTCGCCTCGGACGACGCGGCGTTCATCACGGGCGTCGCGCTGGAGGTCGACGGGGGCCGATGCATTTGATGCGGCTCGGCCGGGCGGCGCTGCTCGTGCTTTGGGCGCTCGTGCTCACCGCGCCGCTCGGGCGCGTCGCGGACTCGCAGGCCGTGCAGCGCGCCGCGCCGCCGACGCCATTCACGCCGTTCACGCCGCCCGGGAACGTCTCGATCGCGGCGCACGGCATCGCCTCTCGCGGTGTGCCCTGGAGCGAGGTGCGCGCGTGGGGCCTTCCGCCTCCGCGTACCGGTGAGGAGGCGTTCGGGCGCGCGCGCATGATTCCGAGCACGCCCGTCACCGATCTCCCGCCCGGGCCGAAGCGCGATCGTTTGAGCGCGCTGGCCGAAGCATACGTGCAGGAGCACCCGGATGTCGAGCTTCGCAACGTGCGCTTCGAATCGGCGATCGATGACTGCGCGGCGCTGGAAGCGAAGGCGCGCGACGCAGCGAACGCGGACGCCGCTCGGCAAAAAAAGCAGCGGGCCGCGGATCTTCACGTCGATCTCGGCGCACCGGTGCGGGTAGACACCGCCGGCGGCTGTCCGCATCTCGCCGCCGGCTCCGGGTTGCCGATCGATGTCGACACGATGACCGAGAGCGTCCGCGTCGATCTGATGCTCTGGTTCGACACGACGCACGCGCGCTGACCGTTCGCACGAGCCGGCGCGATCGCCGCGAGGAAGGGGGCGTCGCCCTCGCACAGAAGGCGGACGCTCGCTTTTCTCGCCGATGGGGGATTCGGGGATGGCTACACGTACAACGCCGGCCGCCGGCGCGAAGGGCACGGCAAACGGCGCCGCGGCATCGCATCCGTTCACGCCGCCCGCGCCTCGCGGAGCCGACGCCGCGCCGGCGACCCCACCGCCGCCGAGCGATCTGACGACGCCGTCGAGCGTCGTCGTGCGCGACGGCGCGTTCACGGTGAAGGCGTATCGCGGCGACGGCTGCGTGCTGATGGCGATGGACATCACCGCGGGTGCCTGCGACGGGCTCGCCGGCTTCGCGATCGCCCGCTCCAAGGACGGCAAGACGTTCACCTATTCGAAGAACCGGCTGAGCTTCGATCCCGCCAAAGGCATCACGGCGGACACCTCGACCGAACAGCGCAACGCGCAAGCCGAGGACAGCAACGTCGCGCCGTTCCAGAAGTTCCGGTGGGTCGACTATCCGCCGGAAGAGCCGGTTCCGCAGCCGCTCACGTACCGCGTCGATGCGATGTACTTCGTCGCCGGCAAGAATCCGACGGACGCCGGCGGACTCACCGCCAAGTACACCGTCACGTTCGCGATGGCGCTCGTCGGAAGCGGCGCGTCGAAGTTCGACGTCGCGTTCACGCGCGGCTACGTGTCCTCGCAGGCGTTCGTCGCCCGCTACGGCAGCGGCGTGACGAGCATGCGGCTCGACAATACCGTCACGTACGCCACGAACACGACGGTGCCGGGAACGAAGACGACCCCGCCGACGACGTTCAAGGACATGTACCGGTGGCTCGGCGCGCGAGCGCGCGAGATCCTCAACGCATTCCTCGTTCAGTGCGAGACCGACGGTGTCGCGACCGGGTCAGGCTACGACGTCTTCGCGTACGATCTCGACGAGCCCGACTTCCTGCGGGTGCTCGCGCGCGACGCGAAGCGCGGCTGGCCGATCCGCATGGTGCTCGACAACGCGGCCCTGCACACGAAGCCGGGCGCGCGCGAGATCGAAGCGGCGGCGCTGCTGGGACCCGCCGGTGTCAAGCTCGTCCGCGGCCACTTCCAGCGGTACGCGCACGACAAGTGCATCATCCAGCGCGACAAAGCCGGCAACGCCGTGCGCGTGCTCACCGGATCGGCGAACTTCAGCGTGCGTGGCCTGTACGTCCAGTCGAACAGCATGATCGTGATCGACGATCCGGACGTCGCGAAGCTGTACGGCCAGGCATTCGACCAGGCGTTCGCGGCTGGCGGCATGCCGGCGTTTCCGAAGCAGCCGATCGCGTCGCAGTGGTTCGACGAGACGCTGCCGGAGCTGCCGAAGTTCGGTGTCTCGTTCGCGCCGCACACCAGCGCCGACATCTCGCTGCAGCGTGTCGCCGACGCGATCAAGAACGCGAAGAGCTCGGTGTTGTTCGCCGTCATGGAGCTCACCGGCGGCGGCGACGTGCTCGCGCAGCTCTCCGCGCTCGAGAAGCGCACCGACGTGTTCTCGTACGGCGTCACGCAGAGCGCGCAAGGCCTGACGTTCTCGAAGAGCGGCAAGCCCGGGCTGCTCGTGCCGTTCAGCTACCTGCAGAAGAAAGTGCCCCAGCCGTTCAAGGCGGAGTGGAACGGCGGGCCGGGTCAGGTGATCCACCACAAGTTCGTCGTCGTCGACTTCAACGAGCCGAACCCCGTCGTATTCTGCGGCTCGTCGAATCTAGCGCAAGGCGGCGAGCAGCAGAACGGCGACAACCTGCTGAGCATCGAAGATCCGGCGATCGCAACGCTGTACGCCGTCGAAGCGATCAAGCTGGTCGATCACTACGAGTTCCGCGCGGTCGCCTCGCAGGCGACGTCGGACGATCCGCTCACGCTCCAAGGCGCCGATGCGAACCCGCAGTGGTGGGAAGGCTACTACGACCCCGCCAACCTCAAGAGCCGCGAGCGAACGGTCCTGGTGTCGTAGCGCGATCTTTCCTACGCCCACACCCGGTTTCGGGCGCGCGGCACAAACGCGCCGCACCAATGATGCACAATAGCCATTGGGGTGTCAAGCCGGCGGTCGCAAACATGCCAGCGGCGCGCGCCTTCGGCGAATGCAGCGCGTGCTACGGAACGGTGGTTTGCGCGGCGCGGCCGACCGCGTACTGCACGATGCGCTCGATCAGCGCGTCGAACGAGATGCCCGCATGCTGCGCTTCGTCGGGGACGAGACTCGCCGGCGTGAGTCCGGGCAACGCGTTGATCTCGAGGATCGTCGGCCTCCCGTGCTCCGTGACGATGAAGTCGGTGCGCGAGTAGTCGCGCAGGCCGATCAGGCGGTGCACGGAGAGTGCGAGCGTCTGCAAGCGCAGCGTGAGGTCGTGGTCGATCGGCGCCGGGATGAGATGGCGCGAGCCGCCCGGCTTGTACTTCGCGTCGTAGCTGTAGAACTCGTCGTTCGCGATGATCTCGACGACGGGCAGCGCTTCCTCGCCGAGCACGGCGCACGAGAACTCCCGGCCCGGTACGAATTCTTCGGCGACGATCTCCGGCGTGCGCTCCGCGGCGGCGATCATCGCCTTCGTCCACGCTTCGTGCGTGCGCACGATCTCGACGCCGGCGCTCGAGCCGCTGAAGCGCGGCTTCGCGACGAGCGGCAGGTTCAACGAGCCCGGCAGCAGCGGCAGCGTGCCGCCGGTGAGGTCGAAGGTGTCCCACGCGGGTGTCGGCAGGCCTTCCGCGGCGAGCAGCTTCTTCGTGAGGTGCTTGTCGAGCGAGAGCGCGCACGCCGTGACGCCGCTGCCCGTGTATGGGATCCCCATCCACTCGAGCACGCCTTGTATCGTGCCGTCCTCGCCGCCGGTCCCATGCAGCGCGTTGAACACGACGTCCGGCGCGATCTCGCGCAGCGCGTCGACGAAGCGCCCGTCGAAGTCGAGCGAACGCGCGTCGTGCCCGAGCGCGGCCAGCGCGCGCATCGCGCACGTGCCGCTCTCGATCGACACGTCGCGCTCGGCGCCCGGCCCGCCCATGACGACGGCGACTTTCAAGCGAGGCACTACAGGCTTGCCATTCGATTCGGCAATGCGTTTCCCATCAACCCGGCTGCGTCAGGCGCCACGCGTGGCGCTCGGTTCCCGTCGCGTCGCTTGCGGCGCCACATCGGTGAATTCTCCGACCAGGTGGACTTCGAGCTGCAGCTCGACGCCGAAACGCTCGTCGACCGCTCGGCGCACCCGGGCGAGGAGCGTAGCCACGTCGCGCGCGGACGCGCCGCCGCTGTTGACGATGAAGTTGGCGTGCAAGCCGGACACTTCGGCTCCGCCTTCGCGCCAGCCCTTGGCGCCGGCCGCTTCGATCAGGCGGCCGGCGTAGTCGCCGACCGGGTTGCGGAAGCACGACCCGGAGTTCGGTATCGCAACGGGCTGCGTCGCCTTTCTGCGGACGAGCCGTGCCTGCAGGCGTTCGCGGACGGCCTTCGGCTCGCCGCGCTCGAACCGCAGCGTCCCGCGGGACACGATCGCGTCGCGCGGAATCGACGTCTCGCGATAGCGCCAGCCGACGTCGATCGCGTGCGGCTCCGGGCGCGACGGGGTCTGCACGACGACGTCGCGCGCGAACTCCCCGATCTCGCGGTCCGTGCCGGCGTTCATCCGGATCGATCCGCCGACGGTTGCCGGAATGCCCGCGAGCCCGTCGACGCCGGCCCCGCCGAGGCTCGCGACCTTGGTGCACAGCGTCGCGAGGGACGCGCTGCCGCCCGCCTGGGCCACGATCGCGTCATGCTCCTCGCGCACGTCGAGCGCGGCGAAGTCACCTTCGAGGCGCAGCACCACGCCACGTATGCCGCCGTCGCCGACCAGCAGATTCGAGCCCGAGCCGAGCACGAACATCGGCAAGCGCCGCTTGAACACGCGGCGCAGCGCGAAGGCGAGCTCGTCCGTCGTGCGCGCCTCGATCAACGCGTCGGCCGGGCCGCCGATCTTCCACCACGTATGCGGCCCCAGCGGCTCGTCGAAGCGCGCGCGGTCGCCGAACCGCGCGTGCAGCGCGGCGCGGTCCGTGTCGTCGAGCAGCGGCACGGTCTTCATCGCGGCGGCCCCGTCGACAAGCTCAGGACGACACGTTCCGTCGGCGTGACCGCGGACCTACGGGACCGCTGCCGCCGCGCCGATGCGGCCGCCCAGCTCGTGCGCGACGGGCGAGATCGAGCCGGCCCCGAGCATCAGCACGAGCGCGCCTTCGGGCACCGCGGCGGGAATCGCGGCGACGAGCTCCTCGACGTCGCCGACGTACGTGACCGGCGTGCCCGACGCTTCGAGCAGCGAGCCGATGGTGCGCTCGGTGACGCCGGGAATCGGGTCTTCGGACGCGGCATAGATCGGCGCGAGGAACACGTGGTCGGCGGCGGCGAGCGCGCGCACGAAATCGTCCTTCAAGAACTGCGTGCGCGTGTAGCGATGCGGCTGGAACGCGACGATCACGGGCGCGCCTTGCGCGAAGCCGCGCGCCGCCGCGATCGTACGTTCGATCGCCGTCGGATGGTGCGCATAGTCGTCGACGACGGTGAACGCACCGCGCCCGACGATCTCGAAACGCCGCTTCACGCCGTGGAATCCGGCGAGGCCGCGCGCGACGTCCGCGAACGGCACGCCCGCGGCGAGCGACGCTGCGATCGCCCCGAGCGCGTTCTGCACGTTGAGCTCGCCCGGCACGTGCAGCGTCACGTCGCCGAAGCCGCGGACGGTGAAACGCGAGCCGAGCCCCTCGTACGCGACCTCGGCGGCGGTCACGTCGGCGGGCGCGCGAACCGCGAACGTCGTCGCGGCCGCACCCGCGAGCCCCGCGAGCGCCGCACCCGCGGGATCGTCCGTGCCGACGACGACGCGGCCGGACGCCGCGGCTGCCCTCGCGAACGCTTCGAACTGCGCGCGCAACCGCGCAACTCCGTCGTCCGACGTCACGTGATCGTTCTCGACGTTCGTGATCACGGCGATGACCGGGCGCAACTGGAGGAACGAGCCGTCCGACTCGTCGCTCTCGCAGATGAACCACCGGCCGTCTCCGGCACATGCGTTGCTGCCCGTGTCGAGACGAATGCCGCCGACCGCGATCGTCGGAGCGAGTCCCGCGGCGTCGAAGATCGTCGCGAGCATCGCCGTGGTCGTCGTCTTTCCGTGCGTGCCGGCGACGGCGATGAGCTCGTGGCCGTTCGTCAGCTCCGCGAGCATCGCGCCGCGCGTGACGATCGGGATTCCACGCGCTCGCGCGGCCTGCAGCTCCGCGTTCCCCGTCGCGATCGCGGACGACACGACGATCACGGACGCGCCGTCGGCGTTCGCGGCGCGATGACCGATCGCGACGCGCACGCCTTCGCTCTCCAACGCGTCGATCACCGGCGTGCGCTTCACGTCCGATCCGCTCACGCGCGCACCGCGCGCGACCAGCAGCCGCGCGATCGCGCTCATCCCGATCCCGCCGACGCCGACGAGATGGTATGCCGGGCCCGTCACGGTTCTCGTGCGTTCGCTTCCGCGTCGACGGCCACCCGCGCGGGCAGCGCGCTTTCGATGCGTGCGACGATCGTCGCTGCGGCGTTGCGCGGTGCGAGCGACCGGGCGGCGCGCCGCATCGCGACGTTGCGATCGCGGTCCAGTACCTCGCACAGCGTCCACCAGAGGCGATCGCCGTCGAGCTCTCGGTCGTCGACGACGACCGAGGCGCCTGCCTCGGCGAAAAGCGCGGCATTGTGCGCTTGGTGCTGCTCCGCGGCGAACGGGTACGGGACGAGGATCGACGGCGTGCCCGTCGTCGCGAGCTCCGCGAGCGTCGATGCGCCCGCGCGCGCGATGACGACGTCCGCCGCGGCGTACGCGTCCGAGGGATCGTCGAGATACGCGACCAGCGAGACGCGGTTTCCCGCCGCGATGTCGCGCTGCTCCGCCTGCATGTACGAATGGTCGCGTTCGCCCGACACGTGCAGGACCTGCCAGTCCGGCTCCAGCGTGCGCCGCGTCACGAGCGCGGTCACCGCTTCGTTGATGGAACGCGCGCCCTGGCTCCCGCCCATGACGACGATCGTCGTGCGATCCGGATCCAGTCCGAGACGTTCGCGCGCGCTCGCGGCATCCTTCGCGATGCGCAGCGACGCGCGGACCGGCGCACCGGTCAGCCGCGTCTTGCGGCCGAACGACGCGCTCGACGCCGCGTACGTCGTCCACACCTCGTCGACCAAGGGCCGCAGAAGACGGTTCGTCAGGCCCGGCGTCACGTTGATCTCGAGCAGCGCGATGCGCGCGCGCACGATCCCAACCAGGCGCAACGCGCGCGCGGCGACGACGACCGGAAAACACACGTAGCCGCCCGTCGCGACGACCACCAGCGGCTTGAAGCGCGCGAGCCCGGCGAGCGCGACGAGCACGCCGGCGGCGTTGACGAACGCCGTGCGCAGCGTACCGAAGGAGAAGCGGCGCTGCAGCGGCGCGCTCGGCACGAACACCAGCGGGATCGACTTCACGATCGTCGCCTCGAGCCCGTTCCGGTTGCCGAAGAAGCGCGCGTCGTACGCGTCCGCGCGATACTCCGCGCGCAGCGCATCGTCGATCGCGAGCGCCGGGTAGACGTGACCGCCCGTGCCGCCGCCGGTGAACGCGACCTTCAGCCGCACGCGGGGGCCCCGCTCACGGGCGCAGCGGGCCGGCCGTGATCGTCGCGTCGTACGTATCGGACGCGCGCTGATCGAGACGCAGGTCGAGGACCCACCGCGTCGAGCCATCGTCCCGCACGAAGCGCTGCTGCAGCGTCTCGCCTTCGAAAACCGCGGGCTCGCCACGCCATCCCGCGGCGGCAAAGCGCGCGTCGAGGCGCGCCAGCACGTCCGACTCGAGCAGCGCGCTGCGCACGACGGCCGTCGACGTGATGCGGTTCGGCTGCTCGCTGCGCGACGGCGCGCCGATCGCGACGCCCGCGATGTTGCCGAGGACCGGAAGCGGCGCGCCGACCGCCGTCCGCACGCGCGAGGCGCCCGGGCACAGGTCGCCGGACGAGCGCACGACGCGCACGTCGATCGCGCGCAGCGCTCCGGCCGGGACGGCCGTCACCACCAGTGCCGGCCCGTAGTCGCGCGGGCACCAGTGCCGTTGCGCGCCGTCGTCGCCGACGAACAGGCTCGTGAGACCGCTCGCCGCGACGCGCACGTAACCGCGCCTGCTCAGTGCCGCGGCGAGCGTCGTGTCCGCGCCGGGCGCCGCGCGGTAGTAGATGCGCACGTCGTCCGGGGGCGACGTGCCGGCGAGCCACGACGAACCGAGCAGCGACAGCTCCGGCGCCGGGTTCGGCAGCGCGTATCCCGGCGGCAGCGCCGCGTACGCCGTGCGCACGGGTCCGCCGCTCGCCGCGGCGGCGACGCGACGCGCGAGATCGCCGCGCGCGTCGCCGGCAACGGCCGGCGAGACGGCACCGGCGACGAAGATGAACGTGACGAGCCCGGCGCGGATCGCTGACACGATCGCGCCCTTCGACAAGCTCAGGATGACAACCTGAAGCTCAGGATGACAACCTGAAGCTCAGGATGGCAACCTGAAGCTCAGGATGACAACCTGAAGCTCAGGATGACAACCTGAAGCTCAGGATGACAACCTGAAGCTCAGGATGACGACCTGAAGCTCAGGATGACAACCTGAAGCTCAGGATGACAACCTGAAGCTCAGGATGACGGCCTCAAGCTCTGGATGACGACCTCAAGCTCAGGATGACGACCTCAAGCCCAGCGCAAGTTTTTACTTGCGAGGGATCATCTGCAGGTAGCCGTCGGGGTAGTCGTAGACGATGTTGAAGCCGCGGATGAAATCGAGTCCGACGAGCACGTCGTTGCGCGCCTGCGACGGCGAGAAGCACGCCGGAACCGGCCGGTAGACGACGGGCCCGAGCTCCAGGCTCTGGAGCCGTCCGCACGTGTCGATCTCGCTGCCGTTCACGCCGATCATCTGCATGCGCGATGCGAGGCTGTCCGGATCGGAGAAGAACACGACGTGATCGCGCCGGACGAGGCTTTCGCTGAAGAGCACGCGCATCTCGTTGCCGCTGTCGAGCGTGGCGAGCACCGGCACCTTGCCGCCGACCGTCATGCCGACGCGCGGCTGACCCGTCTCGAGATCGATGCGGACGGTGATGCCTTTGGAGGTGTCCGGCTGCATCTTCTGCGGGTCGAGAATGCGCATCGTCTTGTCGTCGAGGTTCATGTCGACGATCGCGCCCGCGAGCAAGTCGAAGCCGATCAGGCCGACGGCGCCCTCACTGTCGAACTCGCGGCGTTCGTCGATACCGCTGCCGATCGAGACGCTGTGCAGCACGTTCGAGCCGATCGCGAGCGAGTCGACCGTGTACATGTTTGCAATGGCGCCGCCGCCGACACCCTCGAGCTCGAAGGCGCCGGCGCGTTTCGCGCCCGCGCGGCGCGCGAACGTGTCGGTGACGAAAATTCCATCCGCGCCCGTGTCGAAGATGAACTTCGCCCGCACGCCGTTGACCGTCGCCGAGATGTAGATGCGGTGCTCGGTCAGCTCGATCGGCACCGTCCCGGCGTTCGGATCGAACGTCCACGTCGCGGTCTGCTTGGGCGGGTGCAGCTCCTCGTCGGTCACCGGCACGTTCGCTTCGACCGACGTGTACGCGTGGACCGCCTTCTCGCCGGCGTATCGCCACGACGATAGCACGCGCTTGCCGCCCGCCACCTCCGTATAGCCGAAGCTGTCGAACCGGTTCTCGTAGCGGCCGCCCGGATCGAGCACCGCCCGCTTCACCGCACCGGTTTGCGTCTCGAATGCGATGTCGGCCGGCACGCCGAGCTGCGGAGCGAAGTGCACCCAGCCGACCGGAACGCCGTCGATCGTTTCGCTGCGCAGGAAGGTCGCCGGCACGCTCGCGAGCCGCTCGTCGAACAGCGCGCTGCGCGTGTAGACGTATCGCGCCGCGTCGCCGACCGTCTGCACCGTGAACCCGTTCGCGTTCGACGACCACAGCAGGCGGCCGGTAAAGCCCGCGTCGAGGCGGCCCCCGTTCGCGTATCGCGCGGTCGAGCGGAAGAGCGGTCCGCGATGGTACGCGGCGATCACCGCCGTGACGTGACCGTCGAAGGTGACGGTGCCGCGCTCGCGGAGCGACGTGATGCCGCCGTCACCGTCCTGCCAGCCGACGTACGCCTTGTGCTTCGCGAGCAGCGCCCCGGCGTCGTCGGCGGCGCCGACGGGCGCGCCGAGCACGAGAAGACACGCCGAAATCGCTCCGGCGCAAAACACCCGACTCACCATGACCGATTCGTTCGGGCGCGCCCCGGCGCGCGTCCTGCACGCCTACCGCACGCCTGCGTTACGTCGTGCGGTGACGCCCGACGTTCGCGATCAGGGCGACCAGGATCAGCGAGACGATCAGCGACGTCCCGCCGAACGAGATGAACGGCAGCGGCACGCCGGTCACGGGCCACGACGACGTCACGACGCCGATGTTCACGAACGCCTGGATCACGATCGTGAACGTGCATCCCATCGCGAGCAGCATGCCGAAGCGGTCGGGCGCTTTCAGCGCGAGGTTGACCGCACGCACCGCGAACACGACGAAGAGCGCGATCACCGCAACGCAGCCCAGCATGCCGAGCTCCTCGCCGAGCACCGCGAAGATGAAGTCGTTGTGCGCTTCGGGCAGGTAGAAGTACTTCTGCCGCGATGCGCCGAGGCCCACGCCGAACAGCCCGCCGCTGCCGAGCGCGAGCAGCGACTGCACGATGTGGAAACCGGTGTTCTGCGCGTCCTTCCAGGGATCGAGGAAGGCGAAGATGCGCGCGCGCTTGTACGCCGACGCGCCGACCGCGTACGCGGCCGGCGGCAGCATCACGAGCAGCGACATCAACAGGTGCGGGATGCGGGCGCCGGCGGTGAACAACAGCGCGAACGCGCTGAAGACGTACAGCGACGCGGTTCCCATGTCCGGCTCCAAGAGCACGGGCACCGCGAGCAGCATCGTGACGAAGAGCACCGGCGCGACGCCCTTGGACAACGATCGCACGTCCTCGTTGAGCTGCGCCAGCTTCGCCGCGAGGAAGAGCACGAGCGCGAGCTTCGCGAGCTCGGACGGCTGGAACGAGATCGCATGGAAGCCGAGCCACCGCCGCGCGCCGCCCATCGCGACGCCGACGTGCGGGATCAGCGTCACCACGAGCAGCACGAACGCAACGACGACCAGCGGCGGCGCGAGACCGCGGAGGCGCCGGTAGTCGACGCGGTACGCCGCGTACGCGACGACGAGGCCGACGGCCAGGTAGAGCAGCTGTCGCTTGAGATAGTGCGCGGTGTCGTGAAACTCGGCGTACGCCGTGGCGCTCGACGCGCTGAAGACCATGACGAGGCCGATCGCGACCAAGAACGCGACGGCGCCGAGCAGCAGCGCGTCGGGCGGTTTGAGGTTCGGTTTCGCGCGCGGCCCCTTCGAGGAGCCTGGAATGACACGGCTGTCGCGCGCCACCGCGCTCGGCGGGCGCGTTCTAGCGTGCACCGGCGACGGGGTTCTCGAGTGCGTGCACCGCTTCCGCGAACGTCTCGCCGCGATGCTCGGCGGAGCGGAACATGTCGAACGACGCGCAGCCGGGCGAGAGCAGCACGACATCGCCAGGATTCGCCGCGTCGTGCGCCGTGCGCACGGCCTCCGCCATCGAGTCGGCATGCGTCACCTTCGCGCGCTTCACGACGGCGGCGATCTCGTCGGCGGCTTCGCCGATCAGCACGACGGCTTTCGCGCGCGAGCTCACGACCTTCCCCATTTCGGCGAAGTCCGTGCCTTTCGACTTTCCGCCCGCGATGAGCACGATCGGCCGGTCGAAGGAACGCATCGCCGCGATCACGGCGCCCGGGTTCGTCGCCTTCGAGTCGTCGACGTATGCGACGCCGTCGACCTCCGCGACGCGCTCGAGGCGGTGCCCGAGCGGGCGGAACGTGCGCACGCCCTCGCGGATCGCCTCCGGCGGCAGCCCGGCGGCGAGCCCGACGAGCACCGCGGCCATCACGTTCTCGACGTTGTGCGCGCCGAGCAGCTGGATCTCGCTCACCGGCATGACGATCACCGGCCGCGGGTCGCCGGTCGGCGGTGCGTACACGACCGACTCGCCGTTGCGGAGGTAGACCGCCGACTGGCGGTGCGGCTCGCGTGAGAACCAGAGCGCGCGCGCTTTGATGCGGTTGCCGTCTTCACCGGGCGCCGTCGCGACGATCGGATCGTCGAGGTTGCCGACGAACGCGTCGCCGACGCTCTGGTTCGTGAAGATCCGGAACTTCGCTTCGGCGTACTCTTCCATCGAGTGATAGCGGTCGAGGTGGTCGGGCGTGACGTTCAGGATCAGCGAGACGCGCGGCTTGAACGAGCGGATCGACTCGAGCTGAAACGACGAGACCTCGGCGACGACCCAGTCGTCCGCCGCGGCGGCCGTGGTCTCGCCGATCAGGGCGTTGCCGATGTTGCCGCCGACGTGCACGCGTTTGCCGGCGGCCTCGAACAGCGCGCCGACGAGCGCGGTCGTCGTCGTCTTGCCCTTCGTGCCGGTCACGGCGACGATGGGCGCCTTGCACAGGCGGTACGCGACCTCGACCTCGCTGAACACGGGGACCCCCGCGGCCTGCACCTGGCGCACGAGCGGGTTGTTGAGCGCAATTCCCGGCGAGAGCACCGCGACGGTGACGTGCTCGAGCGCGGCGGCGAGCTCGTGCGGCGGGACGAAGCGAACGTTCGCGGCGCGCAGGTCCTCGAGCGCGTCGGCGAGCTTTTCCGGCGGCGCTTCGTCGGTCGCGATGACCGAGCCCAGCCGGGACCGCAGGATCTCGACGCTGGCGCGGCCGCTGCGGCCGAGGCCGATGACGAGAGCGTGGTCGGTGCGGTCGAAACGGCCGCTCGTGGATTCGATCATGCGGTGCGCGTGATGAGGGCGAAACCGAGCAGTGAGAGGACGAGCGATGCGATCCAGAACGCCGAGGTCACCTTGGTCTCCGGCCACCCGCCGAGCTCGAAGTGGTGGTGAAGCGGGCTCATCCGAAAGACGCGGCGCCGCGTGGTCTTGTACGACGCGACTTGAATGATGACACTCAAGGTTTCGGCCGCGAAGACGCCGCCGATGAGCAAAAGGAACAGTTGCGTGCGGGTGGCGATCGCGACGCCCGCGAGCGCGGCGCCGAGCGCGAGCGATCCGGTATCGCCCATGAAGACGTGCGCGGGGTGACGGTTGTAGAGCAAGAAACCGAGCGCCGTTCCGGCTGTCGCCGCGGCGAACAGCGGCACGCCGAACGCGACGTGCGCGATTGCGCCCGCGCATACCAGGACGAGCAACGGCGGCACGATGACGCCGCTCGCGAGGCCGTCGAGCCCGTCGGTGAGGTTGACCGCGTGCGTCGTCGAGATGACGACGATCACCGAGAGTGCGTACCATAGCCATGCGGGTACGGGCCCGATGCCGAGCAGCGACGTCGTCTGCGGTCCGGCGAGGACGAGGAACCCGACGCCGACGATGCCGGTCAGCACGAGCTTCGGCAGGGCGCGCAGCCCGCGGTTCTTCTGCTGCCGGATCGCCATCGCGTCGTCCCACGCGCCGATCGCCATGCAGGCATAGACGAGGACGAGGAGCGCGAACGTCGTCCGCGACGGCGCGAGGAAGAGCGCCATCAGCGGCGCGACGCCGAACAGCACGCCGCCCATCGTCGGCGTGCCGCTCTTCGCCTGGTGCGTCTGCGGCGCGTCCTCGTACGCGACTTGGCGCGCCGCGGCTCGGCGCAGCGTGTCGATGAGCGGACGACCGAGAAGCGCGGTGATGATGAACGCGGGGATCGTTCCGGCGATCAGCATCACGACGAGCGCGCCGAGGCCGTACGGCAGATGCGCGAGGCGCAGCACGAGCTGCATCACGCGGGCGCACCCGTGAGGAGCGGATTCGGGCCGTCGCCTCGCCAGATGAGCACGACGATCGGCGTTTGCTCGTCGCCGTTGCCGTGCGGGTTGCCGAGCAGTGCGCGCTCGACGGCGGTCCGGTCCACCTGCGGGGACGCACCGAGCGTCTTCGCGCGTCGCAGATCGTTCGCGTCGACGATCGCGACGTGCAGGCCGAGCGCAGGCGCGAGCTCGGTCGCGACGCGATCCGGCTCGGCGGGCGCGAAAACGATCGCGCGCTCGTACGGCGGCAGCGTGCCGGTGTACCCGTCGATCGCCGCGACCGCCTCGCCGAGCACTTCGTAGAAGACCCCGCGCTTGCCGCGCAGCCGTCCGAACACGTGCGCCGCGAGCGCCCAAAGCGTCTTGCGCGTGCCGACCTGATCGATGACCAGTTGCAGCGACTCCGGCTGGCTCACGGTCGCGAGCGGGTCGGCGTGGCGCGACATGATCAGCGCGAGGCGCGACGGACGGATCATCTCCGCGGCGACGAAGCGCGACTGCGCGATCGCGACGGCAGTCTCCGCGATCGCGACGACGTCGCCGGTGCGCGCGATCCCGCGCACCGCGCCGCGCACGAGCGCCGCCAGGTCGTCGCCCGGCACGATCAGGCGCGTGCGCACGGGGATCGCGACGAGGCCTTCCGGAAGCCCGCTCTCGCGAATCGCGACCGGGATCATGCGAAGACGTCGGCGCCGAGCGCTTGCGCGATCTGCTCCATCTTGTACATGCGCGAGCCTTTGAGCAGTACCGCATCGCCGCGGCGCAGGTTCGCGCGCAGCCACTGCACCGCTTCGCCGTTGCTGGCATAGCACACGACGCTCCCGCCCTTCGCCTCGACGCCGCGCGCGGTGTCGGTCGCGAACGTTCCTCCAGCGAGCACGACGTTCGCGCGCGACGCGGCGACCTCGCCGATCTTGCGGTGCATCGCCGGCGCGTCGTCGCCGAGCTCGGCCATGCTGCCGAGCACCGCGATGCGCCGCTCCGCTTCCTCGCGGCCGAACGCGGCGAGCGTCGCGAGCGTCCCCGACAGCGAAGCGTTGTACGCGTCGAAGATCAGCCGCACGTCGCCGGGGAGCTCGACGACCTCGTACCGCCCGTGCGGCAGCGCGACGGACGTCACAGCCTCCGCCAGGGCGCCGAACGTCGCGCCGCACAGCAACGCCGCGCCGAACGCGGCGGCGAGGTTGCGGCGGTTGTGGTCGCCGGGGAAGCCGATGGCGACGCGATGCGTCTCGGTCGCGCCGTCCTGCCCGATCGCCCAGGCGGCGTCGCGCTCGATCACGACCGCGCGCTGCCCGGGCGGCGGGCGCTCGTCGTCGATGCCGTACCACACCGGCGCCTGCGGCAGCGACGGCGCGCGGGCCCGCGACGCCGCGTCGGAGAGGTTCAGCACGGCGCGCCGCGCGCCGGACGGCACGGCCCACTTCGTCTCCGCGATACGCTCGCGCGAACCCATGATCTCGAGGTGCGCTTCGCCGACGTTCGTGAGCAGGCCGACGTCGGGCCGCGCGGCGGCGACGAGCACGTCGAGGTCGCGGTACTTCCGCGCGCCCATCTCGACGATCGCCACGCGCTCGTCGCCGCGCTCCAGGCCGCACAGAAACTTGGCGACGCCGACCTCGTTGTTCTCGTTCTCCGGCGTCGCGACCGCGGGCACGCGCGCGCCGCGCAGCAGCGCGAGCAAAAACTGCTTGGTCGTCGTCTTGCCCGTGCTCCCGGTGACCGCGACGACCGGCCCCCGCACGAAAGACCGCGCGAGCCCGCCGAGATCCAGGTACGCCTGCTGCGTGTCACGCACGACCAGCGCCGTGCGGCCGTTCGGCACCGCCGACGGATCGTCGACGATCGCGCACGCCGCGCCGCGCGCGAACGCCTCGTCGACGTAGCGGTGCCCGTCGAACCACTGGCCGCGCAGCGCGAGGAACGCCGCGCCGCGCGCGATCGAGCGCGTGTCCGTCTGCACGAGCAGCTCGTCCGGCAGCGCGTCCGCGTTGAGCACGACCGCGCCGCTCGCGACGATCGCGCCGGGCGTCGGGACGGTCATGACGGCGCCCGCTTCGCGGAAATCATCGCTCGGCTTCCGCGCGTTGCGCGAACGCCATGCGCACCTCGTCGCGGTCGTCGAACGCCAGGGTCCGTTCTCCGACGATCTGGTACGTCTCGTGGCCCTTGCCCGCGACGACCACGGTGTCGCCCGCCTGCGCATCCCCGATCGCGCTGCGGATCGCGCGGCGCCGGTCGATCTCGATCGTCGTCGAGCCGGTGCCGTTCGCGATCGCGCGCGCGATCGCGAGCGGATCTTCGCTGCGCGGATTGTCGGACGTCACGATCACGCGGTCGGCGAGGCGCGCGGCGATCTTGCCCATCTCGCTGCGCTTGCCCGGATCGCGGTCACCGCCGCAGCCGAAGACGACCACGAGCCGGCCGCGCGTCGTCTCACGCGCGGCGCGCAGAACGTTCTCCAGTGCGTCCGGCGTGTGCGCGTAGTCGACGATGGCCTGGATGCCGAACGCGCCGATGCGCTCCATGCGCCCCGGGACGGCGCGCGTCGACGCCAGGCCGCGGCGAATGTCGTCGACGGCGATGCCCGCCGCGGATGCGCACCCGATCGCGGCGAGCGCGTTGCGCACGTTGAACCGGCCGGGCAAGTTGATCGCGAAGGTATCTGCGCCGACGCGGAACGTCGAGCCGTCGCCGGCGAGCTGAACGTCCGTCGCGCGAAAGCCGCCCGGCGCTTCGGCTTCGATCGCGTACGGCACGGCACCGCCGCTCGGCGCGAGCTCGGCCAGGAAGCGCGCGCCCCACGCATCGTCCGCGTTGATCACGGCCCGCGGTGCGAGATCGAACAGCCGGCGCTTGGCCGCGGCGTAGCGATCGATCGTGCCGTGGAAATCGAGGTGGTCGCGCGTGATGTTCGTCAGCGCGGCGACCGCGAAGGCGACGTGGTCGACGCGGTGCAGCGCGAGCGCGTGCGACGACACCTCCATCGCGACCGCGCGCGCTCCAGCGTCCCGCTGCGCCGCGAGCAGGCCGTGCAGCTGCAGGGCGAGCGGCGTCGTGTTCGCGAGCGGCCAGCGCTGCTCGCGGTACTCGCCGCCCAGCGTGCCGATCACGCCGCACGGGACGCCGGCCGCCTCGAAGATCTCGCGCATCAGGTGCGTCGTCGTGGTCTTGCCGTTCGTGCCCGTCACGCCGACGACCGTGACCTGTCGTGAGGGATGGCCGTAGAACGCGTCGGCGAGCGCGGACACGGCCAGACGCGTATCCGGCACCTCGATGAACGCGACCGCAGACGATCCGTCCTTCGACCTGCTCGGGACGACACCGCGAGAGGCGCCGTGGACGATCACCGTCGCGCCGCGTTCGAGGGCGTCGTCGACGAACGCGTGGCCGTCGGTACGCTCGCCGCGGACGGCGACGAAGAGCGTGCCGGGGCGAACGGCGCGCGAGTCGGCGGCGATCGCATCGACGAAGGCCGGGAGCGCGCCGCTGACGCGCGCCCCCGCGAGGGCGGCAACGAGCCGGGCGGTCTCGGGCATCAGCGAACCGGTTTCGTCGCCGCGTGCGTGGGGACCAAGCGCGGCGCGCCGCTTGTCGACGGCATGATCTCCGCGTGCAGCATCGCCTCGCGCGCGAGCGCCGCGAAGACCGGTGCCGCCACCTGCGAGCCGTAGATCGAGCCGCGCGGGCGGTCGACTTTCACGAGAATGACGTAGCGGGGCCGTTCGGCCGGAATCATCCCGATGAAGGACGCGACGTACGCGCCCGGCAGGTACCCGCCCGCGCCGACGACCTGCGCGGTGCCGGTCTTGCCGGCCGTCGAGTAGCCGGCGACGCGCGCCGTCGGATTGCCCGTGCCCTTCAGCACGACGGCGCGCAGGTACCCGCGCAGCGTCGCGGCCGTGCGCTCCGAGATGACGCGGCGCCGCACGTCGGTGCCGTAGCGGCGCACGGCCTTGCCGCTCGAGTCCTCGATGGCCGAGAGGATGCGCGGCCGCAGCAGCAGGCCGCCGTTCGCGATCGCGGCGTACGCGCGGATCATCGCGAGCGGCGTCACCGAGATCGAGTGCCCGAACGCGATCGTCGGCAGCGTCGAGCCGCTCCAATCAGCGGGCGCGTTGACGATGCCGGGACTCTCGCCGGGCAGCTCGACGCCGCTGAGCTCGCCGAAGCCGAACTTCCGTATCGTGCGATACATCGCCGTCGGTCCGGTCGCCAGGCCGATCTCCGCGGCGCCGACGTTGTGCGAGTACGCGATGATCTGCTCGATCGACTCGCTGCCGCCGAGATCGCCGGCCATCATCCCGTCCTCGGCGTTGTGGATCACGCGCCCGCCGGCCTCGAGCGCGTCGCGCGCGGGGAAGCGCGCGTTCGGCCCGACGCGGCCGCTCTCCAGCGCCGCCGCCGCGGTGATCAGCTTGAACGTCGAACCGGGCTCGTACGCGTCGGTCACCGCGCGGTCGCGCCACTCGGACGGTTTGAATGCCGCGAAGTGCGCCGGATCGTAGTCGGGCATGTTCGCAACCGCGAGCAACTCGCCGGTCCAGGGATCCATCACGATCGCCGTCGCGCTCTGCGGCGACCACTTCCGCATCGCGTCGCGCAGCAGCCGCTCCGCTTCGAACTGCAAGTACGGGTCGAGCGTCGTGACGACGTTGTCGCCGGCCGTCGCGCGCTGCACGACCTGCGTCTCGCCGAACGGGATCGCCCGGCCGAACTGATCCGCCTCGATTCTCATGCGCCCCGATGTGCCGCGCAGCACGCGGTCGAGCGCGTACTCGAGGCCTTCGACGCCTTTCTCGTCGGTGTCCGTGAAGCCGAGCAGCGTCGAGGCGAGACGCCCCGATGCGATGAAACGCCGCCCCGTCTCCTCCGCCTTGCGGTTGATGCCGGGCAGCGCGAGCCGCTCGACGCGCTCCGCGACCGCACGCGATACCTTGCGCGCGAGCCATCGGAACTGCGAGCCGTCGCGCAGCGCCGGCTCCAGCCGGTCGACCGGCTTGCCGAGAACGGGCGCGAGCTTCACCGCCGCGCCGTGCGGATCGACGACCTCGGTCGGCACCGCGTAGATCGATTCGGACGGAAGCGAGCGCACGAGCACCCCGCCGTCGCGGTCGAGGATCGCGCCGCGCTTCGCGAGCGACTCCACCGTCTCGTCGTGCTGCTCGAGCGCGAGGCGCGCGAGCTTCGGAGCGTCGCGAATCTGCACCGTGCCGAGCCGCAGCGACAGCGCCGCCGCGAGCAGCAGCAGGCACACGAGCGAGAATTTCGCGCGGCCCGGCGCGACGCGAGCGAATGCACGTGCCGCCACTACTGAAGCACTACCGGTGCACCGTCAGCGCTCGGTCGTCGTGAACCAGGTGCCGAAGAACGCGAGACCCGACGGTTTCGGGCGCGCTTTCGGCTCCGGAAGCCGGACGACCGCGTACACGTGCGGATCGTGCATCCGCAGTTTCCCGGCGAGCGCGGCCAGGCGTTCCGGCGCCTGAAGCTGCGCGATCGTCTCGTCGTTCTGCAGCGAATCCGCGAGCAGCGCGGCGCGCTCGTGGTGCGCTTGCGCGAGCTTGTAGGTCGTCGACGTGATCGCCGCGGTCAGCTGCACGTAGACGAGCATCATCACCATCGCCAGCGTCGCGAGCGACAGCACGACGAAGACCGGCCGCTGCAGCCGCAGCCGCTTGTGCCGCGTACGGCGCCGCGTGGCGCGGCGCGCGCGATCCGCTCGGCGCGGTTCGGGAGCGCGGCGCGGCGCGGCGCGCTCCGGCGGCAGCAGCTCGGGCGCGATCACGCCGCGACTCCCGCGTCGACGCGCTCGGCGACGCGCAGCTTCGCGCTGCGCGCACGCGGGTTGGCGGCGGTCTCCTCGTCGTCCGCGACGATCGGCTTGCGCGTGAGCGTTCGAGCGCGCGCGTCTTCGCGGAACGTCTGCTTCACGATGCGGTCCTCGAGCGAGTGAAAGCTGATGACCGCGATCCGTCCGCCGGTCGCCGTGCGGGCGAGCGCGGCGTCGAGACCGTCACGCAGCGCGCCGAGCTCGTCGTTGACCGCGATGCGCAGCGCCTGGAACGTCCTCGTCGCAGGGTGAATGCGCGCGTGTCCCGGCGCGCGCACGGCGCGCGCGACGACGTTCGCGAGGTCGGCGGTGTCGCGCACCGGCGTGCCGGCCTCGCGCAGCGCCACGATCGCGCGCGCGATGCGGCGCGACTTCTTCTCCTCGCCGTACGCGTAGATCGCGTCGGCGATCTCGCGCTCGCCCCGCGTCGCGAGAAACTGCGCGGCGCTCTCCCCGCGCGTCGGGTCCATACGCATGTCGAGCGGCGCGGCGGCGCGGAACGAGAACCCACGCTCGCCCTCATCGAGCTGCATCGAGCTCACCCCCAAGTCGAACAGCACGCCGTCGACGCGCGCGATCCCCAGCTCGTCCAGCCGCGCGGCCAGGTCGCGAAAGTTCGCGTGCACCAGCTGAAAGCGCGGGTCCGCGACCGCCCGCGTCCCCGCGGACGGGTCCGCGTCGAGGGCGATCACCCGGCCCGAGGGCGCGAGCGCAGCCAGGATCAGCGCCGCGTGGCCGCCGGCGCCGAACGTCGCGTCGACGTACGTGCCGCCCGGCCGGATCGCCAGCCCCGCGATCGCCGGTCCCGCGAGCACGGGGACGTGCGGCGGCAATCAAAACAGCCCCAGGTCCGAGGTGAGGTCCGGCAGCTCGCCGGTCTCGCGGACGTGCTGCGCGTAGCGGTCCTTCGACCAGACCTCGACGCGCCGCATCGATCCGATCAGGACCGCATCCTTTTCGAGGCCGGCCCACGCCCGCAGGTGCGGCGGCACCATGAGGCGGCCGTTGCCGTCGACGTTCGTCTCCTCGGTGTGCGCGAAGAGATGACGGACGTAACTGCGGTAGCGGGCGTCCTTGTTCGTCGCCTCGTTGATGCGGCCGACGATCTCGTCCCAATACTCCGCCGGGTAGAGCGCGAGGCAGGGGTCCGGGTGGCCGATCGTAAGGAAGAAGCCGCCGCCGAGACGCTCGCGGAATCGCAAGGGCACGACCAAACGACCCTTCTCGTCAAGAGTGTGCTCGAACGAACCGGTGAACAGCGGACGATCCAACACGAATTCCCACTAAGACCCACATAGAGCCACGTGCAAACACTATATCCCACCCGTGCCGCAGCGGCAACGGTGCGGCGTGAAGTTTCCGTGCGAATAGCCCGTCGTCGAACGTATGTTCGCGTACGGAAACCTAGTACGAAAGGCGGTCGACAGACGCCCGCCGGCTTCGATATTCTGATGGAACGATGGCGGACGAAAGCGGCTCGTACGGACGATCCGCGCTCGAGCGTCTCCTCGGCGCGGGGTCCTTCTACTTCACGGACAGCAGCGGCGCGGGCCGGAAAGGCCGGATGCGCTGGGACTGCGGCTGCGCCGCGGAAGAGACCGCGCCCGACCGCTTCAACCTGACCAGCTGCGAGCGGCACGAGCCGGCGCCCCACAAGCCGGCGTAGGGAGCGTGCGTTCGGCGATCGACGAGCTGCTGCGCAACGCCGCCGCGTACGCGGCCGCGTCCGGCCCGCACGCGGATCGCGCCGCCGCGACGCACGTCGCCATCGTGACGTGCATGGACGCGCGCATCGACCCGTTGCGCATCTTCGGGTTGCGCCCGGGCGCCGCGTACGTCGTGCGCAACGCCGGCGGGCTCGTGACCGACGACGTGCTGCGTTCGCTCGTGCTCTCGCAGCGCAGGCTCGGAACGCGCGAGGTGCTGCTGATGCACCACACGCGGTGCGGCGTGCACGGCGCGGACGAGGGAGCGCTGCTCGATGAGATCGCGCGCGAGTGCGGCGGCGTGCCGCCGTACGCGTTCGGCGCGTTCGCCGACCTGGACGACGCGGTGCGGGCCGCGGTCGCGCGCGTTCGCGAGCATCCGTATCTGCCGTATCGCGACCGCGTTCGCGGCTTCGTCTACGACGTCGACACGGCCGCGGTGCGCGAAGTCTCGAGCTGATCCCGCGGAAGCACGGCGTAACCGAAGCGGACGCGGCGCGACCGCTTGGGTCGCGCGCCTCGCTTGCCTGGCCGCACGAGCAGGAGCCGCGCGCCGTCTCACCAACGCGAACGGTACGGAAGATCGTCCCACGGACGCGTTCACGCGTTCGAGGAGGTCGTCGTTTGCAGAACTCGCGACAGGCATACCTGAATTTGACGCTCGCGACGTTGGCGTTCGCGGTCGCGTTCGGCGCATGGAGCACGGTGTCGCCGCTCTCGAGCCAAATTCAAGCCGACTATCACCTCGACAACACGGCGATCAGCTCGTTGATCGCCGTGCCGACGATCCTCGGCGCGCTGATGCGCATCCCGATGGGCATTCTGACCGACCGCTTCGGCGGACGCAAGGTGTTCACGGCGCTGCTGCTCTTCACGCTGCTGCCGGTCGTCTTCTTGAGCTTCGCGCAGTCCTACACCGCGTACGTGATCGGTGCGCTGTTCCTGGGCATGGCGGGTGCGAGCTTCGCCATCGGCATCCCGTTCGTGAGCCGCTGGTTCTCGGCCGACAAACAAGGCACCGCGCTCGGCATCTACGGCATCGGCAACATCGGAACGGCGGCGGCCGTGTTCACGATGGCTTCGCTGGTCCACGCGTTCCACGGGCGGCAGGGTGCGTTCTTGTTCTACGTGATCCCGCTCTCGATCATGGCGCTCGTGTTCTGGCGCTTCGCGCGCGACGCGCCGAACCTGCCCGTTCCGCAGCCGCTCGGCAAGAGCATCGCCGAGCTTCGCCGCGAGCCGATCGCGTGGCATCTGAGCCTGTTCTACTTCGTCACGTTCGGCGGCTTCGTGTTCTTCGCGAACTACCTGCCGCAGCTGCTCGGCGACTGGTTTCCGGGCGACCGGCGCGACGCCGCGCTGCAGGCCGCGATCTTCACGATCGGCGCGACGCTGGCGCGTCCGGTCGGCGGGTGGCTGGCCGACCATTTCGGCGGCGTCGTGGTGCTGATGGCGGTGTTCGCCTTCATCGTGATCACGCGGCTCATCCTCGCTTGGGAGGCGAGCAACGCGAACATCGTCATCGTCACCGACCTGCTGCTGCTGACCGGCGTCGGGTTCGGGTTCGGGAACGGCGCGGTGTTCAAGCTGGTCGCGCAGCACTTCCCGAAAGATACGGGCTTCATCGCCGGTTTCGTCGGCTGCGCGGGCGGGCTCGGCGGTTTCTTTCCGCCGCTCGTCATCGGCGTCGTGCGCGAACACACGGGTAGCTATGCGCTGGTTTTCGTGATCCTCTCGACGCTCGCGGCGTTTTGTCTCGCGCTGCTGTTCGCGCGCAGCCCGCAGGACGCGCGCTTGAAAGCCTACACCGATGGACGATGGCCGGAATAGGGCGAAAGGAACGAAGATTTACGGTGTCAGCGTCCGAGCGATCCGGAAACCAAGATAGCGGAGCCTGTAGTCGGTCGTGAACCAGTAGCGGCTCGCCGACCGCAGGAAGGCCGGCGCGATGAGCCAGGACCCTCCGCGCACGACACGGTTCGAACAGTTGGCGCGTTCGGTCCAAGCCGAGCCGTCCGCCGGTGCGCCGCTGTAGTCGTCGTGGTAGCAATCCTCCGTCCACTCCCGGACATTGCCGGCCATATCGTAGAGACCGAACCTGTTTGCGGCAAACGAGCCGACCGGCGCGGTTTGCCTCGCGTCCCATCGGCTGCCGCAGGCGTGACAGTTGGCGTTGTTCGTGCCGACGGCATTGCCCCAGGGATACGCCGTCTGCGTCCCGGCGCGCGTCGCATACTCGTATTCGGACTCGGAGAGCAGCCGATACGCCTTGCCGGTCTTTTTCGAGAGCCAAGCGACGTACGCGTTGGCATCGTCCCAGGAAACGTTGATCACCGGTCGGCGGCCGCGGCCCCAGCCTTCGTCGGAGGGCTTGTAGCCGTTGCAGCCGCCGTCCGCCGCGCACGCATCCCATTCATCGAACGTCACCTCGAACCGGCCGACTGCAAATCGTCGCGCAATCGCGACCGTATGTTGCGGCGCTTCGTCGTCAGAACGCCCCGGCTCGCTCGTCGGCGATCCCATCGAGAACGCCCCGGCCTGTACCACCACCATCTGCGGGCAATTCGCACATTCCTTGAACGTGCGGCTCGGCTTCAGCGCCTTCTCCTGCAACGGTGATAGCGCCGCAACCGGAGTCGACGCTGCGGACGCTGCCGCCATCGCGAGCCATATGATGATTGCGGCGCCAAGCACGCACAGCGCAACGATCGATCGCCGCGCCTGCTCGCTGGGTTCAGGTCTGTCCATGAGCCCGAACCGCAGCGTCGATGTTCGAATGGAGCCCAGACGGAATCGTTTCCGTGTCCGGTTTTGCATGCTTGAAGCCGACACGCGAAAGCGCGATGGTGAACGCGGCGGCGTTCATCAGCGCCCAGATGGCGAAGCCGACGGTGTAGCCGCCGAGAAGATTCTTGCTGGCTGCCAGGGTGACCGTCATGGTGAAGCCGCAGGCCGCGCCGGCGGCCTTGGCCAGCCCGCTGACCGCGCCGATCTGCCGGAAGTAGAGCGGGATCAGCTTGACGACGGCCGCCGCTGCCGTGCCGGCCAGCAGCGCAAGCCCATACATGGCGAACAGCTCGACGTGCAGCGAGATCTGCATCGTCATGACGACGGCCAGAACGACCATACAGCCGAACAGCCAGCCCAGGATTCTCAACGCATCGAAATGATCGGCCAGCCAGCCGCCCAGCGGTCGCGTGACGGCGACGCAGACCACCAGCAGCGGGGTGTACAGCATGGACGCCTGGACGGCATCCACATGCCACCGGTCGAGCAGATATGTCGGCATCGCCGATGCGAAGAACGTCAGCGTGCCGAAGGACACCCAGTAAAGGTAGGGCACCAGCCATACCACCGCGCCCGAACGGTACACCGCAAGGATTTCACGCACCGAAACGTCCTTTTGCTGCCCGTACGGCGAATCGGACGTGAAAAACCAATAGATCAGTGCCATCAAGAGCGCCAAAATGGCGAAGATCGGAAATATCAAGCGCCAGCCGTCCGGGCCGCGCGCGTTCAGAACGTGCGTGACCAGGAATGTGACCGTCATCATGCCGACGGTGATTCCGATATTGCCCATGGCAAAGATGCCGAGGGCTGTACCCTGCTTCGATTTGGGATACCAGGACGCGACGTGAGCGTTGCCGACCACGAAGCTCGCGCCTCCGAGTCCGAGCAGCGACCCCAGCAGCAGCAAGGAGTAGTAGCCATGGGCGAAGAGCCCGAACACTAGGGGGACGGCGAGGGCCAGAAGCAAGAGCGTGAAAACGGTCCGGCCGCCGAATTTATCCGTCAAGACGCCGAGCGGGATGCTGACCGCGGCCGCAAAGAACGGCTCCATCGCCGCCAAGACGAGCACCTGAGTGGCGCTGAAGTCGTACCATTTGATCAAAAAAGGCGCGAGCGCGGAAAACATTCCCCACACCGCAAAACCGAGTGCAAACGCGAAGGACGATATCAAGACAACCCTGGCGTTGCCCGGCGGGTCCGCCATCGGATCAACCGCGAGGACCGGATTTCCCACGTGTCCTCCCACCAATAACGATTCGCGGAGGGACCCATGATTCGAGCGCAGGCAGACGCTTCCCGCGCTGGGAGGCGGTGCGGGTACGGGCGCGCGAGGTGACCGGTTGCCGCCGGCGTCAGGCCGTCAGCAGCGCGTAGACTCCCACCGCGGCGACGAACGCGCCGCTGAGCACTTCGCCGTAACGCTCGAGCGGTCCGAGCGAGGTCCGCTGCAAGCCGGCGATGGCGACGCACGAGACGGTGACGTACGTAACGATCGTGGACGCCGCGAACACCACGGCCATCGTCGCGAGCAGCGCTGCGCCGTACGGCGAGGCCGCGAAGAACGCGGGCAGGCCTTCGATCATCGGCGACGAGCCGAGAATCAGCAGCAGCGCCGTACGACCCGCGATCGCATGCTCGTGCTCGTGCGCCACCGCGACGCTGCCCTCGACGGTGTGCCAGTGGGCGTCGTCGTGCTCGTGCCAATGCACGTGACGCGTGCCGTCGGCGTGGCCGTGCAGGTGCGCGTGTCCCCGTAACGCCGCGTCGTGCGCACCCGCGCGCAGCTCGCGCCATCCCGCGACCGCGATCCAGACGCCGAACGCAACCAGCGCGACCGCCGCGATGACATTGACGGCGTGGCCGTAGCGAACGGCGAGCACCGCGCCGGCGCCCCACAGCACGACGCCGAGCGCGAGCGTCGAGACGACGTGCCCGAGCCCGGCGATCGCGGCGGCGCGTCCCGTGCGCGTCACCGACCAGCCCTGGCGCCGCGCGATCACGGCGATCGGCGCCCAGTGGTCCGGCACCAGCGTGTGCAGCACGCCGACGGCCGCGACGGTCGCGACGAGAAGCGGGGCAGTCACCGTGCTACGGTACTGCCCGCAGTGCGCCGTGACAAGCGACGCGCCGGGGAGGCGAGCGGCGCGCGCGAAGCATGCTGCATGCTGCATCGAACCATTGTGCTGGCCGCTCTTGCGGTCGCGGCGCCCGCGCTCGCCGCTGCGCAATCCTCGCCGTACGCAGGCGAGCAGACGCGCACAGTCCCGTCGCTGAGCGCGGATGAGATCAAGGGCTATCTCAGCGGCGAAGGCCTCGGCATGGCGAAGGCCGGCGAGCTCAACCACTATCCCGGCCCGAAGCACGTCCTCGCGATGGCGGAGAACCTCGGGCTCTCGGACGCACAGAAAACGTCCCTCGGAAGAATCGAAGCGGCGATGACCGCCGCCGCGATCCCGCTCGGGCGGGGGATCGTCGATGGGGAAGCGGCGCTCGACGCCGCGTTCGCCGCCGGCACGATCGATTCGCCGACGCTCGCAGCGTCGACCGCGCGCATCGCCGAGCTGCAGGGACGGCTGCGTGCCGTGCATCTCTCCGCGCATCTGGCGACCCGCAACCTGCTGACGGTGGACCAGATCGCGCTGTATGACCGCATGCGCGGATACGGCGACGCGACGCCAGCCGTGCACGACCACCGCTGATGCGCTGAAACCGGCTCCGCCTGCGCACGCGTCGTAGCGCGCGCCGATGATGCTTCTCTGGAAGGCGGGCGATGCGCTCGTCATGGCGGCCGGCATGGCGTGGCAGGTGCTCTGGAGCCTCGTGCTCGGCTTCGCGCTCTCCGCGGCCGTGCAGGCGCTCGTGTCGAAGGAACGCATGCGGGCGCTGCTCGGCCGCGACGGCGTGCGCGAGATCGCGCTTGCGACGGGATTCGGCGCGGCGAGCTCGTCGTGCTCGTACGCCGCGGCGGCGATGAGCAAGACGCTGTTCAAGAAGGGCGCGGCGCTCGTGCCAAGCCTCGCGTTCCTCTTCTCGTCGACGAACCTCGTGATCGAACTCGGCATCATCCTCTGGCTGCTGATGGGGTGGCAGTTCACCGCGGCGGAGTGGATCGGCGGCGTCGTGCTGATCGCGATCATGGCGGTGCTCGTGAAGCTCACGTATCCGCGCGCGCTCGTCGAGGAGGCGCGGCGGCACGTCGACGCGGCGACGCGGCACGATCACGGATCGATGGAGGGCGCGGGAACGACGCTGCTCGCGCGGCTGCGCGACCCGTCGACGCAGGTCGCGATCGCGCAGAACTTCGCGATGGACGTCTCGATGCTGTGGAAGGACATCGTCGCCGGATTGCTGATCGCCGGCGCCCTGGCCGCGTTCGTGCCGGCCGGCGCGTGGGACGCCGCGTTCCTGCGCGGCGCGCCCGCGGGCGCGCGGCTCGTGGAGAATGCCGTCGCCGGCCCGCTGATCGCCGTCGTGGCGTTCGTCTGTTCGATCGGCAACGTGCCGCTCGCCGCGATCCTCTGGGGCAGCGGGATCTCGTTCGGCGGCGTGCTGGCGTTTCTGTATGCGGACCTGCTCGTGCTGCCGCTGCTCGACATCTACCGCAAGTACTACGGCACGCGGATGGCGCTGTACATCGCCGGGGTGTTCTTCGCGACGATCGTGCTCGCGGCGATGGTGATGGACGGCGTCTTCTCCGCGCTGCACCTCGTGCCGGCGCCGAATCCGCACGCGCGTCGCGACCTCACGGCGTTCTCCCTGAACTACACGTTCTGGCTCAACCTGGCGTTCGCCGCGTTGGCGCTGTGGCTGTGGCGGGTGGACGCCCGCCATCCGATGGAGCACGGCGGTCACGGGCACGGCGAGGAACCGCCGATAACCCCCGAAGGGGAGCTTGCTTGAGACGGGCTGGGAATCGTGCAGTTTTCGTATGAGTTGGGCGGCGGCGCACGCCGCGTGCAAGGCCGGGTGCCCGGGACGGGCGAATCGGCGAACTGACGTGTCATCGCGCGCGCTGTTCACCGTTGTCGCGATCGCTTTCGCCGGCCTCTCAGGCTGCAGCGGCGGCGGCTTCATGCCCAACGGACCGCACGCGATGGCGCCCGCGCAGCTGCAGAGCATCGTGCGCGAGTACGCGCAAGCGAACGCCGTGGACCCGAAGCTCGTTGCGTCGGTGATCGACGCGGAGTCGCACGGCGACCCGAGCGCCGTCTCGCGCGTCGGTGCCCAGGGACTGATGCAGCTGATGCCCGGAACCGCGTCCATGTATCGCATCGCGAACCCGTTCGATCCGTACGAGAACGTCGACGCGGGGACGCGCTACCTCCACGACCTGCTCCACCGCTACAGAGGGAACGTCCGGCTCGCGGTCGCGGCATACAACGCCGGCCCCGGCGCCGTCGATGCGGCGCACGGCATTCCGCCGTTCGCCGAGACGCGCGCGTACGTCGACCGCGTCGTCTCCGGCCTGAAGTAGCGGTGGCCGCCTTTCCGGGCGTAGGGTCGCCGGCATACGCGCGCACTCCGGCGCCCGGCCTCCGCGTGCTGCCGATCCTCGACGGCTACGTGCTGCGCGAGGTGGCGGCGCCGTTCGCGTTCGCGCTCGGCGCGTTCTTCCTGTTCTGGTTCGCGAACATCTTCGTCCTCGCGGCGGACTACCTCGTCAACAAGGGCGCGCCGGTGTTCCTCGTGCTGCGCTTCCTGGTGTTCCGCGTGCCGCAGGCGACGCCGTTCGCGTTTCCGTTCGCGTGCCTGTTCGGCACGCTGCTCGGATTCGGCCGGCTGGCGGCGGACAACGAGATCAATGCGATGCGCACGTCGGGCGTGTCGTTCCTGCGCATCATCCGGCTGCCGCTGATCGCCGGCCTCTCCGTCGCAATCGTGTCGTTCCTGATCAACGAGCACGTCGCGCCGGTGACGACCGATCTCTCCACGCGCAGCTTCTACCAGATCTTGTACCGTTCGCAGACGCTGCCCGTCGAGCCGAACATCTTCCGCTCCGATCCGTCAACCGGCTACACGTACTACATCCAGTCGGTGGCGCCGGACGGCAAGACGATGCAGAACGTGATGATCTGGGAGCCCGCGCGCACGACGCCGTTCGTGCAGGTGCTCACCGCGAAGACCGCGCGCATCGAGGGCACCGAGATCGTGCTCGACCACGCGATCCAGACACGCATCGACAGCGGCGGCCAGATCAGCGCGGTCGACGTGATCGCGAAGGAGCTGCGGCTCTCGCTGCCGATGGGCGACAACGGCGCGAACTTCCTCTCCACGTCGAACAATGACACGTTCACGATGAACACGCAGCGGCTTGCGCAGGACATCAGATTCCGCAAGCTGACCGGTCAGGGCGGCAGCGACCTCGCCGCGCGCGAGCTGACCCTCGGCACGAAGTACGCCTACCCGTTCGCGGCGTTCATCGCCGTGATACTCGCCGTGCCGCTCGCCGTGAAGTTCGGCAACCGCGGCCGCACGCTCGGCATCGTCCTTTCGATCGTCGGGCTCTTCGGCTACTACGCGATGGTCGCGGTCGCGGCGGCGTTCGGGAAGAACGGCGCGCTCAACCCGTACTTCGCCGCGTGGCTGCCGAACGTCATCACCGCGACGGCAGGCGCGGTTCTGGTCTGGCAAGAGAACCGGTGAGACTGCTCGTCCGGCGTGCGGGCGTGACCATGGTCGCGCTCTCCTTTCTGCTGTCCGCCCTGCACTCGGCGAAGGCCGAGGCCGACTCCGATTCGGATACCGCGCGCGCGATGGCGCTCGTGCAGTCGAGCTGCAGCTCGCCGAACGCCAAAAGCGCCGCGGCGGCCGCAACCGCGGCCGCGCAGCTCGCGCACCGGCAAATCGCGTCCGCCGATGCGCCGGACGCGAGCACGGAGCCGCGCGCGCTGGCACAGGTGACGAACTCGCCGGAACCGGTCGCGTCGGCCGCGCCCGAGGCGTCCGCGTCCCCGACCCCCTCGCCGTTCGTCGGGCCGCCCAGCGCGCCGAACGGACCGCAAATCCTGGTGCCGCGCCCTGCGTCGCCCTCACCCGGCGGGGTGACTCCGCCGCCCGTGCCGACCGCGACGCCCACGCCGGGCGGCTCGCCGGCGCCCGTCATCATCGCGCCGCAGACGGAGCCGCCTTCCAGCTCGCCGATCCCCGCGCCGCAGTTCAGCTCGGGACCGGTCGTGCCGCCCGGGCCCGCATCGCCCTCGCCCGTCCCGCAGGGCGAGATCCTCCAGCCGAACACGTACGCGCTCCTCGGCGACCACGTGAAGGGATTCGACAAGCCGGGCCAGCCGGGCGACCTCGACGGGCACGTGAACATCTTCTACCAGGACGGCGTGCTCGGCGGCGATCACGCGCACTACGACGGCACGCGGTACATCGACATCACCGGGCACACGTACGTGCGCAACCGTTCCGGTGACACGACGCTGTTCGCGGATTCGGTGCGCTTCGATACCGCGCTGCAGACGGCGACGCTGATTCGCGGCCGCGGTGAGTCGACGCAAGGCGTCGAGCAGGGGCAGCTCCACTTCGCCGGCACGCAGATGGTGACGGACCGCAGCGGCGTCACGCACGTGCAGCGTGCGAACATCACGACGTGCGAGAATCCGCGCGGCGGTTATCACATCGAGTCGAAGACGCTCGACGTCTATCCGGGCGACAAGGCGGTCGCGCGCTCCGCCGTGCTGTTCCTCGGCGCGCTGGCGATCTTCTATCTCCCGGTGGCGGTGATCTCGCTGCGCCACGACGAGACCGGCTCGCGGCGGCAGCCCGGCTTCATGCCGCTGGTCGGCTACTCGTCGGCGGAAGGGTTCTACATCAAGGCGCGCATCGGATTTTCGCCCAGCGATACGTATTACGGCTACTATCGCGTCGAGGAGTACACGAAGATCGGCCTCGGTCTGGGCTACGTGGCGACGATCCGCCGCAAGGACGGCCGCCGGCAGACCGACGTCGACGTGTTCCGGATGAAGAACAGTACCGACGGCACCGAGAGCAGCAACATCTCGCTGACCGACAACGAGATCTTCTCACGCTCGACGCGCGCGAAGATCGCGCTGAACTACACCGGCAACTACGGGCCGCTCGTGTCGCTGCCGCCGCAGTACGACCTGACGGCCGCGGTCGATCACGGCAACGAGCGCGGCGACCACCAGAACTACAGCTTCCACCGCTCGTCGACGGGCTCCGAGGCGTCGACGAACGATTACGGCTTCAGCGACCACCGCTCGTTCTCGCCGAAGCTGACGAACGATTTCACGCTGTCATACACGACGAGTCAGAGCTACGGCTTCGAGCCCTCGAAGACGCTGCACTTCGAGACGCTCACGCACTTCACGGGCGCGAACTACGACTACGACCTCACCTTCGACCGGTACGATACGACGACGCCGAGCAACGTGCAGCGCGAGCCCGAGCTCGCGATCCACCCGCACAACGCGCTGTTCCCGCGGTTTCGCGCGTTCCCGATCACGGCGCAGTACACGATCGGGATCTACGACGACCCGAGCGCACAGCCCGACATCAACACGTACGGCCTGACGACGAGCCGCGGCGAGGCGCGCGTGCAGATCGGGCCGGGGCTCGCGCACGTGCTCGGCAGCGACCTCTCGGCGCAGGTCACGGTGCAGCAGGACATCTATGGCACGGGCGATCTCAAGGCGCAGATCGGCCAGCACGCGACGCTCACGACGCCGCTGTGGGGTCACGTGCTCAACGTGATCTCGTACGACGAGTCGAACACGAACGGCCCGCTGGCCGAGCCGTTCAAGTCCATCGACGTGCTCGGCACGAACACGAAGCAGGCCAACGACGTGCTGCGAATCTTCAACGACGACATCTACTCGCTCTCGCTGACGGGCACGACGTTCTTCAACCGGCAGGCGCAGGCGATCGGGTACCAGCTCACGTCGCGGCCTTCGCCGCGCTCGTCGCTGACGCTCGGGGGCAGCTTCACGCCCGGCCCCGGCTACGGCTTCGAGAGCACCACGGTGCAGCTGTCGACGCCGCTCGGGTACCAGAGCGATCTCCAGATCTCGACCGTCGTCGACTGGAAGAACCACATGCGGCTCGAGAGCAAGAACATCTACTACCGGCACATCGTGGGCAACTGCTACGAGATCCGGATCGCGTACAACGAAGACCTCAAGCAGGTGACCGCCGGAATCGATCTGCTCGCATTCCCCTCGCACGCGCTCAACTTCGGCCTCGGCTCGACGTCGCTCAGCTCGATCATCCCGCAGAGCTTCTCGTCCCAGACCTTCGGCGCCGGCGGCCCGTAGCAGGCTCGTCCGGGTACACGGCAGGCATGAACACCTACACGCAGCCGTGCGAGTACCAGGAGTGCAACTGCACCGTGACGGGCGGCGT
This sequence comes from Vulcanimicrobiota bacterium, assembly GCA_963771525.1. Classification (GTDB taxonomy): domain Bacteria; phylum Vulcanimicrobiota; class Vulcanimicrobiia; order Vulcanimicrobiales; family Vulcanimicrobiaceae; genus Vulcanimicrobium. Next base: position 2,397,040 of record CAVYTL010000001.1, on the reverse strand, counting down.
CGAAGGCGCCGCGTACTGCAGCGACCTGTGCGAACAGCGCGACTCGACCGACGAAGAGGCCGAGGCGACGTGCGCGTGCGGGCACCCGCCGTGCGACGCGCAGTAGCGGCGCGGTAGTGGACGCGCCGCCGGGCGGCGCTAATGCCCTGGGGTCGGGCTCGGGCTCGGCGACGGTGAGGGCGCGGAGACGGCGCCGGACGGCGCGGTCGTGAAGACGTCGATGCCGGTGATCTGCGCGGACGCGTTGGTCGTCGTCGCGTTCGTCGCCGGCTTGAAGCGGTTGTACTCGGCCGTCACCGCGGTGTCGATGCCGAAGGAATAGCTGGTGTCGCTCGGACCGTTGACGCCGAGCGAGTCGACCGGCGTGTTGGTGCGGTCCAGCGTGAAGAGGCTGATGTTCCAGGGCGTCGCGATGTACTGGAACGGCGGGCATTGCCGGTTGACGTTGAGCGGCGGCTGGTTCGTCGACGTCGGCGCGGGGAGGTCGAGCAGGCAGTTGTTGAACGTGATCTGGAAGCCGTACTGCGAGGCGGCGGTCGGGATCGACGTCTGAAACGAGACGGTGCCGGTCGGGATGACGACGTTGAACGACTGCGACGCGGCGGACGCCGGGTTCTGGTACACCTGCAGGAGCGCCGGGAAGTTCGCGTACGTCGCGCCGCCCCCGACCAAGAAGAACGCGGACCAGTTGCGGAAATCCGTGTTGTAGCCTTGCGCGAACGGCTGCTGGCCGTTGCCCGTCGTGTTGAAAACGATGAGGTACGTGATGTTTTGGAAGTCGAGCGGGCCTTGCGTCTCGAAGCGTACGATCGTATCGCCGACCGCCGCGATTCCACCGCCGTTGGGCACGTCGAGTCCAGTGACCTGACGGCCGCATGCAGGGAGTACGCATATCGCCGCAACGACCACGGCAGTGATGAACCGACGCACCCTTGTCTCCTTCGCGACCGTTCGCAGCGCGGCCGTCGCGCTGGTCTGCGCGGTCGGACTGCATCTCGCCTTCCCGCTGACAACGTGGTGGCCGCTCGCGCCGTTCGCATTCGCCGGCTTGGTTTTCGCTTGGAGCAGCGTACCGCCGCGCGCGGCTGCGTGCATCGGCTACGCGAGCGGCCTGCTGTTCTTCATCCTTGGATTCTCCTGGTTCGGTGAGACCGCGGGCGCGCTCGTCGGTCCGGCCGCGCCGCTTCTCGACGCCGGCCCCTCGCTGATCGAAGCGCTCGCGTTCGCGTTCGCCGCGTACGTCACGTCGTTCGCCGCGCTGCGCTGCGACGCGCGCGTCGTGCCGTTCGTGGCGGCGGCGTCGTTCGCGCTGGCGGAGCAGCTGCGCTCGAGCACCGCGCTCGGCGTGCCGTTCGAGCAGATCGGCACGACGATGATCGACTCGCCGCTGCGGCCGCTCGCAGCATGGCTCGGCGGCTACGGTCTGACGTTCGCGACGGCGCTGCTCGGCGCGGCGCTCGGATGGTGGCTGGTCGCGCCGCGCGACCGCCGTCGCGCCCTCACGGCGATCGCCGTCTGGGCCGGCGTGATCGCGTGCACGGCGATCGCGTTCGCGACGTGGCCCGCGCGCAACGCGCCCCCCCCGTCGCGTCACGTCGCGGCCGTGCAAGGCGGGATCGCGCAGAGCGTCAAGCGCAGCGACGCTGGGCTCGCACTCGCGCTCGAGCGCTACACGGCGATGACGGTGCCGCTCGCCGCGCAGCACCCCGCGCTCGTGCTGTGGCCCGAAACCGTCATCACCGCCAACCTTCGGCGCGCGCCCGCGCTGCGCGCGCGCTTCGCGTCCCTGGCCGCGCGGCTCGGCACGACGCTGTACGCGGGCGGCTTCTGGGACGACGGCACGTCGGTCGAGAACGCTCTGCTGGTCTTCGATCCGCGCGTGAGCCGGCGCGACGTCGCGAGCGTGTACGTGAAAGAGCGGCTCGTGCCGTTCGCGGAGTACCTGCCGGGACCGGCATGGCTGCGCAAGCTGCCGTACGCGGACCAGATCGGAGAGTTTCGCCCGGGAACGAACGCTCGCGAGACGTACGACGGCGCGACGGCGCTGATCTGCTGGGAATCGGTGTTCGGCGATCTCGCGCACGCGCGGCTGCGCGACGCTCCTTCTCTGTTCCTGATCGCGACGGACGACGCGTGGTTCGGCACGACGGAAGGACCGTACGAGCACGCGCAGGCGGCGAGCCTGCGCGCCGTCGAGACCGGACGCTGGGTGCTGCGCGCGGCTGCGACGGGCATCAGCGGCATCATCGCACCCGACGGCACCTGGACGCAGCGCACGGCGCTCGGCGGACGCGCGCTCGTCATCGGCGACGTCGGTGCGCCCGCGCCGCCGCCGTATGCATCGATCGGCACCGTCCCCGTCGGCATCGCGATGGCGCTGCTCGTGGTCGTGCCGTTCGCATGGCGCCGCCGCGACGCGCGGGGCGCGCGCGCATGAACTGGCGCGTCGTCGCGGCGGCCGCGGTGCTGGCGTTCCTGGCCTGGGTCGGCTTCGAGATCGGGCGCGCCGGCAGCGACGTGCAGGTCGCCCGCATCGCCACATCCGGCTCGCTGACGGGTGCGCAGCTCGTCGGCAAACGGCTCGACGGCAAATCGTGGTCGCTCGACGCCGACTCGATCACGACGAGCCCGGACAACTCCGTCGCGACGATCGGGCACGTGCGCGACGGGCGCATCCACCGGCCGGGGAAGCCGGACGTCTTGATGCAGGCCGACGACGTGCAGGTGAACACGTACACGAACGACCTCGTCGTCGCCGGCGACGCGCGCTTCGTGCTGCCGGAGGGCGGCGGGCGAACGCGCACGTTCACGACGAAGGGCGCGCGCTATCTCGGCGGCGCGCGCGAGCTCGACCTCGATCACACGGTGACGATCACCGACGGACCCGCGAAGGTCGTGGTGAGCAAGGCGAAGGTGAACTTTCGCACCGGCGACGTGTCGCTCGGCGCGATCGAAGGTTCCAGCCCGAGCGGCGACTCGTGATCGCGCGCAAAAAAGAACCGGCGACGATTAGGTCTCGTCGCCGGCGTTCTTCTTCGCTTCCGCGATCAGCTTCTTGACTTTCTGACCGCCCTTGTGACCGATCTGCTCGTAAAAGTTCGGCCCGTATTTTTCCTTGACGACTTTGCCGCCTTTTTGACCGATCGATTCGTAGAACTCGGCGCCGTGACGTTCGCGCGTCGCCTGTCCGCCCTTTCGTCCGATCTCTTCGTAGAAACCCGAGCCGTAGCGGTCGCGTACCGTATCGCCGCCTTTTTTTCCGGCTTCACGGACCGACATCTCGCCGTCGACCTTCTCCGTCCGAATCTTCGTCGGAGGTTTCTTCGGGTCGGCCATGCGTCAGCCGCCTGTCTTTGCGGTTCGCTTCAGCTTCTGTCCGCCTTTGGCGCCGATCTCCTCGTAGAAAGACGGTCCGTACTTGCTCTTCGTCGCCTCGCCGCCTTTGCGGCCGATGGCTTCGTAGAACTCGCTGCCGTACTTCGCTTTGACGCGATCGCCGCCGCGCTTTCCGGCCTCGCGAACGCTCATTCCGCCGCCGTTCGTCGTCGTAACGTTGTCGTTGATCGCCATGTTGGAAATAGTCCCCTCGAGCTGTCTTCCTGCCGCCTGTCCTGTACCCGGCGGAAGCTAGGTTAAACGGTGCTCTGGACCATCTTCGAGGCCCCTCGCGTGTACGACGGACGAGGCGGCGCACCGTTCACGACGGACGTCGCCGTCGCCGACGGCCGCGTCGTCGCGGTCGGCGATTTCGCCGATCGCGAGGCGCACGAGCGCGTCCCGTGCGCGGGCCTCGCGCTCGCTCCCGGGTTCATCGACGTGCACGCTCATTCCGACGAGCTGTGGCTGGTAAACCCGGCATGCGAAGGAAAGATCGCGCAGGGCGTCACGACCGAGATCGGCGGCAACTGCGGCACGTCGGTGGCGCCGCTGTACGGAAGCGTACTCGCCGCGAAACGGCGCGACGCCGGTGTCTATCGGCTCGACGTGCAGTGGACCACGTTCGACGCGTTCTTCACGCTGATCGAGCGCGAAGGTATCGCGCTGAACGTCGCCTCGCTGGTCGGCCTCGGGACGACGCGCGGCTGCGTCGCCGGGCCGGCCGCGCGCCCGCTGACGCGCGACGAGATCGCGGCGCAGGCGCGACTGGTGCGCGGCGCGGTCGAAGAAGGCGCGATCGGTGCGTCGAGCGGCCTCATCTACGAGCCCGGCCGCTACGCGGATGTCGACGAGCTCGCGGCGTGCGCGCTCGCGGCGCGCGATGCCGGCGGCGCGATGTACGCATCACACGTGCGCGACGAAGGTGACGACGTCGAAGCGGCGATCGCGGAGGCACTCGCCGTCGGCGAGCGCGCCGAGGTCTCGGTACAGTGCTCGCACCACAAAGCCGCGGGACGCAAGAACTGGGGCAAGGTGCACCGCACGCTCGCCGCGATCGACCGGGCGCGCACGCGCGGGCTCGCGGCGGCGTGCGATGCGTATCCGTACGTCGCGTCGTGGACGGAGCTCGCGACGCTGTTGCCGCCGGCGGTGCGCGAGGGCGGCAACGACGCCGCGCTCGAACGGTTGCGCGACCCCGCGCAGGCGACGGCCGCCGCGCTCGCGCTGGAGTTGGCGCGCGAGCCCGCGCTCGGCGGCGACGGCTGGGACACGATCCTCGTCACCAACGCCGGCGACGAGCGCAACGCGGACGTCGCCGGGATGCGCGTCGACGCGCTCGCGCGGCGGTGGCGGACGACGCCGGCGCGCGCGGTCGTGCGGCTGCTGCTCGAAGAGTCGATGCGCGTCGAAGCGGCGTTCTTCTCGATGAGCGAGGACGACGTCGCGGCGGTGTTGAGCGCTCCGTTCACATGCGTCGGGAGCGATGCCTCGGCGCGCGCGTTCAGCGGCGCGACCGCGCGCGGCGTTCCGCATCCGCGAACGTACGGAACGTTCCCGCGCGTGTTCGGGCGCTTCGTGCGGCAGCGCCGCGTGTTCGACGTCGCGGAGGCGGTGCGCCGCATGACGTCGCTGCCGGCGGCGCACTTCGGCCTGCACGAGCGCGGCGTCATCGCGCCCGGCAAGCACGCCGACCTGGTCGTGTTCGACGAGCGGCGCATCGCGGACCGGGCGACCTACGAGAACCCGTTCCTCCCGCCCGAAGGCGTGCGCGACGTCTACGTGAACGGCCGCGCCGTCGTGCGCGACGCGGCCTTCACCGGCGCCCGGCCCGGCCGGGTGCTGCGCCACGGCCGCGGCTGACGGTGGGACTTCGGCGTGCCGCGCACAACTTCGCCGGGAGAGTGAACCTTCGCACGATGGCGGCGCTCGCGCTCGCGCTCGCGTTTCCGTGGTCGGCGCCCGTTTCGGCGGCAGCGCGGAGCGCGTCGCCCGCGCCGCGCGGCGTCTGGGCCGACGTGACGCTGGACCGCGAAGGGAGCGCGCTCCTCGCACCGTTCGCGGTGGCGATCGTGCTCCACAACCCGGCGGATCACGTCGTGCGGCTCCGCTTCCCGACCGCCGACCTCTTCCGCGTCGACGTCCTGCGGGACGACACGCCCGTGTGGTCGTCGGTCACCGGGCACAAGCCGATCCCGATCACGCGCCAGCTCGACGTCCCCGCGGGGCAGCTGCGGCTGGGACAGATGATCGTCGACTCGACGACCGACGACCGCCGCGCGTTCGCTCCCGGCCGCTACACCGTGCGCGTCGCGATGCTCGGCACGAACTTCGGCGTCGTCGTCGACAAGTCGATCGTCTTCGAGCCGCCCGCGACGATCGCGCACGCGCTCGCGACACGCGCCGGCACCGTCATGACGATCGCCGGCGAGCCCTACGTCGACGGCGGCACGCCGCGGCTGCGCGACGCGACCGGCACGATCCGTCTCTCGCGCGCGCTCGCGCTGCGCCCGAGCGGCACGTTCGTCGTGCGCGGCTTCCTGGACGCCGTCGGCGACGAGCGCGTCTTCGACGTCGGCCGGGCCGCGCCGGCGTTCGAGAACGAACCGTCGCCCGCGCCGGGCCCGTGAGCGCGCGTCAGCCCGGCAGCTCGATGCGTGGCGCGGGCTGCGGCGAGGCGAGGCGGCCCGTGAGCTCGCGGTATAGGCCGGTGAGCGCGACCGCGATGAAGCCCGCGTACGCGATCGACGCCACGAGCGTGATCACGTAGGCGAAAGCCGAGCCGATCATCAGCGGGATCGGCGGCATCCGCAGGCCGGCGTCGCTCGACCCTTCCGGCATGACCGACATCTCGAGCGGCACGATCGCGACCGAGCCGACGAGACTGACACCGTACCAGATCCCGTAGAGCACGAGCATCGCGATGATCGACGGCACGAAGTACGCGCGCACGAGCCGGAACGACTCACCGAACGCCTCGAACCCGCCGCGGCCGCCGCTGACGACGGCCGGGACCGTGTACATCGTGAGCAGCGGATAGGCGAATAGCGCCAGGCAGAGCGTCGGCAGCGCGAGCACGAGCGCGACGATCGCGAGCCCGAAGAAACCGATGCCCGCGACGAAGAGCGCCGCGCCGCGCGTGCGGAAAGCGGCGAAGCCGTCGCCGAACGAGGTGGTGCCGTGCTCCCACAGCGCATCCGCCATACCGAACATCGCGGCGTACGCCCAGAGCGACACGACCACGGCGCCGACCAGCACCACGACGTAGCCGACGCCGATCGTCGTCAGCAGCGTGGTCGGCAGCGTGTCGCCGTGCCGAGCGATCGCGTCCGCGATCCCGGCGGCGATCAAGGCCGCGACGTACACGACCATGGCGGCGATGATGATCGTCGTACCGATGAAGGGCGGCAGCGCGACGATCCAGCCGCGCTTGAAGAGCGTCCACGAGCGCGCGAGCAGCGTGTCGACGCCGGACGGCGCGGGCGGCGAGACCATGCTCATGATGAACCCTCCTTCGATTCGAGATCGCGGACGAGCGCGTGGTGAACCGCAACGCTCCGTTCGCGCAGCTGCTCGCGATCACCGTCGTTCTCGATCACGTAGTCGGCGCGCGTCCGCGCGAGCGCCGGATCGATCTGCGCGGCCATGCGGCGCTCGACCGCGGCGCGCTCGGCCGCGTCGCGAGCGATCACGCGCGCGATGCGCACCTCGTCGGGCGCCAACACGAGCACGGTGCGGTCGCACGTGCGCCAGAACTCGCCCTCGAACAGCAGGGGAACGACGTGCACGACGAGACCCTCCGGCGCGTCGCGCTCGAGCGCATCCGCACGCGCGCGCACGCGCGGGTGCGTGATCGCGTTGAGCCGCGCGCGTGCCGCGTCGTCCGCGAAGACGATCGCCGCGAGCGCGGCGCGGTCGAGCGCGCCGTCCGGACCGACCACGCCGGGCCACGCCGCCGCGACCTCGCGCAGGCCCTCGCTGCCGGGCGCGAGGGCGTCGCGCGCGAGCAGATCCGCATCGATGACGGTCGCGCCGCGTTCGGCGAAGATCGCCGCGACGGCGCTCTTGCCCGAGCCGATGCCGCCGCTGAGCCCGACGCGCAGCTTCGCCATGCCGCGTAGTATACTGGCGGCATGCAAGCGACCTCTCCCGTTGCGGCGCCGCTCGACGTCACGGAGCACCCGCTGGTTCACGACGTCAACCAGGAGCACCAGGACGCGCTCTCGCCGGTCGAGCGCGTTTGCAAGCGCATTGCGGACTGGACCGGCGCACCGCTCGCGCTCGGCCTCGCGGTGCTCGTGCAGATGATCTGGATCCCCGTGGGGATCGTCAGCAAGTGGGATCCGTATCCGTTCGCGTTCCTGCTGACGTGCTCGAACATCTTGCAGCTGATCCTGATCTTCATCCTCGCGGTCGGGCAGCGGCAGTCGAGCGCGCACGCGGAACGGCGCGCCGAGCACGATCACGATTCGATCTCGCGGCTGCTGTACCACCAGGAAGTGCAGGAGCAGATTTTGATCGAGATCGCCGGCCGCGTCGAGTGCGACGTCGAGCAGATCAAGGTGATGGTCGCGCGCCTGGCGGCGCAAGACTCATCCCCGTGAGCTCGTCATCCTGACATTGTCATCGTCGGCTCGTCGAAAGGTCGGCAAAGGGCTCAGACGGTTTGCGTGAGCTCCGCGCCGAGCGGGCCGAAACCGTCCTCGGCCGGGAACTGGTCGAGCTCTTCCGGCGGCACGTCGGCGACGTGCTGGATCGAGCCCGTGATGCGGCGCGTGCCGTGGTTGATCGTCAGCAGCGTGACGTCGACCTCTTGGCCCGGCGAGTACTGGACGCTCGCGTCGAACTCGCCCTTCGGTACCATCGCGAGGACGCCCGGGACGATCTCGACGAGGAGATAGTTCGGCGTCACCTTGACGACCTGCGCGATCAGCTTGTTGCCTTCCCACAGCTTGTCGGCGTGCTCCACCCACGGATCCGGGAGCGCGTGCTTGAGCGAGAGCGAGACCTTCTTCGCCTCGGGATCGAACTTCATCACCTCGACCGACACGGTGTCGCCGATCTTGACGACTTCGGACGGGTGCTTGATGCGCGCGTACGACAGCTCGCTGTTGTGGATGAGGCCGTCGATGCCGCCGAGGTCGACGAATGCGCCGAACTCCGCAAGCCGCACGACGATGCCTTCGCGAATCTGTCCGACCTGCAGCGTGCCGAGCAGCTCCTGCTTCTTCGCGTTCAGCTCTTCTTCGAGCACCTGGCGCTGCGAGAGCACGACGCGGTGGCGCTTGTGATCGAGGTCGATCACCTTGAGCCGCAGCTTCTTGCCGACGAGCTCGTCGAGATTGCCGACGGGCTGCCGGCGGATCTGCGAGGCGGGAACGAAGCCGCGCATGCCGAGGTCGACGAGCACGCCGCCCTTGACGACCTGCGTGACGGTCGCTTCGATCACTTCGTCGTTGTCGTGCGCTTCGATGACCTTCTCCCAGGTCTTCAATGCGCGCGCGCGGCGCTCGGAGAGGTACAGCTGGCCGTCCTGGTCGTCGATCCGGTGGATCATGACTTCCAGCGTGTCGCCGACCTTGAGCTCCTTGGGCTCGATCGCGAGCGAGAGCTCGCGGAACGGCAAGATGCCTTCGGACTTGCCGCCGATGTCGACGAGCAGTTCGTCCTGGTACTTCGCGACGATGACGCCGGTGAGTACCTGGCCCTCGTCGAGCACCTTGAGGGACTCTTCGTACAGCCGCTGTTCGAGTGCGAGCTGATCTTCTTCTTCGTGCGTGGGCGCCGTTGCCGGCGCCTCGATGGTGGTGGAAATGGTGAGGTAACTTCCTTCGCTCTGTATTTTTATTTTTGACAGGTGCGGCACCACCAGGTACCGCGCTGACCGATGACCGTGCGAACGATCGCTTTCGCGCATCGAGGGCACGGTTTGCCGAGGCGGCCATAGACGGCGAGCTGGTTTTGGAACCCGCCTCTCAGCCCCTCAGCGTCGACGTAGTCGTCCACGGACGTCCCGCGCGCCTCGATGGCACGCTGGAGGACGCTTCGGACTGCGCCGTGCAACCGGCGCTTGGCCGGCTTGCTGATCCTGTGTGACGGGCGGCTCGGCCGGATTCCCGCTTCCCACAAGGCCTCGCACGCGTAGATGTTCCCGACTCCCGCAATCCTGGTCTGATCCAGCAGGAACGTCTTGATCGGCGTGCGACGCCCGTCCAGCATACTCACAAACGCTTCGCTGGTAAACCCCTCGGAAAGCGGCTCGATCCCGCCGTCCGCGTCCCACGGGTCATCCGCGGCGAGCAGCCGCATGCGGCCGAACTGCCGGACGTCGGCGAAATCCAGGCCCGATCCGTCCGTGAACGCGATCGCCGCGTGCGTGTACGGCACGGACTCGGTATAGCCGGCGGGCCGCACGATCAGCCGGCCCGTCATCCGCAGATGGACCGCCAGCCGCCGTCCGGACGCCAGCCGGAAGAGCACGTACTTTCCGCGCCGGCCGACGCCGGCGATCGTTTCGCCGCCCAAGGCCCGCTCGAAGTCCTCGCCCCTCGCCGCGATCGCGACCTTCGGCAGCGACACGCGCACTCGAGCGACGGTCTTGCCGGATACGGCATGCGCGAGACCGCGCGCGATCGTCTCGACTTCGGGAAGCTCGGGCACCATCCGCATGACCCGCCCGAAGACCGAAAATATTCGAGCCTTGCCCACCTTCGGTTGGTCTGCTAGGCTACCGCTTACCATGGCTTCCGGGCTGCGGGCCGTCCGCGCATTCGTCTGCGTGTTGATCCTGACACTGGCGGGCTGCAAGCAGGACGTCGTCCTGAACGAGGCGGCCACGTTCGACGCGGACTCGGCGGCGCTGTCGTCCGCGCAGGCCAAGCTCGCTCCCGCGATCCAAGCGTCGTGCGAGCGGACCTTCGCGATGGTGCACCTCGGCGACCGGCTGCGCAACCGCACCGACGTCGCGAACTACGTCGCCGGCGCTCTCGCGGGCGGCGGCGGCGACGCGTGCACGCCCGGCGTCGCGAAGCTGCTGATCGAGCACACGAACGTGCTGGTCGCGTATGCCGCCCTGCTGAAGCGCGCGGCGACGCACGAAGACGTCAAGCTGCAGGCCGGCGCGCTCTTCGAGAGCGCGCAAAAGGCGGCGTTCTTGAAGAAGAGCCTCGCCAATCTTCCGAGCTTCGTGACCGGCGACAACATCGACATCGTGATGAACGGCGTCGTCACGCTGCTCGCCAACCGTGCGCGCGCAAGCGCGCTCGAAGCGGCGGTACGCCGAGCGGACGGCACGGTCCAGAGCTTGGCGTCCGAGTTCGCGTACTATTACGGCGGCACGCAGGTTTGCGATGCGGAGACGCAAGCGCGCCTTGCGCGCCCGATGCAGTGGTGCGCCGTGTTCGCGCCGGAACGCCGCGAGCTCGTCACGACGTACGGCGCGCTGGCGACGAGCCGGTCACCGTATTGGAAGGACTTCCGAGTCGTCGACATCGCGCTGATGCGCCGCTCGTTCGGCCAGGCGCTCGCGCTCGCGGGGCGGACCGGCGACTTTCGCGCCGCCGAGGCGCAGTACGACGCGGCGCTCGAGCAGCTTCGAGCGCGCTCGACGCAAACCGCGGACCGCTTCGCCGGGCTGCGGTCGTTCACGCAGCTGCAGCATGCCGGCCACACCGCGGCGGCGCGGCACGACGCGCCCGAACTCTCGTCGCTCGACGACGCCGCGCTCGGCGAGCTCGAAAACGCGAACCTGCTCGATGCGAGCGCCCTGAGCGATCCGCTTCGAACGCGCCTCGCCAGCGGCGTCGGCCAGGTGCGCGACGCGATCGCCGCGGGCAGCGCGTTCGCCGCCGCGGCGAGAGCGCTCGCGGCGGAGCACGCGCGCGTTCTCGCGCTGATCAACGAACCGACGCCCAACGACACCGCGGTCTTCGACCGCTGAGGAGACGCAATGGCTTCTCCGCCCTTGACGCCGCAGCAGCAAATGCTCGGCGAGGCGATCGTGTCCATCGACGACGCGGTCGATCTGCTCGACACGTACCGGGTCGAAAACGCGAACAACATGGAGGACCCGGCGCCGCTCGAGAACGCGATCACCAACCTTCAGAACCTGGCCGTCGCGCTCGCCGTGCAATCGATCGCGATCGGCACCGCGCAGCAGTCGCAGCTCGACCAGCTCGGAGCCGTCTGCGCGCAGCTCAAGAGCAAGCTCGACGACATCGACAACGACGTCGCGCGAGCGAAGCAGGTCATCGCGATCGGAAGCGCGCTTCTCGCGGTCGCGCGGTCGCTGATCCCGGCGATCGACCCGGCCGCGCTCGCGACCGCGCTCAAGCAGGCGGGCACGGCGCTGAAGCCGTCGACGGGCGGCGGATTCCGCCTAGCGTTACGCCGGCGCGTCGGCGCGGTGCATCCCATACTGCTTGGGCGCGAAATACCAGTCCGGCAGCGACTCCGGGAACGTGACGTTCTCGAACGTGTAGTCGGTCTCGTAGCTCGCGCCGCCCGGCGTGTACCCGTGGATCGAGGCGATCAGCGGCACGTCTCCGGGGCCGGTGCGAAAGCGCACGTCGAACTCTTCCGCGATCGACTGGATCCCGAAGTCGAAGTACAGGTGATCGCGGACCAGCGCGCGGCGCAGGTCGTAGTTGCTCGCGTCGACCCAAATCTCGTCGAGACGATTCCGCTCGGGCTCCGTCCGCGGCGCGAGCCACACATGCAGCACCGCGCCCTCGCGCGCGACGCGGTCGACGCGATAGTCGCCGTCGTGGGCGGAGACGCGCCCGATCTCGGTCATCGCCTCCTGCGCGGCAAGCGGCGCGAGCGCCGGCGCGGCAGGCCGCGCCGTGTTCGCGCGCGCGCCGTCGAGCGGGCTCGGGCCGAACAGACGCTTCTCGAACATGTCCGCGGTCGGCGGCCCGGGATCGAGCGCGCGGTCGAACATCACGGTCTCGTGCTCGAGGTCGCCGTACGCTTTCCCGCGCCACGCGCGGCGCACGAGCGCGGAGCGGTCGGCCGTACGGCACCAGACCTTGAGCGTGTAGCTGTTGTCGAGGTCGGTCACGCCGGCGTGCCGGTCGCGGCGCACGACGGTGTACGCGACGAACGGCGGCCGCAAATGCGAGCGGAACGCGGTCTTGATGCGCGCGAGCAGCAGATCGCCCGTGAGCGCCGCGCCGTCCGGCACCGCGGGCGCGCCGGGTGCAGGCGACTGGGCGGTGCACGCCAGCGCGACGGCGAGGACCGCGGCGAGGCGCGTCGCGCTCATCGCGCGTCGATCGGCGGCAGCGCGATCCGGGTTCCGGGCAGCAGGCCCAGCAGGCCGGCCTGACCCGCGCCGAGCTCGATCACGTACTGTGCGATCCCGTTGCGCGTCGCGACCTTGTCGTCCGGCGTGTGCGGCGGCGTCGCCGGGACGTTGACGGCGACGGCGCTGATCGTTCCGTCGGACTGCACGAAGACCATGTCGAGCGGCACGACGGTGTTCTTCATCCAGAAGCTGCGGTCGGCGTCACCGCGGGGAAACGCGAAGAGCATTCCCTGCGCCGGCGGAACGAACGTCACGTGCATCAGCCCGCGCTCGCGCTGCGTCTCCGTGATCGCGAGAGCGAGGCGCATCATCCCGCGCGGGGCTTGCAGCACGAGGGCACGGCACGGCGCCGGCTGCGTGCCGGGGAGCGGGAGCGACGTGCACCACGTCGCGCCGGCCGCCGGGGACGGCGATTGCGCGGTCAGCGCCAGCAGCGCCGCCATGGTTGCGAGACTACGCATCCTCGGCATCGGGGTCCCACGCCTCCACGTCGTACCAGTTCTTCCCGGTCTTGAGCGTCGCTTCGAGCGGCACCGCGAGCTCGAGCGCGTGCTCCATCTCGTACTTCACGATCCGGCCGACGGCGTCGAGATCGCCGCGCGCGACCTCGAAGATCAGCTCGTCGTGGATTTGCAGCAGCATCACCGCGTCGAGTCCGGCGGCCGACAGCCGGCGGTCGAGCCGTACCATCGCCAGCTTCATGAGATCGGCGGCCGAGCCTTGCAGCGGGGCGTTCGTCGCTTCGCGCTCCGCCGCGGCGCGCAGCATGTAGTTCTTCGAGCGCAGATCGGGCATGAAGCGGCGGCGGCCCAGGATCGTCTTCACGTAGCCGCATTCGCGCGCCTCGGCGAGACAGCGGTCGATGTAGCCGCGCACGCCTGGGAACCGCGCGAAGTACGCCTCCGTCATCGCGCGCGCGGTCGCACGGTCGATCTCCAGGCGCTGCGCGAGGCCGAAGTCCGACATTCCGTACAGCAGCCCGAAGTTGACGGACTTCGCCATCGTGCGCTGCGCGCGCGTCACCTCGGCGAGCGGTCCGACCTCGAAGATCCGCCGAGCGGTGAAGTCGTGGATGTCCTGATGGTCGTGGAATGCGGTGCGCATCGCCTCATCGCCGCTCAGGTGCGCCATGAGGCGGAGCTCGATCTGCGAGTAGTCCGCGGCGAGGAGCACGTGTTCGTCGCCTTGCGCGATGAACGCTTTGCGCACGCGGCGCCCGAGGTCGGTCCGCACGGGAATGTTCTGCAGGTTCGGGTTCGTCGACGACAGCCGGCCCGTCGCGGTCGACGTCTGGTTGAAGATCGTGTGGATGCGCCCGTTCGCATCGACCAGCGTCGGCAGCACGTCGACGTAGGTGCTCTTCAGCTTCGAGACCTCGCGCCACTCGAGCACCTTGGCGGCGACGGGGAAGCTGCGCGCGAGGCCCTGCAGCACGTCGGCGCCGGTGGCGTAGCCCGTCTTGTTCTGACGCCCCGCGGGCAAGCCGAGCCGCTCGAACAGGATGCGGCCGAGTTGCTGCGGGCTGCCGAGGTTGAACTCGTCGCCCGCGATCGCGAAGATCTCGCGCTGCAGCCGCTCGACCGCCGCGTCGACCTGTTCGGAGAGCTCGCGCAGCGCGCCCGCATCGAGCGCGATGCCGGCGCGCTCCATCTTTGCGAGCACCGATACGAGCGGCAGCTCGACGTCCGCGTACAGCGCGGTTTGGTCGCGGCGCTCGAGCTCCTCGCGCGTCGCGAGCGCGAGCCGGCGCGCCGCATCCGCGGCGGCGGCGGGCCGATCCTCGGGCAGCACGCGGTCGAGGAACTCACTCGCCGCCGCGCCCGCGTCGGGATACGCGCGCGACGGGTTCAGCAGGTGCGCGCCGACCATCGGATCGTCGGCGAAGACGCGCACCGGCAGGCCCGCCGCATTCGCGAACGACTTCGCATCGTACACGACGAGCTGCGGCACGCCGTTCCAGAGCTCCGCGAAGGCCTCGCCGACCGCGCACGACGACGACGTCGCGGACCCGTTGAACGCGAACGCGACGGCGTCGTCCGGTGCGACCGCGTAGAGATCGCCGGTGCGCGCGAGCGCGACGCGTTCGCGCTCCGCGGCCGCGGCGATGACGCCCGCGAGCTTCACGTAGTCCGGGGGGTCGGTGATCGACGCGTACGACGTGTACGCGCCCTGCAGCTGCTCTTCGCTCGGCGTCACAACCGGTTCGGCGGGGGGTTCCAGCTTCGCGAGCAGCGTCTTGAACTCGAGGTCACGGTAGAGCGTGTAGAGCGCGTCGTTCGGCGGCGGCGTGAAACGCGCGGCGTCCCAGTCGAGCGTGAGCGGAAGATCGCGCTTGGCGAGCGAGACGTCGCGGCACACGCGCGCCTGCTCGCCGTACTCACGCACCAGCGCTTCGAGCTTCGGCGAACCGGCCAGCTTCGGATCGGCGAGCAGCGCGTCGAGGGATCCGGCGCTCTTCACCAGCTTGATCGCCGTCTTCTCGCCGACGCCGGGAATGCCGGGCAGGTTGTCGGACGGGTCGCCCTTGAGCCCGCGGTAGTCCGGCAGACGTTTGGGCTCGAGGTCGAAGCGCTCGCGCACCTTCGCTTCGTCGTAGCGCCCGAGCTCCGTGATCCCGCGCCGCGTCGTGAGCACCGTCGTGCGGTCGTCCACGATCTGCAGCAGGTCGAGATCGCCGGTGACGACGAGCGCGTCCTGCTGCTCGCTCTCCGCGATGCGCGCGAGCGTCGCGATCACGTCGTCCGCCTCCTCGCCGTCGATCTCGACGATCGGGATGACGAACGTGCCCAGGATGCGGCGCACGAGCGTGAACTGCTCGCGCAGCTCGTCGGGCGTCTCGGTGCGCTGCGCCTTGTAGCCGGGATACAGCGCGACGCGCGCCGCCGGCAGCCCCTTGTCGAATGCGGCGATCACGTGCGTCGGCTTTTCGTCGGCGATGAGCTTGTTCAGCATCATCGTGAACCCGTACGCGGCCTCGATGCGCATGCCGCGCGTCGTGGTGAGCTCGGGCAGCGCGAAGAACGCGCGGTACACGAGCCCGTAGGTATCGAGCAGCATCAACCGCGCGCTGCCGGGCGCGAGCGCCAGCGGCATCTCGGTCTGCACCGACATCACCGCACCTCGAGCGCGAGCGTCGCCGCGCCGACGTCGCCATCGTCCGACACCTTCAGCACCGAGACGACGTAGCGGCCCGGCGCCTCCGGCAGCGTCACGTCGAACGCGTCCTTGCTGACCCGGTCGATTCGCCACAGGAGCGCGCGTTCCGACGGCGCGCCGAGCGTCTCCGTGGCGGGCGCGCCGCGCCCGGTCGCGGCGAGGTCGAGCGCCGTCGACCGCGTCGGCGTCACCGACGCGTGCCATGCCGGATCGGCCGACGCCGGGTTCTGCGTCGTCGTTCCGGTTCCGGCGAGCACGGCGGCGGCGTCGTCGAACGACGCACCGCCCGACCCGCTGCCGTCGGCGAGACGAATCGCGACCGTCGCGCTCGAGGGGTCGCCGTCGGCGATCGTGACGTGCGCGACGCTGCCCGGCGCGTACGCGCTCTTGTCGGCGGTCAGCGCGGTCGCGCGCGCATGTCCCGGGCCGTCGATGTCGAGGTGGCGCGTCGCGTACTCGAGCGCGCCGTCGCGCACGAACGCGACGCCGACCGCCGCGTCGCCGACCGTTTCCGGCACGGCGAACGTCGCGGCGGCGCGCCCGCCCGGCGCCGGCACGGTCTGCTCGCCCATCGCGCGCGCTCCTTCGAGATCGACGAACGCATCGCCGACCGCACCGCTGAGCGACGCATCGACGTGCACGCGGTCACCGGCGCGGTAGCGCGTCTTGTCGGTCGCGATCACGGCCTCGACGCTGCGCCGCGAGCGGCTGCCGAGCAGCGCCTGCGGCGCGACCGTGACCGCGTTGACGTCGATCGCGACCTTGCCGTCGACCTCGGCCTGCGCGTACGCGAGGTTCGTGCCCGGTACGACGTCGCGGAACACGGTGCGCGCGCGGCCGTCGGCGTCGAGCGTGACCTGCGCCGACTGTTCCGTCGGCCCGTGCACGAGCCGCACGCGCACGGCCAAGCCGCTCGTCGGCCTGCCGTCGGCGACGTCGAATCCGCGCACGGCGATCGACGCGGGCTCGCCGATGTCGATGTCGGTCCGTTCGGGCTCGACGGCGAGCGCGACGCGCGCGCCCGACGCGACGACGCGCGTCGACGCCGTCGCAGCGCCGGCCGTCGCGGCGATGCCGTACGTCGACGGCAGCCCGTCCGTCGGCGCGGGGATGCTGTCGCGCGCGACGCCGCCGGCGTCGGTGCGGAGCGCGACGTCGAGAACCTGCGAGGTGCCCCAGCCGCCGGCACCTTCGGTCGTGCCGGGCGGGGGAACGTGCGGCGAGCGGATGACGCGCAAGCGCACGACGCGGTTCGCAGCAGGAGCGCCGTCGGCGCGCGTGTGCGCGGTGATGGTCACCGGCACGGCCGCGTCGGACGTACATGCCGGCGCACATGCGGCCCCGACCGCGAGCACGGTGTCGCCGACGCCGTCGACATGGATTGCGGCGCCGCCGCTCGCGCCGGCCGCGCTCGCGAGGATCGCGGCGTCACCGGCGGGAGCATCGGACGGCAGCGCGAGCTCGGCGCTGAACGCGCCCGCGCCGTCGAGCCGCGCGTCGGCGGCCGCGAGCGTGCGACCGCGCGTGATGACGGTGATGCGCACCCCGCCGCTGGCGGGATGGTATACCGTTCCGGCGCGGCGGCGCACGAACCCGATCGCGCGCAGGTGCTCGCCGGCGCGCACGTTCGCACGATCCGCGCGCACGCCGATCAGCGTCGCCGGCACGGGCGGCTGCGCGAGAAACGACACGAACGTCTTGCTGCGGCCCCACTCGGCGATCGCGAAGCGCGGACGCGTGCCGCCGGCGCGGCGCACGATACCGTGCGCATCGGTCTTCGCGTACTGGAACGACGTTCCCACCAAGTACGTGACGCGCATCCCGGCGAGCGCGCGCCCCGTGCCGAGGTCCGCGCCGTACAGCACGATACCCCCCGGCGACTCCTTCGTGAGCAGCCCGACGCGCGTCACGTCGAGCCACGCCTGCTGCACCGCATCGCCGCGGCGCGCCTCGATCACGAAGAAGCCTTGGCGGTTCTGCAGCGGAACGTCGACGTCGTTCGGCGTGTAGCGGAGGCCCGCCGGCGGCGTGAACCGCCAGCGCGCGACGGGCGTGCGCCGCGACGTGTCGATCGCGCGGGAGCGCGCGGTGCCGGCAACGAGCACGTCGGCCGGGTCGACCTCGTACGCCGCGAAGTCGACGGGCGCCCCGCTGTACGTGTCGAGCCGCACGGCGATCCGCTTCCACGGTACCGCGACGTCGCGCGCGTACAGCGCGAAGGTGCGATCCCACTTGCCGGAATCGGGCAGAGGGCGCGCCGCGAACGCCGGAATGCCGGACAAGGACATCGAGACGGCGACGAACGTCAGAGCGCGGGTCGCGCGAAGCGCGAACGCGACGGCTTCCGACACCGTCGGAAGCCCCTTAGCGCTCGTAGAAGATCGTCCCCGACACGTTGGGATCGTTCGTACGGAAACCGACCGTGTACTCGCGCTTGTCGAGCTTCTTGAGCACCTGCGCGGAGTTGCTCACGCCCATGAACACCGACGAGCCGCTGTCCTGACCCGAGTAGCGGTTGTTGTTCTGATCGAGCAGGTAGAAGTGCGAAACCTCGGGCGTGAGGTCGTACCCGAGGTCGTTGGTGAGTTCCACGCGCGCGATCACGTACCGCAGCGTACCGCCGCCGGTCTGCGCGGATGAATCGCCCGACGGAACGATGTGCGCTTCGATCAGGCGCACGTCGCCCAGGCCATGGAAGAGCCCCTGGCCGTTCGGCGCGTTGTCGTTCTCCTTGCATGCCGCGAGGCCGAGGGCCATCAGTGCGACAGCGACGACCACGATGCGTCTGATCATCACGGGCCGTGCGTTCGGCGGCTTTCGGGGTCCGTCCCGCGCCGAGGGGCGGCGCGGACGGCCCGGGAAGAGGACTTCGTGGCCGACGATCGCTCGGGGAGGAACTCAACCTCGATCCGCTGCCGTTACTGCGGAAGCGATGACAAGGACCAGCGCTCGAGCGACGCCCGAGACCGAGGTGCGACATTTCAGGTAGTGGTCGCATGCGCGTCGTGCGGCGCGGCGTTCGCCGCACTCTCGCGCAATTGAGACACGCCGCGGTCGCGTCGCTCGCGCTCGGTGCGGCCCTCGCCTGGGGCGCTCCCGCGCAGGCGGCAACGCCGGCACCCGCGCCGCAGCGCATCGACGTGCAGAAGCTGCAGCCGAAGGCGCTGGCGCCCACCCGGCAGCTGCACGTCGAGTATACGGTCGAGATCAACCGGCTCGGCCAAGTCACCCGCGTGCGCAGCGTGAAGCCGTCGCACGACCAAGCGTTCGACGCGCACACCTACGGCAACGCACTGCAGGCGTTCATCCGCACCGTGGACGGACACGTCGTCGTCGGTACGTACCGGCTGATGTACGACTACGATCCGAAGTCGATGCGCGTCCGGCGCGACGTCGCGCTCGTGCGCGCGGGCGGCGTCAACCCGAACGCGAAAGGCGCCGCCATCGAGATGATGGAGATCGCGAAGCGCAACGGCGCGAAGGCCGCGGCCGCGGCGGCGAAACCGTCGCCGGGCGTGGTCCCGTCCGTGAACATCCGGCGCATGCCGGACCTGCCGCAAGTGATGCACTCGCCGACGCCGGCGCCGCACCACTAGCGGAAGCGCGAGCGACGTGCCGCGTCGCGTTCGGCCGCCGAAGCCCGATCCGAAAGCGGGCGCCGACGCGCTCATGGAGTGGTACGTCAAGCAGCGCCTCGAGCCCGATCCGCGCATCGACGCGGACGTCGAGCGCTCGTGCACCTCGAAGCAGCAGTACAAGGACGAGGACGACGCGCACGCCCACGCGCTGATGAACGGCATGGGCGACGTGCTGTTCTCGTACGAGTGCCGTTACTGCGGCTTCTGGCACCTCACGCGCCGCCCCGGGTAACCTGCCAGCGCCCCTAGCCGTGGCCACGTCCTAGCGTGATGACCATGCGTGCCGACCATTTTCGAGCGCGAAGGCTTTCGCGTGATCGTATTTCTCCGCGACGAGCACCCGCCGGCGCACGTGCACGTGGAGCGCGCGGGGAACTCTCTTTACGGTCGAAATCTCGCTCTCCGGCGCCCGGTACGGGCGATCGAGGGGACGTCGCCCGGGCCGGCGAGAAATTGCTCGCGTGGTCGAGATCGTCCAAGAACGAGTGCACGAGTGCCTGTTCGCCTGGAACAAGTATCATGCGTAAGCAATCTCCTCGACAACTGCAAGCGATGATCGATGCCGAGACGCGTTTCCCGACGCGAGCGGCCGTGGGCGGTCGATGTGTCGTACAGTCGCGCCCGCGATGAACTTCGCTTGGTTCTCGACAGCGGTACCGCTCTCGTCGTGCCGCGCGCGGCAATCACCGAGCTGCGGCCCGTCCCGAAGCCGCGCATGTGTGACATCCGGTTGATGGGCGATGGCGAGGCAGTCGCCGTCGACTCGGCGGACGTCCACATCTACGTGCCGGGTCTCGTGCGCGACGTCACCGGATACGGCTCGAAGGCGATCCACCCGAAGCATGCCGCTCGCGCTCACAGGGCGGCACGCGCAGCGAAATCAAAACGATCGACTCGAGCGCGCTGATTTCCCGGCTCCGTTGCCGCGGCTGCTGAATGCCCGTCGTACTGAGCCAGCATTATCTCGCGTCGGACAGGCGTTATCAGGACGCCGAATTTTCGCTGTATCACTATCCGCGCGTCTACTTCGGCCGAATCGAAGCGTTCGACCGCTTCATTTACTATCGCCCGTTGGGAGGGAGCGAACGACGGCCGGACTCGCTGCACTATTTCGGCTACGGCCGCCTCGGCCAGTGGTTCCCCGACCCCGCGAGGCCCGATCATCGCTTCGTTCCGATACTGAGCGGCGATCGATTTCGTCGTCTCGTCCCGATCGAGTCCCCTGACGGCACGTCGTACGAAACGGAAGATCACCGAAAGCCAACTTTCGTGTCCGCTGTCCGAACGATCTCCGAAACGGCCTACTGGCGAATCGTTAGCGAAGGCGGCATAGCTCAACGAGAGCTGAACGAACTTGCGAGCACCGAATCGATCGCCGCAAGCCCGTATCCTCTACCGTTCGTTGCGGCTCCGACGGACGAATTCCGGAACATTACGTCAATTCCACCGGGCGCCGGCTATGTACCGCACGGTGACACCAAGTTGAACGTCTATGAAGCTGCCGCACTTCAGGAGCGTGCTCGAGCAGACCACCAGCGCGTTCTGCAGGCGGTACAACGCCAGGTCCTCCGCCGCGGCGGAACGACGCTCTACAACAATAACGTCGATCTCCTCGCCTATGTCGGCGAACAGCGCTTTCTCATTGAAGCGAAGAGCCTAAACCGCCCTTCGGACGCCGTCTCCAGAATGCGGTACGGGATCGGTCAGCTCGCAGATTATGCCTACCGTTACGAAGACGCGGTCCACGACGCGCAGCGAGTACTCGCGTTCGGTGCCGCGCCGACGGCGGACAACACGTGGATCGGCATGGTCATGGAGCGCGAGTCGGTCGCATTTGTCTGCGCCATCGGCGATCGCATCGTACCGATGAACGAGCACGCTGCGTCATTGCCGTTCGTCGGAGACTGACGCTGCGGGTTCAGCCGGCGGCCGTCTGCGCGACCGGTCGCCGTTCATGATGCCGACGCTTCGCTCCGGTATGCGCCGATGGCCTCGAGCACCGGACGGTCGTCGTAGCGGAAGAGGTACGTGTCCTTCGACGCTTCGTGACGGTACGGCATCCATGACGGGACGCAGAACGTGTCGCCCTTCTCCCACGCAAGCTGCGCGGTGCCCACCGTCGTCGTTCCGCGGCCGCGATACACGTGGTAGATGACGCCGGCCGTTTCGCGGCACGTCGGCGACGAACTGCCGCGCGCGATGCGCTCGGCCGCGGCACCGATGACGCGAGAGATCGGGCCGCCGCTCTGGCGGTGGACGTACTCCGCGAACGCGTACGGCCCCGACTCCGCGTCGAGCCGCGCCTGCATGTCGTCCCACGCGTAGCGCAAATGCGAGTCGGCGGGCGCAGGCTCGGACGGAAACTGCTCCTCGGCGTACGGCTGCGCGAAGCTCGCCGGAAAGAACTGGTATAGCGGCAGATCGAGGCCGTCGAGCCACACCATCGGGCCGTCGCCCTCGTGACCGTGATCGTGAAACTCCCACGACGGCGTGAGGATCAGATCGCCGCGGCGCATCGTCACGCGCTCGCCGCCGACCGCGGTGTACGCGGCGTCGCCTTCGATGATGAAGCGCAGCGCGAACGCGACGTGCCGGTGTGCGCGCGCGACCTCGCCGGGCAGGATCAACTGCAAGCCCGCGTTCAGCGTGTCCGTCGTGTGCGGCGGCTCGAGCGCCGGATTGATCAGTTGCAGCACGCGGCGCTCCGCCAGCTTCGCGGACACGAGCGAACCGGCTCGCGCGAGCAACGGACGGATCGCGGCGTAGCGCCACACGTGCGGCACGGCTTTCGGTTCGGGGAGCGGCGGCACGACGGTGTCCATGATCGTCCACAGCGGCGTGACGTCGTTGGCGGCCGCGTCGCTGAAGAGGCGCTCGAGCGAGTCCGTCGCGATCATGCTGCTTCCTTTCCCGCAAGGCGGGGTGGTCTGCTGCCGGTCGGGAAGGGTTCGTGATACCGTTCCCTTTTTTCGCGCACCGCCCGGAGGTTCTCTCTTGCGCTTCGTCCAGTTCAGCACGTCCGCTTCGCCCGATGCGCGGCCTGGCGTCCTCGACGGCGACACGGTCCGGCCGCTCGTCGGCGTCGCGTCGCTCGACGCGCTGGTCGCGCTCGAACCCGCCGCGCGCGATGCCGCCGCGAAGCGCACGGGCGACCCGGTACCGCTCGAGTCCGCCTCGCTGCACGCGCCGCTGTATCCGCGCAAGAACGTCTTTTGCGTCGGCCGCAACTACCTCGCGCATGCCGAAGAGGGCGCGCGCGCGCTCGGCAAGGAGCTCGAGCTGCCCGCGGTGCCGACATTTTTCACCAAGGCGCCGACGTCGATCGCCGGGCCGGGCAAGACGCTGCAGCTCAGCGGCAAGGCATCGCAGAAGTACGATTGGGAAGCCGAGCTCGCGGCGGTGATCGGCGCGCGCTGCAAGGACGTGTCCGAGGCGAACGCGCTCGACGTCGTGTGGGCATACTCGTGCCTGAACGACGTGAGCGCGCGCGACAAGCAGCGCGCGACGACGCAGTGGTTCGCGGGGAAGACGCTCGACGACACGTGTCCGCTCGGCCCCTGGCTCGTCACCGCCGACGAGATCGGCGACCCGCAGCGGCTCGACGTGTCGCTACGCGTGAACGGCGAGACGAAGCAGCACGCGAGCACGTCCGTAATGATCTTCTCCGTCGCGCGCATCGTCGCCGAGCTCTCGCAGGGCACGACGCTGGAACCCGGCGACATCATCGCGACGGGGACGCCGGACGGCGTCGGCTTCGCGCGCACGCCGCCCGAGTTCCTCAAGGACGGCGACGTGATGGAGGTCGAGATCGAGAAGATCGGCATCCTGCGCAACCCGGTATCGATCTCGCCGTGAGCACACGGGCCCGATTTCTCGGCGCAGCCGGAGCTGCGGGCGCCGCCGCGTGCGCGCCGAGCATCGGGCTCGCGCAAGCGCGCAAAGCGCTCTCGATCGGCTACGTTCCCTCGACGCTCTTCGCGCCGGTCTTCGTTGCCGCGGAGAAGGGCTATCTGCGCGACGCGGGCTTCGATGCGACGCTGAGCCCGATCGTCGCGGGCGCCGATTCGATGAGCCTCGTCGCGCAGGGTCAGGTCGACGTCGCCGCCGCCGCGCTGTCGGCCGCGTTCTACAACGCCGTGAACCGCGGCCTCGAGGTGAGGTTCGTCGCGTCGACCGGCTACCAGCCGCGGCAAGGCCGGCCCTCGGCGCTGCTGATCCGCCAAGATCTGTACGACGGCGGACTGCGCGTCGCGGGGCTGCGCGGCAAGAAGATCGGGTGGATCGGCAACGCGGGCGCCGCGTCGGCGTATTACGTCGCGCGCATCCTGCGGGCGGCGGGGCTGAAGCTCACCGACATCGAGCCGCTGAACATCCCGAACCCCGAGCAGCAAACCGCGCTCGAGCACAAGGCGATCGACGCGTTGTTCACATCGGCTCCGTTCAGCGAGGAGTTCGCGCAGAAGCGGCTCGGCACGATCGTCGGCTCGCCGCCGCCGGGCATCGCCGGCTCGGGAATCTTCTTCGGTCCCTCGCTGCTGCACAATCGTGACGGCGCCGCGGCCGCGATGACGGCGTTCCGCCGCGCCGCCGCGGAGATCGCCGGCCCCGGTTTCTTCGCGCCCGCGAACCTCGGGGCGTACGCGAAGTACACGAAGCAGCCGCTCGATGTGATCAAGGCCGCGCCGCGCTACGACTTCAAGCCGGACTTGCGCATCGATCAGGCCACGCTGGAGGACATGCAGCGCGAGTTTCTCGCCGACAGGATCCTCACGTACGCGCCCCCGCTCAACGAAGTGCGCCTCGTCGCGCGCTTCTGAACCGCGAAGCGCCGGAAGGGACCGTCCGGCCGGACCTGCTAAACGGCCGGATGAAGATCGCGGTTGCGAAGGAACGCGCGCCCGGCGAACGCCGCGTCGCGCTCGTTCCGGAGATCGTCGGCAAGCTCGTCAAGGCCGGCCAGTCCGTCGCGATCGAGCGCGACGCCGGCAAGAGCGCGGGCTACCTCGACGACGCGTACGTGGCCGCGGGCGCATCGATCGCGCCCGACGCGCGCGCCGCGTATGCGGACGCGCAGATCGTCGTGCGCGTCGGCCAGCCGTCCGACGACGAGCTCGACGGTATCCCGCGCGGTACCGTGCTCGTCGGCTTCCTCGCGCCGCTCGGCGACCCGCGGTCCGTCGAGCGCTACGCCGAGCGCGGCCTCACCGCAATGTCGATGGACTCGATTCCGCGCACGACCAAAGCGCAGGCGATGGACGCGCTCAGTTCTCAAGCGAACATCGGCGGCTACAAGGCGGCGCTGCTCGCCGCGAATCACCTGCCGAAGTTCTTTCCGATGCTCACCACCGCCGCGGGCACGATCTCGCCCGCCAAAGCGCTGATCGTCGGCGCGGGCGTCGCCGGCCTGCAGGCGATCGCGACGTGCCGCCGTCTCGGCGCCGTGGTGACGGCATACGACACGCGGCCCGTCGTCGCGGAACAGGTGCGCTCGCTCGGCGCGAAGTTTCTCGAGATCGACGTCGGCGAAAGCGGTGAAGGGCAAGGCGGATACGCGCGCGAGCTCTCCGCGGAAGCGCTCGCCAAGCAGCGTGCCGGCATGGTGAAGGCGATCGGCGCGAGCGACGTCGTCATCACGACCGCCGCGATTCCCGGGAAACGCGCGCCGGTTCTGGTCACGGCCGAAGCCGTCGCCGCGATGGCGGCGGGCAGCGTCATCGTCGACCTCGCGGCGGAGACCGGCGGCAACGTCGACGGCACCGTCGCCGGCGAAGTCGTCACCAGCGCGAACGGCGTGACGATCGTCGGCCTGCTGAACCTGCCCTCGTCGCTGGCGTTCGACGCGAGCCGCCTCTACGCGCGCAACGTGCAGGCGCTGCTGGACTACATCATCAAGGACGGCGCGCTCGCGCTCGACCCCGCCGACGAGATCGTCGCCGGCACGACGATCACGCGCGACGGCGAGATCGTGCACGCGCCGACGCGCGCCGCGCTCACCGGAGGAGCCGCGTGAGCGCGCACCTGCTGATCGAGCTCACCGTGTTCATTCTCGCGGTGTTCGTCGGGCTCGAGGTGATCTCGAAAGTTCCCACGACGCTGCACACGCCGCTGATGTCGGCGACGAACGCGATCCACGGCATCGTGCTCGTCGGCGCGATCCTCGTCGCGGGCGCGGCCGACGCGCCGTTCAACGCGATCGTCGGCTTCCTGCTCGTGCTGCTCGCCTCGTTGAACGTCTTCGGCGGCTACACGGTGACGGAGCGCATGCTCCAGATGTTCCGGCCGAAGGCGCCGCCCGTGAAGACGAACGCGGACGGTGCGCCGTGAGCGCGGGCACCGCCTCCGCCAGCTGGATCGACGTCGCGTATCTCGTCACGGCGATCTGCTTCATCGTCGGGCTGCGCTACCTGAGCTCGCCCCGCACGGCGCGCGTCGGAAACCGCATCAGCGCGGTCGGCATGCTGATCGCCGTCGTCGCGACGCTGAGCCAAGGCATCGTGAACTGGTACGTGATCGGTGCGGCGCTGGTCGCCGGTGCGGCGATCGGCATCGTCTCGGCGCAGCGCGTGAAGATGACCGCGATGCCGCAGATGGTCGCGATCTTCAACGGGGCGGGCGGCGGCGCCGCGGCGCTCGTCGCGGCGGGCGAGCTGCTCAAGGTGTACAACGCGGGCGCGCTGCCGACGTACGACGTCTCGTTCACCTCGGTGCTCTCCGCCGTGATCGGCGCGATCTCGTTCGCCGGGTCGATCGTCGCGTTCCTCAAGCTGCAAGAGGTGATGACGGGACGCCCGATCACGTACCCCGGCCAGCAGATCGTGAACGCGCTGGTGGCGCTCGCGATCCTCGCGTGCTGGGTGCTCGTGGTCGCGAACGCGCCGAACTCGCTCGAGTACTTCTGGATCGCGCTCGGCGCGTCGTTCGTGCTCGGCATCCTCTTCGTGCTCCCGATCGGCGGCGCCGACATGCCGGTCGTGATCTCGCTGCTGAACTCGTTCACCGGCGTCGCCGCGGCGTCCACCGGCTTCGTGCTCAGCAACAACGTCCTGATCATCAGCGGCGCGCTCGTCGGCGCATCGGGCACGCTCCTCACCGTCCTGATGGGCAAAGCGATGAACCGCTCCGTCACGAACGTGCTCTTCGGCGCGTTCGGGGCCGTGAAGACGAGCACGGCGGCCGGCGGCGCGAAGCAGCACAACGTGCGGTCCGTGAGCGCCGACGACGTCGCGGCGATGCTCGCGTACGCGAACCAGGTCATCGTCGTGCCGGGCTACGGCATGGCCGTCGCGCAGGCGCAGCACTCGATCCGCGAGCTGGCGGATCAGCTCGAGAAGAAGGGCGTCGAGGTGAAGTACGCGATCCATCCCGTCGCGGGGCGCATGCCGGGGCACATGAACGTGCTGCTCGCGGAGGCGAACGTTCCGTACACCTCGCTCCACGATATGGACGACATCAACCCGGAGTTCGAGCGCACCGACGTGGCGCTCGTCGTCGGCGCGAACGACGTGACGAATCCCGCCGCGCGCGAGGACAAGAGTAGCCCGATCTACGGGATGCCGATCCTCAACGTCGACAAAGCGGCGAACGTCGTCGTGCTGAAGCGCTCGATGAACTCGGGCTTCGCCGGCATCGACAACCCGCTGTTCGACGATCCGAAGACCGTGATGCTGTTCGGCGACGCGAAGAAGTCGATCGACGGCGTCGTCGCGGGAGTCAAAGCGCTCTAAGCCCCTCGTTCAGGACGAGCGCGGCGCCGCGTACCGCGCGAGCGCGGTGCGGAACGGAGCGCTGCGCGGGTCGCGGAGCGCCTCGCAATGCTCGTCCGAGCGCGCGCGCGCGAGCACGGCGAGGCCACCGCGGCGGTCGCCGAGCGCGAGCATCGCGAACGCGGTGTCGCAGTCGTTCGGACGCGCGCGCCGCGCCACGCGCAGCGCCGCACGCGCTTCCGCACGGCGGCCCGCCCGTGCGAACGCTTCGGACAGCAGCGCCGGCGCCTTCACCGCTTCGCTCGGCACCGCGCGCATGCGCCGGAACGTTGCGATCGCGCGCGGCAGATCGCCCGCGAGCTCGTACGCGAGGCCGAGGGTGCGCAGCGCGCCGCCGCGGTGCGGATCGAGATCGAGCGCTCGACGCTCGTACGCGATGGCATCCGCGTACTGCCCGCGGTAGTACGAAGCCTCGGCGAGCCAAGCGCCGGTCGCCGTCGCGACGGGATCAAGCGCGATCGCCGTGCGTAGCTCGCCCGTGGCTTCCGTCAGCCGGCCTTCCTCGACCAGCAGCGTGCCGAGCCAGTGGTGCGCGGATGCGTAGCCCGGATCGAGCGCGATCGCCCTCCGGAGCTCGGCTTCGGCCGCCCGCATGTCGCCGTTCGCGCCTCCGAGCAGTATCCCGAGCGATGCGCGTGCCGGCGCCGATCCGGGATCGAGCGCGAGCGCCGTCCGGATCGCCGCACGCGCGCGCAGGTAGTACTGCGCGTGACCGGCGTGCTTGGGCGCATAGTCCGCGCGCATCAGCTCGACGTCGGCGACGCCGGCGTAACCGAGCGGGCTGCGCGGATCGCTCCGGACGACGTCCGCAAACAGACGCGCGCTCCGCGAGAAGCCGACCTGCGTACGCAGGTTCCAGTAGTAGCGCGCGAGCCGGTAACGTTCCGCGCCCCGCGGGCTGAGCGGCGCGCCGGACGGTGTCGGCCGGCCGGCGGACCCCGTGGAGAGCACCGCCATCACAAGGGTCAGCGCAGCGATGAGCCAGCGCGCCGTGCAGAACCGCGACGCCGCACCGCGCGCCGGCGGGCGCACCGGGGCGGCATCGAGCGCCGGCGCGGGGAGCGCCGCGACGCATGCCGCGACCGGTCCGACGAAACGGTACCCGCGACGCGGCACCGTCACGATCGCGCCATCGATGCCGTGCTCGCGCAGCGCTTTGCGCAGCGTGTACACGCTCTGCGGGACGTTGCTCTCGCTGACGTCCTCGCCGAACCAGACGCGGTCGAGGATCTCGTCCTTCGTCACGACCTCGCCCGCGCGTTCGACCAGCAGGGCGAGCGTGGCGACCGCGCGCGGCCCGAGCGGCAGCGGCCGGCCGCATGCGGTGACGACCCGCCGCGCCGCGTCGAGCTGCAACGGGCCGATCGTGTACCGTTTGATCGATTCTTGAAGATTCGGCGGCGCGCCGTCTGCCACGATCGGGTCGACGATGCGATTCACGGCGTTCCTCTTCGCCCTCGCCGTGCCGGTCTGCTGCGTGGCGCCCGCCGGCGCCGTCACGGCGGCCGACGCGATCGCCGCGGCGCGCGCACCCGCGCCGCTGCCGCTCGATCCCGCCGCGGCGGACCCCGCATGGCAGACGGGGCGCATCGCCGGGTCCGCGTTCGTCGACCTCACGACGCGCCGCGCCGCGCCCGTCGCGACCGCGGTGTCGTTCCTCTACGACGACCGCGCCGTGTACGTGGCTTTCCACGCGGAGCAGCCCGGCTTCGCGATCACCGCCGGTCAGACGACGAACGGCGTCGGCTTCGGCATCGACGACTTCGTCGGGATCGGCATCGACCCGGGCGGCGGTGGAGCGCAGGTGTACTACTTCGAGACGACCCCGCGCGGCACGCGCTACCAGCAGGCCAGCGAGAACGCGCGTTACGCGCCGGCGTGGGCCGCCGCCGCGTCGATCGACGGCAGCGGCTGGGACGCCGTGATGGTGATCCCGTTGGCCGCGCTGCGGCTGCACGCCGGCGCGCAGCACTGGCGGATCAACTTCGTGCGCGGGCTCGCGGCGACCGGCGAGCACCTGACCTGGGCGTACGACGGCGTCATGAGCGACGGCCTGATCGGGAACGGATGGCCGAACTACGCCGACGTGCGCTTCTGGCCGTCGCTGCGGCCGTTCACGCTGCAGAAGGTCGGCGGCGCATCGCGCACCCCGCGCGCCGACGTGTACGCCCTCGGCAGCGCCGGCCGCGACCGCACGCAGTTCCAGCAGGCGGATCAGTCGTTCGCCGCGGAGCGGGCTCGCACGCTCGGCCTCGACTTCGCGGCGCCGCTCACCGACACGGTGACCTTCGTCGGGACGCTCGCGCCCGACTTCTCGAACGTCGAGATCGATCAGCAGACGATCGCGCCGCAAGAGTTTCGCCGCGCGCTCACCGAGTATCGGCCGTTCTTCGCGCAAGGCGCGGCGTTCCTCAACCCGAATCCGAACCCGGCCGGCGGCTTCGTGACGGCGCCGAACCTCGTCTTCTACTCGCCGAGCATCGGGCCGTTCGACCACGGCGCGAAGGTCGAGGGCACGGCCGGCAACGACAGCTTCGGGCTGTTGAGCGCGCGCGGCGCGAGTGCCGTCGACGGCGACGTCTTCGACGACGTCGCGTTCGGCTTCAAGCACGCGCTGCCGGACGCGACGTTCATGTACTGGACCGACGGCGTGCTCGCACATCACAGCCTCGCGGGCAGCGACGAGACGGCGGAGGTCGGCGCGAAAGGCCGCAGCCTGCGCAACGGCGTCGTGTGGCTCGTCGACGACGCGTTCGAGCACGGCACGGCGCTCGGGGGCGCCGCGCACAGCCTCAACGGCTACGTCGACGTGCACAAGCCCAACTACGAGGCGCAGCTGCAGTACGTCGACATCTCGCCGCACTACGATCCGCTCGACGGCTTCACCGCGATCTCCGACGTGCACGGGCCGAACGCGTACCTCTTGCTGCAAGGCAACGGAACGCGCGTGAAAAACTGGAACGTCGTGTTCTATGCGGACCGCCTGCTCGACGAATCGGGCGCGGTGCACGAGGCCGACACGTTCGCGTTCTTCTCGGCGACGTTCAAGAACGGCTTCAGCGTCAACAACCTCGGCCCGCAGGTCGGCCTGCTGCGCAGCTACGACATCGTCGCCGGCCCGGGATGCAACGGGCCGTCGATCGGGCGAAGCGCCTTCACCGGTGCGCCATGCTACCGCGACGGCGAAACCGACCGCTTCAACCTGTTCAACGCCGCCTTCGGCTATCGCGACGGCACGCCGGCCCCGATCGACGTGAGCTATTCGTGGGGCCCGTTCGGCGGCGTGCAGCTGCACCAGTTCACGAGCACGACGTCGCGGCCGCTCGCGCGCCGGTTGTCGCTCTCGCTCGAGTACGACGGCACGTGGGAACGCTCGCCGGCGACGGGCGGCGTCGACTCGCAGTTCCTGCGGCGCATCGGTCTGGGTGAATCGCTCGGGCGCGACACGAACGTCTCCATCTCGCTGCGGTCTATCAACGGGTACGGCGGGTTCGCGCTGCCGGGAACGAACGTCGCCGCATCGTTCCACCGCCACTGGGCGAACGGCGACGAGCTGTACGTCGACTATGGGACGCCTGCGGCGACCGTGACGCTCGACCGCGTCATCGTCAAGTACGTGATGCACGTCGGCCCGCTGCCGGGGACGTAGCCGCTCGGCGTGCCAGAGGGTTCCGCGCCGCGCGCCGAACGCAGGCACGATGCTCGCCACGATCGTCGCCGCTTGGCTGCAGTACGCGGCGGACGGCAAGCCGCACGCGCGGGCGGTCGTCTCGGGCGCGTGCCCTGCCGTCGTCGTCGACGGCCGCCCGCTGCCGATGCGCGAGCGCGCGCACCGCAGCTCGCGATTCGCGGACGTCGTGTGCGACGTTGCCGTCGAAGCCGGCGCGAAGCGCGTGCGCATCGGCGGTCGCGAGCTGCCCGCGCCGGCGCACGAGCCGCGCACGATCGCGGTGCTCGGCGACACCGGGTGCCGCATCAGCTTGGCGCAAGTGCAAGCGTGCAACGATCCGAACGAGTGGCCGTTTCCGCTCACCGCGCTTGCGATCGCGGCGGCGCATCCGGACCTGATCGTCCACGTCGGCGATTACCTCTATCGCGAGCGCGCGTGCCCGATCTTCGCGCGATGCGCCGACAGCCCGCACGGCGACGACGCCGCGGCGTGGTACGCCGACTTTCTGACGCCGGCCGCGCCGATGTTCGCCGCCGCCCCGCTGATGCTGATGCGAGGCAACCACGAAGAGTGCGGCCGCAACGGCGCGGGGTGGTTTCGCTACCTCGATCCGCACGCGGCCGGCGCGTGCTCGGAGAACACCGCACCGTACGCCGTCGACCTCGGCGACCTGCGCCTGGTCGGCTTCGACTCCGCGATCGCCGAGGACCACGGCGTCGACGCCGCGCGCGAGCCGGCCTACCGCCGCCAGTTCGCCGCCGTGAAGTCGATGCTGAAGCCCGGCGAAGAGGCGTGGTTCGTGACGCACCGGCCGCCGTACACCAACGCCGACGAGCGCGTCGCGATGGACGGCGCGCTGGCGGCGTTCGACGCCGTGCTCGCGGGGCACATCCACTTCTTCGCGGCGATGAATGTCGCGACGCTGCCGCCGCTCGTCATCAACGGCGAAGGCGGGACGAAGCTCGAACCGAACTACGCGGCGCTGCTCGCCTTCGCCGTCGGCGACCTGCACGTCGAGGGCGACGTCTTCGGCTCGTCGCACCACGGCTTCGCCCTCTACACGCGCACGCCGGCGGGCTGGGCGATCTCGCTGCGCAACCCGGACGGCAGCGAACGCGCGCGCTGCTCGCTCGCGCACCGCTCCGTCACCTGCACGGGAGACACGAAGTGACGATGCTCCTTTCGCACGTCGACGTGCGCGTCCGCGACCGCGCGCAGGCGGCGGAGTTCTACGATGCCCTGCTCAGCGTGCTCGGTGCGGTGAAAGACGTCGGAAAGACGTTCACCACGTGGTCGGTCGTGCCGCCCGACGCACCGGAAGACGACGAACCACGCGAGTGGTTCGGCATCACCGAAGATCCCGCGATGACGCCGGGGCCTGCGCGCGTCGCGTTCGACGCACCCTCGCGCGGGACCGTCGACGCGATCGCGACGATCCTGCCCGCGATCGGCGCGCGCAACATCGAGATGCCCGAGGAAGCGTACGGCCCCGGGTACTACGCCTGCTTCTTCGAAGACCCCGACGGCAACAAGCTCGAGATCGTCCACATCGGGCGCTGACCGCGCGTCAGGGAACCACGCTCCACCGGTACGCATCCCACGTCGGATCGAAGGCGTTCGGAAAGAACCCGCGCAGGCTCGTGCGGTACGCGTACGAGTACGACGGGTCGAACAGGAACACGATCGGGACGGCGTCCGCGACGCGGCGCTCGATCTGCGCGTAGAGCGCTTTCCGTTCCGCGGCGCCCGGCGCGGCGACCGCGCGGCGCTCGAGCGCGTCGACGGCGCGATCGCACCAGCGCGCGTAGTTCGCGGGCCCGTCGCAAGCGAACAGGAACGAGTCGTCGGGATCGGCACCCATTGGCCACGGGACGTAGGCGAGATCGAAAGCACCCGCGGCCAGCGTGCCGCCTTCGGCGCGCGGAAGGAACAGTTGCACGTTCGAGAGCGACTTGATCGTGACGCGCACGCCGCGCGCCTCGAGCTCATTCTCGACGACGGTCGCGACGCGCACGCCCGTCTGCGACTCGGGGAACTGCACGTACGTCAGCGCGAGCGGGATGCCGCCGCGCGCACGCACGCCGTCGCGCCCGCGGCGCCAGCCGGACGCGTCGAACAGTCGGTCGGCGGCCGCGGGGTCGTATGCGGGCTCGCGCACCGACGGGTCGCGGGCCCACGAGCCGATCGGCTGCGCGGTGTCGATGACGGGATACCGGGCGAAGGTGATCTTGCGCGAGATCGTCGGCCGGTCGATCGACGCCGCGATCGCGCGCCGCACGCGTACGTCGTCGAGCGGCGGGTGCGTCGTGTTGATCGCGATGCCGGCGACGAGCGCGAGCGGCACCGTTCGGAACGCGAGACCGTCCGGCGCGCCGAGCGCGGCGCGCTGGACCGGCGAGAGCAGGTTCCAGTCGAGCGCGCCGCTGCGGAGCAGCGTGTAGTTCGTGCCGGGATCCGGCACGACGCGCACGTCGATGCGCGCGACGCGCGGCGCCCCGCGCCAGTACGCCGCGTTCGCCGCGTACGTGAGGTGATCGCCGCGAACCCACGCGGTGATGCGGTACGGGCCATCGCCGACGGGATGCGACGCGAACGGCCCGCGCTCGAGATCCGGCTCGTGCTCGAGCACGTGCGCGGGCAGCACGTACTGCGGCGCGGTGCCGTTCGCGAAGAACGTCGCGATCGCCGGCGCCCACGGCTGCTTCAGCACGATGCGCACGGTGCGCGCATCGATCGCCCGTGCGCGAGCGATGCGATCGTATCCGGCCCGCGAGCGCACGGCGTTGCGCGGGTCGGCGATCGCGCGCAGCGTCCAGATCACATCGCGCGCCGTCACGGGCGCGCCGTCCTGCCACCGCACGCCGGCGCGCAGCCGGTAGGTGATCGTTCGCGCGTCGCGCGAGAGGCCGCCGTTCGCGACCGTCGGAATGCGATCGATCAAGACGGGGACGGCGTTCCCGTGCTCGTCGACGTCGACGAACGGCTCGAACGCGAGCCGTGCGAGCTGCTGTTCGACGCTGCTCGCGTCGGGGCGCGCCAGCAGCGGGTTCAGCGAGTGGGGATCGGCCGCGATCGAAAAGCGCACCACCGGTGCCGGCGCGCTCGCGGGCGGCGCATGCGACCCGCACGCCGCCGCCGCGAACACGAACACGGCGCACGGAGCGCACGGCGGCACGAATCGCATCGGCGACCAACTTCACGCGCGGGCGGCGAGCCACCCGCGATTCGCGCCGCGACTGCGCGCGCTCGGCGCTAGGCGTTCGCCGTGGTCTCGCTCCCGCGGCCTTCGTTCCCGTAGCCGGCGGTGCCCCACGGATGGCTGCGCGCGTCTTCGATCGCGCTATCGAGCGCAGCGTCCTGATCGCGCGCGCACCGGCACGGCATACGCCCGTCCCCGGCGCATCCGCCCGAAGCGTGACGGTCGAGATCGTGGCCGCACATGCAGAAGATCAGGTACTTCACGACGCGACGCTCTCGAAATCGGCCGGTTCGATCCGCTGAATCGCCGCCAACCGTACCGCGCGAACGCCCGGCGGCCCTCCGTCGGTGTCGGACAGCACGAAGACGTTCGTCGTCGACACGTGCGAAAGACGACCCGTCGTCACGTGCCCATCCCCGAAGCACATCACCGACACGCGCCGTCCCAGAAAACGGCACGCTTCGGCTTCCGATACAAAGCGCGCTGACATTGGAGCAGCATGGTAACGCTCGCCCTCGTTCAAGTCGGTTCGCTTTCGTACGTACGGTCCGAGCGTTCGCCGGCGCACGCGCGCGGCGCCTCGCCCGCGGTCGCGTCCGCGGAAAAACCGGAAGGGCGCTCGGTCGCGGCAGCGGCCGATGCCGGCGGGCCGCGGCGGCCGCGCTGCAACCCTCCGCTCGTCGCGGAGTATTCCGGCGAAAGGTACGGCCGCGGGCCGTCGGGAGACCCTTCAGAACGAGTGCAGAACCACGTCAAACCGCCGGCCGACCCGGCGCTGCTCGAGCACCGAACGCTGCTCGACGGCGAGTTCTGGCGCACGGTACCGGCATACGCGGACGTCGACGAAGCGACGTTCCTCGATCACATCTGGCAGGGCCGCAACTCGGTCAAGACGCCGGAGGAGCTCTTCGCGGCGATCGGCGAGAGGGTAGACCGCTCGTTCCTCGACGATGCGCGCGAAGGTTTCCGGCGCTCGACGATGGCGGTCCGCGTATCGCCCTACGTGCTCGCGACCATCGACTGGACGCGCCCGTACGACGACCCGATTCGCCGCCAGTTCATCCCGGTCGCATCGCGCATGCTGCCGGACCACCCGCGGCTGACGCTGGACTCGCTGCACGAGCGCGACGACGCGCCGGTGCAGGGCCTCACGCACCGCTACCCGGACCGCGCGCTGTTCCTGCCGCTGCAGACGTGCCCGGTGTACTGCCGTTTCTGTACGCGCTCGTACGCCGTGGGTCCCGACACCGAGCTCGTCGAGAAGGCGGCGCTGGCGAAGACGCCCGAGCATTGGAAGGCCGCGTTCGACTACATCGCGTCGCGCCCGGAGATCGAGGACGTCGTGATCTCGGGCGGCGATGCGTATCAGCTCGCGCCGAAGAACGTCACGCTCCTCGGCGAAGCGCTGCTCGCGATCCCGCACGTCCGCCGCATGCGCTTCGCGACCAAAGGCCTCGCCGTCATGCCGATGAAGATCCTGACGGACCGCGCGTGGGTCGACGCGCTGACGGGCGTCGTCGACAAGGGCCGCGCGCTCGGCAAGGACGTCGTGGTGCACACGCACTTCAACTCGGCCCGCGAGATCACCGCGATCACGCGGCGAGCGGCCGACGTGCTCTTCCAGCGCGGCATCACGGTGCGCAGCCAGGCGGTGCTGATCCGCGGCGTCAACGACGACGAGCGCAGCATGAGCCTGCTCGTCAAACGGCTCTCGTGGATCAACGTGCATCCGTACTACGTGTACGTGCACGACCTCGTGAAGGGCGTCGAGGAGCTGCGCACGCCCGTGCAAACGGCGATCGACCTCGAGAAGTCGGTGCGCGGAGCGACCGCGGGGTTCAACACGCCGACGTTCGTCTGCGACGCGCCCGGCGGCGGCGGAAAGCGCGACGTGCACTCCTTCGAGTACTACGACCGCGCGAACGGGATCGCGGTCTACGCCGCGCCGAGCGTGAGGCCCGGGGAGATGTTCGTCTACTTCGACCCGATCGACACGCTGGCGCCCGACGCGCAGGCTCGCTGGGCCGTCCCGGCGGTGCAGGACGAGATGGTGCGGCACGCGGTGGCGCGAGCAGGCGGAAAGGTCGCGGCCCTGGCGTAAGCGCGTAAGGGCGATGCTGATCAACGCCGTCACCTACACGTTCCCGCCGGAGAAGGCCGACGAGGTCGAGCGCATGCTGCGCGAGCTGCGCGAAGCGTCGCTGCGCGAGCCGGGCTGCATCGGCTACGAGGTGTGCCGCGGCGACGCGGACGCCGCCGGAACGTTCGTTCTGTACGAGACGTGGACCGATCAGCGGGCGCTCGACGCGCACATGACGGAACCGCATTTCGTGCGGCTCGGCGTGAACGGCTTTCGTACGCTCGCGACGAGCCGCGTCGCCGTCAAGGGTACGCCGGTCGGCTGAACGGTGCGCGTCTGCGTGTACTGCGGCTCGTCGGCCGGCGACGATCCGCGTTTCGCCGCGGCCGCGCGCGCGCTCGGCGCGGCGCTCGCCGCGGCGGGCATCGGCGTCGTGTACGGCGGCGGACGGGTCGGGCTGATGGGCGCCGTCGCCGATGCCGCGCTCGCGGCCGGCGGCGACGTGATCGGGATCATCCCGCGCTTTCTCGAGGACCGCGAGATCGCGCACGCCGGCGTCGACCTGCGCGTCGTCGAGTCGATGCACGAGCGCAAGGCGATGATGGCCGAGCTCGCCGACGCGTTCGTCGCGCTGCCCGGGGGGTTCGGTACGTTCGAGGAGTTTTTCGAGATCGTCACGTGGGTGCAGCTGCGGCTCGTCGACGCGCCGTGCATCCTCGTGAACGTCGACGGCTACTTCGACCCGCTGATCGCGCTGATCGACACCGCGACGGCGAAGGGTTTCGTCAGCGCGCGGAACCGCGCGATCGTCGCAGCGGTCCCGAGCGTCGACGACGTCATCCGAACGCTGTCACGGTGACCCGCCGTCCGTCGCGTCATCCTGAGCTTGTCGCGTCATCCTGAGCTTGTCGCGTCATCCTGAGCTTGTCGCGTCATCCTGAGCTTGTCGCGTCATCCTGGGGTTGTCGCGTCATCCTGAGCTTGTCGAAGGACGTCCTTGAGCGCATCGAACAGCGCGAACGTGCGCTCTTCGGCGAGGCGCGCGACCTCCGGGACGTAGTGCGGGTCG
Source organism: Vulcanimicrobiota bacterium (assembly GCA_963771525.1). GTDB lineage: Bacteria > Vulcanimicrobiota > Vulcanimicrobiia > Vulcanimicrobiales > Vulcanimicrobiaceae > Vulcanimicrobium. The sequence goes on along the minus strand of CAVYTL010000001.1, from coordinate 2,359,783 downwards.
TTCGGCAGCGAGAAGTTGTGCGAGACGCCGTCGTAGACGTACACACCGGCATGCGGGACGTCGCGCAGCGCCGCCTCGATCGCGTGCACCTCGCTCATCGGCGCGACGGGATCCTCGGAGCCGTAGTGCAGCCCGATCGGCGCGCGCGGCAACTCGGGTAAGCACGCGCCGACCTGCGTGCCGTGATACGCCGCGGCCGCGCCGACGTCGAGCCGCGCCGCAGCGAGGTACGCATACCGTCCGCCGAAGCACAGGCCGAGCACCGCGACCTCGCCGTTGCATTCGGGCATTGCGCGCAGCGCGCCGATCGCCGACGCGACGTCGCGCACGATCGTCTCGACGTCGACGCGCTTCGCGCGCGCGAGCGCGGCGGCGCGGCCCTCGTCCGAGCGCGCCATGATGCCGGGTTCGCCGTCGCGCCAGAACTGGTTCGGCACCAGCACGACGAAGCCGCGCGCCGCGTAGCGGTCGGCCATCTCGCGGATCACCGGCTCGATGCCGAAGATCGGCGGCAGCAGCAGCAGCCCCGGCGCGCGTGCGTCGCGCGGCAGCGCGAGGTAGGCTTCGAACGAACCGCCGTCCGAGGCGTCGATGCGGATGTCGCGACTCATGCGGTTCGCCCTTCGACAAGCTCAGGATGACAACCATCCGCTCAGGATCACAACCATCCGCTCGGGGATGACAACCATCCGCTCGGGGATGACAACCATCCGCTCGGGGACGACAACCGCGGGGTACACCGTTCCTCGTGGCTTCGCGAACGCTCGATGCCGGCGCGGCAGGAACCGTCGCGCTCGGCGATCTCGTCGTCAGCCGGCTCGGGTTCGGTGCAATGCGCCTCGTCGGCCCGGGTGTGTGGGGACCGCCGCACGATCGCGCCGCGGCGCACGCCGTGCTGCGGCGCGCCGTCGAGCTGCACGTCGACCTGATCGACACCGCGGACTCCTACGGACCGCACGCCGACGAAGAGCTGATCGCCGAAGCGCTGTATCCGTATCCGGCCGGGCTCGTCATCGCGACCAAGGCGGGGTGGCAGCGGCCCGGTCCCGGGCAGTGGGTGCCCGACGGCCGGCCGGCGCATCTCCGCGCCGCCGTCGAGGGCAGCCTGCGCCGCCTGCGCGTCGAGCGCATCGACGTGCTGCAGTACCACACGCCGGATCCGAAGGTACCGTTCGAGGAATCGGTAGGCGCGCTGGCCGAGCTGCGGCGCGCCGGCGTCATCCGGCACCTCGGGCTCTCGAACGTCGACGTCGACCTCATCGAACGCGCTCGCCGCATCGTGCCGATCGTCTCGGTGCAGAACCGGCTCGCCGCGGACGGCTCCGACGACGACGAGGAGCGCGCCGTGCTCGCGTACTGCGAGCGCGAGCGCATCGCCTATCTGCCGTGGGCGCCGCTCGGCGGCGCGGGATCACGCCAAGCGGCGGCGTTCGAGCGCATCGCACGGACGCACGGCGCGACCGCGCATCAGATCGCGCTGGCGTACCTGCTGCGGCGGTCGCCCGTCATCGCGCCGATTCCGGGAACGTCGTCGATCGCGCACCTCGAAGCGAACGTCGCGGCGGCGGCGCTCGCGGATCAGCTCGGCGAGGACGAGCTCAGGACGGTGCGTCCTTGAGGTGCTGCGCATACGAGCGCGGGTCGAAGTACCACTCCGGGAGCGACTTCGGGAACGTGATGTCGTTGAACTTGAAGTCGACCTCTTTGCCGTCGTCGTTGTAGCCGCCGCCGACGATGCCGTGGAGGTCGGTCACGACCGGCACGCCCTGGACCATGCCCATCGTGATCGTGAACGTCACGGGATAGACGGGACCGCCCGCGACGAACAGCTTGTCGGTCGCGACGAGCTTGTGGAGCTCGTACGTCTTCTTGTCGGCGTACACTTCACGCAAGCGATTGCGGTCGACGTCGCGGATCGGGAAGATGTGCAGGTGCACCTCGTCGCCCTCCACGTCCAGCGAGTCGACGCGGTAGTCCGACTCGATGATCGTGCGCACGCCGCCGATGACGGGCAGCGGCGTGTAGCGCGGCTCCGGCGTCGGCACCTCGGAAACCGGATGCGGACGCGCGGGCGCGGGCTCGAACACGTCGGCCGTCGGCGGCCCGGGATCGCGCGCTTCGTTGAACGCGGGCCGGTCGAAGGTGAGATCGCCGCGCGCCTCATCGCGGAACACCAACCGCGAGAGCGCGGCGCGGTCGAGGTTCCGCACCCAGATGTGCCTCGTGTAGCTTTCGCTCAAATCGGGATAGCCGTTCGTCGCCTTCTGCGAGCGGATCAGCGTGTACGTCTCGTACGGCGGCGGCGGCCGGTGCGAGCGGAACTGAGCGCGGATCAGACCGAGCACGCGCTGCGGCGACGGCGTCGGTTCGGCTTGCGGCGCCGGGGTCGTGAGCGCCAGCGCCGCCAGCATGACGAAAGGCAGCATGCGGCGAGGTACGGCGCGCGCACGCGGCTCGCCCGCTGACCTCGGGCCACGACACGATTCCCAGCGGAATGCCGCGCGGCGGCGAAGAGGACCGCAACCATGGAGCTCGTCCGCTTCTCCGCGCTCGAACGGCACTACGGCGCGAACGACTTCCTGCGCGGGATCTCAGGCGTCGTGCGCGAGGGCGACCGCATCGGGCTCGTCGGGCCGAACGGGGCCGGGAAGTCGTCGCTGGTGCGCATCCTGGCCGGCGTCGACGAGCCCGACGGCGGCACGATCGTGCGTGCCCGCGAGCGCCGGCTCGGTTATCTCGCGCAGGACGCAGCGGAAAGCGGCGCCCCGACGCTGCGCGCCGCGTTCGATGAAGCAATGGCGCGCGGCAACGCCGCCGAGTGGGAGATGCGGGCGACGCTGCACCGCTTCGAGTTCACGGAAATCGATCTCGACCGACCGCTCCGCGAGCTCTCCGGCGGCCAGCGCACGCGCGCGCTGCTCGCGCGCACCCTGCTCGAGCAGCCGGACTGGCTCGTGCTCGACGAGCCGACGAACCATCTCGACCTCGATACCGTGCGGCGTCTCGAGACGTTCGTCGCGCGCGATCCCGCGCGCGTTCGTCATCGTCTCGCACGACCGGTATTTTCTGGAGACCGTCGCGACGGCGATCTGGGAGCTCGAGCACGGCGAGCTGACCGCGTATGCCGTTTCGCCCGGTCGCGCGTACTCGATGTACGTCGAGCAGCGCGCGGCGCGCCGCGAGGAGCAGCGGCGCGCATACGAAGCCGCGCTCACCGAGCGCAAGCGCCAGCGTGCGGTGATCGACGAGCTGCGCACGCACGGCTCGCACAACTACAGCGCGGTGTGGTCGCGCGAGAAAGCGTTCGCGCGCGTCGCCGCCGTCGAGGCGCCGCGCGCGGAACGGCGCACCATCGCGGTCGCGCTGCGCGCGTCGCGGCGCGCGACCGGCGGGCCGGCCGTGGAGATCGCCGGCATCGCAAAGGCGTACGCGCGGACCCTGTTCGCCGGCGTGACCGCGACGTTCACGCGCGGCGAGCGCGTGGCGATCGTCGGGCCGAACGGCTCCGGCAAGTCGACGTTCCTGCGCATCCTCTCCGGCGAGCTGACGCCGGATCGCGGCAGCGTGCGTTACGGCGTCGGGCTACGCACGGCGAGCTACGCGCAGACCTCCACCGATGATCTGCCGGCCGGCGCGACCGCCGCGGAGGCGGTGATGCGCATGGGCGTGACCGACGAAGAAGCGCGCGGTCTGCTCGGCCGCCTGAACCTCGGCGGCGACGCGGGCGACAAACGCGTCGAAGCGTTCTCCGGCGGCGAGCGGCGCCGCATCATGCTCGCACGGCTGATGGCGCAGCACGCCGACTGTCTGTTCCTCGACGAGCCGACCAACGATCTCGACATCGCGAGCCGCGAGGCGCTCGAGGACGTGCTCGCGGAGTACGACGGCGCGCTCTTCGTCGTCTCGCACGACCGGTATCTGCTCAAGCGGCTCGCGGAGCGCGTCGTCGCGATCCGCGACGGCACCGCCCGCGTGATCGACGCCGGCTACGAGTCGTACGAGCGGGGCGAGCACGAGCGCTCCAACCCGGCCTCAATTGCGAACGGCACCGCGGGCACGCGGTCCGCGGCCGCTGCGAAATCCGCGCCGGCAAACGCCGATCGCCGCGCCGCACACGAGGCGAAGCTCGACGTCGGCCGCCGGAAGCGCGCGCTCGCCGACGCCGAGGCGCGCGTCGCGCGACTCGACGCACGGCGCAAGGAGCTCGAGGACGAGTTCGCCGCGCACGCCCTCTACGACGACCCGGCGCGCGTCGTCGAGCTCCAGCACGAGATCCAGCGAGTGCGAGCCGAAGCCGACGACGCACTCGCCGCGTGGGAGGCGGCCGCCGAGGCTCTGGAGCCTTCCTAGCCGCCTCGCGGTCGAGGCGGCGGGACGCGTGACGCGGAATCTCGCGCCATGAACCCTGCGGACGAGCCCGCCGCGGCAGTCGCGCGACGGTTCGTCGGGGAACCGCTCTCCGCGTCGGCCGAGACCGTCGACACCGGCGCGCTCAGCCGCGGCGAACCGCCGCTGCCGCGCGAGTTCGGCCGGCGCGACGACCGCCTCGTGGTGCGCGACGTCGTGCGAACCTGGCGCTCGACGATCACGGATCGCGGCGATACGTACCTCGCCAAGCACTGGTTCGAGCTCGTACTCGACGACGGCCGCACGGCGGTCGTGTACTTCGATCGAAAGACGCGGCGCACGCAGCCGCGGTGGTGGCTGTACACGATCGCCGACGCGAACCCATGAACGGAGGTCTGCGATGACGGCGAGACGTTCGATGCCGGCGGTGACGGCGATCGTGCTGGCGTGCGCGGCGTTCGGCTCCGCGCACGCTCAGAGCACGCTGCCCCCGGGGCCGGGCAGAGAAACGGTCGCGTCGACGTGCTCGGCGTGTCATTCGCTCGCGCAGGTCACGCGCGCCGGATACGACCGCGACGGCTGGCGGAACGTCGTCGCGATGATGCGCAACGCGGGCGCGCAGATTCCGGCCGGTCGCGCGGAGGCGATCGTCGACTACCTCGCGCGGAACTTTCCGCCGAAGGCGGCGCCGCAGGCCGTCATCGTGCCCGGCACGGCGAGCGTGTCGATCCGCGAATGGATCGTGCCGACGGCCGGCTCGCGCCCGCACGACCCGATGGCGGCGCCGGACGGTTCGATCTGGTACACCGGCCAGATGGCGAACGTGCTCGGCCGGCTCGACCCGGCAACGGGGACGTTCAAGGAGTTTCATCCGACGGTTGCCGACTCCGGGCCGCACGGTCTCGCGATGGACGCGCGCGGAGACGTCTGGTTCACCGCGAACTTCAAGGGCTACATCGGCAAGCTCGATCCGCGCACGGGCAAGTTTTCGGAATACCGGCTCGAGCCGAGAGCGCGCGACCCGCACACGCCGATCTTCGACCGCGACGGCACGCTGTGGTTCACGGTGCAAGGCGCCGACATGGTGGGGCGGCTCGTCCCGCGCACCAGCGAGGTGAAGCTCGTCGACGTGCCGACGCCGCGCGCCAACCCGTACGGCATGGTGATCGACTCGAAGGGGACGCCGTGGTTCGCCGAGTTCGGCAGCAACAAGATCGCGAGCATCGATCCGGCGACGATGGCGATCACCGAGCACGCGCTGCCGAACGAGGGCGCCCGCCCGCGGCGCGTCGCGATCGCGCCCGGCGACGTGATCTGGTACTCCGACTATGCGCGCGGATACCTCGGGAGGTTCGACACGAAGACCGGCGCGACGACGGAGTTCGCGTCGCCCGGCGGACCGCGATCGCAGCCGTACGGTATCGCCTTCCTCAACGGCGTCGTCTGGTACAGCGAGTCCGGCGTCCGGCCGAACACGCTCGTGCGCTTCGAACCCGCGACGCGCGCGTTTCAGACGTGGGTGATACCGTCAGGCGGGGGCGTCGTGCGGAACATGATGCCGACGCGCGACGGAAACCTCGCGCTCGCGTGCAGCGGCGTGAACCGCGTCGGCCTGGTGACGATCGAGCGCTAGCGCTAGGACCAGATCAGGTCTTTCGCGTCGAACCGTGCGGGGATGTCCTTGAAGCGCGCGGCAGCGTCGATCACCGGCTGAATCAGCGTGACGTCCACGCTCGTGCCGGCTTCCGTGCGCGGCATCTTGCGCACGACGGCCGGATCGAGCTTCGTGAAGCTCGCGATATCGTCGACCGTCTCCGCGTGATGCGCGTTCACGAACGCCGCCGACTGGCGCACGACTTTCGCGAAGGCCTCGGCGGCCGCACGATTCGCGTCGGCCCAGGCGCGCGTCGCGCACCACGCGGTGAACATGAAGCGCGGCGCGATCGCGTCGAACGTGTGCGCGAGAACCTTCACCTTGCCCGTCGCGAGCGCGGCGCCGAGAATCGGCTCGTTCGCGGCCCCCGCCGCGATGCGGCCCTGGTCGATCGCCTCCGCCATCGCGCTGATCGGCACCTCGGTGACCTTCAGCGTCGACGGATCGCCGCCGTTCTTCTCCATCCACGCGCGCGTGGCGAGCGTGAAGATGTCGTTGAGCGCGCCGGCGCCGATCGTCTTGCCGTTCAAGTCCCTGGCCGACTTGATCGGTGAGTCGGCGCGCACCATCAGCGCCGCGATCGGGTTCGCCGCCGTCGACAGCCCGCCGGGCGCGACGATGAAGAGCGGCACGCCGCGCGCGTGCGCGTCGATGAGCGGGTTCAAGCTGACCTTGCCGATCTGATACGCGCCGCCGGCGATGCCGCTCGCGACCGCGGGCCCGCTGCGCTGGGCTTCCATGCGCACGTCGAGGTTCTCGCGCTTGAACGCGCCGCTCGAAATCGCATGCAACACGGGCGTCGCCGAATCTTCCGGGAGTCCCGCGCACGCGATCGACGTCACGTGCTGCGCCGACGCCGTGCGCGGGACGAGCACGCAACCCGCTGCTGCGAGGAGCGCGACGCGGCGGGTGACGGCTTGCTGCATGAAACTGGCCCTCCGGCTCAAACGACGGGGTTCGCGAGCTCGCCCACGCCGTCGATGTCGACGCGGACGCGGTCGCCGGGACGAAGGTACTTCGGCGGCCGGAAGCCGATTCCGACCCCGGCGGGCGTGCCGGTCGCGATGACGTCGCCCGGGACCAGCGTCGTGGTGCGCGACAAGGTCTCGATGAGCGTCGGAATGTCGAAGATGAGATCGGCGAGGACGGCATCCTGGCGCAGCTCGTCGTTGACCCACGTGCGCAGCCGCAGCGCGCGGACATCGGGGACCTGGTCGGCGGTCACGAGGTACGGCCCCATCGGGCAGAACGTGTCGACGCTCTTCCCGACGTACCACTGCTTGTGACGCTGCTGCAGCTCGCGCGCCGTGACGTCGTTCAGCACGGTGTAGCCGAAGACGTAGCGCATCGCATCCGCCGCGTCGACCCCGCGTGCGGGCGCGCCGATCACGACGGCGAGCTCGCCCTCGTAGTCGACGGTGCTCGTGGGATCGTTCGCCGAAACGATCGGCTCGCCCGGGCCGATCACGGACGAGGGGTGCTTCACGAAGATGATCGGCACGTCGGGCACCGCCGAGGCGCCCGCGGTCGCATCGAAACCGCTGCCGTGGAACTCCGCGGCGTGCTCGCGGTAGTTCTTGCCGACGCAGACGATCGTCGAGCGCGGCCGTGGAAACGGCGCCGTGAGCCGCACGTCCGCGAGCACCCTTCGGATGCCGTCACCGCGCGCGACGAGAGCGCGCACGCGCGCAACGCCGTCCGCGCCGAGCGCGACCAGCGCCTCGAGATCGGCCCCGACTCCGGCGCCGGTGAGGTCGACCAGCGAGCCGGGATCGTCGGGCGCGAGCACGCCGAACCCGCGCGTGCCGTCGAGGGCGAACGATGCGAAGCGCACGGGCCGCTCAGCCCTGCGCGTTCTTGTCGATCAGCTCTTGCGCCGGAAACGCCGTCTTGAGCAGTCCGTAATGCGCGGCCAGATCGATCAGCGGCTGGATCGCGCCCGGCTCGAGCCGCTCGGCGTAGACGCTGCGCACCATCATCTTGAGCGTCGCGGGGTCGATCTTCGTCGCGTGCGCGAGGATTTCGGCCGTGGCCGGTTCGTTCTTGTTCGCCCACGCCGCGCACTCGCGCATCACGTGCGCGACCTTCTTCACGAGGTCGGGATGCTCGCCGGCCCACTTCACCGACGTGAACCAGCCCGCGATCAGGAAGTTGGGCGCGATCGCATCGTATGCTTTGCCGAGCACGCGCGCGTTCGCTTTCGCCGCCGTGACGTCGGGCTCCGCGATCAGCGCGGCGTCGACGCGATGGGTCGCGAGCGCGCCCGGCATGTCGGGGAAGGGCATCTCGATGAAGCTCAGTTTCGTCGAATCGCCGCCGTTCTTGTCCGCCCATGCCTGCACCGCGAGCTGCGTGATGTTCTTGAGCCCGTTCACCGCGATCGTCTTGCCGCTCAGGCCGCGCGCGTCGTGGACCGGCGAGTCCTTCGCGACCATCAGCACCGACGTCGGCGCGCGGCTGACGTACAGCCCCGCCGGCGCGATCAGCGTCACCGGGACGCCTCGCTCGTGCGCGATCGCGACCGAGAGGATGTTCGAAAAGCCCACGTCGATGGAGCCGCCGACGACGGCCGACGTGATGGCGCTGCCGTTCGGGATCGACTGCACGTGCGCGTCCAGGCCGGCCTTGGCGAACTCGTGCTCCGCGTCGGCGTAGAAAACTTCAGCGCCCGTATCGATCGGGATCGTCGCGAAGCGAATCGCATCGGCTGCGCGCGCGCGCAGCGGCAGTGCCGCCGACGCGGCACCGGCGGCCAGCGCGCTGAGTGCGGTCGAGCGTTTCATCGGGAGACCATCCTTTCGTGGGTTGCGGAAGAGACGATGGCGAGCGCGCGCAGCGTCGCCGCCGGATCGGCGACGCCGCGGCCGGCGATGTCGAACGCGCCACCGTGCCCGACGCTCGAGAACAGCACGCCGGCGCCGATCGACAGCGCGGCGGCGTCGCGCGGCGCGAGCAGCTTCACGGGGACGTGGCCTTGATCGTGGTACATCGCGACGTACACGTCGCAGCCGCGCTGCGCGAGCAGTGCGTCCGCGCCGGCGGGACCTTCGACCGCGATCCCGGCGGCGCGCAGTCGCGCCGCGGCCGGCGCCGTGATGCGATCGTCGTCGTCGCCGAAGAGCCCGCGTTCGCCGCCGTGCGGGTTGACGGCCAGGATGCCGACGCGCGGCGCCGCGATGCCCATCGTCGCGAGCGCCTCGACGGCCGCGGTCGCTGCGGACTCGACCAGCTCCGGCGTCAGACGGCCGAGCGCGTCACGCAGCCGCTCGTGCAGCGTCGCGTGCACGATGCGCAGCCCGCCGCCGACGAGCATGAGGAAGATACGGCCGGCCGGCACGTGCAGCAGGCGTTCCAGCAGGCTCGGGTAGCCGCTGAACGCGATGCCGGAGGCATTGACCGCGGTCTCCGAGTGCGGGCACGCGACGATCGCGCGGGCGCGATCGCGCCCGACGAGCCGCAGCGCGCCGCGCACGTACGCGACGGTCGCCGCGCCGCCTTCCGCGCAGACGAAGCCCGGTTGAAACGCCCCGGGCGGCAGCGCGTCCACGCCGTACAGGTTGAGCGCACCGGCCTGCACGCTCGCGCCGTCGTCCAGCTCGCGCACGGGCAGCCCGTTGCCGTGGCGCTCGGCGTACGCGCGCACGACGTGGCGGTCGCCGACGAGAATCGGGGGCGCCGAGCTCGCGAGTGCGGCGGCGGCCTTCACCGCGATCTCCGGTCCGACGCCGTTCGGATCGCCGATCGTCAGCGCGACCGGAAGTAAGCCCATCGTCATAGCGGCAGCGCGAGCAGCGTGTCGATGCGCGAGCTGTCGCAGACGACGATCCGCTGCGCGAGCTTCGGCTCGCCGGGCTCGAAGCGCACGACGTCGATATAGCGGCCGCTCGCGAAGAGATCGGTCGTGCCGTCGCGCATGATGCGCACGACCACGAACGACGTGTCGCAGCGCACGTCTTCCCCGTCCTCGGCGACGATGAACGGCGCGCCGAGGATGTGGCGGTACGCGTGGCGCTCGTAGATGTTCGCCTCGCCGAGCGCCGCGACACGGTCGACGAGCATCGCGCGCGAGTCGGCGAAGATCACCGCCGCCTCCAGGCCTTCGGCGTAGTTCTCCGCCGTCGTGACCTTGTAGAGACAGCGCTCGGTGAAGAAGTCGGGCCAGCCGCTCAGCGAGCCGTCGTCGATGCACCGCGCGTAGCGCGCATTGAGCGCGCCGATCGCCGCGAACGCGCGAGTTCCCGTCACAGCCCCATGACGGCGCGGTACGCTTTCCAGAAGCCGCGCACCGACGCTTCCGTCGCGCGCGACTCCTGCGACTCCGCCGACGAGCCGCCCATCTCGAGCACGGCGCACTCGTCGCCCGCACTTACGATGCCACGCTGCACGAAACCGCCGACGCAGCCGTCCTCCATCGACACGTAGCCCGCCGGTCCGACGAGGTTCGATTGCTTGGCGCGAATCGCCCGCTGCGCGGACGTGTCGTCGGCGAAACCGAGGTACGTCCAGTTGAGGTCGGTGCGCGCGATCTCGCGCGGCAGCACCTGCCGCACGGCGATCGCGTTCTGAATCTGCTGCAGCACGAAGCCCGGGAACACCGAGAGAATCTGCAGGGTCACGCCGTCGGGATACTCGTCGAAGCCGTCGAGCAGCGTGGGATCGGCGAGGCCGAACGACTCGTCCTCCGAGCGCAGCTGCTGCCGGGAGTACTCCGCATCGTTCGCAGCGGCCGGGTCGATCTGCGAGAAGCTGACGTGATGCCCGCCGCTCGGATCGATGATGATGCCGCCCTTCATCGAGAGCCGGTTGAGCTTGAACGTCGTGAAGAACAGGTGCAGGATGCTCGCATGGTACGAGTCCTTCACGTTCTCGACATAGAGCTTCCAGTTGTTCGGCAGGCTCTGCGTGAAGCGTCCGAGCACGACCGGCGTGCGGCCGCGGAACACGCGCTCGATGCGCGCGACGATCTCGTCACCGAGGTACTCGCGCAGCGGCGGTGCGTCCGCCGAGAGCGCGCCGAACACGAGCCCGCTGAGCGTCTCGACACGCAGCTTGCGCGGATGGTGGTCGCCCATGCAGAACGACGGCGGCATCCCACCCTCGCCCTTCACGCCCTTCTGGAACGCGACCCCGATGAGATCGCCTCGAAGGTTGTAGCTCCACGCGTGGTACACGCAGCTGAACGTCTTCGCGTTGCCGCGGTTCTCGAGCGCGATCAGCGCGCCGCGATGCGCGCACCGGTTCTCGAACGCGTTGACGGCGCCGTCGCGGTCGCGCACGACGATCACGGGCATGCGCCCGGCGAACGTCGTGCGGAAATCGCCCGCGTTCGCAATCTCCGCTTCGAGGCACAGGTAGTTCCACACGGGACCCTCGAAGACGCGCCGCTGCTCGTCGTCGAAGATGTCCGGCGCGTCGAACACCCAGTACGGCACGCGGGTGAGGCCCGCAGCGGGCCAGTTGCGCGCGTGCTCAACCCTCGTCGATGCGTGGGTGCCGGGATCCGTCAGGGTCGACATGTGCCTCCGGAGAGCCGCGCGTCCCCGTGTCGCACGGTCCGGCGGTATTCAGACGACGGTTCGCAGCGGTCCTGGCGGCGCGGGCGCGCGCAAGCGAGGGTTCGGACGCGACGCGCGCTCGCGCCGCACGACGAGCACTGCGAGGACGGCCGACGCGGCGAGACAGATCGCGACCGCGACGATTGAGCCTTCGGGGCCGAACGCGCCGCCGCTCAGCACCGCCGGGCCGTGCAGCTCTCCGTGCACCACGGTGTGCGCGCTCGTGCCGCCGGAGACGCTCGTGCCGAAGATCGTGCCTTCGGCGAGGTTCCAGCCGAAGTGGACCCCGATCGGCAGCCAGAGCCGATCGGTCGCGCCATACGCCTACGGGAGGGTCAGCCGGCGATCGCGGCCGCAGGCTTCGGACGCGGCGGCTCGTACGTCGCGCGCGACTCGTCCTGCTCGTAGCGCGGAACGAAACCGCGGTCGAACTGCGTGAGGATCGCGTCGAGCAGCATCGCGCCGAGCGGGACGAGCGTGTCCTCGTACAGATCGCGCGCACGCACATCGGGTCGCGCGATCTCCACGAGGGCCGCGATGTCGCCGGTGTCGACGCCGTCATCGATCCAGAACCACGCGACGCCGCACGTCGGGTCGCCCATCTTCACAGTCCAGTAGACCGAGTCGCGTCCGCGATGCCGCGGCAGCGGACTCGGGTGAAAGCACAGCGCGCCGTACCGCGGCAGCGCGCGGACGTCCGCCTTCACCATCCGCGTGTAGTTGGCGAGCAACAGCACGTCGCTCTCGGCCGGGTCGTCGACGACCTCGACACCATGCCGGCGGCACGCAGCAAGGGCCGCGTCGTATATGGAGCCTCCGCCCCAGACGGCGATCTTCACCTCGTCCGGGTTCGGGACGCCGGGCCGACGTTCTTTCCGGCGCCCGGCGCGCAGGCGCACGCGGCGATCGCATTGGAAATAGGCGGCATGAGCCGGACACCGTGCGACGACGCTGCGCGCGCGATCGCCGCCGCCCTGACCGATGCGTGGAACGCCGGCGACGGCGCCGCGTTCGCGCGCGAGTTCACGGAAGACGCCGACTTCGTGAACATCTTCGCGACGCACGGCGTCGGGCGCGATGCAATCGCAAAGGCGCACCAGGCGCTCTTCGAGGGGATCTATCGCGGCACGGTCATCGCGTTCAGCGTCACGAAGGTGCGCCCGCTCGGAGACCAGGCGTGCGTCGCGTTGATCGGCGCGCGGATGGACGTCGCCCACGGCCCGATGGCGGGAGAGATGCGGGCGCTGATCACCGCGGTCATCGCGCGCGGCGAGGACGGGTGGAAGATCGCGTCGTTTCAAAACACGCGCGTCCAGGCGCAGCCGTTCGGACCGTCCACGACGAAGTAGGTACGGCGACCTACGTTCGGTCAGGCCCGCCGCGTCTCTCGCGACCGGGCCGTCGACGCTCGCACGCGAGCGGCTACCAGTCGCTCATCGTACGAGAATCGCCGCACAGCCGTCGTGACGCTCCGAAAATCGCGGTGCAACGGGTTGATGAGCACGTTGCGTTCCGGCGTTTCGATCGGCACGTGTACCGACGGGACGACGATCGCCACTGAAGTCCCGGACGAAACCCACGCGTCGCCGAGCGCGGCGTCACCGGCCGGCGCGGGCACTGCCGACCAGTTTCGAGGCAGCCGCAGCTGGGCGATCGTGCGGACGGCGTGACCGGGTATGGATGCCTCGACATAGACCAACGCGGGCGGATCGTCCGGATCCAGATCATCGATATTGACGTGCGCGAGAAATTCCGCCATCGCGAGCGTCAGCGTCGTCGACGTATATGCCATACGCGTTCCGGCGCTCGACCACCGGCCGCCGTACAAGAACGAACCCTCTCCGCTGAGAGGGTTCTTCGCATAGCGCCGATAGCCGACTCGAAAGACCTGCACTAACTGAAGCCGCCCAGAAGCGCTCGACCCAACACCGCTTCGACTTGCCGCGCGCCGACGTCGGTCTGAAGCAGCGAGATTGGGACCGCGCCGCCGAGTGCGGCATTCGGCTTCAAGAGCCAACGGCCGGTGGCGCGCGACGAGCCGAGCGCCGTTTTTCCGAGTGCGGTGATCGACCCAAGTCGAATGGCGCGCTCGGAGTCCACGAGCCCTAGGCGACCGGTTTGCTTGCGCCGCCCGAGGGTCGTGCGAGAAATCCCGATGCCTTCGACGAGCGCCTTTTCCGGTTGCTCGAGCGCGATGAGGACGTGGCGAAAGGCCGCGACGGGCAGTCCGTCATGGATCAACCGGTCGAAGTCCAAGTAGGACTGGAGGGCACGCCGCCCGAGCCGGGATCGCCCGCCGAATACGTCCACCAGCTCGTCGAGGCCGGAGTGCTGTACCATATGGATCATCAGTATACTCCACATGGACACGAGAGGCAATCAACGGTGCGACAATATCCGCGTTGCGGACCGAACCCCTTGCTTCATCGCTCGATGATAACATCGCGGCGTGGTATCGGCTGGAGCAGCTTCGCGGTGACGGCGCGCGTCAATACTCAATTCGCATCAACGACCGGTATTGAATCTGTTTCCGATGGACATGTATGATCCGCAGCACGGGCGATCCGCCCGCAGGTCTGCGAAGATCAAGTCCCTGATCCCGCGAGCGCCTCACTGACGATTCGCTCTTGCTCCACCGCGTGTGCGCCGGGGTAGCCTTCTGAGGGGCTGGCGCGGTACGCGCGGCCGACGTACTCGATGTCCTCGAGGTTGTTCGGAAGATGCTCGACGAGGCGCCGGCGGACGTGGGCACGGGCACCCATGTTCTTCGGCTCTTCTTGGACCCACGTGACGCCCTTGGCGTTCGCGTAGCTCTCGATGGTCCGTAGGATCTCGAACCGCGGCAGCGGGCTCAGCAGCTCGACGCGCACGATCGCCGTCTTGCCGGCCTTCTCGTACAGCGGGCTCGCGAGCAGGTCGTAGTAAACGTGGCCGCTGCACAGCAACACGCGCTGCACCGCGCTCTTGTCCTTGCCCTCGTAGCGCGGATCGTCGATCACCTCGCGGAACGTGCCGTTCGCGAGCTCGTCGATCGTGCCGTACGCGGCGCGGTTCCGCAGCAGGCTCTTCGGCGTCATCACGACCAGCGGGTATGCCTGCGTCGCCTTCGCCTGCGCGCGCAGCAGGTGGAAGTACTGCGCCGCAGTCGAGCAGTTCGCCACGCGGATGTTGCCCTCGGCGCTGAGCTGCAAGAACCGCTCGAGCCGCGCGCTCGAATGCTCCGGACCGGCGCCTTCGTAGCCGTGCGGCAGCAGCAGCGTGAGGCGTGTGTTCTGGCCCCACTTCGCGGCGCCGGCGGCGATGAACTGATCGATGATGATCTGCGCGCCGTTGTTGAAGTCACCGAACTGCGCTTCCCAGAGCACGAGCGCGTTCGGGATCTCGAAGCCGTAGCCGTATTCGAAGCCGAGGCACGCGTACTCGCTCAGGGGCGAGTTGTGGATCTCGAACGATGCCGTCGCGCCGGGGAGGTGTTGCAGCGGGACGTGCTTCGCGTTCGTGCGCGCGTCGTGCAGCACGGCGTGCCGATGCGAGAACGTGCCGCGCTCGGTGTCCTGGCCGGTCAGGCGAATCGGCGTGCCTTCGGTGAGCAGGCTCGCGAACGCGAGCGCTTCCGCGAGCCCCCAGTCGACCTCGCCGCTCTCGCGAACCGCTTGCGCACGGCGCTGGAACTGCTGCACCAGCTTGCGGTTCGGCGCGAACCCGTCGGGCGCGCCGACCACCTCGTCGGCCCACTTCAGCAGCTTGGCCTTTGCGACGCGCGTGTCGGGCGGCGCTTCGCTGACGTTGCCGCTCGCTGCCGGATTGATCAGCTTCGACTTGAACTCGCCGCTGCGCACGCTCTTGTGCGCCTCGGAGATGCGCGCGGTCGCGGCGTCCTGCATCTCCTTGATTTGCTCGTTCGTGAGCACGCCCTGCGCGACGAGCTGCGCGGCGTACAGCTCGCGCACCGTCGGGTGCTTCTTGATGAGCTCGACCACGCGCGGCTGCGTGTACGCGGGTTCGTCCTGCTCGTTGTGTCCGAAGCGACGGTAGCCGATCAGGTCGACGACGACGTCGCGGCCGAACTTGCGGCGGTAGTCGATCGCGAGGTGCACGGCGGCAATGCACGCGTCGACGTCGTCGGCGTTGACGTGCACGATCGGCAGATCGTACCCCTTCGCGAGATCGCTTGCGTAGCGCGTCGAGCGGGCGTCGCTCGGGTCCGTCGTGAACCCGACCTGATTGTTCGAGATGATGTGGATCGTGCCGCCCGTCGCATAGCCCGCGAGGCCTTGCAGGTTGAGCACTTCCGCCACCACGCCTTGCGCCGCGAACGCGGCGTCGCCGTGGATGAGGATCGGTGCAGCGACCTCGTGGTTCAGCGTGGGCGGGTTCACGCTGTGATCGGTCTGCAGGCAGCGCGTCATCCCTTCGACGACGCCGTCGACCGCCTCGAGGTGGGACGGATTGCTGGCGAGCTCGACCGTGATCTTCGTGCCGACCGGCGTCACGTACTCACCGTGCGCGCCATGGTGGTATTTCACGTCGCCCGTCGCGTCGTCGTCGCCGCTCGTCGGCACCTCCTCGCGCAATGCCGCCGACTCGAACTCCTTGAGCAGCTCTTCGTACGGGCGGTTTACGACGTGCGCGATCGTCGAGAGGCGACCGCGATGCGACATGCCGAGCACGACGGTCCTCGTGCCGTCCTCGGCGAGCATCGAGATCGTCTCCTCGAGCATGGGCACCATCACGTCGAGGCCTTCGATCGAGAAGGTCTTCTGCGACATGAACTGCTTGCGGAAGTAACGCTCCATCGTCTCGACCTTCGTCAGGCGCTGGAGCAGCTGCACGCGGCGCTGCGGGGTGAGCGGCGTCTTGTGCTTGCCGGTCTCGATGTACTCGCGCAGCCACTCGCGCTGGCGCGTGTTCGAGATGTGCTCGATCTCGTAGGCGATCGTGGAGCTGTACGTCTCGCGCAGCTTCGGATAGACGTCGGCCAGCGTGCGGCCGCGCACCTTCACGTTGAGCACGGAGGCCGGGATCGCTTGCATCATCGCCGGCGTGAGGCCGTACGTCGCCGGGTCGAGCGTCGGATCGTTCGGCGGCTCGCTGCCGAGCGGGTCCAGCGTCGCGCCGAGGTGGCCGTGGCGCCGGTACGCCGAGACGATCGCCATGCCGGCCGCGATCGCGCGCAGCATCTCTTCCGAGGGCATGCCGGCGATGTCGGCCGTCACCGCGTCGTGCGCGGCGTGCAGCGTCGGCGCGGCTTCGTTCGCGCTCGTCGCGACCCCGCGGACCGCCGCGCTCACGCCGAGCTGCGCGAACACCGTCTCGTAGAAGTCGCCGGCGCCGCCGAGCAGCTCGTCGACGCGGCGCAGGAACTCGCCCGACTGCGCGCCCTGGATGACGCGATGGTCGTAGGTCGAGGTCATCGTCATGACTTTCTCGACGCCGAGCTGCTCCAGCGTCGAGCGCGACGCGTGCGCGAAGCCGGGCGGGTACGCGATCGCGCCGGTCGCGATGATCGCGCCTTGTCCCGCCATCAGCCTCGGCACGGACGCCACCGTGCCGATGCCGCCCGGATTCGTCAGCGTGAACGTCGCGCCGGTCTGCTCTTCGACGCTCAGCTTGTTGTCGCGCGCCTTCGCGACCAGGTCTTCGTAGGCGTCACGGAACGCCGCGAAGTCGAGCAAGGCCGCGTTCTTCAGCACCGGCACGACCAGAAAACGCGAGCCGTCCTTGCGCTGCGCGTCGACCGCGAGTCCGAGGTGAATGCCGCCTTCGATTTTCTGCGGCTTACCGCCGGCACGGCGGAACGACGCGGTGATCGCCGGCTGTTCCGTCGCGGCGCGCGCAAGCGCGAACGCGATGATGTGCGTGAACGAGATCTTCTCGCTGCGCCCGGCCTGCTTGAGCGCGCTGTTCAGCTCCGCGCGGCGCTGCTCCATCGTGCCGACGTGCAGCGTGCGGAACGACGTCGCGACGGGGATCGTCAGGGACTGCTCCATGTACGACGCCAGCGTCGCGACGGAACCTTTGAGGTCGGTGATCTTCGCATCGCGCGGTACGGGCGGGTGCTGCGCGCCCTTCGACGAGCTCAGGGTGACGTTGGGGCCGACGTTGCCCGACGCGATCGCCGCCTCGACGTCTTCGCGCAGCACCAGCCCGTCGGGCCCGGTGCCGCTGAGCTGCGATGCGTCGATGTGCAGCCGTTCCACCAGACGCCGCGCGTGGTGCGAGAGCGTGCCGCCTCGTTTGCCGTTCGCGTGCCGTTCCGCCGGCGCGTCCGCGCTGCCGCGCGCACCGTAGCTCGACGGCGTTACCAGCTCGTCCTCCGACAGGCCGTCCTTCGACGAGCTCGGGGTAACCTCGGTGTCCGTCGGTTTTTGCGCCGTCGTGTCGATCTCGGCGAGCACGCTGCCGACGTTGACCGTCGCACCTTCGTCGCCGTGGATCGCCGTGATCACGCCGCTCGCGGTCGACGGCACCTCGACGTCGACTTTGTCGGTCGTCACGTCGACGATCGGCTCGCCCTCGTCGACCCAATCACCGACCTTCTTGCGCCACTCGACGATCGAGCCTTCGCTGACCGACTCGCCCATCTCGGGCAGGGTGACGTTCACGAGCGTTTGCACACAGTTCTCCGGGAGCGCCGCGCGGGCGAAGCCGCAGACTTCGGGTCCGTCCGAAGCCCCTTCCCCCTTCGACAGGCTCAGGATGACGACCGCCGGCGCGGGATGACGGCCGCCGGCGCGGGATGACGGCCGTCGGCGCGGGATGACGACCGTCGGCGCGGGATGACGACCATCGGCTCGAGATGACGACCGCCCTCGAGGGCGGCGAAGGCCCTCTGATGATACGGCGAGCGGGCGGGTGATGGGAAATAGCGCGTCCCTATCGTAGGCAGAGGCAACACCGATGGAGCTTCGAGACCTCCGTTCTTTCATCGCGGTCGCGCAGCAACGCAACTTCAGTCGCGCGGCCGAGCAGCTGCACGTCTCGCAGCCGGCCCTCTCCGAGCAGATTCGCAAGCTCGAGGACGCGCTGGGCACGCCGCTGTTCGAGCGGACGAGCCGCGGTACCGACCTGACCGACGCCGGGGAGGCCTTGTTGCCGCACGCCCGCAGCGTGCTCGCGCAGGCGGACCTCGCCGCCGAGACCGTGCGGCTCGTCGCCGACGGCGTCGCGGGCACGCTCACCCTCGGCTTCATCGACTCGGCCGCGCTCGGGATCGTCCCGCCGCTGATCCGCCGCTTCACCGCGCGCTATCCCGGCGTGAAGGTGCGCCTGCGCGAGCTGGGCTCGCGGCGTCAGCTCGAGGCGGTCGAGAACGGCGACATCGACGTCGGCATCGTGCGCGGCCCGGTGTGGAACCACGGGCTCGCGGGCCAGTGCGTCGCGACCGAGACGCTGCTCGTCGCGCTGCCGGCCGATCACCGGCTCGCCGGCGAAGACGCCGTTCCGCTCGCGGATCTGCGCGACGATGGCTTCATCACGTATCCCGCCGACCGCGGCGCCGCGCTCTACGAGGAGACGCTGCGCCTCTGCCACAACGCCGGCTTCGCGCCGCGCATCGTGCAGGAAGCGAACGAGATCTACACGATCGTCGGGATGGTCGCCGCAGGCCTCGGCGTCGCGATCGTGCCGGCATCGGTGAACGCGATCGCACCCGGACGCGTGACGTACCGCCCGACGGAACCGCGTGCCGAGCTCGAGCGCTGGGCGGTGTGGCGCGCGGGCGCGCAGCTGGGCGTCGTGCACGCGTTCGTCTCGTCGCTGCCGGAATCGTGACGACCGCCGCGTAGCGGGCTGTGGTCTTCAGCAGCGAGGTCTTTCTCTTCGGCTTTCTGCCGCTCGCGCTCGCCCTGTACTTTCTCACGCCGGGCGCGCCGTTCAAGAATGCCGTGCTCGTCGCGCTCAGCCTCGTGTTTTACGCGTGGGGCGGTGCGATGTTCGTGCCGCTCGTCCTCGTCTCGGCACTGGCGAACTACGGCTTCGGGCTCGCGCTCTCGCGGCTGCGCGGCGTCGACACGCGCAAGCGGCGTCTCGTCGTCGCAGCAGCCGTCACGTTCGACCTCGCGCTCCTGGTCTGGTTCAAGTACGCCGGCTTTCTCAACGACAACGTCACCTTCATCACCGGCGGTCACATCGGCCGCAGCGTCGCGCTCTCGCAGATCTATCTGCCGCTGGGCATCTCGTTCTTCACGTTCCACGCGATCTCGTACGTCGTCGACGTGTACCGCCGCACGTCCGAGGCCCGGAAAAACCCGCTCGAGGTGCTGCTGTACTTCGTCTTCTTTCCGCAGCTGATCGCCGGGCCGATCGTTCGCTATAAGGACGTCGCAGCGCAGCTCTCGCGCCGCGAGGTCACGATCGAGGGCTTCGCGTACGGCGCGCGGCGCTTCGTCGTCGGACTCGGCAAGAAGCTCCTGATCGCAAACACGCTCGGCGCGTGCGTCGACCACGTCTTCAACACGCCACCCGCCGCGCTGTCGCTTCCGCTGGCATGGTTCGCCCTCGCCGCGTACACGCTCCAGATCTACTTTGACTTTTCCGGCTACTCCGACATGGCGATCGGCATGGCGCGCATGTTCGGTTTCCGCTTCCTGGAGAATTTCGACTTTCCGTATGTCTCGCGCTCCGTCCGCGAGTTTTGGCAGCGCTGGCACATCTCGCTCTCGCGCTGGTTCCGGGACTACCTGTACGTTCCGCTCGGCGGCAACCGCGTCGCGCCGTGGCGCGTCTACGCCAACCTCGTCATCGTGTTCTTCCTCTGCGGGCTGTGGCACGGAGCCAAGTGGACGTTCGTCGTGTGGGGGCTCATCCACGGCACGTTCCTCGTGCTCGAACGCGTCGGCGCGCTGCGGCGGGTCACGACGACGCCGGTGCTGCGGCAGGTGTACGTGCTGGCCGTCGTGATGTTCGCCTGGGTGTTCTTCCGCTCGGATTCGTTCGAGTACGCGCTCGGCTTCCTCGGAGCGCTGGTCGCGCAGAACGCCGCGCCCGTGCTTACCTTCTGGGACGCAGCCGGCCACGAGACGCTGCTGGCATTCGCGATCGGGTGCATCCTCGCGACCCCGGCCGTGGCGAGGCGAGTCGAACGCGCGCTTCACGATTCCGCATCGTGGGGACGCGTCTCGCTCGCGACGGTCGCCGTTCCAGCGGCGCTCGGCTTCGTGTTCGTCGCGTGCGCGGCGAAGCTCGCGGCCGGGACGTACAATCCGTTCATCTACTTTCGGTTCTAGTGCGCAAGTTGCTCCCGGATGCCGGTTCCGGCTCTCCAGGCAACATCGCGATCGTCGTGCTATTCGTCGCGCTCCTGCTCGCGCCGGCGGTGCTCGCGGTCACCGGTCACGCCGGCTTCGATGCCGCCTTCATCGAGCGCACCGAGCTTCGCGAGCCCTTCGTGGCCCCGGCGGCGACGAGCGGCGCGCTCGCGACCGGCGGCTGGGAGCGCGACGCCGAACGCACGATCGCGGATGCATTTCCGCTGCGCAGCGGTTTGATCGGCGCATATCACGGCGTGCAATACCGCGTGCTGCACGACCTGTCCGCGCCGCTGGTAATCGTTGGCCGCGACGGATGGCTGTTCTATGCCGTCGACGAGCGACGGTACCTCACCGGCGACTACGACGCGCGCGAAACGACGCTCGCGCGCACCGCGGACGCTTATGCGGGGCGGGCGCGGTGGTGCGACGCGCGCGGCATCGCGTACCTTCTGGTTCTCGCGCCGAACAAGAGCACAGTGTACGCGGCCTTTCTGCCGCCGCGGATGCACGTCGCGGCGCCGACGTTGGCCGATCGCCTCGTACCGTTGTTTCGCGCGCGCGGCGTTCGCGTCGTCGACGAACGCGCGGCGATGCGCGCCGACGCGGTCGCAGCGGGCGCGGATCCGCTGAGGATGCTGTATTCGAAAGGCGACACGCACTGGACCGACATCGCCGCCTACGTCGAATACCGCGCGGTCGTTGACGCGCTACGGACTTCCGGCGTCCGTGACCGGATCGACCCGCGCGCGCTGCAGCCCTACGTCACGGAGACGGGAGAGAGCGACCTGTTCCGTCTGGCCGGGATTTCACCGTTCGTGCGCGACCGCGTGGTTCGCTACTATTTTCCACGTCGCGCGCGCGACGCTGCCGCCTCACCGGCCGTGCCGGTTCCGACCGCGATCTCGCCGCGCGTCAGGGCGCTGACGACCGGCGACGCCGGGTTGCCGAATGCGGTGATCTTCGGCGATTCGTTTTCGTCGGCGCTCACGCCGTTTCTCGCCGAAGACTTCGATCGGACGGTGGTCGCGAACTATGCGCCGGCGTTTCCGGCCGTGCGGTTCGACCGCCACCTGGTCGCTGCGGCGCGCCCGCGCATCGTCATCCAGGAGATCGTCGAGCGCAGTCTCGTGGACGGGCCCGGACTCGACGACTGACGATCTCTGGTGCCCAGGAAGGGACTCGAACCCCCACGACCTCGCGGTCACTAATACCTGAAACTAGCGCGTCTACCAATTCCGCCACCTGGGCGCGGATGGACCGACCCCGATTCAGCCCACTCGCGCCGCCGACCTGCGAGCGGCGGACGAGAGATGCGCGCGCAGCCACAGCACGGGCGCGATCGCGAGCAGCGCGAGCGCCGATGCGATCTGCCAGGAGACGCGCAGGCTCGTATGGTCGGCGACCGCACCGAACGTGGCCGGCGCCGCCGCCGCCGCCAAGAAGATCGCGGTGAGCGCGAGGCCGAGCGCGCTCGCTGCGCGGTCGACGCCGCCGACTTCGGCGAGCGCCGCGGCCATCAAGCCGTTCCAGCCGGCGCCGCTGAACCCCAGGATCGCGGCCGCGACGAACAGCGGCACGACGCCGCCGCCGTGCAGCAGGCTCAGCGTCGCCGTCGCGCCCGCCGCGAGCACGCAGATCGCCGCGAAGGGCACGAGCCGCTCGCCGTGCAGCACGCGGTCGCTGAAGAATCCCCATCCGAGGCGTCCCGCGATCGCGGCGCCTTGCGCGCATGCGAACGCGAGCGCGGCGAGCGCGGGCGTCGTGCCGACCAGCACGACGGCGGTCACGGTGACGAACGCGTTCATCGTCTGCTGGATGCCGGAGAGCACCATGCAGGTGAGCGTCACGCCGATCAGGCGCGGGTCGCGCGCGAGCGTGCGCATTCCGCGCAGGATCGACGCGCTCGACAGACCGCGTTCGCGCTCCGCCTCCCGATACGGCAGCACCGCGATCAGCGTCGTGACGAGCGTCACGACGGCCGCATACGCGAACGCGGCGCGCAAGCCGGAGGCGTGTGCGACGACCGGCAGCGTCAGCGCGCCGACGACGCCGCCCACCGGCACACCCGTCTGACGGATGCCCATCGCGACGCCGCGGTCGCGATCGAACCACGCGAGCACCGCGCGGCCGCCCGCCGGCGTCGACACCGCGTACCCCATGCCGAACGCGAACATGCACAGCACGATCCACCAATAGTGCGGCACGAGGGTCGCCGCGAGCAGGGCGAGCGCCATAGCGATGCCGGCGTACAGCACCATGCGGCGCTCGCCGAAGCGGTCGGTCAGCACGCCGGCCGCGGCCGTGAACATCGCCGAGCCGAACACGAGCGCGGTGAAGATCACGCCGAGCTGTGCCTTCGAGAGCGCGAACGTCACGACGAGAATCGGCGAGAGCGACCCGAGCGCCTGCTGCACGACCGAGGCGCCGGCCTGCGCGGTCGTCATCAGCGCGAGCACGCGCCACCGGTTGCCGGTCGCGCGGCTCAAGTGCGCTGCACCAGCGCGATGCCGAGCGCGATCGCGACCAAACCGAACACGTCGCGCCCGCCGACCGGTTCGTGCAGCAGCACGGCGGCGAGTGCGAGCCCGAACACCGGCGTGAGAAAGTAGTACGCGCTCACGCGCGAGGCCTCGCCGCGTGCGAGCAGCCAGAACCACAGCACCGACGCGCCGAACGACATCACGATCACGACGTACCAGAACGAGAGGATCAGTTGCCACGTCCAATGCGCGTGCGGCGCGCCCTCGAACAGCACGGCGCCGGGCAGCACGGCGATACCGGACGCGATCAGCTGGACCGGCACGACGGCGCGCAGGTCGAGCTCGGCGCACCAGCGCTTGAACACGATCGTCGAGGCGACGCCCGCGAGCACGCCGGCGAACGCGAGGGCGACGTCATGCGGCTCCGCGCTGCCGCTTCCGGTCCGCTCGATCATGATCGCGACGACGCCGCCGAAGCCGAGTAGGAGCCCGGCGCCCTTGAGCGCGGTGAGGCGCTCGCGCAGCAGCCACGGCGCGACGAGCGCGAGCGCGAGCGGATTCGTCGACGCGACGATCGCGCCGACGCCGGACGCCAGATGCCGCAACGCCTCGTACGTGCATCCGAGATAGATCGCGTTCGCGAGCAACCCGACGGCGACGACGGCGATCCACTCGGGACGCGTGCGCGGGAACCTCGCGCCGAGCAGACGGGCGAGCGCCAGCGCGACCGCACCGGAGACGGTGAAACGCACTGCGAGAAACCACAGCGGCGACGAGTCGAGGACGCCGATCTTGCTCGGAACGAACGCGGACGCCCACAGAAAAACGTAGAAGAGCGCCAGGCTGGGTGCTAGGAGCGTCCTTCGGACTTTGGTCACACTTGTTCAAGTGTGCGAAGGTTTCGGCGTGTCGGCGTAGACAAACGTCGCTGCGTCTCCCCCTTTCCCGACCTCAAGTTCATATTGGGGTGTCGAGGTCTTTTCTTTTGAATCACGTCAAGCTCTTCGCCGGCGCGGCGATCGCTGCGCTCCTGACCGCGTGCGGCGGCGGCGCCACGGCGCCGCCTTTGCTGCCCACGGGCCCGCAGCAGATCCAGGACACGAACACGTCGGGCTCGCCGTCCGACGACTTCAAAACCGCCCTCGCGCTCGGATATTTCCGTGCGTCGTGCGCGTCGGCGGCGGACGGCGAGGCACGCTGCTTCGCATACCTTCTCACGGACGCGGGACGTGCCGCGCTCGCAGCAGGCGCACGTTCCATTCAAGCGACGGGCGTCAGCGGCTACGGCCCTTCGCAACTGCAGTCCGCGTATAGGCTGGGGCCGTACATCGGCGGCGGAGCCGGCCGCACCGTCGCGATCGTCGACGCGTACGACGATCCGAACGCCGAGTCCGATCTCGGCACGTACCGGTCGCACTTCGGGCTTTCCGCGTGCACGACGGCGAACGGGTGCTTCAAGAAGGTCAACGAGACCGGCGGCACGTCGTATCCCGCCGCGAACTCGGGCTGGGCGGAAGAGATTTCGCTCGACGTCGACATGGTGTCGGCGAACTGCCCGAACTGTCACATCCTGCTCGTCGAGGCGAGCTCGACCAGCTTCGCGGACCTCGGCACGTCCGTGAACACCGCCGCGAGCCTCGGTGCGTTCGCGATCTCGAACAGCTACGGCGGCAGCGAGTCCTCCGGTGAGACGAGCTACGCTTCGTACTACAACCATCCGAACGTCGCGATCACAGCATCGAACGGCGACTCGGGCTACGGCGCGGCGGTTCCCGCGGCGTACAACACGCTGACCGCCGTGGGCGGCACGTCGCTCTCCACCGCGAGCAACGCGCGCGGCTGGACGGAAACGGTGTGGAGCGGCACCGGCAGCGGCTGCAGCCGCTACATCGCGAAACCGTCGTGGCAGAAGGACACGGGCTGCTCGCGGCGGACGATCGGCGACGTCGCGTACGACGCCAACCCGAACACCGGCGTCGCGGTGTACGACAGCTACGGCGAGTCCGGGTGGCTCGTCTTCGGCGGCACGAGCGTGGCGTCGCCCGCGATCGCCGCGATCTACGCGCTGAACGGCACGCCGGTGAGCAACGCGTCGAACTCCTACAGCCACACCTCGTCGCTGTACGACGTCACGAGCGGCTCGAACGGGCGCTGCTCGCCGGCATACCTCTGCAAGGGCGAAGTCGGCTACGACGCGCCGACCGGAAACGGCACGCCGAACGGCATCGCCGCGTTCTAACCGACCCGGTTCACGACCAGAAGCCGGTGCGTCCCGACGCACCGGCTTCGTCGCGTCTGGCGGCGAACGCGGACGGGCAGATGCTGTTGCGCCTGCTTCCGATCCTCGGCATCACCTTCATCGACATCCTCGGGTTCAGCATCCTGATCCCGCTGATGCCGTTCTTCGTGAAGCGGTTCGGCGCGCCCGACATCGTGGTCGGCGCGGTGTTCGCGACGTATTCGCTCTGCCAGTTCGTATCCGCGCCGATCTGGGGCAACCTGAGCGATCGCATCGGCCGCAAGATGGTACTGATCGTCTCGCAGGCCGGCGCGACGGTCGCCTGGACCCTCCTCGCGTTCGCGCCCTCGATCCCGTTCGTGCTGCTCTCGCGCGCGCTCGAAGGCTTCTCCGGCGGCAACATCGGCGTGACGCAGGCGTATGTCGGCGATCTCGTCGAGCCGAAGCGACGCGGCGAGGCGTTCGCATACGTCGGAGCCGCATTCAGCGCCGGGTTCGTGTTCGGCCCCGCATCGGGCGGATGGCTCGCGCAGCGCTACGGCTTCGGCGTACCGTTCGCGGTCGCCGCAGGCTTGCAGCTCCTGACGCTCGCGCTCACGATCTGGCTGCTGCCGGAATCACGCGGGCGCGCGCCCGCCGACGCACCGTCGCCCTTCAGCCCGCTCGACATCGTGCGCTCGTTCGGCGATCGGGCCGTCGCTCCGGTGCTTTGGTTGCGCCTGGTCTACACGCTGGCGATGTACGGCTGGTTTTCGTCGATGGCGCTGGTGCTGCACGCGCAGCTCGGCTGGAACGTTGCCGAGATGTCGTATGTCTTCGCGGGTTTCGGCGTGCTGCAGGTCGTGCTGCAGCTGGCCGTCATCGGACGCGTAGTGGACGCGATCGGCAATCGTGCCGCAACGAATGCCGGGTTTGCGTTCTGCCTCGCCGCATTTGCGCTCGTGCCGTTCGCGCGCACGTTCGCGCTCGCGCTCGTGCTGATGCTCTTCTTCGGCGTCGGCCTGAGCCTGAACAACGCGGCATTCCCCGCGCTCGCATCGGAGGCATCGCCCGACAACCGCCGGGGAACCGTGCTCGGCGTGATGGGCGGACTCGACAGCTTCGCGGGCTTCGTGATGCCGCCGATCGTCACGGGCGTGTTCGGCGCGTTCGGCGTGCCGCCCGCCGATGCGATCGTCGCGGGCCTCGTCGCGCTCGCCCTCGCGCTCGGCCTCGTTCAGGCGCGCGCGGCGACCGCGCCCGCGTGAGTCGCCGGCGCATGCTCGTGCGTCAGACGACGATCCAGCCGGCGCCCGTTGCGATCGCGATCGCTTCGCGCCGGCCGCTGCAGTTCAGCTTGCGACAGATCGAGCGGATGTGCGTGTCGACGGTCTGCGGGCTGCGCCCGGTCTTGGCGGCGACGTCCTTCGTGCTCGCGCCCTTCGCGAGCAGCTGCAAGATCTCACGCTCCGACGGCGTCAGCTGGGCGTAGCCCGCATCCTCGGCGCGTGCGACGGGCAGCGCGGCAATGAGCCGCGCCACGCCGCCGAAATGCTCCGCGCGCAGACGTTCGAGCGCTGCCGTCATCGCGGCCGCGTCGGCTTGCTGCAGCTGCACGCGTTCGACGGCGCGGACGGCGTGCGCGAACGCGCGCATGCGGCGCATCGTCGGTGCGGCGAGGCGCTCCGCCTCCGCGAGCCGCCGGTGCGCGCTCGACGAGCGCCCGCGCACGAGCTCGGCCAGCGCGAGCGTAAGCTCCGCGCGCACGCGGCGCGGCGTCGCGCGCGCGTTCTCCGGCAGCGCGGCCAGCGCGCCGTGCAGCGCCGCGTCGCCTTCGGCGTGCAGCCCCGCGGCAAACGCGTACAGGGCCGTCTCCGCCGCGCGCAGCGCGCGGCGCTCGGCGGTGGGCTGCTGCGACGCCGTTCCGGCCAGCATGTCGTAAGCGCGGCGGAAGTCGCCTTCCCACGCCGCGCGCGCCGCCATCGCCGGCAGCAACGACTCGGCGCGCGTCAGCGCCGGCGCGCCCGAGTCGTCCAGCTCCGCGTCGAGCCGCTCGAGCGCCGCATCGTCGCCGCGGTCGGTCTCGACGGCGTACGCGGCGATGAGGCCGAACGAGCGCGCCTGCCGGCTCGCACCTTTCCGCGCGCATTCGTCGAGCTTGTCCAGCAGCGCCAACGTCGCGATGGGGTCGTCGTCCTCGTCGGTCACGACGGTAACGAGTACGGTGTACGCGCGCGCCGCGACTTCGTAGAGGCCGCGAGCCGTCGCGAGCTCGATGGCATCGAGCGCGCACCGGCGCGCGCGCTCGTACGTGCCCTCGTACTGATACACGTACGCGGCCTGCTGGTAGATCCGCGCGCGCACCTCGTCGCCGACGCGCTCGGCGAGATCCAAGGCGCGATGCATGGTGACCAGCGCGTCCTGGTACCGGCCCTCGCGGACGTACGCGGTCGCGAGCGTTCCGAGGATCGGCACGCGGCGCGCCAGCGGCACCGCGTCGTCGGCGGCGTACGGTTCGAGCAGCGCGACGCTATCGCGATCGTGGCGCACGAGCTCGATCGCGTAGCGATGGACGAGCTCGATGCGCAGATCCGCGTCGCGGACCCGCTCCAGCGCGGCGACGAAGCCGCGTTCCGCCGCATCGAAGCGCCCGCGGTTCGCGTCGAGCATCGCGCGCACCCCGAGCACCGCCGGATTCTCGTGACGCTCCGACTCGTCGATCGATTCGATCGCCGCCGCCACCGTCTCGCCTTCGCCGCGTTCCAGGAGGGCGACGCCCGCGCGTTCGATCGTGCGCACGACGGCGTCGCTCGCGCCGGCTTTGGCGTACATGCGCAGCGCCTGCGCTTCGCCGCCCGGCCGCGCTTCGAGCAGCGCACCGGCGTCGACATGCGCCTGCGCCCAGGCCGCGGCGCCCGCGGCGCGCAGCTCGTGCTCGAGGAAGTCACGGAACAGATCGTGGTACCGGTGCTCGTCCGCGCTCGCCGGCGTGAGAAACGTGACGTGGCGGCGCAGCTCGGCGAGGAACTCCAGTGTCGCGCCGAACGCTTCGGCGATGCTTCCGTCGAACGACGGAAGGACGCTCGTGCTCAGCAGGAAGCGCCGCTGCTCGGCGTCGAGCGCGCCGAACACCTGCTCGGCGAGGTAACGGTACACCATCTCGCGCGTGCCGCTCGTCGCGGCGCGCAGGTCCGCCGCGTGCGTGCGCGTGCGCAGCGCGATCGACAGCGCGATCGGCCAGCCGCCCGTGAGCTCGCGCAGCGCGTCGATCTCCTCCGCGCCGGCCTGCAGCTGCGACTCGTCGGCCGCCGCGAGCGCTTCGTCGAGCGTGAAGCGCAGATCGTTCTCGCCCACCGGCAGATCCATGCGGCCGTAGCCGACCCACGACGCGACGGGCAACCCGACATCGGAGCGCGCCGCGAGCACCCAGCGCAGCCGCTCGCCGCCGCGCTCGACGATCGCGACGAGCAGCGCGACGACGTCGCGATCGACGGCCGCGTGGTGCAGATCGTCGATGACGATCGTGCAGACCGAGCGCTTCAAGTGCTCGCTGAACCAGTCCGCGCAGTCGCGCACGGGATCGTCGGAGCCCATGAGCCGCTGCTGCATCGCCGGAAACGCGGCGAGCGCGGTCGGCGCGACGGGCTCGAGCGCCGCGCTCAAGCCGCGCGCGAACGCGATCAGCGTGCGGTCTTCGCGCGCGACGTCGTACCGCACGCCCTCGAGGCGCGTCGTCTCGAGGAAGTCGCGCAGAGCGACGCTCTTGCCGAACCCCGCGGGAGCGACGATCAGCGTGACGGGATAGCGCGCGGCGCGCGCGATCCGTTCGGTGACGCGTGCGCGCCGCAACTTCGTGACGGCGATCACGCCGTTTTCGCTGCCCAGACGCCGAGCATCCCCCGGCTGAGGGGTATACCGTCAGACGGAACCCATGACCCGACTGCTGACCGTCCTCGCCGTCACCGCGCTTGCCGGCTGCTCGTCCCCCGGCCCCGGCCTGCTCGCCGCGATGCCGCCGGGCGGTGCCGTGCCGTCGCAAACCGCGCGCTCCGTGTCGGACGCGTCGCCCGGTGAAAACCCGAGCGGCCTCCCCGGCGAGAATCCGAGCGGCCTTCCCGGCGAGAACCCAAGTGGGCTCCCCGGCGAAAACCCGAGCGGGCTGCCGGGCGCGGCGTTCGCGTGCACGGGCGTGCCGGCGAGGGGCATCGCCGCGTGCACGATCGCGATCAACCTCAAGATCGCGCCGAATCCCGCACAGACGCAGCCGGCATCGCTGATCGCCGGCCTGCACCCTAGCGATCTCCAGGCCGCGTACGCACTGCCGGCCTCGAGCGCCGGGGGACTGGTCGCGGTCGTCGATGCGTACGACGATCCGACCGCCGAATCCGACCTCGCGGTGTACCGCGCCGCGTTCGGGCTACCGCCGTGCACGAGCGCGAACGGCTGTTTCCGGAAGGCCGGCCAGCGCGGCGACGGCGCGCTGCCCACCCCGAACGCAGCCTGGTCCGAGGAGACGGCGCTCGATCTCGACATGGTATCGGCCGGCTGCCCGTCGTGCTCGATCCTGCTCGTGGAAGCGAGCTCGGCGTCGCTCGACGATCTCGGCGCCGCGGTCGACACCGCGGCGGCACAGGGCCCGGCCGCGATCAGCAACAGCTACTACGCCGTCGAGTGGCCGTCCGAGCGGTCGGAGGACGTGCACTACCGCCACCCCGGCATCGCGATCACGGCGAGCTCCGGGGACCGCGGCTATCCGAGCTATCCCGCCGCTGCGGCGTCCGTGACGTCGGTCGGCGGGACGTCGCTGGCGGCTGCGAACGGCGGCTGGAGCGAGAGCCCGTGGCAGTATACGGGCCACGGATGCAGCGCGTACATCCGTCGCCCCACGTGGCAGTCCGGGACGCCGTGCAGCGGCGCACGCTCGGCCGTCGACGTCTCGGCCGTTGCGGACCCGCAGACGGGCGTCGCGACGTTCGACGCGCAGGCGGGCGGCTGGTATGTAGCGGGCGGCACCAGCGTCGGCGCGCCGCTGGTGGCCGCGGCGTACGCCCTCTCCGGGCGGCCCGCCGGACCGCGGTTCTCGTACGAGCACCCCTCGTCGTTCCGCGCCGTTGGCGGGACGGGTTATCAGCCGATCACCGGGCTCGGGGCGCCGCAGGGAGTCGGCGGGCTCTGACCGGCGCGGCAGGCGGCGCGCCGCCTACCTGATTTTCGGTATGTCGCGCCGGTGACGCGTGGGGCACCATGAACACCGGCGACCGGGAAATACATCGGGTTCCACCCCGGCCGCTGCAACCGGGGGCACCGTGGACGCGCACGGTGCCTTCGTCGCGTCTCATCGCATTTGTGTCATCCTGAGCTTGTCGAAGGGCGTCAGAGATCGCCTGCTTCGATCAGCTCGAGACCGCGCTGCGTGAGGTCGTTGACCGCGGCGCCGAAGTCTTTGAAGCGTTCGTCGTGCGTCTGGCCGCGCACGTAGCGGATGTAGATCTGCTGCAGGATCACCGCGTAACGGAACACGCTGAAGACGACGTACCAGTGCAGGTTGCCGATGTCGGCGCCGCTCGTGCGCGCGTAGCGTTCCGCGGCTTCGCGGCGCGTCGGGAATCCGTCGTGCCACGTCGGCATCCGTCCGTGCGCGTGCAGGTCGGGGTCGCCTTTCTGCGCCCAGAGGCCGAGCAGATAGCCGAGGTCCATCATTGGGTCGCCGCGCGTGCACATGTCCCAGTCGAGCACGGCGACCGTACGGCGCGGGTCGGCCGCGTCGCGCAGCGTGTTGTCGAGCTTGTAGTCGTTGTGCACGAGCGTCGTGCGGCTCTCGCGCGGGCGCGTTTGCCGCAGCCAGCCCGTGAACGGCTCCGCCGCGCCGACGTCGGCCGTGAGGGCGCCGTGCCAGCGTTCGATCCAGCCCAGCAGCTGGCGTTCGACGTAGCCCTCCGGCTTGCCGAGATCGCCGAGCCCGACGCGCGCGGGATCGACGGCGTGCAGCGCCGCGAGATCGTCGATCAGCGCCTCGCCGATCCCGCGCAGCACATCGGGCCGGCCGGCCCACGGCTGCGGGATCGTGCGCCGCAGCCCGATGCCGTGCCGGCGTTCCATCACGAAGAAGTCGGCACCGATCACGTCATGGTCGGTGCACAACAGGTAGCTGCGCGGTGCGAGCGGGTAGCCGGCGTAGAGGGTCGAGAGCACGCGATGCTCGCGCCGCATGTCGTGCGCACCGCGCGCGACGGGCCCGAACGGCGGGCGCCGCAGCACCCACTCGCGCTCGCCGAATCGGATCAAATACGTGAGGTTCGCGTGGCCGCCGCCGAACTGCCGCACGCTCAACGGACCGCCGGCGCCCTCGAGACGCTCGCGCAGATACGGCTCGAGCCGCGCCGTATCGAGCCGTTCCTCGTCGCGAACGTCGATCGTCTCGGGGTCGTGCTCGCGCGACGGCGTCATCCGCGTGCGCGCGACGGGATCGCGCTCAAATGGCTCGTGTCGTTCGCGCTCATCAGCAGCCGGCGCGCGCCGGCGATGCGCAGCACGCTCACGGACGCGTTGGCGAGCGGAAACAGGAAGTCGTGCGAGCTCGCGAGCACCGCGGCGAGCAGCGCGTTGATCGCGCCCGCGTGCGAGACGACGGCGACGCGCTCGCCCGCGTGCCGCGCCGCGATCGCCTCCGCCGTGCGCAGCATGCGCTCGCGCACGCGCTCCGACGGCTCGGTGCCCGCGATCCCGCTCCACGAGCCGTCACGCATCGCGACCGTCGCGAGCCACGCAAGACGGCTCGCCAGCGGCATCGACGCGTCGACCGGACCGATCTCGATCTCGCGGAGCTCGCGCTCTTCGCGCACGTGCACGCCGGCGACCGCCGCGATCGCTTCCGCGGTCTCGCGCGCGCGCCGGATGTCGCTCGCGTACACCGCGGCGATCGCGATGTCGGCGAAGCGCTCGCCGACCGCTTCGGCTTGCGCGCGGCCGCGCGCGCTCAGAGGGTGCGCCTCGTAGTCGTCGTAGATCGCGAACGCGTCGCCGGATTCGGGTACCGCGTCGGCGTGTCGCACCACGTACAGCTCGGCGGCGCCTCCGCGCAGCGAAAGGCCGAGCTCGTCGAGCGGATCCTGCCGGATCACCGCTCTCCCTTCTGCAGCTCGTATTTCGCGATCGAGCGCAGGTGCACTTCATCCGGGCCGTCGACGAGACGAAGCGTGCGCGCGTGCGCATACATCGCGGCGAGTTCCTCGTCGCCGCTGACGCCGCGCGCGCCGAACGCCTGGATCGCACGGTCGGTGACGCGACACGCCATCTGCGCCGCGGACACCTTGACCATCGAGAGCTCGTTGCGCGCGACCTTGTTGCCGTAACGGTCGAGCTTCTCGGCGGCGTCGTAGACGAGCAGCCGGTTCGCGTCGATCTCGATGCGCGACTCCGCGATCCACTGCATGATGACGCCCTGCTCCGCGAGCGTCTTGCCGAACGCGGTGCGCGCCTTCACGCGCTTCACCATCGCGTCGAGCGCGTGCTCCGCGAGCCCGATCGCGCGCATGCAGTGGTGGATGCGGCCCGGGCCGAGCCGCCCCTGCGCGATCTCGAAGCCGCGGCCTTCCCCGACCAGCACGTCCTCCGCGGGGATGCGCGCGTTCTCGAACGTGATCTCCGCGTGCCCGTGGGGCGCGTGGTCGTAGCCGAAGACCGACAGCGTGCGCACGACCGTGACGCCCGGCGTATCGATCGGCACCACGGCCATCGTGTGCTGCCGGTGCGAGGCCGCACTCGGATCCGAACGGCCGAGGAAGATCAGCACCTTGCATCGCGGGTGGCCGGCGCCCGACGTCCACCACTTGCGGCCGTTGATGACGTATTCGTCGCCGTCGCGCACGATCTCCGCGCGAATGTTCGTGGCGTCGGACGACGCGACGTCCGGCTCCGTCATCGAGAAGCCGGACCGAATCTCGGCATTCAGGAGCCGGCGCAGCCAGCGCTCCTTGTGCGCATCGCTCCCGTATCGCGCGAACACCTCCATGTTGCCCGTGTCGGGCGCGCTGCAGTTGAAGACTTCCGGCGCGATGTGCGAGCGGCCCATGATCTCGCACATCGGTGCGTACTCGCGGTTGGTGAGCCCGGCGCCCCACTCCGGCTCGGGCAGGAAGAGGTTCCACAAGCCCGCCGCTCGCGCTTTGCTCTGCAGCACGTCCATGACGGGCGGCTGCGCCCACGGCGTCGGGCCGCTGCGCAGCTGTTCCTCGTAGACGTGCTCGTTCGGGTAGACCTCAGCGTCCATGAACGCCTGGAGTCGCTCGAGGAGAGCCGAAGCCGGCAGCGCGGTCGTCGTCATGCCTGCGGCTTCGCGGCACCCCGCGGCGCGTCATTCGGGGCACGGTAAAATCCGGCGTTCGACGGAGGATTCTGCCGAGATCACCTCGTTGCCGCCGCCCGAAGGAATCGAGCGCAACGTCTGGCGCACGAATAAAGCGAAGTCGGCTGAAATCAATCGTCGTCTGGGGAAATGTGCGAAGGGCGCTGACTGAGGAAAAAACGGGAGTTTCGCGGCGATACGAGCGGTGTGAACGAACGCGGCCCCTGCGTGAAGTCGAAACAATCGGTCAGATCCGCGGCGCGGTTGTCGCTCGCCGCGAGCGGCTCCAAGCCGAACGCGCCTTCGGCCAAGCGTAAGATGCTCCCGAACTCGTAGCGCCGATGTGAAACGTGGCCGCGCTTCGCATACGGCGATATCACCAGCAGCGGAACGCGGACGCCGAGACCGTTGAAGTCGACGCGAGGCGGCGGCACGTGATCGTACCACCCGCCGGAGTCATCCCAGACGACGACGATCGCGGTGTCGCGCCAGAACCGGCTTCGGCCGACCTCGTTAACGATCGACGTGATCCAGGACGGGCCGTTGGTCGTGCGTGAGAGCGGATGGTCGGAATTCTGCCAGTCCGGGATGATCCACGTGACGGCTCCAAGGTCGCCGTGTCGGATATCGTCCAGCACGCGAGCGCTCGGCGACACGACGTTCTCCCAATCGGGGCCGAAGCGCACGCCGGGGATGGCGTCGAACGACGACCACAGCTGTCCGACGTTGAAGCCTCGAGGGATGCGGCGATGAGCCTTCCGAAGCTGCGCGCGCAACGTGAGCCAGGCGTCACCATCGCTGACGTGCGGGGCGTAGTATCGCCACGCCAGATTTTTCGCATCCAGCTCATCAGCGATCGTGCGCAGACCCGAAGCACGGGAAGGCCTGCCCGCTCACGACGGGGCCGGTTACCGAGATCAGCCGCACGCGCGTTCCTCGTGCGGCGTCACAGCCCCATGGCTTGGCGCTTGGAACGTCGACCGAGCGTGCGGCGGTTCCGGCGATCAAGTACAGATGTGCGGCGAAGCTCTGATCGAAGTTGCTCTGGAACATTTTGTCCGCCAGAACGTACTGCCGCGCCAGTTCCAGGTACGGTTCGATTTCGCTTGCGGGAACGTACGCCAGCGCCGGATACTGCAGCGCGGCCAGCGGGACGACAGCGCGTCGTGCCGGCCGAGCTCGGCGGAGATCGTATCGGTCCATGCGGCCGTCGTGCGTTGAGGTCACGAACGCCTTCAAACTGTTGTCGAGGTCGTACCCTGCAGCGAGGCTGACCGGTTGAAGCGGGACCGTCTTTCCGTCGCTGGTCCGCGCGAAGCGCACCGTATCGGCGCCTGGAAACCCATTGAAGAGGTTGTCGAAGCTGCGGTTCTCTTGAACGACGATGACGACGTGCCGGATGTGGGATGCCAGGTCGGCGCGGAACGCCTCGTCGGAGCGACGTTCCGCCCACGTTTGTATGGGTACTCGGACCAGCGCCGCAACCGCGGCGGCGACGACGCAGGCGGCGAGGAACGTTCCAATCCCTAATGTCTTACGACGCACGCGAGGGCTTCGGCTTATGGCGAATTGACTCGATCGGCAGCGCCATCAGCGATGTGCCGTTGATGACGTACAGGGTCGCGCCGACGACGACCGGTGGCGATGTCGTGAACGGTGCGCCAAACATTTGGGTGTCGATCACGGCTCCGGAGCGCGCGTCGACGACATAGAAGATGCCTTCCGTATCGCCGACGTACAGGCGACCGTGTAGGATAACGGGACTCATCTTAATCGGCCCCTTCGACTGGAGGGACCATCGCAGTCGGCCCGTTCGCGCGTCGAGCGCGAGTAGCTCGTTCGTCGCTGGAATTGCGTCAAAGAACGTGCCGCCGCATAGGTTCCCGCGATCGCGCGCTCGCTCGACGAAATGCGGGTGAACAGTCCGGCGCGCGGCGTCTTGTACGTCCATCGCGCGCGGCCGGTCGCGGCATCGAGGGCGGCGACGAGACCATTTCCGCCGTAGCGCCGTTGATCTTTGCGTGCAGGTCGGTCGTCCACCGCCGAGATGCCGCGTTTCGTCGACGTAAGCAGCGGGGGAACGCATCATCGCTTCAGCGTTTTCGCGCAGGTCGTACACGCGAACGGTTTTCTGATCGTGCGCGGCTACAACAAGCTGTATGTATTTCCGCGGACGGCGCGCGTCGCGTACGGCTCCGCAGACGTCACGGATCAGCTGCCGGCGACCACCATGACGTCGACGCTCGCGAGCGCCATCGCCGCTCATGGGACGAAGTTCAACAACGGTGTGTTCGCCGCCGGAGGCGGCACATCGCGAAACCGGCTGGACATCACCTGGGCCAGTCTCAAAGACCCGTGGCAGATCGCCCCCGACTATGTCGTAGCGGACGGCTACGTCACGCCGAGTCTTATCGGCCACAGACCGCCGCCGCAGCCGCCGCCATGGCGTCCGTGCCCCATGGACGATTGTAGCGGCTATTGGTACTACTATCAATACTATTATCCGGTCCCATACTATCCACACGAATCCCCGCCTGAATATTCGCCGTGCCAGTGCGCCGTGTCGAGCGACGCGCGCAGACCGCAAAGCGAGCGTAGCGTGGCGGCACTGAAGAGCTTGCAGCAGGCGATCCAGGCGCACAGTATTCCGGACGACGCGATCGACGCCAACATCGACCCCGGCATCCCGCCGCACGCACGGGCTCTCGCGCGCGAAGCGATGCAACGGCTACCCGCTAATGCTCGACAGCATGTCGCCGGCATCGCCGCAGACGGGACATTTTTCGCAAACCGGATCGAAGACTATGAGGCGCATCAGCGTGAAGGTCACTGGCAACAGATCGACGGGAACGTTTGGAGAAAGCCGAATGGTGAGATCGTCACGGTGGCCGATTTCTGGGCCGACGAGAAAGCTGCGGCGGCTTCACGACGGACGCAGGCGGTCTCATGCCCGCCGCCCGGATCGAGCACCACCGGAGCCTACGTACGGGGCTACGTGTGCAACAGCACATCAGGCCAGTTCACCGCCTCTGTTGACGCCTCGAGCGTC
This sequence comes from Vulcanimicrobiota bacterium, assembly GCA_963771525.1. Classification (GTDB taxonomy): domain Bacteria; phylum Vulcanimicrobiota; class Vulcanimicrobiia; order Vulcanimicrobiales; family Vulcanimicrobiaceae; genus Vulcanimicrobium. The sequence continues at coordinate 2,322,885 of CAVYTL010000001.1, read as the reverse complement.
GGCGGAGCCGAGGGCGGGTCGTGGTGCTTGAACTACGGCGACACCGGATACCTCCTCGTTGGAGCGTTGTCGAACGCGACCAACGATGCCGCCGAGGGCGGCCTGCAATGGAGTCCGGCGAACGGAAACTACGCGATGTACGTTACGGATGCAAAGGGTCTTAACCAGCAGATCCCCGCGTCCTACTCGTTCCCGCCAGGGCCATTCACGATGTGGTTCACGAACAATGCCTCGAACTGGAGCCTGACCGTCGCTGGTTCCGGCGGCACAAAGACGTGGACGTACACGCAAGCCACCACCGTGCAAGCGGGATCGTCGTGGACGTACAAGCAGGGAACGATGATCGCGCAAAAACCGCCGCACTTGACCGACGGCTCATTCTTCGGCGTGGACTCGGGTTCAGGCAATCCGCTGTTCTACTGGTCGGCGGCGAGCGGATACGACACATATCCGAACGACCCCACGCGTGCGATAAAAGTCGGGAATGCGTACGGGATCAACCTGCATTCATGATCGCCGCACTCGCTCTCTCCAGCCTGATCGGAACGTGGGACTGCACGGACGACCTGTTGCCGGGCTATCGGGTGCGCTACACCCTGCGGAGTGACCGTACCGGCACGTTAACGTCGTCTATGTCGCCGAGTGGGCGCTGGCCGTCGACACAAACATTTGTCTATCGGCTGACGTACGAGTGCTTGACCAAGCAATACCTCGCGATCCGAAAAACGTCCGGGTGCTTGATCGAGCGATATCCGGACGCCTTGCTGGAGCTGAAGCTGGCCCGGTTCCGTGGATAGGTTGTGATTGGACATCAGGCCGCGGCGCTCTTGCGTCGTTCGTATTCGGCGGGCGAGACGTAGCCGAGAGCTGAGTGTCGGCGATGCGGGTTGTACCAACCGTCGATGAAGTCGAAGACCGCCAGCGCGGCCTCGCGCTGCGTTTGAAAGCGGTGCCTCACGAGCAACTCGCACTCGAGCGTCGCGTTGAAACTCTCGCACATCGCGTTGTCGTAGCAGTCGCCCACCGATCCCATCGAAGGGACGACGCCGGCGGCTTTGCATCGTTGGCCGAAGGCTATCGACGTGTACTGCGAGCCGTGGTCCGAGTGATGGACGACGCCTACCGGCTTACGCCGGAAGATCGCCATGTTGAGTGCATCGACGACGAGCTCGGCGCGCATGTGGTTCGCCATCGACCAACCAACGACGCGCCGGCTGAACACGTCGAGCACGACTGCCAAGAACAGAAAGCCTGACCAGGTCGGAATGTACGTGATGTCCGCGACCCACAGCTGGTCAGGCGCGTTCGCAGCGAAGTTGCGGTTGACCAGATCGTCCGCCGACTGCGCATCGCGATCGCGAACCGTCGTAATGACGGACTTGCGCCGCGAAGCCCCGCGCAGCGACCGCTCGTGCATCAGGCGCGCCACGCGCTTGTCGGAGACGAAGATGTTCTCGTCGCGGAGTTCTGCTTGAACCCGCGGCCGCCCATACGTCGAGCGCGACTTACGATGAATCGCTTCGATCCGATCGCCGAGCAACGTGTCGCTCAGGCTACGAGCGGAGGGAGCGCGATTGCGCCACGAATAGTAGCCGCTCGTGGAGACTTCGAGCACGCGGCACATCGTGGTCACGGCGTAACGGGCCTGGTACGCTCTCACGAATCCGAAGGCTTCTTCGGAATCGCATCGGTCTCCCGAGCGAACCAGGCCGCGGCTTTTGACAATATCTCTTGCTCGATCGTCAGCCGCTTCACTTCGCGACGCAGGCGCGTGAGTTCGGAGCGCTCGTCAGTGGTTAGGACGTCCGTGCGCCGGCCGCTATCGGCGTCATCTTGCTTGAGCCAGTTGCTGATCGTCTGCCGACTGACGTTGAACCGTCGAGCGACGGCATTCCCGCTCTCGCCAGAGCGGATGAGCTCGAGGATCTTCTGACGGAACTCAGGCGGGTAGACCTTGGGTGGCTTGGCCATGGTGGACTCTTTCTATGCGAGTGAGAAAGTGTCCACGGAACCGGGCCAGCTTCAAGCTGCACTACATCGAAGTCGAGCGCAAGCGTTTGATCGACGTTGCCTCCTGGTACTGGCACGACGGAGCGTGGACGACGCAATCTATGCAGCCGAGGCTGGATTGCCGGCGATCAGGGTGATCCGGCGTGCGTGTCCGGTCGCGGCTTCGGCTTGCTGCGCTGGGCGCCGGTGGCTGGACGCACGCGGCGGCAGAATACCACACAGCCGCCACGAACGGCGGACGTAGCAGCTTCGTCCAGTTCCCAACGCGGTCCGCGTCCGCGTTCCGCCGCGCATCCATCGGCGGCCGCGGCGGGTATGGGCTCTCCGTGTCATCGAGCGCTTCCGCGGTGAGCTCCGTGCGCGACGGGCCGCGCACCGCCGCGGAGCGCCGCGCGGACCGCAAGGCCAACCCGCCGCTGGCGATGATCACGCTGACCGTCATGCTCGGCCTGATCATGGCGATCATCGACTCTTCGATCGTGAACGTCGCCTTGAACGACATGGCGGGCAATCTCGGCTCGTCGATCGACGAGATCGGCTGGGTCGCGACGGGCTACATCCTCGCGAACGTCATCATCATGCCGCTCAACGGGTGGCTCACCGCACGTTTCGGGCGCCGCAACTTCTACGCGGCGTGCGTCGCGATCTTCACGATCAGCTCGTTCATGTGCGGCACGGCGACGAACGTCTGGCAGCTCGTGTTCTACCGTGTCATCCAGGGACTCGGGGGCGGCGCGCTGCAGCCGACGGCGCAAGCGATCCTTTTCGAGTCGTATCCGCCCGACCGGCGCGCGGGGGCGATGGCGATCTTCGGGCTCGGCGCGATGGTGGGTCCGGCGATCGGCCCGACGCTCGGCGGCGTCATCGTCGACAACTACTCCTGGCCGCTGATCTTCTACATCAACATCCCGATCGGGATCGTCGCGTTCCTCATGACGCTCGCGTTCATCCGCGACCCGGCGTATTTGAAGCGCGACCGCTCGCCGATCGACTACATCGGCCTGGGCCTCCTCACGAGCGGCATCGCGTCGCTGCAGTACGTGCTGGAGCGCGGACAGCGTGAGGACTGGTTCTCCTCCTCGACCATCGTCATGCTGACGATCGTCGCGGTCGTCGCGTTGACGGTCTTCTGCGTCAAGGAGTGGCGCGACGCGCGTCCGCTGGTCGACCTACGCGTGTTCCGTTCGCGCGCGTTCAGCGCCGGCAGCGCGATCGGCATCGTCACCGGCTTCGGGCTGTTCGGAACGGCGCTGGTGATACCGCTGTTCCTGCAGAACGTGCTCGGCTTCACGGCGACCGAAACCGGCATGGCGCTGCTGCCCGGCGCGATCGCGACCGCGATCAGCATGCCGATCGCCTCGCGGCTCGTCGCAAAGGTCGACGGGCGCGCTCTGATCACGGGCGGCATGCTGATCTTCGCGGCGTCGGCGTGGTGGATGGGGAGTATCAACCAAGATTCCGGCTACTGGGACGTGTTCTGGCCGCGCGCGCTGCAAGGCTTCGCGCTGGGGTTCCTGTTCGTGCCGCTCTCGACCGCGACGCTCGGCGAGATCGCGCGCGAGCGCATGGCGAATGCGACCGGCATCTACACGCTGCTCCGGCAGCTCGGCGGATCGCTGGGCATCGCGATCCTGCAGTTTCTGCAGACGCGCTATCAGGACAGCGCGTACGCGACGCTCGCCTCAGGCGTCACCCCCGCGAACCCCAGCGTCAGCATCTTCTTGCGCGATCTGCACGGCACGGCCGCCCAGTTGTATTCCATGGTCATGCTGAACGCGACCGTGATCTCGTACGACATCGTGCTGCGCCTGTGCGCCGTGATCTTCGTCGTCTCGATCCCGCTCGTGTTTTTCCTCAACTGGCGGCGCGCGCCCGGACCGCCGGCGATCGGCGCGGCGGCGGAGTAGAGCAGGAAACGCCGAGCATCGGCGCGAGGTAATCGCGCATGCGCGTCCTCGCCGCATCGGCGCTCGCCATCACGCTGCTCGGCGCGTCGGCGCCGGTGCTCACGCGCAACGACTTCGTCGAGGCGTACGTGCTGTGCAACAACGCGGCCTGGGGCGGCAACCAGCGTGCGATGATCCACTCCGTCTACAAGCCGTCGCGCGCGGACCTCATGCGCGGCATCGACTCCGTGCGCACGCGCGGCTTCCTCGGCGAACAACTCTATTTCGAGGGCATCCTGGCACCGCTCGAGCCGCATCGTTCCGCGACGCTCGGGTGGGCGCTCGCGACGAAGGCGTTCGCCGACCGCGGCGGCACCGAGCCGCGGTTCGCCACGCGCGCGCGGGCGCTCGCCGTCGTGAACGGCGCCGGCGTCCGCGGCGCACCGGGCCTCAGCGACGGCGAGTTGGCGGCGATCGCGACCGAGATCGACCTCGGGCACGCACGCGGCGGGCGCATCGCGCTCACGCCGATCGCGTCCGGCACCGACGCGCGCGCGCCGCTGACCCCGGCGCTCGCGCGCGCGATCCTCGCGCGCATCGGGACGCACTTCGACGCCGGCACCCGCGCCAAGCCGCAGGCCGGCGCCGCGTGCCCGCCGCGCGTGCTCGCCGGACTCTTCGCAGGCGCGCGCTAAGCGGGAATCGCCGTCGCGAGCGCGGCGCGCACCGCGGCGGTGACGTCCGCGGTGCGCGCGTTTCCGCCGAGATCGGGCGTGCGCACGCCGGACGCGGTGACCACCTCGATCGCGTGCATCAGGCGCGCCGCGTTCGCGTGCTCGCCGAGGTGCTCGAGCATCATGACGGCCGTCCAGAACGCGCCGACCGGGTTCGCGATCCCCCGGCCGACGATGTCGAACGCCGAACCGTGGATCGGCTCGAACATCGAGGGAAAGCGGCGCGAGGGATCGAGGTTCGCCGTCGGCGCGATGCCGATGCTTCCGGCGAGCGCGGCGGCGAGATCGCTGAGCACGTCGGCGTGCAGGTTCGTCGCCACGATCGTATCGAGGCTCGCCGGCTTCGTCACCATGCGCACCGTCATCGCGTCGACGAGCTCGCGGTCCCAGCGCACGTCGGGAAAGTCGCGCGCGACCTCGACGGCGACCTCGTCCCACAGTACCATGCCGTGCCGCTGCGCGTTCGACTTCGTCACGACCGTCAGGTGCTTGCGCGGGCGGCTGCGCGCGAGCTCGAAGGCGAAGCGAATGACGCGCTCGACGCCCGCGCGCGTGAACACCGCGACTTCGGTGCCGACCTCGATCGCGTGACCGCGATGCGCGCGGCCGCCCATCCCGGCGTACTCGCCTTCGCTGTTCTCGCGGACGATGACCCAGTCCAGATCACCGGGCTCGCAGTTGCGCAGCGGGCTCGCAAGGCCCGGCAGAATCCGCGTCGGCCGCACGTTCGCGTACTGGTCGAACGGCTGGCAGATCGCCAGCCGCAAGCCCCAGAGCGTGACGTGGTCCGGCACGCGCTGGTCTCCGACCGCGCCGAAGTAGATCGCGTCGAACCCGCGCAGCTTGTCGAGGCCGTCGGCCGGCATCATCACGCCGTGCTCGCGGTAGTAGTCCGAGCCCCACGGAAAGTGCATGACGTCGATACGGAACGCCGGGTCGGCACGCTGCAGCGTGTCGAGCACCTCGAGACCGGCGGCGATCACCTCCGGCCCGATGCCGTCGGCCGGAATCGCGGCGATGCGATAGGTTCCCATCGCCGGAGAACGTTCGCGGTCCGAAGCCGCAGGCCTTAGCGGCAACCGGCTCGTCGCGACGGCCGCGCGGCGGACGCCGGCCGGACGAACGGCGCGTAGCGCGCGAGCGCTACGCGGCCTTCTTCTTGCGCTTCGGCTTCGCGGCGCTCGCCGATTTCTTCGCGGCGGTCTTGCGCTTCGAGGGCTTCGCGGCAGCCTCGTCCTCGTCGTCATCCGCGGACGACCCGCCCTTGCGGCGCTGCTTCGACTGCTCGAGCGAACGCTGCAGCACGTCCATGAGGTTGACGACGTTCGTCGCGGCGGGTCTCTGCACGGCCGGTTTCTCGATGTCCTCGCCGTTCGCGCGCGCCTCGATCATCGCGAGCACGTCTTCCTTGTACTTGTCGTGGAACTCGTCGGGCTTGAACTCCTCCGCGCTCATCGTGTCGATGAGCATCTTCGCGACCTTCTTCTCGGCGTCGGCAACCTTCTCGTTGAGCGCGGGAAAGTCGAAGCCGGCTTGGTCGACGATCTCGTCGACGAAGTGCATCAGCTCGAGGACGAGCGCGGGGCCGTTCGGCTTCACGGCGGCGATGTGTTCGCGCGAGCGGATCACGACGCGCGCGATCGCCACCTTACCGGAGTCGATCAGCGCATCGCGCAGGAGCGCGTACGCGTGGCGCCCTTTCTTCTCCGGCTCGAGGTAGTACGGCGTGTCGAAGAACATCGGATTGATCTGGTCGAGCTCGACGAACTCGACGATCTGCACCGACTGCGTCGCCTCCGGCCGCACCGCCTTGAGATCGTCGTCGGTGACGGTGACGTAGCGCCCCTTCTCGTACTCGTATCCGCGCACGAGGTCGGCGTACTCCACCTTCTCATCGCAGATGCTGCAGTGCCGCTCGTTGTAGATGCGCCCGTCGTCTTTCTTGTGGAGGAAGTTGAAGCGCAGGTCGTCCGACCGGACCGCCGTGTACAGCTTCACGGGGATCGTGACGAGCCCGAAGTTGATTGCGCCTGACCAGATCGCGTGTGCCATCGCCCCATTCTACCCCATGAACGGGCAAGCGTCCGCTTTACCAGACGGAGCGGGCGCGTTCGATCGCCGCGTCGAGCGCCTGGGGCCGCCAGCCCTCGACCTGCCAGGGGTCGCCCTTCTTCGCCACCAGCGCCGGGACGTTCGCGATCGTCCAGCGCCGCATCTCGGCGGTCGTCTCGGGGGCGCGCTTGCGGCGCATCGCCTCGACGTCCCGCCACGCGAGCGGCATCGAGACCGGCGCGCCGTCCCGGGCCCGGACGCTGAACGGTGCGACGTACGTCTTGCCTTTCCCGACCTGCACCCAGTCCAGGTACACGAGGTCCTCGGGCCGGCGCGAGATCGTGCGCTCGAGCGTCGTGTCCGTCGGCAGCACGTCGTGGATGCGCCGCGCGACGAGCTCCGAGACGCCCTTCGCGACCTCGTAGTCGTAGTGCGGCTCGAGCGGGACCATGACGTGCAGCCCCATGCCGCCCGTCGTCTTGACGTAGGCGCGGATGCCGATGTTCGCGAGCTCCTCGCGGAACGCGAGCGCGACCTTCGCCAGGCGCGCCAGCGGGCACCGCTCGCCGGGGTCGAGGTCGAAGAGGATCACGTCCGGGACGTCGATCGACGGGACGTGCGAGTACCAGATGTGCAGCGTGATCGCGGCGAGGTTCGCGACCCACACGAGCGCGGGCTCGTCGTCGACGACGACGTACGTCACGTTGCGCGGCTCGCCCGTCGACGGCGGTATCGTCGCGTGGCGCACCCACTCGGGCGTGTAGCGCGGCATCTGCTTCTCCCAGATGCCGCGCGTCACCGCGATGCCGTCCGGAAAGCGCTCCATCGTCAGCGGGTTGTCGCGCAAGTACGGTAAGATCACCGGTGCGACCGCGCGGTAATACCGGACGAGGTCGCCCTTCGTGTAGCCGTCGTCCGGGAACAGCACCTTGTCCTGGTTGGTGAGCTTCACGGTGCGTCCGCCGATCGTCACCGCGGTGTCCGGCGCGCGCGCGGCGCGCGCGATGCGCGCGGGCGGACTCATCGGGCCGGCAGGATCAGGAACTGCGAGATCTTTTTGTCGGGGGTGCGGCGCATCGTGATCGCGGCAGCGCGTGCGGCGAACGCGACGCGCCCCGAAACGAAGTCGGTGCCATGGTTCTCGGAGACATGCGCCGTGATGTCGGTCGGCGCCCCGAGCGGGCCCAGCGACGCGGCCGCGTCGCGCACCATGCGCGGCGTCAGCCAAGCGCTGAACTCGGGCGTCAGCTTGCTGCGGTCCACCTCGCCGCGCTGCAGCGCGGAAATCATCGCGCCGATCACGGCAATCGCCTCCTGCTCGGCCGGATCCGCGCTCGCGACCACGACCGGTGACGCACTCGGCGACGGCGATGCCGACGGCTCGGGCGTTCCCGCCGGCGGCAACAAGCGGCGCACGATGGGGTTCACCAGGTCGCCGAAGCGCGCGTTGTCGGCGTTCACCAGGATCGCGATGGCGAGCTTGTCCTCCGGGAACAGGATCTCGAAGCTCGAGAAGCCCGAGACGCCGCCGTCGTGCCCGACGTAGCGGTGCCCGCGCACCGCGCCGGTGGTCAGCCCGAACCCGTAGTCGCTCGTCTCGCCGTCCGTCAACCGCGTCGGTGCGGCCATCTGCTCGAACGAACTGCGGTCGACGACGCGGCCGTTCGCGAGGCCGGTGTCCCATGTCAGGAGGTCCCGGGCGCTCGATGCGAGACAGCCGGCCGCACCAGGCCACCCGGGGCCCTCCGGGATCGCGCGCGTCAGCGACCCGAGCGCGAACGTCGTGTAGCCGTAGGCGTGACGCGGATCGGAGAAGCGCGGCGGCGAGTCGCAGAACGTCGAGCGCATCCCCAGCGGCACGAGCATCCGCTGCGTCACGAAGCGCTCCCAGGGCTCGCCGGTGACGCGCGCGATGACCGCGCCGAGCAGCGCGTAGTTCGTGTTGCTATACGAGTACTTCGAGCCGGGCGGAAACTCGAGCGGCAGCGTCGCGAACGCCGCGATGATCGCGCCGTTCGTCGTCGGACGCTGCATCGCCGGCGTAACGTAGTCCATCGGGTAGTAGTCGACGTAGCCCGCCGTTTGATTCAGCAGGTTCCGTATGCGAACGGACGCACCGGAAGCCGCCGACGGCACGTACTTCCCGACCGGATCGTCCAGCGCGAGCTTGCGATCGCGCACGAGCAGCATGATTGCGGCGGCGACGAACTGCTTGGTGATGGAGCCGATGTCGTAGATCGTATCGCCGTGCGCCGGAACGTTCGGCTCGAGGCGCGCGAAGCCGTAGCCCTCGGTCAGCAGCGGCTTCCCATCACGCACGATGCCGATCGTGACGCCCGGCACGCCGTTCTCGCGCAGGTACGTCCGCGCAAGGCCCGCGACGAACGCGTCGAGCGAGTCGTCGGCGCGCGCAGGCGGCGAGAGCGCAAGGATCGCGAACGACGCCGCAAGCACCACGGCGGCGAGCGCGCGAATCACGCCGACGGATCCGCGTGCACGGCGCGCTCTCGCACGACGGACTTGGGGTCCTTGTCGATGCGCAGTCCGAGGAACACCGGCTGGCGCAAAATCCCTTCGCGCGTCCACTCCGCGAACGTGACCTCCGCCACCAGCTCGGGCTTCACCCAGTGCGCGCGCGTGTTCGTCTTCGGCGTGTCGGCGAACGGCGATGTCTTCCGCTCGAGCGGCTGCAGCTTTTTCATCACGCTGCCGAGGAGCTTCGCGTCGTAGCCGGTGCCGACATGGCCCGCATACTGCAGCACGTCGCCGTCATAGTAGCCGACCAGCAGCGCGCCGAACTCCTTGCGGCTCCCGCGCGGCTCGGTCCAACCGCCGATGACGAGCTCTTGACGCATCTTCGCTTTGATCTTCACCCACTCGCGCGAGCGGGTCGAGCGGTACGGCGCGGTGCGCACCTTGCCGACGATGCCTTCGAGTCCGCGCCGCTCGGCGAGCCGGAACAGCTCGACGCCCTTGCCCTCGACGTGCTTGGAGTACAGGACACCGCCGTCGGGGACGACGATCGACTCCAGCAGCCGCTTGCGCTCCTCGAGCGGCCGCTCGCGCAGATCGCGCCCGTCGGCGTAGAGCAGGTCGAACACGACGAACGTCACGGGTGACGGCTTTCGATGCGCCAGGCCGCGCGGCGCCGGCTTGTCGCGCGACTGCAGCGCCTGAAAGTCCGGGCGCCCCTCGCCGTCGAGCACGCACAGCTCGCCGTCGACGACGACCGGGATCGAGCGGAACATGCGCGCCACGGTCTTCATCTCGGGAAACTGGTGCAGCAGATCCTTGCCGGTGCGCGACGTCAGCGTCACGCCGTCCTTCTCGACGACCGCGATCGCGCGGTAGCCGTCCCACTTCAGCTCGAACACCCAGCGCTCATCATCGAACGGCTCGTCGACGAGCGTCGTGAGCATGGGCTTCACGTCGCGGGGAATCGCGTCGGCGTGCGCGGCCTTCGCGCGCGCGGCGCGCTTCACCGCGGTGCCGTCGGCCGACGGCGCGCGGTTGCTCTTCCAGATCGGCGCGTCCTTGCGCTTCGATTGCAGCTGCGCGAGCGTCATGCCGCTCTTGACGCTCTTGGCGTAGTCCTCGACCTTCCAGTCCGGGTTCTCGAACTCGTCGTGATCCTTGAAGATCAGCCAGGGCTCGCCGCGCTCACCTTCGCGCGGCTTCATCTTCACGAGCGTGAACAAGCCCTTGAGCTTGTGTCCCGCGAGCACGATCTTGAGCCTGCCCTTCGCGATCTGCCCCACCGGATCGTCGCCCTCGAACAGATCGTAGAACCCCTCGTCCCACACGATGACCTCACCGGCGCCGTAGTTGCCTTCCGGAATGACGCCCTCGAACGTACGATAGTCGAGCGGATGGTCTTCCGTCTTCATCGCAAGGCGCTTCTCGCCGGCGATCATCGTCGGGCCCTTGGTGATCGCCCACGACGGCATGACGCCCGCGGCTTCCAGACGGAAATCCCAATGCAGCCGCGTCGCGCGGTGCTCTTGCACGACGAACCGGAGCTTCTTCGAAGAAGAAGCCCGGTTGCGCGTCGCCCCACTCGGCTCCGGCGTCGCCGAGAAGTCGCGTTTGCGAACGTACTCGGTGAGCCGGTCGGTCTTTTTGCTCAGCTGTTGTCGCGAACGTCGCGCTTGGTCTTGTCGACGTCCGCCCGCACGTTGTGACCGATCTCCTTCGCGTGCGAGGCGAGGCGGTCGCCAAGCGGCATCGCGTCGCCCTGGGCGGCGCGGTTCATCTTTTCCCCGCCCGCTTTGACGCGTTCCTTGGCTTCGTCGAGCGCATCGTTCGTGTCGCCCTTCAGCGTTTCGAGGGGGTCGTTGCGACGGTCCATCAGTGCGTGCCTCCGGTGGTGGTGGTGGTGGTGCTGCTGCTGCCGGCGCCGCCGGCGTTCGTGCCCGAGCTGCCCGCGCCGCCCGGCTGCGTGATCGGCGTCGTCGCGTTGCGCGTCGAGGACGTCGAGTTCCACGGCTGCCACACGAACAGGGCGATCAACGCGACGACGACGATGACGGCGACCAAGCTGAACGTCGCGAGGGATCCCCCGTTCGCGCGGTCGACCGAGACGTTGCGTTCTTCCATTCGGTGCTTCTCCTGCTCTTCGAGCTGCGGGAACCAGTCTACCCACGAAGCGGAAGGACGTACCTTGCCACGCGCTCGTCAGCTGTTGTGGCGCAGCAGCGCGGTCCAGTACCAGATGCCGTACGATCCGGCGATGGCGCTCCACGCGATCAGGAATTGTGCGGCGCGCCACAGTGCCGCACGCACGGTGTGGGTCGCAAGCCCCATCAAAACCAGCAGAAACGGGGCGAAGTCCAGCGCGTGCCGCATCCCGAACTGCGAGCCGCCGTTCGCGTAGTACAGCAGCGACGGCGCGGCAACCAGCGCCGCCGCGATCCACAGCGCGACGACCAAGCGAGGCGGCTCGCGAGCGAACAGCGCGAGCAGCAGCGCGGGGCTCGTGTACGTCAGCGCGGTGCCGTACGCGAGCGGCTCGACGTACGGCGCCGTGGCGTGCAGCGCGGGCGCGACCACGAAGAACGAGAACAGCTCGACCGGCACGTTCGCCAGCCCGAACGGCGACCCGTGCGGCGAGCCCATGAACGGGTCCTGATGGTAGAAGATCGTGTGGCCCGCGTCCCAGGGCACGCCCCATCGCGCGAGATTGTAGGCGATCCACGCGCCGAAGAACGGCACGAGCGTCGCGGCGAATGCGAGCGCCCTGCGCGGCCGCGCGTCACGCTGCGCGCCGAACCCCGTCCACACCCACCACAGCATCACCGGCAGCGCCATGACGAGCGTGAAACGCGAACCGAGCGCGAGCGCCGTCCAGAGGGCGACGACCCACCCGCGCCGCTTTCCGGCGAGCTCGCACAGCGCGAGCATCGTGAACGCGACCGCCGCGGTCTGCGCGATGAACCACACGTCGCCGAGCATCGAGCACCACAGCAGATCCGTCCCCGCGGCGAAGAACACGACGAGCCAGATCGCGACGGCCGTTCGGACGCGGAGGCGCGCGAGCAGCGTCCACGCCGCGCCGGTCGCCACGCCGCACAGCAGGCACGCGAGCAGCGTCTGGTTCGCCGCGACGCCGAACGCCGCGACGAGCGGCAGCATGAAAATCGCCGGGACGGGATCGTTCACGATGTACCGGTGGCCGTGGTACAGCACCGCGTCGATCTCGGGGCCGGGCCACAGGTTGTCGATCCACAACCGCCCGTGCAGCATCGCGTCCGCGAGCAGGACGTAGTTGTCGTACGGCGTGACGCGCCCGTGCGCGCAGACGAGGGCGACGATGGCGCCGATCAAGCCGACGAGCAGCGCGCTCACAGCGCAGTCAGCTCGTAGACTTGCGGGCTGCCGCCGCTGAGACGGCGGGCGTGAAAGCCGGGGACGGACGGCGGCCCGTCCGAGACGACCGCGAGCTGATGATCGCGCATCCACCGTGCGTAGTCCCCGAGGTAGTCGAGCGGAAATCCGCAGACCACGATCCGGCGTCCCAGCGCGCGGTCGACGTACGCGTGGTAGGCGATCGGCGTCGCCCAGTCCCACGGTGAGACGACGACGGCGCCGTCGCGCGTCGACTGCGCGACCCGTTCGGCGAGATCGGCGGCGGCGGCGTCCGCTCGCGAGGCGAAGAGGTCGCCCGCGCGCGCGCCGTCGTACGCGAAGAGCAGCGCGAAGAGCAGACATGCCGCCGCGAGCGGCGCGTCCGATGCGCCTTCGCGCGCGAACGCGCGCACGGTGCGGTCGGCGGCGACGCCCAGGCCGAGCGCGGTCACCGCGTACAGCATGAACAGATAGCGCCCCGGATCCGCCTCCGCCTGGTACGTCGCGCCGAAGATCGCGGGGACGATGGCGGACAGCACGAGGCCCACGGCGACGAGCGGCCGGCGCACGGCGACGAATGCGATGCCGATCAGCGCGACGAGCAGCACGCCTTGCGGCGCGTCGGCTCCGACCTCCGGACCGATGCGCTCGATCGTCGCGCGGATCGCGGCGGGCGTGAGCACGCTCGTCACCGTGGCGGCCGGCGACCATTCGGAGCCGGCGACGAGCGAACGGAATCCGTCCGGCGTGGACGGATGATGATCGTCCCAGAACGGGCGGCCCGGCTCGATGCCGAGCGCGAGCGTCGGATCTGCCGCGTGCGCGGTCACGTACGCGCTGCGCAGCGGCAGGTATGCGTAGAGCGCGACGATGAGCACGATGCCGAGCGCGAGCGCGCGCACGATCGTCACCGGCGGCCACGTCCGGACGAATGTCATCACGACGCCGCCCGCGAGCACCAGCACCATCGTGTTGTCGATCGCGATCGCCGCGGCGGCGAGCACGATCGCCGCCGCGAGCGCGCGTTCCTCGCCGCGCAGCACCCACCGCAGCGCGAGCGCGATCGCGGCGAACGCGACGGCGAATCCGAGCGGATGCACGTCGGCGTACGTGCCGCGCAGCCACACCGCGTGCGCGAAGGCGAACGTCCAGCCCGCGGCGATCGCGAGCACGGGCATCACCTCGAGCAGCAGCGCGACCGCGGCGACCGTTCCGGCGCTCGCGGCGATGGCGAGCGCCGACAACGCGTTCACGCGCGCCGCGACCGACGCGATGGGGATCGCGTGCGCCCATACCCACGCGATCGCGACGTAGCCCGGATAGCCCGTCGGGTACGGGATCCCCGCGATCCATGCGACGGTCTGCAGGTCGGCGGTGTCCCAGAAGCCGACCGACGTGCGCACCGTCGCGAGCAGCACGGCGAGCGGGACGATGATCGCGATCGACACGACGGCCGGTCCGGGCAGGCGCAGAGACAAGCGCGTGCAACTACGCCCGATGCATCGAAGCGGCCTGTCGCGCAAGCGCGTCGTCGTCGCCGAACCGTTCGCCGAGCACGGCGTCGCCGTGCTGCGTGACGCGGGCATCGAGGTCGATTCGCTCGTCGGGCATTCGCGCGAGGAGCTCGCGGACGCGCTGCGCGACGCGGACGGCTTGATCGTTCGCTCCGAGACGCGCGTCGACCGCGAGCTGATCGCGGCCGGCCCGCGCCTCGCCGTCGTCGCGCGCGCCGGCGCGGGCGTCGACGCGATCGATGTCGAGGCGGCGACCGAAGCCGGCATTCTCGTGCTCAACACGCCGGGCGCGAACACGATCGCCGCGACGGAGCAGACCTTCGCGCTGATGCTCTCGCTCGCGCGCCGCACGCCGACCGCCGTGCAGCAGCTGCGCGACGGCGTGTGGGACCGCAAGCGGCTGATCGGCACGGAGCTGCACGGCAAGACGCTGGGGATCGTCGGGCTCGGGCGCATCGGCGGCAGCGTCGCGACGCGCGCGAGCGCGTTCGGGATGCGCGTGCTCGCCCACGACCCGTTCGTCACGCAGGCGCGCGCCGACGCCGGCGACGCGCGCCTCGTCGAGCTGGATGCGCTGCTGCGCGAGAGCGACATCGTCACGCTGCACGTGCCGCTCACGCCGCAAACGCTCGGCATGATCGACGCCGCGAAGCTGCGCCTGATGCGCGCGCACGCGTACCTCGTGAACTGCGCGCGCGGCGGCGTCATCGTCGAGCGCGACCTGCTCGATGCGCTCGATGCCGGCGTGCTCGCGGGCGCCGCGATCGACGTCGTCGCCGAGGAGCCTCCGCCGCCCGGCGGCACCGGCGCCGCGCTGCACCGCCACCCGCGCGTCTACGCGACGCCGCACCTCGGCGGCTCGACGCACGAGGCGCTCGCGCGCATCGCGACCGAGCTCGCCGAGGACGTCGCGCGCGTGCTGCTCGGCGCGCCTGCCAACGCCGCCGTCAACGCGCCCGTGCCGAGCGGCCCCGAGGGCGAGCGCATCGCGCCGTTCCTCGACGTCGCGTACCGCCTCGGCCGGTTCTATCCTCAGTACGCGCGCCCGGCGCGAATGCCGCGGCTCGCGCTCGCGCTCGGCGGCGCGCTCGCGGACGCGCCGGCGCAGCCGCTGCTGCGCGCCTTTCTCAGCGGCCTGCTGCAGGCGACGACCGACCGGCGCGTCTCCGTCGTGAACGCCGAGACGATCGCCCGCGACCTCGGCATCGCGGTCGACGCGCGCACGGATACGCGGCCCTCGCCGTACGCGGCCTTCGTGCGGCTCATCGCCGGCGATGCGTCGATCGCCGCAACGTCGATCGCAGGCTCGCCGCGCATCGTCGAGCTCGACGGCTACGAGATCGACGCGACGCCGGTCGGCGCGATGCTGATCACGCGGCACGCCGACGTGCCCGGCATGATCGGCCGCGTCGGCACGATCCTCGGCAACGCGCACGTGAACATCTCGACGATGCAGGTGTCGCGGAACACCGTCGGCGGCGATGCGATCATGGTGCTCTCGACCGATCGCCCGGCCGACGACGCGACGCTCGCCGCGCTGCGCGCGGTGCCCGGCGTCGGGTCGGTGCGCTCGCTCGCGGTCTAGCTCGCATGCACGTGTACCTGGCGCGGCACGGCGAGACGACGTGGAATCGCGTCGGCCGCTACCAAGGCCGTCTGGAATCGCCCTTGTCCGAGCTCGGGATCCGCCAAGCCGAGGCGCTCGCGCGCGCGATGGTCGCCGCCGGCGTGCGGCGCGTGATCAGCTCGCCGCTGCGGCGGTGCGTCGACACGGCGCTTCCGACCGCACAGCGGGTTCACGTCCCCGTCGAGACCGACGAACGGCTAATCGAGATCGCGCACGGGACCTGGGAGAACCGGATGCGCGACGAGATCGCCGCCAACGATCCTGAGCGCTATCGCGCGTGGCGCGGCGACCCGGCGAACGTCGCGTTCGAGAACGGCGAGTCGATTCGCGACGTGCTCGCGCGCTGGCGCACCTTCGCGGCGTCGTTCCGGCCCGCCGTGCCGGCGCTGGTCCTCTCCCACGACGCGGTGGTGCGGGTCGCGCTCGTGGACGCGCTGCGGCGGCCGTTGGAGCGCTTCTGGGAGACGCGCGTGCAGAACGCCGGCTATGCGACGCTCGACGTCGACGGCGCCGGGACCTGGACAGTGGTGGAGGAACACGTCGAAGGCCACCTGGAAGGCGTGCGCGCGTCGATCGAAGGACAAGCGCTCTGAGCGAAGGTGCGATTCATCGTGAAACTGCAACCCTACATCTTCTTCTACGGCCGGTGCGCCGAGGCGCTCGAGTTCTACAAGAGCGCGCTGGGCGGAACATACGAAGCCGGCTTCGTACGCGACTCGCCGGCGCGCGAGCACATGCCGCCGGGTTCCGACGACCGTGTGATGCACGCGAGCTTCACGGCCGGAGACCTCGCGTTCTTGGCATCGGACGGCCGCGAGACGAAGACGATCGACCCGGACGAGGGTTACGTCTCGCTTGCGATTGAGGCCGGCGACGCTGCCGAAGGCGAGCGCGCGTTCACCGCGCTCGCGGACGGCGGGAAGATCACGATGCCGCTCGCCGACGCGTTCTGGGGCGGGCGTTTCGGAATGCTGGTCGACCGCTTCGGCGTCGAGTGGATGGTCACCACACCGTAGACGCGCGATGACGGGTGCTGCGGATTACCGGCCACCCGAGCTGCGCGTGCTCGGACTGTTGCGGGAATCGCTCCAGGTCTTCGCGCGCAACTTCGTGCCGTTCACGCTGATCGGCTCATCACGAGTTTACCCTCCATCGCCCTCGAGGCGACGACCGACGTGAGCGCTCGGCATCCGATCGCCCTTGCGGCGGACGGGGCTCTCGCATTCCTGTTCGCGTCGGTGTGCGACGCGATGATCGTGTGCGGCGCGATCGAATCGCTCGAGGGCCGCCCCGTCCGCGCGGGCGAATCGATCGTGCGCGGGCTGCGCCGCGCGCTGCCGGTGAGCGCCGTATCGCTGCTGGCGATGCTGATCACCGTGCTCGGGTTGATCTTGCTCGTCGTTCCGGGCGTGATCGCGGCCGTCATCCTGTCGGTCGCGGTCCCGGCGTGCGTCGTCGAACGCCTCGGCCCCATCGAGAGCCTGCGCCGCAGCGACGACCTGACGGGCGGATTTCGCTGGCGCATCTTCGCCGCGCTCGTCGCATTCAGCGTCGCAACGTGGGCCGTCAACGGCGTCGTGGGCGCGGTAGACCCGCTGCTGCCCGGCTGGCTGCGGTTCGGCGTCGAGGGCGCATGGACGGCGATCGGCGTCGGCGCGAGCGCGGTTCTGAGCGCCGTGATCTATCACGACCTGCGTCGCGCCAAGGATCCCGCGGGAGCCTGAATGGTTACGGCACCGTAGGTATGGACGACACGGTGGGTACCGTCGGCAGCGGCCGCGGCACCGCGAACGTCGACGGCGGCAGCGTAACGGGAAAGCGCCAGCGCGTGAACGCGAACCGCTCGCGCGCGATGCCCCCTTGCACGGCGGCCTGCGCCGCCGCCGCGCGCGCGACCCAGTAGCGATCGGCTTTCGCGAACGTCACCGTGCCGCTCGCGCGGCGCGACGGCGCGACGAACGAGACGGAGCGCGGCAAGAACGACTGCCCGTCGATCGTCACCGAGGTGAACGCGATCGCCGGCGCCGCCGACTTCGGAGCCAGCATGAACACGTAGTCGACGTGCCTGCCGTCGCGATGCGGGCCCGTGTACGTGAAGTCGTACGCGGACGGTTTCGGCGCCAGCGCGCGCACCGTGTACCGGTACGGGCGTCCGCGGAACACGCGCACGACCGGCGTCGTCGAGCGCGTGCCGTTGACCGCGAGGGTCTCATCGCGCTCGTTGCCGCCGCTGCGAAAGATGCGGTGCGTCTGATCGATCGTGCGCGTTCCCGTCTGCTCGAGCGTGTACTCGAACGAGAACACGCGCGGCTCGCTCAGCTTCGCAAGCGCCGCCCCGTACTTGTCGAGCACCGCGGCCGGCGCGAGCAGCGCCGCCACCGCCAACAGCGCGATCACGCCGTGCGCGAACGCAGCAGCGAGCGCATCGCGTCGAGCGCGGCCTCGGCGCCGGACGGATCCTTGCCGCCCCCCTGCGCCTGCGCGGGCGCGCCGCCGCCCTTGCCGCCGACGAGCGGCGCCGCGGCCTTCACGAGGTTGCCCGCGTGGACGCCGGCTTTCACCGCATCGTCGCTCGCGCTCACGAACAGCGACGCGCTGCCGTTGTCCGTTCCGACCAGCGCGACGACGCCGGAACGCAGCCGCGAGCGGATCGCGTTGCCGAGCGCACGCAGCGCTTCGGCGTTCGCCTCGCGCACGACGGCGGCGGCGACGCGCACGCCGTCGATCTCTTCCGCGCTCTCGACGTAGCGCGCGGCGTCGGCGGCGGCCAGCCGCGACTTGATCTCGTCCATCGCCTTCTGCAGGTCGCGCACGTCGGACTGCAGCCGCTCGACGCGCTCGACGAGCTGATCGGGACTCGCGGAGAGCGTCTCGCTCAGCACCGCGACGGTCTGCTGCTGCCGCTCGACGTACGCTTCCGCCGCCTTCCCGACGATGCCCTCGATGCGGCGCACGCCGCTGCCGATCGAGCTTTCGCTGAGCATCACGAACAGTCCGAGCTCGCCCGTCGTGTGCGCGTGCGTCCCGCCGCAGAACTCGACCGACGGCCCAAAGCCGACGACGCGGACGCTCTCCCCGTATTTCTCGCCCGCCATCGTGATCGCGCCGGTCGCCTTCGCATCCTCGATGGGCAGCTCGCGCATCTCCTGATGGTAGTCCGCGCGGATGAGCTCGTTGACGCGCCGCGTCACCGCGTGCCGCTGCTCCGGCGTCAGCGCACCCGTCGGGTTGCGGAAGTCGAAGCGCATGCGGTCGATGCCCACCCAGGAGCCGGCCTGCACGACATCCTCGCCCAGTACGTCCTTCAGCGCGCGCTGCAGCAAGTGCGCGGACGTGTGATGGCGGCGAATCTCCTCGCGCCACTCGGGATAGACACTCGTGTGCACGTCGTTGCCGACGGCGATCGCTCCGTGGACGAGGCGCCCGTGATGCGCGATCGCGTCGCCGACGAACTGCGTGTCCGTCACCTCGAAGATCGCACCGTCGCGCGTCGTGATGCGGCCGCGATCGCCGACCTGTCCGCCCTTCTCCGCGTAGAACGACGTGCGATCGAGCAGGATCTGTGCCTCGGCTTCGGCTTCGATCGCCCCGGCGGGTGCGCCGCCGACCAGGATCGCGTGCACCGTGCCGTCGGCTTCGAGCCCCCCGTAACCCTCGAACGCGGACGACACCGCCGGCAGCTCGGTCACGCCGATCGTCGCGCGCTTCGCGGCCGCGTCGGCGCGTGCGCGCTCGCGCTGCTCGTTCATCTTCTGCTCGAAGCCGATCGAGTCGACCGCGACGCCGCGCTCGCCCGCGATCTCGCGCGTCAGCTCGATCGGGAACCCGTACGTGTCGTGCAGCACGAACGCGTCCTCGCCGGAGATCAGCATCGTGCAGTCCTGGATCGCCTGCTCGATCTCGGCTTCGAGCAGCTGCTCGCCGCGGTCCAGCGTGCGCAGGAAGCCGGCTTCCTCCATGCGGAGCGCGGCTTGTACGTCGGCGAGCCGCGCGCGCAGCTCGGGATAGCCGCTCTGCAGCGAGGCGACGACCGCGCCGGCGAGATCGGCCATGAACTCGCGCGGATAGCCGAGGAGCCGTCCGTTGCGGATTGCGCGGCGGATCAGGAACCGCAGCACGAAGCCGCGCTCGGTGTTCGAGGGGTACACGCCGTCGGCGACGAGGAACGTCGCGGCGCGCGCGTGGTCGGCGATGATGCGCCGGCGCACGAGCTGCTCGAACGGCGCGAGGTTCGTCGTTCCGACCGGCGGCTGCGCGTCGATCAGATCGGTGAAGAGGTCGGTCTCGTACATCGAGACCTTCCCGTTCGCGACGGCCAGCATGCGCTCGAACCCGGCGCCGGTGTCGATCGCCTTGCGCGGCAGCTCCGTGAGCTTGCCGTCGGCGCCGCGATTGTACTGCTGGAAGACGACGTTCCAAATCTCGACGTACCGGTTGCCCTTGTTCGGGCCGTCGTCGTCCGGGCCCGACGCGTTCGCGGCACCGGTGTCGAAGAAGATCTCGGTGCACGGGCCGCACGGCCCGGTCGCACCCATCGTCCAGAAGTTGTCCTCATCCCAGCGCGTGATGCGCGACGGTTCGAGGCCGATGTCCGTCTCCCAGATGCGCTGTGCTTCGTCGTCCGAGCTGTGCACGGTGACGTAAAGCCGTGAGGGATCGAGCTTCATCACGCCGGTGAGGAACTGCCACGCGAAGCGGATCGCCTCGGGCTTGTAGTAGTCGCCGAACGAGAAGTTCCCGAGCATCTCGAGGAACGTGCCGTGCCGTCCGGTGCGCCCGACGTACTCGATGTCCGACTTCGCGCCGGCGACGCGCAGGCAGCGCTGCACCGTCACCGCCCGCGCTGCGGGCGCCGGCAACTCGCCGAGGAACACGGGAACGAACTGCTCCATCCCCGCGATCGTGAAGAGCGTCGTGCTCATCTCGTCGGGGATCAGCGATGCGGACGGGAGATGCGCGTGCCCGTTCCGCACGAAAAAGTCGACGAACGCTTGACGGAGCTCTTGGGAAGTCATGGGCGACCGGAATGATTCGCCTTCCGCGCCGCCCCGAGCCTCCACCCGCGTCAACCCTGATCCCGCTCCGTGTCAACCCTGATCCCGCTCCGTGTCAACCCTGATCCCGCTCCCGTGTCATCCTGAGCTTGTCGAAGGGCGAAGCGCGAAGGGCGGGCTCGGCATGACAAAGAGTCGGGCCGACAAAAGACCGGCGCGTGGCCTCCGCCGTGACGGCGTCTCGCACCCCGGCGTGGTATTTGATCGCGATCCTGGCATATGCGCCCGCGGTGCTCTTCATCGACGGCCGGCTGCCGTCGGCGTGGCCGTGGGAGTACGTGCTGGGCGCGGTGACGCTCGGCGTGCTCGCGCTCTGGAGCGTCAAGCTTTCGCCGTCCGACCGCCTGCAGGTCTGGGTCTGCGTCCTCGTCGCGACGGGCTGGGAGTATCTCGGCTCGCAGGTGTGGGGCGCCTACCGCTACCGCTTCGGCGCGATCCCGACGTTCGTGCCGTTCGGACACGGTCTGGTGTACGTGTTCGCGTTCAGCCTCGCCGCGACGCCGTTCGTTGCGCGCCACGAGCGCGCGGTCGCGTACGGCGCGCTCGGTCTCGCGTGCGCGTGGGCCATGGCCGGCGTCACCGTGCTGCCGGGGTTCACGCACCGCATCGACTGGCACGGGTTCTACTGGCTGCCGCTGTTCACCGCGGCGATCCTGTTCGGCCCGCGCAAGGCGCTCTTCGCCGGCATCTTCATCGCCGTCACGGATCTCGAGCTCGCCGGCACGCTGTTCGGCGCGTGGACGTGGCTGCCGAACACGCCGTGGTTTCACGTCTCGTCGGGCAACCCGCCGTCGGCGGTTGCGGGCGGCTATGCCGTGATCGACGGCTCGGTGCTGCTGCTGGTCGCGCTGCTGACCTCGCTCGGACGCCGCGGCGCGCGGCTCACTTCTCTTGCAGGAAGTTCTTCAGCTTCTCGAGCGCCTTCTGCTGCAGGCGCGACACGTGCATCTGCGAGACGTTGAGGCGCTTCGCGATCTCCGTCTGCGACACGCTCTCGTAGAAGCGCAGATATAGGATCACGCGCTCGCGGCCGGTGAGCACTTGGAACGCGCGCTCGAGGTTGGCGCGGTCTTCCAGCAGCTCTAAGCCCGCATCGTTCTGTCCGACGTAATCGGCGAGCGTCTGCGACTTCTTGTCGCCTTCGCCGTTCAGCTCCGTGTCGAGCGAGAGCAGGTTGTAGGCTTGCCCGAGCTCTTGCGCTTCCAGGATGTCTTCCTCCGTGGCACCGAGGTGCGCCGCCAGCTCGGCGACGGTCGGCGAGTGGCCGAGCTTCACCGTGAGCTTCTCGATCGCGCGGTTCACCGAGAGGTTCAGCTCTTGCAGGCGGCGCGGGACCTTGACCGCCCAACCCTTGTCGCGGAAGTACCGCTTGATCTCGCCCACGATCGTCGGCGTCGCGTACGTCGTGAACTCGACGCCGCGCTCCAGGTCGAAGCGGTCGATCGCCTTCAGCAAGCCGACGGTGCCGACCTGAATCAGATCGTCGAGCGCCTCGCCGCGGTTCGCGAACTTCACGGCGAGGTAGCGCACCAGGTTGAGGTGCGCGACGACGAGCTCGTTCCGCAGGCGGTCGAACTCGGAGATGCCCGAGTGGTCGGGCCCGGAGTCGAGACTTCGATCGGCGCGCAGCTCCGCAAACCGCGCGAACGCCTGGCGTGCGCGATTGCGGTCCCACCGTTCCTCGTCGACGTGAGGAACCGAGGACGACACCGTTAGGCCGTTACGCGCTTCGTCATGGCGAGCTCGGTCCCGCGACGTGGATCGCTCGTGTATTCGACCTTGTCCATGAGGGCGCGGATCAGGAACACGCCCAACTCTTCGGTGCGGCCTTCGTCCAGCCCGCCCGCCTTGACGGACCCGAGCCTATGGCCCGGCGATGCGTCGCGGACGTGCACCCGGAGCTCGTCCTCGAGGGCATCGCAGACGATCTCGATCGTGCCGGCGTCCTCGCCGCCCGCACTCTGGATCGAGTTCGTGCACGCCTCCGCTATCGCGAGCTTGATGTCTTCGATCTCGTCGACCGAGAAGCGCAGCCGGCTGGCGACCGCGGCGACCGCGAGGCGTGCGACCGCGACCCACTCGGCGCGACCGGGAATCTTGAGCTCGACGGTACCGTGCGACGACACTTCGAGCAGCGCCGGGTTCACACCAGCGCCTTCATTGCGCTCTGCTCGTCGTCGAAGATGCCGAAGATCTTCACCAGCCCGGTGATATCGAAGATCTTCTTGATCTGCGGGTTCGTACAGACGAGATTGACCGACCCCCCGTGCTCGCGCACGCGCTTGAGACCGCCGATCAGCACGCCCAAGCCGGTCGAGTCGATGTAGCGCACCTTCTCGAGGTTGATGACGAGGTTGTAGTGCTCTTGGTCGATCAGCTCGGTGATCGCGTCCTTGACCTTCGGCGAGGTGTAAACGTCGATCTCACCGGTGAGATCGACGACGTACGCGTCGCCCTCGGACTCCCGAACGTTGACTTTGATATCCACCTTGTCTCCTACGATTGGCTTGGGTTGCGTTCGTTCTCGAGGAGTGCCCGCTGACGCGCCGCGGCGTCCCTTCCCTCGGCTACTGCGCCGTCGATGCGCGCGCGCGCGTCGGCGACGATACGGCGTCCGCGCGCGAGCAGGTCGCCCGCGTCGCCGGCCGTGTCACGCGCTCGTTCGCTCGCCTCGCGCGCTTTGGCGACCAGCAGGTCCCGCGTGTCCTCGCCGGACCGGGGAGCCAGCATCATGGCGAGCGCGACACCCGCGAGCGCGCCGACGGCGATGCCTGCGGCGAATCCGGCGAACGACCCGCCGCCGGACCGCTCGTCAGACATGCGCCACCGTTCGCTGGTCGGCGTGCGCGCCGTCGTCCGGCGCGGAGCCCGGCCGTCCTGAGACGAGCCGGCGCAGCCCTGCACTCACGCCGGTCAGCGCGGCGCCGAGGTTGATGAGCGCGGGCGCGACCGCGTTCGATGCGAGCGTCGCGGTGCCGCCGACACCGGCGGCGACGTCTTCCAGCTTGCCGACGACGGCACCGAGGCGCGCCACCGTCTCGTCCGCGGTGTCCGCGATCCCGCCGACGTGCGCGAGCGTTTCGACGACCGGCTTCGAGAGCGCGGCGATCTGCCGATCGACTTCGTCCAACGTTCCGTTCACGCGAGCGAACGTCCGGGCGAGCGACGAGCTAACGACGAAAACGCCGATGCCGAACAGGAGAACTCCGACGCCCACGAGGACGTCGCGAATCAGCGCTCCGTCGATCCCCGAACTCAAAAATGATCCTCCGCGTGCTGGCGCGAGCCACCGGTGGCCCTTTCCCACAATTACCCGGCACTACACGGGAAGCGGATCGCGGACGCCGGCCACCGCGGCCGGCAGACGCCGCAGCACCTCCTCGATGTCGACGGCCGTCGTCATCCGGCCGAGCGAGAAGCGGATGACGCCGCCGCGATACTCCTCCGAAAGAGCGATCGCCGCCACGACGTGACTCGGCT
Organism: Vulcanimicrobiota bacterium; assembly: GCA_963771525.1. Classification (GTDB taxonomy): domain Bacteria; phylum Vulcanimicrobiota; class Vulcanimicrobiia; order Vulcanimicrobiales; family Vulcanimicrobiaceae; genus Vulcanimicrobium. The sequence continues at coordinate 2,298,684 of CAVYTL010000001.1, read as the reverse complement.
CGGCCGAGCCTGCGGCGCACGCGCTTCCCGTCGACGCGGCGATGCCCTCGAGATCGAGCCGGATCAGCAGTGCGTCCGCGGCGGCGTCCGCGAATGCGATCGAAGCGATGTTGGGCAGGCGGGGCGCGCCGGCGCCGTTCACCCGCACGCGGTCGATCGATTCGGCGACGCCGTTCTCGAAGCGGTCTCGCAACGCGCGCACGCGCTCGGCGGTGACGGCGCGCTCGGCGTCCGCGCGGAGCAGCGCCGCGGTGAATGCCGCGATGCCGGCCACGTTCTCGGTGCCGGCGCGCAGCCCGAACTCCTGGCCGCCGCCGGCGACGATCGGCTCGACCGGCGTGCCCCGCCGCACGAACAGGACGCCGACGCCCTTCGGGCCCCTCGAACTTGTGGCCGGAGAGCGAGAGCAGGTCCACACCGAGCTCGTCGACGCGCAGCGGAAGCCACGCGGGCGCCTGGATCGCGTCCGTGTGGAACACGACGCCGTGCTCCCGCGCGATCTTCGCCAGCGCCGCGACGGGCTGCACCGTCCCGATCTCGTTGTTGGCGAGCATCACCGAGGCAAGCGCGGTGTCCGTTCGCAGCGCTGCGGTGAAGCGGCCCGCCTCGACGAGACCGCGCTCGTCGACCGGCAGCCGCGTCACTTCCCAGCCGTCGCGCTCGAGCGCGTCGACGGCGTGCAGCACCGCGTGGTGCTCGATCGCCGTCGTCACGACGTGCCGGCCGCGGCTCGCGAGCGCGCGGGCGGCTCCGACCACGCCGAGGGTATCCGCCTCCGAGCCGCCGGCGGTGAACACGATCTCGCGCGGCGCGGCGCCGAGCACGCGCGCGACGGTCTCGCGCGCCGCATCGAGCCGCGCGCGCGCCGCGCGCCCCTCCGCGTGCAGCGAGCTCGCGTTGTAGCCGTCGGCCTCGCGCAAAGCGCCGGCGGCCTCGGGACGCAACGCCGTCGTCGCCGCGTGGTCGAGGTAGATGCGTCTCATCCGAAGCGCGTGCCTGCGGTCAGCGCGGGTCGGCCAGGCGCACTGCCGCGAGCAGCACGCGCACGTCGTCGCGCAACGCGGCCACGTCGACCTGCAGCGCGTGGATCGCCGCGTTCGGCCCCGCCTCGCGCACGGCGAGCGCGTCGAGCGTCGTTCCGACCGACTGCGCGAGCGTCGCCAGCGTCGACGTCTCGTCGGGCGCGTACGGATCGCCGCCGCGCTTCGCGCCGCACACGAGCACGCCGATCAGCTCGCCGCGCGCGATCATCGGGAAGGCGAACTCGCCGTGCAGCGCGGTGCGGTAACGGTGCAGGTCGGCAAACGCCTTCGAAGCGCGCATCGCGACGAGCGCGGCATCGTTCTCGTCGAGCGCGTCGGGCAATTCGCCCGAAGCACACGCCGGCCGAAACGTGCGGACGCCGTCGTACCGGAAAATCGCGACGCTGCCCGCACTCGAGTGCTCCGCGAGCTCGTCGACGGTACGACGCATGAGCGCATCACTGGTCGTGATGAACGGCGCATCGCCGGCGAAGCGCAGCAGCGCCTTCTCCTGCTCGTGGCGCTTGTGGAAGAACAGGTGGTCGATCGCATGGTCGACGCGGTCGTGCAGAAGCTTCACCGAGAACCCGAGCGCGATCGCGAGCGCCAGACCGACCAACGTGCTCGCGAACGGCGTGACGTTCTGCAGCCAGTTCCCGAGCGTCCATTCGACCGCCATGAACGCGCCGACCACGATGATCGAGATCGCGCTGAACACGGCCGCACGGTTCAGCGCAAAGCCGATGTCGAGCAGCCGGCGGCTGAGGACCGAGTACGTAAGGCCGACGGGCGCGAGAACCGCGATGACGTTGACGCACGCCTGCGTTGCGGTTTGCATGTCCGCCGACGGCACGACGGTTTCCAGCACGATCTGCACGATCGACGCGCCGAAGAGCACGCCGAACGACGCGACCGCCCACGCGATGCGCTGGCGCTCGGCGCCGCGCGAGCCCGCGACGGCCGCCGCTCCGGCGAGCACGACCAGGAACTGCACGCCCGCGATCAGCGCCGCCGCGCCGGCACCGAAGTAAAACGGGACGGCATCGACGGGCAGCCATGCGAGCGCGACCGCGCCGATCACGCCGTATAGACCGAGCCCGATCGCGCCGACATACGCGATCGCATCGAGGCCGCGGCGCGCGATGCCGAGCGGGCGCCCGAACAGCTCCGCGAAACGCACGAAGAGCGCGACCGCGATCGCGCCCGCGATTCCGCCCATCTCGACCGCGCTGATCGCATCGTCGAGCGCGGGCCACGGCGTGCTCAAGTACTGCAGCACGTCTGCGGCGACCCATGCGGACAGCGCGAGGGAGAGCAGCCGCGCTTCCGGCATCTCCGGACGCCGCGATCCGATGAGCGCCGCGAACGCGGCCATCCACAGCAGGACGAGGTACGCGACGAAGCCGTACGCGTCGAGGTGCGTCCGTCGCGGAACGACGGTCGTTCGCCGGACGTCACCGCCGCGTTCCAGCGTGACGGCGATCGCACGGTTTGCCACCGGCGTCGCGACCAAGAACACGCGGTCCTCGAACGGCATCGCCCGCAGATCGATGCGATCGCCGGCGCGGATGCCGGCCTGCGCGGCGGGCCCGTTCGCCGTTACGGAGGCGACGCTCACCGCGTTGCCGCGCTCGGCGGGCGCGAGCACGAGGCCCGCATCGCCGTTCCACCCGAGCACCGTCTTCGAGGCGAACACGAGCACGACGAGCGCTCCCGCGAGTCCCGCGACGGCGAGAGCGATCGCGCGCCAGGCGCCGGCGCCGTCGGCGCCGCCGCTCACGGGAGGGTCAGTCCTCGTCGTCGTCTCCGGCGTCGGGCGGCGGCGCCTCGGTGGGCCGGAGAGTGCCGGGTCCGCCGTGCGGTCCGCCGTCGGTCTCGAAGTATGCTCGCATGATGAATGGCCTCTCTTCGCTCGGCAATCCCCGGAAGGGCGACGTTCGCACCAGGCGGGCACAACCTCTCCCGACCGACGCAACTTCGCTCAGTCGAAGAGTTCGCTTTCGTTCGAAGGCCTTGCGGAGCCGCGGCGCGCGTCGATCCACGCGCGGAGGCGCGCTTCGTCGCCCTGGCGCGTCGGCTCGAAGTACGCGCGCTCGCCGAGCGCCTCCGGCAGATTCGACTGCAGCGCCACGGCCGGCGGAAGATCGCCTTCGGCCTCCATCGCCGCGTAGTCGTCGTGAGCGTAGCGATAGCCGTCGCCGTAGCCGAGGTTGCGCATCAGCTTCGTCGGCGCGTTGCGCAGGTGCAGCGGAACCGGATCGTTGCGCGACGACTCGACGTCCGCGAGCGCGGCGCCGTACGTGCGGCCGACCGTGTTCGCCTTCGGCGCCGTCGCGAGGTAGAGCACCGCGTGCGCCAGCGGAAAGAAGCCTTCCGGCATGCCCACGAAGTGCACGGCCTGCTGCGCGGCGATCGCGATCGGCAGCGCGTGGCGGTCGGCGAGACCGACGTCTTCGCTGGCGAGGATGACGAGGCGGCGCGCGATGAACAGCGCGTCTTCGCCCGCATCGATCATGCGCGCCAGCCAGTAGATCGCCGCATCCGGGTCGCTTCCGCGGATCGTCTTGATGAACGCGCTGATCGTGTCGTAGTGCGCGTCGCCGCCCTTGTCGTAGCCGGTGGCGCGCCGCTGCAGCGCTTCGGCGATGGTGCGCACGTCGACGACGCGCACGCCGTCGTCGCGCTGCGGCGCCGCGGATGCCGCGAACTCGAGCGTGTTCAGCGCCGCGCGCGCGTCGCCGTTCGCGAGGTTGACGAGCGCGTCGAGCGCGTCCGGCTCGATCTCGAGGCGCATCGCGCCGAGGCCGCGTTCGGCGTCGTGCAGCGCGCGCTCGATCAGTGCGCGCACGTCGTCGTCGCCGAGCACCTTCAGCACGAACACGCGCGAGCGCGAGAGCAGCGCCGAGTTGACCTCGAACGACGGGTTCTCCGTCGTCGCGCCGATCAGCGTGACGGTACCGTCCTCGACGTACGGCAGCACGGCGTCCTGCTGCGCCTTGTTGAAGCGGTGGATCTCGTCGATGAAGAGCACGGTGCGCCGGCCGGACGCGCGCAGCTTGCGCGCGTCGGCGATGACGCGCCGCAAGTCCGCGACGCCGGCACTGACCGCGGAAAGCGCCGCGAAGTGCGCGCCGGTCGAGTGCGCGATGATCCGCGCGAGCGTCGTCTTCCCCGTTCCGGGCGGGCCCCACAGGACCATCGAGGGGATCTGATCCGCCTCGATCGCGCGCCGCAGCGCGCGTCCCGCGCCGACGACTTGCTCCTGCCCGACGAACTCGTCCAGCGTCCTCGGCCGCATCCGCGCCGCGAGCGGCTCGCGCACGTCCGGCGCATCGCGCTTCGAGCCGCCGCCGGCATCGTCGAACAACCCGATCATTTTAAAGGCGCTCCGCCCCAGGCTGCGCGCCCCCGCGCTTCGCGCGGGGCCCCGGGTCCGACCTCGCAACGACGTTGTCGCGACGGCGCAATGCGGCTGTGCTCGGTCCATCACCGGGATCTCAAAACGGCAGTCGGCGTTTCTTCGGCTTTGGTGACGGCGTCACCGAGCCGGGTTCCGGCGTCGGCACCGGCTGCCTGATCATGATCGGCTTCCCGTTCGCCTCGAAGCGCTTCGTGGTGAGGTTGTAGTCGGCGTCGTCGGACGACATCGACGAGTCGCCGTCGGACGTCTTTACGTGGCCGTCGAGATGCAGCATCCCGCTGCTGCGGTTCAGCACCGCGTGATCGGCCGTCATCTTGCGCGTGCCCTGATCGAAGTGCACGTTGCCGAACGCGATATAGATCTTCGCCTTGGAGTCGACGTCGAGCTTGTCGCACGTCAGCGTCGCAGGGCCGCCCTTGGAATAGTCGTCGCTGCCCGCTTCCGGCGCGTTGCCGTTGTCGTGGATCACGACGTTGCCGATCAGCGTCACCGTGCCACGCTTCTGGTTGCCCTCCGCGTGGTCGGCGGTCCCGTCACTGCCGGGACGCGAGAACGTGACCTTGTTCGGCATGACGAAATCGCCGTTGCCCTTGAGGTGGAAGCCGTTCGTCTCGATGTGGTAGTACGCGGTTTCCAGCACCGGCGTCGTCGCGGGCTTGACGGGCGATGCGGCAGGTGACGGCGAGGGGGCCGGCACCGGTCCCGGGGAGGGCGCGGTCGCCGCGCACACCGCGAGCGCGGTGGCGCCGGCGAGCACGAGGCGAGCCGGCGCGCGCGTCACGGCCGGTGCGTCGCCGACGGCCTCGGCCGGGGCTTGGGCTGCGCTGCGGGCTTCGGGGTCGGCGCAGGCGGGGCGGCGTTCGTTGCGGGCTCGGTCATTCTTCACGGGGCTGCCTTGAACATCGGCTTCCTTGGTGTTCAAGTTGTAGTCCACGACCTGCGCCGAGATCGCCGAGCCGTTTTGGCTCAGGTGGACGTCGCCCTCGAGGTGCAGCTCGCTCGTGCCGCGGTTCAGCACGGCTTTGTCCGCCGTGCCCGTGCTGCCGCCTTGCGCGAAGTGAACGTGCCCCGTCGCCGTGTACAGCTTGGCGCGCGCGTCGATGTCGAGCTGATCGCACGTCAGCGTCGCGGGGCCGCTGCCGCGATAAGGCGCGACGCCCGCGGCTTCGGGTGCGCTGCCGCTGTCGTGCACGACGACGTGGCCGAGAAGCGTCGCCGTGCCCAGCTTCGAGTTGCCGTGCGCGGAGTCGGCGATCGCATCGGTGCCCGGGCGGGTCAGGTGAACTTTCTCCGGCATCGTGAACTCGCCGGAGTCGAGGCTGTAGCGCGCGCGGTTCGTGTCGATGTGGTAGTCGGGCGTATCGACGCTGCCTTGGCCGGCGTTCGGCGGCGCGCCGCGTTGCTGCGCGGCCGCGTTCGCGGTCGCGATCGACGCCACGAGCAGCAGCGCGAGCGCGGCGGCGAGCGGCCGGAACGTCACAGATTCAGCGTACCCGAGGCCCCGACGCGCTGGCCGGTTCCGATCGCGACGCACGACATCGGGTCGTCCGCAACGATCACCGGGATCCCCGTCACCTCACCGAGCAGCGTGTCGAGCCCGCGCAGCAGCGCGCCGCCGCCCGTGAGGATGACGCCGCGGTCGATGATGTCGGCGGCAAGTTCCGGCGGGGTTTTCTCGAGCACGGCCTTCACGGCTTCGACGATCGCCTGCACCGGTTCCGAAAGCGCTTCACGCACCTCTTCCGAGGTTATCTTGACCGTCTTGGGAAGTCCGTTGATCAGATCGCGGCCGCGAATCTCCATCGCGAGCTCCTGCTCGAGCCGGTACGCCGACCCGATCTTGATCTTGATCTCCTCCGCCGTGCGCTCGCCGATCATCAGGTTGTAAACGCGCCGGATGTGCCGGATGATCGCTTCGTCCAGCTTGTTTCCGGCGACGCGGATCGACTGCGAGACGACGATGCCGCCGAGCGAGATGACCGCGACATCGGTCGTTCCGCCGCCGATGTCGACGACCATGTTGCCGGACGGCCCGTCGATCGGCAGCCCGGCGCCGATCGCCGCGGCCATCGGCTCCTCGATGATGTCGACGGACTTCGCGCCGGCGAGCTTGGCGGCGTCGCGCACGGCGCGCTCTTCGACAGACGTGATCTCGGCGGGGACGCAGATCACGACCGACGGCTTCGGGCGGAACAGCGTCGAAAGGAAGGAGCGCTGTCGCGTCACCTTCTTGATGAAGTAACCGAGCATCGCCTCGGTCACCTCGAAGTCGGCGATGACCCCGTCGCGCAACGGACGGATCGCTTGAATGTTGCTCGGCGTCTTGCCGAGCATCAGCCTGGCCTCTTCACCGACGGCGAGCGTCTTGTTCGTCCGTACATCCTTCGCGACGACGGACGGCTCGCGCAGCACGATCCCTTTTCCTTTGACGTAGACCAGGACGTTGGCGGTGCCCAGATCGATTCCAATGTCGATGACGCTGACTCCTTAAAGACCCCTTTCGGTTCGGGCCTGGCCAGCGAAATCCTCAGACGTAGTCGTGCAGTGTGAGCGTCACCGTGCGGGCTCCGCCGGGGCCGGTGACGCCGAGCGCGAGCGCCGTGCCGTCGGGGCCGCGGAACGCGTCCCGGATGGCGGCGAGCCCCATCGCGGCAGCGTCCTTGCCGCCGACCGTCGCGATGACGTCGCCGCGCAGCAGTCCCGCCGCGGCGGCCGGCGTGCCGGGGCGCACGTCGGCGACCGTGATCTTGCCGCCCGGCGCGACCAGGAACGTGCCGGAGCGGTCGTACGTCTCGCGAACGCCGAGCTGCGCGTTCGGCGCGAGCGTCATCGTGCGGTGCGGATAATCGAACGTCAACGTGAACCGTTTCCACACGGCAGCGCCGATGTTGCCGCCGTAGAACGGGTCGGCGAACGCGCCCTTCGTCTGCGAGCTCAAATCCGTGATGACGTCGGGGATCGTGAAGCCGCCGATGCCGAGCGTCTCCCGCGCGAGCCGTCCGATCGACGCGCCGCCGACGCCGAAGCCGTTCGCGCCCGGCGCCGTCGCGTTCGCCGGCACGATCGAGGGATGCGCCGCGAGGAACGGCGAGAGGATCGAAAGCCCGATGCGGCTGCCGGTGTCGGCGACGCACTGCGAGGAGACCCCGGCGATCGAGCACGCGATCATCGGGTGCTGTCCGTAGAACACGAACGGGATCGTGCGCTGCGCGTCGAGCGCGGGCGGCGCAGCGGCCTCCGGCGTGCGCAGCACGATGCGCGCATTCGCGTAGTCGAAGGTCGTGATGAAGCGGGCGAGCACCTCGAAGCCGATGAGGCCGTCGACGGCCTTGCCGCTCGACATGCCGAAACCGGCATGCACCGGAGCGACGACGAAGACTTGTTTGCGGAGCGTGGCATCGCCGACGCCGAGCGCGTCGACCGTTGCGAACTGGATGGCTTGCTGCGCCGCTCCGACGCCGCCGCCGGCCGCCGTGCCGGCCGCGCCGAGACCGAGCTGTTTCGCGACGTCCGTGTCGATGAAGTTCGCGCCGCCGGTATCGAACAAGAAGCGGAACGGCCCTTTGCCGTCGATCGTGACCGGCAGCGCGACGTGGTTGTCGACCAGCTCGAACGGAATCGTCGTGGTGCCGGACGGCAGCGAGGCGTCCGTGACGTGCGTCTCGGGCCGGCGCAGCGCGGCGTCCGCGCCGGGATCGTCGATCGTGACGGCCGTCATGCGCGCCGACGCCTGGTTGCCGTCGCTGTCCGTCGTCTGCGTATAGGCGAGCCGCAGGCCGCGCACGGTACGATAGTCGGACATCGTCGTGACGGTGGTCGACGTGCCGACCACGGTGACCATCCGCACCGGCAGGTGCGTCGACGCGTCGAACCATAGCGCGAACGGCAAGCTGCCCGGCGGCGTGACGCGCAGCACGTCGTCGGTGTGTCCGCCCTGCGTGCGCCGGCCTTCCGACGCGACGACCGCGCCGCCGCGACCCGGCATCCACAGCGCATAACGGTTGAGGTACGCGGAGTCGATCGCGGTGTAGCGTGCGCCTGCGCTGGCGTCGTCCCACACGACGCCGCTCGTATCGCGGTTCCAAGAGACTTTTCCGTCGTAGCCTTGCGCGCCGCCGACCGGACCGGCGTCGGCATACTGCGCCCACGCGCCGCTGCGCAGGTCGTCCCAGGAGTCGCCGGTGCCGCGGAAGCCCGCGATCGTGACCGCGCCGCGCATGTGCACCGTCCCGATCTTCGCGACGGCGCCCACGCCGAGTGCGGCGCGCGACGCGGCGAGCACTTCGTCGACGCTCGGGGCCGCGGGCGACGCAGCGGCCGGCAGCACGCCGAGCGAGCCGCACAGCAAAGCCGCGGCCGACGCGCGGCAAACGATCGTTTTCATAGCGGAGATTACGTGGGTGCGCCCGCGATAGTTTCGGCGGGCCAGGCGTCAGACGCCCGGGAAGACGACCGTCTCGAACGTGCCGGTCGGCTCGTTGAACGGGATGATGCCGCTCGAGCGCTGCACCTGCGCGCCGAGCGACGAAAGCGTCTCCTCGAGCCGCTCGTAGCCACGATCGATGTACTCGAGCCCGATGATCTCCGTCTCGCCCGACGCGGCGAGACCGGCCAGCACGAGCGCGGCGCCGGCGCGGATGTCGGGCGCTTCGACCGGCGCGCCGGAGAGCTGCGCGACGCCCTTGACCAGCGCGGTGTTGTTCTCCATCGCGACGCGCACGTCGGCGCCCATGCGCACGAGCTCGTTGACGTACGAGAAGCGCGCGTTGAAGATCGACTCCTCGACGACGCTGTGCCCGGGCGCCGTGCAGAGGAACGAGAGCATCTGCGGCTGCAGGTCGGTCGGGAACCCGGGGTGCGGCGCCGTGACCACGTCCGTCCCGCCCTTGACCTTGGGCGCCTGCACGCGGATCCAGTCATCGCCGTTCGACACCGTCACGCCGCACTCGCCGAGCGCGAGCTGCAGCGCGAGCACGTCGTCCGGCCGCGTCTTCTTCACGGTGACGTCGCCGCGTGTGATCGCCCCGGCCAGCAGCAGCGTGCCGGTCGCGATGCGATCGGGGATGATCTCGTACTCGACGCCGTGCAGCTCGCGCACGCCGGTGATGCGGATCGTGTCGCCGCCCTGACCGCTGATGCGCGCGCCCATCGCGACGAGGAAGTTCGCGAGGTCGACCACCTCGGGTTCCATCGCTGCGTTGGAAATCACCGTGTCGCCGTGCGCCGTGACGGCGGCCAGCATCGCGTTCTTCGTCGCGCCGACAGAGGGCATGCGGAACGACACTTCGCCGCCGCGCAGGCCGCCGTTGCGCGAGCTGGCGATCAGATAGCCGTGCGCGACCGACACGTCGGCGTCGAGCGCGCGGAATGCGGCTTCGTGCATGTCCGTCGCGCGCGTGCCGAGCACGCATCCCCCGGGCAGCGGGACCTCAGCGCGCCCGAAGCGTCCGAGCAGCGGACCGCACAGATCGAACGACGCCGCGAGCTTGCGCACCAGCGTGTACGGCGCGCGCGCCTTGCTGACGTTCGCGGCGTCGATCGTGATCGTGTTGCGGTCGAGCAGGGACAGCCGCGCGCCGAGCGCCTCGAGCAGCGACCACATCACCGAGACGTCGGTGATGCGCGGAATGCGGTGCAGCGTCACCTTGCCGCGCGCGAGCAGCGCAGCCGCCATGATCGGCAGCGCCGCGTTCTTGGCACCTTGCACCTCGACGGAACCGTCGAGGCGCGCGCCGCCGACGACGCGCAGCGTCGTGTCGAGGCGGTCGAGCACGTTCACGCGGCGCTCCAGCCGAGCAGCGGCTCGAGCGGGATCGTGTGCGCGTCGTGCGGGCCGCCGGTGAAGGTCGCCTGCAGCCGTCCGTCGGCGGCGACGCCGATCTGCACGGTGAACGCGCGCATGCCGTCGACCTCGCGCATCCGCGCGCGGGCGCTCTCCGCCATGCCGGAATACCGGCCGCCGTCGATGTCGGCGAACCGGATGTTCCCATCGGCGTAGAAGCCGAACGCGAAGACGCCGTCGTCGGCGACGCCGCGGACGATCTGCGTCGTTGCGTCGGCGAGCTCGGTGATGAACTGCGGGAGCGGCCGCTCCGCGCGCTCGCGCGGGCGGACGGGCGGCGCGCCGAACATCGGCGCACCGGGCGAGGTGGACTGCACGCGAACGACGGCGGGCGGGGCGCGCGGCTCGCGCGGCTCGGGCGGTGCATCGAACCGCGGGCGCGGCACGGCGCGTTCGAACGCGGAGGGCGAGAAGTCGAAGCGCTCGGCGCCGCGGCCGGCGCGCACGATCGCCGGGCCCGGCGACGGCTCGAAACGCTCGGGCTCGGGACGCGGATCGGGCGCTCGCGGGGCCGGCTCGACCGGCGGCATCGCGGACGCCTCGGACTCAGGGGCCGCCGCCGTCTCGCTCTCCGGCGCCGGAGCGGCCTGCGGCGGCGCCGCTGCGGCCTCCGGCGGCGCCGGTGCAGGCTCGGGCGCGCGCGCCGGCGCCGGCCGCGGCGCGAAGGGCGCGTCGCGCGGGGCCGCGAGCGCTTCGACGGGCGACGAGGCCGGATCGGGCGGAGGCGATGGCGGAGGTTCGGCCGCGCCTTCCTCGGCCTCGACGCTGTGCTCCATGGCCCAGACGCAAAGGCTCAGTGCCGCGAGCACCACTCCGGCAGCGGCCACGAAGACCCAGGGCGGCGTCCGTTTCATCGCTGTCCGCATTCGGCGCGCGGGCCGATCTTTCTTGGGGACAACGGGACCGTGCAACGCAGCATCATCGCCCCGGCGGAGCGCGTGACGAACCTGCGCTGGGGCATCGGCTTGATCCTCGCGTTCGGGGTGCTGATCAATTACGTCGATCGCGGCGCGCTGTCGGTCGCGGCGAAGCCTCTGCAAAACGATCTCGGTGTCGGTCCGGCGCTGTTCGGCTGGCTTTCCGGTGCGTTCTTCGCCGTGTACGCGATCGCGCAGATTCCGGTTGGATACATCCTCGATCGGTACGGCGTCACGATCGTGTCGCGCGTCGGCGCGTTCTTGTGGAGCCTCGCGGCGGCCGCGACCGCGTTGGCGCCGAGCTACGTCGCGATCGTGGGCGCACGCCTCTTCCTCGGACTGGCCGAGGCGCCGACGTTCCCCGCGAACGCGAAGGCGACCGGATACTGGTTCCCGCGCTCCGAGCGCAGCTTCGCCACCTCGCTGTTCGACGCGGCGGCGAAGCTGTCGAACGCGATCGGCGTTCCGTTCACCGCGTGGCTGCTGGTCATGCTCGGGTGGCGCGGCATGTTCTGGTCGACCGCCGCTCTCAGCCTCGTCTTCTTCGCGCTGTTCTACGCGTTCTATCGAAACCCGAGTGAAGACAAGCGGCTCACGCACGCCGAGGCGACGTACATTCGTGAAGGCGGCGGCGAGCCGGAACAAATCGCGGGGCAGCGCGCGAGCGGGGCCGGGTACCCCTACCTGCTCACCCAGCGCAAGGTGTGGGGCCTCACGCTCGGGTTCTCCGCGTACGGCTACCTCTTCGGGTTTCTGATCACCTGGCTGCCGACATACTTCCAGTCGACGTTCGGCGTGAACATCTTGAAGGCGGGAACGTATGTGCTGATCGCTTGGGGTGTCGGAACGGTCGCCGATCTCGTGATCGGGGGCTGGCTCGTTGACTACTTGATCAAGCGCGGCGCGGATCCGAATCGCGTTCGGAAAACGGCGCTGGTCGCCGGCCTCGTCCTCGGGTTCGCCATCGTCGGCGCGGCATTCACGAAAGACATCAACGTCGCGGTCTTCTGGATCACCGTCGCGGTCGCGGGCGTCTCGTTCCACGCGCCCGTCGGCTGGTCGATCCCCGGACTCATCGCACCGCACAACAGCACCGGTCAGCTCGGCGGGATCATGAACTGCCTGAACAACGTCGCGAACTTCTTCGCGCCCGTCGTCACCGGCTACATCGTCGCGCGCAGCGGGTCGTTCTATGCCGCGCTCGTGACGGCCGGCGTCATCCTGATCGTCGGGATCTTCTCGTACACCGTCATCCTCGGCCGGATCGAGAAGGTGCCGGAACCGGCGGGCGTTGCGATCGCCTAGCGTTTCGCGCGGCGCGCCGGACGAATCGGCTCCGGTCGTCGTCGGCATCGACCTCGGCACGAGCGCCGTCAAGGTGCTCGCCGCGACGACGGCCGGACGCGAGATCGCGTCCGGCTCGGAGTTCTACGGTCTCGAGACGCCGCAGGCCGACTTCGTCGAGCAAGACGCGGACGTCGTGTACCGCGCGGTGATGCGCGTGCTCGCGCGCGTGCTCGCCGACGTGCGGATGCGCGGCAGCGAGGTCGCGGCGATCGGGTTCTCGAGCGCAATGCACGGCGTGCTCTGCGTCGACGAGGCGGGCGAGCCGATGTCGCGCGTCATCACGTGGATGGACCGCCGCGCGCACGCCGTCGCCGACAAATGGCGCGGTGACGGGACGGCGGCGGCGCTCTACGCGCACACCGGCGCGCCGATGCACCCGATGCTGCCCGTCGCGAAGCTGCACTGGATGGCGGAATACGATCCGGAGCTGTTCGCTCGCACACGGCGGTTCGTCGGGCTCAAGGAGCTCGTCGTGTTCCGGTGGACGGGCGAATGGGTCGTCGACGACGGCATCGCGTCGGCGACGGGCATGCTCGACGTGCGCACGCGCGAATGGCACCCGCGCGCGCTGCAGCTGTGCGGCGTCGACGCGGACCGCCTCTCACGCGTCGCGCGCCCGTCGACCGCGCTGCGCGAGTTTCGCCCCGCGATCGCGCGCGAGCTCTCGCTCACGAACGAGACGGCGGTCGTGCTCGCGTCGTCCGACGGCGCGCTGGCGAACATCGGGGTCGGCGCCGGCGCGGGCGGCGACGTCGCGCTCACGCTCGGCACGTCGGGCGCGGTGCGCGTGCTCGCCGACCGGCCGATGCTCGACACGCGCGCGCGCACGTTCTGCTACTGCGCGGACGACACGCGCTTCGTCGTCGGCGGTCCGACCAGCGCGGCCGGCGCGTCTCTCGACTGGATCTTCGCGCTGCTCCTCGACGAGGTGCCGAAGGACCAGCGGTTCGCGCGCGCCGTCGACATCGCCGAGGGCGTCGCGCCCGGCGCAGACGGGCTCGTGGTGCTTCCGTTCTTCGCCGGCGAGCGCGCACCGTACTGGAACAGCGCGCTGCGCGGCACGTTCGACGGTCTCGACCTCGCGCACGATCGGCGCACCATCCTGCGCGCGCGCGTTCGAGAGCGTCGTGTTCGGCGTGTATGCGGTCTACGCGGTGCTGCGCGAGCTCGCGCACGGTGCGGAACGCCTGCTGCTCACGGGCGGCCTCACGAAGGCGGCGCTGGTGCGCGGTCTTCTCGCGGACGTCTTCGCGCTGCCCGCCGTGCAGCCGCACCAGCAGGAGGCGTCGGCGTTCGGCGCCGCGCTCGTCGCCGCGCAAGCGGTCGGGCTCGTCGACGACGCGGTCGAAGCGGCGCGCGCCGCCGGGTACGACGCGCCGACGCAGCCGAACCGCGCGCTCGCGGAGACGTACCGCGCGGCGTTCGAGCGGTACCGCCGCTACGTCGACGTGCACCTCCCGCTCACCGGCTGACCGCTCACGCGACGCGATCGGCGCGCGGCGGCGGCGTGAGGAACGCGTGCAGCGCGTGCCAGAACAGCGCGCGGTTGTAGCCGAGCACGAGCGAATGCGCGGAGCCCGGCACGACGACGTACTGCTTGTCGCGGTTCGCGAGCTGCGCGAAGAATCCGATCAGATCGGCTTCGGTCGAGATGCCGTCGTACTCGCCGCGCGCGAGCAGCACCGGAACGTGCAGGCGCTCCGGATCGACCAACGGCAGCTTCGTCACCATGTCGAGATACGTTCCGGTCGGAACGCTGCCGCCGAACGGCGACTCCGCGGCGAAGAGCGCGTCGCCGACCGCCGGATCGCCGGTGCCCGCCTTGTCGCGCGTGAAGATGCTGCGGTACAGCTCGAGCGTCGCGGGCCGGCGGTTGTGCGTGCGGTAGAACTCGACGTCCTTCGCGCGGTTCGCGAGCGTCGGCGAACCCTCGCCGGTCCAGGTGAACGCGGAGAGTCCGAGCCGCCGGACCGCGTCGGGCTGCTCGACGGCGAACGCGGCGGCCCGAATGCCGCCCGATGACTCGCCGAAGAAGTGCGCGGCTCGCGCGCCGGTCTCGCGCCGAACGACTTCCATCGCCGCGCGCAGATCGGCGACGCCGCTCGCGATGTCCGAGTTGCCGCTCGTGCGATCGGAACTGCGCCCGTAGCCTTCGTGGTCCATCGTCCACACGTCGAAGCCGAGGCGCGCGAACGACGTCCATCATCGAATAGCCGCGCGCGCCGGGAACCGTGAGGTCGAATGTCGAGCGGCCGCTCATCGACGAGCCGTGGACCAGGAACAGCACGGGCGCCGGCCCCCGGACGGGAAGGCAGCCGCGTCCGGCGCGATCGCGCTTGCGGTAGACGTACAGCTTGACGTCCGCCCTTGTGCGCCCAGTACTCCGCGCTCGCGATCGGCGGCTCGGCGGCGCTCGCGTTCGGCGGCTCGGCGGCGCCCGCGTTCGCGGGCGGCACCGCCGCGGCGAGCGCCGACGCTCCGAGCACGCTGCCGAAGTGCGAACGCTTCACGCCGCCGGCTTCGTCGCCGAACCTTCGTCATCCTGAGCCGAACCTTCGTCATCCTGAGCTTGTCGAAGGGAAGTATGGCGGAACGGCGCGGCAACGCATCGGTGTATCTGGCGCTCGTCGTGCTCTCGCTGGTGTGGGGCTACACGTGGGTCGCGATCAAGCTCGCGACGCACGACGCGTCGCCGTACGTCGTCGCCGGGCATGCGGCTCGGCATCGCGACGCTGATCCTCTTCGCGATGCTTCCGCTGACGGGCCGATCGCTGCGCCCGACGCCGTTCGTTCCCGACGCTGATCCTCGGGCTGCTGCAGACGACGGGATGGACGCTGATGCAGACGTTCGCGGTGTCGCTCGGCGGCGCGGGCAAGTCGGCGGTGCTGGGCTACACGATGCCGTTCTGGACGGCGCTGCTCGCCTGGCCGTTCCTCGGCGAGCGCATCACGCGCCTGCGGTGGATCGCGCTCGCGCTCGCCGCGGCCGGCCTCGCGCTCGTCGTCGCGCCGCTCGATCCGCGCGCCTTCATCCCCGACGCGCTCGCGATCGCGGCCGGCGTGTCGTGGGCGGCGAGCGCCGTGTACGCGAAGCGCCTGCGTGCGCGCCACGACGTCGAGTTGCTCTCGCTGACCGCATGGCAGCTGCTCTGGGGGACGCTGCCGCTGATCGTGCTGATGCTCGCGATCCCCACGCCGATCCGGTGGACGGGCTCGTTCGTCGCGACGATGGCGTTCATGTCGATCGGCGGCGGCGCGCTCGGATGGTTTCTGTGGATGTTCATCCTCTCGCGACTGCCGGCCGGCGCCGCGGGGATCGCATCGCTCGCGACGCCCGTCGTCGGCGTGCTCGCGGCGGCGCTGCAGCTGCACGAGATCCCGCCGCCGGCGCAGCTGGGCGGCATGGCGCTGATCGTCGTCGCGTTGATCGCGAATGCACGGTCCGCGGGGTGAACGCGCGCGGCAAGACCTTGCGGCGCGCGTCCCTAACAGCCCATGTTCAGCCTTCAGGAGAGCCTCGTGTCACACGTCAGCGGCGTCCACTTTCTGCAGATTCCCGGTCCGACCAACGTGCCGGAGCGCGTGCTCCGCGCGATCGACCGCGCGACGATCGACCATCGCGGCCCCGCGTTCGCGACGCTCTCGCTCGAGATTCAGCGGCTGATTCGGCCCGTGTTCGGCACGGAGCAACCGGTCGTCATCTATCCGTCGTCCGGGACGGGCGCGTGGGAAGCGGCGCTGGTGAACACCCTCTCGCCCGGCGACCGCGTGCTCATGGCGGAGACGGGACAGTTCGCGGCGCTCTGGAGCAAGCTCGCGAAGCGCCTCGGTCTCGCGGTCGACGTCATTCCCGGCGACTGGCGGCACGGCGCCGACCCCGGCGCGATCGCCGAGCGATTGTCGGCGGACGGCGCGCATGCGATCAAAGCGGTCGCGATCGTGCACAACGAGACGTCGACCGGCGTCACGAGCCGCGTCGCCGACGTGCGCGCCGCGATCGACCGCACCAAACATCCCGCGCTGTTCCTCGTCGATACGATCAGCTCGCTCGCGTCGATCGACTACCGCCACGACGAGTGGGGCGTCGACGTCACGGTCGGCGGCTCGCAGAAAGGTCTCATGCTGCCGCCGGGACTGGCGTTCAACGCCGTCTCCGCGAAGGCGCTCGCCGCGTCGCACACGGCGCGCATGCCGCGCTCGTACTGGGCGTGGGACGAGATGCTCGACGCGAACCGGAGCGGCTACTTCCCGTACACGCCGGCGACGAACTTGCTGTACGGGCTGCGCGAGGCGCTGCACATGCTGCACGAGGAGACGCTGCCGGCGGTGTTCGCGCGCCATGCGCGCCACGGTGAGGCGACCCGCCGCGCGGTACGCGGCTGGGGCCTCGAGATTCTCGCGCTCGATCCGCGCGAGTACTCGAACACGCTCACGGCGATCCTCGTGCCCGACGGCGCCGACGCGGACGCGCTGCGCGCGACGATCCTCGAGCGCTTCGACATGTCGCTCGGCACCGGGCTCGGCAAGGTGAAGAGCCGCGTGTTCCGCATCGGCCACCTCGGGTCGTTCAACGATCTGATGCTGGCGGGAACGCTGTGCGGCGTCCAGATGGGGCTCGAGCTCGCGGGCATCGCGCACGGCGACGGCGTGACGCCGGCGCTCGCGTACCTCGCGGCGCCGGCCGCCGTACCCGCGCTCGCAGCGGTATGACCCCGCGGCGGTGAGCGTCGCGCGGCGCGAGCCCGTGCTCGCGCGGCGCGTGGAGTCGCGGCTGCGCGCGGAAGTGGCGGGCGACGTGCTGTTCGACCGCCTCTCGCGCGGCATGTACGCGACCGATGCGTCGATCTACCAAATCCAGCCGCTCGGCGTCGTGATTCCGAAGCGGACGGAAGACGTCGAGGCGACGATCGCGATCGCGCGCGAGTGCGGCGTCCCCGTGACGGCGCGCGGCGGCGGCACCTCGCAGTGCGGCCAGACCGTGAATCACGGGCTGATCGTCGACGTCAGCCGGCACCTGCGCGAGCTCGTGTCCGTCGATACGGCGGCGCGCCGCGCGCGCGTGCAGCCGGGCATCGTCCTCGACGACCTCAACCGCGCGCTCAAGCCGCACGGGCTGTTCTTTCCGGTCGATCCGTCGACCGCGAGCCGGGCGACGATCGGCGGCATGACGGCGAACAACAGCTCCGGCGCGCGCTCGATCCGGTACGGCATCATGGCCGACAACGTGGCCGGCATCGACGCCGTGCTCGCCGACGGCACGCGCGCGTACTTCGGCGTGGTCGACGCGGCGGCGAACGGCGCGGTCGCGCCGCGCTATCGCGAGCTCGTCGAACGCGTGCGCGCGATCGCCGGGCGCGAGGCGGCCGAGATCGCGGTGCGCATCCCGAAGGTCCAGCGGCACGTCGGCGGCTACGCGATCCAGCGCGTGCGCCCGCACGGCCCGTTCAACATGGCGCAGTTGCTCGTCGGGTCCGAAGGAACGCTCGCGTTCTTCGAGGCGATCGATCTCGTGCTGCAGCCGATTCCGCCCGCGAAAGCGCTCGGCGTCTGCCACTTTCCCTTGTTCGCCGACGCGATGCGCTCGACCGAGCGGCTCGTCGCGCTCGATCCCGTCGCCGTCGAGCTGGTCGACCGGACGATGATCGAGCTCTCGCGCGAGATCGCCGCGTTCGCGCCGATCATGGCGCGCTACGTGCGCGGCGAGCCCGGCTCGCTGCTGCTCGTCGAGTTCGCGGGCGACGACCCCGAGCCGCTCGCGCGCAAGCTCGACGAGCTCGACGAGACGATGGGGGAACTCGGCTTTCCGAACGCCGTCGTCAAGCTGACCGGCGCCCCGCAGCAGGCGGAGATGTGGGAAGTACGCGCGGCGGGTCTCAACATCATGACCTCGATGCGCGGAGATGCGAAGCCGGTCTCGATCGTCGAGGACTGCGCCGTCCCCTTGCCGCACCTCGCCGCGTACACCGAGCGCCTCAACGCCATCTTCGCGAAGTACGGGACGACGGGGACGTTCTACGCGCACGCATCCGTCGGGTGCCTGCACGTGCGTCCGGTGCTGAACGTGAAGCGCGACGAGGACGTCGGCAAGCTGCGCGCGATCGCGGAAGAGGCGTTCGCGCTGGTGCGCGAGTACGGCGGGGCACACTCCGGCGAGCACGGCGACGGCATCGTGCGCTCCGAGTTCCACGAGGAGATGTTCGGGCCGCGCATCGTCGAGGCGTTCCGCGAGGTGAAGCGCGCGTTCGATCCGGACGGCGTGCTCAACCCGGGCAAGATCGTCGACGCGCCGCGGATGGACGACCGCGAGCTCTTCCGCTACGGCCCGGGCTATGCGCCGCAGCCGATGCGCACCGTGCTCGACTGGTCGGACGGGGGCGGCTTCACCGGTGCCGTGGAGATGTGCAACAATAACGGCGCGTGCCGGAAATCGGCCGGCGGCGCGATGTGCCCGTCGTACCGCGTCACCGATGACGAGCACCACGTCACGCGGGGACGCGCGAACGGGCTGCGGTTGGCGCTGACGGGACAGCTCGGCCCGGGCGGCCTGACGTCCCACGAGCTGTACGACGCGCTCGACCTCTGCGTGTCGTGCAAGGCCTGCAAGCGCGAGTGTCCGACGGGCGTCGACATGGCGCGGATGAAGATCGAGTTCCTCGCGCACTACCGCGCGCAGCACGGCACGCCGCTCGCGGACCGCCTCGTCGCGGCGCTGCCGAAGGCGGCGTTCCGCCTCGGGCCGCTACGCGCCGTCGCGAACGCCGCGATGCGGCTGCCCGGCGCGCGCGCAATCGTCGAGCGGACGATCGGCTTCACGGCGAAGCGCGAGCTGCCGCGGTTCCACCCGCGTCCGTTCCGCGACGGCGAAGTGCGCGCCGCCACGGGGGACGCAAGGGCGCGCGACGTCGTGCTGTTCGTCGACACGTTCAACCGCTGGTACGAAGCAGACGTCGCTCGCGCCGCGCAGCACGTGCTCGAAGCGGCCGGCTATCGCGTCGTCGTGCCGCGCGCGGCGCGAGGCGCCGGCGCGCGGCCGCTGTGCTGCGGGCGGACGTATCTGCAGGCGGGTCTCATCCGTGACGCGCGCGCGGAAGCGAAGCGCACGATCGCCGCGCTCAGCCCGTATGCCGAACGCGGCGTGCCGATCGTCGGGCTCGAGCCGTCGTGCCTGCTCACGCTGCGCGACGAGTTCCTCGCAATCGCGCCGTCGCACGCGGGGAGCGCCGTCGCCGCGAACGCGCTGCTGTTCGAGGAATTCGTCGCACGCGAGCTCGACGCCGGCCGCTGGGCACCGCCGCTGCGCCCGCTCGGGGCGCTCGTCCTGCTGCACGGGCACTGCCACCAGAAAGCGTTCGGGGCGATGCCGGCCGTCACGCGCGCGCTGCGCAGCATCCCCGGAGTCGACGTGACGCCGATCGAGTCGTCGTGCTGCGGCATGGCCGGCACGTTCGGCTACGAGTCGGAACACTACGACGTCTCGATGCGCATGGCGGAGCGCGACCTGCTGCCCGCGGTGCGCAGGGCCGGCGCCGAGACGCTGATCGTCGCCGACGGCATGAGCTGCAAGCATCAGATCGCGCACGGAGCGGACCGCCGGCCGCTGCACGTCGCGGAGGTCTACGCGCGCGCGCTCGCGACGTGATGTGCGGCGACCGCGCGGCAAGACTTCGACGTGCTGCGGCCAACCTGAGCGTCGTGTGGCTGACGATCGTTCGGTACGTCGCGCTCGCCGCGCTGACCGGGGCGGTCGCGCCGAGCCCCTCGGCGCCCGCCGACGCGGCGACCGTCCTCGTCCGTTCGCTTCCCCCGTCCGAGGTGATGCGCGCGTACGTCGCGTTGTACGCGGTAAGCGACGCGCGCAACCCGGTCGCGTTCGTCGACGTCCCGTCCGCGCGCATGCCGCCGTCCGACCCGCTCGTCCATTACGCGGGGCGCCGCAACGGCAAGATCGAGATCTGGAGGGCCGACGACCTCTCTGCGCGAGCACGCGATCCGGACACCGAGCGCGCCGCGAACGACGCGATGGCAGCGGCGCTGATCCAACCGGCCGTGCAGGCGGGGAAGGCCGGGCCGGAATGGCAGCGCCGTTTCGCAGCCGCCGCGGACCCGGCGGCCCTGGCTCGCGCGATCGCGCGCGCCGTGTCCGACGTACGCGTTGCGCGGGAAGCGAAGGCGCGCGCCGACTTCGCCTGGGTGCACGACAACGTCACGATCGGGATGCCCCGCGAGCAGGTCTATCGTTTGCTGCGCGGCCGCGGGCTGACGGCGTACAACGGGGCGTACAATCCCGGCCGAATGCTGAACGGTGCCTGCTACCTTGGGTCGACGCGCGCCGAGGAGGCATTTCCCGAGCCCAATCAGCCGCTGCCGCGAACGCCGTGCGCGCAACAGCTTGTCGGCCGCCGCGAGAACGTGTCGCATCCACCCGTCGACATCCAGTACGTCGTCCATTCGGATCTCGCGTGCGGAACGACGCGGAACCAGCATCTCGAGTTCGACGCGCGAAACCGTTTGCGAAAATTGACCGAAACCGGCGCAGAGCAAGGCTGCTTGTGAGCGCTGCATCGAGCGGCTAGATCGTGAGAAACACCTTGCCGCGGCTCGCGCGCGACTCGACGTGGCGGTGCGCGTCCGCAGCATCACGCAGCGCGAAGCCCGCGCCTTCGACGATGCGCACCTGTCCTGACGCGACGAGCGCGAACGCGCCCTCGACCCCGGCGCGAAGCGCCTCGGGACGCGCCGCGCGGTAACCGCCCGTCGAGTACCCGAGCACGGCGCGGTTGCCGCCGTGCAGCACGTTCGTCTTCACCGTCCCGGGCTCGCCGGAAGCCTGTCCGTAGATGCAGTAGCGGCCGAACTCGGCGAGGAGCGGCAGCGTCGCATCGAACGTCGCGCCGCCGACCGCATCGAGCACGACGTCGATGCCGCGCTCGCCGACGGCCGCACGCACGCGCTCGCCGACGTCTTCGGTCGCGTGGTCGATGACGACGTCCGCGCCGAGCTCGCGCGCGAGCTGCGTCTTCTCCGCGCCGCCCGCGACGCCGACGACCCTCCCGGCGCCGAGCGCCTTCGCCATCTGCAGCGCCAGCGTTCCGACGCCGCCTGCGGCCGAGTGCACCAGCACGCTCTCGCCCCGCCGCAGCCGTCCGACGCTCGCGAGCAGGTTGTACGCGGTGACCAGCATCGTGAGCGACGCGCCCGCTTCGTCGGGGACGCCGTCCGGCAGCGCGTACGCGAGCACCGGGCGCGTCACGGCGATCTCGGCGTAGCCGCCGTCGTCCGGAAACGCGGCGACGCGCTGCCCGACCCGAAAGCCCTGCACGCCCTCGCCGACCGCGCGCACCGTGCCCGCGCAGTCGAGGCCGGGCGTGAACGGCGGCGGTCCGCCGCGATAACCCCCGCGGCGCCGCATGATGTCCGCGAAGTTGACGCCGCTGAGCGTGACGTCGATGGTGAGATGTCCGGGCCCCGGCACGGGATCGGGCTTCTCGGCCCACTCGAGGACCGAGGCGTCACCGGTGCGCGAAACGACGATGGCGTGCATGACGCTCCTTCGGCGATTCGGTACCCCGCAACGGTTCAAAAACCATGCGCTCCGGCGTCGCGAGGTGCGCCGCCCGGGAGGGAGAATGCACGCAGTCCGATCGTGATGTTTTTTCGGCGCCGGACGTCCTGACGTAGCGGCCATCCGCGATGAAGATCGTTATGACGCTCCTCGTTCGAGACGAGGAAGACATCCTGCGCGAGAACATCGAGTTCCATCTCGCCCACGGCGTCGATGAGATCGTCCTCATGGACAACCTTTCGATCGACGGGACCGCGGAGATCGCGCGGGAATACGAACGCGCGGGGCGTTTGCATTATTTCTTCCAGCCGCAGGACGACTACGCGCAAGGCCGCTGGGTAACCGCGATGGCCCGGTACGCGGCGCGCGAGTTGGGCGCCGATTGGGTGATCAACAACGACGCGGACGAGTTCTGGCTGCCGGAAAGCGGATCGCTGAGGGACGAGTTTGCATCGGTTGATCCTTCCGTCATGGCCGTTGCGGCCCCACGTATGAATTTCGTCGCCCGAACCGACGACGGCCGGCCGTTCTGGCGCCGAATGGACGTGCGCCACGTGGTATCGCGGAACGCGGTGGGCCGGCTCCTGCCGGAGAAGGTTGCGCACCGTGGGCATCCGGATGTCACGGTCGTGCAAGGAAATCACGGCATCACGATCGCCGGTGCCGGCGTCCTGTCGAGCCGTGCGGCGGTCGCGATCCTGCATTTCCCGTTCCGCTCGCGCCGGCAGTACTTGAACAAGATCGTGAAGGGAGGCGCGGCGTACGCTCGCAACGCCGAGCTGCCTGCGTCCGTGGGCGAGACCTGGCGATTCCTCTACCAGCTGTACCTCGCGGGACGTCTCGACGAGGCGATTGCCGCCGAGCTCGTCTCGGAAGACGGAATCGTGCAAGGCTTGGCGACGGGTACGCTGGTCCGAGACGATCGGCTGATCGCCGCGCTGCCGGCGCGCGCGTCCGCGCGGGCCCTCGCGTGAGGTCGCCCACCGCCGGGCGCCGGGCGGTCGACGCGGCGCAGTGACTTCAACGTTCGAGCGGGCCGTCGTGACCCTGTGCGACGCGCACTACTATCCCGGACTTCTCGAGCTCCACGCGTCGATCGCGAGCAGCACGCCGTGTGACGTCATCGCTTACGACGCCGGACTCACCGTGGAGCAGCGCGCCGAGGCGCCGCACATCGACGGACTCCATGTCCTGCCCCTTCCGGACCATCCGGTCATCGGCGAGCTCATCGAGATGTCGAAGAGCCTCGCGCCACTGGCCAAACCGAACAAACGCATCTGGCCGCTGTGGATCTGTCCGCTCCTCCTGCGCGCGGCGCCTGCACGCGATGTGGCATGGATCGACTGCGATGTCGTCGTGCTCCGTGGGCTCGACGAGTTGTTTGCGATGCTCGCGGACGGCCCGGTGTTCACGCCGGAGAACAAGGCGCCCGAACGCACGCCGAATCCCGCACGTCTGTACGAGCTGCTTCCGATCCGCCGGCCATTCGACCCCGCCGTCCCGGTCGTGAACGCCGGCGTCTCGGCATGGCGGCACGGACGCGACGACGCGGCGCTCGACGCATACAGCTTCCCCGTCGCCGCAGCGGCGCGGGACCCTGCGGTGCGCGATGCGATCGCGTGGCACGACCAGGGAGCGCTGATCTGGGCGATTCAGTCGCTCGGGCTCGAGCACCGCGTGTTGACGAGCACGATGTGGAACCTGTCCGTCGAACGCGCCGGCATCGATGCCGACACGCTCGCGTGGGACGACGGGCTGGTCGAGCGGCTGCGCACCGCGCTCCCGGAGGTCAGGCTGCTGCACTGGAACGGCCTTCCCGTTCCGTGGCTGGGGACGCTCGCATCGCGCCGATGACCGGAACCGCCGAGTAAGCGCCGATGCTTCTTTCCGTCCACATGCCGAAGACCGGCGGAACGTCCTTCTTCGCGAATCTTCAAGCCGTGTACGGCGCCCGTGTCCTGTGGCACAACAACGACTGGGTGGAGATCGCGACTCCGGAGGCGATCGAGCGCAGGGAGCGCCACCGCGCCGAGCTCATCGGCGACCCGGAGTTCTTCGCGCGTCGCTTCGACGCCGTTCACGGTCACTTCTCGGCGCGAAAATATTCCGGCCTGTTCCGCGACGCGCGGCTGCTGACGTTCGTGCGTGACCCGTTTCAACACGCGGTCTCCTGCTATGAGTTCGCCGTTCGCTCCGAGTCCTTGCCGCATCCGGGTCATCAGACGTTCAAGGCTCGGAATCTCTCGATCGTCGAGCTGATCGAGATGTACCCGGACCACCAGTCGATGTACGTCGACGGGGTTCCGCTCGAGGAGTTCGCGCTGATCGCGATCAACGAGCGCTACGAGGAGAGCCTCGCGTTGTTCGAGCGCATCTTCGGTGTGACGGTACGCGATCACCGCGTGCGTGAAAACTTCAACCCGGGAAGACGGGGCGACGCCTATGATATCTCCCCCGACGTGCGGCGCGCCGTCGAGCGCCACCGCGCCGGAGACATCGAGCTCTACCGGCGCGCCGTCGAACGCTTCGAGCGCCTCCGCAAGGCGAACGCGGTCTAAGCGCTTTCGAGATGACGCGGGTTGCGGATTCGTGCTGGGACGACGCCACGACGGCGGTGCGGCAGGCTATCGGCTTTCTGCAGCGTCGACAGCTTCCGCACGGCGAGTTCGCCACGATGCTCGGCGCCGACCGGCAGCTCTCGCATCCCGTCTTCGATAGCTCGCCGTTCACGACGACGTTCGTGCTGTACGCGCTCGCGCACGTCCGGCGCGCGACGGTCGACGAGATGGTCCGTAAGGCGGCCGCGTTCCTCGACGCGGAGATGGAATTCGGCGGTGTGTGGCGCTACTGGTCGACGCGCCAGCACAAACACGCTCGGCTCCCGCCCGATCTCGACGACACCGCATGCGCGAGCTACGCCCTGAAGCTCGCCGGCCGACGGGCACCGCACAACGCGTGGGCGTTCCTGTCGAGTCGCGACGCAGCGGGGCGTTTCCGCACGTGGATTCTGCCGAATGCACGCAACCGGTGGAACCTCCGCTTCGCCTTCGCGCGCGCGGTGGGGGAGCGGCAGGCGCGCGAACGGATGCGCGCCGTTCCGGTTCCCGCGTCGGAGGATGCGCGCTTCGGCGTCATGCACATCGACCCCGATGACGTCGATCCCGTCGTGAACGCCAACGTTCTGCTGTATCTCGGCGAGCGCAGCGAGACGCGCGCCGCATTCGATTTCGTCGCCCGTGCCGTGCGCGAGCAGCCCGGTGCGCCGAGCGCGTTCTACGAGGAATCCCTGGCGCTCGATTATGCCGTCGCGCGCGCATTCCGGCACTCGGCGCCGGCGCTCTCCGAGCTGCGCGAGCCGATCCTCGCGCGGATCGAACGCCGAGCCGCGCAGCCCGCAGGGTTGACACCGCTGCACGCCGCCATGGCGCTCTCCGCGCTGCTGACGTTCGATCCGAACGCCCGCCTCGCAGGCGAGTTGCTGCGGAAGATCCTCCGCTTGCAACGGCCGGACGGCGGCTGGGACGCCTACGCGTTTTACAACGTGTGGGGATCCGAGGAGCTTACGACGGCGTTCTGCCTCGAAGCGCTCGCGCGGTCGCGCTGAGATCGCAGCGAGCCGGCGATCGCGCCGAAACGCTCGCGCTCGGCGCGCATGTGCGGCCGGAAGAGCAGCGCGTACGCGGGGACGAGCAGGAGATACCGCAGATCGGCGCGCGCGCAGTCGAGCGCGAGCACGATCGGTCCCCAAGCTTTGTAGAACGACTCTTCCACGAACGGAACGTACCGCTGCCCGTGCTCTCGAAAGATGACGATGCGAAAGCCGCCGCGGAGCGTCTTGTACAACTCGTACGCGAGGTAGAGCGCGACACCCGTCCGTAGCAAAGGTCCGCCGTCGCACGCGACCATCGCTCCGACGAAACCGGCGAGCTCGAGCGGCAGCAGGACGAAGATGATCGCGGTCTCGAGACGCCGAGCTCCGAGATCGTGCACGACCGTGCGCAGACCCGCCGCGGTGTCGCGATCGGCGGTGCGCAGCTGGTGGGTGAGGATTCCTCGTATGCCGGTCGCCGCGGACCACACCGCAAGCGACGCGACGAGCACGACGCCGGCCGGGCGCACCGACCAGTGCGCCGCGGCGAGCACCGCGAGCATCGCCGGCCAGACGTGCGCGGCAAGCGCGTCCGCGGCGACGCCGAGCCAGCGCCGCTCTTTGATGCGCAGCGGCGGGACGGAGTACGCCGTGGGAAGGGCGATTGCGCCGAGCGTCGCCCACGCCCCGGCAACGCCCGCTGCGGCCGCCGCGAACGCCTCCGCGCAGAGCGCCGACACGAGCAGGATCGCCCATATCCGCGCGATGCCCGCCGCTGCCGCGGCGTTCGAACGGCCGGTACGGCGGTCTTCGTCGACGTCGAACAGATCGTTGACGGCGTAGCCGTAGTTTCCGACCGCGCAGACGGAGAGCACGACCAGTGCGAGCACGGCGAACGCGACTGCGGAGAACGGCCGGCCGTCGAGCAGCAGCAGCACCAAGGCGATCGACAGCGGCACCTTGTTGTACCACCAGGCGCGCCATCGAACGAGCAACGTCACGCTCGTGTTCGCGGCCGGCGACGCGGGCAGCAGTCAGGCCGGCTGCAATCGTCAGCCGACGCCGGCGACGTCGAGGCGGGCCTTCGCAAAATCGATCTTCGCCAGCGCGCGGCGCACGGCCGCCGTGTCGCCGCCGGCGGCGCGCTCTTCTTGCTGCGCCGCCGCGAGGTCTTCGCGCGCTTGCGTGATGTCGATCTCGTCGCGCTCGAAAGCGGCGTCGGCGAGGACCGTCACCTTGTCCGGCAGCGCCTGCATGAAGCCTTCGCTGCACGCGAGCTCCAGGCGCCGCGTGCCGCCGCCGACCTCGCGGACGTTCGCGCGCAGGACGCCGGGCCGGAGCGCGGTGAGATACGGCGCGTGCGAGGGCAGGATGCCGACCTCGCCCTCGGTGCCGACGGCGATGACGAGCTCCGCCTCGCCGTCGAACTTGATCGCCAGCGGCGTGATCAGCTGAAACGGAATCGCGTTAGCCATCGAAGCGGCCTGCGCTCACCCGCTCCAGCCCATGTCGCGCGCGGCTTCCTTGACTTCGTCGATGCCGCCGACGTAGAGGAACGCTTGTTCCGGGATGTCGTCGACCTTGCCGTCGAGGATCTCCTTGAACGATGCGACGGTCTCTTCGATCTTCACGTACTTGCCGCCGCGGCCCGTGAACTGCTCCGCGACGAAGAACGGCTGCGAGAACAGGCGCTGCATGCGGCGCGCTCGGCCGACGCTGACCTTGTCTTCGTCGGAGAGCTCTTCGACGCCGAGGATCGCGATGATGTCCTGCAGGTCGCGATAGCGCTGCAGCGTCTCCTGCACGCCGCGCGCCACGTGGTAGTGCTCCTCGCCGACGATCGCCGGATCGAGGATGCGCGACGACGAGGCGAGCGGATCGACCGCCGGATAGATGCCGAGCTCCGAGATCGGCCGCGAGAGCGCGGTCGTCGCGTCGAGGTGCGCGAACGTCGTCGCAACCGCGGGGTCCGTGTAGTCGTCGGCCGGCACGTACACGGCCTGCACCGACGTGATCGAGCCGTTCTTCGTCGTCGTGATGCGCTCTTCGATCTGACCCATCTCCGTCGCGAGGGAAGGCTGATAGCCGACCGCGGACGGCATGCGGCCCAACAGCGCGGACACTTCCGAGCCGGCCTGCATGAACCGGAAGATGTTGTCCATGAACAGCAGCACGTCCGCGTTCTTCTCGTCGCGGAAGTACTCGGCCATCGTCACGCCGGTCTGCGCGATGCGGAAACGCACACCGGGCGGCTCGTCCATCTGACCGAAGACGAGCGTCGTCTGCGCGATGACGCCCGACTCTTTCATCTCGACCCAGAGGTCGTTGCCTTCGCGCGTGCGCTCGCCCACGCCGGTGAACACCGAAAACCCCTTGTGCACCGACGCGATGTTGCGGATCAGCTCCTGGATCAACACCGTCTTCCCGACGCCCGCGCCTCCGAAGAGGCCGACCTTGCCGCCGCGCGTGTAGGGTGCCATCAGGTCGACGACCTTGATGCCGGTCTCGAAGATCTTCGGCGTGGGATCTTGCTGCGCGAACGTCGGCGCTTCGCGGTGGATCGGCCAGTACGCCGCGGCGTCGACCGGCGCGTCGGAGTCGATCGCCTTGCCGAGCACGTTGAAAATCCGCCCGAGCGTCGCTTCGCCGACGGGCACTTTGATCGAGTCGCCGGTGTTCGTCACGACCGCGCCGCGGACGAGGCCGTCCGTCGAGCCCATGCCCAGGCAGCGCACCTGGTTGTTGCCGAGCTCGCCCTGCACTTCGAGGACGAGATCGCGTTCCGCCATCGCGGTCCCCGAGAGCTTGATGCCCTCACCCACGTGCGCGCCCTTGCCGTTCGACCCGGCACTCCCGACGCCGCCGATGTGTACCCCGAGCGCGTCGTTGATGTTCGGCAGCGACTCCGCGGGAAACTCGACGTCGACGACGTTCCCGAGGACTTGAACGACCTTTCCGGTCGCGAGGGTGGGCTGCGTGGCGGTCATGTTGTTCCTTATCGGGTTTGTCCGGGGTCAGCCGGCAAACGGGTTCGGCGGAGCCTAACCCGCTAATGCTTCCGCGCCGCCGACGATCTCCAGAATCTCCTTGGTGATCGCCGCCTGGCGCGCTTTGTTCATCTCGATCGTGTTCTGGTCGATGAGCTTCTTCGCGTTGTCCGTGGCGTTGTTCATCGCGACGAGCTGCGCCGCGTAGAACGACGCGTTCGTCTCGAGCATCGCCGAGTACAGCGTGAACTCGACGTACTTCGGCAGCAGGCGGCCCAGCACGAACTCCGGAGAGGGCTCGAACTCGACGGCGCCGGCCGACGATTTTTCCGCGTCGCGCTCAGCCGCGATCGGCAACAGTTGCCGCAGCTCGGGCCGCTGCGTCATCATGTTCACGAGCTTGGGCGACACGAGCGTCACCGAACCGATCCGGCCCGCGATGAAGTCATCGCTGACGCGGTTCGCGAGCTCGACGGCGTGCGCGAACATCTCGCCCTGCGCCAGCGGCCAGAACTGCAGCGTCTCGCCGCGCTGACGCCGCAGCGCGTTGCGCGCCTTGATGCCGACGGCGTACCAGACGAGGTCGGCGTGCTCGCGCGCGTGCGTCTCCGCCGAGCGAATCAGGTTCGCGTTGAACGAGCCCGCGAGGCCTTTATCGGCGGTCATCAGGATCACGCCGCCCGGCGCGCTCGCGGCCCCCGGCTTCATGAACGGATGGTCGACCGCGCCGACGCTCGCGATGAGATCGCGCAGCATGGCGCCGATCGCGTCCGCGTACGGGCGCGACCGCTTCTGCAGCGCCTCCGCGCGGCGAATCTTCGCCGCGGCGACCTGCTTCATCGCCTTCGTGATCTGCTGCGTGTTCTTCAGCGACCGAATCCGGTCGCGAAGGTCGCGTACTGTCGGCATGTGATCGCCTAGAACCCCTTGTTGAAGTCTTCGATCGCCGCGATCAGTTGCTGCTCGACGTCCGCGGAGAGCGACTTCGTGTCGCGGATCGTGTCCGTGACCGTCGCATGCTTCTCGTGCACGTAGCCGACGAAGCGGCGCACCCAATCGGCGACGCGCTCCGTCGGAACGCTGTCGAGGTAGCCGCGCGTCGCCGCGAAGATCACGGCGACCTGATCCTCCATCGGCTGCGGCGCGAGCTGCGGCTGCACGAGGACCTGCGTCATTTTGTCGCCGCGATTCAGTTGCTGCTGCGTCGCCTTGTCGAGATCGGAGGCGAGCTTCGCGAACGCCGCGAGCTCGCGGTACTGCGCGAGATCCAGCTTCAGACGGCCGGCGACCGACTTCATCGCTTTCGTCTGGGCCGCCGATCCGACGCGCGACACCGAGATGCCGACGTCGACCGCCGGGCGGATGCCCTGGAAGAACAGGCCGTTCTGCAGGTAGATCTGCCCGTCGGTGATCGAGATGACGTTGGTCGGAATGTACGCCGACACGTCGCCTGCCTGCGTCTCGATGATCGGCAGCGCCGTGATCGATCCGCTGCCCTTCTCATCGGAGAGCTTGGCGGCGCGCTCCAAGAGGCGCGAGTGCAGGAAGAAGATGTCGCCGGGGTACGCTTCGCGGCCCGGCGGACGGCGCAGGAGCAGCGAGACCTCGCGATAGGCCTGCGCGTGCCGCGTGAGATCGTCGTAGATCACCAGCACGTCCTTGCCCTGGTACATGAAGTACTCCGCCATCGCGCACCCGGCGAACGGGGCGATCCACTTCAGCGACGCGGGCTCCGCGGCCGACACGGTCACGATGCTCGTGTAGTCCATCGCGCCGTGCTTCTCGAGCGTCTGCTGCAGCGCCGCGACCGTCGAGTTCTTCTGCCCGATCGCGACGTAGATGCAGATGACGTTCTGCCCCTGCTGGTTGATGATCGCGTCGATGGCGATCGCCGTCTTGCCGGTGCCGCGGTCGCCGATGATCAGCTCGCGCTGGCCGCGCCCGATCGGCACCAGCGCGTCGATCGCGCGGATGCCCGTCTGCAGCGGCTGCTTCACGGACTGCCGCTCGATCACCGTCGGAGCGGTGTTCTCGATCGTGCGGTACTCGACGGCCTTGATATCGCCTTTGCCGTCGACCGGCAGGCCCAGGGGGTTGACGACGCGCCCGAGCATCGCCTCGCCGACCGGCACCGATGCGATGCGCCCGGTGCGGCGCACCTTGTCGCCTTCCTTGATGTCGGTGTCGGGGCCCATGATCGCGACGCCGACGCTGTCCTCTTCGAGGTTCAGCACGATGCCGTTGACGCCGTTCGGAAACTCGACGAGCTCCGACGCCTGCGCGTTGTCGAGCCCGTAGATGCGCGCGATGTTGTCGCCGACCTCGATGACGGTGCCGACCTCGGCTTCGTTCGTCCCGGTGGCATACGTGGCAATCCGCTGTTTGATGATTCCGGCGATCTCGTCGGCGTTGATCATGTCTTGCTTTCGTTGGAGGCACGATGGTTGTTCGGTGCGCCCTCGGGGGAACTCGCCTCGCTCACGTCTCGAGCGCACCCGCGCGGTAGGGCCTCCACGCGGAGCGTGGCGGGTGCGGAGCGGGGAGCGGAGCGCCGTAGAACGGGAGCGCCTTCAGACATGGCTCAGCAGCCGCGCGATATCGTCGAGGCGGCCGGAGACGCTGCCGTCGGCGGCCTTGTCGCCCATCGTCAGGCGGATGCCGCCGATCAGATGCCGATCGACGGCCGCCGTCACGTCGAACGCGGTGTGATACGCGGCGGCCAGGCGCCGCACGATCGCGTCGAGCTCGTCCTTCGGCAGCGCGCGGGCGCTCGTGACGCGCAGCGACTGTGCACCGCGAGCGCCACGCTCGAGCGCGTCGAACTGCGCGACGATCTCCTCGACCAGCGCTTCGCGCCGCTTGCGGATCAGCAGCAGCACCGTGTGCAGCGCGATCGCATCGAGCTTGCCGAACGCGTCGGCGATGATGCCTTCCTTCGCCTTGCGGTCGACGACCGGCGAGCGGAAGAAGCGGCGCACCGCGGCATCGGCGTCGAGCGCCGCGACGAACGTGTGGAGATCGCGCTGCACCGCGGGAATCCGGTTCGCTTCCTGCGCGAGCTGGAACACCGCGGTTGCGTAGCGGCGTGCGAGCGTCTCGTTGGGCATCAGCGTTTGCCTCGCGCCAGGTCGCCGACCGTCTCCTCGACGAGCTTGCGATCCGCGCTCTCGCTCACGCGCGCCGGAGCCTCCGCGCGCGCCTTCGCGAGCGCCTTCTCGATGAACTCGATGCGCAGCCGGTCGCGCGCGGCGATCCGCGCCCGCTCGAGCTCGCCTTCGGCGTTGCGCACGATGCGCTCCGCTTCGTGCCGCGCGTCCTCGACCGTCTTGCGCTTGTCGCGCTCGCTCACCCGGTCGATCCGCGCGCGAATCTCGCGGCAGTCCTCGTCGGCGCGCTCGATCTCGGCCCGCGCCGCGGCGACGTCCTGGCGCATGTGCTCGCGCCGCGCTTCGGCCTCCGCGAGCTCGGCGTTCTTCGCCTGCTGGTAGCCCTTCACGCCCGGGGCGATGAACTTGCTCCAGATCACGACGATCGCGATCACGAACCCGACCGCGCCGACGATTTGCGAGACCTGCGCCAGCGTTTCGAGGCTCACGCGAGCGCTCCGAGCGCGCGGTCGAGCATCTCGTTCGCGAGAGCATCGACGATGCGCGGCTCGTCGCGGCGTGCCGATGCGATCTCCGTCGCGACCTCGGCGTGCGCTCGAGCGGTGATCTCCGACGCGCGCGCCTGCGCCGCACTCACGAGCGCGTCCGCTTCGCGGCCCGCCTCGGCGCGCGCGCGCGCGATCGCCTCGTCGGCGTCGCGCCGCGCGGCGACGCGGTGCTCATCGGCCTGTCCGCGGAACGCTTTCGCCTCGCTCTGGAGCTGCTCGATGTCGTGCTTCAACCCGTCGATGTACGCGCGCCGCCGCGCGATCGCCGCCCCGACGGGCCGGAAGAAGATCGCGTTGAGGATCGCCAGGAACACGACGAAGTTGACGAGCTGGACCAGCAGCGTCCCATCGAGCTCGAGCATGTCAGCGTGCGCGTCCGCCGCGATTCGTGCCGTTCACGATGCCGCGGGCAGGATCAGTGAGCGCCGACGATCTTCGTGACCAGCGGCAGCACGCCGCCGCCGACCGCGAAGAACAGGAAGAATCCCAGGACGAGCCCGATGATCGGGAACGCCTCCAGAATGCCGACGCCCAGGAAGAAGAACGTGAAGATGTTGCCGCGCGCCTCGGGCTGGCGCGCGATCGACTCGACCGCCTTCGACGCGACGATACCGTCGCCGACGGCGGACCCGAGAGCGACGGCCGCCACGATCACGGCGAAGCCCAGGATCAGGACGGCAGCTACGAGCGATTCAGGACTCACGGTTGACCTTTCACGGGTGGTTTGAGACTAGTGCTCCTCGGCGGTCGCCAAGGAGAGATAGACGATGGAGAGGAGCGTGAAGACGAACGCCTGGATCGTGCCGATCAGGAAGTTGAAGAACTCGATGCCGATCGGCGCGACGGACGAGAGCACCGAGATGTTCACCGGGCCGACCACGACGTTCGCGGTGATGATGGTCGCGATCACGAACAGCAGCAGCTCGCCGGCCAGGATGTTGAAGGCGAGGCGCATCGCGAGCACGACGGGGCGCGCGATTTCCTCGATCAGGTTGATCGGGAAGAGCACGGCGTACGGCTTGAAGAGGTGCGCGTACGCCTTGATGCCGCTCTTGCGGATCGCCAGGAACTGAATCCCGAAGAACACGCACAGCGCGAACGCGGCCGTCGTGTTGAGATCCGCGGTCGGCGAGCCGCCGAACGGAAGCCCGAGCGCCTTCAGAAACAGCACGCCGAACTCGTTCAAGATCCAAATGAAGAGGAAGATGCCGACGAAGATCGGCACGAACACCTCGCCGCGCGGTCCGATCGTACCGACGGCCAGGTCGGAGAGGAACTGGATGATCCCCTCGAACGTCGCCTGCGTCCTGCGCACGCGGTTCGTCTTGTACGAGCTGCCGAGCCACCAGAAGAACACGATCGAGATCGCCATCGCGACCCATGTCGTGAGGATCGTGTCGGCGTGGAACGACCCGAACAACGGCCCGAGGGCCGGTACGTGCCAGGTCGGGTGCTCGCCGATTTGCTCGTGCACTAGTGTCCTTGTCGAACGGTTCGGTGATAGGCGATCGCGTACAACGCGAGCGGCGTGAAGAATGCCATGACGTACAGCCCGATCGTCCAGAATGAGCCGAGGCGTACTGCGACTGCCACCGGGAGGATGCCGACCGCGAAGATACGGAGCTGAGCGTTGAGGGCGAACATCGCGCGATTGCTTCGGCCTTCCACGAGCCGTTCGTTCGCGCGCATCGTACCCAACATATTCAGCACGCCGACCAATCCGCCCAGCGCCAGCTGCAGGCCGGCCGCGGGACTCCGCGCCGTCGCGAGAACGACGAGCGGGGCGAGAAAGAGCGACGTCCGCACGGTGACCAGGCGCTTGCGGGCACGATATGCCTGCAGCGCGGCCGCCGAATCGGCGCGCCCTGTATTGCGTTCGACACCGGAGCCGCCCTCCTCGACGTTTCTCGCAGTCACGTCAGCCGGACTTCAGGAACGGGCGCAGCGCGGCGGCGACGGCGCCGATGCCGAGGACCAGTCCGCCGAACGTCCCCACGACGATCCACCAGCCGGCACCGGTCGCGCGATACGCCAGCAGCCCGAGGAGGAAGCCGCCGACGACGGTCCCGCTGAACGCGGCCGCGGCGCCGAGCAGGCGCATCACGCGGCAGCGGACGCGGGCGCGAACTCGTCGGGCGCGGGACCGTCGCGCAGCACGTGCTGCAGCCAACCGACAATGCGCTCGGCCGCGTGGCCGTCCCCGTACGGATTCGAGGCGCGCGCCATGCGCGCGTACGCCGCATGGTCGGTGAGCAGCCGCCGCGCACCCTCGAGGATGTCCGCATAGGCCGATCCGACGAGCCGCAGCGTCCCGGCTTCGAGCCCTTCCGGACGCTCCGTCTCGCGCCGCATCACGAGCACGGGCTTGCCGAGCGTCGGCGCCTCTTCTTGCAGCCCGCCCGAGTCGGTCAGCACGAAGCGCGACGCCGCGACGGCGGCGACCGTCTCCGCGTAGTTCAGCGGATCGACGAGCCGCACGCCTGCGGTACCGCCGAGCTCCGCGTACACGACGGGGCGCACGGCGGGAGAGGGGTGGACCGGCCACACGATCTGCGGCCGTTCGGGCAACGACGCGATTGCGCCGATCGCGCGGGCGATCTCACGCATCGCGTCGTGGTTCTCGCGCCGGTGCGCGGTGACGAAGATCGTCGGGCGCGCACGGTCCAGACCGTCGAGCGACGGCGTCGCGATCCCGCGCTCGCGCACGCGCCGCTCCGTGGCGAGGAACGCATCGATCACGGTGTTGCCGGTGACGACGACGTGCGCGTGATCGGTGCGCTCGGCCAGCAGATTCGCCTTGGCGCGCGCCGTCGGAGCGAAGTGGAACGAGGTCAGCACGCCGGTCATGCGGCGGTTCGCCTCTTCCGGAAACGGCTCGGCGGTCGTCGACGTGCGCAGGCCGGCCTCCACGTGTCCGACCGGAATCTTCGCGTAGAATGCGGCCAGCGCGGCGGCGGTCGACGTCGTCGTGTCGCCGTGCACGAGCACGACGTCGGGCCGGTGCTCCGCCAGCGTGCGTTCCATCCCGATCAGCACGCGCGTGGTGATGTCGGTCAGCGACTGCGTCCGCGTCATGATGTCGAGATCGACGTCCGGCGCGATGCCGAACAGCTCCAGGACTTCGTCGAGCATCTCGCGGTGCTGCGCCGTGACGCACACGATCGGCTCGACGCCCGGCCGCGCGCCGCGCAGCGCGTGCACGACCGGCGCCATCTTGATCGTGTCCGGCCGCGTGCCCATGACGGCCAGGACGCGCAACGGCGCGCTCATGCCGCGCGCAGCGGCGCATAGCCGCTCGTCAGCAGCCACGCGACGACTCCGAGCACGATGCAGACGGCGTAGATCAGCATGACCGCCTGGCGGACGTTGAGCCCGAACCGGAAGACGAGCTGGTGGTGGAAGTGCCCGCGGTCCGCCTCGTAGATCTTGCGGCCCGCCGTCGTGCGCCGGATGATCACCGCCGCCGTGTCGACGACCGGCAGCGCGAGCACGACGAGCGGCACGAGCAGCGAAACCGCGAACGCGGTCTTGCTCGCGCCGATGATCGACACGGTCGCGAACACGTAGCCGATGAACAACGCACCGGAATCGCCCAGAATGATCTTCGCCGGGTTCCAGTTGTAGCGCAGGAACCCGAGCGCGCCGCCGGCGAGCGCGGCGAGGATCAGCGCGACCTCCGGATGGCCGCGCTGCAGGTCGATCACGATCAGCGATGCGGCCGAGATCACCGTCAGCCCCGACAGCAGCCCGTCGAGGCCGTCGATGAAGTTGATCGCGTTCATCATCCCGAGATACCAGAGCAGCGTCAGCGGGATCGGCAGCCACGCCGGCAGATACAGCGGCTGCCCGGGATGGATCGGGTTCGTGATCGGGCCGACGATGAGGAAGCCGTACAGCATCGAGATCGCGGCGACGAGCGTCTGCGCGACCAGCTTCGCGCGCGGCGCCATGCCCATCACGTCGTCCCAGATGCCGACCATCAGGATCAGCGTCCCGCCGAAGATCAGTCCGATGACGTCGTGCAGGTCCTGCAGCTGGCCGTACTGTCGCGTCTTGATCAGGTAGCCGAGCGCGGAGAACAGCGCGAACGCGAACCCGAGGTACACGGCGATTCCGCCGATGCGCGGCTTCGGCTGATCGTGCATGCGGCGCTCGCCGGTGGCGTCCACCATGCCGACGTTCAGCGCGAGCCGCTGCACGTACGGGGTCGTGAACAGCGCGGTCGCGACCGCGATGATCGCGACGGCGAGCACGATCAGGTGGTTCACGTCAGCGCGCGCACCGGATCGACGGCGTACTGCTCGGCGGTCACACCGGCCTCGCGCAGCAGCATCGCGGCGACCTCGTCGGGATACGCGTCACGATAGACGATGCGCACGACGCCGGCGCTGATCAGCAGCTTCGAGCACCCGGCGCACGGCTCGTGCGTGCAGTATGCCGTCGCGCCTTCGAGCGAGACGCCGTGCAGCGCGCCCTGGACGATCGCGTTCGCCTCGGCGTGCGTCGCGCGGAGGCAGTGCCCGTCGACCATCGTGCAGCCGGCATCGAGGCAGTGCGGCACGCCGCGCGGCGCGCCGTTATAGCCCGTCGTCAGGATGCGGTGCTTCCGCACGAGCACCGCACCCACGCCGGCGCGGGGACAGGTCGCCCGCGTCGCGACGGTCCGCGCGATCTCCATGAAGTACTCGTCCCAGCCCGGCCGGCCCGCGCCGCGGCTCGCCCTCTCGTGGTGCACCGAATCGCGAAATTCGCCGTGCGCCGGGCATGCGCCCGGTCCGCCCGGCCGGCGTCCGGGCCGCGCGCGACAAAGTCATCGATCGCTCGGACCGGCCGAGGTTCCCCACAGGTATGCCATCGCGCGGACCTCCGGCGCCAGTCGGCCCTCTTCGAACAGCGGCCGTACGCGGCGTACGAAGCGGGCGCGCTCATCTTCCGTGTAGTGCTCGGCGAGGGCCGCGCCGAGCGTCGGCGTCCCGGGCAGCAGCGCCGTTTCGAGCGCGGTAGCCCACGGCATCGCCTCCGCTGCCAGCTCGTCGAGGTGCAGCCGCACGTGCACCTCTCCGAAGCCGGCGAGGACCGCGAACTGGAACAGCGTGCGCTCGTCGTAGCTCGTCATCGGATGCGTGCGGATGCCGTCGAGCGTATCCGGCAGCGCGAGCGCGTGCCAACGGTGCAGCAGCTCGACGTCCGGGTCCACCGCGGCGAGCGCGCCGCGCCGCGCGGCGAGGCGGAACGCGGCGTCGCGAAAGACGGGCTCGGCGATCGAGAGCCGGCCGCCCGGCCGCAAGACGCGGCGCGCTTCGCGGAATGCCGCCGGTTTGTCGGTCACGTATGCCAGCACGGAGCGCGTGACGACGGCGTCGGCCGATGCATCGGCGATCTCCGCGAGCGACGTCGCGTCGGCGACCACGAACGACGCGCGGTCGCCCGCGCCCAGAGCGCGAACTGCCGCGCGGGCGCGCTCGACCAGCGCCGGCGAGACGTCCGTGAACACGACGCGAACGCCGGGACGCTCCAGCGCCGCGAGCCCGAGCAGCCCTTCACCGCACCCCACGTCCACGATCACATCGCCCGGCGCCAGCCTCAGCCGGCGCAAGACGCGGTCGGCGAACGCGCGTGTCTGGGCGGCGATTACCGCGGCGCGATCCGGATCGCCGCCGCTGCGCTCGCGCCCCAGCCAGGCCGACCAAAGATCGTCGATCGAACTTACTGCGGCTGCGTCCTCGCAGCCGTCGTCGTCGACTTCCACGTGTTCCCCTCTTGCGGCACGCGCGCGACCGCCTCCCGTCGCCCCGCCATGCAGGGCGCCGGTCGCGGGGCCGCGATGACTTCTCCGTGCCGCACGAAACGCTCGTCGTCGAACACCCCGCCGTGCAGGATCGCCTCGCGCGCTTGCGTGACGCGACGACCGCGACGCCCGTGTTCCGCCGGCTCGTCGAAGAGCTCGGGCAGCTGCTCGCGTACGAGGCGACGCGTTCGCTGCCGATGACGGACATCGAGCTGCAGACGCCGGTGTCGCTGGCCAAAGTGCAGCGGATCGCGACGCGGCCCGTCGTCGCGCCGATCCTGCGCGCCGGGCTCGGCCTGTTGCCGGGATTCCTCGCCGTCGTCGACGACGCCGTCGTCGCGCACCTCGGCTTCTACCGGAATCCGAAAACGCTCGAGGCCGTACCGTACTACGCGAACCTGCCGGACGACCTCGCAACCCGCGAAGTCTTCGTGCTCGATCCGATGCTTGCGACCGGGCACTCGGGATCGGCGGCGCTGTCGCTGCTCGCGGAGCGCGGCGCGAAGACGCCGGTCTTCGTCTGCATCATCGCGGCGCCCGAAGGGATCGCGACGATGACGGCCGAGCACCCCGGCGTCCGCATCGTCACCGGCGCCGTCGACGAGCGCCTGAACGACCACGGCTACATCGTTCCGGGCCTCGGTGATGCGGGGGATCGCATGTTCGGTTCGACGAGTTCGGTCCCGGTCAGCGCGCGCTCGCAGTAACTACGCGATCGGCTCGATCGTCAGCCGCGCGGCGATCATCGCGCGCACCTGCGTGATCTCGTCCACGGCGAAGGCGCGCTTCGGCAGCGAGACGGTGTGCGCCGCGGAGTGCAGCACGAAGTGGTCGCGCCCTTCGTAGGCGCGGTCGAATCGCGACCAGGCGTATTGGACGCGCATGCCCGGCTCGGCGATCGTCACGCCGTCATCGTCCAGCGCGATGTCGCGTTCGCCGCGACCGTGCCGCGCACCGAACGCACGCTGCGCGCGGACGCCCGCGATCAGCGCGCCGATGCAGAGCGCGGCTGAGAGGAAGATGCACACGGCCGTGGCGCGATGGGAGCCGTCGGAGGCGAGGATCGCGGCGAGCCACGCCGCGCCGGCACCGTACACCAGAAGCCGGCGCTGCGAGAGGAATCCGGCCCGCGTGCGGGCGGCGCGCAGCAGCATCGCGGCGTCGTCCGGGGCCAGCGTGACGCGGCCGGTGATGCGCCGGTCCGCCGCGTCGGGCGTCACGCTAGGGGACGTCGTGCCGCGCCGTCAGCTCCGCGACGCGCGCGCGCAGCGCAGTCTTCTTCGCACCCGTCTCGATGTCGGTCAACGCTTCGCCGATGATGCGCCCGACCTCGCGCGCGTCTTCCTCCGAGAACCCGCGCGAGGTGATCGCCGGCGAGCCGATCCGGATGCCGCTCGTGACCGCAGGCTTCTGCGGGTCGAAAGGGATCGCGTTCTTGTTCACCGTGATGCGGATCTCGTCGAGGTACTGCTCGACGGCGCGACCCGTCAGGTTCTTCGGTGTCAGATCGACGAGCAGCAGATGCGTGTCCGTGCCGCCGCCGACGAGGCGCGCGCCCGCGCGCTGCAGCTCCTCGCCCATCGCGCGCGCGTTGTCGATCACCTGTTGCTGATAGGTCTTGAACGACGGCTGCAGGGCTTCGCCGAACGCGACCGCCTTGGCGGCGATCGTATGCATGAACGGCCCGCCTTGGATGCCCGGGAAGACGCTCTTGTCGACGGCCTGCGCGTACTGCGCCGTCGAGAGGATCAGGCCGCCGCGCGGTCCGCGCAGCGTCTTGTGCGTCGTCGACGTGACGAAGTCCGAGAGCGGCACCGGGGAGGGATGCAGCCCGGTCGCGACGAGGCCCGCGATGTGCGCCATGTCGACCATGAACGCGGCGCCGACCTCGTTCGCGATCTCGCGGAACGGCGCGTACTCCATCGTGCGCGGGTACGCGCTCGCGCCGGCGATGATCAGCTTCGGCTTGTGCTCGCGCGCGAGCGCGCGCACGGCGTCGAAGTCGATGAGCTCGGTATCCTTGCGCACGCCGTACGCGACCGCGTTGTAGAGCTTGCCGCTGAACGACACCTTCGTGCCGTGCGTGAGATGGCCGCCGTGCGCGAGCGACATGCCGAGGATCGTGTCGCCGGGCTGCAGCACCGCCATCAGGACGGCCATGTTGGCCTGGGCGCCCGCGTGCGGCTGCACGTTCGCATGCTCCGCGCCGAACAGCTTCTTCAGCCGCTCGATCGCGAGCGTCTCGGCGACGTCGACGAACTCGCACCCGCCGTAGTACCGCTTGCCGGGATAGCCCTCGGCGTACTTGTTCGTCATGACGCACGCTTGCGCTTCGCGCACCGCGCGGCTGGCGTAGTTCTCCGACGCGATCAGCTCGAGGTTGTCGCGCTGGCGACGCTCCTCGTTTTCGATCGCCGCATACACCTCGGGGTCGAGTGCGGCGAGCGTTTGGGGCTCGAGCAGTTGCATGTCGTTCAGCCTCGGTCGTCGGGCTCGGTGCGGCGGCGGACGATGTTCGCCGCGGAGTAGTCGGGCTTCGACGCCCGGGACGTGCGCGCCCCGGAGAAGCGCAGCACCTGCACCAGCACCAGCAGCCCGACCGTCGCGATCAGCGCTACCCAGAACCACGGCCCCGCATAGCGCGGCGTCGTGTGGTCGAACAGGTATTCCGCCAACGCGATCACCACGGCGGCCAGCGGGATCAGGTTGCCGAGGGTCTGACGGTCGCGGATGATCATGGATGGGCCCCGGGGAAGGCGCGGCAGTGCGGATCGCTGTTTCGAGTTCGACGTTCCGACGACCGCTCGCCGACGGCGAGCTCACGCAGCTCGAATGGCTCGAGCGCTGCGCGAGCGCGCTCGGCGTCGACGGCGTGCTCGCCGACGTCGCCGACTTTCCGCGCAGCGATGCGGAGTACGTCGCGCAACTGCGCAAGATCGCGATCGACGCCGGCATCGTCCCGTTCGGCATCGACGGCGGATCGCTGTTCGAGCCGGGCGCGGACGCCGTGCGCGACGATGTGCTGGCGCTCGCGAGCGGGTTCGGCGCCGCGATCGTGCGCGCCGTGCTGCCGCCTCCGGGGGACGTTCCGCCCGCGACGTTCGTCGAGACGTCGCGCGTCGCCAAATCGTTCGGCCGCGCGGCGAAGCTCGCCAACGTCACGATCGTGATCGCGACCGCCCCGGGTACGCTGGGAGAGGACGACGCCGGCGTGAAGCACCTGCTGAAGGACGCCGATAGCGCGTGGCTGCGCGCGTGTCCGAGCGCGCTGCTCGAACCGAGCGCGAAGGACCGCGTCCCGGCGTTCACCGCGACGCCGGCCGACCATGCGGTCGACGTCGTCGCGCGTGCCGGCCGCGCGTGGCTCATTCTCGACGCGTCGGCCGCGGACGATCCGTGGGGCCTGATCGGCGGCGCCGTCGCGGCGCTGCGTCACGCGGAGGCCGAGCGGCGCATCGCGACGAGGCGCTCGTCCTCGAGCGATGCGACGCGACCGCAGCGGCCGTCTTGAGCCAGGTTGAAGACCTGCCATTGGCAGGTGGGTGCGGCCCGGGCGCCCAGTGTCCGGCGAGATCTCGTCGGGCAACCGGTCGTATCCGGAGCTGATGCTCCCTTGGTTTTGACGTTGGCCAACCACCGTGACCCTGCGCGTACCGCCGCAGTCGTGTCGCTGCTGTATCGTATACCAGGCGTCAAGGTCTTGACATGCGCGGTTTCGCGAGCACTGCAGGACCGCCGGCCCTCGGGCGGGCGCGGCCGTCGTGCGTCGAGAACGCACGGATCGTGCCGCCGATTCGCCTGCGCGTCGAGCACCTCGATCTTCCGCTGAAGCATGCGTTTACGATCGCGCGCTCGTCGGAGACGATCGCCCGCAGCGTCGTCGTGCGCGCGGAGTGGAAGGGCCTCGAAGGCCTCGGCGAGAGCGCGCCGAGCGCGCGCTACGACGAAACGCCGGAGAGCGTCGCTGCGGAGCTGCGCGCTGCGGACGCGGGCGACGATCCGTACGCGCTCGAGCGCGTGCTCCGGCAACCGCTCACGCCGGGTGCACGCTGCGCGCTCGACATCGCGCTCCACGACCTGATCGGCAAGGACCTCGATCGCCCGCTCTGGCGAATGCTCGGCGTCGATCCGGCGGCCACGCCGCGCACGTCGTTCACGATCGGCATCGCCCCGCTCGACGAGATGCTCGCGAAGGTGCGCGAAGTCGGTTCGCATCCGATCGTCAAGGTCAAGCTCGGCAAAGGCGCGGAGATCGAGACCGTCGAGGCGATCCGCGCGATCTATCACGGCACGATCCGCATCGATGCGAACGAGGCGTGGACGCCCGAGCAAAGCGTCGGGCTCCTGCGCGAGCTGGCGCGATTCGACGTCGAGTTCTGCGAGCAGCCGATCCCCGCCGGCACGCCGGAACGGCTGCGCTGGATCCGCGAACGCTCACCGATCCCGATCGTCACCGACGAGGATTCGAAGGACGCGACCGATCTGGCCGCGCTGCGCGGCTGCGTCGACGGCGTCAACGTGAAGCTCGTGAAGTGCGGCGGCATCCGCGGCGCGCTTGCGATGATCCACACCGCGCGCGCGATGGGCCTGAAGATCATGCTGGGCTGCATGGTGGAATCGCAGATCCTCACCGCGGCCGCGGCGCACCTGAGCCCGCTCGTCGACTGGGCGGATCTCGACGGGCCGTTCCTCACCGCGCACGATCCGTTCGCGGGCGTCACGTACGAGGGCGGCAAGATCGTGCTGCCGCAGGATCCCGGGCTCGGCGTGCGGCCTGCCGAGGCTGCGCTGAGCGCGAGCTGACGTGGCGCGGCGCTACGTGATCCTCGCCTCGCACGCGTTCACGTCGCGCGCGGCGAAGATGGCGCACGGCGTGATCGCGTACGCATCCGACCCCGTCGTGGCGGTGATCGATCCCGATCATGCCGGCAAGCGCGTCGGCGACGTGCTGCCGCACCTCGGCAGCGACGTCCCCATCGTCGCCTCGCTCGACGACGGCTTGCGCTTCGCGCCCACCGCGCTGCTGGTCGGCATCGCGCCGGCGGGCGGCCGTCTTCCCGAGGACTTCCGCGCCGCGATCCGCAGCGCGATCGAACGCGGGCTGGAGATCGTCAGCGGTCTGCACGTCATGCTGAACGAGGACGAGGAGTTCGCCGCGCTGGCGCGTGCGCACGACACGCGCATCTGGGACCTGCGGCTCCCGCCCGCCGCACCGCTGTTCTCCGGCGCGGCGTGGGACGTGCGCGCACGGATCGTGCTGACGGTCGGCAGCGACGCCGCGGTCGGCAAGATGACGGCCGCGCTCGAGCTCACCCGCGCGGCGCGCGAGCGCGGCGTCGACGCGACGTTCGTCCCGACCGGTCAGATCGGCATCGCGATCGCGGGCTGGGGAACGGCGATCGACCGCGTCGTCGCCGACTTCGCGCCCGGCGCCGCCGAGCAGCTCGTGCTCGAGGGCGAGCGCCGTGCCCGCGATCTGCTCTTCCTCGAAGGTCAAGGCGGGATCAACAA
Source organism: Vulcanimicrobiota bacterium (assembly GCA_963771525.1). GTDB lineage: Bacteria > Vulcanimicrobiota > Vulcanimicrobiia > Vulcanimicrobiales > Vulcanimicrobiaceae > Vulcanimicrobium. Next base: position 2,255,043 of record CAVYTL010000001.1, on the reverse strand, counting down.
TCCCGCCTTCGCCCCCGTGACCCTCGCGCTGCTGTACGGCGGCGCGCCGGACGCGCTCGTGCTCGTGCACAATCCCTCGCGCGACCGCATCGAGGACTACGACGTGCCGATCCTCTCGTACCGCGCGCTGATCCGCACGTACGAGTCGCTCTGCGCGACGGTCAAGCCCGCGCGCGTGGTCGGCATCGCGCTCAACACGCGCGACTGTGACGACGGCGCGGCGGCGCGGCACGTCGAGCGCGCGCGCGCGGAAACCGGGTTGCCGTGCGACGACCTCGTGCGAAACGGCCCGCACGCGTTCTACGACGCGATCGCGCCGCAGCTGGTGAAGGGCGCCGCGCTGCATGCGTGATCGTCGGAGCGCGCTCCGCGCCGCGGCGGCATGCGCGTGCGCGGCCGTCGCCGTGCTCGCGGCCGGCGCGTGTACGCGCACGCAGCCGCAAGCGGGCGCGGACGGCCGCGCGCCGTGGACGCAGCCCGGCCACCTGCGCTACGGGTCAGCGTACGAGCCGGACTCGCTGAACCCGCTGCTGGCGAACACGCAGGCGGCGAACGACATCGAGTACGTCGTGTTCGAGCCGTGCTTCCGGTACGATCCCGACGGCAACCTCGTGCCGGCTGCGGTGACGCCGGTGCCGACGATCGCCAACGGCGGCATCAGCCGCGACGGCAAGACGATCGTGCTGCATTTCCGCGCGGGCATGCGCTGGTCGGACGGCGCGCCGTACGATGCGCGCGACCTCGCATTCACGTGGCGCGCCGTCATGAATCCCAAGAACAACACGCGCGTCACCACCGGCTGGGACGACATCGACGCGATCGACCTCCCCGACCGGCTCACCGCGCGCGTGCACTTGCGCGCCGTGAACGCCGGCATCCTCGGCACGTTCGCGATCGGCGGCGCGGGGTTTCCGCCGCTGCCCGAGCACGTGCTGCGCGACCTGCCGGATCTCAATCACGCCGCGTTCAACGCGAAGCCGATCTCGAGCGGGCCCTTCGTGCTCGCCGCGTGGCATCACGGGCAGTCGCTCGAGTTCGCGCCGAACCCGTACTACTGGCGCGGCGCTCCCGGGCTGCGGCGGCTCAGCTACGTCTTCGTGCCGAATGCCGAGACCCTCCTCGCGCAGACGCGCACGCACGAAGTCGACGTGTACGAATCGGTCGGCGAGAACCAGATTCCGGCACTCTCGTCGATCGCCGGCGTGCGCACGACGAAGATGATCACGGCGAACTGGCGCCGGCTCTCGTTCAACACGGCGCGCCCGGTGCTGCACGACGCGCGCGTGCGGCTCGCGGTCGCGGAAGCGGTCGACTGGAGCCGGATGCGCCGCACGATCTTTCACGACTACAACGCGCCCGCCGTGAGCGACATCGCTCCGACGTCGTGGGCTGCGCCGTCGGTTTCGTCGTACGCGCATGACGTCGCGGGCGCGCGCGCGCTGCTCGACGCGGCGGGCTGGGCCGTGGGCGCCGACGGTGTGCGCCGCAAAGAGGGCCTGACGCTGCACTTCACGGTCTCGACGACGCCGTCGCGCGAGTCGAACATCCAGGCCGAGGTGCAGTTGCAGCAAGAGCTCAAAGCGGTCGGCATCGAGCTCGAGATCAAGAACTATCCGGGGAGCCTGCTCTTCGCGCACGACGGTCCGATCTACACAGGCAAGTACGACACCGAGTTCACGATCGAGACCAACGGCCCCGACCCGGACAACGAAGGCACGTGGAGCGGCCGCTTCATCCCGCCGCACGGCACGAACGCGTCATGGCTCGACGATCCGCTCGTGAACCGTCTCAGCCGCGACGCGACCCTGACCTTCGACCGCGCGCGCCGCAAGGCGCTCTACCAGCAGGAAGAAGCGCGCATCCACGTTCTCGTGCCGGCGGTGTTCTTCTACTGGCAGAACTCGTACTCTGCAGTGAACGCCGATCTGCGCAACTGGAAGCCCGCAACGTACATCTCGAGCTTCTGGAACTGCTGGGAGTGGCGGATCTGATGCTCGCACTGATCGAGTCGCCGCCGCACGAGACCATCCTGCACGTGCCGCCCTCGACGCGCGCCGTCGTGTCGTGGAACTCCCTCGCCGGCGACGGCGAGATCACGGCGCGCGTGCATCGTGCCGACGGCGGCGCGAGCGCACCGCTCCGGTACGCCGCGTGGTCGGCGCACGAGCGGCGCTCCTTCTCGCCGAGCGCCGACGGCGTGCGCGTCGACGTCGACGTGATTCGCAGCGAGGCGACGTTCCACGCGATCGCCGTCGAGTCGACCGCGGCGTTGACGGCCGTCGCGGTCAGCGTGCCGGACGTGACGGCGGATGCGGCTCGCGCGAACGCGACGGAGGTGCTGCCGATCGACGTGCCCGCGATCTCGCAATACGATGCCGCGCAGCCCGGTGCGCGCGGCTGGTGCTCGGCCGCGTCGACCGCAATGCTCCTCGGCGTGCACGGCGTCACCGTCAGCCTCGACGATGCGGTGCGCGGCGTGACGGACGCCGCGGACGGCAGCACCGGGAACTGGGCGTTCAACGCCGCCTTCGCGGGCGCGCACGGGCTGCGCGCGGCGGTGGCGCATCTGCGCGGCATCGAGCACGCGCTCGCGTTCGTGCGTGCCGGCCTGCCGGTCGCGATCTCGATCGCGTGGAACCGCGGCGAACTGTCCGGCGCGGCGGTCGAGCACAGTGCCGGCCATCTGCTCGTCGTGCGCGGCGCGGATGCGCGGGACGTGCTCGTCAACGATCCCGCGCGCAGCGGCGTGCTCGCCCGCTATCCGCGCGCCGCGCTGGACCGGGTCTTCCGCGCGCACGGCGGCGTCGCGTACCTCATCGCGCCGGCGCACCGCTCACGCGAACTCGCCGCGCTCGCGAACCGCGCGCACGCGGCCGCCGTGTCAGGTTGAGCGCGCAGCCGCAATCGCGCGTCGTCGGTTCGGATGCCGTCGCGAACGCGCCGCTGCACGTCGTGCTCGTCGAGCCGGAGATCCCGCCGAACACCGGCAACGTCGCGCGCCTGTGCGCGGCGACGGGCTGCCCGCTGCACCTCGTCGAGCCGCTCGGCTTTCGCATCGACGACCGCGAGCTCAAGCGCGCGGGCCTCGACTACTGGGAAGCCCTCGACGTCGTCCTGCACCCGTCGATCGACGCGTTTCTTGCCGCGTTCGCGTCGCGGCGGCTGTGGCTGCTCTCGACGCGCGCGACGCGGTCCTACGCGGACGCGGACTTCGCGCGAGGCGACGCGCTCGTCTTCGGAAAGGAGACGGCAGGCCTACCGCAGCGGCTGCTCGACGCGCACGCCGATCGGGCACTTCGCATCCCGATGCGGCCGGCCGTGGTCCGCTCGATCAACCTCTCGACCGCCGCCGGGATCGTGACGTACGCGGCGCTCGCGCGGATCGGTTTCCCCGGGCTGCGCTGAACGTCACGTCGGGACGGGCGCTTCCGACGGCAGCTGCGTGCGCCGCACTTCGCCCGGCAGCGTGAACGCGACGATGCGTGGCGCAGAGCGCGAGCACCGAGATCGTGAGCAGTGTCGCCGCGAGACCGTGATGGTCGGCGATCGCGCCGAGCGCGGGCGACAGGCTGCCGCCGAGCGACACGGCGAGGCCGAGCGTGACGCCGGACGCGAGCCCCACGCGGTTCGGCAGATATTCCTGGCCCAGCACGACGAACGCCGCCTGCGATGCGACGAGCACGAACCCCGTGACGATCAGGATCGCGATCGCGACCCAAAGCGGTCCGCCGTCGTGCGTGAGCGTCACGAGCACGGCGACGAGCACCGCGGTCAGGCCCGTCGACCACAGCAGCACGGGTTTGCGCCCGACGCGATCGGCGATCGGGCCGCCGGCGATCGTTCCGCACGCGCCCGCGAGCAGAAACGCGGTGTCGGTCAGGCCGCCGACCGCCGGCGATCCGTGCAGCACCTCGACGACGTACAGCGGGATGAACGCGACCATGCCCAGATACGCCATCGAGCGCACGATCACGAACGCGCTGAGCTTGAAGAACGCGCGCCAGTCGTCGGTGCCGAGCGACTTGCGCGTCTTCGCTCGAGGCCGGCGCGAAGCCGCGCAGACGGCGCAGCTCGAACGAGACGACCGTGCCCATGACGACGACGGGAATCGCGGCGGCGAGCGTGCCGGTAGACCCCACAGCGCGAGCGCGGCGGTCGCGAAGGCGGGACCGATCGCGAAGCCGAGGTTGCCGCCGACGGTGAACCACCGCATCCCGCTCGCTTTGCGCTCGCCGGACACGTAGTTCGCGAACCGCGCCGCTTCGGGATGGAACGCCGCGACGCCGATCCCGCTCACGAGCGCGGCGACGAACAGCAACGGCATCGACGGCAGCACGCCGAGCGCAGCGACGCCCGCGCCGGCGAGCACCATGCCGACGGCGATCAGCCACGGCATCGACCTGCGGTCCGCGAGGTGGCCGATCGCCGGCTGCACGACGGACGACGAGATCGCCTGGCACAGCACGAGCGACGCGGCGGCCGCGTGCGAGATGTTCCAGTGCAGGATCAGGTACGGCAGCAGCGCGGGGATGAAGCTCTGGTTGACGTCGTCCGCGAGGTGAGCGGTGCCGAGCAGCGAGATGGCACGAACGTCGAGTCGGGACACGACCGTCACATCGTCGCACGGCCCGGCGAAAACGGACAAGACGATGGTCGGCGCGACGCGTCGAAGAACGCGGCGTGACGAGCATCGACACGATCGAGCGCCGGGTCGTCGCATGCCGCCGCTGCCCCGAGCTGCGCGCGTACTGCGCGGAAGTCGGCCGCGTGAAGAAGCGGGCGTTCGCCGGCCACGACTACTGGGCGCGGCCCGTACCCGGCTGGGGCGATCCGCAGGCGCGCGCTGCTCCTCGTCGGCCTCGCGCCCGGCGCGCACGGGTCGAACCGCACCGGCCGCGTCTTCACCGGCGACGGCAGCGGCGAGTGGCTCTACCGCGCGCTGCACCGCGCCGGCTTCGCCAGCCAGCCGAACGCGTCGCATCGCGACGACGGCCTCGTGCTGCGCGACGCGTTCATCACGGCCGCCGTGCGGTGCGCGCCGCCCGCGAACAAGCCGACGCCCGAGCAGCGCGCGCGCTGCGCGCCCTTCCTGCGCGTCGGAGCTCGCCGCGCTCGCCAACGTCGCGCGTCGTGGTGACGCTCGGGAAGATCGCCGACGATGCGGTGCATGCGCTCGTCAAGGAGACCGGCGCGCACCGCGGTCCCCGCAGCGGCGTTCGCGCACCTCGCCGAGACCGCCGTCGACCTGCCCGGCCGCCTCGGTTTGACGGTCCTGGCGTCGTACCATCCGAGCCGCCAGAACACGAACACCGGCGTGCTGACCGAGCCGATGCTGGACGCGGTGTTCGTCCGCGCCCGCGAATTGCTCGAAAGTCCTACTCCGCGAAGGTCGATCATAGGGTCTTCGGACCTAACGCGTGGGTGTCTGCGAGCAGGCATAGCTCGAAACCCTCGCTGGGCATACTCCGCGCACGATGGACTTCCGGATCGACGAACGCGACCTGAGCGCCTTCCTCGTCTACGCGGCCCGCGAGCGAAGCCTGGACGCGTCGTTGCGCGCCGCGAACAAGTACGGCCGGTCCGACGAGCACAAGAAATCGATCGACGCGCTCCGCGAGCTCAACAAGAAGATGCTCTTCCGCGAGACGCGCCGCGATGTTCATCCCTTCTGACGCACGCATTCGCGATCGCCAAGTCGCGTTACGCGGCGGCTGACGCCGCAGCCCAGCTCTCGAGCGACGATCGGGACGCTCGACGGCGCGTCCATCATCACGTCGCGCGCCATCTGGTTCTTCGGAAAGGCGATGACGTCGCGAATGCTCGACTCGCCGCACGCGAGCATCACGATGCGGTCGACGCCGAGCGCCATCCCGCCGTGCGGCGGCGCGCCGTACGCCAGCGCTTCCATGAAGAAGCCGAACCGGTCGTCGATCTGCTCGTCGCTGAGCCCGAGCCGTCGGAAGACCTTGCGCTGAAAATCGGCCTGATGGTTGCGGATCGAGCCGCTGCCGAGCTCGTAGCCGTTCAGCACGAGGTCGTAGTGCTGCGCGGTGATCGCGAGCGGATCGGTGTCGAACAGCGCCTCCTGGCCCGGCGCGGGCGCGGTGAACGGATGGTGCGAGAACGTGATCGCGCCCGTCTCCTCATCGCGCTCGAACAGCGGGAAGCCGAGCACCCAGCAGAACGCGAACGCGCTCGGATCGCGCAGGCCGAGCCGGTCGCCGATTTCCAGACGCAGCCTGCCCGCGACGTCCGACGCGGTCGCGTGACGCGTCGCCGACGAACAGGATCGCGTCGCCGTCGACGGCGCCGGTGCGCTCGCGCAGCGCCGCCGCGAGCGCATCGTCGACGAAGCGCGCGATCGAGCCCTTCACGCCGTCGGGCGCGAACGACACGTACGCGAGCCCCTTCGCGCCGAACGTTTTCGCGAGCTCCGTCAGGGCGTCGAAGTCGCGGCGCGACAGCGACGCGCCGCCCGGCCACCGGAGCGCGACGACGCGGTTCGCGTCGCTCTCCGCGAGCCCGGCGAACAGCCCGAACGCACCGCCCGCGAAGAGGTCTGCGACGTCGGCCAGCTCGAGCTCGAAGCGCAGGTCCGGCTTGTCGGAGCCGAAGCGCCGCATCGCCTCGGCGTAGCGTCAGGCGCGGCAGCGGGTCGGGCAGCGTCGACGCCGAGCGCGCGCCGCCACACGCAGCGCATCGCGCCTTCCATCATCGCGACGACGTCGTCTTGCAGCACGAAGGTCATCTCGACGTCGACCTGCGTGAACTCGGGCTGACGGTCCGCGCGCGGGTCCTCGTCGCGGAAGCAGCGCGCGATCTGCATGTAGCGGCCCGAGCCCGCCGATCATCAGGATCTGCTTGAGGATCTGCGGCGACTGCGGCAGCGCGTAGAACGCGCCGCGGTGCACGCGCGACGGCACGAGATAGTCGCGTGCGCCCTCCGGCGTCGACTTGATCAGGTTCGGCGTCTCGATCTCGAGGAAGCCGTGCTCGTCGAAGTAGTCGCGGATCGCTTTGACGATCGCGTGCCGCATCGCCAGGTTGCGCTGCATGCGCGGGCGGCGCAGGTCGAGGTAGCGGTAGCGCAGCCGCACGTCTTCCGCCGGCTCCTCCTCGGACGCGATGACGAACGGCGGCGTCTCCGAGCGGTTGAGGATCTCGAGCTCGTCGGCCGGCACTTCGACCTCGCCGGTCGCGAGGCGCGGGTTCTCCGTCCCCGCCGGTCGCCGCCGCACGACGCCCCGCACGCGCACGACGTCCTCGCTGCGCAGCGTCTCCGCTTCGGCGAACGTCGCGGCGTTCGAGGGGTCGAACGTGATCTGCGTGATGCCGTCGCGATCCCGCAGGTCGATGAAGATCAGCCCGCCGTGATCGCGCCTGCGATGCACCCATCCGGCGAGCTCGACCGCCGCGCCTTCGAGCGCCGCGCTCGCGCCGCCGCAGCCAGTCCGGCGCGGCGGCGCTATCCACGCAACGCTTCCTTGACGCCGGTCAGGTAATGGTACTGGTACGAGAGCGTGCGCGCGAAGCCGGGCTTCGCGGCACCGTGCTCGATCCACGAGCGCAGCGGCGGCACGCTGCCGGACGACGTCGTGCAGCGCGAGCGAGACGGGCGTCATCCCGAGCCGCAGCTTCACGTCCCACGCCGGATGCTTGCGGTAGAAACGCACGGTCGAGCGGCCGGCGAGCTCGTACTTCTGCTGCTGCTCGTCCCACGGCACGGGATGCCAGTGATAGTTCACCGCGCGCGGCTCGTACTCGAGCGGCACGCCGCCGTGCTGCAGCCGGTAGCCGAGCTCGAGATCCTCGTGACCGTAGCCGGTGAACTCCTCGTCGAAGCGGCCGACGCGGTCGAGATCGGCGCGCGTCACCGACGCGTTGCCGGTGAGGAAGTACAGCCATGAGAGGCGCTTCGGCTTCTCGCCGTGCAGCGGTACGCGCTTCGCCGGATCGTCGCGCTTCGCGACGTAGTCGTCGTACGAGCCGACTTGCACTTCCATCCCGACGACGGCGCGCGATCCGGCGCGCGTCGTGGTGCTCGAGATGCCGCGCCAGCAGGTCGGGCGATGCGATGATGTCGGCGTCCGTGAAGAGCACGACCGGCGCGCGCGAGGCCGCGATGCCGGCGTTGCGCGCCGACGCGCGGCCGGTGTACGGCCCGGGCAGATGCCGCACGAACGGATGCTCGCGCGCGACGCCGGCGAGATACTCGGCCGTGCCGTCGTCGGAGTTCGAGTCCGCGACGACGACCTCGTACGCGGCGTCGAGATCCTGCGCGATCAGCGACGGGGATCACGTGCGCGAGCGTATCGATGCGGTTGTACGTCGGGACGACGACGGAGATGCGCGGTGCTGTGCTCATAGAAGGTTCGAGACGGCCGCGACGAGCTCGGCGCGCGAGGCGCGCAACGCGGCCTCGGACTCGTCGGGCGGTTTTCGCAGGACCGCGTTCGGCACGCGGTACGGCGACCATTCCTGCGACGCCAGCCGGAACCATCGGTGCTCGAACAGCACGACGGTCGGCACGCGCACGGCGCTTGCGACATGCGTCGCACCGGTGTCGATCGTGAGGACGCACGCGGCGCGCTCGAACACCGCGGCCCAGCGATGGAACGGAAGGTTGCCGAGCACGGCGTCGGCGACGCCGGCGCGCTCGACCACCGCGCCGAGCGACGCCCCATCATCACCGAAGGTCGCGAGGAGCGGCCGTCCGAGCGCCCGCAGCTCGCGAAACAGCTCGCAGGCAGCTCGCGGCGGTCGACCCGTGCTCCGTCCAGCGCCGCGCGAGCTGGACGACGATCGCGCCGGCGGGCAGGTCGCGCGACGGCGGCGCGGTCGTCGCCGGTCAACGACGAGGACGAGGTCGCGCGCGATCGCGCGCGCGCCGGCCGCCTCGGCAACGGCGAGAACCTGATCCACCTCGTGCGGCACGGGGCGCTCGGGCCGGCGTTCCGCGATCACCGGGTCGGCCGGGCTCAGCACGACGTCGGTCAGCATCGTGCGCAGCAGGAGCCGTGCGACGTAGCGACGCGCGTACGTGTAGCCGACGCGCCGCGGTGCGCGCGTCGCCGCGACGATCCGGTGGTCGCGATCGCGTGGCGCGAGGGCGATCGCGAGATCGACGCCTGCGAAGCGCGCTCCGAACGACCACGGCGACTCGCCGTCCGGCACCACGCTCACCGCGTCGACGTCGGGGGAGCGCTCGACGACGACGCCGTTGTGGCGGCTGCACGCGATCGTGACGTGGGCGTCCGGAAACGAGCGCCGCACCGACGCGATCGCGGGCGTCGAGAGGATCAGATCGCCGACGCGGTCCGTGCGCGACAAGAGGATGCGCATCAGCGCGCCGGCGACTGCTTCGCGCCGGCGAGCTCGTCGTAGTACGCCGCGGCGGCGAGCAGGCGCGCCGCGATGCGCCGCGGTCCGCGCAGCGCGGCGCCGTCCGGCGCTGCCGTGCACGATGCGCTCGAGCCGAGCGCGCAACGGGCCGCGTGCGATCGCCGCGCCCAGCGCGCGCTGCGGGGCCGTGTCGCCGATCGCGAGCGCGACGCGCAGCCGCGGATGCAGCCGCTCGAGCCGCACGGCCGTGCGCGCCTGCGCGCGCGCCTGCCGCAGCATTCCCTCGACGCTCGTCGCGGCCGGCGGCGGCTTGTAGTGAAAGACGACGGCGCGCCGGTTGAAGACGGCCTTCGTACCGATCGCGCGCAGCCGCAGGCCGAGCTCGATGTCCTCCCAGCCGTACTCGCTGAACGACTCGTCGAACGAGCCGCCGGCCGCGTCGAGCCGCGCGCGCCGTACCGAGACGTTCGTCGTCCAGAACCAGTTCGCGCTGTAGTTCCTCAGCGTCCACACCGGCATCGGCAGCGCGTCGAACGACGCTGTGTTGATCGCCGCACCGCGCACGACGACGTCGCCGTGCCGCGCGTCGGACGCGAGGTGCTCCGCGGCGAACACGGGCGTCGGCAGCACGTCGTCGTCGATGAACGCGATGCGCATCCCCGTGCAGCGCGCGATGCCGGCGTTGCGCGCCTTCGCGAGCCCGCGCGTTCGCCTGCCGCACGACCGTGAACGCGGCACGGCGCGATCCGCCGCGCGCGCTCGATCACCGCCGGCGTGTCGTCCTGCGAGCCGTCGTCGACGAGCACCACCTCGTACTCGTCACTCGGCAGCGTCTGGTCGAAGCACGCCCTCCAGCACGCGCTCGAGCAGGTGCGCGCGGTTGTACGTGCAGAGCTGGATGGAAAGACGGAGGCTCAAAAGCGTGTCGCGCACTGCGGCGGCGCGTCCGCGCGGAACGCGGCGTCCGCCTGCGCCAGGCACGTGCGCGGTTCGAGCGTCGCAAGGCGGTGACGCACGACGTCGCGGAGCCGCAGCGAGCCCATGACGACCGACGAGAGATCCGCGATGCCGATTGTCAGCGCCGCATCCGGCGCCGCACTCGCCTCGCCGCGCGGCGAGCGCCCCTCGCCGAAGCGCACGACGTGCGAACCACCCGCCTCCGGAAGGACCTCGTCGGTGACGTCGATACGGAGGACGAACGGCGCGTGCGACGGCGCGACGTACGCGAGCGCGGCGCCGACGTCCAGGATCCGATACATGATGCCGAGGCCCGACTCGGCGACGCGGTGCACCGCCGGCGGCGCGACGGCAAGGTCGGAGCCGTCGCGCGGATCGCTGCTGGCGAGGAACAGCGAGGAATCGCCCGATTCGATCGCGACGCGCGCGAACTGATCGCTCTGCGCGCGCAGGTAGCCGCACAGCGCCGCGAACGCCGCATCGTCCTCGGCCAGCATGTCGCGCACGACGAGCTCGTCGCGGTTGCGGAGCGCGTCGTCGCCGGGAAGGCGCACGACGGTCTGCATGAAGCCGCGCAGCGTGCCGTCGCGTTCGACGCCGACGAAGCGCAGCTGCGGATCGCCCAGCAGGCGCCGCAGCGGCTCGCGGTACTTGCTCATCAGGCCGTGCGTCGCGCTGCGGATGCGCTCGTAGCACGCCAGCAGCGCGTCGGCGTCGTCCTCGCCGAGCAGGCGCGCGCGGCCGGACGCATCGTTCGACGCGAGCGTCGCGGGCGCGAAGCGGTACCGGTACATCGGCGCGCCGTACCCGAAGCCGAGCGCGCGGTAGAAGTCGAGCCGAAACGGGAACAGCGCCGCGAACGGCGCGCCGCGCCGGCGGTACTCGCGCAGATACCACGCGATCATCGCGCGCGCGATCCCTTGGCGCTTGTGGGGGAGCGCTACGGCGACGCCGCCGACGCCGCCCGTGAGCGCGTCGCGACCGTGCACGTTCATCGTGAAGTCGTGCAGGTGCATGAGGCCGAGCGAGCTCGCCGTCGCACTCCGCGATGGCCCACGATGCCCAGCTTTCGGAGACGCTTCGGCGCGTGCGCTCGGCGTCACGCTCGATCGCTTCGGCCGTCGTCATGCGCAGGATGGGATAGGCATCGCCGTGCAGGCGCGCGATCGCCGGAGCGAGCGCGTCTACCTCGTCCGGCGTCGACGATGCGGATCGCGAGCGTGTCGAGCGCGGCCGCCATCAGTACAGCCGTGCTCCGTTCGGCACGGAGGACACCGCTCGCACGGGCACGACGTTCCCGTCGGCGTCGTCGATGCGCAGCACGTATGCAGGCTTGCGCGCTCCTGCAAGCGGCTCGGCGTCGAGCACCGTCCCCGCACGCACGTCGACGCGCAGGAAATCGTCGTAGGCGATCACGCGTCAGCGTTCGGCGGTCGGCGCGAGGAGTCCGTCGAGCGCGGCGAGCACGCGGTTCACGTCGAGCTCGCGCACGCACGCGAAGTCGGGACACGTCTCCTTGCGGTGCCACGGTGGGCACGGATACACGGGCCGCACGACCGCGACGCGCGGACCGCGCGGCGCCCAGCGATCCGGCTCGTCCGACTGCAGCGCGAAGATTCCGACCGTCGGCGCGCCGACCGCGGCGGCGACGTGCATCGGCCCCGAGTCCATCGCGAGCACGGCGCGCGCGCCTTCCGCGAGCGCGGCGAACGTGGCGATCGACGTCAGGCCGGCAATCGAGGCCACGCCGTCTCCGCCGGCGCCGGCGATCGCGCGCGCGATCGCGGCGTCTTCGGACGCGCCCGTGACGAGCACGCGGACGCCGTCGCGCGCGACGACACGCCGGGCGAGCTCGACGAAACCGTCCACCGGCCAGCGGGAGCGGTGCGCGGAGAGCCCGCGCGTCGGATGGAGCACATCGTACGGCCCGTGCACGCCATGGTGCTGCAGCAGCTTCGACGCGGACGCGCGGTCCGTGTCCCGCACCGCGAACTCCGGAATCCCGGGCCCCTCGCACCCGATCGCGCGCGCGTAGTCGAGCAGAATGTCCGTCCAGTGCGTGCTGCGGTCGCCGAACTCGCTGCGCACGACGACCCGCTTCGTGAACAGCGCCGAGTAGAGACGGCGCGCCTGACCGACCCGCACCGGTATGCGCGCGCGCCAGGGCAGCAGCGCGGTGCGCAGCGTCGCCCACGTGACGACCGCGGCGCCGTAGCGCGACGGCAGCGCCTCGCCGATCGGGATCACGCGGTCGACGGCAGGCACGTGCGACGCAATCTCCGCGTGCGCCGGCAGTACGACCGCGTCGACCGTGGCGAAGCGCGCGCGCAGCGCGCGCGCGACGACGCCCGCGAGCAGCGTGTCGCCGATGCCGCCGCCCGCCGCGACCAGCAGCGCGCGCTCAGACCGCATCGAGCAGCGCCTCCACGACCCCCTCGGGCGCCGCGTTCACTTCCGATGCGCGGAGCGCGCGGCACGCCGAGGCCCACGGACGCCAGCGGCGCACCTGCGCGTCGAACTGCTCGTCGGGAAAGACGTCGAAGACGCGCGAGCACGCCATGCCGCCGATGTGCGCGGCGCCCGTGTCCGTCGACACGACGATCTCCGCGCGACCGATCGCCTCGACCCAGCCGCGCGTGGTCGGAAACGTTTCCGGCTCGATGCCGGTCGTCTCCGCGACGGCGCGCGCTTCGTGGGGCGCTGCGACGACGTGCGCGTACGGCAGCAGCCGCGTGAAGAGCGCTCGCTGCGTGGCGGGCGTGACGCCCGCGGCCGTCCACTTCGCTCCGGCTTGCACGAAGATCGGGCGATGGTGCTCGCGCACCGAGCGGAACGTCGCGTTCGGCCGCTCGAGGAGCAGCGCGCGCAATGTGGCCTCGTCCGTGCTCGGCACCGGCTGGGCGACGAGCCCCGCCCCCAGCCGGAACATCACCTCGACCTCGTGCGCGTCCTCGTTGCCGATGCGCTGCGAGCGGCTGACGGTGCGCGTCGTGCGCGCGCGCACCCACAGCGATTTCAGCGGCCGTGCGGCGCCCGTCGTGAAGCCGATGCGCTCGGGGATGCCTGCCGCAAGCGCGAACGCTTCCGGCTCTTCGCTCGCGATCAGCGCGGCGTCGTAGCGCATCGCCGCGATCTCGGCGCTCGCGCGCGCCGTCGACTCGCGCGTCGAACCGTGCGCGGGCCACGGGATCCGCTCGAGCACGTGCTCCGCGATCAGCGTCGCCGGCGCGTACACGCCCGCGTTGCGCGTCGTGAGCGCGGCGCCGATCTCGTGCCCGGCGTCGCGCAGCGCGGCGATGAGCGGAACGCAAACGGCGGCGTCACCGATGCCGTCCAGCCGCACCAGCAGGATCCGCACCGCTAGCGCCGGCTCAGCTGACGGTCCAGCTCCTCGGTATAGACGCTGTCGAGCAGCATGCCGCGCGCGACGTGCGCGAGCGGCGCAGGCACGCGCGGCGACGATGCGACCCCCGCGAGCAGCGGCTGGGCGAAGCCGGGCGCGAAAATGCGCGCGCGCGCGAGGTTGAGCGCGTACGCGCCCGTCGCCAGCTTGACGCGACTGCTCGGCACCTTGCGCACGAAGCGCGCGGCCATCCGCGCCTTCTCGATCGCCTTGCCGAGCGCGTCCTCGAGCGTCTCGGGCGTCGGCGGCTTGATGTGCCACAGGTACGCGTCCCACGCGAACGCGCGTCGCACGCCCGCGCCGCGCAGCCGCGCGCCGAGCTCGGTGTCCTCCCAGCCGTAGAGGTCGAACGACTCGTCGAAGCCGCCGACGGCGCGCAGCGGCGCCGCGCGCACCGAGACGTTGCACGTCACGAAGAACGCACGCGAGAAGTTCGCGGCCGTCGGCTCCGGCCGCTGCGCCGCGTCGGCGACGTTCACGATCGGCCCCGAGACGGCGAGCGGAGCGCCGTCCTCGCCGTGCGCGCGCGCGTGCGCGGCGAGGAAGCGCGGCGGCACGATCACGTCATCGTCGACGAAGCCGATGACGTCGCCGCTCGCCCGCGCGATCCCCGCGTTGCGCGCCTTGCCGCGGTTCGGTTCGGGCACGTACACGTACAGCGCGCCGTGTGCGCGCGCGACCGACGGCGTGGCATCCGAGGACCCGTTGTCGACCACGATCAGCTCGTGGTTCGGTGCACCTTCCTGCGCGCGCAGGGATGCGAGCGCCGAGTCGAGCAGCGCCGCGCGGTCCCTGGTCGCGATGACGACGCTATGGAGCACGGGTAGGCACTTCGAGGAGCGCGTCCGCCATTCGTGCCGCGGCGCCGGCGTGCGCGGAATAGAGCGCGCGCAGCTGGCTGCCGGTGCGCGCGCACCATTCCGGGTCGCCCCACCGCTCGGCGGCCGCGTGCGCCACCTGCGAGGGCAGCAGCGTTCCGTAGATTTCCGGGTCCAGTTCCATTCCGGCGTCGATGTTCGGCTGCGCGAAGTGCGTGAAGCGCTTGGCGACCGCCATCACCGCGGCACGTTTGAGCGGCGTGCCGACGAACGGCAGCTTCCCGACGTACTGCAGCGGCCCGCCGATCACGATCAGCTCCGGCGCGTTGAGCGGCGTGCACACGATGGCCGGCACGCCGATCGCCGCCAGCTCGATCACCTTCGTGCCGGGAATCGAGACGGCGAGCCGCGCGGTCGCGGCCGCGCGCATCGCGGAGCGCACGAGCGGAAAGCGCTCGCCGCCGGCGACGATCCCGCCGTCGGCGAGCTCGGCGGAGGCGCCGTACGCGAGCGGATGGTCGCCGCCGCGCGCGAGCGCCGCCGCGAGCACGCCGTCCGCGACGAACGGCGATCCCGCGAACGCGACCGGCACGCCGGGCAGCATGCGGCGCAGGTTGAGCGCGACGCGGATGAACAGCGCGAACAGGTTCGCGACCTCGTGCTTGCGCGAGCCCGGAAAGAGGATGATGCCGTCGCGGGCGGCGTCGCTCGGCGGGTCGCCGTACGCGCCCGACGCTTCCCCGAGCGCGCCGTCGATCGCGAGGTTCCCGACGATTCGAACGCGATCGGACGGCATGCCCCACGCGATCAGCTGATCGCGGTTGGCTTCGTCGACGGCGAACGCCGCCGCGAACGTCTTCGCGTACGCCTTGCGCGAGAACTTGTACGTCGTCGCGACGCCGCCCAGGCGCGCGCGCACGCGCGCCGCGTGCGCGAGATCGCCGCCGAGATACTGCACGCGATCGACCGCCGCAGGCAGCTCGTCGACGCGCCGCCCGAGCGCGAGACGAACGTACGCGGACGGCGGATACACGTGCACGCCGGGAAACAGCGAGGCGACGTACGCCGCCTCGGCGCCGGTCGCGAAGTCGTCGGGCATGCACAGCACGTGGAGCTCGATGCCGGGATCGCGCGCGCGCAACGCGGCGGCGAGCGGCCGAACCCACCCGGCGAATTCGCCGGGCCCGTTCGCCGTGATCGCAATGCGCACCGCGCGCTACGCGCGCCGGATTCGCGCCAGCAAATCCGTGGTGCTGCAGTCCCGGCTGGTGCGGCGCGAGCACGATGCGGCCGCCGTGGCGCTCGACGACGAAGCGTTCCGGCAAATCTTCGAGGCGGTACTGCGCGCTCTTCACGTGCACGTCCGGCCGCAGCACGTCGAGCAGCGCCTCCGGCGTGCGCTGCCGAAACGCGGCGACCGCGTCGACGCTGCGCAGCGATGCGATCGTGCGCGCGCGATCGGCGAACGGAACCAGCGGACGGTCCGGGCCCTTGCCGAGCAGCCGCACGGAGTCGTCCTCGTTGACGAGCACGATCAGCGCGTCGCCCTGGGCGCGCGCCCACGCGAGGTATGCGACGTGCCCGGCGTGCAGCAGGTCGAACACGCCGTTGGTCGAGACGACGGTGCGGCCGGCGGCGCGCTGCGCCTCGCGCCACGCCGCGGCACCGTCCCGGTCGAACACGGGCGCGACGAGTGCATCGCCGCTCACGGCGCGCGGTGCTCCATCAGCGCGACGATCTCGTCCGGCTTCGCCGTCGCGGTGCCGAGCTTCTCGACGACCGCGCCGGCCGCGAAGTTCGCGAGCTGCGTCGCGACCTCGGCGCCGATTCCGGCTGCGAGCGCGAGCGTCAGCACGGCGACGACGGTATCGCCCGCGCCGGAGACGTCGTACACCGTCCGCGCGACGGCCGGCACGTCGAAACGCTCCGCGCCCGCACCGAACAGCGACATGCCGTGCTCGCCGCGCGTGATCAGCACGTACCGGCAGCCGAGTATCCGCTGCAACGCGCGCGCGGCACGCTCGAGCGAGGCATCGTCGGAAATCGCGATGCCGGTCGCGCGCGCCGCCTCACCGGCGTTCGGCGCGACGCACGTGACGCCGGCGAAGAGCGCGACGTTCGCGGGCTTCGGATCGGCGACGACGATCGGCGCCGCGAGCGCCGCCTCGACGACGTCCCGGTGCAGGAAGCCCTTCGCGTAGTCGCTGAGCACGACCGCGTCCGCGCCCCGCACCGCCGTGCGCACCCGCTCGACGACGCTCGCGCGGTCGCCCTCGCGCAGCGGCGCGGTCGACTCCCAGTCGGCGCGCACGACCTGCTGGTTGTGCGCGACGATTCGCGTCTTGCGCGTGGTGGGCCGGTCGCCGACCGTGACGAGGCCCCGCGCCTCGACGCCGAGATCGTCGAACATTGCGCGCAACCGCGCACCTTCGGCATCGTCGCCGAGCGTGCCGACGAACGCGACGCGCGCCCCGAGCGCGCGCAGGTTGCTCGCGACGTTGCCCGCGCCGCCGAGCGTGAAGGTGTGCTCTCGCACGGCGACGACCGGCACCGGCGCCTCCGGCGAGACGCGCGAGACGTCGCCCCAGATCCACTCGTCGATCATCACGTCGCCGATCACGACGACGCGGCGGCCCGCCATGCGCGCGAGCAGCTCCGCGGCGCGGGGCGCAGCGATCGCGTCAGGCAAACAGCAGCTCTTGCTCGACGAGGTCGCAGATGATGTGGCCCATCGTAATGTGCACCTCTTGCACGATCGCGCTGTAGCCGTCCGGCCCGATCAGCGCCAGATCGGCGATGTCCGCGACCGGGCCTCCGCCGTTGCCGCTGAACGCGACGGTCGTCGCGCCTGCCGCTTTCGCCGCTTCGAGCCCGCGAACGACATTCTTCGACGTGCCGCTCGTCGTGATGCCGACGACGACGTCGCCCGGCTTTGCGAGCGCTTCGACCATGCGCGCGAAGAGCTGCTCGTAGCCGAAGTCGTTCGAGATCGCGGTCACGGCCGACGTGTTCACCGTCAGCGCCTCGGACGGCAAGCCTTTGCGTTCGCGCAGGAAGCGGCCGCTGAACTCGGCGGCGAGGTGCTGCGCGTCGGCGGCGCTGCCGCCGTTGCCGAACCAGAGCACCTTGTTACCGTTGCGGAACGCGAGCGTCATCGCTGCGACGATCGCCATCACTTGCTGCGCGTAGTGCGGGCGCTCGAGCTGCCCCTTTCGGTCGGCGAGCAGCTCGTCGAACGTGCGCCGGCCCTCGATCACGGTTCGATCCAAAACAGCTCCTGACCGAGGGAGACCAGCTCGCCGTTCTCCACCAAGACGTTCGCGACGACGCCGGCGTAGTCGCTGTTGATCTCGTTCATCAGCTTCATCGCTTCGAGAATGCACAGCGGGTCCCCGACCTGCACGCGGCTGCCGACGTCGACGAACGGCTCCGCGCCGGGCGACGCCGCGCGGTAGAACACGCCGACCACAGGCGCGGTGACCTTACGGACGTTGGCCGGCGCGATGCGCGCGCCCGGCGGCGCGTCGGCCGGCGGGGGCGGTGCAGCGCCTGAGCCCGGCGCCGGCACCGGACCGCCCGGCGCGGCGTACAGGATTTGCGCCGCCGCGGCGGGGGGCTCGCGCCGCACGATCTCGATCTCCACCTCGCCCGTGCGGACGCGAATGGCGTCGAGATCGAACTCCGCGGCGATCTCGCCCAGCGCGCGGACGCGCGCCGCCTCGTCCTGCTCCATCACGCCGTCGCTTCGACAAGCACGCGCGCGACCTCCACCGGATCGGCCGGCATCGGCAGGCGGCGGTCTTCGCGCGCGATCAGGTCGCGCAGCACGAGCGCGGAGCGCGCGAGCTCGTCGTCGCCGACGATCAGCGCCCAGCGCGCGTTGTTGCGGTCGGCGGTCTTGAAGTGCGCCGTGAGCTTGCGATCCTGCCAATCCGCGAACGCCGGCTGCGGTGAGATCTCGCGCAGCGCGCCGACGATCGCTACCAAGCGCTCGCGTGCTGCGGCGCCGAGCGCGATCGCTTGCATCCCGCGCCTCGGCGGGGCGGCGTCGCCGGCCGCGCCTTCGACCGCGCTCAGGAACCGTTCGAGACCGAGGCCGAACCCGACGCCCGGCGTCGGCGGGCCGCCGAGCTCGCTCACGAGGCCGTCGTACCGGCCGCCGCCGCACACCGTGCTCTGCGCGCCGATATCGGATGCGACGAACTCGAACACCGTGCGCGTGTAGTAGTCGAGCCCGCGCACGATGCGCGGGTTGACGACGAACGGCAAGCGCAGCGCGTCGAGCCATCGCCGCAGCGCGTCGAAGTGCGCGCGGCAGTCGTCGCACAGGTGGTCGAGGATCGACGGCGCGCTCGCGACGAAGGGCGCGTCGCGCTCGTCCTTCGAGTCGAGGACGCGCAGCGGGTTGCGCTCGAGGCGGCGCTGCGAATCGTTGCTCAGCTCGGAGGCGTGCGGCCGAAAGTGCGCGAGCAGCGCCTCGCGGTAGCGCGGGCGGCAGGTGGCATCGCCGACGCTGTTCAGGTTGAGCACCGCCTCGACACGGTAGCGCGCGAGCAGCATCGCGGCGACGTGGATGACCTCGGCGTCCGCCTCCGCGTCCGGCACGCCGAAGCACTCGACGCCGAACTGGTGCGCCTGCCGCAGCCGCCCTGCTTGCGGCCGTTCGTAGCGAAAGAACGGGGCGATGTAGTACAGCCGCTGCGGGCCTTGCGCGAGCAGCTTGTGCTCGAGCAGCGCGCGCACCACGCCCGCCGTGAGCTCCGGCCGGAGCGTCATGCTGCGCCCGCCCTTGTCGACGAACGTGTACATCTCTTTCTCGACGATGTCCGTCGTCTCGCCGACGCCGCGCGCGAAGAGCTCCGTCGCCTCGAAGATCGGCGTGCGGATCTCGCCGTAGCCGAAACGCTGCGCGATGTCGCGGCACGCCGACTCCAGGGCGATCCAGCGCGCGGACTCCGGCGGAGAAACGTCGCGCGTGCCGCGCGGGGCGCTGATCAGCTTCACGGTCGAGCGCCCGGTTCGGGCTTTACGTGACGGCCGCCTCGCGCGGCTCGAGCAGCTCGACCGGAATGCCGTTCGGGTCTTCGACGAATGCGATCCAGCGCGACCCGCTCGGCGCCTTCTTCGGTTCCTTGATAACCTTCACGCCGTTCGCGCGCATGCGCTCGACCGCGGCGTTCAGATCGCCCTCGATCTCGAGCGCGAGGTGCTCGTAGCGGTTGCCGATCTCGTATGGCGGGTGCTCCTCGAGATCGTAGACCAGCTCGATGTACGAATCCCAGCTCGACCCGACGAACGCCATGTCCGCGTTGCCGGGATAGTGGTGCGGACCGCCGAGGAGCCGCAGGCCCATCTGGTTCGTGTAGAAGTCGATCGACTCAGCCATGTCGTCGACGAAGATCGACGTGTGCAGAAAGCGCGGCATGCGCGGGCGCTACGCGGCGGAACTCGCGGCTTCCCGCCTCCCGAGCCACGGCAGCGGCACGAACGTGACGGCGAGCGCCGCGCAAAGCACGAGGCCACCGAGCACGGTCAGCGCCGCCCACGCCTCGTGCATCAGCCGCGACATCGCGACGCCGACGGCCAGCGCGGTGTACTCCACGCCGATCGTCGCGACGCTCACGCCGAGCCGGCGGATCGCCGCCGCGAAGGTCGTCTGCGCGACCACCGTCGAGCCGATCGCGATCTCGCCAAAGAACCACCACGCGATCGCCGGCGTGTCGAACGCATGCGCGATCGCGCCGCCTTTGCCCGCGGCAACTCCGACGACGAGCAGCACGCTCATCGAGATCGTGCCGACGAGGCACATCGTCATCACGCCGTTCATGCGCGCGCCGACGACCCGCAGCAGGCACGCGTACGCCGCGAAGGCGCTGAGCCAGAGCACCATGAGCCCATCACCGAGCAGCGCGGAACGCGCGCCGCTGTGCGTCGCGGCCAGCATCGCGACGCCGATGAGCCCGAGCGTCAGCGCGATCCACTGCCGGCGGTCGAGCGCGGTGCGGAACGCGAGCGCGGCGGCCGCCGTGTTGATGACGGGCGAGAGCCCGATCAGGAACGAGATGTGCGCCACGGACGTGTACTGCGCCGCGACCGTGAACACGACGCTGATGAGCAGTCCGAAGATCAAGCCGGCCGCGACGATCGCCGTCCAGCGCCTCGCGTCGAGACGCGGCGGGCTGATGCGCCATGCGGTCGCGAGCGCGAACAGAAAGATGGGCAGCACCCATGCGGCGCGCGCGATCGAAACCGTGACACCGTCGAAGACGCCCGGCTCCGCAGCGTACACGAACTTGCTCGCGGGGCCCAGGAGTCCCCAGCCGAGACCGGTGACGGCGATGAAGACGGCGTTCTGCAGCGCGCGCGGCACGGCGTCACACGCCTGCGGCGACGGCGCAGGCGTACGGCGCGGTGAGCGCCGCGCCGATCAGCAACCCCGCGAGCAGCGCCGCGAGCGCGCGGCCGCGGCGCGTGCCGAGCGCCGCGAGCACGAGCGGCGCGAGAATCAGCGCGGCGAGTCCGCCGTCATGGAAGCGCCGCAGCGGAGCGACGGCGCCAAGGCCGTGATTCGACCACGACATCTGCGCGATCCACGCGACGACGCCCAGCAGAACCCCGTAGCCGACGA
This sequence comes from Vulcanimicrobiota bacterium, assembly GCA_963771525.1. Taxonomy (GTDB): domain Bacteria; phylum Vulcanimicrobiota; class Vulcanimicrobiia; order Vulcanimicrobiales; family Vulcanimicrobiaceae; genus Vulcanimicrobium. The sequence goes on along the minus strand of CAVYTL010000001.1, from coordinate 2,233,895 downwards.
GGCGGATCACGTACCCGCGCATGCGGCCTGCGCGGTTCTCGACGGTGCTGAAAGGTCCCGCCGCCCCCGCGCGAAGGGGGTTGCGTGCTGCACAGCTCGCCGTCGGCGCTCCGCGCGTGGGGCGACTTCTACGTGATCATCGGCTCGGCGGCCGCGTCGCTCACGGGCTTGATGTTCGTCGTCATCACGCTCGTCGCGGGCGTGCGCGGAACGACGACGCGCCAGGGACTCGCCACGTTCAGCACGCCGACGGTCGTGCACTTTTCCGCCGCGCTCGGGATCTCGGCCGTGCTGGCTGCGCCGTGGCCCACGCTGTACTGCGCATCGGCGCTGCTCGCGGCCGGCGGGATCGCCGGCCTCGCCTATGCGATTCGCATCACCGTGCATGCGCTCGCCGCGCGCGGCGGCAGCGACTACGAGCCGGACTGGGAAGATCACGTCTTCTATCTGGTGTTGCCCGTCGTCGCGTACGCCGCGATCCTCGGCTCGGGCATCGCGCTGTCGCTCTCGCCGCACGTCGCGCTCTTCGTGCTCGCCGGCGCGTCGCTGCTGCTGATCTTCATCGGCATCCACAACTCCTGGGATGTCGTCGTGTACGTCACCGCAACTCACCCGCGCTCGGCGCACGACGACGCCGGCGACGGACCGCCGGCCGTCAGTGCAGAAAGTACCGGTACGTAGAGAAGACGAGCGCGACGTCGCGCTGATCCGCCGCGGCGACGACCTCGGCGTCACGGATCGAGCCGTGCGGCGCGATCACCGCGGTGCAGCCGGCGTCGGCCGCCGCGAGCAGGCCGTCGGGGAACGGGAAGAAGCCGTCGCTCGCGCACGCCGCGCCGCGCACGTGCTCGTGCGCGCGGTGCGCGGCGATCTGCACCGCGCTCACGCGGTTCGTCTGGCCCGCGCAGATGCCGCGCGATACCGTGTCGCGCGCGATCACGACGCCGTTCGACTTCACGTGGCGCACGACGTCCCACGCGAAGGCGAGATCGCGCCACTCACCGCCGGTCGGCGCGCGCCGCGACGCGACGCGCCACGACTCGGGAGGCGCCTGCGGGTCGTCGTCTTCCGCAAGGACGCCGCCCAGCGCGCTGCGCACGCGCAGCTCGCGGGCGATGCGGTCCGGCGTCCCGCGCTTGTAGCGCATCAGGCGCAGGTTCTTTCTCCGGCGCAGCCGCGCGAGTGCGTCGTCGTCGAACGCCGGCGCCGCGACGATCTCGAGGAAGAATGCGGCGAGATGCTCCGCCGCGACGGCGTCGACCGGGCCGTCGACCGCGATGATGCCGCCGTACGCCGACACGGGATCGGCGGCGAGCGCGTCGTGCACCGCATCCGCCACCGAGTCGCGGTCAGCGACGCCGCACGGCACGGTGTGCTTGACGATCGCCGCGCGCACGCGCGGAGCCGCCGGTCCGTCCGCGGGCCGCGGCGCCCGCACCAGCAGGCGCAGCGTCGCGTCGAGATCGAGCAGGTTGTTGTACGAAAGCGCCTTGCCGCCGAGCTGCTCCGGCAGCCGCGCCTCGCGCGCGAGGTAGAACGCGGCGCGGTCCTGCGGGTTCTCACCGTAGCGCAGCGGCTGCTCGATCGGGATCGTGAGCGCGAGCGATCCCGGAAGTTCCTTGGTGAGCAGGCCCGACTCGAGGTAGCGCGCGATCGCGCTGTCGTACTCGGCGGTGCGCTCGAACGCGCGCGTCGCGAATCGCCGTCGCGTGGAATGGTCGATGCCGCCGTGGTCGAGCGCGACGACGAACGTGTCGTACTGGGCAGGATCGCTCAGCACGGCGACGTGATCGTAGTTCTTCGCCGCGGCGCGCAGCAGCGAGACGCCGCCGATGTCGATCTGCTCGATCGCCTCGTGCAGCGTCGCGCCCTCCTTCGCGACGGTCGACTCGAAGGGGTACAAGTTGACGACGACCGTCGCGATCGTCGGGATGCCGTGCTCGTGCGCTTGCGCGCGATGCGAGGGATCGTCGCGGTCCTGGAGGATGCCGCCGAATATGCTCGGGTGCAGCGTCTTGACGCGGCCGTCGAATAGCGCCGGATAGCCGGTGAGCTCGCCGACGTCGCGCGCGTCGATGCCGTGCTCGGCGAGGTGCGCGCGCGTCCCGCCCGTGGCGTAGATCGGGACACCGCGCTCCGCGAGCGCGCGGGCGAGCGGCACGATCCCGGTCCGATCGTAGACCGAGATGAGGGCAGCTTCGCTAATTGCTTGCAAACGCGGGTTCACGCGGCCGCTCTTCGAGCGGCGGCGGCGGCGCGAGCGGACGGTCGTCCAGCGTGACGCTCACGATCGAGCTGACGCCCGGCTCCTGCATCGTCACGCCGTAGAGGCGCTCGGCAAGCTCCATCGTCTTCTTGTTGTGCGTCACGAGGAGCATCTGCGCCGTCTTCGAGACGTCGAGAATCTTCGTCGAAAGCCGTTCGACGTTCGCGTCGTCCAGCGCCGCGTCGACCTCGTCGAGCAGGTAGAACGGCGACGGTTTCACCGCGATCAGCGCGAAGATGAGCGCGGACGCCGTCATCGCGCGCTCGCCGCCGGAGAGCGCCGCGAGCGCGGTCATCTTCTTGCCCGGCGGCTGCACGGAGATCTCGATGCCCGTCTCGCTGAGGTTGTCGGGTTCCGTCTGCCACATCTCCGCGCGCCCGCCCGGAAAGAGCTCGGCGAACACGTCGGTGAAACGCGCCTTGACCGCGTCGAACGTCTCGTTGAACTGCACCTGGCACGACGCCTCGATTTCCGAGATCGTCGCAAGCAGCGTCACGCGCGCGCGATGCAGATCGTCCATCTGCTCGCGCAGGAAGCGCTCGCGCTCCGTCAGCTCGTCGCGGTCCGCCTCGGCGTTCAAGTTGACATTGGCCTGCAGCCGCACGAGTTCCTCACGCAGCCGCGGCAGCTCGTCGACGACCTCGGGCGGGTCGCTTGCGAAACGCGCGAGCACGTCGGCCTGCTCCGCGTCGCTCGCCGGATTCTGCGCGAAGGTCTGCGCGAGCATGCCGAGCTCGGCGTCGATCTCGGCGAGGCGGCGGCGGCCGGACTCGCCCGCCGCGGTCGCTTCGCGATCGCGGCTCTGGGCCGTGCGCTCGTCGGCTTCGCGCTGCGCGGCCTCGTCGGCGGTCGCTTCGCGCTTCGCGCGCGCCGCGTCGACGGCCGCATCGGCTGCCGCGACGCGCTCGCGCGCGAGGGCGAGGGCGTCGTGCAGCGCCGCGGTACGTGCGCGCAGCGCCTCGAGCTCGTGCTGCATCGAGGCGCGCGCGCTCGCCGCGCGCTCTGCGTCCGCGTCGAGCAAGCCCAAGCGTGTCACCGCGGCGTCGTGCTCGGCGCTCAGGGCCGCCAGCTGCTCGCGCACGGCGCTCGCGGCCGCGACGACGTCGCCCTGGCGCGACTCCACGGAGGCGATCCGCCGGCGTGCCTCGGCCAGCTCCCGCTCGAGCGCGCCGCGCTGATCCGAGAGGTCGACGTGATCGTCGGCAACGCGCTCGAGCGCGTGCAGCCGCGAGCGCACGTCCTCCGTCGACGACCCGAGCGCCCCGACGCGCGCGCCCGCCGAGGCGAAGGCCGCATCGACCCGCTCGATCTCGGCGATCACCGCCTGGAGCTGCGTGCGCACGTCGCGCAGCGCGACCTCCGCGTCGTTCGCGAGGCGCATCGCTTCGTCGCGTTCGGCCGCCGCCGCGTCGAGCTGGGCCTTGGCCGCGAGCGCGTCGCGTTCGATCTCGTCGAGCTGCGCCCGCAGCTGCGGGACCCGCTCGCGCAGCGTCTCGGCTTGCGCGCGCCGTGCGAGGATCGAGCGCTCCTTGCGGAAACGCCCGCCGCTGATCGCGCCGCCGCCGAGAATTTGATCGCCTTCGAGCGTGACGATCGAGTCGCGGAATCCCTCACCGCGCGTGAGCGTGATGCCCGTGCGCAGGTCGTCGACGACGAGCACGCGCCCGACGAGAAACGCGACGATGCCCGCATAGCGCGCCTCGGCGCGCACGAGCGTGTGCGCGAAGCCGATGATCCCCGGCCGGCCGCGCAACGCGCCCAGCTCGCGGCCCTCGCGGCTCGCGAGCGTGTCGAGCGGCAGCAGCGTCGCGCGCCCGAGCTCGCGCTCGCGCAGGTATGCGACGGCCGCTTCCGCGTCTTCGGACGTCTCGGCGATCACGTTCGAGAGCCCTTCGCCGAACGCGACGTCGAGCGCGCGCGCGTAGCGCTCGTCCGTCGAGATCAAGTTCGATACGACGCCGTGCAGCCCGCGCAGCACCCCGCGCTGCGACGCTTCGACGACCGCCCGCGTGCCGTGCGCGTGGCCTTCGAGCGCGGCCTCGAGCTCTTCGATCGTGTGCAGGCGTGACTCGGCGCCGGCGATCTCCGAGGCGATCTCGCGCCGCCGGCGCTCGAGCTCGGCGACGCGCGCGCCGGCCGCCTCGCCGCGCGTGCGGGCCATGCGCGCGCGCTCGTGCTCCGCCGTCGCTTCCGCCTCGAAGCGCGCGATCAGCAGCTCACGCTCGGAGAACCCCGCGCGCGCGTGCTCGGCGGCCTTCGCGTGGGCGTCGTGCTCCGCCACGGCCGCCGCGTGCTCGCGCTCGAGCCGTTCGATGTCCGCGCGCGCCGAAGCGATCTGTGCGCGCCGCTCGGCTTCGTTCGCAGCGTGCTCGGCGGCGAGCGCTTCGACCGCGCGCAGCTCCTGGTACACCGCATCGAGCGCGCGCCGCGCGCCCGCGACGTCGTTCGCCGCGGACAGCTCGCTTTCGCGCGACGCTTCGCCTTGCGCCGCGAGCGGCGCGATGCGCTCTTCGAGCGAGGCGATCGTGTCGCGCAGCGACGTCGCGCTCGCTCTCGACGCGGTCGCGGTCGGCGATGACTGCGCTCGACTGCCGTTCGAGCCCGTCGCGCCGCGCGGTCGCCGCGGCGAGGTCGGCTTCGATGCGCGCGAGCTCCGCGCGCGCCGTCTGCGCGTCGGCGCGGTGCCGGTCGAGGTCGAGCTCGAGCGAGTAGAGCGCTTCGCGCAGGCTCGCGAGCTGCGCGCCGAGCCGCGCCGCGCCGGCCGCGGCCGCGGCGCGCGCGTCTTCGTGCTGCTGCAGCTCGGCGACGACGCGCTCGCGCTCGGCGCGCCGCGTCGACGACGCGCGCAGGTAGGAGAGGATCTCCAGCTCGCGCACGCGCGCGGTGACGCGGCGGTAGCGCTTCGCGCGCCGCACCTGCGTCTCGAGCTCGGGGACACGCCGTTCGAGCTCGGCGATCAGATCGTTGACGCGGATCGCGTTCTGCTCCGTCGCCTCGAGCCGCCGCAGCGCCTCGTGCTTGCGCGCGAGGAACTTGCCGATGCCGGCGGTCTCCTCGAAGAGCGCGCGCCGTTCCGTCGGCTTCGACGAGAGGATCGAGTCGATCTGGCCTTGCGAGACGATCGCGTACGAGCCCGGGCCGAGGCCCGTGCCCATCAGCAGCTCGTGCACGTCGCGCAGCCGCACGGGCGCGCGGTTGATGTAGAACTCGGACTCGCCGACGCGGTACGCGCGACGCGTGATCTGCACCTCGGCGAAATCGAGCGGCAGCACGCGCTCGGTGTTGTCGAACGTGAGCGAGACTTCGGCCATGCCGAGCGGCTTGCGCAGGTTGTTGCCGGCGAAGATCACGTCTTCCATGCGCTGCGAGCGCAGGCTGCGCGAGGACTGCTCGCCGAGCACCCAGCGAATCGCGTCGACGAGGTTCGACTTGCCGGACCCGTTCGGTCCGACGACCGCGGTCGTTCCCGAGATGAAGTCGAGCGTCGTCGCTTCGGCGAACGTCTTGAAGCCGAAGACTTTGAGTGACTTGAGCCGCATGGGTGCTTAGAGTGGCGCTCCGCGATCGGGTGTGCGGGGTGAACGCGGCCGCCGACGCCGCTCGAGCGCGATCACGCGCCCGTCGTCCTTCGACGGCCGCCGCCGCCGGCGCTTGCGGATACCGCGCGCGGAGCGTCGAGAGCGCCATCGCGGCGGCGCTCTGCTGCGCCGCTTTCTTCGAGGGGCCGATGCCTTCGCCGAGGATCTCGTCGCCGACGCGCACCTGGGACGTGTAGCGCCGGTCGGCGGGCGGTCCCTCGGCACGCTCGTAGTAGAGCGGCGTCAGCCGCAGCACGGCTTGCGAGTACTCCTGCAGATCCGTCTTCGCGTCGCGCTCGCCGGCGTTGCGGCCGTCCATCGGCGCGAGGTGCTCCTTCTCGAGGAAGCGCGCGACCCGCTCGAAGTCGGACGCCTCGTACAATGCGGCGAGAAACGCCTCGAACGCGTCGGCGAGAACGCTCTCGTTGGCGCTGCCGCCGGCGCGCTCCATGCCCGCGCCGAGCACGACGAGCTCCGCGAAACCCAGCCGCCGCGCCGTCTCGGCGCACGCGGAGCCGCTGACGAGAAAGGCCTTGCGGCGCGTCAGCGCGCCCTCGCTGTCGTCGGGATAGTGCTTCATCAGCCAGCGCGACGCGACGAAGCCGAGCAGCGCGTCGCCGAAGAACTCGAGCCGCTCGTTCGATGCGCTCGAGCGTTCGCTGCCCGCGCTCGCGTGCACGAACGCCTGCTCGACGCGCGCGGCGTCGACGTCGACCGCGTCCGCCGTCTTCAGCAGCGCGCGCAAGCGCATGCGCCGTCTCTCGCCCGGCATCTTTAGCGCTCCGCCCTGGGCTGCGCGCCCCCGACGCGTTGCGTGGGGCCACCGATCCGAGGTCGGAACGACATGGGTTCACGCGCTCGAAACCGCTGCGCTCGCTCCATCACCATGCTGCTAGCCGTGCCGGGCGAACACGACCGACGTGTTGTGGCCGCCGAAGCCGAAGCCGTTCGAGATCGCGACCTCGACCTGGGCCTTGCGCGCAACGTTCGGCACGTAGTCGAGCCGGCACTCGGGATCCGGGAACTCGTAGTTGATCGTCGGCGGCAGAATCCCGTGGTGGAGCGCGAGCGCGGTGGCGATGCCCTCGATCGCGCCGGCGGCGCCGAGGAGATGCCCGTGCATCGACTTCGTCGACGAGACGGCGAGCGCGCCGCCGGTCGCGTGCTCGCCGAAGACGCGCTCGATCGCCTGCGACTCAGCGGCGTCGCCGAGCGGCGTCGAGGTGCCGTGCGCGTTGATGTAGCCGACTTGATTCGGCGCGACGCCGCTGCGCGCGAGCGCGCGCTCCATCGCGAGCACGACGCCCTTCGACTCCGGATCCGGCTGCGCGATGTGGTACGCGTCCGCCGACTGGCCGTAGCCGAGCACCTCGGCGTAGATGTGCACGCCGCGCGCGAGCGCGAAGTCGCGGTCCTCGAGGATCAGCACGCCCGCGCCTTCACCGAGCACGAAGCCGTCGCGCTCCTTGTCGAACGGCCGCGACGCGCGCTCGGGATCGTCGTTGCGCGTCGACATCGCCTTCATCGACGAGAACCCGCCCATCGCGGTCGGGATCACGGCCGCCTCGCTGCCGCCGGTCACGACCGCGACCGCTTCGCCGAGAACGATCTTGTCGTACGCGACGCAGAACGCGTCGTTGGCGCTCGCGCATGCCGACGACACCGCGAAGACCGGTCCGCGCAGGCCGTACGTCATCGAGATCTGCGCCGACGCCGCGTTGCCCATCAGCATCGGAACGAAGAACGGAGAGACCCGGTCCCATGCCTGCTTCGGGCCGATCTCGAACGTCGTATCCTCGATCGTGATGATGCCGCCGATGCCGGTCGCGACGATAGCGCCGGTGCGGGCACGCACCTCCGGATCGTCGGGGAACGACGCGTCCTCGAGCGCGTCGCGCGCGGCCGCCAGCGCCATCTGCGCGTAGCGGTCCATCCGGCGCGCCTCGCGCCGGCCGAAGAGCGCGTCCGGGTTGAAGTCCTTCACTTCGGCGGCCATGCGCGTCGGCAGCTTCGAGGTATCGAAGACGTGGGTCAGCGCCACTCCGCTGCGCCCGGAAATCAGGCCGTCCCAGAACGCGCCCGCGGTGTTGCCGAGCGGCGTGATCGCGCCCAGGCCCGTGATGACGACGCGGCGGTTCTCCAAAACGCAATGCGGTTCGCACACCGCTCTAACGCCCCTCCCCGGAGCGGGCCGCGCACGCCGTGCGCAGGTATTCCAACGAAAAAACGCGGGAACAGCGCGTTTCCGCGCACCATGACCGAACGACGGGAGAGGGGTGGATCCGTCGCCGGCCGACACGAGACGATGCGGGCCGAGTAGGGAGGCACATGGCTGCACGCGTTCATCCGCCCGGTCCGCCGATGGCGCGGGCGATCCGGAACCTGGCGACCTCGGGCAACCTCGCCCGGATGCCCGCATTTCTCGGGAGCGTCGCGCGCGAGTTCGGGCCCATCGCTTCGTGGCGGATGCCGCGCGGCCGGTTCTGGTTCGTCGACGACGCCGTCCTGATCGAGGCCGTGCTGACCGCGAACGGCCACGACGTCGTCAAGGGCCGCGGGCTGCAGCGCATGCGCCGGCTCCTCGGCATGGGGCTGCTGACCAGCGACGAGCCGCTGCACCTGAACCAGCGGCGCTTGGTCCAGCCGGCGTTCCACCGCGAGCGCATCGCGCGGTATGCGGCGGTGATGATCGACGCCGCGCGCGACGCCGCCGCAGCGGTCCGGCCCGGTGACGTGGCGCGGGTCGACGCGATGATGAACCGCCTGGCGCTGCGGATCGCGGCCGCTACCCTGCTGTCGGCGGACGTCGACGACGACGCCGACACGATCGGCCGCGCCGTCAACGACGCGATGGCGGTCTTTCCCGCGAGCCTCAGCGCCTTCGGCGAGCTTCTCGACCACATACCGTGGCATCCGGCGACGCGCCGCTTCCGTTCCGCGCGGGCGGGCCTCGACGCCGTGATCCACCGAATCGTCGAGGACCGCCGCGCCGACGGCCGCGACCGCGGCGACCTGCTTTCGATGCTGCTCGCGACGCGCGACGAGCACGGTGCGCCGATGCCGGCGGAGCTCGTGCGCGACGAAGCGCTCACGCTATTGCTCGCGGGACACGAGACCACCGCGAACGCGCTGGCGTGGACGTGGGACGCGCTGGCACGGAGTCCCGACGTCGAGTCGCTCCTGCACGCCGAGCTCGACGCCGTCCTCGGCGAGCGCGATCCCGAGCCGTCCGACTACCCGCGCCTGACGTTCACGCGGGACGTCATCGCCGAGTCGATGCGCCTGCGTCCGCCCGCCTGGGTGCTCGGCCGCCGCGTGGTGCGGCCGTTCCGGCTCGGCGAGTGGACCGTCGCTCCGGGCTCGGTGATCCTCACCTCGCAGTTCGTCACCCACCGGAACCCGCGCTACTGGCACGATCCCGAGGCGTTCCGCCCCGAGCGCTGGTCGAACGGCGAGACGGCGGCCCTGCCCCGGTTCGCCTACTTCCCGTTCGGCGGCGGCAACCGGATCTGCGTCGGCGAGAGCTTCGCCTGGACCGAGGCCGTGCTGGTCCTGGCCACGCTCGCGCGCCGGCTCCGCTTCGTCGGAACCGATCCCTCACCCGTTCCGCTGGAACCGGTCGTGACGCTGCGGCCGGGCCGCCCGATCCGCATGCGGGTCGAGGCCCGTCGCAGCGCCGTTTCCGTTTGACCCGTTCCCGGGGCTCTGGTATGATCTCGCGGCTATGTTCCGGTTCGACCTGCAGCTGTTCGCGTCCAAGAAGGGCGCCGGCTCAACTCGCAATGGGCGCGACTCGAACGCGCAGCGCCTCGGCGTGAAGCGCTTCGGCGGAGAGCTCGTCGTGCCCGGCAACATCATCGTCCGCCAGCGCGGAACGCAGTTCCATCCCGGGCACGGCGTCGGCATCGGCCGCGATCACACGATCTTCGCCGTCGTCGAGGGACGCGTGACGTTCTCGAGCTCGAAGAATCGCAAACACATCTCGGTGGTCGCAGTTTAAGGGCGCTCCGCCCCCGGCTGCGCGCCCCCCACGCCTTCGGCGCGGGGCCCCCGACGCGCCCTCGCAATCGACGTTCCGCTGAGGCGCGATCCCGCAGCGCTCGGTCCATGACCGGAGCCGCATAGCGATGCAGTTCATCGACGAGGCGACGATCACCGTGGCGGCCGGCAGCGGCGGCGACGGCGTCGTCGCGTGGCGGCGCGAGAAGTACGTGCCGAAGGGCGGCCCGGCCGGCGGCGACGGCGGCCGGGGCGGCGACGTCGTGCTGCTCGCCGATCCCGAGCTCGGCACGCTGGTCGATTTCCGTTTCAAGAAGCAGTTCAGCGCGGATTCCGGCAAAGCGGGTTCGACCTCGAACAAGTCGGGGAAAGCCGGCGACGATCTGCTGGTGCGCGTCCCCGTCGGTACGCTCGTGACGCGCACCGATCTCGATCCGGAAGGAAACCGCGGGCGGTCGCGGCTGTTCGCCGACATGAGCAGCGCGGGCGAGCGCGTGCGCGTCGCGCGCGGCGGACGCGGCGGACTCGGCAACCAGCACTTCGCGACGGCCGCGCGCCAAGCGCCCCGCTTCGCGTACAACGGCGAGCCGGGCGAGAAGTGCGAGCTGCGATTGGAACTGAAGCTGCTCGCGGACGCGGGCGTGATCGGCCTGCCCAACGCGGGGAAGTCGACGCTGCTTTCCGTCGTCAGCGCGGCGCGGCCGAAGATCGCAGACTACCCGTTCACGACGCTCGAGCCGCAGCTCGGCGTCGTGCGCGTCGCCGAGTACGAGTCGTTCGTCATGGTCGACGTGCCGGGGCTTATCGAAGGCGCGCACGCCGGTGCGGGACTCGGCGATCGCTTCTTGCGCCACGTCGAGCGCACGCGCGTGCTCGTGCACCTGATCGCCGGCGACGTCTCGCCGGACGACGCACTCGCGCACAAAGCGACGATCGAACACGAGCTCTCCGCGTGGAATTCGGCGCTGCTCGAGCGGCCGACCATCGTCGTCGTCACCAAGCTCGATCTGCCCGAAGCGCGCGCGACGTTCGACGCGCTGCGCGATCGTCTCCCGAACGTGCGCGGCATCTCCGCGGCGACCGGCGAAGGCGTCCGCGAGCTCGTGTACGCGACGTGGGAAACGATTCGCGCGACGCCTTTGCCGGCGATCGCGCAGCCCGAGCCGGCGCAGATCGATCTCGCGCCGGACGAACCGTTCGCGATCGAGGTCGAGGACGGCATCTACGTCGTGAGCGGCGAGCGCGTCGAGCGCCTCGCTCGCATGACCGACTTCGATTCGGACGAAGCGCTCGCGCGCTTCGAGCAGATCCTCGCCAAGATGGGCGTCGACAAGAAACTGCGCGAGCTGGGCGTCCGAGAGGGCGACACGGTGCGCATCGCCGGCGTCGAGTTCGACTACTCGTGATGCGTTGTCGCTCGGGCCGCGGCGGGGCGAGGTGGTGCGGCGGGCACGCTCCCTGCGCACATCCTGTGCTCCGGTCGCTACGTTCGCGCGCTTCCGCCCTCCGGGCTCAGGCGCGCTCGAAAGTACCCGCCGCACCACCTCGCCCGCCACGGCCCTCCTGGCAGCGCGTGCTTGACCGAAAGATATCGGCTTGCGGGTGAAATTGGGGATCTTTGGGGGCTCGTTCGATCCCGTTCACAACGGGCATCTGTTCGTTGCGGAGGCCGTGCGCGAGGCTTGTGCGCTCGATCGTGTGCTGTTCGTGCCGACTCGGGAGGGGAAGCATTATCGTGTTGGGACGATGAACGCTTCGCGCGAACATCGTTCCGCGATGATCCGGCTGGCGATTGCGGCGAACGTTGCGTTCGGGATCGATGAGGCCGATCTCGGTGATGATGCGAGCGGGTATACGGCAGATTTGCTGCCTCGGCTGCGATCGCGCTATCCGGGGGACGACTTTACGTTCATCGTCGGCGGAGATTCGCTCGTGCGCTCGCGGTGGCAGCGGCTCGAAGATGTCGTCGACATGATTGCCGAGCTCGTCATTGCGCCGCGCGGGGGCGTGACGCACGGCGATGTCGAGGCGGCGCTGGCGGACCTTGCGCCGGAGCGGCGCGCGAAGATCCGCACGCTGGATCTGCCGCTCGTCGCGGAGTCGGCGACGCTGATTCGGGAACGGCTGCATGCGGGCGCCAGCGTTCGCTACCTCGTTCCCGAGCCGGTGTACCGCTACATCGGCGAGCATGGGTTGTATCGCGCGTGAAGGCGGACGCGCGCTTCGCGCTCGACAAGAACGTCGGCGGCGTGCTCGCTCGCGAGCTCGCCGCGACGTACGGCACGCCGGTGTTCGCGATCGACCTCGACGCGCTGGATCTCGAGATCGATCGCATCCTGCGTGCGTGCGAGCCGTACGGCGTCGCCGTCGGGTATGCGGGCAAAGCGTTTCTGTGCGCCGCGTTCGCGGAGCATCTCGCCGCGACGCCGCTGCGGCTCGACGTCTGCTCGCTCGGCGAGCTCGTGACGGCCGAGCGCGGCGGCTTTCCCGCGAACCGCATGTACTTCCACGGCTGCGGCAAGACCGACGACGAGATGCGCGCGATCGTCGAGCGGCGCGTCGCGTTCGACGTGATCGACAACGCTGAAGAGCTCGAGCGCCTGGCCGCGCTCGCCCAGGCCGGCGAGCCCGTCGACGTGATGCTGCGCCTCAACACCGGGATCGAAGCGCACACGCACGCGTTCATCCGGACCGGCGGCGAGAACACGAAGTTCGGCGTGCCCGCAGGCGGCGTCGAGGACGTGCTGCGGCGGATCGCTGCGCTGCCGCAGCTGCGGCTGATCGGCCTGCACGCCCACGTCGGCTCGCAGATTGCCGACCCCGGCGCGTTTCTCACCAACCTCGACGAGCTGCTGACGGCGGCCGGCGTCGCCGCCCGGCTCGGCTTGCCGGTCGCCGAGCTGATCTGCGGCGGCGGGATCGGCGTCGAGGAGGGCCCCGACGATCCGCGGCCGATCGAGATCGAGCGGCTCGTCCCGGGCCTCGCCGAGCGTGCCGCCGGCAGCGGCCTGCGGATCGCGATCGAGCCGGGGCGCGCGATCGTCGCGCGGGCCGGCACGTCGCTCTACACGGTGATGGCGGTGAAGGCGCAGGGCCGTCGCCGCTTCGTCATCCTGGACGGCGGCTTGGCCGACAATCCCGCGGCCGATGCTCTACGGCGCGCGACACGTCGCCGAGGTCATGGCCGCGCGCGCGGCGGGTCCCGACGAGCCGGCGACGCTGACCGGCCGCTCGTGCGAGAACGACGAGATCGGCGACTACGTCCTGCCGCGCGGCATCGCGGCCGGCGACCTGATTGCGATGCGGATCACCGGCGCCTACACCTACAGCATGGCGAGCAACTACAACCGGTTCGGCCGCCCGCCGGTCGTCTTCGTCCGCGACGGGCATCATCGGCGCGTCGTGCGCGGCGAATCGCCGGACGACGTCGTGCGTCTCGACATCGTGTGAGCGCGCGGCACAAAATTTCGCGCGCCGGACGTTGTCAGCGTGCGCGCGCGACCGTACACTGAAGGCATCACACACCTTGCCACGCTCGATTCGATCGCGCTCGCGAGCGCGTCGCCACGGCGCCGCGAGTTACTCGCTCTCGCTCGGTTTGCAGGTGGCGGTCGTTCGCGAGCGCCTACGACGAGCGCCCCGCTCCCGACATCGCGCCGGCCGAGCTCGCGCTGCGCCACGCGCGCGGCAAGGCCGCGGGCGCGCTGCCGAGCGACCGTCTGATCGTCGCGGCCGACACGGTCGTCGACGTCGACGGCGACGCGCTCGGCAAACCGGCGGATCGCGCCGAGGCGCGCGCGATGCTGCGCCGGCTCTCCGGCCGCTGGCACGAGGTGCACACGGCCTTCGCGCTGCGCGACGACCGCAGCGGCGCCGCGCACGCCGAGCGTGCGTGACGACGCGCGTTCGGTTCGCCGATCTCGACGATCGAGTCGATCGCCGAGTACGCCGACAGCGGCGACGGCCTCGACAAGGCCGGCGCGTACGGCATCCAAGGGTTCGCCGCCACGCTCGTCGAGCGGATCGACGGCGACTACTTCACGGTGGTCGGCTTCCCGCTCGCCGCGTTCGCGAAGGCGCTGCCCGCGCTGGGCTACCGTCTGCGGCCGAACACTAGCGTGATGGACCGAGCGTACCGTGAGCGTCGCTGGGACGTTCCGGGCCACGTTCAACCCCGACGTCGGCATCGACCTCGGGACCGCGAACACCGTCGCGTACTCGCACGAGGCGGGCATCCTCGTCAGCGAGCCGTCGGTCGTCGCGTACCGCACGAGCGACGACGCGATCGATCGCGGTCGGGCAGGCCGCGAAGGAGCTCGACGGCCGCACGCCCGGGCGCATCTCCGTCGTCCGGCCGCTGCGCGGCGGGACGATCTCGGACTTCCGCGGCGCGCACGCGCTCGTGAAAACCGTCGTCGACCGCGCGCTCGCCGCACGGCCGCGGCTCGCGCCGCGCGTCATCGCGTGCGTGCCCGGCTGCGCGACCGACATCGAGTGCAAGGCGGTCGAGGAGGCGATCCGCGCCGCCGGGCCGCGCACGACGACGTTCGTGCCGCAAGCCGTCGCGGCGGCGGTCGGCGCGGGGCTCGACATCACCGAGCACGCGGCCCGCGATGGTGATCGACATCGGCGGCGGCACGACGGAGATCGCGGTGCTCACGCTGTGCGGCGTCGTCGCGCTGCACTCGATCAAAGTCGGCGGCGACACGTTCGACGCGGCGATCACCGCGCGGCTGCGCGCCGACTACTTCGGCATCGGCGCGTTGACGGCGGAGCGGCTCGAAGATCGAGCGCGGCTTCGCCGGACGAGCACCGGGACGCGAACCGTACCTCGTCGCCGGCACCGACATGCGCAACCTGCGGCCCGGACGCCGCGCGATCGACGAGCGGATCGTCGGCGAGGCGATGCGCGACGGCGTCGACCGCATCGCGCGCGCCGCTTGGTCGATTCTCGAAACGTGCCCGCCCGATCTCGCGGGCGAGCTGCTCGAGTCCGGGATCGTGCTGACGGGCGGCGGCGCGCTGATCCCCGGACTCGCAGGCGAGATCGCCGCGCGCACGAACGTGCCGACGACCGTCGCCGACGATCCGCTGGGATGCGTGGCGCGCGGCGCCGGCGAGATTCTCGCGTCGCCTGGTCTGCTCGAACGGCTGCGGCCGCACGCCGACCGGCTGACGAGGTGGTACCAATCGTTACGAATCGGGATGAGAGAAAGCTATTCGCGATAATCGGGGCGGTCATCGTCGCCGCCCTCGTCGCGCTCCTCCAGCTTGATTTCGCCCGCGCCGGCCGCACCTCGCCGCTGACGACGACCGTCACGACGGTCACGGCGTACCTGCAGCTCGCGGCGACGACGTCGTCGACGTCGTGCGCGGCACGGTCGACACCGTCGCGCGCACGCCGCGGCCTGCCGGCCGAGAACGCGCGCTTGCGCGGCGAGAACGCCGTGCTGCGCGCGCAGAACGACGAGATGCAGGAGCGCCTCGCGCGCATCCCCGCCGCGCAGCGATCTCGGCGCGGCGAAGCTCGCGCATCCCGACGGCATCGCCGGCGACGGTGATCGGCTACGATCCCGAAGCCGCGCTGCACGTCATCACGATCGACCGCGGCAGGAAGGACGGCGTGCGACGCGACGACGGCGTCGTCACCGGCGACGGCGTCGTCGGCCGCGTGGTCGAGGTCGCGCCGCTCTCGTCGAAAGTGCTGCTCGTCACCGACGCCACGTCGAAGCTGCCGGCCGTCGTGCAGCACGGCCGCTGGTGGGCGATCGCCGTCGGAACGTCGACGCACGTCAAGCTGCAGTACGTCTCGCAAGACGCGAAGCTGAAGGCCGGCGACCGCGTCGTCACCGGCGAAGGCCGCTCGTTCCACGCCGGCGTGCTGATCGGCCGCATCAAGACGATCGATCCGGCCGCGGCCGGCGCGCTCGATCAAACCGCGATCGTGCAGCCAGCCGCGGATCTCCCCGGACTCTCGAGTGTCCTCGTTCTACCGCAGTAAGTACCGCAGCATCGAGATCGCGGTCGGACCGGCCTACTGGCCGATGCTCGGCCGGACCGCGCTGCTCGCGTTCGCGCAAACGGTCGCCGTGCCGCTCATCGCGTTCCGCGGCGCCGTGCCGTCGCTCGTCACGATCGCCGTCGTGCTGTACGCGTCGCGCGTCGGGGCGCGGCGCGGCGCGATGCTCGCACTGCCGGCCGGACTGCTCGAGGACATCTTCGCGGGCACGGGCGGCGGCTGGACGATCTCGACGACGATCGTCGCGCTGCTCGTCGGCGGTTTCTCGCGCCGCATGTTCGCGGACGGCGCGTTCGTCCCGGCGGTGCTCTGCGGCGCCGCGGTGCTCGTGCGCGACACGATCTTCTGGGTCGTGATGCGGCTCGAAGGATTTCCCGCCGGCTTCGCCACCGCGCACGCGCACACCGCGCTGTGGCGCGCGCTGCTCACCGCGGCCGTCGCGTTCGCGTGGCTCGTCGTGCGCGGCCGGCTCGTGACCGACAAGACGACGATCGAGCGGTACGGATACGGCTGATGGCGACGACGGACGACGCCGCGGCCGGCGATTCGCGTGTTCGTGTTCGCGGCCGTGCTCGCGTTCGCGCTGATCGCGATCGTCGCGCGCCTCGCCGACGTGCAGCTCGTGCAAGGCGAGCGCTTCGCCGCGGAAGCGCGCGCGAACCAGATCCAGATCATCCCGGTCGCCGCGCCGCGCGGGCTCATCGTCGACCGGCACGGCGTCGTGCTCGTGCGCTCGCGGCCGTCGTTCGTCTGCGCGCTGATTCCGTCCGAAGTCAAGGACATCGACAAGACGCTCGCGACGCTCTCCGACGTGCTGCACGTTCCGGCGGCGAAGCTGCGCCGCCGGCTGCTGCACCACCACAACGTCAACTACGACGACTTCGCGCAGGTGCAGACGTACGAGCCGTACGGTCCCGTGATCCTCGCGACCGATCTCACGCCCGTGCAGACGGCGCGCCTCGCCGAGTCGCAGAGCGATCTGCCCGGCGTCGACATGGAAGAGCAGCCGGTTCGCAACTATCCGTACGGCAAGTCCGGCTCGCACCTGTTCGGCTACGTCGGCGTGATCGACGAGGACGAGTACAAGGCGCGCAAGCGCGACGGCTACTCGCCGAACGACGTGACCGGCAAAGACGGCCTCGAGAACGTGTACGACCGCTGGCTGCACGGCCGCGCCGGCGGCGAGCAGGTCGAGGTCAACGCGTCCGGCGCGCTCGTGCGCCGGCTCAAGCCGCTCGATTCCGTGCCCGGCGACACGCTCGAGACGACGATCGACTGGCGCCTGCAGAAGATCGTCGAGAAAAACCTTGCCGCGCAGCTCAAGAAATGGGGCAAGGCGCGCGGCGGGCAGCGCCTCGCCGGCGCCGTCGTCGTGCTCGATCCGTACAACGGCGGCGTGCTCGCGCTCGCGTCGATGCCGGAGTTCGACCCGAACGACTTCGCGACGCCGATCGACGAGAAGAAGTACGAGCGGATCGCCAGCGACAAGCTGAACCCGCTGTACGATCGCGCGATCGGCGCCGCGTCGCCGAGCGGCTCGACGTTCAAGATGGTCACCGGCACCGGCGCGATCACGAGCGGCGTGATCAAGCCGCACCAAGTGCTGTACGACTCCGGTCACTGGTACTGCTACGGCAACACGTTCTACGACATCGCGGCGCGGCGGTCTCGGCAGCGTCGCCTTCGAGCGCGCGCTCGCCGCGTCGTCCGACGGCTACTTCTACCAGCTCGGCTGGCGGCTGAAGAACGAGCGGCTTCGGTACTGGGCGACGCAGTACGGCCTCGGCTCGCGGCTCGGCATCGATCTGCCCGGCGAGTATCCCGGCAACTGGCCGACGCAGGAGTGGGTGCAGCGCACGTTCGGCAAAGGCTACAATCTCGAGCCGAGCGATGCGTGTCAGCTCGCGATCGGACAAGGCTCGATGCAGGCGACGCCGCTGCAGATCGCGAGCATCGCCGCGACCGTCGCCAACGGCGGCACGCTGTACCGCCCGCACATCGTCAGCGAGATCCGCTCGCCGCACGGCAGCGTGCTCAAGCGCTTCGACCACGAGATCATCCGCCACGTCCCGGTGTCGCAAGAGGCGCTGCGCGAAGTGCAAGTCGGCATGTCGCAAGTCACCAAGCCGTGGGGAACCGCGTACGGCCTCGAAATTCCCGGCTTGCCGTTCTCCGGCAAGACCGGCACCGCGGAAACGGAAGGCGGCCACGGCGCGAACACGACGTGGTTCGTCGCGTGGGCGCCTTCCGACCACCCGAAGATCGCGCTCGCGGTCTACATGGAAAAATCGGGCGGCTACGGTGCCTCCGTCGCGGCTCCGATCGCGCAGCACATCATCGCGGAATACTTCCACCGGAACATTCCGCCGATCTGACTGCGCGGTTAACGGCGGATCGCGCGCGAGGCGCACGTCACGCTGCGGGGCCGTTCCCTGCGCGCATCCAGCGCTCCGGTCGCTACGTCTTCGTGCGCTCCGTCAGATGCGCTCCATCGATTGCACGCCGGTATCCGCAATGCGTCGCTCGTCACGCGCGCGGAGGTATCGCACGTTGTCATCCTGAGCTTGTCGAAGGGTCACGAGGCGCACCATGACGGACGAGCCGCGCTTCGTACCTTCGTCGCGCACGTGCGCCGCCGCGCACGACGGCAGCATCGTGCGAAAACGTTAGGCGAGGATCGGGAGGACTCGGCGGATTTCGTTGGCGCGGGCGTCCGTGCGGCCCGCGAGGTTCGATTCGATGAGGTCGTCGCGGCGCGCGCGGTGCAGGCCGTACGCGGCGGCGAGCGCGACGGTGCCGTCCGTGTCGCGCAGACCGCGCTCGAGCAACGCGACGTCGCCGCGGCGCGATGCGCCGTCGATCGCGGCGTAGCGCTCGGCGATGACGTACGATGCGTACGCGCGTTCCAGCGTCGGGAGCACGACCTCGCCGTCGCACTGGCCGAGCGCTTCGATCGCGGCGATGCGCAGCTCGCCTTCTTCCTCGTCGAACGCTTTCGCGAGGATGCCGGCGCACCAAGCGTCGCCGACGACGCCGAGTCCGTCGATCACGCGACGGCGCTCGTGATCTTCGAGCTCGCCGGCGGCGGGATCGACGAGCTCGGGCCAGCGTGATCGTGCGCGAGAAGACCGCGACCGGCCCCGTGAGCTGCGATCTCCCACGACGGCTCCGCGGGCGCGCGCTCGAGCGGCAGCGTCTCGAGCGGCAGCGTCTCGACCGCCGACACGGACGTGACGATCGGCTTCGACGACGGCGGCCAGAAGATCGTCAAGCCGATCAGCACGATGCCGATGACGGCGAGCACGATACCCGGGATCAGCAGCTCGCCCGCGTACGCGAGCTGCACGCTCAGCACGACGGGCGCGTCACTTAGGCTTTGGCCGCCGCCGCTTCGAGCGCGTCGCGCAGCGCGAGCCGCACGTCGCGCAGCGCCGCGTCGAGCGCGTTGTTCTGCGTGCCGGCGAGAACGCGGTGGAACTCTTCGTTCGGCAGCGCGACGACGTTGGTGAACGTCGCGATCAGCGCGCTGCGATACGCGTTCATCGCCTCGCTGCCGGGCGGCGTGACGAAGGTCGACGGCAGCAGCTCCGCGAGGACGAGCCACGGGCGCGCGCTGCCGAGCGGCTCGGATTCGAGCGCGCTCGAGATGCGGCGCGAGACGCGACGCGTCGACCGCGCCTTCGAGCACGACCGTCGCCTTCGCCGGGCTGCGCGTCGTTCGACGGTGCGGCGTCGCGCAGCGCGTGAACGAGCTCGAGCAGCGCGGCGCGGCTGCCGCGGTCTTCGACGTCCTTCGCGGTGAGCGCGTAGCGCGGCATCCGCATCTTGATGAAGAGCCGGTCGACGACGCCGCGCAGCGCTTCGCGCTCGGCGAGCGAGCTTGCCGGGCACGTCGCCGTCCAAGCCGACGAACGACGTCGGCAGCAGCGTGCGGATCGCGAACAGGTGCGTGACGAGACCGCCGTAGTCCGACTGCTCGAGAAACGCGAGCGCGCGCTCCAGCGCGTCGTGCGCGAACACGAGGCGCACGCGGTTGCCGGCGAGCGCGGGCGGCGCGGCGGGCTCCGCCGCGGGCGGCGCGGCTTCGGCGACCGGCGCGGCTTCGGCGACCGGCGCGGCCTCGGGAGCGGGCGCGGGCCGGTATCGGCGGCGGCGCCTGCGCCGTCGCGACGTCGTCGACGTGCTCCGGCTCCTCGGGCAGCGCCGCGACCGCGCCGGCGGCGACGTCGGCGTCGGGCATCGCCGGCTCGGGCGCGCGCGGAACCGGCTCGGCCTCGGCGACCGGCTCGCGCGCCGGCGGCGGCGCGGGCCGCGGCGGCGCGACGGGCTCGGCGCGCTGCGGCGCGACGGGCTCCGGAGGCGGCGGCGTGACGGCACGCCGGGGCGGAGGCGCGGCCGGCGGCGGCGGCTCGACGGGCGGCTCCGGCGCGAGGGGCGTGAAGCGCGCGTCGATCGCGTCCTCGTCGTAGCGGGACGGTGCCCGCTCGGGCGGCGGTTCGGCGACCGGCGGGGCCGGCAGGGCGGCCATCGGCGGCGGCAGCTGCGGCTGCGCGGCGCGCCGCTGGTCGGCGATGTCCTGGAGCACGTCGCTCGTGCGCGGCGCGATGCCGGAAACGGAGAACGGCAGGCCCGACGCGCGCACGGCGAACGCCGGAGTCGAGCGGACGCGCACGGCCGGCGAAGCGACCGTGAGCGACGCGCCGCCGTCCCACGCGAGCTCGACCTGCGCGTCGATCAGCGTGCCGGCGGCGAGCGGCGTGTTGACGATCGTGCCGTAGCGGATCACGACCTCGACGCCCGGGTCGACGTCCTCGAGCACGAGCCCGCTCTTCGACCACAGCACGGAGCCGCCGTCGACGTCGAGCAGCGGGACGTCGTTGACGGCGGTCGAGCCGGGATAGTACGCGGTATGCGGCGGCAGCTGGCCGCGAATCGTCAGGCGGCTCGCCGCGCCGTCGCCGGTGTTGCGCACCGTGAGCCGCACGTACAGCGGCTCGCCCGCATCCACCGTATCCGGCGGCTGCATCCGAAGCGTCGCGCCTTCGTCGAAGCGCGGCTCCGCGAACGTCGGGATCGTGACCGGCGCGAGCGCGAGCGGCAGCAGGCCCGACGGCTTCGAGCCGGCCGTTCACCGTGATCGCGGTGCCGCGCGCGACGAGCCGCGCGAGGCGCAGGCGGACCGTCGCCTCGACGCGCGCGCCGGGGGCGACGTCGCCGAACAGCAGCGTCGTGCCGACGCGCGTCGCGCCGTCGACCGCCTCGAGCCGCGCCTCGGGCGTGATGTCCAGCTGCAGCCGCGTGTCGCGCGCGCCGTCGGTGCCGTCGTTGACGAGCGACGACGTGGACGTCGCCGTGCCCGCTCGGGCGCAGCGGGTCGCCGGCGGGATACGTCAGCGTCGACGTCGCCGGCGCGAAGCGCGGGCGCGAGCGCACGGACAGGTCGATCTGGCCGAGCGCCATCGGCGCGGTCTGATCGGTCTCGAGCCGCGCGCGGAGACGAATCTCCGCGCGGTCGGCGATCGGCGATGCGACGGTCGCCGATCAGCGCGAGCGTGCGCGTCGCGCCGGGCGGCAGCGTGCCGATCACGATGCCGGCCGGCTGCACGCGCGCTTCGCCGCCTTCGTCGGCGTAGCGCAGCGACTGCAGCGTCGCGTCGACATCGGTCATGATGCGCACGCCGGTCGCCTGCGCGGTGCCGTCGTTCGCGATGCGGATCGTCGCGCGCACCTCGCTCCCCGGCGTGACGTGCGAGGGGCCGTCGAGCGTGAGCGCGTTGCGCGACTCGAGGAACCGCGGCGACGAGCGCACGGTGAGCGTGCGCTCGAACGCGCGCGAGCCCGTCAGCCACTGCAGCGAGCCCGTGATCGGCAGCGGCGTGCCGTCGACGGCGGGCGAGACGACGTATGCGTCGATCGCGGCCTCGACGCGCGCGCCGGCGTCGATGCGCGGAAAGACGAACGAACCGGGCCCGTCCGTCTCCGTCGCCGAGCGGCCGTCGAGCGCGCGCGAGCCGGGCGCGTAGCGCAGGCCTTCCGGCAGCGTGATGCGCACGCGCACGTCCTCGGCGGCGCACGTCCCGGCGTTCTCCGCGGCGATGGCGACGCGCACGCGGCGTCCCGGCTCGACCTCCGTCGGCGCGTCGACCTCGAGCCGCGTCGCTTCGGTGTCGAAGCGGCTCGCGCTGCGCACGATGAGCTCGGCGCGCGAAAGCTCGAACTCCGCCGTCTCCGCGGACGCGACGGCGCCGCGCAGGACGAGCCGCGTGTTGTCGTCGAGCGGCGACTCGATGCGCGCGCGGTACTCGACGACGAGCGTGGCGCCGGCCGCGAGCGCGGGCGACGCGATCGTCGCGGTGCCGAACCCGAACGGGTCGCCGGCGCGCTCGTCGACGGCCGGCGCCTCGCGCCCGTCGATGCGCGCGGTGCCCGGAACGTACGTCGTCCGGTCGGGAACGGGCAGCACGACGACGACGTCGTGCGCGGTCGCGTGCCCGCTGTTGTACACGCGCGCCGAAACGTGCACCTCTTCGCCCGGCTCGGCGTCGCGCACGGCCTCGAGCGATGCGAACGTCTCCGGGTTGTCGAGCTCCGGCGCGCTGCTCGCGGCGAGGCGAACGACGTTCGAGCCGATGACGTCGGTCTCGTTGCTCGCGAGCGCGGCTTGCAGCTCGATCGGCGCGCCGTTCTCGATCGTCGGCGCGACGACGTACGCGATCGCGATGCGCCGCTCGATGCCCGGCGGCACCTCGCCGACGTCGGCGCCGTTCGGCGCGAGCAGGGTCGTCTCGCCGCGAATGTCGTCGAGCGGACGGTCGTCGACGCGCGCGCTGCCGGGGACGTAGCGCAGTCCGTCGGGCAGATTGAAGCGCACGCGGAGACCCGTCGCCGCGGCGCCGCCGAAGTTGTAGAATGCGAACGTCGCGCGAACGGTCGTTCCAGGTTCGACCTGGCGGTCGGGAGAAACGACGAGGGTTCGCAGCCCTTCGGGTAGCGACGGCGCGCCTGGCGCAAAAACTTCCGTCAGCGTCCGCATCAGTTCCGCCCCGTTCGGCGATTCCGCGTCGCCGACCTCGCTTGCAGGTTTGCCATGACGACGATCGCCCACCACGCCGACTACCTCTGCGAAGCCGTGTCGCGCATCGGCTCCGAGAGCGCCTTCCAGGTCCTCGCCCGCGCGAAGGCGATCGAGGCGACGGGCCGTCGCGTCGTGCACATGGAGATCGGCGAGCCCGACTTCGATACGCCGGAGCACATCAAGGCCGCCGGCGTGCAAGCGATCCTGGACAACTACTCCCACTACACGCCGTCCGCCGGGATCCCGGAGCTGCGCGACGCGATCGCCGAATACGCCGGCCGATTCCGCGGTCTGGCGCGGCCGTTCGCGCGCGAGAACGTCGTCGTCGGCGCCGGCGCGAAGCCGATCATCTGGAACCTGCTCTCGGCGCTGCTCGACCCGGGCGACGAGCTGATCTACGCCGACCCGGCGTACCCGGCGTACGCGTCGGCCGCCGGGTACCTCCAGGCGAAAGCGATCCCGGTCCCGCTGCTCGAGTCGCGCGACTGGCGGCTCGACCTCGACGCGCTCGCCGCGAAGATCACGCCGAAGACGAAAGCGCTCGTGATCAACTCGCCGCACAACCCGACCGGCGGCGTGCTGACGCGGGACGACCTCGAAACGATCGCCGGCCTCGCGCAGCGTCACGGTTTCCTCGTGATCGCCGACGAGATCTACTCGCGCAACGTCTACGGCCCGACGTTCGAGTCGATCACGCGCATCGACGGGATGCGCGACCGCACGATCGTCATCGACGGCTTCTCGAAGGCGTACGCGATGACGGGCTGGCGCCTCGGCTACTGCATCGCCCCGAAAACGATCGCCGAGACGGTGACGCTCTTCAACAACAACACGTTCTCGTGCGTCGCGACGTTCGTGCAGCGCGCCGGCATCGCGGCCCTGAGGGGCGACGACGCTCCGGTGCAGCGGATGAACGCGATCTTCCGCGAGCGGCGCGACGCGATCGTGTCGGGGCTCAACGCGATCCCGAACGTCTCGTGCACGGTGCCCGAAGGCGCGTTCTACGCGTTCCCCAACGTCTCGCGCATCACGCGCGACGACCAGCATCTCGCGCAGTGGCTGCTCGAGAACGCCGGCGTCGCGTGCCTCGGCGGCTCCAGCTTCGGCGCGTCGGGCGCCGGGTATCTGCGGTTCTCCTATGCGGCGTCGCTCGACGACATCGCGTGGGCGCTCGAGCGGCTGCGCGTAACGCTGCCGCGCTACGCGCCGGCCGCGTAAGCGCACTCTCGCCCGTCCGCACTGATTCGCCCGGCATGCCAGGTCGCATCGTCTTTTCCGGCATTCAGCCCACCGGCGGCATCCACATCGGCAACTACTTCGGCGCGATCAAGCAGTGGGTCGACGGGCAAGACGATGCGGAGAACATCTTCTGCCTCGTCGACATGCACGCGCTGACCGTGACGCACGATCCCGCATCGCTGCGCGAGCAGATCCTCGAGACCGCGACCGTGCTGCTCGCGGCGGGGATCGATCCGGCGAAGTCACGCCTGTTCGTGCAGAGCGACGTGCACCAGCACGGTGAGCTGACCTGGTACCTCTCGTGCGTCGCATCGATGGGCCAGCTGAACCGCATGACCCAGTTCAAGGAGAAGTCCGCCGCGCAAAAAGGCGAAGTGCGCGTCGGCTTGTTCAGCTATCCCGTGCTCATGGCGGCGGACATCCTCCTGTACCGCACGACGCACGTTCCCGTCGGTGAAGACCAGCGCCAGCACATCGAGCTCACGCGCGACCTCGCGCAGCGCTTCAACGTGACGTACGGGGATGTGTTCGTGGTGCCGGAGGCAGCCGTTCCGAAGGCCGGCGCGCGCATCATGGGCCTCGACGACCCCACCAAGAAGATGTCGAAGAGCGCGGCCGGGACGCTGCACGCGATCCGTGTCCTCGATCCGCCCGACCGCATCAAGAAGACCGTCATGTCGGCGCAAACGGACAGCGGCCGCGACGTGCGCATCGATCCGGCACGGCCCGGCGTCACGAACCTGCTGACGATCTACATGGCCGCGACGGGGGCGACGCCGCAGCAGGCGGAGGCGCACTTCGCGGATGCGCGCGGCTACGGCGACGTGAAGAAGGAGCTGGTCGACATCCTGGTCGAGACGCTGCGCCCGCTGCGCGAGCGGTACGCGGCGCTCAGCGCGAACCCGTCGGCGGTGCGTGACGTGCTGCGCAGCGGCGCGGCGAAGGTGCGGCCCATCGCGAACGCGACGACGTCGGCGGTGAAGCAGGCGATGGGCGTGGGCGGCGCGTGACGTTTGTCTTGCACCGCCCTTGGGGCCGTGGTAGTATCCACGCATAAATTCGACCGGTCTCGATCCCCGCGCGGTCCCGTCTCCGTGGCATCACCACACCCAGGTACTCAGCGAGTCGAAACCAGGCCACCCCCGAGGAGTCGACTCGATTGTATACCGATGAACGTTTGACGTGTACCGATTGCGGCGCGGAATTCGTGTTCAGCGCCGGCGAACAGCAATTCTTCGCGACGAAGGGTTTCCAGAACAAGCCGAATCGCTGTCCCGACTGCCGCTCCGTGCGCAAGAGCGCGCGTCAGGGCGGCGGCAACGGCGGCGGGTACTCGGGCGGCGGTGACCGCGGCGGCTACGGCGGCGGCGGCGCGCGCGAGATGTTCAGCGTGACGTGCAGCAGCTGCGGTCAGCAGGCCGAGGTCCCGTTCGAGCCGCGCGGCGACAAACCGGTGTACTGCCGCGACTGTTTCCAGTCGCAGCGTTCGAATCGCTGACGCCGGACGGCGCCGCGGCGCTACTTGCCGGCGAACAGCGGCGCCGTACGCGCGTTTGCGAACGGTATTGCACCCGCGATCGCTTCGCGGACTCGTCGGCGCGCGTGCTCGATCGCTTCCGGCAACGATGCTCCGCGCGCGAGGCGCGTTGCAATGGTGACCGCGAGGAGGTCGCCGCCGCCGCGCACCGTGCCGTCGACGCGACGCGACGGAAGCTCCGTGACGCGGTCGCCGTCGGCCAGCACGTCCGTCGGTTCGCCTTGCAGATGGCCGCCCTTGACGAGCGCGGCTTTCGCGCCGAGCGCGACGAACGCGCGCGCCGCTTCGCGCATCGAGGGAACGTCGTCGACGCTGCGGTCGAGGAGCGCGCCGGCTTCGTGGAGGTTCGGCGTCACGATCGTCGCTCGCGGTATCAGTGCCTCGCGCAGCGCCGTTTGTGCCGCCTCGTCCGCGAGCGCGTCGCCGTTCGTCGCGGCGAGCACGGGGTCGATCACCGCCGGGATCGCGGGGTAACTCGCGAGACCTGCGGCGACGGCGCGCACCGCTTCGCCCGAGAGCAGCGCGCCGACGTGGAACGCTTCGACGTTGGCCCCGCGCAGCGCGGCGAACTGCGCGCCGATCGTCGCCGCGTCGAGTGCGGTTCGCGCCGTGACGCGGCCGGCGTCCTGCGCGGTCACGCCGGCGACGACGCACACCGGTCGCGCGCCGTCGTCGGCGATCGCAAGCGCCGCGAACGCGAGCCCGGCGAAGGCGAGCGGGTGCGTCGTACCGACCGTCGCGATCACCGTCATCGAGTTCGGCCGTTCCATGCCGCGATCAGCGCCCGCGCCGCGTCTTCCGGATCGTCGCAGATCAGCGCGCCCAGCACCGCGGCCATCACCGCGCCGCTTTCGCGCGCTCGGCCGATACTCCGCAGCGCGAGGCCTCCGATCGCGGCGCACGGGAGCGTCGTCGCCTCGGCGACCGCGCGCACGCCGCTGATGCCGACCGGCAGGCCGGCGTCGGCCTTGGACGGCGAGCCGAACATCGGGCCGGCGCCCACGTAGTCGACGATCGCCGGGTCCGCGGCACGCGCTTCGGCCGGCGTGCCGCATGAGAGCCCGATGATGCGGTCGCCGAGGTCACGCCGCACGCCGGCGAGATCGACCAGCGCCGCATCTTCCTGTCCCAGGTGCACGCCGTCCGCGAGGCGCGCCGCGCGCACGTCGTCGTTCACGATCGTGATGCCGCCCGCGGCATGAACGCGCGCGACGAGCGCGGCCAGTACGGCGTCGTCGAGTCCGTTCTTCGCGCGAATCTGTACGAGCCGCACGCCGCCGCGGAGCAGCGCGTCCGCGAAGGCGATCGGCTCGACGCGCTCGGGGTCGATCAACGCGTACACACCGCGCAAAAGCGAACGAGGAGCGTCGCCGCTCCTCGTCGTCGTCATTCGGCAGAACCCGTCAGCCGAGCGGCGCCGTCGGGCTCAGGACGACCACGGTGATCGAGCCTGCGGCGCTCGGGACCATCGTCGGGGACGTGGCGCTGCCCGTGAGCGGCGTCGCGCTGATGGTGACGCAATACGGATAGTTCGTCGCGACGGTGCTGCCGGTCGGCGCGGGCACCGACGTGGGCGCCGTGAAAATGATGTTCGACTCGTTGGTGGGATCGATCGCGATGTAGACGCTGAAGTCGGTGACGTAGGGAGTCGTCGTCCCGCCGGTCGTGATGTTCACGTTCGCACACGCGCGCTGCTGGTTTCCGTCGGTGGTGAAATTGTAGGTCAGGCCGCTCGTGAGCACCGCGCTCCAGATGTAGCGGTTCGTGTTCAGGGTGCCGTTCTGGCTGCCATTGACGCTCGTCGCGCTCAGCGGGATCGACGCTCCGGCCAGCACGCGCGGCAGGTTCGTCTGGCCCTGTACCTGGATGATCGTCAGCTGGGGCGCAAGGCTGCCGGTGTTGATCACGGAGCCGCTGCCCGTGCACGCGGTGAGCGCGGCGGCGCCGAGGAGGGCGAGGGCCTTGACGATGCGACGCATTGGAAGACTCCCGTGTCAACGGAAAGACGGTCCTGCAGGGACCGTTTGGCGGTGCGACCGTTCCGTGGCTTCCGAGACGGTTCCTCTCTCGGGCAGAACGGCTACGGCGCCGGCACGATCGGCACCGTGAGGTCGAAGGGCTGGTCCGCGCCTTCCCGCATCGTCGGCGCGACCGTGAGCGACCAGGTCCGCAGCGCGTCGAGCCGGGGCGCGCTGAACGCCAGGGAACCGGTGTAGCGAGCGTTGGGGGCGAGCGGCACGCCTTCGTAGAGACGCTTGTCGGTGATCGTCCAGTCCTTGATCGCGAACACGCGGTACACGCCGCCGCGGTCGTCGCGCAGCACGCTCTTCGCGTACGGCAGCAGCGTGACGTACCCTTCGCCGAGGTTCTCGAACGTCACGACGACGTCGATGCGATCGGGGAAAAAGTCGACCTTCTTCACGGTGACGCGCAGGCCGGATGCCTCTGTCGTCGACGCCGCCGCGAAGGCGCGGTAGGGCTTGCCCGGATCCTTGACGTGCTGCGCGCCGTGCTCGGGAACGACGCCGAGCGGGACGCTCGCGTCGATGCGCCGGCGCTCGTCGGTCGCATGGTCGACGAACGCGATGCGTTCGCGCACGAGAAAGACGCGGCCGCGATCGTCGCCGCGCGCACCGACGATCGACGCGTGTTCGAGCGTGATGCCGTCGGCCTCGAAGACGCTGCGGAACGACGCGACGCTGCCGAAGTAGCGGTGCTCGTCATCGGCGAGCAGCGCGAAAGCGGCGGCGTAGTTGCGAGCCTGCAGCGCGTTGACGTACTTGCGCACGACCGCGGCCTGCGCGCCGTTCGGCACGGGTCCGTAGGAGATCGTCGGCGGACCGGTCGCACCGATCGTCAGCGCGCACGCGAGCGCGGACAGCGGGCGCGCGAGGCATGCGGCGCGCGTCAATCCGCTTCTCCGAGCAGCAGGTCGACGATGCGCATGAGATCGCCGTCGTCGGCGTACCGCAGCTCGATCGTGCCGCCGCGTTCGGCCGGGACGTGCCGAACGTTCGTCGCGTACTTGTAGCGCAGGCGCTCCACGAACGCATCGGCGTCGGCCGACGTCCGCGCGGGCGGAGCCGCTCGCCGACGCGGCGGTGCGTCCTGCGCGAAGCGCTCGACGGCGCGCACCGACAAGCCCTCCGCAACGGCGCGGCGCGCCGCCGCATCGCGCCGTTCCACCGGCAAGGCGAGGATCGCGCGCGCGTGCCCCGCCGTCAGCCGTCCGTCGCGCACGTACTGTTTGATCGCATCCGGCAGCGAGAGCAGGCGCAGCGCGTTCGCGACGGCCGGCCGGCTCTTGCCGACGCGCTCCGCGACCTGCTCCTGCGTGAACGCATGCGCTTCCATCAAATGCTGAAAGCCCATCGCTTCTTCGAGCGGGTCGAGGTTCTCGCGCTGCAGGTTCTCGATGATCGCGACCTCGAGTGACTCGCGATCGTCGGCCGGGCGCACGATCGCGGGGACCGTGTCGAGTCCCGCGGCTTGCGCCGCGCGCACTCGTCGTTCGCCCGCGATGAGCTCGTAGCCGTCGCCGCGCTCGCGCACGATGATGGGAACGAGCACGCCGAACGCGGCGATCGATGCGCGCAGCTCGTCGAGCGCGCGCGGCTCGAACGTCGTTCGCGGCTGGAGCGGATTCGGTCGGATCTTCACGAGCGCGACGTGCTGCAGGTCGCGACGCGGCGGCGCCGTCAGGTCGGATGTCTCGCGATCGCCGAGCAGCGCGCCCAGGCCGCGGCCGAGACCGCGCTTGACGGTCACGACGCGAGCTCGCGCGCCAGCGAGAGATACGCCTGCGCTCCGCGGCTCTTCACGTCGAACAGAATCGCCGGCTTGCCGTACGAGGGCGCTTCGGAAAGCCGAATGTTGCGCGGGATCTGCGTTTCGAAAGACGCGATCCGGAAAGTACCGGTGGACTTCCTCGAGCACTTCCGTCGCGAGCTTCGTGCGACCGTCGAACATCGTGATGAGCACGCCGCGAATCGTCAGATCGGGATTCAAGCCTTCCTTGATGCGCCGCACGATTGCGATCAGCTGACTGAGCCCTTCGAGCGCGTAGTACTCCGCCTGCACCGGGATGATCACTTCGTTCGCGGCGGTCAGCGCGTTGATCGTCAGCAGCCCGAGCGACGGCGGACAGTCGATGAGGATCTCGTCGTAGCCGCCGACGACGTTCGCGAGCGCGCGCTTCAGCAGACCTTCGCGCTGCAGCGTCGACACGAGCTCGACCTCCGCGCCGGCGAGGTTGAGCGTCGACGGCACGATCCACAGGTTCTCGACCTCGGTCGGCCGCGTGACGTCCGCCACGGGCGCGTTCTGGAGCAGCACGGCGTACACGTCGCGCTCCACGGTACGCTTGTCGACGCCAACTCCTGTCGTGGTATTCCCTTGCGGGTCGATGTCGACCACGAGCACGCGGCGCCCGAGCAGCGCGAGGGAGGCGCCCAGATTGACGGCGGTCGTCGACTTCCCGACGCCGCCCTTTTGGTTGACGATCGCGATGACGCGGGCGGTCTGCTGTGCTGGAACGAGCGCGGACACAATCGACCTATCGGGACGCGGAGAAATGCTCGCCGATGTAGCGCTGCGCGCGCTCGGCGAGCCAGCCCGGCTCGTTGCGAGACGGGTCGTCGGTGACCTCCTCGAAGAGCGCGCGCAGCACCTCCCCGACGCGGGCGTCCCCCCGAAATCCGCTCGGCGCGGCACCCGCGCGCTCGAACAGCGCGATGATCTCGCGTCCCGTGATGGCGAGGTCCTGGACGCGAAAGGCGGGCTTCTCCGCGAGTACGGCGGCGACACGTGCCTCGAAGCGCTCGTTCGCGCCGTCGCGTTTCGGCAGCCCGGAGCCCGCGATGTCGGCGTGGCGCAGCGCGAACTGACGCTCGCAGATGCTCAGGCCCGATGCGGCGCACGAACCGGCGCAGCGTCTTGTCGGGCGCGTCCGGGTCCGCCGCGTACATGTGCTGGCGCACGAGGTGCGCGACCGTGTCGACCGTCTCGTTCGGCAGCCGCAGCCGTGCGAGCATCGGCCGGACCAGGTCCGCGCCGACGTGCTCGTGCTGGTAGAACGTGTTGCCGCGTCCGTCCTCGCGCGGCGCCGCGGTGCGCGGCTTTCCGACATCGTGCAGCAGCGCCGCAAGACGCAGGGTCGGATCGCCGGCCGGCGCGGCGTCGAGGGTCGCGAGGGCGTGCCGGTAGACGTCGTACGCGTGCCACTCGTTCTGGTCGACGCCGACGCCCTCGAGCAGCTCGGGCCACAGATGGCGCAGGACGTCCGTCTCGCGCAGGATCTCGAGCCCGACGGACGGTGCCGCCGCACCGAGAAGCTTGCCGACCTCGTCCCCGACGCGTTCCGCGGATACGGTCGCGACCAGCTCGGCCGCACGCTGCATCGCCGCCGCGGTCGCGGGCGTCAGTGCGTACCCGAAGCGGGCCGCGAACTGCGCCGCGCGCAGCATGCGCAGCGGGTCCTCGCGAAACGCCGCCTGGCGCACGATGTCGATCCGGCCGGCGCGAATGTCGCCCGACGCCCCCGAACGGGTCGACGATCGCGTCGTCCGAAATGCGGCGCGCGATCATGTTCATGCGGAAGTCGCGTCGGCCGAGATCCTCCTCGAGCGAAACGCCGGCGCCGCTGTCGACCTCGAACTCGGTGTGCCGGAGGCCCGTCGAGCGCTCGCGGCGCGGGAGGGCGACGTCGGCCTCGCCCGCGGCGTGCCGGAACTTCAGCACGGCGAACGACGCACCGACCACGTCCACGCGTCCGACGGCGCGCAGCGCGTCGAGCAGCCCGTCGAGCGGCAGCCCGGTGACGACGTAGTCGAGGTCCTTGGGCGGCCGGCCGACGCCGTCGATCTCCGAGCGCAGCTCGTCCCGGACCCGCCCACCAACGGCGTAGACGGTCCCCGACGGGAGAGCGGCGGTCAGAACCGCGTCCAGGGGATGCCGGACGGTCATCCCGGGCCCGCATGTTTCACGGTGAACGTTGCTTTGTTTCGCAGAGGATCGTTCCCCGTGGAACGCTTCATCGCGTGCAGAGCGGCCGCTTCGCCGGGATGCCGTTTTTGCGGGGGAAGCGCGGTCCGGTTGCCGAGCGCTTCTCGAGCACCACGACGACGCGGTCGCCGGCGGCGGGCCGGACGTCGAGGCATTCGGCGCCCAGCACGAGCGCGGCGTCGGCGACGGCATCCCGCTCGACATCGGTGAGCGGTCCGCGCTGGAGCAGCGCGCGTCCGCCGACCGCCAGGAACGGCACGGTGAGCTCGGCGACCGTCGCCCCGCTCGCGACCGCGCGCGCGGTCGCGGTCATGAAGCGTTCCCGGTAGTCGGGGTTCCGCGCCGCGTCCTCGGCCCGCTCGGCCACCACGACGGCGTCGATCCCGAGCGCCGCGGCCGCCGACGACAAGAATGCGGCCCGCTTCTTGATCGGCTCGACCAGCGCCACGCGCGCGCCGGTCGCGAGCGCGAGCGGGATGCCCGGCACGCCGTTGCCGGAACCGACGTCGACGAGCGGCGAGACGACCTGGTCCCGAAGGGTCAGCGCGTCGGCGATGTGCTCGGCGAACGCGGCGGCGGTCTTCGCGCCGGTCAGGTTCACGCGCCGGTTCGCCGCGAGCACGAGCGCGGCGTATGCCGCGAGGCGCTGCGCGAGCTCGCCGTCGATGCCGGCCGCTCCGAGGGCTCGGACCGCGTCCGGATCAGGGAGCGGCGTCACGCCGGTGCGGCGACCGATTGCGCGAGCCGGTGCACGTGGACGCTCACGAGCGCCACGTCGGCCGGCGTGATGCCGGGGATCCGCGTCGCGGCGCCCAGCGTGCCCGGCCGCGCACGCGAAAGCTTCTCGCGCGCCTCGCGCGAGAGCGCCGGGATCTCGCCGTAGTCGAGCCGCGACGGCAGCGCGATCGCCTCGTCGCGCGCGGCCCGCTCGATCGCGGCTTGCGCGCGCCGCACGTACCCTTCCATCTTGATCTCGATCTCCGCGCGGGCCGCGATCGCGGCGTCCGTGTCCGGGGGCAACCGCTCGAGCAGGTCGGCGACGCTCACGTTCGGGCGGCGCAGCGCGTCCGCCACCGTCGCGCCGGGCGGCAGCGCCGCGTGCGAGGCCGGGGCGCCGTTCGCGGGCAGGCGGGTCGCCTCGAAGGAGCGCTTCGTGGCCGTGAGGGCGTCGCGGCGTGCCCGGAACGCCTCCCAGTCCTCGTCGCCGACCAAACCGATCTCACGGCCGACGGGCGTCAGGCGCAGATCGGCATTGTCGTGCCGCAGGACGACGCGGTGCTCCGCCCGCGAGGTAAGCATCCTGTACGGTTCGTCTACGCCGCGTACCACGAGGTCGTCGATGAGCACGCCGAGGTACGAGGTCTCCCGCCCGAGGCGCGCCGCCGCGTTGCCGTGCGCGCGGCGCGCGGCGTTGATGCCGGCGATCAGTCCCTGCGCGGCGGCCTCCTCGTAGCCGCTCGTCCCGTTGAGCTGGCCGCAGTGGAACAGCCCGGCGACGCGGCGCGTCTCGAGGCTTGCGTCGAGCTCCGTCGGCTGCACGAAGTCGTACTCGACCGCGTATCCGGCACGGAGCATGACGACGTCCCCGAAACCGGGGAGCGTGCGCAGCATCGCGAGCTGCACGTCCGCGGGCAGCGACGTGGAGAACCCGCCGACGTAGAACGTCGGCTCGTCCCAGCCTTCCGGTTCGACGAAGATTCTGATGCGTCGGGTTGTGCGCGAACTTGACGACCTTGTCTTCGATCGACGGACAGTACCGCGGCCCGATGCCGCGGATGAGATCGAGGCCGTAGAGCGGCGAACGGTGCAGGTTGTCGCGGACGAGCGCGTGCGTCGCGGCGTTCGTATCGACGATCCAGCACGGCAGCTGCGGACCGGCGAACGCCGCTTCGCTCGCGTACGAGAACGGCAGCGGCGTCGCGCTCGGGCGCTGCTGGGTCATGCGCGCGACGTCGACGCTCGTGCGATCGACGCGCGGCGGCGTCCCGGTTTTCAAGCGCCGCAGCGGAAATCCCAGCCGCGCGAGCGCGCCGCTCAGCCCGATCGCCGGCTGCTCGCCGTAGCGCCCCTCGTCGCGCACCTCATCGCCGCGAAACGTCTTGCCGCCGAGGAACGTGCCCGTCGCGAGCACGACGTTCGGCGCGCGCAGCACGCTGCCGTCCGCAAGCACCACGCCGCGCACCGCGCCGTTCACCACGACGAGATCGTCCGCCATCGCGCGCACGACTCCGAGCCCGCGCTGCGCGGCGATCGTCGCCGACGCGACGCGCACGTAGGCCGGCTTGTCGGCGAGCGCGCGCAGCGCGCGCACGGACGGGCCCTTCGATTCGTTCAGGAAGCGCGCGTGCAGCGACACGCGATCCGTCACGCGCCCCATCGCGCCGCCGAGGGCGTCGATCTCGCGCACGAGCTGGCCCTTCGCGCTCCCTCCGATCGACGGGTTGCACGCGAGCGTGCAGACGCGTTCGGGATCGCCGGTGACGAGCAGCGTCTCGGCGCCGAGCCGCGCAGAGGCGAGCGCAGCCTCGAAGCCGGCATGGCCGCCGCCGACGACGATCACCGCGGCGTCGTCGCCGCGCAGCACCGGACTCATCGAACGCCGCTCATCGTAACACACGCACGCGCCGCGCGGCATGCGCGTGCGGACGCGCGCCTCACTTGCCGACGCAGAACCGCGCGAAGATCGCGTCGAGCATCGCTTCCGTCGCGGCTGCACCGGTGATCTCGCCGAGCGCGGCGACCGAGGCGAGCAGGTCCGGCGCGAGCAGATCGATCGGGTCGCCCGCCTCGGCGGTCGCCCGCGCTTGCGCCAGCCCCTCACGCGCGCGCGCCACCGCATCGGCGTGGCGCGCCGATGCCAGGTGCGGACGCGCGGCGTCGATGCGCTCGCCGTGCCATCCGGCCCGCGCGATCTCGAGCCGGAGCTCGGCGATCGTCGCCGCCGCGAATGCCGATCCGGCGATCGCGTCGCGCTCCTCGGTATCGCGCGCGTCGTAACCCGCGCGACCGAGATCCTCCTTGTTGAACAGCACGACGCGCGCGCGTCCGCGCGTCTGCGCGAGCACCGCGCGTGCGTCGTCTTCGAGCGCTCGCGAGCCGTCGACGACGACGAGCGCGATCGCGGCGCCCGCGAGCGCGCGCCGCGCGCGTTCCATGCCGAGCCGCTCGATCGCATCGCCGCTCGCGCGGAGTCCGGCGGTGTCGAGCACGCGCACCGCGACGCCGTCGATCTCGAACGTCTCCTCGATCACGTCGCGCGTCGTGCCGGCGACGTCCGACACGATCGCGCGTTCCTCGTCGAGCAGCGCGTTCAGCAGCGATGATTTTCCGGCGTTCGGCGGCCCCACGATCGCGAGCGACACGCCCTCACGCACGCGGCGGCCGCGATCCCACTCGCGCACGAGCGCGTCGAGCCGCCCATCGACGTCGTCGATGACGGCGCGCACGCGCGCGCGCGACGGCTCCGGCACCTCGTCGGGGTAGTCGATCGCGCCGGCGAGCTCTTCGAGCACGTTTGCCAGCTGCGCGCGCAGCGCGCCGATCGCGCTGCGCAGTCCGCCCGTCAGGTTCGACTGCGCCGCGCGCGCCGCCGCGCGCGACTCCGCGTCGATGACGTCGGCCACGGCCTCGGCTTCCGACAGATCCAGCTTGCCGTTGGCGTACGCGCGCCGCGTGAACTCCCCCGGCGCGGCGGTGCGCGCGCCCGCATGGATGAGTGCGCGGAGCGTCTCGCGCGCGACGATCGGGCTGCCGTGCACGTGCAGCTCGACGATGTCCTCGCCGGTCACCGTCCGCGGCGCGTCCATCGCGACGGCGAGGCCGCGGTCGATCACCTCGCCCGCGACGTCGACGATCTCGCCGTACGCGAGCACGCGGTCGTGCAGCGGTGCGCGAGCGCGAAAGACACGCGCCGCGATCGCGCGCGCGTCGGGCCCGCTGCAGCGCACGATCGCGATCGCACCCTTGCCCGGCGGCGTCGCGATCGCCGCGATCGTGTCGTGCGTCTACGACTCCGCCGCGGGCGCTGCTTGCGGTTTGGGATAGACGACGAGCCGGCGCTCCGGCTCGACGCCTTCGGACTCCGTGCGCACGAACGGCGAGTCCGCCAGCGCGAGGTGCACGATCTTCCGCTCCGACGGCAGCATTGGCTCGAGCTTGATCGCGCGGTTCTCGCGCACGACGCGCTCGAGCGTCGCCAGCGCCAGCGTCTTGAGCTGGTCGGCGCGGCGCGCGCGGTAGCCTTCCGCGTCGATCGTGTAGTAGCGGCGGTTGTTGCGCACACCGGCATTGATGATGTTGTTGTAGATCAGGTTGAGCGCTTCGAGCGTCTTGCCTTCGCGTCCGATCAGCGATGCGAGCCGTGGGCCGCGCACCTCGAAGTACTCGCCTTCGCTGCGCGCGATGTAGACGATCTCGACGCCGTCGAGGCCCATCTTGCCGAGGATCTCCTCGAGCAGCGCACGCGCCGGCTTCGCCTCGTCGGGTTCGACGGACGGTTCGACGTCGGCCATCGGCCGGTCGCGCGGTGGGCCGGCATGGCGCGGGCGGCGATCGCCGGCAGGCGCCCCGGCGGGCGCCCCGGCCGGCGCGCGCTTCTCGAGCGTGCGTCCTGCGCGGCGACGCTGTCCGTGGGCGCGTCGGCGCCCGCCTTCGAATTCGTCCATCTGGTTCCTATCGTTCTCTCGAGGTGCGGCTCAGCGCCGAGCGCGCTTCTTCGGACGATACGTCCGCTTTCCGTTCGTCGCGGCCTTCGTCGCGCCGGCGGCCGCCGTCCGCGATTCCGCGGCGTTCTTCGCCGCGGGCGGCCCGGCGACGCCGCCCGCCGGCGCCGCGGCGGCCGGTCCGAGCATGCCGTACCGGCGCAGCATGATCGCCTGCTGCGCCACCGTGAACACGTTGAGCGCGAACCAGTAGACGTAGAACGCCGACGCCCACTGGTACTTGAATCCCATGTACGCGATGATCGCGGGCGACATGAACGCCATGATCTTCTGCGTCTGCGCCTGCTGCGGATCTTGCGACGGCGGGCTGCCGTAGCGCACCGTGAAGTACATCGAGGCGACGTACAACAGCAGCATCAGGTAGTCCATCGACGCGAGGCTCGGCAGCGCCAGCGGCGCATGCCAGCCATACAGCCCGTAGAACACCGGCGAGCCGATCCACAGGAACGTCTCGTGGAAATGCTCGAGCCGCGTCTGAATCGCGTAGTACAGCGCGAAGAGGATCGGCAACGGGATCAGCATCGGCAGGCACCCGGCCAGCGGGTTGACGCTGTGCTCTTTGTAGAGCGCCATCTGCGCCTGTTGCAGACCTTGCGGGTCGTCCTTGAACTTCTTCTGGAGCTGTTTGATCAGCGGCTGAAGCTTCTGCATCTCCGCCATCGAGCGGAACTGCATGTTCGAGAGCGGCCAGATCGCGACGCGCACGACGAGGGCCACGATGACCAGGCTCCAGCCGTACGACGGTACGACGTGGTGCACGGCCTCCAGCAGGTCGCCCATGCCGCGAACGAGCGGATCGAACAGCGGCGAGAAGAAGTTGGCGAGCAGCACGGGTGTCAGGGAGCCTTTCGGGTCGGGGACGTCGGAGGGACCGGGTCGTACCCGCCCGGGTGCCAGGGGCCGCACCGGGCCACCCGGCGCACGGCGAGCGTACCGCCGCGCAGGACACCGTGTTTCTCGATGGCGCCGGCCGCGTACTCCGAGCACGTCGGCGCGAAGCGGCACGCGGCGGGCAGAACCGGCGAGATCAGGCGCTTGTAGCCGTACAGCACGCCGAGCGCGAGGCCGCGAACCGTCACGGCCGCGGGAACAGCCGGCCGACCTCGTCGGCGAGCGCCGCGAACGGCAGCTCGCCGGCGCCCGGCCGCGCGATGAAGACGACGTCCTGCCACGGCGGGCGCCCGAGGTCGTAGCGGTCGAGGATAGCCTTGATGCGGCGCCGCAGGCGGTTGCGAACGACCGCGATGCCGACGGCCCCTCCGACGGTGATGCCGACGCGGCTGCGGTGCCGGCCGTCGGCGACGAAGCAGGTCACGTGCGGCCCCGCGTATCGGCGGCCACGGCGCGTGACCCGCGCGAAGTCGGCACGCCGCTCGAGCGAGTCGTACTTCCGCATCAGCGGCGGAGCGCAGCGAAGCGAGCACCGCGAAGGCCTCGCAGCGGCGAGGCCACTATGCGGCGAGGCGGTGACGGCCTTTCTTGCGCCGGGCAGCGAGCACGCGCCGGCCGTTCTTCGTCGACATGCGTTCGAGAAAGCCGTGGACGCGCTTCCGGCGCCGGTTGTGCGGCTGATAGGTCCGCTTCACGAGGGAGTCTCCTGGGGGGTTCGGGAACGGCGAGGCCCCCGACGGTGCGACAAGACAGTATACGGGCCGGTCCTGCCGAGCGTCAAGCGCAATCCGCGCTCCGGTGATTATAGACTTGACGCACCGCCCTGCCACCCTGTTGGCATAGCGTCCCGGTAGCCTTGGAGCATGGACCGCTCGCCAGAAACCCTGCTCGAAGCGATCACGTTTTTCGCCGCCCCGGACCGCGCCCACGAATACGCCGTGAAGATGCGCTGGCCGAACGGCGTTGCCTGCCCGCGGATGGGCTGCGGGTCCGCTTCCGTACAGGCGATCAAGAGCCGGAAGATTTGGCGCTGCAAGGAGTGCAAGCGTCAGTTCTCGGTGCGGGTCGGGACGATCTTTGAGGACTCGCCCATCCCGTTCACCAAGTGGCTGCCCGCGTTCTGGCTCCTATCGAACACGAAGAACGGAACGTCGTCGTGCGAGCTTGGCCGCGCGCTCGGCGTCTCGCAGAAAACCGCGTGGTTCATGCTTCACCGCATCCGAGAGACGATGAAAACGCGGACGTTCGAGACGAAGCTGCAAGGCGAGGTCGAGGTAGACGAGACCTACATCGGCGGCAAGATGCGTAACAAGCCCGCGCGCATCCGCCGCCAGCTTCGCGGCGACGTGGTCGAGGACAAAGTGCCGGTGCTCGGGATGGTCCAGCGCGGCGGGCGCGTTCACGCGATGGCGCTGCCGCACACCAAGGCGCGGCTCGGGACCGTCTATCCCGAAATGCAACGCGCGATCCACCACGACGCGACGATCATCAGCGACTCGGCGCAACTCTACAAGAACATGATTGAGTATTTTCTGGCGCACGAGTCGGTGAATCATTCGGTCGGCGAGTACGTCCGCCGGGGCGGGATTCACACGAACACGGTGGAGTGCTTCTGGTCGTGCCTCAAAAGGACGCTCGGCGGGACCTATATCTCGGTGCGCGGCTTCCACCTCGACGCGTACATTGACGAGCAAGTGTTCCGGTTCAACGAGCGCGACGACAACGACGGTGGTCGCTTCGTGAAGGCGCTGCGATCGGTGGATGGCAAGCGGCTCACGTTCGCCGCGCTGACGGGCTCGCATCCCCGCTGGAGGCGTTGGCCCGCGCTCTCGCGGTAGCACGATTCCGTATTTGCGGATCAGTCGGGCGCGGTATCGTCTCCGGGCTGCGCCGCGCCTGCGGCCTTCGCAAGCTGCCCGTACCAGGACTCGACCAAGTCGACATGCTCGACGCCGAAATGGATAAGCCGCCGCGCGAGTTCTTTGACGGTAGTCCCGCGCAAAGGCCCCTCACACATCCGCTTCATGCGGGCGTTGTCGGAGCGGAGTATCGTCACGTCCTTGAGCGCCGTCTCGTCATCCTTGCGGCCAGCAGCCATGGGGAAGCAACAGTAACACCGCCGGGGGCCGGCTGTCGATGGAGGAAAGCGGAGAATCTCCATCTTTCTCCATTGACGCGACTCGCCATTCTCGGTATGATCGGGCTCAAGGACGCGATCCGATCAGCGTCCAAGCCGCAAGGTCCCGAAAACGAGGAGCCGCCAGCGCGGAGACGCTGACGGCTCGGAGCGAGGGCGACCAGACTCGAACTGGCAACGGGGTACTTAACAGGCACCTGCTCTACCATTGAGCTACGCCCCCTAGGGGGAAGCGAGGTCCATTTACGGGCCTCGTTTTCTATTCCAGAACGTATCGATGACGCGGGCCCGCAACACAATGCCTTGTGTCTGCCTCCGCCGGGATGTACTAGATGTTGTACTCCTCTACTCTCGCGTTGTAAATGGCACCCAGCAACTTTGTGGAGCGGCGTGGAGACTTCGCACCGCGACGATACCGCGGCCGAGTGCCATACGCATGGCCGAGTGGACGCAAAGGCGCGACGATCTTTCACGTAGGAGAACGCGACCATGGATAAGCGCGCCGACGAGACGCGCACCGGCGAGTCCGCGATGGACCGGATGATGCGGTTCGGGCGCGCGATCTTCGCGGTGCCGAAGGACGAGCTTCCGAACCGGGACGAGCGCGACGATCGCGGCAAGCGATCGAAGAAAAAACCAAACGCTGCACCAGACGCGTAATCGGCGCGGACCGTGAAGCCGCTTCGGCCTTTCGGAATACCAACGAGCAACGCGGTCCGGTTAGCCAAAGCGATTCGCGAGGAATCGCTTGAGCCGCTAGAGGGTCCGCGCGCCCGAAAGACGCGTCCTAATCCGTTCCAAGTCGGACCGCTGTACCCGCCGAAGACGTACGATGAGGCGGTCGACGAAATCTACCGCCTGGACGATCGCGTTTTGCAACTCGAATCCCAAGCCGGGCGCGCACGCGGCTGGGCGACATTTTGGGCCGTTATCGCGATAATCGCCACCGTCGCGCTCCTCCGTATACCGGTCGGCGACGCCACTTCCTGGCGGCTCGCGCCGTAG
Source organism: Vulcanimicrobiota bacterium (assembly GCA_963771525.1). Taxonomy (GTDB): domain Bacteria; phylum Vulcanimicrobiota; class Vulcanimicrobiia; order Vulcanimicrobiales; family Vulcanimicrobiaceae; genus Vulcanimicrobium. The sequence goes on along the minus strand of CAVYTL010000001.1, from coordinate 2,193,425 downwards.
TCGCGCGCGCTCTCGCCGCGCGGTGCGTCAAGTCTATAATCACCCGCGCTCCTGCGAACTCTTCCTGACTTGTCCACAGCGGTGGACAGAGCTGTGGATGGGACTGCGGCACGATGCGTGCCCGAGGCCGTCGCGACGCGGGTTTCCGGCTCGTTTCACGTGGCCGGGAAACCCGTGGAAACGCGCGATTGGCCTCGTCATGACGCGGTTGCGATGCCTGTGGAAAAGTGCACAAGTCCGGGGGAAAACGCCGCAGGAAGCCACCCCCGCCGGGCCAATGACGGTCGCTCATTCTCCCCCGGCGCGTTGCGACTCGCCGGCTCGGATCAATGGCGATAAGGGTACGGCATGCATCAGACCAGCGCGGCGACGGCCCCGCAAGATCTCTGGACGGCGGCGCTCGAACGCCTCGAGCCGCGCTACAACAAGCCGGTGTTCGAGATGTGGCTCAAGCCGATGCGTCTGGTCGACCTGAGCCCCTCCGAGATCGTGCTTGCGGTCCAGACGACGTTCGCGCGCGATTGGGTCGAGAACCGCCTCAAGAGCGACATCACGACGGTGCTCCACGAGCTGCTCGGTGCCGAGATCAACCTGCGCGTCGTCGTGGACCCCGGCACGGAGACGCAGACGCCCGCCACCTCGGTCGCACCGCAGACCAAGCCGCAAGCACCCGACGACCTGCGCATCGGGAACCTCAACCCGCGCTATACGTTCGACGATTTCGTCATCGGCAACTCGAACCGGTTCGCGCACGCGGCGGCGCAAGCGGTTGCGGAAGCGCCCGCGATGGCCTACAATCCGCTGTTCCTGTACGGCGGCGTCGGTCTCGGCAAGACGCACTTGATGCACGCGATCGGCCATCGCGTTCTCGAGCACGATCCGAACGCGAACATCGTGTACGTCTCCTCGGAGAAGTTCACGAACGAGTTCATCATCGCGATCAAGAACAACCAGACGGTCGAGTTCCGCAACCGCTACCGGCACGTCGACGTGCTGCTGATCGACGACATCCAGTTCTTGGAAGGCAAGGAACAGACTCAGGAAGAGTTCTTCCACACCTTCAACTCGCTGCACGAGGCGCAGAAGCAACTCGTCATCTCGAGCGATCGGCCGCCCAAGGAGATTCAGACGCTCGAGAACCGCCTGCGCTCGCGGTTCGAGTGGGGACTGCTCACCGACATCCAGCCGCCGGATTTCGAGACGCGCGAGGCGATTCTGCGCAAGAAGGCCGAGACGGAGAAGGTCCCGGTGCCCGACGAGGTGCTCGCCTTCATCGCCAAGGTGATCCCCTCGAACATTCGCGAGCTCGAAGGCTCGTTGATCCGCGTCGTCGCGTTCGCGTCGCTGACGAAGTCGTCGATCACGGTCGACCTCGCCTCCGAGGTGCTCAAGAACGCGGTCGCGCAAGCGCCGATGCACCGCGTCACGATTCCGCTGATCAAGGAGCGTGTCGCGAAGCACTATGCCATCTCGATCAAGGAGATGGAGGCGCAGCGGCGCGACCAGCGCGTGACGCTGCCGCGCCAGATCGCGATGTACATCGCGTGGCAGCTCACCGGCGCGTCCCTGCCGCAGATCGCGCGCGAGTTCGGCAAGAAGGACCACACGACCGCGATGTACGCCCGCGACAAGATCAACGACATGATGGACGCTGACGAAGCCTTCCGCAACAAGATTCGCTCGCTGGTCGCGCAAATCCAGAGCGAGTGACGGGCGCTCCCGGCGACGCGCTCGGAATGGCGCCGCGCGCCGGATGACCCGCACACGATCATCCTCGACGACGGCACGACGGTGAAGACGGCGTCGCCGGTCGTCGGGCTCTTCGTCTGCGAGGGCGTTCGCTCACCCATGGGACGGCCGCACCATCGTCGAGCTGTCGACGAAGTGAACGCGACGGTCGCGGGACGCAGGGTCATGATCGGACGGCGAGTCGTCGCATGGTTCCGGCATCCGATCGCGGAGGCGTTCTACGTCGCCGAGGCCGACGTGCTCGTCGTGCGCACGCGGCGCGGCGACTGGCGCGATCATCGCAACGTGTGGGGTTTCACGGGCGCGGGAAGGCGGCTGTGGCGCGTCGGCGCGAGCGGCGGGAAGAGCCGCTTCGGCCGCGACCCGTACGCCGACGTGGGCGCGTACGATGCGCGCTACCTGATCGCGCTCACGATGCGGGCACCCGTCGCGATCCACGTGCGCACGGGGTGCGTCGCGCCTCTGCAGGAACGCCTGCAGTGGTGAACGCTTCGGGACGTCATCGCACCGCGAACCGCGGAAGGCGCTCCCTGCCGTTTGCACATCCGCCGGCCGCCGGCCGCGCACAGGTCGGCGCGGAACGCGTGGAAAAACGGGATGCGCGCGTGCCGCGGGGTTTCGGTGGAGGACTCGGCGCCGCCGTCCACAGGCCGGAACGCGCACAAAGCCTCGGTACGAGCGGCTCGCGGCAGTTGTCCCCGCTGTTCACCGCCTTACTGCTGCTACGACGATCTTTCTTTATACTAAAGCCCGACGACGGACGGCACCCGAAACGGTGGATCAGTGAAGTTCACGTGTAGTACGAAAGACATCGCCACCGCGGTCGGCGCGGCGAGCAAGGTCGTGAACGCGCACACGACGGTCCCGATCCTCTCGAACGTGCTGCTCAGCGCCGACGACGGATCGATCCGCGTGCGGGCGACGGACCTCGAGCTCACGCTCGAGCAGTCGTTTCCCGCGGAGATCGCGGAGAGCGGCGCCGTCACGGTTCCGGCGCGGCTGTTCAGCGGCTACCTGGGCAACCTGCCTGCCGGGTTGCTCGAGCTCACCGGATCGCCGTCGCGAGCGTCGGTCAAGGCCGAGCGCTCGAACTACGACTTCCACGCGCTCCCGGCCGACGAGTACCCGCCCCTCCCGGCCGCGCAGAAAGGGCAGTCGTTCGCGCTCGGAGCGAAGCGGTTCCGTGACGGCGTCGGCGCGACGATCTTCGCCGCGTCGAACGAGGAGGCGCGCGGCGCCGTGCTGATGGGCACGCTGCTCGAGCTCGAGGGCGATCGGATCACGCTCGTCGCGACGGACGGCTACCGCCTCGCGCGCTGGACGTCGACGCTCGACCGCGCGATCGAGGGATCCGCGAAGTACATCGTGCCGTCGCGCGCGCTGAACGAAGCGGCGCGCAACCTCGGGACGGCAGAGGTCGTCGAGGTCACGGCGCTCGGGGCGAACGCAAACCAGCTGCAGTTCACCGCCGGTTCGACGTCGATCGTGGTGCGGCTCGTCGACGGTCAGTACCCGAACTACGGTCAGGTGATCCCGGCGAAGTTCGACCGCCGCGTCGTCGTCAACACGCAAGCGCTGATCGGCGGGCTGCGCCGCGCCGAGCTCGTCGCCGGCGACCGAGCGTCGATGGTCAAGCTCGAGGTCGCGAACCAGACGCTGATGATCACGGCGAAGTCGGACGTCACCGGCAACGCGTACGAGGAGCTCGAGGTCGAGCAGACCGGCGAGGATCTCGCGATCGCGTTCAACGCGCGCTATCTCGTCGAGATCCTGAACCACGTCGACTCGCCGCAGACGGTGCTGGAGTTCCTCGGCCCGCTTTCGCCGGCCGCGATTCGTCCGCTCGAGTCCCCCGAATCCGGCGGCGAGCAGCTCTACGTTCTGATGCCGCTGCGCCAGTAACGGCGCTACGCGCGAGACGCGTGGACAGCATCTCCGCGCGGCACGCGCTCGCGACGCTCGATCACCGAGCGTGCGCGTGAAGATCGATCGCATCCGGCTCGCGGATTTCCGGAACTACGAGTCGCTCGACTTCGCACCCGCGGCGGGGCTCAACGTGCTCGTCGGCGCGAACGCGCAAGGGAAGTCGAACCTGCTCGAAGCGCTCGCGATGCTCGGCACCGGCAAGTCGTTTCGCGCGCACCGCGAGCGCGAGCTGATCCGCGAAGGCGCCGAGCGCGCCGACGTCGGCGGGGAGGCGCACATCGCGGCGGGCGAGATCCGCCTGCGCTGCACGGTCACGCGCACGCCCGCGGGGACACGCAAGGCGTTCGAGGTCAACGGCGGGTCGGTCGGCTTCGCGCGGTTTCTCGGCCGGACGCGCGTCGTGACGTTCGTTCCGGCCGATCTGCAGCTGGTCTCGGGCGGGCCGTCGCTGCGGCGATCGTTCCTGAACGAGGCGCTGGCGCAACTCTCGCCCGCCTACTATCGCGACCTCGCGCGCTTCCAGAAGGTCGCGCAGCAGAAATCGGCGCTGCTGCGCGGCGCGATCGCACCCGACCGCGATCTGCTGCTCGCCTACAACGACGAGCTCGTGCGTCCGGCGACCGAGATCATCGCCGCGCGGCGCGCGTTCGTGGACGAGGTCGCGGCCGCGACCGCGGTGATCTCCGGGCGCTGGCGCGGCGCGCGCGAGCGGCTCGGCGTGACGTACGCGCCGAATCCCGAAGGCGACGTTGCGGAAGCGCTCGCGTCGTCGCTGGACGCCGAGGTGCGCCGGCGCACGGCGCTCGTCGGCCCGCATCGCGACGATGTCCGGCTGCTGGTCGACGGTGCGCCGCTCGCCGCGTTCGGCTCGCAGGGGCAGCAGCGCACGGCGGTACTCGCGCTCAAGGTCGCCGAATACGACGTCATGCGCGCTCGGACCGGAGATGCTCCGATTTTGCTGCTCGACGACGTGCTCTCGGAGCTCGACGCCGAACGCGCCGACGGCTTTCTGGAGGCCGTCGAAGGCTTCGAGCAGGCATTCGTCACGACGACGGATTTCTCGCGCGACCTGCGCGCCGCGGCGACCTGGGCCGTCCGTGCCGCGACGGTGACCGCGTGCTGAGGCTCGGCGCCGTGCTCGACGCATGGCGGCCGAAACCCGGCGCCGGCAGCGATCCACTGGTCGCGATCCGCGCGGCGTGGGGCGAGCTGGTCGGCGGCGACGTCGCGCGCGCGGCGCAGCCCGTCGCGCTCGAACGCGACGCGCTCGTCATCCTCACGGCGTCGCCGGCGTGGTCGTACCAGCTCGCTTTCCTGGAGCCGGAGGTCGTGCGCGCCCTGCGCGCGCTCCCCGAGGTCGCAACGCTCGCGCGCCTGCGGTTCCGCGTCGGCAAGGTGCGCCGCCCGGTCGGCACGCCGGACGGTCCGCGCGGCCCGCGGCGAACGGCGTCGCTCGCGGAGACGGCGCCGCCGGCGAGGACGCTGGACGACGCGCTCGCGCGGCTGCGCCGCGCGGTCGACCGCACGCGGGCCGCGCACCGCGCTCACGGCGGCCGGTTCTGCGCGCTGTGCGATGCGCCGGTCGACGCCGGGCCGACGTGCCGGCCGTGCCGCGACGACGCCGAGCGCCGCCGGCGCTTCGCGTGCGAACGGCTCATGTTCGAGGCGCCGTGGCTCGGGCCCGAGGAGGTGCTGGCGCTCGTCGAGGGGCTATCCGCGGAGGAGTACGACGCGAACCGCCGCCGCCTGCTGCAGTCGTGGTGGGACGAGATGCGCCGCGCGAGCAGGCTGCACAAGCTGCGACAGCCGCTCGACCGCGTGCGCTTGCGCAAGCTCGCCAGCTCGTTCGTGCTCCTCGAGACGCGCATCGATCCGCTGCGCCTCGAGATGGACTCGGCCGTACGCAAGAACGCGCTGGGCGAGCTCTACGAGTTCGTGCGAGACATCGAAGAGCGCTAGGCACGATACGGGCGACTGCGGGCACCGTCAAGCGGCACGAGCATGCCGACCGCGGAGTGCGCGGCAGCGCGAACCGCCCACCGCCGGTCGCGCAGCACCGGCGCGGTCGGACCACCGATCTCGCGTCATTGCATGTTCAAGTGAAAATTCGCGGTTGCGTCGAAGAGAACGGATCGAATGCAGGATTACACGGGCGAACAAATCCAGGTCTTGAAAGGCCTGGAGGCCGTTCGCAAACGGCCAGGGATGTACATCGGCAACACCGCCGAGCGTGGCCTCCACCAACTGGTCTACGAAGCGGTGGACAACGGCGTCGACGAAGCGCTGGCCGGTTTCGCAAAGAACATCGCGGTCGTTCTCTACAAGGACGGCTCGGTGTCGGTCGAGGACGACGGCCGCGGGATTCCGGTCGACCTGCACGCCGAGGAGAAGATGCCGGCGGTCGAGGTCGCAATGACGATCCTGCACGCCGGCGGGAAGTTCGGCAAAGGCGGCTACAAGGTGTCGGGCGGTCTGCACGGCGTCGGCATCTCGGTCGTCAACGCGCTTTCCGAGTGGATGATCACGCGCGTGCGGCGGGACGGCTGGGAGTACGAGATCCGCTTCGAGCGCGGCGCCACGACGCAGAAGCTGAAGAAGGCGAGGCGAGCCGAGGGCACCGGCACGGTGCAATGGTGGAAGCCCGATCCCGAGGTGTTCGAGACGCTCGACTTCTCGTGGAAGATCCTCGAGAACCGGCTGCGCGAGCTGGCGTTCCTCAACCGCGGCCTGGCGATCACGCTGCGCGACGATCGGCCCGACGACGGTCCCAAAGAGCGCGCGTACGCGTACGAAGGCGGGATCATCTCCTTCGTGGAGTGGCTCAACGAGAACAAGGAGTCGCTCACGCCCGTCATCTCGACGAACGGTGAGCGTGACGACGTGGTCGTGGAATGCGCGTTCCAGTGGCAGGACGGCTACAACGAAGTCGTCTACTCGTACGCGAACAACATCAACACGATCGAGGGCGGCATGCACCTCACCGGCTTCCGCACCGCGGTCTCCGGCAAAGTGAACGAGTACGCGCGCAAGCGCGGCATGCTCAAGGAGTCCGAACCGAACCTCTCGACCGACGACTGCATGGAAGGCCTCACCGCGATCGTCTCGGTGAAGCTGCAGGAGCCGCAGTTCGAAGGCCAGACGAAGACGAAGCTCGGCAACGCGAAGATTCGCCCGATCGTGAACGCGCTCGTCACGGAGCGGCTCGAGTTCTTCTTCGAGGAGAACCCGAAGTTCGCGCGCGCGATCGTCGAGAAGTGCATGCAAGCCCAGCGCGCGCGCGAGGCGGCGAAGAAAGCGCGCGACCTGACGCGTCGCAAGAACGTGCTCGAAGGAAGCGGCCTGCCCGGCAAGCTCGTCGACTGCAAGAACCAGGATCCCGCGCTTTCGGAGCTGTTCCTCGTCGAGGGAGACTCCGCCGGCGGCACGGCGAAGGGTGGCCGCGATCCGAACACGCAGGCGATCCTCCCGCTGCGCGGCAAGATTCTCAACGTCGAGAAGGCGCGCATCGACAAGATGCTCGCGAACGAAGAGATCCGTACGATGATCACCGCGCTCGGCGCCGGCTTCGGCGACGACTTCGACGTCGCGAAGCTGCGCTATCACAAGATCATCATCATGACCGACGCGGACGTCGACGGCTCGCACATCCGCACGCTGCTGCTCACGTTCTTCTATCGCAAGATGAAGGCGCTGATCGAGCAGGGCTTCGTCTACATCGCGCAGCCGCCGCTCTACGGCGTGCGCAAAGGCAAGAAGCAGTGGTGGGCGTTCAACGACGGCGAGCTGCAGTCGATCTTCAACGGCGACGACCCCAAAGAGTTCACGATCCAGCAGTTCAAGGGGCTCGGCGAGATGGACGCGGAGCAGCTGGCCGAGACGACCATGGACGCGTCCTCGCGCCGGCTCAAGCGCGTCGAGCTCGACGAAGCCGGTGAGGAAGCCGAGAAAGTGTTCACGGAGCTGATGGGCGAGAAGGTCGAGCCGCGCAAGCTGTTCATCCAAGAATACGCCCGGACCGTCCGCAACCTCGATCTCTGAGCGGGTTCGGCGTTGCCGAACCCTTCGCGTTTGCGCCTTCGGCGCAAGCCGCACCGCGTTCATGAGCGTTGCCTGAGAGTCCGCGGATAGCGTTTGCTCCGAAGCCACCTCGGGGACGAACCGAATGATGTTCGGCGTGAGGCGTCGCGCGGTGATCGTTGCCGCGGCGGTGGCGGCGCTGGTGCTCGTGCTGATCCTCGCCCGGCACGCCATCATCCGCACCGCCCTGCAAACGGCGCTTTCGCTGGCCACCGGCTACAACGTCGCCGTCGGCTCCGAGGCGCTGGGCACGCGCCACGCCGTTTTCTTCGACGTGCACGTGACCAAGAACGGCGATCCCGTGCTCGACGCGCAGCGCATCGACGTCGACTACGCGCTGCGTGACATCTTCCCGGGCGGCGCGCACCGGTACGGCTTCGCGGCCGTCGCGATGCAGAAACCCGTGCTCACGATCACCCGGCACGCGGACGGGACGCTGACCTTCAACCGTACGGGCGGGACGCCGGCCGCGCCGCCCGCCCCGACGCGCAAGGCGGCCGAACCGTACTACTTCACGGTGCGCATCCGCGAGGGGGCCGTGCGGCTCGTCGACGAAGCCCCGCTGCAGCCCGACCTCGCGAACCAGGAGATCGACGGCGTCACGGTCGATGCGTCGGTGAAGTCGGATGCGCGCACGACCGCACGGGCGAGCGGCGAGCTCGTCGGACGCACGTCGTCCGGGGCGCCGGTGCAGCGCTTCCCGATCGCGGAGCGCACGTTCGTCGACGTGCAGCGCGGTATCGCGCTGAACACGATCACCGCCGCGCGGCTGCCGCTGCGCGGCGCGCTCGGGTTCTTCATCCACTCGAAGACGATCCGTTTCGACGACGGCGTGCTCGAGAACGTGCGCATGCGATACTATGCGCTTGCGCCGAAGGCCGGTGACGCGTTCGTGTACCACGTCGGCGGCGCCGCGCACCTGCGCGGCGGGCGGCTCGCGGTCAACGCGCTCGCGCGCGAGATTCGCGATCTCGATGCGCCGCTCGACGTCGCGGACGACACGCTGGGCATCCCGGCGATCGCCGGGGTGATCGGCGGCATCCCCGTGCGCGGACGCGGTGCGCTGTACGATCTCTTCGGCTCGCCGCAGGCTCGCGTCGCGTTCGCGGCCGACACCGACCTGCACGTTCTCCGGTCGCTGTTCGGCTTCACGGCGGGCCTGCCGCTGCGCGGCGGCGCGCACTTCGAGACGCTGCTGCTCTCGTCGCTCGCGCAGCCGCTGATCCACACGCGCTTCATGGGCGCGCACGTGGCCTACGACCGGTTCGGCGTCGAGGGTGTGCGCGGCGTCGTCGACTACTATGACGACGCGATCGTCTTCGGCGGGGTCCAGGCGCGGTACGGCAGCGCGGACGTGTCGATCGGCGGACGCGTGCTCGTCGGATCGTCCGGCGAAGACGTCGGAATCGCGATGAACGCGACCGGACCCGGCCGCGCGCTGCCGTATGCCGCCACGTTCGCGCCGGACTCCGACGTCGTCGCGACGGCGCTGATCACCGAGCCGCCGAAGGCGGGCTTCAGCGCGCGCGGCACCATCGGTTTGCGCGGCGGCACGTCGGGCGCGGGGACGTTCGCGGTCGACCCGCACGGCGTCGGCGAGTTCGGGCCGTTCGCGTTCGCGCGCGCGGACGGCGAGTCGCTCGCCGGCGGTTTCGAGCTGCAGCGGCCGATCTCGTCCAGCGCGGGCTGGCTGCACGCGCGCGACTTCCGCCTCGCCGACGTCCGCGCGATGCCCGGCCTGCCGGGCGCCGCGGTGCCCGTCATGCCGCCGATCTCCGGCGTCATCGATGGCGACTTCGCAGGCGGCGGCACGCCCAGCACCTTCGGCCTCGCCGGCGCGCTGCGCGGACGCGACTTGCGGTACGGTCCCTACGCGCTCGGCACAGGTTCCGTGCGCCTGGGCGGCACGCTGAGCGACGTGCGGCTCGCCGACATCCGCCTCGACGGGCCGCTCGGGCGCTTCGCCGGCGACGGCGCGTACGACGGCGGCACGTTCGCGCTCGACGGCACGTACGACGGGAGCCTCGACCGCCTGCGGCAGTTCACCGGTGAGGCCGGCGCGAGCGGCCCGGTGCACGGGCCGGTGCGCGCGACGGTCGCGGACGGGCGGATCGTCGTGCAGACGACCGGCGCGGACCTCGCCGGCGCCACCGTGCGGGGCGTCGGGCTCGACCGCGTCGCCGGCACGATGCTGATCGAGGGCTCGAAGCTGCGCATCCTCGCCGCGGACGCGGACCTGGCGGGCGGGCGGGTCGTCGCCGCCGACGCCGGCGGCCCGTTCCTCCTCTCGGCGCCGGACATCCCCGCGGCGGCGCTGCACGGCGCCGGCCTCCCGCTCGAGGCCGGCACGCTCGGCGTCTACGGCTTGGCGGATCTGCGCGGGAACGAACCCGCGTTCGACGGTCTCGTCGCGCTCGCGGGCGGCCGCGCGGCCGGGTACCCGATCGCGGCCGGTGCCGACCTCGGGCTCGCGAACGGCACCGTCGACGTGCGCCGCGGCGTCGCGGCGCTCGGCGGGACGTACGGCCGCTTCGGCGGACGCATCGCGGGCGTCGGCACGGCGGGACCCGACGCGCTCGCGTACGACTTGAACGCCTCAATTCCGATCGGCAACGTCGACGACGTCCGGCGCACGATGCGCATTCCGGTGCGGTATCTCGACGGCAGCTTCTCCGCGCAGCTGCACGTGCGCGGCAACGGCGCGCGCCCGCGCGTCGCGGGCGTCGTCGACGTGCCCGAAGGCTCGTACAACGGTCTCGCCTTCCGCGACGCGCGCGCCGGCGTCACGATCACGCCCTCGTCGTTCGCCGCGCGCGACGGCGTGGTGACCGTCGGCTCGACGCGCGCGCAGGTCGACGCGTCGCTGTCGATCGCGAGCAGCGCCTTCGCGGTCGACGCGCGCAGCGCGCACGCGAACCTCGCGGATTTCGACGACTACTTCGACGAAGGCGAGACGCTCGACGGTACGGGCAGCGTCGCGATCGCGTTCGCCGCGGGCGCCGGGGGAACGCGCAGCGCGGGACGCGTCGACGTGAAGGGCCTGCGGTACCGGCAGTTCGCGTTCGGCGCGACCGATGCGACGTGGTCGCAGCGCGCCGGCACGATTACCGGCGCCCTCGCCGTGGCGGGTCCGCACGGCGCCCTGCGCGCGGACGGCACGGTCGCCCCCGCCGCGGGTGATCCCGTGCGTGCGTTCGAGCGCGCGGCGTACCGCGTGCGCGCGCGCGCCGAGAACGTCGATCTCGCCACGTGGCTTCCGCCGTTCGGCGTCACGGCACCGATCCTCGGCCAGGTCGACGCGAGCGGCACGATCGCCGGGCAGTGGCCGCGGCTCGCCGTCGCGGGCGACGCGTCGGTCGTGAACGGATCGATGTTCGGTTACAAGGTGACGTCGGCGGTCGCGCACGCGCGGTCCGACGGCGCGCGCGTGACGCTCGCCGGCACGCACCTGACGACGGACTTCGCACGGCTCGACGCGGCGGGCTCGTTCGGGTTCTCGACCGCCGATCCGCTCGCGCTCTCGGTCGACGTGCAGACGCCGGACGTGACGAAAGCGCTGGCGACGATGCTGCCCAAGGGCCCGCACTACGACGTCGCGGGCGCCCTGCAGGCCGACGCGCGCATCACGGGCTCGTTCGCGCACCCGCAGGCCACGCTCGGATTCGACATGACCGGCGCGCGGTACGCGTCGCTGGCGATCCCGCGCGTGCTCGGCAGCGTGCACTACGACGGCAAGACGCTCGTCGTTCAAGACGCGGAGGCGACGTTCGCGAAAGGCGGCATGCTCGTCACCGGCCGGCTGCCGGTCGGGCTGCGCCCGCTCGGGGTTCCGCCCGACGCCCCGCTCTCGTTCACGCTCGCCGCGCAGCACCTCGACCTCGCGCCGTTCGCGCCGTTCTTCCCCGGTCCGCAGACGAAGCTCGGCGGCACCGTCGACGGCCGGCTCGCGGTGGAGGGCACGGTGCGCGCGCCGCGCGTCGCCGGCCGGCTCACCCTCGCGGGCGGGTCGTACGTCTCCGCGCTCGACCGCGCGCCGATCGCGAACGCGAACGCGCGCCTCGACTTCGCGGGCACGAGCGTCGCGCTGCAGGCGCTGCACGCGAACGTCGGCAGCGGCAGCGTCGAGGGCAGCGGCCGTCTTGACCTGCCGTTCGCGGAAGCGCATGCGGGGACGTACGCCGTGGCGCTGACGGCGCATGGCGCACGCATCGACTCACCGCAGTACGGCACCGGCACCTTCGACGGCGCGCTGCGGCTGCGGGACGGCGGCACGGTGCCGACGCTGTCGGGCGAGCTCAACGTGACGAACGCGACGATTCCGATCCTTTCGATCTACCGCAGCGCGAGCGCCGCCGGCGCGTCCGGCGGCGCGGGCGGTCCTCCGCTCAATCTCGCGTTCGACCTCGTCGCGCACGCCGGAAAGAACGTGCGCGTGCGCGCGTCCTCACCGTACATCGACATCGGCACGTCGGGGACGCTCGACCTCACCGGGTCGCTCGCCTCACCGAAGCTCGCCGGCGTGCTGACGGCGACGCCGGGCGGCGTGTTCTCGACGTACAACCGCACGTTTCGCGTGCAGCAAGCCGCGGTCACGTTCGAGCCGCAGAACGGCCTGCTGCCGTACATCCGCCTGCGCGCGTACGCGCACGTGACCAATCCGGATCCGGATCCGACGCGCAACCCGGTCGGCAGCGCCGACATCACGGTGAGCGTCGACGGACCGGCCGACGAGCTCGCGGCCGGCACCGGATCGGGCATCTCGTACTCGTCGAACCCGCCGTATTCGCAGGAGCAGATCGTCGGGCTGCTGCTCGACGCGTCGGTGTTCGGCGCGGTCAACTTCGGCCAGCAGCAGAACGGCACGACGCTGCGCGGCGCGCCGGGCGAGTCGAACGCGCTGCTGCCGCCCGGCGTCACGCCGTACCAGACCGGCATCATCAACTTCAACGAAGAGGCGTTCTCGGTGCTGAACGGCCAGCTCACGCAGCGGTTCCTCGCGCCGATCGAGCGCGTGTTCACCGGGCGCTTCGGCCTGACCGACTTCGAGATGACCGTCGACTACGGCGGCGGCGTCGGCTACAACGCGCTCAAGCAGCTCGGGAAGCGCGACGTGTACGCGACCGTCGGCCAGACGTTCTCGCAGTGGGTGCGCACATCGGTCGGGTTCACCGCGCGGCCGGACGCCACGACGTCGGTGCAGTTCAGCTACTTCACGCAGAACGGCCTGCCGGCGGTCACGACGAGCACCAACCCCAACGAGGGAATCCTCGGCGCGGAGACGCTCAAGGGCATCCAGCCGTTGTCCAACCGCCAAGGCTTCACGTTCTCGATCGTCCGCAAGTATCCATGAATGGTGCTGCCTCGTAGGGCGGCCCTAAAGGCAACATGAACGGCGCGTCGTACCCAGGTGCCTGGAACGCGAACCGCCGGTCTCGCGTTACGCCCGTATCAGCAACCCGGCGGTCGCCCACGGCGCGGGCGCCCGGGTCCCACATCTCGACGAAGGACGTCTTCCGCTTGCTCCAACGGTTTCGCCGCGCGCCGCGAGTCGCGCTCGCCGTGCTCGCATTGCTCGCCCTGACGATGCCGCCCGCGTACGCCGCCCCCGCCGCGAATGCTCCGCCGATCGTCTCGGTGTCGGTCACGGGGAACACGCACATCCCCACGGACCGCATCCTGGCGGTGGTGCGCACGAAGGTCGGCGACCCGTTCGACCCGGCGGTCGTGCAGCAGGATCTCGCGGGCGATCGCGGATCTCGGCTTCTTCGCCGATCAGGCGCCGCCGATCGTGAAGCAGCGGCCGGACGGCGTCGCCATCACGTTCCGCGTCATCGAGAACCCCGTCGTCACGTCGATCCGGTTCGACGGCAACAAAGCGGTCTCGGCCGATACGCTGCTGGCGCTGATGGACACTGCTCCGGGTCAGGTCTTCAACATCAAGACGTACCAGCAAGACGTTCTGAAGATCAACAGCTACTACGACAAGATCGGCTTCGGCGGACAGCTGCCCTCGCACGTCGTCGACGTGAACATCTCGCCCGCCGGCGTGCTGACGCTGCGCCTTCAGGAAGGGCTGATCGTCCGGCACATCATCATCACGATGCCGCCGGACGCCGATCCGGTGCTGCCGCCGTCGCTGATCACGGGCGCGCTGGTCACGAAGCCGGGCAGCCCCTACTCCGAGGCGCAGCGCGACAAGGACTACGACGCGCTCAAGGCGCTCTACGAGAAGTACGACCTGAAGATCGGCGACGTCGAGGCGGGCGTCGACCCGACGACGGTCGATCAGAAAGCCGGCACGGCGGACGTGCGCTACACGGTCAGCGCACTGCGCGTCGGCGCCGTCGAGATCACCGGCAACACGAAGACGCACGACGACGTGATCCGCCGCGAGCTGCGCCTGCGGCCGGGCATGCTCGTCACGGACAGCGCGCTGCGCCGTGACTACGACCGGCTGAACAACCTTGGCTTCTTCGAGAAGATCGACTTCCAGGGCAAGCCCGGGCCCGACCCCAAGCGTCCCGCGCTGGTGACGATCAACTGGCAAGTCAAGGAGCAGCGCACCGGCACCGCCACGGTCGGCGCCGGCTACTCCGGCGGCATCACGGGCACCGGCCTGACCGGCACGCTCTCGTACCAGGAAAACAACATCAACGGCACCGGCAACGGCGCGTCGGTCCGCCTCGAGCGCGGCTCGCGCGTAGCCGACGCGCAGCTCTCGTTCACGATCCCGTATGTCGGCAAGACCGAGAAGTCGCAGAAGTACAGCCTCGGCGTCACGCTGTTCACACAGACCGAGACCAATTACTATCCCGTCTACTCCGCGTGCGCGCAGGGTGCCGTCAGCACCGGCGTCGCGTCGAGCAGTGCGACGTGCCAGACGAGCGGCGTGCAGACCGTCACGATCGTGCCGGAAGATCCGACGAACTACTCGGTCGTGAACGGCGTCGCCGCGACGTACAAGTCGCGCTCGACGGGCGTCTCCGCCACCCTCGGCCGGCGGCTGAACGACATCTTCACGGTGACCGGCGGCCTGAATCTGCAGAGCGTCGCGGCGTCCGCGGACCTGCCGGCGGGCTACGCCTTCCCGACGGCGCAGAACCTGTTCACCGTCAACGGTGCGAACACGACGCTGTCGGGGTTCGTCGATCCGAACAGCCCGAGCGCCGCGGTCGGCGTCACGGCCCCGTCGCTGGCGCAGCTCGACTCGACGCGCCCGTACGCGTTGCACAGCGTCGTCGTCGGTTTTCGCGCGGACACGCGCGACGACATCTTCAACCCGCGCCGCGGCGTGAGCTTCAGCCTCAGCGACGAGATCAGCTCGCACGCGATCAAGTCCGACTTCAACTACACGCTCGTGACGCTCGATGTGGCGAAGTTCTTCCCCGTGATGCGCAATGCCACGTTCGGCCTCCACGGGCGCGCCGGCATGTCGACCGGCGCGCTCCCGACCAACCGGCTGTTCATCTTCTCCGACCAGGATCTGCGCGGGTACTCCGACCCGTTCTACGGCACGGACATCCTGCTCGGACAGATGGAGCTGCGCGTCCCGCTCACGGCCGACCGCAAGTTCGCGGTCGTCGGGTTCGCGGAGGACGGCGGTACGCGCATTCGCGGCGGCACCTCGGTGACGACCGACGCGTCCGGCATGACGACCACGATCTACGACCTCAACCGCTATACGTTCCACGGCGACGTGGGCGTCGGCTTGCGCTTCGACGTTCCGCAGCTCGGGCTGCGCACGATCCGGCTGGATTTCGCAAAGGGGAGCCAAGGCACGCACACGTCGTTCGGAATCGGACAGAGCTTCTAGCCATGAGCACTCGCTTCACGCGGCGCCGCACCGCCGCGCTCGCATTCGCATTGATCGCCGCGGTTCTCGCAACGCCGGCGATCGGCGCGACCGACGTCACCGACATCGGCTCGCTCGATCAAGCCGCCCTCGCGGCGCTGCCGCAGTTCCAGGCGGCGAACAGGTCGCTGACCGAGTACGGCGCCAACCTGCAGAAGCAATACATCGCGCGCGCGCGCAAAGCGTCGCAGGCGCAGCAGCAGAAGCTCGCCGCGGAGTTCCAGGGCCGCATGGCCGACAAGCAGCGCCAGCTGTTCGCGCCCCTGTTCGGCAAGGCGCAAGCCGCGATCGCGTCGGTCGCGTCGTCGAAGAATTTGACGGTCGTCGTCGACAAGCGCATCGTCGTGTTCGGGGGCGTCGACATCACCGGCAACGTGCGCGACCTGCTGACCGGGATCGGCGATCCGGTTCCACCGCAGTCGACGCCCGGGCCGTCGCGCGTCGGCTACGTCGATCAAGCGACGATCGACGCGACGCCGAAGGTCAAGGCCGCGACGGACGAGTTCAACAAGTTCCGGCAGGATCAGGACAAGGCGACGGGCGAGCGGCTCCGCGCCGCGAAGACCGACGCCGATCGCGATGGAATCTATCGCGATTACCGCAAGGCGCTCGACGACAAGCAGACGCAGCTGCTCAAGCCCGTCGTCGACCAGACGCGCGGCGTGATCGCCGACGTCGCGAAGGGCAAGGGCTTGATCCTGGTCGTCGACCGCGGCAACGTCGTCTTCGGTGGAATGGACATCACCAAAGACGTGACCGACAAGCTGAAATGATGCGCGCGGCGGCCGTGCTCGCGTTCGTCGCGGCGGCGGGCTGCTCGCACGCGCACACGTCGGCCGCGTCGACCGCCGGCTCGGGCGCCGTCGGGTACGTGCGCATGGAAGAGCTCGTGCAGAAACACCCGCTCTACGAGCAGCTCGCGCGGTACGACCGCAGCATCGAGTCGTTCGACCTCTCGGCGACCGCGCCGCAGGCCGTGCGTCCCGATCGGACCGTCGCGCAGCGCGAGCGCGCATTGCAGCAGGAGCTGCACGACGCCGCGGATCGCACGACGAAGCTGCTGGACGCCAAGCAGCAGCAATACCAGCAGCAGGAGAGCCAGGCGATCACCGCCGCGCTGCGCGGCGCCGGCCAAACGGGGCCGAGCGCGGCGTCGATCGCCGGGAACGTCAACGCTACGGCGCAGGCGCAGCGCAGCAGCGTCTCGGTGCAGGCGCAGCGCGACTTCGAATCGCTGCGCAAGAACCTCGCGCTGCAGGATCAGGCGCAGGCCGCCGCGGCGCAGAAGGCGCTCGGCGACCGCGCCGACCGTACGTACCGCGCGAAGGCCGACGAGCTGCAGTCCAAGGAGTCGGCGCTGTCCCTCAAGCTCGCGAACGACGACTCGGCGCAGCGGCTCGCGCTGCGCACGAAGCTGTCGTCGCTCGCGCTCGACGACACCGCGCGGGAGGACGCCCAGAAGCAGCTGACGGCGCTCGACCGCAAGGAAGCGGACGAGCTCGCCGCGCAGCGCAACCGCGACCAGCAGACGCTCGCGGCGCTCCAGACGCAGCTGCACGAGCAAGTCCGCCACGATCTGAGCGCGCAGGTCGCGGCGATCCAGAAGCGCTCGATCGGGACGCTGTCGGCGCGCCAAGCCGCGCTCGCGAAGCAGGCGACGGCGCCCGCGCCGGGGCCGGTGATCCAGACGATGACGATCGACGGGAAGCCGCAGCAGCAGGTGAACCCGAATCTGCCGCCCGCGCTGCGGGCGCGCATCGAGCAGCTCCACAACGATTACCAGAAGCGCTTCCGCGACGATGCCAAGACCACGATCGCCGGCTTCGAGAAGACGCGTGCGGACCTCTCGCGGCGGTACGCCGAGCTGCACGGCATCGAGACCGGTTCGGCGCACGGCGCGCAGGCGCAGATCGCATCGTTGCGGCAGAAGCGCGACGATCTCTACACGCAGATCACCGCGCAGATCGACCGCGAGGTGAGGGTCATCGCGCAGCAGCGCGGCATCTCCGTCGTCCTCACCAACGTCGTGGCCCCAGCCGGCGGGGTCGATCTCACGCCGGATGCCCTCAAGGACATCGAAAGCCTCCACCAATGAGCATGTCTTCCGGCGCGCGCGCCGTTCTCGTCACCACGCTTCTCGCCTCGCTGTGCGCATGCGGCGGCGGCACGCAGAGCTCGATCGGGATCGTCGATGTGCAGCGCGTCGCAGCGAACTGGCCGAAGTTCCAGAACTACCAGAACCAGCTGGCCGCGGACGCGCAGACGATCGAGCACTCGAACCGCTCGGCGCGCGACAAGTCGCATGCGCGGGCGCAGCTGCAGCAGCGCTTCACACACGCGCAGGCCGAGCTCACGGGCGACGTGACGGACGCCGCGAAGCAGGTCGCCGTGCAGAAGCACTTGACGTACGTCTTCACGCGGCAGTTCGTCGGCTACGGCGGCGTCGACATCACGCCCGACGTCGAGAAAATCCTCAAGATCGAGGAGAAGCCGAGCCCCACGCCGTGATCCGTGCGCCGGTCGGCGGATCGCGCGCAGCGCGAACGCGAAAGGCTCACCGTAGGTGAACCCACTCGGGACGCTCGGCGATCTCGCCGGGATCGCCGGCGGACGCGTCGTCGGCGATGCGGAGACGCAGATCGAACGGATCGCCGCCGTCGACGATGCGGATCCCGGCACGCTGACGTTCGCGGTCGACGCACGCTATCTGCGCGCCGCGCTCGCGTCGCGCGCGGCCGCCGTGCTGACCGAGGACTCGCTGCTCGCCGAGGCCGAGGCGCCGTCGAAGCCGCTGATCGTCGTCGCATCGGCGCGGGTCGCGCTCGCGGCGCTGCTCGCGTCGCTCGAGCCCGCGCGGCCGCGCGGCCCGTTCACGCATCCGACCGCCGCCGTCGACCCGACGGCGTGGATCGGCGAAGCGGTGTGGATCGGGCCGCAGGTCAGCATCGGCCCGCGTGCGCGCGTCGGCGATCGCACGGTGCTGCACGCGGGCGTCGTGGTCGGCGCGGACGCGAGCGCGGGCGCCGATTGTCTGTTCCACCCGCGCGCCTACCTCGCGGACCGCTGCGCCGCCGGCGAGCGCGTCGTGCTGCAAGCCGGTGCGGTCATCGGCAGCGACGGTTTCGGGTGGGCGTTCCTCGACGGCTGCCTGGTGAAGATCCCGCAGGTCGGCATCGTCACGCTCGGCGACGACGTCGAGATCGGTGCGAACACGTGCATCGACCGCGCGCAGACCGGTGTGACGTCGATCGGCGAGGGCACGAAGATCGACAACCTCTGTCAGATCGGGCACAACGCGCGCATCGGACGTCACAACGCGATCGCGGCGTTCGCGGGGATGGCGGGCACGACGACGATCGGCGACTACAACCGCATCGCAGGGTCGGCGCTGTTCCCGGGCCATACGACGATCGGGAACCGCGTCACGATCGGCGGCGCCTCGCACGTGTGGGGCGACGTTCCCGACGATGCGTTCGTGACGGGACAGCCCGCACAGAACCACCGCGACCACGTGCGACTCCAGGCGTACCTCCGCCGTTTGCCGAAGCTGTTTGCTCGGGTCGATGCGCTTGAAAAGCGCGAGCCCGGCTGAGCACCGTGCAGTATCAGACGACGTTACGGGATGCAATCGCCTTCGAGGGCGCCGGCCTCCACACCGGCGCGCCCGCTCGCGTTCGCGTCCGGCCGGCGGCGCCGGGAGCGGGCTTGTCGTTTCGCCTGAACGGCGCGGTCGAGTTCCCCGCGCGCGCGGATTACGTCGTCGAGACCGTGCGCGCGACCGTCCTCGGCAGCGGCGAGCACCGCGTCTCGACGGTCGAGCACCTGCTCTCCGCGCTGCTCGGGTGCGGCGTCGACAACGCGCTCATCGAGGTCGACGGCCCCGAGATCCCGGTCGAGGACGGCAGCGCCAAGGTGTTCGCCGACGCGATCGCCGCGGCCGGCCTGACGACGCAGCCCGAAGCGCGCGTGCGGTGGGTCGCGACGCGGCCGATGGTGTTCCGCGACGGCGACAAATTGCTCGTCATCGCGCCGGCTTCGTCGTTCCGCGTGCGCATGACCGTCGACTACCCGGCACCGGTCGGCACGCAGTACGTCGAGGCGGAGATCTCCCCCGACGCCTACCGGCGCGACGTCGCGCCGAATCGCACGTTCGGGTTTCTGCACGAGGTCGAATCGCTGATCAAGCGCGGCCTCGCGCAGGGCGGAACGCTCGAGAACGCCGTCGTGTTCGGCCCCGACGGGCCGCTGAGCCCGCTGCGCGCGCCGGACGAGCCCGCGCGGCACAAGATCCTCGACCTGGTCGGCGACTTCGCGCTGCTCGGCGCATACCCGCAGTGCGAGGTGATCGCGGTCAAGAGCGGTCACAAGCTGCACTGCACCGCGCTGCGCGAGCTCGTGGGTTCGTCACCGAGCGACGACGCCGTCACGATCGGCCGCGTCGCGGCCGATCCGTAGCGCTCAGCTCCGTGCCGGCGCTCGACGTGCGCGAGATCATGCGGATCTTGCCGCACCGGTACCCGATGCTGCTGATCGACCGCATCACGGAGCTCGAGCCGATGGTGCGCGCGCGCGGCTACAAGAACATCACCGCGAACGAGCCGATGTTCAACGGGCACTTTCCGGGTAACCCGCTGTTTCCGGGCGTCTACATGATCGAGGCGCTCGCGCAGCTCGGCGGCACGGCGATTCTCGAGCCCGGCGACATGGCGCGCAAGGTGCCGTACCTCGCCGCGATCGACAAGGCGAAGTTCCGGCGCCCCGTCGTGCCCGGCGACCGGCTCGACATGGAAGCGCGCGTCATGAAGCACAAGATGAACATCGGCTGGGTCGCGGTGAGCGCGACCGTCGACGGACGCCCCGTCGTCACGGCGGAGCTCACGTTCTCGATCTCGGTCGATCCGTCGGCGTTCGCGAACGACGCGACGGTGCTGCATCTGTGATCCATTCGAGCGCCATCGTCCACCCCAACGCGAACATCAACAAAGCCGCCGACATCGGCCCGTACTGCATCGTCGGAGAGCACGTCACGGTCGGCGCGCGCGCGACGCTGCTCGGGCACGTCGTCGTGACCGGCCGCACGACGATCGGCGACGACACGATGGTCCATCCGTTCGCCACGATCGGGGCGCCCTCGCAGGACCGCAAAGCGGAAGAGGGCGAGATCGCGTTCACGACGATCGGCGCGCGCACGGTGATCCGCGAGTACGTTTCCATCCACCGCGGCACGGCGGATGCCGGCGGCGTCACGTCCGTCGGCGACGACTGCCTGATCCTCGCGTACGGACACGTCGCGCACAACTGCCGCATCGGCAACGACGTGACGATGTCGAACCTCGCGCAGCTCGCGGGACACGTCGTCGTCGACGATCACGCGACGATCGGCGCGATGGCCGGCGTGCACCAGTTCGTGCGCATCGGCACGTACGCGTTCGTCGGCGGGTACGCGAAAGTGCCGCGAGACCTTCCGCCGTACTTCCTGGCCGACGGCACTCCGCCCGAGGTGCTCGGTCCGAACCTGATCGGCTTGCGCCGCGCGGGCTTTCCGCGCGAGACGATCAACGAGCTCAAGGGCGCGTACACGACGCTCTACCGCTCGGACAACACGATGTCGCGAGCGATCGCATCGCTGCGCGAAACGGTCGGGACCGACGCGGGGCGCACGCTGCTGGCGTTCCTGGAGGCCGAGTCCGCCCGCGGGATTCTCGAAGTAGGCGCGCGTCCCGTGCGCGTCTTCTTCTCGACCGGGGAGCCGTCGGGCGAGATTCTCGCCGCCGACCTGCTCGGCGCGATGCGGATCCGGATGCCGATCGTCGCCGACGGTCTCGGCGACGAGCGGTTGCGGAACGCCGGCGTGCGCATCGTACAGCGCACGCGCGGCTGGAGCACGCTCGGGATCTTCGAGGCGCTGCGCATGCTGCCGCGCGTCGCGCCGGCCGGCGTGCGCCTCGCGCTGGCGCTGCGGCGCGATCCGCCCGACCTGCTCGTGCTGGTCGATTTCGGCGCGTTCAACGTGCGCCTGGCGCACCTGCTGCGGCGGCTCGGCTATCGCGGCCCCGTCGTGTACTATGCGCCGCCGTCGGCGTGGCTCGACAGCGCGAAACGCGCGCGCGCCGTCGCGCGCGTCGCGGACGCGCTGACGCTCTTCGCGCATCAGGCGCGGTTCTATCGCTCGCTGCGCCTGCCCGTCGGGTACGTCGGCCATCCGCTGGTGTCGACGATCGCTCCGCGCGCGACGCGGCCGCCGCCGCCGGGGGACGGCGGCGTCGTCGCGCTGCTGCCCGGGAGCCGGGCGGGCGAGATCGCGCGTCACACACCGCGCTTGCTCGATGCGTTCGAGCGCGTCCGGCGGGTGCGGCCGAACGCGCGCGCGGTGCTCGTCGCGGCGAGCGACGACGCGCAGCGCTACGCCGAGCACGCGCTCACGCTGCGCTCCCCGCTCGCGCTCGAGATCGTGCGCGATGCGCGCGGCGCGCTGCGCGACGCGGACGCGGCCGCGATCGCGTCCGGGACGGCGGTGCTCGAGGCGGCGCTGCTCGAGACGCCGGCGGTCGCGCTCTACGTGCTGACCGAAGCGCAGATGCGGATCGCACGGCGCATCTACCGCCGCGCGTACATCACGCTGCCGAACCTCGTGCTCGACGAGCCGCTGGTGCCGGAGCTCGTGCAGGACGCCGCGAGCCCGGAAGCGCTCGCCGCCGCGGTGCTCGCGCTCCTCGCGTGTCCGGACGGCCAGCGCGAGGGCTACGCGCGGCTGCGTGCCGCGCTCGGCCCGCCGGACGCGCTGCAGCGCAATGCCGACTGGGTCCTTTCCGCCGCCGAAGAGAGTGTCGTCGCGCGCGCCGTCGGGGGGGCCGGCGCCCCAGGCGTGGGACGCGCGGAGCCTGGCACGGAGCGCCGGTAGACTCCATGCGCATCTATCACACCAGCGATCTTCACGATCACCGTCACGTCGCGGAGCCGATCGCCGCGCTGCGCGCGCGCCGTCCCGGCGTGTACGCCGACTGCGGCGACTCGCTGCGCGGCTCGCAGACGATGTATTACCGCGACGAGCCCATCGTCGCCGAGCTCGACGCCGCGCACGTCGACGTGCAGGCGATGGGAAATCGCGAGTTCCACTACGTCTTCGGCGCCGTCGCCGCGCGTGCCGCGCGGATGCGGCACCCGCTGACGTGCGCGAACCTGATCGACACGCGCGGCCGCGCGCTGCCGTTCGTCCGCGACGTCGTGCTCCAGCGCCCGTCGACGAGCTCAGGACAGGCCGTACCGTGGAGGCTGCGGTTCTTCGGGCTGCTCGTCGTGCAGTATCCCGAGGGGTCGTGGTGGGAGCGGGTCTTCGGCTGGCGCTTTCTCGACCCGATCGCCGTCGCGCAGCGCATCGCGGACGAAACGCCGCCCGGCACGACGCTGATCGCGCTTTCGCACCTCGGGCTGCACCGCGACCGCGTGCTCGCGGAGCGCGTGCCGCGCATCGAACTGATCCTCGGCGGGCACAGCCACGACACGCTGCACGCGCCGGAGACGGCGCACGGCGTGCCCATCGTGCACGCGGGACCGTACGGCGCCTTCGCGTCGCGCACGGAGCTCGCGAAGGACGGCACGGGGCGCGCGCACATCACCGACTTCGCGCTGGAGCCGCTGACGTGAGGTCGCGTCGTGCCGGCTGCGGAGGCGGCGCGAATCGCGGGGGGGCTGCGGAAGCGATGGCCGCCAAGGCAGTGCTCTTCGTATCGAACGGGCACGGCGAGGCGGCGATTGCCGCGCGCATCGCGGAGGACGTGCGCGCGCTCGGCGACGTGCGCACGGATCACTTCGCGCTCGTCGGCGCCGGGTTCGGATCGGCGGCGTTCGCGGACGTCGGGCCGCAGCGCGCGATGCCGTCCGGCGGGCTGGTCGCGATGGCGAACGTGCGTGCGTTCGTGCGCGATCTGCGGGCCGGATTTCTGTCGCTGCTCGCGCGCCAGCTCGCGTTCTTGCGCACGGCGCGGCGCGAGCGGCGCTATGCGGCGGTCGTCGCCGTCGGCGATGCGTACGCGTGCGCGCTGGCGTCGATCGCGCGGGCGCCGCTCGCGTACGTCGGCACGGCGAAGAGCGTTTACGTCGCACCGTACGGGCCGGGCGAGCGCGCGATCCTGCGGCGTGCGAGCCGCATCTTCGTGCGCGACGCGGCGACCGCGCGCGCGCTGCGGGCGCACGGCGTGCCGGCCGAGGCGCCCGGCAACGTGATCGTCGATCTGCTCGCCGGCGACGGACGCGTCGAGTGGCGCGAGGGTGCGCGCCTTGCGCTGCTGCCGGGTTCGCGCGAGCGCGCGTACGCGGACGCGGTCCGCATCGGGGACGTCGTCGCCGCGCTGCGCGCGCGCGGCGTCGCCGCCGACGCCGTGCTGTCCATCGCGCCGAACTTCGACGCGCGGGCGTTCGCCCCGGCGACCGAGCGCGGCGCGCTGCGCGCGTGGACGGGACCGCTCGGACCGTTGCTGCGCGACGCGACGATCGCGATCGGACAGAGCGGCACCGCGAACGAGGCCGCCGCCGCGGAAGGCGTCCCGGTCGTCGCGCTCGAGCTGCACGGCGCGCCGCGCGATGCGTGGTACCGCAAGCGTCAAGTCGGGCTTCTCGGCGACGCGCTGCTCGTCGTGCCCGGCGATCCGGCAGCCGCCGCGGAGGCGGTCGCATCGCTGCTCGCCGATCCGCCGCGCCGCGCGCGCATGGGTGCCGTCGGGCGCGAGCGCATGGGCGGCCCCGGCGGCGCGCGCGCGATCGCGCACGCGATCGTCGCGCTCGCGGGCGCGGCATGAGGCTCGCCGACGGTCGCGCTCGCCGTCCTGTACGCGATCGTGCCGTTGTACGGGACGCTCGTCGCGCTCGATCCCGAGCGTCCGCCGATCCCGGCCGTGATCCCGCACGCGCTCGCGGTGCTGGTCGGGGTCCTCGCCCTCGCGGCGCTCGCGGCCGTCGTCCCGGCCGCGGTACGTGTCGCACGGCGCGACGCGATGACGGCGGCGTTCCTGGCCCCCGGCATCGCGACGATCGTCGCGGCGCTGCCGGGCTTCGACCCGCCGCTCGGCATCGGGCTCGGCCTGCTCGTGACCGGCATCGGGGGCGCGGGGCTCGTCGTGGCGCGCGCGGCCGACGCCGCGTCCCTCCGGCTGTTCGTGCGGACGTTGCTGTGGTCGGCGCTGGCGGCGTGCGTGCTGGCCCTGGCGATGCAGCTCACGCACCGGCCCGCCGCATTGTACGCGTACGACAACGGGCGCGCCGTCGGGACGTTCCTGAATCCGAACGAGCTGGCCGGCTACACCCTGATCGGCCTCGCCGTCGCCGTTCCGCTCGCGGCGGTCAGCCGTGGACGCGATCGGCTCGCCACCGTTACCGCGATCGTTCTCGCGATCGCGCTCGCCGCGACGTTCTCGCGGTTCGGCCTGCTGTGCGCCGTCGGCGGCGTCGCCGCGTACGCGGTCCTGGCCCGCGCGCGCGGGCTGCTCGCCGTCGCGGTCGGCATCGCGCTCGCCGGAGTGCTGCTGAACGCGGCTCTCGGCTCGCGATACCACAACCCGCGCGACACCGAGGCGCGGACGGTCGCGTGGCAGACCGGCATCACGACCTTCGAGCGGTTTCCGCTCCTCGGAGTCGGCCCGCTGGCGTTCCCGCACGTGTACGACGAGCTCCGGCCGCCCGCCGCGCCGGGCGACCGGACCGCGGTGGCGTTCGACCCGCACTCGCTTCCGATCGCATTTGCAGCCGAGGGCGGTATCGTCGCGGTCGTGACGCTGGTCGCCTCGTTCGTGGTGATGCTCCGGGTCGTCGTGCGCAGCGCGCGGCGCTCCGGCTCGGCGGCCGAGCGTGCGCTGGCATTCGGTCTCACGGCCGGCCTGCTGGCGCTCGTGGCCGACAGCACGATCAACACGATCGTGATTCTCTTCGCGCTCGGGCTCCAGGTCGTGCCGCTTGCGCTCGGCGTAGTACGCACCGATGCCTATCCCTAGGCCGGCGGTGCTCGTGCCGGCCGCGGTCCTGCTCGCAGCGCTCGCGGCGTGCGGGCACCGCGAGCCGCCGTCCACGGCGACGTCCGCTCCGCCGTCGCCGGCCTCTCCGTCGCCGACCGGCACCGCCGTGCCGATCCGCATCGAAACGCACGGCGCCGGCGGCGAGTACGTCACGATCGTGCAAACGCTCCGCGGCCGCAAGCTCTACACGATCCGGGCGCTGTCGACCAACGTGCAGAGCGCCGGGACGAACGAGGGCACCGGCGTCCTCGAGCAGCCTCATGTGACGTTCGTCGACCGCAGCGGCGTCGCGACGATCGCGGACGCGCCGAAGGCGCATCTGATCGAGCGGGACAAGACCGTGCTGATGACGGGAGGCGTGCACGCCCATACGAGCACGGGCAGCGTCCTGACCTGCGACACGCCTGACATACAGCGGCAACACCGAGCATTTTCACGGCGAAGGGCACGTCGAGCTGGCGTCGCGCGACGGCATGCATCTCGCGGGTCAGCACCTGGACGGCGACACGCGCCTGCAGGAAGTCGTCGTGACGGGAGGCCGTCCGTGAACGACGGCGACCGCATCGCGATGCGCGACCTCGTGAAGCGCTACGGCCAGCGGACCGTCGTCAACGGCGTCACCGCGGAGGTCCACCGCGGCGAAGTCGTCGGACTGCTCGGCCCGAACGGCGCGGGGAAGACGACGACGTTCTACATGGTCGTCGGGCTCATTCGGCCGGACGGCGGCACCGTCGTGCTCGAGCGCGGCGGCGTCGCGCGCGAGATCACCGGCGCGCCGATGCACGAGCGCGCGCGCGCCGGCATCGGCTACCTCGCGCAGGAGAACTCGATCTTCCGCAAGCTCTCCGTCGGCGACAACCTGCGCCTGATCTGGGAGATGAACGGCGTGCCGAGCGCGGAGCGCGAGCGCCGCCTGCCCGAGCTGCTCGCGGAGTTCGGCCTCGCGCAGTTCGTCGATGCGCGCGGCGACTCGCTCTCCGGCGGCGAGCGACGCCGCGTCGAGATCGCGCGCGCGATCGCGACGGAGCCGGCGTTCCTGCTGCTCGATGAACCGTTCACGGGCATCGACCCGATCGCGGTCGCCGACATCCAGTCGATGATCCGGCAGCTGCGCGATCGCGGGCTCGGCGTGCTGATCACCGATCACCAAGTGCGCGAAACGCTGGCGATCGTCGACCGCGCGTACATCCTCAACGACGGGCGCATCGAGGTCAGCGGCACCGCGCAGGACGTGCTCGACTCGCCGGTCGCGCGCCGCTTCTACCTCGGCGAAAGCTTCCGGCTGTGATCGAGCGCTCGGCGACGGGCTCGATGCTGCCGCGCGTGCCGTCGTGGCGCCCGACGATCCTCGATCGCTATCTCGTCGGCGAGCTGTGGGGACCGTTCCTCTTCGGTCTGTCCGCGTTCACGCTGATCTTCGTCGCGACGCAGATCCTCGCGATCGGCCGGCTCGTCTCGCGAAGAGCACGCGCCGCTGTGGGCCGCCGTCGAGTACTTCCTCTGGGGGATGCCCGCGTATCTGCT
This sequence comes from Vulcanimicrobiota bacterium, assembly GCA_963771525.1. Taxonomy (GTDB): domain Bacteria; phylum Vulcanimicrobiota; class Vulcanimicrobiia; order Vulcanimicrobiales; family Vulcanimicrobiaceae; genus Vulcanimicrobium. The sequence continues at coordinate 2,166,293 of CAVYTL010000001.1, read as the reverse complement.
GCTCGTCATCCCGATGGCGATGCTGCTCGGCACGCTGCTCGCGATGCAGCGCCTCTCCGGCGAAAGCGAGGTGACGGCGATGAAGGCCGGCGGCATCTCGCTCTCGCGTGTCGTCGCGCCGCTGCTGATCGTCGGCGTCGTCGTGTCGCTGGTCGCGCTGCTGGTCCAAGAGCTGTTCGTGCCGTTCGCCAACGACAAGGCGGCGTACGTGCGGCAGCAGGCGATCGAGCACGCATCGGCCGGCGTGTCGAACCTGCAGGCGGTGACCGCGCTTCCCGGCGGCGGAAAGCAGGTGACGATCGCGGGTGGGCTCGACGTACCCACGCAGACGCTGCTCGACGTGACCGTGATCCGCTACGACGCGCAGGGCAAGCCGCAGGACTTCATCGTCGCCGACCGCGCGCGGTACGACCCGCCGACGTGGACCTTCGCAAACTCGACGACGTACCATTTCTCGCCGGACGGCGGCGTCACGACGCAGATGGCGCCGCACCTCGTCGTCGACATCGGCGAGCGTCCGAACCAGATCGCGAAGCAGTCGCTGAACATCACGAACCCCGAAGATCTCTCGCGCGGCGAGATCAAGGAGCGGCTCGACTCCGGCCGCCTCGGGCCGCAGCAGCAGAAGCTGTTCACGGCGACATACGCGGCGAAGCTCGCGCGGCCGTTCGCCGCGTTCGTGTTCACGCTGATCGCCGTGCCGTTCGGGTTGCGCCCCGTGCGCGGCGCGGGCACGGGGCTTGGATTCGGGCTCGCGGTCGCGATCGTGTTCGTGTACTACGTGATCTCGACGATCTGCCTCACGATCGGCGGCGCCGCGACGTGGCTGGCCGGCCCGGCGGCATGGGCCCCGAACGTGCTGTTCACCGTGATCGGCGCGTCGCTGCTGCGCCGCGCGTCGCGCGTGTGACGGTGGCGCGCGCGTGTTGACGGGCATCGCGCTCGTCCTGCTCATCGCGATCGTGGCGGGCGGCATCGCGTACATCGGCGATCGCGTCGGGCATCAGGTCGGCCGGAAGCGGCTGACGATGTTCGGCCTGCGCCCGAAGTACACATCGACGATCGTCGCGGTCGCGACCGGGATGCTGATCGCGGTCTCGGTCACCGTGATCGCGCTCGTCGCGTCGGCGCAGGTGCGCACGGCTTTCTTTCGCCTGGGCCAGATCAACGCGCGCATCAACGACCTGCAGGCGCAGGCGCTCGCGGCGCAGCGGCAGCTGGAGACGACGCGACAGACCGCCGTCGTGCTGCCGATCGGGCTGCCGATTGCGAATGCCGCGACGATCGAGCCGTCGCAGCCGGATTCGCGCCTTCTCCCGGAGCTCGCGACGATCTTCAACCAGACGGTGGCGCAGGCGAACCGGCAGTTCGCGCGTGCGCCGTACGGGCTGAAACCCTACCCGAAGGTCGCCGGCGATCCGTCCGTCCAGTCGGGCCTGCGCGCCGAGCTGGGCACGATCCGTTCGGACATCGCGACGATGCCGGCGGACACGCCCGTGCTGCTGCTGCCGGTCGTGGCGCAGAACCTGTTCCGCGGCGATGTGATCTCGTTCGCGTTCGCGCACTACGTGGACCGGCGGATCGCGGCGGCCGGCGACTCGCTCGCGTCGGTCGACGTGCAGGGCGGCGCGGCGCTGAACCTGCAGGTGTTGCAGGTGCTCACGGGCGAGGCGAGCGCGGAGGTGCGGCGCCGCGGGATGCCGGCGTCCTATTCCGCCAACGTCGCGATCAACGGGCCGCAGGCGCAGGACGTGCTCTCGCAGGTCGGCCGGCTGCGCGGCCGCTACCGGATCGTGGCGAAGTCGAGCCTCGACCTCTACCCGCACTCGGGCGGCGTGCTGCTCGACTTCGCGCTGGTGCCGCAATGACGGTGCTGGGCCTCGACCCAGGGACGCGAAAGTGCGGCTACGCGCTGGTGAGGGGCCTCGGAACCCGGCCCGTGACGCTCGGCATCGTGCCCGTGGACGCGCTGGCGCAGCGGCTGCGCGAGCTGCTCGCGGCGACGCCCGCCGCCATCGCCGCGATCGGACGCGGCACGAACGCCGAGCACGTCGCGGCGATCGCGCGAGAGCTCGGGCTCGAGGTCGCTCTGGTCGACGAGCGCGAGACGACCCTTCTCGCGCGCGCGCGGTTTTTCGACGACCATCCGCCGCGCGGCTGGCGGCGCATCGTCCCCCGGGGAATGTTGCTGCCGGATCGGCCGATCGACGATTATGCGGCCGTCCTGATCGCCGAACGGTACCTCGCGGCCTCGTAACGAGGGGAGGAGTCCACACGCTCGCTTCGGTATAGCGACGTTGGCATGCGTTCCGTAACGGGCGCGTCGCCGTCGTGCCCGCCATGGTTGCAGAACCCGGGCGGGTTCTTGGCGCCGGATCGACGGGGAAACACGGTCACCCGAGTCGAGCGGTTCCGAGCGGCGAGGCGCCCCCGGGGAATGCGGGTCCCACCACTCTCGGAGGACACGATGAAGCGTCTCGCTACCCTCGTCCTCGCGTCGGGCTTGAGCCTCGGCTCGTTGCTGACGTTGGGTCAGGGCGCCTCCGCTACGCCGTTCTCGGACGTTCCGGCGAACCACTGGGCGTATCAAGCGATCCAGTCGCTGGCGGCTGACGGCTTAGTCGAGGGTTATCCCGACGGCAAGTTCAAGGGCGATCGTCCTCTTACGCGCTACGAGATGGCCGTGCTGGTCGCACGCGTCATCGCGAAGCTCCAGGCGAACGGCGCGGGATACGCCTCCAAAGCGGATCTCGACAAGCTGCAGAAGCTCATCGACGCGCTCAAGGACGAGCTCGACTCACTCGGCGTTCGCGTCACGAACCTCGAAGACGCGCTCGACGCGCTCGACAAGCGCACGAAGTTCGCGCAGTCGATCCAGTTCCACGGTGCGATCCTCGACAACAACTCGTTCCGCCAGCGCTACGGCGTGCCGCAGACGATCGCGCACGGCGCGATAGACCCGTTCGTCAACGTGTTCCTCACGTCGCCGGCGAACAACAGTCCCCTCGAGCAGGCCGGTGCGGGGAACCTGATCCGCTTCGACGACAAGCTCAACTTCACGTACACGATCAACGAGAACCTCACGGTCTCGCTGCCGATCCACATCATCAACTACGAGTACGGCGGCGAGTTCACGCCCAACGCGAAGTACTCGATCCAGCCCGACGTCGTCGTGAACCTCGCGAAAGCGGGCGCGTTCACCAACGTGTACTTCCGCGACGGCCAGCTCGACAACCTGAAATCGTCGCGCATCGGCCTGACCTACCGCGCGCCCGACGCGACGCAGCAGGGCCCGGGCTACGAGAACCCGGTGCAGCCGTACGAGAAGGGCTTCGAGATCGGCGGCATCCTCGGCGGGCTCACGGAGTTCCAGTTCTCGTGGACGCGCCTCGACCAGTCGATGATCAACACGCTCACGAACGTCGCCGACCCCAGCGGTGAGTTCGCGAACAACAACTACTTCTTCATCGTCGACCGTCCGCAGGCGAGCATGATTCAGCCCGGCGCTCCGGGGTCACCGGCCGGCTCGCAGCACACCGATACGTACGTCGCGAACGCGGGCCCGATCGCGTCCGTCTACTTGACGCGCACGGCGGTACCGGGCACGGTGTACGTCTCCGCGGTCAACGGCATCGGGTGCTCGAACGCCGCCGTCACGCCGAGCGGCGGCGCCTGCCCGGTCGCGGCCAACGCCTGGTACTTCATCCAGGCGACGAACCAGGTCGTCTTCACGGTGCCGCTCCCGGCCGGGACGACGGTGCAGATCACGTACGTCGGGTTGACGTACAACAACAACGACCAGTACCAGCGCTATCACTTCAACGCGCGCCTCAACCAGAAGATCAAAGGTCTGCCGGGCGCGGAGATCGGTCTGTCGGTGAGCCGCATCTTCGACTTCGCCGACGTCACGAACTCGGAAGGCACGGCGTTCTTCCAGTCGGCACCGAACGGGAACGCCGCCGGCAACGGTTACGGCGTCGTCAGCGACACCGTCTTTGGGCTCGACGCGCAGTTCCCGCTCGCCTTCATCCGCATGGGCAAGGGCGGCGCGCAGCACCCGATCCTCTTCGGCGAAGGCGCGGTCAGCAAGTTCACGCCGGACTTCTACAACACGCCCGCCGTGACGGACAGCGCCGCCGTCATCGGCCTGCGCCTCAACCTCAACCAGGCGACGGCGACGATTCAGTACCAGGCCGTCGGACCGAACTTCCTGGACGGCGCGCCGCTGCGCTACTTCGGTCCCGCACCGTCGACGTTCCAGTGGTGGCGCGGCAACTTCTTCCCGCAGTTCTACGGCTTCGCGAACAACCTCGCGATCAACCAGACGTTCGACTCGGCGACCGGTACGTCGACGCGCACGAACGCGGGCTTGACGTACATCTATCCGGTGTTCAACCCGTTCGTGGCGAGCGGCCCGCAGTTCTTCAGCGCATACGCACCCAACTCGCAGGGCTGGACCGGCAACTTCACGGTGCCGTTCCACATCGGCGACACGGCGGTCAGCGGACGGCTCCTGGCGCAGCACCTCGCCGAGATGGTTCCGAACGCGCTCGGTCAGATGAGCTACGGCCCGGGCTTCGCGAGCGGGACGAAGCTGAAGTTCGACAAGCTCGAAGGCGGCGTGCAGTTCTCGGCGCCGATCTTCGGACAGAAGGTCGCGTTCAACTTCAGCGACTCGATCGAGCACCTCGCGCGCAACGATCGCACCGCGTACGCGTACGTTCCGTTCAACCCGGCGACCGGCGGGCCGGACGCCGCGTCCGGTGCGGCACTCAACGCGTATCTGCTGACGGGTGCGACGCCGGTGCTCTTCTATCCGAACTACGTCGACGAGTACCACAACACGGTCGATCTGGCCGCGACGGTGCCGCTCACGCGTGACCTTGCGCTGGGTCTCGGCTACGACGCGCAGGCGTTCCACGGCTCGTACGGTACGACGGCGGGACAGAACATCGCCCAGACGAAGATCCAGTACCAGGGTACGCTCACGTACAACATCCCGAAGACCACGAGCTCGATCTCGGCGCTCTTCAGGAACCAGAAGTACACCGACAACGTGCTCCCGACGTTCAACTTCAACCAGAACCGGGAGGATTTGAACTTCTCCATCCGGTTCTGACCCTGGTGGCGGGGTCGCGGGAGCGGCACGCTGCCTCGGCGGACACGCGAGCCCCGCGCTTCCTGCGCGGGGCTCGCTCTGTCTTCGCCTGCTCTTGCGCATCCTGCGCCCGCGAGGCTCACACGGTCCGCCGAGGCAGCGTGCCGCTCCCGCGACCCAGGCACCATCCAGCGCAGCATGGCGCGCTCATCGCAATCCTGTCATCCTGAGCTCGTCGAAGGGCGGAGGGCGCTTGCGGGTCTTGTGGTAGGGGATCGCATGCGGCGTTGGGCGGCGATGCTCGTCGCGTGTTTGGTGGTTGTCGTGTTGGGCGGCGTGCAGCTTGCGTCGTCGGCGGCGTACGGGGATCTCGCGGCGCCCTTCTCGTTGCCCGCGATGCTGCACCAGTGGTCGCCCGCGCTGCTGCGGCCCTTGCTCGGCGGGGCGCGCGCGCAGGCGGCCGCGGCGCTGCACGACGGCGACCTTGCGACGGCGGCGCGTATCGTGTCGGCGTTGCCGGATGATGCGGAGGGCGCGGATCTGCGCGGACGCATCGCGCAGGCGCACGGCGATCGTGCGGCCGCGGTGGCGGAGTACGTTCGCGCGGGCGACGTCGTGCGCGCGCAAGCGCTCATCGACGCGCTCGCCGCCTCCGATCCGGCGCGTGCGCTGTCGGATCAAGAGGCGCTCGTCGTCGCGCTGCGCGGCGAACGCGACGCATCCGAGGTGACGGGGCAAGCGTCGTGGCGGCTCGGCGAGCTGCGTGCGGCTGCGGGCTATCGCGATCCGGCGCATCGTGCCGCGCTCTGGCGCTCCGCCGAAGACGCGTACGAACGCGCGCTGCAGCTGGCTCCCAACGAGGAGACGTATCTCCTCGCCGCGGCGTACCAGTCGCTCGCGAACGGCGGCGTCGCGGCGGCGCAGCGCTATTACGCGCACGCCGCGGAGGTGGTTCCCGACAGCGCGGACGCGTTCGCCGGCCTCGCGTGGACCGCGGCCGCACGCGGTGACTGCGCGTCGGCGCGCGCGAACGTCGCGCGGGCGCGCGCGCTGCGCGCGAACGCCGCGCAAGCCGTGCGCGATCCGGTCGACGATCCGCTCGTCGGTCCGCCGCTGCGTCGCTGCGGCGCGTGATCGTCGCGCTCGACACGCAGCTCGCCGTCGGCACGGCAACGGGCGTCGGCGCCTACGAGCGCGATCTCGCGCGCGCGCTGCGCGGCGCGGGCGTCGACCTGCGCGAGCTGCGTGCGCCGGCGCTCGACCCCTGGCGCTTCGACCGGCGCGTGCTGTGGGATCAGGTCCTGCTCCCGCTGCGGGCCGCGCGGAGCGGCGCGACGCTGCTGCACGCGGCGTCCGGCACGATGCCGTTCGTGTGCACGCTGCCGTCGATCGTCACCGTGCACGACCTCGCCTGGCACCGCGTGCAGGGCCACACGCGCGGCTACGCGCGCGCGTACTTCGGGGCGCTGCAGGCGCGCGCGTACCGCACCGCCGCGGCGGTCATTGCGGACTCGCACTTCACCGCGAGCGAGTACCGCGATCTGATCGACGCGAACGCGACGGTCGACGTCCTGTACCCCGGGGTCGACGAGCGCTTCGCGCGGATCGAGCGCCGCCCCGACGCCGAGCCGTTCGCGCTCGTGACCGGCACCGTCGAAGCGCGCAAGAATTTGCTCGTCCTGGTCGAGGCGCTGCCGTCGCTGCCGGCGCTGCGCATCGTGTCGGCCGGTCCGTTCACGCCGTATGCAAACGACGTACGGGCGCGCGCGAGCGAGCTGCACGTCGCGGACCGCCTCGAGCTGCGCGGCTACGTCACGCAGGCCGAGCTCGACGACCTCTACGCGCGCGCGGCCTGCGCGCCGATCCCCTCGTGCTACGAAGGGTTCGGCTACGCGCTCGCCGAGGCGCTCTGTGCGGGCGTGCCGGCGATCGCCGCGCGGTCGTCCTCGCTGATCGAGGTCGCCGGCGGCGCGGTGCCGCTGGTCGATCCGGACGATGTCGCGGGCTGGGTCGACGCGCTTCGGGCGCTGCTCGCGTCGCGCGACGCGGCCGAAGCCGGCGCGCGCTCGGGCCGCGCGGCGGCGATACGCCGCTTCGCATGGAGCACCGCCGCGCGCGCGATCGTCGAAGTCTACGAGCGCGTGTCCGCGCGCTGAGCGCCTTTCGACGAGCTCAGCGTGACGAGGGGCACGCGAGCGGGCTCAGTAGATCGGTGATCCCGGCGCGCCCGGCGGCACGGAGCCGTCATCCGGCGCGAACGTCAGGCGCAGCGGATACGACGATCCGCCTTCGGGCATCGTCACGACACGGATGCGCCGGAACGTGCCGGCGTTGATGCGTTCCTGCCAGATCTTGTACCGCGAGAACGCGGGCAGGGCGTGCGCCTGCACGACGACGCCGTTGATGAGGAACGTTCCCGTCGCACGGCCGCCGCGCGGGTTCACGTACAGGGCGACCGCGCGCGGAGCGCGGGTCGCGTTCTGGATCACGACGGTCGCCGATTGCTCGACGCCGTAGTCGCCGCTGAGCGCCTCGCCTTGGCGCAGGTTCGGCAGCGGCAGCTGGCCGATGGCGATGTCGAGATCGTCGCCGTCGACGTCGTAGACGCGGTCGAAGAAGAAGGTCGGCACGGGATAGACCCCGCGCGCGTGCGGCACGCCGCCCGCGAGCAGCTGCGCGGTGTCGACGGACTGGTCGAGCGGCGCGGACGCGTCCTGCGCGACGAGCGCGAGGTCGATCGGGTCGCCGTTGACGAGGCGCAGCTGCAGGATCGCGCTGACGACGGACTGCGGCGGCAGCGGGTGGTCGACGAGATCGATCGTGCCGCCCGGCGGTATCGCGATGACGCGGCCTTCGTTGCGCGCCTCGTGCACCAAAAAGCGTTTGGTGGAGAGGTGGCCGACCTCCATCTCGTTCGGACCGGGACCGGCGCTGCCGTCGATCATCTGCACGGTCGCGGGCGCCGCCGACGCGTTGTGCGCCTCGAGCAGGATGCGGCGCGCCGGTTCGTTTCCCGGGTTGTAGTGATAGTACAGAAAACGCTGCGCCTGCGCGCGCTCGAGGCGCGCGGTGAACAGAACGCCGTTCGCGGTGAGACGCTCGGGATAGTCGCTCACCAACAGCCGCGCGGGCTGAATCGGCGGCAGCGCGGTGTTCTCGAGCACCACGTGCGTCACGCCGTTGACCGGCAGATAGCCGGTGCCGGCGATCTGTACCGGGACGTCGAGCTCGGTGCGGTCGTCGAGAGGCAGGTCGCGTCGCACGGGGACGCTCTCCGGTGCGACGTTCACCGACGCGCCCGGCCGCAGCGTCGCCGCGTCTTCGACCGCCCTCGCGACCGCCTCGCGCAAGAAGTCCATCGTCGACGGGTTGCCCGTGACGCGCACCGTCGTTTGGTCGGCCGGCGTACCCGCCGCGTACGCGACGCGCACCGGAACGTCGCGCGTCACACCGCGCGTGTCGGTGACCGTCACGGTCGTGGTCCCGACCGCGACGCCGGTGACGAACAGCACGCGCTGCGCCTGATCGACGACCGCCGTCGCGACCGCCGCGTTGGCGACCGATGCCGATACGGCACCGAGCGCGCTGTTGATCCGCGCCGATGCCGTCTTGCCGGGCTCGACGCTCACCTGCGGCGGCTCGACCAGGATCGGAGGCGGCGTCGGCGTCGCGAACGGCGCGGGCGACTCGCTCGCTGCCGGGCTCGGGCTCACGCTGCCCGGTGCGCCGTTCGGCGACGCGGACGCCTGCGGCGACGCGGTCGCGGCCGGCGGGTTCAGCGGACCGGCGGGCGGCGGAGCCGGCGGATTGACTTGCGCCGTCGCGGCCAGAGCGGCGGCGCAGACGAACGCGAGGCTAGAGAACGGCGCGAGGACGCGTCGCAAGCGGCTCCTCATCGGAGAGGGAACTGGGAATTACGCGATCTTCTGTGCGGCTGGTTCGCGCGACACGGCCGACGCCAACAGCGTCTTGTAGCCGACGTTCGGAAACAGCACGGTGACGAGGTCCTTCTCGGCGCGCTCGACCGTGCCTTGTCCGAACTTCGCATGATACACGATGTCCGTTATGCGGTATCCCGAGGACGTGCGGACGCGGTGCCCTTGCAGGCAGTTGTCGCACGCGCCGCAGTCCTCGGCGTCGTAGTCCTCGCCGAAATAATTGAGAATGAAGCGCCGCCGACAGCCCGTCGTCTCCGCGTACTGGAGCATCATCGCGAGCTTCGACTGGTCGTACTTCTTCTTCGTCTCGTAGTTCGCGAGGTTCAGCACCATCTCGCGCTGTTCGCGGGCCGCCTCCGTCAGCACGTATTTGCTGCGCATGCCGTTCTCGATGAAGCCGCTCTTCTTGAGCAGCGCGAGGATGACTTTCAGCTTCGTGAGCGGCAGCTGCGTGATCTTGCGCAGGTCGGTCAGGCTCACGCCGCCTTCCTGCTCGCCGAAGATCTCGAGCGTGCCGAACACCTTCTGCACTTCCTCGACGTCCGGGTACTTACCGGTCAGGAAGTAGTTCTGCACGCGCGTATCGCTCATGCGATAGACGAGGATGCACTTCGAGGGATCGCCGTCGCGGCCGGCCCGTCCCGCTTCCTGCGTGTACGCCTCGACCGAACCCGGCAGATCGTAGTGCACGACGAAGCGAATGTTCGGCTTGTCGATGCCGAGACCGAACGCATTCGTCGCGACGACGGCGCGAATCGCTTCCTGCATGAACAGCTCGTGCACCGCGGTGCGGTCGTGCTTCTGCAGCTTCGAGTGGTACACGGCGGCCGGCAGGCCGATCTCGTCGTGCAGGTACTTCTGCACTTCCAGCGCGTTCTTGATCGTCGCGGTGTACACGATGCCGGTTCCTTCGAGCTCGCCTCGCTCGAAGAGGTCCTTGAGAATCTTGAGCTTTCCGGCTTCGCTGTCCGCGCGGCGCACGCCGTAGACCAGGTTTGGGCGATCGAATCCCTTGACGATCGGCTTGACGTTCGGGATGCCGAGCTGGACGAGAATGTCCTCGCGCACCGCCGGCGTCGCCGTCGCGGTCAGCGCGAGCACCGTGGGATTGCGGAGCTGCCGGATCACCTTGCCGAGATTGAGATACGCAGGCCGGAAGTCGTGGCCCCACTGCGAGATGCAGTGCGCTTCGTCGACGACGAACAGCGGGATTTCGAGCTCTTGCAGGATCGACACGAACGCATCGTCTTCGAGCTTCTCCGGCGTGACGAACACGATCTTCAGCTGGCCCGACGCGATGCGCGCCATGGCCGCGAGCTCCTGATCTTCCGACAGCGTGGAGTTCAGCGCGGCGGTCGCCGTGACGCCCCGCTCGGACAGCATGTCCAGCTGATCTTTCATCAGCGCGATCAGCGGCGAGACGACGATCGTCGTCCCCTCCATCAGCAGCGCCGGCAGCTGGTAGCACAGCGATTTGCCGGCGCCCGTCGCCAGGATGGCCAGCGTGTCCTCACCGTGCAGGATGCGGTTGATGACCTCTTCCTGCCCCGGGTTGAACCGGTCGTATCCGAACTTCTCCCGCAGCGCATCATGCAGGTCGGCTGTCGTTTGCATCGCTCCTCTTCGGGCCCGTCCGACCGTGAGACGACAGGCAACGCCCTGCTTGGAAAGCAGGCGTGGCGGCCGTAGATAGCCGGTGACTTCGAGGTACCCTCGGCCCCTCTTCATCAAACGTGGCGCCGGGCCGCCCGGTTGCCGGCCGGAATGACACGCCCGAGGCGAACCGAATCTTCCGGGCGTGTCGCTCTACCGCACCTGGCGGCCCCGCACGTTCGCCGACCTGGTCGGCCAGGACGCGGTGGTCAAGACGCTGACGACGGCGTTGGACACGGGCCGTCTCGCGCACGCGTACCTCTTCTCCGGACCGCGCGGCTCGGGCAAGACGTCGGCCGCGAAGATACTCGCTCGCTGCATCGAGTGCGTCAACGGGCCGACCTCGACGCCGGACAACACGTGTGACAACTGCGTCGCGATCATCGAAGGAACGGCGCTCGACGTGCTCGAGATCGATGCCGCCTCGAACCGCGGGATCGACGAGATCCGCGCGCTGCGCGACGCCGTCAAGTTCGCGCCGTCCGTGATGCGCAGCAAAGTCTACATCATCGATGAAGCGCACATGCTCACGAAAGAAGGCGCGAACGCTTTCCTCAAGACGCTCGAGGAGCCGCCGGAATGGGCCGTGTTCGTGCTCGCGACGACGGCGCCGGAATCGCTCCCGCCGACGATCCTCTCGCGCTGCCAGCGCTATGCGTTCCGCCGGATCGCGATCCCGACGATGATCGCGCGCATGCGCGAGATCGCGAGCGCGGAGGGCATCGCGATCGAGGACGGCGCGCTCGGCGCGATCGCGTACCGTGCCGACGGCGGGCTGCGCGACGCGCTCACGATGCTCGAGCAGGTAGCGGCGTTCGCGAATGGTGCGACGAGCTCGGCACCGGCGGTCGACGCCGGCACGGTCGACGCCGCGTTCGGCCAGACCGGCCGCTCGTTCGCGCGCGCGCTGCGGGACGCCGCGCTCGACGGCGACGGCGCCGGCGCGCTGCGAATCATCGACGAGGCGTCGGACGCGGGCGCCGACATGACGGGGCTCATCCGGAGCACCGTCGCGGAGCTGCGCCATCTGCTCGTCGCGCGCGTCAACCCCGAGCTGCTCGCGCGCGACCTCGCCGAGGACGACGCCGCGTCCGCGCGCGAACGCGCCGCGGCGACGCCGCAGGTGCGTCTGGTCCGCGCGCTCCGCCTGCTCTCCGACGCGCTCGGCTCGGCGCGCACCTCGGGCAACGCGCGGCTGGAGCTCGAGAGCGCGGTGCTGCGCCTCGTGCTCCAGGGCGAAGACGCCTCGCTCGACGCGCTCGCCGCCCGCGTCACCGCGCTCGAGGCCGGCACACGACCGGTCGAGGAAGCGGCGTTCCCGCGGCCCGCCGAACCGCCGCCGCCGCGCGCCGAAGCCGATGTCGCCCCGAGCTCGTCGAAGGGCGCGTCGCGCGCCGAAGCCGACGTCACCCTGAGCTCGTCGAAGGGCGCGCCGCCGAGCGTGCCGCTGTCCCTGCAGAAGCTTCGGACGCTGTGGCAGAGCATTCGCACGCGCGCGGAAGAGGCAAAGCCTTCGCTGACGGCGCCGCTGAGCCGGGCGGCCGTCGACGCGCTTGCCGGCGGCTGCGTCGTGCTGCGCGTTCCGATCCCGCCGATGGCCGAGGTCGTCAAGCGCGAGCTGCCGACGCTGAAGAAGGCGATCGCCGACGTCACGGGCGAGCCGCTCGAGGTGCGCGTCGTCGGCGGACCGGCGCCCCCGGCCGACGCTTCGGCCGGGACTGACGGCGTCGAAGAGCCCGGCGACGATCCCGGCGAATTGCTGGACTACGCGCTGCGCACGCTGCCGGCGCGCTGACGAACCGCACGCCGCGACGAGGACCCCGTGAACCCCCAGATGATGAACCAGCTGCGCAAGATGCAGCAAGAGATGGCCAAAGCGCAGGACGAGATCCAAAGCGCGACGGTCGAAGGCGCGGCCGCGGGCGGCGCGGTGAAGATCACGATGACGGGCGACTTCCGCGTTACGAAGGTCGCGCTCGATTCCGGCGTCGTCGATCCCGACGACGTCGAGACGCTGGAAGACGTCATCGTCGCGGCGTTCAACGACGCCCGCGCGAAGGCCGAGGAGTTCGCGTCGAAGCGCATGGCATCGGTCACCGGCGGGCTCAAGATCCCGGGAATGTGAAGGTACTTGCCGGGCCCGTTCAAGCGCTGATCAACGAGTTCAGCAAGCTTCCGACGATCGGACCGAAGACCGCGGCGCGGCTCGTGTTCCACCTGCTGAACCGTCCGCGTTCCGACGCGGACGCGCTCGCCGGCGCGATCGTCGCGCTCAAGGACCGCGTGCAGCTGTGCTCGCGGTGCTGGTCGATCACGGAGGACGACCCGTGCGTGGTGTGCGCCGACGTGCGGCGCAACGCCGCGCTGCTCTGCGTCGTCGCCGAGCCGAAGGACGTGTTCGCGATCGAGCGCACGTCGGCGTATGACGGGCGGTACCACGTGCTCGGCGGCCTGATCTCGCCGATGGACGGCATCGGCCCTTCGCAGTTGCGCGTGCGGGAGCTCATCGAACGCGTCGCGGTCGAGGCTCCCGGCGAGATCGTCGTCGCGACGAACCCGAACGCCGAAGGTGAGGCGACGGCCCTCTATCTTTCGCGGCTGCTCGCGCCGAGCGGCGTGCGCGTCACGCGGCTCGCGTACGGTTTGCCGATCGGCGGCGACCTCGACTACGCCGACGAGAACACGCTGGCGCGCGCGATCGAAGGCCGCCGCGCGCTGTGACCGCGGTGCGCGCGATCAGCTGCGCGCCGCCCGAGGCTCCGTCTGGGCGTTGGTCGATACCTCGAGATCCAGCGCGTCGCGGACGCGGACCTCGCCGGGCGCCACGACCTCGCAGTAGACGCCGACGACCTCGTCGCGCCTGCGAGCGACGGCTGAGAGCACCTCCGGCAGCGGGTCGCCCGTGGCGACGTCCCACGTCGTCGTGACGCAGCGCCGGGTGGGCTCGAGCACGCGCAGCACGCTCGTTCCAACGCGGAGCGTCGCGCCGATCAGGTCCATTTCGCGGAGCGCGAAGCCGGGCGCGGCGTGCACGAAGAGGTTCGGGCGCCAGCGCAGCGGGTCGAGCCGCTCGCCGACGAGCGCCTCGACGTCGCGGACCCAGAGATCGAACAGCACCGAGACGGGCCGTGCGTCGAACCAGCGCGGCTGCGTGCGGCTCAGCGTGACCGCCGCCTTGGCGTCGGCGGCGTACGAGGCGGCCGTCTCCGGGTCGGACGTGAGGTGCAAGAAACGCGACTCCTTGCCGCGGAACGTCTTCCCCGCGCGCGCGTGCGCCGGCGTCTCGACGACGAGCGCCGCCGTGCGGTCGCCCTCGATCCCGTCGTCGAGCACGCGCGCCCGCTGGAGCGGCTCCGCGCGCAGACTCTTCACCGGAAAGCGCCAGATCGCCGCGACCGTTCCCGCCTCCACCCTCCCGGGATTCGGGGTTTCCCGCGCGAACGCTTGCGCGGCGTGCAGAACACCGAGCTGCGCCCGCTCGGGGCGGGCGAGATCCTCGATCGCGCGATCACGCTGTTCGTTCGACGATTCGCCTTGATCGCTGCCGTGATCGCCGTCGGAATCGTGCCGATCATGGCGATCACCGCGCTGCTCTATCCCGATTCCGCGAGCGTGTTCACCGGCTTGGCGCAAATGATCTCCGCCGCCGGCGATCCCGCCGCGACGCGCCGCGCCGCCGAGGCGATGTCGCGGCAAAGCACCGGCACGGGCGCCGGCGCGTTGGTCGTCGTGCTGCTGACGGGCGTGCTGCGGCTCGTCATGTGGTGCGCGCTCGTGTACGTGGTGGCGGCTGCATATGCTGGGACGCGGGCGACGCTCGCCGATGCGTACCGCTTCGCAGTGCGCCGCTGCATGCCGCTGCTGGTCGTCGTTCTCGCGTTCATGGTGCTCGGGGCGTTCGTGATGGTCCCCGTCGTCGTCGTATATCTGGTGCTCGTCCTCGCGGTCGCGCTGCTGGCGGCGGTGCAGGTGACCGCAGCGGTCGTCGCCGGCGTCGTGGGCGGGCTCGCGGTCGTCTCCGTCCTCGCCGTCGCCGGTTCGATCTTCTACATGACGTTCGAGCTCGCGTCCGTCGCGGTGCTGACGGAAACCGCAAACCCCGTCGAAGCGATCGGCATCGCCTTCCGCCGGGCCTTCGGGACCGGGATGAAGCGCCGCATGCTCGCCGGCGGCCTCGTGCTGTTCGCGCTCAGCCAGGCGGGCTCGATCCCGCTCGTCGCGCTGGCCGCGCTCGTGACGGCGCTTACGCACGTCTCGCTGCTGTACTACGCGATCTTCGGTGCCGGAAGCGTGCTGCTCGAGGGCGTCGTCGCGACGTTCGTGATCGTGTTCGCGGTCGACACGCGCGTGCGCCGCGAGGGATACGACCTCGTGCTGCAGGGGACGCTGTCGTCCTGAAGAGCGCCGTGCCGTCGTGGCCGCAGGGCGATCCGCGCGACGTGGTCCGCGGCGTGCTCGCCGATCCGCGATTTCGCGCCGCCGCGCAACGCCCGGGCGAGAAGACGTGGCTCGACTACGCCGCCGAGGCGCTGCGACGCTTCTGGGATTGGGTGATGCAGCCGCTCCGCCACGTCGCCGGCGGCCGAACGATCGCGAACGCGATCGGCATCGTCGTGCTGATCGCCATCGCGATCCTGGTCGTGTTCGCGATCGTGCGCTTCGTGCGGCGGCGAGGGTCGGCACGACGGCCGCGGCGCTCGGCGCAGATCGCCACGCTCGCCGCAGAACGCGACTCGCGCGCCCTGCTCGACGCGGCGCGCGCCGCGGCCGCCGCCGGGCGATACCGTGAGGCCGCCGTGCTGCTGTGGTCGTCGGCGCTGCGCGCGCTCGACGAGCGTGGCCGCGTGCGGTATGACGCGGCGCGCAGCCCCGGCGAATGGCGGCGCGCGGTGCAGGATCCGGACTTCGACCGGCTCGCGCGCGATGCGGTGCTCGCACTGTTCGCGGAGCGCGACGTCGACGCCGCACTCGTCGCGCGCATGCGAGCCGCGTACGACGGCATGCTCGCGGCGCCGTGAGGCGCGAGCACCTAGTCGCCGCGCTCGCGGTGATCGCGCTGCTCGTCGTGTCGATGCTCGGCCATCGCGATGAGGCGCCGCAGGCCGCGACGCACGCGAGCACCGACTTCAGCTTCGGCGGCTACCGTGCGTGGTACGGGCTGCTCGCGCGCGAGAGAGTGCGCGTCGAACGCTTCCGCGCGCACCACGACGCGCTCGCGGCGAGCGGGATCGACACGTTGATCGTGGCGTTCCCCGACGCTCCGCTGCCGTCGGCCTGGAACGCCGCGGAGCGCGACGCGCTGCGCGCGTGGGTGCGTCGCGGCGGCCGCATGGTCGACGTCGGGTTGACGCCGTCCGTCGACCGGCACGACGCCGACGGCGAGCGCGTCTTCCTGCGTGGCGCCGCGCGGCCGGCCGGACCGCTGCGCGGTCCCTGGGCCGCGCTCGTCGGCGGTCTCGCGGAGCGCGGGCGATGGCGGTTGGCTCCGGTGAAGCGTGCGCGCGTCGAGACGCTGCTGCGTGACGACGCGGGGGCCCTCGTCGTACGGTACCGCGCGGGACGCGGCGAGGTGGTCGGCATCGCCGATGCGGCGCTCTTCGAGAACCGCGCGATCGCGCGTGCCGGCGACGCACGGCTGGCGTATCTGATCGCGCGCCCGCGCGGCGGCCCGGTCGCGTTCGACGAGGCGATCCGCGGCGACATCGCGGCGAAGCCGTGGTATCGCGCGCTGGACGCGCCGGAGCTGGTCGCGCTCGGGCTCGCGGCGCTCGGTGGCCTCCTGTGGCTGCTGTACGGCCTCTTCCCGCTCGGTCCGGCCGTGCGTCTGCGCGGTCCGCGCGAACCGGCCACCGACGAGTTCGTCGACGCCGTCGCCGCCCTCTACGAGCGCGCGCGAGCCCGCGAGCACGCCCGCGCCGCGCTCGCGCGGGCCGCGCACCGCGCGCTCGAGCGCGCGCCCCGGACGCCGGAGACGGCCGCGCTGGCCCGGCGCGTCGCGGACGCGGAGGCGGTGCCCGTCGGCTCGGACGCCGCGCTCGTTGCGTTCGCGCAAGTAGCGCGAGCCGTTCGCGAGAACGAGCCGGGGATGGCAGGACGACGATCCGCCGCGCCGGCCGCGCGGCGCGGCGCACGGAGTGTCCGGTGACGGCCGGGTCCGCGCCGGAACCCGCCGAGACCGCGATCGCCGATGCGCTGCGCGCCGGCATGGCGCGCGTCATCGTGGGCGGCGACCGCGTGGCGTTCGCGCTGCTCGTCGGGCTGCTCGCGCGCGGTCATGCGCTGATCGAAGGTGTCCCGGGCACGGCGAAGACGCTGACGGTCCGCGTGCTCGCGCGGCTGCTCGGCATGGCGTACGGACGCATTCAGTTCACGCCGGACCTGATGCCGTCCGACGTCGTCGGCACGACCGTGTTCGACGCGCGCAGCGCGACGTTCTCGCTGCGCAGGGGTCCCGTGTTCTGCAACGTGCTGCTCGCGGACGAGATCAACCGCACGCCGCCGAAGACGCAAGCGGCGCTGCTCGAGGCGATGGAGGAGTTGCGCGTGACGATCGACGGCACGACGCACGACCTGCCGGCGCCCTTCCTCGTATGCGCGACGCAGAATCCGATCGAGTTCGAGGGCACGTATCCGCTGCCGGAAGCGCAGCTCGACCGTTTTCTCGTCCGCGTGCGCACCGGCTACCCCTCGCCCCAGGACGAGCGCGCGCTGATCGCGCGCGGCGCGGCGGGCTTCGACGCGCGCGAGCTCGACACGCTCGGCGTCGATGCGGTCGCCGACGGGCCCGCGCTCCTCGACGCGCAACGCGCCGTGCGCCGCGTGCACCTCTCCGAATCGCTGCAGGGGTATGTCTACGACGTCGTCGCGGCGACGCGCGCATCGGGTGACGTCGCGCTCGGCGCGAGCCCGCGCGCCGCGCTGGCGCTCGTCGTCGCGGCGCAGGCGGCGGCATATCTCGACGGCCGCAGCTTCGCGACGTCCGACGATGTGAAGGACGTCGCGCCGCTCGTGCTTCCGCACCGGCTGATCGTCCGGCCGGAAGCGGAGCTCGACGGAACCACGGCCGACGACGTCGTCGTGCGCATGCTCGCGACCGTTCGCGCGCCGGAAACATAAGTGCCGCGCATCGCGCCGCGCGGCGTTGCCGCGGTGCTGGTGCTCGCGGCGCTCGCCTACGGTCTCGCCCACGCGCTCGCGTGGCAGGCGGCGTCGGCGATCGCGCTCCTCGTCTTCGCGGCGCTCGTCGCCGCCGACGCCCTCGCGCTGCGCGGGCGCATCGAGATCGTGCGCGCCGCTCCGCCGCGCATGTCGCTCGCGCGCCGTGACCGGCTCGTCTACGAGGTGACGAACCGCAGCGGGCGCGAACGCCGCGTCGCGATCGTCGAGGCGCCGGCGGAGCGGCTCGCGATCGACACGGGCGAAGCGCGCGTCGCGGTTCCGCCGCGCTCGCGCGCGACGGCGTCGATCGGCTTCGTGCCGCGCGAGCGCGGCCGCACGGCGCTGCGCTCGTATCATGCTCGCATTCAGTCCGGTCTGGGCATCGTGGAGCTGCGGCGCGCGTTTCCCGCGGCGGAGCCGGTGCGCGTGATGCCCGATCTCTCGGCGCTCGACCGCAGCGGCGATATCGTCGCGCGCACGAAGCTGATCGAGAGCGGCCTGCGTCGTCTGCGCCGCCGCGGCGCCGGCGGCGAGTTCGCGAGCCTGCGCGAGTACGGCCCCGACGATTCGTTTCGCGCGATCGACTGGAAGGCCACCGCGCGCCGCGGCAAGCCGATGGTGGCCGAGTACGAGGTCGAGCGCGCGCAGCAGATCGTCGTCGCGATCGATGCGGGACGTCTGATGTCGCCGCGGCTGGGCGACCGGCGCAAGCTCGACTACGCCGTCAGCGCCGCCCTTGCGATCACGGCGATCGCGCGCCTGGCGGCGGACCGCGTCGGCGTCGTCGCGTTCGCGGCGAGGGTGGTGGGGCGCGTGAGCCCGGGCAGCGGGCCGGCGCACGCGGCGCAGCTGACCGATCTGCTGTCGGACCTCGAGCCACGCTTCGAGGAAGCGGACTACGAGCGCGCATTTCTCGAGATCGAGCGCACGCTGCGGCGGCGCAGCCTCGTCGTCCTGTTCACGGATCTGTTCGACCCGATCGCGTCGAGCGCGGTGCTCGGCGCGGCGCGGCTGTTGACCGTGCGGCACCTCGTGCTCGTGGTGCTGATGAACGACGCCGCGATCGCACGCGCGCTGCGCGCGGCGCCGCGCGCGGCCGAGGACGCGTACCGCGCGGCCGTCGCGACGACGCTCGCCGACGAGCGCGCGCGCGCCGTCGCATCGCTACGCGATCGCGGCGTCCTCGTCGTCGACGTCCCCGCCGCGGAGCTCACCGTCGCGCTGCTCGACGCCTACGTCGACATCAAGACGCGCGGGATGCTGTAGCGCGCGCCCGCGCGCTCCGGCGCCGAGCAGGTACGCGAGCAGGGCGATGCCGGTCGCGATGCCGATCGCGTCGCGCACCGGGATCGACAAGCGCTGCGGCGAGACGAACCCTTCGATCGTGCCCGCCACGCACAGCAGCATCGCGACGCCGAGCACGAGCGTCCCGGCGCGCCGCGCCGCGACGACGAGCGCATCGACGCGGCGCGCGCGTCCGGGGCGGAGGAACCCGCCCGCGAGCACCAGGCCGGCGCCGCCGGCGATCTGGATCGCACTGAGCTCGATGACGCCGTGCGGCGCGATCGTCGCCCAGAAGTCGGCGCCGAATCCCGCCTTCGCGTAGAGCGCCGCGAGCGCGCCGACCATCAAGCCGTTCGTCAGCACGATCCACGCGGTCAGCAGCCCGCCCGTGATCCCGCCCGCGAACGCCTCGGCCGCAACTTGGACGTTGTTGGTGATGATCAGCGAGGACATCGCGGGCGAGTACGCGCGGTCGAAGCCGAAGTTGGAGTCGTGCAGCGGCCGCGTGATCGGCGGCAGCTCCATCGACGGCA
The DNA here is from genome assembly GCA_963771525.1 of Vulcanimicrobiota bacterium. Taxonomy (GTDB): domain Bacteria; phylum Vulcanimicrobiota; class Vulcanimicrobiia; order Vulcanimicrobiales; family Vulcanimicrobiaceae; genus Vulcanimicrobium. The sequence goes on along the minus strand of CAVYTL010000001.1, from coordinate 2,146,629 downwards.
GCAGCGCGTGCACGTTCGCGGGATCGGAGCTGACCGACCCGTACGCGATCGCGGCCGACGCGATCGTCACGAGCGCGCAGAACGCGATCGCCGCCCACGAGCGTCGGACCTCGCGCGGGAAGTCGCGGACCACGAAGCCGGCGAAGCGGCTCCAGCCGCTGCGCGCCGTCGCGACGTACACGACCGAGTGCGCGCGCGCCGTCAGCCGGTTGAGATGGTCGAGTATGACGTCGTCCTCGCCGCGCGTGCGCGCGATCGCAAGGTCGCTGGTCGCCGCGCGATACGCCAGGACGAGCTCGTCGATCTCCTCGGCGGAGAGCGATCGCACGCCCCGCGCCGCCGCGCGGTCGGTGAGCGCGGCAAGCCGGTCCCACCGCGCACGGCGTGCAGCAACGAAGCGGCGTTCTCGCACGAGCGCAGAGTTCGCCGCGGCATCAAGCGAACACTAGCACCAATGGTGATGGAGGCGGCACGAGCCCGGCAAACGCAGTGCCGGCACGCAAAGACAACGGTGACGGAGCGAGCGCAGCCGAATGCCGGCGGGCGGAAACGCCCGTTGCGAGCTCGGGCCGGGGACCCCACGCAAAGCGTGGGGGGCGCGGCGCCCGGGGCGGAGCGTCTTTAAAACTGGAGCGCAGCGTCGAGGTTCGCACCGGCGAGGCCGTGGCGATACGCTACGAGCTTGCCGGGCTGGGCAGCCGGTTTCTGGCCGTCATGGTCGACATGGCGGCGCAGGCCGCGCTGTTGTTCGCACTCGGCGTCGCGCTCGGGTTCGCGCTGCCGGTGCTCATGCGGGTCGTGCCGTTCGCGAACAAGATCGTCGCGGCGTGGGCGATCGCGATCGCGGTGATCGGCCTGTTCGCGATCCTATTCGGCTGGTTCATCGCGTTCGAGATTCTGGTGGTCCGGCCGCACGCCGGGGAAGCGCGCGCTGGGGCTGCGCGTGCTGCGCGACGGCGGCTTCCCGATCGACCCGGGCGCCGCGGTCATCCGCAACCTGATCCGCGTCGTCGAGGTGCTGCTCGGCTTCTACACGTTCTCCGCGGTCAGCACGCTGCTCTCGGCCGAGAACAAGCGCCTCGGCGACTTCGCGGCCGGCACGATCGTCGTGCGCGACCGCGCGGAGACGGTTGCCGATCTCGACGCGTATCTGAGCCGCGCCGCCCGCACCGGCACCGGGCTCGCGGAAGCGGACCGCGTGCTGATCGAGCGTTTCCTCTCGCGCCGCGCGACACTGGACGCGGCGGCGCGCATCTCGCTGGCGAAGCGCATCGCCGCGCGCGTGCGCCCGACGCTGAGCGCGAGCTACAACAACCTGGACGACGAGTCGCTCCTGGAGTTCTTGGCCGGCCGGTAGCGCGTGCTACTTCGGCGGGCCGCCGTTCGTGCGGAACCGCGAGAGCATGTCGCGGGCGAACGTCATCGCGGACTCCTTGGCGTCGTCGTACACGCGCGCGGCGTCCTGCGAGCCCATCTGGCGGCCGTTGCGGTAGTAGAACGAGACGCCTTCCCCGACGACGACCGTGCCGGCGTACGCGATCGCCGCCTTGATGAACACGCCGCCGACCGGGATGAAGCCGGAGAGCTCGCGCGCGAGAGCGCGCCAGCCGAACCCGCCGCCGACGATCGGCAGCAGCTCCCACATCTGCCCGAGGTCGGGATCGCGCCCGTAGGTCGCACCGATGTTCAGCATCAGGTTCATCTGGATGCCGGTGATCGCGAACATGTCGGCGCCCGACGCGAAGGCACCCAGGACGACGCCGAGGATCGGCACATGGTCGACGACCGCCGACGCACCCGCGACCTTGAGCGCAGCCATCGCCGCGTCGCGTGTCAGCTTGGCGGCGACGGTGTCGCGCAGCATCGGCAGACGGCGTCCGACGGCGACCTCGATGCCCTTGCAGCAGTCGACCAAGTGGGGCAGGAAGCGGCCGCGCAGCGCGTCGAGCGCGATGCGGTCGACGACGTACTCCTCGACGCCGCCCGCGGGAGGCGCCTGCGCGGGACCGCTCGGCGCCGTCACGTCCGGGTCGGCGACGAGCACGAGCACCGGCAACCGCAGCGCGGCGAGGCGCTCGAGGCCCATCGAGCCGCGGTCGGTCGCGCGCGCGACACAGATGACGGCGCGGGCGTCGCTCGTGTCGACGGTGCGCTGCAAGTCGAGGGTTTCGAACGCGGCGGCCGCGTCGAACGGGATCGCGTCGCCGTCGTGCCCCGCGAGGAGCAGCGCGCGCAGCTCGCCCAGCAGAGCCGGATCGCCGCAGACGAAGAACTTGAACGGCCGGCGCGCTCCGGCATGGATCGCTCCCGCGTTGAGCGAGCCGCGCAGGCGCTCGAAGACGGCCGCGGCGGACGAGGCGTTCACAGAAGCCTCCTACCCCGTCCGGGCAAGCCGGGTTACGTCCGGCCGCGGGCCTCCTTGTCGGGGTCGTCCGTGTAGTCGAGGTAGATCAGTCCGAGGAAGATCTCGAGGGACTGCGCGTACATGCCGCGCGCGTTGGCCAGGTCGATCACGGTCTTCCCGGACGCCTTCGCCTCGGCGAGGACGGCCGGCGCCGCAGCGTTCGTGTCCGCCCCGACGATGACCGCGGCGGCGACCTGCCCCGGGGTCAGATCTTCGCGGGCGAGATCGCCGTACTCGACGCCCTTCGTGTGGAACCGCACGTCGAGCGCGTGCTGGAACGTCGCGTACCGGTCCGGCGACTCTTGCACGCCGAGCATGTCGATCCGCGTCTCGAGCTGCCGCGCGCGCGCCATGTTGAACAGCTGGGACGCCTGCGTCGCGCCGACCGCGGCTTTGTTCAGCGAGTCGACGGATTTCGTCACCAACGGCTCCAGCCGCTTGTAATCGACCGCGTTGATGTCGCCGAACTGGTCGAGCCCGACGTGCCGCAGCTCCTTCACGAACGCGTCCAGATCGCCGAGGCCGACATCGAGGATCGCGAGCGACGCGCGCGCCGCGTCGACGGCGCGGACCATGTCGGCGTCCGCCGAGCCGATCGATGCGAGCATCCGTGGATAGGACGGGAACGTCGCGAGCGCTTGCGGCGGCGGGTTCTCGAGCTTCAGCGGCGCCTGCATCTCGGCGAGGATGTCGGCGTTCTCTTTGAGCAGACCGCCCTGCTTGTTGCGCTCCAGCGACCCGACGCCGCCGATCGTCTCCGACGCTTTGCCCGTCGCCGTGTCGAGCGACTTGCTCATCGTGTTGATGTTGTGCAGCAGCGTGTCGAGCCGCGAGTCCTTCTTCGGCTGGACGCGCGAGAGGTCGGGCATGCCGTAGACGATGTTCTCGATGCGCGATTTCAGCAGCTTGAGCTGATCCAGTCCTTGTTGGCGGCGCGCGGCGATCGCGGTCGAGGCGAGCGTCTCGTTCGATTGCGCCGTCTCGAGCTGCGCGCGCAGCGGCGAGAGATCGGGGTGCAGGAGGTTCAAGCGCCGCTCGGTGTCGCGCAGCGCCTTGATGCGCACGTCCGCGAGCGTTTTCGCCTGCGGCGAGATCTTGTCGCCGGCGGCGGCAAGGTTCTGCTCCGCCTTCGACACCTGGCCGAGCGCGAGCTGTGACTGGCCGAGCTCGAAGCGCGCGGTCGCGTCGTCGGGGCGGCGCTTCAGCACGTCGGCGAACTTCAGGGAAGCATAGTTGTACCGCGCGGTGTCGTAGTCGTGCGTCGCCTGCGCGATGCGCTGGTCGTCGGTGCGCAGGCGCGGGTTGAGCTCGGGATCGCCGTTCAGGTTCGCGAGCCGCTTGTCGGTGCCGGGGTGGTCGGCGAGATATTTCGAGAGCACGTCCTTGCTCTCGGTCTCCACGGCGCCGAGGTGCGCCATGAACGTGCGCATCGCGTCCGGATCGTAGCCGGCGCGCGTCATCAGCATCAGGCCGTACTTGTCGGCTTCGTTCTCGTCCTCGCGCGAGATCTTCGCCTGAATTCCCGCCTGCGCGAGCTGGCCGAAGCGGTAGACGATCGGGATGAACAGCGAGGCGATGCCGAAGAGGACGTTCAGGATCGACGCCTTGTTGTTCGACGTGACCGCGTGCCGCCGCTCGATGTGGCCGGTCTCGTGGCCGATCACGCCCGCGAGCTCGTCGTCGCTCTGGACGAAGTCCAGAGTGCCCTCGTCGAGGTAGATGTAGCCGCCGAGCGTCGAGAACGCGTTGATGTCCGAGACGTCGAGGACCTTGATCGAGTACGGCACGTCCTTGCGCGCCGTTTGCGCCCACAGCTTGTTCGAGATGTCGTTGACCCACTGGTTGAGCAGGGGATCCGTCACGACGACGGTCGAGTCGGTGATCTGCTTGTCGTACTCTTTGCCGATCTGAATCTCGGTCGGCGTGTTGAGCGCGAGTGAGGGTGACGGGATGCTGGCACAGAGCATCGCCATGCTCAACGCGATGACGACGGTACGGCGAAACGGCATCATGTGGGTCCTCGGCGGCGGGTCGTCCGGCGCATGCCGGGACGCGAAACGTTCGACAAACGTCCGGAACTTTCCACTAGTAGCGGGCGAACCTGAGGATTCCATGTGGACAACCGCACTTTCTCGTGCATTCCGTGTGGACGGCGCAGGGTGCGTTTCGCGGGGGTCGGAACGGCCGCCGATCATGGTCCGGGAGGAACGCCGATGAGCACCGTGCGCGGTCGCGGGCGAAGCCTCGAGATCGCCGTCGACCGCGACTTACCAGCCGCGGTCGATGAGCTGTCCGAGCAGTTCGCCGTGCGTCCGGATTTTTATCGCGGAAGCCGGGCGGTCGCCAACCTCGGCGCGCTCGAACCGCCCGCGGACGACATCGTGAAGTTCCGCGACGCGCTCGCCGGCTTCGGGATCACGCTCGACGGCGTGAGCGGCAGCGAGTCGATCGCGGGGGTCATCGCGCAGCTCGACCTCGCGTACCTCGGCACGTGCGACGTCGCCGACGTCGCCGCGCTGCCGCGGCGGTCCCTCACGCGCGAAGTCCGGCTCTCGGAGGAGGCGCGCTCGCTGATCGCCGATTTCGCCGGCGCGCGCGCCGACATGGTTCGGCGGCGCCGCGAGCCCGACGCGGCGACCGCCGGTCCCGCGCGTGTCGTGGTGCCCGTGCAGCCGCCGCGTCCGGTCGCGGTCGGGGTCTCGACCCTCTACCACCGCGGCACGCTGCGCGGCGGTCAGGCGCTGCACAACCTGGGCAACCTCCTCGTCATCGGCGACGTCAACCCGGGCGCCGAGCTCGTCGCGTCGGGCGACATCGCCGTGTTCGGCGCGCTGCGCGGGGTCGCGCACGCGGGCGCACAGGGCGACCGCAGCGCGCGCGTCGTCGCACTCGAGCTCGCGCCGACGCAGCTGCGAATCGCGACGCTGATCGCGACCAGCGAGTCGAGCACGAAGCCGCGCGGCCCCGAGCACGCGTCGATCCTCGACGAGCGCATCGTCGTCGTCCCGTTCGCCGAAGCGGACCTTCGAAAGGATCCATGATCATGGTGATGGAGCGAACGCAGCGGTATCGTGCCGGGTCCGCAATGTGGTTGCGAGCTCGGGCCGGGGTCGCCACGCAACGCGTGCGGGGCGCGGGTTCCGATGGATCGGAACCCACGAGCGAAGCTCGTCGGCGCTTCGCGCCGGGGTGCGGTGCACCCGAGCCTGGGGCGGAGCGGCTGTAGAATGGCTCGGCGCATCGTTCTCACGTCCGGCAAAGGCGGCGTCGGCAAGACGACGACCACGGCGAATCTCGGCGCCGCGCTCGCGGTGCGCGGACACCGCGTCGTGCTGGTCGACGCCGACATCGGTCTGCGCAATCTCGACCTCGTGCTCGGCGTGGAGAAGCGGATCGTCTTCGACATCGTCGAGGTCGTCGAAGGCCGCTGCCAGCTGCGCCAGGCACTGATCAAGGACAAGCGGATCGAGAACCTCTCGATCCTGCCCGCGGCGCAGACGCGCGACAAGACCGCGATCAGCGAGTTGCAGTTCGCGGACATCGTCGCGCAGCTCGCGGAGATCTGCGACTACGTGCTGATCGACTGCCCGGCGGGCATCGAGCACGGTTTTCGCAACGCGATCGCGGGCGCGAGCGAGGCGATCGTCGTGACGACGCCGGAGGTGAGCGCGATCCGCGATGCCGACCGGGTGATCGGCAAGCTGCACGAGCGCGGGCTGCCGATCCGCCTGATCGTGAACCGGCTGCGGCCCGACATGGTCCGCAGCGGCGACATGCTGAGCGTCGACGACGTCACCGACATCCTCTCCGCGGAGCTGGTCGGCATCGTGCCGGACGACGAAGAGATCGTCGACACGACGAACAAGGGCGAGCCGGTCGTGCTGCACGGCGACTCGCGGCTGGCCGCGATCTACGACAAAATCGCGCGCCGCCTCGAGGGCGAGGTCGTCGCGTTCACCACGTTCGCCGCGCCGAGCCTGTTCGCGCGCCTCTTCGGAAAGGCGTCCTGAGCTCGCATGCCGAATCTTCGCGGTGCTCCCCTTCGACAAGCTCAGGGCGCGGTCCGGACAAAGGAGTCGTTGTAATGCAAGAGACGGTGCATCACGCCGAGCCGGCCGCTGCCGCGCCGCCGCGCACGCGCGGTCGCGCGATCGTCGTCACCAGCGGCAAGGGCGGCGTCGGCAAGACGACGACGACCGCGAACCTCGGCGCGGCGCTCGCGGCCGGCGGCGCGTCGGTCGTGCTCGTCGATGCGGACGTCGGGCTGCGCAACCTCGACATCGTGCTCGGCCTCGAAGCGCGCGTGCGGCACCATGTGCTCGACGTGCTGGAGAACGTCGTGACGCTCGACGACGCGCTCGTCACCGACAAGCGCGTCCCGAAGCTGCGGCTGCTCGCCGCCGCGCAGACGCGCGAGAAGGACGACGTCGACACGGACGCGTTCCGCGATCTGATCTCCTCGCTGCGCGACCGCTTCGAGTACGTGCTGGTCGATTGCCCGGCCGGCATCGAGAAAGGCTTCGTCAACGCGATCGCCGGCGCGGACGAAGCGATCGTCGTCTGCACGCCCGAGGTATCCGCGGTTCGCGACGCGGACCGCGTCGTCGGCCTGCTCGGCGACGGCCGCAGCGTGCGGCTCATCGTCAACCGGCTGCGCCCCGCACTCGTGCGCAAGGGCAAGATGCTCTCGGTCGACGACGTCAACGGCATCCTTCACCTTCCGCTGCTCGGCGTGATCGCCGACGCGCCCGACGTCATCATCGCGACGAACCGCGGCGAGCCGGTCGCCCTTGATGCGGCGTCCACCGTCGGCGCCGCGTACCGCGAGATCGCGCAGCGCATCGCGGGAACGGTGACGTCGGCGCCGGAGATTCCGCGCGAGCCGACGTTCTTGCAGAAGCTTTTCGGAGGCCGCGCGTCGTGATCGAGTTCCTCCAGCGCCTGTTCGGCAAACCGCCGTCCAGTGCGACCGCGAAGGAGCGGCTGCGCTTGGTGCTGCTCTCGGACCACATCTCGCTCGCGCCCGACGTCGTCGAGGCGCTCAAGCACGATCTGGTCGAGGTGATCTCGCGGTACGTCGAGGTCGACGCCGAGAACTGCGACGTCACCTTCGAGCAGCGCGAGACGCAGATCGCGATGCTCGCGAACATCCCGGTGCTCGCGATGAAGGCGCGGCCGGCGCCGCCTCCTCCCGAGCCCCCGGCCGAACCGCCCTCGCCGCCGCCGGACGAGACCGGCCGGAAGCCGAAGGCGAAGGCCGCACCGGAGAACGGACGGCCGCGCCGCCGCCGTCGCAAGGCGATCGTGCAAAGTTCAGCCGCAGCGGCGACGTAAGCGGATCCTTCGAGAAGCTCCGGATGACATGAGGGGCGGGCTCCGCCGCGCCGAAGAGAGCGCGCGGTGGAGCGCCCCTGGTATACGCGGTTCAACTGGCCGCTGGCGATCGCGCCGATCCTGGTGACGGCGCTCGGGATCGTCTTCATCCGCTCCGCGACGCTGCACAACCATTACGCAGCGGACGAGTGGCGCAAGCAGCTCGGGTACGGCGCGGTCGGCATCGCGATGATGCTCGGCGCCGCGTTCGTCGACTACCGCGCGTGGCGAAAGTGGGCGCTGCCGCTGTACGTGGTCACGATCGCCTTGCTCGTGTTCATCGGCTTGAAGGGTCACTCCGCGCTCGGCGCCGCGCGCTGGATCGCGATCGGCCCCTTTCAGTTCCAGCCCTCGGAGCCGGCGAAGGTCGTGCTCGCGATCGCCATCGCCGCGCTGCTGTGCCGCTCGTCGTACCGCAAGCTGCAGGAGCTGTGGCTGCCGCTGCTCGTCACCGCGATCCCGGCCGTGCTCATCCTCAAGCAGCCCGACCTCGGCACGACGCTCGTGATCGGCGCGATCCTCACGGCCGAGCTCTACTTCGGTCTGCCGAGCTTGTTCGATTTCGGGCTCTACGCCGGCGGCGTCGTCACCGCCGCCGCGTACGTGCTGACCAGCGAGCACATGCTCAAGCCGTTCCAGCGCGCGCGCCTGATGGTGTTCCTCGACCCCAAGATGGACCCGCAGGGCGTCGGCTACAACCTCAAGCAGTCGAAGATCGCGGTCGGCAGCGGCGAGTGGTTCGGCAAGGGCCTCTTCCACGGCACGCAGACGCAGCTCGCGTTCGTGCCGGAGAACTCGCGCGACTTCATCTTCACGGCCGTCGGCGAGGAGGCCGGCTTCATCGGCGCGATGGTGCTGCTCGCGCTGTACGCGATCACGATCGCCGCCGCGATGCGCGCCGTGCTCGCCGCCAAGGACCGGTTCGGCGTGCTGCTCGCCGTCGGGCTCATCGCGATGCTCGCGTTCCACATCATCGTCAACGTCGGAATGACGATCGGGATCATGCCGATCACCGGCATCCCGCTGCCGTTCATGTCGTACGGCGGCAGCGCTCTGATGACGGACTACGTCGCGGTGGGCATCTTGATCAACATCGTTCTGCAGAAAGACAAGCTCGTGTTCGGCGACGCGGAGCGGCGCTGACGTGACGCCGGAGGACCGGACGCCGCTGGAGCGTCTCGAAGAGGCGAGCATCGAGATCGAGGAGCTCGCGACCGGGCTCGTGGTTCGCGCGCGCGCTTTCGGCGCCGAGGCCGGCGCGCGCAACCGCATCGCGCTCGTGCAGCAGCGGCTGAAGATCGCGCACGACGAGCTGCACGAGTACCCGTGGTCGGCGGCCGACATCACCGACGAATAGCTCCCCGAAGCCGGCGGCAGGCTGCTCGCTCCGCTATGCGTGCCCCGCGAAGGACCGCTGCGACACCGCCCGAAACGTTCGGAGCGAGAGCATCCGCGGGGCGATTGCGCCGGGCCCTCGAGGTCGCGTTGGATCGTCCGGATGTGCTTGCTAGATTTTCACGACAGTTTTTAGACAAGGACGAGCGCGCCGGCCGCGGCGCCCGCTCGATGACGCAGCCGCTCGGCCGTTCGGCAAGCTCAGGACTGACGTCGTCGCGATGTGCGCGCGGATCGGATTGCCGCTCGTCCCGAGAGAGGCCAGTCACCTACCTTGCCCACCGACATCCTGATCTCGAGCGATCCGTGGGAGAACCGCGTCGCGATCCTCGAGGACGGCCGGCTCGCGGAGATTTACGTCGAGCGCGAAGAGCGCGTCATCGGCTCGATCTACAAAGGCAAAGTCGTCAACGTCCTGCCCGGCATGGGCGCGAGCTTCGCCGACATCGGTCTGGGACGCAACGCGTTCCTGTACGTCGACGACATCAACAAGACGCCGCTCAACATCGGCGATGTCGAGGTGACGTCGGGCCGCAGCGGCTACACGATCACCGAGAAGGTCAGCCGCGGCGACGACGTGCTCGTGCAGATCGTCAAGGAGCCGCGCGGCCTCAAAGGCGCGCGCGTCTCGACGAACATTTCGCTGCCGGGCCGCTACCTGATCCTGATGCCGACGGGGAAGTTCAGCGGCGTCTCGCGCAAGATCGAGTCGGCCGACGAGCGCAACCGGCTCAAGACGATCATGAAGGCGATCCGTCCCGAAGGGATGGCGACCGTCGTGCGCACGGCGGCGGCGAACGTCTCGAACGCCGAGCTGATCGCGGACCTCGGCGTGCTGATCCGCATGTGGCACGGCATCCTCGAGCAGTTCAAACGCGTGCCGGCGCCTGCGCTGCTGCACAAGGACATGAACCTCGTGTACAAGACGGCGCGTGACTTCATCACGCCCGAAGTCGCGCACGTGTGGCTCGACGACGAGAACGAGGCGGAGAACGTCCGGGATTTCATGCGGCTGCTCGGGCCGCAGTACGTCGACCGCATCGGGCACTACGAAGGCGGAAAGCGGCTCTTCGCCGACTTCAAGATCGACGACGAGATCCAGCGGCTGATGAAGCCGACGGTGAAGCTGCCGTCGGGCGGATCGATCGTGATCGAGTCGACCGAAGCGCTCACCGTCGTCGACGTGAACTCCGGCAAGTTCACCGGCGGCAAGAACCTCGACGACACGATCGTGCGCACGAACGTCGAAGCCGCGACCGAGATCGCGCGGCAAGTGCGTCTGCGCGACATCGGCGGCATCATCGTGTGCGACTTCATCGACATGTCGTCGGAGCACGATCGCAACCGTGTGATCACCGCGCTGCAGGAAGGCCTGCGCAAGGACCGCACGCGCTCGACGATCCAGTCGTTCTCGCCGCTGGGGCTCCTCGAGTTCACGCGCAAGCGCGTCGGCAAGGATCTCGGCCAGCAGCTGCGCGGCAAGTGCCCGACGTGCGAAGGGCTCGGCAGCGTCATGTCGCCGGAGTCGGTGACGATCGGCACGTTTCGCGAGATCCTCGCGCACACGAACGGTTCGACGAGCTCGGGACAGGCTCGCAACGGAAAGCACGTGCACGTCGCGGCCTCGCCGGTCGTCGCCGCGCAAGCGGAGTACTGGTACGAAGACGAGCGCGAGCAGCTGGCGCAGCGCGTGGGCGCCGAGATCGACGTCTTCGTCGATCCGGCCGTGCACCCGGAGCGCCCGCGGATCGTGTGGGGCGACGACAAGCTGCCCGCGCTCGGGCCGATTCGCGTCGGCGACGAGTTCGAGGTCGAGCTCCTGGCGGTCCGGCTGCCGAACCCGACGTCCGCCGCGGCCGTGGTCGCGGGCCGGCTCGTCGAGGTCGAGAACGCGGCGAACGCCGCCGGCAAGACGATCAAGATCCGCATCCTCGACGTCGACGGCAACGACATCCTGGCCGAGCCGCGCACGCCGCTCGAAGCGGTCGCGGCCGCCGACGGGCGCAAGAAGCGCAGGCGCGGAGGCCGCGGCCGCAAGCGCGAGCTGACGCCGGCGGAGCAGGCGGCGGAGCTGCGCGAGCTGGCCGAGGAGGCCGAGAAAGGGCTGGGCGGCCGGACGTCGATCGGCATCTCGACGACCGAAGAGGTCGTCGCCAAGAAGAGCATGCCGAAGACGACCGCGCAGAAGGCCGCCGACGGCGCCGTCGCGCTGCTGCCCGGCGAAGCGCTCTCCGGCGGCCGACCTCCGAGCCGCTCGGGACAGGCGGTCGCGACGCTGCTGCCCGGCGAACGCCTTTCCGGCGACCGCGTCGGCGGCGGCGGCGCGCCGCAGCAGCCGACGCGCCGCCCGGCCGTCCGCGGCGGCGGCGACCACGAACGACGCGATCGAATCCGAGGACGAAGAGGCCGGCGGACGACGCCGCCGCCGCCGCCGCCGCCGGGGCGGGCGCGGCGGCGAGGTCGCCGGCACGCCGGCGCCGGCCGCGGCGCATACCACGCAGCGCCGTCGCGGAGCCCGAGGACGACGACGAGGACGCTGCTTCGGCGACGCAGCTGGCGCATGCGGGCGACGCTCAGCCGGGCGACCGCAAGCGCCGACGGCGCCGGCGGCGCCGGCGCGGCCGCGGTCAGGGCGCCGGTGCGCCGGGCGAGGCCGTCGCGGCAGCCGCCGCAGGCGAGGCCGCTCCCCCGCGTCCGCCGCTTCCGGACCGGCACATCTTCCGCGTCGATGCCGAGGGCGGGGCCCACGCGACCGGCGAGACCGCGCCGCCCGCACCTTCACGGGCGATCGCACCGTGGAACCGCAAGCGCGGCGACGTCGCGGTCGAGCCGCCGCCGCCGATCATCACCCCACCGCGCGCGGCGGCCGAAAGCGTGAAGGCGGCCCGGCCGGCGCGGCGGCGGCGCACGGGCGGCGAGCCCGTGCGCGGAGGGAGCCTCGAGGCGGCGGCGCCGGTTCGGGCGTTGCCCGCGCCGCTCGCGGGCCGGACCGGGGCGAGCGCCGGCGAGGCGGCCGAGAAGCCGAAGCGCGCGCGCAAGACGGCGACCGCCGCGGCGGGCGCGGTGAAGAAGGCGACGCCGGCGCGTGCCGGTGCCGCCAAGAAGACGTCCTCCGCCGCGGGCGCGGCCAAGAAGACGTCGACCGGCCGAAGAAGCCGAGCGCCGCGAAGCCCGCGGCCGGCGCGAAGAAATCGACGTCGGCCCGGAAGGCGGCGTCCGCGAAGAAGTCGACGGCGAAGAAGAAGGGCTGAGCCTCCGGCTCAGCCCTTTCTCGGCGGCGAGCCGCCGTTCGCTACCGCGAGGCGGCTTGCTGCGCGATGCGCGTGTTGATGAAGTTCACGGCGGCGACGAGTTGCGGGTCCTGCGCGATGTCGCCCGGACGGATCTTCGTGTCCTTCGGGATCTCGCTCTTGATCTCGGGCTCGATGCCGACGGCGTTGATGTCGCGGCCCTTCGGGGTGAAGTAGCGCGCGGTCGTGATCTTCACCGCCGAGCCGTCGCGCATCGGGAAGATCGTCTGCACGACGCCTTTGCCGAACGTCTTCGTCCCGACGAGCGTGCCGACGCCGCTGTCCTGGATCGCGCCGGCGGTGATCTCCGACGCCGACGCCGTGTACTGGTTGACGAGCACGGCGAGCGGGCGCGGCGCGATCGCCGTGTTCTCCGCGTCGTACTCGGTGTCCGTGCCGGCGCGCGACTGCACGCTGACGATCGGACCGCTCGAGATGAACTTCGAGGCGACGTCGACCGCGGTGTTCAGGTAGCCGCCGCCGTTGTAGCGCAGGTCGAGGACGTACGCCTTCGCGCCTTCCGAATCGAGGCGCTTGAGCGCCGTGTTCAGCTCGTGCGTCGTCGTCGAGCCGAAGACGGCGAGGTCGACGTAGCCGATGCCGCCCGGCAGCATCTTCGAGGTGACGCTGGGCTGATGGATCGTCTCGCGCGTGATCGTCACGGGCTCGAGCGTGCGTCCGCTGCGCTGTATGGTCAGGCGCACGCGGGTGCCTGGATCGCCGCGCAGCGCTTGCGTCACGCGCTTCTGCTGGACTTCGAGGGTCGTCGCGCCCTCGAAGAGCTGCGCGATCGGCTTCCCGTCGATTGCCGTGATCACGTCGTCGGACTGGAGGCCCGCTTTGTCGGACGGCCCGTCGAGGATGACGCTCTCGACGTGCAACAGATGCGTCTTGTCATCGATGCTGTACGAGATACCGACGCCGCCGAACGACGACGTTCCATCGAGGCCTTCGTTCAGCGCCGCGTATTCTTTGGGCGAGAGAAAGACGGTGTACTTGTCCTTCACCGAGCCCAGCACGCCCGCGATCGCCGCGTACGTGATCTGCGACGACGGTGAGATCGTGTCGAGGGTCTCCAGTTTTGTCGCGTAGTCGGCGACGGCGGTCGCGACCTCGTGGTTCAGCACCTCGGCATTCGCCTCGTCGCTATCCGTCGCGCGGATCGCGGGAAGCGCCGCGTTCGTCACCTTGTGGCGCTTGAGATAGTCGATCATCGCCGTGCGCGCGCCGTCGAGCGCCGCCTGCCGGTCGACGTTCTTGTAGAAGTCGGCGGTCAGGTGCTGGTAGCTGCCGAGGAGCTCGTCCGACTGCTGCGGCGAGAGCCCGGGTGCGGCGGTCGCCGCCGGCACGCGAGCCGCGGAGAGCGCGAGCAGCGCGGTGAGTGCGACGATGGCGAGGCGTTTCATTCGCTGTCCTTCTTCGAGTCGATGATCTTTTTCGCCGCGGCGAGCTGCTTGTCGGTCGAGCTGTCGATGAGCGTTTCGACGGGCTGCGGAACGAGCACGTCGGGAACGATTCCCTTGTGCTGGATGTCGCGGCCCTTCGGCGTGACGTAACGTGCCGTCGTGATCTTCAGCGCGCCCTTGTCCGGCAGCGTGTACAAGCTCTGCACGACACCCTTGCCGAACGTCTTCTCGCCGACGAGCGTGCCGGCCGCGTAGTCCTGCACCGCGCCCGCGGTGATCTCCGACGCGCTCGCGGTGTAGCGGTTGACGAGCAGCACGAGCGGCTTCGCATCGATCGGGTGCCCCTCGGCGCTCTTCACGTCGCGATCGCCCGCGCGGTCGATCGTCGAGACGATCGGTCCCTGCGGAATGAACAGGCTCGAGATCGAGACGGCGGCGTCGAGCAGGCCGCCGCCGTTGTTGCGCAGGTCGAGGATGTAGCCGCGCGCGCCGTGCTTCTTGCCGTCGAGGAACGCGTCGCGCACTTCGTCCGCCGACGTCGTGCCGAAGTCGGACAGGCGCACGTACTCGATTCCGTTCTCGAGCTTCGCGCGCACGGACGGCACGTGGATCTCCGCGCGCGTCACGTGCACGACCGATCGCTCCTCGGTGGTGCGGCGCTTGAGCGTCAGCGAGACAACGGTCCCGAGAGGGCCGCGGATCTCGCGCTCGACCGCGTCGAGCTTCTGGCCCATGACCGACTTACCGTCGACCGCGAGCACCGCGTCGCCGACCCGCACGCCGGCTCGAATCGCCGGGTTGCCTTCGATCGGGTCGACGAGGATCGCGCCGGTCTTCGGATCCTGCACGATGTACACGCCGATGCCGCCGAAGCGTCCGCCGCGCAGCTGTTCGTCGAGTCCGTTGATCTCTTGCGGCGACAGATACGTGGTGTACGGATCGCCGAGGCCGCCGAGCATGCCGGTGAGCGCGACCTGCGTGTACGTGTCGCGCGTCGCGAGGTTGGCGTAGCGGGTCTGCACCGCCGTGAGCGTGCGCTGGAGGATCGCGAGATCGCGCGAGCGGTCACCGGTCGCGGTGCTGCGCGGCACCTGCGGGTCCTTGACGAGCTTCGCCTTGAGAAACGCCGAAAGCGCCTTCTGCTCGCCGACGACCATCAGCTCGTCCGCGACCGGCTTGTAGTACGCGTGCTCCACGCGCTCGTACGCGAGCGCGAGCATCTGACGCTGCTGATCCTTACCGCCGAGCAGCGAGCCGAAGTCGACGCCGACGATCTGCTGACCGCTGCCGATGACGAGCGCCGGCGGCGCGTCGATCGACGCGGCGGCGCGCTGCGCGTACAGGGCCCCGCTGGCGGCGGCGAGCGCGACCACGAGCGCGGCGGACAACAAACGGAGGCGGGCGTTCAAACGGCGGTCCTTACGAACGGAGACGGGGCGAGCCGGTACTTCTTAGCAACCCGCGCCATGAGGGGTTTGTTCCATCGCCCCATGAGGCTCTAACGGTCGGCGCTCAGACTTGGACGCGCCTGAGGTTCAGCGAAGGAAGCCCATCGGGTCGACGGGGTTGCCGTTCTGCATCACCTGGAAGTGTACGTGGGGTCCGGTCGCATCGCCGGTCGCGCCGGCGGCGCCGATCGCCTGCCCGCGCTGCACCTCCTGCCCGACCGACACGAACAGCTGTGACATGTGGCAGTAGAACGTGGAAAGGCCGCCGTGGTGGTCGATCGCGACCATGTTGCCGCAGTCGCCCTGGTAACTGGCGACGATGACCTTGCCGTCGGCCGCGGCCGCGACCGGCGTGCCGGTCGGCACCGCGATGTCGATGCCCTTGTGCAGGATCATGCGGTGGTAGACCGGATGCATGCGCCAGCCGAAGGGCGAGGTGATCGGCCCGGAGACGGGCCACATCAACTGCCCCGGCGCACCGGGCTCGGGCGGCAGCTCGATCCCCGCCAAGCGCGCGGCGCGCCGAGCCTCCGCCCGCCGTGCCTCCTCCTCGGCCTGTTTCTGCCGGATGAGCGTCTCGAGCGCCGCCTCTTCGGCGTCCGACATCTCGTCGAGCTGCGCGACCTCGCTCTGGACCTGCTGCCGCTCGGCGTCGGCGGCGGCGAGGAGCCGGCGGCGCTGCGTCGCCAAGCCGTCGAGCGCGAGCCGCTGCTGCGTCGCCTGCGACTGCTCGCCCTCGAGCTCGGTCTGCGCGCGGAGCAGCCCGCCTTGCACGGCCACGACGCGGGCCTCGTCGGTCTTGCGGGCGCGGATCGTCGCCTCGTTCGCCTTGACGAGGTACCGCACGTCGTTCCAGCGCTCGACGAAGTCGCCGAACGAGCGCGCGCGGAGCAGCACGTCGAGGTAGCCGAGGTCGCCGTGCTCGTACGCGTCGACGAGCCGGCGGTTCAGCGCGTCCTGATGCCGCCGCAGCGTCGCCTGCGCGGCGGCGAGCTGGATGCGGTTCCACGCGAGCTTGCGGCGGGTCGACGTCATGCGCGCCTCGATCTCGCCCAGCCGGCCGTTCACGGCCGTGATGTTGCTGTTCGTCTCGGCGAGCTGCGATGCGATGCTGCCGACGCGCTCCTTCGCCTCGCCGAGCTGCGCGCGCTTGACGTGGAGCTTGACGTGCACGTCGTGGACGTGCGCCTTCTGCTGCTGGATCTTGTCGTCGATACGGCTCTTGCTCGACGCCGCGACCGCCTGCGATCCGAACGCGGCGAGGAGCGCCAGCGCGGCGAGCGTCGCGCGGAGTGCGCTGCGGCGAGCAGCGTCCCTCACGCGCGCAGATGTCTCCCGACGCTGTACCACGACGCCATGAGCCCGACGACGGCGCCCGCGGCGAGCAGCTCGAACCCGAGCGCGGCATCGTTCACGCGGAAGCTCACGAACGCGAGCGTCGAGGCCAGCTTGGGCACGACTTGATGCTCCGCCAGCGCAAGCACGCCGATCGCGACCGCGGCGCCGAGGACGCCGGCCAGCATCCCTTCGGCGATGAACGGCATGCGAATGTACGTGTTGGTCGCGCCGACGAGCTGCATGATCGCGATCTCGCGGCGGCGCGCGAAGACGGTGAGGCGGATCGTGTTCGCGATCACGATCGCCGCGGAGACCGACAGCAGCGCGATCAGCGCGATGCCGACGCGGCCCAGCACCGCGGCCGTCTTGAGCAGCTTCTGCACCGTGTCGGCGGCGTAGTCGCTCTTCGCGACGCGCGGGTCCTTGCCGATCCACGCAGCGACGGCCGGAACCTGATCGGCGTCCTTGACACGCACGTGGTACGTGTCCGGCAGTGGGTTCGAGGTCAGCAGCGAGGTGTCGAACTCCTTGCCGAGCACGTCCTTCATCCGCCGCAGGCCGTCGCGCTTCGGCACGAACGCCGCGGACGCGACGCGCGGATCGCGCGCGACCTTCACGCCGAGATCCCTCGCCTGGGTGTCCGGCGTCCCGTCCTTCAGATAGACGGCGATCTCGATCTGCGAGAGCACGCCGGTGCCGAACGTCTGAATCGTCTCACGCACGTAGAGGAAGGCGCCGAGCAGCACGATCGTCACCGCGACCGTGCCGATCGCGGTGAGCTGCATGCCGGCGTTGCGGGTGAAGTTCGTGAGAACTTCAGCCAGGAAGAACCGCAGTCTGCCCCAGTCCACGGAAATAGTAGCCTCGCTCGTCATCGTGCAGGATGCGTCCGTGCTCCAGGCGCACGACGCGACGGCGCATGCGGTCGACCACGGCCTGGTTGTGGGTCGCGACCACGACGGTCGTGCCCTTGAGGTTGATGCGCTGCAGCAGCTCCATGATCTCGGTCGTGTTGGACGGATCGAGATTGCCGGTCGGCTCGTCGCAGAGCAGGATCTTGGGGTTGCCGACGAGCGCGCGCGCGATCGCCGTACGTTGCTGCTCGCCGCCGGAGAGCTCGCTCGGGAACATGCGGCTCTTGTGCGAGAGGCCGACGAGGTCGAGCGCGCGCGGCACCATCCGCATCACATCCTTCGTGCGCGTCCCGGTCACCTGAAGCGCGAACGCGACGTTCTCCCAGACCGTCTTGTGCGAGAGCAGCTTGAAGTCTTGGAACACGACGCCGATGTTGCGGCGCAGCTTGGGAACCTTGCCGCGGCGCAGCGTGTCGACGCGCACGGCATCGACGACGACCTCGCCCCTCGACGGCAGCTCCTCACGATACAGCAGCTTGAGCAGCGACGATTTTCCGGTGCCTGAATGGCCGACCAGAAAAACGAAGGTGCCTTTCTCGATCTCGAGATCGACGTCGTCGAGCGCCCGCGTACCGTTCGGGTACGTGAGCGAAACGCCGCGGAGACTGATCATGGGCGAGACGGCGCTCCGGCGTTGGAATTAAACAGGTATTGGGCGGCACACGGCTCATACCTTCGCCAGGCCATGGACTTCGATCTCAACGACGAGCAGAAAGCGATCCAGTCGCTGTGCCGCGAGTTCGCGCGCGAGGAAGTCGCGCCGCAGGCCGAGCGCAACGATCGCGAAGAGCGCTTTCCGTACGAACTGGTGCGGAAGATGGCCGAGCTCGGGTTGATGGGGCTGCCTTTCCCGGAGAAATATGGCGGCGCGGGAGCGGATACGATCAGCTACGCGCTCGCGGTCATGGAGATCGCGCGCGCCGACGCGTCGACGGGCATCACCCTCGCGGCCCACGTGTCGCTCGGCGCATCGCCGTTCTATCTCTTCGGCACCGAAAAGCAGAAGGAGCAGTTCCTCGTCCCCCTGGCAAGGGGCGAGCAGCTGTGGGGCTTCGGCCTGACCGAGCCCGGCGCGGGCAGCGACGCGGCCGGCACACAGACCCGAGCCGAGCTGCGCGACGGCAAGTGGGTGATCAACGGCACGAAGGCCTTCATCACGAACAGCGGGACCGACATCACGGGCGGCACCACGATCACGGCCGTCACCGCGCGTGCGCCGAACGGACGCCCGGAGATCTCGACGATCGTCGTGCCGCAGGACACGCCCGGGTTCGTGCGCTCCAAGAAGTACAAGAAGATGGGCTGGCGCGCGTCCGATACGCGCGAGCTCGCCTTCACGGACGCCGAGGTTCCGGCCGAGAACCTGCTCGGCGAGCGGGGCAAGGGGCTCAAGAACTTCCTGACGATCCTCGATGGAGGACGCATCTCCGTCGCGGCGCTGTCGGTGGGCCTCGCGATGGGCGCGTACGACGAAGCGTTCGCGTACGCCAAGGAACGGCACCAGTTCGGCCGCCCGATCTCGAGCTTCCAGGCGATCCAGTTCAAGCTGGCCGACATGCTCACGGAGATCGAGCACGCCAAGCTCATGGTCCTCAAGGCGGCATGGGAGAAGGACGCCGGCCGGCCGTTCGAGCTGTCGGCGTCGCTGGCCAAACTGTACTCGGGCGAAGTGTCGCGCCGCGTCGTGAACGAGGGGCTGCAGATCCACGGCGGCTACGGCTTCATGGACGAGTATCCGATCTCGCGCATGTACCGCGATCAGAAGATCAACGAGATCGGCGAGGGTACGAACGAAGTGCAGCGCCTCGTCATCGCGCGGCAGATCGGTTTATAGAGGGCCGCCGGGGGCGACCCGATCCGACATCGCGGCATGCGGGAAGGCGTCACGTCATCGCGGCGGCAGATCGGCGTATAGAGGGTCGCCGGGGGCGACCCGATTCGACATCGCGGCATGCGGGAAGGCGTCATGTCATCGCGGCGGCAGATCGGCGTATAGAGGGTCGCCGGGGCTACCCGATTCGACATCGCGGCATGCGGGAAGGCGTCATGTCATCGCGCGGCAGATCGGCGTATAGAGGGTCGCCGGGGCGACCCGATTCGACATCGCGGCATGCGGGAAGGCGTCATGTCATCGCGCGGCAGATCGCGCTTTAGCGTTTCTTCACGACGCGGAGGCAGCGTAGGGACCATGCTCACCATCGTTCGTGCATCGTGCGCCGCTCTCGTCGCGGCGCTTCTCGTCGCGGCGGGGACGGGACGCGCGCTCGCGCACCTCGACGCCGGCGCCGTCGCGCCGGCGTTCACGCTGCAGGCGGCGCGCGGCGGTGACGTCTCTACGGTCGACCTCAAGGCGGCGCTCGCGAAGGGCCCGGTCGTGCTCTACTTCTTTCCGAAGGCGTTCACGAAGGGCTGTACGACGGAAGCGCACCTCTTCTCGGAGCACATCGCCGACTTCGCGAAGCTCGGCGCGCAGGTGATCGGCGTCTCCGGCGACGACATCGAGACGGAGAAGAAATTCTCGACGCAGGAGTGCCGCTCGGCGTTCCTCGTCGCGGCGGATCCGGGGCTGAAGGTGGCACGCGCGTACGACGCGGTGCTGAAGGACGCGTACGCGAACCGCACCTCGTACGTCATCGCGCCGAACGGCACGATCGTGTACGCCTACACCGCGCTCGATCCCGACAAGCACGTCGACAACACGCTCGCGGCGCTCGAGTCGTTGCGGAACGGGACGGCCGTCGCGAAGTAGCGGGACGCCGCGTCTGGGTACGAGGCGCGCGTGGACGTCGGCTGGCCGAGCGAGCTCTACCTGATCCGCCACGCGCAGAGCGCGGGCAACCTCGCGCGCGAGCGTGCGCTCGAGGCCGGCGCGCCGGTCATCGACATCGGGGTGCGCGATTGCGACGTGCCGCTCTCGGAGCTCGGCGAGCGGCAGGCGACCGCGCTCGGCGAGTGGTGCGCGCGCAACGTGCAGCCGATCGACAGCATTCTCACCTCGCCGTACGTGCGCGCCCAGCAGACCGCCTCCATCGCCCAGCGCGCCGCGGGCTGGGACGTGCCGGCGCTAGTCGACGAGCGGCTGCGCGAGAAGGAGTTCGGCACGCTCGACCGCCTGACGCGCCTCGGCATCGAGCAACGCTTCCCCGAGCAGGCCGAGCTGCGGCGCGTGCTCGGCAAGTTCTACTTTCGCCCGCCGGGCGGCGAGAGCTGGACCGACGTGATCCTGCGGCTGCGCAGCCTGACCGACACCCTCACGCGCGAGCACGCGGGACGGCGTGTCGCGATCGTGTCGCACCAGGTGATCGTGCTGTGCTTTCGCTACCTGCTCGAACGGCTCGACGAGGCGCAGCTGCTCGCCATCGACGCAGAGGGTGACGTGGCGAACTGCTCCGTCTCGACGTACCGGCTCGACCGGGACGCCGACCGTCTCCGGCTGCAGGCCTACAACGTGACGGCACCGATGGAGGAAGCCGGCGAGGCGGTGACGCGCCGGCCGGACATACCGTTGGCGCGCTGACGGATCACGCCCCGAGCGCGAGGCGCTCGGGGTTCGTGAAGAGCCGCTCGAGCGCGCGCACGACGGCGTGGTCGTCGACGTGCTCGCCGCGCATCGCGCTCGCGATCGCGTCGCGCACGAGCGCGACGATCGCGCTCTTCGCCGCGCGCGACACCCACGCGGGATAGGGCATGCGCTCGAAGTCCTTGCTCTGGATGTTCCGCGTGTGGTTCAGGACGGACTTGAGGATCGTGTTCGCGATTGGCGTGAGCGTCCAGCCGATCACGAAGTACAGCTCGTCGGGGTCGACGCCGTCGCGCACGAACGCGCACGGCGCGCCGCTGTCGAGGATGTATCCCGGCGGCAGATACCGCGTCTTGAAACGGTTCGCGACCAGCGGCCACGTGAGGCCCTCGCGCTCGAAGAACGGCCGGCCGCCGACGCCGTGCAAGTACCACTTGCCGTTGCGCTTGTAGGTGTACACGACGTTGCCGCCGTCGGCCCAGTAGATCGCGGTCGTCGGCGGCGCGTACAGCACCGTCCCATCCGCCTTGTTGTACGGTCGGTAGTCGGCGTGCGGCAGGCGAACGGTCCGAGGCCGCGCGCGCCGTCTCCACCGCACCGTGAGCTCGACGTCGCCGCGCGTCTCGGCGTCCGCGACGCGCGCAACCGTCCGCGCCGAGAGCTTCCCGAGCCGCGCGCGTGCCAGCTCCTTCGCCAGCGTCACCGGCTCGCGCTCGTAGCGGAAGGCGTACGGCTCCGCGATGCATCCGCGGTCGATGCGGCGCAGGAACAGCGCGTTGTTGCCGGTCGTCATGCCGGACGTCGCCACCATCACGTCGCCGAGCAGCGGTCCGGTGAAGTACCGCGCGAGCTCGCGGTCGATGCGCCAGCTGAGGTTCGGCGTCGCCGCGATCGCCTGCGGCGCGAGCGCGACGCCGAACGCGCGCACGCGTGCGCGACCGGCGTCGCGTCGTCGTGCCGTCAGCAGGATCAGCGGCTGCGCGGTGTCCTCGAAACCGCTGGGCACGCGCTCGATCGTCACGTCGCACGTCCGCTGCAGGAAGTGTCGCAGGCCGCGCATCGTGTTGATCGTGAGCAGCGTGTCGCTGCACACGAAGCAAAGCGTTCCGCCCGGCGCGAGCAGCTCGACGCAGCGCACGATGAAGAACGCGTACGTCTCCTTCTTGATCTTGTGGCCGAAGCGGTTGCCGTAGCGCGCGTCGAGCGCGTCCTCGATGTCGCGATCGAGCGTGCCCCCGAACGGCGGGTTCCCGACGATCAGGTCGAACGCGCGGCCGTGTGGCGGCGACCAGCGGAAGAAGTCGCCCTGCTGCAGCGCGGCGGGGAAGGGGCCGCGGCAGCGCTCGCTCCACCGCTCGCGGCATGCGGCGTGTGCCGCGCGATCGAGCTCGGTGCCGAACAGCCGCGCGCGCGCCCAGACATGCGGGTCGGCGCCCAGCTCGGCGACGCGCCGCAACGCCTCGAAGACGAACGAACCGTCGCCGAAGGACGGTTCGAGAACGAACGATTCCGCGCGAAGCGGGAGCCGATCGACGACGGCGCGCGCGACGTGTTCCGGAGTGAACCATTGACCGAGCTGCCGGCGGCGTTCGCGTTCGCGCTTCGCGATGCTCATACGGTGCGCGCGCGCACAGGGCCAGGATGCTTCAACGCGTGAACGATACTACAACGTGTGGCGGACTTCCTGATCGACGACGAGCTGTTGCGCGGGTGGCCGCTGCCCGCCGCGAACGGCGGCGGAAAGGACGAGCGCGGCCGGATCTTCGTCGTCGCGGGTGCGCCGCAGATGCCGGGTGCCGCGATCCTCTGCGCGACGGCCGCGCTCCGCGCGGGCGCGGGCAAGCTGCAGATCGGCACGTGCGCGTCGGTCGCGACTGCGGTCGGCTGCGCCGTGCCGGAGTCGCTCGTCGTGGCACTCGACGAGACGCGTTCCGGTGCGATCTCGCGCGGCGCCGCCGCCACGATCGTCGAGCATGCGAATGCCGCCGACGCGCTCGTGATCGGTCCGGGGCTCGTCGATCGGGCCGCGGCTGCCGAGCTGATCTCCACGGTCGCGTGGAAGATCGACGTACCGGCCGTCGTCGACGCGGCGGCGCTCGCGTCCTTCGCCGACCGCGCCGACACGTTCGCGCACCTGCGCGGGCGCGCGGTCCTCACGCCGCACGCCGGTGAGATGGGGACGATGCTGCGCTGCGCGCGCGGCGACGTCGAGAACGCGCCGGAAGAGTGCGCGCGCGAGGCGGCGCGGTCGTTCGGTGCGGTCGTTGCGCTCAAGGGCGAGACGACGTACATCGCGGATCCGAGCGGTGCGCTGTACCGCAACGAGCACGGCAATGCCGGGCTCGGCACGTCGGGATCCGGCGACGTGCTCGGCGGGGATCGCGGGCGGGCTGCTCGCGCGCGGTGCCGAGCCGCTGCACGCGGCGGTGTGGGCGGTCGCGCTGCACGCGCGTGCCGGCGACGCGCTCGCGCGGCGCATCGGCTTCGGCTTTCTCGCGCGCGAGCTGCCGGGCGAGATTACGCCGCTGATGCGCGCGCTCTCGTGACGTTCGCCCGGACGTTCGCCGGCGTACGTCAGCGGCCCGCGGTGACGACGCCCGGTGAGAGGTCGATCACGGTCGCGCCCGATTCGGCACCGGCGCGCGCGAGTGCGGTGCTGCCCGTGAAGAGCACGCACTGCGTCGTCTCGGCGCCGTGCACGAGCACGGGGAGACAGCGTGCGATGCGCTCCGCGTCCCAGAACGCGAACGGATCGTCGAGGATCAGCGGCGGCATCTCGAGGCCTTCGGCGAACATGCGCGCCATCGCGAAGCGGACGACGAGCGCGATCTGATCGCGCGTCCCCGCCGAGAGGCGGTCGACGTCCTCGATCAGCCCGGTCTCGGGGACGCGCACCCGAATCGCGAGCGTCGCGGGATCGAGACGGAGCTCCGCGTACCGGCCGCCCGTGATCGTCCCCAGCACGCCGGCGCCGTACTCCTCGAGCCGCCGCGCGAACGCGCGATGCGCCTCGTCCTTGCGCACGTCGATCGTCGTGCGCGCGAGCTTGACCGCGCGCTCGAACGCCACGAGGCGGGCGATCTCCGCGCGGGTCGCGGCGAGCGCCTCGTCGAGCGACGCGACGTCCGGCACGTTCTCCTCGCCGGCGCGCAGCTCGCCTTCGAGGTTCGCGATCGAGCGCTCCGACTCGCGCACGCGCATGTCGAGCTCGGCGCGCTCCGCATCGAGCGCGCGCATCGACTGCGGGTCGTTGTCCGCCGCCGGCTCGGCGCCCGCGGCGACGAGCGCCGCGTACTCGGCTTGGAGCGCGAACTCGTCGTCGCCGGCGAGGATCGTCTCGCGCTGCAGCGCCAGCATCGCGAGCCGCGCGTCGAGTCCCTCGCGCTCGCCGCGGCGCATCGCCCGCGCGCGCGCCGCGTCACGCCGGACCGCGCGATCCTCGCCGGCGTCGGGGACCAGCGCGCGCGCCAACGCATCGAAGCGCTCGGCTTCCGATGCCGCGGCCTCGCGCGCCGTTCGCGCGCGCACGTCGGCCTTGTCGCGCGGCATGCTCGCGCGCCGAGAGCGCGAGGAAACGTTCGCGCCGCCGCACGAGCTCGTCCATCGTCGTGACGCCGAGCGGCCCCAGCACGCCCGCGACGGCGTCTGCTGCGACGCGCTCGTCGGCGAGCGCCGCGTCGGCGACGCGCTGCTTCTCCTCCGCGTCCCGCCGGCGTGCGGTGCGCGCGCCGGCACCGCCGCACGGCGGCGAAGGCGAGCGCGAGCGCGATCGCCGTCGCGATCGCCGTCCAGGTCCAGAGGTGCGCGATCGCGACGCCGACGTCGGCGGCGGTTCCGGCGATCGCCGCGATCGCGAGCACGCCGCCCGACGTGCGCCCGCCGCCGCCGTCGCGGCGCGCGACCGCGGCTTCGCTCGCCGCCGCCGCGGACTTCGCGCGCGCGCCTTCGGCTTGCGCCGACGCGGCGCGCAGCGCCTCGAACGCCGCCTCGTCGAGCCGGCCGGCGTCGCCGCGGCGCTCGGCGAGCTCCTCGCTTTCCGCCTCGGTCAGTGCCTCGTCGACGCGGTCGCGTGCAGCGGCCTCGGCGACGCTCTCGGCCGAACGCCACGAGTGGTACGCATCCTCGAGCGCCGCGACGCGGTCCGCCGCGAATCCGGCGACGTCGTCGAACGCGGCGCGCGCGCTCTGCAGCGCGGCGAGCTCGTCGCGGTAGTCCTTGAGCGCATCGAGCCGCGTGCGGACGTGCGCCGCGCGCAGCGAGCGTGTGCGGCGCTCGATCTCGGCGGCCGCGGCGACGTCGCGCTCGTGCCGAGCGCGCTCCAGTGCGATCCGCTCGCGCAGCTCGGCCAGCGACTCGATCGCGGAGCGCGCGCCCGCGGCGGCGCGCGACTGCACCGTCTCCGCTTCGCGCAGCTTGCGCAGCGGCGCGTTCTTGTGCGCGCGCTCCGTGCCGACGTGCTTGCGGAGCGCCTCGTCGAGCCGCGCGAGCGCGCCGATCGCGGCGTCCTCCTTCGGGCCGCCGCTCAGCGCGTGCGCGAGCGCAGCGGACACCTGCTCCGCGCTGCCGGCCTCGAGCGCGACGGCGCGCTGCCGCGCGCACGCGGTTTGCGTGAAGACGTCGAGCGGCACGTGCAGGTGCGCTTCACCCGGACTCAGCGTACGCGCGTTGCCGAGGCGCGCGGCGGCATCCATCCCGTCGCCGTCGAACACGCGCACGCCCTTCGCGTCGCGGTCGAACGCGCGGTGGACTTCCCACGTCTGCCCGTCGGCGGTCTCGTAGGTGAGCGAGGCCGCGTACGGCGCGTCGTCCCATGGCCGCCAGCGCTCCTTCTCACCGCGTCCGAGCCCGTACAGCGATGCGACGATCGCGGCGGCCAGCGTCGATTTCCCCGCTTCGTTCGGCCCGACGACGACGTTCAGGCCCGGGCCGAACGCGAACGTGCGGCGCGCGAGACGTCCGAAGCCGTCGATGCGAAGCGAGCGCAGCCTCATCGCGTCACGGCCGCAGATCGCCGCCGGCGAACGCGCCGACGGCGAGCCGCAGCGCCGCGCGCGCGTCGCGGTCGCCGCCGTCGGCGAGCGCCAAGAGATCGGCGATCGCGCGCCCGCGCACGTTCGGCTCGTGCGCGATCGCCGCGTAGTTGGCGGCGACCGTCTCGTCGGCGACGTCCAGCGCGCCGAGCGCGGCGCCGAACCGGTCGGCGATCAGGTCGCGGTCGACGCGCGTATCCGGCGCAACGGTGCCGGCGATGCGCAGCCGCACGAAGTCGTCGCGACCGTACGGCTCGAGCGTGCGCTCCACGGCGGCGAGCACGGCGTGCTCGCTCGCGGCATCCGTCGAGCAGCGTCTCGGCGTCGACGAGGCGCGTGCGCGCGAGCTCGACCGGCTCGATGGCGGCGTGTCCGTCCTCGAGCGTCACGACGAGCGCGCCGTGCGCACCGCGCTCGCCGAACTTGATCGGCTCCGGCGACCCCGGATAGGCGAGCCGCGCGACGCCGCGCGCATCGGAGAGCGACCGTCCCGCCGTGGTAGTGTCCCGAGAGCGCGATCGACGCGCCCGACGCGACGATCTCCTCGAGGGTGAACGGCGCGGTCGCGCGCTTCCCCGGCGGGCACCGGTCCTCGTCGCTGCCGTGCACGAGCGCGACGCGCGCGCCGTCGCGGTCGAAGCGCGCGCCGGCGAACGGGCGTCCCGGCTCCGCGGGCGCGTGTCCGAAGCCGTACACGGTGATGCCGTCGGCGAGCGGGTACGCCGTCCACGCCGGCTCGGCGAACACGTGCACGTTCGCCGGGCGGTCGTCGCGCGCGTAGAGAGCGCGCGCGGAGTACGGGTCGTGATTACCCGGCGAGATCAGCACCGGCCCGCCGAACCGGGCGAGCTGCGCGAAGATGAACCGCGCCGTCTGCGGCCCCGCGCGATCGGCTTCGTAGACGTCGCCGCCCAGCGTCAGCGCGTCGGCGTGCCGTTCGAGCGCCAGGTCGACGATGCGCCCGAACGCGTCGGCGAGCGCCGCGCGGCGGCGCGCGCCGCCGCGCACCTCGGTGAACGCGGTCTCGAGATGTACGTCCGCCGCGTGCACGATCGTGGTCTTCGCGCCCATCGCACAGACGTTCGCCGCGCGCCG
This sequence comes from Vulcanimicrobiota bacterium, assembly GCA_963771525.1. GTDB lineage: Bacteria > Vulcanimicrobiota > Vulcanimicrobiia > Vulcanimicrobiales > Vulcanimicrobiaceae > Vulcanimicrobium. Next base: position 2,119,416 of record CAVYTL010000001.1, on the reverse strand, counting down.
CCGCGAGGTCTGCCCTGCCCGATGACGATGAAGGGGAAAGCCCGGGCTGCGGGTATCGTCGGAGAACGTTCTGCCTCCGGAGGTTCGCGTATGCAACGCTCGTTCTTCGCTTCATGCGCCGCGGCGGCGGTCGCGGCCGCGTTCGTCGCGTCGTCGTCGCCGCTCGCGACGCGCGCCGACAACGGACCCGTCGGAGGTCGTCGTCGGCGCCGTCCTGCCGCTGACCGGCGAAGAGAGTCGCGTCGGCACGTACTACAAGGCGGCGTACGAGCTCGCCACCAAGGAGGTCAACGACGCGGGCGGCCTGCAGATGCGCGCGTACGGCCGCAAGCTGCCGATCAAGCTGATCATCTACGACGACAAGACCGATCCGGCGACCTCGCGCAACCTCTACGAGCGGCTCGCCGTGCAGGATCACGTCGACGCGATGCTCGGCGGCTACTCGACCGATCTGGTGCAGGCGCAGACGGTCGTCCCGAACCAGCACGGCATCCCGTACGTCGGCGGCGGCGGCGCGGCGTCCGCGATCTACCACCGCGGCTTCAAGACGATCTTCAGCCTGCTCGCGTCGATCGAGAACCTCGCGTACTCGGAGTGCGACTTCATCGAGCAGATGCAGGCGCAGCACAAGCTGCCGATGCCGCTCAAGATGGCGATCGTGTACGAGAACACCTCGCACGGCCAGGATTTCAACAAGGGCCTCACCGATCGGGCGAAGGAGAAGCCGAAGAACTTTCAGATCGTGATGTCGGAGGCATTCGACCTGCACGGCAAAGACTTCACGCCGCTGCTGCAAAAGGTCAAGTCGTCCGGTGCGAACGCGTTCATGGCCGACGCGCACCTCGACGACTACATCACGATGCACCGCCAGTACGAGCAGTCGGGCATGCGTCACGCGTACATCACGTACGGCGCGCGCGGCCCCGAGAAGTCGGCGCGCGACGCGCTCGGCAAAGGCGCGGATTACATCACCGCAGCGGTGTGGTGGAATCAGGCCATCCCGAACGCCGCGGTCAAAGCGTTCGACGAGAAGTGGTCGAAGGCGTACCCGAAGCTCAACACGGAGTGGTACGCCGCGCTGCCGTACGAGACGGCGCGCACGCTCTACATCGCGCTGGGACAGACGGGTTCCGTCGACAAGGCGAAGGTCGTCGACACGCTGCGCCACATCGACATCCGCGACACCGTCCTGCCTGGCGGCCATATCCGCTTCGAAGCCGACGGACAGATCAACGCGCCGTACGTCGTGACGCAGAACCTGCCCGAAGGCAAGACCGTCATCGTCTACCCGCCGGCGGAGAAGACCGGCGACGCCGTTCTGCCCGTTCCCGGAAGCTAAGCCCAGCTGGACACCGCCTCGACCCTGATCTCCGCGCTGCTCGTCGCGGGGCTGTACGCCGCCATGTCGTACGGCCTCGCGCTGATCTACGGCGTGCTCAAGATCATCAACCTCGCGAATGCCGGCTTTCTGATGCTCGGCGCGTACGTCACGTGGTGGCTCTTCACCGCGTTCGGCATCCACCCGCTGCTCGCGCCGCTCGTGATCGTGCCGGCGTTCTTCGCGATCGGCTGGGCGTTGGAGCGCACGCTCGTGCGGCGCGTGCTCGCCGCCGAGCCGATCATCTCGCTGCTGCTGCTGTTCGGCGTGTGGCTCGTGCTGCAGAACGTCGCGTACGTGATCTGGACCGGCGACACGCGCTCGATCGAGACGCCGTTCATCGAGGCGACCGTCGCCTTCGGCGGCCTGCAGGCTCGCGGTGCCGCGCCTGTACGTCTTCGTGATGGGCGCGCTCGTGCTGGTCGTGCTGCAGCTGTTCCTCACGCGCACGTACCTCGGTCGCGCGATTCGCGCCACCGCGCAGGACCGTGACGCGGCGCGGCTCGTCGGCGTCGACGTCGACCGCGTGATGGGCATCGCGTTCGGGATCGGCATCGCGCTCGCGGGCTTCGGCGGCTCGCTGCTCTCGCTGCTGTTCTCGTTCACGCCGGACTTCGGCCGCGCGCTCTCGCTCAAGTCGTTCTGCATCGTCGTGCTCGGCGGCCTCGACTCGATCGTCGGCGTCGCGTTCGGCTCGCTCGCGCTCTCGCTCGCCGAAGCGTTCGGCGTCCGCTACATGCCGGCGTCGCTGCAGAACCTGATCTCGTTCGTCGTGCTCGTCGTCGTGCTGATCGCGCTGCCGCGCGGGATCGCCGGCACGGTGCGCGCGCTGCGCCGTGGCTAAGCGCGCGGCCTTCGCGGCGATCGTCGTCGCCGCGCTGTGCGCGGTGCCGTTCGTCGCGAGCGGGGCGGAGTACGCGATCGAGGTGCTGTTCCTGATCTTTCTGTACGGCGCGATGGCGACGGCGTGGAACCTGCTGGGCGGGTTCGCCGGCCAAGTCTCGTTCGGGCACGCCGCGTTCCTCGGCATCGGCGCGTACGCGACGACGATCATGCTCGCCGCGAGCGTCTCGCTGTGGCTCGCCGTCCCGGCGTCGGCGCTGCTCGCCGGCGTGTTCTCGCTGCTGATCGGGCCGCCGGCGTTCCGGCTGCGCGGGCCGTACTTCTCGATCGCGACGATCGGCATCGGCGAAGCGACGCGCCTGATCGCGCTCAACTGGACGTCGCTCACCGGCGGCGCCTCGGGACTCACGCTCGCGAACGCGCCGCCGCTCGCGCAGCAGTATTTCGCCGGGCTCGCGCTGTTGATCGCCGCGGTCGGGCTCGCCGCGTGGATCCGCGTCTCGCGCTTCGGCTACGCGCTCGCCGCAGTGCGCCAGGACGCGGACGCCGCCGAGACGCTCGGCGTCGCGACGACCGTGGCGAAGACGCAGGCACTCTTCCTCTCTGCCTGCATCCTGGGCGTCGCGGGCAGCGTGTACGCGCTGCACTACCTGTTCATCAGCCCCGACTCGGTGTTCGGGTTCTCGACCGCGATCTCGCTCGTCATCATGCCGATCATCGGCGGCCTCGGCACGGTGACGGGCCCGCTGATCGGCGCGGTCGTCTACACGTTCATCCGCGAGCAGCTCGCCGCGACGCTGGAGAACGCGGACCTGCTCGCGTTCGGCGTGCTGCTGATCGCGATCGTCGTGTTCGAGCCGCGCGGTATCCTGGGCATCGTCGACCGCGCCCGGCGGCCCTTCGACAAGCTCAGGATGACGACGCGTAGGAGCTCAGGATGACGACGCGTAGGAGCTCAGGATGACGACGCGTGGGAGCTCAGGATGACGACGCGTAGGAGCTCAGGATGACGACGCGTAGGAGCTCAGGATGACGACGCGTAGGAGCTCAGGATGACGACGCGCAGGAGCTCAGGATGACGACGCGCAGGAGCTCAGGCTGACGATGGGTGCGACGCCGCGAGGACCCGGGTGATGCATGCGGTCGCGGCGGACGGCGGCGTCATTCTCGCCGGGCGCGCGCTGACGAAGCGCTTCGGCGGCCTCGTCGCGGTCGACGGCGTCGACCTCGACGTGCACGAAGGCGAGATCCTCGGACTGATCGGGCCGAACGGCGCCGGCAAGTCGACGCTGTTCCGACTGATCGCGGGCGTGATGAAGCCGTCGTCGGGGACGGTGACGTTCGCGAACCGCGCGATCACGGGGCGCTCGGCGCACGACATCTGCATCGCCGGCGTCGCGGTGACGCACCAGATCGTGCGCCCGTTCCGCGAGATGAGCGTCGTCGAGAACGTCATGGTCGGCGCGTTCTTCGGACACCGGCCGCGGCCGCACGGCCCCGCGCACGCGCGCGCGACGGCGATGGAGGCGCTGGCCGTGTGCGACCTCGCCGACCGCGCCGCCGCGCCGGCGCGGTCGCTCACGCTCGGCGGCCAGAAGCGGCTGGAGATCGCGCGCGCGCTCGCGACGCGGCCACGCGTGCTGCTGCTCGACGAGGTCCTCGCGGGACTGAACCCGACCGAGACGGATCGCACGCTCGCGCTCGTGCGCGCGATCCGCGAGCGCGGCACGACGATCGTGATGGTCGAGCACAACCTGCGCGCAGTGCGCGGCGTCTGCTCGCGCATCGCCGTGCTCGTCGAAGGGCGGAAGGTCGTCGAAGGCGATCCGGACACCGTGCTCGCCGACGAGCGCGTCGTGCGCGCGTACCTCGGCACCACGCATGCTTGAAGTCGACGCGCTGGCCGTCGCGTACGGCGACGTGCAGGTGCTCTGGGACGTGTCGCTGCGCGTCGGCCGCGGCGAGATCGTGACGCTGCTCGGCGCGAACGGCGCGGGCAAGACGACGCTGCTGCGCGCGATCTCGCGCACCGTTCCGGTGCGCGGCGGGACGATCGTGCTCGACGGCGAGCGGCTCGAGCGCGCGCCGTCGAAACGCATCGTCGACCTCGGCATCGCGCACGTGCCGGAAGGCCGCAAGCTATGGCCCGACATGAGCGTCGAGGACAACCTGCTGCTCGGCGCATACACCCGGCGCGCGCGCCCCGCCGTGCGCGAGTCGCTGGAGCACGCGTTCCGTCTGTTCCCCCGCGTCAAGGAGCGGCGCCGTCAGATGGCCGGCACGCTTTCCGGCGGCGAGCAGCAGATGGTCGCGATCGCGCGCGGCCTCATGAGCAAGCCGTCGATCCTGATGCTCGACGAGCCGTCGCTCGGCCTCGCGCCGATCGTCGTCGCGGAGATGTTCGAGGCGGTGCGGCGCATCAACGCGGAAGGCACGACGGTGCTGCTGGTCGAGCAGAACGTGAAGCAGGCGCTCGAGATCGCGACGCGCGGCTACGTGATCGAGACGGGACGCGTCGTGACGAGCGGCACGCGCGACGAGCTGCTCGCGAGCGACGAGATCAAGAAGGCGTACCTCGGGCTCTGACGCCGAACGCGACGGGTTCACGGAACGTGAACCACTATGGAAGCGCGCCGTTGATCACCGGCTGATTCGAGGGCGTGACCACCTCGAGCCGGTAGCCCCTCCGGTACGCCGAGTTCGGCACGATCCACAGGCTGTACGTGCGGTACGGCCGCGATGGCTCGCCGCCGTCGATCGGCTGCTCCTCGAACAGCACGACGCGCGCGCGGTCGGCGTTCGCGGTCAAGTACTCGACGATCTGCCGGAATCCGGTCTGCGTGTGCGGTCCGAGCAGCAGCACGACGGCGAACTCGTTGCGGAAATGCACGGGCGCCTTGATGCCGAGCTTCTCGAGCGTCGCCGCGTCGCGAACGACGGCCAGCTCCTTGCCGCTTCCGACGACCGTCGTGGTTCCGTGCTGCAGCGTCTGGATGCGAACTTCACGGCAACCGCTCGGGACGAGCAGGGCGGCGAGCAGGCAGACCAACCGGAGGCTGGACGCGAGTCGCACGCAGCGGGGTACAGCCCGTGCTCAGGTCGGGCCTGCCGGGCTCGGAAGCATCGCGCGCAGCCGCGGCTTCTCGACCTTCCCCATCGCGTTGCGCGGGAGCGCGTCGATCGGATACAGGTGCTTCGGCACCTTGAAGCTCGCGAGGCGGTCGCGCAGTGTCGCCAGCGCCGCGTCCGCGTCGAACGTTCCGTCCGTCTCGACGAAGGCGACGGGAATCTCGCCGCGCGCCGGATCCGGCTGTCCGACGACGGCGGCCGCGCGCACGCCCGGAATGCGCAGGAGCTCGTCCTCAACCTCGATCGGATAGACGTTGAACCCGCCGCTGATCACCAGCTCCTTGAGCCGGCCGTTGATCACGTAGCCGCGCGCGGGGTCGTACGTCGCGAGGTCGCCGCTCTTGTACCAGCGCCGCCCTGCGGCATCGATCGCGAACGCGCCGCGCGTCGCGTCCTCGTTGTTCCAGTAGCCCGCGCACACGTTCGGCCCGGAGACGAGAATCTCGCCCGCGTCGCCCGGGACGACGTCGCGCGCGCTCGCCGGATCGGCGAGCCGCACGTCGACGCCCGGCAGCGGAAAGCCGACGGTGCCCGCATGGCGCGCTCCCTCGTACCGGTTCGAGAGCGCGAAACCGAACTCGGTCGAGCCGTACCGCTCGAGGATCGAGACGCCGAAGCGGCGCGCGAACTCCTCGTGCACGCTCGCGGGCAGCGCCGCGGAGCCGGAGACGAACAGCCGAACGCGGTCGAAGCGCACGCCTTCCGCCGCACGCTCGAGCATGCGCACGTACATCGTCGGGACGCCGAAGAACATCGTCGCCTCGCCGCGCGCGAGCGTGTCGACGACCGCGCCGGCATCGAATCGCTCGCGCAGCTGCACGCGCGCGCCGGCGACGAGCGTCCCGTTCAGGCCCGCACCGAGCCCGTGCACGTGGAAGAGCGGCAGCGCGAGCAGCAATGTGTCGGCGGACGTCCAGCGCCACGCTTCGACGAGCGAGTCCGCGATCGCGCCGAGGTTGCCGTGCGTGAGCATCGCGCCCTTCGAGCGGCCCGTCGTGCCGCTGGTGTAGATCAGCAGCGCGACCTCGTCGGAGCGGAGTGCCGGCCAACCCGCGGACGGCGCGATCGTCGCGTCGTGCGCCCACGCCTCGACGTCTTCGAGGCGCACGGTGGCGCGCGCATCGTGCGCGGAAACGAACGATGCGCTCTGCGCCGACACCGCGATCACCGAGGGCGTCGCGTCGTCCAGGATGTGCTGCAGATCCGAGGCGCGGTACAGCACGTTGACCGTCACGACGATCCCGCCGGCCCGCAGCGCGCCGAGATACGCATACACGAAGCCGGGCCGGTTCTCCGCATAGATGGCGAGCCGGCCGCCCGGCCGCAGGCCGGCGTCGCGCAGCTTCGCGGCGACGCGCATCGAAGCGTCGCGCAGCGCCGCGTACGAGTCGCCGTTCAGCGCGAGCGCGGCGGGACGCGACGCGGCGTGCGCGTCGAGCGCCTCGACGATCGAGCTGGTCATGCGCGGCGGTTCGCCTACGCGCCCAGGCGGTCCGCCAGCTCGCCGAGGTCGCGCGCGGCGACGTCGATTCCCGGATCGGCGCGCAGGTCGCGGCCCTGCTGCCGCGGGCCGTACTCCGCGGGACGCGCGATGAACGCCGTCCGCATGCCTTCGCGCGCCGCCGCCTGCAGATCGCCGTTGTGCGCGGCGGCGAGCATCACGCGGTCGGGCGACGTCGCGAGCAGCGCGACCGCGCCTCGGTAGACCTCGGGATCGGGCTTGTAGTGCCGGAACAGCTCCGCCGAGAGCACGAGGTCGACCGGCAGCGGCGCGCTCTTCGTGAGATCCGTCAGCAGGCGAACGTTGCCGTTCGAGAGCGTGCCGAGGATGAAGCGGCGGCGCAGCCGCTCCAGTCCGGGCACGACGTCGGGCCACGGGCGCAGGTGGTGCCAGCGGCCGACGCACCACGCGCGCGCCGCGTCGTCGAGCGCGTCCGCGATGCCGAAGCGCTGCGCAAGCGCATCGAACGACGCGCGGTGCAGCGCGTCGAGGCTCGTCCACCGCAGCGCGCCGCGGCGCACGCGATCCATCGACGGCACGTACTCGCCGCGCCAGTCGTCGACGAGCGCCGCCCAGTCGGCATGCAGCCCGCGCGCCGTTCCGAAGGACGTCAGGTCGTCGATCAGGCTCGTGCGCCAGTCGACCAGCGTTCCGAAGACGTCGAACAGCAGCGCCTCGACGACGCGCGAATCGGCCTTCAGGTCAGATACTTGTGGAACCACGCCAGCGTGCGCGCCCACGCGTCGACCGCCGCGCTCGCGACGTAGCTCGAGCGCGTGTCGTCGAAGAACGCGTGACCGGCCTCGTCGTAGATCTTCAAGTCGTGCGGGACCGTCAGCCGCGCGAACATCGCGCGCACGTCGTCCGGTTTGATCGACGTGTCGCGCGCGCCGTAGCTCCCCATCAGCGGCGTCGTGATCCGGCTCGTGAAGTCGAACGTCGCCGCCGTCGTCGGGTCGTTGCGAGGCGTTCCGGGCCGCACGTCGCCGTAGAAGATCGACGCCGCGCCGTAGGCCTTCGAGTCGACGATCTGCTTGAGCGCGATACCACCGCCCATGCAGAAGCCGGTGATGCCGATCTTCGCGTCGTGCGCCTGCCCGCGAATCCAGCCGTGCGCCGCCAGCGCGTCGGAGGTGACGAATCCCTGCGCGTTCATCGTCGCGGCGAGCGGAGCGAAGACCTGATAGTCGGTGAGGCCGTCGCCGCTCGGCGGGTTCAGCCGTCCGAACAGGAACGGCGCGATCGCGATGTAGCCGGCCTTCGCGTAGCGCCGCACCGTGTCGCGGATCGTCGCGTCGACGCCCCAGATGTGCTGGATGACGACGACGCCCGGCGTGCCGGACATCACCGTGCGCGGCGTCGCCGCATACGCCGCGATCGGTGTCCCGGCCGAAGGTGCGAGCTGGGGCCGCAGCACGACGATGTCCGGATCGTTCTCCGGCACGATCGGCGGATGCGGCTTGCCGAAACCGTCGCTCTGCGCGCCGGCCGCGCTCGTCGACGCGAGCGTCAGCGCCGCGCCGGCGCCGAGCGAGACGAACCCGCGGCGCGAGACGTCCGGTTTCGTCGACGACTGCGGATCGATCGGCCCGTCGACGGCGTCAGGATGCATAGATGTGCCCGCACGCGGTCGTCCCGGCGCCGGCCTTGTCGCTGGAGAAGACGACGACGTTGTAGTTGCCCGAGAGCAGCTTGCTCGCGGGCGCTTTCACGACGGAGCTCGACCGTCCGTCCTTCATGTCCGTCAAGAAGTACGCGGGACCGCTGGTGCCGAGATCGTCGCACGACGGACCGCGGTACAGGCGCACGGACTGCGCCCGGCCGTCCGGCGTACCGTGCAGCACGACGACGACGCGCGTGTTCGGACCGCCGCCGGACAGCGTCACCGTGCCGACCTGGCCGGAGTTGTTCACCTGCTCGATGCCGCGCTCGACGCCGGCGCCGGGATCGCCGGGATACGATTGCGCGAAGGCGGCCGCGGACGTCATCAGCATCGCGGCCATTGCAGCGAGGGATCGTTTCATGCCACCTCCACGGGCGCGGGCGTGCGGACGAGCGATGTTCCGCCCGCCGCCCCGCGCTCCTGGCGCCATCAGTGGAAGTTCCGCGCTCGCACGTTCTTCGTCGTGCCCAGCGTGTCGAGCGGCCAGCAGCGCTTCATGATCACGTCGATGCAGCCGGATTCTTTCTGCAGCACGCCTTCGACGATCAGCGACTGCGAGCCGCGGATCGTGCGGCGGTTCCGCTCGTACACGTCCGGGCGCACGATGACGTTCACGAGCCCGGTCTCGTCCTCGATCGTCAGGAACACGAAGCCTTTTGCGGTGCCCGGCCGCTGGCGTGTGATGACGAGGCCGCCGATCTTACAGACGAGATTCTTCGGCATGTCCGGCAGGCGGCTCGCCGCGAGCACGTTCTGCGCGTCGAGGACCGGGCGCACGTGCGCGATCGGCTGCACGTCGCTCACGCCGGTCGCGTCGATGTCGAGCGTCGTCCGCTCGACCGCGGTCAGCGCGGGCAGCGCGGGCTCCGGCTCGTCCAGGATCTCCATCGACCGCCCGAGCTCGCCGCGCGCCTCGCGTTCGTCGATCCCGCGCAGCGCCCACATCGCCTCGCGCCGTGTCGGGTGCCACGGCGCGAACGCGCCGGCCGCGGCGAGGTTCTCCAGCGCGTCGCGCTCGAGGCCGGTGCGGCGCGCGAAGTCGACGAGGTCCTCGAACTCGCGGCGTGACTCGAGCAGCGCGCGCTCGAGCCGCGTGCGCTGCGCGTCGCCCATGCCGCGCACGAGGTGGAAGCCGAGGCGCAGCGCGCCGTCCCGGTCGACGAAGCTCCACCACTCGCTCTCGTTCACGACGATCGGCCTCACCGCGACGCCGTGCCGGCGCGCGTCGTTGACCAGCACTTCCGTGGAATAGAAGCCCATCGGCTGCACGTTGAGGATCGCCGCGCAGAAGATCGCGGGCTCGTGGCACTTCACGTATGCCGACGCGTACGCGAGCAGCGCGAACGACGCGGCGTGCGACTCGGGGAAGCCGTAGTCGGCGAAGCCTTCGAGCATGTGGTAGAGTCGCTCGGCGTCCTCGCGCGCGATGCCGTTGGCGATCATCCCGTTCATCAGGCGCGGATAGAGCTCGGCCATGCGGTCGCGCGAGCGCTTGTGGCCCATCGCGCGGCGCAGACGATCCGCTTCGCCCGCGCTGAAGCCGGCGGCTTCCATCGCCATGCGCATCCCTTGCTCCTGGAACAGCGGCACGCCCAGCGTGCGCTCGAGGATCGGTTTCAGCGACGGGTGCGGATAGGTGACCTCTTCCATCCCGTTGCGCCGCCGCAGAAACGGGTGGATCATGTCGCCCTGGATCGGCCCGGGGCGGATGATCGCGACCTGCATGACGAGGTCGTAGAAGCACGCGGGCTTGAGGCGCGGCAGCATCGACATCTGCGCGCGCGACTCGATCTGGAAGACGCCGACCGAATCTGCGCGCTGCAGCATCCCATAGGTCGGACGGTCGTCCGGCGGGATCGCGTTGAGCGACCACGCGGTGCGGCCGGGATACCGCCGGCGGTGCAGCGCGAACGCGTCGCGCAGCAGCGAGAGCATGCCGAGGCCGAGCAGGTCGATCTTGATCAGCCCGAGGTCGCCGAGATCGTCCTTGTCCCACTGCACGATCGTGCGGTCGCGCATCGTCGCCCACTCGACCGGTGCGACCTCGATCAGCGGCGAGCGCGTGATCACCATGCCGCCGCTGTGAATCCCCATGTGGCGCGGGAAGCCGTCGATGCGCCGGCAGAGCGCGAACAGCAGCGCGCCGACGTCGCCGTCGATCGGCGCGCGCACGTGCGCGTCGGGACCCGCGTCATCCTGAGCTTGTCGAAGGGCGTGCTCGTCGGCGTCCTGGAAACCGGGCACCAGCGCCCGCCCGCGCGTCGCGGCGGACGCATCGTCGTCAGTCTGAGCCTGTCGAAGGGCCCGCGAACGGTAGACGTTCGATGCGGCATCGAGATCGCGTCGCTTCGCGATCGACTCCGGCAGCGCGTTCGCCGCGTCCTTATCCTGCGACGAGCTCAGGCGAATGGGCCGTTCGAGCCCGAGCGCTCCCGCCAGCGACTCGCGTGCGTCGTACTCGCGCAGGATGGCGTCGACTTGTCCCAGCGTGAGGCCGAGCGCCTTGCCGACGTCGCGGATCGCGGAGCGTGTGCGATACGTGATCACTTCGGCCGCCATCGCGGCGTGCTCGCGGCCGTAGCGCTCGTAGACGTATTGGATCACCGTCTCGCGGTCTTGGTGCGCGAAGTCGATGTCGATGTCGGGAATCTCGCCGCGCTCTTCGCTCAGGAAGCGCTCGAAGAGCAGGCCGCTCGAGATCGGGTCGACGGCGGTGATCCCGAGCGCGTAACACACCGCCGAGTTGGCGGCGGAACCGCGGCCCTGCGCGAGCACGCCGAGCCGGTGCGCCGCGTTCGCGATGTCCCACACGACGAGGAAGTAGCCCGCGAGATCCATGCGCGCGATGATGCCGAGCTCGTATTCGAGCTGGCGCTCCACCTTCGGCTCGAACGGCTGCGCATAGCGCTCGCGCGCGCCGTTGTACACGAGCGTGCGCAGGTACGACTGCGCGGAGCTCTCCCCCGGCGGTATCGCGAAGAGCGGGAACTCGCCGTGCAGCTTGTCGAGCCGGAACGTGCACTGCTCCGCGACCGCGACCGTGTTCGCGATCGCGAGCGGAAACTCGGCGAACAGCCGCGCCATGCGCGCCGGCGGCTTGAGGTCGTGCTCGTGGTTCGGCCGCAGCAGCGTGCCGGCGTCCTGCAGCGACGTCGCGTACTTGACGCACGTCAGCACGTCGGCGAGGCACGCGTCGTCGCGCGTCGCGTACGCGACGCCGTTCGTCGCGACGTACGGAACGTCGAGCCGCTGAGCAACCTGCACGAGCGCGCGGATCAGCGCGGGATCCTCGGGCCGCATGTGGTGCTGCAGCTCCAGGTAGAAGCGGCCGGGAAAGAGATCGCGCAATCGTGCGGCGATCGCGAGCGCGCCGGGCTCGTCCCGCCGCAGCAGCGCCTTCTCGACGAGTCCGTTGCGGCCGCCCGAGAGCGCGATCAGGCCGCCGCTGCGGCCGTCGAGGTCCTCGAGCCGCAGGCGCGCGTCGCGCTTGCGCCCGCGCAGCTGCGCGGCGGAGATCGCGCGCGCGAGGTTGCCGTAGCCGGTCTTGTCGGCGGCGATCAGCACGAGGCGCGGCGTATCGGTCGGAACGTCCTTGGCCGGGCGCGCCCGCTTGTCGGCCCGTCCGGGGTCGTCCGCGGAGTCCAGTGTCAGCTCCGCACCGCACAGCGCCGCGAACCCCGGCGTGGACCCCGCCGCCTTCGCGAACCGGACCGCTCCGTAGACGCCGTCGCGGTCGGTCAGCGCGATGCCGCGCAGGCCGAGCCGGCGGGCGCGCTCGACCAGCTCCTCGGGGTGCGAGCCGCCCTCGAGGAAGCTGAAGTTCGACCAGCAGTGGAGCTCGGCGTACTCGGGCGCGGCCATGGGGGACACGAGGATACACGAACACGTGTTCGATCTCCCGCCCAAGCGACCGTCTTTCGACGGAAGCACGAAATCAGGTCGGTTGACTACGAAATCGTTGATAATCGACCCGAAATTATGGCATGCTCACATCATGGATACCGGACTCAAGATGTTCGGAAGCGATACCCGCACGCGGATCGTGGTCGCCACGATCGCGTTACGAGAGACATACCCGCGAGAAGTTGCGCGCCTTACCGGCGCTCCGCTCGTGACGGTTCAGCGCGCGATCGACGAGCTCGAGCGAGAAGGGATCGTCGTCACCCGCTTGTCCGGCAATCAGCGACGCGTGATGGTGAATGCACAATGGATTGCTGCAGATGAACTCCGCGCTCTTGCGTTACGGCTCTTGGACGCCATCCCGGATGTGCGCGACGCGCTCGACCGCGAGCGCCGGCGTCCGCGTCGTCGGGGCAAGCCTCGTGATCCATCCAGACGCAACGCTGCGTGACGTCGCTTTCGCAGTTGGGGCTGCATTGGATCAGGCAGCGGTTGACGCCGTGCTCTGCGGTGGAAGCGCTGCGACGTTCTACGCTCCCGACGTGTACCAGTCGGAAGATCTCGACTTCGTTCTGACGTTCGGTTCGGATGACGCGGCGGCTGCACGTGCTGCGCTCGAGTCCCTCGGATATCGTCTGCGAAGCGCGATGTTCTTCCACGATCAGTCGCCTTTCACCGTCGAGTTTCCGCGCGGGCCGCTCCAAATCGGGAACGACGTCGTTCGCGATATCGAGACCGTCCGGCGCGGCGATGAAGTCTTGCGGATCATCGGCCCGACGGCTGTCGCGATGGACCGGCTCCACAAATACGCCGTATGGGATGACTTCTCGGCGCTCCGTGCGGCCGTCGGCGTCACGTTGGAGGCAGCGGTCGACGTAGACGCCGTCCGAGATTTCATGAAGCGCGAGGGAACCGGATTCTACAAGAAACGCTTCGATGAAGCATTCCGCCTCTACGAGCGGCGCGTGCGCGAGCGCCGCCTGTAGCGTTACTCCGCGACGACCGGTTTGATCGATCCGAAGCGGCCGGCGCGGAAGTCCTCGAACGCGCGCTTGATCTCGTCGGCCGAGTTCATCACGAACGGGCCGTAGCGCACCATCGGCTCGCCGATCGGACGCGCGTGCAGCAGCAGCACCTCGAGCGGCTCGGTGCCCGCGTTCTCGATCGCGATCGTCTCGCCGTCGTTCGCGAACACCGCGTAGTCGGCGCGGCGCAGCTCGCGCGTGCCGATGCGGGCCGTTCCGGCGAACACGTATGCCGTCGCCGTCCAGCCGCGGTCGACGCCTTGCTCGATGCGCGCGCGCGGCGCGATGGTCGCGTGCACGTACGTCCACGGCGTCACCGTGTGGACGGGGCCCTGCACGCCGAACGTCTCGCCCGCGAGCACGCGCGCGACGACGCCGTCGGCCGGATGCGCGACGGGAATTTCGGCCGCGCGCACGTCGCGGTACCGCGGCGCCAGCTCTTTGTCGGCGCGCGCGAGGTTGACCCAGATTTGGAAGCCGTGCCGCCGGCCGCCGGTGCGCGCGAACGCCTCGCTCGGCATCTCCGAGTGCACGAGGCCGGCGCCGCCGAGCATGTACTGCGCGTCGCCCGCGCCGAGAATGCCATGGTTGCCGTGCGAGTCCAGGTGCTCCATCTCGCCGGCGACCAGGTACGTGATCAGCTCGAAGCCCTTGTGCGGGTGGTCCGGCGCACCTTCGGCCTCGCCCGGGCCGTGCTCCATCGGCCCCATCTCGTCGAGGAGAAGGAACGGGTCGACCTGATCGGCGCTGCGCGACGGGATCGGGCGGTGGACGAGAAAGCCGGCGCCCTCGAGCGTCGCGGCGGCGGGAATCACGCGAGCGAGCGAGCGGGCGGTGGCGGCAGGGCTGACGGACATGACGTACTTACCAACAGTAGCCGCGGAGCAAAGGCTGCGCCTCAGAGCGCCAGCTTGCCACGCAGCACGGTGACGGCCGAACCGCCGACGTCGATGCGCCCGATGCGCTGCGGCGGCTCGCCGCGCACCATGACGTGCGCACGGCCCGGCCGGTGCACGTGCATGCCTTGCACGACGTCGTACGCGCGCTCGGGCACGACGCCGTAGCGCGCGCAGTATGCGGCCATCCCGCCGGTCGCGGAACCGGTGAACGCGTCTTCTTTGACGTCGCCGAAGTCCGCGAAGTGCCGCGCCGCGAGCGCGACCCCGCTGCCGTGGCGCGCCGGGTTCGCGCGCGCGAACACGTGGACGGAGAACCAGTCGCGCGGCTCCCGGCGGAAGAGCGCGTCGCGGTCGGGCTCGACCCGGCCGAGCATGTCCTCGGAGGCGAGCGCGATCATCAGCTGCGGCGTCCCGGTGCTGACGGTCTGCGGCGTCACGCCGGCGAGCAGATCGTCGTCCGCGACGCGCAGCGCCGCCGCGGCGCGCGCGCGATCCACCGTCGCGAGAAACACCGGCTCTGGCTGCGACATCGTGTACGTCATGCCGCGATCGCCGGAGATGGCGACCGGAACGAGCCCGGCCGGCATGCGCAGCACCACGCGGTCGCGCTCGCGCGGGATCGCGCCCGCTTCGCGCAGCGCGTGCACCGTCGCGACGGTGGGGTGTCCCGCCATCGGAATCTCGACCACGGGCGTGAAGTAGCGAACGACGAAGTCCGCTTCGCCGTCGCCCGGAAAGACGAAGCTCGTCTCCGAGAGGTTCGTCTCGCGCGCGATCGCCTGCATCGTCGCGTCGTCGAAGCCGCGCGCGTCGAGCACGACCGCGCATGCGTTCCCGTGCAGCGGCGTCTCGGTGAACGCGTCGACCCAGACGATGTCTCGCTCGACCGGCATCGACTCTATCGCGTCAACGGCGCGGGATTGCACATGCTCGTCCACGATGCGGTGCGTTGTTTCTTCGGTCAAGACTCCGCGTGCGCGACGAAAAGAAAAAGCCGCCGGACCTTCTGCAGCCGGCGGCTCTTCTGCGCTCATGCGCTCCTCACGACGTTAGCCGTACTCCTTCATGTGCCTTACGGCTGGTAGAAGAACACGATGACGAAAGTATCGCCGGCGTTGAGCGTCGTACCCTTGCCGCCGCCTGCGAACGTGACCGTCTGGCCGCTGACCGAGGACGCAACATCCGGACACTGGTGTGACGGATTCGTGACGTCGTCGAATTCTTGGTAGAATGTGTGGCCGCTCGTCGAGAACGACGCGGGCAGCGTCAGTTTCTCCGTCGGGCCCGCGCTAGTCGTGACGCTCTGGCTCACGGTGAAGGACAGGTAGACGAGCGGAGTACCGAGCCCGGAGGGCGAGCAGGAAGGCGCCGGCGAGGGCACCTGAGCCGGAGCGTTGACGGAAAGTGTATACGTAGCCGTGGTCCCGCTCGACGGCGCAGTCGTCGGGAAATCGATCTCCGTCGAGTAACCTGCGCCGACCGGACCGGCCGTGAAGATCGAGCCGCTTCCGATCGAGGCTGTACCGGTGACGCTTGCCGGATTCGGCGTCGGGGTCGGCGTCGGCGTCGGGGTTGACGTGACGACTGGGGACGCCGTGGGACTTGGTGTCGCCGTTGCGCCCGGGTTGGCAGTCGGCGTAGCGCTGACGGCCGTGCCCGTGTTCACCGGCGGTGGGGTACCGACGGTGTTGTTGGAACATGCCGCGAGTGCGCTCGCAACGGCGAGTGCGATACCGTAGACTCCAAGGCGTGCGTGGCACAGTGAAAATCGGTACATGGCGCTCCTCGACCGGAAGGACTTACCGAGCGTGATTCTTCTGTAAGAGTGAGCACCGACCCTGCCTTCCCGAAAGCGTGTCGCGCTTTCGCAGGTCAGCCCGCCCTCACGATTCGGGAGCGCGCTTTCAGGACGCGTCGCTCCGTTCTGATGTTGCGTTGAACTTCGCCGACGCGCTGACTGTCGCGGTGAATCCGAAGCCGCGCGGACCCTTCCATCGGATGTTGTCGTTCAGTGCCGAACAGTCCGGACTTCCAGTGCTGCGCGTGCCGTCCCTTTTCTCGCCCGATTCGAGCGATGCCCCGCCGGGGTACACGGCCGGGGATGGGCAAACGCGTGCTGCTCGCCGTCAATGCGCGCGCGCGGCGCGGCCTCGAAGCGCGCGACCGCGCGGCAGAAGCGTTCCGCGCGCGCGGCCACGAGGTCGTGGAACTGACGCGTGACGCGCCGCCGGATCAGCTCTCGCCCGAGATCTGCAAACACACGGGACAGGTCGACGCGGTCGTGGTCGGCGGCGGCGACGGGACGCTGCTCACGGCGCTCGACGGGCTCGTACGCTCGAAGCTGCCGCTCGCGATTCTGCCGCTCGGCACGTTCAACGAGCTCGCGCGCACGCTCGGCGTCCCGCACGCGCCGGAAGCCGTCGCCGCGCTGATCGACGAAGGGCAGCCTTTGCAGCTCGACGTCGGCCGCGTCAACGGCGTCCCGTACTTCAACGAAGCCTCGGTCGGCCTCTCGACGCGCGTCACGCGCATGCAGACCGGCGACGTGAAGCGCCGTCTCGGGCTCCTCGCCGTGCCCGTCACGACGTTGCGCGCGCTGCGCTGGGCGCGGCCGCTGCACCTCGAGATCGAGGACGAGCACGGCACGAAGCGCGTGGTGCGCGCGGTGCAGCTGACGGTCGCGAACAGTTACCGCTTCGGCGGCGTAGTCGAGAATCCGGAGGCGAGCCTCGAAGACGGGAGGCTGTGGTTGTACTCGCTCGACGTCACGAGCTGGTGGAACACGCTCGGCATCCTGATCGCCGTCGCGCTTCGGCGGTTTCCGCACGCGCCCGACACGCTCGCCGTGCGCGGCCGGCGGTTCGTCGTGCGGTCGGTCCACGGCCGGCGGCACGACGTCTTCGCCGACAGCGAGCCCGTCGCGCAGCTGCCGGCCGAGTTCACGATCGAGAGCCGCGCGGTGACCGTGCTGGTGCCGAAAGACAAGGCCGCCGAGGTACGCTGACGGTGACGGACGCAGCGTGATCCTCGACTTTCTTCGACCGAAGCTGTACGCGCCCGGGATCAGTCACGTCGACCCGCGCGAGCTGCGCGTGCGCGGCATTCGCGGGGCGATCGTCGACCTCGACAACACGCTCGTCGGCTTTCGTTCGCTCGCGCCGCTCGAAGAGGACGCGCGCTGGGTCGCGCGCGCGCGCCAGGCCGGCGTGGGCGTCGTCGTCCTGACCAACAACGGCACGCCGTGGGCGTCCGAGATCGCAAAGGATCTCGGCGTGCCGTGCATCCCACGAGCCCGAAAGCCGCTGCCGGGCAGCTTTCGCCGCGCGCTCAAGCTCCTCGAGCTCGAAGCGCACGAGGCGGTCGTCATCGGCGATCAGCTCTTCACCGACGTGCTCGGGGCGAAGCTCGCCGGGCTCGACGTGATTCTCGTCGACCCGCTCGTGCGGCACGATCCGTGGAACACGCGTCCGCTGCGCTGGATCGAGCGCGTCGTGATGCGCGGCGTTCCGCGCGCGTAGCGGCGTGTCACGGCGCGTCGACGAAGCGCGCGCGCGGCTGCACGCGATCGCCGCGTCGGAGCGCGCGCGGCCGGAGATCGCGCACGGCACGCGGTGGTGGCTCACCGACGACGTCGCACCGCTCGCCGTACTGCTGCTGCACGGGCTGACGAACGCGCGGCCGCAGTACGATCGGCTCGGGGCGCAGCTGCACGAGCGCGGACACGCCGTCATCGTGCCGCGCATGCCGCATCACGGCCATCGCGATCGGATGACGGATGCGGTCGCATCGATGCGCGCCGAGGAACTCGAGGCGACGGCGCTCGCCGCGGTCGCGATCGCGGCGTTATGCGGAGAGCGCGTCGTCGTCGCGGGAATCTCGGTCGGCGCAACGCTTGCCGGCTGGCTCGCGGCGCGCACGCGCATCGACACCGCGGTCGCCGTGGCACCGTTCTGCGGGCTGCGCGCGCTCCGCGGATCGCTGAACGACGGCTTCGGCGCGCTGCTGCGCGCGGTTCCGAACGTCTTCGGCTGGTGGGATCCGCGGCGAAAACTGTTGCAGCCGCCGCCGCACGGCTACCCGCGGTTCGCGACGCGCGCGCTCGGCGAGTCGCTCGGCATCTCGACGCACATCGATGCCGCGCCGCCGGGCGAGCACGCGCGGCGCGCCGTGCTCGTGCTCAACGCGAACGAGCCGGTCGTCAACAACGCGCACGCGGAGCGGCGCTTCGCGCCGCTCGCGTCGCGCGGTGTCGCGTACGAACGCGTCGTGCTGCACGGGCTTCCGCACATCCACGACATCGTCGAGCCTGCGATCCCGCAGGCGCGAACGGACCTCGTCTACCCTTCGCTGATCGCGCTCATCGAAGGCTCTTCCCCTCCGCCCTTCGACGAGCTCGGATGACAACCTTAGGATGACGTAACTTCGTCGTCGTGTTCGTCCTCTTGCGGTTCGCCGGCGCGGCCGCCGACATCCGACGCGCCTGCCGTCGGGTCGTCGTCGTATCCGTCGTCGAGCGCGTTCTCGTCGCCGTTCATCCGTCGTTCGCGCCTCCGCTCGCCGTGTTGCCGAGACCGCCGCCGAGCTCGCTCCCCGGCGGCTCGCCTTCTTGCTCGTGCGCGTCGGCCAGCACGTCCGGCGGCCGCTCGTTCCGATCGTTCATGCACCGGTCGTTCCCACATTGCGGCGCGGCGACGGTCGCACGCGTGGAGCGGGTACGAGCCGGTTCGTGCGCTATCGGAATCTCGGACGTTCGGGCCTCAAGGTGTCCTCCGTCGCTCTCGGGTCATGGCTGACATACGGCGGAAGCGTCGAGGAGGACGCCGCACGCGCGTGCCTGCGCCGCGCGTACGAGCGCGGCGTGACCTTCTTCGACACGGCGAACGTCTATGCGCGCGGGCGCGCCGAGGAAGTCGTCGGCCGCACGATACGCGAGTTTCCGCGCGAGCAGCTCGTGCTTGCGACCAAGGTCTACTTTCCGATGGGCTCGGGGCCGAACGACCGCGGGCTCTCACGCAAGCACGTGCGCGAGCAGATCGACGCGTCGCTGCGCCGGCTGCAGACGGAGTACGTCGATCTGTATCAGTGCCATCGCTACGACGTCACGACGCCGCTCGAAGAGACCCTCGAGATGATGAACGATCTCGTGCGTTCCGGCAAGGTGCTGTACTGGGGCGTGAGCGAGTGGAACGCGGATCAGATCGCTGCCGTCGTGAGCCTCGCGCGCGCTCGCGGCTGGGCGCAGCCGGTGTCGAACCAGCCGCAGTACAGCGCGCTGTGGCGGCGCGTCGAGGAGCGCGTGTTTCCGACGTGCCGGCAGTACGGGCTCGGCAACGTGGTCTGGTCGCCGCTCGCGATGGGGATCCTGACCGGGAAGTACACGGACGCCGCGAACCCGCCGGCGGGAACGCGCGCCGCGGGACGCGCGAAGGACATGATGGAGGACTATTTCACGCAGCCGGTGCTCGATGCCGTGCAGCAGCTGCGTCCCCTCGCGGAGCGCGCAGGCTGCACGCTCGCGCAACTCGCGCTCGCGTGGTGTCTCCGCAGCGACGCCGTTTCGTCGGTCATCGCCGGCGCGACGCGACCCGAGCAAGTCGACGACAACGTCGCGGCCGCGGACCTCGACGTCGATCCGGCGATCTTCGAGGAGCTGGATCGCATCCTCGCTCCCGTCGCGCCGTTCGAGCCCTACACCGCCTGACGCGCCCTTCGACAAGCTCAGGATGACGAGGATACGTTAGTCGTTGTCATCCGAACGCGGTCGAAGCGCGGAAGGATCGGGCGTGTCGCCGATCAGGGTGCCCATGAACGCGCCGAGGATGTCCTGCGGCGCGTTGTTCTGCGGCCCGCCGATCACGCTCCAGTCGAAGTACTTGTTCACGTCGGAGCGGCGCAGCGTGCTCTCGAGCGTCTCGAGCGCGGCATCGGAGTTGATCATCCACAGCAGCACGACGGCGTCGACCTCGCGCGCGCGTTCGACCACGTGGTACCGGTAGGCCCAGATGACGCCCTCGTCCTCTTCGACGAACGCCTCGTTCAGCTGCGCGACGCGGTTCTGGAGGAACACGGTCGCCTCGTTGATGTCGAGACCGTACCACGCCGGGCGCGGGATGAACGTCGTCAGGTAGAACTGCGGCGGCTCGTCGTCGTCGTCGTCATCGTCGGCGTCGTCCACGTCGTCGGCATCGTCACGGGGGTTCAAGGGGTCCAACGGGTCCATCCCGTCTTCTGTACCCCGTCCACGGTGCGCGAGCCCTTCGCCGTTCGCCGCGACGAAGCGAACTCGGAGCAGCGCTCGCGAATCGCTCTGCGCGCGGCGCGTCAGTCGTAGATGCCGTGGATGCTCCAGACGGCCTCTCCCGGGTTGGCCGCAGAGCCTTCGCGCGCGATGCGCAACAGCGCGCCGTCTTCGAGGCAGACGTCGTACTCGTCGCGCGCGAGCCGCTCACCTTCTCCGGTGAAGCGCGCCCACCATGATTCCTCGACGCGCCACGGTCCGGCGACCTCGACGACGGCCTGCGGCGGCGAGCCGACGAAACGCGGCGCGCCGTCCAGCACGCGCACGTCGACCGGACGCGGGGGGACGAGACAGAGCTGCAACGTCGCCCGCCCTTCGACGAGCTCAGGATGACGCGGCTTTGGCTCAGGATGACGCGGCTTTGGCTCAGGATGAGGTCGTGCGTCGGGATGACGTCGCGCGGCCGCGTGCAGCGTGAACGGTTCGAGCACGAAGCGGCGCTCGATGCGCGGTCCGTCGACGATGCGCGCGCGCAGCGCGCGTCCTTCGCCGAGCACTGCGTCGAGCCGCGCGAGCACCACGCCGAGCGCGTCCGGATCCGGATCGCTCGCCGCGAACAGCGAGACGGCGACGCCGCCGCCCGCAAGCTCTTCGGCGGCGAGGCGCAGCCCGGCGACCGCCGCCGTCAGCACGACACCTTCGAGGCGCGCGCGCAGCAGATCGAACAGCGTCGACGGCATCGCGGTCGGCTGCGCGACGCGCGTCGCGATCTCGCGCGTCTCGCCGTCCTCGCACTCGAGGTGCAGCACGAGCCGTCCCGCGCGCTTCCCCGCGGCGCACAGATCGTCGGCGACCCATCCCGCCAGCGTGCGCAGCGCGAACAGCACCTGCTCTTCCGAGCTCGCCTCGCCTTCGCCGTAGAGCGTGCGTCCGACGCGCAGCGCGCGCGCCCGCGGCTTCAGCGGACGATCGTCGATGCCGCGCGCGAGATCGTGCCAGCGCGCGGCATCGGGACCGAAACGGCGCACGAACGGTCCGTGCGGAAGCGCCGCAAGGCCGCCGAGCGTCGTGACGCCGAGCAGCCGCAGGCGCTCGCGCACAGCCTCCCCGCGCAGCTCGACGCGAGCAGCAGCTCGAGCGGCATGGGCGCCAGAAACGCCGCCGCATCGCGCGGCGCGATCGTGCCGTCGCCGGTCCGTGCCGCGGCGTGCGCGACGAACCGGTTCGCGCCGAGCCCGAGCCGCACCGGCGACCCGGCTCGCGTCATCCTGGGCGAGCGATGCGCGCACGGCCGCGAGCCGGGCCGCGGCGTCGCCCGCGATGCCGCGCATGTCGAGGAACGCGCGGCCGAGCCCGGCATCTTCGATCAGCGGTGACGCGGCATCGAGCGCATCCAACAGCTCGCTCCAGATGCGCGCGTCCGCGGCGGGATCGTCGAAGACCGTGCGAGCATCGGTGGCAACCGCCTGCGCCTGCACGAGCGTCATCCCGGGACGCACGCCGAGCGCCGAGCCGCGGCGAGCGTGCAGTCGACGACGCGGCCGCGCTCGGCACGGTCGGCGAGCACGAGCGGTGCCTCGAGGTCGACTCCCGGATCCCGCAGCCGCGCGACGGCGAGTCGAAACGCGGGCACCCAAACGCAGACGACGGCCATCGAATCAGCGTTCAAGGAGCATGCTGCTGCACGCGCTGGTCCTGCTCGCCGCGCTCCCCACGTACGGGCCGCTGCCGGCCCCGTCGGGGTCGCCGTCGCCGGTCCCCGCAGACCTGCGGGTGCCGGCGGCCGCCGGGGAGGCGCTGATCGTCAACTCGGGGTCGACGAACACCGCGGGATATCGCTTGCGCGTGTACGCCGACGGGACGACGGCGCTGCAGCAAGGCGACGTGCCCATCCGCAAGCACGTCTCGCTCACGCTGGTGAAGCGCTTCTTCGCCGATCTCCAGACCGCCGGTGCGCTCGACCGCCTTCCGCCGACGTTCTGCATGAAGAGCGCGTCGTTCGGCTCGTCGACGCGCATCGGATACCGGGGCGCGATGTCGCCCGACGTATCGTGCCCGAGCAGCTCGGCGTCGCTTCGCGCGCTCGGCATCGACGCGACGGCGCTCGCCGGCGCGGCCGGGGTCTCGATGATGCCGCGCGCGATGCCGCCGCCGTAGCGCGCGAAGATGAGATCGTGCTGAGAGCGTCGTGAGCATTCGCTGAGATTGCGTGATCTCGCGGTGCGCGCGAGCGTACGATGATCATGCGCCCCTTCGACACGGCTCAGGACACAGCCCAAGACACGGCTCAGGACACAGCCCAAGACACGGCTCAGGACACAGCCCACGACACGGCTCAGGACACAGTCCAAGTCACGGCTCAGAGGCGACTCGGGAGCCGGCTCCGGGCGCACCGCATTCATCGAATACATCGCACCAGGAGGCACTCGATGTTCACGAAGACCCTCGTCGCGACCGCACTGCTCGCTTCGCTCATCGCTCCGCTCGCCGCGAGCGCCGGCGAAGTCGAGAACCGAATCCATCACGAAAATGCGCGCATCGATCAGGGCGTGCGCAACGGATCGCTCACGTACGGCGAGTATCGCCGCCTCGACAATTCCGCCGATCACCTCCAGGCCGAGCGCAACCGCGACCTGCGCCGCGACGACGGACACCTCACGACCGCGCAACACCGGCAGCTGAACCGTCAGGAGAACCGCCTCTCCGACCGGATCTACTTCGACAAGCACAACCGCGCGCGCCAGCACTGATCGTTCAGCGTTCGTTCGCGCAGCGCCGCCGCGAGCGGACGGTCCTCGAACGCGTCGCACCGCACGAGCGCGTCGCCCACCGGGGCGGCGCGCTTGTGCTTGCGCACGACGGCGCGCACGTCGAATCCCGCAAGCTCGCCGAGATGTCCCGATGCGCCGTTCCACCGCACGCGCTCGATGCTCGTCGAGAGACGCACCGATGCAAAGTAGCGCAGCTCCGCCGAAGCGTCGTCGCCGATCGCGACGAGCAGCGTGTTGGCGCGGTGCGCGAGGCTCGCCAGCCGCGTCCACGTCGCCGCGCCGGTACCCCGGCCGCTCGGAAGCGCCGGGAGCGCGACGACCGTGAACGCGCCGGACCGCACGATGATGTCGGCCGCGCGCGCGGCTTCGAGCGGTTCCCGCGTCCGCACCAGCAGCAGCCGCTCGAGCCGCACGCCGGCCGCCGCCAGCGCGGGCGGGAAGAGCTCGACCCCCACGAGCGCTCCCAGCCCGCGGCGGGTCGCCGCGGCGAGGAGCCGCGCGGCGAGCGCGCTCCGGCCGGAGCTCGGCGGCCCCTCGAGCGTCCCGATCGTCCCGCGCGGAAAACCGCCGCTCAAGGCCGCGTCGAGCGGCGGGATCCCGGTGCGGACGACGGCCTCGTCACCCCGCGCGAACGCCGCCGCCGTCGCCTCGCGGTGACGGCGGTCGAGGCGCTCGCGCAGGGCCGCGAAAGCCTGTCCGGAGGCTCGCGCGGGGGCCGGGTCGACGCTCATGGGAGGTCTATGCTACTCGAACACGTGTTCGATAATCAAGGCCTGCGGCAGAAGACCCCCTTGTCAGGGCTCAATTTCGCGGGAGTAGGGAGTGCGGCGAAGCACTGGTTTTCTCGCCCTGAAGGGTCGCCGCAGCGATTACGGGAGCGAGATCGTCTAAGAAGCGTGCAGCCAACGTCCTGGCCCTCCGCCCAGCCGCTTTCTCGAATGCCCTGATCGTCGAACGCTTGACAGAGATCGCCCACTTCTCAGTGTCCTTGGGCTGGCCACCGCGCTTCCTATCGGTCTTCTTTCGGGGCGACACCGGACATTCGTTGTAGCACTTTACTTACGCTGGGAATAGTGGGGCTCCTACGATGGATACTATATATAGAAGCCTAGAATCCTTCGCCTACAATATCTAGGCACACAGCTACCAAAAGTGATACAATGAATGTACCTGAGCCACAGAGCTCAGGAGGATGACGCTCAAAAAACGAGGCCGAATGCGAATCTCTGAGATGCAGGAACAGGCGGCAGCAGCTATCCCCACGCGTGAAGCCGTTTCTAGCGGCTTGATTTCGACCTTGCACGCACTGCGGAATCTTGTTCAAGAGCGGAGCATCACCCGACGGGCGGCGGGCGAGCCCGATTACGTTCTGGCATCCGGCAAGCGTAGTCGCTATTATTGTGATGTCAAGAAGGTGACGCTCTCGCCCGACGGATCGTGGCTCGTCGGCGAGTTGCTGTTTCAACTGTATAATGGTAAGGCGGAAGCAGTGGGGGGACTGCAATTAGGGGCGACATTTATGGCGACCGCGCTCGCACTGGTGAGCGCGCAGCACGGCCGGCCTATCTACGGTTTCACAATACGAGATGTTCAGAAACAACATGGTACGCGCGAAAATAAGGCAGAGTCCTACTATCCGGACGGCGCATTGTTGAGAGCTGGACGACGAGTCGTTATAGCGGACGATGTCGTAACAGAAGGTGGCTCAATCCTCAAGGCAATTGAAGCGGTTCAAGCTCTTCATTGCGAGATCATCGAAGTCGTCGCTCTAGTCGATCGAGGAGAAGGTGGTGCTCAGCAACTGCGCGCCAAGGGGCTGCCCTATATGTCGATCTTCGAGTCAGACGTGGACGGCAATCTAAGAATCAGTGATGATGTCTTGCGACATCAAGCGCTTCATTCAGTCGTTTCCGCGTAGCGGTCTTTATGTCGACAAGCTCAACGAGCTTGCGATAACGGCGAAAGCCCTTGCGGCGGTAGAGCCTGGCTTGGCGGCGCCGCTGATCCTAGCGTGGCTCGGCTTCTCGAGCATTGCGAGACGCTGGGATGGCGAGGCGCTATCCCCAATGTTATCGGATCTTGTTTCACCACAATTATTAGCGACATTGACGGCTGCACTTGAGCGTCCTGACAGAGACTCGTTCAATGATTTTGCCAGGGCCGTCAGCTGGGCGTATCACCATCCGCTTGTATTAGGGACGAACGAATAGAAGCCAGTAGTACACGTCGACAATGAACATCGTCCCGACGGCCGGGGCGCTGTCGTCAATGTAATTTCACGAGGTATGCGACCAGCAGCAGCATCAGGATGTCGCGGTGCGTCTCGTCGAGCGCGTAGTCGACCATCGCCTCGTCGACGAGCGCGAACGAGCCGAAGAGCACGATGCCCAGCGTGA
This sequence comes from Vulcanimicrobiota bacterium, assembly GCA_963771525.1. Taxonomy (GTDB): domain Bacteria; phylum Vulcanimicrobiota; class Vulcanimicrobiia; order Vulcanimicrobiales; family Vulcanimicrobiaceae; genus Vulcanimicrobium. Next base: position 2,093,673 of record CAVYTL010000001.1, on the reverse strand, counting down.
AAGCGAGCTCGTCGTCGCCGCGCGCGAACGCGAGCGCGATCGTGCCCTCCATCGCGACGACGCCGCCGAGCAGCACGCCGATCGCCGCGCGCGGAAGGCGTAGCGGGGCGAGCAGCTTCTCGATCGCGGAGAAGTTCTTCGAGCCGAACGCCGCGGCGCCGGGCAGCAGCTCGAACTCCGCGCACAGATCGCAGACGTTCTTGACCGCCGCGAGCCCATGCCACGCGGAGAGGACGGCGAGGATCGCCCGGCGGACGGACGGCTTGCTGAACGGCATGCCGTTCGTCTTCCCAGGAGGGACCGGGCTCCGGCGTGGGGATGAACGCCAGAGCCCGTGACCGCACCACCCCTGATCTCCGCCGCGTCGATCGACGTGGCTCCGCTCCGGTACGCCGATCGCACGCTCGCCAACGGGCTTCGCGCCATTCTGGTGCCGAACCGTCGCGTCCCCTCCGTCGCGATCAACGTCGCGTACCGCGTCGGCGGCAAGGACGACCCGCCGGGACGCTCCGGGTTCGCGCACCTCTTCGAGCATCTGATGTTCAAGGGCACGTCGCGGACGGCGCCGGAGACGATCGACCGGCTGACGGAAGACGTCGGCGGCTACAACAACGCGTTCACCTCGGACGACATCACGAACTACTACGAGGTCGTTCCGTCGAACCACCTCGAGCGGCTGCTGTGGGCGGAAGCCGACCGGCTCGCGTCGCTGACGGTGAACGAAGCGAACTTCGCGACCGAGCGCGACGTCGTGATCGGCGAGTACGATCAGCGCATCCTCGCCGAGCCGTACGGCATGCTCGACGAGCTCGTGAACCGCGAGGCGTACGCCGTGCACCCGTACCGGCGCGGCGTCATCGGCAGTCCGGCGGAGCTGAACGCGGCATCGCTCGCCGACGTCGTCGCGTTCCACACGACGTACTATCGTCCCGACAACGCGGTGCTCGTCATCGCCGGCGATCTCGACGTCGAGCAGACGTTCGCGATGATCGAGCGCTGGTTCGGCGCCGCTTCCCGACTCCGTCGGCGCCGATCCCGCGCGTGCTCGCGGTCGAGCCGCCGCAGAGCGCGCCGCGCACGTACACGTACCACGCGGCGAACGTGCCGCTGCCGGCAGTCGAGGAGGCGTACCACATTCCCGAGGCGGCGCATCCGGACGCGGCGGCGCTCGACGTGCTGGAAACGCTGCTCGGCGCCGGGCGCAGCTCGCGTCTCTACACCGCGCTCGTGTACGAGAAGGAGCTCGCGACGAGCGCGTACGCGGCGGCCGATCTGCGCGAGCATCCCGGCCTGTTCGGCGTGCGCGTGACCTGCGCGCGCGGCGTCTCGCTCGACGACGCGCGCGGCGCGCTGGCCGATGAGCTGCAGCGCGTGCGCGACGAGCCGCCCGGCGAAACCGAGATCGCGCGGGTCCGCACGCAGATCGCGAGCATGGTGGTTCGCTCGCGGCAGACGAACACCAACGTCGCGCTGGAGATCGTGCGCGCGACGACGGAGCGCGGCGATCCCGGCGCTCGTCAACGGCGATCTCGAGCGGTATCTCGCCGTGACGGCCGACGACGTGCAGCGCGTCGCGCGAACGTACCTGCGCCCGGAGAATTGCACGACCGTCCTCTACCTGCCCGCGACCGACGATTCGTGATTCCCGTCGCCGGCCCGCCGCGCGACGCGACGCTGCCCTCGCCGGTCGAGCGCGTGCTCGGCAACGGCTTGCGCGTCGTCGCGTTCGCCGAGCGCGATCTGCCGCTCGTCGCCGCGCAGCTGATCGTGCGGTGCGGCGGCGCGGCGGAGCAGGAGCGCGAGGCGGGGCTTTCCGCGCTCGTCGCGGCGCTGCTCACGCACGGCACGGCGACGCGCAGCGCGACGGAGCTGGCAGCCGCGTCCGACGCGCTCGGCGCTCGGCTCGCGGCCGCGTCGGGATATGATGCGTCGATCGTCAGCGCGAGCGCGACGACGCCCGCGTTCCCGCAGGCGCTGGCGCTGCTCGCCGACGTCGTGCTGCGCCCGGCGTTCGCGCCGGCCGGAGTTCGAGCGCATCCGCACGCGCTCGATCTCGGACCTCGCGTTGACGTACGCGAACCCGAGCGCGCTCGCGCGCGCGGTCGCGCAGCGCGTGGCGTTCGGCGCGGCGCCGTACGGCCACCCGATCGCGGGGACGGCGGCGACGCTGCGCGCGCTCGACCGCGACCGCGTCGCCGCTTTTCACGAGCGCTTCTATCGTCCCGACGACGCGACGCTCGTCATCGGCGGCGACATCGCGATCGACGACGCGTTCGATCTCGCCGAGGACGTGCTCGGCGAATGGCGCGCGCCCGCGGCGACCGCTCGGCGAACGGCCGCACGGCGCGATTCCGCTCGGCCGCGAACGTGTCGTCATCGTCGACAAGCCCGATGCGGGCCGCACTGCGCTCGTCGCGGGGCGCGTGACGTTGGAGCGCCGTTCGCCGGACTTCTACGCCGCGACGGTCGCCGTCGGCGTGCTGTCGGGCTACAGCGGACGGCTGAACCAGGAGATCCGCGTCAAGCGCGGGCTCTCGTACGGCGCCGGCGCGTCGCTGTCGGCGCGCCGCACCGCCGGAACGCTGTTCGCATCGACGCTCGTCGACCACGCGCGCGCCGCGGAAGCGGTGCGCGTCACGCTCGATGCGCTGCGCTCGCTCGTCGACGCGCCGCCGAGCGACGCCGACCTGCTCGCGCGCAAGGCGGCGGTCACCGGCGCGTTCTTCCGTTCCGTCGAGACGGTCGACGGCATCGCGTCGGCGCTCGGCGAGCACGTCGTGTACGACGTGCCGCTGCGCGAGATGCACGAATTCGCGCGGCGCATCGAAGCGGTCGAAGCGAGCGCGGTGCGCGACTGCGCCGCGCGCGCTGCTCGTCCCCGACACGTTCGTCGTGCTGGCCGGCGACGCGTCGAAGTTCGCGGACGGCGTGGCCGGCCTGCACGGCCCCGTGCGGGTCATCCCGTTCGAGGAGCTCGATCTCGGCGCACCGTCGCTCGGCTGACGCGGCTTGGCGCGCAGCGCCAAACGCGACGGCTTCGCGCGCAGCGGGAAGCCACTACGGCGTGAGCAGCAGCTTCCCGGTCGTCTTGCGGGCCTCGAGGTCGCGGTGCGCGTCCGCCGCGTTCGCGAGCGGGTACGTCGCGCCGATGCGGACGTGCAGCGTGCCCGCGTGCACGGCGCCGAACAGATCGCGCGCGCGGCCGAGCAGCTCGTCGCGCGTGCGGATGTAGTCGCCGAGCGTCGGACGCGTCAGGTAGAGCGATCCGCCCGCCATGAGCTTCGCCGGCTCGACCGCCGGCACGGGGCCGCTGGAGTTGCCGAACACGACCAGCATGCCGCGCGGCCGGAGCAGGCTCAGGCTGCGCTCCCACGTGTCCTTGCCGACGGAATCGTACGCGACGTCGACGGCGTGCTCGCCGACGATGCGGCGGGTCGCCTCGGCGAAGTCTTCGCGATCGTACAGAATGACGTGATCGGCGCCGAAGCCGCGCGCGAGCTCGGCTTTCGCCTCGGTGCCGACCGTCGCGATGACCGTCGCGCCGCGCGCCTTCGCCAGCTGCACCAGCGTCGAGCCCACGCCGCCGGCGGCCGCGTGTACGAGCGCGACGTTGCCTTTCTGCAGCGGAAACGTGTCGTGCGAGAGGTAGTGCGCCGTCATCCCCTGCAGCATGATCGCGCACGCGTCGTCGTCGGAGACGCCCTCGGGTATCGGCACGAGCTCGCGCGCGGGGACGGCGTTGTACTCAGCGTAGCCGCCCATCGCCGGCGTCATCGCGTACGCGACGCGGTCGCCCGGCTTCACGTCGGTGACGCCGTCGCCGACGGCCTCGACGACGCCCGCGCCTTCGCGTCCGTCGATCACGGGCAGCGCGGCTTTGTACAGCCCGGTGCGCACGTAGACGTCGATGTAGTTGACGCCGCAGACGCTCTGTTTGATCAGCGCCTCGCCCGGGCCGGGTGACGGCGTCGGGACGTCGGCGAGCTGGAGAACCTCGGGACCGCCGGTGCGGTCGACGCGAATCGCTTTCATGGAGACTCCGGACCGCCTGCGGCCGCAGCGGGATTCATCGCGCGGCTGCCATGGTAGGCTCTAGCGCATGGAACGACGCGAGCTCTATCAGGACGACCTCACCGAGGAGCGGTATCCATCGCCGGCCCGGCGTGAAGAAGCCGCCTCGGACACGCTCGACCCCGACGTTCTCCCGGACGGAGACGACGAGGACGACGAGGAGGACGACGACGAAGACGCCCCGGGCGACGGCGAGTAACGGCGGCTAGTCGGGGGCGACGCCCATCGACTCGTCCTGTGCGCGCGTCGTCGCGCCGGCGGCCGCCGCGCTGTCGCGGTGGAACAGGTACGTCGACGATGTCGGGTCGAGCGCGCCGGGCGGTGCCTGGTCGACCATCGTCGCGAAGTTCTGCAAGTCGTGCTGCATCCGGCGCTCGAGCTGGCCGCCGGCGCCCAGGATCTCTCCGAGCGTTCCGAGCGCGCCGGCCGGCGGCTCGTAGCGCACCTCGACGGTGACCCGCGTCGCGCGCACGCCGATCGCCTCGAACGTCACCCGCCCGCTGTTGCGCAGCCCGTCGAGCGACCGCCAGCCGAGCTGACGATCCGGAATCCAGTCTTCGTTGACGGCGTCCCATTCGTGCCGCCCGGCGACGTCGACGACCCAGTGGCTGCGCTCGGCATCGAGATACGTCACTTCCTTCACGAACGTCATGAACTTCGGGTAGTCGTTGAGGTGCGTGTACATCTCGTACACCTGGTGCAGCGGCGCGTTCACCGTGACCGATGCGCTGTGCTCCGCCATGCTGTCCTCGCTTTCCGGGCTCGTACGGTTCGTACCCGCGCTGGAACGCGGGCAACGCGGGTACGATGACGCGACATGATCCGCATCGACGCCGGAATGCTCAAGGAAACGTACGCGCGGTGGAACGCGGACAAGGCGCCGCGCCTCGCGGCGGCGCTGTCGTTCACCACGATCTTCGCGATCGCGCCCGTGCTCATCATCGTGATCGCCATCGCCGGCACCGTCATCGCGGCGACGGTCGGCCACGGGCACGGTCACAGCGTCGTTCGCGACCAGCTGCTCGCCGCGATTCGCGCGTCCGCGGGCAAAGGCGCCTCGGATGCAGTGAACGCGATGGTCGACTCGGCGTTCAACAAGCCGCGTCAGTCGCTCGCGGCGAAGATCCTCGGCTCGGTGATGCTGATCGCGGGCGCGGCGGGGTTGTTCGCCGCGCTGCAAGATGCACTCAACACCGTGTGGCACGCCGAGCCGCCCAAGAAGTCGATTTGGGTCGCCGTCCGCGACCGGCTCGCATCGATCGGTATGCTGCTCGCGATCGGTTTTCTGCTGCTCGTGACCACCGCGCTCAACGCCGCCATCACGTACGTCTCGACGTACGTCACGCACGCGCTGCCGTTCCCGGGCGCGGGCATCGCGTTCGCGGTCGTGAACTGGATCGTCTCGATCGCGATCATCACCCTGCTGTTCGCGATGATGTTCAAGTACTTGCCGGACGCGGCGATCGAATGGCGCGACGTGTGGACGGGCGCGTTGGTGACGGCGGTCGCGTTCGTGTTCGGCCAGGCGCTGATCGCGCTGTACCTCGGCCGTGCGGGCGTCGCGTCGGCATACGGCGCGGCCGGCTCGCTCGTCGTCCTGCTGCTGTGGGTGTACTACTCGTCGATGATCCTGCTCTTCGGCGCCGAGTTCACGCGCGTGTACGCCGAGCGCCACGGCTCGCGCATCGGCGAAACGGCGCCGGAGAAGGCCGATCAGGAACGAACGGGCGTCCCGCCGGTGACGAGCCGTGTGCGCGACAGCCGCTCGTACGGCTGAACGCGGCGGAAGATCGAGAACCAGCCGAAGACGGCGAGCATCGTGAGCGCGAGCATGCCGTAGCGCCGGATCGCGCCGCCGAAGCCCACGCGCTTCAGGCGGTCGGCCGCGACGACGCGCAGGTCGGAAACCATCATGCCGAACGTCTGCCCGATCAGCGCGACGAGCACGACGACGTAGATGAACGTCGCGAACCACAGCAGCGGATCGCCGCCGACCGCGATCGTCGTGTGACCGCTCCCGGCCACGCTCTTCGCTAGCTTGCCGACCCACCCCGGAACTTCGGGGTCACTGCTCAATGCCTTGATCGCGCGATCGCTCGATGTGAACTGCGTTTGGACCGCGTGCGCGGCCGGCGCGAGGGCCTGGATCACGATCGCGTCGACGACGAATGCCGCGGCGCGGCGCCAGAAGCTCGCGTAGACGGTCTCGGATCCCTCGGCTACTGCGGCGGCGGACGCGTTCTGCGCGAGCCGCGGCTCCCAGAGCGCGTAGAGCGGATCGCGCACGAAGTGGTGCAGCGCCGCGATGCGGTTCGTCGCGTAGGGAGTCGACGCCGTCCATTCGGCCATCCGCAGCGACGGTTCCGCGTGCAGCTCCTTCAGCTGCTCGGCGAACGCGCCGAGATCGATCTTGCGTCCCAGCGTGTGGAACGTCGACACGGCGATCGCGCGCATCGCCGCTTCCAGCGAGCCGCAGCAGAGCAGGCCGACGCGGTCGGCCGTGTAGTCGATCTTACGCAGCCACGTCCCGAACACGACGGCGATCACGCCGTTCTCGCGCCCGTTGGAGCTCATCAGCGAGGTGTAGCGCGTGTGGCCCGACGCGATGTGCCCGAGCTCGCGACCGATCAGGAAACGCAGCTCGTCGTCGCGGAAGTGCTCGACGAACTGCGCCGAGATGACGATCGCGTACGGATCGCCGATCCCGATCGCGACGACGGGTACGAACGGGTCGTCGCGCACGAAGACGTGCGGCGTCGGCATGCGCAGCATGCGCGCGCACGCTTCGACGACGGCGTGGACGTGCGCGAATTGCCCCGCGTGCACGCGCAGGCCGCCGCCCAGCAGCCGGCCGCGCGCAAAGGCGACGTACACCATCGCGACGACGACGAGCAGCGCCAGCTCCTGCCACGTGAGCTGATGCTGCAGCACCCAGCCGAGCACACCGATGCTGATCGGCAGCGTGACGATCGTGAGAACGAAGGTCGCGCGCTCGCCGGGGACGCGCAACGACTCGGGGCCCACGAACAGCGCCGTCACCGCACCTCTACTTCAGCATGAAGCCGCTGGGATGCGCTTGGCGGTCGTACGTGAATTTCCCGTTCGTCACCCGATAGAAGTAGCAGTTCGGATCGACGACGTCGCCGCTCGCGCCGAACGTGTACGAGCCGGTGATCGTGTCGTACTGGCCGCCCGAGGCGAACGCGCGCACCAGCGCCAGCCGGTCCGACGCGGACGTGCGCCGCACTGCGAGCTTGATCAGCTGGACCGCGGCGTAACCGTACGCCGCCACCGGCGCGAGCGCGCCGTAGCGCGCCTGGTACAACTGCACGTCGCGCTGCGCGACCGGCGCGAGCGCGTAGTACGGGACGTTGCTCGAGACGACGAGGCCCTCGATGTCCTTCGGGTCGAGCTTCAGCGTCTCGGCGTCGAAGAAGCCTTGCGTGCCGACGACGCGGCCCGTGTACGCCTTCGCGTGCAACATCTTGATCAGCGGACCCATGTCGAGCACGTTGCCGGCCAGCACGACGCAGTCGGGCGCGTGCGCGAGAATGCGGTCGGCGACACCCGCGAACTCCGGCTGCTCGAGCGGGAACGTCTCCGACGCGACGGTGACGTGGCGCGCAGCGGCACGCCGCACGAAGCCGGCGGCGACGCTCGGCCCGTAGTCGCCGTCCTGCGTCGCGACGACGGCGGACTTCGAGCCCGTCGCCAGAACGTAGCTCGCGACGAGGCCGCCTTCGTCGGAGTCCTTGACCGGAAGCCGGAACACGTTGCGGTAGCCGCGGCCGGTGATGCGGTCCCCGGTGACGGTCGGCACGATCAGCGCGATTTGCGCGTTCGCGTACGCGGGCTCCGCGACGTACGTCGCCGCTTCGCTCAGATGCCCGATCACCGCGAGCGTCGCGGGGTTCGCCGTCGCGAAGCTCGCCTGGACGGTTGCGTCCGCCGTCGTGTTGTGATCGTCGTACGAGTCGAACAGCAGCAGCGGCTCGTTCAGGAGCCGCTCCGCGTTGAGCTCCTCGACCGCGCCGCGCACGCCGGCGAGGAGCTGGTGCCCGTACACCGCGTCGGCGCCGCTCTGCGGGCAGACGACGGCGAACCGCAGCGTGGGGGTGTACGGGGAGATCGGCGCGATCGGCGAGATCGGCGCCGCGGCGAACCCCGCCATGCTTGCCAGGAACCCGGATCGGATCACGACGCGACGTACGACCCGAGCGTGGTCGCGAGAAATGCTACCGAGAAGGCCATGTTGGTGAGGAACACGCGTTCGTTCAGCACGAAGACGTCCTTGGCGAGCGCGATGAGCCGCTCTTCGTACACGGTGACGGCGACCGCGAGCGCGACGCCGAGGTAGTAGAGCCATCCCGCGTGCGCAATCGTGCCCGCGCCGAGCAGCGCGAGCGCCATCACGGCGTGCAGCACGACGGGCCACACGCGCGCCCTGCGCTCGCCGAACGCCTGCGGAAACGACCGCACGCCGTGGGCGAGATCGAAGCGCAGATCCATCAGCGCGTAGAGGATGTCGAACCCGGCGACCCACACCGTGACCGCGACGAACAGCAGCAGCGCGGGAGCGGTGACGGTCCCGGCGACCGCGATGTATGCGCCGAGCGGCGCGCACGCGTCGACGGCGCCCAAGACGAAGTGCACCGTCCACGTGAAGCGCTTGCACAGCGGGTAGCCGACGGCACCGAGCGCCGCGAGCGGCAGCAGCTTCACGCACAGCGGGTTCAGCATCGCCGCGCTCACGACGAGCAGCGCGAGGCCGATCGCGATCGCCCAGAGCATCACCGCCGGCGGCAGCTTTCCACTCGCGACCGCGCGCCGCGCCGTGCGCGGGTTCGCGGCGTCGATCGCCTTGTCGAAGTAACGGTTCGCCGCCATCGCGGCGGTGCGCGCGCCGATCACGGCGAGCGTGATCCAGAGCAACTGCCACGCCGTCGGCAGACCGCGAGCCGCCATGACGGCGCCGACGTACGCGAACGGCAGCGCGAAGAGCGTGTGCTCGACGCGAATGTCGCGCAGAAAGAGCCTGAGCGCGGTCATCGCGTCCTCATCCTACGCTCCCCCGGCGTCATCCGGGCCTCCCCCGGCGTCATCCGGGCCTCCCCCGGCGTCATCCGGGCCTCCCCCGGCGTCATCCTGGCCTCCCCCGGCGTCATCCTGGCCTCCCCCCGGCGTCATCCTGGCCTCCCCCGGCGTCATCCTGAGCGCCCCCGCGGTCATCCTGAGCGCCCCCGCGGTCATCCTGAGCGCCCCTGCGGTCATCCTGAGCGCCCCCGCGGTCATCCTGAGCTTGTCGAAGGGCGCGTGAAGCTCGTGCCGCCCGTGGTGCGACATCGTTGATTCCGGCGGACGCCGACGCGAGCAGCCGCGCCAGGCGCGCGGGGCCCTGCCCCGACCACGCGTCCGGCGTGCCGCGCGTGAGGTCGCCGAGGGCGTACTCCTTCCAGCGCGCGGTGACGCGGTCGCGCGTCGCCGCGTCCATGCGGATCTCCGGCGGCCAGTCGCGCGCGTAGCCTTCGTCCGGGCCTTTGCGCGTCGCGTCGATGCCGAGCTTGTGCCCGACCGCGAGCTCGTACGATCCGGCGTGATCGAGGTCGTCGACGGGCCCGGGCATTACGACGAGATCCCGCGCGGCATCGAGGTTGTTGAGCGCCGTCCACACGACGCCGCGCACGTCGTGGACGTCGACGTCGTGGTCGACCACGACCAGACAACGGGTCAGCATCATCATGTGTCCGAGGCCCCATAACGCATTCATGACCTTTTTTGCTTGGCCCGGATATGATTTTCGGACGGCGACGATCGCGAGATTGTGGAACCCACCCTCGACCGGCAGGTTGTAGTCGACGATCTCGGGGACGACGGCCTGGAGCAGGGGGAGGAAGATGCGTTCGGTCGCCTTTCCGAGCCACGCGTCTTCCATCGGCGGCTTCCCGACGACGGTCGCGCCGTAGATCGGATTGCGCCGGTGCGTGATCGCCGTGACGTGCAGCGCCGGGTACAGATCCGCCGCCGAGTACACGCCGGTGTGGTCGCCGAATGGCCCTTCGACGCGCAGGTCGTCGTTGTCGACCCAGCCCTCGATGATGAAGTCCGCGTCGGCCGGCACGTCGAGGTCGACGGTGCGCGCCCGCGTGATGCGCACGGGCGCGCCGCGCAGGAATCCCGCGAACGCGAGCTCGTCGACGATCGGCGGAAGCGGTGCCGTCGCCGCGTACGTCAGCGCCGGATCGCCGCCGATCGCGATCGCGACGGGAATCTTTCGGCCCCACTTGTCCGCGTGCGCGCGGCCGTGTTTGTGCCGCTGCCAGTGCATCGCCGCGGTGCGCGCGTCGTAGACCTGTACGCGGTACAGCCCGACGTTCGGGCGGCGCGTCTGCGGATCGCGCGTGAACACGAGCGGCAGCGTGATGAACGGGCCGCCGTCCAGCGGCCACGTCGTCAGCACGGGCAGGTGGGTCAGATCGGGCGGATCGATGACGACCGCTTGCGAGGGGGCGTCGCTCACGCGCCGCGGGATCGCGGACGCACCGGCGGCGGCGAGCGACGCCAGCCGCCCCAGCTTACCGGCGAGCGACCCCGGCATGGCCGGGTCGATCGTGCGCCGCATGCGGTCCTCCACCTCGCGCAGCGAGCGCGCGCGCAGTGCCATTGCCATGCGGCGCTCGGTGCCGAACTGGTTCGTCAGCACGGGAAAGCGCGAGCCCCGCACGGTGCGGAACAGCAGCGCGGGGCCGCCGGCCTTCACGACGCGATCCGTGATCTCCGCGATCTCCAATCGCGGATCGACGGGCGCGTCGATCGTCGCCAGCTCGCCGGCGGCGCGCAACGCGCTCACGAACGCGCCGAGCGAATCAAAGGCCATCCGTCGAAGGTTGGACGCGTCATGGCACAGTTCATCGCGATCTGCCGGCGCGCGTACGGCCGCTTGGCGCCGACCGACTTCACGCAGGCGCTGCTCGACGCCGAGGCCGAGCGGGTCCGCGAGCTGCACGCGCAGGGCGTGTTCCGCACCGTGTGGGGTCATACGAGCCCGGCCGGAGCGGTCGCGCTCATCGAAGCGGAGTCCGTGGAGGCCGCCGCCGCCGTGCTCGACACACTGCCGCTGAAGCAGCGCGACATGCTCGACGTCGAGCTGCTGACGGTGGGGCCGTACCGCGGCTTCGGCCCCCGCGCCTAGCGGGGCAGGGTCAGGGGCGAACGACGGCCGCCGCGGCGTTCGCCTCGCGCGCCAGCCTCAGCAATGCGTTCGCGGAGCGGTCCGGCGCCGCGAACCATGCCGCTGGAATCGACGCGGTCGTGGCCACGAGAACGTCGTCACGATGCACGCGTACCGTCGTCGCGTTCGCGAGCTGACTGCCCGCGCCGAGCGCGGCGGCGTGCGCGCGCACGGCATGCGCGACGCCGTTTCCGTCGACGATCGCCGTCGGCAGCGGGCCTGCTCCGACCGCGTCGACGTCGACGCCGTCGGCCGGAACCGCGAGGAGCGTGATCGCTGCCGCAAGGAGATCGTCCCGCCGCTCGCGCGCGTGGCTTCGCACGATGCGGTCGAGCGCCTCCACCGCGCCGGGTAGCCCACGTCTCGATGTGACGACCGCGCGCACCCCCGCGCGCAGCAGGTCGGCTACGGCGACGCGGTCTTCGCCGCCGATCACCGCGCCGACCGCGGCGACGGTCGTGCCGTCCGTCAGCGTCCAACGTTCGGCGAAGGTGGGCCCGTACTTCGCGCCGTGCGGCGCATGGGAGGCAACCTCGACGCGCATCGATCGCTTGGGGTGCCGCTACAGTGCTCGGCGCATCACGATCACGTCGAGGCGGCGGCCGTCGCGCCGCGAGATCGCGCCGCGCTCCGTTTCGACGTCGACGAAGCCGCTCGTGCGGTAGAGCGCGCGCGCCGCGTCGTTGTCGGGAAACACGCGGAGCTCGAGCGCCGGTTTGCCGTTCGTGCGCGCCCACGCGACGACCGCGTCGAGCAGTGCGCGGCCGATACCGCGGCCGCGGTGCGCGGCGGCGACCATCATGCCGATCTCCGGCTCGTCGTGATGGAGCTCCGACACCCGAACCTGGCCGACGACCTCCCGGCCGTCGGCGGCGACCCAGCCGACGCAGGAGCGCGTCAGCAACGCTTCGCGCAGGGCGTGCACGCGCGTTTCCACCTCGAACGGCCACTCGGTCGCGATGTAGCGCTCTTCGCGCGCGACCTCCGCGAGGAGCTCGATGACCGCCTCGACGTCGCGCTCGCCCATCGGCCGCACCGTCCACCGAGGACCTGCCACCTCAGCGAATGCCGATCTTCGCGAGGTACGCCGGCAGCTCGTCGACCGGATTGTCGTGCTCGTCCACCGCGAGGCCGTGCCACGCGTAGCGCACGACGCCGTCGGCATCGATCAGAAAGTCCGACGGGATGTGGTACTTCGCGCCCGCCTGCAGCTGCGCGACCGGCGCGATCACCGCGTCGAGCTTCTCGATCGGAAAGATCGCGACCGGAAACGGCAGCGCCGCCGTCGCGATCGCGGCGCGCGCGGCCGCCGTATCCTCGAGCACGTCCACGCCGATGAACTGCACGCGGTCGCCGTACTTCGCGAACGCGTCGCGAACGAACGGCATCTCCTCCTGGCACGGCGCGCACCAGCCCGCGAACAGGAAGACGTACGTCGGCTTCCCGCGCATCGCGTCCAGCGGGATCGCGACGCCGTCGCTGCCGTCGAGCGTCATCGCCGGCACGTGCCGCCCGACCGCGTCGGACAGATCGAAGATCGTCACCGGGCGCCGGCCCGCGCCGGTCGAGACGGCCGCGACGAGCGCGCACAGGCCGAGCGTGCGGAAGAGCGCAGACATGGCGAGAGCCCGTCTTGCGACGGGCTCTCGTGGACTTCCCTGCCGTGCTACTCGCCGGACCCCGGTCCGCTCGTCGGCCGAGGCCGGCGCCGGCGCGGCCGGTCGCCGCCGCCGGAGCCGCCGGAGCCCGACATCTCACGGCGCGGCGCGCCGTTACCGCGCGATCCGCGATCCCCGCCGTCGTAGCGGCCGTTGCCGCCGGCCTCCGCCGGCGCGCCGGCGTCGCCGCCGAGCATCGCCTTGCGGCTGAGGTTGATGCGGCCTTGCGAGTCGATCTCGATCACCTTGACCATGATCTGATCGCCGGGCTTGACGACGTCCTCGACGCGCTCGACGCGCTGCGGCGCGAGCTGCGAGATGTGCACGAGGCCTTCCTTGCCCGGCAAGATCGCGACGAACGCGCCGAAGTTCATCAGCCGCGTCACGGTGCCGAGATAGGTCTCCCCGGCCTTCACCTCTTTGGTGAGGGCATCGACCATCTGCTTCGCCTTCTCGGCGCCGGCCGCGTTCGCGCCGGCGATGAACACGCGACCATCGTTCTCGATGTCGATCTTCACGCCGGTGTCGGCGACGATCTTGTTGATCACCTTGCCGCCGGGTCCGATCACGTTCTTGATGAGCTCGGGGTTGATCTGCAGCACGATCATGCGCGGCGCGAACTCGGAGAGCTCCTTGCGCGGTTCGGTGATCGTCTCTTTGAGCTTGTCGATGATGAACAGGCGCGACTTCTTCGCTTCCGCGAGCGCCTCGCGCATGATCTCGATCGTGATGCCCGCGACCTTGATGTCCATCTGGATCGCGGTGATGCCTTCGGTCGTGCCCGCGACCTTGAAGTCCATCTCCCCGAGCGCGTCCTCGAGCCCTTGGATGTCGGTGAGGATCGCGTAGTCCTTGCCCTTGAGGACCAAGCCCATCGCGACGCCGGCGACGTGTCCCTTGAGCGGGACGCCCGCATCGAGCAGCGCCAGCGTCGAACCGCACACCGACGCCATCGACGACGAACCGTTCGATTCGAGCACTTCGCTGATCACGCGCAGCGTATAGGGGAACTCGTCCTCGGGCGGCAGCACCGGCACGAGCGCGCGCTCCGCGAGCTGACCGTGGCCGATCTCACGCCGTCCCGGCGCGCGCATCGGGCGCGTCTCGCCGACGGAGTACGGCGGGAAGTTGTAGTAGTGCATGTAGCGCTTGTTGGGGATCGCCAGGATCCCGTCGAGGCGCTGTTCGTCGCTGATCGAGCCGAGCGTCGCGGCGGTGAACACCTGCGTCTGTCCGCGGGTGAAGACGCCGGAACCGTGCACGCGCGGCACGTAGTGAACCTTCGACCAGATCGCGCGGATCTCGTCGGGCTTGCGGCCGTCGGGGCGGATCTTCTCGTCCACCACCATCGTGCGCAGCTCGTCCTCCTCCATCGCCTTGATGATCTTCTCGAACTCTTTGTTCTTCGGATCTTCGATGAGGCTCTGGACGGTGGCGTCGCCCTTCTTCGCGAGCTTCGCCAGCGCGGCGTCGCGCGAAAGTTTGTCGAACGCCGCGTTGCGCTCGAGCTTGTCGACGACGCGCATCGCCTTGGCGACTTCCTTCTGGAAGTTCTTACGCACCCATGTGTCGAGCGCCGCGTCGGTCTTGAGCAGCGGATACTCGCGCTTCGCCTTGCCGGCTTTCTTCGCGAGCTGGTCGATCGCTTTGACGATCTTCTTGATCTCGTCGTGCGCGAACGCGACGGCTTCGAGGAACACTTCCTCGGAGATCTCCTTGGCGCCGCCTTCGACCATCATCACGGCGTCGGCGGTGCCGGCGACCACGATCTCCATCCCGCCCGCCTCGTACTGCTCGAGCGTCGGGTTGGTGATGTAACCGCCGTTCTCGTCGCGTCCCACGCGAACCGCGGCGACGTTCTTGTGGAACGGGATGTCGCTGACCGCGAGCGCGGCACCGGCCGCGCAGACCGCGATGACGTCGCTGTCCAAGCCGGGATCGGTCGAGAGCACGGTCGCGATGATCTGAATGTCGTTACGGAAGCCGTCCGGGAAAAGCGGACGGAGAGGGCGATCGATCTGGCGCGCGCTGAGCACGCCGTGCTCGGATGGGCGCCCTTCGCGCTTGATGTAGCCGCCCGGAATCTTGCCGGCCGCGTACATCTTCTCTTCGTAATCGCAGGTCAGGGGGAAGAAATCGATACCTTCCCGGGGTTTCTCCGACGCCGTCGCGGCGCAGAGCACGACGATTTGATCGCCGTAGCGGACGAGAGCGCTGCCGTTCGCTTGCTTCGCAAGTTCGCCCGTCTCAATGACGAGCTGCCGGCCACCGATCTCGAGCGAGACGGATTCTGGCACTGGTACTCCTAGATTGTCGTTTCTTGCTGTTCGCTTCGTATGTGTGAACAGGCGCAGGTTCGGCGAAGCGCGAGGAGCGGCCTTCGCAATCGCAATCGACGCGGCGCGGGAACGCGCGAAGGCCGCTGATCTCAGCGGCCTTGCGGTTGTTCGTCGGCTGCAGACTACTTGCGCAGCCCGAGGTCGGCGATGAGCTTGCGGTAGCGCTCGATGTCCTTGTTCTGCAGGTAGCTCAGGAGGCGACGGCGCTGACCGACCTGCATCAGCAGGCCGCGCCGGCTGTGATGGTCCTTCTTGTGAACCTTCAGGTGCTCGTTGAGCTGGTTGATCGATGCGGTCAGGATCGCGATCTGAACGTCGGCCGAGCCGGTGTCGTTCGGCCCGCGGCCATACTTGGTCGAAAGCTCGGACTTCTGCTCTTTCGTGAGGGGCACGGGAAACGTGGTTCTCCTTTCGACTCGCGCGTCCTGCAGGCTCCGTGGGCCCGCGACGGCGACCGACGGATCATAGCAAATCCGGGCTAGCGGGTCAAAACGAGCGGGCGTCTCGCGCTAGCCGGCCTGTTCGCCCGCCTCGTCCATCGCCGTCACGATCGCCTCGCGCAGGGACTGCAATTCCGCCGGCACGCTCGTCGTCTGCTGGCCGAGCGCCTCGATCGCCGTCAGCACGCGCCGCGCGTCGGCGCGCGCAAGCGGCACGAACAACGTGCGCGCCGTCTCCTCGTCGAGACGCTCGATCGCCCGCTTGGCCATGTTCGCCTGGCCGAACGAGTACGCATGATGGCTGGCGTTGCCGAGCAGCTTCAGCTCCGACTCGAGCCAGTCGCGGTAGTCCTTCAGCAAGACGTCCTCCTCGAGACGCGAATGCGCCCTTCGACAGGCTCAGGATGACAGATATTCGGGCTCAGGATGACAGATATTCGGGCTCAGGATGACAGATATTCGGGCTCAGGATGACAGATATTGGCGATGATGGGTTCGTGACCGTGGCGCGCGTCGACGAGGTCGCGCCGGACACGGGGAAGGCCGTCATCGTCGGCGACCGCGAGATCGCGCTGTTCAATGCCGGCGGAACGTTCTATGCCCTCGACAACACGTGCCCGCACCAGGGCGGGCCGCTCGCCGAAGGATGGATCGAGAACGGCTGCGTGACGTGCCCGTGGCACGCGTGGACGTTCAACCTCGCCGACGGTTCGATGACGCTCGGCGATTTCGCGTCGGTCGACGCGTTCGACGTGCGCATCGTCGGACGGGTTCCGTGCAGGTCTCGCGCCGCGCGCGGCCGCGCTAGCCGCCGGCTATACGATCGCTTCGCGCAGCCCCTCGAGCGATCGCGATCCTGTCGAGAAGAGCGCGATGCGCAGCGCGGTGATGAGCTCGTCGATCAGCCCGGTGACCGCCGCGTCCGATTCCTCGGCCGCGTGCAGAAACGGCAGCGCGACGCCGGCGAGATCCGCGCCGAGCGCGAGCGCCTTCGCGACGTGCACGCCGTTCCGGATCCCGCCGCTCGCAACCAGCGGCGTGTCCGGGAACGCCGCGCGCAGCGCGGCGGTCGCGCGCGGCGTCGCGTAGCCCCAGTCGCCGAACGCCTCGGCCACGCGCTCGCGCGCGGCAGTCGCCGGAGCGCTTGCCCTCGACGCGCGCCCACGACGTGCCGCCGGCGCCGGCGACGTCGATCGCGGCGACGCCGCACTCGAGCAGCCGGCGCGCCGTCGACGGCGCGATGCCGGAGCCGACGCTCTTCGCGACGACGGGGACGCCGAGCGATGCGCACAGCGCCGCGATCTTCGGCTCGAGCGCGCGGAAGTTCGTGTCGCCCGCCGTTTGGATCGCCTCCTGCAGCGGGTTGAGATGCAGGTACAGCGCGTTCGCCTGCAGCGTGTCGACGAGCCGGCGCGCGTCGTCGACGCGCACGCCGTAGTTGAGCTGCACTGCGCCGAGGTTCGCGAACAGCACGACGTCGGGCGCCGCGCTGCCGCACGTCGAACGTCGGGGCGAGCGACGGGTCCTCGAGCATCGCGCGCCCGCTGCCGAGCGCGAACGCGATGCCGGCGGCGTCCGCACCGCGCGCGAGGCGCCGGTTGATCTCCGCCGCGCGCGCGGTGCCGCCCGTCATCGACGAGATCAGCAGCGGCGCGCGCAGCGCGAAGCCGAGAAACGTGGTCGACACGTCGACGTCCGCGAGCGCGATCTCCGGCAGCGCTTCGTGGTGCAGCCGAACCGCATCCCAGCCCGCGTCGAGCCGCGATGCGACGTCCTCGCGCAGACACACGTCGAGATGGCGCGATTTGCGCTGCTCCGTCGATTCCGCCATGCGCCGGGAAGGCCTCCGCGCCCGGGGAAGCGATCACCTCCCGCACGATGGACGACGCAGCACCGGCATACGACGGCACGAGCGGTACGGCAGGCGGCGCTCGCCTTCGGCGCGGCGCTGGCGCGGCTCGCCGAGGCGAAGGACATGGACGCCGGCGCGCTCGCCGCCGCGGCGGGCCTCGATCCTGAGCTCGTCGCGCGCATCATCGCCGGGCGAGGCGCGCGTCGCCGTGCCGGTCATGGCGCGGCTCGCGCGCGCGCTGCGGCTGCGGCCGATCGCGTTCTTGCAGCAGACCGAGCTCCTCGGCTTGACGACGTACGCCGGCGGACTCGACCCGCTGTACTTTCTACCGGACGGGCCGACTCCGTCATGACGCGCGGATCTACATGCGCGAGATCAACCCGCGGCACGCCGTCCCTGAAGGCGACATGACGAAGCGCAACCCCGTTCTGAAGGCGCTCGCGGACGACACGGTGCTCGACGCGGTCGGCAAGCTCGAGGCGGAGATCGCCTACCTGCTGCGCGCCGCGGTCCAAAGCACCGGAGGGGTTCTCTAGGGCGCGGTGAGAACGCCCGAGGCGCTATGGAGATCGAAGGCAAGCGCATCGCGGCACTCGTTGGGGACGGCTTCGAGGAGTCGGAGCTGATCGAGCCCCGGCGCGCCCTCGAGGAGAACGGCGCGATCGTGACGATCGTCGGCGTCGACGACCGCGCGCTGCAGAAGATCCGCGGGAAGCGCGGGCTCGACGAAGGGCAAAGCGTCCGCGCCGAAGAGCTCGTCGCCGACGTCACCGCGGACGACTTCGACGGCATACTGATCCCCGGCGGCCAGTCGCCCGACCACATCCGCACCAACAAGGACGTGCAGCGCTTCGTCAAAGAGTTCGATCAGGCGAAGAAGCCGATGTTCGTGATCTGCCACGGACCGCAAGTGTTGATCTCCGCGCAGCTCGTGCGCGGCCGCACGCTGACGGGCTACGCGTCGATCGCCGACGACATCCGCAATGCGGGCGGGCTCTACCGCGACCAGCCGGTCGTGCAGGACGGCAACTGGGTCACCTCGCGCAATCCCGGCGACCTCGTGCTCTTCAACCGCGCGATCCTCGAGAAGCTCGCCGCGCAGAACGCACCGGTCTAGTCCCGGCTCAGTCGACGGGAACCAGCCGCGGGTTCGGGCGCTCGGGCCGGCCGACTTTGTGGCACTCGCGCCAGCCCGATCCGTCGTCGAGCGCGACGATGTCGGCGGTGAAATCGAACGCGCCCGTGTCCTTGAAGAACGCGCTTCCGACCGCGTAGGCGTCGACGGGAACGCGGTCGCCCTCGAACCGACGGATGCGGTCCGCGTCGAAGCCGCCGCTCACCACGATCTTGACGTGGCGGAAGCCTTCCGCGTCGAGCGCGTCGCGCACGTTGCGCACGAGCTGCGCGTTGACGCCGGTCGGCCTAAACGTGCCCATCTGCGGGATCACGCTCGCGTCGACGAGCGTCCCCGACGTGTCCAGCCGCACGGCCCAGAGCTTCGTGCCGAGCGCGCGCGCGCACGCGAGCGACGTGCGCACGCAGTCGTTCTCGAAATCGACGAGCGCGATCACGTTGACCGAGCGGTCGATGTACTGCGCGAACTTCTCGGTCGCGCGCACGGTGTCGCCGCCGTACGCAGCGATCAGCGCGTGCGGCACGGTTCCCATCCCGCGCGAGCCCCACCATTCCGCGTTCGCGTCGGTCGAGACGCCGAGCGCGCCCGAGATGTACGCGGCGTAGCCGTCGCCGGTCTGGACGAGATGGTGATCGAAGCGCGCGGGAAAGAAGAGCACCTCCTTGCCGCCGGCGGCGTCGACGATCGCCCGCGCATTCGTCGCGATGCGCGTGCGCCGCGCGAGGACGCCGAGATACGGCGTCTCGAGGTGCGCGAAGAGCGCGTAGTCGCCCTCGATCGTCATCGCAGTCTCGAACGGCTCGATCGGGTCGCCGTCGTAGAGCGCGCGCACGCTCAGCGCGTCCCATCCCGGCTCCCATGCACCCTGCGCGTCGCGACGGCCGCTGCACAGCTTGAGGATCGCGATGGCTTCGTCGATGCCGCACAGCACGGCCGCGTTGCGCTGGAACACCTGCATGCGCACGCGCGGATGATAGCGATCCTTCTCGAGGATCTCGCGCGCGCGGTTGAAGTAGACATCGGAGTAGTAGCCGTCGCGCATCTTCTCGACCGGCAGGTTCAGGATCGCCGGGTCGAGACGACGCCGCTCCGTTCGCAGCATGGACGCCCCTACGGTGACGCCGCGGTGTTGCCCTCGTCGCCCCGCGTGCCGCGCTCCGCCCGGGCCGGATGGGACGCCTCTGCAAAAGCGTGGAACGAAGTCCTCATCCTCCTATGGCCACGTTGACCAACCGCGAGATCGCCGACCGTCTGCGCGAGATTCGCACGCTGATGGAGTTCGCGGGCGAAGCGTTCTTCAAGTTCATGGCATACGAGCGAGCGGCCGAGACGCTCGAGAACGCGGCGCCGCTCGGCGCCGGCGCGGACGAGGCGCGGCTCACGGAGCTGCCGGGCGTCGGCAAGAGCATCGCGGGACGGATCGCGTCGATCGCGCGCACCGGCACCGATCCGTACCTCGAGGAGCTGCGCGCGAAGTACCCCTCGACGCTGATGGAAGTGCTGCAGGTGCAAGGCGTGGGGATGAAGACCGCGCAGCAGCTGTTCGAGCGCCTGGGTATCGCATCGCTCGCCGATCTGGAGCGCGCGCTCGACGAGGGCGCGCTGACCGCGATGCCGCGGCTCGGCGCGAAGTCCATCGAGAACATCCGCCGCGGCGTGCTCTCTTACAAGGGTCGCACGCGGCGCACCCCGCTCGGCACGGCGCTGCCCCTCGCGCGCGACGTCATCGCCTACCTCCAGGAGCGTACCGACGCGCGCGACCTCACGGCGGCCGGCAGCGTGCGGCGCCAGGAACCGACGGTCGGCGACGTCGACATCGTGTGCACGTCGGACGACGCGGCGAGCGTCGTCGGCGCGTTCACCGCGTGGGACCGCGCCGAGGCCGTGCTCGCGGAAGGCCCGACGAAGGCGAGCATCTGGCTCGCGGGCGGCCTGCAGATCGACCTGCGCGTGCTGCCGGCGCACCTGTACGGCAACTTGCTGCAGCACTTCACCGGCTCGCGCGAGCACAACATCCAGTTCCGCGAGCTCGCCGTGCGCAAGAACCTGCGGGTCAGCGAGAACGGCATCGTCGACTTGGCCGACGGCCGCACGATCGCGTGCCGCACCGAGCGCGAGGTGTACGCCGCGCTCGGGATGGCGTACATCCCGCCGGAGATGCGGCTGGGTGTCGGGGAGATCGACGCGGCGCGCGACGGCACGCTGCCGGCCGTCGTCGACGTGTCGGACTTGCGCGGCGATTTCCACCTGCACTGCACGTGGTCGGACGGCCGCGACACGCTGGAGGCGATGATCGCCGAGTGCGCTGCGCGCGGCTACGAGTACCACTCGATCAGCGACCACTCGTGGGGCCGCGGGCGCATCGGCATCGATCCGTCCGACTTGCGCGCCCAGCGCGCGCGCGTGCGCGAGCTGGGCGAACGCTACGGGATCCGCACGCTGTGCTCGTCGGAGGTCGACATCCGCGCCGACGGCACGCTCGACTTCGACGACGCCGTGCTGGCCGAGCTCGACATCGTCGTCGCGTCGGTGCATTCGGCATTCAACCAGTCGCGCGAAGCGATGACCGCGCGCCTGCTGCGTGCGATCGAGAACCCGCACGTCGCCATCATCGGGCACCCGACCGGGCGCAACGTGGAAACCTTCGCGGGCTACGACTTCGACCACGACGCGGTGTTCGCGGCGGCCGCGCGCACGGGAACCGCCCTCGAGATCGACGGTCAGCCGAGCCGGCTCGATCTCCCGAGCCCGCTCGCGCGCCGCGCGCGCGAGCTGGGCGTGACGTTCACCTGCGACTCGGACGCGCACGATGCGGCGCAGCTCGCGAACGTCGCGTACGCGGTCGGCCAGGCTCGGCGCGCGTGGATCACGCCGGCGGACGTGCTCAACACGCGCCCGCTGGCCGGCGTGCTCGCGTTCGTCGAAGCGAAGCGGGTCCGCGCGTGAGCCGGAGCGAGCGCGACACGGTGGAGGCCGTTCTGCGCCAGGCGGAGCTCGCGATGCAGAACGAGCGCCTCACCGCACTTACCTCGATCGCGCGCACGCTGTTCGCCTCGCTGGAGCCGAGCGTGCTCGTCGACGCGCTGCTCTCCGGCGTCGACGAGCTGATCGGCGGGCACGCGACGCTGTATGCGCACCGCGCGCGCGGAGATTTCGCGCCCACGGCGGATCTTTCGCCGCACGACGACGCGCCGTCGGGCGACGGCGTCGTCGCGCTCGCGGCGCGCAGCGAAGTGTGCGTGCTCGCCGATCTCGACCGCCGCGTCGCCGTCCGGGTTTCCTCGCCGGGCGACGACGCGGCGTACGTGCTCGACGTGCGGCGCGACGCGCCGCTCCGAACGGCGGACGTGTTCGCGCTCGGCCTGCTCGGTCAGTACTTCGCGGTCGCCGCCCGCAACGTCGAGCTCTACAAGGAACTCGCGTCCCGCCGCGACGCCGTCGTCGAGCTCAACCAGGTGAAGAACGACCTGATCGCGATGCTGGCGCACGACTTCAAGGGTCCTCTCACGACGATCGTCGGCTTCGCGGACGTCCTCGCCGAGGACGAACGGTTCGATCCGGAGTCGCGGCAATACCTCGAGATGATCTCGTCGAGCGCGATGCGCCTCGCTTCGCTCGCGACCGACACGCTGGCGCTCTCCCGGCTCGAGCAGAACGAGCTCGAGCTCTCGCTCGGCGACGTCGACCTCGTCGCGCTCGTGCGCGACGTCGTGCGCGTCTTCAGCGTGACGCGAGCGATCGATCTGCGCGCGATGGCCGGAATTCCGACCGTGCGCGGTGATGCGGCGCGTCTGCGCCAAGTCGTCGAGAACGTCGTCGGCAACGCGATCAAGTACTCGCCGGGCGGCGAGCCCGTCGAGGTCGCGGTGCGCGGGCGGCCCGGGGCCGTCGAGCTCGCCGTGCGCGACCACGGCATCGGCATCCCACGCGACGAGCGCGGCCGGCTGTTCGCGCGCTTCGCGCGCGCGAGCAACGCCCGCGCGCTCGGCATCAGCGGCACCGGCTTCGGCTTGTACCTCGCGCGCACGATCGTCACGCTGCACGGCGGCACGATCGACGTCGAGTCGGTCGAGGGGCACGGCTCGACGTTCCGCGTCGTCGTTCCCGTGCACGCCGCGCGCGGCGGCGCGACGTCGCGGCGCATCGCGCTGCTCGACGCCGACGGCGACGCGCGCTCGTACGTCGCGCAGGCGCTGCGGGACGACGGCTACGCCGTCACCGTCGCGACCAGCGACGCGGAGCTGCTGCGCGTGCTCGCCGACGCGCGTTTCGACGTCGCGCTCGTCGACGCCGACCGCCTCGCGATGCCGGTCGAGCGGTTTTTATCGAGAGCGGCCGGCACGCCGCTCGTGTGCATCGGGGTGCGCGCGCCCGACGGGGGCGGCTGGGACGCCTCGCTCACGAAGCCGTTCCTGATGAAGAATCTCTACGGCGCGGTCGACGCCGCGCTGGACCACGCGAACGGCGCGCGGTCCAGCGCGCCGACGAGCTCGCGCGGGCCGTCGTAGATCGCGTCCGCGGCGCCCAGGGTCGGCGCGTTGCCGCCGCAGCGCAGCGCTACGCACGGCACGTGCGCGCGCCGCGCGGACTCGACGTCGTACTGCGTGTCGCCGACCATGACCGCCTCGCGTGCGCCGACCCGCGCCTTCTTCAGCGCTGCCTCGATCACGTCGGGCGCCGGCTTGGACGAGCCCGCGTCGTCGCTCGTCGACGCGACGTCGACCAGCGGTCCGAGGTCGCCGCGCGCGAGCAGGTCGTCGAGCTCGCCCTTCTTCGCCGAGGTCGCGACGACGACGCGCGCGCGGCGCGCGCGCACGGTTTCGAGCAGCTCGCGCGCGCCCGGGAACGGCGCGATGTGCGGCAGCTCGCGCTGTTTGAAGATCGCTAGGCGGCGCTGCATGATGCTCTTGCCGGGCTCGGTGTCGTCGCGCAGCCCCGGCACGAGCTCCGGGAGCATGCGGTCGCCGCCCATGCCGATCAGGGGGCGGACGCGCTCGAAGGGCACCGGATGGCCCGCCTCGGCGAGCGCGGCGACCCACGCGCGAGCGTGCGCGTCGTTGGAGTCGATCAGCGTCCCGTCGACATCGAAGAGCACGGCTTGGGTCACGGACTGCCTCCTACCCGTTCGGCGCGGCGGAAGCGCGGGTATCGGCCAGGCATGGCGATTCCATCGGAAGAGCGCCTCGATCCGGCGTTCGAGAGCGAGCGCGGCCGCGGAAGCACGCCGCCCGAGCCCGGACCGGCCGGCGAGTCGGTCGTCGGCCGGCCCGTCGACGAGGCACAGCACCAGACCGCCTTTCAGGACGACGCGGGGTCCAAGGAAGAGGAGCGCAAGCCTTTCAACGAGCGCGAAGCGCTCCGCGAAGGCGGGAGCTTCGATGCGGTCGCGCCGCCGGGCGAGCAGGCGCCTGGGGACTAAGGGCGCAAGGCGCCGCATCTTGGCATACAAAATACCGAAGCCGGAGCTTCGATAGCAGCCTTGGAAACGATCGACATCACCGGGGGAATACCCGTCGGGCACGCCGCGCGCGCGACCCCGGTCGCGGGGGAGGAAGGACGGCGCAGGAAGCGCCGCCGTTCCGGCCGCGGCCGGCCGGTCGACCCCGTCGCGCTCCAGGAGGTCCGTGCGCTGATCGGCGACGCGCCGCGGCGACGCGACCTGCTGATCGAGCACCTCCACGCGATCCAAGACCGGCATCACGCGATCTCCGCCGCGCACTTGAACGCGCTGGCCGAAGAGATGCGGCTGGCGCCGGCCGAGGTCTTCGAGGTCGCGACGTTCTACCATCACTTCGACGTCGTCAAGGAAGGCGAGAGCGCGCCGCCGGCCGTCACGGTGCGCGTCTGCGACGGCCTTTCGTGCGAGATGGCCGGCGCGCAGAACCTGCTCGCGCTGCTGCGCAACGGCGGGTACGGCGAGGGCGTGCGCATCATCACCGCGCCGTGCGTCGGACGCTGCGAAACCGCGCCGATCGCGGTCGTGAACCAGAACGCGATCGACCGCGCGACGGTGGCCGACGTCGATGCGGCGATCGAGTCGAAGGCGTTCTCCGCGGCGATCCCGCCGTACGCGCGCATGGCCGATTACGTCGAGGGCGGCGGCTACGAGCTGCTGCGGGCGTGCGTGCGCGGCGAGCGCACCGCCGACGACGTGATCGCGATCATGGAGAATGCGGGGCTGCGCGGCCTCGGCGGCGCGGGGTTCCCCGCGGGACGCAAGTGGAAGATCGTGCGCGCGGAGCCCGCGCCGCGGTTGATGGCCGTCAACATCGACGAGGGCGAGCCGGGCACGTTCAAGGATCGCTACTATCTCGAGCGCGATCCGCACCGCTTCCTCGAGGGGATGCTGATCGCGGCGTGGGCGGTCGGCATCGCGGAGATCTACGTCTACCTGCGCGACGAGTACGCCGGCGTGCGCCGCATCCTCACCGATGAGATCGCGGCGCTGCAGCGGAACGCACCGGTGCCGCTGCCTCCGATCCATCTGCGGCGCGGCGCGGGTGCGTACATCTGCGGCGAAGAGTCGGCGATGATCGAGTCGATCGAAGGCAAGAAGGGCATGCCGCGGCTGCGTCCGCCGTACGTCGCGCAGGTCGGTGTGTTCGGCCGTCCGACGCTCGAGCACAACATGGAGACGCTGTACTGGGTGCGCGAGATCGTCGAGCGCGGCGCGGACTGGTTCACCTCGCACGGGCGCCACGGGCGCAAGGGCCTGCGCTCGTTCTCCGTCTCCGGCCGGGTGCGGAAGCCGGGCGTGCACCTCGCGCCGGCCGGCATCACGATCCGCGAGCTGATCGACGAGTACGCCGGCGGGATGCTGCCGGGCCACACGTTCTACGGCTACTTTCCGGGCGGCGCGTCCGGCGGAATCCTGCCCGCGTCGATGGATGACATCCCGCTCGACTTCGATACGCTCAACCAGTACGGGTGCTTCATCGGATCCGCCGCGATCATCGTGCTTTCGGACAAGGACACGGCGAAGAGCGCCGCGCTCAACATGCTGCGCTTCTTCCACGACGAGTCGTGCGGCCAGTGCACGCCGTGCCGCGTCGGCACGGCGAAGGCGGTCGCGCTGATGGAGCGCGACGCGTGGGACCGCGACCTGCTCACCGATCTCTCCACCGTGATGATGGACGCATCGATCTGCGGCCTCGGGCAAGCCGCGCCGAACCCGTTCCTTTGCGTGTACAAGTACTTCCCGCACGAGGTGTCCAGCTAGTGATCGCGCCCCACCACACCAAGCGGTACGGCGATCTGCCGCCGCCCACGAACCGCGTCAAGCGCATCAACTTCACGCTGAACGGTGAGCCGGTCGCCGCGCGGGACGACGAGACGATCCTCGAAGCGGCGGAGCGTCACGGCGTCGAGATCCCGCGGCTGTGCTACAAGCCGGGATACCGTCCGGACGGCAACTGCCGCGTCTGCATGGTCGAGATCGACGGCGA
This sequence comes from Vulcanimicrobiota bacterium, assembly GCA_963771525.1. Classification (GTDB taxonomy): domain Bacteria; phylum Vulcanimicrobiota; class Vulcanimicrobiia; order Vulcanimicrobiales; family Vulcanimicrobiaceae; genus Vulcanimicrobium. The sequence continues at coordinate 2,067,505 of CAVYTL010000001.1, read as the reverse complement.
GCGCGTCCTCGCGCCGTCGTGCTGCCGCCGGCCGGCCGAAGGCATGAAGGTGTCGAGCACCAACGCGCGCGTCACGTCGTCGCAGCGCATGGTGACCGAGCTGCTGCTGACGGACATGCCGCAGCAAGGGGAGTCACCGTACAAGCGCGACTCCGAGCTCGACGTCTGGGCCGCGAAGCTCGGCGTGACGAAGCCGCGCTATCCGCAGCGGACGCAGTGGACGCCGGATCTGTCGCATCCGGCGATGTCGGTGAACCTCGACGCGTGCATCCAGTGCGGGCGCTGCGTGCGCGCGTGCCGCGAGGAGCAGGTCAACGACGTCATCGGCTACGCGGGGCGCGGCGAGCACGCGAAGATCGTCTTCGACTTCGACGACCCGATGGGCACGAGCTCGTGCGTCGCGTGCGGCGAGTGCGTGCAGGCGTGCCCGACGGGCGCGCTCGCGCCGGCGAACGGCGCCGCGCTGGTCGAGCCCGACACGAAGGTCGAGTCCGCGTGCCCGTACTGCGGCGTCGGCTGCCTGCTCACGTACAACATCAAGGACGGCAAGATTCTGTCCGTCGACGGCCGCGACGGTCCCTCGAACGCGAGCCGGTTGTGCGTCAAGGGCCGCTTCGGCTTCGACTACGTGCACAACCCGAAGCGCCTGACGACGCCGATGATCCGCAAGCCGGATGTGCCGAAGTCGCCCGCGCTCATCGATCCGGACGACATGTGGAACTATTTCCGCGAGGCGACCTGGGACGAGGCGCTCGAGCGCGCCGGCGGCACGCTGCGCGCGATTCGCGACGCGCACGGTTCGCCGTCCCTCGCAGGCTTCGGTTCGGCGAAGGGCAGCAACGAGGAGGCGTACCTCTTCCAAAAGCTCGTGCGCACCGGGTTCGGAACGAACAACGTCGACCATTGCACGCGGCTGTGCCATGCGTCCTCCGTCGCCGCGCTGCTCGAGGACGTTGGCTCCGGGGCGGTTTCGAATCAAGTCGAGGACGTCGCGCTGGCGGACGTCGCGATCGTCATCGGCGCGAATCCGACCGTGAACCATCCGGTCGCGGCGACCTTCATGAAGAACGCTGCGAAGGCCGGTACGAAGCTGATCTTCATCAACCCGCACCGCTCCGACCTCGCGCGGCACGCGACGTACTTCCTGCAGTTCCGCGGCGACACGGACGTCGCGCTGCTGAACGCCTTCATGCACGTGATCATCGAGGACGGCCTCGCGAACGAGACGTTCATCCGCGAGCGCACCGAGAACTACGAGGCGCTCGCGGCGAACGTGCGCGACTACGCGCCGGAGGCGGTCGCGCCGATCACCGGCATCGACGCGCAGACGATTCGCGAGGTCGCGCGGCTCTACGCGACGGCGAAGGCGGCGCTCATCTTCTGGGGCATGGGCATCTCGCAGCATGTGCACGGCACGGACAACGCGCGCTGCCTGATCTCGCTCGCGCTGCTGACGGGGCAGATCGGCCGGCCCGGCACGGGGCTGCACCCGCTGCGCGGCCAGAACAACGTGCAGGGCGCGTCGGACGTCGGGCTGATCCCGATGATGTTCCCGGACTACCAGCGCGTCGACAACGAGGACGCGCGGCACAAGTTCGAGGCGCTCTGGAACACGAAGCTGGATCCCAAAGCGGGCCTGACCGTCACCGAGATCACGAACGCCGCGTATCGCGGCGAGATTCGCGGAATGTACATCATGGGCGAGAACCCCGCGATGTCCGATCCGAACGTCGAGCACGCGCGCGAAGCGATCGCGCGCCTCGAGCACCTGGTCGTGCAGGACATCTTCTTCACCGAGACCGCGAGCTACGCGGACGTGATCCTGCCGGCGTCGGCGTTTCCGGAGAAGACCGGCACCTTCACCAACACCGACCGCCGCGTGCAGCTGGGGCGCAAGGCGCTCGATCCGCCGGGTGACGCGCGCCAGGATCTGTGGATCATCCAGGAGATCGCGCGGCGCCTCGGGCTCGACTGGAACTACGCCGGCCCGTCGGAGGTGTTCGAGGAGATCCGCCACGCAACGCCGAGCATGGCGGGCATCACGTGGGAACGGCTGCAGCGCGAGGACTCGTGCACGTACCCGCTCGAGCACGAAGGCGATCCCGGCGAACCGGTGATCTTCATCGAGAATTTCCCGCGCGCGGGCGGCCGCGGGCTGTTCAGGCCCGCAGCGTTCACGCACGCGGACGAGTTGCCGGACACCGAGTACCCGTTCGTGTTCACGACGGGCCGTCAGCTCGAGCACTGGCACACCGGCTCGATGACGCGGCGGGCGAGCGTGCTCGACGCGCTCGAACCCGATCCGGTGATCCTCTCGCACCCCGACGACCTCGCGAAGCTCGGCGTCGAGCCCGGCGGCGCCATCACGCTGGAGTCACGGCGCGGATCGATCACCGGCTACGCGCGTGCCGACCGCGGCGTGCAGCGCGGCTCGCTGTTCATGCCGTTCGTCTACAACGAAGCGGCCGCGAACATGCTGACGAACGACGCGATCGACCCGTTCGGGAAGATCCCGGAGTTCAAGTTCTGCGCGGTCAAGGCGCGCAAGGGCGAAACGGTGGCCGCCGCGCTGCGCTGACCCTTCGCCCTTCGAGGGGCTCAGGATGACGGAAGACGCCCGGGACATCGTCCCGGGCGTCTTCATGTCACTGGAAGAGCTTCACGGCGTTCCTGAGAGTGTCCAGAACGCCCCACAGCAGCGGGATGCCGACGAAGACCCATGCTGCGATGAGTTTCGGCGCGTTGGAGCCGTCGGCGGTAGAGACGTCGGTGCGCGACATGATTCCTCCTCAGCCCGCGGCTTCCGCAGTGACCGCCATGTAATGGCGTTCGTCCACGGCTTTCATCGCGAGGTTGCAGATCAAGCCCACGACGAGCAGGGCCGCCATGATGTACATCGTGACGGAATACGCGTCAGCTTTCGGGACACCGTTCGCGATCTGATACTGGCGAATGTAGTTGATCAGCGCCGGGCCGGCGATTCCGGCCGCGGACCACGCCGTCAGCACGGCGCCGTGGATCGCGCCGACGTTGACCGTTCCGTACAAGTCGCGCAGGTACGCCGGGATCGTCGAGAACCCGCCGCCGTACATGCTGATGATGATGAGGAAGGCGAGCACGAAGAGCACGACGCTGTGCATGTGCCCGAACGTGGGGACGAGGAAATACAGGATGATGCCGAGGACGAAGAAGATGACATACGTCGTCTTGCGTCCCATGAAGTCCGACATCGACGCCCAGAAGATCCGCCCGCCCATGTTGAAGATGCTCATCAGCCCGACGAATCCGGCTGCGGCGACCGCGGTGACGCCGAACATCTCCTGGATCATGAGGGACGCCTGCCCCAGCACGCCGATGCCCGCGGTGACGTTCAGGAACAGGACCATCCAGAGCAGATAGAACTGCGGCGTGCGGAGCGACTGCTCCAAGAGCACGTTGCGGTTCGTGATCATCTTGGCGGACGCAGTCGGCGGAACGTATCCGGCGGGTGCCCACCCCGACGGCGGAACGCGCACGATGAACGAGCCGACGAGCATCCAGATGAGGTACACGATGCCCATGGTGAGCATCGTCGGCGCGACACCGTTCGACGTCGGGCTCGAGAAGTGCCGCATCAACCCCACCGCGAGGGGCGCGCCGATGAGCGCTCCGCCGCCGAAGCCCATGATCGCGGTACCGGTCGCGAGCCCGGGACGGTCGGGAAACCACTTGATCAGCGTCGACACCGGCGAAATATAGCCGATGCCCAGCCCGCATCCCCCGATCACGCCGTACCCGAGGTACACGATCGGTAGATTGTGGATCGAGACGCCGAAGCTCGAGACGATCAGCCCACCGCAGAACAGCACCGCGGCGGCGAACATCGCCTTACGCGGTCCGGCGTTTTCCACCCAGCGCCCGAAGACGGCGGCGGACAAACCGAGAAACACGATCGCCAGGCTGAAGATCCAGCCGAGATTCGCGATCGACCAATCGCCGGGCGTCGTCGAGATCGCCTTCGCGGTCGCGGGAGGACAGGCACTCTGCGCGGCGCACAGCAGCTGCGCCATCGGCTTGTTGAAGACGCTGAACGCGTACGCTTGGCCAATGCACAGATGTACGCAGAGCGCTGCGGGTGGGACCAGCCAGCGGCTAAAGCCCGGGCCCGCGATCGAATGGGATCGGTCGAGGAAGGCGGCCAACGGAAACTCCTCTGCGCCCCGAAGCGGGCGCGGTTCGCCCAATTGCTCCGTTTGTTAGGAGGAGGTGCGTCGGGACCCTGCGCCTGGCTCGACACGCGGTGAGCGCGCGGTGCGGATGCGGGGGACGCACGGCGGCGAACGGAGTACGATAGCGCGCGGCCGGTCAAACCGGCCGGGGCGGTGGAGTCCGCCTCGCCCGTGCGGCACCGTCCACTGCGGACCGATGACTCCTGCGATTCGCTGCTTGCCGCATCGTAGGAGGTTTCGTGCAGATCGCGTTTCCGCCCGACAACGTCTGGGCGACCGCCGCCGTGTGGCTCGTGCTCGCGACGCTCTCGGCCTTCGTATCGATTCGCATCGCCCTCGCCGCTGCGCTCGTCGAGATCATCTTCGGATCCCTCGCCGGCAACCTGATCGGCCTGCGCACGAACGTCTGGGTCGACTTCATCGCCGGATTCGGGAGCATCATGCTGACCTTCTTGGCCGGAGCCGAGATCGACCCCAGCGTCCTGCGCGCGCAGCTTCGCCCCGCGGCGGCGATCGGGTTCGTGTCGTTCCTCATGCCGGCGGGCGCCGCGTTCGCCTACGCGCTGCTGGTGGCGCACTGGCCGCTCGCCGCGGCGAAGATCGCCGGCGTCGCGATGTCGACGACGTCGGTCGCGGTCGTCTACGCCGTGATGGTCGAGTCACGTCTCGCACCGACCGCGTTCGGGCAGCTGATCCTCGCCGGCTGCTTCATCACCGATCTCGGCACGGTCGTCGCGCTCGGGCTGCTGTTCGCGAACTACAACCTCTGGCTTCTCGCGCTCGTCGTCGCCATCGCGCTGGCGATCCCGTTCGTCCCGCGGGTGCTGCGGCTGGTGTTCGACGCCACGCCCAAGCGCGTGAGCGAGCCGGGACTGAGGGTGCTGTTCACGGCGATCGTTCTCCTCAGCGCGCTGGCGACCGCGGCGAAGAGCGAAGGCGTGCTTCCGGCGTACTTCCTCGGCCTTGCGTGTGCGGGCTTCCTGATCGCGCACCCCGAGATCGCGCGCCGCGTGCGGTCGTGGACGATGGGCTTTCTGACGCCGTTCTATTTCCTCAAAGCCGGTTCGCTGATCTCGTTCGGCGCGGCGGCGGCGGCGTGGCCGCTGATCGCGGCGCTGTTCGCCGTGAAGGTGGCCGCGAAGGTTGCGGGCGTGTGGCCCACCGCGCGCGTCTTCCGTCACCCGCCGAAGCACGCGTCGTACATCACGCTGATGATGGCGACGGGACTCACGTTCGGCACGATCTCGAGCCTCTACGGCCTCGCGCACGGCTACATCGACCGCGCGCAGTACACGGCCCTCGTCACGGTCGTCATTCTGACCGCCGTCGTGCCGACGCTCATCGCGCAGTGGTTCTTCCACCCGGCCGAATACGTCGACCAGGAAGCGGTCGGCGTGCCCTGAGCGACGCTCAGCGTGGTTTCGGCAGGTAGCGCCGGTACTCGATGCGCTCGACGGTGATGACGCCGCCCGCCGGCTCCAGCATCGGCTCGAGCTCCGGGATCAGCGCGTCGATGCGGTCGTCGAGGTCGACGGCCTCGACGACGATCGGCATCTTCGTGCCGAAGGCGAACAGGCGACTCCGGTTGATCGTCTGGTGGTCGCCGAAACCCTCGACACCGCGGAACACGCTTGCGCCGGCGACGCCGCGGTCCTTCAGGGTCTGCACGATCGCGCAGTACAGCGGCTGCCCGCGCCAATGCGCGTCCTCGCCGACGAAGATCCGCAACAGCCGGCCTTCGACGAACGACGGATCACCGATCATGGCGGTGCCTCCTTCGGCCTTTCGCGACCTTCACGCAGCGCGCGCTCGAGCGTCTTCCGCACGGTGTTCGACAGCGCGAGGCGGTGCATCTCCCGCACGGCGACATCGACGTCGTAGGGCACGGTGAAGAGGCGGATCGCCCCGTCGTCCCACAGCGCGAACTGGGCGGTTCCACCGCGGCTCGCAAGGCCCGTGCTTCCCGGATTCACCGCGACGCGCCCGGCGTCGTCGTGCGTGCCCTGCACGTGCGTGTGTCCGAGCACGACGACGTCGGCGTGCGGCACCGCGGCCCAGAGGGATGCGGCCGCGTCGCGGAGCGGCGCGTACCGCCGCACGTCGTCGGCGACGGCGTGCGTCATCGCGAATACGGCGCCGCCGAGCTGCACCTCCGCGAGGAGCGGCAGCGCGCGCAGGTATGCGATGTCCTCGTTGCCGAGCAGCGCGCGGTGAACCGCGCGCGTCGCCCGGCTCGCCTCGCGCATCGCCAGGCCGACGCCGTCGTTCTCGTCGAACGCGAGCGCGCGATCGTGATTTCCGGCAACCGTCGCGGTGCTGCGGTCGCGGCACCACGTCACCGCCGCCGCGGGCGCGTACCCGTAGTCGACGAGGTCGCCGGCGCACAGGACGGCGTCGGCGTCGGGCAGCACCGCGAGCGCCGCGGGATTGGCATGCACGTCGGAGACGATGAGCACGCGCACCGGAGCCGCACTCGTCCGAACGGGCGGACGCATCCTGCCGCGGGGACCGGGAGAAGGGCTTCGCGACCGGAATCCGACCGCGATGCCCGAGCGGTCGGTCGCGCCCATCGAGCACAACGCGGTGCTCATGCGCATCTTCGTGTCGGAGAGCCGCCGGCGGGACGGCGCGCCGCTCTACCGGCGCGTGCTCGAAGCGCTCCGCGACGCGGACTTTCGCGGCGCGACGGTCTTTCGCGGCATCGAAGGCTTCGGGTCGCACCGCCGCATCTCGTCGGACCGGGCGCTCGACGCGCCCGGTGATTTCCCGATGCTGATCGAGGTCGCGGACGACGGCGAGCGCGTGCGCGCGTTTCTGCCCGTGCTCGAACGTCTACTGGACGACGGCCTCGTCACGCTCGAGCGGATCCAAACGCTGCTCTCGCATTCCAAGCGCACATGAACCAGCTCGCGGCGGTGGCATGGGTCGCACTCGGCGGCGCGATCGGCTCGGTGTTCCGATTCCTCTTGAGCGGCTGGTTCCTGCAGCGCGTCGGCCCCGGGTTCCCGTGGGGGACCTTCACGATCAACGTCAGCGGCGCGTTCGCGATCGGCCTGCTGCTGCAGCTGGCGCAGACGCGGATCGGGCTGAACCCGTACGTCCGCATCTTCCTCGCGACCGGAATCCTCGGCGGCTACACGACGTTCTCGACGTTCGCGTTCGAGACGCTCACGCTCAGCCGCGAAGCGTTCTCGATGCACAGCATCTGGTACGGCTTCGGATCGGTGGTCGCCGGCGTCGCCGCGGCGTACCTCGGCATCGTCTTCTCGCGCGTCCTGTTCTCGTAGCTCGGCGCTTGAACGCGGCAAACGCCTAGCGGGTCGCGGGCGCGCGCAGCGTCGCGGTCGCGGCGGCGGCGACCGCGAGCACGCATGCGGCGAGATAGAACAGCGCGGCGTCGCTCGCGGGCCACGCGACGCCGGCACCTTCGCCGGTCCAGAAGATGCCGAAGCCCGTGACCATGACGCCGACCGCGTACTTCATCGCATTCTCCGGTACGCGCGCGAGTGGACGGTGGACCGCGAAGCCCGTTCCCACGACGACGAGCAGCGCGGCGGCGGCTCCGCCCGACGCGGCGGCCAGCGTCGCACCCGTCCCGCTTCCGAGCGCGAGCACGATCGCGACGACCTCGATGCCTTCGGTGAGCACGCCGTTGAACGCCGTCGCAAACGCTCCGGCGCCGTTCTCGCGCTCGACGCGCTCGCGCTCGCGCGCGAAGATCGCGTCCTCGTCGTGGAGCGCCTTCCGGCCGGCGGCGCGCAGGACCGCCTTGCGCAGCCACGACACGCCGACGTACAGCGCGACGAGTCCGACGACGAGCTTGATCCAGTGGTTCGCGACCAGCTCCGGAAGGTGCGGCCCGGCGAGCGCGACGACGATCGCGAGCACGGCGATCGCGCACGCCGCCGCGCCGAGCGCGCGCCCCCAGCCGCGCGTGATGCCGACCGCGAGCACGATCGTGAGCGCTTCGACGAGCTCGACGGCGCTGGCGAGGAACGAGGTCGCGGCGATCGCGAGGGCGTGCGCGCTCATCGTCCGTCGGGCGGGCGGAACGCGCCGTACGGCGGCGGCGTCGCGCGGGCGCCTTTGACGGCGTGCCAGAGGATGTCGTTGAGCGTGCCGTCGTCGACTCGATCCGCCTCGGCGAAGTCCAGTCGAGCGCTGTCGGCGGCGCGGTACGCGCTGGCGGCGTTTTTCGCGTTGAGGTCGACGCGCGCGCGCAGCGCGTCGAACGGCTGCAGGTTCGGCGTCGTGCGGAACGCCGCCGAGAGCGGCCGCGCTCCCGCGTCGTACGCCGACATCGGCGGCAGGCCGAGCAGGATCTCGATCGTGCGCAGCACCGAGGCTTGCGTGTACGCGGCGTGCTGCACGCCGCCGGCCGCGTACGGCGACACGAGGTAGAACGGCGCGCGCTGCTCGTCGACGTGGTCGGGGCCATTCTGCGCGTCGTCCTCGATGATGACGATCGCGGTGCTCGGCCAGTCGGCGGAATGAGACACGGCGTCGACGAGCTTGCCCACGGCGAGATCGTTGTCGGCGACCATCGCGATCGGCGTCACGCTGCCGGCACGCGTGCCTCGCGTGTGATCGCGCGGCAGCCGCACGATCTCGAGCTGCGGCAGCGTGTGCGTCCGCTCGAACGCGTCGAACTCGCGCTTCCACTCCGTGAAGCGGTCGGCGTCCGGGACCGCCAGGTCGAACGCAGCAAAGTTGCGGTCGGTGCGCGAGCGGAGCGCGTCGTCCGAGACCGAAACCGGCGTCGGTTTGCTCGGGCCGGCGCTGGCGTACTCGCCGTAGTTGCGCAACGAGACGCCGTGCGCGATCGCGACGTCCCAGAGATGCCCGCCGTGCGGCGTTGCCGCGTGCCCCGCGTCCTCGAAATCGTAAACGGGCCGGCGGCTCGCCGCGTTCGGCGGCCACATCTTCTCGACGTAGTCGTTCGCGAAAGCGGCCGTCGCCCAGTTGTGGCCGTCGTTGCTGATGTGCGCGTCCTCGAAGAAGCGGTCGAATACGCCGAACCGCCGCGCGAGCGCGTGCTGGTTCGGCGTCACGTTCTCGCCGAAGAGCACGAGGCTCGCGTCACCGTCGGCGCCCGCGACGTCGCCGAGCACCTGATCGTACGAGCGGTTTTCCTTGATCACGTAGATCACATGGCGGATCGGTCCGTCCGCGCGCACGATCGGACTCCGCGGAAGGCGCTCGTGCTGCGCGAGACTGCGCACCTCGCGCAGACCGGCCGCGAGCACCGCGTCGTCGGGGATGACGACGCGCCGGATCGAGCCGACGATGTTGGCCGCGACGTACGGCGTCGGCGCGGGATCGACCGGCCGTCCCGGAGCGGGCGTCGACGCGTAGCGCGGGTTCGCATGGCCGGACTCGCCTTTGCCGTCAGCGACGAAGAGCACGCCGTGCGCGCGGTCGACGGCGACGGCGGTCGGATACCATCCGGTGGGGATCGCGCCGATCGGCGCCAAGCCGTCCGCCGTGCGGCGGAACACGGCGATCGCGTTCGCGGCGCCGCACGTCACGTACAGCCGGTCACCGTCGAGCGCGAGCGCGTTCGGCGACGCGCCGACCGCGTTGACGGGAAGCACCGGCACGCGCACGCGCGCGGTGACGCGCTGCGTCGCCACGTCCACGACCGCGACGTCATCGTCGTCGGCGTCGGCGACGTACAACGTGCGCCCGTCGGTCGCGAGCGCGTCGGGATGCAGGCCGACGTCGACGCGGCCGTGCACCGCGCGTGCGCGCTCGTCGATCACGTCGACCTGCGATGCGCCGCGGTCCGCGACGAACAGCGTCGTGCCGTCGGCCGCGAACGCGAGCGCCGCGGGATGGCTGCCGACGCTCACCGTTCCCAGCACGCCTTCGGTGTTCGGGTCGACGAACGCGACCTTGTCGCCGAGATCGGCGGCGACCGCGATCGTTCCATCGCCGGCGCGCGCGAGTGCCGCCGGGAAGAACGGCAGCGTCAGCGAGACGTCGCGGTCGACGACGCCGCGCGCGACGTCGACGTGCGCGATCTGTTCCTGAAACGTGCCGGCGATGCCGACCCACACGCCGTCGCCGTCCGCGTCGCGCAGCGGCGCGCCGAACGCGCCGTCGAGCGGCACGCTGCGGATCTCGCGCAGCGTCGCGGCGTCGAGCACGCGCAGCGCGGGCTTGCTCCAGCCCGCCTCGAGCTCGATCAGCTGCGCGCCGTCGCGCGAGAGCGCGAGCCCCTCCGGCAGCGTGCCGACGGTCGCGACCGCCCCTTCCGCCCCGCGGATGCGCCACTGCGTCGGCAGCGTCGTGATCGCCGGTGCGGCGAGCACCGCGGTGACGCCGAGCACGGCGCCGGCTGCGAGCACGATCGACGCGACGCGCACTGTTTCTAGCCTTCGATCTTCGAGAAGTCGGCGACGGAGTCGAGCGCCGTCCCGATCCCCGAAAGCAGGCGCAGACGGTTCGCGCGCAGCGCGGGGTCGTCGTCGTTGACCGTGACCTCGTCGAAGAAGACGTCGACGGCGGGGCGCAACCGCGCGAGCGCCGCCATCGCCGCCGTGAAATCTTCCCGCGCCGTCTGCGCGCGGATCTCATTCGTCGCCGCGTCGAGCTCCGCCGCGAGCACGCGTTCCTCCGGTGTTCGGAACAGCGCAGGGTCGGGAGCGCCGTCGTAGCGCGACTTGTCCTTCGCCTCCTCGCGCCGTACGATGTTCGACGCGCGCCGGTACGCGGTCAGGAGGTTTGCGCCGTCCTCGCCGGCGAGGAAGGCCGCCAGCGCGTCGATCCGCGCCAGCAGCCGCACGAGATCGTCTTCGCCGCCGAGCGCGAACACTGCCGAGACGAGGTCGTGCCGCGCGCCGCGCTCGCGGAGATGCACGCGCAGGCGATCGGCGAAGAACTCGAGCAGCTCGTCCGGCACCGACGGCGGCGCGTCGGCGGTGCCGCTCGCGCGGTACGTCTGCGCCGCTTGCGCGAACGCTTCGCGAAGCGGCAGGCGCAGCGCGTTCTCCGTGATGATGCGGATGACGCCCAGCGCGGCGCGCCGCAGCGCGAACGGATCGCGCGAGCCCGTCGGCTTCTCGCCCAGCGCGAAGAATCCGACGAGCGTATCGAGCTTGTCGGCGAGAGCGACCGCGATCGACACCGGCGCGCTCGGCGCGCGGTCGTTCGGCCCCAGGGGCGCGTAGTGGTCCGCGATCGCATCGGCGACGCGCGCATCCTCGCCCGCATCGAGCGCGTAGTAACGGCCCATCTTTCCCTGCAGCTCGGGGAACTCGCCGACCATGCCGCTCACGAGGTCCGCCTTCGCCAAGTGCGCGGCGCGCGAGGCGAGCGCCGCGGGCGAGTCCGGAAGGGCCGCGCCGAACGCGGGCGCGAGCGACTCCAGTCTCCGTACCTTGTCGCCGACGGAGCCGAGCTTCGCGTGGAAGACCAGCTGGTCGAGCTTCGGGACGCGCGCGTCGAGCGGCGTCTTGCGGTCCTGATTCCAGAAGAAGCGCGCGTCGGCGAGCCGCGCGCGCAGCACGCGCTCGTTGCCGGCGACGATCGCCGTGCCGCCGTCCGCGGCCTCGACGTTCGCGACGACGACGAAACGCGGCGCCAGCGAGCCGTCCGCGTTCTCCAGCGCGAAGTACTTCTGATTGGCGCGCATCGTCAGCGTGATGACCTCGCGCGGCACGTCCATGAAGCGCCCGTCGATCGCGCCGATCAGCGGCACGGGCCACTCCACGAGCCCCGCGACCTCGTCGAGCAGCGCCGCGTCTGCCGGTACGCGCAGGCCCTCGGCGCGCGCGAGCGCCGCGCCGCGCGCCTCGATGATCGCACGCCGTTCCGCGGCGTCGAGCACGACGTACGACGAGCGCAGCTCGTTCGCATAGTCCTCGAACGACCCGACGGTGATGCGCTGCGGGGCGAGGAAGCGATGGCCCCACGTCGCGTCGTTCGCGCGCAGACCGTGCGCGCCGAGGTCGGCATCGACGACGCGGCCGCCGAACACGCACAGCACGTTCTGGAGCGGCCGCACCCAGCGCATGGTGCCGTCGCCCCAGCGCATCGACTTCGGCCACGCGAACGACGCGATCGACTCCGTGACGACCTCGGGCAGCACGTCGCGCGCGTCGCGGCCGGCGATCGTTCGCGTGACGTAGTAGTAGTCGGCTCCGCCGGCCGAACGGATCTCGAACGCGTCGAGCGTCTCCACGCCGGCGGACTTCATGAAGCCTTCCAGCGCACGGTGCGGCGCGCCGACGTGCGGCCCGCGGCGCTCCTCGATCACGTCCGGCTGACGCTCCGGGATCCCGGCGACCGCGAGCGTCAGCCGCCGCGGCGTCGCGTACGCGTCCGCGCGCTCGAACGTCAGCCGGGCACCGGCGAGCCGCGTCGTGACCAACGCGCGCAGTTGTTCCGACGCAGGGCCCTGCATGCGCGCGGGAATCTCTTCGGAGAACAGCTCCAACAGCAGCTCGGCCACGTCAGCGCGGGGCGGCCGTTCGCGCGAGCCACGCCTCGCAGCACGCCTTCGCGAGCGTGCGGACGCGTCCGATGTACGCGGCGCGCTCCGTCACGCCGATCACGCCGCGCGCGTCGAGGAGATTGAAGGTATGGCTGGCGGCGACGCACTCGTCGTACGCCGGGAGCGGCAGATTGCGTTCGAGCAGCGCGCCGCACGCGCGCTCCGCGTCGGCGAAGTGCCGGAACAGCAGCTCGGTGTCGGCGGCCTCGAAGTTGTACGCGGAGAACTCGCGCTCGTTCTCGAGGAAGACGTCGCCGTACGTGATGTGCGGGCTCGCGTCCGGCGCGTTGTACGCGAGGTCGTACACGTTCTCGACGCCTTGCACGTACATCGCGAGCCGTTCGAGCCCGTACGTGTACTCGACGGAGACAGGGTCGCACTCGATGCCGCCGACCTGCTGGAAGTACGTGTACTGGCTGACTTCCATGCCGTCGCACCAGACTTCCCAGCCGAGTCCCCAGGCGCCGAGCGTCGGGCTCTCCCAGTCGTCCTCGACGAAGCGGATGTCATGCGCGAGCGGATCGATGCCCAGGCGCCGCAAGCTCGCGAGGTAGAGCTCCTGCGCGTCCGGGGGCGACGGCTTGAGGATCACCTGGAACTGATAGTAGTGCTGCAGCCGATTCGGGTTCTCGCCGTACCGGCCGTCGGTCGGACGCCGCGACGGCTGCACGTACGCCGCGCGCCACGGATCGGGGCCGAGGCTGCGCAGCGTCGTCGCCGGATGAAACGTGCCCGCACCGACGTGCGCGTCGTACGGCTGCAGCACGACGCAGCCCTGCTCGGCCCAGTACTGCTGCAGCGTCATGATCAGCGATTGAAAGTCGCGCGCGGGCGCGGTGTCGTCTGCCTTCACGTCGGAACGTGCGAGGTACGCTCCGCCGTCACCGCGAGCCTGTCAAAGGGCACGTCATCCGGACCATGTCATCCCGAGCTTGTCGAAGGGCGAAGGGCATGTCATGCACGAGCCAGCGCGCCGGCCGCGGCGGCAAGCACGACCACGATCCACGGCGGCGTGCGCAGCAGCGCGAGCGCGGCGAAGGCGCACAGCGCCAGCCCCAAGCGCCGCCAGTCGCCGCCGAGCGAGAGCAGCACGGGATCGTAGAGCACCGCGGCGAGGAGCCCGACGACGCTCGCGTTCGCGCCCCGCACGGCGGCCGCGGCGCTCGGCACCGCGACGACGCGGTTCCACACCGGCGCGATTGCGAAGATCAGCGCGAACGAAGGCAGAAAGATGAGCACGGTCGCGACGGCCGCGCCGGCGACGCCGTGCAGCGGCGAGAGGTTCGCGTAGCCGAGAAACGTCGCGAACGTGTTCAGCGGACCGGGCATCGCTTGCACCGCGCCGTAGCCCGCGAAGAAGTTCGACGCGCCGATCAGCCCGTCATGGACCGCGCTCTGCAGCAGCGGCAGCACGACGTGACCGCCGCCGAAGACGAGCGCGCCGGCGCGGATCAGCGTCGCGAGAAGTCGGCCGGTCGCGCCGTGCGGCACGATCGCGAACGCGACGAGCGCGACGAAGAGCGCGCCCGCCGCGATCGACGCGGCGCGCGGGACGCGGATCGGCAGCGGGTCGTCGCGCAGCTGCGCGTGACGCAGCACGAGGGCGCCGGCGAGCGCGCCGAACGCGATCGCGACCCACTGCAGGCCGGGATGCGCGCGCAGCGCGAGCGCGATCGCCATCGCGGCGACGCCGATCAGCTTCGTGGGCAGATCCGTGCAGAGGGAGCCGGCCAGCGCGATCACCGCCTGCGCGACGACCGCGGCCGCGGCGGCGAACAGGCCGGCCAGCAGCCCCGCGAACCACGGCGGCGGCGCGTGGCGCTCCGCGCCCGCGAGCGCCGCCGCCACGAGCGCCATCCCGATCGCGGACGGTGCCGTGAAGCCGAGCCACGCGGCCAGCGCGCCGGGCGGCCCGGCGCGCGTGAAGCCGATCAGCATCCCCACCTGGCTCGACGTCGGGCCCGGGAGCACCGAGCAGAACGCGACGATCCGCGCGTACGCCGGGGCGTCCAGCCACTTCCGCTCCTCGACCAGGGTTCGACGAAAGTACGCAAGGTGTGCGACGGGGCCGCCGAACGAGGTCGAGCCCAAGCGGAGAAAGGTCGCGAACACCTCGCGCACGCCGCCTGCTACCACCGGAGGACCGCGACCTCATGCACCTCGGCGACTTGACGGTCTATCACGACGGCCGCTTCATGCGATACGACGATGCGAAGGTGGGGCTGCTCACGCACGGCCTGCAGTACGGCACCGGGTGCTTCGAGGGCGTGCGCGGTTTCTGGAACGCCGCCGACGAGCAGCTGTACCTGCTGCAGCTTGCCGACCACTACGAGCGGCTCGCGCAGTCGGCGCGCATCCTCATGATCGATCTGCCGCACGCGACAGCCGAGCTGTGCGAGATCACGGTCGAGCTCTGCCGCCGCAACGAACTGCGCACCGACTCGTACATCCGGCCCTTCGCGTACAAAGCGAACGAGGACGTCGGCGTGCGGCTGCACGGCGTGAAGGACGCGCTCGGCATCGTCGCGATCCCGTTCGACCGCTACATCGATGCCTCCGGCGGTCTGAAATGCGCCGTCAGCTCGTGGCGCCGCGTCGACGACACGATGGCGCCGGCGCGCGGCAAGATCACCGGCATCTATGTGAACAGCGCGCTCGCGAAGACCGAGGCCGTCATGAACGGCTTCGACGAGGCGATCATGCTCTCGGCCGAGGGCCACGTGTGCGAAGGCTCGGCGGAGAACATCTTCGTCGTCCGGCGCGGCGTGCTGTACACCCCGGATCCGTCGCAGAACATCCTGGAAGGGGTGACCCGGCGCGCGGTGATGACGCTCGCGTCGGCAGAGCTCGGCCTGCGCGTCGTCGAGCGCCCGATCGATCGCAGCGAGCTGTACGTCGCGGAGGAGCTGTTCATCACCGGCAGCGCCGCCGGCATCCAGTGGATCGCATCCGTCGACCGGCGTCCCGTCGGCGACGGCGAGCGCGGCCCGATCGCGGGCGCGCTGATCGATCTCTACGACCGCGCGATCCGCGGACGCATGCCGGCGTACGCGTCGTGGCTCACGAAGGTGTACGCGACCGCGCGTGCGGGCGCCGCCGTTACACCCTGACGGTCAGCGCGTGGCGGGCGCCGGCGAGGGCGCGGGCACGCTGGGCGCCGGCTCCGGCGCCTCGGCCGGCATCGCCGGCGCGTTCTGCGGCGCCCACATCTGCTGGTCGGGCATCGCCGGCGTCGCGGTGTGCAGCTCGTTCGTCCACGCATCGTCGCCGCGCCCGGCCGTGAACCGCTCGATCGCCGTGAACGCCATCTTCGAGACGCCGCGGATGAAGCGGCGGCCGGCGTCGAGCGTCGGCAGATCGGTCGTCATGACCGCGATCACGTAGGGATCCTCGGAAGAGCCGTACACGATGCCGACGTCGTTCAGCGTGTCGTGCAGCGTGCCGGTCTTGTGCGCGATCGCGGTGCCGGCAGGCAGCGGCTCCGGCAGCAAGCCGTTGTGCTTCTGGCCGCGCAGGATCGCGATCATCTCGCGCGAGGACCACTCGTCGACGAGCTGCCGTTTCGCCATCGCACCCAGCAAGTGCGCCATGTCGGCCGGGCTCGAGCGCAGTGCCCAGCGGATGCTCGGCCCCTCCGAACGGATGAAGTCGCTCAGGCGCGTGTGCGTGAGGCCCAGCTCGGTCATCGTCGCGTTGATGTGCTCACGGCCGACGAGCCGGATCAGCATGTTCGTCGCCGTGTTGTCGCTCACATCGATCATCAGCGAGAGCAGCCGTGCGACGGTGTACGTCGTGCCGACGCGCGCATCGCACAGATCGCCGTAGCCCCAGTCCTTGTCGGACCGGCGCAGCGTCACGCGCGTGTTCAAGTCGAAGTTGCCGTCGACGAGCTGCCGGAACACCTCGACCATGACGGGGATCTTGATCGTCGACGCAGCCGGCATCTCGGCGCCCGCATTGATGCCGGTGCTCGCGCCCGTCGTCACGTCCTGCACGGCGATGCCGACGTGACCGGGCGCGCGCATCGTGTACGCCGCAAGCTCCGCCTGGAAGTCGCCCAGCGGGCCGGACATGCTCGCGGCGCCCGCCGGTGAAACGCCGGCAAGCGAAGCGGAGATCAGAACGACGACGGCAACGAAGCGTCGTGGAATCCGCATTGTTCTCTATTTGTCGGCAAGCTGCGCCGAAAGTCAAGCCGACGCGGTCGGCCGTCCGGTAAAACGATCGCCGCTCAGGCGCGCACGTAGGGGACGCCGTCGGCGGCCGGTGCGCGCACGCGCCCGGCGAACCCGGCTAGCGCGATCAGCGCTGCAAGGTATGGGAGCGCCTGCAGCAGCTCGCTCGGGACGCCCGCACGCTGCAGCGAGAACTGGAGCGCCGCGAAGAATCCGAAGCACAGCGCGGCGCCCGTCGCGCCGAACGGTGTCCAGCGCCCGAAGATCACCGCGGCGAGCGCGATGAAGCCGCGACCCGCGGTCATCCCGTCCGAGTAGAGATCGAGCTCGGCCAGCGCGAGGTACACGCCGCCGAGCGACGCGACCGCGCCGCCCGCGACGACGGCCCAGAACCGCGTCGCGAGAGCGTCGATCCCGGCAGCCTCGGCCGCGCTCGGGTCCTCGCCGCACGCGCGCAGACGCAAGCCCCACGGCGTGCGCGTCAGGACGAGATGCAGCGCCGCCGCGGCCGCGAACGCGAGCACGATCAGCACGGTCTCGCCCGACTTGCCGAGCGCGGGCACCTCGCGCGACGCGCCGGGCTGGTGGTAGAGGAGCACGAGCCCGAACGCCGCCGCGGCGAGCGCCGCGATGTTGAGCCCCGTGCCGGCGACGATCTGGTCGACCGCAAGCCGCGTCGTGACGAACGCGAGCACCGCGGCGACCACCATTCCGGCGACGATCCCGGCGAGCGTGCCGGCGATGGGGCTGCCCGTCGCGCCGCTGACGGCGACCGATGTGAACGCGCCCGCGATCAGGATCGCTTCGAGGCCGATGTTCACGATGCCGGAGCGCTCGCTCAGCACGCCGCCGAGCGCGGCGTAGATCAGCGGCGTCGCCTTCACCAGCGTGAGGCCGAGCAGCGCGAGCACGATCGTGAGCGTCGCGTTCACGCCGTTCTCCGGCTCGCGACGACGCGGCGACCCGCGAGCGCGATGATCACCAGCCCCGTGACCAGCGCGATCACTTCCTTGGGCACGTGCGCCTCCGCTTGCATCGCGATGCCGCCGCTCTGCAGCATACCGAACGCGATCGACGCGACGACGATCCAGCGCGGGTCGAGGTTGCCGACGATCGCGACCGCGATCGCGATGAAGCCGTATCCCGCGGACAGCCCGGTGTTGAAGCGGTGCAGCTCGCCCGCGACGATCGTCGCGCCGCCGAGTCCCGCGATCGCGCCCGAGATCGTCATCGCGAGCAGGGCGGTGCCCCCGAGATCGATGCCGGCGCGCCTCGCCGCTTCCGGCGCGTCGCCGGCGGCGCGCAGCTCGTAGCCGAAGATCGTGCGGAACAGCAGCCAGCGGAGCACGAACGCCAGCACGACGGCGATCGCGAAGGGCGTGAGCACGTACGCGAGCGTGACGTGCGGATCGGCGAGCAGGCCGATCAGGTCGGGCAGCTGCGCGGCTTTCGGCAGCGCGCCGGTCTCGGACGCGCCCGCGCCGCCCTGCTGCAGCGGCCCGGTGACGAGGTACGTGCAGAGCAGCACGGCGACGTAGTTGAGCATCAGCGTCGCGATGACTTCGTTCGCGCCGAACCGCGCCTTCAGAAAACCGGGGATCGCGCCCCACGCGCCGCCCGCGAGCGCGCCCGCGATCAGCACGGCCGGCACCGCGACGTACGGCGGCATCGGCAGCTGCGCGCCGAGCCATCCCGCCGCGAAGCCGCCGAGCACGAGCTGGCCCTCGGCGCCGATGTTGAACAACCCGGCGCGGAACGCGACCGCGATCCCCAGCGCGGGGAAGAGCAGAAACGCTGCCTGCACGAGCGTCTCGCCGACCTCTTCCGGCGTCCCGAACGCACCGTCGAAGAGCTGCGCGAAGCCGTCGATCGGCGAGACGTGCGCGAGCAGCATCGCGATCGAGCCGACGCCGAACACGACCACGATCACGACGAGCAGATCGCGCGCGGTCCGCGTGCGCAGCGCGGCCGTCACGCCTGCCCCGCCATGAGCGCGCCGATGCGCCCGCGATCGACGGTCGCACGATCGAACGCCCCGGCGAAGCGTCCGTTCGCGATCACGAGCACGCGATCGGCGCACGCGAAGATTTCGTCGAGCTCGAACGAGATCAGCAGTACGCCGGCGCCCGCGTTGCGCGCTTCGATGAGGCGCGACTGCACGAGCGCCGCGGCCCCGACGTCGATGCCGCGCGTGGGCTGGTACGCGACGATCAGCTTCGGCGCGCTCGCGAGCGTGCGCCCCACGACGATCTTCTGCTGGTTGCCGCCGGACAGCGCGCCCGCGATCGCGTCGGCGTTCGGCGGGCGCACGTCGAAGCGCTCGATCACCTCGCGCGCCGCGTCCGGGAACGCCCCGAGCGCCAGCGAGCGCTGCCGGCCCAGCGCGACGTTGTCGCGCACCGTCCAGTCGAGCACGAGCGCCTCGTGCCGCCGGTCCTGCGGGATCACGCGAATTCCGCGTGCGATGCGCGACGCCGGCGATTCGTTCGCGCGCAGCGGCTCGCCGCCGAACCGCAGCTCGCCGGTGAACGGGACGACGCCCGCGAGCGCGTCGGCGAGCGCGGACTGGCCGTTGCCCTCGACGCCCGCGATGCCGACGATCTCGCCGGCGCGCACCTCGAACGTCGCATCGGCCAGCACGCTGGTTCCGGCGCGCGCCGTAAGCCCGCGTGCCTCGAGCAGCGGCGCCGGCGCCGTTTGCGCACGGCTCGCCAGTGCGGGAACCTCGCCGCCGACCATCGCGCGCGCGATGTCGCGGGCGTTGGTCGCCGCGGTCGCATCGCGCGCGACGACGCGTCCGGCGCGCATCACGGTGACGCGCTGCGAGTACGCGATCACTTCCGCGAGCTTGTGCGTCACGACGAGCACGGCCGTGCCGTTGCGCGCGAGCTCGCCGATCGTCGCGAAGAACGACGCGATCTCGCCCGGCGCGAGCGCGGCCGTGGGCTCGTCGAGGAGCAGCACCGCCGGCTCGCGGTCGAGCTCGCGCAGCAGCTCGACGCGCTGCTTGATCCCGATCGGCAGCGTCTCGACGACGGCGTCGGGATCGACCGCGAGCCCGTAGCGAGACGCGAGCGCGCGCACGCGCTCGCGCGCGGCGACGACGTCGATCGCCCAGCCGCGCCGCGGCTCGCGGTTCAGCAACACGTTCTCCCACACGCGCAGCCGCTCGATCAGCTTGAAGTGCTGGTGCACGAGGCCGACGACGCCGTCGGCCTCGACGTCGCCCTCGTCGGCGCGGACGGCGCCGTACGCGATCGCCGCCAGCGTCGACTTGCCGGCGCCGTTCTCGCCGACCAGCGCATGGATCTCGCCGCCGGACAGCGCGAGATCGACGCCGTCGAGCGCCTGGACCGCGCCGAAGCGCTTGCGGATGCCGCTCAGCGTCAGAGCGGGACGCGTGTGAACGATGCCAGCTCCTCCCGCGTGGACGGTACGACGATCTTGCCCGAGATGATCGCCGCCTTGAGCGTCGCGAGCACCGCCCGCCGCTGCGGCGTGACGATGCTCGACGTGTACCGGAAGTTCGTGAGACCGACGCCGCCCTCTTTGAGTCCGAGGGTCAGGTGCTTGGGCCGCGGGCGCCGTGCCGCCGCGTCCGCACACACGCGGAACACGCCGTTGTCGACGTGCTTCACCATGCTGGTGAGGATCTTGCCGGGCAGCAGCGCATCCTGATCGGAGTCGACGCCGATGATGAACGCGCCGGCGCGCGTCTTCGCCTGGTCGATCGCGCCGAGCCCGCCTTTCCCGGCGGCGGCGTAGATGATGTCCGCGGCCTGGTCGAACAGGACGCCCGCGAGCTCCTTGCCCGACGCGACGTCGTCGAACGACCCGATGTACTTCACCAGCACCTTGACGGCCGGGTCGATCTGCCGCGCGCCCGCGGCGTAACCGGCCTCGAACTTGCGGAGCAGCGGGATGTCGATGCCGCCCAGAAACGCGATCGACTTCGTCTTCGTCACGAGCGCGGCGAGCGCGCCTGCGAGAAACGAACCTTCTTCCTCCTTGAACGTGACCGAGGTGACGTTCGGCTCGTCGACGACCGCGTCGATGATCGAGAAGTGCCGCTTCGGATAGCGCTCCGCGATTTCGGTGACGTCGCGCGCCATCAGGAACCCGATCGCGAAGATCTCGTCGTACTCTTTGTTCGCGAGCACGATCATGTTGATCTGGTAGTCCGCGGCCGAGCGCGACTGCAGCACCGTCGTGTCGACGCGCAGCTCGGTGCGCGCGCGCACGAGGCCGGCATACGCGGAGTCGTTGAACGAACGGTCCCCGAGGCCGCCGACGTCGGTGACCATTGCGATGCGCACGGCTCCGTCCGCAGTGCGGCGGCTCGTGCACCCGGCCGCGGACGCCGGAAGGGTCGCGAGGGCCGCGAGCGCCGCGCGTCGGGAAAGCCGCACGCGCCTCTCCTACGACGCGGGTGCGGGGCGACCCCTCGGCGATGCGGAAGAGGCTCGATGTGTCCGTAGCGCGCCCGCCCGACGTCCCCCGACCGCGCCGCATGTCGCGCGCGGAGCGCCGCGTGACGTTCTTGCTCAAGACGCTGGCGCTAATCGCGGTGGCGATCTACCTGCTCGTCGGCGTCCTCGAGTTTCTCGGCAACGTCAAGGCGACGGCGATGCTGTTCGTCATCGCGCTGTTCTTCGCGTACCTCGTCTACCCGATGGTGCGGCGCCTGAACGAACGGCTGCCCCTCGTGTGGTCGATCCTGCTCGTCTACGTCGCGATCGCAATCGCCGGCGCGGCGATCCTGCAGCTGCTCATACCGCCGCTGATCTCCGACATCCAGGGCGCGGCGAAAGCCGTGCCGGGGATCGTCGGCCATCTCGTGCAGATCGTGCAGGATCCGAACAACCGGCTCGTGCGGTGGATACCGGCCGACGAGCGCGTCTATCTCGAGCAGCTGCCGCAGCAGATGGCGGCGTTCGTGCAGACGAACGCGCTCGATACCGCGAGCAAGACCGTCACCGTCCTGCTCTCGACCGTCTCGGTGATCGCGACGATCATCGTCGTCCCCGTGCTCGCCGCGTACATGCTGCTCGACGCGGAGAACCTGAAGGCCGGATTCCTGGGCTTGATTCCGGCGAAGAACCAGCTCAAAGCGGAAAGCATCATCGCCGACCTCGACCACGTCGTCGGCGGCTTCATCCGCGGCCAGCTGATCGACGGCTCGATCCTCGGCGCGATGCTGACGGTGATGCTCACGCTCACGCACGTGCCGTACGCGCTGCTGATCGGCGTCGTGTCGGGTGCGCTCAACTTCATTCCGTACGCCGGCGCGCTGATCGCGTTCATCCCCGCGGTGCTGCTCGCGTTCACCTTCGGCGGTCTCGGCCATGCGGTGCTCGTCGCAGTGCTGATCTTCGTGATCCACCAGATCGACGGGAACTTCGTCGCGCCGCGCGTGCTCAAGGAGAACGTCGGCCTTTCGCCGTTCTGGATCGTCATCGCGATCCTCGGCGGCAGCGAGCTCTTCGGGCTGCCGGGGACGTTCCTCGCCGTGCCGGTCGCCGCGATGATCCGCGTGCTGCGCGAGCACCTGCTGCCGCGGCCGGTGCCGCCGCTCGCCGCCGCGCCCGCGCTGACGCAAGCGCCGCTCGACCAGACGCAGCCGCCGATCGTGACGCCGCGGACCGCAAATCCGGCGCCGTGAGCGCGCCTGCCGCACAACGCATCGATCGGGGCCGCGGCACGCCGGCGCGGGTCGATGTCGTCGGCGTGCCGATGGATCTCGGCGCGGACCGCCGGGGCGTCGACATGGGGCCCTCGGCGATCCGCTACGCGCGCCTCAAGGAGTCGTTGGAGCGACTGGGCGTCACCGTGACGGACCACGGCAACCTCGCGGTGCCGGTGCCGGAATCGGCGACCGTCGCGGAGGCGAACGCGAAGTACTTTCCGATCATCAAGGCGGTCTGCGACGAGCTCGCGGAGCTCGTGCGGACGATCGTCGCGGGCGGCGGCTTCCCGCTCGTGCTCGGCGGCGACCACTCGATCGCGATGGGGACGCTCGCCGGTGTCGCGCGCGCGCGCGGCAACGCGCCCGGCGTGATCTGGGTCGACGCGCACGGCGACATCAACACGCCGCTGACGTCGCCGAGCGGGAACGTGCACGGCATGCCCGTGCACTTCGCGCTGCAGGCGCATGCGGTCGACCCGCAGCGGATGGCGTTCATCGGGCTGCGCGACGTCGACGAGGGCGAGAAGCGGTTGATCCGTGAGCTCGGCGTGCGCGCGTTCACGATGGCCGACGTCGACCGGCTCGGCATGAGCCGCGTGATCGACGAGGCGCTCGCGATCGTCGCCGACGGGGAGCACTCCGTGCACGTCAGCTTCGACATGGACGGCGTCGACCCGCAGGAAGCACCCGGCGTCGGCACCCCGGTGCGCGGCGGCATCACCTACCGCGAAGCCCACCTGCTAATGGAACGCGTCGCGCAGAGCGGCACGCTGGGCTCGCTCGAGATCACCGAGATCAACCCGATTCTCGACCGGGAGAACCGGACCGCGATCCTCGCGGTCGAGCTGATCCTGAGCGCGCTCGGCAAAACGACGCTCTGAGCGACTACGGCCGCGCGGCGAGCTCCGTCGCGCGCAGCGCGGTGCGTCCGATGACGCAGATGGGCACGTCGCGCCACCGCGTCTCGCGGCGTTCGTCCCACGCGTCGGTGAACGTCACGCCGTCGAGGCCGCCGAGCAGACAGATCTCGTCGTCGCCCTGCCCGTAGCGAAACTCGTAGTCGACGTCGGCCAGATCCGGAATCTCGATGCCGTCCAGCGGCGCGCCGACGCGCGCGAGCGCGCGATACACCTTGGCCGCATTGTCGTCGTCGGCGTCGTACCACAGGCAGTGATCGCGCGCGTCCGTCGCCTCCCCGTGCAGCCGCTTCGCGAGTCCGCCGATCACCAGCGTTCGCGCGCGCTCCTTGGCGAGTGCGCACAGCAGCTCGGCGAACAGGATGTGATCGGCCACGAGACCTCGCTCTCTCACCCTTCGACGAGCTCAGGGTGACACCGTGGGCGGCGATCGGCGCCTTCCGGCTCCGTGGTCGGCGCTACTCCGGTCGTCGTCGCGCTTCCCGCCGTTTCCGCCGTGCAGGCGAGCGCAGGCCTCGGCCGCGCCCGCGGCGTGCTGGGTATACCGCGCGACATGGCGCTCTTCGCTCCGCTCGCGACGCTGACGCCGGCGCAGCGCCGCGCGTTCGTCGCGTCGTTCCTCGGGTGGTGCCTGGACGCGTTCGACTTCTTCCTCGTGACGTTCGTCGTGTCGCGCATCGCGACCGACTTCAACATGACGATCCCGGGCGTGCTCGCCGCCGTCACCGTGACGCTCATGTTCCGGCCGCTCGGCGCGCTGATCTTCGGCAGGCTTGCCGACCGCTTCGGACGCCGCGGGCCGCTGATGGCGAGCATCCTGCTCTACTCGCTGTTCGAGCTGCTGACCGCGTTCGCGCCGAATTTCGCGGTATTCATGGTGCTGCGCGCGATGTACGGCATCGCGATGGGCGGCGAGTGGGGCGTCGGCGCCGCGCTCGCGCTCGAGACGCTGCCGGCGCAGGCGCGCGGCATCGCGTCGGGGATCATCCAGCAGGGCTACGCGGTCGGCTACCTGCTGGCGGCGATCGTGTTCGGCCAGCTGGTCGAGCGCATCGGCTGGCGCGGCATGTTCGTCGTCGGCGTGGCGCCGGCGCTGCTCGTGTTCTTCATCCGCGCCGGCGTGCAGGAGTCGCCGGTGTGGCGCGCCGGGCAGGCGCGCGCGGCCGGGGAGCGCCAGACGCTGTTCGCGTCCATCGCACGGCAGCCGTGGCTCTACGTGTACGCGATCCTGCTGATGGCGGCGTTCAACTTCATGTCGCACGGCTCGCAGGATCTCTATCCGACGTTTCTCACCAAGCAGCGCGGCTTCGACCCGCACGTGACGCAGAACGTCACGATCGTGATGAACGTCGGCGCGATCATCGGCGGCACGCTGCTCGGCGCGCTCTCGCAGCGGATCGGGCGACGCCTGACGATCCTCGCCTGCTGCGTGCTGGGCGCGCTCGCGATCCCGTTCTGGACGGGCGCGGCGACGCCGCTGATGCTCGCGCTCGGCGCGTTCGTGATGCAGTTCTTCGTGCAGGGCGCCTGGGGCGTGATTCCGGCACACCTCAACGAGCTCTCGCCGGCCGGCGTGCGCGGCACGTTCCCCGGGTTCACGTATCAGCTCGGCAACCTCATCACCGCGTACGCGGCGCAATGGGAGGCAGCCTACGCCACCAAGAACTTTCCGCTGGCGCCGCCCGCCGGAGCGGATTTCGGGCACGCGATGCAGCTGATCATGCTCGGCGTGTTCGCCGCGGTGTTCGTCCTGACGGCGATCGGCAGGGAACGGCGCGGCGTCGAGTTCACGGAGGCCGCGGCGTAGGCGTCGATCACGGTGCGAACGCGTAGACGTGGCGGTCGAACGAGGTCGCGTACACGAACCCGTTGACGACTGCCGGCGGCGAGTACGACGGCCCGCCGAACGGGGGCGATGTCCACAGCGGCACTCCGGACGCCGCGTCGTACGCCGCCACGTTCGCGCCGCTGCCGGTCGCATAGTAGACGACGCCGTTCGCGACGCTCGGGCTCGACAGCGGCGATGCGCCGGCGCCGGACCGCTGCCACGCCGGGGTCAGCCGGCACGTCGCGGCCGAGAACGCCAGCAAACCTTGCACGTACGGCGCATTCGCGGTGCCGTTCGGCACGTAGACCATTTGCGAGGCGGCGTCGTACGCCGCGGTGTTCACGTTCAGTCCCTGGTCGGTCGGCGTCCCGATCGCGAGCGCTTGGACCGGCCCCGACGCGAGCGCATCGAGATCGAACAGATACAGGATGCCCGGACTTCTGCTCGACGACGAGCTGCGCCGGGCAGCCCGGCGCCTGAAACGTGACGGGAGTCGCGCCGAAGTCGTCGTCGTCGAGCGCCGCGGCGAAGAGGCTCGCGGTGCCGACGCGGCTGCAGCGCGGCGTTGAGCCGCACGACGCTGTCGCTGTAGCGGCGCGCTCTCCGGAAACGCGTTTCCCGTCGCGACGTACAGGTCGCCGTTGCCGCGCGGATCGGCGGCGACGCCGCCGGCGCCCCAGATGCCGTTCCCGTCGTTCGGCGGGGTCTGCGGAATCCACGTCGCGGTCTTCATGGCCGTGCGGTCGTCGAGCGCGACGACGGCGCCTTGATACGGTTCGGTGTCGCAGTAGCTCGCGTTCGCGACGTACAGCGTTCCCGACGGCGACAGCGCGAGCGCGCTGTACACGTACTCGTCCGACGGGTTGCGCAGCACAAACACGGCGGACGGCCAGGTCGCGAGCGGCTTGCCGGTGGCGAGATCGAGTCCGTGCACGTTGCCCGCGCCGTCCGCGACGAACACGCCGTGCTGCGCACGGTCGATGACGGCGGTCGACGTGATGCCCCAGCTCGGCAAGTCGCCGCACGAGTTGCCGGACGTGCCGAAGCTCGCGTTCCACACCGGCGCACCGCTCGCGGCGTTGAGCGCGTAGAACGTCCCCGACTCGTCGCCGACGTACAGGACGTCGGCGACGCCGCCGCCGACGGCGACGTTCGCCGCCAGAACGGGTTGCGCGACGACGGCTCCCGACGTCGCGAACGACCAGCGCAGTTTCAGCGAGCCGGCGTTGCCGCGGCCGACGATCGTCTCGTTCGGGTTCTTGCCGCTGCGCGTCGCGTCGTAGGCGTACGCCGGCCAGTCGATGTGACCGTTCGGCGGCGGCGTCGCGGGCGGCGGCGGCGGTGCGACCGCGCTCGATCCACCGCCGCCGCATCCGGCCGCGGCGAACAGGAGCGCGGCCGCGAGGGCCCTTGCGGCGTGGCGCGGAGCGTCATCGGCGCGCCGCAGCGACCGCGCGCCGCCAGCGCGCGAGCCGTGCGTCGCGAGCGGACGCGCCGAGCGCCGGCACGTAGCGTGCGTCGGCGCGCCAGAGCGCCGCGAGCGCATCGACGTCGGGCCAGATGCCGCACTGCAGCCCGGCGAGCGACGCCGCGCCGAAGGCCGTCGTCTCGATGCACGCCGGGCGCACGACGGGCACGCCGAGCGACGTCGGCCTGCAGCTGCATCAGCAGCGCGTTCGCCGACGCGCCGCCGTCGGCGCGCAGCTCGCGCAGCGTGACGCCCGCATCCCGCTGCATCGCTTCGACGACGTCGCGCCGTCGAGCACGCGATCGCGTCGAGCGCGGCGCGCGCGAGGTGCGCGCGCGTCGTGCCGCGCGTGATGCCGAGGATCGTGCCGCGCGCGTACGGATCCCAGTACGGTGCGCCGAGGCCCGTGAACGCGGGCACGAAGACGCACTCGCCGCTGTCCTCCACCTCGCGCGCGAGCGCTTCGACCTCCGCGGCGTGCGCGATGATGCCGAGCCCGTCGCGCAGCCACTGCACGGCCGCGCCGGTGACGAAGATCGATCCTTCGAGCGCGTACGTGGCGTGGCTCCGCTCGAACGCGAACGCGACGGTCGCGAGCAGGCCGTGCTCGCTGCGCACGGCGTGCTCGCCCGTGTTGAGCACGACGAACGAGCCGGTGCCGTACGTGTTCTTCGCGATCCCCGGCGCGAAGCCGGCCTGTCCGATCAGCGCGGCTTGCTGGTCGCCCGCGACGCCCGCGATCGGAATCGCCGCGCCGAGACGCTCCGCGCGCGCGGTTCCGAACGCGGCGGTGCACGGCAGCACCTCGGGCAACACCGCGCGCGGGACGCCGAAGAGCTCGAGCAGCTCGTCGCTCCAGCGGAGCCGATGGATGTCGAACAGCAGCGTGCGCGACGCGTTCGTCATGTCCGTGACGTGCCGCGCGCCGCCGGTGAGGTTCCAGATCAGCCACGAGTCGACGGTGCCGAACGCGATCTCGCCGCGCTCGGCACGCGCACGCAGTCCGTCGACGTGCTCGAGCAGCCATGCGATCTTCGTCGCGGAGAAGTACGGGTCCACGACGAGTCCCGTCCGCGCCGCGATCGTTTCCGCGAGACCGCGCTCGCGCAGCGCGTCGCAATGCGGCAGCGGTGCGCCGGTCCTGCCAGACGATCGCGTTCGCGACCGGCGCGCCCGTGGCGCGGTCCCACAGGATCGTCGTCTCGCGCTGGTTGGTGATGCCGATCGCGGCGACGTCCGCGGCGGCGATGCGCGCGTTGCGCAGCGCGCCGCGTGCCGTCTCGAGCTGCGTCCGCCAGATCGCGTGCGGATCGTGCTCGACCCAGCCGGGCTGCGGAAAGATCTGCGGCAGTTCGCGCTGGTCGAACCCGAGCATCGAGCCCGCGCGATCGAACACGATCGCGCGGCTGCTGGTCGTCCCTTGGTCGAGCGCGAGCACCGCCGCCTCGCCCCGCGCCGCCGCTACGAGCGCACTCCGCTGCGGTCGAGGCTCTGCAGCAGGCGCTGACCGCGCGAGCGTACTGCCGCGCTCCCCGTCGTCATGGCGGAACGAATCGCCGCGACGACGGGCTTGCGCAGCGACGGGTCCATCGCGGTGAGGTCTGCGAGCGCCTGCAGTGCCGAGACCTTCACGATCGCGCTGCGATCGTCGAGATAGCGCCGCAGCAGCGCGAGCGTCGTGCGCTCCTCGTTCGGGTCGAGGCGCACGCGCGGCAGCATCTCGGCGAGATGCCACCGCAGCGAGGGCTGTTCCGTGGTCGCCGCGAGCTGCACCAGCGCGGCGTGGTGCGGCTGCAGCAGCTCCGGCTGCGTGCGCGTGACCTTCTCCGCCGCGTCGGCGGCGCGCATGCGTACGAGCGCGTCGCCGTGCGAGAGGCACGCGATGAGCTCGTCGAACCGTGCCGGATCGTGCAGCACGATGTCGACGACGTTCGCGACGCCGTGCAGTACCCGCGGGTCGCCGCCGCGCAGCAGCGTCTCGAGCGCGATCACAGCCGGAACGCCTCGACGCCGCCCGGGTCGGGAAAGACCTTCCCCGGGTTCATGATGCCGAGCGGATCGATCGCGTCCTTGATCGCGCGCATGACGGCGATGGCGTCGGGGCCGAGGTCGAGCTCCATGAACTGCTTCTTGAGCAGACCGATGCCGTGCTCGCCCGACAGCGTCCCACCGAGCTCGACCGTCGCCTCGAAGATCGCGCGCGCGGCGGCGCCGACGCGCGCCATCTCCTCGCGGTCGCGCTTGTCGCAGAGGATGTTCGGGTGCAAGTTGCCGTCGCCGACGTGTCCGAAGATCGGAATTTCGAGCGCGTGCTCGCGCGCGATGGCGCGCACGCGCCGAATGAGCTCGACGATCGCGCGCGGCGGAACGCACACGTCCTCGCCGAGCTTGTTCGGGCGCCGCCGCGCGAGCGCCGGAGAGATCGACCGGCGCGCGGTCCACAGCGTCTCCGCCGACGCGTCGTCGTGCGCGACGCGCACGCTCGTTGCGCCGTGCGCGCGCGCGATGCGCTCGATCGCCGCCAGTTCCTCGGCGAGTGCGCCGTCGTGGTTGCCGTCGACGCCGAAGATGAGGATCGCGTCCGCGTCGAGCGGGAGCCCGATCGATTCGTTCGCCTCGACGCACCGCATCGTGAGGTTGTCGAGGAGCTCGATCGCGGATGGCAGCACGCCCTCGGCAAGCACCGCGGTCGCGGTCTCGGCGGCGTCCTCGATGCGATCGAACGTCGCGAGCGCGGCACGCGCGTAGCGCGGTTTCGACAACAACCGCAGCGTGATCTCGGTGATCGTGCCGAGCGTCCCTTCGGCGCCCGCGAACAGCCGCCGCAGATCGTAGCCCGTGACGTTCTTGACGGTGCGGCCGCCGGTGCGAACGCACGGTGCCGTCCGGCAGCACCACCTCGAGCGCGAGCACGTAGTCCGCCGTCACGCCGTACTTCAGGCAGCGCGCGCCGCCCGCGTTCTCCGCGACGTTGCCGCCGATCGCGCTCTGCTTGAGGCTCGAGGATCGGGCGGATAGAACAGGCCGCGCCGTTCGACTTCGGCTTGCAGCCGCGCGTTGACGACGCCCGCCTGCACGACGGCGACGCGGTCGATCGGATCGATCTCCAGGATGCGGTCCATGCGCGACACGCCGAGCACGATGCTCGCGCCGAGCGGTACGGCGCCGCCGGAAAGCCCGCTGCCCATCGCACGCGGCGTGATCGGCATGCGGTACGCGGTCCCGATGCGATGAACGGCGCTGACCTGAGCGGTGGTTTCCGGCAGCACGACGAGTGGAGGCGCGTGCTCGTAGAACGTTCCGTCGAACCCGTACGCGATGAGGTCCTCGGCGTCGCTCAGCACGCCGCCCGGGACCGCGGCGCGCAGCGCCTCCGTGAGGTCCGCGGCGGGCTCGACCATTCCACGCGCGTTCCCTCGGCGGGGACGCGAAGCCCTCCAGGGGTATAGTTCCGAGGTCATGCCCGACGTCATCACATCGGAGTACCGCCTCTCTACCGAGGACGGTCTCAAGAGCTTCGTCTCGACCGTGCTGCAGAAAGTCGGCGTCGCGCCCGACGACGCGGCGGTCGTCGCCGACGTGCTCGTCGCCGCGGACATGCGCGGCATCGAGTCGCACGGCGTCGCGCGCCTCGAATCGTACTACGTCAGCCGCATCCGCAGCGGTCAGCTCGAAGCGCGGCCGAACGTGCAGACGGTGCGCGAGACGCCCGCGTCGGTGCTCGTCGACGCCGGAAACGGACTCGGTCATCCCGTCGGAAAGCGCACGATGGAGCGCGTGCTGCAGAAGGCCGCGCAGACGGGCGCGGCGTTCGGCGCGGTCCGCAACTCGAACCACTTCGGCATCGCGGGCTACTACGCGATGCTCGCGATCGACCGGGACCTCATCGGTATCGCGTCGACGAACAGCGTGCGCTACGGCGCACCGACGTTCGGCAAGGACGTGCTGCTCGGCACGAACCCGCTCGCGTTCGCGATCCCCGCGAAGAGCGAGCCCGCGTTCGTGCTGGACTTCGCGACGACGACGGTTCCGAAGGGCAAGCTCGAAGTCTACAACCGCAAAGGAAAGCAGCTGAATCCCGGCTGGGCGATCGATGCCGGCGGCCACGAGACGCTCGACCCGAACGTCGCGCTGCAAGGCGCGCTGCTGCCGCTGGGCGGCTACGGCGTCGAAGGCGGCGGCCACAAGGGATACGGCCTCGGACTGCTGGTCGACATCCTGTGCGGCGTTCTTTCGGGCGGCAAGTTCGGGAACGACCTTCCGGTCGCGGCGGACCCGCCGCTGCCCGGCCGCATCTCGCACTTCTTCGCCGCGTTCTCGATCGCCGGTTTCCGCGATCCCGAGCAGTTCAAGGCCGACATGGACACCGAGCTGCGCGCGTTCAAGGATTCCGCGAAGGCGCCCGGACACGACCGCATCTACGTCGCCGGCGAGATCGAGCACGAGAAGACGCTCGACGCGCGGCGCAACGGCGTACCGGTGCACGTCAAGGTGTGGGACGGCCTCGAGAAGCTCGCAGGAGAGCTCTCGATCCCGTTCACGATCGAAAAGCGCTGACGCGCGTCAGCTGCGCAGCACGAGCACGCCCGCGCAGCGCAAACCGTTGCATGCGGCCGGGATGAAGTGCGCGGCGAGCAGCCGCGCGCGCAGCTCGTCGCGCTGCGCCGGATCGGCGGGCGCGCGCACGAAATCGACCGCCGTCGCGCGTCCGTTCTCGTCGACCGCGATGCGCACGACGACGCCTGCCACACCGCCCAGGACGGCGCTTCGCGCGGACGGCTCGATCGAGGCGGGATAGCTCTCGCCGAAGTTTCCGATTCCGTCGTCGTTCGACACCGGCGCGGGCCCCGGCGTGCCGGCGGCGGCGGCCGCCACGGCGGCGGTCGCGGCCGGCATCGGCACCGTCGTCGCGACGGGTTCGGACGCCGCGACGGCAACCACTCGCGGCGTGCGCGGCATCGCCGACGGCACGACGCGCACGGGCGCGACCGCACGGTTTTCCTTCGCGACGACGAGCTTCCGCACGGCGTGCTCGTGCGCGACGGCCACGTGGATCGCGGGAACGCGTACCGTCACGACCGGCGCCGGCACGAGGGCGACGCGTGGGGCCGGGCGCGGCGTCGCGAGGTGCTGGAGACGAATGATCTGCGCAAAGAGCGTGCGTTCGTCCGGTTCGTCCACCGGAAACGACGGGCGAGGGACGAGCGCCCACGCCGCGAGCGCGCAGCAATGAAGCGCGATCGAGGCGGCGATCGCGATGCGGTCACGCCGTGAGATCGAGGCGGCGGAAATCATCGCTGCGGCATACCGAACTCCGACGCCGCCGCAGGCGCAACCTCTCTCGGACGGACGCGTTCACAAGCGGGGATGGGTCGAGACACGGCGATGATTCTGTATCAGGCGGAGTGGTGCCCCTATTGCGCGCGCGTCCGCCGAAAGCTGGACGACCTGCTGCTCGACTACAAAATCGTGAGCGTGCCGCACTCGCATGCGCAGCGGGACGCGGTGAAGCGCGTCTCCGGGCAGACGTCGATCCCGGTGCTGGTCGACGGCGACGTCGTCCTCGACGACGACGACGACATCATCCCGTATCTCGAGCGGAAATACGGCGCGAGCGCGAAGAGCGCGTAGCCTTCGCAGCGGTGGGGTGGGCGAGCCTACTCCGCGGAGACGTGCACGGGCGCCGAGTTCCTGCGCCGGCGCGGCAGCACGAAGACGAGCGGCAGCAGGACGAACGTGAGCGCGCCCAGCGCCCACTGACAGTCGGCGTACGCCATGACGCTGGCCTGCTGCGAGATTTGCTGGTAGACGTTCAGCAGCGCGCCGGTCGTGCTGTGCATTTGCTGGACCAGCACCTGGAGCGCGGCGTTGTCCGGCGTCACGCCCTGCGCGAGCACGCTCTGGTGGAAGGCGTTGCGGCGCGCGAGGAGCGTGATCAGCGCGGCGGTCGAGAACGAGCCGCCGAGCTGGAGCGAGAGCGACTGGAACGCGGCGGCTTTCGGGACCGCTTCGGGCGGAATCGCACTCATCACGGCGATCTGGATCGGCACGAACAGCAGGCCCAGCGCCACGCCCGCCATGATCGTCGGGCCCAAGAGCGAGGCGAAGTCGTTCTGCGCGGTCGTGAGGTAGCCGAGCCAGATCTGACTGATGCCGACCAACGTGAAGCCCGTCACGAGCAGGATGCGCGTGTCGATCTTCCCGGCGCCGGCAACGCGCGCGATCAGCGGCGTGAGCAGCGCGATGAACGCCGCGCGGATGAAGATGAGTTCACCCGAGAGCGTCGCCGTGAAACCGAGAATGCCTTGCACGTACTGCGGCAAGATGACGGTCGCACCGAACAGCACCGATCCGATCGCGAAGCCGAGCGCGCTGCCCGCGGCGATCGCGCGGTACTTGAACGCGCGCAGGTCGACGATCGGGCGCTTCGCGCCCCAGAGCTCCCACGTGACGAAAGCCGCGAGGCCGGCAACGGTCGTGAACGCGAGCAGCCGAATCAGCGGATCGTCGAACCAGTCGTTGCGCTGGCCTTCGTCGAGGATGTACTGCAGCGAGCCGAGGCCGGTCGCGAGCAGCGCGAGCCCGACCCCGTCGACGGGAATCGGCTTCGGATCCGAGGGGTTGCGCATCATCGTCAAGATAACGATCGACGCGAAGATCCCGGGGACGAGGTTGATGTAGAACACCCAGTTCCACGAGAAGTTGTCGGTGAGCCATCCGCCGACCGTCGGACCGACCGACGGACCGACGATGGCGCCGAGCGCGAACACCGCTTGCGACGCGCCGAGCAGATGGCGCGGGAACGTGTCGCGCAGCGACGCTTGTCCCGTCGCGATCAGTCCGCCGCCAAACAATCCCTGGATGATGCGGTAGACGACCAGCGACTGAATCGACCCCGCGACGCCGCACAGCATCGAGGCGAGCGTGAAGCCGATGATCGCGACCGCGTAGTACTGCCGCCGGCCGAAGCGCGCTTGCAGCCACGGCGTGAGGGGGATGACGATCACCGCCGAGATGATGTATCCGGTCACGACCCACGCGCCTTCGTCCTGGGTCGCGCCGAGGTTGCCCTGAATCGTCGGCAGCGCGACGTTGACGATCGTCGAGTCGAGCGTCTGCATCAGCGTCGCCGCCATGATGCCGATCGTGATCAGGATCAGCCGCGCGCCGCTCTCGCTGACGTCGCGGTCGGCCGTGATTTGCGTTGCCATGAAATACCGTGCGACGGATCGTCGCACGTCCGCTGGGACACCGCACCGACCGAGGTCGGTTTCGGCACTTGCATCTCGCCCGCAAGCAGGCGAGCGCGCACGTCAGACCAGCGCGAAGGCGACGGCGGCGCCGAGCAGCGTCGCGAGCAGGTTCACGACGTCGTTCGAGCACCCGCGCACGCCGCGCACGAGCCGCGTGCGCGCGCCGCACGCATGCGGATCGGTCTCGCACACGCGCGCGCACGCATCGCAGCGGCGCAGCTCCTGGAGCGTCGCGCCGAGCAGCGAGTCGCTCATCGCGCCGAGCACGCCGCCGAGCGGAATCGCCAGCGCGACGCGTGCGGCGGAGCCGAGCGCGTTCGAAGCCTGCAGCGAGTACCCGACACCGCCGCGCACGAGCACGGACGCGAGCGCGATGCCGGCCAGCCCGGCGATGCCGATCCATGTCGCGCCCGCGAGCTCGGCCGTCGTCCCGCGCAGCGTGACGCCGCCGGAAAGGCCGGTCGCGATGGGCCGCAGCGTGAGGATCGAGCGAGGCTGCGCGCGTGCGAGCGTGCCGATCTCGGTGGCCCACGTGTCGGCCGCGGCGGCGGCGTACGCGCCGGCGAACGCGAACGCCCACCGAACGTCGTGCGTCGCCGCCCAGACGACCGCGCAGGCGGTCGCGACGCCGCCGTTCGCGATCACCTGCATCGCATCACGCGCGCCGTGCTTCCCGGCGTCCGCGAGCGCCCGCTTCCGCACGCGCCCGTAGCGCGAGAGCAGCACCGACGGAACGAAGAACGCCAGCAGCACGAGCGCGAATCCCGCGGAGCCCGACGCCACGGTCAGCGTGCCGACGACGAACGCCGCGATCGCGCCGGACGCCGTCAGCGCGTGCGCGCGCCGCGCGACGAACGCGACCGCAGCCGCGAAGCACGCGCCGGCCAGAAGGAGCCCGAGCACTCCCGCGTTCAATCGGCGCGCGGCCGCGTCAGCGTGTCGACGGCGCCGCGGCGAGCGCGTCGAGCAGCCCGTCGACGGTGAACTCCTCGGCGGTCACGTCGACACGAATGCCCGCTTCGCGCGCCGTCCGCGCCGTGATCGGACCGATCGCCGCGACCGTCGTGCGCGCAAGCAGGCCGGCCGCATCGGCGACGTTGCGGACGAAGCCGTGCACCGTGCTCGAGCTGGTGAACGTGACGACGTCCGCGCGCGCGGCCTTGGCGGCGAGATCCGGATCGTCGATCGGCCGCGTGGCGTACGCGGCGACGACGTCGACGCGGCGGCCGTGCGCGCGCAGCGTCTCGGGCAGAATCTCGCGCGCGTCCTGCGCGCGGTACACCAGCACGCGATCCCCGGCCGCGCTGCGCTCGAGCAGCGCTTCCGCGACGGCTTCGTTGACGTACACGGGCGGGACGAGCTCGACGCGGATGCCGCGCGCAGCAAGCGCCTCGGCGGTCTTCGGGCCGATCGCGGCGATCCGCGCGTCGCCGAACGCGCGCGCGTCGCGGCCGAGCTCGCCGAGCCGGTCGAAGAACGCATCGACGCCGTTGCGGCTCGTGAAGACGACCCAGTCGTAGTCGCGCACGCGCGCGACCGCGTCGCGCGCCGCGACGAGGTCGTCCGGCGGCCCGAGCGTTATCGTCGGCGCGAGGATCGGCTCCGCCCCGGCCTCCCACAGCCGCGACGCGATGTCGTCGCTCTGGTGCGCGGGCCGCGTGATCAGCACGCGCTTGCCGAACAGCGGCTGCGCATCGAACCATCGGATGTGCTCGCGCTCGCGCACGACGTCGCCGACGACGACGACGGCCGGCGCGGCGATGCCGGTGCGTTCGACTTCCGCGACGATCGTGTCCAGCGTCGCGACCAGCACGGTTTGCGACGGCTTCGTGCCTTCGTGCACGATCCCGACCGGTGTCTCGCCGTCGAGGCCGTGCGTGCGCAGCTCGCGCACGATGCTCGCGAGATTGCCCATCGCCATCAGGAAGATCGTCGTTGCCTTGCGGTTCGCGAGCTTCGAGAAATCGAGCGACGACGCGGTCTTCGCGGGATCCTCGTGTCCGGTCGCGACCGTGAACGCGGTGTTGTGGGCGCGGTGCGTCACGGGAATGCCGGCGTACGCCGGCGCGGCGAGCGCCGACGTGATCCCGGGAATGATCTCGAACGGCACGCCCGCCTCGGCGAGCGCTTGCGCCTCCTCGCCGCCGCGGGCGAACACGAATACGTCGCCGCCCTTGAGGCGCACGACGTTCTTGCCGTCACGTCCGAGGCGGACGATCAGCGCGGTGATCTCGTCCTGGCTGAGCGTGTGCCGGCCGGCTTTCTTGCCGGCGTCGATCTTCTCGCAGTCGGGCGGCGCGAGCGCGACGATCGCCGGCGAAGCGAGGTAGTCGTACACGAGCACGTCGCAGCGCGCGAGCGCACGCGCACCCTTGATCGTGAGCAGCCCGGGGTCGCCCGGCCCCGCGCCGACGAGCCAGACCTTCCCGCACCGTGTCATCCTGAGCTTGTCATCCTGAGCCTGTCGTCCTGAGCCTGTCATCCTGAGCCTGTCATCCTGAGCTTGTCATCCTGAGCCAGTCATCGTGAGCCTGTCATCCTGAGCCTGTCATCCTGAGCTTGTCATCCTGAGCCTGTCGAAGGGCGAAGGGCGAAGGGCGAAGGGCGAAGGGCGAAGGGCGAAGGGCGAAAGGCGAAAGGGCGAAGCGGCGATCAGTCGACGGAGCGTTCGAGGACGGCGCGCAAGTCGAACAGCTCGTCGAGGATCTTCGCGTGCGTCAGCGCTTCGGCGCGGTTCTCGACGGCCTTGTCGCGGATGCGCACGATGGCGCTGTGGAGCAGCTTCGAGACGATCGTGCGCGACATGCCGGTGATCAAGCCGCGCTCGCGCTCGGTCAGCTGGGGGCAGCGCGCGAACAGCCGCTCCACCTCGGCTTGACGGATCGCTTCGGCCTTGCGCGTGAGCGAGGCGATGACGGGGACGGCGACGCGCGACTGGTACCAGGCGCGGAACCGGCCGGCGTGCGTGCCGACGATCTCCTCGACGAGCGGGATCGACTCGCGGCGCTTCTCGAGCGTCACGTCGACGATGCCCTTGAGCCCGTCGATGTCGACGACGCCGACGCCGGGGATGCGGGCCACCTCGGGATCGACGTCGCGCGGCACGGCGATATCGATGACGAACAGCGAACGGCCCGGACGCGCGAGCATCGCTTCGGCGACGTTGCCTGGCGTGAGCACGAAGTGCGACGCGCCGGTCGAAGTGACGACGACGTCCGCCTCCTGGAGCGCGGCGATCAGTCCCGGCATTTCCGCGACGCGTGCGACGGCGCCCAGCTCGGCCGCGACCTCACGCGCGCGTTTGTGCGTGCGGTTGAGGACGACGACGTCGTTCGCGCCCTCCGCCTTGAGGCGGCGCGCGGCGAGCGCGCCCATCTTGCCCGTCCCGACGACGAGCACGGTCTTGCCGCGCAGCTCTCCGACGTGCTCCTTCGCGCACCGCGCGGCGGCGCTTGCGATCGACGTCGACGCGCCGGAGATCGCGGTGTACGTGCGCGCGTCCTTCCCGGCTTGCAGCGCTTCGCGGAACAGCGTGTGCAGCGTCTTGCCGAGCGAGCGCGCGCGCTGCGCCTGCACGAACGCGTCCTTGACCTGTCCGAGGATCTCCGCTTCGCCGATCAGCATCGAGTCGAGCCCGGTGCTGACGCGGAAGAGGTGCTCCACCGCCTGCGATCCGAGGAGCGTGTACATGTAGGAGTCCATGTCGGACACGTCGCCGTGGCGGAAGTTCCCGAGGAACGCGCGCACCTGCGCGACGCCGACCTCGTAGTCCTCGAGCTCGGCGTAAATCTCGAGGCGTCCGCACGTCTGCAGCATCAGCGCCTCGCGCACCGCTTCGTAGTCGCGCAGCGCGACCAGCGCCTCACCCATCCGCTGCGGCGGGAACGCGTGCCGCTCGCGGACCTCGACGGGCGCGGTGTGATGGGAGAGGCCGAGACAGACCAGCGGCACGCTAGGCGATCGCTTCGCGGAGCGCGTCGCCCGCGGCGGCGACGGTGCGATCGACGTCGTCCTCGCTGTGCGCGAGCGACACGAAGCCCGCCTCGAACTGCGAGGGCGCGAAGTAGACGCCGCGGTCGAGCATTGCGTGGAAGAAGCGCGCGTAGCGAGCGGTGTCGGAGCGTTTCGCGCTCGTCAGATCGGTCACCGGAGCCTCCGTGAAGAAGAACCCGAACATCGAGCCGGCCGCGGCGAGCGCGTGCGGCGCGCCGTGCAGGCCGAACGCGTTCGCCATGCCGGCCGTCAGACGCTGCGTCAGCCGCTCCAGATTTTCGTAGGCGCGCTCGTTCAGCAGGCGCAGCGTCGCGATGCCTGCCGCCATCGCCAGGGGGTTGCCAGACAGCGTCCCCGCCTGGAACACGTCGCCGTCCGGCGTGAGGCGGTCCATGACGTCCGCCCTGCCGCCGAACGCCCCGACCGGCAGGCCGCCACCGATCACCTTGCCGAGCGTCGTGAGGTCGGGGTAGACGCCTTCGCGCGCCTGGACGCCGCCGCGGCCGACCCGAAACCCCGTCATCACCTCGTCGAAGATCAGCAGGGCGCCCGCCCCCCGCGTGACGTCGCGCAGCGTCTGCAGGAAGCCCGGCAACGGCAGCACGAGGCCCATGTTCCCGACGTAGGGCTCGACGATGATGGCGGCGATGCGGTCGCCGTGCCGCTCGAACGCGGCGCGCACCGCGGCCGCATCGTTGTACGGAATCGCGAGCGTGTCGGCGGCCGTCCCCGCCGGGACGCCCTTGGAGTTCGGCACGCCGAGCGCGAGCGCGCTGGACCCGGCCGCGATGAGAAACGGGTCGGCCGAGCCGTGATAGCAGCCCTCGAACTTCACGATCAGGTCGCGGCCGGTGAAGCCGCGCGCGAGGCGCACCGCGTTCGCCGTCGCCTCCGTCCCCGAGGAGCAGAAGCGGACCTTCTCGACGGACGGAACAGCCTCGACGATGAGCTCGGCAAGCTCCGTCTCCGCTTCCGTCGGCGTCCCGTACGACGTGCCGCGCCCGACCGCGCGCCGCAACGCCTCGACGACGTCCGGATGCGCGTGGCCCGCGATCATCGGGCCCCACGAGAGCACGTAGTCGAGGTAGCGGTTCCCGTCGACGTCGGTGAGGTACGCGCCCTGCGCCTCGCGCACGAACACCGGCGTTCCGCCGACCGCCTTGAACGCGCGCACCGTCGAGTTGACGCCGCCGGGAATCACGCGCTTCGCGGCCGCGAACGCCGCGTCGGAGCGCGCGCGCCGCACGTCGACCGCGCTCACGCCAGCGTCTCGCGCAGCTTCGCGTAGTCGTCCGGCGTGTTGACGTTCGCGAACGGGCGCGCGTCGCGCACGGGAACGAACCGCGTGCGCAAGCGGTCGATCACGAGTCGCAGCGCGCCGTCGCCGCCGAGCAGCACCGGCGTGCCTTCGCGCAGGAACGCCTCGCGCCGGTACAGCGCGGCCAGCGGCTCGATACGGCGATCGCCCTCGTCGTGCATCGGGACGATCGCGTCGAGCTGCGGCGACGCTTCGGACTCGAGGCGGTCGATGAATGGGGCGTCGACGAACGGCGCGTCGCCCGCGACCGCGAACACCCACTCGGCGCGCATCGCGCTGAACGTCGAGAGCAGCCCGGAGAGCGGCCCGCGCAGCGGCCAGCGGTCGACGACCTGCGGCACCTGCACGTGCGCGGCGATCGCATCGGGCAATGGCCCCTTCGTCGAGAGCCACGTCTCGCGCCCGGCCGAGACGTTGCGGTAGACGCGCACGAGCATCGGCACGTCGCCGATGTCGAGCGAGAGCTTCCCGGGCAGGCGCGTCGCCTCACCGCCCGCGAGAATGCAGACCTGCGCGCAGCGTTGCGGCCGCTGCTGCTGCGCTCGGTCGGTTTTACGGCGCTCCGCCATCACCGCTGTCGTTGGAGGTAGGATTTCGCGAAGTAGGTGATGATCACGTCGGCGCCCGCGCGCGCGATCGCGGTCAGCGTCTCGTCGACCGCGCGCTCTTCGTCGATCCAGCCGCGCTCGGCGGCCGCCTTGAGCATCGCGTACTCGCCGCTCACGTGGTACACCGCGAGCGGCACGTCGGTGATCTCGCGCACCGCGCGCACGACGTCGAGATACGCCATCGCGGGCTTGACCATCACGACGTCCGCGCCTTCTTCGAGGTCGAGCCGCACTTCCTTGAGCGCCTCGCGCACGTTGGAGGGATCCATCTGGTACGTACGGCGGTCGCCGAACGACGGCGTCGACTCCGCGGCTTCGCGGAACGGCCCGTAGAACGCCGACGCGTACTTCGCGGCGTACGACATGATCGCGGTCTTCGTGAAACCCTCGTCGTCGAGTGCCGTGCGGATCGCGCGCACGCGGCCGTCCATCATGTCGGACGGTGCGACGACGTCGACGCCGGCGCGCGCGTACGAGAGCGCGGTCTTCGCGAGCACGTCGAGCGTGCGATCGTTGTCGACGTCGCCCGACGCATCGAGGATGCCGCAGTGGCCGTGGTCCGTGTACTCGCAGTTGCACAGGTCCGCGATGACGAGCAGGTGCGGGAGCGCGTCCTTGATCGCGCGCGCGGCGCGCTGCACGACGCCGCTCGGGTCGGAGTTGATCGTCGCGAACGCATCCTTCTGCGTGGCGTCGGGGATGCCGAACAGCAGCACGGCGCGCACGCCGGCGGCGTCGAGCTCGCGGCACTCGCGCACGACCGCGTCGACCGAATGGCGCGACACGCCGGGCATCGAGCCGATCGGCTGCACGACGCCCGTTCCCTCGACCACGAAGAGCGGCTGCACGAGTCCGTCGGGGTTGACGCGCGTCTCGCGCACGAGGCCGCGCATCGCCGGGCTCGCGCGCAGGCGGCGTGGGCGCGCCACGAGGCGCGCGCCCGCGGTCTGCGGCTCGATCGTCGTTCCTTGCGGTGCTCGCCGCAGCATCATGCGCCGGTCTCCAACACGTAGCGGGTGACGGACTGTACGAACTCGCCGATCTCCGCGGAGGGTGCAACCACGTCGGGCGGCCAGCCGTGGGCGCCGGCGGTTTCCGAGGATGCCGGCCCCATCGCGGCGACCGCCGGGCGCACCCCGCGGTCGCGTAACGTCCCCAGGTATTCGGTGATCGCCGCCACCGATCCCGACGACGGGAACAGGATCGCCGTCGGGACGCGCCCGCCGAGCGCCGCCGACGCCGCCGCGCTGTTAGGCGCCTCGACGACCTCGGCTCCCGCATCCCGCAGCGCCGGCGCGATGCGGCTCGCGCGCGCCTGCGTGCGGGGCAGAAGGAACACGCGGCCGCTGAGCGGCCCCGTGCCGAGCAGCGACCCGCCGCCTTGGGCGAGCAGCTCGCGCGCGAGCGCGACGCCGGCGGCTTCGGCCGAGGAAACGTCGCCGGCCGCGACGGCGTCATCGCGCGCGCCGCGCACGATGCGCGCGGCGTCCGCAGGCGCGATCGCGCCGGCGATCCGCAGCCGGCCGGACGACCACGTCGCGTGGCACCCGATCGGCGCCCGGCATCCGCCGTGCAGCTCGCGCAAGAACGCGCGCTCGGCGCGCACCGCGAGCGACGTCGCGGCGTCGTCGAGCGCCGCGGCGAGCGGCGGCGCGCACGGCGCATCGGCGCGCGTCTCGATCGCGAGCGCGCCCTGGCCGACGGCCGGCGTGATCGCGTCGACCTCGAACGGCACGGTGTACGTCGCGCGCGCGCCGAGCCGGTTCAAGCCCGCACACGCGAGGACGATCGCGTCGTAGGCCCCGTCGCGCAGCTTGCGCAGCCGCGTGTCGACGTTGCCGCGCACGTCGTCGTAGACGAGATCGGCGCGCAGCGCGCTGAGCTGCTCGCGGCGCCGCGGCGACGAGGTGCCGACGCGCGCGCCGCTCGGCAGCGCGTCGAACGATGCGAACCGCTCCGAGCAGAACGCATCGCGCGCGTCCTCTCGCGCCGTGATCGCGGCGATCGTCATGCCGTCGGCGAGCGTGCTCGGCAGATCCTTCGCCGAATGCACGGCGTAGTCGGCGCGCCGCTCGCGCAGCGCGACCTCGAGCTCGGTGACGAAGACGTTGTCCGTGCCGATCGCCGCGATCGAGCGGTCCTGGACGGCGTCGCCGCGCGTCGTGATCGAAAGAACGACCGAGGCGTGACCTGCGCCGGCGAGCGCGGCCATCACGGCCTTCGCCTGCACCATCGCGAGCGCGCTGCCGCGCGTTGCGCAGACGAGCGCGCCGGCAGCCCTCGGGACGACCCCGGCGAGGGTCTCGGCGGCGCGCTCGACCTCGTGCTCCACCGCGCCGGGCGGCATCGCGGCGAGCTCGTCGATGTCGCGCTCGGCAAAGTGCCGCATCACCGCCGCGCGGAGCGGCGCGGGCACGATCGCGAGCGTGCGCTCGCGGAGCGCGCCGAGCGTGCCCGCCGCGCGCGCGTACCGCGCGTCGAATGACAGCGCGAGCTCGTCGCGCACGCGCCGTGCGAACGACGGCGCGAGGCCGCCGGAGTCGACGGCGACCGTCAGATCGCCGGCGCGGTGCACGGCGGGCGTCGCGAAGTCCCCGCGCTCGGGCGCCGAGGCGTCGTTCACGAGGACGCCGAGCGCGCGCGCGTCGTCGCCGACCGCCGCGTTCGCCGCATCGTCGCCGGTCGCGGCGAACGCCAGGAAGGCCCCGTCGAGATCGCCGTGCTCGTAGCGCCGCGCGCGCCAGGCGATCGCACCGTTCGCCGCGAGCGCGGCGAGCGCGGCGGTCACGTCGGGCGCGACGACGACGACCTCGGCATCCGCGGCGAGCAGCGCGCGCACCTTACGTTCGGCGACGCCGCCGCCGCCCACGACGACCGCGCGCCGGCCGCGAACCGAAAGGGCGACGGGGTACACAGGCCCTATCTTCCAGCCGATGCGATCCGTCCCCGCGCGCGCGGCGTTGCTCGGTGCGCTCTTCGCCGCGCTGGTGACCCTGCCGGGGCTCGGGATCGGCACGCTGTGGGACAACAGTGAGACCGCCTACGGTGAGGTCGCGCGCGAGATCCTGCTCACGCACGACTGGGTCGTCCTGCACTTCAACGGCGAGGTGTGGTTCGTGCAGCCGCCGCTGTACTTCTGGATCGCCGCGGCGTTCGCGAAGCTGCTCGGGACGAACGCGCTCGCGATGCGCCTGCCCTCGGCGCTGGCGACGATCGCGATGGGCGGCGCCGTCGGCTACGGGACCGCGCGCATCGCGGGCGGACGTTCGGGGATGACGGCTGCGATCGTGCTCTCGACGAGCCTGATGCAGGCGATCGTCGGACGCCTCGCGATCATGGACGCGCTGCTCGACTTCGCGGTCGCGGCCGCGGTGCTGTGGTGGTATCGCGCGTTCGAGCCGACGGGCACCGCGCGGCGCCGCGACACCGCGTTCGTCTGCGGCGCGCTCGCACTCGCGGTCGGCACGCTCGCGAAGGGGCCCGTCGCACCCGTCATCGTGCTGCTCGTGATCGGCGGGTGGCTGCTCTGGGAGCGGACCGCGTCGCGCCCGGCTGGCCCCAGCCGCGGCGCGATGCTCGCCGCCGCCGCGGCGTACGCGGCGGTGACGCTGCCGTGGTTCGTCGCGCTAGCGCTGCGCGACGGCCCCGCCGCGATCGCGCGGCTGATCGGG
Organism: Vulcanimicrobiota bacterium; assembly: GCA_963771525.1. Taxonomy (GTDB): domain Bacteria; phylum Vulcanimicrobiota; class Vulcanimicrobiia; order Vulcanimicrobiales; family Vulcanimicrobiaceae; genus Vulcanimicrobium. The sequence goes on along the minus strand of CAVYTL010000001.1, from coordinate 2,023,883 downwards.
CACTACACGATCGGGCGCTACACGGGCGTCATCGAGAACCAGACCGGGCCGGTATGGTACTACGTGCCGGTGCTGATTCTCGGCTTCTTTCCGTGGATCGCGTTCTTCCCCGTCGCGGCGGTCGCGGCGTGGCGCGAGGCGCGCCGGCAGGACGGCCGATTCGCGCGGCTCGCCCTCGTGTGGGCGGCGGCGCCGTTCGCGTTCTTCAGCTTCGCGAGCACGAAGCTGCCGAACTACGTCGCGCTCGTCCTGCCCGCCCTCGCGATCGTCGTCGCGCTCTGGTTCGACCGCGTGCGCGCGGGCGCGGACCGGCGCGCCGCCGTCGTGTCCGCGGCGACGATCCCCGTGTTCGTCAGCTGCGTCGCGGTCGCGATCGCGATCTTCTCGCGCAGCAACCGGCTCGAGGTCGACCTCGCCGTGCTCAACCACGAGCTCGCGTTCCTCGGCATCGCGATGCTGGCGGGATCCCTGCTCACCGTCGTCGCGATCGCGCGGCGCGAGAGCGCCGAGTGGTCGCCGTACGTGCTCGGGCTCACCAGCGGCGCCCTCGTGCTGTTCATCGCGCTGGTCGCCGAGCCGGCGGCGGAGCGCCTCAAACCGATCCCGCCGATCGCATCGGTGATCGATGCGCGGCGCGCGCCGGGCGAAGCGATCGGAATCGGCGGCGTCAGCGGCGGAAACGCGCTGATCTTCTACACGGCGCCGCCGGTCATCGACATCAAGAACAACAAGGGTTTTCTGCGCACCGTGTGCGGCGGAGCCGCGGCGTGGGTCGTGACGCGCCCGGCCGACGCGGGCCGCCGCGCGGGGCTCGCACGCGCACGGGGCCGCGTCGTCTCCGTCGTGATGGAGATGCCGCCGGCGCACCCGCGCGCGGCGCTGCTGTACGTGCGCGGCGCACCGTGCTCGCGCGACTGACGTGCAGGGCGCGCGCCGAACCGCGCTACTTCTTGTAGCCTGCGACGTCCGCTTCGCTGACGGCCGAGGCCTTGTTGCCCCACGCATTGCGCACGTAGGTGATCACCTCGGCGATCTCCTTATTGGTGAGGTTGCCTTTCCATGCCGGCATCTGCCCGTTGTACGTGTCGCCGTTGACGGTGATCGTGCGCTTCAGCCCGTTGCTCACGATGCCGATCACCGTCTTCTTGTCGCCGATCACGACCGGGTTGTGCGCGAGCGGCGGGAAGGTCTTCGGCACGCCGGTGCCCGCTGCGCCGTGGCAGCCGGCGCAGTTCGACGCGTACACTTGCGCGCCGGCCGCCGCGCTCGCCGGGGTCGTGCCGCCCGACGACGCGCTGCTGCTGCTCGCGCCCGCGGTGCCGAGCGGTCCGGTCGAGTTCGCCGTTCCGCCGCTTTGCACCGCCGCTGCGACCGCGTTCGGGCCGATGATGTCGTGGGCCAGCTGCTGCTGGACGACGTTTCTCTGTCCGATCATGCTCAGACCGATCGCGCCGAGCATCACGACGGCGGTCACGCCGAGCACCCACGGGCGCCGTGAGGGCCGGCGCGAGGGGTTGCGGTCGACGAACGGCAGCACCAGCAGCAGGATGATCAGCAGCGTCGGCCCGACGATCGTCGCGAACAGCGACGCCATCTGCACGAACTGCGCGGGCAGGTTCCCGACGATGTCGAGCGATGCGTAGAGCGCGAGGAAATACCACGCGGGATACGGCACGAACTGCGTGTTGTTCAGGTCGGCCTTGGCATCGAGCGGCGCGGGCGAGAAGAACGCCAGCAGCACGATGATCACGAACATCGCGAACGACAGCACGGTGTCCATGAACAGCTGATCCGGCCAGAAGCGTCCGGGCTTGAGCTTCGGCGCCGCGTCGATCGGCGGACCGGCCGGGCCGTTCCACCGGAAGATCGCGAGGTGCATGCCGACCAGACCCGCCAGCAGCGCGGGCATCAGCCACACGTGGATCCCGAAGAACCGGTTGATCGTCAGCGTGTTGATGCCGTTGCCGTCCTGGAGAAACTGCAGCATCGCGTGGCCGAGGACCGGAGCGTTGCCCGCAACGTTGATCGCGACGCGCGACGCGAGCAGCGCGTTGAGGTCCCACGGCAGCAGGTAGCCGGTGAGGCCGAGCACGAGCGTGACGATGAACAGGATCACGCCGACGATCCACTGCAGCTCGCGCGGCTTCTTGTAGGCGCCCCACAGCAGCCCTTGCAGCAGGTGCATGCCCATGAATGCGATCATCGCCGACGCGCCCCAGTAGTGCAGCGATAGCACGAAGTGGCCGGCCGGAACCTTCTCGATCAGATACTTCGTCGACTCGTACGCCGTCGCGGTCGACGGCGCGTAGTAGAAGCAGAGAAAGATTCCCGTCGCGATCTGAACGATCATCGCGAACAGCGTCGCGCTGCCGAACGCGTACCAGTACGACGCGCCGCCGGGCACGTCTTCGGTGAGGAAGTCCTTGGCGGCGGTGATCGCTCCCGTGCGCTGGTCGAGCCAGGTCAACATCGCGTGCAGTTCTCCCTCAGCCGACTTTCTGCACGATCATGTGCGGGTTGTTGTCCGCATATTCGATCCACGTGATCTGAACTTTGCCTTGGTAGGACCGCACCGGCAGCGGATCGAGGCCGCGGAGCGCCGGCCCCGCCTCGTGCTTGCCGAGGTTACTGTAGACCGAGCCGTGGCATGGACACAGGAACTTTTGCTCCTGCGCGTTCCATTCGTACTTGCAGCCGAGGTGCGGACAGATCGGGCTGAACACGACGAAGCCCATGTTCACGACCGCGTACGGGACCTTGTCGGTCCCCGCGAAGAGCTCGGGACGTTCCTGCTGCATCTGCTCGTCCGTCGCCTTGACGGCCCACACGAACTGCTCGGTGTCCGTCGCGCCGAAATACCCGTTCGTCTCGTGCACGTCGAACGTGACCTTGACGGGCACGTTCGTCGCCTTCTGCAGCGCCGCGGCCTGCTCGGACGTCAGCCCGGACCACTGGTCCGTGTTCGCGTCGGAGCCGGGCAGCAGCGACTCGACGAGCGGGATCGCCAGGCTGAGACCGATCACGCCGCTCACCGCGATGACCGCGTTGGCCATGAACACGCGCCGAGTTTGATCCTCCGGCGTGCCGGGGTCTTTGTACGCCTGTGCGTGAGCCACGATTCTCCTCCGAATGCGACGGCGGCACCCGAGCGGCGGCCGCCTCCACGAAGTGTAGGCGGCGAGCCGGCAAAACTCGCGTACCTTCGTAGGAGCCGCGAACGGTCTCCTTGGCTCTCCGCCCGGCCGGGTCGCCGACACCGTACCCACTCTGCCGCCGGGCGCGGGGGAAGGCGCACGGAATGGGAAGAGGTCGCTCGTGAACGACCAGGAGCTTCAGCAGCGGATCGAACGCCTCGTCGCCGAGGAGCACGCCCTCTTCGAAAAGGGCGGGGCGGTGTCGGCCGACGAGCGGCGGCGGCTGGACGACATCAACGTGCAGCTGGACCGGCTGTGGGACCTGCTGCGGCAGCGCCGCGCGCGCGAGGAGTTCGGTCAGGACGCGAACGTCGCACATGAGCGCAGCGCCGAGACGGTCGAGAAGTACCTGCAATAGCCGCGTCCGGCCGGCGGCGCCGGGCGCTGCGTCGCGACCGGGGAAGACCTCAGAAGCGCCGCGGAGACCCCGACGGTGCGCCGAATCGTCGCGGCCGCTTCGGCGGACGTTCCGCGGCGATCTCGACGGTGATCGGTCTCTCGCCGAGCGTCGTCTCGTTCAGCGCGTCGATCGCGGCGCGCGCCGCGTGCATGCTGGGCACGAACACGTAGGCGATGCCCTTTCGCCGGCGCGTGCGCCGGTCGCGCGGCAGCGCGATGCGCTCGGGATCGCCGCCGTACGGTGCGAGCAGCGCGGCGACGTCACCGCTCGAGACGCCCTTCGCGATGCCGCGAATGAGCAGCCGCACCTCCGCGTGCCGATTCTCCACGAGGCGGCCCGTTCCCGACCGTGCGCGGGTCGTCCTGGATTCAGCGGCGCCGAACGAACTGCAGCGCCGTCAGCGCCGGCGAGACCGATGCGACCTTCACGTCGATGAGCCCCCGCGCGCGCAGCGCATCGCGCACCGCCGTCTCACCGAACGAAGGGCGCCGGGCTTTGGTATAGACGATCCAGATCGGCACGCGGCGCGCGAGCGCGCCGTCGCCCAGCGCGGCGCCGCGCGCCCGATCTCCGCGCTATCGAGGTGCACGGTCGCATCGCCGCTCTGCGCGCCCCACGAGGCGGCGCAGCGCGCCTCGCGCCCCACTCAGGGAGCGCTTGCGAGCGCGGGGTGATCGCGCCACAGCGGCATGCTTCGCATGTAGGCGCGCGTGCGAGTTTCGGCCTCGGCGCGGTCGACGCCGTCGCGGCGCAGCGACCATTGCACCATGCGCTCGAAGCGCTCGTCGAAGTCTTGCAGCGAGCCGTCCGGCTTGCTGCAGTAGCGGCAGTGGCGGCTGTGCGCATCGCCCGGCGCGCGATCGCCGGGACCGTTCATCTCGTACCCGCAGCTCTCACATTTCGTCATTTCGCCTGCTCCTCGCCCGCGCGCACGAGCGCGCGGAGTCCGCGGACGAGCGCGTCGCGTTCGCCCGCCGTCATGCGCGCGAGCGCGGCGCGCAGCGCGTCGTCCGCGAGGACGCTCGGCGCGCGGTTCGCGCGGCGCTCGCCCTGCGGCGTCAAGCCGACGAACACGCGCCGTGCGTCGCGTTCGTCGCGCATCCGTCCCACGTAGGCCTTCGTTTCGAGCCGATCGACCAGCTCCGTCATCGTCGACTTCTTCGCGCCCGACGCATCGGCGAGCTCCCCGAGCGTCGACGGTCCCACGCTCGCGAGATGCTGCAGGATCCACAGCATGCGGGGCGTGACGTCGGTGCCCGGAAGCCGGTGCTTCGAGACGTGGAAGCGGTGGTAGACCGCGGGGTACAGACGCGCGACGTCGGCGACGGCCTCGTCGAGATCGTTCGTCACGAACTATGTCAGCGCGCCGTCGTGCGCCGCGTCAAGCCTCGGTTACGCGCCGTGCGGCGGTTCGCCGGAGGCGTACGCGGCCGCCGCGCTTCGCCCGCTCTTCTCGACGCGATCGAGGTCGGCGAGGTTCGTGTTCTTGTACGTCTGGTTGGCGGTGAGATCGCCGTGCAGCTTGCGAATGCGCGAGTGCACGCCGAACGACTCGAAGCTCTCGCGATGGTACGTGCTCACGATCGCGAGGATCATGCCGATCGCCGCGATGGCCGTCAGCGCGATCGCTTCCATCGACGGCGTGAGGCCGAGCGCCGCGCCGGAGGCGCCGCCGTCGCTCGACCCCCGCTGCGCGGCGGCGTTCGCGTACGACGCCGACGTGCTGGTGAACGCGACGCGCAGCCAGTAGCCGATCACCAGATACGCGACGGCGACCGCGGCGACGACGGCGACGAAGACGTGGTCGATCGCGTGGCTGCCTTCCGGCACGCGCGTGCGGCGCAGCAGCTCGCCGAGGAAGATCGCGACGACCACGCCGATCGCCGTGAACGTCAGCGTCAGCGCGGTCTGCACCCAGCCGGTCTGGTAGAAGATCTGCGTGAACATGTGCGCCGGCACGTACTCGATCGCGATCGTGAGCGCCGCGAGCAGCAGGTACATCGGCAGCGGCCACCCGCGCGCGTGATCGGGCATCCCGTCGCGGCGCGCGTGCGCGGCGTCCAGGCGCGTCTGCAGGTCGCTGCAGACCACGTCGTAGTGCCGCACGCGCTGGTTCAGCTTCAGCTTGCGCTGCTCGCTGGCGCGCCGGTCCTCGTCGCGGTGCGACGCGGCGACGAAGCCGGGCGTCTTCGCCACGCGCACCTCGTCCGGCGACGTGGCGACACCGTTCTGGCTCGGGGTGTGGAATTCACCGCTCGTACTCATGGTCGGCGCGTCCTCGTGCGGGGCTGCGGGAATTCTCTCCGTAGCGAGGGACGTACACCTCCCAAAGGAGGCTTCGTGGTTCGTCCCGTCCTGTGTGCCGTGCTCGGCCTGTCCGCGCTCTTCTACGCGGCCTCACGCCCGGATGTTGCAGCGAGCCAGGCGGCCCGGCCGGCGTCGTGCCCGCTCGATGCCGATTTCTGGACCGCGCACGTCGGGCCGGCCGCCCGCACCGAGGTGCTGCTGGCTGCCGCGAACACGGTTCCGCTGCCGGAACGCCCCCTGTACGCCCACATGGCGACCGCCGCGATCGACTGCGCTCCCGCCGGCGCGCGAATCGACCTCTATCCGATCACGGACGCCGGCGTCGGGCGCGGCCCGGTGTTCTCGGCCGTCGTGCCGAGCGCGACGTCCAACGAGCTGCTGAACCAGCGCGAGCGCGAAGCGTTCGTCGCCTCGGGCCGCGCGCGCGTCGAGGACGTGATCGACGCGCGCCGCACGTACGACGGCTCGGACCCGATCGGGACGCTCTATGCCGTGGGCGAGGCGATCCACCGCGGACCGCAGCGCGGCCGCGTGCTCGTCGTCGTTATCGCGAACGGCTGGCAGCAGACGCGCGAGGTGAACCTGTTCCGCTACAACGACGATCCCTCGAAGCACGCGGAAGAGGTCGTGCGGCGCCTGCGCGACGACACGGCCCTGCCCGACCTGCACGGCGTGGACGTCGCCTTCGCCGGCGTCACGCGCGGCGAGGCGCACATGAAGATGGGCTACCGCGAGGTGATCGGGCTGCGCCGTTTCTGGGAGCGGCTCGTGCGCGCCGCGGGCGGCACCGTCGTCAGCTTCGACTCCGTGCTGCCGGGGCTGGTCACGCCGCTCTGAGCGCCGGCGTCGGCGGAAGCGCGTTACGACGAACAGCTGACGGAGAGGCCGCGGTAGTGCGCCGGCGCCGGCTGCGCCCACGCTTCGCGCTCCGGGTGCTCGTCGAACGGCGCGCGAACGACGTCGAGCACGGCGCGGACGACGTTGTCGTCGCCGGCCTCGCACGCCGCGATCGCCTCCTGCGCAACCCAGTTGCGCAGCACGTATTTCGGGTTGACGCGCCGCATCGCCGCGCGGCGCGCATCGTCGTCGCGCCCGTCGGCCGTGCGCCGCTCGCCGTACCGCGCGAACCATGCGTGCGACGATTCGTCCGCGCCGAGCAGCGCGAGCGCGCGTGCGTCGGCGTGCGAGAGGCCGCGCCAGAAGTTCGTCCAGTCGACGCGCCGCGTTTCGAGCATGCGCAACAGCTCGAACACGAAGTCCGCGTCGTCGTCGCGCGCTTGCGCGACGCCGAGCTTCTCGCGCATCAACGCGAGGAACGCTTGCCGGTACACCGGCGCGAACTGCTCCAGCACCGCCTCGAGCGACTTCGTGTCGATCAGGGACGACAGCGCTTCCGCGAGCGCGTGACAGTTCCACAAGCCGATTGTGGGCTGGCGGTCGAAGGCGTAGCGGCCCATCTCGTCGCTGTGGTTGCACACGAAACCGGGCTCGTACGTCTCCACGAAGCCGTACGGCCCGTAATCGAGGGTGAGGCCGAGGATCGAGAAGTTGTCGGTGTTCATCACGCCGTGCGCGAAGCCGACGGCCTGCCAGCGGGCCATCAGGTTCGCCGTGCGCTCGACGACCGCGCTGAAGAAGCGCACGTAGCGATCGTCACCCCGGCCGCATTCCGGATAGAAGCGATCGATGACGTAGTCCGCGAGCTTTTTCAGGTCGTCCAGCGCCGTGCGGTAGTGGAAGATCTCGAACGATCCGAATCGCACGAACGTCGGCGCCATGCGCACGACCGTCGCCGCGCGCTCGATGCGCTCGCGCCGCACCGGCTCATCGCCGGCCGCCATCGCGAGCGCGCGCGTCGTCGGCACGCCGAGGTGGTGCATCGCTTCGCTCGCGAGAAACTCGCGCACGGTGGAGCGCACGACGGCGCGTCCGTCGGCGAACCGCGAGTACGCCGTGATTCCGCCGCCCTTCAGTTGCAGTTCCCACGGCCCGTCCGGCGTGCGAACTTCGCCGAGCAGGATCGCGCGGCCGTCACCCAGCTGTCCGGCCCACACGCCGAACTGGTGGCCGCCGTAGACGCCGGCGAACGGCTCCATGCCGGGCAGCACGGCGTTGCCGCTGACGAGCGCGGCGAACTCCGGGCGCGCCTCTTCGCCCGGGCGCAGGTCGATCAGCGCGGCCGCCTCGGGGCTGAACGCGGCGAGGCGGGCGCCCGGGATGCCCTCCGGCATCCGGCGCTCACCGAACCCCTCGCCGAGCGTCGCGAACGAGTTCACGAACTCGAGGTCTTCGAGCGTGCGTCCGCGCGGCGGTGCAATGGCCATCGGATCCTTCAACCAGCGCGGCGGGGCCCGCGTTGCGCGACCGAGCGTGTCGTTCCGGGCAATCCGAGGGACACTGCGAGGTATGCGTGGATTCATCGGAGGCGTGATCGCCGCAATCGTCGTGCTCGCGCTCGTCGTCTTCCTCGCCGTCGAGACGGGCATGGTGCCGGCTCGGGCCGACGGGCCGTTGCTGCCCGGCGAGAAGTGGGCATCCAAGACGTCGCTCGACGCGACCGTCCGCCGCGAGGCGCCGAATCCGCCCTATCCGTACTCACCGCCGAGCGACGCCGACATCGCGCAGGGCGCGCGTCTCTACGTCCAAAACTGCGCGGTCTGCCACGGGACCGCGCACAGCACGCCGAATAGCATCGCGCGCGGCATGGGCGTCCGCCCGCCCCAATTCACGAGGCACGGCGTCGACGACGATCCCGAAGGCGAGACGTACTGGAAGATCGAGCACGGCATCCGCTTCACCGGCATGCCCGCGTTCCGTCGGTCGCTCGACGAGAAGTCGATCTGGCAGATCACGTACTTCATGAAGAAAGCGCCGAAGGGCCTCACCGGCGAGGCGAAGTCGATCTGGGAGAACCCGTCGCAAGTCGCGCCGCCGACACCGATGCCGGCATTGCCGCAATCGCCCGGACAGGGAAGCTCGAGGCCGTAGCGCGATGCGGTGTGCGGAGCACTAAGGCACGACGCGCGCTCGCCGCACTTCTGCAACGTTTATGGCGTCCCGATATTCACGGGAATCGGCACCGTGGCGGAAGTGCCGTCCGCGCGACTCGCCACGAGCGAGGTCATCAGGCTGCCTTGCGCTTGCGGTAGCGCGGGAAACGGGAATGTTCCTTGCCATTGACCGGGCGCCGTTTGATTCAACGGCATGGATTGCGAGCCGATCGTGAGCTTCACCGCGGTCGCATTCGAGGTCGTAATGACGGCGAGGCGCAGCGGCGTTCCGATGGCGACCACGGTCGGTGAGAGCGTGGCGTAGAAGATCTGCACCGGGTCCGTCGGCTTGGCGAAATTGCTCTGCGGTGCGGCGCCGAACGTGAAGACGTTGGTTTGCGCGAACGCGCTGGGCACCGGCGCCGGCGTGCTTGCAGTCGGAGCGCCGCTCTGCGCAGGCGAAGGCGTCGCCGTGACGGTCGGGCCGGGCGCACTCGGCGTGGACGCGCGCGGTGCGAGTTGTCCGCTCGCCGCCGGCAGACGCGCGTTCGGGGGCAACGTCGGCAGCGCTTGCGGCGTGGGGACCGCCCGTAGCGCCGGCCCCGGCAACAGGGGTTTCCCCGGGCGGACGATGTGCGGCGTCACGACGATGATGAGCTCGTTGCGCTGGCCTTGGACGTTGTCGTTGCGGAACACGTGCCCCACCAGCGGCAGATCGCCCAGCAGCGGGATTTTCGTGGTCGTGCGCGTGTCGCTTTCCTGGATGAGCCCGCCGATCACGAGCGTCTCGTCGTCTTGCAAGTGGACCGTCGTTTGGGTGTCGCGCGTGCTGATTTCCGGCACGCCGGCGTTCGTGCCGATCAGGCTGTTCACGACCGGATGCAGGACGACCGTCACCCCGCCGTCGGGCGTGACGGAGGGCGTGATGTCGAGCGTCACGCCGGTCTGAAAGCTCTGCACCTGCGTGCTGGCGATGGTGCCCGCGTTCCCGGCGGTCGTGGTCAGGATCGAGATGGTGTCGCCGGCGCGGATGGAAGCCGTGCGCCCGGAGAGCGTGCTGATGCGCGGGTCGGCCAGCACGCGGCCTTTGCCGTTCTGCACCAGCAGATTGAGTTGCGCGGTGAAGCTGATCGGCGTGCGCGTGAGCGCCTGGAAGCCGCCGATCCGTCCCGCCGTTCCATCGGGATTCGGCAGCGGCTGCACTTCGGTGAACGTGCTGGTGATCGCCGCCGTCCCCAGTTGCAGGCCCAGGTTCTTGGCCACGCTCTCATCGAGCTCGAGCACTTCGGTGTCGAGCACGACCAGGGGCGCCACGACGTCGACCTTATCGAGAAAGGCACGGGCGGTGCGCACGCTGGCGGGTGGGCCGACGAGCGCGATCTGTCCGGGCGTCGGCAACTGCAACACGCGCACGTCGGGCGTGAGGACTTGCAGCGCTTGCGTGAGCGAGGCGACGGCATCGAGGCCGCCTTGCGCGGGTCCGGGCACGTACGACTTGAGCGTGACGATGTCGGGTGAGGCGTTGCCCATCGCGCCATTCTGCACGCCGGTCGGCGTCTGCGCGCCGGGCGGGGCGTCGAGTTGCGCGATCGCATCGGCGATGCGCTGCTGCTGCGCGAGCGTCGCGGTCACGGCGACCGCGTTCAGGGCGGCATCCACGCGTGACGTCCGCCTCGCGGAAGCTGCGGCGCAGCAAGTCGGCGACCGAGCCCGCATCGAGCGTGCGGATGCGGTAGACCTGGGTGTAGCGCTCGCCGAAGGTCGGCAGATCCAGCTGGGCGACGAGGGTTTTGCCGCGGGTCACCGCCTCTGGCGGCCCGGAGAGTACGACCGCGCTTCCGGACACCGCCACGCGCAGTCCGGGGACTTGTGAAGCCAGCGATCGCGCAACGTCGCGCGGCGCGCGCTTCGAGACCGGCACCGCCTCGGTGGAGAAGGGTGCGGGCGGCGGCGTTGCGCCCGCCGTATCGAGCGCGGCGACGACCGCCTTGATCTCGGTGAAGTCGTTCGGCGTGGCCGCGACCAAAAGCTGGCGCTCACCGACGACGTCGAAGCGCGCCTTCGGGAACGACTTGCGCAGCTGTTCTGCCAGCGGCGCGGCGTGCGCGAGATGTACGACGATCGCCTCGGTCTGCGTGCGCGAGGGGTCGCGCACGTCGATGCCTTGTACGACCGCGCGGATCGCCTGCAGGTCGCTCGGCGGCGCGACGACGATGAGCGCGTTTGCGCGCGGATCCTCGCGTACGGACGCCTGCGGGAAGAGCGGGCGCACGATGCCGGCCGCCCGCTTCGCCGTCACCACCGTAAGCGGCAGGACCGCGGGCGTCGTGCCCGGGCCGGACGATGCCCGTAACGCCGTTGACGTGGCGACCTCGTACACGCCCTCGCGCAGATGGAACTCGGCACCGAGCGGCTCGAGGATCGCGCGGAGCGCCTGCGCCAGCGTCACGCCGTGCAGATTGACGGTGACATAGCCGCCCACGCTTTCGCTCACCGCAATGTTCGCGCCGAACGAATGCGCCAGACGCATGAGGACCGCGCGCACCGGTTCGTTTTCCGCACGCAGTGATACGCGCGTGCCCGGCGCGTTCGCGCGCGCGGGCGTGCGCGCTGCAATCATCCCCGTGCCGCGCGGATCAGCCAGCGAGGCGGTTCCCCAAGCGGCGATGACCAGTGCGATATACGTCGCCTGGCTCGCTCGCATCACAACGTTCATTTCGACACCCATGAACCCCGGTGCAGCGCGTGCTTTATGGACAGCGCATCGCGCGACTCCTGCGTGCCGAAAGAAATCTGTGGAAAGCACGATGTTGTTCGGCTGCAACAACAATTGTGGAGAACGCACGTTGACGGCCCACAGAAGCGCGTGGTACACAAACGCCGCGAGGGTTGTACGGGTGGTGCGCCGGTCTATGCGATCGGCGCGATGTCATGCGCACAGCGCCGAATCGACAGCGTACTGTTCGGGGGAGTTTTTCGTGCGCATTCGTCTTCGTGCCGCGCTGGCGGCGCTGCTTTCGCTTGGCCTTCTGCTCGAGAGCGAGCCCGCGACGCCGTTTGCCTCCGCGTGGCTCGGCGGCTTTGGGATCGCGCAGGCGCGCGGCCTCGCGAGCCACACGACGCTGGCGGTGAGCGCGCCGACGCGAATCGAGGTGAAAGAACCTCGCCGCGTGCGCGTCACGCCGCCCTCAGCCGATATGCTGCGGCCGAAGGTCGCGCCCGGCGTGCGCGCGCACGGCGTTCACGTTCCGGGTCCTCACATGCTTGCGCCGAGCGAGCTTGCGCGCATCAGAACGGCATCCGCGCACGCACACGCGGCGAGCGGCGCGGCGCACACCACGCAGTCGCAGCGTCGGCCAAACGCGACGGTGCTGTTCACCGTCCCGCCCATCGTCCCCAATCCGAAGCTCGGCGTGGGGACGAGGAGCGGCCGTACGACGCAAGCCGTGCAAGACTGCACGGGCTCTTCGGCGATCGTGCGCAAGACGATGATGGTCGGACCGCCGCCGATGACGCCGACACCGTGCCCGACCGATACGCCGACCGCTACGCCCATTCCGACCTCAGCTCCGACGGCGACTCCGACCACTGCGCCGACGTTCGTTCCTTCGGGCACCGGGATCAATCCGTGGTGGCGGTATCAGGAACAGAACGTTCCGGGCGGCGGCCACCTCATGGTCAATCTCGGCACCGGTAACCTGCTGCTGCAAGACGACGACATGAGCGTCCCGCACAAGGGCGTCGCGATGGCCTTCCGTCGCACGTACAACTCGCAGAGTGCGCCCACGTTTAGCGGCGATCTGCAGACCTATCAGACCATGTACGGGAATGGCTGGACCAATACGTTCGACGCCCATCTGATCCGCACGTCGCCAGGCCATTTCAGCGTCTTCGACATCGACGGCGCGCGATACGACTACATCACCTACGCCGGTCACAGCATCTCCGGACCGCCGGGCGATCACTCGCACCTCGACTGGGACGGCAGCTGCGGCATTATGTGGACGAAAAAGTCCGGCACGATTTACTACTTCTACAACGTCAACTCGACCCAGACGCCGTGCCCCGCCATCGGCACGATGGGCGGTTATGCGGGACGGCTCTACCAGATCATCGGACGCAACGCGAATACGTTCATCACCTTCACGTACGCCTGGGACAACGGCGATGCGTCGGTGACGGGCAAGGTCAGCGGAATCACGGCGACCACCGAGTCCGGGCTGGCAACAACCCTAGCCTTCGGCGATGTCAACGGACATCGGCTGCTTCAGACGTTGACGTACCCGGACGCCGTCACGACAGTCCAATACGGCTACGATGCAAACGGGAATCTGCTGTGGGTTTCGCGCCCGCCGAACAATAGCGCAGGCACGCGCCCGGCGATGTCCTACGGATACCAACTGATCGGCGGCAATCCGGTCATCGAATACGCGGCCAGCCCGCGGTGGTGCCAAGGCTCGACATCCGGCTGCGGCTACGATGGCTCGTGGCTCTTTTTCGCGTTCACCGGAGCAAGCGCCGCAACCTCGACCCTGAGCGAGATCTCCCATCCAGCGACGGTGAACCCGAACATCACCGACGGCACGAACGCACCGCTGATTCAGAAGTACGCCCCGGACGGCTTGAACTACTCCATATACAACACGGAGTACTACACGACCGGCGTACCGACCCCGACGTTCCGCGACACGGACGGCCATATGACGAACTGGGTCGTCGACGGTGCGGGCCGGCCGAGTCAGACGCAACAGTGTACCGCCAGCACGAGTCAAGGCCAGCAGTGCACGGGCTCGTGGCTGGTCACGAACGAGGCGTGGGACGCGGACAACAACCTCAGTTCGGAGACGGACGCGCGCGGGAACGAAACCGACTACGCCTACGATGCGAACGGGAACACGATCGCCGCTGCCGAGCCGGCGCCGTACGGCGGCGCATTTCGCCCGACGCACTTGCTCTCGTACGACGCATACAATAACGTGACCGCGTCGTGCGATCCGGTCGCGACGCACAGTTTGGGGCTCGACTGGACCTCGCCGCCCACGCCGCCGCCCGGAATTGGACTGTGCCCGACCGGCTCGACCCTCGCAACGCGGATGCAGTGGAACACCGGCCTCTCGTACGAGCCGTTCGGGGAAATCACATCGCTCACCACGCCGGGAACGGCCGCCGCTCCGAACGGCTACGTGCGCACCTACTCGTTCGATCCAAGCCGGCAGGGCGGAACGGACTACGGGCTGCCCACCAGCGTCGTCGGCGGCGTCACGTCCGACAACGGACGGCAACCGCGTCAGGATTTCTGGTACGATCCACAGGGCAATCTCGCGTGCTACAGCAGCGGCTCCGGGCAGTGGATCATGAGCTACGACCAACTCGGCCGGGTGCTCTTCAGAGGAGACCCGGACGATGCGAGTCATTCCTCGAGCTATTGCACCAAGACGGGCGCGCAGCCGGGCTGGAGTACCTGGAGCGCGACGTCCTACTACCCGGACGGCCAAGTGCAGTTCACGCAGAGCGCCTCACAGTCGGCCGCCGGAACGAGCACATCGTTCACGTACGATCTCGACGGAAACGAACAGAGCGAGACGCACCATTACGGCTGTCTCGCGGTCAGCTCGTGCACGCCCGGCGTGACGCAGAAATGGTACGACGGTGCGGACCGTCTGGTCGAAGTCTCGCTGCCGTACGACGGGTGGGACATTCAAGGCTATCCGTGGATGACCCGCTACATCTACGATCTCAGCAAAGGCGGAACGACCAACTATCAGGGTATGAATCTCTCGGCGTACGGCAACCTCGTGATGACCGAGCAGTTCTTGTCCGGCACCGTGTTTACGCCGTACACGAATACGCTCGGCCCGAACAACACGCCCACGCCGCTGCCGATCTCGAGCGGCTCGTGGCAGCAAGTGCGAGCGACGCGCTTCGATGCACTCGATCGCGCAACCGCGCAATTCGAGGCGGCCTTCGGAAATCAGCCGAAGGTGAGCGATACGTATGACGCTAGCGCAGAGGCGGGTCTGCTCTCGAGCGAAGCCCTCGCTACCGGCGAGCTGAAGACGTATTCGTACGACGGGGACGGGCGGAAGACCGACGTGACGTATTCGAACGGCGGCGCGGTCGTCACGCCGAACGTCCACTTCGATTTCGATGCCGATGGTCGGCCCATCACGAAGCATACGTCCGCGCTTGGCGATGAAACGCTGCAGTACGATGGTCTCGGCATGGTGACGGGCGACACGAAGCCGCTAAGCCTCGGAGGCGCAACGGTATCCTATGACTATTACGAAGACGGCACGCGCAAAGACCTGAACTTCAACTCCTCGTCGTACTCGGTGGCGCAGCTCTACCGGTACTCCTACCGGACGGATGGGAAGCGAACCGCGCTGACGCTGAGCAACGGCACGTCCTTCCAGTGGACCTACACGACGGCGGGACGCCTATTGACCCAGACCGATCCGCTCACCGGCAAGACCATCACGCCCGACTCGTGCTATTCGAGGAACCTCTACGGCAGTTGCACGCTGCTGTACTATCCCCAGCTGACCTACGCGCCGTACACTCTGGGCCGTGATTCGTACGGGCGCGTGCAGTCGGTCGCTCTTCCGGAAACCCCGTTCACGTATTCAGCGATGACCTACGATCTCGAAGACGGGATCGCCCAGCAGAACGAAACTTCCGTGCAGAACAATTCTACGACGACGCAGACGCTGTGCCTGGCATCGACGGTTCGAGACGCAAAGCCGCCGCTCTCCATCGGACCGTACGGATCGTGCGCATCGACGGCTCACCCCGCGCCGGCGATCTACGGCCCAGCGATCTTCGCGTATTACGTCGACAATCTGCCCTCGTCCAGCGTGTCGATGCTTACCCCCTGGATGCTGGATGCGCGTGCCGGCCAACTGAAGAGCTGGTCTGTCGCGCAACCGGACGGCAACCCCGACGGCTCGCAATACAGCTATGACCTATCGGGCCGACTCGTCGGCGACAACGAACAGATCCACTTGACCCAAATGGCACAACCCAGCGGAGGGGATCACCTGTACTCGACCGGGACGCGCACCAAGGCATACGATGCGGAAAACCGCATCGCCCAACAGACGTCTTCGCTGGATAGCGGCACCAACGTCGATAGCGGCGGCTATTGGCGAGACACCGATCATCAGCCGTACGACATTCAATCGATCGCGTACGACGCCGACGGACATCCCTCGCTGTTCGCCCTCACGAACACGCCGAATGCAACATCACCCAATCCGATGTCCTTCATCTGGCTCTGGGACGGAAGCGACCGGCTCGCGGAGTGCCGAAACATGGGATCTTCGACACCGCCCGCGTGCGGGGCCGGTTCTTTCTCGATCGAAGGGTTGGGCGAGTACAACCCGTCGGGAAGCTACACCGCGGTGTACGACCGAGACGCGAGCGGCGCCGTTGTGACGAAGCATGACGGATACGGCTTTGATAAGTGGACGTCGGGCTTAAGACAGCCTGGCGTGCACGGTGTTAGCGCCACAGCGTGGGGTCCCGGAAGCCAACAGTACCCGATCTTCACCCAGTACGACGGCAAGCTCACGGTCGATGGATGGACCCTCGACAACAACACGTGGCAAGGCGTGCGCACGTTCGATGCATCGATCGGTCAATGGAACACCCCGGATGCCTACGCGGGCGACGTGCACGACCCGATGTCCCAGCAGCCGTACATGTGGAATCGGAATAATCCATACACGTATAGCGATCCGTCTGGTTTTGATACACGCGAGAACGAGGCTATCGAGGCCGAGTTGCTTATGGGCGAGGAAACGGTGATGGTTCGTGCTCAGCTTCGGCTTCTGGAGCGAGCAAATCGAGCCTCATCGAAATTAGAGAATCTACGACGAGATCTCAGCCCAAAAACTGAACATGAGGAGGTTCCCGGGGGAACTGCCGGTGCGATCCGAAATGAACTTAAGACCGGCAAGCCCACCGCGGGGAAATTCCACCTCAACAAGGGGAGAGAATATATAGGCGCTTTGCAAACGTGGCTTAATGAGAATCCTAATGCGAGCCAGGCTGAGCGTGATCTTGCAAATCGCTTGTTGAACGACCTGAAGAATGCATACGGCAATAGTGACCCGAACCAGTTTACGCCTGCCAACAATGCTCCGCCGCCGCAGCCGAAGTAGCGATGAATAAGCCCAATGTGCCGCTTTATCGGTACCTCAGCGTGCGTGTTCCGCGATACTCCGAAGTCGTCGAAGCGCTCGGCGACGATTTTTTTGAGGACTCACCGTACGTCGCCGTCGGGAGGTTATATGATCTGACCGTAGATGCCTGCGACAGCAACGACTTGGAGACCGCCAGAGCCGCGGCGAATGTTGTCGAAGAAGCACTCCGGTCGTCAGATCCAGCCGTCATCGACGTGTTTTCGATAAACTTCATTGAAGCTCTGTATAATGACCGAAACGAAGCATATTATGCCTGTTTGAGACGATTGCTCGGCCCAACATCTCTGCGCGAACTGGATTCTAAGGCGAGTCGCTAGCTCGGTTCATGGCCTCGTTCGAATTGACTTCGGCTACTACGTCCCGATCGTGATCACGCACGTCATTTTGGCGCTCAGAAGCGGCTCTACGCGGGCGCATGCAGATCGCACGCGATCGCAAGTATGCATGTGGAAATTCTCTGTCGTCCATGGCTTGTATATTTTTCGACGCTTCGCGCTCGCGACGCTGTTACGTGACCCCCACGAGGAGCGCCGCGTCAGTTTGCGGGATGAAGCACGCCGTGAGCGCGCGCGAGTTCGAGATCGTTCCGAACATCAGCGAAGGCCGCGAAATGACCGTGGTCGACGCGTCGTTCGCCGCCATGGTCGCCCTGTCGGCAGCGATGTGCGCGCTGTCGCCATTACCCGTCGCTGTTTCGGCGCGCATCGGTGGCACTGCGCAGCGCGCGAAGTCGATGCGCGTGGGATCGAAGCGGAGGCAAATGGACATGCGCGAGATCGATCGAGGTGACACGAATAGTTTGTGCGAAGTGCTGCACGTTCTCGATCTGTTCGCGAACTCGGACAGACTGCGGAAGCGTTGGTCTATCGGGGAATTTCATGACTCGTACGAGGCCCTGATAAACACCGTCTTCGACGACTTGCGAATTCGAGACCGAACCCGCCTCCCTGAGGGCTATCTTGGTCTGTATATCGGATTCCCTTCGGACGTAGCGCGGTTTGCAGATGCGCTGGACCGGCTTGATGAGCAGTGGGAGGCGTTGCCAAAAAACATCACAAATTGCGATCTTCGAGTTCGACGCTTGGGAGAGCGTCGCCGTGGGTGTGGAGTTGATCCGGTTTCGTGGAGAGGTGATGATTGGACATTAGGCGGCTGTGACCCTCACCCCGTTCGTAGACCAGAACCAATGCTAGAAAATCGGCTTCCTGAATTGATTCGAGCTGCAGCGGCAAACTCTTTCGGCGTTCGGTTAGCCAACATTGAGTGCGGTCGGATCTCGTTGTACTCGTCGAGCCAGATTTGCGCTGCCGTTCGCGCTTGATCGATGGTCTCGAAGTACGAGGGGTTGAGCAGTTCGCGCCGGACGCCGCCGTTGAACGACTCGATGAAAGCGTTGTCCGTCGGCTTTCCGGGCCGCGAAAAGTCGACGCCGACCTTGTTCCAGAACGCCCACTGATCGAGCGGCTTGGCAACGAACTCTGCGCCGTTGTCGCAGCGCAGAATCTTCGGCGTTCCACGCTCGCGGCACGCCCGGCGAAGAACCGTTACGACATCGTCCGAACAGAACCGTGGCGCGACCTCGAGTGCGACGCATTCCCGCGAATAGACGTCCACGATTGTGAGCAGCCGATACGGCCGGTTGTCCGCCAGCCGATCGTGCATGAAGTCCATGCTCCAGAGCTCGTTGACCGCTTCGGGCACGAACCGCTGCGCGCGCGGGACCGCCGCTCGCCGACCATGCGGCAATTTTGCGCGCAGGCTCAGGCCTTCGGCGGCGTAAAGCCGGTACACGCGCTTGTCGTTGATCTTGAAGCCCTCCCGCCGCAGCAGCACGCCGATGCGCCGGTAGCCGTACCGCACGCGAGCGACGGCGATCGCCTTGATCCGCTCGCGCAGGAGCACGTTGAGCGGGCCGGCCTTGGACTTGCAGTAGTAGGTCGCGCGATTGAGCTTGATCAGATCACACGCGCGGCGGACGCCGATCCCGAAGGTGCGCGTGAGAAAGTCGACACGGTCGCGCTGCTGCGCCGGCTTCACAGTTTTTTTGAGATGATCTCCTGGAGCATCTTGCGATCGAGGCTCAGGTCGGCCACGATCGACTTGAGCTTGGCGTTCTCTTCGCGCAGCTGCCGCAGCTCGCGAATCTCGGGCGTGCCGAGTCCGCCGAAGCGGCGCTTCCAGGTGTAGAACGTGTTCTCGTGGATGCCCAGCTTGCGGACGATCTCGGCGACCGGCGTGCCGGCCTCCGCGGCCCGCAACGCGGCTGCGATTTGCTCGGGGGAGTGGCGTTTTCGCACGGGCAAAGCCTCCGGATAAGGGATCGGAGTTTTGCCGATTTTTCGCGAGTCCGCGTGTCCAGAATGCGGGGTCAGGGTCAGCCCTCGTCCAGCGTGTCGATGCTCACCCCCTGGATGCTCGCCGAGTGCCGCAACATGGGATCTTCGACGCCGCCCGCGTGCGGGGCCGGTTCTTTCTCGATCGAAGGGTTGGGCGAGTACAACCCGTCGGGAAGCTACACCGCGGTGTACGACCGAGACGCGAGCGGCGCCGTTGTGACGAAGCATGACGGATACGGCTTTGATAAGTGGACGTCGGGCTTTAAGACAGCCTGGCGTGCACGGTGTTAGCGCCACAGCGTGGGGTCCCGGAAGCCAACAGTACCCGATCTTCACCCAGTACGACGGCAAGCTCACGGTCGATGGATGGACCCTCGACAACAACACGTGGCAAGGCGTGCGCACGTTCGACGCGTCAATCGGTCAGTGGAATACGCCCGATGCCTATGCGGGCGACGTGCACGACCCGATGAGCCAGCAGCCGTATATGTGGAACGGGAACAATCCATACGCATATCAAGATCCGAGCGGATACAAGTGGGAATATATCGATCCGACCTTAATTCCGATCGTGCAGTCGCTGCGTGGCAGCGAAACGTTCAACGAAAAGTACGAGGCAGCGGAGAAGAGCGAGGCCCGGTTCACGATGACCGCGGTTCCGGCGGATCAGATTAGGGAAACGGGCATCCCTGCCCATCCAAATGAAGGAACGGGGCAAACAGCCCTCCGCGACACGATTACGCCCGAGTACGGTGAGGACGCTGTACAGCTTAACCGCGCAACTGTTTCAATTGGTATCGCTGACAAACGCACCGAACAATGGGCTGCGGCAAATGAGGTCTTCAATGCGGGGTCAGCGGCGACGAACATACAAGCGTTCCTAAAATTATTGCAATCGCCCGACCCCTCGCCGAACCAGCCACCGCTTGATTTGCATAACGCAGCGGAAAGGGCCGGATACGAGGGAGCCTCAAAGATATTTCAGGAAAGCAAACTATAGCCGATGATTGAGACTGCCGTGCCACCCGACTTCGTGCCGCCGCCGGTGGCTGCTGAAATGCGACGACTATCGTGCGACTCGACGCAGACAGTTTCAATCCATGCGCCCGTGCTGCGGCTCGGTGGAACACTCATCGGGCGGTCTGTTCGCGTCGACCTTCATTTAGAATCGGCCGTGTCAACATCAACGGCTGCGGACGCTTTCCACGCGTTCGTTTCTTTTGACGGACTTCCAGTGATTCTAAGTTTGCAGCCTGACGTGCGAGTATCTTTGACGTTTCCCGACCTGGAGCCGGGGACGCACTATGTCAGAGCGGGCATTTACTTTAAGAATCAAGTGTTGCAGGAAATGACCACGTGTTGGCACGTGCCACCGACTACGCCGCGAGAACGGGACCATGGTAATGCGACCCAAATCTGATACAGAAAGTTAAGCTGGGGTTCCCTCCGAAAGGATCCCCCATGGCCCGGAAAAAGGCCCGGAGAGTCTTCTCCAAAGAGTTCAAGCTCGAAGTTTTGCGAGAGATCGACGCGGGAGTTTCGGTCGCGCAGGCCGCGCGTGACCACGAGGTCTATCCCGAGACGCTTCGCTTGTGGCGGCGCACCGAGAAGAAGTACGGTGAGCGAGCCTTTGCCGGCAACGGTCACGCGTACACCGACGAAGCGCGCATCGCGCAACTCGAGCGAGCGCTGGGGCAAGCAACGCTGGAGATCGCGTTGCTAAAAAAACGCTCAGCGTGCTCAAAGAGCAGGATCGCAGAAGCGGCGGGCGACGGTGATCGCACTTGCGCTGGCACGGCGAGATCGCTTGCCCTTGGCGAGGATGGCGCGGACGCTTGGGTTTTCTCGAGCCGAGTTCTACCGCTCCGAGCGCGTCGATCGAGACGTCGAGCTGCGCGATGCCGTCCACGCGATCGCGCTCGACTGGCCGCGCTACGGCTACCGGACGATTTCGCGGGAACTGCGCCGGCGTGGAATGGTCGTCAACGAGAAGCGCGTGCGTCGCGTCCTTCGCGAGGAAGGCCTGCTGTGCCGACGCCGCAAGCGGCGCGGCCTGCCCTACCGAAAGCATGGACTTGCTGCATATCCGAACTTGGCCGCGGCGTACGCGCCCACGCGCATCGACGAACTCTGGGTTGCGGACTTCACGTACGTCCACTTCCGCAGCGGCTACCTCTTCGTGGCGGTGATCTTGGATGCGTTCAGTCGCCGCTGCATCGGCTGGTCGCTCGCGGCGCACTATCGCTCGGCGCTGGTCATCGAAGCGCTTCGCATGGCGCTTCATCGGCGCCGGCCGGGCGCGGGTTTCATCCATCACTCGGATCGCGGCGGCGAGTATTTCGACGATGACTATCTTGCGACGCTGCGCACTCGCGGTGCGCAGATCAGCATGAGCAGAGCCGGGAAACCCTCGGACAACGCGATTTGCGAGCGGTTCATGCGAACGTTCAAAGAGAATGAGGTGTACCTGCGCGAATACGCCGACTTCGAGAGCGCGAGACGTTCGATTGCGCGCTTCCTCGACGTCACCTACAACGAGCGCCGGCTGCACTCCGCGCTCGGTTTATCGGCCGCCGACGGAGTTCGAAGCCGTCCTGGCAAACCGACTCATTCACTCGACCCAGCTTAACTAAGTGTCTTAAAAACGGGTCGCATTACCCACGTACAACGCTGAAGGCGGGCAACTCGGACTCGGCCATTACTGGTACAACGGCAGCGCATACTTTGGAGTTGATCCGGTTTCGTGATACCTGCCCGTTGAGCGCGAATGGAGTGTGACCTCACCTCGTTAATAGACCCGAACGAGCGTTCCGAAAAATCGAGTGCTTGGTTGATTTCGCGCTATAGAACGGAGCTCCCGGCGAACTGTCGTTACATCTTGTACGAGTGCAGTCCGCTGATCCAGATGTTCACGCCGAGGTAGCAGAAGACGATGGAGGCGAAGCCGAGCACGCTGATCCACGCGGTGCGGTTGCCGCGCCATTCCGGGCGCGTGTGCAAGTGCATGTACGCCGCGTAGACGATCCAAGACGTCAGCGCGGCGGTCTCCTTCGGATCCCACTGCCAGTACGCGCCCCACGCTTCCTTGGCCCACATCGCGCCGGTGATGATGCCGAGCGAGAGCAGCGGCAGGCCGACCGCGATGATGCGGTACTGCATCACGTCGAGCTTCGCGAGCGACGGCAGTCCGGCGAGCCACTGCGCCGACGCATCGCCCGCTTCGGCGGCCGCGGTGATCGCCGGCGCGTCGTTGCGGATCCCCGCGGCCGTGAACGCGTTCACCGCGCCCGACGTCGTGACGCCGGCCCCGGCGGTCGCGCCGGCGAGCGCGGGAGAGGCGACACGGCGGCGATAGTGGTTCTCGAACGCGGACTTCACGAGGTAGATCAGCGATACGCAGAACGACACCATGAACGAGGCGTACGCGGAGATGACGATCGGGACGTGGATCTTGATCCAGTACGACTGCAGCGCCGGCACGGCCGGCATGTAGCCTTCGTTCCACGTCATGCCGTAGGTGAGCGCGATCGCCGCGACCGTCATGACGAAGCCGCCGATGAACGCGAGGTCGTAGCGGAACGCGAAGGCCAGGAACACCAGTACCGCGACGGTGCTGAAGAGCGAGAGCGAGCCGTAGAGGTTCGTGAGCGGCCAGACACCGGTCATCCACCAGCGCGTGCCGAGCTCGGCGAACTGCGCGACGCACCCGAGCATCGCGAGCGGCATGCCGACACGCCGCAGCAGCGGCGCCCGCAGCAAGAAGTAGCCGAAGAGCAGCAGCGCGCTCACGACGTAGGCGGCGAGGCCCGCGAGCAGCAGCGTTTGATCGATCGCTTGACGGGTCGGGTCCATGGTGCTCCTCAGACGGCGCGCAGCGCGCCGACGATGTCGCGGAAACGTTCTTCGAACACGTCGTAGCCTTTCACCGTCGTCGCCGCAATTCCGACCTCGGTCGTGCCGGAGTCCGCCGGGCGCACGACCACGAAGAGGCGCGCGGGCAGGAAGTACAGCGAGATGCACAGGCCCGCGAGCAGCACGAAGGCGCCGATGCCGACGATCACCATGCCGGGGTCGTAGCGGTACTGGAAGCCGGAGTACAGCACGTAGCGAGCCGGGTCGAGGCGATACCCCGCGCCGAGGTCGACGCGCTGCCCGAGCGGGATGAGCGCGCTGCCCGCGGGACGGTCGCCGTCGAACGCCTGCACCACGACGCCCGGATCGTTCGGGCGCGGATCGGACGCGGGCTGTCCCGTCGTGCGATCGATCGTGCCGACGAAGCGCTGGTACTGGATCGAGCGCGACGTGCCGTCGATCGTGAAGCCGTCGCCTTCCTTGAGCAGGCCCGCGCCCGGAACCGGCCGGCCGTCGTGCGTCAGGCGGAAGTCCACGGCGAACCCGTACGTCGACTGGTAGATCAGCGTGCCGTCGACGTCGTACGGTTGGTTGACGCGGATGACCGCCTCGCGCGCGACGCCGTCACGGCCCGTGACGCGCGCGTTCGAGACGTAGTCGATCGGCTGGTACACGATGCCGGCCTTCGTGCGGACCGGGTCGATGCGGTACGCGAAGCGCTCGAGCTCGACACGCGCGCCGTTCTGCGGGATCGTCGCCGCCTGGCCGCTGAGGACGGCGAACTGTCCGCTGTAGCCTTTCGCCCAGTAGATCGTCGTGCCGATCGCGATGATAAGGAAGCCGACGTGCGCGACCAATACGCCGCGGCGCGCCCAGTTGTTCTTGTCGGCGAACGTCCACTCGGTGCCGCCGAACGCGCGCTTGCGGACCTGCCATCCGCGCGCCGCGAAGAACGCCTCGACGCGCGCGAGCACGGCATCCGGCTCGCCTTCGATGCGCACGGTCGCGTGCAGCGGGATCGCCTCGACCTTGACGGGCGCGAGACGCGGGATGCGCCGCGGGATGACTTTGGTGAACGTCGCCGCGGCCATCGAGCACAGGATCAGCCCGATGACGCCGATGTACGCCGGGCTGTGGTAGATGTTGTCGAGGTCGAGGCGCACGATCAGTCGCGCCATCGCCGGAGGATAGGCGGCCGCGTAGGTCGCGGCGTCCTTGCCCTGATCGACGATCACGCCGATCGTCGTGAACAGCGCCCACACGGCGAGCAGCGACACGCCGAACGGCACGTGCGCGAACAGCGCGATGAGCTCGTTCCAGCCATCCCGCGCGATGCCGGCCGCACGACCGCTTACGCGCGCGTTGCTTCGTGCTTCCACTGCCTCTCCGCGAGGACGATGAGCCAGATCGAGATCTCGAAGAGCACGTACATCGGCCCCGCGATCAGCATCATCGTGACCGGGTTGCCGTCGGGCGCGAGAAAGCCGCCGGCGACGAGCATGCCGAAGCCGATGTACTTGCGGTACCGGCGCAGCAGCGTGCTGCTCGACGAGCCCGATGCGCGCCAGCAGCAGCATCACGATCGGCGTCTGAAAGACGATCGCGAACGCGAGCAGCAGCAGCAGCACGAGATTCATCGTCGACTCGATGCCGTACGTCGGCACCGCGATGCCTTCGGTGATCAGATCGAGCCCGAATATCGACGCGCGGGATGACGAGAAAGTGCGCGAACGCGATGCCGACCAGCGCGAGGATGAACGACGGCGCGACGTAGCCGTACACCGCGTGTCGCGTTCGCGGGTGGATCGCGGGCACGACGAACATCCAGAGCTGGAAGAGGATCACCGGCAGGCCGAGCACGATCGCGCCGTAGATCGACAGCTTGAAAATCGCCCAGATCGCGTCGGCGGGGCCGAACGCGTGCAGCTGGATCGAGCCGAAGTAGAGATGCGTCAGCCGCGGGATCGCCCAGTTCGCCGGATAGAGCAGTAGCACCGAGAGCCCGGCGACGGTCGCGACGCAGACGAAGAGCCGGTTCCGGAGCTCTCGCAGGTGCTCCGTGAACGGCATCTCCTTCTGGTCCCAGTCGACGTCGCGCTCGCGGTGCTCGGCGTCCGCGGGCTGCTCGGCGAACACCTACTGCTGCGGGTCGCGCGATCGTGGTCGGCCCGGGCGCGCCCGTCTGCGGGTCGGGGACGATCGCCGGCTGCCCGATCCCGCTCGTGCCGGCCGCGCGCTTCCGCGGCGGCCGCGTCGGCCTGCGCCTTCGCGCGGGCCTCGTCGCGTGCGCGCTCGGCGGCGACGTCGGCCTCGGCCTGGCCGACCATGAACTCTTTCTTCGCCATGCCCGCGCTGCGGGCGAGCTTGGGCAGCTTGTCGGCGCCGAAGACGAGCAGAGCGACGCCGACGACGGCGGCGATTTCGATGGGGGTGAACATAGGCTTCTCCGACTTCTAGAGGAGCGCGTCCGCGAGCGCGGCGAGCTCGGCTCGGGCCGCGGCGTTGCCGAGCGGTGCGAGTGACTGTTTGGCACGTTCGACGTAGCCCGCGAGGACGGCTTCCGTACGGTCGACGCCGCCGCTCGCGCGCACGGCGTCGATCGCGGCGCCGAGGTCGTGCCGGTCCGGCGACGGCTCCTCGAAGAAACGTTCGAGCGCCGCACGGAATTCCAGGCCGCCCGCCTCGAGCGCGAGCACGACCGGGACCGTCATCTTGCGTTCGCGCAGGTCGTTTCCGACCGGCTTGCCGAGCGCCGTCGCGTCGGCGGTGAGGTCGAGCACGTCGTCGCGCATCTGAAACGCGATGCCGTAGGCGGTGCCGAAGTCACGCAACGCCTTGATCGCGAAGGGCGAGCCGCCGGCGGCGGCGGCGCCGCATTCCGCGGACGCGGCGAACAGGCTGGCCGTCTTCTTGGCCGCGATCTCGACGTAGGCCGCCAGCGTCGTGCCCGGATCGCCGAGCGCGCGCAGCTGCAGCACCTCGCCGTCCGTGATGTCGGCGAGCGTCGCGCTGAGCACGTGCGGGATCGGCGGCGCGTAGTCGGCGGTGACGTTCTTGAAGATCCAGGCGAAGAGGTAGTCGCCGGCGAGCACGCTGATGCGGTTGCCGAAGTCGACCGCGGTCGCGTTGACTCCGCGCCGCGTCGCCGCGCCGTCGACGACGTCGTCGTGGATCAGCGTCGCGACGTGGATGAGCTCCATGAACGCCGCGAGCCGCAAATGGTCCTCGGCGCGGCCGCCGACGGCCTCGGCGGCGAGCAGCGTCAGCCGCGGGCGCACGCGCTTGCCGCCGGCGGCGAGCATGCGGCGCACGGCTTCGGTGATCAGCTCGTTGTCGGTGGCGAACGACGTGCGAAAGAACGTCTCGACCATCGCGTAGAGGTCGCGTTCGGACGCCGCGCGGTTCAGCATCACGCGGTCCCGGCGTGGATTGCGATCGCGCCGAACCCGAGCCGGATCGTGCGCACGTCGCGGAAGCCGGCGTCGCGAAACCGCTCCGCGAGCGCGGCGGCATCGGGAAAGTTCGTCAGCGAGTTCGGGAGGTACCGGTAGGCGGACTTCGAGCCGCCGATCGCGCCGCCGACGAGCGGCACGACGCCGTAGAAGTACGCGCCGAACAGGCGGCGCACGAGCGGGTTGCGCGGCTTCGTCACATCGAGGTTGACGAAGCGCGCGCCCGGGCGCAGAATCCGGCGCGCCTCGCGCAGGGTCGCGCCGATGTCGACGACGTTGCGCATCGAGAACCCCATCGTCGCGCCGTCGAACGAGGCGTCCGCGAACGGCAGCCGCGTCACGTCGCCTTCGACGAACGCGGCGCGGCCGGCCGGATCCTCGCGCGGCGCGCGCGATCGCGCGCCGTCGAGCATCGGCGGCGTGAAGTCGACGCCGACGACCGTCAGCGCGGGGTCGGTGCGGAGCAGGTGGAACGCGAGGTCGCCGGTGCCGCAGCAGAGGTCGACGACGCGTCCTCCGCGCGGCGCGGCCAGTTCGGCGACGGCGCGGCGCCGCCACGCCTCGTCGACGCCCGCAGTGAGCACGCGGTTGGCCCGGTCGTAGCGCGGGGCGATCGCCGCGAACATGTCGCGGACGTAGGCGCCTTTACCGGCCGGGTCGCTGACCATCCGGCCCATGTTAGACGAGGGCGGCGGCTCGCCCTCATACGGTCATCGTCGCGCCCAGCCCCAGCACGCGCCGCGCGTTCGCGTCCGCGCGCGCCACGACGGTCGCGACGTCGGTCCGCAGCACCTCGGCGAGGACGCGCGCGGTGTCTGCGACGAACGCGGGCTCGTTGCGCTTGCCGCGGTGCGGTACGGGCGCCAGGTACGGGCAGTCGGTCTCGAGCACGATCGCGTCGAGGCCGACCGCGGCGACGGCGTCGCGCACCGGCTGCGCCGTCTTGAACGTCACGACGCCGCCGATGCCGAGCACCAGGCCGAAGTCGCCGGTGAAGCGACGCGCTTCGTCCGGCGTACCGGTGAAGCAATGCAGGATGCCGCGCTGGTCGCGCGGATCGTAGCCGTGCGCAGGGCGGCGACGAAGTCCTCGTGAGCTTCGCGCTGGTGGAAGACGAGCGGCATGCGCGCGCCGCGCGCGTACGCGAGCTGCTCCGCGAAGACGCGGCGCTGGACGTCGCTCGGGCTGTGGTCGTAGTGGTAGTCGAGGCCGGTCTCACCGATCGCGACGATGCGTTCGCCGAAGCGCGCGCGCAGCGCGTCGAACGCCGCCGCGATGTCGGCAGGCGCGTCCTTCGCCTCGTGGGGATGGATGCCGACGGTTGCCGCCAGGGATACCTCTCAGCCGCCTCGCAGGCACGGCGGCTATCTTCGACGTCGCAGCCGACGGTGACGATCGCGTCGACACCGCGCTCGCGCGCTCGCGCGACGACCGCGTCGCGATCGGGGTCGAACGCCCGGTCATGGACGTGGGCGTGCGTGTCGATCATGGTGAACCATTAACTCCGACGTGCGGTTGTTCCCCGAGCGCGCAGACCGCGGCACACGATGGCTGCTCGCGCTTGCGCTGATCCTCTCGCTGCTGGTGCATGCCGGCGGCATCGGATTCTCGCGCTGGTGGTGGCCGCAGCTCGCTCGCGCCGTCGCGAAGGTGCTCCCGCATGCCACGCCCCCGCCGGAGATGGTCGCGCTCTCCGACGCGATCACGATCGAAAAGCGCACCGTGCCGCGTGCCTCGCGTGGCGAGCCGCGGCCGCGCCCGCGCATGCGGCCGCGGCCGCAGCCGCGGCAGATCGCGCGTATGACGCAGCGCGAGCGCATGGTCGTCCCGACGCTCGCGCCGGTCCTCACGCCCGCGCCCGCGCTCGCGCCCACGCCCACGAATCGACACCGGTGCCCAAGCCGCGGGAACGCGGCGTTATGCAGCGCCGCGTCGCGTCGGCGCCGCGCGAGCGCGCGACCGAGATTCCGTCGGCGGCTCCGCGCACGGCGCAGAGCGCCTTCGCGCAGCAGGTGCAGGCGTACCAGTCGCAGTGGAGCCGCACGATCGCCGAGGCGCAGCACTCGCTCACCGACGTTCCGCAACAGTCGCGCCGGCCTTCGCGCATGCCGAACGAGCGCCAGTACGAGGCCGTCATGGCCGGCACGCCGGAGCAGTTCTTCTCGGCGTTCCAAGGCGACTGCGTATCGCTCCAGGGCCCGATGCCCGACGGGGCTCTGCGCGCGTACTACATCCGGTGCATGATCCGCTACGATGACGGCTACTTCGAGAACGTGTCGTTCCCGTGGCCCTATCAGTTTCCGCCGCGGCGCGATCCGTTCGACGAGCGCGTCAACTACGACGGGCGCATGAGGTTCCCGACGCAGGGACCGCCGCCGGGCTTCGTGCTGCCCCCGCACTTCGCGCTCTCGCGCGCCGTCTGCGCGTTCTTCAAGTCGCAGTGCGCGGAGTTGATCGAGCGGGAGCACGCCAACGGCAATCAGCCCGTCAACGACTCGCCGTGATCGCCGCGCTCGCGTGATGCCGGTGCGAGCGCAGCGCGATCGCGATCGACACCGCGCCGTAGACGATCGCGAATCCGCCGAGCGCGATGCCGGGTGCGAGCAGACCGCCCAGGGTGAACCACAGCAGCGCGACGCCGAGCGCGATCAGCACGATGCCGCCGAGCAGCCACAGGAACGCGTCGTGCAGACGGCCCCATGTGACCGCGGCGAACACGATCGTCAGCACGCCGACGGCGAACGCCCATTCCGCGACCGTCCACGTCAGCGAGACGAGGGTCTTCGCGACGTTGAGCGCGACGAGCGCGACCGCGACCCCCGCGAGGCCTTCCAGCGCGTGGATGAACCACGCGCGGTCGCGTCCCGTCGAGCGCAGCGCGATGATCAGGCGCACGATGCCGTCGACGAACGCGAACGCGATGAACGCGCCGACGAGCAGCGTCGAGTATGCGCGGAAGGCGATCGCGCAGATCCCGAGCGCGACGGCGACACCGCCGCGCAGCGCGATCGCCGCATGGTGCAGGCCGTCGTTCGCTCCGGTCGCAGGCGGCCGTGCCGCCGATGCCGTCATCGCCATGCTGGACCTCCTCGTGCGCGGTCTACGCCGCCGACGGATCGATGCGCGGGAACAGCGGCTCGCCGGGCTGCGTCTGCGTGCCGGCCGCGAGCCCGCCCCACACGAGCTCGTCCGGCCAGCGGCGTTCGGGCGTGCCCTCGAGACCGAGCTGGCGCCAAATCTCGGTCGCCTTGCGCGGCATGAACGGGAACAGCAGCAGGCTCAGCCACCGCAGCCCTTCGCAGAGGTCGTACAGCAGCGCGTCGAGCTCCGCTCCGCGGCCCTGCTTGAAGAGCTCCCACGGCTTCTGCTCGTCGATCGCGCGGTTCAGCAGCGTGACCATGTTCCAGAATCTCGTCGAGCGCTTCGCGGAACCGCAGGCAGAGCACGTGCTCGCGAACGAGTTCCGGCAGGTCGGCGACGCGTTCGGCGATGCGGCCGTCCGTCGCCTGCGGCACCAAGCCGTTGCGGTATCGCTCGAGCATCGCGAGCGAACGCCGCAGCAAATTTCCGAGATCGTTGCCGAGGTCGCTGTTGTGGCGCTGCCGCAGCTTCTCGACCGAGATGGAGAAGTCGCTGCCGAACGGGGCCTCGCGCATCAGGAAATAGCGCAGCGAGTCGGCGCCGAACTCGTCCTTGAGCGCGAACGGATCCATCGCGTTGCCGAGCGACTTGCCGATCTTCGTGCCTGCCTCACTCGTGATCCATCCGTGCGCGAAGACGCGCGCCGGAATCGGCAGCCCGGCCGACCACAGCATCGCCGGCCAGATGATCGCGTGAAAGCGCGCGATCTCTTTTCCGATGATGTGCATCCCCGGCCAGAACGTCGCGTACAGACCGTCGGCATCATCGGGCCAGCCCAGCGCGCTGATGTAGTTGATCAGCGCGTCGTACCACACGTAGAGCACGCCGCCGCCGGGCAGCGGGATGCCCCAGTCGAACGACGAGCGCGAGATCGAGAAGTCTTCGAGGCCTTCCTCGAGGATCGCCATCATCTCGTTGTAGCGTGACTGCGGGCGCAAGAAGTCGGGGTCGCCGCGGAACAGCTCCCGCAGACGGTCGCCGTACGCCGACAGGCGGAAGAACCAGTTCTTCTCCGAGAGCCATTGCACCGGACGGCGGCACTCGGGGTTCGGGCATCGTCCGTCGACGAGCTTCGCCTCGGGCCAGAACGTCTCGTCGTGCGTGCAATACCATCCTTCGTACACACCTTCGTACACGTCGCCGTTGGCGCGCATGCGCTCGAACAGCGCGAGGCACGCGCGCGCGTGGCGCGGCTCCGTGGTGCGGATGAAGTCGTCGAAGCGCGCGTCGAACGCGGGCGCAAGATCGCGCCACTTCGGCGCCAGCGCATCGACGTACGCCTGCGGCGTCATTCCCGCGCTCGCCGCGGCGTTCGCCACCTTCTGCCCGTGCTCGTCCGTCCCGGTCAGGGCTCGTGCCACGCCGTGCGCGCGCGCGGTGCGCACGAGCACGTCCGCGGCGATGCTCGTGTACGCGTGACCGATGTGCGGCGTGCCGCTGATGTAGTAGATCGGGGTCGTGACGTAGACCGGGCGCTGCGGGGGCACGGCGGCCGCTTTCGTCGCGGCGCTCGCTCTCTCACCCCCGGGCGAGCGCGTCGCGGCGCTCGCCGACGCGCGCGTAGAGAAAGCGGCGCTTGCCGTGGCCCGCATCGACGAGACGCTTGGCGATTGCTGAGGTGGAAAGGCCCTCCGCCAAGCAGCGCGTCGATCGTCTCGTCGGTTGCTGCGCCGGCATTCGCGGCGCTGTCCTCGTCGTCGCCCGGCATCCGGCTCGCGCGCCGGCGCCCTCCACGACGAGCACGACCTCGCCGCGCACCGGCTCGTCGAGCGCGGCGGCGACCTCGGCCGCGGTTCCGAGAACCTGCTGCTCGTACCGCTTCGAAAGCTCGCGGACGAGGAAGACGCGGCGGTTCGGCGCGACCGCGGCGAGGTCGGCCAGACTGTGGCGCAGACGGTGCGGCGCCTCGTACCAGACGGTCGTCTCCCCGAGCGCGTGGCGAAACGCGGCGCGCCGCGCGTTGGCCGACCGCGGCGCGAATCCGGCGAACCGGAACCCTCGCAGCGGAAAGCCCGACAGCACCGCCGCGCAGACGAACGCCGCCGGTCCGGGCAGGACCTCGACCGGCACGTCCGCCGCCCGCGCCGCTGCGATCAGACTCGCTGCCGGGGTCGCTGATGCCCGGCATCCCGGCGTCGCTCACCACGGCTACGGTCTCCTCGCGCGCGCGCTCGAGGATCGTGCCCGTGACGGCGTGCGCGTTGTGCTCGTGATACGTCCACACCGTGGGTGCGGGAATCCCGAGCGCGGAGAGCAAGCGGCGCGCCACCCGCGAGTCTTCGGCGACGATCACCGTCGCGTCGCGGAGCACGTCGAGCGCGCGCAGCGTGACGTCGCGAAGGTTGCCCAGCGGCGTCGGTACGAACACGAGCCCCATGGCGTCCGCTTCGCCGTCGCCGACGGTCGTCCGCCGGGTCGAGCTGCGCGGTCACATCATCGACTCGGGCATCTTCAATCGCGTTCTCGGCATCCTGACCGACGATGAGCGCACCGCGTACGTCATCGAAGAATTCGAGTCCGGTCAGACCAAGACGGAACCCTCGTACGCGCGCCTGCGCATCGAGGCGAGCGATGCCGCGCACCTCGACGAGGTGCTCGAGAAGCTGCAGCGCGAGACGGGTGCCGAAGTCATGGACGAGGGCGACGTCGCCATCGAGCCCGCGCCCGCGGACGGCGTGCTGCCCGACGACTTCTACGCGACGACGAACTACGAAACCGAGGTGCGGCTCGAAGGCCTGTGGATCCGGGTCGAGCGGCCGGAGATGGATTGCGCGATCGTGATCGACGACGGTGGCGCGGTCACCGTCGCGCCGCCCGACGTGAAGGCGGGCGACTGCGTCGTCGTCGGCCATCTCGGCGTACGCGTGCACGTGCCGCAGCGCTCGCGCCGGCGCGACGTCTTCGAGTTCATGGCGAGCGCCGTCTCGAGCGAGAAGCCGCGCCACGCGCTGCTCGGCGAGCTCGCCCGCGAGCTGCTCGCCGTGCGCGCGTCAGGGAAGCGCGTGCTCTTCGTCGGCGGCCCCGCGATCGTGCACACCGGCGCCGCGTCGTACCTCGCCGAGCTGATTCGCGACGGCTTCATCACGGCGCTGTACGCCGGGAACGCTCTCGCGTTGCACGACATCGAGCAGCAGATGTTCGGCACGTCGCTCGGCGTGAACATCGACGATGCGCTTCCCGAGGAGGGTGGGCACGTGCACCACCTGCGGGCGGTGAACCGCGTGCGCGCGGCCGGCGGCATCCGCGCCGCGATCGAATCCGGCATGCTGCGCGGCGGCGTCATGTACGAGGCCTACACGGCCGGGATTCCCGTCGTGCTGTGCGGGTCGATCCGGGACGACGGGCCGCTGCCCGACGTCATCACCGACGTGATCGAATGCCAGCGGGCGATGCGGCACTATGTGCCGGAGATCGGCATGGCGCTCATGGTCTGCACCCTGCTCCACTCGATCGCGGTCGGCAACCTGCTGCCCGCGACGTGCAAGACCGTCAGCGTCGACATCAATCCGGCTTCCGTCACGAAGCTGACCGACCGCGGTTCGCACCAGACGCTCGGGATCGTGATGGACGCATCGTCGTTCTTGCGCGAGCTCAGCCTGGCGCTGCGCGCTGCCGAAGGGGACCCTTCGACGACCTCGGGCTGACCGCGCGCGGCGTTTCGGCCGATACCTGCAACGTGGGCCGCTCCAACGCGATCGCTCGGCGCGAGTCGACCGCTCTAGGACTGCGCGCGCCGTCGTCGCACGGCGGGCGCGGTCTGCTCGCCACGCCCGCAGGCGCCGTCGCGTGCGAGCTCGAGCCGCTCGGCGCCGGCGACGACGGCGCCCGGTACGAGCTGCGCGTCACGAACGGAACCCCCGGCACGCTCGCCGCGACGGTGAGCGCGGTGCGCGCCGACGAGAGCCGGCCCGTCGCTGCGCTGGCGGTCGAGGTTCGCCCGCACGCCGCGATCCGCACCGGGTTCTCGCTCGACTCGGCGCTGGCGTACGAGCGGGTCGCCGCGGAGATTCACGGCGAGGGCGTGCACCTCGTGGTCGAGGCCCCGCCGCCGCGCGGCGGCCGCTCGCGCCGCCGCTGGGTCGCGCCCGCCGGCGCGCTCGGCGGCGCCGCGCTGCTGGCCGGCACGATCCTGCTCGTGTTCGCGCTGGGCCGCCCGCGCGTCGTCGACGCAGCGCTGCTCGCCACTCCGGACGGCAAGCTCGTCGCTCGGTGGACGACGTCCGGCAAGGGCGCCGCGCGGTACGAGGTGCGGGACGCGCGGGGCGCGATCGTCGGGCGCGGCGACCTGCCCGCCGCCGCCGGCACCATGCCGCTCGGGCAGGGGAACGCGGCGACGCTGCGCGTCTCGATCGCGAACGCGTTCGGAGAGGACGCGCGCGACGCGGCCTACGGCCGCGCGACGCCGCCGCCCGCGGTCCGCATCATCGCGACGCCGCCGCCGCGCATCGCGAGCATCACCGTCGACCCGCCGCGTCCGAACGCGCCGCTGGTCGTGCGATATTCGGCCGTCGCTCGCGACGTGCAGCTCTCCGTCGTCGACGCGAAGGGCGCGACGTGGTTCGCCACGACGACGCCGTCGGGTGCCGGCGTGACCGAGGTACCGGCACCGCCGGCCGGACCGCGCGAGCCGTATGTGCTCGTCGCCCGCGCCGAGGGCGCCGGGAACGGACAGGACACGCGGGTCCCGCTGCCGGCCGCGTTCGTCCCGCCGCCCACGCCGGCGCCGGCTGCGCGACCGCCCGCCGCCCCGCCGCTCGCGGGGGCCGACGGCGGCTCGAACGCGACGGTGATCGACGTCGGCGGCGGCGACACGTTCACGATCCGGCCCTATCCGGTGCCGCCCGGGCGACCCCTTCGTGGTCGAGATCCCCTTCGTGGACGGCGCACGGGTCGAGGTCGTGCGCGACCGCGACGACGTCGAGCTGACGGGAGCGGACCTGCGGCGGGGCGAGCGCAGCGTCGCGCTGCGGGCTCCTTCGGCTCCGGGCTCGTACACGGTCCGGGTCACGCTCCAGCGCGGCGTCGGCCAGGAAACGGTCGTCCGGCCGCTGCGCCTGGCCGGACGCTGAAGCTTTACGGAAGTCAGGCAGGCGCGGCTGGTACCAGTCGCGCAGACCGGGTATGCTCATAGGACCAAAGCCCTAGTCATGGAGGGACTTCGGCACACGTGTTCGACGGATCGTTACGGGTGAGATTGCCAAAGCTGGCGCCGGATACCATTCGGCGAGAGCGTATTTCGTCGTGGCTCGCGGCCCATGCGGACGTCCCCCTCCGGCTGGTCGCGGCGCCGCCCGGCTCCGGCAAGACGACCGCCCTCGTGACCTACGCCGCCGCGCCGAAGCACCGGGCGGGCTACGTCGCCCTCGACGTCGCGACGACGCCGGACGGCTTGCGCGGCCGCATCGCACGGGCCTTCGGCTTCCGCGACGCCGCCGACGACGAAGCGCTCATGCTCGCGTTCGAAGGCGCGGGCCGCTGCGAGGTGCTCGTCGATGAAGCGGATCGCGCGCCGGAAGCGACGCGCGCCGTCCTCCGCCGGTTCATCTACGACGCGCCCGAGAACGTGACGTTCGTGTACGCGACGTGCTCGCGCGACGTCGTCGACGCGACGCGGCTCGTCTCGCTCGGCCTCGGTGCCGTACTCGACGGCGACCGCCTCGCGTTCAACGTCGACGAGGCGACGCGCCTCGCGGAAGCCGCGCGTGTCGACGCCTCGGACGAGCGCGAGCTCGGGCGGCTGCTGCACGACACCGAAGGGTGGGCGTTCGCGCTCTGCTCCGCGATTCGCGACGCCGCGTCCGCCGGACGTTCGCTCGAGGGCGCCTTCGACGCATGGCGCCGCGGCAACGCGCGCTTCCTGCGCCGGTTCATCGACGACGCCCTCGCCGACGAGGATCCGGTCGTGGCGAGCGCGGCGCGCAAGCTGTTCGACGGCGAAGCGGTCGAGGACGGCGATGCTCGACCGCCTCGAGCAGCGCGGCCTCTTCGTGCGCTGGTCCGAAGGCTCGTACCGTCCGTATCGTGCCGTCGCGCGCGCCACGCGCGCGAGCACGCCGGTACCGACGCGCGCGCTGCAGCCGTTCACCGTGCGCCTCTTCGGCAAAGCCGACGTCCGCATCGAAGGCCAGCGTGTCGCGTGGTTCCGCCGCCGCGACGCGCAGCTCTTCGCCTTCCTCGCGCTGCAGCCGCAAGGCCGCGCGCGCCGCGAAACGCTGCTGCGCGCGTTCTGGCCGGACTCCGACCGTCAGCTCGCCGCGCAGAGCCTGCGCTCCGCGTGCAGCACGATGCGCCGCTCGCTCGCGGCCGTGGTCGGGTACGCCGATCTCGCGCACTACATCGCGTTCGGCGACGAGATCGCGCTGAATCTCGACCTCTTCCTCGTCGACGCTCGCCGCGCGCGCGCCCACCTGCACGACGCGGAGATCGCATGGGAAGCCGGCGACACCGCCGCGGCGATCGAGCACGATCGTGCCGCGCTGAAGCTCGCGCGCGAAGAACTGCTCGACGGCGATACGCCCCCGGCGCTGCACGATATCTCCGTACAGATGAACCGCGATCTCGCCCGCGCATCCGCACGCAGCTCCGAAGACGGGCTCGTCGCGGCCAACTCCTGACCCTTCTGGATTGTGGCGGCGTCGCGAGGGAGGCACGCTGCTGCGGCGGGCACGCTCCCTCCGCGCATCGTGCGCTCCGGTCGCTACGTCTTCACGTCGCTCACGGCCCTCCGGGCCTTCGCTCGTTCACAGTGCCCGCCGCAGCAGCGTGCCGCCCCCGCGACGCAGGCACGATGCGAGCGCATCCGTTGGCGACACTCGCATGAATGGAATCCCTGGCGGCGAACGTTCGCGGTGAATCAGCGCGAGAAGTGAATGATTTCAAACGCCGGTTCCTCCTGCCGTTTGCAGATTGAACGAACCGGCACTACACCAATCACGGTGCTGGACAGCAGCATCGCACCTGTGGAACGCGGTTCAACATCGCGAACCACAGCACCGTCGCATCGGTCCAACGTGGGCCGCGTCGCCACCGACGCCATCGGCGCATCGATATAACACCGTACGTCGAACACATGCCGTGCAGGCACCGCAGCCTGCATTCATAGTTCCCTCCCTCTTCGCGGCCGGTCGGAGAGCCTCGACTAGGACCAGTGGCTAGGAGACCGGCTCGATCTCCAACCGGTCACCGACGTTGAGCGGGTTCGCCGCGACGAAGCCTGGGCCGAACTCGGCGACGGTGTGCGCGTGTTTCGCCGTGACCATCAGCTTGTGCGGCAGCACGTTCGGCTCGATCCTCACGACGCGGTTCTCCTTGTCGAGGAAGACCATGTCGATCGGCACGCGCATCCCGAGCGTGTGCACCGCGTGACAGCGCTCGAACCATAAGCCTTCTTCGGGCGCGATTCGCGTGCGCGGCAGAAAGCCGACGGCGCGCTCGAACCAGCCGTCGGCGCGGCGCACGCGCCAAGCGAGAACGCGACCCGTCGTCGCGTTCCGCACGAGCCACATGGTCATAGCGCCGCGAAGGCCGTGAAGAGCGCCGTGGCTCCGATCAGATACGGTGCGAAGGCGACGGGACGCGCGAGCGTCGCCGCCGCGGCGCCGCGGCCGTCGATGACGAGCGTGCGCTTCTGGAGCCGAGCGGCGACCGCCGCGGCGAACGCGGCCAGCGCGAGCGCGAGCAGCGCGTTCGACGCGCCGAGCATCGCGCCGGCGACGGCGGCGAGCTTGACGTCGCCCCAGCCCATGCCGCGGCCGCGCGAGAGGTACGCGGCGAACGCGAACGGCACGGACGACGATCAGCGCGGAGACGAGCATGCGCGGCTCGTGCCACAGGAGCGCGAGTACCACGATGACGGCGAGCGGTCCGATCGAGAAGACGTCGGGGATGACGCCGCGCGCGACGTCGCAATACCACGCCGCGACGAACGCGCCCGCCACGATCGCGACGAGCCCGAGGCGGCCCGCGTCGGGGTGCGGCCCGGCGTGCGCGCCGGCGATCGCGCCGATCAGCGCGGCGCCCGCGACGAGCGCGAGAATCGGCGGCG
Organism: Vulcanimicrobiota bacterium; assembly: GCA_963771525.1. Classification (GTDB taxonomy): domain Bacteria; phylum Vulcanimicrobiota; class Vulcanimicrobiia; order Vulcanimicrobiales; family Vulcanimicrobiaceae; genus Vulcanimicrobium. The sequence continues at coordinate 1,985,963 of CAVYTL010000001.1, read as the reverse complement.
AGCCGAGCTCGGGCCCGTCGTCGTAGGCCTTCACGCGGCCGCACAGCGCGGCCGCCGCGATGATTCCGGCGATCGCGGCGCACGCGAACAGCAGCGCGCCGGGAAGCGCGTGCGGATTCATTTGTTGATCAGCTGCGCGGCGACCGCGCCGAAGATCATCACGAAGAGTGCCGGCAGCATGCAGAGCGCCATCGGGAACGTCATCTTGACGGGGAGCTGCGCCGCGAGCTCCTCGGCGCGCGTCATGCGCTGGTCGCGCGCATCGTTGGCGAGCTGATCGAGAATGCCCGAGATGTCGCCGCCGAGCTTCTCCGCCTGCACGATCGCGGTGACGGTCGTGGTCAGCTCGGTGACGTCGCAGCGTGCCGCCATCGCCGCCAGCGCTTCCGCGCGCGAGCGGCCGACGCGGATGTCGGAGAGCGCCGAGAGCAGCTCGTCGCGGAACGGGCCGTGCACGGCCTCGACCGCGGCGGCGATCGCGCCGTTGAGCGCGATGCCCGCCTCGACCGTCGTCGACACGAGGTCGAGGAAATCCGGCAGCGCGTTGCGGATGCGCTTCTTGCGCTCGGCGATCGCGCCGTCGAGCATCGAGGTCGGCAAGATCGCGCCCGCGAGCGAGAGCATCACCGGGAGAACGAACAGCCACAGCTCGTGGTGGTGCAACAGCAGCAGCACGACCAGCCCGGCGATCAGGCCGGAAAACGACGCGACGACGCTGCGCATCATGAAGCGCCCCGGCGCGAGGCCGTACCAGCCGGCTTGGATCAGACGGCGCTCGAGATTCGTGCGCCCGCGCTCGTCGAAGAAGCGCGCGAACACGCCCAGCTCGGCCTTGCGATCGGCTTCGACGCCCGCGCGATCGAGCTGCGCCACGGTGCGCTCGACCGCCGAGCGGTGCACGAGCACCGTCACCATGAGGTAGCCGAGGATCGCCGCTGAGACGGCGGCGGCCATGACCGCGAAGAGCATTCAGACCTCGAACTTCATCATCTTGCGCAGCATCATGATTCCGGCACCCTCGAGGAGGGCGACGAACACCAGGACGAGGTGCCCGAGGTTCGTGAAGATCAAGGCGTGACGCATCGTCGGATTCAGGCCGACGATCAGCACGCCGACGACCACCGGCAGCAGCGCGATCACCCACGCGGTCATGCGGCCTTCGGCCGTGAGCGCGCGCATCTTGCGGTAGACGCGGCGGCGCTCCTTGATCGTGTGCGCGAGGTGCTCGAGGACTTTGGCGAGGTTTCCGCCCGTCTGCGACTGGACGCGGATCGCGCGCACCATCATCGAGCACTCGTCGCTCGGCATGCGCTTCGCGAGGCTGTCGAGAGCGTCGTACACGCTCTGGCCGATGTTCGCCTGACCGAGGACGCGCATGAACTCCGTGCGCGCGGGGTCGTCGAGCTCGTCCATCACGAGCACGAGCGCCTGGCGCAGGCCGAGGCCGGCACGCAAGCCGCTCGCCATCAGGCGCAGCACGAGCTCGAGCTGGTCCGCGAACTTCGCGAAGCGCTTGCGGCGTTTGTGCGCGATCAGCGCGTCGGTGCCGTACGCGGCGATGGTGAGCGAGATCGGGAACGCCGCGGCGCCCCACAGGATGTTCAGGTGCAGGAGCGTGAGCAGCATCACCCACAGCGCGATGCCGGCGCCGAGGATGCCGAGCATGATCTCCTCGCCTCGCACCTTCACGTCGGCCTGCTCGAGGGCAAGGCGGTACTGCTCGATGTGCGGGCGCAGCGGCGCGGTGATGCGCTGCCAGAACGAGGCGACGACGATGCCCATCGCACCGACGACGCCCAGCACGATCGCGAACGGAAGCACGTTCACCATGCGGCCATCGCTCGCTGCGGCGGCCCGCCGCCCATCTCGCTGAACGAACGGATGTCGAACGACACGCCGAACTCGGAGAAGCGGCTGAGGCACTCCGGCTGCACGCCGGTGAACTCGAACGCGCCGACGACCTTGTTGTTCTTGTCGAGGCCGCGCTGCTTGTAGCGGATGATCTCCTGCATCGTCACGACCTCGCCCTCGAGGCCGGCGATTTCGCTGATCCCGACGACCTTGCGGCTGCCGTCGCGCATGCGCGAGATGTGCACGATGATGTCGACCGCGCTCGAGATCTGATCGCGGATCGCGCGAATCGGCAGCTCGAAGCCGGCCATCATCACCATCGTCTCGATGCGGGAGATGGCGTCGCGCGCGCTGTTCGCGTGGATCGTCGTGAGCGATCCGTCGTGGCCGGTGTTCATCGCCTGCAGCATGTCGAGCGCCTCGGCACCGCGGCACTCGCCGACGATGATGCGGTCGGGCCGCATGCGCAGCGCGTTGCGCACCAGTTCGCGGATGCGAACCTCGCCGGCGCCCTGCAGGTTCGGCGGGCGGCCTTCGAGGCGCACGATGTGCGACTGGTTGAGGCGGAGCTCTGCGGCGTCCTCGATCGTTACGATGCGCTCGCCTTCCGGGATGAACGAAGAGAGGATGTTGAGGAACGTCGTCTTGCCGGAGCCGGTGCCGCCGCAGATGACGAGGTTGAGGCGCGCCTCGACGCACGCGCGCAGAAAGTCCAGCATCGGCCCGTCGATTGCGCCCATGTTGATCAGGTCGTCGGGCTTGAGACGGTGCTTGCCGAAGCGGCGGATCGTGAGCGTCGGGCCGTCGAGCGAGAGCGGCTCGATGATCGCATTGATGCGCGAGCCGTCCGGCAGGCGCGCGTCGACCATCGGCACCGATTCGTCGATGCGGCGGCCGAGGGGCGCGATCATGCGCTCGATGACGATGCGCAGCTGCTTGTCGTCGGCGAACCGCTTGTTCGTCGTCTCGATCTTGCCGGAGCGCTCGACGAACACGCGGTTCGGGCCGTTGACCATGATCTCGGTGACGTCCGACTGCGCGAGCAGGTCTTCCAGCGGACCGTAGCCGAGCGCCTCGTCGATGATCTCCTGGCGGATGCGCGCGAGCTCTTCCGCGGAGAACACCGCGGGATACGTGCCGAGGATCTCACTGACCAGCGCGTCGATCTGCGCGCGCAGCTCGGCGATCTTCTGCGGCTCGTCCAGGGCGGCGCTGGCCGCGACCACGTCGAGGCGCTGCGCCAGCGCTTCGTGGATCTCGGTCTTGAGCAACTCGCGCGCGGTGCGCTCGACGGTGGCGACGATGTGGGCGTCGCTCGCGGCGCCGGATGCGACGTCTTCCGGCTTCGCGTCGCCCTTGGGGCGGCGGTTGCTCGCCCGGCGGTCGCCGAGCGGCGTCTTCGCGGACGGCTTGAGCGGCTCGATGTCCTCGGGTACCGGCAGCGCGACGATCGCGGACGCGAGCGCCTCGATCGCCTTCGAATACCGGCGATCGCCGATGGGGGGAATGTTGCCGAGCAGCCGGGAGCCGAGTGCGCGCTCGACTTCCTCCGGACGCACCGCGGCACGCGCGTCGCGCTGGTTGAGCACGAGGTAGACCCGTGAGGCGGGGATGCCGAAGCGCGCGAGCTCCGTCTGGACGGCGCGCGCGCTGGTGACGCCGAGCAGCGTCGGCTCGACGACGACCATGAAGTGCGCGGCGTTCACGACGAACGGCCGGACGGCGGCGGCGTACGGTTGCGGCGAGTCGACGAGCACGAGCTCCGTCGTGTCGCGCAGATCACCCAGAATGCCGGCGACGTGATCGGGCATGAGCGTGAACGCGCCGTCGATCGACGCCGTGAACTCGATGCCGGCGACGTCGTTCAGGATCGTCGCGGACGCGATGTTGCCGCCGACGCGCCCGGCGTCGAACGCGCGCACGGTGTCGGTCAGGACGGCCACGCAGCGCCGCCCGCTGAAGTCCGCGTCGACGAGGCCGCACGCCGTGGTCTCGCGGAGCACGCGCACGAGCTCGACGCACAAGGTGGTCGAGCCGACGCCGCCTTTGGCGCCGACGACGACGGCGATCGTTCCCTTCATGGCTACTTCGTCGCGCCGGGGTTGACCACGCGGTCGCCGTCGATGACGGCGACCCCGGAGGCCGGTCGCGGCTTCGGCGTCGCGGGCTGGGCGGGACGCGGCATGAGCGCCTGCGCGGGAGCCGGCACGAACGGCGCCGGACGCGCGGCCATTTGGCTGCCGGTCAGCACGAGGTGCTCGGCGGGGCGGCTCCGGGGATTCTCTTTCGGCGAACGGAGCGCCAGGCGCAGCACCGTGTTCACGTCGGCCAGCGTCAGCAGGTCGGCTTGCTTCGGATCGACTTCGAGGGTCGCCGTCATGAACTGCGACTGCGTCCCGCCGATCGCGTCGGGCGCCGGCGTCGCGGTGGCGTCCGTCATCGTGCCGACCGAGAGCACGAGCGCGCCGCGGATGATCGTGACTGCCTTGGGAGCTTCGTTCTGGCGCGGCTGCGTCGCGGCGATCACATCGACGCGGTCGCCGGCGCGAATCAGGTTCGAGACGCCCTTGACGCGATCGAGCGAGATCGAGACCGCGCGCATGCCGACGTGCACCTTCCCCGGGAGCCCGACCGCCGCCGCGCGGACGAGCTTCGAGGCGGTGAGCTGGCTGCCGGCCGGGATGTCGTTCACCGCCTGCGCGCCGATGGCGTTCGCGGGGACGACGAGCACGTCCGGATCCACCGCGTCGGCGGGACGGGACGCGGGCGCCAGCATGTCGGCGGTCAGGATCGCGTGCGCCGGAATGGGGCGCGACGCGACCAGGATCGTCCGCCGCGTCGCGGGTGCGTTCGCGTGCGAGACCGAGGCCAGGTAGTTGTACGTGAGAACGCCCGTTCCGACCGCCAGGAGCCCGGCGACCGAGAGCGCGATGGTGCGCGTATCTAACGGACGAGCAAGAACGCGGGACATAGGATTGCCACCCACAAGAAGAGCGCACCGCCGGCCGCCGCGACGGCATAGGGAAGCCGTGCGCCGGTTTGCGGCAGTTGCCGAGTGATGAGCGCCGCCGCCATCCGTTGCGACGCCGCCAGCGAGTACAGCGAGAGCAGTCCGCCGCACAAGGCCGTGTAGAGCAGAAAGTCGACGGCCAGCGCCGGGGCCAGCCCGCAGCATCCTGCCGCGAGCAGCTTGATGTCGCCCCCGCCGAACCATCCGCGCGCGTAGGCGAACGTGCCGACCGCGAGGAGAAGGGCAAGGATCGCGAGCGCCGTGCCCGCGCCGGTCACTCCGCCCGTCGCCCCGGATACCGCCACGCCCGCGATCGCGAGCGCGCCGGTCAGCGCGTTCGGAACTCGGCGCATACGGATATCGCTCGCCGCAGCCGCGCCCGCGGCCGCGGCGAGGATCGGGACGAACGGCGTCATGTTAACCGTTCGGGTTGATCTTGTTCGCGATGTTGGTGAACGTCGCGCTGACCTGCGTGCCGAGCGCGGTGATCGCGACGATGGCCGCAACGGCGATCAGCGAGACGACGAGTCCGTACTCGACGAGCGTCGCGCCTTCGTCGTCCTTGATCATGTTCAGAAATGCGTTGGTCACGAGGAGCTCCTTCTCAGTCTAGTTTTCAGCGTGGATCGGGTCTTTGGGGAGATGGTCGAACTTCGAGTCGAGGGCCGGATTGGGAGCGTCGATGAGGACGCTTGCCGACACCGGGGCGATGCCCGGCAGCGACGTCGCCGTGATGGTGACGTGGCTGCCGCGGGGCATCGCCGGTGCGACGGGGACCGTCGCATGGAACGTCGTGCCGTCGGTCACCAAGGTGATCCGCCGCACCAGCACGTCCGGGATATCGCGAGAGATCGAACCGACGAGCGTGAGGGTCACGGGCACGGAAGCGGGTGCCGTCCCGTCGATCGCGATCGCCTCGCGACCCGTCATCGCGCGCGCGCTGACGGTGAGCGTTCCGCTCGCCGTCGCCGCTACGGGCCTGATGACGGATCCGGTGCGCGCGCCCTCCATGGCGCGCACATCCGCGTTGCGTCCGGCGAGCATACGCAGTTCGTTCGCCACGTCCGCGGGAACGATGAGATCACCGTTCGCGTAGACGGGCGGCTCGCTGGCGTACTCCACGCGTTCGTTGACTTCGTACCGGCGGGTTCCGGGGCGGAGAACGACCGTGAGACCGGGGCGCGAGAGCGTGACCTCCGATGCGGACGTCGACCACGAATACACGTAGCCCGCCGTCTCGGCCACCCGCATGAGCGGGGTTCCGGTGTGGGCGGTAGCCGGAGTGGCGAGGAGCGCCGCCGCAACCATTGCTGGCGCGGAGAGACGCCGCATCGAGAGAGTCACGCCGGGGTCATACCGCCCTTAGGACCTTGGACTCGCGTGAACGTGAGAACTTTTACGCGGCGTTGACGGGATGTCGACGCGTTAACGCGGAGCGCGCGGGCAGAACGAACGCGGATGAAACCGCTGAGTACGTTCATGTCGGTCGTCGCGACGATCGCGGTCGCCGTTCCGGCGTTCGCGCAGCCGATCGCGTCGATCTCGCTCCCCTCCGGGCGCTCGACGACCATCGACGCGCCGGGCCTCACGCGTGTAGCGGTAGGCGACGGCCGCATCGCGGGCGTCGTTCCCGTCGGCACGCAGCAGGTCATCGTCAACGCGAAGGCGCCCGGTCACACGACCGTGCTCGTGTGGACGAACTCCGGCCGGCGCGAGTACGACGTGACCGTCAGCGAGCAGACCATGGACGATCTCGCCACGATGCTGCGCGGCACGATCAACGAGCCGGGCGTGCAGGTCGAGCCGATCGGCCGGGCGCTGGTCGTGCGCGGCGACGTCGGAGATCAGCTCCAGGCGAATCGCATCTCCGCGATCCTCGGCCGCTTCGCGCTGTACGCGAAGAACCAGAAGTACGACATCGTCGACGCGGTCACGGTCTCGCATCCGCTCGGGGCGCTGCAGAACGAGCTCGCCCGGGACGCTTCGGCGCGCGACGTGCGCGTCGACTACGACAGCAAAGGAAACGTGATGGTGAGCGGCCGCGTGCGCGACCGCGCCGCCGCCGAGGCCGTCCTGCAGCGCGTCCGCGCGCTCGCGGGCGCGAACCTCGCGGCCGACGGCAAGCTCATCGACCGCCTGCAGCTCGACGTGCAGCAACAGATCGACACGCACGTGTACGTGCTCGAGGTCGACAAGACCGCGATGTCGCAGCTCGGCGTCCGCCTCCAGAGCGCGGCCGTCGACCCGAGCGGCAACGTCACCTACGGCGACCCGCTCTTTCCGATCTTCGACAACCCCGGACCGACCGCCGCGACCGGCAACACCGTGCCGAGCCAGGCGACCTCGCAGGCGCTGAACATCATCGGCGGCCGCTTCATCCGCGCGGCGTTCCTCGCGCCGACGCTCGACGCGCTGATCCGTAACGGCAACGTCCGCGTGCTGTCGTCGCCCGACCTCGTCGCGATGCCGGGCGCGCAGGCGAACTTCCTGGTCGGCGGCGAGATTCCGTACGTCGTGTCGGCGGGGCTCGGTCAGGTCAACGTGCAGTTCCACGAGTACGGCGTGCGGCTCAACGTGACGCCGACGATCATGCCCGACGGTTCCGTCGAGTCGAAGATCACGCCCGAGGTCAGCGATCTCGACTTCGCGGACGGCACGGTCGCGAGCGGCATCATCCTGCCCGCATTCAAGACGAGCCGCATCACGACCGACGTCGTGACGAAATCCGGCGAGAGCATCGTCATGGCCGGGCTGCTGCGCCGTCAGGAGACGCGGACGGTCAACAAGATCCCGGGACTCGGCGATCTGCCGATCCTCGGCCGGCTTTTCCGCTCGACGGCCTATCAGAAGGCGGAAACCGATGTCGTGTTCGTCATGACCCCTGAGGTGATCACGCGATGAGCGCTTTGGCTGCGATGCTGCGGGACGAGTCCGGCGCGACGCTGACGGAGTACGCGCTGGTCGTCTCGCTGATCTCGCTCGTCGCGATCGCGGGACTGCAACTCGTGTACGGCGCCGTGTCCGCGACGCTCAACACCGTCTCGAACGCCCTTTCGCAGGCGCAGAGCGGGTCGTGAAGCCGTCCCGGGGAGCGGCGATCCCCGAAACGGCGGTCGTGCTCGGCGTCGTGCTGACTCTTCTGTTCGGCACGTTCGAGCTCGGCGTGATCGGTTTGATGCAGCTCGGCGGTGACGGCGCGGCGTACGTCGCCGCGCACGCCTCCGTGCTCGGCAACGATCCGAACGCGGCGATCGCCGGCCCCTTCCCGATGGTGGCGCAGAACGGCAGCGTCAGCGTGCAGGAGACGGAGCCCGATCAGACGAGCGTCGACGTCGACTACAACGTCGCCGCGCAGTCCAATCGCCACGGCGGAGCGCAGGTCGTGCGGCCGACGCACAATCAAGCCACCGTGACGACGAACAACGTCGGACTCGGCATGGTGCTGCCCACGGCGAACCTCTCGAGCGCGTTCATCGAAGCGAACATGATGGTGTCGGGCGTCGGCTTCGACCTGTTCGGTGACCCGTTCAACTCGTCGGCGGACTTCTCGAACTCGAAGGGCTACTTCTCCGACGACGGCAACGCGCCGCCGTACCATATCGGCTTCCGCTTCCTGTATCACTGTCAGCCGTCCAACAACAGCGGCTGCAGCGCGAACACGCCGCTGTGGGCTGCCGGCTTCGCCGAGTACCTGGACGGCAGCAACTGGTCCTCCTCGTCGAACGGGATCGCACCGGGCGGCGTGTACGCGGCGATGTCGCTGCACCAGCAAGTGTACGCGACGATCGCGCAGCGCATCAACGCTATGGCCTGGCCCGCCGGCGCGGGCGACGGCACCGACCTCGCGGCGAGCGACCCGTGCGTCGCGACGGTCAACAGCTGGGACATCGCGATGCCGCCCGGTTACATGATCGGAACGACGGCGATCGGCTCGTACCCGCTGAATCCGCTCGGGGCGGTGCAACCCGGATGTTCCTGACGCGTGCGTCGCGCGGTCAGACGCTGCCGATCTGGTCGGTCGGCATCGCCGCCGCGTTGATCCTCGGGTTCGCGGCGATGCAGTACGGCGAGGTGCTGCGGTGGCAGGTGCGCGCGCAGAACGCCGCGGACGCCGCGGCGGCGGCAGCGCTCTCCGGGCAGACGCAAACGTGGAATGAGCAGCTCTCGCTCGTCTACGCCGCAGGGGTCGAGGAGTGGCGCATCCGGGCCCTGCTCTACGGCATGCAGGCGGCCGCGTACAACGATCCCGGCTGTCAGCCCAACTGCGCGACGGCTTTCGCCAACCTGCGCAATGAGTACATGCGCGCGGTCAAGCGGTACACGCAGGACGTGCAGCTCGTCAACCGCACCTCGCAATACACGTTCACGCAGGCTGCGGGCGACGCGCAGGCGCTGATCACCCAGCTCCAGGCGAACTGCGGGCATCCGAACGGCGGCGACTGCGGGTTCACGTACACCGTCGTCAACGTCGAGCCGCGCGCGAGCGCGGTGAACGACGTCGAGCAAGACGGCGGCGCGTGGGTCATCAACAATCCCGGGTATCCTGCCGTCGTCAAGCAAGACTACACGCCGGCTCAGATCGAGATCGTCGTGTGTGCGAGGGTCGCGCCGATCGTGCCGTCGTTTCTCGGCTTCCAGGCGCCGACGTTCACCGCGATCGGGCGCGCCGCGGCGACGTCGGCGATGGTCACGCAGGAGTGGATCCAGCCCGGTTATCTCGTCAACCCGAAGACGGGCGCCGCGTTCCAGCCGATCGAGAACTACGCCGGCACCGGCACGAGCGGGAGCGGGCCGAACGGCTGGAACTGGTTCGCGGTGAACTTCGGCGGCAACCCCGCCAAGGCGTTTCCGAAATTCGACGCGTACGCCGAGAACGTCAACGGCCCCGAGTTCTCGGCGGTCACCGGCTGGTGGAACGCGATCCCGATCAAGCCGTACAGCGGCGCGCTCAACATGGGGACGATCCCGTGCAAAGCATCATGACGCGCGGCTCGCGCGGTCAAGCACTGATCGAGACCGCGATCGCGCTGCCGCTGTTCCTGGTCGCGATGTTCGGCGTCATCTGGGCGCTGCAGACGGGCGTGCTGGGCGAGCGCGTGCAGCTCCTCGCGCGCTACGGCGGGATGGTGTCCGCGGAGATCAACCCGTACCAGCAGTACAGCCTCTACGCAGCGTACAATGCCGCGGCCGGTTCGCCGCTGTCGGCCTCGTGCGCGACGCCCCCGCCGACGCTGATCGCCGACGGCGCACCGCTGGCGTCGCCGGCGACGGGCACGCTGCCGTTCTGGCAGCCTTCGTCGGGATCGACGACGGCATCGACGACGTGCGCGCACACTGTGGCGGCAGGCGCGGGAATGAGCTCGCCGATGCTCCTCGGTTCGGCGCAAGTCTCGGTGAGCACCGCGAGCGACGCGCCGACCGCGCTGCAGGGGCTGCTCGGCGCTCACCAGCAGCGCTCCGCCACGCTCACGGGCTTCGCATCGCCCGACATGAGCTCGCTGATCGGGTGCTTCACCGAGCTGCACGCCGCGTTCGAGCACTCGACGATGCCGCAAACGGATCCCGTCCGCGCCGTCGCCGCCGTCGCCGATCACATCGTACGACACGGGTGCGCTCGCGATGACGGGGAGCTGCAGCTAGCCGTTCGTTTTCCAGCCGCCTGCTACGCGCGTAGGGTCGCGATCACTTGGCGCAGCGACGGCGGGCGCCCGTACAGCAGCAAGCCGACGCGGTAGATTTTTCCCGCGAGCCATGCGAACAGCACCGCTGCGGCGACGTCGAGCGCGAACGACAGCACGACCTGCCATGCCGGCACCGCCGACGTCGCGATGCGCGTGAACATGACGAACGGCGAGAGCAGGGGGATCATCGACGTCGCGACGACGGCCGGACTGTTCGGCACCCCGAGTCCGACGATCGCGAGCACGAACGCGAACACGACCGGCACGACCAGAGGGCCCGCGACGCTGCCGAGGTCCTCCGTGCGGTTGATCAGCGACGCGGCGGCCGCGTACAGGACGCCGTACTGCGCGAAGCCGACGATGAAGAACGCGACGAGTGCGAGGATCTCGGCCGGCGCCACATCGACCTTGCCGAGCAGCGTCGTCGTCGAGGGCGCGACGCCGCCGCTCGCCATCTGCGGCGCGAGCGCGGCGACGATGCGCCCGGACCCGAGGCCGACCACGAGCCAGACGGCGAGCTGGATGAACGACGTCGCCGCCGCAGCGAGGATCTTCGCGGCGAGCAGCTGCGCCGGATCCAGCATCGCGACGAGCAACTCGGCGATGCGGCTCGTTTTCTCCTCGGCGACCGAGGTCATGATCGCCTGCGCGTTGAGAAGGATCGCGAGATACAGCAGGATGACGAAAAGGTACGCGACGCCTTTCGCGGCGTCGGCCGCGCTCGTATCGGCAAAGCGCCCCGAGATGTCGTGCACGTCGACGTGGACCAGTGCGTCGGCGGTGACGCGCGATGCGGGCACGCCGAGCGCGAGCGCGAGCTGCAGGTGACCGAGATCGCGCGCGAGCGACTCGCGCACGAGCGACGGGTCGCGCACGTACGCGTCGACGCGTAATCCGCCCCGTTCCGATGCGACGGCAACGAGCGCCGACGCCCTGCCGCGACCGTCGAGGAATGCCGCGGAAGGCGTTCCCCGCAACGCTGGAACGACCGCGGTGACCTCGTAGTCGTTCGCGAGCGCCTGCTTCGCGGCCGCCGCGAGCGCCGGCGGCGCGGCGAGGACGACGCGCCGCGACGAGCCCGTCATCACGCTCGCGAGGATCGTCGGCAGCACGGTCAGCGCGACGATGCTGAGCGCGCCGATCACCGAGCCGGCGATGTACGCGCGCGAGCGCATGCGCCGCACGAACTCCGCGCTGAAAATGACGCCGAGCGTGCTCACGCCGCGGCTCCGATGGCGCGCAGGTAGATGTCGCGCAGGCTCGGCTCGACGCGCTCGAACCGCGTCACGTCACCGGCGCCGACGAGTCGGCGCAGCAGCGCCGCCGTGTCGGCGTTCGCGGGGACCTCGTACGCGAGCGCGGGCCGGTCCGCTTGCGGCAGCGCGCGCGCATCCGGCGTCGCATCGAGGACCTCGCGCAGCCGCGGTGACGGCGGCTCGACCTCGACGATGCGCGTCGGCCACGAGGCGCGTAGCTGCTCGAGCGTCCCCGCGGCTCGGACCGTTCCGCCCGCGATGACGCAGAACGACTCGCACAGGTCCTCGAGCTGCCACATCTGGTGCGACGAGAGGATCAGCGTGGCGCCGGCAGCGCGCAGCTCGCGCAGTGCGTGAAGCAGCGTCTCTGCGTTCACGGGATCCAGGCCGGAGAACGGCTCGTCGAGGACGAGCAGCTCCGGCTCGTGCAGCGCCGCGCATGCGACTTGCACCTTCTGCTGATTTCCTTTCGAGAGCTCGGCGCAGGGACGCGACGCGTACTCCTGCAATCCGAGACGCTCGATCCACGCGTCGGCGCGGCGCTCGTCGTTCGGCGGTGCCACGCCGTGCAGGCGCCCAAAGTACGCGATCTGCTCGCGCACCTTGAGCTTGCCGTACAGTCCGCGCTCTTCCGGCAGATAGCCGAACCGCCGCCGCGTCGCGAGATCGATCGACGCGCCGTCCCACGTCACCGTGCCGCGGTCCGGGATCAAGATGCCGAGGATCATGCGCATCGTCGTCGTCTTGCCGGCGCCGTTCGGCCCGAGCAGACCGAACGTGGTGCCGGCGGGAACGCTGAACGACACGTCGCGCACGGCCGCGACATCGCCGAACGATCGCGCGACGCCGGAGAGGAGCAAGGTTCCCACAGCACAATGTCCGTCGCGGGAGGAACGACGACCTTGCTTGCGATCGATCTTACGGACCGGGTCAGCTTCGTGACGGGCGCGGCCCGCGGCATCGGGCGCGCGTGCGCCGAAGCGCTCGCGCAGGCGGGCTCGCACATCGCGCTCGTCGATGTCGACGAAGCCGGCGCCGCGACGACCGCGCGCGAGATCGCGTCCGCGCACGGCGTTCGCACGCGCGCGTACGCGTGCGACGTGCGCGATCCCGCCGCGATCCGATCGGCCGTCGACCGTGCGGCTGCCGACTTCGGCATGCTCGATCACGTCGTGAACAATGCCGGCGTGCAGTTCGTCTCGCCCGTCGCCGACTTTCCCGAAACGAAGTTCGCCGACGTGCGCGCGATCGACTTCGACAGCGTCTTCCACGCCTCGAAGGCCGCGTGGCCGCACCTGGTGGCGCGCGGTCGCGGGCGCATCGTGAACATCGCAAGTGTCCAGGGCCTCATCGGCTCGCCCTTCAAGATCGCGTACTGCGCCGCGAAGCACGGCGTCGTCGGCATGACGAAAGTGCTCGCGATCGAGGGCGCGCCGAACAACATCACGGCCAACGCCATCTGCCCGGGTGCCGTGATGACGGATCTCGTGCGCAATCAGGCGCCGGGGCTCGTCCAATCCTACGGCGGCGGCATCACCGAAGAAGAGGCCCTCTCGCGCGCGTTCCTCGACGCGATGCCCTCGAAGCGCTTCATCGAGCCTTCCGAAGTCGGCGCCCTATGCGCCTTTTTGTGCAGCGACTTCGCGGTGTCGATCACGGGCGCGCCCGTCTCCATCGATGGCGGATGGGCGGCTCACTGAGGCGGCTGCGCTTCGTCCTCCTTGTGCCGTAGTCGCGGCGGGCGGCGCACGGTATCCTGCGAGGACGCCCCACGTCGCGCCATCCCTGGCGCGCCGTCGGGCTCCGGCTCCCCGCGCTGCGCCACTCCTGGCGCAGCGGCTCCGCGAGGCCCCGCAGGGATACCGTGCGCCGCCCACCGCGACATGGTCGACGTTTGGGTTGCGCTTCGCGTCTCGTTCGCATGAAGTGGGAGCAACGGTGGCACGATCCTTTGGATCTTCACCACGCGACTACGCGGCGGTGTTGACTTTCGTTGTGAAGGCGTGATAAAGTCGCTCAACGCACGCGTGCATGCGTGTGAAAGGAAGGAGGACGCGCATGAATCGACCGCAGCTCATTCCCTCGATGTTCTCGCGAACGGCTTCGCTCGTCGCGCGTTCGGTTTTCGTTTCTCTGGAGGTTGCATCGCGTTGATCTGACGTTTCGGCGAACGTCTCTGCGCTTGATGAAGCCTCCGCATCCCGGAGGTTTTTTCGTGTTGTACTCCCAGCAGGTTCTCGCCGTGCTGGTCAGCGAGCGGCAGCGCGCCGTCGCGCGCATCCGCGGACGGCCTGCGCCGTCCGTCGGACTGCGACGCCGGCTCGCGGCGAACGTCTACGCGCTCGCGAAGGCCGTCACGGTGCTCGCCGTCGCGCTCGACGACGAGCCGCTGCCGCGCGCCGCGGAGCGGGCACGATAGGCGCATGACCCGCGTCGGCGTCGTCAGCGACACGCATCTTCCGCGATTCGGGCGCGCGCTGCCGCGCGCGCTCGAACGCGGCCTGCGGCGCGCGGGCGTCTCTCGCATCCTGCACCTCGGTGACTTCACCGATCCGCTCGTAGTGCCGCTGTTCGAGGCGATCGCGCCGTTCGACGCGGTTGCCGGCAACAACGACGGCGAGGAGATCCGTGCGCGGTTCGGGCGGCGGAAGATCGTGCGCGTCGAGGACGTGCGCATCGCCATGGTCCACGGCGACGGCAAGCGCGGGACGACGCGCTCGCGCGCGATCGACGCGTTCGCTCCGGACGAGGTCGACGTCATCCTGTTCGGGCACAGCCACCGGCCCGGCGTGCGGCGCGAGGGGCGCGTCGTCGTCGCGAATCCGGGCTCGCCCACCGACAAACGACTCAACCCGCTGTACTCGTACGCGATCCTCACCGTCGACGGGACGTCGGCTCGCGTCGATCTCCGCTTCTACGCCTCGCGCGCGGTGTAACGGCCCGAACGTTCCTGAACGGCCAACTTTCTTCCGAAGCACCGCTTTTCGGCTAGCGACCCCTGTTCTTCGAGGGATTTCCCGGCGACGCGCGCGTCTTGCGCGCGGCTCGCTCGGGAGGTTTCTCGATGATCCATCTCCTCGTCGCTGCGGCGCTCGCAGCCGCGCTGTCGTTCGGCGCGCTGACGTCGCACGGCGGCCACGGGCCGACCGTGACCACGCAGGACTGCACGCAAACGCAGTGCAGCGATCCCTACAGCGGCGGCGGGCCGCCCGGCGGCTAAACGCCTACGGCGTCGTGCGGACGTCGTCGAGGATGCCGAGCCGCGCGCACTTCGCCACGAGTGCCGCGCGGCTCCGCACCCCGAACACCGAGAAGATGCGCCGCGTGTGGTTGTTGATCGTGTTGAAGCTGCGCCCGAAGCCGGCCGCGATCTCGCGCGAGCGCTTCCCCGCGCACAGCTCCTTCAACACGCGCCGCTCTGCGGGCGTGAGCTGCGCGAGCGGATCGTCGTCGGTCGTCCGGCGGACGAGCGGCTCGCGCATCCACGCGGCCGGGGCCGAACGCAGGGCGTCGAGCGCTCGTTCGGCGTACCGTCGCTCTCCGGTCGCCCAGCGCAGCGCGTTCGCCGCGAGCGCCGCGCGCAAGCGATAGCCGAACCGCGTCCAGAGGTCGAGCGCGCGCACCATTTCCGCGATCCCCTCGCGCGCGGAGCCGTCCGCGAGGAGCACTTTTCCGCGCGCGAACGCCTCGAGCGCGCCGACGCGGCGATCGCCCTCGAACGCGAGGGTGGCGTTCCCGCGCGCGCGCGTGTGCTCGTAGAGGTTCAGCACGGTCTTCGCGGCCTCGAGCTCCGCGGCGGGTACGGCGGCGGCGAACTGCAGCATCGCGACGCGCTGCTCGAGATCGAGGTCGACCTGATCGCCGCGAAGCAGCAGCGAGCTCGCGAGCGCGAGATAGCGCCGCTCGGCGAAGTGGTCGCCGACGAACCCGGAGATCCCGGCCGCTTCAACGAGCGCGCCTGCGTGGCGGCTCGTGTCGACGGTGAGTGTCAGAACGAGCTGGCACTCGTCCCACGCGCGCGGGACGTTGCCTTCCAGCAGCGAGAGCCACGCGAGATATCCGAGGACCACGCCGTGTTCGGTTCGCGTGTCGTCGCCCCATGCGGTGCCGTCGTACGCGCGCCGAACCGTGCGCCCGAGCCGCAGGTCGACGGTCTCCGCGGCGATGATCGCGAGCCCGTGCAGCGCGCGCGCGCGGCCCTTCACGTCGATCGCGCCCGAGGCGTCGAGTTCCTCGAGCGCGTCGATGAAGGCGCGCGCAGCCGCGGCGTAGTTCTCGCGGCGCACGTCGATCCACCCGAGCATCTGCAGCAGCCGCGCGCGGTCGGCGCCGCGCGCGCGCGGCAGCGCCTCGTCGACGATCGTGTCGGCGTCGTCGAGCGCGTACGCGCTCCACCGGCTGAGCGCGCGATGGTATGCGATCTCGCCGGCGAGTTCGGGCAGCGAGCGCGCCGCCGCCGCCGCCTCGTCGAGCAGCGCGTCGCCCTGCGTGCGCCGGCCCGTCTGCGTCAGCGCGGCGCCCAGCAGCATCGTCGCGCGCGTCGATTCCTCCGCGCCCTCGACGTCTTTGAACCGCTTCAGGAGCGCCGCAGCGTCCGCCGGCCGGTCGAGGGCGAGCAGCGCGCGCGCCTGGAGGAGCGTCGCGGCGGCGCGCTCGTCGCGACGTTCCGGCCGCGCGTCGCCGAGGAGGCGGAGCGCCGTCGCGTACTCGCCGCGCTCCGCGGCGGCGCGCGCCGCTTCCAGCGGCCCGCTGGACCGCCGGATCGATACGGCGGCGGCACGGCGCGTCGCGGGCACGCCGGTGAGTTTATGCGGAGCCGGGCACGGTTCCGCCGTTCACGAAGCGCTCGAGAACGGCGGTGCGCAGCGCGTCGGGCGGGACCAAGCCCTGGTCGAGGATGAAATCGTGGAACGCGCAGGCGTCGAAGCGGTCGCCGAGTGCGGCCTCGGTTTCCGCCCGCAGCGCGACCAGTTTCGTGTAGCCGTAGAAGTACGACGCGGCCTGCGCGGGTGACCGGAAGGTGTAGCGCTCGACCTCGCTCCGCGCGGTCGGCGCGGAGAAGCCGATCTCGCGCCGCAGAAAGGCATCGGCCTCGTCGGGCGTGACGGTGCCTGCCTGCAGTCCGGGATCGAGGAACGCGCGCGCGGCACGGTGCAGCCGCATCTGCAGCGAGCAGAGCTGCGCCGCGAGCGGCATGTGCGGCAGCAGCACCGCCTCGGCGTAGAGCGCCCAGCCCTCGACGTTGACGGAATTGAACGCGAAGGCCGCGCGCGCGAGCGACAGTCCGCGTTCGAGCATGCGGTCGAACTGCACCTCGTGGCCCGGTCGCGCCTCGTGCGCCGTGAGCGTCCACGAGACCGCGTCGTGCGTGAAGTCGTCGGGACGCTCGGTGCCGTTCGCGCCGAGCACCGGCGGCACGTCGAGCGGCAGCACGAACTCGCCGACCTGTCCGGTATTGTTGACGAGCGGCGCGGGATTCATGTGCGCGGCCGGAATCTCGGCGCTCTCCGCGAGCGACGCGATACGGATGCGCGCGGGCTGCGAGGGCAGTGTCAGCAGGTTCTCGCGGCGCACGATGTCCTCGATCTCCGCGAGGCGCCGGCGATAGAACGCGACGATGTCGTCGCCGTCCCCCCGAATCTGCTCGTGCTTGAGCGCGCGCAGCACGTCGCGATAGTCGGTCTCGGCGAGCCCGCGCTCGGCCGCGACGCGCGGCGCGAGCTGCTGCATCTCGGCCTGAATCGCTGCGAACGCATCGCGCGCCGTGCGGGAGAGCTCGCCCGCCGGGATGTCGACGCCGACGTCGCGCAGACGGTTCGCGTACACTTCGGCCGGCAGGCGGTGATCGGCGCGCGCGCGCGGCAGCAATTCCGCTTCGACGAATGCAGCGTACGCGGTGCACTGCTCGCGCAGCGCGGCGAACGGCTCCCGCCAGCCGTCGAGTCGCGAGGACTCGAGGAGCGACGCGATGCCGTCGAGCAGCACGGGACTCAGCGCGAGCGACGTACGCACTTCGAGGACGTACGGCGGCGTGAGGCTCGGGACGCCGAGGCGCGTACGCGTCTCCGCTTCGGCCGCGTGCGCGAGCGGCACGCCGCCGTCGAGCCCGGCGTACTGGCGCAGGCGCGCGAGGGCGATGCGCTTGCGCTCCGGCGCGTTCTGCTCGTCGAGCAGCACGCGCAGCCCCGCGAACGCGATGCGCGGCACGTCGATCAGCACGAGGAGGTGCGTGTCTGCCACCTCGAGCGCGGTGACGAGGTCGTCGACCGAGCGCAGCATGATCGCGATGTCCTCGCGCACGCGCGGATGGGTTTCGGCCGAGTCGGCGGCCAGCAGCGATTCCGTCGCGCGAAAGGCCGCTTCGCGGGCGCGGTCGCGCCAACCCGGGCGCAGGTCCGTCGTGCGCGTGTCGGCCTGCGCGAGGCCCAGCGACGATGTCGTCTCCGGTGCGGCGAGCGCGTAGAGCTCGACGACGGGCGCCGCCAACTGGTCGCTGCGCCGGATCCAGACGCCGTCGTCCGAGTCGTGGGCGATCATAGGGTCCACGTCCCCACGTTCCAGAAATCGCTCACCGACTGCGTCGGCGCCACGCCGCGCAGATCGTCGTTCCACGCGTTGATGTTCGCGCGCCAGACGAGCACGTGATACGGGAGCACCTCGCCGAGCCGGCGCTCGACCGCGGCGTAGATCGCCTTGCGCTCGGCGCGCTCGTACGTCGCGTCGGCGCGGTGCTGCAGCTTGCCCAGCGGTTCGTCGACGAGCCGCGAGTAGTTCGCGCCGTTCGGCGGAAGGTATTGCGGTCCGGCGGTCTGGCTGTCGTCGGGGTCAGGATTCTTCGTCCACGCGTAGATGCCGAGGTCGAACTTCCCGCTCGCGAACAGCCCGCCCGCGCCGAGCGGAGCGAACAGCATGTTCGCGGGGGCGTTGTGCACCTGCACGTCGATGCCGGCCGCACGCAGCTGCTGCTGGATGGCGACCTCGGCGTTCTGGCGCACGATCACGCCGGTGACGGTGACCAGCTCGAGCTCGAGCCGCTTACCGTTCTTCGTTCGCATGCCGTCGGCGCCGGTTCGCCACCCGGCCGCGTCGAGCTCGGCGCGTGCGCGCGCGACGTCGTACGGCGTCGGGTCGCTCAGCGGCGTGTACGCCCACGAGCGCGGGAAGATGTCGTCCCAGCCCGGCAGGTCGACGTCGAGGTACACCGTGCGCGCGATGCGCGTTCCAGTCGACCGCGGAGGCGACCGCGCGCCGCACGCGCACGTCGGAGAGCGGTTCGCGCCCGGCGTTGAACACGAGCATCTCGAACTGCGAGCTCGGCGTGGCATCCACGGTCGTTCCCGGCAGCGTCTTGAGCTCGCGGTACTGCTGCTCCGGCGCACCGAAGTAGAAGTCGATCTCGTGGGTCTTCAGCGCGACGAGGAGCGTGTTCTCGCTCGGCATGATGCGGTACGTGACGCGCCGCAGCCCGGGCTTGCCGCCGAACCAGTACGGGTTCGGCACCATCTCGAGCGTCGAGTTGATGTCGTAGCGCTGCACCATGAACGGCCCGCTGCCGACCGGCTTGATGTTGAACGGGTCCTGGTTCAGATCGGCCTTGCCGGCGAGGAGGTGCTTCGGTAGGATCACGCCCTGCCCGCCGCACCGGAAGAAGTTCGCCACGAACGGAGCGAACGGCTCGCGCAGGCGCACGACGACCGTGCGCGCGTCCTTCGCGACGACGCTCTGCGCCCGGTCGTACGGGAAGTGGAACGGCACGTTGTTGCGCGAGTTCATGTCCTGCTGCCAGGTGAACACGACGTCGTCGGCCGTGAGCGGATGCCCGTCCGAGAAGCGCACGTCCGGACGCAGCCGGTAGGTGATCGTTCGGCCGTCCGCGCTGATCCCGCCGTTCGCGCGCGTCGGCACCGCGACGGCCGCGTCGGGAACCGGGTCACCCTTCGCGTCGAAGCGGATCAAGCCGCTGAAGAGAAACTGCGCGAGATCGGTCGTCGCGGCTTGTCCCGACAGCAGCGGGTTCAGGTTGTCGAGCGTGCGCAGGGCGCCGATGCGCAGGTGGCCCGGCTCGGTCCATGCGTTGTGCGCCGTTGCCGGAGCAAATGCGGACGCCGCGAGCAGCGCGGCCGCGACGAGCGTCGCGAGCGTCGTGCGCACTGAACGCGGCTAGCGCGCGCGCGTGCGGCGCCGCCGCCGGCGTCCGCCGCCGTTCTTCGCCTCGCCGCCCGCAGGGTGTCCGTTGTTGGCCGCCGGCCGCGACGCTGCGACGTTTCCCGGCACCTGCGCGTAACCCGAGAGCATCTCGTCGACGCGCTGGTACGCGCTTCCGAGCAGGCCGACGAGCGAGGACCCGACCTCGATCACGCGCTCGGGCAGATCGTCGGTCGAGTACAGCGTGACGAACTTGTCGGCGTCGCGCTTCACGTCGATGCGGCGGCGCTCCCAGCGCACGGACTTCGGGTTGACGTCGAGCATGCGGTTCGCGAAACGCTCCGCGTCTTCGTGCGGGGCCACGCGCCGCGCTTCGGCGACCCACTGGTCCCACTTGCGCTGGAAGTCGGGAATCGGGCGGCCCTTGCGGTCGTACGCCGTGCG
Source organism: Vulcanimicrobiota bacterium (assembly GCA_963771525.1). Taxonomy (GTDB): domain Bacteria; phylum Vulcanimicrobiota; class Vulcanimicrobiia; order Vulcanimicrobiales; family Vulcanimicrobiaceae; genus Vulcanimicrobium. Next base: position 1,965,576 of record CAVYTL010000001.1, on the reverse strand, counting down.
CTGCGAAGGCATCTCGAGGCGCCAGTGGCTCTCGGGATCGATCGGCTGGAAGGTCGGCTTGATCTCGCGCGGGCCGTTGAACGCATCGATCTCGACCAGGGCGGTCTCGATCTCGTCCGCGCTGCGGACCTTCGCAGCACGCTTCGGATCGCGGCGCAGCAGCTCTTCGAATTTGTCCGCGACCTGCGCGGTCATGCGGCCCTGAGCGTCGATGTGCGGCGGGAGGCCGTACAACGACGGCACCGTGACCAGCTGGTGGCGGTGCGCTTGGTCGACGAGATCGATCACGATCGCCGCGGGCTTTGACGACTTCTCGATCAGCTCGCGCCGCTCGAGCGCGGAGTTCGTGTTCGAGAGCGGGACCGCGATCTCGTCGAGCGGGCGCAGCGCCCGGCCCGTGATCTGCGTGTAGAGCGTCGTGGACTTGGTCGGCCGCGCGTTGAGGATCACCTGAACGGACGGGACGTCGAAGCCTTCGAGGTAGAGGCCGCAGTTGACGAGCACGTCGATGCCGTCGCCGCGGAACTCGCGGACGATGCGCTCGCGCTCGTCGCGCGGCGTCTCGCCGGACGCCCACTCGGCGTTCACGTCGTTCGCGACGAACTCTTCGGCGACGTCACGCGCGTGCTCGACCGACGCGGTGAACACGAGTGCTTTGAGGCCGGGCGTGTTCTGCTTGTACGATGCGACGATCCGCGCATTGCGCTGGCCGATGTTCACGGCCTGCGCCAGCTGTCCGATGACGAAGTCGCCGCCGCGCGAGGCGACCTCGTCGAGGTTGACGCCGGTCGCGATCGCGTAGGATTTCACCGGCACGAGGTAGCCGGCGTCGATGCCCTTGCGGGCGTCCATCGTGTAGACGATCTTCTCGAAGACGTCGACCAGCCGCACGCCGTCGCCGCGATTCGGCGTCGCCGTGAAGCCGAGGATCATCGCTTCGGGCCGCTGCCCGAGCACCGCGTCGACGATCGCACGGTACGAGGGCGCGGCGGCGTGGTGCGCCTCGTCGATCACGAACAGCGCGATGCGGCGGCGGAAGCGTGCGATGAAGTCATCGAGGCGCTTCTCGGCGAGCGTCTGCACCGTCGCGACGACGATGTTGCAATCCTCGCTCGCGCGCCGCTCGGCCTTCTCGACGCCGATCACCGCCTTGGGGTTCTCGACGTGGAACTTGTCGACGAGCTGCTCGATCAGCTCGTCGCGGTGCGCGACGACGACGGTGACGTCGCCCGCGCGCAGCGAGAGCAGCTTCGGCAGCGTCGCGATCACGACCGACTTGCCGAGACCGGTCGCGAGCGAGACCAGCTGGCTGCGCACACCGCGCGCGCGGTGCTCGAGGATCGCCTGTTGCGCCTCGATCTGATAGGGCCGAAGGTGCGGCGCGCGCGGCTTCAGCGTGCGAACCGTTTCGTGCGCCGGACGACGTCGCGGTCGCGTGTCGGCGGCCGGCGTCGCGTGTTGTAGTTCCATTGCGCCTTGCAGGGGAACGCTCCGTCGCTCCTCGACGGGGCCGAGAGGCCGGTTCGAGACACTCGCGTGCCGTCAAGAGCCGGTATTGGGTGATGCGTCTTCGTTCGCCGGTTCGGCGTTCCCTGGTGTGCGCGCGATCATCCGATTTGAGGGTACGGTCTTCCAGGGGGTCGTCTGACCGGTGAGCGTGCATCACCTGTGGATGGGTCGGTCGCGGTCCCCCGGAAGGCGATCGATGGTCGTTGCCGTCCCTCGAGTTCCGACCTACCTGGTCGCGGTCGCCGCGACGGTCGCGCTCGCGCTCGCGAGCTTACCGTTCGCGCACGTCTTGGAACCGCACGCCGGGATCGCGATTCCGATGGGAATGGCCGTTGCCGCCGCGATGGAGCTCGCGACGTGCGCGATCCTGATCGTGCTGTACGCGCGCGAGCCGCGCCCGTCGACCGTCGTCCTCGCGGCGGGGTACCTCGTCGTTGCCTTGCTCGCCGCGGCATACGCGGGCACGGTGCCGCTCGAACCCGGCGGCGCGCCCCTCTTCCCCGCGCCTCCCGACGCCCCGATCGCGCTCTTCGTCGTCAAGTGGGTCGGCTGCGCCGCCGCGATCATCGTGTACGCTCGCTTGCGGCGCAAAGAGCCGGACGCGATGGCGGAGCGTCCCACCCGCTGGCCGGTGCGCACGCTGCTCGCCGCGATGGCGGGCACGCTCGCCGTCATCGCGTTGATCTTCCGGTACGGCGACCGCTTCCCGGTCCTCGTCCGAGGCGAGCGTCTCGTGTTGTTCGATGCGGGGCCGCTCGCCGACGCGTCGTCGCCGCTCGCGCTCCTCATCCTCCTCGCGTGCGTGGCCGCAGTCATCGCGATCTTCGCTTTGCCCGTGCGCGACGGCGTCGATGCCGGCTTGACCGTGACCGCCGTGGCCGTGCTGCTCGAGGTCGTGCTCGGGTTCGTCGACGGCCGCCGGTTCGTCTTCGCCTGGTACGTCGCGCGCTTGCTGTGCGTGCCCGCATCGATGTTCGTCCTCGTCGGCGCCCTCCACGACCTGATGCGGTGGCGGCTGCGCGCGCTGGATCTCGCCGGCCAGCTCGCCGGAGAACGCCGGCGCACGGAACGGCACTCGCGGCGCTTGGAGACCCTGTGGAAGCTCGCCTCGCGTCCCTCCGTCGACGATGAGAGCTTCCTTCGCGCCGTTCTGGACGAAGCGGCGGGCGCGCTCCAGCCGGGGCTCGACATGACGGGCGCGGTCTCCCACCTCGAAGGCGCAGACATCGTCGTCGACGTCGCGCGGCAAGGCTCGGCAGGCGGTTCGGTGCCGCCGGCCGGAGTGCGTGTTCCCATCGAGCAAACGTTCCTCGCCGACGTTCTGCGCGCCGGCGGCACGCGGTCGTGGACGAATCCCCGCAGCGCCGCGCGCCCGCGCGGCCTCTGGCACGTCGACGACGCGCCGTGGCAAGGGTTCGTCGGCACGCCGGTCCGCGTCGGCACGACGCAGTACTTCCTGAGCTTCGTCACGTCCGAACCGATCGCGGAGCCGTTCAGTCCGGAAGACCACGCGTACGTAGAGACGGTGGCGGCGTTCTGCGCGATGCGGCTGCAGCAGCGCGAGCAGCTGCAGCGGCTCAATCACCAGTCGTCGCACGATGCCCTCACCGGGCTGCACAACCGCGCCGCATTCCGGCAGGCCGCCACGGAGGCGCTGATGACCGACGCGCGGCTCGCCGTGGCCGTCGTCGACATCGACGGATTCCGCGACTTCAACGAGACGATTGGGCATGCCGCCGCCGACCGGCTGCTGGTCGAGGTCGGAGCGGCGCTGGCGGCGCGCGCGGGCGACCGTGGCATCGTCGCCCGGCTCGGATCGGACGTTTTCGCGGTGCTGCTGCAAGACATCGAGTGTGACGCCGACGTCGAGCGCGACGTCGAGCGGCTCTTCGCCGTATTCGCCTCGCCGATCGCGGTCTTGGTCGACGACCGCGTTGCGCCCGTGGCCGTCACCGTCGGAATCGGCGTCGCGACGGCGCCGCGCGACGGAGCCGACGTGGAGCGCCTGCTCGCGCGAGCCGGCGGCGCGGTGCAGACCGCGAAGGCCGAGGGCGGCGCTCGGTACGCGTTCTTCGATCCGCGCGTCGAGGACGCGTTCGCGCGCGGGCGGCGGCTGCAGAACGACCTCGCGCGGGCGCTGGTGCGACGGGAGTTCGTGCTCTACTTTCAGCCGCACGTCGCGATCGCCGACGGCCGCGTGACCGGGGCGGAGGCGCTGATCCGCTGGCAGAGTCCCGATCGCGGACTGGTCGGTCCGGCCGATTTCGTGCCGTTCGCCGAAGAGCACGGCATGCTGTCGGCCATCACGCCGTGGATCGTGAGCGAGACGGTCGACGCGGCACGCCGGTGGCGCGACGTCGCCGGTCCGGATTTTCGCGTCTGGTTCAACCTCTCCGCGACGGAGCTGCGCGATCCCGATCTGATCGAACGTGTGCGGGTGAGCGAAGAAACGTTCGCCGGCGTCGGCGTCGAGATCACCGAGTCGACGGCGATGCGCGACGTGCAGGCGACGGCGCGGAATCTCGCGGTTTTGCGCGATGCCGGGATGTGCGTCGCGCTCGACGATTTCGGAACCGGATACTCCTCGCTCGCGCAGCTCAAGCGCCTCCCGATCGACGTGGTGAAGATCGACCGCTCGTTCACGGCGGGCGTGCCCGACGACCCGCACGACGTGGCGATCGTCGAAGCGGTGCTCGGCCTCGCGCGGCGCTACGGTTTCAACACGATCGCCGAGGGCGTCGAGTCGGCTCGGCAAGCCGCGTACCTCAACGAGGCCGGCTGCCCGATCGCGCAGGGCTTCCTGTACGCGCCGCCGCTGCCGAAAGCGGATTTCGACGAGTTTTTGCGCCGTTCGCGAAACCGTGTCGCCGATGCGCCGTACAACAGGGCATGAAGACTCCAACGATTCGGCCCGATCCGGTGCGCACGGTGCGCACGCTCGCGCGCCCGGCGGGCGCCGACAGCCGTCCGTTCATGGGCTGGGGGCCGCGCGTCCCGGGCATCTAGATAAGGAAGTGATTCGCGCTCGCCGAACGCGCGCCGGGTGCAAAAGGACGGCTGGCGCGGCAGGTATTACGAAGATTTCGAGGTCGGTGACGTGTACCGGCACCGCCTCGGACGCACCGTGACGGAGACCGACAACACCCTCTTCACGATGCTGACGCTCAACACGAACCCGATTCACTTCGACGAGAACCTCGCGCGCAAGACGCCCTTCGGAAAGATTCTCGTCAACTCGTGCTACACGCTCTCGCTCGCCGTCGGACTCTCCGTCGCCGATCTCAGCGAGCACGTCATGGCGAACCTCGGCTGGAACGACATCCGCTTGCCGAGCCCGGTGTTCGTCGGCGACACGATGTACGCGTCGAGCGAGATCCTCGGCAAGCGCGAGTCCGGCTCGCGCCGGGACGTCGGCATCGTCACCGCGCGCACGACCGGCCTCAACCAGCGCGGCGAGACGATCATCTCGTACGAGCGCACGTTCATGGTGTACAAGCGCGGCGCCGATCCGCGCGACGCGTTGAACGCCGAGTAACCCCGTGGACCGCGAGCGGCTGCGTGCGGACGTGCGCGCGCTGTGCGAGCGGCTCGGCGGTGCCGCGTACTGGCGCGCGCTGGACGCCGAGCGCGCCTATCCCGACGCGTTCGCGCGGGCGTTCACGGAGGCGCGCTATCTCACCGCGCTGATTCCGGAGGAGTACGGCGGCCTCGGTCTCGGCCTCGGCGACGCGAGCGTGATCGTCGAAGAGATCAACCACGCGGGCGGGAACGCGGGCACGGCGCACGCGCAGCTCTACACGATGGGCACGATCCTGCGCTGGGGCACCGACGCGCAGAAGCGCACGTGGCTGCCGCGCGTCGCGAGCGGCGAGCTGCGGCTGCAGGCGTTCGGTGTGACGGAGCCCGATGCGGGTGTCGATACGGCGAGCATCACGACGAGGGCCGTGCGCCGCGGCGCCACCTACGTCGTGAACGGCCGCAAGCGGTGGACGTCGCGCTACCAGCACTCCGACGCGATGCTGCTGCTGGCGCGCACGAGCGCCGCCGTGCCGAACGATCGCGGCGCGGGCCTCTCGGTATTCCTCGTCGACCTGCGCACCGTGCCCGACGGCGCGATCGGCGTGACGCCGATTCGCGTCTGGATGAACAACGAGACGAACGAGATCGCGTTGCGCGACCTCGAGGTTCCGGCGGAGAACCTCATCGGCGAGGAGGGCCGCGGCTTCCGCTACATCATCGACGGCTGGAACGCGGAGCGCATCCTGATCGCGGCGGAATGCGTCGGTCACGGCCGTTTCTTGGTGGAGCGCGCGTCGGAGTACGTCACGAAGCGCGAGATCTTCGGCAAGCCGCTCGGCGCGAACCAGTCGATCCAGTTTCCGATCGCGCGAGCGCACGCCGCGCTCGAGGCAGCCGATCTCGTGCGCCGGGACGCCGCGGACCGCTTCGACGGCGGCGAGCCGTGCGGCCCGCAGGCCAACATGGCGAAGCTGCTCGCGAGCGAGGCCTCGTGGCAGGCCGCGAACGCCGCGATCGACGCACTGGGCGGCAACGGTTTCGCGGCCGACTACGACGTCGAGCGCATCGCGCGCGAGACGCGGCTGTACACCGTGGCGCCGCTCTCGAACAACCTCATCCTGGCGTACCTCGGCTCGAAGGTTCTGGGGATGCCGCGCTCGACGTGATCGCGCGCGAGACGCCGGTGCCGCGCGCGCTCCCGTGGATCGCTGCCGTACCGCGACCTTCGCGTTCCACCTCGTCGCGAACCCGCCCGACGGTTTCTTCCGCGACGAGCGGTACTTCATCATATGGGCTTCCGGCCGGACTGGGGCTACGTCGATCAGCCGCCGGTGGTGCCGCTGCTGTCCGCGGCGACGCAGCCCGCGCTGCGTGCCGTGCGCGGCGAGCGCCGCGCGATGCGATCGCGGTCGTTCGCCGGCGGCGTCGTGCTGTGCATCGCGCTCGCGCTGCCGAGTGCGCTGTGGGCCGCGGCCTGCGCGTCCCCATCTCGCGGCTGTGGCCCGCGGTGAAGGAGTACATCTGAGGTGAGCGACCTCGCGCGTCCGCGCCCGCTCGCCGACGTGCGCATCGTCGCCGTCGAGCAGTACGGCGCGGGACCGTTCGGCAGCGTGCACCTCGCCGAGCTGGGTGCCGACGTCATCAAGGTCGAGGACGCGGCGAGCGGCGGCGACATCGGCCGCGCGGTGCCGCCGTATCAGTCCGGCGACGACTCGCTCTTCTTCCAAACGTTCAACCACGACAAGCGCAGCGTCGCGCTCGACCTCGCGAACGCGGCGGGCCGCGGCGTGTTCGAAGACCTCGTGCGCGCCAGCGACGCGGTCTATTCGAACGTGCGCGGAGACGTCCCGGCGAAGCTGCGCTTGCGCTACGCGGACCTCGCGCACGTGAACCCGCGCATCGTCTGCGTGTCGCTCTCCGGATTCGGCATGACCGGCCCGCGAGCCGCGGAGCCCGCGTACGACTACATCCTGCAAGGGATGGCGGGCTGGCAGTCGCTGACCGGCGATCCGAACGGCCCACCGGCGAAGTCCGGGCTGTCGCTCGTCGACTACAGCGGCGGCCTCGTCGCCGCGCTCGCGCTGCTCGCCGGCGTGCATGCGGCGCGCCGTGACGGTCTCGGCTGCGACTGCGACACCTCGCTGTTCGAGACGGCGATGAACATGCTGACCTACGTCGCCGCGTGGACGCTCGCGCCGGACAGCACGTACGTGCCCGAGCGGCTTGCCGCGTCGGCGCACCCCTCGATCGTGCCGTTTCAGAACTTCCGCACGTCGGACGGCTGGATCGTCATCGTGTGCGCGAAGGAGAAGTTCTGGCACCGTTTGGTCGACGTGCTCGGCATCCCACACGTGCGCGACGACCCGCGCTTCGCGGGGTTCGCGGCTCGGCGTGCGAACCGCACGCTCGTCGCGTCGACGCTGCAGGACGCCCTCGCCACGCGCACGACCGCCGGGTGGATCGCCGCGCTGACCGCGGCCGGCGTGCCGTGCGGGCCGATCAACGACGTGCGGGCCGCGCTGGCGGATCCGCAGTCGGCGGCGCGCGGCGTGATCACCGAGGTCGACCACCCGGCGTTCGGTCGCGCGCGGTGGATCGCGTCGCCCGTGCGCGTCGGCGCGCCGCCGCGCGAGCACCGCCGGGCGCCGGCACTCGGCGAGCACACGGACGCCGTGCTGCGCGAGCTGCTGCGCTACGACGCCGCGCGCATCGCGGATCTGCGAGCGGCGGGCGCCTTTGGCGCGGCGCACGCAACGCACGAGCGCCGCGAAGGTGCGGAGCCGACGCCGTAAAACGCTTCGTGCTCGGGAGGGATCACCGATGCAGCAACGGCCGTTCACGGTCACCGGCCTCGACCTGAGCGCCTACATGGTGAAGGACGCGGCGCGCGCGATCGCGTTCTACCGCGAGGTGCTCGGCCTCGAGCCGACGACGACGTATCCGAACGACGCGGGCGCGGAGTACGAGTTCTCCGACGGAACGGCGTTCGGGCTCTGGAATCCGGGCACCACGATGTCGTTCCAGCCGGCGAGCGGCGTGCTCTTCGCGGTCGACGACCTCGACGCCGCGGTCGCGGCGATCAAGACGCGCAACGTCCCGGTGCTGATGGAGCACGAGACGGCGGTGTGCTGGATGGCGATGATCCAGGACACCGAAGGCAACAGCGTCGTGCTGCACAAGCGCAAGGACGCGGCGTAAGGCTTACCGCGACGTCGCGCGCGCGATGATCCGTTCGGCGGCGGTCACGATCGGCGGGTCGATCATCGCCCCGTCGAGGACGGCGGGATTCGAGCGCCGCGCCGCTTCGACGATGCGGCGTGCGTACGCGAGCTCGTCCTCCGACGGTGCGAACGCTTTTCGCACCGGAGCGAGCTGCGCCGGGTGGATCAGCAGCTTGCCGTCGTAGCCCAGACGCCGCGCGCGCTCGGCGTCGCGCACCGGGATCGACGCGTCGCCGTACTCGCGTGACGGGCCGTCGATCGCCCACCGCTGGGCGGCGCGCGCGGCGACGAGCACGCGCGCGCGGTGGACGTCCATCACGTCGGCATCGCTGCTGCCGCCGAGCTCCGCCGCGAGGTCGTACGGGCCGAACGCGAGCGCCAAAACGTGCGCCGCTTCGGCGATCGCCTCGCAGTGAGCGAGGCCGCGCGCCGATTCGATCAGCACGATTTGCGGCAGGTCGCCGACGGCGTCGCTGACGCGCGCACAGTCGCGCACGTCGGCAACCTTCGGCACGACCACGGCGCCGGCGCGGCGCGATCCGGCGAGCATCGCGAGGTCCGCGCGTCCGTCCAACGTCGCCGGCGCGTTCACGCGCACCGCGACGTTTCCGATCTCTTCGCGTGCGTCGAGGAACGCGCGCACCTGCTCGCGCGCGTAGTCTTTGCGGTCCGGCGCGACGGCGTCCTCGAGGTCGAGAATTGCACCGGTCGCGCCCGACCCAAGCGCCTTGCCGAACCGCTCCGGGCGATCGGCCGGGACGAAGAGGAGGAGCGAGGGGTCGAGATCCATCCCGGCCCGTTCGCTCAGGCGTTCACCAGCTCTTCGGCGTGTAGTTCGGACGCGGCGTCACCGTCTGGCTCGCGAACGCGGAGCGCGCGGCGCTCGCCCACGGCGAGCTGGGCCCGCCGTCCGCATCGGCCGCCGACACTTCACCGACGATGTCGAACATGAACTCCGTGCGCGCGAACTCCCGCGCATTCACGACGGAGCCGGAGAAGACGTCCTGCGCCAGCTGGTGATCCCATGCGTTGAATCGCGCGCGGCTCGGCTTCGCGGCGTCGAACGAGTAGTTCTCGAACGAAGCGGCGAGCTTGCCCGCATCCGTCGTGCGCGCCTCGGCGATGCGCTCCATCAAGCACATCGCGCCGACGTATCCGAACTGGTGGCGCCACGAGATCGGCCCGTGGATGTTGCGCTTCAGCCGCGCGGTGAGCTTGCGCGCGCCGTCGCAGCACGTCGGCGACCACGCGACGGGAAACGTCGTGCCCGCGATGCGGTCGAGAGGGACGGCCTTGTAGTAGAAGTCCTCGAGGTTGATCCCGGCGAGCTTCATCTTCGAGCCGAGTCCGAAGTCGACGAACTGCTTGCACGCGTTCGCGGCGTCGAGCCCGGAGTTCGCCAGCATCAGCACGTCGGCGTTGCTGTTGCGCGCCTTGGTCAAGTTCGAGGAGAAGTCGCTCGTGCCGAGCGGCACGACGTCGTGTCCGATCTCGGTGCCGCCCGCGCGCGCGAGGATGCCGGAGAGCTCGGTGTACGCGTCCTTGCCGAACGCGTAGTCGGCCTGGATGAAGTACCACCGCTTGCCGAGCGCGAGCACGCGGGTGGCGAGCGTCTTGAGCATCATGCGGTTGTTGGGCGAGAAGCGGTATACCAGCTTCCCGGCCTTTTCGGCGGTGATCGAGGAATCTTGCGGCCCGAGCTCCAGCATGAACGTGCCGAGCTGCTCGCAGAGCGCCGTCATGACGAGGCCGTTCCCCGAGGACGTCAAGCCGAAGAGGGCGTCGACGTTCTCCTGGCTGACGAGCCGGCGCGCCTCCGTTCCGGCGACCGCGGGTTTCGAGGCGTCGTCGGCATACGCGAACTCGAACTTGATGCGGCCTTTCGCGTTCATGTCGGCGAGCGCGAGCTCCGCGGCGGTCTTGTGCAGCGCCGCGATGTCGGAGAAGACGCCGCTGTACGAGTCGATGAATCCGATCTTCACGGTGGCGGCCGGGCCGGCGGCCAGCGTGAACCGGGGGGCGACCGTCGCGGCAGCAGCGGCGGCGCCGCCGGCGAGGAGCGAACGACGAGAGATCATCCGACGACTACCTCCTGATGCGTGGTGCTGGGACGGATGAATCGACGCACAGGGTCAGGCGACCTCGTCCGCCGATGACGTTTCTTCGGCGAGCGCCGCGCGGAGATCGTCCGGAATCGTGCGCGCGACGATGCGTGCGCCGTCGTACCCGACCAGCACGCGCACCTCGAACCCGTGCGCCACTTCGGCGCCGTCGCGCTCGACGACGTGCTCGACGCGAATCGAGCTCGTGCCGAGGTCGACGATCGTCGAGCGGATCGCGATCGCGTCGTCGAAGTACAGCGGCGCCGTGAAGCGCGCGCGGGCCTCGACGATCGGGATCGGCCACCGCGGACGCCCGTGCTCGCCGAGCATCGCACCGGCGGCGGCGCGGAACAGCGCGGTCGTCCCCAGATCGAACCACGCGTAGAACGTCGGGTAGAACACGATGCCCGCGGCGTCGGTCTCCCCGAAGCGCACGCGGGTGCGCGTGACGTGCGTGCGGCCGCGCATCGGTGCGTCAGGCGAGCCGCACGTACTCGTAGTCGGCGGGACGGTCCTTGATGCCCTTGTCCGGCGGCGCGATCCACGCCGCGACCTTGCCGGGCTCGACCACGCGCCGCATCAGGCTGTGCACGAACCTGCGGTCCTCTTCGCTCGGCAGCCACGATGCGATCTTCGCATCGTATTCGCTCTGCGGGATCAGGCGGCCGGACGGATCGGTCGGCACGCCCGCCCAGTTGCCGATGCCGCGCCGGAAGCGCGTGCTCGGCAGCGTGAACCGAAACGCGTGCCCCGCCGCCTCGATCAGCTTGTTCCAGCGTGCGAGACCGCGCAGGCAGTCCTCGGTGTAGGATGCGCGCACGACCTCGTTCATCGCGTTGCGCAGCGGCACGGTCTCGCTCGCGACGCCGCCGAGTCCGTCCGGCACGTCGAGCGCGTACGCCGCGTCGCGCGCGACGTGGTCGGCATACTTCTTCTCGTCCGGACGGCCTTTGATGCCCTGTGCGAAATAGGCGGCCGCGTTCGAGGACGCTTCCGAACCGAACAGATCGAGCGACGAAGAATACCAGAAGTTCAGGTAGCGCTGAATCGTCGGCAGATCGATCGCGCCCGCGCGGCGGATCGCTCCCGGCTCGTCGGTGCCGAGCTCGCGCATCACCTCGAGCGTGCGCTTCGTGACGCGCGAGATGCCGGTGTCCCCGACGAACATGTGATGCGCCTCTTCGGTCAGCATGAACCGGCACGTGCGCGCGAGCGGGTCGAAGCTCGACTCCGCGAACGATTTCAGCTGAAACTTCCCGTCGCGATCCGTGAAGAACGTGAACATGAAGAACGACAGCCAGTCGCTGATCGGCTCGTTGAACGTGGAGAGAATGCGCGGGTTGTCGGCGTCGCCGGAATGGCGCGCGAGGAGCTCCTCCGCTTCCTCACGGCCGTCGCGCCCGAAGTACGCGTGCAGCAGATACACCATCGCCCAGAGGTGACGGCCTTCCTCGACGTTGACCTGGAAGAGGTTGCGCAGATCGTACAGCGACGGCGCCGTGTGGCCCAGCAGGCGCTGCTGCTCGACCGACGCGGGCTCCGTGTCGCCTTGCGTGACGATCAGCCGCCGCAGCGTGCTGCGGTACTCGCCCGGCACCTGCTGCCACACCGGCTTGCCGAAGTCGTCGCCGAAACCGGCGCGCCGGTCTTCCTCCGGCTCCGCGAGAAAGATGCCCCAGCGGTATTCCGGCATCCGCACGAACCCGTAGTTTGCCCAGCCCTTTGCGTCGACGGAGATTGCCGTGCGCAGGTAGACGTCGGCAGCGTTGAAATCGGTCGGCCCCATCTCCTTCCACCAACTCAGGAATGCGGGCTGCCACTGCTCGAGCGCGCGCTGCAGGCTGCGGTTCGTCGCGAGCTCGACATTGTTCGGGATCCGCTCGGCGTAATCGATCGACATTACACTCGTTCCTGGTCGAATTCCGGACGCGAGCCGCTGCCGAAGATCTTCAGCGCGCCGCGCTCGCCGGTGGAGTTGGGACGGTAGAACACCCAGTTCTGCCACGCCGAGAGGCGCCCGAACACTTTCGTCTCGGGCGTCTCGGCGCCGGGGAACCGCAAGTTGGCTTCCATCGCGGTCAGCGCGTCGGGCGAGAGCGACGCGCGCTCTTCGATCGCGAGGCGCAACTCGTCGTCCCAATCGAGCTCATCGGGCGTCACGGTGACGAGCCCCGCGTCGAGCGCGTCCTGCGCGCGGTAGCGATAGCCGGCCGCCGCCTTGACCGCCGCGAATGCACCGAGATCGCCGTCGAAGCGCGTGTCGGCGCGCGAGCGGCCGTTCACGCCGGGATAGAGCTCGAAGTTCGCGTCGTCGAGCACGATCGCCGGCGCGTCGTCGCCGTCGGCCGCAAGCATGTAGGTGCGGTCGGCGGCGAGCGCGAGCTCCATCAGCGTGCCCGCGAAGCACGAGCCGCGGTCGACCACGGCATAGAGGCTTCGCGACGTCACGTCGAGGCGCGCGAGCGTGCGGCGCAGGAAGCCGATCGTCTCGCGGACGAGCCAATGGTCGCGCTGCGCGAGCAGCGTGCGGCCGGCCTCGAGCACCGCGTCGGGATCGCCTTCGGTGCGCAGGAGGACGAGCCCGAGCTCGGGATCGTTCGTGCGCAGCATGAGAAGCGCATCGTCGAGCTCGCGCGCGAGCGCGAGCGGCCACCACGCGTCCCCGGCCTGCACGATCGCCGTGACATCGCCGGGCTGCTGCTCGCGCGGCGCGCGCGCGAGGATCGTCGCCGTGCGCGCGGCGCGATCGAAGGTCACGTCGACGTTGCGATAGTGATATCCGCGTTCGTCGATCGTGCGCTCCAGCGGGCGCAGCACGATGCCGCGCGCATCCGTGCGCCGCGGCGAACGGTCCGCCTGCGCTTCAGCATGCTCGCGCACGAGCGCCGCGAACTCGGACGGCGCCGCGATCGCATCGACGAGCTTCCACGCCTTCGCGCGCTCGGCGCGCACGCCGTCCGCGTTCGTGCAGAACAGGTCCGCGACGTCGCGCCGCACGTTGCGCTTGTCGACCAGCCGCGTGAGCCCGCCGGTTCCCGGCAGCACGCCGAGCAAAGGCACCTCCGGTAGGCTGACCGCGGTCGAGCGATCGTCGACCATCAAGAATCTCATCGCACGCGAGGGCGATCTCGTAGCCGCCGCCGGCGCACGCGCCGTTGACGGCGGCGATGAAACGCAAGCCGTCGGAACGGCTCGAGTCCTCGATGCCGTTGCGCGTCTCGTTGGTGAACTTGCAGAAGTTCACTTTCCACTGATGCGAGGACGTCCCGAGCATGTAGATGTTCGCACCTGCGCAGAACGAGCGTTCCTTGCCGCTCGTGACCACGACGCACGCGACGCCGGGATGCTCGAAGCGAATGCGGTCGAGCGCGTCGCGCAGCTCGATGTCGACGCCGAGATCGTACGAGTTCAGCTTGAGCTTGTAGCCGGGGCGGATCCCGGCATCCTCGTCGACGTCGAGGGTCAGCGTGGCGACGCGACCGTCGACGGCCAGCTTCCAGTGCCGATAGCGGTCCGGTGCCGTGTCGAAGGTGACGAGCCCGGTTGCGGCCGGTACGTCGGCGGTGGCCATTGATGCACTATACTGCATGAAGCGACTCGGAGGCAAGCACTATTCTGCCGTTTTGAGGCTGCCCGCAGGGAGCGCGGCCACGAGCGTTTCCAGCGCGACGGCCGGCGGTTCGCCGCTCGTGTCGACCACGGCGTCGGCGCGCCGGTACATCGGCTCCCGGCCGGCGAGGATGCGCTGCAGGTCGGCCATCGACTCGCGGTTGCCCGCCATCGGACGCATGTCGCCTTGCGCGACGACGCGCTGCATGTGCTCCATGGGCGCGGCCCGGAGCCAGACGGTGTAACAGGCGGCGAGCAGGCGCTCGAACGTCGCCGGCTCGGAGACGATGCTGCCGCCGGTAGCGAGCACGAACCGGGGGTGGCTCTCGATGACGCGCTCCAGGCAGCGGCGCTCGAGGCGGCGGAACCCGGCCTGGCCGTAGAAGTCGAAGATCGTCGCGAGCGAGACGCCGCTCTCGCGCTCGATCTCGCGGTCGAGCTCGATGAACGGCGCGCCGAGGCGCTTCGCGAGCGGGGCCCCGAGCGCCGTCTTCCCGGCGCCGCGCAGGCCGATCAGGGCGATCCGCCCGACCCGCACGCGGTCGTCCACGCCGCCGAACGTTTCGAGCAGGAGGGCGCGAGCCTCGGCCAACTGCTCCGGGCGGAGCCGGCGCAGTACCTCGGTCGCGCCGGCGAGGTCGGGTCCGGGCTCCGGCGCCTCGGTGACGAGGGCCGAAAGCGCGACGTCCAGCGCGCGAGCGACGCGGTGGAGGATCGTTAGCGACGCGTTCCCCTGACCCGCTTCGAGCTGCGCGAGGTAGCGTTCCGACACGCCCGAGTCCTTGGCGAGGATCTTCCGCGTCATGCCGCGCCGGGCGCGCAGCTCGCGGATGCGGTCACCGACGCGGCCGAGGAAGGCGCCCTCGCCGTCGCCGGCGGAATGCACTATCACGCTTGTGCTTTCACCTTCATGCACTATACTGCGTGTATTGCGCTTCGCCCTTCGCCGACATGCTGAAGGTCGGCAAGATCCGCCGCGCGTGCTGCGTGAGCAGTGCAACGCATCATCCGGAGATCGTCACCCTGAGGTCGTCATCCTGAGCCGCTCGAAGGGCTCGTCCAAGGACTTTGTCATCCTGAGCTTGTCGAAGGGCGGCAAGCGGCTCGAGACGCTACGCGTCGACGGCGATCCTGAGCGCGCGACGATCGTGCTGCTGCACGAAGGGCTCGGCTCGGTGTCGCTGTGGCGGGACTTCCCGCAGCGTCTGCGCGAGCGGACGCGCTGCACGGTTGTCGCATATTCGCGCTACGGCTACGGCACGTCGGACGTGCTGCGCGAACCGCGCGAGCCGGACTACATGCACCACGAAGCGCAGGTCGTACTGCCGCAGCTGCTCGACGCGCTCGGCGTATCGCGGCCGATTCTGTTCGGGCACAGCGACGGCGCTT
Source organism: Vulcanimicrobiota bacterium (assembly GCA_963771525.1). GTDB lineage: Bacteria > Vulcanimicrobiota > Vulcanimicrobiia > Vulcanimicrobiales > Vulcanimicrobiaceae > Vulcanimicrobium. The sequence continues at coordinate 1,950,227 of CAVYTL010000001.1, read as the reverse complement.
CGATCGCGCTGATCTACGCGGGCACGCATGCGAACGGCGCGCGTGCGCTCGTGCTCGAAGCTCCGCACGTCTTCGTCGAGGACCTCAGCATCCGCAGCATCGCGGCGGCGAAGCGCGCGTTCGCGACGACCGATCTGCCGGCGCGGCTGGCGCGCCACCATGCCGACGCCGCCGCGACCTTCGCCGGCTGGAACGACGTGTGGCTCGATCCGCGCTTCCGCGACTGGAACATCGAGGACGAGGCGGCGCGTGTGCGTGTGCCGGTGCTGCTGATCCAAGGCGAACGCGACGAGTACGGGACGACGGCGCAGCTCGACGCGATCGCGGCTCGCGTCCCCGGCTGCGAGACCGTGCTCGTCGCCGGCGCGGGACACAGCGTGCACCGCGACGCCCCGGGCGCCGTGCTGGATCGCGTGGCGGCATTCGTCGAGCGCGTGTGAGCGGCGGGGCGCCCTTGCGCGTCGTCGAAAACCGCCGGTCCCGATGAGCACGAACAATCCGATGGATCCCCTGGGCGTCGGCGCGATGTCGATGGAGCTCTGGCGCGCGGTGATGGCCGCGCCGGCGGCGGTGGTCGACGCGCAGCTGCAGCTCGGTAAGTCGCTCACCGAGATCGTCGCGCGCGATGCGAACGCCGCCGCCGAGGCGGAAGCGCCCGCCGGCGATCCGGTGATCGCCCCGGAGCCGTCCGATCGCCGCTTCGGCCACGCGGCGTGGACGACCAACCCATACTTCGACGCCCTCAAGCAGGGCTATCTGCTCGCGACGCGCGCGGTGCTCGAGTCGATCGACCGCGCCGAAGGCGTCGACGAGCCGACGAAGCGGCGCGTAAAGTTCTTCGCCCGGCAGTTCTGCGATGCGATGAGCCCGACGAACGTGCCGTGGTTCAACCCCGACGTGCTCGAAGAAACCGTCCGCAGCGGCGGCGCGAACTTCGTGCGCGGCATGCGCAACGTGGTGGAGGACGCGCGCACCAACGCGGGCCGTCCGGCGCTCGTGGACGAGTCGGCGTTCGAGGTCGGCAAGAACGTCGCCACGACGCGCGGCAGCGTCGTTTTCCGCAACGAGCTCATCGAGCTGATCCAGTACGCGCCGACGCAGAGCGAGGTCTTCGCGCGCCCGCTCGTCATCGTGCCGCCGTGGATCAACAAGTTCTACATCCTCGACCTGCAGCCCGCCAACAGCTTCGTGAAGTACGCGACCGACAGCGGCCGCAACACCTTCGTCGTCTCGTGGCGCAACCCGGATGCCTCGCTCGCGGACATGACGTGGAGCGATTATGTGCGGCTCGGCCCGCTGACCGCGTTCCGCGTCGCGAGCGAGATCGCCGGCGCCGGCGACGTCGACGCCATCGGATACTGCATCGGCGGCACGCTGCTCGCGACGGCGCTGGCGTACCTCGTGCGCACGAACCAAGCGGTCGTGAACAGCGCGACGTTCTTCGCGGCGCTCATCGACTTCGCCGATCCCGGAGAGATCATGGCGTTCCTCTCGGCCGAAGCGCTCGCGCACATCGAGGCCAAGATGAGCGAGTCCGGCGTGCTGAGCGGCCGCGAGATGGCGGACACGTTCAGCATGCTCCGCGCGAACGACCTGATCTGGGGCGTTGCCGTCAACCGGTATCTGCTCGGCCGCGACGCGCCCGCCTTCGACTTGCTGTACTGGAACAGCGACGCGACGCGCATCCCGCGCGCTGCGCACTCGTACTACTTGCGGCACATGTACGTGCAGAACGACCTCGTCGCGCCGGACGCGCTCGAGGTCGACGGCGTGCCCATCGACGTGGCGCGCGTGGGCGTCGACACCTACTGCGTCGCCACGGCCGAAGATCACATCGCGCCGTGGCGTTCCGTGTACGCGATGACGCAGCGGTTCGGCGGGCCTACGACGTTCCGCCTCGGCGCGTCGGGACACATCGCCGGCATCATCAGCCCGCCCGCGAAGAAGAAGGCGGTGTGGTGGGGAGCGCCGCCCGGCGGCGCGAACCCGCCGGACCCGGACGAGTGGCTTGCGGCCGCGCCGAAGCATGAGGGCTCGTGGTGGCCCGACTGGAGCGCATGGCTCGCGGAGCGCTCGCCGGAGAAGACGCCGGCGCCGGCCGCGACGGGCAGCGAGGGGCATCCGCCGCTGGCGGACGCCCCGGGGGCCTACGTGCTCGAGCGCGCGTAGCGCGCGGTCGCGGTACTACTGCTGCGGCAGGGGCGCGCGCAGCGCGGCGAAGCGTTCCCACGCGTCGCCGCCGTGCGAGTCGCGCGCGTCGCGCGCGTCCCCGCCGCCGTCGCGCAGCGCGAGACGCGCGTCGCGCGCGGCCGGCGCGTCCGGATAGTCGTGCACGAGCCACGCGGCGGTCTGGCGTGCCAGCTCGTTGCCGTGTGCCGTCCCGGCGCGCGCGTACGCGATCTCGAGCGCCAGCAGATCGCGCGCGATCCACGGATCGTTCGGATACTGCGACTGCCACGCGCGAATCGCGTCGCTCGCGAACGCGAGCGGCCCGTCGAGGACCTGCTGCGGCGCGCGCCCTTCGTCCAGACGCGAGCCCGCATCGCGAATCGTGTTCGCGATCCCCAGCACCGAGAGTCGATAATGGCCGAAGTATTCGTCGGCCGGCGCCATCTGCGAGAGATCGCCGGCTAGTACTGGTGCCGAGGGGAGCAAGAGGGCGGCAGCGAGGACGACAAAGCAAAGCTTCACCATGGTGTTCTCCTTGTGCAGAGAGCATCGGCGCGTCCGGGTCTCAGCATGATCCCACCTGGATTAAGATATGCTGTGGCCCGCCGCTCGGATGAAACTTCCGAGCGGACGGCCCGCGTTCTCGGGCCACTACCGGTCCCCTATCATTTCTTCCGGAGCGGTTCATGCACTCATCGATCTTCCGGCGTCGAGCGTCCTTACTCGTCGCTGCGTTCGTTCTACCGTTGGCGCTGCCGATCGCGGCGCGCGCCGACGATCCCGCCGCGGGCGAGGGCGTCGCGCGCATCAGTTACCTTCAAGGCCCCGTCTCCGTGCAGCGCGGGGATTCCGCATCGCCGATCGACGCCGCGCTGAACGCGCCCGTACTCGGCGCGGACTATCTCACGACCGGCCAAGGCGGGCGTGCCGAAGTCGAGTTCGACGGACGCACCGCGATCCGGCTCGGCGAAGGCGCGCAACTGCGGTTCGCGCACCTCGACACCGGCGACCGCGAAGTGCAGCTGGCACAGGGCACGATCGATCTGCGCGTCGCCGGCGACGTCGATCCGCGCACGGACGTCGACACGCCGTCGGTGACGGTGCACGCCGTCGAGCCCGGCAGCTATCGCATCACCGTCGACGGTGAGGGACACACGTTCGTGACCGCGCGCACCGGGCGCGCCGAGATCGTCTCACCGCAGGGCGCGCGCCCGCTCGGACCGGGCAGCACACTCGTCGCCGACGGCACGGCCGCGAACCCACGCATCGACACGATCGAGTCCGTCGCGCTCGACAATTTCGACGCGTTCTGCCAGGAGCGCGACGCGCGCTTCGAACGCGCGGTCGCGTCCAACGAGACATATGTGAACCCGAACGTGCCGGGCGTCGATGACCTCAACGCCGACGGGCGCTGGGTGAACGACGGCAACTACGGTCAGGTGTGGGTGCCGACCGACGTCCAGAGCGGCTGGGCTCCGTACAGTGACGGCCGCTGGGCGTGGGAGGACAGCTACGGCTGGACGTGGGTCGGCTACGAGCCGTGGGGCTGGGCGCCGTATCATTACGGCCGCTGGTATCACAGCGCCGCGTACGGCTGGGCATGGTGCCCGCCGGCGGCGGGGTCGGTCGCTTGGAGTCCCGCTCTGGTCGCGTTCTTCGGCTTCGGCGGAGGCGGCGGCATCTCGATCGGCTTCGGCAACATCGGATGGGTGCCGCTCGCACCGTCCGAGGCGTTCACGCCGTGGTGGGGCCGGCGCGGCTTCGAAGGCAACAACATCGCGTTCGTGAACAACTACGGTGACTTCACGCGCCACTACCGGAACGCGCTCGTCGCCGGCGGCATCACCGCGGTTCCGCACGACCGCTTCGTCCAGGGCCGCTTCGATCAGCACGTCTCGGTGACGCGCGCGGAGCTCGCCTCGGTCCACGTCGCTCGCGGTGGCTTGCCGATCGTGCCGACGGCCGCGAACCTGCGGTACACGTCGCGCGTCTCGGCGACCGTCGCGCCGCGCACCACGCTCTTCGAGCGCTCGTTCGCCGGCAGCGGACGCGTCGCCACGCGCACGCCGTTCGAGCAGCAGCGCACCGCGGTCGCGACGCACACCGAATATCGCGCGCCGGCCGCATCGTCGCAGCGCTTCACCGAGCAGAGCACGACCCGCCCGTCCGACCCGTGGAGCCGCTTCGGCGCGGCGCGCGGCACGTACTCGCGCGACAGCGCGAGCACGTCCGAGCGCTCGACGGTGCCGACGTACTCGCGCGGCAACGCAAGCACGTCCGAGCGCTCGACGGCGCCGTCGTACTCGCGCGACAACGCGAGCACGTACCAGCGCTCGACGACCGCGAACTCGCGCCCGTCGTACCAGCAGAACGCGACGACCGCGAACTCGCGCCCGTCGTACCAACAGAACGCGGCGCCCGCGTACTCGCGCCCGTCGTACCAGGAGAACGCGGCGCCGGCGTACTCGCGCCCGTCGTACCAGCAGAACGCGGCGCCCGCGTACTCGCGTCCGTCGTACCAGCAGAACACGGCGCCCGCGTACTCGCGTCCGTCGTACCGGCAGAACACGGCGCCCGCGTACTCGCGTCCGGCGTACCAGCAGCGCAGCGCGCCGGCGTACCAGCCGCGGAGCGCGCCCGCATACCAGCAGCGCACCGCGCCGCAGCAGGCGCAGCCGCGCTCGCGCGCGACGCCTTCGGGAGAGAATCGTCATGGCGGCTGACCGGCGTCCTTCGCACAACGCGCTGATCGCGGCGGCGGCCGCCGCGATGCTGCTCGCGCCGGCGGCGGCTCAGGCACAACCGATGCAGCCGGCCTACGCCTCGTACGAGCAGCACGTCACCGGACGCGTGATCTCGTTCGAGCCGTGGCACCTGCGGCTGGATCGCGGGCCTGCGATGGTGCTCCATCCGGGGACGGTCATCAAGCCGCGCGGGCTGACGCTGCGCAACGGCATGCATGTGCGGGTGTACGGGCACATCGCGACCGACGGCGCGTTCGCGGCCGATGAGATCGACCTGATGCCGCCGGAAGGCCCATCGTACCCCTCGTACGCACGACCGTACTGATCGGGGGGAATACCGTCGCCGTCATGGCCGGCGACGGTGACCACCAGGAGCGCGTGCCGGGCCAAGACCCGGCACGCGTATTGCATTGACGACCACGCCGCCTTGTCCGCACGAGTTCGTGCACGAGACGGAGCTCGGGCACGTCGAGTCCGTCGACTGGGATCTCGGCGTCTGCGCGGCGTGCGGGGCGGCGCTACTGCGGCAGTGGTCGGAGTACGCGCCGGCGCGCGTGTTCTACGACCTGCTCACCGCCGATGAAGCCGCGGCGCTGCGCGCATCGCGCGACCGCGAGCGCGTGATGCTGCTCAAGGCCTGGTACGCCGCGCACTGAAGCCCCCTTCGACAAGCTCAGGATGACAACGTCAGGATGACAACGTCAGGATGACAGCCCGCCGAAGCACATGTACTTGATCTCGAGCCACTCGTCGAGCCCGTACTTCGAGCCTTCGCGCCCGATGCCGGACTCCTTGACGCCGCCGAACGGGATCGACTCGTTCGCGATCATCGGCGTGTTGATGCCGACCATTCCCGATTCGAGCGCTTCCGCGACGCGCCACGTGCGCCCGATGTCGCGGCTGTAGAAGTATGCCGCGAGGCCGAACGGCGTGTCGTTCGCCATCGCGATCGCGTCCGCTTCGGTGTTGAACGGCGCGATCGCGGCGACGGGGCCGAACGTCTCCTCCTGGCTCAAACGCATCGCAGACGTCACGCCCGTCAGGATCGTGGGCTCGTAGAACGTGCGGCCGAGCTCGTGCGGCTTGCCGCCGTGCACGACCGTCGCGCCGCGCGCGCACGCGTCCTCGACGTGCTCGGTGACCTTCGCGAACCCTTGCTCCTCGATCAGCGGACCCATCGTCACGCCTTCGTCGAACCCGCGGCCGGGCTTCAGCTTGCGCACGCGCTCGGCGAGACGCTCGACGAATGCGTCGTGGATCGCTTCCTGCACGAAGATCCGGTTCGGGCTCACGCACACCTGACCGGCGTTGCGGAACTTGGCACCCATCGCGCCGGACACCGCCGCGTTCACGTCGGCGTCGTCGAAGACGATGAACGGCGCGTTCCCGCCGAGCTCGAGCGATACTTTCTTGACCGTCCCCGCGCACTGCGCCATCAGCAGCTTGCCGACTGCGGTCGAGCCCGTGAAGCCCAGCTTGCGCACGATCGGGTTGGACGTCATCTCGCCGCCGATGACCGGAGCATCGTCGGCATCGCCGGTGACGACGTTGAACACCCCGGGCGGAATGCCGGCCTCTTCGGCGAGCGCGGCGACGGCGAGCGCGGAGAGCGGCGTCTGCTCCGCCGGCTTGAGCACGAACGTGCACCCGGCGGCAAGCGCCGGCGACGCCTTGCGCGTCACCATCGCGTGCGGAAAGTTCCACGGTGTGATGCCGACGCACACGCCGATCGGCTGCTTCACCGTGATCATGCGGCGGTCGTTCGCGAGCGTCGGAATCGTGTCGCCGTAGACGCGCTTCGCCTCCTCGGCGTTCCACTCGACGTAGGCGGCGCCCATCGCGATCTCGCCGCGCGACTCAGCGAGCGGTTTGCCCTGCTCGAGCGTCATGATGTGCGCGAGCTCGTCGGTGTGCTCGACGATCAGCTCGTACCAGCGGCGCAAGATGTTCGCGCGCTCTTTCGCCGTCGTGCTGCGCCAGCCGGGCAAGGCACCGTTCGCCGCCTCGATCGCGCGGCGCGTCTCGGCCGCGCCCATGCGCGGCACGTCGACGATGCGCTCGCCCGTCGCGGGATCGCACACCGGGAACGTCGCTCCCGAGTCCGCGCCGATCCAGCGTCCCCCGACGTACGCGAGGGACTTCATCAGCTTGCTGCGCTCCAGCACGGTGGTCATCGGAGAGCGATCCTTTCGCGGCGAGCGGGTGCGGCATCCGCGCTTCGCGGCGCCGGTCGGGAGACTTCGCGCACGTCCGGCGCGGTCATGCTCAGAGGCCCGACGCGCCGCCGCCGCTTGCGGTAAAGTGGATGTAGTCGATCCACGCGTTGAGCGCCCAACCGACGACCACGCCCGCGACGATCGCAAGGCCGACGAACATCGGGATCAGCCGCCGTCCGCGCTCCTCGACGAAGCTCTTGCCCATCATCCCGACGGTCGCGCCGCCGACCACGAAGCCGGCGACCCAGAACACCATATGCTCCGTCACGACGTCTCGCCGGGCGCGGGCGGCGGCCCTGTCATGCGGGGCGCGTTCGGCGCGTGACGCGCGTCATCATCGCCGCGGCGAAGCGCTCGGAGAGGCCGGCCGCGCAGGGGTTCGACCCGGTGAGCCGAAGCGCGGACGTGCGCTCGTCGAGTTCGAGGACGTGGGCGTTTTTGCACTCGCTTTTGCTGGGGTGCGTCAGGAGTTTCATGCGAACGTCATTTCGTGCGATCGCGTCGGCCTTAGGCCTGGCGCTCGCTCTCGCTGCGTGCGGCGGCGGACACGGCTCGTCGATTCCGTCCACGATGGCCGGCGGCGATACGTCGGGGCAGTCCGTTTCCCGGAACGGTGTCGTCGCGCCGATGATCTCGGTGCCGCAGACGTACGGCGCGCTCGCATACACCGACAGCGGGCGCCGCGCGGCGAGCGCGCCGGTATCCATCTCGGTGACGCTGCGCTACAACAGTCAGGCGCAGCTCGATCAGTTCGTCGGCGACGTGGCGAACCCGAGCTCGCCGTCGTATCACCACTTCCTGACGCCGGCGCAGTTCAATGCGCAGTACGCGCCGACGCAGCAGCAGGAGCAGGCCGTCGTGCAGAGCCTGCAGAGCGCCGGTTTCACGGTGACGCAGCGGTTCGCGAACCGTACGATCGTCGATGCGACCGCGCCAAGCGCGACGGTCGAGCGCTACTTCGCGACCGAGATGCACACGGTGCAGCAGGGCAAGTACGGCGCGCGCTTCGCGAATCTCAAGCCGGCCACCGTGCCGACAGACATCGCCTCGAACGTCCTCGCGGTTTCGCTGAACAACCTGGTCGTCGTGCGCACGAAGCTCGATCAGCAGATCGGCACGCCCGCGGCACCCGGCCGCGAAGCGCTTCCGCCGTCGCTCTCCGTGCATCCGACGCAAACCGACATGGCGCGCACCGACGCCTCGAACGTGGTTTCCGATCCCGGCTTCGAGTCGGGCGGGTTCTCGTACTGGGCGCAGTGCGGCAACGTCAATGCGAAGATCGACACGTCGAAGCCGCACACCGGCCGGTACTCCGAGCAGAGCGGCACGGCGACGACGGAGCCGCGCGGCGACGCCGGCGTCTGCCAGGCGGTGACGATCCCCTCGAGCGGCCAGCTCACCTTCTGGGTGTGGCAGGCGACGAACGAGACGGCGACCACGTACTCGTATCAGGAAGCGGATCTGCTGAACTCGAGCGGCAACGTGATCGACAACCTGTACACGACCGTGTCGAACGCTCGCGCGTGGGTGCAGAAGAGCTTCAACCTCGGCGCGTACGCCGGCCAGACGGTCTACTTGTACTTCGGCGTGCACGGTGACGGCACGCTCGGGTATCACAACATGCAATACGTCGACGACGTGTCGCTGACGGGCGGCAGCGCGACGCCCACGCCGACGCCGGTTCCGACGGCGACGCCGACGCCGAAGCCGACCGCGACGCCGACGACGGCGCCGACCGCGACGCCGGTGCCGACCGCGACGCCGACCGGCGCGCCGACGCCGACCCCGACGCCGGTGGCCACCCCGACGCCGGGCGGCGGATGCAACGGCGCGGCGGCGCTGAACGGCCCGCTGAGCAACTCCAGCGGAACGCTCGCGACGGGCGTCGCGAAACCGTTCGACTACCCGGTCCAGCACGGCTGCAACGGCGCGGGCTACACCGCGGCCGTGATCATCGACGATCCGGTCAACACGAGCTACGTGAAGACGTACCTGTCGGCGGCGGGCGTGACGCAGACGGGGACGATCACGAACGAAGCGGTCGACGGCGGCGGCTCCGGTGACGACGCGGAGACCGATCTCGATGTGCAGACGATCTCGGGTCTCGCACCGGGCGCGAACATCATCGTCTACGACATCGGATCGCTCACCGATCAGGCGATCGAGGACGGCTACAACAAGGTGCTCACGGACGGTCAGGCCAGCGTCGTGAACTCGTCCTTCGGCGGTTGCGAGTCGAGCGATCCGTCCTTCGAGAGTGCGACGAACTCGATCGCGCAGCAGGGCGCGTCGGAGGGCGTGACGTTCTCGGCGTCGGCCGGCGACTCGGGCAGCAACGAGTGCGGCACGAACGACAACGTCAAGGGCGTGAGCGCGCCGGCGGGCGATCCGTACTTCACGTCGGTCGGCGGCGTCAACTTCACGTACAACTCCTCCGGCGTGCTGCAGACGGTGACGATGGGCACCGAGGGCAGCTACTCCGGCGGCGGCGGCGTGTCGACGATCGTCGCGATGCCGGCGTGGCAGAGCGGCGTGGCGGGCGTGATCACGTCGGGCCGCAACCAGCCCGACATCTCGCTCCCGTTCGATCCGGTCGCCGTGTACACGAACGGCGCGTGGGGCGACTACCTCGGCACGTCGTGGTCGTCGCCGGCATTCGTCGCGCTCGTCATCGAGACGAACGAGCTGCACGGTTCGAAGACGGGCTGGGTGACGCCGACGCTCTACAGCCTGTTCAAGTCCACCGGGTACGGCAGCTACTACACGCCCTGCACGTCGGGCAGCAACGGCGCGTACTCGTGCAACGCCTCGCAGTACAATCAGGCTGCGGGTATCGGCGCGCCGAAGGGCTGGGCGCTCGCAAACGCGCTGTAACAACCCACGCGACAACGAAACGGGGCGGCGCATGCACCGTCCCGTTTCATTTTCCCGGGCGGTTCTTCAGGCGAAGTGCGGACCGATCGCCGTGTGCGCGCGGTACGTGAAGTCGACGAAGCTCCGGACGTCGAACTCCAGCTGCACGTCGTCCAGCCAGAACGCGCGCAGCAGGTACAGCGCTTCGTCGATTCCCGACGTCACGCCGCCGCACGAGATCAGGTTGCCGTCGTCCACGACCCGCGCTTCCCAGTCGGGATCGAGCACGCGCGCGCCGGTGCCGGCCAGCTGCGCCGTCACCATTCCGACGAGACCGGGGTGTGTCGTCAGCGTGCGGCCTTGGATCACGCCCGCGATCGCGAGCCCGAGCGCGGAGGTGCAGATGCTGACGAGCTGCGCGCCGCGTTGGAGCTGTGCCTTGATCGGCTGCACGAACGCCGCGTTCGCCGCTTGCCGGACGATGCCGGTGTTCGGCTCGATGTTGCCGCCCGCGACGATCAGGATGTCGGGCGGATTGGTGCCGTCCCACGGGGTGACCGCGATGGTCGCGCCGTGGACGCCCGTGACGAACGTGTGCGGGGTCTTGTCCTCCGCGAAGTACGTCTTCGTGCCGGCGCCGTCCGTCGCGACGATGCTGAGCGCGACCGGCGTCCCGCGCGTCGAGCCGTTCACGTTCTGCGACAAGTAGCGGTTCGCCGTCTGCAGCACCGCGAAGGGCCCCATGACGTCGAGCTCGTCGCACTCGTCATAGGCCATGATCGCGATGGAAGCCGGCGGTGTCCTCATGACTTCTTGACGGCGATGAATGCGGCGACGAGCCCTGCCGGATTGCCGTTGTGCGGCTTGGCTCGAAAGACGCTGCCGGCGATCGCGGGAATCTGGCTGACGCCGTTCGGCCACTTGAGCGCGAGCTCGCCGTCGTAGTCGTACTCCCAGCCCGCCGTCGGCGTGTTCGCGCGCCCGAGTCCCGCGAGGTGAATCACCGTCGGGCCGCCGGGCGCCGTCTTGGACGTTCCGCTCAGGTCGAGCACGTAGCCGCCGCCCATGTCGAAGGTGCCGGTGACGACGCCGTACGACGGCGTCTTGAGCGTCATCGTGCCTTCGCCGAACAGCAGCGAAAGCGCCGTGTTCGCATCGCCGTTGATCATGACGGTCGGTGCGTTGATCCAGCTGCGATACACCCACGTGCCTGCAATGGCCCACGCCGATGTGATGGGGCGCGGCGGCAGCCGCAGGATAAGTTTGGACGCCGCCGGCCGCATCTGCGCGGACGCCGTGCCGCCGCCGGCGATGACGAAAGCGCCGGCAGCGACGAGCGCGCAGGCCGGCTTGACGAAAGACACCCCCATTGCTATTCCCCCTTGACTGGCTGGCGACCGGTTATACGGCGTGCGCCGGCCTCCTCCGCCGCGGGTCGAGGGCGACACGAGGTCGTTCGCACGGCCGCTGCGTCTCGGCGGCGACCACGTGCTCGACGCGCAACACGATCGCGCCGCAGCGGTCGGTTCTATAAACCGTCGTCCGCGCGTGAGCGAGCGTTGCGAGCGTCGGCGGAGCCGGGTGACCGAAAAGATTGTGCCGGCCGGCACTGATCAGCGCGATCCGAGGGCCCGCCGCGGCGATGAACTCCGGCGCGGACGCGTAGGCCGAACCGTGATGCCCGACTTTGATCACGTCGTCACGTCGGCGCGTAGGCTGACGCCACGCTCGAGCAGGCGTTGCGCCGTCTCGAAGCCCGCGTCTCCCATGAACAGCATGCGGAACTCGCGATAGGCGAGCATGACGACAACCGAGTTCTCGTTGACGTCGTTCTTGCCGTCGGCGAAGAGCGCGCCGCACGGCGAGAGCACGGTCAGCGTCACGCCGTCGCCGCTCGCCCAGCGGTCGCCGCAGCGCGCGACGCTGACCGGTACGCGATGCAGCGCCGCTTCGCGCAAGCCGTCGTTGAACGCGTGCCCCCATACGTTTGCCCGCCGTCTGCGACCGCGACGACACGCAGCGACCGAATGATCGGCGCGAAACCGCCGACGTGGTCACAGTAGGGAATCAAAGCACATCATTAGCTCGCTTGTTTACGGCCGGGGCGCGCGGTCACAGTCGCGGTACCCTGGGTAGTGTTACCTCCGCGGTGTCGTGGCACGACTGGTCGTGCATTCTCCTGTGCATCTTCGAGATGTTGCACATAATTCCAAAGGATGTGTTGGATGAGGTTGCTGCGTTTTCGGTGCTCGTGCGTCGCTATGCGGTCCAATCGCTCTAGTAGCGGCTTGCTTAGGCGAATCGAGATCGGCGACGGTCCAGTGCCAGTCTCGCCAATGACAACCTCAGCCTTCTCGATCTCTTCGGGTTGCGAACGCTCGAGTTCTCGAAGGTGATCGACCTCGGTGCGCTTACCAGCTAATGCCATCTCAAATTTTGCCTTTCCGGTAGGAGCGCCGCTCGGAATCGTCCATGTCGATCGCCCCGAAGATGCGAAACGTTCGAACCTTCACGAACTCGCCAACCATTTTGAGGAGTCGACCTGCTCCGGTCTCGCCGTAAACGATGTACGCGTCGCCGGATCGACGTGCTCGATACTCGGGCCGGGCGCCTTCGATGCCGAACACGATTTCCTCGACCTCGTCCACCGTCACCCTGTGGCTCCGCCAGATATGATCCGCGTTATTGTTGTCCCAGTAGAGTTCGTCGATGGGCAAGGGCACAGGGCATGCTCCCATTGTAATGGTTTGTAGCACAGTTGGCTACAGGCGCACCTTAGACGGTGCTTGCCTTTTGACAAATCAGAATATAACATCCACAGACATGGAGCGCGACAACGTTATACCGCGATTGCTCGGGCGACTCCGTCGAGAGCGAGGCCTAACGCAGGAGCAGCTGGCCAAGCATTTGGGCGTATCGTTCGCGACAGTGAACCGATGGGAGAGCGGAAAGGCGCGCCCACGGCCGGCGATGCTCCGCCAGCTCGAAGGCCTAGCGGTCACCTCAGACGCGCAGGACGGAGGATCTGCGCCCGGAGACGCCTTGGTTCCAAAGGCACCCGCAAGGCGCGGACGCCGGGGGAGACCCGCCCCCGGCCGCTCCGTTCCGACGACCAAGCCGATGGAGCAAATGCTCTGGGACGCCGCGTGCTCGATCCGCGGCGAGAAGGACGCCCCGAAGTTCAAGGACTTCTTGCTGCCCCTGCTCTTCCTCAAACGCCTCTCGGACGTCTTCGACGATGAGATCGCGCGGTTGACCGAAAGCTTCGGGAGCCGTGAAAAGGCCCTCCAGATGGCCGAACTGGACCACTCGCTCGTGCGGTTCTACCTTCCGCCTCTGGCGCGGTGGGGCGCGATCAGCGGACGCGACAGCCTCGACTGGCCCGAGGGGGGGAAGCCGAGCGACATCGGCGAGCACCTGACCAAAGCCGTCCGCGCTGTCGCAAGGCAAAATCCCGCCCTGTCGGGCGTGATCGACGTCGAGGATTTCGCAGCTGAGCGCAACGGCGAGCGAGACATCAATCCCGCAAAACTGCGCGCGGTCGTCGAGACGTTCTCCGATCCCCGGTATCGGCTTGGTCTCAAAGACGTCGCGCCCGACTTCCTCGGAAACTGCTACGAATACCTACTGCGAAAGTTCGCCGAGGGATCGGGGCAAAGCGCCGGCGAGTTCTTCACGCCGACAAATGTCGGTTTTCTTATCGCGCACATCCTAGCGCCAAGGCCGGGCGAGGAGTGCCACGACCACGCATGCGGATCAGCCGGGTTGCTGATCAAGCTTCAGCTCGTCGCACGAGAGTTGCATCCGGACAGCAAGACTCCGTTGAAGTTGTATGGCCAGGAGCTTCAAGCCGAGAGTTTCGCGGTCGCGAAGATGAATGGAATCATCCACGATCTCGACATCGAGATGACGCGCGGTGATTCGATGATCAATCCAAAGTTCCGCAACCCGGACGGCTCATTGCGGAAGTTTGACATCGTCGTCGCGAATCCGATGTGGAACCAGTCGTTCGCGCAGGAGATTTACGAAAATGACCCCTTCGATCGGTTTCGAGAAGCCGGTGGGATTACGAGTGGCAAGGCCGATTGGTCATGGCTTCAGCACACGCTCGCATCTATGAACGGCCGGGGCCGCGCCGGGGTGGTGCTAGACATGGGCGCCGTTACGCGCGGCTCCGGATCGAAAAATGAGGACCGTGAACGCAATATTCGTAAATGGTTCGTGGACCACGACCTGGTCGAAGGCGTGATCCTGTTGCCGGACAACCTATTTTATAACACGACGGCAGCCGGAGTTATTATTGTGCTCAACAAGCGCAAGGCGCCGCATCGCAAGGGCAAGATCATTCTCGTCAACGCGAGCCAACGATTCCGGAAAGGACGGCCGAAGAACTATCTTCCTGACGAAACGATTAAGCCGATTTCTACCGCGTTTGCCGAAGGCGAGCCAGTTCCCGGTGAGGTCGCTATCATAAATCTGGAGCAAGCACAGAGAGCCGATTATAGTTTAAGCCCAAACCGCTGGGTTTCAAAACTTGCCGATGGTGACTCGAGACCTCTTAGTTCAATACTAGCCGAACTCGCCGATCTTGAAGCGAAATCCACCGCAACGACATCTGCGATCCTCGCAACCTTTTCATCGATGGCGAGCGGAGGATCGTAAATGGGCGGCGCTAGTGATCGTCCCCTCAAGCGCATCCGCGACGGCTATGCGGTAAGGAAGAAGCCGCACGGACTCGCAATAAATCGTGATCGGCTGGTTCCATTCGTGCCTATGGAATCTATCCCACAGGATGGCACGTTCGAGGCAAAATATAGCGTCAAAGCACTGTCGGAGATCAGAAGCGCAACGTATTTTGAGTGCGGAGACCTCTTGGTCGCGAAGATCACGCCGTGCTTCGAAAACGGAAAGCAGGCAATCGCGAACGCACTTCCAGGTGAGTTCGGGTACGCAACGACAGAAGTCATCCCGCTTTATCCTGTCGACGACAATGAAGATGCCCGGTTTCTCTTCTACGTCCTTCTGCATCCTTCGACCAGAGCATCGATCGCCGAGCGGATGGAAGGCTCGACCGCTCGACGGCGCGTTCCTGTGGACATTCTACTCGACGTGCAGTACCCTTACTTTCCGGGCGACGAGCAACGGGGAATCGCGGATGCTTTGGGTGTCGTAAGGTCTGCAATAGCGCTTGAATCAGACTGCGCGCGGATTTGGCAGCGCACGCTAACTATCGCGCTGAGGCAGCTGTTCACGCATGGTTTGCGAGGCGAGGCGCAAAAGGAGAGTGAGATTGGCGCAATCCCATCCAGTTGGATGCTGCAACCTCTCGGGACTCTCGGCCATATCGGTAACGGGTCGACGCCGAAGAGGACCATTGCCGATTACTGGGAGGGTGGCACGTTTCCGTGGCTCAACAGTGCAAAGGTGTACGAACGGGAAATCACGCTAGCCGACCAGTTTGTTACGCAGGCGGCGCTCCGAGCCTGTCATCTCCCACAACTCAAGGCTGGTACAGTTTTGGTTGCAATTACTGGACAAGGCAAAACCTTAGGGCACTGTGCAGTGTTGCAGACGGATGCAACGATCAGCCAGCACCTCGCGTACATCGCCCTCGATCAAACTCTCGCTGATCCGTCGTTTATCCGCAGCTACTTGGAGACGCAGTACGAACATCTGCGACAGATAGCCTCTGGCGGCGGAAGCACAAAGGCGGCTCTTACCTGCAAGTTCCTCCGCGATCTAAAGATGCCGGTCCCTCCGATCGAAGAGCAGCGCGAAATTGTTGAGATTGTAGACGCTGCTAATCGTAAACTTGAGCTGCATGGCCGGAAGAGAGCGGTACTCGAAGACTTATTCAAAGCATTGCTCAACGGATTTATGTCCGGTGATGTGCGGGTTTCCGATCTTAATCTAAGCACTGTGGGCAGGGTGACCGAGGGCCAAAAACCGCAGAAGTGCGAACGCGGGCGGCGACATGAGCGAACTCTCGATCAGTGAAGCAGGCAGCGTTCAATTTCCGATGGTCGTGCATGCCGTAGAGATTGGTTGGGCGCCACTAACACCGGACGAAGCGAAGGCCAGGCGTGGCGGCGAGGATGCGATGCTATTCCGCGACGATGTCCGAGCGAAGCTGAGCGAATTCAACGATTGGCTAAATGATGACGCTATCCGCCAGATCGTCGAGAAGCTCGAGTCGCTGCGCCCTACGATCGAAGGCAATCGGGATACCCTCCAGTGGCTTCGGGGCGAGCGAAGCTGGTACGACGAATCCGAGAGGCGCCATCGTCGCGTAAAGCTCATCGATTTCGGTCGCGCGGATGCGAACGCGTTTCACGTTACGTGGGAGTGGAAGCTCAAGCCGCCCGCTCGCAAAGGCAACCGGGCAGATGTCATGTTCCTCATCAACGGCATCCCCGTGTGCATCGTCGAGCACAAGAACCCGAAAGACCGCGACGCCGTCGAGCGTGCGATCTCGCAGCTCCGCCGTTACGAAGCGGAAACACCGGAACTGATCGCAACGCCGCAACTCTTCAACGTCACGCATCTGCTCGACTACTGGTACGGCGTCACCTGGAATGCTACGCGACGTTTCATGGCGCGTTGGAAGGAGACCCCCGACGAGGCGTATCGCTTCGCCGTTCAAGCCTTTTTCGACAGGCCTGAGTTCCTCCGCACGCTTCAAGAGTGGATTGTCTTTTACGAGGAAGATAACGAGCTGCGAAAGTCGGTGCTGCGTCAGCACCAGCGACGTGCCATTGATCGGGTTATCGTGCGCTGTGCGGAACCGGACAAGAGGCGGGGCCTCATCTGGCATACACAAGGCTCCGGTAAGACGTTCACGCTGTTGACCGCCGGCCGATTCCTCCTCGAAGACAAACAGCGGTTTAAGAACGCGACGGTCGTCGTCGTGGTCGATCGCATCGATCTCGAGGGACAACTCAAGGGTTGGGTGGACAAGCTCCTCGGCGAGTTGCAGCAGCTCGACATTCCCGTTGAACGGGCTGAGAGCAAGGCACACCTCCAGCGGCTGCTCGAACGCGACTTCCGCGGCCTGATCGTCTCGATGATCCACAAGTTCGAGGATCTTCGCGCGAACACGTCGGCGCGTGACAACATCTTCGTTTTCATCGACGAAGCACACCGCTCGGTTGCTCGGGAGCTCGGTACGTATCTAATGGCTGCGTTGCCGAAGGCAACGATCGTCGGCTTCACGGGAACGCCAATTGCCGAGACGGCGCAAGGCCGCGGAACCTTCAAGATCTTCGGCGCTGATGATCCAGCCGGGTACCTCGACAAGTACTCGATCAAGGAATCGATCGAGGACGAAACGACAGTACCCCTCCACCATATGCTCGCGCCCAGCGAGATGACCGTCCCCGCGGAGCGGCTCGAACGGGAATTCTTCGCGCTTGCCAGCGCGGAAGACGCGACCGATGTTGATGAGCTCAACAAAGTCCTCGACGACGCCGTTGGGCTGAGGACGTTCCTGAAGGCAGACGAACGCGTTGCCAACGTCGCGAAGTTCGTCGCCCAGCATTTCAAGGAGAACGTTCTCCCGCTCGGCTACAAGGCATTCCTCGTCGCAGTCGATCGTGAAGCCTGCGCGAAGTACAAGGATCAGCTCGACAAGCTCCTGCCGCCGGAATGGGTCGTGCCGGTCTATACGAAGCTGCCGGCGGACGTGGTTGAACGCCCGGTCGTCGCACGCTATCAATTAACCGACGAGCAGGAAGAAAGTGCGCGTAAACTCTTTAAGAAGCCAGGTCAGCTGCCGAAGCTGCTGATCGTTACGGACAAGCTTCTCACCGGCTACGATGCGCCGATTCTGTACTGTATGTATCTCGATAAACCCATGCGCAACCATGTCCTGCTTCAAGCGATTGCGCGCGTCAACCGGCCATACGAGGACGACTCGGGTGAGCGTAAGCGTGTTGGTTTGGTCGTCGATTTCGTCGGGGTGCTGCGCGAACTGAAGAAAGCGCTACAGTTCGACTCCGCGGACGTCAGCGGGATCATCGAGGGGCTCGATGTGCTCATGGTCGATTTTCTCACGAAGATCGTTATCGCGCGCGACTCTTATCTCGACGCTGGGGGCGGAGGGACGGAGGACGAGCGCCTGGAGCGCATCGTCTACGGCCGGTTCCGGGACCAGGACGCGCGAAAGGTGTTTTTCGACCGCTTCAGGGAAATCGAAAACCTCTACGAGATCCTTTCTCCCTCCGCCGAACTACGAGACCATATCGCGACGTTCAAGCGACTCGCCAAGCTATACGCGGCGGTTCGCAATGCCTACTCGACGCGGTTGGGTTACACCGCCGATCTGGCCCATAAGACGCGTAAGCTTATCGAAGAGAGCGCGGAGCATTCGGGGTTGGAACGCTTCAGCAAGAGCGTCACGTTCGACGCCAAGACTCTCGAGGGACTGCGACGTGAAGACGGACCTGATGAGGGCAAAGTGTTCAACCTAGTGCGCGGATTGGCAAAGGAGGCCGACGAACACCCTGAACAAGCCGCCGTGCTGCAGACCCTCAAAGAGCGCGCAGAGCGCGTGTTGAAGACTATGATGGACGGCCTGACGAGCGCACAGGCGGCGATGACCGAGCTGGAGCGCCTTGCCACGGAAAGGGATGAGGCGGAAAGGGCCGCTCGCGAGAGCGGTCTGTCGCCACGGGCCTTTGGCGTGTTTTTCGCCCTCAAGGACGATGTCGCGCTCGCGGAGGCCGGCATCGATCCGATGCAGGTTGCGCGCGAAGCGGAGTCGCTGATGAAGCGCTACCCCAACGCGGCCGTCAACGCGGAGGAACAGCGGCTCTTCCGGACAGGCCTTTATCAGCCGCTGTTGCGGCTCGCGCCGGACGACCTCAAGCGCGCGGTTGAGCGCGAGATGCTCGTGCTTCTCCCAGGTCCGTAAGGAATGGGACCCTGGTCTTGTCATTTGCGTCATTGGTCGCAGACAACAAACGAAATGGAAATCGAAGTCGAATCTGTAGTTGTTCTGCGCGAGCGGGTAGACTATTGGGCGAAGCGCCTGCGACTACGGCCGCGGGCCGTGCGCATTCAGCCCATGGTGCGGAAGTGGGGCTCCTGCTCCACCGCCGGGACCGTCACGCTCGCGAAGGATTTGGTGGCGCATCCGGTGCGCTTTCAGGACGTCGTGATCGTCCACGAGTTGCTACACCTCCGTATGAGGAACCACGGCAAGCTATTTCGAGCACTCATGGGAGCTCACGTCCCGCAGTGGCGGCACTTGAGCCCCAGTGACTTGACAAGATTGTGACATGTGCCTCTGCGTGACTCAATGGCAGGGGACCATTGTGGTCACGTTGCTCGCGTCAATATGTAACGTGACTGCGCCGCAGCGATCTGTACGGAACACACGCACGCTGGCGCGTTGCAAAGTGGCGAGCGTTGATGGCGCCGGATGGCCGAACGCGTTTCGCCGGCCGTCGCTAATAATCGCCGTGCTCGGGTGCACCGCGTCGACGAAAGTCGGGCTTGACGCGTACGCCGACCCGTGGTGCCCGGCCTTGAGCACATCGGCGCGCAAGTCGACGCCGCTGTCAAGCAGTCGCTGCTCAGCCTGGAATCCGGCGTCGCCCATGAAGAGCATGCGGAACTTCCGATAGGTCAGCATGACGACAACCGAGTTTTCGTTGACGTCGTTCTTGCCGTCGGCGAAGAGCGCGCCGCACGGCGAGAGTACCGACAACGTCACGCCGTCATCGGAGACCCACCGGTCACCGCACCGTGCGACGTGAATCGGGACATGATGCAGCGCCGCTTCGCGCAACCCGTCGTTGAACGCGTGTCCCCCATACGTTTGCCCGCCGTCTGCGACCGCGACGACACGCAGCGACCGAAGAATCGGTGCGAACCCGCCGACGTGGTCGCCGTGCGGGTGCGTGTTCAGCAGCAGGTCGACGGTTCTGATGCCTTCGCGCTTGAGATACGCCAGCACGACGCGCTCGCCGACGAGCTCAGCGGGCGATGTGCCGCCGCGCATCCCGCCGCGCTCCAGACGGCCGCCGCTGTCGATCAGGACGACGTGGCCGCGCGGCGTGCGAACCACGATGCCGTCCCCTTGTCCGACGTCGAGCATCGTGATCGTCAGCGTTCCGTTCGGCGGGCGCAGCGTTGTGCAGAGAACCGCCGCGCTCGCCGCGACGATCAGCGCGACCGCGACGCGCGCGTGTTTCTCGAGCAGGAGCGCGCCGATCACTGCGATGGCGTCGTACGCGACGATCGCGAGCGCGGGCGGCGGCGCGACCCAGACGCGCGCGCCCGGCAGCGATGCCACGGCCGCGACGGTTCGCAGGATCGCATCGACGTCGTACGTCGCGAGCGTCGCGGCGAAGCCTCCCAGCACGGGAAGCTGCACGAACGCCAGCGTCGCGATGCCGGCCGTCATCGCGAGCGCGGTCGCCGGCACGACCACCGCGTTCGCCAGGACGGCGTACGGCGCGAGCACGCCGAACGTCGCCGCGCTGAGCGGCCACACGCCGATCTGCGTCGCGATCGTGAGCGCGAGGGCTTCCCGGACGCGTTCGGGCAGCCGGGTGCGTTCGAGCGCGTGCGCGAGCGGCCGCGCGAACAGCCCGATCGCCGTCAGACACGAGAACGATAGCGCGAAGGACACGCTCGTGACCGATGCGGGCCACAGCGTCGCGATCACGATCGCGGCCAGCGCGAGGGCGTTCCACGAGACGATGCGCGCACCCCACGCGGCGGCGAGCAGCGCGATCGAAACCATGACGGCCGCGCGCTGCGAGGGCAAGTGCGCGCCGCTGAGCCAGGCGTAGGCGGCGACGCACGGGATCGCGCAGAGCGATGCCGCGACGCGCGGAAGCTGCGCCAGTTTCAGCGCGCCGAGCACCAATGCGGCGACGACGCCGAGGTGCAGCCCGGCCGTCACGAGGACGTGGACGGTCGCCGTCGCCTGAAAATCGTCGCGAATCGTGGCGGGCAGCATCCCGCGCTCGCCCCACAGCGCTCCCGCGATCACGGTCGCCTCCGGTTCGCGTACCGCGGCGCGCAGGCGCGCGGAGAGCGCCGCACGAGCCCGCCCCGCCCACGTGCGCGCGTCGCGCGGATCGGGCGGTGCGCGCGCGACCACGCGGTCGGCTTGCAGCTCGCCGACGACTCCTTCGGCGAGCGCGATCGCGCGCTGCGACGGCTCGCCCGGATTGCGCGGCTCGTCGAACGGCACGAGCCGCCCGCGCACGATCAGACGGTCGCCCGGCATCACCGTCGCTCGATGCAGGTGGACGCGCACGCGCGGCCCGCGCTCGAGCGCGAAGTCGAACGTCGCTGCGCCCGCGTCGGTGCGCACGTCGCCGATCACGGTCCCGGTGAAGCGCGCCGTACGCGACTCGCGCTCGATCACGGCGGGATGCGCGAACCGCGCGGCGATCGTCAGTGCGGCCAGCGCGAACACGCCGGCGGCACGAGCTCGAGGATGCGCGAGCGAACCAAGCGCCGCGATGCACGCGAGCGCCGCGAAGCCGTGCGCGTCGGCGACGATCGCACCGAGGAATGCCAGCGCGGGAAACAGCAGCGGTGCGCGAGCCACGCTCGACCATCACGCACACGTGCGCGGCGCGCTAGGGGACTGGCGCCGACGAGCCCGAACCCTGGGCCCTCGCATGCGTATCGTCGTCACCGGCGGAGCCGGGTTCATCGGATCGCACCTCGTCGACGCGTTTCTCGCGGACGGTCACGAAGTCGTCGTGGTCGACAGCCTCTGGTCGCACGGCGGGGGACGGCGCGAGAACATCCCTGAGCGCGCCTCGTTCGTCCACATGGACATTCGCGACGATGCAGGCCTCGAGCGGATCTTTCAGGATTTCAAGCCCGAGATCGTCTCGCACCACGCCGCGCAGCACTCCGTCGCGATCGGCTCCCGCGATCCGAAGTACGACGCCTCCGTCAACGTCATGGGCATGCTCAACGTGCTCGAGGCGGCCGTCAAGGCCGGCTCGCGCAAGGTGATCTTCGCGTCGAGCGCGGCGACGTACGGCGACGTGCACGAGATGCCCGTCGACGAGTCGTCACCGCAACGCCCCGTTTCGCCCTACGGGATCACCAAGATGGTGACCGAGCACTACCTGCGGTTCTACAAAGCGGACCGCGGGCTGGACTACACCGCGCTGCGCTACGGCAACGTGTACGGGCCGCGGCAGGATCCGAACGGCGAAGCCGGGGTCATCGCGATCTTCCTCGGCAAGTTCCTCCAGCGTCAGGGCGTGCGCATCGACTGGGACGGTGAGCAGACGCGCGACTACGTCTACGTCGAGGACGTCGTGCGCGCGAACGTCGCCGCGCTCGAGAAGGGTTCCGGCGAGATCTACGTGATCGGCACCGGCAAGAAAACGTCGGTCAACGAGATCTACCGCACGATGGTGCAGGTCACGGGCTTCGAGGCGCCCGTCACGCACGCGCCGCGGCGTCCCGGCGACGCGCGCGAGGTGTACTTCAACCCCGTCAAAGCGAAGCAAGGCCTGGGCTGGGAAGCGCAGGTCTCGCTGGTCGACGGCATGCGCGCGACGTACGAGTACTTCCGCGAGAAAGAGCGCACCGCCGCGGCGTCCTGAGCGCGCTATGGCACGGGGTGGACGTCCGTCGGCGCCTGAGGCGGCGTCTTGATCGCGTAGATCTTCAGAGTCGGATCGACCGTGCCGGCGTGCGGCGTTCCGGCCGGGATGATGAGCAGCATGCCGGGATGGAGCTGCACCTGTCTGTCGCCGAGCCATTCGGTTCCGCTGCCGGACACGACGTACTGGATCTCGTTCGCATCGGCGTGATAGTGCTTGAACACGGTGCCGATCTGGACCTGACCGGCGGCGCCGTCGGCCGCGAAAAGCGCCTTGCTGCGCAGGTTCGGTGACGATGGCGTCGGCGCCGGAAGATCCGTGGGCGTCATCGCGGCGAGGTCGATGACCGCGGGCTGCAGCGGGGCTGCGGCCGCGCGCGCGGCCTGAGGAGCGTGTGCGACCGCGAGTCCGGCGCCGAAAGCGAGGATCGCGACCGCGACCGTGCGGAGTGCGGTGTGCGTCATGCCGCCGGGTTGTCCGGCGTGCGCGGGGTTCCTATGCGACCGCGGCCGCCGCCTTCTGCGGCAACGCCGTTGCCGTCGCGAACGCGACGGCCAACGCGACGAAGTAGCTGGCGTCGCCGAGCGCCGGGTTCGCCGCGGCGACGGGCCCCGTGAACCACGACTGCTGCCAGAAGGGCAGCGACGCCGCGATGCCGGCGATCCACGCGATCAGCGCGCGCGCGTCGACCGCGAACGGCGTGCTGCCGCGACGCGCGAGCAGCACGCCGGCCCACGGCGCGGCCCACATCGTGAGGAGACCGAGGAAGTTCGCGTACAGGTGCGCGGTCGACGCCGGGTCCGCGCTGCCTGCGGCGAGCACGCCGCCGAGCGCACCGACGGCGACCGCTGACTGCCACCGCGCGAGCGTCCAGCGCACCGCCGCGAACGCCAGGGTGCCGACGGCGAGCGCGGCGGCCGCGACGATCGCCGGTGCGAAGCGCGCGGCCGGATCGTTCGCGCGCGCCGCGAGCAGCACCGCGACGGTGAGCGCGGCGAGGATCGCGGCCGCGAGCAGCGCCTGCGCGACGCGCCGCCGGGCGTCCCACGCCACCAGCGCCGCGAGCGCGCCGGAGTACAGGTTCAAGCAGTTCGCGCTCAGCGTTCCGATCAGCACCGTGGCGAGGCCGATCGCCGCGACGGCGCCGTTCCCGTGCGCGAGCAGGCCGATCGTGTCGGCGGGCGTCGCGCTCGCGATGCCGGGCGCGCGCGTCGCGGTCACGGCGGCGGCACCGAGCAGCTCGAGGATCGCGGAAGGCACGAACCCGCCCGCGAACGCCCACAGCGAGATCGCCCGCGGATCGCTCGACGCCGGCAGATACCGCGCGTAATCGGACGCCGCGGGACCCCAGCCGACCGAATACGCGAATGCGAGCGCCGCCGCGAACACGATGCCGGCGATCTCGCCGCCCCCCGCGAGCGGCGCGTGCGCGTCGAACCGTGCGTCGAGGTGCGCGGAGCGCAGCGTCACCGCCGCGATCGTCGCGAAGCCGGCGACGAGCCCGATGCTCGCGAAGCGCTCGAACGCGTGGATCGCATTGTGTCCGTAGACCGCGAGTACGACCTGCACGACGAGCAGCAGCGGCAGCGCGACGGCGTAGCCGACGTGGATCAGCGCCGCGAGCGCCTGCGCACCGAAGACGCAGTCGACGGCGAACCAGCCGACGCCGGCGAGGAACGCCAGCACCGCGGGCACGACGTTGCCGTCGCGTCCGAACACGCGCCGTGAGGCGACCATCTGCGGCACGCCGTAGCGCGGGCCCATCCGCGAGAGCAGCGCGACCACGGCGTAACCCAGCGCGTTGCCGGCCAGCAGGCCGATCGCCGCGCCGCGCATCGAGGTGCCGTAGAGCGCGACGGCGAGGATGCCGATCGCGAACGTCGCCGTCTCGGCGTTCGCGCCGAACCACAGAAAGAACAGGTCGCGCGGCGTGCCGTGCCGCTCCGCCGCATCGATCGCGTCGAGCCCGTGAGGCTCGACGGCGACGACGTTAGCTCCGTACGAGACGGGCGTTCCCGGTGACGTCGGTACTCTTCGCGATCGCGACGTGGGCGCCGCGCAGCTCCCCGAGCGCGGCCGCTTCGTCGGCCTCATCGACGTTCACGGCCGCGGAGGCATCCTCGAGGACCACGGCCTCGTAGCCGGCGGCTTTCGCGTCGAGCGCGGTCGCTTTCACGCAGTAGTCGGTCGCGAGCCCGCACACGAACACGCGCCGCACGCCGTGCTCGCGCAAGTCCGCGTCGAGCGACGTGGCCGCGAAGCCGCTGTAGCCGTCCGTTTCGCGATCGGTCCCCTTGTCGACGACGACGTCGACGTTCTCGAGTTCGAGCCGCGGGTCGAACTCCGCGCCGTGCGATCCGGCGACGCAGTGCACCGGCCACGGGCCGCCGTATGCCGCGAACGACGAATGATCGGCGGGATGCCAATCACGCGTCGCGTACACGCGCGCGAACCGCGGCGCCAGCTCGTCGATCGGATCGAAGATGCGCTCGCCCTCGGCGACACCGAGCGCGCCGCCGGGAAGAAAGTCGTGCTGCACGTCGACGACGATCAGCGCGTCGTCGGGCCGGATGTCGTAGGTCTGCGTCATGACGGTTTCCTCGCACCCTTCGACAAGCTCAGGGTGACAACGGTGGCACGCCGGTTCATGCGGCGACGATGTTCAGCAACTTGTTCGCGACGAAGATGCGCTTGCGGATCTGCTTGCCCTGGATCTGGGCGCTGACGGTCGGTTCGCGGACCGCGAGCGCGAACGCGTCGTCCTCGGAGATGCCCGGCGCAGCTTGGACGCGCGCGCGGACCTTGCCGTTCACCTGGACGACCAGCGTGATCTCATCGACGGCGAGCGCCGCCGGGTCGGGATCGATCCAGCGCTCCGCGTGCACGCTGCGCTCGTACCCCATGCGTGACCACAGCTCGTCGGCGAGGTGCGGCGCGAACGGCGCGAGCACGATGGGCAGCGCGTGCACGACATAGAGCACGGCGGGATCGCCGTCCGCGTCGCGCTCCCGCAGTGCCGCGGTGAGCGCGTTGATCAGCTCGTCGAGCTTCGCCGTCGTCACATTGTAGTGAAACCGGTGCGTCTCCGTCTCGCTCAGGCCCGACGCGAGCGCGACATGCAGCGCGCGCACCAGCTCGCGCTGCGTCTCACCGCGCATTTCGGGCAGACGATCGAGCGGCACGGCGCGTGCGGCGCGCGCGAGCGGCTCGGCAGCGCGCCACACGCGCGCGACGAAGCGCACGCGCCCGACGATGCCTTCGTCCGTCCAGTCCAGTGTGTCCTCGGGCGGCGCGGCCTTCAGCAGGAAGAGCCGCATGGCGTCGACGCCGTACTTCTCGACCGTGTCGTCGATGCCGACGACGTTGCCGCGGGACTTCGACATCTTCTCGCCGTTGTAGAGCAGCGTTCCCTGGTTGAAGAGGCGCGTGAACGGCTCGTCGTCGCCGTCGACGTAGCCCGAGTCGACCATGAACATGTAGAAGAACCGCGCGTACAGCAGGTGCAGGACCGCGTGCTCGGCGCCGCCGATGTACTGGTCGACGGGCATCCACGCGGACGCGGTGCGCCGGTCGAACGGCTGGGCCGCGTCATGCGCGTCGAGGTAGCGCACGAAGTACCACGACGAGTCGACGAACGTGTCCATCGTGTCGGGGTCGCGCGTCGCCGGACCGCCGCAGCGCGGACACGTCGTTCGCATGAACGCCGCGTCGTTGGCGAGCGGCGAGCCCTGCCCGGTGAACTGCACGCCCTTCGGCAACAATACGGGCAGCTGCGCGTCGGGCACCGGCACCGCGCCGTCGCGCTCGCAGTACACGATGGGAATCGGCGTGCCCCAGTAGCGCTGCCGCGAGACGAGCCAGTCTCGGATGCGGTAGTGGGTCGTGACCTTACCGCGACCCATCGCCTCGAGGCGCGCCGCGATCGCGCGCCGCGCGTTCGTCGACTTCATCCCGATGTACTCGCCGGACGCGATCAGCTTGCCGTCGTCGACGAACGCCGCCGTCAGCGGCGCGCGCAGCGAGCCGTCCGGCGTCGTGATCACCTGCGCGACCGGGAGCGCGTGCTTCTTCGCGAAGTCGAAGTCGCGCTCGTCGTGCGCCGGCACGCCCATCACGGCGCCGGTGCCGTACTCGGCCAGCACGTAGTTGGTCACCCACACCGGGATCTTCTCGCGCGAGAGCGGGTTGATCGCGTACGCGCCCGTGGGCACGCCCGTCTTCTCCATCAGCTGTGTGCGCTCGAGCTCGCTCTTGTTCGCGATCGCGGCGGCGAACGACTCGATGCGATTGCGGGACTTCGGCATGCGCTCGACGATCTTCGCGACGACCGGATGCTCCGGCGCGACGGCGACGAACGTCGCGCCGAAGACCGTGTCGACGCGCGTCGTGAACACGTCGATCTGCGCATCGACGTTCTCGACGTCGAACGCGAACGTCACGCCCTCGCTCTTGCCGATCCAGTTGCGCTGCATCGCCTTGATGCGGTCCGGCCACCCGTCGAGACGTTCGAGTCCCCGCAGCAGCCGCTCGACGTAATCGGTGATCTTGAAGAACCATTGCGCGAGGTTGCGCCGCTCCACGGATGCGCCGCACCGCCAGCAGCAGCCGTTCTCGACCTGCTCGTTCGCGAGCACGGTCAGGTCGACGGGACACCAATTCACGGGCGCTTCGCGCTTGTACGCCAGCCCTTTCTGGAACAGACGGACGAAAAACCACTGGTTCCAGCGGTAGTAGTCCGGATCGCAGGTGGCGAGCTCGCGCGTCCAGTCGTAACTCGTGCCGATCAGGCGCACCTGGCGCTGCATGTTGCGGATGTTCTCGCGCGTCCACGTCTCCGGATCGATCCCGCGCTGGATCGCGGCGTTCTCGGCCGGAAGGCCGAACGCGTCCCACCCCATCGGGTGCACGACGTTGCGTCCGCGCATCCGGTGCATGCGCGCGATCGCGTCGCCGAGCGTATAGTTCTTGGCGTGCCCGACGTGCAGATCGCCCGACGGGTACGGCAGCATCTCGAGAACGTAGTACTTCGGGCGCGGGTCATCGTCGGGGGCGACGTAGATCTTCTCGCGCTCCCAGCGCCGCTGCCACTCGCGCTCGATCGTGCGAAAGTCATACGCCCGTTCCTCGACCATGAGCGTTCAGTCTACACCACGCCCGCGCGCTCGGTCCTGCGGACCGAGCCGCACTTGTCGAAAGCGCCCGATCGCGTGAATGGACGGGCATGAAACGTTTGATCGTCATCCTGGCGGCCGCCGCCGCGACCGCGTTCGTCTTCCTGCGCGCCGGCCCGCCGGCGGCGCCGGTGTCGACCGGCTGGACGGCCGCTGCGCCGGCCGCTTCGGCGCCGCGCGAACGGCCGGGCCGTCGCGACGCCGCGCCGGAAGCAGCGCGCGCGCTCGCCTACGTCGCCGGCGACGTCGTCCGTCCGGGCGTGTACCCCGTCGCAGGCGACGCGCGCGTGCGCGACGCGATCGCGCTTGCCGGCGGCACGCGCCCGGGCGCCGACCTTCTCGCCGTGAACTTGGCGGCGCACGTCCGCGACGGTGACGCGATCGTCGTCCCGGCGCGCGGCGAAGCCGCGGCGCGCACGGCCGGCGGGCGACGGGCACGCCGCTCCTCGGGCATCGCGCGCGCGAACGGCACGCATCGCGGCGCGCGCGCGAAGCATCGCCGATCGCGCCGCTCGGGCGCGGTTCCGGCGGCCATGGTCGACATCAACACCGCCGACGCCGAAACGCTCGCCACGATCCCGGGCTCAGTACCTGATCCAAGCGATTTCAATAACTTCTGCACCATCATGCAGCCATTCTAATCCGGAAAGATGGTCTCCCGAATCCGGGCCAAGGCTCAAAAAACCTTTGCAGCAAATAAAAAAATGGGGGCGCTCCATGACTTGAAGCGCCCCCGTCGTCGTTACGTCCGCGCGTATCTCCCTACGCGGCGACCAACGCAGCGCCACCGCCGTCATCATCGTCGTCGTCGAAGTCGTTGGGCTCCTCGAAGCGCGCTCCGAAGAGTTGGAGGTCGAGCCCGTACACCACGGAGGCGCGGTACAGCGCCCACAGATTCTGCCGGATGCAATACGCGAGGAACTCGTTGACGGGACCGGCGTCCATCTCGCAGCGGATCAACAGCCCGCCTGGCGTGTTGCGTCGCATCGCGGAGATGATGCCCTCGACCTGGGAGCGCCAGTTGACGATCCGCTTGAACAGCGCGCGGTCGTTTTGGAACATCGCGTACAGCGAGTCGATGATTCCGGCGTCCCCCTTGAAGAGGGTCCGCTTGTTGGGGACGATCGCGTTGACGGAGTCGACGTCCCACGGGATGAGCGGGATGCCGCCGGCGTTCGCGATCTCGCTCATTACCTCGGCGGAGCTATACACGCCGTCCCCGAGAACGAACCCGAGGTCGTCGCCGAAGCCCGCGAGCGCCCGGACCATTTCGATCGCCTTGGTCGGTTCGCCGATCTTGGAGTCGGTGACCGTCGCCGCGGCGATGTAGCCGTAGCGGGGGTTGCCCGCGATGACGGGCTGCCACCAGCGCACCACGCGGTCCGTGGACTTTCCGCGCTGCAAGCCCAGCCGGTAGTCGGCCGTGCTCTTGTTGCCCGCGCCGAGCCCGTCGAGCGCGAGCACTTCCCTGCGGTGCATCGCGCGGAACGGGCTGCACAGCACGTACAGCAACGCGCTCAGGTACGCCGTGGTCGCATGGGACCGGATGAACCGCCCGAGCGTGGTGTGGCTGGGCGCGAACGGGACGACGCCCTTGAGGCGCTCGTCGTTGACGAGCGAGGCCTGGGCCCGCACGGACGGATGGCCGCTCATCGCCGACCACACGACCGCCCACACGAGCCAGTTCGTCGGGAACGGGTCGTCCCCGAAGTGCTTGCGCGGCATGGGCGCGAGGCGTTGGCAGATGTTGGTGAGGAGCAACCGCATACCGGTGTGCGCGCTGACGCGCGCCTTGTGGTAGGCCGGCGCGTTGTCGCCCGTGGACGCCGGCGGCGCGGAGATGGCGGTGTCTCGGAAGAAGCTTCCCGCGATCGCGACGTGGGCCGGATCGCTGTCGACCGGCACGCCCGCCTCGCGCGGGAAGCCCGCCTCCGCCTGCGTCTTCGCCATCGGCGGCGCGTCGCGCAACGGCCCGAACACGGCGTCCGAGGGCGGCTGGATCGTGAACCGGACCGCCCAGATGAATCGGTCCCAGATTGGGGGCTTCGACCGGCGGAACTGCGTGCTGCTGCTTCGGACGACCTTTGCGGTGTACGTCACCGTCACGCCGACTTTCTTGGGATCCTCGGGCGGGAACTCGAAGACGCCGCCGTTGCCCACGATGTCCATCGTCTGAGCCATCCTCCATCCGTCGAGCATGGGCTTCGTCCACGTCGAGAGGTGCGGATAGCGCACTGGCGCGCCGCCCTGCGGCGGGCTCACGAGCGGCGGCAGGACGACGCCGTCGATCGGCGTGCCGTTCTCCGGGGATTCCATCACGACGCCCTCCGGGCCCGCGCGAGGTTCTGGCGCGTGAAGGCCTCCCGCCCCGCCGGGTCGGTGAAGATCGCGAAGAGCGCCTCGGCGTCCGGCAGGGTCGCGCCGCCCCGTGCCGGACGCCAGGCCGCGGTCCCGTCGACCGCGCGCGTGACGCGGAGATATGCTCCGTCTTCGTAGACGACGTCGATGATCGGCACGACGCGCCGTGCCTGCGCGAGGGAATCCTGTTCGTGGGCGTTCTCGTCCATGGTCTCTCCCGTTTTCGTCGATGGTTCGCCCCAGCCGTCAGCGTGGGGACATAGGAAGACTACCGGCGCGGTGGTGACAGCCTCTTGGCATTCCGATCCGGGAATCACGATGCGTCGCGGAAAATCGTCGGCACGATGCGCGGGTCGCCGCCAGCCGCCCGGCGCCGTACCGCCGCGGCCGAGTGCGCCGCGCGTGCCGCGCACAACGCCCTCCCGACGACCGCGTGGATGCAGTCGCCGGAGCGGACGAAGCGCGCACAACGGCACGTCGCGGTCCATCTGCGCGAGACCCGCTCTACGGGAACGAGGTGCGCTCGGATCTCGACCGCGTAGACGCGCGACAGCGCGCGCAGGGCCGGGGCCGCGGGGGCTGTCGGGGCGGTGCCGGCGTTTCCGCCGGTCGTTCCGACGGCGGAAACGCCGGCACCGCCCTCCGGACGCGTACGGAGGTGTTCGGTGCCGTCGGGGACGGCCGTGGGGAAGTTCGTCATCCTGTGCTCACTCAGGGTGGCGGACGGACTCGACGCGTCGGGGTTGCAGCCCCGGCGCGTCCTCCCGCCCGAAAGGGGACAGGTCCGCAGCATATTCGCGGTCGCGGAGTGCCGCAACGACGCGGCGCAGCATCCGATGTGGGAGTCCCCCCATCGAGGGCAAAACGATGGGGATGCGAGGCACGGATCCCTCTCTAAGCCGCGTGGACGGCCAGTGCCGACGAGCCGGGAAGTAAGGACCGCGTGGACCCGTCGAAGGCGCACGCCATCGGGACGGAGATCCTGAGCACCCTGGTCCCGGAGAAAATCGGCCAGAGCGCCCTCGTCGAGAAGATGAACCTGTTCGAGGAGAGCGGCGCGGGCAGCGACAACCAGGTGGATCGCTGGCGCAAAGGGGCGCAACCGGAGCCGCGCATCGCGTGGACCATCGGCGAAAGTCTACGCGCCCCGCACAAGAGGCATCCAGCGTTCGGCTTCTGTTCCGGGCTGCTCGCCCTGAACTGGTTCGGCCACTACGCCGATTTCGCAGCGGTCCTGGGCGTCTGCGACGAGGACGCGATCCGGCCGCATCTGCACGTCATCCTCGCCCTGCTCAAAACATTGAGGCGCGCGTCGCACGTCTCGCGCTTCGATAAGCTCAGTTGGAACCACGCGATCTTCGACGGAACGGCGCGCGAAGTAGACCTACGCATGATCGCCGACGTGCGAACCCACGACATCTCGCTGTATATGGACTTCGCAACAGAAGCGGACGCCCTGAACGCGCGCAAGAACGCCCGCGACGTATGGCGTCTGTCGCCCGAACTGCATGCCCTTCTATACGCTTCCGGACAGCGATGGTTCGGTAGTTTCAAGTCCGTTCCCAAGGGCGAGCCGATACCCGAACTTACGACCGATCTCGACAAAAAGAAGATGGTGGCAAACATGCCATTGCCGCTGCGCGACGCGTACGAAATAGCGTCTTCGGACCTGTCCGAAGCAGTACGGGAATCTCAGTCGCTGGACCTCATCGCGCGATGGATCTATTCGACGTCTGAAGCCCTGCCGACGGCGGAAGCGGCCTTGAAGTGGATGCAGGCCGTAAAGGAGCCGTGGAGCGATCTTGCGTACCGATGCCGCGTCGAACTCGCGGCCTATGCGTTCATGGAAGGCAATGGAGAAAGCGACGAAATCGGCCCGGCGACGTACAACTTCCACGACATCCTACGCGTAGCGGCAGCCAATCTCGTGGAACACCGGTTGAAACCTCGCGCGAATCCGAAGACGACGGCTGCACCCGCGGCCGGACACGCCGCACAAGGATCGCCCCAACAGTCCACGTCGGAAAAGGACACTGATATTCCGTTCTGACAGGGCAATGAACGACAAAAAGGGGGACCGGCGAATCGCCGGTCCCCCTTTTTGTCGCGTCTGCTTCGCGCCGATCCCTCTCAGGCGCGAATCAAACGCATCCTACTTGTACGCGACGGCGCTGGCGCCTTCGCCATCTTGGGAGACGCCCACCGGCTGGGATAAGCTCCACGAGCAAAGACCGTCGTCTCGCAGACGCGTGTTGCTGGCGACACATACAGCACGCCGAGCCATCAAGCGGTGCTGCGCCACGTGCGCGGCAGACCGTTCGGGTAACCGGCGGAGTCGACGTACCGCGTCGCAGCCCGATACGCGCAATAACGACATCGAGACGAGGCGTACGGCACACACACCGCGATAGTCTCGGCGACTTCCTGCAATAGTAGCAGAAAGCGTGCCGGATTCCGTGGCAGCTCGATCCAGGCCGTCCTCCCATACAATCCCGAAAGGCCGCCGGTGCGATATGCGAACGCGTCCGGACGGTACGCTAAGATGGCTTCGACATCGACGCTCGTCGGCGAACCCTCGGACGGGTTTTCGAGCGCGAACGCATAGGCCGCAAGCTGGCGCCAGTACCGCCTCAGCGTGAACTCGTCCGCGCGCGTCGTCTTGTAGTCTACTACCGCGA
The DNA here is from genome assembly GCA_963771525.1 of Vulcanimicrobiota bacterium. Taxonomy (GTDB): domain Bacteria; phylum Vulcanimicrobiota; class Vulcanimicrobiia; order Vulcanimicrobiales; family Vulcanimicrobiaceae; genus Vulcanimicrobium. Next base: position 1,917,448 of record CAVYTL010000001.1, on the reverse strand, counting down.
TCTCACCGTGCTCTGTCGCCACCAGCGCATCGTAAACGCCCTCGATCCGCATCGACAGGTCGAGGTCGGGAAACTCGACCGCGGCCGAGCGCACACGTACGCCTTGCGACAATACCTGAAACACCGGACCAACGCCGAGATCCACCGCGAGCGCGTCGGCGAAGGCGCGCTTCATCGCCGCGTCCGCGAGCGAATAGGTTTCGTCGTCGAACACGCTCGGGCGCCGGATGTCGTATAGGAGTTTGAGAGCGAAGCACCGCCTGCAGTCGTCCCAGAGGAACACGAGGTCGGTGGGATTGACGATGACGTTTCTCACGGGCGTCGCCAGACTGCGCAGCCGGCGAGTTCGCAAGCGAAGCACATCCTCTGCTGGAGCCGCATCAGAACTCGATCTCCTCGTCGATGACGCCCATCGGCGGTCGGCCCAACATGGCCGCGCATCCGCATGCGCTGCACGTCGGCGGCGGGCCGTCGAGCGGATCGCGAACCACGTCGCTCGCGACGACGTCGAGGTATCGCGTCGACCGCCCGGCGGCGTCGATCGCGACGTAGCGGGAGACCCGCATCGTCGCGACACCGACGAACGTCGTGTGGCCCGGGTCGCGCGGGCAGCGCAGCGAGTACCCGTTCGGCGAAGGAACCTCGCTCATACTTTGCGCCCCCGCGCGACCGCCGCGTCTCTTACCGCCCGTTCCGCGGCTTTGACGTGCCGCTGCGAGTCAACCGGCGGGTGCCACAACGCCGCAACGCGCGCGGCACCGATCGGCCTTCCCACGTCAGTTCGACCGTCCAACCGCGAACACGACGATCGTCGCGCCGTCGCCGCGCCTGAAGAGTCGCAGCGGGGCCCAGGCGCGGTCGTGCCATAGAGCCACCATGTGGTGCCCTCCGGGCGCGCGTCCTTCGGGCGGCGCTGCGCCCTCGTAGGCTGCGGCGCAGTCGCTGTCACGCGAACGCGGCGCCGCGCACGAGGACGTCGCGGCGATCATTTCGTCGCGCGAAAACAGCGGCAGTTGCCTCGGACCCGTCTGGCGAAGCGTTTCAATCCCAGAAGTCATCGCAGTACCCTCCCTGGCTCGGCGGCTGATGCCGACACATTACGAGCTTTAGCGGGAGGTGAATGCCAGCGTGTTGGCACTCTGGTGATCGCGAACCGTAAAGTTCGTGTGAAGTCGTGGCGGAACGGGGTGCAAAAGTCACCTCGGCGAGGTCGGCCCTCGCGAACAGCGCGCACGAATCAACACACCGTTGCGCGCCGAAAGGATTGCTCTCCGCCGCGCGAAGCGACACCTATGCCGCGCGTCAAGCTGGACGGATGGGAATGCACGCGCTGCGGCCACGTCTGGGTCTCCCGGGAGGACGCGAAACCACGTGTCTGCCCCCGCTGCAAGTCCGCCCTCTGGGACGAGCCGCGCGTCCCCAAACCGCCGACGGTCCGCAAGCCCAAGCCGTGGGAGCACCCGTAGCGCAATCGAAATCCGCAGTGGTCAAAGTACAAGCGTATCGCCGCGCGTTCTTGACCGCCGCACGCTAAGCGATCCAGACTTTGACAGGCGTCGCGAACGCGGCAATGATGTCGCAATGGAGCATATCGCGTTCGGCTACATCTTCGCGTTCATCCTCGGGTTGGCGGGCATGTGGCGCGCTGCCGTCAACGACACTCGCCTTAGCCTGATTCTGAACTCGGGCGCGCTGTTGACCGGGACGGTTGCGAGCCTGCTGTGGCTCGGATACGAGCCGACTGCATCACCAATCGTAAGCGGCCCGTGGCCGGCGATCATCACCGGAACCATAGGCGGCGTCGCCTTGGTCCTCGCGCTGGTAAGCAACTGGGGAGGGCGTATTGGAATCGCCGATGCTGGCCGGAGCCGCTCAGGCGGAGCCTAGACCGCTTGGGCCAGCCTTGACGCGCCGCGAGCCGCGACGCGCGGCAAGCGTGCGCGGAGCCGTGCGAATGCGAACGTCACCAGGGTCGCTCGGCGCTTGGGTCGATGATCCCCATGCGGGCGCGGAGCAGCATCAGCGTCGACCCGATCACCTTCTCGATGCCGACCACGAGCACGCCGAAGCCGCCCTCGCAGCACGCCCCCATGCGGCACGCATAGCGCATGTAGGGGATCAGCCCCACGAGCAGGTCCATCGTCTCGTTAAGGACGCCGTCGTCGACGTGCGGCGTCTCCTTCGCGGCATGCACCCGGTTCGCGAGATTCTACGACCGCCCGCTGGACGGGGACGAACGCATCGGCACGTAGCTCCGCCGACACGGTCGAGTACGGGCGGTGCTTGTCGTCGTACGCCCCGATCTGGTCGAGCATCCCCAGCAGCCGCTCCACGTCGACCAGCATCTCGTCGTACCAGGTGGTCATCATCGCCGCTCCTTCGCGTTGGGTCACCCGCCGCGACGCGCGGCGGACCGTCACTACGCGCGTCCCGTGAGCCAACCTGGTGGCACTCGCGGCGGCGCGCTTCATTGGGATGGCGCCTGAAATCGCGAATGCGTGGGGATGACTCCGCGGTTTAGCCCCCGCACGATCGGCGAGTTCGAGGACACATGCGCCGGGCTCGTACTGCGCGACATCGACCGCGCCTTCGGCGACTCCGGCATCACGCCGGGCAAGAATCCGCGGGAGGGGGAGGCCACCGCGGCAGCCGGTTCAGGGAGTACCTGGCCATGCCGACAGGGCTCGCACGTTAAGAGAACCCTCGTGGCGGACCGTCGAAATCCGGTCCACAATGGAATCGACCACGTGGCACTACCCGCCGGACTTCATGACGATGATGGTGGACACGATGCCGCTCCTCGTGCGCTCGAAGATCGACCTGATCGCGTTCTTCAAGGGCGCCGGCGTCAACGAGCGGCACCTAGCGGACCTCCGCGCGCGAGTCACGCGCGACCGTAGCAGCATCAGCCTGTACGAGATTGCGAGGACGATTCTTTATGCGATCAACGCGCAAAACGACGACGAAGGCATGCACGCGCGCCGCGAACTCGTCAAGCGCGTGACGGAGTTCACCGCGTTCGAAAAGTGCTATCCGGAAAAGGCGATGGCGGCGCGCGGCGGCGTGGCCGGCATCAAGCAGTTCGTGCATACGCGCGACTCGGCAATCCGCATCGAGGATGCCTACCGGCGCGAGCGCGAGCAGAACATGGCGCGGGCCGAAGCCGAAGCCAGGGCGGTTCGCGAGAAGCGCGGCAAACGGGATGCCCTTCGGGCGGACATCGTCGCGCTGCGTGCCTCCGCGAATCCGTCGGCGCGCGGGCGGGAGTTGGAACGCATCCTCGCGCGCCTGTTCGAGCTTGACGGCGTGCTCGTCAAGGAGTCGTTCACCCTCGTGTCGCCGAGCGGGAACGGAGTCGTCGAGCAAATCGACGGGGTGATCGAAATCGACGGCAACCAGTATCTCGTCGAGATGAAGTGGCGCGATTCCCCGGTCGGCGTCGAGGACGTCTCTCGGCACTTCGCCAGGGTGTTCGGTCGCGCGCAGAGCCGCGGAATCTTCATCGTCCACCCGGGCTACACGAGCACGGCGGTCGAGACCGTCCGCGACAGCCTTCGGAGCGCGCCGTTCGTCCTTTGCACGCTCAACGAGATCCTGTGGATCCTGGAGACGGGCGTCCCGGTAGGCGACTGGCTGCGGCCGAAGATCCGGGCCGCCATCTCCGAGCGCGACCCGCTGCGCCAAGCCGGCGCGTAGCGGCGCGAGGCGCGCGTCCATCGCGGTCGGCTACCGCCGTCGCGTGCGCGCCGCTTTCATTTTCTTGCGCTCGGGCCTGCCGGGCGCCGCTCTCCGACGCGCGGGCGGCGAGTCCGCGTCGACCGTGGTCGTCGCGATTTCCCTCATGCGCGTTTCGATGTCCATGATCTGCGATTCGGCGTCCGTGACCGAATCGGGGTGCATCTTCTCGATGTGGACGTCCCCGGCGTCGTCGAGCGTCATCTGGTAGACTTCCAACGGGGCCGAGATGCCGCCGGGATTCACGCCGATCACGTGCTGTAGCGTCCAGATGACGCCGAGCGTGCCGAGCGCCATGGGCGGCTGTGCGTCGCCCCAAAGCACCCTTTTCACGTGCGCGAGGAACGGGTCCGCGAGAATCTGCCCGCTGCCGACGGACACGAACGGCAGGTCCGCGGTCGCGCCCTCGGGATTGCACACCTCGTCGAAAGAGAAGAGCGCGAGTTCCCCCGCGCTTCTCATGGCTACGATGGTGCCGGCGAGACCGGCGTTCAGCACGCCGAGATCGGAGAAGCGTTTGGCAAGCGCGAGCGACTGCATCGTCTCCTGCGTCGCGTCCGTGAACCGCTGCTGGATATTCGCCATGAGCCGGTAGGGCGGGAGCGTCGAGAAGTCGCGGTCCTCCGACAGCATCTGGTGCAGTTCGCCCATGTATCGCTGCCCGAGGCCGACGAGTCCGGCGCATCCGATCAAGACCCTGCCGTCGACGACGTGGATCTTGCGTGCGGTCTGCCTGATCGTTTCGCGCATGAGGCCGCCGAAAGTGGCGGCCGAATCGGCTCCGACGATGATGCCGTTGGAGCACTTGAGGCCGATTACTAGGCTCACCCGGTCCCCGTTTGGTTCAGCCCCGGAAGATGCTCTTCTCCCGGAACTTCGGATACTGCTTGTAGATCGCCGAGACGAGCTGGGTGAAGGTGAGCGGCCGCATCCACTCCACGACCGACTTCAGGTACGGCGCAATCCCAGGCTGCGACCTGGCGATCCGCGCCGCCTCGGCCTTGCCGAGGTCGGTTACCTGGAATTCCGTGCCCGAGTAGCGTTTGCTCTTGACCCTTCGGACCAGCCCCTCGTCTATGAGTCTGTCCAGGTCGCTGTAGACCTCTCGATCGAACGGTCCATAGTGGTACGGCTTGAAGCGGTAGAACGCGTCGTCGCTCGGCCTTGGGCAAGCGTGCTTCGCCAGCAGGAACATGGCTTTTTGCGCTTGGACGGGGGCTAGCGCCCCGTCGGGGCTCGATGACAAGGCCAACAGTGCCCAGTCTCGGCGCTTCATGTGCACCTCCCGTACGACGTGCAAAGGGAAGCTCCCCGCTCAGCCGCGCCGGCGCTCCCCGAAATAGAAGCCCACAACGGACGCGACCAGGGTGATGAGCGGCCCAACGATGAGCGCGCCGTAGTCCCTAATGTCGGCGGCGTCGAGGCACGTCCAACGCTTCGTCGCGTAGAGGACCGCCACGAGGATGATCGTGATGCCCAAGAGCGCGAGGAGCGACCCGCCGAACCAACCCTGTAGGAGCGAAAAGCGCCGGTCGGCCTCGTCCTGGATGGATCCTGAGCCAGGCTTGATCGCTCCGGGGCTGGCGCCGCCTTCCGGGAACTGCTCGATCTCGCCCGGCGGGATCCCGCCCTGGTGCGGGTCGATGGGCGCGGGCGCGGCGCCGGGGCCTGTCGGAGCAGACTGAGGGCCCGCCGCTTCCGGCGAGCCCTCCCGACGTTCACCGGACCCGGACACGAGCCGTCGTCACAGCTTGAGGATTTCGCGGGTCTGTCCATCCTTCTCGACCAGGACCTTGCCGCCGTCGGCGGTCGTGTCCGCGAACCACTTCTCCAGGTTGATGGCGCGACGGAGGACCTCCGCCTTGGTCGTGTTCTGGCGACGGGCCAACTCTTCGAGAACGGCTGCCGCCTCGTCCGAGAAGTCCACGTTGAATCGCGACATGATTGCGCCTTGCTCTCCCTTGCGGTGCGTGGGGGAGGCGTTTGTCCACAACTCCCCCACAGTATCTACTCATAATCTACACCTTTTTCGGGTTTTCCACAATCCTTCAACAGGAATTCACCAAGCAGGTGTAGACGAGGAGGCGATATTACACCATATATGTTGGGCTTTCAAGTAGGACTTGCGCCGATGTGGTATAATAAAGGTGTAGAAAATGAGTAGCGGGACTCATTCCGCCGAACCGCCGTGCGCGGCGCCACACCTTCCCGTCCGCCCGGCGGCGGACAAGGAGTCCAAGTTGAGCAAGCCACTGAAACCAGGACAGCCAGCGCCGCGGAGCGGCGAGTACCAAATCATCGGCCCGCGGGGCGGGCAGACCAACGTCGAGCGCACGGTCGTGCGCGGCGAGCCACTCCCGCCGACCCCCTCCAAGGGATCGGGATACGTGCTTTCCCGTCCCGCCAAAAACGGGGCGGGCCGGGGGAAGTAGCCGTGGCCGTCCGCTTCACCGCGATCCACGTCGTGTATCCCGGGACGCACCACGAGCACCATCGCGAGCCTCAGGGGCGTCAACGACTCGACCGGCGGCAACGTCGAGGACACGCGCGCGGCGTGGCACGACTGGGTCAAGGGCGGCGGGGTCGCCTACGACCGCGACGCGCGCGGCAACGTCGCGTACGTCGCCGCCCGGGTCAGTTCGGCCGGCAACAAGTACGTGCAGACCGTCCGCGACGGGATCTACACGGACAACCTGATGGCGCTCCCGCGCTACTGAACGGCCACTCGCGGGCGGCGGTGACGCCGCCCGCGGTCGGTTTCCCGCAGCCGCCGTCACGTCGGCTCACGAAAGACCCTTCCGAGGGCGAAAGGCTCGCATGTCGCGTTACATCACCGCCGTACGCATGGAAGGCGGATCCGAACACCGGCACATCGCCGGTTGTCATATCCTTGATCGCGACGCCGACCCGAACGTCTCGGCCGCGAACAAGGTGTCGTGGGTGATGGAGCAGATCGACGCCGGCAAGAAGTACATCACGCGCGACTGGCAAGGCAACGTCGCGACTGTGAAGGTCGTGACCGAAGGCCAGACGCGCTACATCCGCACCGAGGCGGACGGGAAGATGACTGACAATCTGCTGCGGTTGCCGAGATACCTGTGACCCTTAGGTCCGGTGCATCCCGCGGCTCCCGATCGACGCCACACCGCGGCGGCGAAGCGCATGCGGCTCGAAACAGCATCGACGACAAAGGCCGCGAGCACGTCCGGCTGCATGGTGCGGAGCAGCGCATCGACGGTCGGCCCGTGACATCGTCTACGAGATCGGGAGAGAGCATATGTTGAACAACACCGAGGTCCGCTTGTTCAGGGAGTCGGCGGCGCGCGAGGGGCAGCGTCGCTACGGCGACAGCGGCCTGGCCGGTCCGTCGCGCGCGGCGGCGTTCGAGGAAGGCGCGGTATGGGGGCTATCGACCATTCATATCGCGGCGCGCACCGTCGCGCTCAGCGTCGAGGAACTGCGCGCGTGCGCCGCGTCCGATGATCCCCTGGTCCAAGCCGTCGCGCGGCGGGCCGGCGGATAGCGACCGTGTACGAACCGTTCGCGCTGTTCATCCCGACGGTGTTCTTTCCAGGTGAAGAGGAGACAACGACATGAACCTTGAGCAATTCACGCGGATCGTGTTCGACGAAGCGCGTCGCTGGTCGAACGAGACGCCATCGCAACCGGTGAAGCTCCACTACGATTCGCAGACGCGGTTCGCGTTGAGCAGAGGCCCCATCGGCGCAGTGCTGACGCAGAACGGCGATAGCGTCGAGGTGGAAGTCGGAACGCTCGACCACCGGACGCCGTACAAGACCGTCCCGTTGACGGGGCGCGATGCCGAGGCCATCGGCCAAGAAATCGGCACGAAGATGCGCGCTTAGCACGCAGCGACAACGCACGCAAACCAAAGGAAAGGTCCCCGATGTTCAAGTCAGCCGCAATCGAGTTGATTCAGCCGCCGGATCCCGTTCGCGGCTCGTCCGTGCTGCGCGTGGAAGTCGTCGGCAACGACGGTCGACGGATCGGCCACGTTGACATCGACGCGAAGGCTCTCGCTGGCGACGAGGACAACTGTCGCAAGATCCAAGTGTTCGCGTTCAACGTGGACGAGGAGACGCGGATGCCCGGATACCTCGAAAAATATCCGTTGGCCGAGGGCGAGCACAGCCAGTACCGCATCCAGCAAGAGATGCGCGACGACTTCGACGACTGGCATCTCCGTCAACGCCGTGGCCGACCCCGCTACGAGGGAATCAGCCGCGAAGTCCTCGCGGAGTGGTCCAGGCACAAATAGCGACGCGCCACGCCGCGGCGCGGGATGGCTGGCGTCGTCGGCCGTCATAGCGTGCCGACATGGCGGGTCGCGACGTCGGCGGTATTTGCGGTTCCGCGCGTTCGCGCAGCAATCAAGAACTGGCTGTGGCTACTCGGGATTCAAGCCGAGTACCAGTTCGCGCCCGAGCCGCGCGGTGGACGTACGCGGAGTACGTCGTGGGCGTCGTGCCGATCGACGCGTCGCGCGCGTGATGCTGACCGCGAACGGTGAGAACTGCTGTACGCCACCGAGCCGGGCCCGCAGACGGAACCCGGCGCGAAGATGCTCGGTGACGCCCTCGCGCTGTGGTTCGGCGGGCTGCCGGAGCCCGAAGACGAGTCCTAGCGGGTCAGAACCGGAACGGCACGTCGGGGAAGTGCCGGCGGAGCGCGGCAACTACGGCGGGTCGCTCGGCTGCGTTCGGCACATGCGCGATGACGAGGTACTGCCCGCCCGCGTCCACGGGGCGCAAGCCCACCTCGTCGGCGCGCCCCTCACGGTCGCGCCAGCCTGGCACGGCATCGTCCAGGACGCGGTCCAGGCGGAGGTCCATTTCGGCTCGGGTCACGGGCACCGCCGCTTCGGCTCCCTTAGCATCTCCGCCGCGGGGCGCCGGGGCGCTGGCATCCCGGCCTGCGACCCTTCGCCCATGTTAGTTGCGCCAATTCCAACGCCTGTACTCGCGCCTGTTTCTGGAGCACGCGCCGATGGCGTTCAGCCGGGCGAAGATGCAGCGTCGTCGCTTCGGCGTAACAACACATCGCATGCGCGCATTGACATCCGTCCTTCCAGGCGCTGACGACTTCCTGGCCCTTTCTCCTCGCCAACTCGGCGGCTTCATATTGGAGTTGATGAACGAAGCCGGAGACCCGCGAGCGCATCCGCGCACTCTCTGCAACGACGCGGCGCGATCGTATCCCGCCGACGCCGACCGCGTAGTCCAAAAGCTCGACGCTGCACTGCGCCTGCTATCCGACGAAGGCTACACGATGCGGGACTACAGGCAAGTCTCAGACGGCGACTGGTTCACGCTCACTGACAAGGGAAAGGCGATACGCGATCATCGGCAACTCGACGAACCTGCACGACGGTTGGATTCGTCGCGCCCGCTCGTCTTCGTGAGTTGTGGACAGTACGCGCCGAACGAGCGCGAAGTCGGCAAGCGCCTCGCGGAGCTAATCGAACAGCATACCGGTTGCGCGGCATACTTCGCACAGAACGAGCGGACATTCGAGGGTCTTGCGAGGAACATCATCGGCGCCCTACACAGAATGGTCGGCATGGTGTTCGTCATGCACAATCGCGGCGAGGTGGCGACCCCGAACGGCGCGCTCCGACGCGGCTCGGTCTGGGTGGAACAGGAGATCGCAATAGCGGCCTCACTCCAACAAATGGGCCGCGAGGTTACAGTCGCCGGGTACGTTCAGCAAGGCATCGCGCGCGAGGGACTGCGGCAACTCTTGCAATTAAATCCCGTCGATTTTGCGGAGGACGCGGAAGTCGTCGCTGATTTCGAGCAGCTTCTGCTGCGTGGTGGGTTTACGCTGAAAGCGGCGGCAAAGCCGAGCCCGCGAGAGCCTATGCCGCTGCTCAGAGCGGAAGCAAGAATGGTCGGCCCAGATGAGTCGCGGAAGGTGGGCCTGGGCGAGAGCAGTGCGACACGTCTAATCGTCACCGTGAAGAATGCCGGAAGCGGTCCGGCGCAGGACGTAGTCGCGTCGTTCGAAGGCATGGCCGATCCGTCGCTGACGGATGACTTCATCGGACCGCTCGGAGCGGGCGATGAGGTTATGCGGCCGTACTACTGCCCGCGTCTTTCCGCGGGTTCCGTCCCAGCCGGTTCGGTGCCGGAAACGATACGTGTGCGGTACGCCGGTATAGGATGGGATGGCGGCCTCGCGCTCGTCCAGCGCGTTGCCGGCAGCCATCCGCCGCGATGGATCCCACTAAAGGGAACCACTCCGACGGACGCTTGATTCCGGGAAGCGCGCGCCGACGAGTCGCAAGAAGGGAGCTGTTCTGCCACTCGCTTGAGCCGCTCGCCACGCAGGCCCGCGGCGCGGTACGGTTCGGCGGACTGCGGAATCGTAGCACGCAACGTCTGTCGGCCATCGGCGCTATTCGGTCCGCAGGACGCGGATCACCGACGTAAACCCAAGCGCCGCTCCACGGCTTCAAGCCGTTCGTTCGCCTTCTCGACCCGCGACATCCGCCGGTCGAGCAGTTCGAGATGATCCGTCAGGCTGGCCCCGTCGCCCATCGCGAGGTAGAACGGATCGACGTGAAGGTAGTCCGCGAGACGCAGTCCCACCAGGAAGCTCGGCGACTTCACGTTGCCGGTTTCCAGTTGCCGAATCGCACCTTCGGAGACCCCAACGGCCATCGCCGTATCGGCAATGTTGTGTCCCCCCTCCTGACGCAGTCGCCGAACGCGTTCGCCGAACGACTCGCGGCCCTCGCCGGGCACCGCGAACCCGCCGTCGGCCTTATGGACCATCATCGGGCCACCCCCTGAACGGAAACCGAAGGCCAAGGCGGTTGGCGACCCCGGGCACGCCGCTCCTTCCGGGGCGATCCGCATGCAGCCCCAGCAACGGTACAGGCGGCCTCGGCGAGATAACACCGCGACAGCCAGCTTCCGGACCGCTCCGCGAGTTCGGTCGCAATGCGTAAATGCTCGCGCGCCGCGGCGGCTCGGCCGAGTCCGTACGCGGACAACGCCAGCCACAGCATCGCCTCCGCGCGCCGGCGCGGGGCGAGGGCAGCCCGCGCGTATCGCTCGCACCTCAGCGCCGCCTCGTAGCTCTTCTCGGCCTGGCCCAGTTCGAGGAGATGCTCGGCGTGCGCGAGTCGCGCCCGGATCCAGTCCATGCACCCAACCGGTGAACTTCCCGCCGCTTCCGCCACGATCTCCGCGCCGCGCCTCGAATGCCGCGTGCGCGACAGCGCCTCGGCAAGCGTCGGCGCGACCGCCGACCGGAAGCGCGTCGGCGCGACGAGCCGCATCATCTCCACCGACCGCACGACGGCAGCGTACGCGAGACCGGACGCGTTGCCGTACCGGTGCAGCACGGACAAAGCGGCGTTCGCGAGGACGACGCGCCTCGCTGAGCCACAGGACCGGGCCAATGCGAGCGCCTCGCCCATTGGAGCGAACGCGTCGAACGGGGACAGCAGCGATTCGCCGCACGTCATCGCCAACAGCGCCTTGATCCGCACGGCGTCGCTCCGTTGGCGAAGCGAAACGTCGCGAACACCGCCGAGGATCGTACCGACGTGATCGACCGACGCGATCCCCGCCGGAAAGTCGCCGCGGTCCGCGCATCGCTGCGCGTGCTCCAGCAACACCTCCGCGAAGAGCGCGCGAACGCGGAAGCCGCCGTTGTCGACGATCGACTCCACCCTTTGGATCGCGCACGAGAGCGCGTCGTCCGCCTCGCGCGTCTCGCCGGACCGCCAGGCGAGGACGGATCGCACGAAAGCCGCGTCGCAACGCGCCGCTTCGCGCGCGAGCGGAGACAACTCGTACGCGTCACGCTCCAGGACGGCTTCCGCGTCGCAGAGGTAAGCCTTGGCGGCGCGCGCGTCTCCGATGTCCGACCACGTTTCGGCGAGGCGGCACATCGACTCGATCTTGGCGGTCGCGCTCGGCGCGTCGCGCACCACAGCTTCGTGGATGTCCGCCGCGCCGGCGGCATCCCCGACCTCCGTGAGGTGAGCCGCATGTTCGATGCGTAGGCGCAACGCGTCGAGCCGCACGAACACGACGGGGGCAAGCACGCGGTTTCGGCGCTCCTCGACATACTGCGCGATCCGCCGCGCGACGTCGTTTCGGTCGCGCCGGTATTGACGAACCGAAAGGCCGAGGGCCTCCGCGACCTCGCGCGCGGGGGTGCGCTGGAAGTACGCTCGACGCACGATCTCGCGCTGACGATGCGCGCGCTCGTGCTTGCCCGCCGCGAGGTCGGCCAGATAGGTCTTCTCTGCGCCTTCCACGACGAGAGCCCTGATGGACGCGAGGGCTGCGTCCTCCCGCGCGCGGGCCATTCGCCCCGTTCCGTCCGCAAAGACCGCGCGCACGAGCGGATTGCACCTGAGCATCGCGGGATCGTCGAGATACCGCAGCAAGTGACGCGCGGCCGCGTCGAAGGACCCGTTCGGATTCGCACGCGGCATCGCACACCTCCCGCAGCACTAAGCGATCGCGGCGGTGTGCCGCACTACGCGAGGCCGTCTCCCCCAACCCCGGACAAGACGGACACGAGCACATGATGCAGGCGGGGGCGGCGTGGAGTCCATCCTGATAAATGGCACTGCCGATCCGCTGGCTGCACGCGTCCTTCCGTGCCTAAAAGCACGACGCTCGCCATCCGCCGCGACGCGTGGTGCGGCGTCGAGTCGGCGGCTATCCCGCCTTCGAGCGCACCGTCCGCCGCACGACCGAGATGCGCGCAGGCGCAGGTTCAGCGCAAACCGTCGTGTCGCGCCACGAGGGCGCTCCGATTCCGCGGCGATAGCATTCCGCCATCAGTTGCGGCGTCGACGCGACGCCGAACCGCCGGTGAATCGCGACCACGTAGTTCTTGACCGTGCCGGCGGCAAGCTCCATTTCGGACGCGATCTCCTTGTGGCTCTTTCCGTCCATCAGACGCCGGAGGACCTCGCGCGGTACGCGCGCGAGTCCGTGCACGACCGGGTCGGACGCCGCGTTGCGCCACGGGCCGAGCCGACGCGCGACGAACGACGCGGGAAAGTTCTGCGCGACGATCTCGGCGGCTTCGTCGAGATCAAAGCGCGCGCGACGCGTCGACTGCGCGGTAGCGTCGAGTTCGATGAGCGCGAGCGCCCCGCGCCACAGGTAGCCGACGCGCATGGCCGCTTCGTACACCGCCTCGAACCGCTCGGCCGCCTCGGCGCAGTCGCCGCGAATCCGGTCGATCAATCCGCGCACGAACTGCTCGACGATCCATAGCCGCACGTCGTCGCGGAAGAGCAAAGAACGGTCGATCGCCGTGGTGAGAGCGTCGTACCGCCCAAGCGTCTCGACGGCGGCAACGGGATCCGTCACCGCCAGCGCCTCTGCGAGGAACAACAGGCCGACGCGCTCTTCGTCCGTCGTAGAGGGCCACTCCACGCGAGCGGCGATCTCCAACGCCTCCGCACCGAAATCGGCCGCGATACCGTGCTCGCCGAACGCAAGCGCAATGTTCGCCGTGTTGGCCAAAGCCCAAACGCACCACGCCTGGGTGGGCGCGAGGCGTCGCGCCGCGCGCACGGAACGGTATGCGCCGCGACGGTCGTCCTCGAACGCGAACAACCATGCGTCGAGCGCGGCGATCTGCATCCGGAAAACGCCAGGCAGCCCGCGCGTACCGGCATCCGGAATGCTGCACTCATCCGAACGAAGTCGGTGCGTCCCCGCCACGGCGCGCGAGCGTAACGTCGCTTCAAGCGACGCGATCTGGACTACGATGCGTTCGGCAAGGTCGGGATCGCGTTCGCGGCAACGCGCGTACGATTTCAACGCGGATCGGAACAACGCGAGCGCCTCCGCGTACCGTTCCTTCGCGACCGCGACGAACCCACGAAGCGACGCCGCACGAACGGAAACGACGTCCGCCCGCTCCGCCTCGGCGACACGCGCGCATTTGAGCGCGGCGACGTAATCTCGCCGGATCCAATGGGCGTAGGCGATCCAGTACGCGACCTCCGCGCGTATCGTTCGATGTCCCCCAAGCGCGCGCACCGCCGCGTTGACGGCGCCCAATAGCTCCATCCCTCGCTCGGTCGAACCGCGCCGCACGACCGCGATGGCGTGAAGCATGCGCGCCGTGCAGGCCTCGTCGACCTCGACGAACGTGTCGAGGATCGGTTCGAGAATCGCGATCGCCTCATCGGCGCGATGCTGCCGCAACAGCGCGCGCGCCCGCAAGAGAACCGCTTCGCGCGCCTCTGCCGACGATGAACCGCCAACGCCGTCCAACGCGTCGAAACACGCGCGAAAATCGCCGTTGAGATACGCGTCCCGGGCGATCGATAGCGGAGGTGGCGGGAGAACGTCCTTGCCATCCTCGGAGCGGTCGGTGTTCATACCCCTTCACACCCGTTCGAGGAGCGGGTGCGAAAACGCCCCGCGGTGTCCTCACGTGTTCCAGATCAGCAAGAGGCTCCCCCGCCTCGTCTTCCGCCTTATCCGGGACCTCCGCCGACGACGCTATCGGACGCGGGCGCACCGGGTCCTCCGCCGACGACGCTCGACGGTTGCACGAATCCCGGACCTCCTCCCACGACGCTGTCCGGCAGCGCGGTTCCGAGCAGAACCGCCAACGCGGCGGCCACGAGAGCGGACACGATAGTCATCCGAGGACTCTCCTTCCAGTCCGGACATTCCAAATGGAACACCCACGCCGCCCCCATTCGCCCTCGGCGGCTCGGCTCCAGTGCGGGACGCGCGCGGTGGCCCCAAACGGCCGATTCGCTTGCGCGACGCGCGGTCGCGTGCCGCGCGCCAGTGCCATATTCCAGAATGGACGCGCGCAGGTTCGGCGCCGCATCATCGAGCGGGGATGGATCGAAGGGTGTATTTCGGATCGGTGTGCGGACGACGCAATACGGCGACACCAAAATCGCAGCAGCCCTGCGAGGAGTGCGGACATCGCCGCTCGCTGCATCGCGAAACCGGGTGCATGTTCCGGACGCCGGGAACACGCGACACGCCGCCTCGTCGCTGCCCGTGCGTACGCACGAACGATACGCCGATCCGCCTGCGCCTCGTGTGAGCCGTGCCGAAGCCCGCGGGATCGAATCCACGAACCGAAGCAATCCCACGCGAAGCCGCGTTGACCGCCGCCGAGAGCGACGTATTGGAGCAGTTGCGCCGCGGGCTCGACCCCGAGGCAATCGCGCGCGCGAGCGGACGCAGTGTCCATACCGTGAGGACGATCTCGCGCAACATCCGCGAGAAGTTCGGCGCGCGCAGCATCGCCGAGCTGCTCGCCGGCCTAGATTCCGGAACGTATGCGGCGGGGAGAAAGGCCGAAGCGCGAACGCGCCCGTTCGACCTCGCGTCCGCGCTCGATGCGCTCGACCGCGCGCAGTCGGCGAAGCGCGACGACCCGCCGATGCGAACGGTGCGGCTGCACCGCGCCGAGATCGCGGCGTTGCTCGTCGTGGGCGAAGCGACTCAGGCCATCGTCTGCGACGGCCAGCGAATCGCCGCGACGCTCGATGGGGTGGTCGGCCACGTCGAAAGACTTCTGTCGGCCGGCCGCGACGAACGCGCCGTCCTGGCGGGCGTGATCGCGCGCGAAATGGGTGTCCGCGACGGAAAGCGCGGAACGCAGCGCGGCCGCGCGGAACTCGCCCGCTTCGCCGCGATCCTCGCTCGGCAGCCGTATCCGCTGCGCGGCCCTGATCGCGAAGCCGTGCTCGAATCGTTCCGCGCGTCGTACGCAGCGGGCCGCACCGAGTCCGAATCCGCGACTACGCTCGCGGATCGCATGTCGCAGCGCGGACCTGCGAAACCTAGCCGCGCTTAGGAGCGCGCTTCCTGAGATCGTCGACTCGGCGCGTCGCGTCGGCGATCGCATCCGCCAACGGGCCGAGATCTTCCGCGGTCAGACCCGTCGGAGCGAGGCGACGGCCCCGCGCAGCCGACAGCAGACCCGCCTCCGCCGCGAAGTCGTCCAGGGAGAACCGGAGCACCTTCGCGAGCTTGGCGAGCGTCGTGAGCTTGACGTCCTTGACCACTCCGCTCTCGATCCGACTCAGGACGGAGGCATCCATCCCGGCGTCCTCCGCGGCTTTCTGGAGGGACAGACCGCGCCGCTCGCGCGCATGGCGCAGCGCCTTGCCGATGCGCGTCTGACCGGTCGCTTCGCGTGCAGGCACCGGGGCATGCCTTACCGGGGAGAACCGGCCTCCCTGTGACTAAACTGCAATGGCGAACTGGCCGATTGCACTTATGCAACGACGCGGCCGGGGCGTCCAAAATCCCCGCGCAACCCACGGACCGGGGGCAAACACATGGGGACGGAATCACAGAGCAAGGCGCTACTACGCGTCGGGGCGATGGCGGCGGCGTTCGCCGCGGCCGGACTGCTACTGGGGGGCTGCGGCTCCGGAACGCCCGACTTCGTCGGCTCATGGACGGTCAGCGGGGAGTGTCACCTCTTCGGCTTCGCCCGGGCGGAGTTCGCGCAGGACGGCGGATTCCGCGGAGCGGCGCGCAGCGCGTCGATGCCCGAAACCGTCGCCAGGAACCTTTACGGCGCCCGTTTTCGGGAGTTCTGCGCCTCCGACAACGACTCGGCGCTACGCGTCGACGGCACCTGGCATCGGGACGGACCGCGCATCATCGTCGAAACGTCAGGCACGTTCGGCACCCGCGTCGTCCTGTACCACCGCATCGTAGGCGGTACGCTCACGCTCGCCAGCGACGGCGGTTTCCGCGACGGCGTGCAGACGTACGAGCGCGCCAAGTGAAATCTCTCGGACGCGCGGGAGCCGCGCTGCTCTGCGTCGTCGTCGCGTCGTGCGGGGGAGGCGGCGGGGGCGGATCATCGACGGTCCCCGCTACGTCCGGCGCCGGTTCGACGACGCCCGTGTCGGTCGCGACGCCGACAGCGTCGCCAAACACAACTCCGTCCGCGCCCCCGAGCGCGTCGCCCAGCACGAAGCCGTCGCCGACGCCGGTCGCGACGGCTTCCCCGAGTCCGACCCCCTCCCCGACTGTTACGCCGGCCTCCGTCAGCGCCGCTGGCCGCGTCGTCGACGATTCCGGGTCGCCGGTCGCCGGAGCATCGGTTTACGTCGGCGGCAACCTCCCCAGCGGACCGACTCCGGTCACCGCGTCCTACGGCGCCGTCTCGACGACCGCCGCGGACGGGTCCTTCAACGTGACGGGAATCCAAGGCGTGAACACGGCGTACGACTACGACCCGGCGCATACCGGATGGGTCGGGACGTGGATCGTCGTGTGGCCGAAGGACTCGGCCCTGCCGGTCTACCACGCCGTGCGCGTCTTCGCAAACACGGCTGGCGGGAATCCGCTCGGCACGATCACGCTGGTCCGCCTGAACGCGGCCGACCTCCAGGCGATCTCCTCGATGAACAGCTACCGCACGTCGCAAGGCGCCGGGGCGCTGTTCTCCGACGAGATCGCGACCGAAGCGGCGCGCATGTGGGCCGCGTACGTCAACGCGCACCCGGGAACGGCGCACACCTGCCCCACCTCGGATCCGTCGTGCGTGAGCGCGCAGGACTACGAGAACTCGCACGGCGGCGAGCGCGGCGCCGGCGAGAACCTCGGCGGCGGGGGGCAATGGTCCGAGGACATCGGCGAGTACGAGTCCGAGGCCGCGAACTGCCCCCAGCCCGCGCAGTACGCCTCGTGCAGCGCGTACGCGCAACAGGGTGCCGCGCAGTTCGAGTCGGTCGGACACTGGCTCAACCTGGTCACTCCGTCCGCGCTCTGGATCGGGATCGGAAGCGTTCCCGACACCCAGGTCGGCGGCGCCGGAGCCAACTACTACGACGCAGAGTTCGTCTCTCCGTAGGCCATGAACATCGACGGCGGCTTGACGCTCGCGACGTCGCGCGCGCAGGCGGCGCTCGCGTCAGCCGTGCGTCGATTGTCTTCTGCGTTCGCGTTTCGTCGGCGGCTCACGATGCGAGCGGCGTGGCGATGGCGACGAATCTCACAACGCACGCGCAAGGCTCGACCAGGGTCCGCGCATCGTGAACGATGCAACGAACGCGCGGGCGGTCGCCGACGGCGCGCTCTTCGCGATCACGTCGTCCTCCAGCGCATGCGCGCTTCGGGGTGTCGAGCCAGGCGACGCCGATTCAAGGCGCCCAAACCGGTCATCTCGAACCTATGCACAGCACGGATGCGGACCTTCGCATGAGTAACAGCCCCCGCCTCGTGCGAAAGCAACACGACCGATGCAGTATCTAGGACAGGACGAAGCCCGCGCCGAGAGAGCACCGTATTTGTCGATTCCGCAGAAGTTCGTCCTGCGGAAAGAACGCGACCTACAATGCAATCGGTGCACCCGTGAACGTGGGTTCACCGAAGACCACATCCCTCCCCAATCGTGCGGTAATACAGGGACGGTCGCATATCGGCGGCTCTATGCGGACGATCTTGCCGCAGTGCAAGCACCGATGTCGTCAGGCAACGGCATCAAATACGCGACGGTCTGCCAGGCGTGCAACAACGGGCGAGGTTTCCATGACGCCGCCGCAGCCGAGTTCATCGCTCGCCTTCGCTCGATCGAGCGCTCATTGGTATACCTGCCGGGACCGGTCCACGTCGTCGCACGCGCGAACGCCACGTTGCGAGCCGTGCTCGCGTGGTTTCTCGCTGCTCGGCTACATGAGCAGCAATCGTCTACCGACGCCCTCCTCCGCAGATACCTCGACGGCGGCGACCTGTCTCCGCTGATCGCAGTCCATTACTGGCCGTACAGCGGCGACGAAACGATCATCGCTCGCGATTTCACTTCCTTCAATGTATACGACGGACGCGCGATCCGAGGCACCGTAAGCGTCATCAAGTTCGCTCCGATCGCCCTTATGCTCGTCCATGGCGAACCGGTGGAAGACTTGCCCCGTCTGGACCTTCATTCGGGCTCGCCTGAGCGGTGCGAAGTTCTGCTACGTTGGGACCGCGCGAGCGCCCCACCATCCCATTGGCCGGAGCGTGCCGACGCGAACGGAAACGTCGTGATGTGCGGCGCGGAGTTTATCAACGCGGTCAGCAGCTACTCCGGCTTCTTCGGAAAAACGATGATCGACGAGCAGCGGCGACGCGCGTCAGGGATCCACGCGTCCCGTGCGTCTAACTCTCCCCAGCACTACACCGTCGTAGCGAACGACGGAACGCGACGGCTCCTATACTACGTGCGCTAGTCAGGCAACGCATGTACCGACGGTAATACCGGCGCGCCCCATGCGGTCGGAAAGTAGCGATCGCGTAGCAGCAAGCTCACTGCCAAGTGCGGCGCCGGTCCCATGAGAACCGCCAGCGTAAAGCTCCGCGGCTCGACTTCCAGGTGTTGCCCGTAGCCAAAGGGCTGACGGCCCGCAAGAGTCGGCTGGAACGCGACGTTCGGGAACCGAACGATGTCGGGCGAATCGACGCGAAACTGGGCGCGAGTGTCGGGCGCGCTCCGATATTCCGGTGTCAGTCGCAATGCGCGAACGTCGTTCTCGATGTCGGAATAGAGATCATGGAGTTCCGCAAAGGCGCACAAATCGAGGAGCGCCGTCGCCATGAAGGTCTCATGACGATCGGCGGGCCGGATAGTCGCCACCTCAGGGCCAAACAACCGATCGACTTCGTCCCGCTCCTCGTCGTCCACGGACGCAAGGCCAGCGCGGTTTTCGTACAGATTCAGCACCCAGAACGCCGTCTCGCGAAGATAACACCGAACGACCTCAGCGTGCCCGTCCGCGAGAAGCGCACGACAAGCGGCTACCACCGACACGGCGTAGCGGTCGCCGACAGGGTGTTTCACGCCTTCTTCCGTCACGACGATTTTCCGGAGACGACCCAGCGCCGCCGTCTTCGTTTGCGCGTCCGCCGACGCGAAGTAGACGAACGCGAGAGCTTCACACAGGCGTAGGCAGAGGACCGGGTACGTAATCATAGGGGCCGCGCGGATCACGTTGATGAGCTTATGTTCAGCCGCTTCCTCCCGGCGTGCCCACACGTCGTCACAGAACCGCTCCGCCGCGGCTGACGCTCCATCCACCGCGCGTGCGACAGTCGCCTCGAAAAAAGCGCCGTCCTCGTGCGCCCGCGCGGCAAACGCGGCGTCAGCCGCCGCGCGCACCAGCGAAAGACGCGCTTGGAACGCGCCATAGAAATCGCCGGCGGACTCGGCGGCAGCGGCCACCACGCTCGCTTCGACAGCCGGGAGCAACAGGTGACCGGGCACATACGAATCTGCAAGCCAAAAACGCGAGTGCCGCTCGAATCCGCGCGCATCAAATCGGCCGTCGAGCGCCTCGCCATACGCGGCATAGAACCCTCCGAACCCCGCATAGCCGACCTTGTCGGCGGGGTAGACGGTGGCAGGATCCAAGTCGGTGAGCCGGCGACAAAGTTCTTCCTTGTGCCACACTTCGACGCCTAATCGGCCCTCGCGTCGGAGTTCTTCGTTGAAGGCGTCAATCTGCGTCTTCGCTCCTCCACGGAGGTCGCCAGTCAGCGCGAGTACCCCCTGACGCGGGAGGGCCGCTGAGAAGCCGGGATGCGGAAGCCCAACGCGCACGGCCTCCCACATCTGTTCGCGGACCGATCGCCATTCCGCGGTCGCGATGTCGCCCGATTTACTCTGTATGACGTACTGCAACGTGCGATCCCCGTCACCGCGCTTCGCGATGAAGTCCTTACCGATCTCCGACGCACCGTGAGTGAAGTGGACATCCCGGAACCCGTCCGCGCCGAGGTACGCGATGAGAGCCGCGTCGATGTCGCGCTCGTCGCGCACGCCCGATAGCCAGTCCCGGACGACGTGCATCAGCATGGCGACAACAGCCGCCGCTTCGGCCGATTGCGGAGAAACTCGGAACGCAGCGCGGCGACACGCTGCGTGAGTTCAGCGTCGTCTTCGAGCGTTGTCAGCGCATTCCGGATGATTTCCCGCTGCGCCGGCGGACCAACGAGGGTTGGCCATCGCGGATTGCCGTCGTCGTCAAAGTCGACGTCGACCCGCATAAATAACTCCTTGAGGGCTTCGGTCGCGCCCTTATCCGTACCGTCAACGGTGTTGCCGACACGATCCGAAATCGCCCCAACATGGCCGAACATCATCGTCTTCATTGAACCAACGGCCTGTTCAGCGGCGTTAGCGACAGCCTCTATGAACGCGGCAAAGTCCATAGAGAGAAACGTGCCGAGCGAGACTGCCAAGACGCCGCCGTGCGGTTCCATCCGCGTATCATACGGATCGTCTCCCGAGATCGCTCTAATCGGTCCGATGTGCTCAGACCTCGCGAACCGTATTTGCGAAAGCAGCGGATCCGATTTGACCTTGGCCCAAAAAACGGCATCGTAAAGCCTGCGCTCGGCGAGCTCGTAGGCCGGAAACCGCAACGGCCTCGGCGTCGCAGAGACACCCGCCGCCATAGCAAAATCCTCTTTCGTCACGTCCACCACATCGCCCAGGGTCCCAAACCTGGGTTCTTCGACTTTGCGCCGAACGGGTGTTCGACGCACAGCCGAGATTGGCCCGGCGAGCCAGCCCTATTTGCGGCTGCCGCTAATCGTCGGGGGCGGCTCGGGCTGGGACACTAGCTTCATCGAAGCGGCCTCGTTGAAGTGTCGCATGCGATACGCGAAGAGCGGCACCGCGAACGTCTTCTCCGTCTCACCGCTCCCATCGGTTTCGGCATAGCGGACGCGCAGCCCGAGCGCCTCCACTGCTGTATCGTTGCTCTTCTGGATTTCGTCCCAACGCGTCTCCTTGAGCGTCCCTGCGCCCCGCCAGTCGAGGCGAAACTCCATGAGTCCGCCGGGCATCACGATCGTAGACGAGCGCGGATGTACCGCTTCGGCGTCTGGACCTATGAAGTATTCGGCGGACAGCACCTTTGCCGGGCGTCCCCCGTAGTTCCGAAGCACCGTAAGAACCGGCGCGTGGACTATGGTCGATTCGTCCACGGTGTGATCGTCGACGCGGTCATAGATCTGGAGGTTCGGTTCGGCAGCGCGGCGTTGCATCTCGTACAGGTCGCGCGCGGCGTTGGCACTCAATCGCGTCGCGTCGGCTGCGGCCCTGTTGGCCCTCATTGTGCCGATGCCGACGACGACAAGAGCTACGGTCGCGATCGCACTGATGACCGTACTAGCGACCGCCGCTGCCTGTGCGTCCATCGTGCCCTCGCTTCTCGTTGCATTCCCGCCCTCGGGGCGGGAGGCCGCCGCTACCATCGAGGTCTGGTCGAGCCTTTCGATGGGGTCCGCGTCCCGCGCGATGATCCAGTAGTCCCGAAGCACGGGTTGAAAAACCTGGTCCGTATACTCCGACAGGCGCGGAAAACGCGCATATCGTGCCCGCTGCGGCGTACGCACCATGACGGCATCGTCGTCCTTGTCGATAATCCAGAGGGTCCGCGTCTCGTCGGGTCTCAAAGCCGGGAAGGGGAAGTTGCGCTGCGTCTTTTTGGTACGCCCGCCGTGATACACCAAGGGTACTCCGAACGACACGCCGAGGATCGGCACGCGTCCGTAGTTCGCAAAGCGGCACCTAAGGAAGGTCGTTGGACGGCGCGATCGGGAGGCATCGAAGTCGCCGCGGTCGTCGAACGACGTGTACTCGGCGGAGCCGTCCTTTCCCGAAACTTCGAGCAGGTCGTCTCCCGTCGCGAATAGCGAAGCCGGCGCGATGTCGCAGATGCGGACCAGCGCGACCTGTTCGTTGAGGGCGGCCTCCTGCGCGGCGATGCGAGCGGCGGCGTGACCTTCGTAACCGGTCCATATGCCACCGATGGCGGCGAGTGCCGACAGGGCGACCGCCGCCCAGGGGGCGACATCCTCGACGCGATTGTTCCCCGCCATAAGCCGAGCTTGCGCCGTCCGCCACGCGGTTTCCGGCCAATCTCTGCGGCCGGCAGGGCGCGTGCCGGCCCGCTGGCACCACGGAGGCGCCGGCAACAGGATGGAAGCAACGGCATGTCGAGCGCGCTCGGACCCCGAGGTATCAGGAGCGACACCGAGATGCTGGCTGTCAACGCCGGGGACCGAACCCTCGCCGACATACACGAAGCGCGCTTGAACCTGTGACGCGATCGGCGTAAAGAGCAAGGCGAGATGAATTACCGAGCGAGGAGGCCCATGAAATATCAAGAGGCGGAGTCAAAGCTGCGCGCCGTCGCCAGAGCACTCCTGGCGCGAGATCACGACCTCAAGCAGCGTCCAACCGCAACTTTTAAATTAACCTTTGCCCCGAACGGGCGCGTCGCCGTCATATGGATCGTTCCGCTCGAACGCGAATCGGGCGAGGTCCGAATCGACGCAATGGTGGACGCCTGGGCGGACCGAGATCGGGAAGCGTGCGTGAAAGCATTTCCCGACTCGTCGTCTTCGGACGACGTCGCCGCTTGGGTCTTTCACGAACTTTGCGAAAAGCCCTGACGGATGTTCGTATGGCCATGGTCGTGATCGCGGCCCCCGCCCGGGTGCGCTTTGAGATGATGCGAGGCTTGCGGCTAACCGACAGATTAGCGCACTGACCAATGGCCAAAGTAACCCCGTGCGTTTTCTGTGGTGGCGCAGACCGTGGAATATCGCGAGAGCACGTTCTTGCGGCGTGGGTCGATGCTATCTTTCCCGAAGCCGCCAAAGAAAAGGCGCATGTCGTACTCATTCGTCCGAAGTCTAAGCTCATCGAGTTCGACACGCTCCCTTTTGAGCAGAAGGTCGGCGTTGTATGTCACGGCTGCAACAATACTTGGATGAGTCAACTGGAGACTGACGCCGCCCCGATCCTCACCCCGATGGTCAGCGGCGCGGCAGCGGTGATGGATCTCACCAAACCAATGCAGCAAACGGTCGCGACCTGGGCAACCAAGACCGCTTTCATGTTTGAGCATCTTCATCCGGCAAATCGCATAGTTCCGGACAGGGAATACCATCGGTTCTTCGCGACAAGACGGCCCGCGCCGGAGTACATGGTCTTCCTAGCCCGACGCGACTCGATCATAGACCCCGACACCCGCGCCGCCAACCTGGTCACGTCACGAGAACAGGAAGTAAATGCTGTCGGGTATTCCCCGGAAGTAACGCGCGAAGAAATCAGGGCCTCTATGGACGGCGGCGCGAAGGTCTATCGCATCACGGTCGCGCTGGGGCACTTGGTTTTTGTCGTGCTGGGACACACGTTTCCAAATCCGATGAATATGACCATGACGCCCAACGGCGAGAAGATCCTTCGCTGCGTCTGGCCGACCCAAGAGCGATCCAGGTGGCCCACGCTGCTGCCCATCGAACGCATTGGCGGGTTCGAGGCGCTGCACAATGTGTTTGATCAGTCTACAATGACGCCGCCTTAGCGCCGACCGTTTCTCATACCAGGCGATTCGGAATCCTAATTACTCCTCTCCGATAGGCATCATCTGCTGCATCAGATCAACCGCTACATTGCACCGTTTCGGGGAATCGCGCCGCCTGTTCCTTGAGATCTTCTGCGCGTCGATCATAGTCGAGCGCTGAGGCGTGCGCCTTTTGCAGACGCGGCACCGCGACAGAGCGGGCGTAGGTCGCCACACGGTCGGCCTGCGACTGGAGGCCCTTCGGATCACCGATCGGCGATCCCGTGTTGCGACTGTACGCGTTCGCGCGGCGGTAGAACACCGACAGAAGGCTGTGCATCACCGATGGTCCGTTCAGCGCAACGTCAACATTGCGCTGGGCCTCGTTCGCAAAATACCGCAACGTCCCGTCCAGATATGAGAACTGGCCCCGGTCGTAACTGACGTTCCCGGCGAGGTACGATACCTGTCCCTTCTGGTAGCATGTCATCGGCGAAACCTGCGCTGCCTGCTGCTCGCGCGACCAGTCCGCCTGCATCTTCTCCCAGGCACTCGCGTATTTCGCGACGATTTGCGACGGCTCGTCGTCCGCGCGCGGAGGCGTTGGGAAAGCACGGCGCAGGTACGCGTCGGCGGACGCGATGGCGTTCGACTCGGACTGCAACTGGCGCGCGACATCGCGCACCTGCACGGCAAGGGACTGCGTCACCTCGGCGGCGCCGGCGCGCCCCCGCAACAATGCGACCCGGCGCTGGAAGTCCTGGAATGAACCGGCAGCCAGCGTCATCTCGTGTGGCGTACCGTCCGAACCGAGGATGTCCAGCGTCAGGACGCCGCGGCCGACGCGCCCGGTCCACGTAGACCCGCCGAACGCGCCAAGAATCGGGAATGCGAGGCTCAGCTCGGAACCGCGGCGGTTCCCGCTGAATGACGCCTGGGTCGCGCGCGTCTTCGCCCCGTTGTTCGGGTCGAGCGCGACGAGTTGCACCTGCCCCTGAAGGTGCCCGGCCTCGTCGGAGGTCCAGGCGACGTAGACCGCCGATGCTCCATCACCGCCCACGAACTGATCCGCGCGGGCGACGCCGGTCACCGTCACGACGAAAACGAACACCAGGCCGACTACACGACCGATGCGATTCATCCCGGGCGGGCCGCCGGATACTTTGCGACGCTCGGCGTCTCGAACGCATCCTCGATGCAGACTTCCACCGTGCCTAAGTCGATTTCGTAGAAGCGTTCGACCTGCGTTACCACGCACGCGAACGCGACTTCGACCGCGGCGCCGTTCTCGATGCGCGCCTGCTTTGCCTCGGCGGGCATAAGCGGCCTCGCGACTCCGGGCGCCGACCCGTAGAGGTGAGTGACGTCCGTCGGCAAGATCGCCCACGAAAGCGCGCGGCCCGAGTGCGACTTCCCGGAGATCTGCCAGCTTTCCGAGATGTACGTTGCCGTGCCGAGGTTCTTCACGTGGAGGCGCACGTAGACGTGGACCGCCGGGCCAAAGAGTTCCGCTGCGGTCCTCAGACGTCCCGGCCCCTCGCCGACGTCATACTCGCGAATGATTTTGATTTCGGCCTTCAGATTCGGGCGCTCGGGACCGGGCGGCGGCGGAACATAGGCGAGCATTTCGTTTTTCAACGCAGCCAAGCCGACGCCGACGAAATGGCAGCGGCGGAAGACGCAGTCCTCGACGCGTATCGCGCCGACAAGCGGCGTGTCCGGCTGAACCTCGATATAGATGAGCGGTTCCGCCTGCGAGCATCCCTCAAGGAGCGGAGCGTTCTTCCTGTTCAAGATCGCCGGGCCGAACAACGTACAGTTCTCGAAAGTCTTGCCGACAATCAGCGCCGCACCCCCTGCGACGACGAAGTCGGCGAGCTTGATCCGCTCGCCCGAATAGTACGTGGCGAATCGGTCGAACGATGTCGCGGTGCCGGACGGCATGACGATTTCGGGTGCGGTCGCGCCTTGTGCAACCGCTGGCGGCGCGATCGGGGGCGCAGGGGTGCCCCGCGGCCCCGTCGCGACGACGAAGCGATAGCATAGAAAAATGGTGAGCGTGAGCGTCCCCAACACGACGACGTAGGGCAGCCACGGCGCCGCGAACACCGTGAGCACGAGAGCTTTCTCGACCGTATTGTCAGACGACCTGACGTTCGCGATCGTCGTCGCCATCCCGAGGTAGGAGACGATCGCGATAATCACCGACACGCCGAGACCCAGCAGATCCAACAGGACGAGTAGAACCGCTACCGTCGCGAGCCGGAGATTAAAAAGCCGCTCGACCATGGAGCACAGTCCATTCGCGCACGACCCCGACTTCGGCTCCCCACCCGCACGGCGGCGATCTGAAACGAAAACCGCTGTGCCACGAGGCTGGCCGCACAACGGCGGACATTGCTCCCATGGACTCCGGCAAACCACACGGCGTCTTCGGCCACGGAACACGCGAGGCGGTCCTCGCCGCGATCCACGTCCTCGGCCCCGTCACGACGGCCGACGTCTCGCGCGCCGTCGGCACGGGCTCGGACCATGCGACACGCGCGGTGAGGCACTTCGAGCGGTATGGGCTCGTGAGGGTCAACCGGAACGGCGCCAACCGCAGCTACGCAACTATCGACTGGCGCTCGCCGATCTACGGCGAAACGCGGGCGGTCGCGGCGCGCTTCGCGTCCATCCTCGAACTCCGCGGCAAGCCGCGCGTCGCGCACCGCTGGGGCGTCGGCCGCGGACGTCTCCCCGTCCACGACTACGTCGGGCTCTTTGGAAGCCCGACGGCGAGCCGCGTCCTCCTCCAGGTCGCGGCGGCCGGCGAGACCGACGTGAGGACGCTGATGGACGTGCTCGGCCTTGAGGAAAGCCTGGTGCGCGAGGTGCTCGCCCGACTCGAACGGGACGGCCTCGTGCGCCGGCGGTCGGACGGAAAGCGGCGTCCCGTCTCGCTGGACCCGCGCCATCCCGCAAGTGCCGAAATCGCGGCGCTTCTGAGGGCCGTCATGCGGGCGAACGCCGAACACGTGCCGCTGGCGCAGCATGCGGCGCGAGCCCGGCGCAAAGCCGCCGCGATCCCGAAGCGCGACCGCGCACGGCGCAGCCCGCTCAACGCCGCGGCCGCGATGTTGGCCTTTCTCGATCCGCGATACGCCCGCGCGCTCGTCGTGCTCGCGACGGAACCGCTGACCGGCGCGAAACTCGCCCGTCGACTCGGCCTCTCGCGCGGCGCCGGCCGCCTGATCGGAAGATCGCTCGCGCGCGCCGGACTCGTGCGCGAGGCGGCGGCCCGCGGCCGGCACGTCGCCGAAACCACGTTCGCCCTACACGAAGACCACCCGGCCGCAGCCGAACTCCGCGCGCTGCTCGAAACGGCCGCGCACCTGTGCGGAGTCGCCGCCGCGGCTCGCGCAACGCTGCGCCCGAAGATCGCGGGAACCCACGCCAGCCGCCCCGACGCCGTCTGGCCGCCCGACCACCGCGGTCGTCTGTCCCTACTGCTCGCAGTCCACGCCGGTGCGGCCACGATCGACGAGCTTTCGGCGGCGACGGATCGACCGCACCACGTGGTACGTCGCCGCATGCTCGGCCTCGTCTTCGCCAAACTCGCGCGGCCGGGGTTCGACGGGACGGTCCTTTCCTTCGCGGCGGACGCCGCGCATCCGCTCGCCTCGGAGATCGAGGCCCTGCTGACGGCACTCACGGCAGCGGGCGTGGAGCCGTCGGGGCTGCGGACAATGTACGCCCGATAGCGGAGCGGTGCCGCAAGGCGCGGGGTGGCCACGCGGGCGCGGGCTCCAACAACCACCGCCGAATCTAGGGCCACAAGCCCAGCCGACGAATCCGCCCGCGTGCGGCAGAGGGGCGTGGCACCGTCTTCGACGCAGAAAAGTCATTGGCGGCCGGGCGACCCACCGCTCATCTTCGGGTCCGTGGCGCGCGATTCGCTTCTCATCGCGCTCGCCCAGCGCGGAACGACGCGGGGCGGTACTCTGTCGAAGATCATCGGCGTCGAAGATGGCGCCACGCGCGAGGCACTCAGAAAGCTCCAGCGATCGGGTTTCGTCGCCCGAGACATTCAGCGTCGGTGGAGACTCGACAGGCGGCATCCGACCTACCGGCAGATACGAGCCCTCGCGTTGGCGCTGGGCAGAGCGAACGGAGACGACTTTACCGACGCGACCGGTTACCAGATGTCGGTTACCGTGTCGCCGTTCCCCGACCTCGACAAGGTCGCGCCGGACGTCTTGGGGAGCCGGGCACGCACGCAGATCATGCTCTATCTCGCAGTCGCGGAACCGTGTTCACACCTGGAAATCGCGGACGTGCTCGGTATGAGCTTCGCATTGACTTATAAGATTTTGCTCAACTTGCGCGAGCGCGGACTCGTCGACACCCTCATGTCGGCCACGGGTAACCGCGCCTGGGGCGTGAGACTCACGCGGTCGCACCCGGCGCACCAAGAACTTCGCGCCTTTCTTAAGGGGTTGGTCCGACACTTGCATCCCGACATCGCGGCATTGAAGCCTACGCGGCGCTATCGCAAGTATCTGGAGAGGCACCTTGCGACGAACGCCCCTGTCTGGAAAGCTGCCCCTCCGTATCGTCGGCATCATCAACGGTAGTCTTTTCTGAATCGCTTTCGTTTCCGAAAGCATGACGCGGGACGCGCTGCACCGATGCGGGGTGAAATCGGCTACAGTTCACCGGCAATCCGATCCGCTATCGCCGACTCCTGAACCATCTCCCTATCCAGATACTAAGCCACGATCCCGGGCGTCGGCGACGGCCTCGCCGAGCGGATCGTCGAGTTCCGCCGCCAGAACGGCGCGTTCGCATCCGTCGACGAGCTGCTCGACGTGGCCGGCATCACCGACCGCCGGCTCGACGCCATGCTTCCGTTCGTGATCGCGAGGTGACGCGCGGCGCGCGTCAAGCCGGCAGCCGCCGGACGACGGCGCGCGCGACGTCCGCGATCGCGGCGTCACGCTCCGCGTCGCGGGCGCGCACCTGCGCGAAGTAGACGGCGAGCACGATCGGCGCGCCGCGCGGCGGCCACAGGATCGCCACGTCGTTGCCGCCGGTGTCCGTCGTGCCCGTCTTGTCGCCGACGGTCCACGACCGCGGCACGCCCGCGCGAATGCGCGTCAGCCCGGTGTCGGCGGCGCGCATCCACGCGAACAGGGTCGCCTTCGAGCCGGCGCTCAGCATGGGCTCGCGAACGAGCCGCGCCAGCAGGTCCGCCATTGCGGCCGGCGTCGTCGTGTCGCGCACGTCGCCGGGAATCGCCGTGTTCAGCGCGGGCTCGCTGCGGTCAATCCGCGTGACGCGGTCGCCGAGCCCACGCAGGTACGCCGTCAGCGCCTGCGGGCCGCCGACCGTGCGCAGCAGCGCGTCCGCGGCGGTATTGTCGCTGTGCTCGATCGCGGCCGCGCACAGCTGCGCGATCGTCAGCGTGCCGCCGTGCGGCATCGATGCAAACGCGGGGCTGTAACTGTGGAGAATATCGCTCGCGCGGAAGTGCAGGGTTCGATCCAGCCGTTCCGCCCCGTGGTCGACGCGTGACAGCACGCACGTCACGAGCGGCAGCTTGAACGTGCTTGCGAGCGGAAACTGTTCGTGCGCACGACGCTCGATATGGTTCCCGTCGCGCAGCGCGACGGCGCAGACGCCGAGTCGCCCCGCTCCGCGCTGCTCCTCGGCGTCGAACGGCGCTGCGGAACATGCCGTGTCGGGGATAGCGAACGCCGCAGCCGTCGCGGCGATGAACGCCTTCCTCTGCATCGCGACCATCCGTTCGCCGTGCGAGAGCACGGTGACTTCTTGGGGTAGGAAGCGGCAATGACGCGCACGCTGGTGATCGGGTTGGCACTCTTCGTTCTGACGGCGGCGACTGCGCCGAAGCCCGCGGCATCGCCGGCGCCGAACGCGACGAGCGCGAAGAGCGCGAGCGCGGGGGCCGCCGTGAAGACGGTCGCGGACGCGCCGGCCGACGAATACTTCGGCCCGTTCAAGTACAGTGCGATTTCCACGCGGATGAAGATCAACGCGCTCGCGCGCTCCTACAACGAGCGTTGGTCCGACGATGCGTCGATCGTGCACGACGCGCAGATGGTGCAGTCGTCGCTCGAATCGTGGGCGCAGAAGTACCCGAAGGATCGCTGGCTCGCGCCGACCGCCTTCCACCTCGCGCAACTGTACATGAACGTGCAGACGAACGATGCGCGCGCGCACGCTCGCGCGATGTTCGCTTACGTCGCGAAAACGTATCCGAACACGAAGGAGGGCCACCTCGCGCGCCTGCGACTGCACGAGGGATTCCCGGCGCTGCACGCGGAGGCGCCCGTCTCGCCGACCCCGAGCCCGTACGGGCCGAAGCCCGACGCGAGCAGCGCGCCGGGCGCGAGCCCGGCGCCTGCCGGACCGGCGGCTCCGTCGGCTCCGTCGGCATCCACGGTACCGGCCGCAGGGGCCACGCCGGCGGTTACACCGGCGCCCGCGCCTGCCGCAACCCCCGCGCCCGCGGGCGCGACGTCCCCGTCTACGGCGGCGCCGGCCTCACCGAAACCGAGCGCGAAGCCGCGCTGATCCGGGGCTACCAGCCTCCGCCCGAGTCGCCGCCGCCGCCGAAGTCGCCGCCGCCGCCCCAGCCCCCGCCGCCGCCGGAGTCACCGAAGCCGCCGCCCGCGTCGCCCCAGCCCCCGCCGCCGACATTCGACGTATCGATCTGGCCGGCGTCGCTCTGCCAGCCGCCGGCGTCGGCCGCCGCGCCGGGGTCAGCGCCGGTACCCGCCCAGTTGCCGCCGTCGACGACGTTGCCGCCGCCGAAATTCCGGCCGCCGAACAGCTCGCTGCCGAGCCACGCGCCGCCGAGGCCGCCGAGCAGACCGCTCCAGAACCCGCCCCCGCCGCCGTATCCCCCGTAGCCGCCGTAGCCGGGGCCGCCGGGTCCGTATCCCGGGCCGCCGGGCCCGTACCCGCCGCCGTACGTGCGCGGACCGGCGAGCGCGCGGAAGATGCCGCGGATGATGAAGAAGATCGCCGCGAAGATGATGATCCACCAGATGAAGCCCAAGCCGGGACCTCCCGAGCCGTAGGTGCGCGCGCGCGCCGGCGCGACGGCGCCGGCCGGGCGCCGCGCGCCGTTCAGCGTCGAGGTGTGGCCGCGATAGGTGTTGATGATGAGGCTGACGCCCGTCTCGACGCCCTGGTCGAAGTTCCCGCTCTGGAAGGACGGGCGCATCGCCTGATAGATCGCGTTGAAGGAGCCGCTCGGAAAGAACTGCCGCGACGCGGCGTCGCCCGCGATCTTGATCTGCTGCTCGTCCTTCGCGACGAAGATCTCGACGCCGTCGACCTGCTGCTGCGCGAAGCTGCGCTCGACCGCCGCGTCCGGCGTCGTGCCGTTCAGCGAGGGCGTCGTGACGACGACGACTTCCTTGCCCGTCTGCGCGTTGAAGTCGCCGATCTGCTGGTTCAGCTGCGACACCGCGGCCTGCGAGAGCAGGTGCGCGTCGTCGAACACGTAGGTGCTGCGCGCCGCGAACGCGGGCGCCGCGCTCGCCGCGAGGGCGAGGCACAGAACCAGTGCAGCCGAGGCTGCGGTCGCTTTCATCGGTGGACGTCCTCCGGCACGTGGGTACCCGGACCCGCCCGGGAAGTTTCCGCCTCAGCGTACCGCGACGAGCGCGACGCCGACCGAAGTGAGCACGAAGATCGTCAGCACGATCCACACGAACGCACGCACCGCGACCGTACCGGGCCGCGCCTTGCGCGGACGCTTCTTCACTGCGCCTCCGCGCGCGCCTCGGCGACGCGGCCCCAAAGCCGCTCGAGGTTGTAGAAGTCGCGCTGATCCGGCGTGAAGACGTGCGCGACGACGTGACCGAGATCGATCAGGATCCAGCCGCCGTCGGCATGGCCCTCGAGCCGCGGCCGAAGCCCCGCCTGCTGGGCGCGCTCGACGATCGCGTCGGCGATCGAACGCGTCTGGATCGCCGACCGTCCCGTCATAACGACGAACGCGTCGGCGACGATCGTGCGCCCGGCGAGGTCGAGGACCGCGACGTCGTCGGCTTTCTTGTCCTCCGCCGCTTCGCGGACGAGCGCGACGAGATCGAGTTCAGGCAGGATTCGTTTCCTCCGTCGGCAGCGCGCCGTAGATCCGCGCCGCCTCGAGTGTCCGCGGCGCGGGCGTTCGCCCGCTCCGCGCCTCGTAGGCGATCGACGAGCGTAGCAGCGCGCGCATCGCCTCGTCGAGGTTGCGAAACGCGAGCCGCGAGAGCGCGGCGCGATCGGCGAAATCGCGCCCGGGCTCGAGGCCGTCGGAGAGATAGACGATGGCGTCCAACGGGCTCATGACCGGGTCCGCGAGCGTGTGTTTGCGGATCGCCGAGAGCACCGCCTCGTCGGCGACGCCGAACCGCTCGCGCGCGAGCTCCGCGCCGAGGCGCGCATGCAGCACGATCGGGTTGGCGCGCTCGAAGTCGTCGAGCGGCATCCCTCGCTCGGCGCACGCACGGCGCAGCTCGTCCGCCGAGTAGAGCCGCGCGAGATCGTGCAGCAGCCCGGCTTCGCGCGCGCGGGCAGCGTCCGCGCCGTGCGCGCGCGCCAGCGCGGCCGCCATGCGCGCGACGCGCAGCGTGTGGGCGTAGCGGTGGCGTTGCCCGAGCTGCTCGCGGACCGCGCGCGCGGTGCGGATGAATCGCACGCCTCCGCCGCGCGACTGCAGTTGCGCCGTCAGCGCCGCACCTCACGGAAGAAGCTGGCGCCGATCGCGCGTCCGCTCAGCTTTGCGGGCACATACACGTCGGTCGCCATGCGCGCCACGATCTGCGCGTCGAACGCGGGATCGTCGCTCGGCACGAGGATCGTGACCGTCTTGACTGCGCCCGTGCGGGTGATGTCGACGCGCACGACGGTCGCGCGCGCGCCGCTGCCGTCCGGTACGCTCGTGTGCCGGAGCACCGGCGCCGTGAACGGAAAGTGCGACTG
Organism: Vulcanimicrobiota bacterium; assembly: GCA_963771525.1. Lineage (GTDB taxonomy): Bacteria > Vulcanimicrobiota > Vulcanimicrobiia > Vulcanimicrobiales > Vulcanimicrobiaceae > Vulcanimicrobium. The sequence goes on along the minus strand of CAVYTL010000001.1, from coordinate 1,884,387 downwards.
GAGGGGTGCCGGATCGGCGAGATAGCCGAGCCGCAGCAGCGTCGCGCGGTCGCCGACGACGAGCCGCGCCAGCGTGCTGGACTTCGCGTCGAACAGCAGCACGAGATCGGAGTCAGGCGAGCGGCGGAACACGCGATAGTTCGCGCCGTCCGTCTCCGCGACCGAGGCCAGCTCGTCGCGCGCGGCCGTCGACGTCGTCGTTCCGAACGTGAACGTGTGCGTCTTGCCGTCGAGGTCGACCGCGTAGCGCGTCCCCGCCGGAAACACGAGGTCGAAGGCGTGCACCGTCGCGTCTTCATCGACGATCGCCGCCACCGTGCCCCCGCCCTCGCCGAAGACCACGTGCTGCCCGTCGTCGCGCGTCGCGACCGACGCCGGCGCGCCGTACGTTCGCACGAGCGCGGTGAGCGGACGGTGGAGCAAATCCAGCGCGGGCGGCGCGATCACGCGGGAAACGTGCTGCGCAGCGCGTGCAGCCGAGCGCCGTAGAGCTCGCCTTTGAGGTTGCCGGCCCACATGACGAGCGCGTTCTCGCCGTTGTCGCTGTAGTATCCGCGCCGCGTCGACACCGTGGTGAACCCATATTTCCGGTACAACTTTTGCGCGACGTCGTTCGACTCGCGAACCTCGAGCGTGATCCACGACGCGCCGCGCGCGATCGCTTCGTCGAGAAGCTTCAGCAGCATCACCTCGCCGAAGCGGCGGCCGCGATGCGTCGGGTCGACCGCGATCGTCGTGATGTGCGAGTCCTCGAGGATGACCCAGATGCCGCCGTACGCGACGACGCGATCGTCGATGCGGCCGACGAAGTAGTGCGCGAGCTTGTTGTCGCGGATCTCGTTCGCGAACGCGTTCGCCGGCCACGACGTGCTGAACGACAGCCCTTCGATCCGCAGGACCGCCGGCAGGTCGCCGAGCGTCATCGGCTCGACGCGTAGCGGCTCGCCGGCGCCCGAGCCGGGCGCGATGAGCTCAGCTTTCATGTTGAAGGCGCTCCGCCCCGGGCTTCGCGCCCCCACGCGCGTTCGCGCGTGGTGCCCCCGGCGCGTGCGAGCGCCCCACCATCGCGGTGCGATGTCGATTCCCCGAGGGGGCTCGCAACGACGCGCTGCTGCTGGTCACCGGCGCTCCGGCGCTGCTGTCCATCACCGCGTTCGTGGGCTGATCGCCGGCATTTCGCCATAGTCCGGTGCGATCGCGTGCGGCGAGTTGCTCGGTTCGCGCGCGCGCGCGAGCTGGGCGATCGCGACGGCGGGGATCTCGGCCCGGGACGGCAGCGCTCGCACGGTCAAGCCGCGTTCGGCGATCTCCGAGAGCACGTCCTCCGTATTCCCGGCGACGTTGATCTCGCGCACCAGCGGGGTCAGGAGCCGGTCCAGCACCTCGGCGACGAACCCGCACGCGACGGCGGTCCCGGCCGGCGTGCGGAGCCGGGCGCAGACCACTCCGCGCCGTCCGCGCACGACGGCCAGCACGGGGAGCGGCGGGTCCGGCGGTTCGAGCGCGTCGTACGACGAGACCCCGGCCAGCGGCACGCCACCCGCGTACGCGAGCGACTTCGCGTACGCGACCGCGATCCGAATCCCCGTGAACGAGCCCGGCCCGATGCCGACGGCGATCCGGGCGAGGTCGCGCACGCGCAGGCCGGCCTCGGCGAGCAGGGCCTCGACGTGGGCGAGCCCGGCCTCGAGCGCGTCGTGCCGGCCGGTCGCGCGAGCGCGCAGGCACGTGCCGTCGTCGAGCGCGGCCGAGAAGCCGCCGAGCGCCGCGTCGATCGCAAGGATCGCTCCGCCGTTCGTCACGGACGCGCGATGCGGACCGTGCGCGGGCCGTCGCCGGCGCCGTCGATCCGCACGTCGACGCGCCGCCGCGGCAGCCATGCGGCGGCCCGTTCCGGCCATTCGATCAGCACCACGGCGTCGCCGTCGAGCACGTCGTCGAGGCCGAGGTCCGCGAGCTCGGCCGGGTCGTCGACGCGGAAGAGATCGACGTGCTCGACGGCGGGCACCGATGCGTCCGGTGGCTCGTACCGCTGGCGGAAGACGAAGGTGGGGCTCGTTACGGCGTCGTCCGACCCGTGCAGCGCCGCCACGACCGCGCGCGCGAACGTCGTCTTGCCGGCGCCGAGCGGGCCGCACAGGGCGACGACGTCGCCCGGCCGGAGCGTCGCCGCCAGCGCGCGAGCGCAGCTCTCGAACGCGGCGCGCCCGTCGAGGACGTCATTCGTGGTGCTCAGAATAGCGTTTGGTGCTTCTGCGCATGAGTGACGTCCTGGTAGGGATCGTCGCCGGGGCCGTCTGTTCCGTGGTCGCCGCGGCCTTCGAGGGCTCGATCCTCATCTTCCGCTTCTTCTCGCTCGATCGGGTCGGCGGCGGATTCGGCAGCAAGCTTCTCCTCATCGCGCTCGTCGGAGCGATCGTCGGCGGCATCGTCGGCTTTCTGGTCGGCGCGCTGTTCAAGCAACGCGACCCGGCCCGGTGACACGCGCCGGCACGCGGCGCCCGTACGTCCTGTAGAAAGCATCAGTGAACAACGAACCTCGCATCTCCGGAATCGCCGTCGAAGAGGAGATGAAGGAGAGCTACCTCTCCTATGCCATGTCGGTCATCGCGTCGCGCGCGCTGCCCGACGTTCGCGACGGCCTCAAGCCCGTGCAGCGACGCATCCTCTACGCGATGCGCGAGATGGGCATGGACCCCTCGAAACAGCACCGCAAGTGCGCCGGCGTCATCGGCGAGGTGCTCAAGAGCTTTCATCCCCACGGCGATTCGTCGGTGTACGACGCGCTCGTGCGCATGGCGCAAGACTTCACGCTGCGCTACCCGCTGATCGACGGGCACGGCAACTTCGGCTCGATCGATCCTGACCCGCCGGCCGCGTACCGCTACACGGAAGCACGGCTCGCGCGCGCGGCGCTCGACATGCTGGCGGACATCGACAAGAACACTGTCGGCTTCGTGCCGAACTTCGACGGACAGACCGAAGAGCCGGTCGTGCTGCCGGCGAAACTGCCGCAGCTGCTCGTCAACGGCAGTTCGGGCATCGCGGTCGGCATGGCGACGAACATACCGCCGCACAACGTCACCGAGATCTGCAACGCCGTCGCCTATCTGATCGGGAACATGACGTCCGGCGCCACGCCGACGACCGATGAGATCGACAACGCGCTGTGCGACATCGTGCACGGTCCCGACTTTCCGACCGGCGGCGTGCTCCATGGCCGCGAAGCGATCCGGCAAGCGTACAAGACCGGACGCGGCTCCGTGGCGCTGCGCGGCAAGGCCGAGATCGTCGAGGACAAGGGACGCGTGCGCATCGTCATCAGCGAAGTGCCGTTCCAAGTCTCGGTCAATCGCATTCTCGAGGCGATCACGGACGCATATCAGGAAAAGCGCATCACCGGGATCACGGCGCTTCATAACGAGTCGAATCGCAAAGGCATGCGGATCGTCGTGGAGCTGCACCGCAGCGCGACGCCGCAAGTCGTGCTGAACCAGCTCTACAAGCAGACACCGCTGCAGTCGAGCTTCGCGTTCAACATGCTGGCGCTCGTGCCGGCGACGCTGAGCGAGAAGCGAGCTCGCGAGCGGCCGCAGCCGTACCGCTGGAGCCGCGCGTGCTCGCGCTGCGCGAGATGCTCGGGCTACTTCATCGAGCACCGCCGCGACGTCGTTCGGCGCCGGTCGGAATACGAGCTTGCGCAAGGCGCGCGACCGCGCGAAGATTCTGCGTCGGCTTCTCGCATCGCGCTCGACAACATCGACGAAGTGATTTCGATCATCCGTGGCAGTCGCGACGGTCGACGAGGCGAAGGCGAGCTTAATCGGCGCGCTTTCCGGTTTCCGAAGGCATCGATCCCGACGCGGCACCGGCCAATCTCAACGACGACGTCGCGCGTGGTCGGACGAAGTTCAAGCGTCAGCGATCGTCGACATGCGCCTGCGTACCCTCGTCGGCCTCGAGCGGCAGAAGATCGAGGACGAATACGACGGGCTGCTCGCGACTATCGAGGACCTGCGCGACCTGCTCTCCAAGCCGGCGCGGGTGCTCGCCGTCGTGCGCGAGGAGACGGTCGACGTTGAAAAGCGCCTGCGGGACGAGCGCAAGACGCGGGTCGAGGCGCTCGAGGGCGAGCTCTCGATCGAAGACATCATCGCCGACACCGAGGTCGTGGTAACCGTCACGGTCGGCGGCTACATCAAACGCGTCTCGGTCGACACGTTCCGCGCGCAGAACCGCGGCGGGCGCGGCGTGATCGGCATCGCGAACCTCAAGAAGGAAGACGTCGTCCGCAACTTCTTCGTCGCGTCGACGCACCAGTACGTTCTCTTCTTCACGCAACAAGGGCCGCGCGTTCCGGCTGCGCGCGTACGAGATCCCGGACTCGACGCGTCAGGCGCGCGGCACCGCGCTCGTCAACCTGCTGCAGCTCCCGCCGGGCGAGACCGTCACGGCCGTGTTCCCGGTGCGGCAGTTCGACACCGATGAGTACCTCGTCATGGTCACGCGCCGCGGCGTCATCAAGAAGACGAAGCTCGCCGAGTTCGAGAACGTGCGCCGTAACGGCCTGATCGCGATCGGACTCGACGAGGGCGACGAGCTCCTCGCGGTCGACCTCTCGAGCGGCGACCGCGACATCATCCTCGCGACGCACGACGGCATGGCGATTCACTTCAACGAGCGCGACGTGCGGCCGATGGGTCGTCCCGCGCGCGGCGTCAAGGCGATGACGCTCGCCAAGGGCGACGAGATCGTCGCGATGGACGTCAAGGAGGACGAGCGCAGCGAGGTGCTCATCGTGACGTCGAAGGCGTTCGGCAAACGCACGCCGATCGATGAATACCGCCACATCACGCGCGGCGGCAAGGGCGTCAAGGCCTTCGCGAAAGAGAAAGACATCGGGTTCGTCGTCGATCAGATTCTCGTCGCGCCCGAGGACGAGCTGCTGATGATCACGAGCGGCAATCAGGTGATCCGCATCGCCGTCGCGCAGATTCGCCGTGCGGGCCGCTCGACCAAGGGCGTGCGTTTACAGCGGCTCGACGAGGGCGATGAGGTGATCGCGATCGCGAACCTCGGTCAGCAGTCGAAGCGGGTCGCCGACATCACGGGCGAGGAGCCGGTGAAGGCGTAGCCGCCGGAGCGGCGGCGGGCGCCGCCGCTTCGATGCGGTCGCCGATTTTCGGAGACCCGCCGCCCACGACGCTTGCGAGCGTGTACGTGCCGTCGACGTCCGTGACGATCAGCGCGATCGGATCGTGCGGACGCCCGGCGGAATCCGCCACGTCGCGCAGCAGTTGCGTCGGAGCCCAGTGCGGGCCGTTGATCACGATCGTCCCGTCATCGATGCGGATCACGCGCCCGGCGCCGCCCGCGTTTGCCGGCGCGCGCGCGCCAGCGCTCGCCGCCGGCGTGCCGCCGGCCGATTGCGGCGGCGAGACGGCGGCGACGATTCCGTCCGACGGGGGACGGACGAGCACCACGGGATCGCGCGCGAACGCGGCGCGCACCGTACGATCCCACATCCGCGCGGCGCGCACGTCGGGATCCGCGCGGTCGGCGGGCACACCGGATCGCTCTCGATCCGCAGCATCTTCGTCGCGACGTCGTTCGTCGTGCAGTTGCGCACCGTGATCCGCGCGACGGCGTACGCGCGATCCGGATCCTGCGCCAGCCCCGGCAGGCGCATCGCGCGATCGAACGTCGCGAGCACGGCGTAGAGCGCGTGCGCGCCGCGGCAACGCGCCGCGTCGGGCAGCACCGCGCCTTCGTCGGCGGCGACGTCGCGCGCGTGCAGCAGCTCGACGGCGAGCTTGCGCCACAGGCGCTCCGGCATCGTGGAGCGCGCGCCCGGCGCGACGTCCGTCACGATCAGCGCGGGCACGTCGGCGTGCGTGCCGGCGGCCGCCGGCGCGGCGGCGAGGACCGCCGCGGCGAGCGCCGCCGCAGCCGCCGGGGAGCGCCTCGCCGGTCTCATGCGCGCTGCGAAACCGCCGCGGGTGCCGCGGGGTCCGAATGGGCGGAGGTACGAATCCCACTATCATGAGCGCACTCCCCGACGTTTCGCAGGGCACCTTTCAGAGCCAAGTGCTCGGTGCAGACAAGCCCGTTCTGGTCGACTTTTGGGCTCCCTGGTGCGGCCCGTGCCGCATGCTTTCGCCGGTCGTCGAGAAGATCGCCGGCTCGATGGGCGACCGCGTGAGCTTCGTGAAGATGAACACCGACGAGAACCCGTCGCTCGCCGGCCAGTACGGTGTCTCGGGAATCCCGTGCCTCATCCTCTTCAAGGGCGGCCAGGCCGTCGACCGCATCGTCGGCTTCGTTCCGGAACAACAGATCCGCTCGATGCTCGACAAGCATCTCGCGGCCGCGTAGACGCGGCTGCCTGAGCGCCGCGGCCTTCCGGCCGTCCATCGGATTCTCGACGAACCGCGCATCGCGCGGTTCGTCGCGCTTCTCGGCGCCGCACAGGTGAAGCGGCACGTCGACGACGCTCTCGACGCGGCGCGCGCCGCGGCGCCGACGCCGGCGCCCGGCGCGGTCGTCGACGACGTGGTGGACCGGCTCGCCGGCGCCGCGCGCGAGGCGCTGGTGCCCGTCCTCAACGGCACCGGCGTCCTGCTGCACACGAACTTCGGCCGCGCGCCGCTCGCGCGCGAGGCGCTCGATGCGATCGCCGCCGCCGCGGGCGGTGCGTCGAACCTCGAGTACGATCTCGAGCGCGGTGCGCGCGGATCGCGGTACGACCGCGTCGCGGGACTCCTGCGCGCGTCGACGGGCGGTGAAGCCTCGCTCGTCGTCAACAACTGCGCCGCCGCGGTGCTGCTCGCGCTCGACACGTTCGCGCGCGGCGCGGACGGTTCGGCGCGCGAGGTGATCGTCGCGCGCAACCGGCTTGATCGAGATCGGTGGTGGGTTTCGCCTGCCCGACGTTCTCGCGCGCAGCGGCGCGACGCTGATCGAGGTCGGCACGACGAACCGCGTGCGCATCGAGGATTACGAGCGCGCGCTCTCGGCGCGCACGGCGCTCTTCCTGCGCGCGCACGCCTCGAACTTCCGCATCGAAGGCTTCACCGAGGATGTCGACGCGGCGGCCCTCGTTGCGCTCGGGCGCCGCACCGGCGTTGCGGTCGATCGAGGATCTCGGCAGCGGCGCGCTGTGCGACCTGCGCGAATACGGCCTGCCGCACGAGCGCACGGTTCGGGAAGCGATCGCGGACGGCGTCGATGTCGTCGCGTTCTCCGCCGACAAGCTGCTCGGCGGACCGCAGGCGGGCGTTCTCGCCGGCCGCGCCGCGGCGATCGCGCGAATGCGCGCGAACCCGCTCCTGCGCGCGCTGCGCGTCGGAGCGCCGACGCTGGCCGCGCTCGCCGCGACGCTCGCGCTGCATGCGCGGCGCGAGTCGCGCGAACGCATTCCGTTCTACCGCATGCTGGCGGCGTCGCCCGACGACTTGCGAGCGCGTGCCGAGCGTTTCGTCGCGTCGCTGCCGGAGCTTGGCCTGCGCGTGGTCGATGCCGAGGCGTACGCCGGCGGCGGCACACTGCCGCTCGCGCCGATCGCGTCAATCGCGCTGGTCTGGCGGCCGCGCGATGGCGCCGAGGACGGCGCGCGCCGCCTGCGCCGCGGGACGCCGCCGGTGGTCGCGAGAGCGCACGGCGACGGGCTGGCGATCGATCTTCGGACGATCCCGCCCGAACGCGACGGAGAGGTCGTTCGGGCGCTCGAAGCGGCGCGTTGATGCACGTCATCGGGACGGCCGGACACGTCGATCACGGCAAGTCGTCGCTCGTGCGCGCGCTGACCGGCACGGATCCGGACCGGTGGATCGAGGAGCGCTTGCGCGGCATGACGCTCGACCTCGGGTTCGCATGCCTGCGGTTCGACGACGGCCTCGAAGCGGGCGTCGTCGACGTTCCGGGCCACGAGCGGTTCGTGCACAACATGCTGGCCGGCGCGGCCGGTATGGACCTGCTGCTGCTCGTCGTCGCGGCGAACGAAGGCGTGCGTCCGCAGACGCGCGAGCACCTCGCGCTGCTCGGGTTCCTCAACGTTCGCGGCGCGATCGTCGTGCTGACGAAGCGGGATCTCCTCGACGATGCGGCGCTCGAGGCGACGGCGCGCGCCGTGGGCGAAGAGCTGCGCGACACGGTGGCCGCGGGCGCACCGTGCGTCGCCGTGTCGGCGCTGACGGGAGAGGGGCTCGACGCGCTGCGGGCCGCGATTCACGACGCGCTCGTCGCGCTGCCGCCGCGGCCGGCCGACGCCCCGGCGTTGCTTCCGGTCGACCGCGTGTTCGCACTTCCGGGCCGCGGCACGATCGTGACCGGCACGCTGATGCAAGGCACGCTTCGCGCCGGCGACGACGTCCAGCTCGATCCGCCGGGCCGCGTCGTGCGCGTGCGTTCGCTGCACGTATTCGGGACGGCGCGCGACGCCGTCGCCGCGGCCGCGCGCGTCGCCGTCAACGTACCGGGGGTCGACGTCGCGGAGCTCGCGCGCGGCGCGGTTCTCGCGGACGCCACGCTTCCGCGCGGCGACACGCTTCGCGTCCGTTTCCGCGCCGCGCCCGAGGCCCGTGCCCGACTGCGCCGCCGGACGCCGGTCCGCGCGCACGTCGGCGCCGCGGAGATTCTCGGGACGCTCGTGTTCGATGCGTGGCCGCCCGACGCGGCCGAAAGCTCGCGCGCGACGCTGCATTTGCGGCGTGCGACGACGACGTATCCCGGCGAAGCGTTCGTCGTGCGCGCGCTCTCGCCGAAGGTGCTGCTCGGCGGCGGCACGATCGAGGGCGCCGGCGCGGCGATCGCGGCCGCTGCGAGCGCAGGTTCGGGGCCGGCGCACGCACCGGACGTCGACGCAGTCGCCGCCGCACTCGCTGCACACGGCCTTCAGCCGCTCACCGCCGCGGAGATCGGCGCGCGCGCGAACGTGCGCGAGGAACGCGTGGACGCGATCCTCGCCGAGCTCGCCGTTCGCGACGCCGCGCGCATGCTCCACCGGCCGGCGGCATTCGTCGACGGCGCCGCGGCCGATGCGTTGACCGCGCGTATCCTCGATGCGCTCGCGCGGCGCGAGGCTGCGACGCCGTGGACGCTGGGCACGACGTCGCTCGCGCTCGCGCGCGAGCTCGCCGTCGACGAGCCCTTCTTGATCCGCATGCTCGCGACGGACGCCGAGCGCGGCACGATCGTCGCGCGCGCCGGCTACTACGCGACGCCGGCGCACGAGCCGCAGCTCACCGACGATCAGCGCGAGTTCTTCGAGCGCGTCGTTCCGGTCGATCCGGCGCACCCGCTGGTCCCCGTCGCGCTCGAGGGGATGGTCGCGGAGTTGCGGGCCGCGCGCATTTCGGGGCTCGCGCAGTCGTTCGACACGCTGCTGGCGACCGGCGCGCTCGTGAAGGTCGGCGCCGACGTCTACCGCGGTACGCAGATCGAGCAGATTCGCTCGCGGCTGGAGCTCGCGATCCGGCGCGAAGGTCCGATCACGATGGCGCGCTTTCGCGATACGGTCGGCACGACGCGGAAATACGCCGTGCCGCTCATGGAATGGTTCGATGCGACGGGCGTCACCGTTCGTGACGGCGACCTGCGCGCGCTGCGGAAGCGCGCGGCCTCGTGAGCGCGAACGAGCAGCGGCTGGCCGACCTTTCGTTCCGGGCGATCGCGGATGCGGTTCCGCAGATGGCGTGGACGGCGCTGCCGGACGGCATCATCGACTACGTCAACGCGGACATTCGCGCGTACACCGGCATGGCGTGGGACGGCACGCCGAAGCGCCGGTGGGCGGCGATCGTCCATCCCGACGATTTGCCGGCCGCGCGCGAGGCGTGGGAGCGCGCCGTGCGGAGCGCGGCGCCGTACGAGATCGAGGCGCGTCTGCAACGCCACGACGGCGCGTTCCGGTGGTTCCTCGTGCGCGCGAAAGGCGTGCGGAGCGCATCCGGCGAGATCACGCGCTGGTTCGGCACGTGCACCGACATCGACGTCCTGCGCGGCGCGGCCGCCCGCGATGCGTTTCTCGCCCGTGCCGACGAGCTGTTCGCAGTCGAGCTCGAGTCCGCGGCGATCCTGCGCGCCGTCGCTCGCGCCGCGGTCGCCGCCTTCGCGGACTACGTGCTGTTCGACCTCGTCGGCGACGACGGCATGCTGCGCCGCACCGCGGTCGAGCACCGCGATCCGAAGCGGCGCGGACCGTTTCAGCGGTCGGTCGGCGAGGTGCCCCCGCTCGATCATCCCGTGCACCCGATCAGCGCGGCGTGGCGCAGCGGCGAGAGCGTCCTCGTGCCGCGCATCGATGAGGGCTGGTGGGTGCGCGCCGCCGCCGACGATGCGCACTACGCGCGCATGCGCGACGAAGGACTGCTCTCGCTGCTCACGGTGATCATCGCCTCGCGCGGGCGCCGTTACGGCGTCTTGACGTTCTGCCGCGTGCGCGGCTCGCAAAGCTACAACGACGCCGACCTCGATACCGCCGAGGACCTCGCGCGACGCATCGGCGCCGCGCTCGAGAACGCGCGCCTCTATGCGGAAGCGCGTGCGGCCGCCGAGACGCAGCGCCGCATCGCCGAGCGCGAGGCGTTCTACGCGTGCCTCGGCGAAGCGATCGCCGAGACGCTGGACCTGCGCGACACGCTCGACGCCGTGACCGCGCTGCTCGTGCCGTCGTTCGCCGATTGGGCGGCGGTGAACCTCATCGACGCCGAAGGCAACCTGTACCTTGCGGCGTCCCACCATCGCAACGCCGAGCTCGACGCGCGAACGCGTGGATTCGCCGGCCTGCGGTATCTCGTGAGCGATGCGCCGCGCGGTTCGCTCGAAGTCGTGCGCACGCGAAAGCCGCTCGTGTACGAGCGCGTTCCGGAAGGCGGGCTCGGCGCCGTCATCGCACCGTACCGCGACGTAATCGGCGAGCTCGGAATGCTGTCCGCGACGATCGTGCCGATCGCGCTCGCCGGTGCCGTGCGCGGAACGCTGGCGGCGATCTACGACGCCAGCTCGGGGCGGCATTACGATCCGCGCGACGCGCCCTTCTTCGAGGAGGTGGCGCGGCGGATCGCGCCCGCGATCGGCAACGCCGAGGCGTACGAGCGCGAGCGGCGCGTCGCGCGCACGTTTCAAGCCGCGGCGCTGACGACCGAGCTGCCGCACGTCCCGGGCACGGCGTTCGATGCGCTGTACGAAGCGGGCCGCAGCGAAGCACTGATCGGGGGCGACTGGTACGACGCGTTTCGTGTCGGCGACGGACGCGTCGTCATGTCGGTCGGCGACGTCGCGGGCAGCGGGCTCGACGCTGCGGCGACGATGGCCTCGATCCGGCAGTGCCTGCGCGGCGCCGCCGCGATCAACCCGGAGCCCTCGATCATGCTCGACGCGGCGGACCGCGTGTTGCGCTCGCAGGCGCCGGATCGGTTCGTCACCGCGTGGGTGGGCGTGCTCGATCCCGTCTGGGGAACGCTCGCGTGCGCGGGCGCCGGACATCCGGCGCCGCTCCTGCGGACCGCGGCCGGTGCGATCTCCGAGCTGCCCGCCGGCGGTCTGCCGCTCGGACTGCGCGAGCGCGGTGCCGACGTGACGCGCCACGTCGACCTCGGCCGGGGCGACACGCTCGTGCTCTACACCGACGGGCTCGTCGAGGCGGGCCGAGACGTGATCGCCGGCGAGACGGCGCTCGCGAACGCGCTGCGCGACGCCGACGTCGAGGTGGCCCCAGCGCAGGCGCTGCACGAGATCGTGCTCGGCGGCGCCGGCGCGAGCGACGACGTCGCGCTGCTGGTCGTCGGCTTTCGCGAATCGCTGCTCGCGATCGGCGGCGACGGCGGCGCATTGCGCTGGACGTTCGATGCGAACGATGCCGGCGGCGCCTCACGCGCGCGCGCGGACATCGCGGACGCGCTGCGGCGGCGCAGCGTCGGCGTGCTCGACCGGACCGTCGCGGAGCTCGTGTTCGCCGAGCTCGTCGGAAACGCGAAGCGCTATGCGCCGGGCGAGATCGAGGTCGCGCTCGACCTCAGCGGCGACCTCTCGGTGCTCCACGTGATCGACACGGGCGCCGGATTCCAGCACAATCCGCGGCTGCCCGTGGATGCGCTGGCCGAAAGCGGGCGCGGCCTGTTCATCGTGGCGACGATTGCGGACGAGTTCGCGGTGACGCGCGGTCCGGGCGGCGGCGCACACGCACGAGTCGTGCTGCGCGGCCGGCTGGGCTAGGTATCGGCGCGGTGCCGTATCCACGGATGATGAAATTGCAATGAAGGTTCGGTTCGCGAAGTGGGCGGCGGACATCGCGCTCGACATCATCATTGTTTCCGTGCCGATCGCGATCGCCGTCGCGGGGTTCGTGGTCGTCGCCGTGTTCGACGTTACGCCTGCCGGCGCGCTTTATCCGGTCATCGTCGCCGGCGTAGGAGCGTTCATGACGTATCTAGCTTTGAACGAGCTCCGAAAGCACCGTCGCCGGCAGCAGGGTGTCGCGACGCCCGACTACGCTGCGACATATGAAGCCGTACGCAGCACGACGCTCGCTGCGGGGGATGCCGGCAGCGTCGATACGGCCGTTCTGGTGCTGGAAGAAGCGCGCACGGCGTATGAACGCGCGTTCAGTGGCTCCGAGAGCGTCGAGGCAAAAGCTTCCGCGCTGTTGTCAATTGTCGCCGGCGGCTCCAGCGTGATCGGCGTGTTTGGATTCGGAAAAGAGGGACACGCCGTCACCGTGACTCACATCGTGATCGCGGCCGTCGCGTGCATCATCGCTGCTCTTGCACTTCTCTTCTACATTCTGCGCGCGAAGCACTTACCGCAGCCCAGCGTTGCCGAGTACGTGATTCCGGCGATGGCGCGCGAAGACAACCGAATCGGAATCGCCTTGAGGCTTGCGGTGACGTACAACGATGCTGCGTACAGGATCGCGGCCGCGACTGCTCGAGAGCCGGCCGCGCTGCTCGCTGCCGCGACGCTTACGGCGAGCGCGGCGGTCCTCGTCCTCGTGAACGCCGCATTTCCTTGTCCGCAAACCCCGACCGGTTCGCTGATGCACGTCTGTCCGGCAGGAGCGGGGTCACCTACGAGTACGCCGGCCGTTCCCTCGGCAATCGGGGGCCCTTGACACGGCGCGGAGTCAGGCGTACGTATGGAGCGAACGCCATGTCCGACAGCGCAGCCACCAAGCCACCCGAACCTTCGAACCCATTTGCTCCGCCGTTGCCGGGCTCGACGATGGATCTCCCGAGGAACTAACGATGGGTGAACAAAACGCGCCGAAACCTCCGCCTCAGCCAGGTCCGTTGACGCCGCCCGGCAGCGGTGGCCTCGTCGAGATCATCAGAACCTCGGTCCCGCCGAAGATCTCGATTTCTCGCGGCGCACACGCGCGAGCCGTGCTCCTCGCCCGGCTCGGCTGACTCAGGTGCGCGGCTTCGCCCGCAGGCTCGTCAAGATTCGTTCGCGACTGCCGATGAGGTGTGCGCGCAAACGCTCGACCGCGACATCGGCTTCGCCGTGCGCGACGGCGGCGGCGATCGCCTCGTGGTCGTGCCACGTGTCGGCGGGATAGTCGCCGGCCTCGAAGTACGCGTGCATCACGCGCATGATCTGCGACCACTGCGCCCCCAGCGCCGCGACGAGCTGCGAGTTGTCCGACGCGGACGCCATGTCGGCGTGGAAGTCGCGATCGAGGCGGAAGAGCGTCGCGAGGTTGCGTGACCCGATCGCAGCGCGCGCCTGCGCGTGCCGTGCCTTCGTCGACTCGCGCAGGTCGGCGAACCGCTCGGCGGCGCGCCGCAGCGCGAGCGCCTCGAGCGCGATGCGAACCTCGTAGAGGTCGACCACGTCCTTCGGCGAGAGCGGCCGCACCGTCGCTCCGCGGTTGGGGCTGATCAACACGAGCCCCTCGGCTTCGAGCCGGCGCAGCGCCTCGCGGAGCGGGATGCGGCTCACGCCGAACGCAGCGGCGAGATTCTCCTCGACCAGCCGGGTACCGGGCGCGTACCGGCCCGTCAGGATCGCTTCCCGGACGGCGTCGACGAGCGCTTCGGAGCGCGGCCCCGGGATCCGGCTCGGCTGGGCGGTCATGGTTTTTGTATACAGCCGGCAGGAGGGCCAGACCTTTACCCCGATTCGATTGTATACAATTCTGACACCTCACCGCGGAGGCCGAGCGACGTGCAGACGACCGAACGAAGCATCGCCGAGGAGCAACGGGACTGGGAGCAGCTCACGCTGCTGCCCTTCACGGCGCGGCGGCCGGAGTCGCGCGAGGTGTTCCGGACGATCAGCGGCGCGCCGCTCGAGCGCGTCTACACGCCCGAGCACGCCGCCGACGTCGACTACGTCCGCGATCTCGGCTTCCCGGGCGCGTTCCCGTACACGCGCGGGCCCTATCCGACGATGTACCGCGCGCAGCCGTGGACGATGCGGCAGATCGCCGGCTTCGGAACCGCCGACGACACGAACGCGCGCTTCCGCTATTTGATCGCGCAAGGGCAGACCGGAATCTCGACCGACTTCGACATGCCGACGCTGATGGGATACGACTCGGACGATCCGCGCAGCGAAGGTGAGGTCGGACGCGAGGGCGTCGCGATCGACAGCGTCGACGACATGCTCGACCTCTACGCCGGCATCGATCTCGAGAAGATCTCCGTCTCGATGACGATCAACCCGTCGGCGTGGATCCTGCTCGCGATGTACCTCGTGGCCGCCGAAGAGCGCGGCTTCGACTGGAAGAAGCTGTCCGGCACGATTCAGAACGACATCATCAAGGAGTACATCGCGCAGAAGGAGTGGGTATACCCGCCGCGCCCTGCGATGCGGCTCGTGCGCGACTCGATCGTCTTCTCCGCGCAGAACCTGCCGCACTACAACCCCGTCAACGTCAGCGGCTACCACGCGCGCGAGGCGGGCAGCACCGCGATCCAGGAGGTCGCGTTCACGCTCGGCGCGGGCATCGCGTACGTCGAGGAAGTCGTCAAGGCCGGCATCGACGTCGACGACTTCGCGCCGCGGCTCTCGTTCTTCTTCGTCTCGCAGATCGACTTCTTGGAAGAGGTCGCGAAGTTCCGCGCCGCTCGCCGCGTGTGGGCGCGCGTGATGAAGGAGCGGTTCGGCGCGAAGAAGCCCGAGTCGATGCGCCTGCGTTTCCACTGCCAGACGGCCGGCGTGTCGTGCACGGCGCGCGAGCCGCTCAACAACATCGCGCGTACGGCGATCGAAGCGCTCGCCGCGGTGTGCGGCGGCGCGCAGTCGCTGCACACGAACGGCTACGACGAGGCGCTCTCGATCCCGAGCGAGCCGGCGATGAAGATCGCGCTGCGCACGCAGCAGATCATCGCCGAGGAGGTCGGCGTCGGCCGCACGATCGACCCGCTGGCCGGCTCGTACGCGATCGAGCGGCTCACGACCGACATCGAAAAAGGCTGCTTCGACTACTTCGCCGAGATCGACAAGCGCGGCGGCGTCGTGGCGTGCATCGAGGACAACTACTTCCAGATGGACCTCGCCGACGCCGCGTACGACCTGCACCGGCGCAAGGAGCGCGGCGAAGTCCACTTCGTCGGCGTGACGAAGTACCGCGACGACTCGTCGAACCCCGCGCGTCGACCTGCACCACGTCGACGAGGCGGCCTCGCATCGCCAGCTCGAGCGGCTTCGCAAGACGAAGGCGAACCGCGACGGCGCGGCGGTGCAGCGCGCGCTCGACGAGGTCGTGCGCGTCGCGAAGACCGACGAGAACATCATGCCCGCGACGATCGCGGCCGTGAAAGCGCGCGCGACGGGCGGCGAGATCATCAACGCGCTGCGGCCCATCTTCGGGACGTACGTGGAGACGCCGGTCTTTTGATCGCGCACCGCGTGCACCGCGACCTCGCGCGCGCGATCTCCGGCGTCGAGAACGGGATCGTCGAGCTCCCGGCTGCGCTGGAGACGCTGCGCGCGCAAGGGCACGGAGAAGCCGAACGCCGCGCCGCAATCATCGGCATCACGGGCCCCCCGGGTGCCGGAAAATCGACGCTCGTCGACCGCCTGATCGAAGGCTTTCGCGCCGAAGGCGAGAGCGTCGCCGTCATCGCGGTCGATCCGTCCTCGCCGTTCACGCACGGCGCCGTGCTCGGCGACCGCGTGCGCATGCAGCGCCACGCCGGCGACGCGGAGGTATACATTCGCAGCATGGCGTCGCGCACGTCGGGCGGCGGCCTCGCGCCCGCGACGCGGGATGCCGTGCGCCTCGCCGAAGCCGCGGGCTTCGACGTCGTGATCGTGGAGACGGTCGGCGTCGGGTCAGGTCGAGCTCGAGATCGTCGTCGGTCGCCGACCTGATCGTCGTCGTCACGGTGCCGGCGCTCGGCGATGGCGTACAGTCGATCAAGGCGGGCCTCACCGAGATCGCCGACATCTTCGTCGTCAACATGGCGGATCGCCCGGGCGCGAACCGCACCGCCGTCGATCTCAAGCACATGGTGCGCCAGTCGCCCCGCGAGATCCCCGTGCTGCAGACGATCGCACAGGACGGCACGGGCGTGTCCGAGCTACTGACGGCGATCGTCGCGCAGCGCTCGCACGACGACACGAACGCCGTGCGCGCCGTGCGCTTCGAGGTCGTGCGCAAAGCGCGCGACCGCGCCGTCGCGGCGGCGCTCGCCGCGCTCGACACGCCCGACGCCGCCGCCGTGCTGCAACGGCTGCGCGACCACGAC
Source organism: Vulcanimicrobiota bacterium (assembly GCA_963771525.1). Lineage (GTDB taxonomy): Bacteria > Vulcanimicrobiota > Vulcanimicrobiia > Vulcanimicrobiales > Vulcanimicrobiaceae > Vulcanimicrobium. The sequence continues at coordinate 1,867,693 of CAVYTL010000001.1, read as the reverse complement.
ATCACCCGCAACGACGCCATCGACGCGCTCATGCGCATCCTCGGAGGACCCGTTCATGCCCATTAAAGTGCTCGTCGCCAAGCCCGGGCTCGACGGCCACGACCGCGGCGCGAAGGTGCTCGCGCGCTCGCTGCGCGACGCCGGGATGGAAGTCGTCTACACCGGCCTGCACCAGACGCCCGAGATGATCGTGAACGCCGCGATCCAGGAAGACGTCGACGTCGTCGGCGTGAGCATCCTGTCCGGCGCGCACATGACGGTGTTCCCGAAGATCATGCAGCTGCTCAAGGAGCGCGAGGTCGAGGACATCGTCGTGCTCGGCGGCGGCGTGATCCAAGAAGACGACATCCCGAAGCTCAAGGCGATCGGCGTTCGCGAAGTATTCAACGCCGAAGCGTCGACGCAGGAGCTGATCGACGGCATCGAGCGCATCGTCGCCGAGTACGGCCGGCTTCGACGCGCTCAGCACAGCCCGAGCGCGCGCGCCGCGAAGCCGCAGCGGCGCGATGATCGGCACCGCGCCGCAGGCGAGCGGCGCGCACGCGGCGCCGGCGTGGCCGCCGGTCTACGATGCGTCGTACCGTCCGCCCGGACGACGCGCCGTACTGGGACCGCGCGCGCGAGACGATGTCGGAAGACGAGCGCGCCGCGGTGATCCTGCGCAAGATTCAAGGCGTGATGGCGTGGGCGTGGGAGCGCGCGCCGTTCTACCGCGAGCGCTGGAGCGCCGCGGGCCTCGAGCCGGGCGATATCCGCTCGCTCGACGACTTCGCGCGCGTGCCGACGATCGCGAAGGCCGATCTGCGCGCCGACCAGGCCGCGCATCCGCCGTTCGGCTCGTACCTGTGCGCCGATCCGTCCGAGCTCTACCACGTGCACGGCACGTCGGGCACGAGCGGACGTCCGACCGCGTTCGCGTGGACGCGCGACGACCACGCGCGCATCGCCGAGGCGCACGCGCGAGATCATGTGGAGCTTCGGCCTGCGCCCGCACGATCTCGTGTTCATCGGATCGATCTTCTCGCTGTACGTCGGGTCGTGGGGCGCGCTCGCGGGCGTCGAGCGGCTCGGCGCCGCGGCGTTTCCGTTCGGCGCGGGCGTGCCGGGGATGACGCTGCAGGCGGTCTCGTGGATGCAGCAGATGAAGCCGACCGCGTTCTACGGCACGCCGTCGTACGCGCTGCGCATCGCGGAGTCGGCGCGCGCGGAAGGCATCGACCCGCATTCGTTCGGCCTGCGCATCATGTTCTTCTCCGGCGAGCCCGGCGCCGGCATCCCCGGCACGAAGCGGCTGATCGAGGAGACGTTCGGCGCGATCTGCATCGACAGCGGCAGCATGGGCGAGGTCACGCCGTGGATGAACATCACCGAGTGCGACCGCCGCACGGGCATGCATCTGTGGCAAGACATCGTGTACGCCGAGCTGCTCGATCCGGAGTCGATGCGCCCGCTGCCGTACGGCGCGACGGGCACGCCGGTGTACACGCAGCTCGAGCGTCGCGGCCAGCCGATGATCCGGCTCGTCTCCGGCGATCTCGCGGAGTGGACGAACGACCCGTGCCCGTGCGGCCGCACGTACCCGCGCTTCCCGCGCGGCATCATCGGCCGCATCGACGACATGCTCGTCGTGCGCGGCGAGAACGTCTACCCGAGCGCGATCGAGGACGTGCTGCACGAGTTCCCCGAGCTGGGCACGGAGTACGAGATCGTCGTGTCGCGCCCGCAGTCGCTCGACGAGCTGCTCGTGCGCGCGGAGCTCGCAGGCCCGTGCGACGAGTCGTCGCTGCGCGAGCGCGTCGGCGCGCAGCTCAAGCGCAAGCTCGGCATCCGCGCGGACCTCGCGTTCGTCCCGTCCGGCGCGCTCGCGCGCACGGACCTCAAGTCACGCCGCGTCCGAGACGAGCGAGCGAACGGATAGCTTGCAGGGTCCCGGGGAGAGGCCACCGCGATAATCGTCGGGCCCCGTGCCGCACTGACAGGCGCCCCGACCGCGGTTCTCTGTTCTCGACGCGCTTGGAGGCCTCGATGCGGATCGCACGTACGGGAGCGATTTTGATCATCACCGGCATGTGCGGTCGGCTCGGATTCGGTGATCGCCGGCTCGCGCGTCTGGACGCCGCGGTGCGTGACCTCCGCGCGAACGAGAAATCGCGCCGCTGACGTCCTCCCGGTCCTTCAGCGACGTCGAGCGAGCGCTTGGCTTGCCGAGATGCCGGCCGCAACCCCCGGTTTAGCACTCGCGGTTCTAGAGTGCGAATGAACCAAGACCGTATGACGCAGCGCGTCCAGGAAGCGCTGAACGCGGCCTATACGCGGGCGGTTTCCGAGCACAACACCGAGACGACGCCGGAGCATCTGCTGGCCGCGATCCTGGATCAGACCGAGGGCATCGCGCGTCCGGTCCTCGAGAAGGCGGGCCTCGACCCGCAGCCGGTCGATCAGCGCGTCCAAGCCGCGATCGGGGCGCTGCCACGCTACCAAGGTGCCGCGGCGGACTCGAGCCGGGTGACCGTGTCGCCCGCCATCACGCGTCTGTTCGCGAAGGCCGACGACGAGGCGAAGGCGCTCAACGACGACTACGTTTCGATCGAGCACCTGTTGCTCGCGATGACCGCCGATTCCGGCGCCGTCGGGCGGCTCTTCCGCGACCTCGGACTCTCGCGCGAGAAATTGCTGACCGCCCTGCGCGACGTGCGCGGCAACCAGCGCGTCACGACGCAGAACCCCGAAGGCACGTATCAGTCGCTCGAGCGGTACGGCCGCGATCTCACGCGCGCCGCCGAGCAGGGGAAGCTCGACCCCGTGATCGGGCGCGACGAGGAGATCCGCCGCGTCATCCAAGTGCTGTCGCGGCGAACCAAGAACAACCCCGTGCTGATCGGCGAACCGGGCGTCGGCAAGACCGCGATCGCCGAGGGACTCGCGCAGCGCATCGTGCGCGGCGACGTACCCGAAGGCCTCAAGGACAAACGGCTGATCGCGCTCGACATGGGCGCGCTGATCGCCGGCGCGAAGTACCGCGGCGAATTCGAAGAGCGTCTGAAAGCGGTGCTCAAGGAAGTGCAGAGCGCGGCGGGCCGCGTGCTGCTGTTCGTCGACGAGCTGCACACGGTCGTCGGCGCCGGCAAGACCGAAGGCTCGATGGACGCCGGGAACCTGCTCAAGCCGCTGCTCGCACGCGGCGAGCTGCACATGATCGGCGCGACCACGCTGGACGAGTATCGGAAGTACATCGAGAAGGACGCCGCGCTCGAGCGGCGGTTCCAGCCGGTGTTCGTCGACCAGCCGTCGGTCGAGGACACGATCTCGATCCTGCGCGGGCTGCGCGAGAAGTACGAAGTGCACCACGGCGTGCGCATCAAGGATGCGGCGCTCGTCGCGGCGGCCGTGCTGTCGAACCGCTACATCGCCGACCGGTTCTTGCCCGACAAAGCGATCGATCTCGTCGACGAAGCGGCGGCGAAGCTGCGCACCGAGATCGACTCGATGCCGGCCGAGCTCGACGAAGCGTCACGCCGCATGATGCAGCTCGAGATCGAGCGCGAGGCGCTGCGCAAGGAGAGCGACGACGCGTCGAAAGCGCGGCTCGAGAAGCTCGAGCACGAGCTCACGGAACTGCACGAGGAGACGGACGCACTGCGCGCGCGGTGGCAGTCGGAGAAAGCCGCGGTCGCGCAGACGCGCGATCTGCGCGAAGCGATCGAGCAGACGAAGCTCGAGATCGAGCGCGCGACGCAAGTTGCCGACTACGCAAAGGCGTCGGAGCTCAAGTACGGCCGCCTGGCCGACCTCGAGCGCCGGCTGCGCGAGAAGGAAGCGGCGATCGGCGCCGGCCAGCGCCTGGTAAAGGAAGAGGTCGACGAGGAAGACATCGCCGCGATCGTCAGCCGCTGGACGGGCATCCCCGTCAGCAAGCTGCTCGAGGGCGAAGTCCAGAAGCTGCTGCACCTCGAGGACGAGCTGCACCGGCGCGTCATCGGTCAGGACGAAGCGGTCACCGCCGTCGCTGAGGCGATCGTGCGCGCGCGTTCGGGTCTCGGCGACCCGAACCGTCCGCTGGGGTCGTTCCTATTCCTCGGCCCGACCGGCGTCGGCAAGACGGAGCTGGCGCGCGCGCTGGCGACGTTCCTGTTCGACGACGAGCGCGCGATGGTGCGCATCGACATGTCGGAGTACGGCGAGAAGCACAGCGTCGCGCGGCTGCTTGGCGCGCCTCCCGGTTACGTCGGCTACGACGAAGGTGGGCAACTGACCGAAGCGGTGCGCCGGCGTCCGTTCTCGGTGCTCCTCTTCGACGAGATCGAGAAGGCGCACGGCGACGTTTTCAACGTGTTCCTGCAGATCCTCGACGACGGCCGCCTGACCGACGGTCAGGGCCGCACCGTCGATTTCAAGAACACGATCGTGATCATGACGTCGAACATCGGCTCGCACCGCATCCTCGATGCGTCGGCCGAGATCGGGGCCGCCGACTACGCGGTGATGCGCGCGACGGTGCTCGACGAGCTGCGCCAGCGGTTCCGTCCGGAGTTCCTCAACCGCGTCGACGAGATCGTCGTCTTCCACAAGCTCAGCGAAGAGCAGCTCAAGGGGATCGTCGAGATCCAGCTCGATCGCGTGCGCGCTCGGCTGCGCGAACGGCGCATCGGGCTCGAGATCACCGACGCGGCGAAGACCCATCTGGTGCGCGCGGGCTACGATCCGGCGTACGGCGCGCGGCCGCTCAAGCGGGCCATCCAGCGCGAGATCGAGACGCCGCTCGGGCGGAAGATTCTCGGCGGCGAGGTTCGGGAGGCCGACGTCGTGCGCATCGACGCCGACCCGGATCGCGGCGAGCTGACGTTCACGGTCGTCGAGCCGCTCCCCGAAATGCCCGCCTTCCGGTAGAAAAAACGATGAAAGCCCCGCACCGCGGGGCTCTCGCTCACGTTGCATGACAGGAGGCCGCCCCCCTCGGAAGAAGGGGACTGTCCTCCTTCTCGCTTTCATCTTACTTGGAGATTGCACTCATGTCGAAGATTCTCGCCGCGCTCGGAATCCTGGCGGTCGCCGCCGGGCTCGCCATGTCGACGCCCGCACAGCCGGCGTCGGCACGCGGAATGTGCGGACGGCACATGCACTGGATTCCGGCGCACCGGAACCGGATGGGCCGCTGGGTCCGCGGCCACTGCGTTCCCAACCGCTAGCAGCACGCAAGCATAGGGCAATCGTGGGCGGGTGATCCACGACGACGAGCTCAAGCGCGCGGTGGGGTTCGCCGCGGTCGACCGCTTCGTCTCGGACGGAGCGTGCATCGGCCTCGGCACCGGCACCACTGCGCGCTGGGCCGTCGAGCGCGTCGGAGAGCGCGTGGCACGCGGCGAGCGGATCACCGCGGTCCCGACATCCGGCGGCACGGAGCGTCGCTGCCGCGAGCTCGGCGTGCCGCTCGAGGCGCTGGGCGCGTGCGACATCGACGTTGCGATCGACGGCGCCGATGAGGTCGCCGCGGACTGGTCGCTCACCAAGGGCGGCGGCGGCGCATTGTTCCGGGAGAAGGCCGTCGCGCTTGCAGCGCGGCGGTTCGTCGTGATCGTCACGCCGGAGAAGCTCGTCGACCGCCTCGGCGCATTCCCGACGGCGGTCGAGGTCGTGCCGTTCAGCGTGGTCGCCGTCGCGCACGCGATCGAGTGCGCCTATCCGCAGGTCGCGGTACGGCGCCGCGGCGACGCCGGCGCACCGTTCGTCACCGACAACGGCAACGCCATCCTCGACTGCGCGTTCGGCGCGATCGCCGACCCGCCGGCGCTCGACGCGTCGCTGCGCGCGATCCACGGCGTGGTCGCGACCGGAATCTTCCCGTCCGCGATGACGGGCGCCGTTCTCGTCGGAGGCCGCGACGGCGTGGAAGAGATGCAAAAGCCCCGATAACGCGGCGGCTTGCGCCGAAGGCGCAAACGCGACGGGTTCATGCGTTCAGCATGAACCCTCTAGATAGCGTACTCCCAGGTGTTCCAGAACGTCGTGACGGCGTGCGCGGGCTTGTAGTTCTTGACGTCGACGCTGACGACGTCGAATCGCCGGTCGAACCACATCGTGAGGAACGGGAGCTGGTCGACGATGCGCGCCTGAATGTCGGCGTACGCCTTCTTGCGCGTCGCGCGGTCGTAGTGCGTGAGCGCGATCCGCTCGTCCGCGTCGACCGCGGGGTCCCGGAAGCGGTAGATGTTCTGGCCGTTCGGCGGGATCGCGCCGCTCACGAGCGTCGTCGAGTCGTCCGGGTCGACGCCGTTCAGCCACGACGCGAAATCGATGTCGAACTTCCCCGACTGCAGGATGCCGCCGGCCTGATAGTTGGCGAACATCAGCGCGCTCGCGTACGGCTTGACCTCGACCTCGATGCCGGCGTCGCGCAGCGCCGACTGCATGATGACCGCGAGCCGGTTGCCGAGCGCGCTGCCGGTCGTCGTCGCGAAGACCACGTGCAGGCGCGTGCCGTTCTTGACGCGGACGCCGTCCGCGCCCACCTTCCAGCCCGCCGCGTCGAGCGTCGCCTTGGCCTTCGCCGGGTCGAACGGGATCGGTTTGAGCGCGTCGTTGTACGCCCAGAGGAATTTCGGCTGGTCGCCTTCGCCGAGGATGTCGACGCCGTACGTCGCCGTGTCGATCAGGTGCCCGCGGTCGGTCGCGTACGCGATCGCGCGGCGCACGCTGACGTCGTTCAGCGGCGGGCGCGCCGTGTTGAAGCCCACGTACGCGTACTGCGTGAACGGCGTGAGGTACACGCGGGTGTCCGGAATCTTCGACGCGGTCGGATACGTGGCGGCCGACGCGGTGGTCCAGAGGTCGATGTCGTGAGACTGCATGCTCGTCATGACGGTGTTCTCGTCGGGGATCGCCTGATAGTCGACCTCCTTGAGCTTCGGTGCGCCGCGCCAGTAGCGCGGGTTCGCCACCATGCGCAGCACCTGTCCGCGGTGCCATTCCTTGACGATGAACGGCCCGGTGCCGACCGGCGCGCTGTTGAACGGAATCTGGTTGATGTTCGGGTACTTCGCCAGCAGATGCTTCGGCATCACGGGGAACGCCGCGGCGCTCATCGTGTGGAACGTACCGACGAACGGCGCGTACGCCTCGCGCAGATGAACCACCGCCGTGTACGGGTCGGGCGTGTCGATCGAGCGGATGCGGTCGTAGCCGTCGCGCGTCGAGACGTTGTTGTCGGGGTTCATCACGAGGTGCCAGGTGAACACGACGTCGCTCGCGTCGAACGGCGCGCCGTCCTGCCACTGCACGCCGCGGCGCAGATGGTACGTGATCGTGAGCCCGTCCTTCGAGATGCCGCCGTTCTCCAGCGTCGGAACAGCCGTCGCGAGATCGGGCACGAACCGGTTGTGGTCGTCGTACTCGAAGAACCAGCCGCCCCAGAACATCGCAAGATCGATGTCGATCTGAAACGTTCCGAGCAGCGGGTTCAAGTTGTCGGGATCGCTCCAGGCTCGCCACGCGCAGCACGCCCGGCCGCGTCCAGGAGTGCCGCCCGCCGTTCGAGGGCGCCGCCGACGTACCGCCGCCCGACTGCGTCGATGCGATGCGCGTGCACGCCGCCAGTACGACGGCGAGCACGATCGCGAGGCAGGCGAGTCGTCTCATGCGCGGCGCTTCTCGTTCCGCGACGCGCCCGCCTCGCGCGCTTATCCGGCCAGGGCCTTCTCGCGCTTGCGCGCCTTGAGCCGGTCGCCTTCGTCGAGCAGACGCTTGCGGAGCCGAATCGACCGCGGCGTCACCTCGACGAGCTCGTCGTCCTCGATGAACTCGATCGCGCGCTCCAGCGACATCGTCTCGGCCGGCGGCAGCTTCACGTTCTCGTCGCTTCCCGCGGCGCGCATGTTCGTGAGCTTCTTCGCGCGCACGACGTTGATCGCGACGTCACGGTCGTCGTTGGCGCGCCCGACGATCATGCCCTCGTAGACCTCGGTGCCGGGCTCGATGAAGAAGCGGCCGCGCTGCTCGAGTCCCATCAGCGCGTAGCCCGTGACCGTCCCGGTGTCGCTCGTCACGAGCGCACCGTTCGAGCGGCCCGGGATATCGCCCGCGAGCGGCTGGTGCATGTAATACACGTGCGACATCACCGCGGTGCCGCGCGAAAGCGTGAGCAGTTCCCCGCGCAGGCCGAAGATCGCGCGCGTCGGCATCGTGTACTCGAGCCGGCGTGACTCCCCGACCGTGACCATGTTCGACATCTGCGCGCGGCGGCGCCCGACCGACTCGATCACGGGGCCGGCGTACTCTTCGCGCACGTCGATCACGACGTACTCGACGGGCTCCATCTTCACGCCGTCGCGCTCGATGATGATCACGCGCGGCTTGCTCACGGCCATCTCGTAGCCTTCGCGGCGCATCGTCTCGATCAGAATCGACAGGTGCAGCTCGCCGCGGCCGCGCACCTCGAACGTGTCGGCCGACTCGGTGTCGTCGACGCGCAGCGCGACGTTCGATTCCAGCTCTCGCATCAAGCGCTCGCGGATTTGACGCGACGTGAGGTACTTACCCTCCCGCCCCGCGAACGGCGAGGCGTTGACCATGAAGTGCATCGACACGGTCGGCTCGTCGACCGCGACGGCGGCGATGCCCTCGGGCAATGCGGCGTCGGCGATCGTGTCGCCGATGTTGAGGCCCTTCGATGCCCGAGACGCAGATGATGTCGCCGGCGGATGCCTCCTCGACCTCGACGCGCTCGAGCCCGTGAAAGGCGAGCATCTTGGTGAGGCGCAGCCCCGTCTCCACGGTGCCGTCGCGCGCGACCTTGGCGATCGGCGCGTTGACCTTGGCGCTGCCGCGGAAGATCCGGCCGATGCCGATGCGCCCGACATAGCGGTTGTGATCGATCGCCGACACGAGCATCTGGAACGCACCGTCCTCGGCCGGCGCTTCCGGGACGCGGTTGACGATCGTCTCGAAGAGCGGATCCAGGTTCAGGCCGTCGACGGCGAGCTGGTGCTTCGCGATCCCGGCCTTACCGTTCGCGTAGACGACGGGGAAGTCGGCCTGCTCGTCGCTCGCGCCGAGCTCGATGAAGAGATCGAACACCTCGTCGACGACTTCCACCGGGCGCGCGTCGCGGCGGTCGATCTTGTTGATCACGCAGATCGCGCGGAGGTCGAGCTCCAGCGCCTTGCGGAGCACGAAGCGCGTTTGAGGCATGACGCCTTCCGCCGCGTCGACCAGTAGCACGACGCCCTGCACCATCTGCAGCACGCGCTCGACCTCGCCGCCGAAGTCCGCGTGCCCCGGCGTGTCGACGATGTTGAACTTGATCCCGTCGTGCTCGATCGCGGTATTCTTGGCGAGGATCGTGATGCCGCGCTCTCGCTCGAGCGGGTTGGAGTCCATCGCGCGGACCTCGGTGTGCTGGCCCTCACGGTAGATCCCGCTCTGGCGGAACATCGCGTCGACGAGCGTCGTCTTGCCGTGGTCGACGTGCGCGATGATCGCGACGTTGCGGATGTCGGACCGCGTCCTTGTGTGGCCCATAAGGGGCTATGATACCATAGCGATGGCGCCTGCCTTTACGTCAGGTGTCGCTCTTGCCGATAGGAAGAGGCAAACAAGCACGCGCACGGAGGCGCCGGCTCTCACGAGGTGGTGAATCCATGACGCCGTTGCATACCGCGCGCCGTTTCGCCGCGCCGGCCGTCGCCCTCGCAGCGATCTGCTTCGCGCTCGCCGGATGCGGAGGTCGCTCGAGCTCGCTCCCGCCCGCGGGGGGCGGCGCGATCAGCGCGCCGGCGGGCGCCGTTCGTCAGGCGCGGGCGATCGGCGGAGCGTCCTATCAGGACGTCTGCCCGCCGCCCGGTCCCGGCCGGGCGAGCTGTCTCGCCGTCAAGCCGCTGAGCCGCGCGCTGGTCCATCCGCCGTCCGCGACGCAGTCGACGGCGCGTCGCACGGCATCCGTGCAACCCGCGGACGCCGGGTGCGAGCCCGCGTACCCGTGTTACGGCTGGTGGCCGTCCGACCTCACCGCCGCATACCACCTGCCGACGAACCCGCATGCAGGTGCGGGAATGACCGTCGCGATCGTCGACGCGTTCGACACGCCGGCCGCCGAGAGCGACCTCGCGGCCTTCCGCTCGTTCTTCGGCATGCCGGAATGCAGCACGCGCAACGGCTGCTTCAAGAAGGTCAACGGGCGCGGGCGGCAGGGCAAGTACCCCGCGAGTTCGGCGAACACGGCGTGGAGCGTGGAGGTTCCGCTCGACCTCGACGCGGTTTCCGGGGGGTGTCCGACCTGTCACATCGTCCTGGTCGAGGCCGACTCCGACTACGTCAACGACCTCGCGACGGCGGCAGCGACGGCCGGAAAGCTCGGCGACGTCGTGAGCAACAGCTACTTCGCGCCCGAGGTCGATCCGCAGCCGAGTCCGGGCGAACCGCCGACGACGACCTACGTGCCGTCGTACGTGCGCCCCGGCGTCGTGTACGTCGCGGGAACGGGCGACTACGGCTACGAGGCATGGCAGTGGCTCGGCGGGCCGACCGATGCCGACTCACCGTTCCCGGCCGGAATTCCGACCGTCGTCGCCGTCGGCGGGACGATCCTGACGGATCCCGTCTATCCCGATCCGAGCGGCTTCACGGAGACTGCCTGGCCCGGCTCCGGCGGCGGCTGCAGCACGCTCTTCCCGAAGCCGATCTGGCAGTTCGACATCGCCTGCCCGAACCGCATGACGGCGGACGTGGCCGCGACCGCGGACGGCATCGACATGTACGACACCGCCGACTTCGGCGGCTGGGTCGTGATGGGCGGCACCAGCGTGTCGACGCCGATCGTCGCGTCGGTCTACGCGCTCGCGAAGTTCAACGGGACGCTGAGCGTCGCGAACCTCTACCTGCATCCCGGCGCGCTGAACGACATCACGACGGGCTCGAGCGGCACGTGCCATCCCGCGTACTTCTGCAACGCGCGCTCCGGATACGACGGACCGACGGGCAACGGCTCGCCGAACGGAACGCGCGCGTTCCGCGACTGGTTCTAGACTCTCCCTAGCGGCCGAAGCGACGCTCGCGCGCCGCGAAGGCTTCGACGGCGCGGCCGAGCGTCGCGCCGTCGAACTCCGGCCACGGAGCCGGCGTCGACCACAGCTCCGCGTACGCGGACTGGTACAGCAGAAAGTTCGAGAGCCGCAGCTCGCCGCCGGTGCGGACGACGAGATCCGGATCGGGCAGCCCGGCGGTCCAGAGCTTCGCGGCGATCGCGTCCTCGTCGATCTGCTCCGGCGCGATGCGCCCCGCCGCGACATCGTGCGCGAGCGCGCGGCACGCCTCGCGCAGCTCGGTGCGCGCGCCGTAATCGACCGCGATCGTCAGCAGCATCGCGCGCCCGTCCGCCGTACGCTCCTCGAGCGTGCGAAACGCCTCGACCACGCCGCGCGGCAGCCGGTCGCGCCGCCCGATGACGCGCACGCGCACGCCGCGCGCGGCGAGCGCGACCGCTTTGTCGCGCGCGAACGACTCGGCGAGCCCGAACAGCGTGAACACTTCGGCGCGCTCGCGCGACCAGTTCTCCTCGCTGAACGCGTACACGGTGAGCATCGCGATGCCGCTGCGCAGCGCCGCGTCGACCGCGCGCTCGAGCGCGTCGAGGCCGCGCCGGTGGCCTTCCATCGGCGGCAGCCCGCGCGTGCGCGCCCAGCGCCGGTTGCCGTCCATGATGATCGCGACGTGGCGCGGCGCGCCGGTCGCGAGCGGTGCGCGCTCGATCACGGCTGCGCCGCCAGCCGCGCGCCGCGCGCAGGCTCGGCGCGCTGCTGCACGCCGCGAACGACCGACTCGAGCTCGTCGACGTAGGCGAGGAAACGCGTGCGTCCGTCGGCCGTGATGCGCACGATCGTCGTCGGACGGCCGTGTCCACGCAGGCGTTCGCTCGTGACGACGCCGACTTCGGCGAGCGCGTGCAGATGCCGGTTGAGGTTGCCGTCCGTCAGCGCGCACGCATCCTGCAGGTCGGTGAAGCGCATGCCGTCGGGGTTCGCGATCAGGCACGCGCACACGGCCAGCCGGCCGCGCTCGTGGAAGATGCGCTCGAGTCCCGGAAACGCGAAGGGTGCGGGGCCGTTCACGCGCGCACCTCGCGCTCCGCTTCGTCGCGCAGCATCAGCACGCCGATCGCGGTTTGTCCGATGCCGAACGTCGCCGGCATCACCCACCACGCGAGAGCGCTCAGACCGGGCGCGAACAGCAGCGTCGCGCCCGCCGCGGCGAACGCGAGCGCGATCGCGACGTTCGCGCGCGGCAGCATCGAGCGCGCCGCGAGCAAGCCGAGTCCGTAGCACAGCGCCCAGGTGCCGGGGAGCAGCCCGACTTCGCCGCGCGCGAGCAGCGCCGCGGTGAACGCGCCGCCCGCCGAGATCGAGGGAAGCACCGCGATCGCGGCCGTGCGCAGCTCCGTGCGCGTGCGGCGCGACCAGTTGCGCACGAGCCAAATCGCGACGGCGCCGTAGTTGACGGCCAGCGCGAATGCGAGGCATACCACCCAGATCGCAACGTAGCGGCCCGCGTCGGCCGGCGTGTGCGGCGCCGGCAGCAGCGCCAGCTGCACCGCGCCCGTACTCAGAGCCGCAAGCCCGCTCGCGAGGGCCGCCGGGCCCGAGAGGCCGCGAAAGCGCTGCACGGCGGCGAGCCGGGTGCGGACTTCGGCGAGGTCGGCGATGGCGCGAGTGACGTCCACGGGAGCTCCGATGCAGGCGGGTCGACGCGCTGATACTCTGCACGGCAAAGATGTCCTGCCGGGCGAGCTCCGTATTTACCGCGCTCGCGGGGGCGCGGGCGAGCCCGCGGGCTGCGGTTCCGGCGAGGCCGATGGCTCCGCCGACGGTACCGGCGTCGGGCGCGGTGTCGGCGCGGGCGGCATCGTGGGCGGCGTGCGGCCGTCGAGGAGCGCGAGGCGCTGCAGGTCGGTCATCGTGACCGGGGGACTCGAGGGATCGGGCGTCGGTACGCCCTGCGCGAGCTTCGCGCGGTCGACGCGAGCGTACGCGGTCTGCGGGAAGTACGCCGTGATGTACGCGATCTGCCGGAGCGCGCGTTTGTGCGCCTCCGGACCCGGCATGCGCTCGTACTCGATCTCGAGCGCGTACGCGTAGCGCGGCAGCCAGCGGTCGAACGGATACTTCTTCGCCCAGTCGCGCATCGCGTCTTCGACCCACACCGCCGAATTCAGAATCGCTTGCGTGCGCTCGGGATGCGCGTCCGCGTCGAGTCCGAGGTCCTTCACCTTGGAGCGCACGCCGAGCACGCTCATGCCGAGCCGGCCGAAGTACTCGTCGGCCGGCGCGAGACCGGGATGCGGGTGATACGCCGGCTTCGGTTTGGGGCGCGGTTTCGCTCCGGTGACGCGCTTCCGCGGCAGTGCGGTTTTCGTGGTGCGCACCGCGGCGTCGGCCGGCGGCGCAGCGGGGATCGGGATGAGGCTGAGCGCGAGCAGCGCGAGCAGCGCGAACGCGGAGCGTCCGCGCGGCGGCTTGTCGATCGGCACTGCGGTACGAAACGCGCGGCCCGGCGCGCCGGTTCCGTGCGCCATGGGATCGCGCGCGTGCGTCGAACGCGAGCGGCGTGAACCAGGACGACGCGCAGACGCAGGCCGATCCGCTCGAGCACGCCGAGGTGCGCAAGCATCTCTCCGGCGACATGCTCGCGCTGCTGCGCCGCGTCGACGAAGGCGACGAAGCGGCGCGCACCGACGCGCTCGCGCCCGCCGCCGCGATCGCCGACGCGTTGGCAGCCGTCGGCCTGCTCGAGTTCGCCTACCTCGCGCCCGCGGCCGACGGGTCCGACGACGGCCCGATCGCCTGGATCGAAGCGAGCGAGGCGATCGCCGACAAGGAGCGCGAGGCGGTCGTCATCGCGGGCAGCGAGGTGCTCGAAGTGATCGACGGGCCTATCACCCTCGACGATCCGCCCGAGCACGAGGGCGAAGGCTAGCGCACAGCCCCCGCCGCGCGCAGGCCGCGCTGCGCGCGCGCATCGGCCGGATCGACGGCGAGCGCGCGCGCGAAAAGCATCACCGCGCGCGTGCCGTCGCCGCGCCGCAGCGCCAGCTCGCCCGCGCCGTCGAGATACGTCGTGTTGAGGGGCGCCAGCGCGATCGCGCGTTCCTCGTCGCGCTGCGCTTCGGCATCGTCATGCGTTGCGCGCGCGAGCCGTCCGAGTCGCCACCATGCGGCAGCGAGAGCATTGGGCCGGGTCTCGTCGTTCGCGAGCCGGTCGCGGATGCGGGCCGACAGCGCGTACGCGTCGTGCAGCCGCCCGCGGTCCGCGAGCCGGCGAACGTACGGCACGATCGCGCGATCGTCGCCGGCGGCGAGGAAGAGCGCGATCGCGTCGCTTTCGCGGCCGTCGAGCTGCGCGATCCGCGCGCGGGCCTCGTCGCGCCACGCGCCCGGTCCGAGCCGGTTCGCGTGACGCACGGCGCCGCGCGCGTCGCCTCGGCGAAGCGCGTCGTCCGCGAGGGCGATCTCGACGAAGCGCACGGGCGCGACGCGTTCGATCGCCGCGTACGCGCGCACGCCGGCATCGTGCGGCAGGTGCGCCGGCAGCGAATCCGGCGCGCCGTGCGTTCCGTAGAGCGCGCTCGACGCGAGCTGCAGCGCCAGACACGCCGCCGCGACGGCGACCGCGGCCGCGCCGATTGCGGCGCGGCGGAGCGCTCGCGCGGCGGTGCGCGGCGCGAAGAGCTGCGGCAGGTCGAACGCTTCGCCCGAGCACGCCAGCGCCAGCGCGGTGAACGGCATCCACAGCCCGAAGATGACGACGCTCACCGTATCGATCGTGCCTTGCACCCACGTGCCGATCAGGCCCGCGACGATCGCGAGCGATACGCCCGCGTACGGTGACGGCGCGCGCAGCCGCGTGCGCACGTCCGCCGCGAAGGCGCACCATCCCCACGCGAGCGCCGCGGTGCCCAGCAGTCCGGTCTCCGCCGCGAACGTCAGCAGCACGCTGTGCGCGTGCAGCGCGACGGGCTCGCCGCCCGGAATGCGCATCACGTCGTACATGCCGGCGAACGCGAACGGCCCGACGCCCGAGAACGGAAACGAGACGATCGTGCGCAGTGCCGCCTCCCAGATCGACAGCCGCGTGAAGTTCTCGGACGGATCGTGGTGGCTGTTGAAAACGAGCGCGACCGCGATCAGCGCGACCGCGAAGATGCCCGCGGCGTAGCGCGCGCCGCGGCCGCCGCGCCGCATCAGCACGAGCGCGGCGATCGCGGCCGCCGTGCCGATCCATCCCGCTCGCGAGAACGTCAGCGCGAGCGCCGCGCATCCGGCAATCGTGCCGAGCCAGGCGAGCGCGCGCAGGCGCAGCGGTGCGCGCGTTGCCGCCAGCGCGACCGGTACGTACACGATCAGGTAGCCGGCGAGCTCGCCGGGTACGACGAACGTTCCCGTCGCGCGCCCGTGCCCGATCGTATAGAGCGCAGGCGGGGCCTTCGCGAGAACCATCGCGACCGCGGCGAGCGAGGCCGCGGCGCCCGAGAGCAGAAAAGCCGCGACGATCGTTCGGATCGCGCCGTCTTCGCCGGCGAAGCGCACGATCGCGACGTGCCACGTCACGGCGCACGCGAGCACCGCGATGAACAGCAGGCCGGCGCGCGGAGCGAACCCGAGCGCGGCGGCGAGCGCAGCGGCGAGGGGCAGGGCGGCGGCGGGAATCGCGGTCGGGATCGGCCGCGCCTCCGCGGCGAGGAGCGCGGCAAGCCACCCCACCGCCAGCGCGACCGCGGCCGCGACGAGCGCCCATGCGGCGCCCGGCGGCAGAAGCGTCACCCCGGGGACGTTCGTTCGCGCCAGCTCGATCAGCGCCGGGTAGAGCGGTAGCGCGAAGAAGGCTGCAGCGAATGACGCGGTGCGGAGTCGGCGTCCGCTCACGAACGAACCGCGTTCGGCGTGTCGCGCGCCGGTCCCGGCCGCGAAACGGCGCCTATATTGACAACGGTCGATACAGGGTATAGCATCGAAGTATGTCGATGCAGCGATGCTGTCCGCCGGCCGAGGTGCACCGCGCCGACCGTGCGGCCGAGGCGGCTCTGTTCAAGGCGCTCGCCGACCCGCACCGGCTCGTGATGCTCGCGACGCTCGCGCGGGCCGACGGCGAGGTGTGCGTGTGCGACTTCACCGGCGCGCTGCCGCTCGAGCAGCCGACGGTTTCGCACCATCTGCGCATCCTCCGCGAGGCCGGTCTCGCGACGTGCGAGCGGCGCGGCACGTGGGTGTACTACCGTCTGGCGCCCGACGCGCGCGCGCGGATTGACGCCGCGCTGCACTCCGTGATCTCCGAAAGGGCTTTGGCATGAAAATGCACCTGAACTTCACGACGCGCGACATCGATGCGGCCGTCGGCTTCTACTCCACGCTGCTCGGAGCGCCGCCCTCGAAGTCACTGCCGGACTACGCGCTCTTCGTGACGGACGATCCCGGCCTGGAGCTCGCGCTCGATCGCGATGGCGCGGCGATCGCCGGTTCCGGCCAGCACTTCGGAATCGTCGTCGATTCGATCCATGCCGTCGACGCCCAAATCGCGCGGCTCGCGGCCGCCGGATACGCGACCGACGTCGAGCGCGAAGAGACGTGCTGCTACGCGAACCAGACGAAGGTCTGGGCGAGCGATCCCGACGGCCGCCGGTGGGAGACGTACGTCGTGCACGCGGACACGGCGGAACGCGACGATGCGGACACGTCCTGCTGCCGCACCGACGCGGCGGTCACGTCCGATGCGACGTGCTGCACGTGATCGCCGCATCCCGGTGACCGCTGTGCGAGCCCTCCGCGAGCTCGCCCTGCGCACGCGCGCGCTGTTCGGGTACGTGCCGAACGTCGAGTGGCTGCGCGTCTCGGTGAGCCGGGCGGTGCTTCTCGACCGAGCGCGCGCCCAGGCCGCGATCGGCGAGACCGAACGCTGCTTGCGCCTTCGCGCGGCGGGCGGACGCTGCGTGCGCTTCGCGGCGCGCGCGCGATGAGCGGCGCGCTCGTCGCGCTGAGCTCGCGGGCGCACTCGCGGCGACCGGGCTGTTCGCGTGGCTCGCGCCGCGGTCGCAGGTCGCGACCGATACGCTTCGGCGCGAGTAAGAAGCGCACGGGCGCCGAACGGGCGACCTGCGGCATGGGAGCGTACGGGTCTGGTGGCTCGCCCGGTCTTCAAAACCGGTGAGGTCGCCGCAAGGCGACTGGTCGGTTCGATTCCGACACGTTCCCGCCGACAAAAAAGCCCCGGCGTCGTGCCGGGGCTTTCGTCATCAGGGCTCGCGGCGTCAGGCGCGTTCGCGCTGGACCCGCGCCGGCGTCACTTGGAGCCGCTGCAGCATCGCCGGTGTCGGCAGTTTGACGTCGCGCGCAAGCTTGAGCCACGCGAGCACTTTGATCGTCAGCCACGTGGCGTCGAACTCGAACCAGCGCAGACCGTGGCGCGCGCTGAACGGGAACGCGTGGTGGTTGTTGTGCCAGCCCTCGCCCCAGGCGAGGATCGCGACCCACCAGTTGTTCGTCGACCGGTCGCCGGTGCGGAAGCTCTGATAGCCGCTGTAGTGGGCCGCGCTGTTGACGAGCCAGGTGATGTGATACGTGATCACGACGCGCACGAAGATGCCCCAGATCAGCCACGACCAGCCGCCGATCGCGAGCAGCAGCGCGCCGAGCGCGATCGTCCACCACACGTTCGTCGCTTCCATGAAGCGGTAGAACCGGTCGTTCGCGAGATCGGGCGCAAGCCGTTCCTGTTCTTGGCGCGAGAGCATCGCCTCGTTGCGCTTGTAAAGCCACTCCATGTGGCTCCACAGCACGCCCTTGTGAATGTCGTGCGGGTCGCCGTCGCGGTCGGTGTGCGCGTGATGCTTGCGATGCGTGGAGATCCAGTCGATCGGGCCGCCCTGAAGCGCGAGCACGCCGAGAATCGTCGCCGCCCACTCGAGCGGCTTCGCGAGCTTGAGGCTGCGATGCGTCAGCACGCGGTGGTAGCCGAGGCAGATTCCCCACGCGCCCGTTGCGTAGTACAGCACCGCGAGCACGATCAGCGCGCTCCAATGAAACGTGCCTGGAATGAACGCGCACAGCGCGCCGAGGTGTACGACGGTTAGGCCGACGAAGTTGGCCCAAGCGGGCGTACGCCGCCGCGGCGGGGCTGCAGTTTGTATCACGCTAGGAGGTGCGCCCTCTGACCGCCGACTCCTGGCAAGCGGCATGAACGCCGCGTTAAGTCTGGAAGCGGGCCGGCGCCCCGTACTGCAACCGCGGGCACGGTCGGGTGCTTCTGACGGCACGTGATCGACGTGCACACGCACCTGCACCCGCCGCGGCTGTTCGCGGCGATCCGCCGGTGGTTCGCCGAACGCAGCCCGTGGGTGCTCGAGCATCCGACCGAACCGCACGCGGTCGCGCGCGAGCTCCGCGAGCAAGGCGTCGAGCGCTTCACGTTCTGCTCCTACGCGCACAAGCCGGGCATGGCGCGCGACTTGAACGACTGGCTCGCGGATACCGCCCGCGAGCTCGGCGGCGGCGCGTTCGCGCTCGCGACCGTGCACGTCGAGGACCGCGATCCGGCCGGCACCGTGCGCGACGCGCTGCGCGCCGGCTGCATCGGCCTCAAGGTGCACGAGAACGTGCAGCGTTTCGAGCTCGGCGATGCGCGGCTCGCCGGTGTGCTCGACGCCGTCGCTGAGGCCGAAGGGTTCGTGCTCGTGCACGCGGGCGCGATCCCGTGGTCGAACGACACGAACGACGGGCCGGCGCGCGTGGCGACCGTGCTGGAGCGGCATCCGCGCCTACGCGTCGTCGTCGCGCACTTCGGCGTGCCCGATTCGACGCGGTACATCGATCTCGCGCTCCGCGAGCCGCGGCTGTTCCTCGACACGACGATGGCGTTCGCGCCCGAGTCGCCGATGCGTGCGAACGCCGCTCGGGAAGACGTCGCGCGCGGCACGTCCCAGATCGTCTACGGCACGGACTGGCCGAACATTCCGTACGCATACGACGGCGATCTGCGCGGGTTGCGCGCGCTCGGCCTCGGGGAGGCCGCGGTGCGCGGCGATCACGTCGGAGAACGCGCGCCGCCTGGCACCGGCGCTCGCGTGACGCGCAGTTGCGGCAAGCCCTGGGCGTCGAGCGGCGTGCCGACCAGGAGCTGCAGGAAGAAGCCGTACGAGGCGACGCCGCCCCGCACGCCGTTGCTGCGCAGGAAGCGGTCGTAGACCTTCCACTGCATCGCGAAGATGCGCGGCTGGTAGTGCCGCAGAAAGCGCTCGCGCGACGCCCGGAAGTCGGCGAGGACGCGCGGGTCGAGGCGAAGCCTGCGCCGCTGCGCCAGCGGCAGGTCGCCGTACGTCCAGAACGCCCCCGAGTAGCGGATGAGCGGATCGTCGGAGCGCAGGCACGCCAGCGTTCCGATGTAGTTCGCGTCACCCTCGTCCGTGAAACCTCCCACATGCGCCCACTCGTGCGCGAGCGCCCGCGGCACCTCGACCGGCAGAAACGACGCGTTCAGGAGCGTCTCGAACGCGAACGGCGAGTACTGTCCGCCGATCCCCGCCGCTTCGTAGTACGGCTCGAGCAGCGTCCACTTGGGCGCGGTGACGGCGACGTCCCATCGGTCGCCGAGCCGCGCGACGACCGGCTCGTACGCCGCGCGCAGCTTCGCGCGGTCGAGCGTCTCGGCATGCGCCGCGACGACGTCGTGGTTCAAGATCGCGACGATCCGCTCGCTGAAGCGCGCGACCGCGTCCGGCGTGACGCGCGAGGCGCGATAGTCGACGCGCGCGACGACGGTCGCGCGCCGGTAGTTCAGGCCCCACAGCAGCTCGAAGAGCACGACGCCCAGTGCCGCGAAGCCGATCGTGTGCGCGACCATCGCGAGCGCGGTGCGCCGCCGCTCGCCGCGGCGCGCGCGCCGCAGCGCACGCGCCCACCACGCGACGAGGACGACGAGCACGACGATCGCCTCGACGTCGCCGACCGCGAACGCGACGCGGTCCGCGAGCGGCACGAACGCGCGGTTCATCGCCGCGAAAGCGCCGTTCGCGTAGCCGGACTCGAGCGCCGCGCGCGGCATCGGCGCGAGCGCGGCGACGCACGCGAGCACGACGGCGAGCGCGTCGAGCGCGAGCGCGCGCGTCACGAGAAAATGTACGTCGCGAACGTGCCCGCGCGCACGAACCCGACGCGCTCGTACAGCGCGATCGCGGCGCGGTTGAAGTCGTTGACGTAGAGCGAGAGCGTCGTCTCCGTGGCGAAGAGCCGCTGCGCGATCGCGGCCAGCGCGAGCGAGGCGTAGCCGCGTCCGCGTTGCGCGGGCGGCGTCCAGACGCCTTGCAGCTGCGCCGTCGCGGCCGTGCGCGGTCCGACGTTCAACTGGAAGCGCAGCTCGCCACCCGCGATCCAGACCCACCAGGTGCCGCGCGCGATGCTGCGCCTGACCGCCGCCGCGAACGACCGCGCGGTTCGCACGCGGGTCGTAGCCGAGCTCGCCGAGCACCATCGCTCCGGAGTGCTCCGCGACGAGCTCGGCCTCGTGCGGACGCGCCAGGCGGACGTCGACGCCCGCCGCGGGCGAGCGCAGCGCCTCGCGTGCGAGGACGTACACCGGCTGCTCGGCGCGCACGATCGAGGGTTGGGGATGCCAGGCGCGCACGCGTTCCCAGAGCCCGTCGACCTCGGGCTTCGGGCCCACGAAGCTGCGCAGCCCGCGGTGCGCGCGCGTCCGCGCGCCGAACTCGTCGAGCGTCGGCGCGTCGTCCGCGGCGACGACCAGCTGCGCGCCGTAGTAGATGAGGCCCGTCACGGTGCCCTGCGCGTCGCGCCGGAGCACGACCGCGTCGGACGCGCCGAGGCCGTGGCTGCCTTCCAGCACCCACTGGATGAACACGTTGTCGTACGGGCGGCGTGCCGCGTAGCGGATCGCTTCCGCGCGCGTCGCGGCGGTGACGGATTCGAGCAGTGGCGCGGTGTTTCTCTACGTGAGCGGTCGGACGAAGGTCGGCGTCGTCGTCGGCGCCTTGCTTCCGCCGTCCGGTTCGACGCTGACCGCGACGGCACCGACCTTCGCCGCGTCGACCGGCAGCGCCACGACCGCGACGCCGTCGGCGTTCGGCGTGAAGGTCACGCTCGGTGACATCGTCTTCGAGGCGGGGGCCGCCGTCCACGCCTGATAGACGTGGCCTCTCGGCAGCGGCGGCAGCTTCGAGAACGCGAAGTAGATGCGGTCACGGCGCACGACGACCGTCCCGGGTGCGACCGGATACCTTCGTGCATCGCTCGCGAGCAGGTCGGTGAGCGTGCGCGTGAGCGATCGCTGGTCCTGCACGGCGGCGCGGTCGCTCTGCGCGAGCCGCCCCTGCAGCGTCCCGATGCGACGGTCGGCGAGCGCCAGGTCACCGCGCAGCGAGAGATCCTGCGCGACCGTCACGACGGCGAACACGATCGCCGCGGCGGCGGCGAGGCTGGTCGCCCAAAGCGTCGCCGGATACGTCGCCGCGCGCGGGCGGATGCGCGCGACGGATGCCGGGGCCGCGTCGGCGCGCACGCGGTCCATCAGCCGCTCCTTCATGCGCGCGGACGTCGCGGAGTCGACGGGCTCGTCGGCGATGTGCGCGAGCGCGTCGGCCGCGACGCGCGCGTGCAAGTACTCGCGGCGCGCCTGCTCGTCGTTCGCGATGAAGGCTGCGATGAGGGCTGCATCCTCGCGCGGCAGCACCCCGAGCGCGTACAGCGCGACCGATTCCAGCATCGCGTCGCGGTCGGCCGGCGCGCTCATTGCGACACCCGCTCGCCCAGGGTTGCGCGCAATTGCCGCAGTCCGCTGCGGATGCGCGTCTTCACGGTCCCGAGCGGCGTGGCGGTTCGCCGTGCGAGCTCCTGGTGGGTGATGCCGCCGAAGAATCCGAGCTCGATCAGCGAGCGCTGCTCCGCCGGCAGCGTGGCGAGCGCGTCGCGCACGCGCTGCGCGTCGATGCGAGCGAGTACGTCGTCGTCCAGCGCGCCGTCGAGCGGCAGGTCGGCCGGAATGTCGCTTTCGGGGTGCACGGCGCGCGACCGCAGCACGTCGAGCGCGCGGTTTCGCGCGACGCGCGACACCCACGCGACGAACG
This sequence comes from Vulcanimicrobiota bacterium, assembly GCA_963771525.1. GTDB lineage: Bacteria > Vulcanimicrobiota > Vulcanimicrobiia > Vulcanimicrobiales > Vulcanimicrobiaceae > Vulcanimicrobium. The sequence continues at coordinate 1,845,585 of CAVYTL010000001.1, read as the reverse complement.
AGCCGCCGCGAAACGCATCAGGCGCGGTCCAGATTTTCAAGAACACGTTCTGCGTCAGATCCTCGGCCATCGCGGGGTCGCCCAGCATGCGCAGCCCGATCCCGAACACGAGCCGATGGTACGTGTCGTAGAGCGCTTCGAATGCGTTCGCATCGCGCGTACGGACTCGGTCCATCAGCCGGGACCCGGGATCCATCGGCCCCGCCTTCGCGTCGTCGCTGTCGTCACCTCGCCGTGGTAACGCGGCGCTGCGGCGGACGGATGGCTTCGTCGTCGAACGCGGCCCGGCGGATGGACGATCCTGAGACGGGGCTTGGAAAGATGCGCGAGCGGCTCGCCTCGGCGCGGTCGATCACCGTGCTGACCGGCTCGGGCATCTCCGCCGAGAGCGGCTTGCCGACGTTCCGAGGCGCGGGCGGGCTCTGGCGGACGCACCGCGTCGAAGAGCTTGCGTCGCCGCACGGCTTCGCGCGCGATCCTGCGCTCGTGTGGAGCTGGTACGCCGAGCGACGCACGGCGCATGCATCCGTCCAGCCGTCGGCGGCGCACGCCGCCCTGGCGGCGATCGAGCGGCGCGCGCGCGACTTCACCCTGGTCACGCAGAACGTCGACTCCCTGCACCGGCTCGCCGGCTCGCGAAACGTGCTGGAGCTTCACGGCGCGCTGCGCGACGCGAAGTGCACGCGCTGCGACGCGCGGGCGGCGCTCGACGGCGTCCTCGCGCGCATCGAGCGCGACGGCATCGCCGCGATCGAGCACGAGTGCGGCGGCCGGTGGCGGCCGGACATCGTGTGGTTCGGCGAAGCGCTTCCCGCAGACGCGCTCGACGCGGCGTTCGCGGCGGCGCGGCGCGCGGACCTGATGCTGGTCGTCGGGACGTCGGGCCTCGTGCAGCCCGCGGCGTCGCTCGCGACGAAGCGCGTCACCGGCGCGTGCGTCGTCGAGATCAACCCCGAGGAGACGGCGCTGACCGCGCACGTCGATGTGTCCGCTTCGCGCGCGGGCATCCGACGTGCTGCCGCTGCTCGCCACGTGAGCGCCGTCCAGCACGGCGCCGGCGCGTTCGTCGTGCTGCTCGCCGCCGCGACGCTCGTCGCGATCCTGGCGGAGCGCGTGCGGGTTCCGGCCGCGGTTGCGCTGGTCGCCGTCGGGGCGCTCGTGCCGATCAACCCGCCGTTCGCGTTCGGCGACACGCTGCTGTTCGTATTCCTTCCGCCGCTGATCTTCGAGGCGGCGTGGAATCTCGACCGCGACGCGCTGCGCCGCACCGCGAGCCGCATCGCCTTGCTCGCCGTGCCGGGGACGATCGCCACAGCGGCGATCGTCGGCGGGGTGCTCGTCGTGGTGCGTGCGCTTCCCACCGACGCCGCGGCGCTTTTCGGTGCGATCGTCGCGGCGACCGACCCGATTGCGGTGGTCGCCGCGTTCCGCGGCGTCGCCGTTCCCGCCCGCCTGCGCACGCTCGTCGAAGGCGAGTCGCTTGCGAACGACGGCGTCGCGCTCGTGCTGTTCGGGTTCATGCTCGCCGTCGCGTCGGGGCACCACGCGTCGTTCGGGCTCGATGCGCTTTTCGGCGTAGCGCAGGTCGCCGGCGGCCTCGCCATCGGCTGCGCCGCCGGCGCGCTGTGCGCGGCGGTCCTGCGCGCGACGGATGCGTCCGCGTACGAGGTCACGGTGACGATCGTGCTCGCCTACGGCGCGTACCTGTGCGCCGGCGCCGCGCACTGCTCGGGGATCTTCGCGACGGCCGCCGGGGCGGTCGTGCTGCGCGCGATCGCGTCGCGCGTGCACGGCGCGGTCAAGAACGTCGACGAGGTGGACAGTGCGTGGAACGCGCTTGCCTTCATCACGAACGCCGTCGTGTTCTTGTCGACCGGCCTGCTGATCCGCCCGGAGCGCATCGCGCACGAGCCCGGCCTCGTGATCGCCGCCGTGCTCGCGGTCTGGCTCGCGCGCGGCGCCTTGTCGCTGTGCGCGGGCCGGAGTACGGCGACGCGCCTGACGCTGTTCTTCGCCGGAATGCGCGGCGCGCTGCCGCTCGCGCTCGCGCTGTCGCTCCCCGCTTCGCTGCCGCACCGCCCACAGATCATCGACGCGACGTTCGCCGTCGTGCTCGTCACGATCGTCGTGCAGGGTATGCCGCTCGGCTTCATCGTGCGACGGCTGTTTCCGCCAGGAACTCCGGCGGCGGCGTCCTAGCCCTCTCGATGCAGCGCGAGCACATCGTCATTCCCCGCGCACGCCTGCCGAAGGGCATGACGCGCCTTCCCTTCAGCGACGCCGTGCGCGTGGGCGAGACGCTCTACGTCTCCGGGCGGCTCGGGCTCGATCCCGTCACGGGACGGCCGCCGGACGGCGCCGCCGACGAGGCCGAATTTCTGATGGCCGACGTCGCGCGAGTTCTCGCCGCCGCCGGCCTGACGCCGGCCGATCTCGTCATGGTAACGGTCTTCGCGCCCGACGTCGGCAACTTCGCGGCGTTCAACGAGGTGTACGTGCGGTACTTCGACGGAGCGCTTCCGGCACGCGCGTTCATCGGTTCCGGGCCACTGCTGTTCGGCTGCCGCTTCGAGCTGACCGCGATCGCGGTGGGCGCGAAAAGCTAGAGGTCGAGCGAGCCGCGCCGGTCCTCGTACGTCGCGCGCGGCGCGGGCGGATCGGGCAGGATCGGGTTCACGTCCTCGATCGACATCCAGTTCACCGGGGTCTGCGTCGGCGACGGCGTCCGCGGGCGCGCTCGCGCGACGGGCGGCTCGGGCGGCGCCGCTTTCGGTGCTGCGACCGGCGTCGCAACAGGCGTGGCGACCGGCGTTGCGGCGCCGGCGGACGGCTCCCCCGCCTCGATCGAGGTCTGTACCATCGCGTCGACGGGAACGTTGAACTGTTCGCCGCCGCGCACGCGCCCGCGCACGACGAACGCATCGAGCAGACGGCGCACGCCGGCGAGCGGAATCCCGCTGATCGGCACGAGCTTGTACTCGGAGATCAGCGACTCGCACGTGCCGCGCGACGCCACGATGAACGCGTTCAGCTCGAACGCCGCGTCCTGCAGCTGGTGCGCGAACGTCGCCTCGCTGCCGACGACCGTGAACTCGCGGCGGTCGCGGAAGCCCGCGTCGCCGGCGATCATCATGCCGGTGTTGATGCCGATGCCGATCGCGATCGGCTTGCGGTGCTGCTTCGCCCAGCGGTCGCGCATCGCGACCACGTGGCGCACGATGCCGAGCGCGGCTTCGATCGCGTCGTCTTCCTGCGTCGGGTTCTCGAGCGGGACGCCGAAGACGCCGACGATGCCGTCGCCGAGGAAGCTGTCGATGATCCCGCGGTTTCGCTGGATGGCCGTGCCCGCGAGCCCGTAGAACTCGTTGAGGTAGCGCAGCGTCTCCTCGGGTGCGAGCGGCTCGATGAAGCGCGCGAAGTCGCGGATGCGGCACACGAGCACCGTCGCGCGCACGGCGCGCCCGGTGAAGAGCCGCTCGTCCTTGCGGGCGAGGAGCATGTCGACGACGGCCGGGGCGACGTAACGCGCGAACGTTCCGCGCACGCGCTGGACCTCGCGGCGGGCGACGCGCCAACGCCGCCACCCGACCGTCGCGAACGCGGCGAGCACGACGAGAACGGCGAGCCCCTCGATGACCGCCATATCCCGGTGTTCGGCCGAAACGGGGCCTAAGTCGCGCGGAGCGTCCGCGCGATCACCGCGCCGCAGACGGCGGCGAGAGCACACCACGCCACACCTTGCCCCGTGTCTCCGAGGACGAGGCGGCCGATCCCGAACAGCGTCCCGTACACGAGCCCCAGCCCGGCGACCCAGTCGATCAGCGCGATGCCCAGCCGGTCCTCGGGCCGGCCCGCGGCGCCACGCGCGACCGGAGCCCAACCGGCGCCGCCGGGGCGGACCCGCTCGTAGAAGCGCGCCAGCGTCGCGTGGCTCTCGGGCTTCGTCAGGAACGTCACGGCGATCCAGACGATGGTCGTGACGACGACGGTGATCAGCAGGCGCTTCGCGGTGGCGTTCGGGTCGTCGCCCGCTACGATCGCGGGCGCATAGCAGAGGCTGCCGACGAAAGCGGAGGCAAGCAGGGCGGCGATCTCGCTCCACGCGTTCACGCGCCACCAGTACCAGCGCAGGATCATCACCAGGCCGACCCCGGCCGTCAGCGTGAGCATGTACTTCCACGCCTCGCCGACGGACGTCATGAAGAGCGTGACGATCGCGGCCAGCACCATCGCGACGATCGTCATCCAGCGCGACGCCACGACGTAATGGTGCTCGCTTTCCTGGCGCCGCACGAAGCGGCGGTACAGGTCGTTCGTGAGATACGACGCGCCGAGGTTCAGCTGCGTGCCGATCGTGGACATGTACGCCGCGAGGAATCCCGCCATCATGAGGCCGCGCAGCGCGACGGGCAGGTGGTCGACGAGCGTGCGCACGTAGCCGAGCTCGGGATCGAGCTTGCCGTCCGCGCCGGTGACGCCGTGAGGATAGAGCACGAGCGCGGCGAGCGCGACGAGGATCCATGGCCACGGCCGCAGCGCGTAGTGCGCGACGTTGAAGAACAGCGTCGCGTAGACGGCGTCCTTCTCGCTGCGCGACGCGAAGATGCGCTGCGCGATGTACGAGCCGCCGCCCGGCTCGGCGCCGGGATACGACGACGCCCACCAGCTCACGCCGACGAACACGAGGAACGTCGTGAGCGGCATCCATCCGCTGCCGGCGGACGGCACGAACGCGAGGATCGAGCCGCCGCCGTGGACGGCATGCCGCGCGTCGAGCGGCGCGAGCCCGGCTTTGAGCGCCGCGATGCCGCCGACCGCCGCGACGGCGGCGATCGCGAGCACGACGGCCATCGTCATCTTCACGATGAACTGCAGGAAGTCGGTGACGAGCACGGACCAGAAGCCGCCGATCGTCACGTAGAGCGCCGTCAGCGCAAGACAGATGTACAGCGCGGGGAGTGTCGGCACGTTGAGCGTGAGCGACAGCACCTTCACCATCGCGAGGTTGACCCAACCCATGATGATCGTGTTGACGAGCACGCCCTGGTACACGGCGCGCACGCCGCGCAGCCACGATGCCGGCGCGCCGCCGTAGCGCAGCTCGATGAACTCGACGTCGGTCAGCACGCCCGAGCGGCGCCAGAGCGCGGCGAAGAAAAAAACGGTGAGGATGCCGCTGGCGGCCATATTCCACCACAGCCAGTTGCCGGCGATGCCGTTCTGGGCCACGAAACCCGTCACGGCGAGCGGCGTATCGACCGCGAACGTCGTTGCGACCATCGACGTCCCCGTGAGCCACCACGGCGCGCTGCGCCCGGACAGGAAGTACTCGCCGACGCTCTTGCCGCTGCCGCGCGCGAACCAAAGCCCGATGCCGAGGTTGATCGCGAAGAAGACGACGATGACGGCGATGTCGAGCGGGCTCAGCGCCATGGGCCGCCCGTTCGTTCGGGCGAGCGGCGCACCTTCGCGCGAGGAGACGGCGCGCGCGCCGGTGTAGCGCGGTTCGTGCGGTCGTTGCTGGTGAGTGCGGCGGTGCTGCTCGGCGCGGCGTGCATCGCCCTGCCGAAGTTTGCCGGCGCGCAGTCCATCGTGCTGCCGCTCGTCCCCGAGCCGCAGAGCGTGAAGCGCGTCGCGTGCAAAGCGCCGCGGTCGCTCGAGAAACCGCTGCGCTTCCCCTCGTCGGTGGATCCGGGCGGCTTCGAGGTCTTGCGCGAGCGCTGGACGGCGCTCGGCATCTCGGCTCCGGTGACGGCGCCGAAGCTCGGCGATCCGGTGGATGTTGAGATCGCGCACGACGTCGTCTACGTCACGTCAGCGCCGCCGCCGCCCGGATCGACGAAGCCGTACGCATACCCGCGGCGGTACGATCATGGAAAGTACGAGCTGCGGATCGGCGATGCGATCCTGATCCACGATGCCGACGTCGCGGCTTCCGTCCCGACGCGTGTGTGGAGAGGCGAGGGGCAGTTCGATGCGCTGATGACGCTCGCGCAGTTGCCGCAGCACGAGGGCGGGGGTTGGGTTCTTCCGTGCGTCGACATCCACGACGAGCCCGCCGAACCGTGGCGCATCGTGTCGGATGACGTCTCACGCGGGCCCTTTCCGACGATGGAGTACGCGAAGCGGCGCATCCGAACGCTCGCGTCGCTGAAGTTCAACGGCTGGTCGCCGTACATGGAGCAGGTCGTGTTCGATCCGCGGAACCCGTTCGTCGCATGGCCGAACGCGTGGACGAGGGATCAGCTGCACGAACTGTCGGCGTACGCGCTGCGGTATCACGTCGCGCTCATCCCCGAGCAGCAGACGTTCGCGCACATGCACGAGGCACTCAAGTGGCAGGCGCTGGCGCCGCTGGCGGAGCTCCCGCACGGCTATCTCCTGGCGGAGAGCGATGCGCGCACATACGCGTACCTCGAGCCCCTCCTGAAGAGCGAACTGGACTCGACGAAGCCGGACTTCTTTCACATCGGATCCGACGAGCCGATCGATCTCGGTCGCGGGCGCACCGCGCGCTCCGCGCAGGTCTTCGCCGATCACGTCAAGCGCGCGACGGCCTTTCTGCACGGAACGCCCACGCGCCCGATCATCTGGGACGACGCGATCCAGCAGGACCATTCGATCTTGTCGCTGCTGCCGAAGGACCTCACGATCGCGTCCTTCCACTACGGCGTCGAGAAGACGTACCGGCCCTACCTCGATCCGATCTCGCAAGCGGGATTCGAGCAGCTCGTTGCGCCCGGAGCTGCGAACTGGAACGAGATCTATCCCGATCTGCAGACGTCGTACACCAACGTCGCGCGGTTCGTCGGCGAGGCGAAGGGCGTCGAAGGTACCGTCGGGACGTTGATGACCGTGTGGCACGATGACGGCGAGACGCTGTACGAAGCGACGTGGCCGGCGCTCGCGTATGCCGCCGCGACGTCGTGGCAAGAGAAGCCGGTGGACGATGCGACGTGGCACCGCACGTTCGCGCGCGTGTTCTTCGGCACCGAGGATCGCGGGTACGCGAGCGACCTCGACGAGCTCGAGGCGATCCGGCCGATGCTGCGCACGATGCCGTCCGATCCGCCCGACTACCTGTTCTGGCACGATCCGTTCGACCCGGCACTGCAGGCACGAGCGCAGGCGATGGATCTCGCCGGTATCCGCACGCGCGCCGAACGCGTGCTGACGCATCTCTGGAACGCGCATCCGCCGCTCAACGAGGGCGCGGTCGCGGCGATGAAGCTCGGCGCGCTGCGTTACGATGCGTTCGCGCGCCGCTTGCAGATCGGCAAAGAGGCGCGCGACGACTACCAGGACGCGCGCACGCACGCGACCGCGCCGAACGACCCGCAGGTGTACCGCAGCCTCAACGTCGCGAAGTACCTGTGCTGGGAGATGCGCGACGCGCTCGACGACATCGAGCCTCTGTACGCCGCGGCGTGGCGCGCGGAGAGTACGGTGCCCGGACTCACGCACGTGCGCGCGCGCTACGATCTCGCGGAGGGCGAGGCGCAGCGCTGCGGCGACCGCATCGACGCCGTGACGCGCGAGGACTATCTGCGCAAGAACGTCGTGCCGCCGTGGGACGAGGTGATGGGATCGGCGCGATGAGCGGCATCGCGATCGTCGTCGTCTTCCTGCTGCTGGCCGGCTTGATGATCGCGCGGCGGCTTCCGGCGCTGCTGGCGGTCCCGCTGATGGCGCTCGCGACCGCCGCGATCGCCGGCGTTCACGACCTCGGCGCCGTCATCACGCTCGGCGCCGTGAAGCTCGCACCGGTCTACGCGACGCTGTTCTTCGGCGCGCTGCTCAGCCGCGTCGTGCTGTCGACCGGGATCGCGGAGACGCTCGTCACGTACGCGGCGGAATTCGGCGGCGACCGGCCCGTCGTGCTCTCGCTGCTGATGTGCGCGGTCGTCGCCGTGCTGTTCACGACGGTGACCGGGCTCGGCGCGATCATCATGATCGGCACGATCGTGCTGCCCGTGATGATGACGGTCGGCGTTCCGCGCGCGACGTCCGCGACGCTGTTCCTGCTCGCGTTCGGACTCGGCTACGTGCTCAACATCGCGCAGTGGAAGTTCTACGGCACGGTCTTCGGCGTGGAGCGCGAGACATTCCAAGGCTTCGCGTTCGCCGTGTTCGCGCTCCAGGCGGTCGTGCTGATCGCATATGCGCTGGCTCGAGCGCGCGCGACGGAGGGCTATGCGACGAACGTCATCCCGCCGCCCGAGGACGAGGCGCCGCGCAAACGGGCGGGCCCGCTCGCGCTCATCACGCCGATCCTGCCGCTCGTGCTGCTGCGCGGCTTCAACGTCGACGCGATCGTCGGCTTCGCCATCGCCGCGCTGTACGGCGCGCTCGTGACGCGGCCGCGCACAGCGGTCAAGACGCTCGTCGCCGCCTGGATTCGCGGCATCGAGGACGTCGCGCCGGCGACGATCCTGATGATCGGCATCGGCATGCTTCTCGTCGCCGCGAACTTGCCGGAGGTGCAGAGCGCGGTGAAACCGCTGGTGGCCGCCGTCGCGCCGCGCACGCCGGTCGCGTACGTCGTGCTGTTCGGGCTGCTCTCGCCGCTCGCGCTGTACCGCGGGCCGCTGAATCCGTACGGCGTCGGCATCGGCGTATACACGGTGCTGGCGACGCTGCACGTGCTGCCCGCGGCTGCGCTCGTCGCCGCGGTGATCGCGGTCGTGCAAGTGCAGAACGTGTGCGATCCGACGAATACGCAGAACGTCTGGGTCGCGAACTTCACCGGCACGCGGGTGGAGAGCATCACGCGCTTGCTGCTGCCGTGGCAGGTCGCGGTCGCGACGGTCGCCGCGATCCTAGCCGTCGTCGCGAGCGTCTCGCTGTTCGGTACGCCGCTGTTCCCGCCGCGCGCCGTCTCGGCGGCGACGCTCCGTCGCGGGGTGAACGATGCCGCGCTGCGGCAAACGCCGGCGAGTGCGGCGCCGGCGCGATCGGCGCCGGCCGACGCCGGCTTGTATGCCCCGCCGTCAGCGGCGCGGACCATCGCCGTGCGCGACGACGGCACGGCGGACGGCACGGTCGCGGCGCACGAGGTCTCCGGCGCGGTCGCGCGCGGCTGGCGCGGTTTTCGGGTCGTATCCGCACCGGGCGATCCCGCCGCGGCCGACTGCCGCGCGAAGCCGTACGCCGCCGTGATGCGCATGTCGGTGACCCACGAAGGCCGCGACGGCGACGAGGTCGGCCTCGAGCTGTTCGACTGCGCGGGCTGGAGCGTGAATCAGTGGTACGCGCGCGGCGCCCGTCCGCACGGCAGCGGAAGACGCGCTGCTGCGCGTGCGCATGTGGTCGCGCGAGCACCCCGCCTTTGCGGACGAGGTGTTCGAGCGCGGGCTCGCGTTCGATCCCGACGACCCGAAGCCGACGTACTTCTACGTCCTCTTCAAGCCGTCGGACGGTTACATGCGCGCGCTCGTGCGCCCGGGCGGGCCCGCATACCTCGCCGGCCTGCGCACCGGCGACGTGATCGACAAGCTCGACGGCCGCTTCTGGTGGGAGTACGGCACGTACCAAACGCAGCTCCGCGCGTACGACGGCAAGCCGCACACCTTCGACGTCGAGCGCGGCAAAGTCGGCGGCCCACCGGCCCACGTCGATCTCGGCGAACCGTTCGCGGGCTGATCCGCGGCGCCGCTGGTGACAACGAGGTACGAAACGCGCCCTTTCCGGCCTGCGCGATCGTGAGCGGCTGCAGGCGATCTTTCCGATATCGCTCGCGCGGGTGCTCCCCGGCACGCATGACGACGTCGACATCGAACGTTTCGAGCGGGGAAAGTTTTCCGGCTCGGGTCCTTGACATTGTATCACTCGGACTAGTATAAGATAGTACAAGCCACACAACTTCCGAAGGACCCCCGACATGCACAACCCGACCGTTCGCCCTGTCCGGAACCCGTCGCCCGCGCGGCCCAATGCGCGCCCGACCATCGTGCGCACGCCCGGCGACTCCTCGCTCTTCAAGGGCTGGGGAATCACCCTCTAACCCGACGATCTTGCCGGCCTTTTTCTCGGTCGACCCGCATGGCGGAGCGCCGCTCTACCAGCAGCTCACCGAACAGATCAAGCGGGCCATCGCGCTCGGCGCGCTCGCGCCGGGCGAGCGCCTGCCGACCGTGAAGGGCCTCGCCATGGAGCTCAAGTTGAACGCCAACACCGTCGCGCGCGTGTACCGCGATTTGGAACGGGAGGGCGTCATCGCGACGGCTCCCGGCCGAGGCTCCTTCGTCAGCAAGAACGGCGTGCTCGAAGGCGCGCGGCGGGTGGCGCTCGACGTTGCCGGCCGCGCCACCGACGAAGCGATCCGCGAGGCGCGCTCGCTCGGTATCACGCACGATGAGATCCGCTCGATCGCCGACGACTCGATCGCGCGGTGGTATCCGGAGGAGAAGCAATCGTGATCGCCATGAGCGGTCTGACGAAGCGCTACGGCGGCGTGCTCGCCGTCGACGGCGCGTCGCTCGAGGTCCCGTCGGGATCGGTGTGCGGCCTGCTCGGCCGCAACGGCGCCGGCAAGACGACGACGTTCAAGTGTCTGCTCGGCTTCGCGCGGCCCGAGGCCGGCGAGGTGCGTTTCAACGGCGCTCCGCTCTCGACGGAGACGTTCTCGCAGATCGGTTACGTGCCCGAGCGTCCGGCGCTGTACGGCTGGCTGACCGTCGATCAGCATCTCGAGGTCGCGCGGCGCTCGCAGGCCGGGTACGACCCCGCCCGCGCCGCCGAGCTGCTCGCGCTGTTCCGGCTCGACCCGCGCAAGAAAGCATCGAAGCTCTCGAAGGGACAGCAGACGGCGCTCTCGCTGATCTTCGCGCTCGTGCACCGGCCGTCGATCCTGCTGCTGGACGAACCCGCGAGCGGACTCGATCCCGTGATGCAACGCGTCGTGCTCGATGTGCTGATCGACGCGGCGACGAGCGGCGCGACGGTCCTGCTCTCGTCACACCAGATCGGTCAGATCGACCGCGCTTCCGATCGCGTCGCGATCATGCGCGACGGCAAGATCGTCGTGTCCGGCGAGCTCGATGCGCTGCGCGAAGCCGCGCGCATCGTCGAGGCGACGTTCGAGGGCGCTGCCCCGCGCGAGGTCGAGAACGTGCCGGGCGTTACCCGCGTCGAGTACGCCGGTTCGACGGTGCGCGTGCATGCGGACGGGCGCGCCGACGTGATCGCCGCGCGCTTCGGCGCGATGGGCGCGAGCGGCGTTCGCGTGCTCGACCGCTCGCTGGAGGATCTCTTCTTGGACGCCGTGGGCGAAGGGAGCATCGGCTGATGCACTACGTCGAAGTTCTGCGCGCACGCCGCGCGCTGCTGTGGTACACGGGCATCGCGCTCGGCTTGATGATCCTGGCCGTCCTGAGCGTCTATGCCGGTTCGCACGGCGAGCTGCACGCTTCCGACGGATCGCTGCGGCTCGGGGATCTCGTGATCGGCTGCGCGTTCGGCGGGTGGATCGTGCTGACGTGCGTCGCGCCGGGGCTGAGCAACGAGAGCGCGCTGACGACGCCGATCATCTGGACGCGGCCGGCTTCGCGAGAACGCATCGCGTGGCGCTATGTCGCGGTCGACGCGATCGCGATCCTGCTTGGCTATCTCGTGCTGATCGCGATCGCGATCCTCGCGCTCGCGTCGCTCGGCGCGACCGGCATGTTGGTATGGGGACCGGCCGCGCTGGCCACGTTCGCCCTGGGTGTGGGTGCCTCGCTGATGTGGTACGCGCTGGTGCTCTTGGTGTCGGCGCGAATGCCCGGACGGGGCGGGATGATCGCCGGCCTGAGCTGGGCTGCATTCTTCGTGCTCGGCGCCTTGTGGGCGGCGCCGATGCCCCCGCTCGTGCACGCGGTTTTCACGGTGCTGAACTATGTCAATCCCATGGCCTGGATCGGCGGCGTATCGTCCGCGTCGCAGCAGGCCACGCACCACGTGATCACGTTGCCGCTCGCGTACCGCATCGTCGGATGCTGGGCGATCGCAGGCGTCGCGGCGGTCGCCGCCGTTCGCCTCTGGGCGACGCGGGAGGTCTGAACATGACGATTCTGGCGACGCACTTCTCGATCGTGCTCGGCGCCTGGCGCCTGCGGGTTCGGATCGATGTCGACGAGCCGCGCGCCTCGGAGATCGACGAGCCGCCGCGCGCGATGCCGCGCGCCGCCGGCGAGCGGGCGTACGACGACCCGCACGTCACCGCGCGGGGCCGCGGCTAGCCGCACCGAAAAGCCCGGCATGCTGGCCCCGCATGCCGACGCCTTGATCGAGCACGTCCGCGCGAACCGCGACCGGTACGTCGACGAGCTGAAGGCCTGGATCGCCGTTCCGTCGATCTCCGCGCAGCCCGACCACGCGGCCGACGTGCGCCGTTCCGCCGAGCACGCGGTCGAGCGCATGCGCGCCGCCGGCCTGGACGCGCGTCGTGCTCGAGACGGCCGTGAACGGAAATCCCGTCGCGTACGGCGCGTGGCTCGGCGCGCCGGGCGCGCCGACCGTCCTGATCTACGGGCACCACGACGTGCAGCCCGCCGATCCGCTCGACCTGTGGACGTCGCCGCCGTTCGAGGCGGCCGTGCGCAACGGCAAGATCTACGGGCGCGGCGCCGTCGACGACAAGGGCCAGTGCCTCATGCACATCGCGGCGATCGAGGCGCACCTGCGCGTGAACGGCGCGCTGCCCGTGAACGTGAAGGTCGTCATCGAAGGCGAGGAAGAGATCGGCTCGCCGAACTTCGAGGCGTTCCTCGCGCGGGAGCGCGAGCGCCTCGCGTGCGACGTCGTCGTCGTCTCCGACACGGCGGTCTTCGCAGAAGACGTTCCGTCGCTCACGACGTCGCTGCGAGGGCTCGTGCATTGGGAAATCACGGTGCACGGCCCGCAAAGCGACCTGCATTCCGGCTACTTTGGCGGCGTGGTGAAGAACCCGCTGGAAGCGCTCGCGCAGATCATCGCGTCGCTCAAGGACGCGCACGGGCGCATCGCGGTGCCCGGCTTCTACGACGGCGTGCGCGAGCTGACGCCGCACCAGCGCGCGGAAGTCGCTTCGTTGCCGCTCGATCCGGCGCGCGTCGCGTACGAGATCGGCGTAACCGAGCTCGGCGGCGAGCCGACGCGCCTGCCGCTGGAGCGCATGTGGTACCGCCCGACGCTCGAGGTCAACGGCATGTACGGCGGCTATCAAGGCGCGGGCTCGAAGACGATCGTCCCGTCGTTCGCGCGCGCCAAGATCTCGGCGCGCCTCGTGCCGCACCAAGAGCCGGAGAAGGTCAAGCACGCGGTGACGACGTTCCTCCAGCGCACCGCGCCGAAAGGCGTGCGCGTCGAGGTCGAGGCGCACGGCGACGTGCGCGCGGTCGAGACGTCGCGCGATCATCCCGCCGTCGCGGCGGCCGCGCGCGCGATGGAGCGCGGCTTCGGCAAGGCGCCCGTGTTCATCGGGACGGGCGGCACGATCGGCCCGGTCTCGTCGTTCGACCGCATCCTGCACCTGCCGCAGGTGCTGATCGGCGTCGGCCTGCCCGACGACGCGATCCACGCGCCGAACGAGAAGTTCGATCTCTCGCAGTTCCTCGGCGGCATCGAGACGATGACGTATCTGTACGACGAGCTCGCGGCCGCGCTGAAGTGAGCTTCACCGAGCGCTTCACGGGCCGCGCCGGCGCGTATGTCGCCGGCCGTCCGTCGTATCCCGGAGGCCGCGATCGAAGCGCTGCTCGACGGTCTCGGCGACCCGCGCGACGTCGTCGTCGCCGATCTCGGCGCGGGGACCGGCATCTCGTCGCGCGCCCTCGCCGCGCGCGGCGTGCAGGTACTCGCCGTCGAGCCGAACGCCGGGATGCGCGACGCCGCGCGAGCCGTGCGACGGCGTCGAGTGGATCGACGGGACGGCGGAGGCGACGGGTCTGCACGAAGCGAGCGTCGACCTCGCGGCGGCGTTCCAGGCGTTCCACTGGTTCGATCCCCGCAAGGCGCTCGACGAGATCGTTCGCATCGTGCGCCCGGGCGGGCGCGCCGCGGTGGTGTACAACGAGCGCGACGAGACCGATCCGTCCACCGCCGCGTACGGCGCGCTCGTGCGGAGATTTCAGACCGACGAGACGGAGCGCCGGCGCGCCGCCGGGCTCGCGGCGTTCTCGACGTTCGAGGGATGGCACGGCGGCCCGCGCCGCACGGAGATCCGCAACGTGCAGACGGTCGACCGCGAAGGGCTGCACGCGCGGGCGCGCAGCACCTCGTACCTCCCGCAGACGGGTCCCGAGAGCGCCGAGCCTGCACGCGGCGATCGATGCGCTGTTCGACACGCACGCGCGCGACGAACGCCTCGCCATGGTGCTCACGACGATCGTCGTCTGCGGCGACCTCGGCGCCGACGGCGCGTGAGGTATGGCTCGCGATGTACGCGGAGTCGGGCCTTGCGCGGCGAAACAGTCGCGTGCGAGGCGTTTCCCGACGTGACGTTCGCCGTCGACGAGCTGCTCGGCTGACGGCGCCGGCGCGGCTGCGGATCGGCATCGACGTCGGCGGCACGTTCACCGACGTCGTCGCCGTCGATGCCGCGACGCGCGAGCTCGTCGCCGCGGTGAAGGTGCCGACGACACACGATCACGCCGACGGCGTCGCCGCCGGCATCATCACCGGTCTGGAGCGCCTCGTGCGCGAGCACGCCATCGAACCGGCGTCGATCGCGTTCATCGCGCACTCGACGACGCAGGCCACGAACGCGCTGCTCGAAGGCGACGTCGCGCGCGTCGGCGTGCTCGCGCTCGGCGGTCCGATCGCGCGCGCGTTCGCGCGGTTCGCCCCGTTCGCGCTCGCCGAGGGTGTGCCGTTCGCGCCGGTGTGGCTGCGCGCGGACGCGGACGTGGTCTCCGCCGCGCGCGTCGCGGGCGTTGAGTCGCTTGCCGTGAGCGCGCCGTTCGGCGTCGATCGGCCGGACGTCGAACGCGCCATCGTCGCCGCGGCGCGTGACGCGGGGATCGCGGCGACGAGCGGCGCCGAGGTCTCGACGCAGTACGGTCTGCGCGCGCGCACGCGGACGGCCGCGCTCAACGCGGCGATACTGCCGCGCATGCTGCACACGTCTCGAATGACCGCACGCGCCGTCGCCGCGGCACGCATCCCGGCACCGCTCATGATCATGCGCAGCGACGGCGGCGTGATGGACGTCGCCGAGGTCGAGCGCCGGCCGATCCTCACGATGCTGTCGGGACCGGCGGCGGGGATCGCGGGCGCGCTGTTCCACGAGAACGTGACCGACGGCATCTTCGTCGAGGTGGGCGGCACGAGCGCCGATTTCTCCGCGATCGTGCGCGGCCGCCCGCAGATGCGGCCCGCGCGCATCGGAGGCCACCGCACGCTGCTGCGGACGCTCGACGTGCGCACGATCGCCGTCGCCGGCGGCTCGCTCGTCCGCATCGCGGGAGGCCGCATCACCGACGTCGGACCGCGCTCCGCGCACATCGCCGGCTACCGCTACGCCGCGTTCACGGACGAGACGACGATCCGCGACGCCGTCGCGGAGCCCTCGTCCGCCGTCGCCGCGCTGACCGCAGCCGACGGCACGCGCATCGCGATCACGCCGACGTGTGCCGCGAACGTCCTCGGCTGCATGCCCGCGGACGCGTTCGCGCGCGGCGACGCCGAGGCGGCGCGGCTCGCGTGCGAGCGCTTCGGCGCAGCGATCGGCCTTGGTGCGAACACGCTCGCGCGCGCGATCCTCGATCGCGCGGCCGAGCGCCTGCGCGAAATCGTCGACCGCCTCATCGCGGACTACGGACTCGAGCGCTCGCGCGTGACCCTGGTCGGCGGGGGCGGCGGCGCCGCGGCACTCGTACCGTACGCGGCCGAGCGGCTCGGGTTCGCGCACCGGCTCGCGCGCGACGCGCACGTGATTGCGCCGCTGGGAGTCGCGCTCGCGCTCGTGCGCGACGTCGTCGAGCGCACGATCGCCGACCCGACGCCGAATGACTTGGCGCGCGTGCGGCGCGAAGCGATCGACGCGGCGATCGCGTCGGGCGCGGCGCCCGATCGCGTCGAGGTCGCGATCGAAGTGGATTCCGCGCGCAGCCGCGTGCGCGCGACGGCGTCGGGCGCGACGGCCCTGGTCGAAGGCGCGCAGCAGACGAGCCCCGTCGGCGAACCGGAACGGCGCGCCGCCGCGGCCGCGCATCTCGACGGGACGAACGTTCGGCTCGTCGCACGCACCGGCGCCCTCGACGTGTTCGCGACGGCGCGCGAAAGCGCGGTCGTCGACGAGCGCGCCGTCGTGCGGCTCGTGCTCGCGAATGCCTCGACGTACGCGACGAACGCGGGGGATGCGCAGCGCGTGCTGGCTCGCGCCGTCGACGAGCACACTGCCTACGGCGACGTGGGCCGTGCGCTGCCCGACGTCTTCTTGCTGCGCGGCGCGCGTGTCGCGGAGTTCACCGGGATGGCGGACGCACGCCAGATCGCGGGTCTCGTCGCCGACGAGCTCGCGGGCGTCGATGCGTCGGCCGCCGTCGCGCTCGTCGTCGCGCCCAACCGCGCGTGACGGAGGCGCGCATCGCCGGAGCGAAGGGCCCGTGATGCGCGAGTACGACGTCCTCGTCGTCGGCGGCGGCAATGCGGGGTGCGCGGCAGCGCTCGCCGCGGCCCGCTGCGGCGCGCGCGTTCTGCTCGCCGAGCGCTACGGGTTCCTGGGCGGCACGGCGACCGCGTCGATGGTCGGCCCGTGGATGACGTTCCACTCGGGCGAAGACCGCATCGTCGGCGGCATCGCGCAAGAGATCGTCGACCGGCTCGTGCTCGCCGGCGGGTCGCCGGGACACGTGCGCGATGCGTCGGACTACGTCCCGACGGTGACGCCGTTCGACCCCGAGCTGCACAAGGCGCTGCTCTTCGAGATGATGCGCGAGAGCGGCGTCGAGCTGCTGCTGCACGCGTGGTTCCTCGATGCGCTGCGCGAGGGTACGCGCGTCGCCGGCGCCCGCGTCGCCACGGTCGGCGGTACGCGCGAGTTGCGCGCTCGGCGCACCATCGACGCGACGGCCGACGCGTACGTCGCGGCGAGCGCCGGCGTGCCCACGCAGCAGGGCGACGCACGGGGCCGCGTCCAGCCGGCGTCGCTCATGTTCCGGCTCTCGCACGTCGACTTCGTCGCGATCAGCGAGTACGTGCGGCGCCGTCCCGAGCAGATGCGCAGCTCGCTCAAGCTGCACGAGCGCACGCCCGGCGCGCTGACCGCCGTCGCCGGCCTGTACGAGCTGTGGGACGCGGCGCGCGAGCGCGGCGCGGTCGACGTGCCGCGCGAGCTCGTGTCGTTCTTCGCGACGCCGTACGACGACGAGGTGACGGTCAACATGACGCGCGTCGTCGACGTCGACCCGCTCGACCCCGACGACCTCACGCGCGCCGAGATCGAGGCGCGCGCGCAAGTGATGCAGCTCTTCGCGTTTTTCCGCGCCGACGTGCCGGGTTTCGCGAACGCGCGAATCGCGGCGACGGCGACGCAGATCGGCATCCGCGAGTCGCGTCGCATCCGGGGCGAGTACACGCTCACGGCGGACGACGTTCTGCACGCGCGCACGTTTCCGGACGCGGTGGCGCGCAGCGCGTACCCGATCGACATCCACAACCCCGCGGGAAGCGGAACGACGACGCACCGGCTGGCACCGGGAGCATCGTACGAGATCCCGTACCGCTGCCTCGTGCCGCTCGATGCCGAGGACCTGCTCGTCGCCGGCCGCTGCATTTCGACGACGCACGAGGCGCACGCGTCGACGCGGCTCACGCCGACCGTGATGACGCTCGGGCAAGCGGCGGGTACCGCGGTCGCGCTCTCCGTGCAGCGCGGCGTCGCGCCGCGCACGCTCGACCCCGCCGTTTTGCGCGAACGTCTGCTGCGTGACGGCGTCGACCTGCGCCGCCCGCGCGGCGAAGCGGTGCTGACGCCTACGACCGATGCCTGACGTGCGCGGTCTCGCCGCGGCGTACGGCGTGCGCGTCGAAGTGGCCCCGCTCGGCGACTGGTCGCCCGCGATGCTGATCGCGGAGTACGACCCGGCCGGCCCGACGATCCGCGTCAACGCTGCGGCGCTGCCGCATGGAGATTCGTGCGTCGTGCGCGACGCGATCGACCGCGCGATCGCGCACGAGCTGTATCACCACCGCGAGGCGTCCGGCGAGGTCGCGCCGATCCGCGACCGCCGCGCGCGCGAAGCCGCCGCCGGCGCATACGCGGATGCGATGACGCAAAAAGAGTGAGGCTCGTGGCGGGGATCGACGGCGGCCAGTCGTCGACGACGGCGGTCGTCGTCGACGAGCACGGCCGGATGCGCGGACGAGGAACGGCCGGAGCGGCGGCGCACGTCGACGAGCCGCGCGGCTCGCGGCGGTGCGCGGACGCATGCGCTGCGGCGCTCGCGCGCGCACTGGACGCGGCGTCGCTGCGGCCCGACACGCGGCTCGACGCGGTGCACGTCGGGCTGTCGGGCTTCGACGAGTCGTTCGACGGAACGCGGCCCGCCTTCGCCGCGCGCTCCGTGCGCATCGAGCACGACGCGCCGATCGCACTCGCAGGCGCCGTCGCGGCGCGGCCGGCGGTCGTGGTGATCTCCGGTACGGGATCCGTCGCGTACGGCGAAGACGAGACGGGTGCGCGCGTGCGTGCCGGTGGGTGGGGCTCGGTGTTCGGCGATGCGGGCAGCGCGTTCGCCGTGGCGCGCGACGCCTTGGCGCACGCGATGGAGCGGGACGATCGCGGGTCGCGTAGCCCGCTCGGTGACGCGGCCCTCGCGTTCTTCGACCGCGCCGATCTGCGCTCGCTCGCGACCGCCGCCGTGCAGGGCCGTATCAGGCACGCCGAGATCGCCGCGTTCGCGCAGGTCGTGCACGACGCCGCGCGGCTCGGCGACGTCGAGGCCGCGGCGATCGTCGATCGCGCGGCCGCCGCGCTGGCATCCCTCGGCGCGGCCGCGATCGAAAGGCTGCACGCGGGCGGGCGTCGCGTCTCCGTCGCGCTGTCGGGCGGCGCCTTCCGCAGCGAACCATTCGTCGCGCGCGTGCGCGAGCGGCTCGCCCCCGTCGCGCCCGATGCCGTGGTCGTCCGGCCGCGGTACGATCCGGCCGTCGGCGCCGCGCTGCTCGCGTTTGCCGACGCCGGGCTCGCTGCGCCGGACGCGATCGTCGAGTGAGCGCCGTTCTCGAGCGTCTGCGCGGAGGTCTGATCGTCTCGGTGCAAGCCGAATCCGCGTCGCCGCTGAACGCGCCCGATGCGATCGCGCTGCTCGCACGCGTCGCCGTCGCGAACGGAGCGGCCGGCATCCGCGCGGAGGGCTCGGCGCGGCTGGGTGCCGTCCGCCGCGCCGTCGACGTTCCGCTGATCGGCATCGTCAAGCGCGCCTATGCGGGCTTCGCGCCGTACATCACGCCGACGGTGCGTGAGATCGCCGAGGTCGTCGCAAGCGGCGCGGAGATCGTCGCGTTCGATGCGACGGATCGCGCGCGTCCGGACGGGGCCGGCGTAACGGCGGCGATCGCCGGGATCCACGCGCGCGGCGCACTCGCGATGGCGGACTGCGCGAGCGGCGACGACGTCGCGCGCGCCGCGGCGGCGGGTGCCGACATCGTCGCAACCACGCTGTGCGGCTACACGGAAGAGACCCGCACCGCGGCGGTTCCGGCGCTCGACCTGCTCCGCGCGTGCGTGGCGAGCGGCGCGTTCGCCGTCGGCGAAGGCGGCATACGCACGCCCGAGGACGTCCGCGCGGCATTCGCCGCGGGCGCGCAGGCGATCGTCGTCGGCGGAGCGATCACGAACGTCGACGACCTCGCACGCCGACTCGTGCGTGCGGCGGGACGCCTGCCCTGACCGTGCGGCGCCGGCCGGGTCCGGCAGGCGCGTGCGCGACCGGATCGTCGAGGAGAGCGCTGTTCGTCACCGAAACATCATGCATCGAGCCGGATGCGCGCACGATAGCAACTCAACGCTTCGGGAGATCCGCGTGAACGAAGACAAAAGCATTTCTCGCGCCGGAATGATCGGAAAGCTCGCCGTCGCACCGATCGCGATCGGTGCCCTTGCGGCGCTGCGCGCCGAAGCCGACGCGACTGCGTCCATCGACCAGAAAACCGCGCAGTACGTCACTCACCCCAACGGCAGCAAGAAGTGCTCCGGCTGCAGCCTGTTCATCCCCGCGAAGAACAACCCCGCCAAGTCACCGGGGACGTGCAACCTCGTGAAGGGCACGATCGTACCGAACGGCTACTGCAAGTTCTACTCGCCGAAGAAGAAGTAACGCCGGCGGCCGGCAGCTCGCCGATGCTGTCGGCCGGTCACCTTTCCTTCGGATGCCGGACGCCGCAGCGTGCGCCCGGGAATACTACCGCCGCGTGTCGTCCGGCGGCAGCGACGCGTCGCGACGGCGGGGGCTGATCGCCAGTTCGTCGGCCGACGGATACGTCGACCAGCCGCCGATGTTCCACCGGCCGCCGGTGTCGTAGCTGCCCGCGGTCTGACCGTTGGCGGCCTTCTTGAAGAGGTTCGGCTCGAGGGCGGGTTTCTCGGAAGGCACGATCATCACTCCTGTCGGTGAAGCGCGGGCGCGGTTGCGTTTCCTTGGCCGACGTGACGGAGTATACCCTTTCGCGCTCGCTCGCGCACACGGTCGCCGGGCCGCGACGCGGGGGATCGCGTCACGGCGCGCGCCGAATGGTATCGCCGGAGGTACGTCCCAATGCCCACCACCCCGGACGAGGTTCGCGAAGCGCTCAGGGACGTTCAAGACCCCGAGCTCATGATGAGCATGGTCGATCTGGGCCTCATCTACGGCATCACCGTCGACGGCGAGCACGAGGAGAACGTCACCGTGACGATGACCTTCACCTCGCCCATGTGCCCGGTCGGCCCGCAGTTCAAGAAGTCCGTCGAGGACAAAGTGGGGGCGCTGGACGGCGTGAAGTCCGTCACGGTGGACATCACGTTCGTGCCGCCGTGGGATCCGCGAATCCACGCGAGCGAGGACGCGAAGTTCGACCTCGGCATCTGGTTCTAGCGGGCCGCCGGTCTGCTAGGCGCGCAGGAGGCCGCCGATCGTCGACGCGTCGACATGGTGTGCAGCCGCGAACCCGAGGACCAGGCGCCCATCCTGCGGCACGAGCGCGATCGCTTGAAAATCCGTCAACGTCCGCAGCGTGCGCGCGGTATCGCCATGGCGCGCTTCCAGTGCGGACCACACGGACTCGGCGAGCGCTGATCCCGGTTGGGCCGGCGACGCCGTCACCGCGATCGTGAAGCGATGGCGCGCGTAGGCGTCAGCGTCGTCGTCGCCGACCAGCATGATCGAGGCGGAGCGCCGTGCACGCAGGTTCGCGGTATGCGCCGCGAGCGCGCTCACGACGATGCCGAAGGTGCCGTTCACCGGCGCGAACGGCACGTAGGTGACCGAGGGCGTGCCGTGCGCGTCCGACGTTCCGAGCGCGCACCAGCGTCGTGCTGCGATGAGGCGACGCGCCTCGTGCCGCGGGTCGACGCCTTCCATCACGGTTGGACGATCTGAAATCGGCCTGACGCATCGGGGCGCAGCACGGGCGGACCCGTGAAGATCAAACGGCGGTTCCACAGGAGCCGCTGCCAGAACGCCGGGTCGAAGACCGGCGCGCGCGATTCTTCGGCCGCCGAGACGGCGGCGAACAGCTCGTACTCCGCGTTCGGCTTCAGGATGAGTTGCAGTCCGGTATAGCCGCCGCTCGACGGCCCGACGCGAGCTTCCGCGATCTGCGTGTGACGGATGCGTACGATGACGTCGCTGCCGGGCTCGAGCGGCAACTCGATTCCCACCGCCGGCGAGCGTCCCAGCAGTGCCGCGACGTCGTCCGGCACGAAACCGACCAAGGACTGGGCCGCGTTCATCACCGCCGTCCTTCGTGCCCGGCGCGAAGAAACCGGCGGCGAACGTCACGCACTCGGCATGGCGCGCGCCGGGCGCCGCGGAAAAACGAACGATGCCCGACGAACCCATCCAGCTCCCGTCGTTGTCCCTCGATGCACGCGGACCGACCGCCGCGGTGTGCACTCGCGGTCACGTGCTCTCGTGGTTCGTCGACCCGACGCTCGTGCCCAAATTCTGTCCGAAGTGCGGCGCGCGCGTCCTCGTCGCGTGCCCGGCGTGCGACGCCGTCCTGCCTGCCGACGGGGAGATGCTGCAGTGGGTGCCCTACCATCCGCACTGCATGCACTGCGGAGCGGCGTATCCCTGGATTGCCGACGAAGTCGCGCGAGCGAAGCGAACGCTCGCGGAGCAAGGCGAGGTCGACCGCTGGAGCGACGACGTCAAAGCGCGCGCGGACGAGCTCGTGGACGACATCGCGGGCGACCGTGTGACATCGTCCGGCGTCGGTGCGGCGCTCAGCTGGCTGACGCTGCACGGCGGCGGCGGCGGAAGCGCGGCGATCGTCGACGCCGTCGAGCGGTTCGGCAGCCTCGATCTGAAACAGGCGCTGCGCGCAAACTTCCCGGAGCAATTCTAGGAGGCCGTATACTCTTCGCCGTTCGCGCGGTAGATGTCGGCAATCGTGATCGGCGCGGCCGGAAACATCGACGTCGTGATGATCAGCATCGCGGTTTCCTTGTTCACGCCGTGCTCGGCATTGTATGCATCGACGGCGGCCTGCGCCTCGCCGTAGTCTTTGCCGTAGTCCCAGTCCGTGGCAGAGAACCCGGGCGTGTGCGCTTTCACGAACGCCGGATAGAAATGGCGTTCGCCGTCCGAATGGGTGCGCGTGAGGTTCTCGGTGATGAAGAGGCACGCGGGGGTGCCGTCGATCGTGTGCACGCGTTACCTCACCGCTTGGGCGCCCGCCGGACCGAAAACACGAGGAGCCGAATCTGCCGCTTGACGTTCATCAGCACGTCCAGCGCCGCCGACGCCTCCGAGAACTCACCGAGAGCCTCCAGGGCCTGGGACCGGCTGCGCCATGCATGGGCGAGCATGATCTGGCGGTGCAGCTCCCCGACGTTCTCGAGCCCTTCCGCGCGCGCGATCGCTTCCTTCAGGCGCGCGACGGCACCGTCGTAGTTGTGCATCTTCACCAGCAGCATCCCGTGGCGCAGGTACGCATCGAACGCGTCCAGCGTCTCGAGGCGTTCCGCGGCGACGATCTCGAGCGCCTCGGTGCGGATGAAATCCGCCTCCGCGAAAGCCTCGGTGCTCTCCAGCACGGACGCATACTGCGAGAGCAGGCGCAGCAGTGAAACGGGAGACGTGCCGCTCGTGGTGCGCGCCGCGTCGACCGCGCGGCGGAGCAGATCGACGGCGGTGCGCCCTTCACCGAGCGCAACCAGCTCTTCCGCGAGTCGGTGCAGCTCTTCGGCGTGCGGTGCCGGCTCGTCGTCGGAGGCGTACCGGCGCACGGAACGGATGCTCTAGACGACGACGGGAGGCGCCGCTGCCGGGGCGCCTCCGATGAGGTCGACGGTACCGAGCGACATGCGGACGTTACGCCGCGACGCGCTTCGCGCGATAGATCCAGCCGACCGCGAGACCCGTCATGACGAAGCCGCCGACGAAGTTTCCGAGCGTGACCGGCAGCTCGTTCCCGATCCACCAATCGCCCCAGCCGATCGGCGCTCCGTACATCATCGCCGACGGGATGATGAACATGTTCACGACCAAATGCTCCCACCCCATGCCGAAGAACATGTAGATCGGGACGAACGTCGCGATGGCCTTGCCGATCACCGAGCGCGCCGTCATCGGGAGAATGACGCCCAGCGTCACGAACCAGTTGCACAAGATCCCCTTGACGAACGCCGTGAACGCGCCGGCCATCCCCAACTGCTCGTAGTGAAGCGTCTTGAGCGTGCCGATCTTGACCAAAACCGCGGAGATTCCGGTGGCGTCGGCCGTTCTCCCGAACGTCGTCAGGGCCGCCCACAGAATCGCGGCGACGATCACGCTGCCGATCAGGTTTCCGACGTACACGAGGGCGACGCACCGGGCCATCTTTCCGAACGACGTCCGCCGCTCGAGATACGCCAACGGCACGTAGCAGAAGTACCCCGTCGCCAAGTCGACCTGCAGCAGGTTGATGACGATGAAGCCGAGCGGGAAGAGTGCCGCCGCGAGGATCGGGATCATCCCCTGCGCGACGCCGAAGAACGCCATCGCCGTGCCGTACGCGAGGAACGCGCCGCCCAGCATGCCGCGCACGATGATCTGCGCGGCGGAAAGCTCGCCTTTGGAATGCCCGGTCTCGAGCATCGTCTCGACGAGCTGCGGCGGGCGGACGAAGTCCAGCACCGGCGTTCCGTCGTAGGTGCCGGGAGCCGCCGCCGGCAGCGGACTGGGAATGCCCGGATCAGCGTACAGCGTCTCGCGCATGAACGAACCTCTCTAGCAGGCGAGTGAGTGTGTTGGGTTACTGCGTCTCGGACGCGGCGTGAACGGGGGAGCCGTCCCGCATCGGAACCTCGCCGCTCGCACTCGTCGTCCGCTGCTCACGCAGCAGACGCTCGATGAACGACCAGCGCCAGATGAAGAAGACGGTGCCGATGAACACGGACGCCTCGGCGACGCCGAGGACGTACGTAAGGGATTCCACGTGGAGCAGCATGGCGAGGACCGAAAGCGCCAATGCAGGAGGCATCCGTGCCCGAAGAACGCTTTGTAATCCCAGGACGACGAGCGTGTCGACCGTAATGCCGGCCGGCGTCATGCCGAGATACCGAAACGTGAGCTGACCGACGGCAGCTCCCATGCACGGCAAGACGACGATCGACCGGAGATTCGCCGACTTGCCGAGCGGATCGCGAAAGATGAGATAGATCACGACCGCCAACGGCGGCAGTACGAGGAAGTCGGTGATCCGGCTCTGCAAGCGGCTTTGCGTCGCGGTCAACACCGCGAGCAGGGCCGGCACCGCGACGAACGAGCTTATCACACACCATCGGTCAAACCGTGTATGCGACCGGTCGATCACATGTGGCGCGCGACGTGCTTCCTCACGTGCCGGCGCCTTCGTTGCCCGTCCTCTCTTCCGTCTCCTCGGAGTCGGCGCCGCCTTGCAGAGGCTTCGGGGCAGGACCTCCGCCCCCGATCTGTCCTTCCTGCTCCTCGGGCGTGACGTTGCCCGGGAGCACTTGTTCGCATGACGGCGCACCCGGATCGAACCGCGGCCGAGGCGGAGCGAGTAGTTCCATGGATGACCTCACAAAGCAGAACTGGTGGCTGGAACGGCGCCGCTAGCCGCGCGGCAGATACGGAACGTCGGGCCCGATGACGGGAACGCCGGGCGGTGCCGCGTACGGCGTGACGCGGTTGCGGTACCAAATCACGACTTGATACGGCCGGATGAGGTACGGAAGCGGCAACGTCACGATGTGCACGAGGCGCGTGAACGGGAAGAGCGTCAAGATGACGAACGCGTTCAGCATGTGGATCTTCACCGGCAGCGGCAGCGCGGTGACGTACTGGATCTGCGGGTTGAACGCCACGAGCGACTGCAGCCACGGCACCGAAGTGTGCAAGTACCACTCGGAGCCCCAGCGGTAGAAGAACGCGATCCAGAAGCCCATCACCACCTGGACGGAAAGCGCGGCGAGCAGCACCCAGTCCATGAACGTCGTGACGCTCTGCGCGCGCGCGTTGGTCAAGCGCCGAAGGATCATGATCGCGATGCCGAGACCCGCCATGACCGCCAGCGCGAGCCCGGTGACCTCGAGGATGTACAGACGCGTCTGATCGGAGATCAGCGCCGCCCACGCGCCCGGAAACGCGAATCCGAGAATGTGCGGGATCAAGATAAGGATGATCCCGTAGTGCCACATCGTGGAACCCCAGAACTGCATCCGGTTCTCCAAGAACTGCGAGGACTGACTCGAGAAGGAAAATCGGTCGAAGAAGTACCGGTAAAACCCGACGATCACGCTGATCGCGATCGCGACGTAGGGAAAAACCGCCCACAAGAATGTGTTAGACATGTCTTCCTCCGCTCGCGTTGCGAGCTTGCGAACTACGAAACCAGCCGCTCCCCTTCGGGCACCGGTATGGGCAATGTTTCCGCGGGCGAGCCGTAACGCGACCGCAGGATGAGCTGCAGCGCGCGCAGCACGCGGCGGTAGTCGTCGCCGAGGTCGATGATCGTCGGCGTTTCGTCGCCCTCATCGACGGGCTCGGGTTCGGGCTCGACCATCATCGGGTCGAGCGTGCGAACCAGCGCTTCCCGGCCGATCTCGCTGACGATCTCGGCATCGGGACAGATCGACATGAAGCGCAGCATCACGGCGATGTGATCGGGGAGCTCGACACCGCAATCGAACTCGTGCTGGCGGAAAAGCTCTTTGAGCTCGAGCAGCAGCGCGCTGCGCTTGTAGTCCTCGCCGAACATGTGGTACCCGATGTACGGGTGGCACGTCGCGTTCAGGTCGAACGTCGCGGTGAAGACCTCCTCGAGCGTGTCGTGCGGCGTTCGCTCCGCGAACGACGCGAACTCGCCGAGCATCGCGGCTGCTGTCGCGTTCTCCGATTCGATCGCCGCACGGCACTCGCGTGCCGTCTGTGCCACGCCGGGGCGCGGGTACTCGAGCAGTTCGGCGAACAGCGCGAGCGCCCGTGCCTCGTTCGTGGTGTCGGTGGCTACCATCTGCGCGCGGGCGCCTCGCGATAGCCGAATCCGGCCGCCGGCTTGTGCGTGTACGGATCCAGGCTCTGCTCGATCGCTTCTTCGCGCGCGAAGGCCGGGATGACGAACCGCTCTTCCATCGTCGGCAGCGACGTGAGGTTGAAGATCGCCTCGGCTTCCTCGGCGGTCGTCTTGCCGATGCGGAGCGCTTCCTGCGCCTCGGCGGCCGAGATGTCCTTGACGCGCTGCGAGCGCTTGTACAGACGAACCGCGATTTGCTTGCGATACACCTCTTTGATGATCTCCTCGTTCCCGCCCGAGAACAGGCTTGCCATGTAACGAATCGGGATGCGCGCCTGCTCGAGCGAGCTGAGCATCTGTCCGAGGCCCTCGACGCCGGAGCTGTCGTAGATGCCGTCCTTCATGCGGCCGAGAACCGGCAGCATCGGCGGCACGTAGAAGAGCATCGGCAACGTGCGGAACTCGGGGTGCAGCGGCAGCGCGAGCTTCCACTTCTTGACGAACTTGTACGACGGCGAGTTCTGCGCCGCCGCGATCTGCTGGTCGGTGATGCCGTTCGCCTTCGCCGCCGCGATGATCATCGGATCGAAGGGATCCTGAATGATCCGGCGCTGCGCTTCGACCAAGTCGACGTCGTCGTTCAGCGCGCTCTCTTCGATTCGATCGGCGTCGTACAGCACGAGTCCGAGGTACCGGATGCGGCCGACGCAGGAGTGGAAGCAGGCCGGAGCCTGGCCCGTCTCGAGGCGCGGATAGCACAGGATGCACTTCTCCGACTTGCCGGTCGACCAGTTGTAGTACGTCTTCTTGTACGGGCAGCCCGACACGCACATGCGCCACGCACGGCACTTCTCCTGACTGATCAGGACGATGCCGTCCTCGCCGCGCTTGTAGATCGCACCGGACGGGCACGCGCCGACGCAGCTCGGGTTGAGGCAGTGATTGCAGATGCGAGGCAGGTAGAAGAACACGAGCCGTTCGACTTCGTTCAGCTGCTCGCGCTCGTGCTCGGTCAGCTTCTCGAGGTTCACATCGTTGCTGGCGTAGATCGGCGAACCGCCCAGGTCGTCGTCCCAGTTCGGGCCGGCCTCGATGTCCATCGGCTTTCCGGTGATCAGCGAGATCGGACGCGCCGTCGGCTGGTCGTCGCCTTCCGGCGCGTTGAACAGCTCGTCGTACTGGTACGTCCAGGGCTCGTAGTAGTCGTCGATCGTCGGCAGGTTCGGGTTGAAGAAGATGTTGCCGAGGCCTTCGGTCCGCCCTTGCAGACGAAGGCGCAGGCGATCGCCGTCCTTCACCCAGCCGCCCTTGTACTTACCTTGGTTTTCCCACGTGGTCGGATAGCCCGTTCCGGGCTTCGTCTCCACGTTGTTCCACCACATGTACTCGGTGCCCTTACGGTCGGTCCAGATGTTCTTGCAGGCGATGCTGCACGTGTGGCACCCGATGCACTTATCGAGGTGGAAGACCATTGAAACTTGTGCGCGAATGTCCATCGTTTACCACTCCAGTTTTTCGAGCGCACGCACGACGGCGTGTGTGTCGCGGGTCATGATTCCGATCGGTCCCCAGTAGTTGAACCCGTAGCTGAACTGGCCGTAGCCGCCGGCAACCTGCAACGGGTTCATGCGCGTGCGGGTGAGACTGTTGTGCCCGCCGGCTCGCCGCCCACCGCGCACCTGGGACTTCGGCATCGAGATGGTGCGCTCCGGCGCGTGGTAGATCATGCAGGTGCCCGGCTGTACCCGCGCGCTGACCGCGGCGCGGGTCACCATGACGCCGTTGTCGTTGTAGACCTCGACCCACTGGTTGTCGACGATCCCGATCCGGGCGGCGTCCTTGTCGTTGATCCAGCACGGTTCGATGCCGCGCGACAACGTGAGCATGCGCAGGTTGTCGTAGTAGGTCGAGTGGATGTGCCACTTGCCGTGCGGCGTGATGTAGTTCAGGATGAGGCTCTTGTCATCCACCGGGCTCAGCACGATGTCGCCGGTCTTGTGCGCATCGAGCTTGGGCTTGTACGTCGGGAAGTGCTCGCCGAAGTCGATGTACCACGGGTGATCCATGTAGAACTGCTGACGCCCGGTCAGCGTGCGCCACGGGATCAGGCGCTCTACGTTCATGCACCACGGGGCGTACGCCCGGCCGTCGTTCACCATGCCGGACCAACAGGGGCTGATGAGCAGCCGCTTGACCTGCCTGGTGAGGTCGCCAAACGTCATGCGCACGCCGCGGATGTCATCCGCGAGGTCCGTCAGAGGCAGGCCGACTTGTTCCTGTTCGTGCTCGAACGCCGCGTACGACACCTCGCCGTTCGTCTCCGGAGCGAGGTGCAGGATGGTGTTGCAGACGTCCAGCGCGTCCTCGAGGCTCGGGTACTTCTGCCCGTTCCACTCGATGCAGCGCATGTGCCGCGGGTCGGCGGAGTTCGCGACCGGGTTCTTCAG
Organism: Vulcanimicrobiota bacterium; assembly: GCA_963771525.1. Taxonomy (GTDB): domain Bacteria; phylum Vulcanimicrobiota; class Vulcanimicrobiia; order Vulcanimicrobiales; family Vulcanimicrobiaceae; genus Vulcanimicrobium. Next base: position 1,816,516 of record CAVYTL010000001.1, on the reverse strand, counting down.
CAGCTGGTCGTAGAACTTCGCGGAGTCGACGTGCACGCCGTTCGCGCTGACGCCGTCCGTGCGGACGTTCGGTCCGAGCGTGATGTACCGGTTGTAGATGTTCGCGAAGTCGCGCGTCGTGACGCGGATGTGCGGCATCGTCTTGCCCGGAATCGCTTCGCACTCGCCCGCGGTCCAGTCCAGCACCTGCGGCTGAGCCAGCTCGTCGGGCGTGTCGTGCATGAGCGGGAACGTGACGATGTCCTTCACCGGCTCGGGGAAGACCAGCGGCGACATCTCGCTGACCGATTTCGCAAGCGCCTTGAAGATGTCCCAGTCGCTCTTCGATTCCCACACGGGCGGCACCGCGGCACCGAGCGGATGGATGAACGAGTGCAGGTCCGTCGAGTTCAGGTCGTTCTTCTCGTACCACATCGCCGTCGGCAGGACGATGTCCGAATACAGCGCGGACGTGTCCATGCGGAAGTTGATGTCGATCACGAGGTCCATCTTGCCGCGCGGCGCGGGCTCACGGAACGTGACCTTCTTGGTCTTGCCTTTGGCGTGGTCCTCGGCGATCGCGTTGTCGTGCGTGCCGAGGTAGTGCCGCAGGAAGAACTCGTGGCCTTTCGCGCTCGCCATGATCGCATTGCCGCGCCAGATGAACCAAATGCGAGGCCAGTTCTGCTCCGCATCCGGATCGTCGACCGCGAACTTCAGCTTGCCTGATTTCAGCTGGGCGACGGTCTCGTTGATGATCGCCTGGTCGTCCTTCGCTCCCGCCGCCTCGACTTCGCGCACGAAGTCGATCGGGTTGCGGTCGAACTGCGGGTAGTACGGCATCCAGCCGCGCGTCACCGCGTCGCGCTCGATGTCCATGCAGTGGCCCTTGGCCCACTTCGGGTTCGGCGGCACGGCGGCATACTCGTCGAAGTCGCCTTCGTAGTGCCACTGGCTGCTGTTCACGTAGTGCCACGTGGGGGACTGCGCCCGGCGCGGCGGCTTCGTCCAGTCGAGCGCGAACGTGATCGTCGCCCACGGCGCCTGCGGAGCGAGCTTCTCCTGGCCGACGTAGTGGTTCATGCCGCCGCCGTTGCGGCCGCAGCATCCGGTGAACAGCATGGCGGAGATCGGGCCGCGATATGCGAGGCCGTTGTTGTACCAGTGGTTGAGGCTCGCGCCGACGATGCACATCGAGCGCCCTTCGGTCAGCTCGGCGTTCGTCGCGAACTCACGCGCGAAACGGATCACCGTCTCGCGACCGATGCCGGTGTACTGCTCCTGCCACGCCGGCGTGTACGCGCCGACGTCGTCGTAGGTCTTCGCGTACGTCCCGGAGAGCCCGCGGTCGACGCCGTAGTGCGCCATCAGGAGATCGAACAGCGTCGCGACCGGGACGCGGCCGTTGGCGGTGTCGACATACCGCACCGGAACGCCGCGCATGATGCGCTGCTTCGCCGCGAACTCGTAGAACTCGCAGCTCAGGACCTCGTCGTGATCGTCGAGGAAGCTGAGGACCGGATCGATCGGGCTGTCGTCCTGGCCGTCCTCCATCTTGAGGTTCCACTGGCCTTTTTTCGTCTGCCAGCGATAGCCGACGGTGCCCTTCGGCATCTTCGGCTTGCCGCTCGCGTCCATGACCAGCATCTTCCAGTCGCCGTTCTGTTCGCCGGCGTAGCGAGCAACGCGGTTCGCGCGCAGCAGCTGACCCGGTGCGAACCCCGTGCTCGCATCGCCCGTCAGCTCGACGAGGAAGGGGCTGTCCGTGTACTGCTTCACGTAGTTGTCGAAGTACGGCACCTTGCGGTCCTGGTGGTACTCCTTGAGGATGACGTGGTTGACCGCCATCCACAGGGCCGTGTCCTGGCCCGCCTTGACCGGGATCCACATGTCCGAATACTTCGCGACTTGGTTGAAGTCCGGCGAGATCACGACGAACTTCGAGCCGTTCGTCCGCGCCTCGGAGATGAAGTGCACGTCGGGCGTGCGCGTCATGTTGAGGTTCGCGGCGATCGAGACGATGTAGCTGGAGTTGTACCAGTCCGCGCTCTCGCAGACGTCGGTCTGGTCGCCCCAGACTTCCGGGAACGCATTCGGCAGGTCGGCGTACCAGTCGTAGAAGCTCATGTTCACGCCGCCGAGCAGCTGCAGGAAACGCGCACCGCCGGCGTACGAGGCGAACGAGAACGCCGGGATGGGCGCGAAGCCCATGACGCGGTCCGGGCCCCACTTCTTCGCCGTGTAGAGCGTTGCCGCGGAAATCAGCTCCAGTGCCTCGTCCCACGTCGCGCGGCGGTAACCGCCTTTACCGCGGGCGCGCTGATAACGCTTGCGCTTCGCCTCGTCTTCGACCACCGAGCCCCACGCGAGGACCGGGTTCGACTGCTGCGCTTTGGCCTTGCGCCAGAAATCGAGCAGCGCTCCGCGGATGTACGGATACTTCACGCGGATCGGGCTGTACACGTACCACGAGGCCGAGATGCCGCGCTGACAGCCGCGCGGCTCGTACGGCGGCAGGCCTTTCTCCAGCAGCGGATAGTCCGTCTGCTGCATCTCCCACGTGACGATGCCGTCCTTGACGTACACCGCCCACGAGCAGCCGCCGGTGCAGTTCACGCCGTGGGTGCTGCGCACGACTTGGTCGTGCTGCCAGCGGTTCCGGTAGAACTCTTCCCAACGACGGGATTTCGGGTCGACCAGGTCTTGAATCCATCCCATCGCTTATGACCTCCCGGCGTACTTACGGTTGAGCTGCAGGTTTGCGCGTTGCACCAGAGGCTTCCGAACGCCGAGCAGACGTCCGCGCCAGTAGATGCTTGCGATGATGATCAAAAGGAAGAGCACGATCGCCGCGATGATCGCGAGCTTCGCGATCGCGCTCAGCGGCCGTTCGGCGACGGCGCCATCCTTGATGAAGGCGGCGACGTCCGCGATTTCTTGCGGCTGCAGCGGCTGCCGCGTCCACACGGCGCTCATCGTCGGCGTCGGCACGTTCGTGAGGAACGACGCGAGCCCGGCGTTGCCGCCGTACTTGCTGTAGGCATCCGTGAGATCAGGACCCAGCGTCCCGCCGCCCAACGCGCCGATGCCGGAGATGCTGTGGCACGACATGCACGGCGGTCCGCCGTTCTTGAAGCGGACGCCGCCGACGAAGAGCTCGCGCCCGACCGCGGCGTCACCGGCGGGGAGCGCCGGCGCGGGCGCCAGCGGCCCGCGAGCATTCGTCTTCGCGCTGCCGGACTGCTGCGCGATGTACCCGAGCACCGCGTCGATGTCGGCCGGAGCCAGGCCGAGGTCCGGCATCTGCAGCGGATACTGCTTCACCAGCCGCGTCGCTTTCGCATCGCCCGATTTGATCATCGCGCTCGGCGATGCGATCCAGTTCTTCAGCCATGCCGGATCTTCGCTCGTCGTGATCCCCTTGAGGTCGGGGCCCACCGTCTTGCCTTTTCCGATCGTGTGGCACGCCGCGCACTTGGAGGTGAAGATCGCGCTGCCGTCATCGGCTCGTGCGGCTCCGGATGCGCAGAGCGAGAGGAGCACGAACGCCGACGCGGCGATGAGCGGCGCGGTCGCGAGACGTGCGACGCGCATGCCTAGAGAGAACGGTTCGCCGCGATGGCCTGAGGACTGATCGCCGGTCATCCTGCCTCCTCCGACACGAGAAAGTGAGCTGAGTCGATACGATTGCGCGACGTCGTCACGGCAGCCGGTACACGCGCACGAGCTCGCCGGACTCGACGCTCGGGCTCGACCCGTCGATGCGGACGTATCCGTCCGCCGCGACGAGCGCCGATACGAAAGTCGAGCAGAAATGCTGCACGGGGCGTACGCCGCCGCCGGAATCGATGCGCACGGGGACGTAGCAGGTCCAGCCCGCCGTCCCGGCGAGCGGCTCCGCGGCGAGTGCGGCGACCGACGGTGCTTCCGCCGGTCCGCCGAAGGCTTTGGCGAAGATCGCCGGACCGAATGCCATGAGCGCGAGCATCGCGGCGGTCGGATTTCCCGGCAGTCCGATGATCGGGCGCGATCCGGACGCCGCCAGCAGCATCGGCCGGCCCGGCTTCATTCGAACGCCGTGCACGATGACGCCGGGCGGCGGAAGCTGTGAGACCGCAGCCGCCGTGAAGTCGCGCGCACCGACGGATGAGCCGCCGCTCGTGACGACCGCGTCGTGCTCGCGGAGCGCGTCCGCGAGCGCGCCGTGCAGTGCGGCCGCATCGTCGTGCACGTGGATCGCGCTCACGTCGTCGACCCCGAAACTGCGGATCAATGCCGACAAGACGATCGCGTTCGAGTTCCGCACTTCGCCGGCGCGCGGGCGCGCGCCGAGCGGCACGACCTCGTCGCCGGTCGTGATCAGCGCGACCGCGGGACGGCGCAGCACGTCGATGCGCTCGTGGCCGAGGGCGGCGAGGACTCCGATCGTCGCGGCGTTGATCGCCGACCCGCCGCGCGCGAGCACGCACCCCGCGCGAATGTCCTCGCCGGCTGCGACGACGTCCGCACCCGGCGCGACGGCGCGTGAGATGCCGACGGCGTTGGCGTCGGCGAAAACGTCTTCGACGCGCACCACCGCGTCGGCGCCCAGCGGAAGAGGAGCGCCGGTGGCGATCCGCAGAGCGGAGCGCTCCGGCAGGGTCGCGAGCGCGCCCGGACGAGCCTCACCGGCGAGCGTGACGAACTGCGGCCGGTCCGGTGCAGCACCCGCGACGTCCGCCGCGCGCAGCGCGAAGCCGTCCATCGCGGAGCGCGCATGCTCCGGGACGTTCGTCGCGGAACGCACGTCGTTCGCGAGGATTCGTCCGAGGCTCGCGTCGAGCGCGACGCTCTCCACGCGGCGAACCGGCGGCGTCCAGAGCGCGAAGAACGCGGCCAGCGCTTCGTCGGGCGACGGTAAGTCGGACGCATAGACGCCGCGGTACGCGATCATCGTGCGGCCACCGTCTGGTCGAAGATCTCGTCGGAGCGCACGACGTGGTCGGCGCGGCGCCGGTGCCGGTCGGCCCAGGGCTTCCACTCGCCGTCGCCTGCCACGAACCACGAGTCGTCGATGCGGCGCAGCTCGATTCCGGCGGAGGTCGACTCGATGACGAGCGCGGACGGCCGCATCGCGCGCGCCGTCGCGAGACCCAGTGCAAGCCCGCTGCGCACGGCGGCGCGGTTCACGGTGACCCACACGACGCAGTCCGCGCCGGCGTCCAACAGCTTTCCGGAATCACGCCGGTGCTCGACCGCGTCGCCGCGCCGCAGCGTGACCAGCCGCGTGTCGCACGGCTTCTCGCGGACGCTCACCTTCAGCGCGACCGTCGGGGCGCGATCGGCATGCTCGCGCACGAGGCGTGCAGCCAGCGTCGTTTTGCCGACGTTCGACGCGCTGCCGCCGACGACCACGACGTTCATCCGGAAGAGGACGTGCCAGGCGCGATCACGGCCGGTGCCATCGCGTACACGCTAGTCCTGCCGGGTTCCGCTTTGGTTCCGCACCGGAGGCGCGCGCTCAGTTGCCGAGACGACCGAGGATGTTGCGGTACAACGTCTCCGTTTCGAGCACCGGAGCGGCGTCGAACTCCTCGCGAAGGGCCTGCCGGCAGGCCTCGAACTGGCGCAGCGCTTGCGTGCGCTTTCCGCAGCGGTACAGCACTTCCATCAGGTCGCGGTGCACGTCCTCGAGGCACGGGTCGAGCTCGAGGATCCGGCGATAGCAGCGGATCGCCGCGACGTCGTCGCCCCGCCCGCGCAGCAGTCGCGCCATCGTGATCAGGACGTCGAAGAGCTTCTCACGAAGCGCTCGCCGGCGCCGGACGCACCAATCGCTGTACGGCTCGTCCTCGAGGTAGTCGCCGGCGTAGAGGTCCGCCGCTGCCTGCAAGGCGGTGCAGGCTTGTCTCCAGCGGCCCTGCCGTTCGTAGCGCAGCGCCTCCTCGGCCATCCATTCGAACTCGAGCGCGTCGATGCTATGGAAGGATGACGCGTTGAACGAGTACCCGCTCGGCTCCGTGGCGATGAACGACGCCTCGGCGCGCGCGTTCGGCGACTCCCCCAGCCCCCGCCGCAGGTAGTGCACGGCGATCTTCAGGAGCTTCGCAGCGTCTTTGGGCGGGTCGGACGGCCACAAGAGGTCGATCAGCTCGTCGCGCACCACGACCTTCCCGTAGTTCGTCAGGAGAATCTTCAGCAGCGTCACCGCGCGCCGCCGCGCGAAGCAGTCGATCGTCAGCAGCGTGTTGCCGCGCCGGGCCTCGAAGCTGCCGAGCACGCGCAGTTCGAGCGGGGGGACCACCCGCTCGCCGTTCGGCTCGGCGGCGGCCACGTAGAACTGGACGCCGCTCTGGCGGTCGAGCAGTAACGCTAGACGCTCGGCGTCGCGCGCCAGCGTGATGCACTGCGCCGTGCCGTCCACGGGCCCCGAACGCCAGGCGACGTCCAGGCTCCCGACGGGGCCCTCGGGGCCGGGCACCGGAACGCAGATGAACTGATGGAAGCCGAGATCCCGGACGCGGCTGCGCAGAAAGCGCGCGTCGCGCCGCACGTCGCGGACGTTGATCGGCCGCCCCTCCGATACGACCAGCCCCGGGTACCCCTGGCCGTCGTCGAAGTGCGTGATCTGGTTGAACGCCTCGGCGAACGGGCCCCTGAAGCCGGCGAGCGAGACGCCGCGCTCTCCGTCGCGCAGGAATATCTCGGCGACTTCCGCGCCGGTGGTCGTCAGCGCGGCGTCGAGCACGTCCTCGATCGCCCACGCGCGGGTCTTTCCGTCGCCGTCCGGCCGCCGCGGTGCGCTCTCGGCGCCGAACGCCGCTCGCGTCAGCGCCATCGGCGCGCGCACGCGGAAGCGGGCGGACCGAACGGCCCGCGGCCTGCGACGTCAAATGTGGACCTCGAGGCGGCGATCCGAGGAGGCAATGTCGGCTCCCGAGACGTGAACCCACCCGGCCGTGGTCGCGTGGGGGCGGGACACGTTAGATCGCGGGCTGGGTGCTTCCTGGCCCCGTCAGCGCTACACCGAATCCCACGGCAGGTTGACCGGAATGGGGCCAACCGGCGCGGGGCGATCGCGGAATGCGGGGCGGAGCCGCTCCGAGACGTAATTGCGCACGCCGCCCTGGTCCGCTTCCGGCACGTTCGCCCAGGTAACGAAGAGCTCGCCGCGCGTGGCAATCGGTTCGAATTGGCGCGCCCACTTCAAGTTCATCGCGATCGCGCCCTCAGCGACGTACACGATGTGTTCGAACGTTTCGGACCAGACGACCAGGATGCCGGAGGCGTTCGGATCGGGCAGCACGGCCGTCTCGAAGCGGCACCAGCTGTCCCGCGCACACTTTCTCCACTCGAGCCGCACGTGGATCTCCGGCCGCCGGCACGTTCAGCGCGGCGCTTCGATGAAGTCGTCGAGCGCGATCAGGAGCGAGTCCGCCGCCGGCGACGGCTCGGCGCCGGCGCGAAGCGCGGCCGCGATGCTGCGGCGGTCGCGCGCGTCGACCCGCGAACGCAGGTACAGCGGCCGATCGGGGTCGGGCACCGCACCGGCCGCGTCGCCGTTCGACGGCTTCGGCATCCACGCATAGCGGAACAGCGCGGTATCGCCCTCGACCAGCGCCGTGCCGTTCGGCGAGCGGTCCGGACACGGCGCGCCCGGGCCGTCCCAGCGGAACCACGCGGTGAGCACCCAGCACGCACCGGTTCCGTTGAGGTTCCACTCCACGCCCGGATAGAACGTGCGAAACATCGGCCGCGCGGCGGTCTCGTCCACGAGCTTGTTGATCTGAATGCGCCAGACGAGGCGTCCCCATTCGCGCGGATACGGTTCGAGCGTTTGGAAGAAGCGAGTCGGCACGTCGCTGTGAACGCGCACGCCGTCGACGCGCGCGATTGGCTCGCCGGCGTGCGGCCAAAAGCCGTCCGGCGCATCGTCCGCGCGCATCGAGCAGTGTCCGGCGTTCACGACCGTTCCTCCGTTGCGGACGACTTCGCGGTGCTTGCGCGCGGTCTCCCGCCGCCGCCGGAAGAGGGCGCGCGGTCTGTTCACGAACGGGGGCGCGCATGATCGTCATCATCGGCGCCGGTCTGATCGGGCTGAGCGTCGCCTACGAGCTCGCGAAACGCGGCGCCGACGTGCACGTGGTGGAGGCGTACGATTCGGCCGCGTCCACGTCGTGGTCGAGCGCCGGCCGTCTCGCTCCGTTCACGGATTCGGAAGGAAGCGAGCAGCAAGAAGATTTCTTGGCGACGGCGCTCGGCCTCTACCAAGTCTTCGTCAAGGAGCTGCACAAGCGGACCGGGATCGATCCCTACCTGCGCATCGACGGCATCATCGACGTCGCGCTCGACGAGGCCGCGGCGCTGCGCTTGCGCGATCGCGCCGACTCGCTCGTGGCGCGCGGCATCCACGCGCACTGGCTGGAGGCGGACGAGGTGCGCCGGCTCGAACCCTCGCTCGGCCCCGCCACGGTCGGTGCCTCGCTGATCGAGGAAGAAGGCCACATCGACAACCGGCAGCTCGGGGACGCGCTGCGCGCGGCGTGCGCCGACGTGGGCGTTCGGATCGAGGAGCGCACCGGACCCGTCGCGCTGGAGTCGGACGGCGCGCGCGCGCTCGGCGTGCGCGCGAGCGGGAACTTCATCGCCGCGGAAGCGGTCGTCAACGCGGCCGGCGCGTGGGCCGGCGAGGTCGACGGCGTGCCGCCGCACGTTCGCGTCCCCATCCTTCCGGTCAAGGGGCAACTCGTCGTTTTGACGATGCCGCGCCGCATGGTGGCCCGCGTGCTGATGCTGCCCGGCGCATACGTCGTGCCGCGAACCGACGGCACGCTCGTCGTCGGCGAAACGGCTGAAGAGACGGGGTTCGACGTTCGCGTCGACCCGGCCGGGACGCAGCGGCTGCTCGACGCGGCGCTGCGTGCGATGCCGGCGCTCGCGGATCTGCACGATCGCGGAGACGTGGGCCGGGCTCCGGCCGCGATCGCCGAACGGCCGGCCCTTCATCGGCGCGACCGCGCTCGAGAACTACTACGTGGCGGCCGGACACGACCGCAACGCGATCCTGTTGGCGCCCGCGACGTCGCTCGCGATCGCGAACGTGGTCGAGGGGAAACCGGCGAACGCGCCGCACTAACAAAAGCTTTCTGCCTCAGCTTCCATTGGAGAACGTCGCGGCATGCTGGAACCAGGTGACGCCATGCCCCTCTTGACCGTTCGCGATGATTCCGGAACGGAGATGTCCACGCACGATCTGATCGGCAAGCAGCTCGTGATGTACTTTTATCCGAAGGACGACACGTGGGGATGCACCAAGGAAGCGACGCAGTTTCGTGAAGAGTACGAGCGCTTTCGGGACAAGGACACGGAGCTCGTCGGCGTCAGCCGGGATTCGGTGGAGTCGCACCGCCTGTTCAAGGAGAAGTATCTGATCCCGTTCCGGCTCCTGGCCGACGTCGAGGCGAAGCTGTGCGACGCGTTCGGCGTCATCGTCCCCGAGAATGTCTACGGCAAGAACGCGATTCAGCGCTCGACGTTCCTGTTCGACCGGAACGGGACGATCGTGCGCGTCTGGCCGACGGTCACGGTACTCGGGCACGCCGAGGAAGTCTTGAGAGCCCTGTGAGCTGAACCGGTCGCGGGAGTGAGCAAATGAAACCGTGCGAGCGTTTCACGGTCCTCGAGCCGCGCACGAGCGCGACGCCCTCGCGCTGCGACGTGTGCGATCACACCGAAGGCGCGCACGAGAATCCCGGTCGCCGAACGCTGTCGGGCGGAGAGATCGAAGAGATTCGCCGGCGCATGCTGATGGAGAACTTCGACCGCCCGCAAGACGACGGCCGAGCCGGCTGAAACGCCTTACGCCGTGCGCGCGCCTCCCGCGCCGCCGGCGTACCGCGCGTCGCATTTCGCCGCGAACACGACGTCGCTCTCCGTGAGCCCGCCGATCTTGTGCGTCCACAGCTCGACGCCGACGTTGCCCCACGCGACGTGCAGGTCGGGATGATGCTGCTGCTCTTCCGCGATGTCGCCGACGCTGACGGCGAACGCCATCGCCTCGGCGAAGTTGCGGAACCGGTAGTCGCGCCGCAGCAGCATGATCGATCCGCGACGCGCGTCGGGGACGTCGCGCACCTCCCACGCCGCGTCGATCTGCGCGAGCAGCGGCGCGAGCTGCTCGCGCGTCAGCGGCGGTACGTCGCCGCGACACGGAATGCATTGCCGTTCGGCCAGATTCGCCATGTTCCGCTCCTCGTTTGCCGTTGCCGAGAGGTGTCTGCGCCCGCTTCGTGAAGCGACGCCCGTCTTTCCGCCAGCGAACCGCGCGCGTCGCGGACGCCACAGGAGTGTACGGTGCAATCACCTCGGGGCTATTGCGTTACCTGTCAGGCGACGCGCGAACTGAGCGAACCCAAAGGACTGGAGCGCGCCGGCGGTCCGGCCATCGAGGGCGCGTGTTCGGTGTGCGGGACGACGATCTTCATCCTCGGCGCGGCGATGGCGCCCGAGCCCGAGGACGCGGCGGGACGCGAATAGCGGTTACCGCGAGGCGTCGCGGCCTTGCGAGCGCACGTGCTCGAAGGCGGCCGCGACCGCGGATTTGAGCTGCTCCTGATGCACGTCGAGCGGCACGCTCGGGTCGCGTAGCGACTGGCCGCCCGACTCCACGATCGACGCGAGCTCATCGAGGTCCGCGGGCGCCTCGACACCCATCATGATCAGCGGGATGACGTTCGCGATGCCTTCGCGCGCGGCGGCGCCGCCGGGCGGATCTTCCGCGACGAGCCAGTCCGTGGCGGCGCGCAGCGCCTCCTTCGCTTCGACCTCGCTCAGCGGCATGCCGGAGAGATTTCTCGCGATGCGCGATCGTTCACGACGACGGCTCCTGCGCCGGCTCTGCCGGCGGCGCGTGTTGCACCCACATCGGAAACGAGGCGAGCGTGTCGTCGCGATTCGCCATGAACGTGACGGAATACCGCCCGGGGTACGGCCAGCTGAGCCCCTGGAAGCGCACGACGTTGCGCGAGATCGGGTCGCGCGCGGTGAACTTGAGGTCCTTCAGCGCGCTCTGCGCGATCACGTCGCCGCCTTCGAACGCCACGACGACGCGGCAGTTCCCGATCGTCTTCTCCTCGGCGCTGTAGAAGCAGAAGATCGCGAACCACGTTCCGCTGGGTGCGGGAAAGTCGTCCGCGGCGATGCCGTCGAGGACGCTGTGGAACGAAACCGGTCCGCCCGGGTGCCGCTCGACGCGCTCGCATGCGAACGCCATCTGGATGTTCGGTTGCACGCCGGTGACCTACGGGTCCGGCGCCCGCGAGCCCTGGGGCGCGGCGCGCACGTCGAGCGCTCAGAATAGGACTTGCGGTATCGGCCAGGAAGCGCGGGCGCATGGAAGAGGGACCGAAGAGCGCTCCTCCGGCGAACGTGACGCTGACGCCGGCCGCCGGCGATGCGCTCGAGGCGATCAACGCGCTCTTGCGGGACATCGGCTATCGCGTGAAGACGGCGGCGCTCGTCGAAGCGGCTCTCGTCGAGCTGCGCGATCGCATGTCCGATCGCGAAACCGCGGTCGACATCGTTCGGCGTCGAGTCCCGCCGCACTCCGTGGTGTTTCCGCCCTGAGCGGCGTGCGGATCGGGCGAAGCCCGAACGCGACGGGTTCGCCGAAGGCGAATCCACTAGCGCGGAGCGTTGTGCGCGAGATCCGCCAGCGTGTCCGCGCACGCCAGGAAGATCACGATGCGCGGGTATTTCCGCATCATGTAGTCTTTCAGGATGACCGCGTCGCGCCGGCCGTTCTCGTCCATCACGTTGCGCGCCTCGACCTGGAACTCGTCGAGCAGCGGCAGCAGCTTCTGCGCGATCTCGCCGAGTCGGGTGTCCGCCATGATCAGCCTCCGGGCCGGTGGGCCGCTCTCGCATGAAGCGCTTGAGCGACGAGGAGATTCTGGGCCGGTTCGTGCCGATAGGCCTGGGCTCCGCGCGCGCCGCCGGCGACTCGGGTTTGCATTGCGCTCGTCTGCACTGCGAGCATCCCGACGGCGCTCCGGGAGCGCGCGCGTACCGCTGGGCGCCGCGCTACGCGCGAGGTCCGGTCATCGAGCTGTGCTCGCGATGCCACCAAGAGCTCGCGACGATGCTGGGCGGCGGTTGAGGCGGTTACCGGGCTTTCACCGCGGTTGCCAGCGCCATGAGGAACGACAACAGCGCGACGACCATGAACGTCATACGCGCGCCGCGCCACTGCTTGCGCGCGCCGCACGCGAACGTCGCCGCGACGGCGAGCGCAAAGAGAATCGTGAAGGCAGTGCTCATTCGACCTGCTCCATTGCCGTGCATCGGAGTCTACTCCCGGTCGGCCGGCGCGGCAATGACCAGGCTTCTCGTCTCGGCGCGTGGTAGGCGGTAGCAGTCATGAACTCGCACTCGAGGCAGACGGAGAGCTCGGAACCCTATCCGGCGGCTGCAACCGGCGTGCTCACTCCCGAGGGGCTGCTCCGGGCGTGCAACCGCGTGTGGCGGGACTCCAATTCGATCGTGATGCTCGGCGCGGATCCGTTGAACTCCGAACCCGTCTCGTACGACGACAAGGAGGCGCTGACCGCGCTCCGGCGGCACATCGTCGCCGCGGGACCGCGCGCATTCATCGAGGACGTGATGCCGAACCTGCGGTTCGGACCGGAAGGCGGGCGACGGTGAGAGCCGGCGTTCCCCCGTCGGACGAGCGCGCGGCGGAGCAAAAAACACCCGGCGGGTACGCCGGCGAAGCGATCGTGTGCGCGAAGTGCGGGCGTGATGCCGTACGGCTGCACCGCGGCTGCCCGCTCTGCGAGGACTGCTGCGACTGCCGGCCGCTGGGCACGTAGCCGGCGCTCCGCGCTTCGCAGCGCTCAGCCGAAGCGCAAGAGCGAGTGCACCTCCGGATAGCCGCCGGCGTCCGCGAGGTCGAAATGCATCATCGCCCCGTTGTCCGACGTTCCGTCGGCGTTGATCTCGAAGTCGCACGCGCCCCAGCGTAGTCCCTGGTCGCACAACGCGGTGACGATCTCGCGCTGCAGCTGCAGGAAACCGCGCGCGGGGTTGCGCGTGTGCGCCGGCGCCGGCGAAGGCGCGCCGATCACCATCGGGATTCGCGCCAGCTCGTAGTCGCGCAGAATTCGCACGTAGACCGCACGGCCGTCGCTCGACCATCCCGGATGCGCGGCGCGGAAGTCGGGAGCGTCGACGTGCGCGTCGAGCCGGGACGCCGCTTCACGCAACGGCAGGCGCTCGCCCTCGGGGATGGCGGCGAGCAGCTCTTCGTCGGAGACGTCGTCGGCGTTTTCGAGCGCGGCGCGCGACACGACGGCGGGCCCGGGATCGACGACGAAGCGCAGGTAGCGCGACAGCGCGTCGGACACCGCTTTGAAGCGCGCCCAAACCGACGGCGTGGACTCGTCCGGCGCGCGGCGGTGCAGCGCCGCGCTGCCGGAGGACGGCGTCGCGAAGCGCATCGCGCGGTCGTACGCGGCGAGCGCGCGACGCCGCAAGTCGAGGAGGTGCTCGCCGCCCGGTTCCCCGCCCGGCACGTCACCGTTGCGCGTCACGATGTAGGGATTCGCCGCCGGATCGATGTCGAGGGCGGCGCCGGCGGAGTGCTGTGCCGCGTTCGGCCGCCAGCACACGTGCGGTGCGCTCACGCCCACCCATTGCGAAAAGGTCGAGCCGGCGCGTCCGGTCGCTGCGTCGATGCGCCGCTCGGGGGGCAGCGCGTCGAAAGCGGCACGCACCGCTGCGTCCGCGGCGCGCAGGCGTTCTTTCATTTCGGGATTGACGCCGTGCGTCGGTCCCGTGCCGCACGGCAGGTCCAGGAACTTCGTCGCAAGGTGGAACGAGGGCACGAGCGCGTGCCGTTCGGCGGCGAGGTGGACGAACTCTTGCCGTGCGACGAGGCTTGGCAACCGAAGCCCGCTTGGCTATATTTACGGCGAGCGAGGCCGGCACCGGTGTCGCCGTACGGAGGCAGCGCCGTTGCAAAGCAAGGATGACCGGTCCCTGTACGACCGCTTGGGCGGCGCCTACAGGATCGCGATCCTGGTCGATGATTTCATCGACCGTTTCATGGCGGACGAGCGGCTCGAGGCGAATCCGCGCGTTCGAGAGGCGAACCGGCTTCTCTCGAAGCCGGGCCTCAAGTATCTCGTCACGGAGCTGACGTGCTGGGCCGCGGGCGGGCCGCAGACGTACAGCGGCCGTTCCATGGCCGAGTCACACCGTCACCTGGGGATCAGCGACGCCGAGTGGCGCTGGTTCATGGAGGACTTCGAGGCGTCGCTCGCGCGCTGCAAGGTGCGCCCCGCGGAGCAGCGCGAGCTGATCGCGCTGCTCGACGCATCGAAGAGCGCGATCGTGGTTTCGGACGGCTAGCGCCGGCGTCGCAACGGCGCCCTCAGGCGTTGCGGCCGGTTCCGTAAGCCTCGAGCGCCTTGACGATCAGCCGCCAGTCCGCCGGGCTGAGATCCGTGCCCTTTTGGGTCGGAACGGGCTCCTCGGCCATCAGTGCGTCGGCGAAGCCCGGAGGGCGATCGCTCGGGCTCCGCTGCGCTTCGTCGACTTTGGACGGGTCGACGAGACTGCTGGCGATGCGTTGAGCGAGCTGTGCGGCACCTTCGCGATCATTCGTTGTCGTCATCTCTGTCTCCAAATCGTGCGGCGCGCCATACAGCATGCCGATAGCCCTGCGACGAGAGGCTCGGACGCCGTCGGCGATTGAGCGTTTTCCGCGGAACCGAAACGGAACCGTCGGCGGGGTACATTCCAATCACGGCCCGCGGCCGGGGGGTTCGTTACCCGCACAGAGTGTATCTCACGCCGAAACGGCGAACTAGCGACCAGCTCTTACTTTCGGAGGCTTCAATATGGGCATGGGAAGGAAGATTTGGCTTACGACGGTGGTGGGCGCCGTTATCGGCGCCGCGATCGGGGCCGCGCTCGGAAACGTTTTCGTCGGTTTGGTGTACGGCGTGATCTTCGGCGCGTTGGTCGGTCTCTGGGTCGATCGCCGCGTTCGCACGCGGCCGCCCGTCGGTTAGAACGCATCCGCACACAACGATGCTTCGCCGCGCAGAGGGAGAGATGTCGTCGGCGCTAATACTGCGCCGACACGAGCGCCGTCGGCGATTGGGAGATAGAACGCTTGGCTCATAACGCACCCCAGCCGCATTACGTCCGCTTCAAGGGCCTCGGGCCGGGATTCTGGTGGGTCACGCTCGTCCTCGCGCTGCTCAGCGTCGGGAACGCGTGGTACTTCCTCTACGGCTCCATCGACTGGATGATGCCGGGCGCATCGCATCCGGTCGCCGACCGCGCGTCCGACGTCGACGGACTCTTCAAGTTCATGGCGGTGTTCGGGACCGCGATCTTCCTGTTCGTGGCCGGCTACGTCATCTATTTCGGGATCGCGTTTCGCGCGCGCTCCACGGACCTGCCCGGTGACGTCGGCGTTCCGATTCACGACGCGCCTCGGCTCGAATTCTGGTGGACCGTCCTGCCGACGCTGCTGCTGATCGTTCTCACGGCGCTGAGCATCAACGTCTGGTACAAGATTCAGTTCGGCGTCGGCGTTCCCGGGCTCACCGCGGAAGTCATCGGCCACCAGTTCTACTTCGAGTACCGGTATCCGGGCCTCAAGACGTCGGTCTTCTCGAAGACCGAGCCGATGCATCTGCCGCTCGGCGTCCCGGTTCACATCCTGATCACGTCGGCCGACGTGATCCACCAGTTCTGGGTACCGGAGATCCGGCTCAAGCAGGCCGCCGTTCCCGGCCTCGTGCAGAACCTCTACTACACGCCGCTGCGGGCGGGAACGTACGACATCGCATGTTCGGAGTTTTGCGGTCCGGACCACAGCCTGATGCACGGGACGCTCGTGATCGAGCCGGTCGCCGCGTTCAACAAATGGCTGGACAGCGAGAAGAAGGCCGCCGCCGCGGGCGGCGGGGCCATCGATCTCACCGCCGGCAGCGCCGATGCCGGCAAGGCGATGTTCGCGCAGAAATGCGCGGCGTGCCACAACAACCCGCCGACGCCCTTCGACCAGAAGCTCGTCGGACCGGGCTTGCTGCACATCACCGACGACCCGGCGCACCCCACGCTGGTGACCGGGAAGAATCCAACGCCGGCGAATATCGCCGACATCCTGCAGAACGGCTTCACCGGACCGATCGGTTCGATGCCCAACCGTCAGGCGAACGGGCTCTCGAATAAGGACATCGCGAACCTCGTCGCCTACCTCGTCAGTCTCAAGTAGCTATAGCGCCACCGCCGGAGAGATCATCGCGTATGCACGCCGGAACGAGCACCACGCAAGAAGCGCACCACCACGAACCGCACGATCACATCCATCCGCCGCCGCAAGGATTCGTGCGCAAGTACGTCTTCTCGCTCGACCACAAGGTGATCGGGTTCCAATACTTCTTCACGGGCATCTTCATCATGCTCATCGCCGGCTCGTTCGCCGAGCTGGTCCGCCTGCAACTGACCCAACCGCAGGGCGCGATCATGAGCCATACGGCGTACAACGAGATGTTCACGATGCACGGGACGGCGATGGTGTGGATGGTTCTGATCCCGCTCGTGACGGGGGCGATCGGCAACTTCGTGATGCCGCTGCAGATCGGCGCACGTGACGTCGCCTTCCCGTGGCTGAACATGGTCAGTTTCTGGATCCTTCCGGTCGCAGCGGTGATCTTGTTCAGCTCGATGCTGTTCGGGGGTCCGCACGCCGGTTGGACGGAATACCCGCCGATCTCGCTCGCGGACGGAACGGCCGGCGCGCTCTGGTGCATGGCGATCTTCGTGATCGGCATCAGCTCGACGATGACCGGGCTGAACTTCATGGTCACGATCATAAAGATGCGCGCTCCGGGCATGACGTGGACCCGCATGCCGCTCTTCACGTGGGCGACGTTCGCGACCGCGCTGATGAACATGGTCGCAACCGTCGCGCTGTCGGCGGCCGTCGGCGCGCTCTTCCTCGAGCACGTCTTCAACGTCCCGTTCTACGACGCGACGCGCGGGGGAAGCGCGGTGCTCTACGAGCACATGTTCTGGTTCTACTCGCACCCGGCGGTCTACATCTTCATCATCCCGGCGTTCGGCGTCGTCTCCGAAGTGCTGCCGGTCTTCGCCCGCAAACCGATCTTCGGTTACAAGATGATCGCATTCTCGTCGATGGCGATCTCGATCTTGGCGTTCACCGTGTGGGCGCACCACATGTTCCCGAGCGGGCTCGCTCCCTGGCTGCAGCTGCCCTTCATGATCCTGACCTATGCGATCGGCATTCCTACCGGCATCAAGGTGTTCTCGTGGATGGCGACGCTGTGGGGCGGCCGCATTCACTACACGACCGCGATGCTCTACGCGATGGGCTTCCTGATCACGTTCACGTTCGGCGGCATCACCGGCGTCTTCTTGGCCTCGGTGCCCGTCGATCTCCACATGCACGGCACGTACTTCGTGGTCGGGCACTTCCACTACGTCGTTGCCGGCGGCGCCGTGATGGGATTCCTGGCCGCGATCCCCTACTGGTATCCGAAGGCCAGCGGCCGCATGATGAGCGAGAAGCTCGGCCAGCTCAGCTTCTGGCTGTTCTTCATCGGCCTGAACGGGACGTTCTTGCCGATGCACTGGCTCGGCCTCGAGGGCATGCCGCGCCGGTACGCGTCGTACGTCGACTTCGCCAAGGCGAACCCGGACGCGGTGTTCTGGAACCAGTTCGAGACCGTGTTCTCGTTCTTCATGATGGCGTCGGTCGGGTTGCTCGTGTTCAACGTCATCTGGAGTCTCAAGCACGGTAAGCCGGCCGGCATCAATCCGTGGGGCGCTCGCACGCTGGAGTGGACGATCAGCTCGCCGCCGCCGTACTACAACTACAAGCGCATTCCGCGCGTGTACGGCCGCCCGTACGACTTCGACCAGCCGCTGCCGTACGAGAACACGGACAACGAGCTGGATGCGTATCCCGAGTACGGGAAGGTCCTCATGCCCTCGCCGGCCCTGGCCGGAGCGGGAGCGTAGGGATGGCTGCTGCGACGGCGGCCCCGCCTCTTCGCGGCCACGCCGCGGTGGCGGCGCGCTTCCACGACGTGGACCCGGTCTATGCCGAGACGCGCGATCTCCGCATGCTGGGCTTCGTGTTCTTCCTGCTCAGCGACTGCGTTCTGTTCTCGGCGTTCATCTTCGCATACGTCTATTTGCGGATCTCGGCGCCGACGTGGCCTCCCATCGTCGACGGGCACCAGCTGCCGTGGTTCGACACGAGCTTCGCGGCCCTGAACTCGGTCGTGCTGTTCGGCTCGGGCGTCACGATGCACTTCGCGCTCGAGAACTGGAAGCACCTGAACCGGCGCAAGTTCAACGCGTGGATCATCGCGACGATCGTGCTGGGCGCCGGCTTCCTCCTCGGCCAGGCGCACGAGTACTCCGTGGTCGGCATCAGCTGGGCCGGCAGCACGATGGGAGCTTCATTCTTCACGCTGACCGGGATGCACGGGTTCCACGTCTTCGTCGGCGTGTGCTACCTCACCGTGCTGGCGATCCAGGCGAATCGCGGCGTGTACAACGGCTCCCAGTACTTCGGACTGATCGCGGGGACGCTGTACTGGCACTTCGTCGACGTGATCTGGGTCGCGCTGTTCTTCCTCTTCTACTTGTGGTGAGCGATGGATGAAGTCTTCATCGAGCGCGGTTTGGCGCTCGCCGGCGCAGTCGTCGTCGGGGTCACGGCGATCTTCCAGTTGCGAAACGATTGGGCGGCGCGCGGACTCGACGCGGGGGTCACCAAACTCTTGCTCGGACTGATGGCGCTCGGCTGCGTGTTGGCGCTGCTGGCCGCGGTCAACATCCTGGGGGTCCGTCGATGAGCCACGATCCGCACGCCGCGCACGGCGCCGTTCACGCATCGCACGAGGGTGCTCACGGCGGCCGCGCGCTTCCGGTGTCCGCCGGTACGACGTTCGGCGTGAAGCTCATGATCATCGGCGGGCTTGTGTTTTCGATCATGCAGGGCGCGTTCACCGTCGGGTCGTCGGGGTTCGGCCGCGTGTGGCCCGCCGAGGACGTCGTGAAGATTCCGCTGCCGCCCTCGCACTTCTGAGGATCCGGTGGGTCAGCCTCACGCCGGACCCGTCGCGTTCGGGCTTCGCCCGACCCGCCCGTCGTCGTTCGTCGGGGGAACCCCGACAAACTCCTAGCCGAACGGCGAGGTGCCGCCGCGGATTTCCGCGTCGCGCGCGATGCCGACGCCGAACGCCGGAATCTCGTCGGGAAGCACCCCCGTCGAGCGCCCGTCGATCTTGTGAATGCCGCCGTACGCGCTGAACTCCACCAAGACCGGCCACAGTTCGCGGTCGCCGATCGCGGCAGGCCGTTCGCGCAGAGGCCACTCGCCCAGCTTGCGCCGTTCCGAGGTCAGCACCGCGACGCGGTGATGGGGCTCGACATCCTCGACGTCCTTCGTCGTTCGATACCGGACGTAACCGTCGACGGTATATATCGGCTTGAACGTTTCCAACAGCGCGCGCGCCGCGGGCACCATCAAGCCGATCGCATACGCGAAGAAAGCGACCGCCGCAAGGCCGAAGACCGGCGTGAGCAAGAGCGCGGTTTCCTGCCGGCGCAGCAGCATGCCGATCGGTAGGAGAGCGAAGAAGAGCGAGGCGATGAACGGCTCGATCGCAATCGTCAGCCTGCCGTAGAAGCCGCGCAGGACGATGCGGCGCTCGGCGCGTGTCCACGCCCGCTGAGCGACGTCCGAGCCTGGGCACTCCACGGGCCGGCCCATGCTGTTTTTATGCCCCGATTTGCCGCGAAATACCTGCTTCCTCCGGCGGTAGCGTGTCCCCGCGAAGGCGAACTGCGAGCGCGATGAATCGCTTTTGCCGGTTCGCGCTTTCGGGCTTGCTGGCCGTCGCGATGCTTCGCTCGGGAGCCGCGTCGGCGCATCCCGTTCGCACCGCCGGCGTCGTTCTGAGCGTGCTCGCCGGTAAGCACGAGATCGTCGTGCGCTGCGATGCGGTCGGCTCGAAACCCGCGCGCACGACGATGTTTCCGCTCGCGCCGAACGTCGCCGCGGGCTCGCTGCATCCGGGCGACCGAATCATCGCGCTCGTCGACGATGACGACGGGAACGTCGTCGAGGACGTGCGCGTCGTTCCGCCCGCCCCCGCTCCCAACGCCGTGCGGATCGTTCGGCCCTTGAAGATCGGCGACGCGATGCCGGCGACGCGTTTCGTCGACCAATCCGGGCACGCGTTCGACTTCCGCCGCTTCCGCGGCAAGTCGGTCGTGCTGAGCTTCATCTACACGCGCTGCCGCGATCCCAAAGAGTGTCCGGCGATCTCGAGCAACTTCGCGGTGCTGCAGCGCCGCCTCGCGGGCGGCCCGTACCATCTCATCGAGATGACGCTCGATCCGCGGTACGATCGGCCGCCGGTGCTGAAACGCTACGGCGGGTTGTTCGGAGCCGACGGCGCGCGCTGGACCCTGGGGACCGGCGATCCGGAGGCGGTGCTCGGCTTCGACGCGCGTTTCGGACTCGACCCGTTCGAAGACCCGCGCCTCGGCTTGATCCACACCGAACGCACGGTCGTGATCGATCCGGCCGGCAAGATCACCGATTTCATCGACCAGGCAGGCTGGAGTCCCGACGACGTCACCGCGAAACTGCAAGCCGCCGGATCGCTGCCGTCGAACCCGCTCGCACGGCTCGACTTCGAGCTGTCGAAGGACGCGGTCGCGGTCTGCGGCAATCGCGTCGCCGGATTCTCGGGCCTCGAAGATCTGGGGATCGTCGTCGTGATATTCGGATCCGCGATCTGGCTCTTGCAGCGGCTCGCGCGAAAGATCTTCGCCGAGACGGTGTAAGCCGAGAGGCGCGTCTTCAGACCGGCACGCGATCCGCTGTCCGGCGAGACTCGGATACCGCGATCGACGCCGTTCCGCGTTCGAGCGACGCCAAGATCGTGGCGATCAGAAACGCCAGGAACGTCGCGACGGCATTCGCCGCGTGCGCTTCGCGCAGGTTCGTCGGAAGCAGCCACAGCACGTTGAGCACGCCGAGCGTGACCTGCAGCGCGGTCAGAACGAGGGCGACGCGCAGCGCCGTCGTCGCGCCGCGCCGCGAAACCGGAAGCGCCAGCGCGGACGCGACGGCAAACACCGCGAGTGTCGCGGCCAGAACGCGATGCGTCATCTGCAGCGCCTGCGGGCCCGTCTCACCCCAAAACCCGGGGCCGCAGCCGGGGACCGCCGGACACGCGAGACCCGCGCCGCTCGAGCTCACGTACGCGCCCGCGCACATCGTCGCGAACGCGCACGCCGTCGCGACGATCAGCGGGCTCGTCCAGCGCTCGGCGCGGAACGCCGGCGCGTCGCGCCGCGCGTCGTACGCGAACGCGACGACGGCGATCGACGCGAGCACCGCGATCAGCATCATCGCGGTTCCCCAGTGCAGCATCACCGAGAGCGGGCTGTTGGCGAGAAAGATCGTCACGCCGCCGAGCATCACTTGCAGCACGAACACCGCTCCGAGCGCGATCGACAGGCCGCCCAGCGCCGGGATCGCCGAGCGCCGGCGCAGTCCCAAGACGACGACCGCGGCGACCACGAACGTTTCGACGAAGGCGAGCAGCCGGTGCGTCCACTCGAGCACGACGCCGCCGTGAAGCACGGGGACGACGGCACCGTGGCACAGCGGCCAGTCGGGGCAGGTCATGCCGGCGGCGTTGATGCGCGTCCAGCTGCCGAGCATCGCCAGCGCGTACGCCACGATCGCGCCGGCGATGACGAGCGCACGAAACGTCCTCATCCGTAAGGCAGCGCCGGCACACGCGTCACGCGAAACCGCTTCTCGCCGGGCGCCGCGGAGCCTCCTGGTGTTTGCAGGACGTCGTGCGCCGCCGCCGGTATCACGCGCAGCATCGTACGCCCGCGCGCACGAGATCGGTGACGACGATGTCCGAAGTGAGCGAGCCCGATGTGAGCACCCGAACCATGCATGGGCGCGCAACCGCGCCGAGCTGCGTCGGCCGCGCGCTGTGCGCGCTCGTTGCGGCGTCGTTCGCGCTGCTTTGGCCCGCGCACGGAAGCGCGGCACCGCGGCTGCACGGCGTCGTGCTCCAAGTGACCGCATCGAGCGGCGAAGCGATCGTCCGGCACGACGCGTTCGGCTCGATGCCTGCGATGACGATGCCGTTTCGGATCGTGCCGCGCGCGCGAGCCGCGCAGATCGCGCCCGGCTCGATGATCGATGCCGACGTCGACACGACCACCCGGCCGTGGACGCTCAGCCACGTGCGCAGCACGTCGGCCCAAGCGCTGACCAACGAGGGTTCGATGCCGCGCGTCGCGCCGCTGCGGATCGGCGATGCCGTGCCGGAGACGCCGTTCGTGGATCAGGCCGGACGGACGTTCCGGTTCTCGCAGCTGCGCGGAGAGGATGTCGTGCTGTCGTTCATCTACACGCGCTGCCCCTACGCCCGCATGTGCCCGCTGATCAGCGCGAAGTTCGCGCAGCTGCAGCGCCTTGCCGGAACGCGGCCTCTCCACTTGGTCGAGGTGACGCTCGACCCGACGTACGACCGGCCGCCGGTGCTCGCGCGCTACGGTGCCGCGTACCGCGCGGATCCCAAACGCTGGAGCTTGGTGGTCGGCGATGCCGACCCGACGCTGCGCTTCGCCGCCCAATTCGGCATCAGCGCGTTTCCGGAGCCGGACGCCGGCATCATCCACACGGAGAGCACGGTGCTGATCGGTCCGGACGGCCGCCTCGAGCGGAACCTCGGCGGTGCCGACTGGCTGCCCGACGCCGTGCTGGCGCAGATCGACGCCTCGCACGGGCGGGGCGGCAATTGGCTCGTGCGCTCGGACTTCTGGCTGCAGACCGCCGCGATCGCGACATTCGGCAACGCCGTGGCGGGAACGAGCGGACTGACCGATGTCGCCGTCCTCGTCGCGATCGTCGGATCGCTGGTCTATCTCGCCTATCGCGTCGGGCGCCGGTTGTTCGCCCGTAGCGTGTAGCTGCTAGGCGCCGTGCCGAGCCCGCGCTCGCGCGATCTCGGCGCGTCGTGATGCGAGCGCCGCGGCGAGAGCCGTCGCGCCCAGCGCAACGGCGGCGAAAACGAAGTAGGCGGTCCGGTATCCGACGACGTCGTCGCCGTGCGAGCCGGCGACGCCGCCGCCGAGCGAGCCGCCGACGATCTGTCCCATGATCAAAAAGATCGAGAGCAGTCCGACCGCGGTCGCGCGCTGCTCGGAACCGACATGGTTCGTGACGATGTAGCGCGTCGGCGCACCGAGCAGCGCGCCGAACCCGGTGCCGGCGACGATCATCGCGAGCAGCGAGAATGCGAGCGAGCCGAAGCCGAGCGCGAAGATCAGCATTCCGGCGGCGGTGAGGAGGGTTCCGGCGGTGAGCACGACGCGGCTGCCGACGCGGTCGAGGGCGCGCCCCGAGAGCGGAATCACCGCAACGAAGCAGCAGGCGCCGAGCGCGGCGATGCCGCCGCCCGCGGCGTACGAGAGGTGCTGCGCGGCGACGAGCGCCGCGGGGATGAAGAAGAGCGAGCCTTCGAGCGCGCCGATCAGGATTTCGAGCGCGTACGTCACGATCAGCTGACGGTCGCGAAAGAACCCCGGCGGAATGACGGGCTGCACGGCGCGGCGCTCGATGAGGACGAACGCCGCGAACGCGAGCACCGCGACGATCACCATCACCCACGCAACGGCGGCATGCACGGAGCCGGAGAATGCGTAGAGCCGCGTGAGCAGGCCCATCGTCGCGAGCAAGCCGAGCGCCAGCGTCGTCAGGCCGGCGACGTCCAGCGGTCCGCGCGCGTGCGCGGCGCCCGCCGGGACGTACATCCGAGCCAGAACGATGACGAGAATCGCCAGCGGCACGTTGAGCGCGAACACCCAGTGCCAGGAGAACGCGAACGTGACGATGCCGCCGAACGCGGGTCCGACGATCGCGGCGAGCCCCCAGGTGGCCGCGACGAGCCCGAGCGCGGCCCCCCGGCGTTCGACCGGCACGCGGTCGGCGATCGCCGCCGTCGCGACGGGAAAGATGCCGCCCGCACCGGCGGCTTGGATCGCCCGGGCGACGAGAAATACGGCATACGAGGGCGCGGCGATCGCGAGGACGCTGCCGAGCGCGAAGATCGCGACGCACGCGACGTACACCGGCCGCCGCCCGTTGCGGTCGGCCAGCTTCGTGGCGACCGGTATCGAGACGACGTTCGCAAGCAGATAGAGCGTGAAGACCCACGCGAGGTTCCGCGGTCCGACGTGGAAGGCCGCACCGAGCGCGGGCAGCGCCGGCGAGAGCACGCCGAGGTCGAGCGCGCCGGCGAACACGCCGAGCCCCAGCGTGATCAGAAGCGGGAGCGCGCTCCGATCGAGACGATGACCGGCTACGGTCGTCTGCGCGTCGACGGCCACGGCCGGGTCAGAGCGAGTGCGGTAGCCGGATAACGCGATCGAGTACCATCGCCGCGCACATCAGCGCGAGATACACGAGCGAGTACTTGAAGAGGGCGCGCGCATAGCGCTTCGTGGGATCGCCGTTGACTTTCCACGCGCCCCGGAGGAAGACCGCACCCAAGATCAGCGCGCAACCGCCGTAGCACGGACCGAGCACGTGCAGGGGGAAGAACGCGAGCGAGACGCCGACGAGCACCAGCGAGTAGAGCACGATCTCGCGCTTCGTGCGCGGCACGCCTTTGACGTTCGGAAGCATCGGAATGCCCGCTTTGTCGTAGTCGGTGTTCGTCATCAGCGAGAGCGCCCAGAAGTGCGGCGGCGTCCACAAGAAGATGACCGCGAAGAGCGCGAACGCCGGCGAGCCGAGGTGCCCGGTGACTGCTGCCCACCCGACCAGCGGCGGGACCGCGCCGGCCGCGCCGCCGATGACGATGTTGAGCGGCGTCACTCGCTTCAGCCACATCGTGTACACCACGACGTAGTAGGCGTTGCCCGCCAGCGAAAGGCACGCCGCAAGCGGGTTCACGAACGCGAACAGAATGCCGAAGCCGACGATCTGGGCGATCGCGGCGAAGATCAGCGCGTCGCGCGCGGAGATCGCGCCGCGCGCGACGGGGCGCATGCGCGTGCGGACCATCAAGCGATCGATGTCGCGATCCCACACGCAGTTGAACGCTCCGGCCGAGGCGGCCGAGAGCGCGCCCCCGAGCAGCGTCCAGAACACCAGCGCGAGCGGCGGCAGCCCGCGCGCGGCCATCGCCATCGCGGCGAGCGTCGTCACCAGCAGCAGCATGATGATGCGCGGCTTCGCGAGCTCGTAGTAGTCCTCGACCGCGGCGAGGAGTCCCGTGCGGTGCGGCGCGCCGGCCACACCGTCGACGCGTTCGAGGGTCGACCTCATGCGCAGCTCCCCGGCGCTACCGGAACGCGCGGCGACGCCGGCGCCCTCAGCACCCGGATGTCGCCGCGATGCTGTGGTCGGCCGCGATGCCCTCGTCGACCATGATCGGCAACGTGAGGTCGTCGATGGCGTCGCCGAGCGCTTTCATCTGCTTGTTGTAGTACGGGTTCGGCAGCGGCACCGGACCGTTCTGCTGCGACGGCTGAGCGACGCCGGCGATGAGCGGCGGCGGAAGGTCGCGCGCCATGATCGCGCGCGCGTCGGCGGCTTCCTCGCGGCCGTGGATGATCGTGATGTCGCGCATCACCTCGTTGGCGGCTTTCTGCTGGCGGTTCATTGCGCCGCCGAGCGCGTCGGCGAACTGCTTGAGCTCCGCCTGGCGCTTCGGATCCGGCGAGGCCTTCGCCAGCTCGCGCAGCCGCTTGATCTCGGCGTCTCCCGCCTTCGACGTTCTCGCGCACCGCCGCGGCTTGCCTCATCAGCCCTTCGAGCGCGTTGCCGCGCTGCATCCAGTTGAGCCCGTCGTAGTTGACGTTGTGCAGGTTCGTCGAAAGGATGGCGATCGTGCGATCGTTGTCGAGCGCGAGGGTGATCGCGCCGTTCGCGTGCGCGACGATCGGAACGCACGCCGGCAGTGCGCGCACGCGGCCGATCTCGCGGAGCGGCGTCGGCCGCCCGCCGACGCCCGTCGCCGGTGCCGTGACTGCCGGGCTGCTTTCGGGCACGGGCGAAGCCGCCGGTGCGGGAACCGGATCGCTCGCGAGCGCAGCAACGATCGGCAGACAGCATGAACATGACGGGAACTCCGAATCGAGCGGGAGTGCGACTTCCGGCGGCACGGCGTGGTATCCTCGCGCGATGTGGCGTTTCTACCTGATCGCCACGGTCCTCGTCGTCTTGGCGGGCAGCATCGTCATCGGCCACCGGCTCGCCGCCGGCGCATGGAAACCGCACGCCGCCCCGCGACTCTCGCCGCGGCCCGCCACGGGTGACGCGAACGCGGGGTTCGTCGTGACGCCGCCGCCGTTCTTCGACGGGCAGGGCGGCTGGGTGCTCAGCGCGCTGCCCGATTGCTTCGACCAGTTCTCTTCCGTGGAGGGCCCCTCGGCGCTGGTGCAACGCCACGTGCCACCGAAGCGGGAGCGCATCGTGCCGGGTACGACGCTGCGCGCGGGCGACTGCGCGGTCTACGTGCGCGCCAACGATCGTGTGGGTGTTTCGCGGCGGCGACCGTCTGCGCGTGCCGCCGAACGCACGCCTGTACCGGGCGAAGGCGGGACTCACGCTCGTGTACCAGCACGACGGACGCACGGACGTGCGCGTGTACCGCGCGGCGGCAGGGCTTCCGCAGTCGCAATAGCGGCGCGCGTCGAATCGGCGTACGCCATGGAACTGCGTGAGGAAGTCGCCAAGCGGCGGACGTTCGCGATCATCTCGCACCCCGACGCCGGCAAGACGACCCTGACCGAGAAGCTGCTGCTGTACGGCGGAGCGATCGTCACCGCCGGCCAGGTCGCCGCGCGCCGCCGCGCGCGCGCCGCGACGTCCGACTGGATGGAGCTCGAGCGCGAGCGCGGGATCTCGATCACGTCGACCGTGCTGCAGTTTCCGTACCGCGGGCACACGATGAACCTGCTCGACACGCCGGGCCACCAAGACTTCGGCGAGGACACGTACCGCACGCTGCTCGCCGCCGACGCCGCCGTCATGCTGATCGACGCGGCGCGCGGCGTCGAGCCGCAGACGAAGAAGCTGTTCGCGATCTGCCGTGCGCGGCGCATCCCGCTCTTCACGTTCGTCAACAAGATGGACCGGCCGTCGCGCGATCCGCTCGAGCTGCTCGACGAGCTCGAGAACGTGCTCGGCATCGGCGCGTATCCGATGAACTGGCCGCTCGGCAACGGCGAGACGTTCCGCGGCGTGTACGATCGCGCGACGCACGAAGTGCACGTGTTCGAGCGGACGCAGCACGGCGCGAAGCGCGCGCCCGTCACGACGACCGATCGCAGCGATCCGCGGATCGCGGCGCTGGTCGACGAGCGCACGTATCGCGAGTTCCTCGATCAGCTCGAGCTGCTCGAGGGCGCCGGCGCCGCGTTCGACGTCGCCGCGGTGCTCCGCGGCGACGTGACGCCGGTCTTCTTCGGCAGCGCCGTGACGAACTTCGGCGTCGAGCTCTTCCTCGACGCGTTCGTGCGCATGGGTCCGCCGCCGGCGCCGCGCATCGACGCGGCGGGGCACGTCGTCGAACCGACCGGCGAGCGCTTCAGCGGCTTCGTCTTCAAGATCCAGGCGAACATGGACCCGCGCCACCGCGACCGCGTCGCGTTCGTGCGCGTGTGCAGCGGGAAGTTCGAGCGCGACATGACCGTCAGCAACGTGCGCAGCGGGAAGGACGTGCGCCTGACGCGCGCGATGAAGCTGTTCGCGTCCGAGCGCGAGTCCGTGGACGTCGCGTTCGCCGGCGACGTCGTCGGCCTCGCGAACCCGGGCGTCTTCGCGATCGGCGACACGCTCACGGACGGCGGGGCCGTGCGCTTCGAGCCCATTCCGGCCTTCGAGCCGGAACATTTCGCGCTGGTGCGGAGTACCGACGCCGCGAGCTACAAATCGTTCCAGAAGGGCATCGCGCAGCTGCGCGAGGAGGGCGCGATCCAGGTGTTCTACCCGTACGGGCAGACGCGGACCGAACCGATCCTCGCCGCGGTCGGCGCGCTGCAGTTCGAGGTCGTGAAGTATCGCTTGGAGTCGGAGTACAACGTGAAGACCGTGTTCCACACGCTGCCCTACACGACCGCACGACGCGTCCGCGCGCCGGCGGCCGGTGCGGTGGAAAGCGACGTCGCGTCCGCGACGCTCGGCTCGAGCGCGCGTCTCGTCGAGGACTGGGACGGCGACCCGCTCGCGCTGTTCGAGAGCACGTGGAGCGTGAACCTCGCGCAGCAGTGGAATCCGGGCTTGGCCTTCGATCCGTTCGGCACGCCGCAGCTCGCGCACGAGATACCCGCATGATGAACGCAACGCCGCCCGCCGTCGGGCCTCGGCCGATCACCACGCCGAACGCGCGCGCGCGGCAGAACCAGATCATCGCGCTGGCGATCTTCGTGGTCGTGCTGGTGCTGCTCGTCCGCGCGTGCTCCGGGCACGAGAACCGCTACGAGCGGACGGCGCGCGACTTCACCGCGGCCGTCCAGAACAACGATTACGCGGGCGTCACGAAGCTCGAGAACTCGGAGACGGCGGCGGAGATGGGACGTGGACGGCTCGGCCGCGCGGCGGACGCACTGGGCGCGCTCGGCAAGATCAAGAACGTGCACGAAAACACGCCCAAGGACGACGGCGACCGCGTGCACGAGTTCGACATCACGTTCGAGCACGGCAAGGTGCACGAGAAGATCAAGTTCGATCCGCAGGACAAGATTTTCAAGTTCGCCTACGACGCGCCGCAGAAGTCGTAACGCGTGCAGGCGCGGGCGTTCGCGGCGTCGTTCGACGACGTGCGCGCCGCGGCGGACCGGCTGCGCGGCGTCGTGCACCGCACGCCGGTCGTCACGTCGAGCGCGCTCGATGCGCGCACGGGGGCGCGCGTCGCGCTCAAGTGCGAGAACCTGCAGCGCGTCGGCGCCTTCAAGATCCGCGGCGCGTACAACGCGATCGCGCAGCTGACCGACGCGGAGCGCCGCGCGGGCGTCGTCGCGTTCTCCAGCGGCAACCACGCGCAGGGCGTCGCGCTCGCGGCGCGGCTGCTCGGCGCGCCGGCCACGATCGTGATGCCGGAGGACGCGCCGGCGGCGAAGCTCGCCGCGACGCGCGGCTACGGCGCCGGCGTCGTGACGTACGACCGCGCGCGCGTCAACCGCGCCGAGCTCGCCGCGGGCATCGCGCACGAGCGCGGCGCGACCGTGATCCCGCCGTACGACCATCCCGCGATCGTTGCCGGAGCGGGCACCGCGGCGCTGGAGCTCGTCGAGGACGCCGGCCCGTTCGACGCGCTGCTGGTGCCGCTCGGCGGCGGCGGTCTGCTGGCGGGCACATGCCTGACCGCGGCGGCGCTCGTGCCGGCCGCGCGCGTCTACGGCGTCGAGCCGAAGGCCGGCGATGACTGGGTGCAGTCGTGGCGCGCCGGGACGATCGTCTCGATCCCCGTGCCGAAGACGATCGCGGACGGGCAGCAGACGCAGGCGCCGGGCGAGCTGACGTGGCCGATCGTCCGCAGCATCGCGAGCGGCGTCGTCACGGTGAGCGACGATGAGATTCGTGCGGCGATGCGGTTCGCGTTCGAGCGGCTGAAGCTCGTGGTCGAGCCGAGCGGAGCGTCGGCGCTCGCCGCGCTGCTGCATGGAAGGGTCGACGTGCAAGGCGCACGCGTCGGCATTATCGTGAGCGGCGGAAACGTCGACCCGGCGACGTTCGCGCAGTGCATCGGCGCGTAACGGGACGCCCGAAGCGCTGGACGCTGAATCTTGAAGCGAGCGGGCGATCGTCGTCGTGGGGATGGCTCCCGGGCCGGCGCGATCCTCCCCTGGGGGGGTGGACCAGGAACCGCCCACCCGCGGCCCAAAGCAGGCTGCGCGTCCTTCGAGGACGGCCAAAAAACAGGGGTACGCATGTCCGCCTGCGCTGCGGCAGTTTCCGCCAACTGCGCCGGACTTTGTGGGTGTGCGATCTTTGCGACCAAAGAGGTGGTCACGTGGATCAATTTCTCAGGCGTGATTTCTTGCTCGCCGCCGGTGCTCTCTCGTTATCGGGATGCGGCGGTGCGGCGAGCAGCCTCATCGGTTCCACGCCGCGCAGCAACGGTCAGGGTACCTCGCTGCCGGCTCAGTCCGCCAAGAACACGCTGTCGTTCGCGAACGACTACTTTAAAATCGACGTCGGACTGCAGGCTGACGGCTCCGTCACGATGCAGTCCGGCGGATCGCCGCTGGTGTTGCACGCGGGCGCGCGCAGCGGTGCACCGATCTTCACGCGTGACGGTGTGTCGCACGCGCTTCCGTTGCCGACATCGCCTACGGCGAACGCGTGGTATACGGACGCGAAACAGCAACTCTATCAGCGGTTCAACTCGAGCCTGGGCCGCGCGGAAGCGACGAACGGCCGCGACAACCTGGTTGCAGTGGCGCTGGGACCGAGCGGACTCCAAGGCGGACTGAAGCTCGGAGGATCGACGGGACCGCGCGGTTCCGTCACGATCCCCGTGGCGCAGCTCGCCGATATCATCACAAACGCTCGCAGCCTGGTGAACGCGGTGGGGCCGCGTCCGGCGGCATCTTCGGCCTCGTTCGCGCAACGCGCGGTGAAGTACGACGCGTTCGTTCGACGGCAGCTTGCCGAGTCCGCCGCACGGAAGATCCAGGACTATTACGTCACGACTTGCTATACGGCCGCCGTCGTCGACAGTCAGGGCAACATTCTCGCGTCGAACACGAACTGCAACGAATACCTGGTCGTGACGAACGGTGGTCCCGAGAACACGGGCGGCGGAGGAGGCGGCGGCGGCGGCGGCTTTACGGGCAATCCGCTCGTCGATTGCATCCTGGATGCGATCCTCGTCGTCTTCGGAGCCGCGACGGTCGAAGCGCTGCTCGCGGGCCTGCTGACGTCCGCGCAAGTCGCCACCTTCGTGTCGGTGGTCAGCGGCGGCACGCTCGCGATCGAAGCGTGGCTTGCGACGCTGTTTCAAGCGGCGGTCACCGCCTTCGCGGTGTACGTGCTCGCGCAGGCGATCAGCGCGGCGTATTCGACCTGCTCCGCAGCGGGAGTCTGACCCCGCGGTCGTGTCGACCGTCGTGGCGAGCGTGCCGTGGCCGGTGGCGATCATTGCGTTCGCAGTGATCGCCGCCGCGCTCGCTCGCGCGGCGCTTCGAGGGACGGCGCTTCAGCGCGGCGCCGACATCGCGATCGCCGTCGCCTTCGTCCTCATCCTCGCTGGACGGCCGCACGCGGGGATCGTCGTGCTCATCGTCGCGGTGTCGACCCGAATTGCGATCGTCGCCGTGCGCGTGGCAAAGTCATTCGGATCGAAATGAGGGACGCAATCGAGCAAACGACATTCACCGACGCGGACGCCTACGTCCGCTACGCTCAGAGCGCCCCCGCGGGACGTCTCGCCGAAGCGCAGCGCGATCTCCTCGAGACGACGACGGTGCTGGCGAACGACCCGCTCTGCGACGTGGTGTCGTTGCGGCTGCTTTCGCGCACCGCGCGCGCCCTGCGTCTGTCGGGCTGGCGGCATCCGCTGGATGATTTCACGCCGGTCGCGTACGTTCCGCATGCCGAACGGCTTCCCATGATGCCGAGAGCGCGCGGTTTCATCGACGGAGCGTTGGCCGCGCTCGCTCTCGATCGTGACCCGTACGACGCCGAGACCGTGTGCGACTTCCATGCTGCCGTCGTCGGCGGCGAGTCGGTGCGGATGCGCCAAAACTGGCTGTCGTCGCCCGGAAGCGACTCGCCGGCCGGGGCCTTTGCGATACCTCCGCCGCCCGGCGACGTGCGCGGGCTGCTCGACCAGCTGCCGCGATTCTCGGCGAAGACCCTCGCCGGTCCGCTCGCCGCACTGACGTGGCTGTACGAGGTCCATCCGTTCATGGATGGGAACGGCCGCGTGGCCCGCGTGGCGTTCGCCGCGTGGTGCCGATCGGCCGGGCTGACGAAGACCCCCCTCTTGCTCTCCGCTCGCGCCCAGTTCGAGCGCGAAGCCGCGCTGCGCGAAGCGATCGTCGCGTTGCGCACGGATCGCGACTTCACGTTGTGGAGCGACGTTGCGGGTTCCATCGTCAGCGCCTCCTGCGATGAAGCGCGCCGGATGCTCGAGGCGACGCGCTCTCTTTGAAGAGTGCTGAAGCGTTGAGGGTTCCCGGCGTCGAAGCCGCGCGTGTCGCGCAGGTCGTGCGCGCCGTCGCGACGGTCGAGTCGACCTCGGCCGAGGCCCTTGCGATGGCGTTCGAGCTGTCCCGCCCGGACGCCGCCACCGTGATGCAGGCTTTGGTTGCCGACGGACTGCTCGCATTCGAACCTTTGGAGCCGCGCGATCTCGACAATGCCGTCATCGAACGGGACGAATGATTCCTACGCGCCCGAGATAGTCGTCGCGACGATCGCGGAGATCGCGTCGAATCTCCGCGCCGAGTTCGGGATCGCCTATCGAGGCTTGCTGCTCGTCGGCTCGTACGCCACGGCGACGGCGCACGACGCCAGCGATCTCGATCTGCACGGCGTGGTCGAAGCTCCGTACGCGATCGGGCGCGGGTTTCTGAGCAACGGATTTCAAGTCGACCTGATGATCCATCCGCGCTGGTTCCTCGAGCAAACGCTCAAACGCGACCCGTTCATGGTGGAACGCCTGGCGTCCGGGCGGGTCGTCGACGGCGATGACGCCGCTCTGGTGTTGATCGTGCGTGCAGCCCGTGCGGCGCTGCCCCTGCAGCGTCCGCCGCTCGACGCCTTCACCGCCTCCGCGTACGCGCTTCGTTTGCGAACGCTCGAGAAGAAAGTGCAGGCTGCTCCGAGTGCGGACGACCGGTCGTTCATTCGCGCGTGCGCCGTTCGCGTCGCCACGGAGGCGCTCTTCGGGGCGGCCGGCATATGGCACCCGAAACCGCATCGCACGCTCACGCTTCTCGCGTCGCTCGACGAAGAGGGAGCACGGCTCGTCCGGGCCGAGCTCAACGCGGACCGGCACGCCGGCGTCGAACCCTTGCTGGCGCTGACCGCGTACGCGCTCTCACGCATCGGACCGGCGACGACGGAGTGGTCGCTGACCACGCGTCTCTAGCCTGGGGCCGTGCGACCTCGGCCCATCTCGTAGAACTGCGGGTTGGGGCGCATGTCCAGCAGGCCCGCCATGCGGTTCGAGAACCCGAAGAACGCCGCCACCGACGCGATGTCCCACGCGTCCTCGTCGCTCAGGCCAACGGCTTTGAGCTCCGCGAGCTCCTTGTCGCTCGCCGCGAAGCCGCGCTCGTTCGCGCGCGACGCGAACGTCAGGATCGCGCGCAGCCGCGGCGTGAGATCGGCGGTGCGCCAGTTCGTCGCGATCTGGTCCGCGACGATCGGCTCCTTGCCGAGGATGCGCAGCGCCGCGCCGTGCGCCGTCACGCAGTAGAGGCAGTCGTTCTCGGCGGAGACCGCGACGACGATCGCCTCGCGCTCAGCACGCGAGAGGCCGCTCGGGCCGCGCATCAGCAGGTCGTGGTAGTGCATGAACGCACGGAAGTGCTCGGGACGCTTGGCGTACGCGAGGAAGACGTTCGGCACGAAGCCGATCTTCGCGCGCGACTCCTCACAGATCGCGCGGATGTCGTCGGGCATCTCGTCGAGCGACGGTGCTCCGAAACGCGAGGGCGCCGCGCTGGGCGCGACGCCCTCGTTGAACGCGGGTTGGCTACTTGGGCGCGACGATGTTCCCGCAGGCGACATAGACGGGGATTTCCTTGGTCGACTTGTGGACGTTGATCGCGAACGGCGATTTCTCGAGCTGCGCGATCGTCACGCCTTCGATGGTCGTCTCGGACTCTCCGTCGTGAACCGTCTTGAGCGGGTAGGTCGGTTTCGGATCGAGCTTCTCGCACGTGCCCTTGTGAATGTGCGCCGGCTGGTCGACGTCCTTCTCGCCGCCGGTCATGCGCACTTTGACGATCAAGCCTTTCGCGCCGTTCATCAACGTCGCCGTGCCGGTTTCGCCCGAGTTGTTCAACGCCGTGAGCCGGATCTGCATCGGCGCTTTGTCGCCGGCCGCGGACGTCATCGCTCCGCCCGTCATCGGCGCCATCGTCTGTGCGGTCGCCGTCAGCACGAGCGCCGCGCCGATCCCGATCGGCACCAGGAATTGTTTCACCATCGGTTGCCCTCCTGACGCCGGTTTAGGCGTGCTCCCGGCCGCTGCCTTTCCGTCGGTCGTTCAGGCTTTCTTCATGGTTCGCAGCATCTCGCGCGCCGCGTTCATGCCCGGCGCACCCATCACGCCGCCGCCCGGGTGCGCCGCCGAGCCGCACAGGTAGAGGTGCTTCACCGGCGTGTGGTAGTTCGCATACCCCGGTGCGGGGCGGAACGCGAACAGCTTGTTCAGCGACATCGCGCCCTGGAAGATGTTGCCGCCGGTCAATCCGAACGTCGCCTCGATGTCCGGCGGGCTGAGGACCTGGCGGCCGATCACCGACGCCGTGAATCCGGGCGCGTACCGCTCGATCACGGCGAAGCAGCGATCGGCGAACGCGCTCTTCGCGGCGTCGTCCCATTCGCCGTCCGCGAGCGCGTAGGGCGCGTACTGGCAGAACATCGACATCACGTGCTTGCCGGGCGGCGCGACCGTCGGAATCCAGCGACGAGGGGATCGTGCACTCCACGATCGGCTCCGCCGAGGGCCGCCCGTACTTCGCATCGTCGAACCCGCGCTCGATGTAGTCCTGATCCGGACAGAGGTGGATCGTGCCGTGATGCTGCGGGCCGGGCGCGCTTCCCGGACATGCGGTGAAGTTCGGCAGCGCGTCGAGCGCGACGTTGACCTTCGCCGACGCGCTGGCATAGTCGATGCGACGGATCTCCGCGAGGAAGTCGCCGGGGAGCGTGCCCGGCTCGAGAAACGTTTCGAACGTGAGCCGGCAGTCGACGCCGCTCGCGATGTTGCGCGCGCGGACTTCGTCACCGTTCGCGAGCACGACGCCCGCCGCGGCACCGCGCTCGACGACGATCCGGCGCACTTCGGCCTCGGTTCGAATCTCGACGCCGAGGTCGGCGGCCGCGCGCGCGAGCGCCTGCGTGAGGCCGCCCATTCCGCCGCGCACGTAGCTCCAGACGCCGCGCGCGCCGTTCGTCTCGCCCATCACGTGGTGAAAGAGCACGTACGCCGTGCCGGGCATCGAGGGCGACGCGAACGCGCCGATGATCGCGTCGGTCGCGAGCGTCGCTTTGAGCTGCTCCGACTCGAACCAGCGGTCGAGGATCGGGCGCGCCGCGCCGGTGAGGATCTCGAGCGCCTCGCCCATCGTGCCTCCGAGGCGCTTCATCGCGAGGCCGAGGCGTCCGAACGCGATGACGTCGCCGGCCCCGGGATGCACCGCGTTCGGCGGCGTCTGCAGCAGCGTCGGCTCGATCGCGCCCGCGACGCGCTCCAGCATCGCGACGTAGCGCGGATAACGCTCGGCGTCGCGCGCGCTGAACTTCGCGATCTCGCGCGCGTTCCGCGCTTCATCCGCTCCGAGCATGAGGTAGCGGCCGTCCTCGAACGGCGAGAAGGACGACGGGTGCCGCTCGATCAGCTCGAAGCCGTAGTCGCGCAGGCGCAGATCGCGCACGATCTCGGGACGGAACAGGCTGTTGACGTAGGCCGCCGTCGACACCTTGAAGCCCGGGAAGGTTTCCTCGGTGACGCACGCGCCGCCGACGACCGCGCGCCGTTCGAGGACCAGCACGCGGCGCTTCGCGCGCGCCAGATAGCACGCGGCGACGAGCCCGTTGTGCCCGCCGCCGATGACGATCGCATCGTACGTCCGCGTCGCCGCGGGCGCCCTCACCGTTTCGGTCGTCCGTTCATCGGGCCCGAGCGCCCGTTGCCGCTCGTCGAGCGGCGGTGGCGCGGCTCGAACGGCTTGCCCGTCTTGTATGCGCCGCCGTGCGACAGATCGGTGTCGACGTCGTCGCACCCGATGGGGGTGAACGCGCCGCAATCGTGCGGGCGCGCCTCGTAGATCCCGCAGTAGTACCGTCCCGACCTCGGGCCCATCAGGAAGACGCATTTGTGCGCCGCGTCGGTGCTGTACGCGCCCTTCTCGTCGACCTTGCGCAGCCAGCCGACGCTGTAGCCGTCCCACGAGTCGCGCTTGACGACGTACTCCTCCATGACCTCGTCGTACGTCATCCCGAGATGGTCGGCGATGCGCTGCACGTCGCTCTGGTTGACGAACGGCTCATAACCGTTGCAGCACTCCGCGCAGCCCGGCGGGCACGTGACGTTGTCCGGCAGGTCGTACTGGTGCTTGCGCGCGAGATCGACGACGCGCCGCAGCGCCTCGACGAACTCGGGGTCGTCGTTGTACTTGTACACCCACTCCTTGTGCGTGATCTCATTCGCGTTGTAGCGCCGCTTCGTCACCTTGTTGTAGGTGATCGTGATGTGCTCTTCGTCGATCTCCATCGACTGCACCGACGTCATCGGCTCGAGGTCGAGATCGGTGAGCTTCGTCGGCTGTCCGCTCTCGCGCGTGAAGCGCTGCAGGTTCCGCAGCTCGCGGTGCGCGATGAGATCGATCGTCTCTTGCATGGGCCCGCTTCTTCGGGGCGGACGGCGGACGAACCCGGCGCATCGCAGAAGCCGGGTGCGATGAAGCGTTGGGTCGCCGCCGTGCTGCTCGCCTTGCCCGCCGCGCTGCCGCTCGCCGCAGCCGCGGACGAGCTCACCGACGTGCGCGAGCGGGTCGAGGCGGCGATGCACTGGGCGCGGTCGTACGTCGTCACGACCAACGCGGCGACCGGCTTCACGGTGACGATGACGTTCGTCGCGCCGGACCGGTACCGCAGCGTGCTCTCGTACGGCGGCACGACGTTCGACGTGATCCTGATCGGCAGCACCGCGTACGTCAGCGCGGACGGCAAGACGTACCGGAAGACGCAGCCGCCGCCCGAGGTGCTCGCGGCCGAGGCGCAGCTGAACGACGTTCCCGTCGAGCAGCTGATGCCCGACAAGCTGATCGGCAGCCGGGTGTGGGGCCGGTTCCGGACCACCGCGTCCGGCCCGCAAAAGGACCAGCACCTCGTGTGCACCTTCGACAAGAAGACCTACCGCATCAACGACTGCTCCAACGAGGGGATGACGCTGACGTTCTCACGCTACGACGATCCGGCCAACGTCGTGCCGGTCCCGGCGACCCCCGCGGGGGCGCGCACGTGAGCCCGCGCGGGCGCGCCGCGATCGGCGTCGACCTCGGCGGCTCGCACGTCATGGCGACCGTCGTCGACGACGCGGGAAACATGCACGACACGTTCGAGCACGACATCACCGACCGCGCGGCGCCGGTCGTCGTCGACGCGCTCGCGGCGCTCGTGCGCAAGGCGATCGACAGCACGAAGCTCGACGTCGTCGGGATCGGGATCGGCTCGCCCGGCAACATCGATCCGGAGACCGGCACGATCCGCTACTCGCCGAACTTCGGCTGGCAGGACGTCGCGCTCGGCGCGCGCGTCCGCGAGGAGTTCCCGGGGATGACGGTGTTCGTCGGCAACGACGCGCGCTGCGCGACGCTCGGCGAGTACGTGCACGGCGTCGGGCGCGGCACGCGCGAGTTCGTGCTGCTCACGCTGGGGACGGGGATCGGCGGGGGCATCGTCGCGGGCGGCGCGGTCGTGCTCGGCTTTCAGATGGGCGCCGGCGAGATCGGCCATCACACGATCCGCCCGGACGGCGGCTTCGTCTGCGGGTGCGGCAAGATCGGGTGCTTCGAGGCGCAGGCCTCCGGCACCGGACTGCTCCGGCACGCCTTTCGCGTGGCGCCGTCGTTCCCGCGGAGCGCGCTGCTCGACCCGCCCGTGAAAGAGAAGGACAAGGACAAGGGCGACGACCGTCCGTGGCGCGAGCGGCTCGGATCGAAGCGCATCCGCAAGGCCGCGCAGGCCGGCGACCCGCACGCGAGCGCCGCGTGGGAAGCGTTCTGCGACGACCTTGCGATCGGGCTCTCCAACGTGATCGCGTTCGTGAACCCCGAGGTGATCGCGCTGGGCGGAGGCGTGTCGAGCGCGGGCGACTTTCTGCTCGACCGCGTTCGTCCGCTGGTCGAGAGGCGTACGACGATGGTGCCGCGCGGCACGACGCGGATCGTCCGCGCGACGCTCGGCAACGACGCCGGGGCGGTCGGCGCCGCGACCGCCGCGATGCGCGGCGGCCTGATCGCGTCGATTCCGGCACCCGCCGCGCCGCCGGCGGCGGCCGCGACCGTCTAGGGAGCGGCGGCCGGAGCGTCCAGCGCCAGCGCCGTCATCATGGCGACGCCGGTCGCGAGCGCGGACTCATCGACGTCGAACCGCGCGTGGTGGTGCGGGAACGCGCTGCGCTCGCCGCCGTTGCTGCCGATCGTGAAGAAGCACGCCGGCACGCGCTCTGCGAAGAACGAGAAGTCCTCGGCGCCCATGAGCTTCGGCACGTCGGCGACGCGGTCGGCGCCCACCGCGCGCTCCGCCAGCGCGCGCACGTACTGCGTCTGCACGGCATCGTTCGTCGTCACGGGGTAGCGCCAGAGGTACTCGAACGCGTACGTCGCGCCGCTCGATTCGCACACGCCGCGCAGCACGCGCTCGATGCGCTCCGCCATCTTCGCGCGCACCTCGGCGTCGAACGCGCGCACGGTGCCGAGCAGGCGCACGCGGCTCGGGATCACGTTGTGCGTCGTGCCGCCGCGGATCGCGCCGATCGTCACGACGGCGGGCTCGATCGGGTCGACGTTGCGCGAGACGACTTGCTGCACCGCGACGACGAACTGCGCCGCGACGTAGACGGGGTCGATCGAGAGATGCGGCGACGCGCCGTGGCCGCCTTTGCCTTCGATCGTGATCTCGATCGAGTCGCTCGACGCGTAGAACGCGCCCTCGCGCAGCCCGACCTGTCCCGCGGGATGCGCGGACGCGAGGTGCAGCCCGTACGCGCGCTCGATGCCGAAGCGCTCCAGCACGCCGTCGGCGACCATCGCCTTCGCG
This sequence comes from Vulcanimicrobiota bacterium, assembly GCA_963771525.1. GTDB lineage: Bacteria > Vulcanimicrobiota > Vulcanimicrobiia > Vulcanimicrobiales > Vulcanimicrobiaceae > Vulcanimicrobium. Next base: position 1,777,449 of record CAVYTL010000001.1, on the reverse strand, counting down.
CCGCCTTTGCCTTCCTCGGCCGGCTGGAACAGAAAGCAGACCGTGCCCGCGACCTCGTCCTTGCGGCCCGTCACGATGCGCGCCGCGCCGAGCAGCATCGCGACGTGCCCGTCGTGTCCGCACGCGTGCATCGTCTGCGGCGTGCCGCTGCGGTACGGCACGTCGTTCTCCTCGTCGATCGGCAGCGCGTCCATGTCGGCGCGCAGCATGATCGTTCGCCCGGGCCGCGTGCCGCGCAGCACGCCGACGACGCCCGTCCGGCCGATCCCCTCGTGCACCTCGAGCCCCAGCTCGCGCAGCCGCGCCGCGACCAGCGCCGCCGTGCGGTGCTCCTCGAAGCCGAGCTCCGGATGCTCGTGCAGGTCGCGGCGCGTCGCCACGACTTCGTCGGCGACGTCCCGCGGAACGTCGATCGTCATACCAACTCCTTCGGGCGGACTCGCCGCAGGCGAAACGCGACGGCTTCCGCGTAGCGGAAGCGGCTCATCCGGCGGCGGGGATCGCCGGGCGGCGCCCGGTGATGGCGATCTGCGCGATGAGCTCGGCGATGCGGCGTGACGAACCGCGCGGCGCGATCGCGGTTTGCCGGAAGCGCATCTTCGCGAGGCGCTCTTGGTTGTGCACGATGCGCGCGACGGACGAGATGACCTCGGCCGTCGACAGCGCGACGACGCCGATGCCGTTGGTGCGCACGTAGTCGAGGTTGCCGCGCTCCTGGCCCGGCACGTAGTCGTACACGACGACCGGCACTTCCGCGACCGACGCTTCCGCGATCGTCCCCGGTCCCGCCTTCGTGACGAGCAGGTCGGCGGCGCGCATCAGCTCGGGAACGTCGTTGCGGAAGCCGAGCACCGTCATCGGCGTCGGCAGCGACGGCGCGAGCTCTTCGAGCTTCGCCTTGAGCGCCGCATTGCGGCCCGTGACGACGACGAGGTGGAAGTCGAGTCCCGCGCGCGCGAGCCCGAGCGTGGTCGGCAGCAGCTTGCCGCCGCCTTCGCCGCCCGCCATCAGCAGCGCGATCGTCGCCGCTTCCGGCAATCCGAGCTTCTTGCGAATCTCGGCCTTCGAGCCGGAGACGTCCTCGAACCGCGGATGGATCGGATGCCCGAGCAGGCGCAGCCGCTCCGGCGGAACGCCGCGCTCGATCGCGCGCTGGTAGACCTCGTGCGCGGGAACGACGGTGAGGTCCGCCTCCGGGAGCAGCCACCCTTCGTGCACGCGGCCGAGGTCGGTGATCACGGTGACGATCGGGATGTGCTGCATCCCGGCGTCCGCGCGCGCGCGCAGCGCCGCGTGGTTCAGGAGGGGGTGCACCGAGACGATCACGTCCGGCTGGTACTGCGTGAACACCTCGCGCAGCCGCTCGCGGTAGAGCGGCTCGCAGAAGCGCACGATCGTCTTGTAGCGGCGCCGCCCGTTCGTCGCGTGGTACAGCGCGCCGTAGATCGGCGGTGCATAGCGAAGGGCCGCGCTATATGCCGGCCCCAGCTTGGAGAGCGGAAACGTGCAGTGGGTGGCGATGTCGTCGATGCGCCACTCGAAGCGCGTCGCTCCGTCGATCTCGTCGAGCGCCGCACCGACGGCCTGCGCTCCGGCACGGTGTCCGCCACCCGTGTCCGAGATCAGAAAGAGGACGCGTTTCGTCAATCGAGCCTCAGCTTTTCTGCGTGATCATCTTGCGACGCTTCATACCGGCCGCGGCCTCACGCCGCCGCGCGATCGCGGCGCGGCGAAGCGCCGCGGTGCGGCGTTTCGGATCCAGCGCGCGGCAGTACACGATGAACGCGCGCGCCGGCGCGTCGTAGAAGCGGAAGATGTCGCCGAACTCGATCTCCGGATTGCGGTGATGGCCATCGTGGTCTTCGGGCAGCACGATCTGCAGGACACGCGCGAGGCCGACGGCCCAGGCCGGTGTCCGCCAACCCAGCTCCGTCGTATGCCGCCACCAGACGTGGAGCTGCCCCAGCACGAGCCCGAGCAGGGCGCCGGGGACCGAGATCGCGCAGCACGCGGCCGCGAGAACGATGTACGGCACGGCACCGAGGAAGCCGTCGAGCAGGACTGCGGGATCGCGCGAGAGCACCGCGTGATCCCAGTACGACCGCCTGCGGTCGTGGTGCGTGCGCAGGTGCAGCTTCCCCCACGCGTGCTGCGGCACGTGATAGAAGAACGTCGACGCGAAATCCCCGACGAGCAAGACGATGAACGTCGCCGCGATCCCTGAGACGAGGGGCGAGCCCAACGAGATCGTGTTCACGGTGATCCTTGTGCGAGATGAGGACTAACGGCGGATTGCTCCCGACCGGTGGAATCCCTCTCGCGTCCGCGTTCGTGGCAAGCGCCCTCACGGTAGCAGCAGGCATCCGGATCGACGGGGTGCGCGACGCCGCGCTGTCGTGGCATATACCCCCTGCCGCGCCCGTTATGCGAGGGCTCCGGCTGTGCATGGATGCCGGCCGGACCGCGCCCGTTGCGATCAAAGTCGCCCGCGAGGCGATGCGCGCGAACCCGCGGATCGATGCGGTCGACGCGTTGCTTCTAGCAACCACCGCCGTCGACGCCGCGCGCGCGAACGGGCTTCCGCCGGCCTTCTTCGCGGCGACGCTGCTGCAGGAGTCGGCGTTCGATCCGGACGCCGTCTCGCCGGCGGGAGCCGTCGGCATCGCGCAGTTCACCGTGCCGACCGCCGACGCGTACGGCGTGGATCCGTGGGCGCCGGCATCGGCGATCCCCGGCTCGGCGCGGCTGCTCGCGTCGTACGTCGCGACGTACCGCCGACGCGCCGGCGAGGACCCGTACGCGCTCGCGCTCGCCGCCTACGACGCCGGGCCGCTGGCGGTCGCCCGCTACGGCGGCGTGCCGCCGTACGCGGAGACGCTCGAATACATCGCCGACGTGCGCACGCGGTGGTCGCGGATCGTCGGGCGGTAAGCCCTCGCCGAGCCGGGTATAGCACCGTCCGAGCTCGGCTCGCCGGCCCGGAAACCATCCGGTCCGCAGCCGCGTTCGGTGGAGAACCGTGAGAGACTCCCCCGCTTTCCCGCAGCGTGCCGCGGCCGAGTTTTCCGACCGGATCGCGCTTCACCGCGACCCGAATCCCGCGCGCGCGGCGACCTTCGCGGAAGACGTGCGCGCCGGGCTCGGCGCACGTCCGTACCGGCTCGCCGCGAAGTACTTCTACGACGATCTCGGGTCGGCGCTGTTCGAGGCGATCACGCGCCTGCCGGAATACTACCTGACGCGGGTCGAGCGCGATCTGCTCGCGACGTACGGCCGCGAGATCGCGGGACGGCTGCGCGGTCCGCTCGAGCTCGTCGAGCTCGGCAGCGGCAGCGCGGTCAAGACGCGCCTGCTGATCGACGCGGTGCTGGAACGGCAGCCGTCGCTCACGTACCGTCCGGTCGACATCTCCGGCGATGCGCTCACCGAGTCGGCGCTCGCGCTCGCGGGCGCATATCCCGCGCTGCGCATCGAAGCGTACGCGGGCGACTACTTTCCCTTGCTGCGGACGAAGCGGCTCGACGTGCGCGAGCGCGCGCTGGCGCTCTTCCTGGGCTCGAACGTCGGGAACTTCGAGCCCGACGACGCGCGCGAGCTGCTGCGGCTGCTGGCCTCGGCGCTGCGCCGCGGCGACGCGCTGCTGATCGGCTACGATCTCAAGAAGGATCCCTCGATCCTCGAGCTCGCGTACGACGATCCCACCGGCGTCACGGCGGCCTTCAACAAGAACCTCCTCGCGCGCGTCAACCGCGAGCTCGGCGGCGACTTCGACCTCGGCGCGTTCCGCTTCGAGGCGCGCTGGAACGAGTCGACCGGTGCCGTCGAGTCGTTCCTCCTCAGCGAGCGCGCGCAGCGCGTGCGGATCGCCGCAGCGGGCATCACCGTGCCGTTCGAGGCCGGTGAAGCGATCCACACCGAGTCGTCGTACAAGTTCGCGCGCGAGGACCTCCTCGCGATCGTGCACGGCGCCGGCTTCGACGAGCTGAGCACGTACACGGACGCCGCCGGACGGTATGCACTCTCGCTGCTCAGCGTGCGGTAGCTGAAACGCCGTCATCGCGCGCATTCGCGCGCACGAACGTGCGGTTTGTGACGGCCGCGTTCAGCGGCGCACCGTGCGTTCCGCGCCGCGCAGCGCGACGTCCGCGACGATCGCCAGCGCCGCGGCGGCGAGCGCGCCCGCGACGATCTTCGCCGGGTTGTCGCTGTTCATGCCCTCGAACAACAGCACGCCGAGGCCGCCCGCGTCGATCCACGCGGCGATCGTCGCGAGCGCGACGAGGCTGACCGCCGCGACGCGCACGCCGCCGAGGATCACCGGCAGTGCGGCCGGGATCTCGACACGCAGCAGCGTCTGCCGGGCCGTCAGCCCGAGGCCGCGCGCCGCGTCGACGAGCGCCGGGTCGACCCCGCGCAGTCCGGCGACGACGCCGCGAATGAGCACCATCTGCGCGTACGCGACGAGCGCGACGATCGCCGTGAGCGGCCCCAGGCCGAGCACCGCGACGAGCAGCGCCAGCAGCGCGAGGCTCGGGATCGTGTAGATCGCCCCGGTAACGCCGAGGATCGCGGCGCGCGCGCGAGCGTACCGCGCGGCGGCGACGCCGAGCGGGACGGCGATCAGCAGTGCGATGGCGAGCGCGCCGCCGGCGAGTGCGACGTGCTGCGCGAGCAGCAGCGCGACGCGGTCCGGATGCGCGAGCAGATAGCTCACCGCTCGATCAGCGGACGCTCGAGCGCGAGGCGCCGCGTCTGTGCGTCGACGCCGACGAGCGCGCGCACGAAATCGCCGGCGGGCTGCTCGAGGATCGCGGCGGGCGCGCCGGCCTGCACGACCCGGCCCGCGCTCATCACGACGATCCGGTCGGCGAGCCGCAGCGCTTCGTCGACGTCGTGCGTCACGAAGACGATCGTCGTGCCCAGCTCGCGATGCACGCGCGCGATCTCGTCCTGCAGCGAGGCGCGCACGATCGCGTCGACCGCGGCGAACGGCTCGTCCATGAGCAGAAGGTGCGGCCGCGCGGCGAGCGCGCGCGCGACGCCGACCCGCTGCGCCTCGCCGCCGGAGAGCTCGCGCGGCCAGCGGTCGCGATAGCGCGCGGGGTCGAGGCTCACGAGCCCGAGCAGTTCGTCGACGCGCGCGGCGATGCGCGCGTCGTCCCACCCGAGCAGCCGCGGGACGACCGCGACGTTCTGCGCGACGGTGTAGTGCGGAAAGAGCCCGACCGCCTGGATCACGTAGCCGATCTCGCGGCGCAGCTCATCGGGATCGCGCGCGAGCACATCGCCGCCGTCGATCAGCACGGTGCCCGAGGTCGGCTCGACGAGCCGGTTGATCGTTCGCAGGAGCGTGCTCTTGCCGCAACCCGACGGGCCGAGCAGGACGGTGAGCTCCCCGGGCTCGATCGTCAACGTGACGTCGTGGACGGCCGCCGCCGGCGCGTTCGCGTAGCGGACGCCGACGGCGCGCAGCTCGACGCGCGCGCCGCGCGCGTGCTCAGCCGAGTCCGGCGCCGGCGAGGAAGTCACGCGCCACGTCGGCCGGCTCGCGCTTCTGCGGTCCGTCGACCTGCAGGTTCAGGTTCTGCATCGTGTCGTTCGTCAGCAGCGGCGCGAGCTTGTTCAGCGCCGGCGCGAGCGCCGGCTTCGCCGCGAGCAGCGGCGCGCGCACGACGGGCGCGACCGCGTACGACGGAAAGAGATGCTTGTCGTCCTCGAGCACGATGAGGTTGTCGGCCTTGAGCTGCCCTTCCGTCGAGAAGGCGATGATGACGTCGACGTCGCCGTGCTCGAGCGCGCGGTACTTCAGGCCGTTGTCGACGATCTTCGTCTGCTTGAACTTGAACCCGCCGTACGCTTTCTGCAGACCCGGCAGTCCGTCGGCGCGCGTGAGGAACTCGGGCACCGCGCCGAGCCGAAACTCCCCGGCTTTCGGAGCGAGATCGCTGAGCTTCCCGAGCGCCCAGCGGCCCGCGATCGCCTGCGTCGTCGCGAGGGCCTGCGTGTCGTTCATCGGCGCCGGATCGAGCCACGTGAGGTGATAGCGCTTGGCGTACGCGTCCTTCACGACGGCGTACGCGCGCTTGGGATCGCTGATCGGCGGCTGGTGCAGCACGTTCAACAGCGCGGTGCCCGTGTATTCGGGATAGAGGTCGATCTCGCCGCGTCCGAGCGCGGCCATCGCGATGTCGGTCGTGCCGAGGCTCAGCTTGCGCGTGACCGCGAGGCCGGCTTTTTCGAGCACCTGCGCGTACAGCTCGCCGATGATCAGCTCTTCGGTGAAGTTCTTCGAGCCAACCGTCACCGTGTCGCGCTTGCCGCACGATGCGAGCGCCGGTGCGGCACCGAGAAGCGCGAGCGCGCTCGCACGCGTCAGCCGCATGCTCACCGTCCGCCTTCGACGCGCAGGCGCCGTTCTGCGAGGCCGAGCGCCGCGTCCGCGAGGAGCGCCATCGCGGCGACGGATACCGCGCCGAGCAGCAGCTCGGGAGGGTTCGAGGTCTGCAGTCCGCCGACGATGTAGTCGCCGAGGCCGCCCGCGCCGATGAACGCGGCCAGTGTCGCCGACGCGATCACCTCCACCGCCGCGGTGCGCACGCCGACGGCGACGACCGGCAGCGCGAGCGGCCAGCGCACGCGCAGCCCCACCTGCCGGCGCGTCATCCCGGTACCGCGCGCCGCTTCCAGGACGCCGGTGGCGACCGACCGCAGCCCGACGTCGGTGTTGATGAGGATCGGCGGCAGCGCGAGCACGACGAGCGCGAGCAGCGCGGGGCGGAACCCCAGGCCCAGCAGCGGCAGCGCGAGCGTGAGCACGGCGAGCGAGGGCACGACGCGGAAGCCGCCGGCGAGCGCCAGCAGCGTTCCGCGCGGCAGCGCCCGGTCGGCCGCGAGCGCGGCCAGCGGGATGCCGATCGCCGCGGCGATCGCGAGCGCGGCACCCGCCAACGCGGCGTGCGTCGCGACGTGCCCCATGAAGTCCGCGCTCACGCGACGAACCCGTCCGAGATCATGCTCTCCGGTTCGCAGGTGCGCTCCGAGCTCCGCCCGGCGCTTACACCTGTCCTCCCGCTCGACGATCCGTCGCTCTACATCAACCGTGAGACTTCGTGGCTGGAGTTCAACGACCGCGTGCTGGAGGAGGCGCTCGACGATCGCAACCCGCTGCTGGAGCGGCTCAAGTTCATCGCGATCTACGGGACGAACCTCGACGAGTTCTTCATGATCCGCATCGCCGGCCTGATGCAGCAGCTGGCCGCGGAGGTGCACAAGCGCTCCGATGACGGCCGGACGCCGGAGGAGCAGCTGGACCTGGTCAGCGCGCGGCTGCGCACCTCGCTCGCGCGCATGACCGACTGCCTGGAGAACGAGCTGTTCCCCGCGCTGCAGCGGCACGGCATCCGCATCCTCGCCTACGACCAGCTCGACGTCGACACGATGCGCGCGATGCGGCGCTACTTCGAGGAACGCGTGTTTCCGGTGCTCACGCCGCTCGCGATCGACAAGGGGCACCCGTTCCCGTACATCTCGAACCTGTCGATCTCGCTCGTCGTGGAGCTCGAGGAGCTCACGCCCGACGGGCCCCTGCAGTACGTCGCGCGCGTCAAGGTGCCGCCCTCGCTGCCGCGGTTCGTGCCAGTCGACGGCGCGCCGCACGGGCAGCGCTCGTTCGTGATGCTCGAGGACATCATCGCGCACAACCTCGAGGCGCTCTTCCCGGGGCTCCGCGTCCGCGCGTCGTACCTGTTCCGCGTCACGCGCGATGCGGACCTCGACCTGCAGGAGGACGAAGCGGACGACCTGCTGCGCGCGATCGAGTCCGAGCTGCGCAAGCGCCGCTTCGGCGAGCCCGTGCGGCTCGAGGTCGAGCCCGGCATGCCGGAGACGCTGCGCGACATGGTGCTCGAAGCGCTCGAGCTCGATCGCGGCGACTGCTACGAGGTCGACGGCATGCTCGGCACCGCCGACCTGTGGACGCTGGCCAACATCGACGACCCGGAGCTGCACGATCCGGCGTTCACCCCCTCGATCCCGAAGCGGCTGATCGGGCAGCCCGACATCTTCGCGGTGATCCGCGAAGGCGACGTGCTGCTCCACCACCCGTACGAGTCGTTCGATCCCGTCGTCCAGTTCGTGCAGCAGGCGGCGAGCGATCCCGACGTGCTCGCGATCAAGCAGACGCTGTACCGCACGTCGGGCAACTCGCCCGTCATCGCCGCGCTCGCCGACGCCGCGGAGAACGGCAAGCAAGTCGCCGCGCTGATCGAGCTCAAGGCACGGTTCGACGAGGAGAACAACATCCACTGGGCGCGCACGCTCGAGCGCGTCGGCGTCCACGTCGTGTACGGCCTCGCGGGCCTCAAGACGCACGCGAAAGTCACGCTCGTCGTCCGGAACGAGCCCGACGGCATCCGCCGCTACATGCATTTCGGCACGGGCAACTACAATGATCGCACCGCGCGCACGTACACCGATCTGTCGCTGTTCACGTGCCGCGCCGACCTCGGAAGCGACGCGACGCAGCTGTTCAACGCGCTGACCGGCTTCTCGAAGGCCGACCGCTACGAGCAGCTGATGGTCGCGCCGATCGGCCTGCGCACGGGCTTCGAGGAGCTGATCGACCGCGAGACCGCGCACGCCCAGGCCGGCCGGCCGAGCGGCATCTCCGCGAAGCTCAACGCGATCAGCGACGCGGGCATCGTGCAGGCGCTCTACCGCGCGTCACGTGCCGGCGTGCCGATCCAGCTGATCGTGCGCGGCATGTGCGTGCTGCGCCCCGGCATCCCCGGCGTCAGCGAGACGATCGGCGTGCGCAGCATCGTCGGGCGCTTCCTCGAGCACTCGCGCATGTTCGTGTTCGAGAACGGCGGTGACCGCGAGGTCTACATCGGCAGCGCCGACTGGATGGGCCGCAACCTGGACCGCCGTGTCGAGACCGTCGTGCCCGTCCTCGACCCGGTGCTCGGCGACGCGATCTGCGACGACATCCTCGACGTCCATCTGGCCGACAACGTCAAAGCGCGCATCTTGCGCCCCGACGGCGCCTACGAGCGCCGCAGCGTGCTGCCAGGTGAACCGAGGGTCGACGCGCAGCGCGTGTTCCTCGAAAGGTATCAGGCCGTCTGATCCCGCCCTTCGCCAGGCTCGGGATGCCACGAAGGCTTCAGCGTATCGAAGGTGCCGCGGCAAGCTTCACGATGATGTCCCACTCCTGCGGCGTCACCGGCTGCACCGAGAGGCGCTGACCGCGGCGCAGGAGCGGCATGTACGCGAGCGCCGGGATCGCGCGAAGCTCCTCGAGCGGCACGAGCCGCGGCAGCTTCCGCACGAACGCCACGTCCACGCACCACCACTTCGGGTCCTCGTGCTTCGAGGTCCGGTCGTAGTACTCGGATGTGCGGTCGAACTGTGTCGAGTCCGGGTGCGCCTCGCCGAGCACTTCGACGATCCCCACGACGCCCGGCGGCGACGTGCTCGAGTGGTAGAAGAACCCCCGGTCGCCGGCCCGCATCTCGCGCATGACGTTGCGCGCCTGAAAGCTGCGCACGCCGGACCACTCGGTGCGGCCGTCACGGGCGAGGTCGTCGACCGAGAATGCGTCGGGCTCCGATTTGAACAGCCAGTGCCGCACGCGCGGGCCTTCTGCGCGCGCGCGGCCGGCCCCGGCGGAGAGCGATAGGGCGCTCGCTTAGCTGCGGAGACCCAAATTTACGGCGGCCCGCCGACCGGTCGCAGGGGAAGGCGACGAATGGGGCGTTAACACAAGCGCCACGGTACACCTCGGCGGCGTAACGGCCGATGAGGGAGCGGCGCGTTCCGTATGGACGCGGCGGTGTTACCCAATCACCCATCTTCTTGGAGGGCACGTGCTTAGTAAGTCACGCGTCTCGATCGTGGTGGGGCTGCTCGCGCTGTTCGGTGGGCCTCTGTGTACGGCACCGGCACTTGCGCAGACTCCGCCCACGGCGCCGGCCGCAGCCACGACCTCGCAGGTGGTCGGTGTCGTCACCGACACATCGGGCGCGCCGGTTTCCGGCGCGACGATCACCTTGACCGGGCCGCAGAGTTACACTGCGACGTCCGGCGCGCAAGGGCTCTACACCATCAACAACGTGATGCCCGGCGTCTACACCGCGACGGTCGTCCACGTCGGCTTCCAGACGGGCACCGAGCAGGACCTTGCGGTCGTCGCGGGGACGCCCGTCTCGCTCAACATTCAGCTCGCAGCGCCGACGCTCACGACGCTCCGAACCATCGGCTCGACGCGCACGACGTTCTCGCGCGCGACGTTCAATACGTCGCCGGCGTCGGTCAACGTCGTCAGCACGCAGACGTTCGTCGATCAGGGACAGCCGCAGGTCAAGTCCGTTCTCAACCAGACGCCCGGCATCGTCATCAGCCTGCCGGCCACGTCGGGCAACGGCGCGGCCGCGGGCGCGATCACCTTCCCGAACATCCGCGGCGGCCTCTCGTTCGAGACCGCCTCGCTCATCGACGGCCACGCCGTGTCCGTCGGCTCGTTCGGCGACTACGTCACGACGTTCCTGAACGCGTACACGCTCGGCTCGATCGAGGTCGTGAAAGGCCCCGGTGCCAACGCGCCGGAGGTCAACTACGCGATCGGCGGCACCGTCAACTTCCGCACGCTGGATCCGACGCGCAAGCCGTCCGGCTACGAAGTGATCGGCGTCGACAGCTTCGGCGGCGTCTTCTCGAACTTCGGCTACTCGAACACGATCGGGAACGGCAAGCTCGGCTTCGTGTTCGACTACGGCGTCAACGGTACGCCGGGCCCGCTGACGAACTACACCTCGTACACGCCGATGAACAAGGCGTGGCTGATCAACGGCCAGGCGATCAGCGGGACCATCACGACGTCGCCGCCCATCCCCGGAACGTCGCAGTCGTACTTCAACCAGACGGCGACGCTGATCTACAGCGGGATTCCGGTCAGTACGACGTACACGAACAAGACCGAGCTCGTGAAGCTGCAGTATGCGTTCTCTCCCGCGACGACGCTCACGGCGAGCTTCCTCGGCAGCCAGACGTGGACCGAGCAGAACGGAAACCACTTCTACCAGTACAACGCGCAGTTCACGCCCGGCGCCGGGTACACGTCGATCATGGGTCCGCAGGCCGGGCCCATCCTCGCCGAAGACAACATCTTCGCGCCGCCGCACGAGTGGGAGATCAACAACGAGCCGATCTTCCAGATCGAGGCGCGGACCAGCTATCTCAACAACAACATCCTGGTGCGCGGCTACTCGGCGTCGATCAATCGGCTGCAGTACAACGGCCTCACGAACGCAACCCAGCCCGCGATATTCAACGCGCAACTCTATGGGACCGCGACGGTCGGCGGCGTGCCCACCGTGTACAGCGGTCAGAACGTGACGCTGACCGTGCCCGGTGCGTACTTCAACTCCTCGGAGGAAGACCGGCTCCACGGTTACTCGCTCGAGATCGACCATCCGTTCGGCGATACTGGCAACGTCCTGACGCTGGCGGCGGACCAGACGCATTCGACCACCGGATCGTACAGCGTGGCAACCTTCGTACCGGGCGGCTCGATCGCGGCGACCGTGCCGCCGACGTCGGGTCAGGAGTTCACGACGATCCTGGCGCGCGCGCTCTGGAACGTCGGCCCGCGCCTCAACGTGACGCTCAGCAACTACTTCAACACCTACCGGACGCACTACTCGAACAACAACGGCGCGAGCTTCCTCGATCAGACCACGACGCACTACGACGCTCGGCTCGGCGCAACGTACCGCGTCAACCCCGACACGTCCGTGCGTTTCGCGGCCGGGTCCGCGATCGCGCCGCCGTACATTCAGCTGTACTCGCGCATCAACACGCTGCCGACGCTCGCGGTGCCCTCGCAGCTGTATGCGACGGACACGATCGCCAACCCGAACCTCGTCCCCGAGACGACGTTCGGGTACGACGTCGGTGCCGATTATCGCTTCGGACCCGGCAAGCTCACGGTACTGTCGGGCGACATCTATCTGACGAACCTCTGGAACCAGCTCATCAGCACGACGACGTTCGCGAACGGCAACGTCACGCTGCCGTCGTGCCTCGCGGGCCAGGTGCCGGGTTCGAAGACCACGCCGTGCACCGGCCCGCCGGTGACGGTGCCGCTCTACAGCACCGGCGCCGACAACTTGGCGCAGGCGAAGTACGCGGGCATCGAGCTCTCGCTGCGGCGCGATCCGCCGGTGGGCTTCGGGTTCGTCGTGCAGGGCGCGCTGCAGCAGGCCCAGCCGATCAACGTGCCGCTGAGCTTCTACCAGAACGCCGGCTCCGCGGCGCTCGTGCGCAACCTGGGCGTCGTTCCGAACGTGAACTACTACGGCGGCTCCCAGGGCGTCTCGAACCAGCCGATTCCGTACTCGAGCGGCTACGGTGAGATTCACTACCGTACCGCGAGCGGCGGGTTCGTCTCGTTCGGCGAGACGTACTACGGCTCGAACAACTCGCTGTTCGTCCCCGCGTTCTTCATCGCGAACGCGAACGCACGCGTGCCGATCGGCCGGAACGGCATCGCGCTCAACGTGAACGTCGACAACGTGTTCAACACGTACGGCAACTCGTACATCTCGGAGTACCAGGGCATGTTCCAGCCCTACATCAACGGCGCCGCGACGACGGGGGGCACTCCGCTCTACGGAGCCCAGCTCAACGCCAACACGTACGGCCCGCGCGACGTGCGCGTTTCGCTCAGCTACCGCATCGGTCAGTAGACCCGCGCGCGTTCAGCGCAAAGGACCGTGCCCGGCCGGGGCACGGTCCTTTGTTTCTTCAGGCGCCGCGCAGCGCGCGCCGGCGTCAGCGCAGCTGGATCGTCGGCGTGACGCCCTTGCCCTCGAACGCTTTCTCCAGCAGCTTCGTGAGCTCGCCGCTGCGCGCCATCGGCTCGAGGACGTCGGTGTCGCCGTAGAACTGCCCGTCGATGAACACTTTCGGCAGCGTCGGCCAGTCGGTCATCTGCGCGAGCGCTTCGCGCTTGGGCATGTTCTCGAGCACGTCGACGACCTCGAACGGGTAGCCGAACGCATTGAAGAACTCGATCGTCTCGAGCGTGAAGCCGCAGCGCGGCGCGTCTTTCGTGCCCTTGCCGTAGACGAGGATGGGGTTGTCGGCGATCTCGCCCTGGATCTCGGTGTTCAGGTCAGCCATGCGGCGGGGTGTCCTCTGGAACGGAGGTGCGAATTTGGAGCGCGTGGATGCGTCCGTCGGCGCGAGCCGGAGCGAGCGCTTTCTCGACCATGCGGTGCCGGTCGATCGGCGAGACGCCCGCGAACGCCTTCGACCGTACGAACACCTCGAGGTGGTCCATGGTGCCGGTCATGTCGAGGACGCGCACGTCGGCGTCGGGGAGCGTCCGCCGGAGCAGCGCGGTGATGTCTTGGTCGATCACGAGCGGCCCGTGTACGACCCGGGACAGCGCGGCACCCGCTTTCAAGGAGTCCACAGACCTCGCCGGTACGTTGTGACGACGATGCGGAAGCCGGATGGTGCGCGGGTCGCCGCTCCCGCGGTTTTGGCCGCGGTCGCCGGCACGGCGTCGGCGGGCATCGCCGCGCTCGCGAACGCGGGCGTGTGCGTGCACCGCGCGCTCGGCGTGCCGCGCGTGCATGGGCCGGGGATGCCCGGGCTAGTGGTCGGCGCGAGCATGCCGGGCATGGCGATGCCGGGCGCGGCGGGACCGCCCGCAGCGAGCACGCCGTGTCCGATCATGCTCGGCGCATGCATCGCCGCCGCCGTGCTGTGTCTCGCCGCGATCGCGGCGATCGCGCTGCTGCGCCCCTCGGCGGGCGAGGTCGCGATGCTGTCCGCCCGTGCGGTCGTCCGCCTGCGCTTCGCGCCGCTCGCGGCGCTGCTCGCGCTCGCCGGCGCCGTGCCGCTCGGCGCGATGCTGCTGAGCGACGGGATGTCGGGCGCGCCGGCCGCCTTCGTCGGAGGCGCGCTCGTCGCGGCGGCCGCGCTCGTCTGCGCGGCGGCGCTGCTCGGCGTCGCACGTCTTATCCTCGCCGTCGCGCATCGCGTCGCGGACGCGCTGATCACGGCGCTCCGCCTGCTCGTGCCCGGAAGCGACGGACCGTGGGTCGTCTGCGCGGAGCCGTCATGTGCGCGTGCCGGCACGCTGCCGGCGCGCCGCTCGCGCTCGCGCGCACCGCCCGCACTGCCGTAGTCGACCACGCCGTTCGGCGGCGTATCGCTCGCGACGGTTCGGTCCGTGCCGGTGCGGCACGTGCCCGCGCCGGACGCGCGGCGCGTCATTTTCCGGCAGGGAGCCCATTCATGGATCGCATTCGAACGACGATCGCACTCTTCACATGCATGTGCGTGACGCTGGTGGCCACGGCGGCACCGGCGCGCGCCGACGTCGTCGGAACCGTGCGCGGAACGCTGACGGGCGCCGACCACCGGCCCCTGCGGGACGTCACCGTCATCCTTTCGGGCGATACCGTCTCGCGGACCGCCGTGAGCGGCCGCGACGGCCGGTTCGCGTTCGCGCGCGTGCCGTTCGGACACTACACCGTGCGTGCCGTGACGCCGCAGGGAACGGCGTACGCGAAGATCGACGTCGCGACCGACGCGATCGTCGACGTTGCGCTCACGCCGCTCGCGGTGATCGGCCGCGCGTCGGGCACGGCGACCGGCGTGCGCGGCACGCCGGTCTCGGAGAACGCCTTCGGCGCACGCCGTCTCGCCGCGCTGCCGCGCAACGACCGCCTCGACGCGATCGTCGAGCAGGTGCCCGGCATCGTGCGCTTCTCGTACGACGAGCCCGTGGCGCACGGGTTTCACGGGTTGACGTACGAGCTCGACGGTGCGCCGTTGCCGCAGTCCACGAGCTCGAACTTCGCGCAGCTGATCGATCCGCGCAACGCGCAGGCGGTCGAGGTCTTCACCGGCGCGTTTCCCGCCGAGTTCGGCGGGTCGCGCCAGGGCGCGGTCGTCAACGTGGTCAGCGGCGGCGTCGAGTCGGATGCGCCGGGCGGCGCGCTGACGCTCGGCTCGGGCGAGCTCGGCACCTCGGATGCGCGCCTGGTCGATCACTTCGCCGCCGGCCGCGCGGAGGTAACCGTCGCGCTCAACGGCGCGCGCACGGACCGCGCGCTCGACACGCCGTCGCGGGACGCGCAGCACGACGCCTCGGGCAGCGCGAACGAGTTCGTGCGGATCGCGCTGCCGATGAGCGATCGTGACCTGCTTGCGGCCGACCTCTCGAACGCGACGTCGTCGTTCCAGATTCCGATCAACACGGTGTACTCGCCCGGCTCGCCCTTCGTCGCCGTGCCGGGCACGGACGACGTGCAGCGCGAGTACGACCGCTTCGCCAGCCTCTCGTACACGCACACGTCGAAGGACGGTAACGGCTACTTCCGTGTCGTGCCGTGGACGCGGTGGAACCGCGTCGCGTACCTCGGCGACCTGGCGAACGACGTCCTCGCGAACGTCGTCAACGACGACGGCTCGCTCACGCCGCAGAACGGCGTGCGGCAGGACCGGGTCGTGTCGTACGCCGGGCTGCGTGCGTCGGTCTTTCACGCGAGCGACAAGCACGCGATCAAAGCCGGGATCGACCTGCAGCAGCAGAGCCTCGACTCGAACGTGCTGATCCGCATTCCCGGTTCGCCGGACTTCGTCGACGACGCCGCGGCGCGCGGCACGCAGTCGGCGGCATACGTCGAGGACAAGTGGACGCCCGTGCCGCGGCTGGCGGTCAACGCCGGGCTGCGGTACGACCACAGCACGGGCTACACGGGCGGCGCGCAGCTCAGCCCGCGGCTGGAGATCAACGACGAGATCGCGTGGCGCACGGTGCTGCACGCATACGTCGGGCGGCTCTACGCCGCGCCCTCGCTCGAGGACGTTCGCCGCGATGCCGTCGTTACGCAGACGTCGTCGACGGGCTCACCGGTGTACGACCTCGAGCCCGAGCGCGACACCTATGTCGAAGTCGGCGTCGCGCACACGTGGGAGTCCGGACTGCGCGCGTACGTCAACGCGTTCGACCGTACCGCGGTGAACGTGCTCGACACGACGCAGCTCGCGAACACGCCGATCTTCGCCGTGTTCAACAACGCGGTGGGCCGCGACCGCGGAATCGAGTTCCGACTCGACGCGTCGACGCCGCGTACCGACGCCGGCGTGTCCTTCACGTATCAGCGCGCCGAAGCGGGCGGCGTGTCCGGCGGCACGTTCCTGTTCGCGCCCGGCGACATCGCCGACATCACGCTGCAGCCCGAAGATCACGATCAGACGTATACGGGCAACGCGTTCTACACGAAGCACTTCGGCGCCGGGTTGCGGTCGTTCGCGACGCTGCAGGCGGAGTACGGCACGGGCTTTCCCGTCGAGTTCGAGAACGGGAACGGCCGCCTTCCCGCGCACTGGATCGCCGACGCGTCGTTCGGGAGGACCGCCGATCCCGCGACGAAGCGGCTCGGCTACTCGCTTTCCGTCGAGAACCTCTTCGACCACCGCTACCTGATCAAGGTCGACAACGGCTTCAACACGACGCAGTGGAACGCGCCGCGCCGCGTGGTGTTCCGCGTCACCGCGCCGTGGTGATGCGCGCGCTCGCGTTCACCGGCTCGATCGACGCGGAATTCCGGGTGTGCGTCAGGCGCTGAGGCGCTTCGGATCCGCGGGGCTGCGCAGTGCGAGGATCAGATTCGACGCCTCGCGCAGCGTCTCGGACAGCGTCGGCGCCATCGCTCGCGCGGCGCGTGCCGCCCCCGCGACGGCCACCACCGAAGAGACGCCGAGCAGGATCGCGGGGACGCCGCGAACCTCGATCCCCTCGCCGATGCGAATTCGCGATGCGCGGAGGATGCGGGCGAAGTCGGGGAACGGCATACGGGCGGGTGCGCCGCCCCGCGGTGCGAATCCTCGGCGCATGAGCGACGCTGCGTTCAGGTGGGACATTCCCGGCGCTTTCAACTTCGCGCGCGACGTCGTCGACGTGCTGGCGCGCGACGACCGCCGCGGTCTGTTGTTCGTCGACGCCTCCGGCGCGCGGCGTGACTACACGTTCGCGCAGGTCGCCGATGCGTCGAAGCGCTGGGCGTCCGTGCTGCGCGACGCGGGCGTGCGCAAGGGCGACCGCGTCGTCGTCGTGCTGCCGAAGATTCCCGACTGGCTCTTCTGCATGACGGCGCTGCTGCGCATCGGTGCGGCCGCGGTTCCGAGCGCCGAGCAGCTGCGCGCGAAGGACTTGCTCTATCGCGCGAACCACAGCGGCGCGACGACGGTCGTCGCGCACGCCGGCAACGCCGCGGAGTTCGACGCGATGCGGGCCGGCGCATCCGGCTTACGCGCGTGGCTCATCGTCGGCGGCGAGCGCGACGGATGGGCCGCCGCGGATCCTCTCGTCGCGGCGGCGCAGCCGTGGGACGGCGAGGCCACGTCGCCGGACGACCTCGCGTACATCGTCTACACGAGCGGCACGACGAAGGATCCGAAAGGCGTCGTGCATACGGTCGCCTACACGTGGGCGAAGCGCATGCAGGCCGCGGTGTGGTTCGACGTGCGGCGTGACGATCTCGTCTGGTGCACCGCGGGAACCGGGTGGGCGAAGTCGCTCTGGAACGTGCTGCTCGGGCCGTGGTCGTGCGGCGCGCCGATCGTGCTGCACGAAGGGGCATTCGTGCCGGAAGAGCGGATGAACATGATCCGCGATCTCGGCGTCACCGTGCTGTGTCAGGCGCCGACGGAGTACCGCCTCGAAGCGAAGCTGCCGGATCTCGGGCAGCGCTGGACGCTGCCGAAGCTGCGGCACTGCGTGAGCGCCGGTGAGCCGCTCAATCCTGAAGTGATCGAGCGCTGGAAGGAGGCGTTCGGCCTGACGATCCTCGACGGCTACGGGCAGACCGAGAACACGCTGCTCGTCGCGAACCGTCCGGGTACGGCGGTGCGTCCGGGCTCGATGGGCAAGCCGACGCCGGGGCACGACGTCGCCGTCGTCGACGAGCACGGCGAGGTGTGCGAGCCCGGCGAGGTCGGCGACATCGCGCTGCGCGGCGATCCGCCCTCGCTCTTCCGGGGCTACTATAAGAACGACGAAGAGACGCGCAATACGCGCCGCGGCGAGTGGTATCTGACGGGCGACCGCGCGCAGGTCGACGACGACGGATACTTCTGGTTCGTCGGGCGCGCCGACGACGTGATCTCGTCGGGCGCCTACCGCATCGGCCCGTTCGAGGTCGAGAGTGCGCTGCTCGAGCATCCCGCCGTCGTCGAATCGGCCGTCGTCGGTTCGCCGGATCCGGATCGCGGCAACGTCGTCAAGGCGTTCGTCGTGCTGCGCGCCGGCAATGAGCCGACCGACGCGCTGGTACGCGATCTGCAGGAGCACTGCAAGCGCGTCACCGCGCCCTACAAGTATCCGCGCGAGATCGAGTTCGTCTCCGAGTTGCCGAAGACGCGGTCCGGCAAGATCCGGCGCGTCGAGCTGCGGCAGGCGGAGCTGCGCAAGAAGGGCGCGACCGCGGCGAGCGGGTTCGTGTAGGCTTCGAGGCGCGGTGCGGCGCGCCGCACCGGTCACCAACCGCGATGACCGGCCGGCGCGCGCGCGCAATGTCTACGGACCGCCGGCGTACCGAACGCCCGCGGGCGTCAGTGCACGGGGACGGTGAAGTTGCCGTTCGCCGCTTGCACGTGGACCGCTCGCGCGCTCCGCGGGATCGCGATGGATGCACGCATGTAGAGGACGATCTGTCCGCACGGTCCCCTCCGGACGGGATACTGGACCGCGCGATAGATCGGCGGAACGATCGTTGCCGGCGACCGCTGGAAGGCGACGCGGTTGCACGTCGTGACTTGCAGCAGCAGGCCGGTCAGGCCGGCGCCGTTCGGCAGCAGCCGTCGCGCCTGGAGGCTGCCCGATTTGACGGAGGTCAGCCTGGCGCCGGGCATCATCTGCGCGGACGCCGGGACTCCGGAGAGAATCGAGAAACTCACCGCGGCGGCGACTGCGCTCGCGGTGATGCGTTGAATCGAGAGCATCGAAACCTACCCCTCGGATGATGCGAAGCGAGATCGACGGATCGTTCGCTCCGCCCTCGCGGAGGCCTGGCATCGGAGCGTCCCGCGAAACGTCGTGCCGATTCCCGCGGTAGATCCCGGCGTGTCGACGCCACCGCCGCCTCCGGACGACCTCGAAGCGACCGTCGCCATGCCACGCGTGACGCCTCCGCCGCCGCCGCACCGGCGCGTGATCGACCCGGCCGTCGTCCAATCGGCCGACGCGCTGCGCGCGGAGCCGCCGCCGCCGCCGTACACCCAGCCGCCGCCGCACACGCCGCCGCCGTACACGCAGCCGCCGCCCCCTCGAATGGGGCCCGTGTACGGCACCGTCGTGCCGCCGAACGTGCGCGTGCCGACCGACCGCGCGCGTTTCGACGTCGGCAATCCGTTCGGGTACGTCTGCGCGCGGCTGTTCGCGTTCGTGCTCGACGTCGGGCTGGTGTCCGTCACGGCGACGTCGCTCGCGTACTCGATGATCGCGTTCAACCCGATCACCGGGCTGCCGACGAACAGCCAGCGCGGCTTCGACGCGACGCTCGCGCTCGGCGTCGCGATGGCGCTCGTGTACGTCTGGGTCGCCGAAGCCGCAATCGGCACGACGATCGGCAAGCTCGCGACGGGATTGCACGTGTACGCCGTGCGCGGCGGACCGGTCGGGCTCGGGCGCGCGTTTCTGCGCTCGCTGCTGCGCCCGATCGACGTGCTCGCGGTCGGCGCGCTGCTCGCGCTGCTGCCGTCGCATCGGCGCCTGGGCGACTTCGCGGGCGGAACGTTCGTCGGCCGCCGCGCGTGGCGCGGCTTCGGTCCGGCGATCGGCTGGGTGCTCGTGCTGATCGTCGCGGGCATCCCGTTCATCCTCGCCGGCGTGCCGCGCACGTTCGCGTCGCTCATGGCGTTCTACCAGTTCATGCCGGGGCTGATCGCGCGGCTGGTGCTCCTGCCGCACACGATCGCGACGCATCTGCCGCCGGGAATGCATCTCAGCGGGCACTGAAGTATTGCCGTCGCCGGCGTCGTCGTGATAGCCATGCGTGGAGCAATGTCGCTGCACGAGATCGTCCTGCCGGAAACCGAGCCCGAGAGCGAGTGGATCCTGGGCCGCGCGGTGCGGAAAGTGAGCCCGCGGCGCCGGCACGCCGTGTTGCAGTGGCGGCTCTGCGCGGCGCTGGCCGCGTGGGCCGGCGAGCGCGCGCAGGTCGGCTCGGAATGGCGGTTCCGCATTGCGCCGCCCGGCGAGATACGCCGCCCGCTCGTCCCCGACGTGTCGCTGGTGTGGAACGAGCGACTGCGCGGTCTCGATGACGAGGACGTCGAGCTCCCGCCGTTCGCGCCCGACGTCGCGGTCGAGATTCGATCGCCCGGCGACCGCGTGCGGCACCTCGAGCACAAGGTCGGCGTCTATCTCGCCGGCGGCGCGCAGCTCGTGATCGTCGTCGATCCTTCGAGGCGCTCGGCGTCCCTGCACGACGCGCGCGGCACACATGTCGTGCACGAGGGCGATGACCTGCGGCATGACGCCCTGCCCGGGCTCTCGCTGTCGCTCGCCGAGCTCTTCGCGCACGCCGAGCGGCCGCGCTGACGGCGGGGAGCGGCGCCGCGCGCGGCGTACGCCGAGGTCAGGAGGACTTCGCCGATGATCCTGGCCGGTGACTCGCTCGCGACGAAGCATGCGCGCTACGTGCTCTCGCCGTGGCTCGCGCAGGGCAACCTCGCGCCGCCTCTCATCGTGCGCGGCGAGGGCGTCTTCCTGTACGACGCCGACGGCAATCGCTACCTCGACCTCACGTCGGGCCTGGTCGCGGCGAACCTCGGTCATGGGCATCCCGCGGTGCGCGCCGCAATGCACGAGCAAATCGACCGCCTGTGCTTCAGCCCGCCCGCGTGGTTCAACGACGCGCGCGCCGAGCTCGGCGAAGCGCTGGTCGCGCTCGCGCCGTGGAACGGCACGGGCCGCGTGTTCTTCTCGACCTCGGGCGCGGCCGCGAACGAAGACGCGGTCAAGTTCGCGCGCGCCGTGACCGGCCGATCGAAGGTGCTCGCCGGATACCGGTCCTTCCACGGGTCGGGCGCGGGGTCGGCGACCTTGACCGGCGAGAACCGCCGGTGGTACAACGAGCCGTCGAACGTGATGCCGGGCGTCGTGCACTTCTGGGCGCCGTATCCGTACCACAGCCCGTTCTTCACGACCGATGCAGCCGAGGAGACGCGCCGCGCGCTGCAGCACGCCGGCGACACGATCGCCGCGGAGAACGCGCAGCAGGTCGCGGCGATCCTGATCGAGCCGGTGATCGGATCGAACGGGGTCATCGTCTTTCCGGACGGGTATCTCGCCGGGCTGCGCGCGCTGTGCGACGCGCACGGCATCCTGCTGATCTTCGACGAGGTGATGACCGGTTTCGGGCGCGTCGGCGCGCCGTTCGCCGCGCAGCGCTTCGGTGTTAACCCGGACATGATCACGTTCGCGAAGGGCGTGACGTCGGGGTACGTGCCCCTCGGCGGCGTGCTGCTGCGCGAGGAGCTCGCGGCGGCGTTCGACGCGAAGCCGGTCCCCGCGGGACACACGTACTCCGGCCATCCGCTCGCGATGGCGACGGGCGTCGCGGCCGTGCGCGCGTACCGCGACGACGATCTCTTCGCGCGCGCGAAAGATTTGATCGAGCCCCGCCTGCGCGCCGGCCTCGAGCGCGTGCGCGAGCGGCACCCGATCGTCGGCGACGTGCGCGGCACCGGCGCGTTCTTCGCGCTCGAGTTCGTCAGCGACCGCGCGAACCGCACGCCGCTCGTGCCGTGGCAAGGCGCCGCGCTCGGGCCGATGCCCGCCCTCTTCGCGG
This sequence comes from Vulcanimicrobiota bacterium, assembly GCA_963771525.1. Taxonomy (GTDB): domain Bacteria; phylum Vulcanimicrobiota; class Vulcanimicrobiia; order Vulcanimicrobiales; family Vulcanimicrobiaceae; genus Vulcanimicrobium. The sequence continues at coordinate 1,755,574 of CAVYTL010000001.1, read as the reverse complement.
GGCTCAAGAAGCGCGGCGCGTACGGGTTCGGGCGCTACAGCGTGATGCACATCGCGCCGCCGCTCGTGATCGCCGAAGACGAGCTCGACGAAGCGATCGCGATCATCGACGGCGCGGTCGGCGACCTCGAGGCGGCGTACTCGGGAGGCTAAAGGGCGGCGGGACGCTGCGAGATCGAGTGCGTCACCCGCCGCTTCCGCGCTCGGTGATCGCGGCGTACTCCGCGTCGGTCAGGCGCGAGGGCGAGGACCGCATGAACGCGCCGTACGCGATCGCCGCGACGAGGATGCCGAACAGCCAGCCCCCGGACCAGAAGAAGCCCAGCGGCGCGTAGAAGAGGCCGATCACCGGCAGAATCCAGCCGGCGGCGAGCGCCGCGATCGCGCGCAGGTTCCAGCCGCCGGCATAGTCGTACCGCCCGCGCGGCGTGTACAACGCGACCAGGTCGAGGCGCAGGGAGCGCACGATCCAGTAGTCCGCGATCGCGATGCCGTCGAACGGGCCGAGCAGCGTGCCGTACGTGCCGAGCCACGTGAAGACGTACGCTTGAAAGGTCGAGAGCACGTACCACGGCTGCATGAGCAGCGAGAGCAGTCCCGTCAGCACGGCGCCGAATGCGAACGTGATCACGCGCGGCCAGAGGTTCTCGAACGCGCGCGCGGGCGCCATCACGTTCGCGCCGACGTTGATCGTGATCGACGAGAGGATGACGACGACGCCGCCGACCAGCACGACGATGGTCGGGAACTTCACGATGAGGGCGACCGGGTTCCACAGCGCGGTTCCGAAGATCGCGACGGTCGCCGACGTCACGGCGATGCCGACGAACGAGAAGCCCGCCATCACGAACGGCATCACGAGCTGACCGCGCAGCTGCGCGCGCTGCGCGCGCGCGTAGCGCGAGTAGTCGGGGATGTTGAGCGCCAGCGTCGCCCAGAACGCGATCACGCCGATCACCGAGGGGAAGAACGCCGCCCAGAACGCGCCGCCGCGCAGCGTCGCCGGCGCCGCGAGCATTGGGCCGACGCCGCCCGCGGTGCTCATGCCCCACGCGAACAGCGCGATCGCCGCGAGCGCGAGCGTCGGCGCCGCGAACGCCGCGAGCCGTCCGATCGCCTGCGGGCCGCGCATCGCGATGCCGACGTTGAGCAGCCAGAAAAGGCCGAACGCGATGAAGACGTGCGCGCCGATGCCGGACCATGCCGGTACGAGACGCGCGGCGATCGCGTCGAGCGCGAGCCCGCCGAACCACGAGTTGATGCCGAACCAGCCCGCCGCGATCACCGCCCGCGCGAGCGCCGGCACGTGCGCGCCGCGCGTGCCGAACCACAGCCGCGCGAACACCGGGTACGGAAAGCCGTAGCGCGTTCCCGCGTGCGCGACGAGCAGGATCGGAACCAGCACGACGCAGCTGCCGACGAAGATCGTCAGCACCGCTTCCCACCAGTTCATCCCGAGCGCGATCATGCCGCTGGCGAGCGAGTACGTCGGGATGCACAGGCACATGCCGATCCACAGGCTCGCGAACCGCGAGGCGCCCCACGCGTGCTCGCCGAGCGTGCACGGCCGCAGGTCGTCGTTCCAGAACTCGGTGTGCTGCGATGCCGCGCGCGCCGACGCCGGCGTGAGCGTGACGATGCCGCCGCGCTCGATCTGCGTGATCACAGAATGGCGAAGACTAGACTTCGACCATCGCGCCGTACGTCTCGGGGCGCCGGTCGCGGTAGAACTGCCAGGTGTTGCGGACCTCTTCGATCACGCGGCGGTCCATGTCGCCGATGACGACCTCGTCCTTGTCGCGCGAGCCGACCGCGACGAACTGCCCGCGCGGGTCGACGAGATACGACTGGCCGTAGAACTCGCCCATGTTCCACGGCGTCTCGAAGCCGACGCGGTTGATGGCGCCGACGTAGTATCCGTTCGCGACCGCGTGCGCGGGCTGCTCGAGCTTCCAGAGGTACTCCGAGAGCCCGGCGACCGTCGCGGACGGGTTGAAAACGATCTCCGCGCCGTTGAGACCGAGCAGCCGCGCGCCTTCGGGGAAGTGGCGGTCGTAGCAGATGTACACGCCGATCCGCGCGAACTTCGTCTGGAACGTCGGGTACCCGGCGTTGCCGGGCTTGAAGTAGTACTTCTCCCAGAAACCGCACGGCGCCGGGCCGGCCGCGACCTGCGGCAGGTGGTGCTTGCGGTAGATGCCGAGGAACGATCCGTCCGCGTCGATCACGGCCGCCGTATTGTAGTAGATGCCGCTCATCGTGCGCTCGTACATCGGCACGACGAGCGCGACGCCGAGCTCGCGGGCGAGGTCCTGCATCCGGCGGGTCGTCGGTCCGTCGGGGATCGGCTCCGTCGCCTCGTACCACTTCGGGCTCTGCTCCGTGCAGAAGTACGGGCCGTAGAACAGCTCCTGCAGGCACACGATCTGCGCGCCGCGCTGCGCCGCTTCGCGGATCATGCGCTCGTGCTTCGCGATCGCCTCGCGCTTGTGCACGTCGACGGGCTGCGCGCCGTCGGTGTCGTGGTGCGCCTGAACGAGCCCGATGCGGACGATGTCGGTGTCAGCCATGATACCTCGGAATCAAAGTTGGACGGGGCGGAACGGCGCGGATTTCTGGTGGATGCCGGTGCCGGGCGCGCCCGTGAACGTGCCGCCGTCCGCGATCTTGCGCCCGCGCGAGAAGACGTAGCGCGGCCGGCCGCGGACCGTCATCCCCTCGAAGATGCTGTTGTCGGCTTTCATGTGGTGCGTCTTCGCGGAGATCGTGCGCTCGGCGTCCGGATCCCACACGACGAGGTCGGCGTCGCTCCCGACGGCGATCGTGCCCTTGCGCGGGAAGAGGCCGAACAGCTTGGCCGGGTTCGTCGACGCCAGGGCGACGAACTGGTTCAGGCCGATCACGCCCTTGACGACGCCGTGATGGTACAGGATCGACACGCGGTCCTCGATCGTCGGCGCGCCGTTGGGAATCTTCGAGAAGTCGTCCTTGCCGAGCTCCTTCTGCCCGCAGTTGTTGAACGAGCAGTGGTCGGAGCCGAACGCGTGCAGCTCGCCGTTCTTCAGCTTACGCAGCAGCACGTGCTGGTCGCGCTTCTCACGCAGCGGCGGCGACATCACGTAGTTCGCGCCGGCGAAATCGGGCCGGTCGTAGTCGCTCACGTCGCAGACGAGATACTGCGGGCACGTCTCGCCGTAGATCGGCAGGCCGCGTTTGCGCCCGTCGCTGATCGCGTCGGCGGCCATCGCACTCGACACGTGCACGACGTACAGCGGCGCGCCCGCGACCTCCGCGAGCCGGATCGCGCGCGACGTCGCCTCGCGCTCGAGCTCGACGGGCCGCGTGAGCGCGTGGTACTTCGGCGCCGTCTTGCCTTCCGCGAGCGCTTCTTTCACCGTCACCTCGATGACGTCGCCGTTCTCGGCATGAACCTGCACGAGGCCGCCGTAACGCGCCGCAGCCTTGAGCACCTTGAAGATCGTCTCGTCGTCGACTTGCAGGACGTGCTTGTAGGCCATGAAGACCTTGAACGAGTTCACGCCCTCGGCCTCGATCATGCGCGGAATCTCTTCGAGCGTCTCCGGCCGGCCGTCCGCGATCGTCAGGTGAAACGCGTAGTCGATCGCGGCCTTGCCGCCGGCCTTGGCGTGCCACGTCTTCAGCGCGTTCGCGAGCGAGTCGCCCTTCGTGTGCAGCGCGAAGTCGACGATCGTCGTCGTGCCGCCGAGCGCGGCGGCGACGGTGCCGCTCGCGAAGTCGTCGATCGTCGTCGTCCCGCCGAACGGCATGTCGAGGTGCGTGTGCGGATCGATGAACCCCGGAAACACGTACGCGCCCGACGCGTCGAGGGTCTCGTGCCCCGTCTCGGAGATGCTGCGCGCGATCGCGGTGACGACCCCGTTTTCGGCCAAAATGTCGGCCGGGAAGACGTCGGTCGCGGTAACGACCGTGCCGGCTCGTATGATGGTACCGATTACAGCTTCTCCTTTGGCGCGTCGGAAAGATCGGAAACGGCGGTGCCCACGATCGCGTCGCCGACCTTCTCCGCGAGCGCCAGGGCGTCGTCGTACTCAGCCACTGACCGCTCCTTGCAGGCGTTCGCGCCAGGTGTGAACGGAATCACCCGCGTCGACGCGCACCATGTCGATGCAGTCGATGACCGGGCACACCATCGAGCAGAGGTTGCAGCCGACGCAGTGCTCCTCGTCGACGACCGGCGCGAGCCGCGGGTCCTCCGGGCGGTCGATGCACTGGTGCGCGGCGTCCTCGCACGCGATGTAGCATTTGTTGCAGCGAATGCACGTCTCGGGATCGATCCGCGCGACGATCTTGTAGTCGAGGTTGAGGTCGTTCCAGTCGACGAACCGCGGCACGGTCTTGCCGACGAGCTCGCGCACCGACGCGATGCCGCGCGCGTCGAGGTAGTTGCTCAGGCCGTCGATCATGTCGCCGACGATGCGGAAGCCGTGGTGCATCACCGCGGTGCACACCTGCACGGTCGTCGAGCCCATCAGCATGAACTCGACGGCGTCGCGCCAGTCGCCGATGCCGCCGATCCCGGAGATCGGGATGCGGACCTGCGGGTCCTTCGCGCACGCACCGACCATGTTGAGCGCGATCGGCTTGACCGCCGGGCCGCAGTAGCCGCCGTGTGAGGACTTGCCGTCGACGTGCGGGATCGGCAGCCATGTGTCGAGGTCGACGCCGATCAGCGAGTTGATCGTGTTGATCAAGCTGATCGCGTCGGCGCCGCCGCGCGCCGCGGCGCGCGCGGCGTAGCGCACGTCGGTCACGTTCGGCGTCAATTTCACGATGACGGGGACGTGCGCGGCCTCCTTCGCCCAGCGCGTCACCATCTCGATCAGCTCGGGGTCCTGGCCGACCGCGGCGCCCTGGCCGCGCTCGGACATGCCGTGCGGACAGCCGAAGTTCAGCTCGAAGCCGTCGACGGCGACGGTCTCGCAGCGCGCGATCAGCTCGTGCCAGCTCGCCTGCGTGCACTCCGTCATCAGCGAGGCGACGATGGCCCGGTCGGGATACGCGGCCTTGCACTCCGCGATCTCGCGCAGGTTCTCGTCGAGCGGCCGGTCCGTGATCAGCTCGATGTTGTTCATGCCCGCCATGCGGTACGCGCCGACGTTGTAGCCGCCGAACCGCGAGGTGACGTTCACGATCGGTTCGAGCGCGAGCGTCTTCCACACCGCGCCGCCCCAGCCGGCGGCGAACGCGCGCATCACCTGATAGCCGGAGTTCGTCGGCGGCGCCGATGCGAGCCAGAACGGGTTCGGGCTTCGGATGCCGGCGAGATCGATCGACAGATCGGCCATCTCAGCGCACCTCCGCGCGCAGGAACGCATCGACGCTGCACGCGGCCACCTTGCCGCGCTGCGCGGCCTCGACGACCATCGCGTCCGTGCCGCCCGGCTTGAACATGCAGTCGCCCGCGGCGAATACGTTCGCGCGGTTCGTGCGCATGCCGCCGTCGACGACCGCGATGCCGTGCACGTCGTGCACCACGCCGAACGCGTCGAGCAGCGCGACGTGACGGCTCTGTCCGATCGCGACGATCACGGTGTCGGCCGGCACGATGCGCTCCGTGCCGGGCAGCGGGCGCGCGCTGCCGTCGGCGTCGGTCGACACGATCTCGAGGCCGGCGACGCGTCCGTCCTCGACGACGATCCGCTTCGGCAGCGTGTGCGTGCGGAACTCGACGCCTTCGACCTTGGCGAACTCGATCTCGAAGTCGTACGCCGTCATGCGCTCCGCGCCGCGGCGGTAGTACATCGTGACCGACGGCGGTTTGCCGCCCCGAGCGGAGCCCGGCGTGTCGCCCTGAGCGGATCCCGGCCCGTCATCCTGAGCTTGTCGAAGGAGCCGAATCGAGCAGGTTGCGGCGTCGATCGCGGTGTTGCCGCCGCCGACGATCGCCACCGCGTCGCCGAGCGGGCCGACCTCGCCGCCCGTTTTCGCGGTGCGGATGAAGTCGAGCGCGTCCCAGACGCCGCGCGCATCCTCGCCTTCGATGCCGAGCCGCGGGACGGCACCCATGCCGACGGCGATCACGACGGCGTCGAACTCCGCGAGCACCGCGTCGGCGCCGAGCGTCTCGCCGACCGCGACGCCGGTGCGAATGTCGACGCCGAGCGCGCGCACTTGCTCCGCTTCCCACAGCGCGATCTCGGCGGGCAGGCGGAACGGCACGATGCCGTACGTGTCGAGCCCGCCGGCCTCCGGATCGCGCTCGAAGATCGTCACCGCGTGGCCGAGGCGCGCGAGATCGCGCCCGGCCGCGAGCCCCGCGGGCCCGCCGCCGACGACGGCGACGCGCTTGCCGGTCGGCAGCCCCGGCCGGAAGAGGACCGCCTCGCTCGCGATCGCCCAGTCCGTCGCGTAGCGCTGCAGGTCGCCGATCCGGATCGGGTTCGCGTCGGCGTTGTACACGCAGGCGCCTTCGCACAGCTGCTCGGTCGGGCACACACGCGCGCAGCTCGCGCCGACCGGGTTCGCGTCCATGATCGTGCGCGCGCTGCCGAGCAGATCGCCGGTGGCGATGCGCCCGATGAAGCGTGGGACGTCGATCCCGGTCGGGCACGCACGCGTGCACGGCGCATCGTAGCAGTTCAGGCACCGGTTCGCTTCGATGGCGACATCCATCGGCGAAAGGCGCTTCGCGATCGGCGGTCCGAGATTCGCTGACGGGAAAGCCAAGCTGCCTCCAAAGGCGGAGCGTGGTTGCCCGTCATTCACGCTGTGCGGTAGGCGCTCCCGGTGCCGCCCGCGTACCCCAGGCGGGATGCGAGCCGTCCGACTCCACGCGATCGACCGCGAGACCGGTCCGCGCAACTTCCGGGTCGACGATGTCGACGATCCGGCGCCCGGCCCGGGCGAGATCCTCGTGAAGATCGCGCGCGCCGCCTTCAACCGGCGCGACGTCTTCATCAGCCAAGGACTGTATCCGGGCATCCGGCTGCCCTGCATCCCGGGCTCCGACGGCGTCGGAACGGTCGCCTCGCACGGCGACGGCGCGCGCGGCCCCGCGGTCGGCACGCGGGTCGTGATCGACCCCGCGCTCGGGTGGGGCGGCGACGAGCGCGTGTGGCAGCCGACCGCGCACGTGCTCGGCATGCCGCACCAAGGTACGTTCGCGCAGTACATCGCGGTGCCGGCGGAAAACGTGCACGCGGCTCCCGCGTCGCTGAACGACGATCAGGCGGCGGCGATCCCGCTGGCGGGACTGACGGCGTATCGCGCGCTCGTCTCGCGCGGCGAGTGCACGAAGGACGACGTCGTGCTGATCACCGGCGTCGGCAGCGGCGTGCAGACGTTCGTGCTGCTCTTCGCGAAGAAGATCGGCGCGAAGACGATCGTCACGTCCTCCAGCGACGAGAAGCTCGAGCGCGCGAAAGCGATGGGCGCGGACGTCGCGATCAACTACAAGACGAACGAGAAGTGGGAGAAAGAGGCGGCGCAGATCGACGGCGGCCCGAGCCTCGTCGTCGACTCCGCCGGCGGGGACACCCTCGCGAAGGCGATCGGCGTCACGCGCTACGGCGGGCGCGTGGTCATCTACGGCGGCACGACGGGCGATTCGAAAATCCGCCCGTACTCGATCTTCTGGCGCCAGCTCGACGTCCGCGGCTCGTCGATGGGCTCCCCGCGCGACTTCAAGCAGATGCTGGCCATGTTCGACGGGTCGATCGAACCCGCGGTCGACCGGGTCTACGCGATCGACGACGTCGTCGCCGCCGCGACGTCGGTCGCGAACGGCGAGCAGTTCGGCAAAGTCGTTCTGGCCATCGCGTGATCGTCGAGAACGCGTTCGACGTCGGAGCCCGGCTGGACACGGTGTGGCCCGTACTCAAGGACGTGCCGCGCGTCGCGGCCTGCATCCCCGGTGCGAACGTGACCGAGGCCGTCGACGAGCGCACGTACCGCGCGGACGTCGTCGTGAAAGCCGGGCCCGTCACCGTCCGCTACCGTGCGACGATCCTCGTCGAGCGAATCGACGACCTCGCACACGAAGCGATCCTCGGCGTCGACGCACGCGAGAAGGCCGGCCGCGGCGGCGTCAAAGCGACCGTGACGTCGCGCGCGCTCGCGAACGGGAACGCGACGCACGTCGACCTGCGCACCGACGCGCAGATCAGCGGGATCGTCGCGACACTCGGCGGCCGTTTGATCGAGGGAATCGCGAACCGCACCGTCGCGCAGTTCGCGGAAAACCTCAGCCGGCAGGTGCTCGGCGCGCCGCCGTAGCGCGCCGCGTCTACGGGCCGTCGGGTCGGCGCGGGGCGGCAGCGCGAGCCGGCGTGTCTGGCCGTTGAAGAACTCGACCAGCGCGCGCGGTGCGCTCGCCGCGTTGCGGTAGATGTCGCCGAGCGACCGCCCGCGCTCACGGATCGCGGTGGCGGACGGACCGCGGTCGATGCCCGCGTCGTAGCGCATCGTCACGTACGCGTAGTACGAGATGGCGCCCTCGACGGGGGGTCGCGCAGCAGCGCGAAGACGCGCGGCGGCCCTCCGGGCCGTACAGACGCTGCAGCGCGTAGCGCAGCGCGGTTCCTCCGGTTTTCGGCAGATGGTTGAAGATCAGCACGCGGCGGCGTAGCGTACGAGCGGCTCGGCGTCGCCGAAGCCCAGCTCGGCGCGGATCACGTCCGCGCCCGGTCCGCGCTCGATCGCCGACATGTCCGGATCGAGCAGCGCGGCCTCGTCGCGCGTCGGCTCGCGCTCGAGCGCCTCGCCGCGCACGCCGCCTTCCCGCTCGAGCGCGATGAGGTGCGCGAGCACCTGGCGCGCGGCGGCGGGCCACAGCCGGTGATCGACGCCGGCGTAGACGCGCGCGACGATCTCCGGGATCGTCGCGCCGCCGTCGCGGACCGCCTCGAGGATCGCGCGCTCGCGCATCGCGCGGTGCGCGATGTACTCGTCGAGCTTGGCGCGCACGTCGCGCACCTCGGGACCGTGGCCGCCGTAGATCGCGCGAGCATCGCCGTGCTCGTCGCGCAGGCGGCGCAGCGTGCGCTGGTACGTCCGCATGTCCCCGGCGGGCGGCGCGACGACGACCGTCCCCGTTCCGAGCACGTTGTCGCCGGTGAAGATCGCGCGCTCGTCCTCGAGCACGAAGACGAGGTGATCGCGCGCGTGTCCCGGACCGTGCATCACCGCGAGCGACGCGTCGCCGAACACGACGTGCTCGCCCCCCGCGAGCGCGCGGTCGTGCGGAAACGCGGCCTCGGAGTGCGCGTACACCGGCGCGCCCGTCGCCGCGGCGAGCGGCGCCGCGCCGGGATAGTGATCCGGGTGACCGTGCGTCACGAGAATCGCCGCGTACGATGCGCGCTCGTCGCGCGCGACCGCGAGGAACGCGTCGCGCTGCCGCTCGTCGACCGGCCCGGGATCGATCGCGATCAGCGTGCCGCCGCCCGCGCGCACGACGTAGCCGTTGGTGCCGTCGAGCGTCAGCGGCGAGGGGTTGTCCGCGCGCAGCCGCCCGACGCGCGCGCTCAGACTCACCATGCGTTCTCGAGCTCGGGCACGAGGATGAAGCGCGGGCCGGGCTGCACGTCGGGCGACACCGTCACGATCGGCTTCGAGCCGGCGAACCGCATCAGCTCGTCGACGGTCTCGAACGGCGCGATGCGCTCGAGGTGCTTGATCGTCGGAAAGATGAGCGCGAGCTCGCCGCGGTCGCGCGCGGCGAGCGCGCCGGACGGCCTCACCCAGCGGCCGTCGAGCACCTCGGTCGCGTCCGCTTCGGCGACTTGGTTCTCCGGCGCGCGCGCGACGAAGAAGCGCGTGTCGAAGCGCCGCGTCGCCATTTCGGACTTCGGCGTGATCCAGCGCGAGAAGTAGCGCAGCGCGCCCGCGTCGACGGCGACGCCGAGGCGATCCAGCACGTCGGCGAACGCGATCTCGCCGGCGGCCATCGCGCGGCGCAGCGGCGCGAGCTCCCGACCGTGCACGACGCGATCGGCGAACAGCAGGCCGGCTTCCTCGAACGTCTCGCGCGCGGCGGTCACCGCGAACGCAGGGTCCACGGCACCGGCGGAACCGTGCAGCCGCCGTGCCGCTTCCGCGCGATCCCGTTCGTCGAAGCGGCCGCCGGGAAAGACGTAGAGGTCCGGCATGAACGCGGAGCGGGCGCTGCGCCGCACCAGGAAAACTTGCACGCCCTCGCTCGTATCGCGCGCGACGATCACGGTCGCCGCGTCACGCACGTCGGGGTCGCGGCCCCCGGCCGGAACCCCGGGGTCGCTCACGCGCGTTCCTTCGCTGCCATGCGCCGCTTGCCGCTCGTCACCTCGATCCTCGTTCTCGGTCTCGCCGCGACGTCATTCGCCGCCGCGCAGTCCGGTCCGACGCCGCTGCCGGCTCCGACGCCGATCCCCGTGCCGACCTTGCCGCCGGGCAACGCGTCGCCCGTACTGCAGACGATCATCGACGTCGGGACGCAGATTCTCCAGCGCAACGCGATCAACGCGCGCAACAACGTGCGCGGTCAGGTGTCGTACTTCCGGCGCTTCGACATGCAGGTGCAGTGCGGGCGCAACTGCTACCGGAGCGTGCGGCTGCACCCCGGCACCGTGATCAACCCGCGCGGCGGGACGCCCGGACCCGGCACGTTCGTCGACGTCAACGGCCGTACGGATCCGGACGGCACGCTGGAGGCCGACACGATCACGATCCAGCAATGAGCATGATGCGCTGTGCGTTCGGTGCGGACGGCGTCGGGCCGCTCACCGACGCGCTGCTCGACGAGCTCGAGCGACGCGGGATCGCGGTGGAGCGGTTCGGCGCGGTGCGTGCGCCGGACGATGCGGAATGGGCGTCGATCGCGCAGCGTGTGGGCGATGCGGTCGCGCGCGGCAGCGCCGACGTCGGCATCGTCTGCTGCTGGACCGGCACCGGCGTGTCGATCGCCGCGAACAAGGTGCGCGGCGTCCGTGCCGCCCTGTGCGGCGACGCGGCGACCGCCGAGGGCGCGCGGCGCTGGAACGATGCGAACGTGCTCGCGCTGAGCATGCGCGCGACGGCGCCCGCCGTCGGTCGCGAGATCGTCGACGCCTTTCTGCGCACGCAGCCGAGCGATGACCCGGCGGATCGCCGCTCCGTCGACGCGGTCGAGTAACCTCCGGAACCGCGTTCCGGGCGCAATCCAAGCCACGAGCGCCGCCGTTCCCTCGGGCGACCTACTTTTCGGAGGACAATCTTGAACACACGATTTACGGCCGTCGCGGCCGGCGCGGCACTTGCCGCATGCTTGGTGACGCCTGCGTTCGCGCAGTCGACGATGTCTTCGCCGATGCCGATGGCGTCCGGCAGCTCGATGAGCGGCGACATGATGGCGGGCGGAATGGACCACGGCATGCCGGAGGGCAAGGCCGGCGGAGACGGCGTCGCGTACACCGGCGCGCCCGACCTCGAAGCGGCCATCTCGCTCGTTACCGCGGGCGGAACGCCCGGCCACTTCTCGATCGTCAAGGCGCTGACCGGACTCGCCGGTTCGAAGACCGCGAACGCGGAAGTCGCCAAGCTGACGAAGCAGTACGGTCAGGCGAAGGTCGCATCGTTCGTCGCCGTGCAGAACTTCGCGGTGGACGACGCCGTGAAGATCGCCACCGCGGGCGGCGTGAAGTTTCCCGCGCCGACGCTGACGGGTGCGGCGCTCGCGAAGCGCGTCGTGGGGCTCGGCCTGATCGACGGCACGTATTACGAGGGCACGCAGCTCGACCATCTCATCACGCACGGCATCCACGAGCGCGTGATGGCCGACATCGACGCGAAGTTCGGCGCGGCCGCCGACGCGAACTATCATCGCATCGCGGATCAGGCGCACTATGACCTGGCGCAAGCGCTCGGCGTGACGAGCGTCAAGCTGGCGGCGTATCACTGAGCGCGACGGCGCGAACATCAAAAGGGCCACGCCGTTCGGCGTGGCCCTTCGTGTTTATTCCTTCGGTGGATCTTCGGTCATCGAGCTGATGCCGCCCTCCTGCCTTCGGATGCTGGTTGCGCTTGCGACAATCGTGTCGTCGTTTCGTCACCAACCGGCGCGCAGTCAGCCGGTCGGTGGCTCGGACCCGGGTGGATCTTGCGACGTCAAGCCGCCCTCCCGTGCTTCGTAGCTGAAAGAACCTCGAGGTGCGTTCATCGTACCGCTGCCCGCGCAGGGGGTCAACCCCGAATTTCCGGGTGTAACGCGGAGCACTCGCACCTCGGCTCGCAGCGAAGGCGAACGAGGCGTCGCCGCCAAGAACCGCTGCGGTGTCCCCCGGCCTTTCGCGTCTCCTGCGCCGCTTCGAGGCGGTAGCGATCCTCATCGCTTCGTTCGCGCTCGCGGCATTCGTCGTCGCGCGCCGTCCGCAGGTCGAGCACGTGCTCGGCGATCTCGGATGGTTCGCGATGCCGCTCGCCGCGATCGTGTTCGCGATCGTCGCGTCGGCGCCGTTCTCCGTGACGGACGCGCTCGCGATCATGAACGGCGTGCTGTTCGGTCCGGTGTGGGGCTCGATCATCAACGCCGTCGGCTTGGTGCTGGCCGCCGTGATCGGATATGTCGTCGCGCTGCGGACGTCCGATGCGTTCGACGTTCGCCGGAACGTCGAACGCCTGCCGGGCTGGGCGCGGCGTTTCCGCATCGGCTCGCCGATGTTCCTGATCGTCGTGCGCGTGATTCCCGGGCTGGGCGGGACCATCGCGACGCAGACGGCCGCGGCGCTGCGCGTGCCGATCGGGCGGCAGATCTACACGATGTGCATCGTCGCGGTGCCGATCTGCACGGTGCTCGCCGTCTTCGGCGATGCGGCGTCCGACTACATCGACGCACGGTTCGTGCAGCCGACGCGCGCGTTCGCGGAGCGCCACCACATTCGCTTTCCGCAACGGCGGCCGCACATGCGCCGCACGCCGGAGATCGTCGTGCCGGCGCCGGCGGTGCGCCCGTGAGAGCACCCGCGGACGTATCCTCCGCCGCGACGCTGGTCGACACGCCCGAGGCGCTCGCCCGGCTGTGCGAACGCATCGCGGCGGCGCCGCGCGTCGGTCTCGACACCGAGTTCCACACGGAGCGCTCGTACACGCCGCACCTCATGGTCGTGCAGCTGCTGTTCGACGACGGCGTCGCGGTCGTCGATCCGCTCGCGCTGTCGGAGCCGGTCCTGCGCCCGCTCGCCGATGCGCTCGCGAATGCGCGCGTCGTCGGCCACGCGCTCTCTTCCGACCTGCGGATCCTCGCCGATCAGTTCGACGAGCTGCCGCGCGAGATCTTCGACACGCAGGTCGCCGCCGCGTTCGCCGGCTACGGTCTCTCGATCTCGCTGCTCGACCTCGTCCGCGATCTGTGCGGCGTCACGCTGCGCAAGTCGCAGACCGTGAGCGATTGGAGCACGCGGCCGTTCACGGCGAAGCAGATCGAGTACCTGGTCGACGACGTCCGCTATCTGTTCGCCCTCGAGGACGGGCTGCGCGAGCGGCTCGCCGAACGCGGGCGCGAGAGCTGGGCCGAGCAGGAGACGCGCGCGCTCGCCGACATCGGCACGTACCGCAGCGACCCGCGCCGGCTGTACGTGCGCGTGTCCGGACACGCGCGCATGAACCGCCGCGAGCTCGGCATCCTCAGCGAGCTCGCCGCGCTGCGCGATCGCTACGCGCGCGAGCGCAACATCCCGCTCAAGTACGTGCTGCCCGACGACGTCATGGTCGGCCTCGTGCAGCTCCGTCCGAAATCGGTCGACGAGCTCTCGCAGCTGCGCCGCGTCGACGCGGGCACGCGGCGCAATCTCGGCGAGCGCATCGTCGAGGCCGTGCGTCGCGGCGAAGCGATCCCCGAGAGCGACCTGCCGGCGCGCGCGCCGAAGCCGCTCGGGCCGCAGCGCGAAGCGCTCGTGTCGATGCTCGCCGTGCTCGTCAGCGCGCTCGCGGCCGAGAACGATCTTCCGGCGACGCTGCTGCTGCCGCGCGCGGCGCTCGAGCGGATCGCGCGCGAGGCGCCGCAGTCGCCCGACGCGCTCGCCGACGTGCTCGGGCTGACGTCGTGGCGCCGCGATCTCGCCGTCGCGCCGCTGTGGGGGATGCTCGCGGGCCAGTCGGTCCTGCGCGTGCGCGATTACGCGCGCGGCGAGCCGCGCACGGCGATCGAGCCCTTTTCCGGCAGTTAGCGCGGGGCGGTCGACGCCGCAGGCTGCGGCGGTGCCGGCGGCGCGACCGCCGGACCGAGCCGCGGCGCGGGAGCCGACGACGAACCGGGGCCGGGCGACGGCCGGTTCGACGCCGCGGGCGCCGGCGCGACGGGGACGGGGGTCGGCGGCGATGTGTAGTTCTTCGCGACCGTCTCGTTGTAGCGCAGCTGCGTCGAGCAGTTGGACGCGGCCGCCGTGCCCCTGATGCCGGGCCAGTTCGTGCATTGCTGCAGCAGCATGTTGGCTCGCTGCAGATCACGCTGCCAGCTGCCGACGCGCAGCTCGTGCTCGGCGGGCGCGCGCATCGAGAGCAAGTACGCCTCGTTGACGAGGTGCATCTGCGCGTCGCCGCACCGTTGGTTCGCGGCGAGCCCGGCGACGGAGGAGTCGTAGCGCGCCTGCGCGCTCGCCGAGTCCAGCGCCGCCGTTTTCTCGTAGGCCAGGGCCTGCGTGCAGCCGGGATCGGGCGCCGCGGTCGCGACGTTCGGCGAGCCGGCCGCGGCGACCGCGGCGCACACGGCGGCCGCGAGGGCGAGGGGGCGAACGAAAGCTCTCACACCGTCTTGGTTCCCACGGCCAAACCTCAATCGCGAAGCAGCGCGAAGAACCGTGCGACGCGCGATGGGTCGTAGGAGGGGTCCGACGCCATCTCACGCCGCGTCCACGCGCGCACGGCGTCGAGGTCGACCGCGTCCCGCCGAGCGCGGACGACGGCGACGGCGACCTCCAGCGCCGTGCGGTCGCCCCACGCCCAGTAGTGCAGGAACCGGTCGCGGACGACGTCGGTCGGCGCGTAGACGTGCAGCAGCGCCCCAGCGCGGCGCTCCGTGCGCCAGGCGGTGACGTACTCGCGGCCGATCGCCAGCGGCCCGATCGGAAAGGCCAGCGCGTACGGCAGCGCGGCGTGCTGGTAGTAGCCTTCGCGCTCGCGGGCGTACCCGATCGAGGCGAGCGCGCGGTCGACGACGTGCGGCGCCGCGCCCACCTCGACGACGAAGTCGACGTCGAGCGACTGGTACCGGTCCGGTACGTAGTACGCCGCGGCGCTGCCCCCGCAGAGCACCGCGGTCTCGCCGGCGCGATCGAGCACGGTGCACGCGGCGAACGCGACATCGACGAGCGTCGCGTCGGCGCCGAGCGTCACCGCGGCTTGCCGATGCGCCGCGGCCGCTCGCGGTGCGTGCGGGCGCGCTCCAGGACTTCCGGGTACGCCGCCGCGAGCCGTTCGAGCAGCGCGCGCAGCTCGACCGCGCCGTACCAGCGCCGGTTGAGCAGCACGATGCGCGTGGTGCCGACCGGACGCGACACGACGAGCCCGGCGCGTTCCAGCGCGACGACCACGCGGTGCACGGCGTTGGCGCTCGAATCGATCTGACGGGCCAGCTCGCGCACGTGCAGGCCGTTCTCGGACACGGCGAGGCGGATCAGGACTCGGTCGCGCGTCGCCGTGCCGAACACGGCGGGGCGCAGATCATCGCGGCGCACGGCTCATCGTCACAGATATTGGGACGACTGTCAACGAATTGTGGACACGAGGGCGAAAGCACGCGCTGCGCGCCGCGCCGAACCTTCGCGATGAAATGACGACGCAGACCCCCGCCGGCCCGGCGCATCCGGACAGCTTCTCCGCGCGCGACACCCTGCGCGTTCCCGCGGGCGCGGGAGAGCCGGAGCGAACGTACGCGTACTTCCGGCTCGGCGCGCTGGACGGCGGACACGATCTCGCGACGCTGCCGTACTCGCTGAAGATCCTGCTGGAGAACTTGCTGCGCTCCGAAGACGGTCGCTCGGTGACGCGGTCCGACGTCGAGGCGCTCGCATCGTGGCGGCCCGACGCGCGGAGCCCGAAAGAGATCGCGTACCGGCCCGCGCGCGTGCTGCTGCAGGACTTCACCGGCGTGCCGTGCGTGGTCGACCTCGCCGCGATGCGCGACGCGATCGCGACGTTCGGCGGCGACCCGAAGAAGATCAACCCGCTGCAGCCCGTCGAGCTCGTCATCGACCACTCGGTGCAGGTCGACGCATGGTCGTCGCCCGGCGCGTTCGAGATCAACGCGCAGCTGGAGTTCGCGCGCAACGGCGAGCGCTATGCCTTCCTGAAATGGGGCCAGTCCTCGCTCGACGGCTTTCGCGCCGTGCCGCCCGACACCGGGATCGTGCATCAGGTGAACATCGAGTATCTCGCGCGCGTGATCTTCGGCGCGGGCGGCGGCGGCGAGGCGCATCCGGGCGGCACGCCGCTCGCGTATCCCGACACCGTGGTCGGAACCGACTCGCACACGACGATGGCGAACGGCCTCGGCGTGCTCGCGTGGGGCGTCGGCGGCATCGAAGCCGAAGCGGCGATGCTCGGCCAGCCGGTGACGATGCTGATCCCCGACGTGATCGGGTTCAAGCTCAGCGGCAAGCTGCGCGAAGGCGTTACCGCGACCGACCTCGCGCTGACCGTCACGCAGATGCTGCGCAAGAAGGGCGTGGTCGGAAAGTTCGTCGAGTTCTACGGCAGCGGGCTCTCGCAGCTGCCGGTCGCGGACCGTACGGTCATCGGCAACATGTCGCCCGAGTACGGTTCGACCGTCGCGATCTTCCCGATCGACGCGCTGACGCTCGAATATCTGCGGCTGACGGGACGCGCGCCGGAGCAGGTCGCGCTCGTCGAGGCGTACGCGAAGGCGCAAGGCATGTTCCGCACCGACGATGCGCCCGAGCCGCGCTTCACGGATACGCTCGCGCTCGATCTCCGCGACGTGGTGCCGAACCTCGCCGGTCCGCGCCGCCCGCAGGATCGCGTCGCGCTGAGCGACGCGAAGGCGAGCTTCGCCACGGCGCTCGCGGAGTGGCAGACCGCGCGCGCCGCGAAGGCGCCGCCCGCGAGCGCGAGCGGCGGCGGAACGGCGGTCGCCGCGGATCCGCGCACCGAGCTCTCCGACGGCGCCGTCGTGATCGCCGCGATCACGTCGTGCACGAACACGTCGAATCCCGCGCTGCTGATCGGCGCCGGATTGCTCGCGAAGCGCGCCGTCGAGAAGGGCCTCGCGACGAAGCCGTGGGTCAAGCCGTCGTTCGCGCCCGGCTCGAAGGTGGTCACCGACTACATCGAGCGCGCGGGCTTGTGGCCGTATCTGAACACGCTCGGCTTCAACCTGGTCGGGTACGGATGCACGACCTGCATCGGCAACAGCGGTCCGCTGGCCGAGGACGTCGCGAAGAAGGTCGCCGACGAGGACCTCGTCGTCGCCGCGGTGCTCTCGGGAAACCGCAACTTCGAGGGGCGCATCCACCCGCAGGTGCGCGCGAACTACCTCGCGTCGCCGCCGCTCGTCGTCGCGTACGCGCTCGCGGGCCGGATGGACGTCGACCTGACGACGGAGCCGCTCGGCCGCACCGCGACCGGCGAGGACGTGTACCTGCGCGACGTCTGGCCGTCGAGCGCCGAGATCGAGGCGGTGATGGCATCGTCGGTCTCCGATGCACTGTTCCGGGCGCGCTACGCCGAAGTGTTCGCGGGCGACGCGCGGTGGGCGAGCATGAACGTGCCCGCCGGCGAGCGCTACGCGTGGGACGAGAAGAGCGAGTACGTGAAGCGGCCGCCGTACTTCGAGGGCATGCCGAAACTGCCGCCGCCGCTCGCCGACATCCGCGGCGCGCGCGTGCTCGCGGTGCTCGGCGATTCCGTGACGACGGACCACATCTCGCCGGCCGGCAACATCGCTACGTCGTCGCCCGCCGCGAAGTACCTGATCGGCAAGGGCATCGAGCCGGCCGACTTCAACTCGTACGGCGCGCGGCGCGGCAACCACGAGGTGATCGTGCGCGGCACCTTCGCGAACATTCGGCTGCGCAACGCGCTGGTGCCGGGGATCGAAGGCGGCGTCACGCGCTACCTCCCGACGGACGAGCAGATGTCGATCTTCGACGCCAGCGAACGGTACCGCGCCGCCGGCACGCCGCTTATCGTGCTCGCCGGCAAGGAGTACGGCAGCGGATCGTCGCGCGACTGGGCGGCGAAAGGCCCCTCCCTGCTCGGCATCAAGGCCGTCATCGCGGAGTCGTTCGAGCGCATCCACCGCTCGAACCTGATCGGGATGGGAATTCTGCCGCTGCAGTACGTCGGTGGCGAGACGCGCGAGAGCCTGGGGCTGAGCGGCGAGGAGACGTTCGCGATCGAAGGTGTCGCGGCGAAGCTCGAACCGGGGATGCGCGTGCGCGTCACGGCGAGCGGCGCGAACAAAGGCGGTCAGCAGTTCGACGCGCTCGTGCGCATCGACACGCCGGACGAGGCGGAGTACTACCGGCACGGCGGCATCCTGCAGTACGTGCTGCGGCAGCTCGCGGCGGCGTGAGATGATCGCCGGCGCGGCCGCGTTGGATTTGACGCTGGCGGAGATCGATCGCGCCGCGGCGCTCATCGCTGATGCCGTGCCGCCGACGCCCGCGATCCGCTGGCCGCTGCTGTGCGAGCGGTACGGCGTCGATTTGACGCTGAAGCACGAGAACCACACGCCGCTCGGCGCGTTCAAGGTGCGCGGCGGGCTGACGTACGTCGAGGCGCTGCGCACGCGCGCGCCGCACGTCACGCGGCTGATCACGGCGACGCGCGGAAATCACGGGCAGAGCATCGCGTTCGCCGCCGCGCGCGCGGGTCTGCGCGCGACGATCGTGGTGCCGCGCGGCAACTCGCCGGAGAAGAACGCCGCGATGCGCGCGCTCGGCGGGGAGCTCGTCGAGCACGGGCGCGACTTCGACGAGGCGCGGCTCCACGCCGCCGCCCTCGTCGCGGCGGATCGGTCCGCGGAGTACGTGCCGTCGTTCCATCGCGACCTCGTCGCCGGCGTCGCGACGTACGCGCGCGAGCTGTTCCGTGCCGGCGCGTTCGACGCCGTCTACGTTCCGATCGGGCTCGGTTCCGGCATCAGCGGCACGATCGCCGTGCGCGACCTGCTCGGGCTCGACACCGAGATCGTCGGCGTCGTCTCGGAGCGTTTTCCGGCGTACGCGCGCTCCTTCCAGGCGGGCCGCATCGTCGAAGGCGAGCCGTCGGAGTCGATCGCCGACGGCGTGTCGTGCCGCGTTCCGCATGCGGACGCGCTCGCCGTGATCCGGGCCGGCGCGTCGCGGGTCGTCGCGGTCGCCGATGCCGCGGTGCGCGACGCGATGCGCGCGATCTTCAGCGACGCGCACAACGCGGCCGAAGGCGCGGGAGCGATCGCGATCGCGGCGGTCGCGGCCGATCGCGCACCGCTGCGCGGAAAGCGCGTCGCGGCGATTCTCACCGGCGGCAACGTCGATGCGGCGGTGTTTGCGGGCGTGCTGGCGTAGCACGGGGGATGCTTTCCACCTCGCTCTTTTCCGGCGCCGTTCTCGCCGCCGCCGTCGCGGCCGGTCCGGCCGGTACCGCGTTCTACACGCCGCCGAGCCCGCTGCCCGCGGGCACGCACGGCGACGTCGTGTGGGCACGCCCGCTGACGACGAGCGCCGCGCTTCCGAGCGCCGCCTCGAACACGCTCGTGCTCTATCGGACCGTCTCGGCGAGCGGCGCCGACCGCGTCGTCTCCGGCGCGGTCGCGATCCCGCGCGGCACGCCGCCGGCCGGCGGCTGGCCCGTGATCGCGTGGGCGCACGGCACGACCGGCGACGCGCCGGCGTGCACGCCGTCGCTCGACACGCCGAACGGACCCGTGCACGACTACCTCGGGCCCATCGAGACCGTTCTCGACGGTTTCGTGGCCGGCGGCTTCGCCGTCGTCGCCACTGACTACGAGGGGCAAGGCACGCCGGGCGTCCATCCGTATCTGG
Organism: Vulcanimicrobiota bacterium; assembly: GCA_963771525.1. GTDB lineage: Bacteria > Vulcanimicrobiota > Vulcanimicrobiia > Vulcanimicrobiales > Vulcanimicrobiaceae > Vulcanimicrobium. The sequence goes on along the minus strand of CAVYTL010000001.1, from coordinate 1,735,599 downwards.
TCGGCATCGCCGAGGCACACGACACGATCGACATGGTGCGCGCGGCGCGGAATCTCGCGCCGCAGCTGTCGACGCGCTGGGTCGTGATGGGGCACTCGCAGGGCGGCCACGCCGTGCTGTTCACGACCGCGAACGCCGCGTCGTGGGCGCCGGAGCTGCAGCTGCTGGGCGGCGTCGCCGAAGCGCCCGGCGCGTACTTGTCGCCGTTCATCGCATCGATGCGAAAGGCGGACAAGGCGACGCCCGCGTTCGCGTTCGCCGCGCTCTTCATGCTCGCGGCGGCGTCGACCGACCCGGCGGTGCGGCTCGATCGGGTCTTGACGCCGCAAGCGCTCACGCTGGTCCCGCTGTTGTCGACGCAGTGCACGGGCAGCCTGTACCGGCCCGACTCGTGGGGCGGCATCGTTCCCTCCGCGGCGTTCCGCAGCGACGCCGACGTCGCACCGCTGATGCGCTTCGCGGCGCAGAACGATGCCGCCGCGCTGCATCCCGGCGTGCCGCTGTTCATCGCGCAGGGCAGCGCCGACACGACGGTGCCGCAGGCGTCGAGCGACGCGCTCGACGGGGCGCTCTGCGCGAGCGGCGCAACGGTGCGCTACGACGTGTGGACGGGGCTTGCGCATCGCCCGATCGTTCCGGCGGCCGCGAACGACGCGCTGGCGTGGGCGCGCTCGCGCTTCGCCGGCGCCGCCGCACCGTCGAACTGCGGCCGCGCGCCCACGCTGCACGCTCCGTAACCGGTACGGCACCGCGCAAATGATCCCACGGCAAGTCGCGATCCTCTCGTTCGAGGGTCCGGACCGCTACGCGTCGATCGGCGGCCTCGCGACGCGCGTCACGCAGCTCGCGCGCGCGCTCGGCGCGGCGGGGCACGACGCGCAGCTGTTCTTCATCGGCGACCCGGACGCGGCAGCCGTGGACCCCGGCGATCCCGGCGTGACGCTGCGCCGCTGGTCGCAGTGGATCTCGCGCGCGCACCCGCGCAGCGCGTACGACGGCGAGGCGGCGAAGGTGCACGACTGGGAGACCAGCCTGCCGCGCTGGATCGTCGACGAGATGGTGCGGCCCGCGCACGCCGCCGGCGAACGCGTGCTCGTGATCTGCGAGGAGTGGCAGACCGCGAACGTCGCGATCGCGATCGACCGCACCGCGCGCGAGCGCGGCGTGCGATCGGCGCTCACGCTGATGTGGAACGCGAACAACACGTACGGGTTCGACAAGATCCACTGGCCGACACTCACGCGGGCCGCCGCCGTGACGGCCGTGAGCAAGTACATGAAGTTCGAGCTCGCGCAGTGGAGCGTGCACGCGCTCGTCATCCCGAACGGCATCGACGCGGCGCTGCTCGGGGGCGCCGACCGCGAGCAGGCCACCGCGCTGCGCGCGGCGTTCGGCGCACGCCCGACGTACGTCAAAGTCGGCCGGTTCGACCCGGACAAGAACTGGCTGCAGGCGATCGACGCGGTCGCCGACGTTCGCGAGGGCGGGATCGACGCGCGGCTCATCGTCCGCGGCGGCAAGGAGCCGTACGGCGACGTCGTGCTGGCGCGTGCGCGCGAGCGTGGGCTGCGCGTCGAGCGCTTGGACTATGACGGATCGGACTGGCGCGAGTTCGCCGCGCGCCTCGCTGCGACGGTCGCGCCCGTCGTGCACGTGCGCGCGTTTCTCGACGAGTCGACGCTGTACGCCCTCTACGCCGCGGCGGACGTCGTCCTGGCGAACAGCGGCAAGGAGCCGTTCGGGCTCGTCGGCCTCGAGGTGATGGCGGCGGGCGGCATCGTCGTCTGCGGTGCGACCGGTGAAGAGTACGCCGAGCCGTTCGTCAACGCGATCGTCTGCGACACCGGCGACGGCCGCGAGCTCGCGACGTACCTGCGCGCGCTCCACGACGATCCCTCCGTCGCGGAGCAGCTGCGCGTGCACGGCGCCGAGACGGCGAGGCGCTACACGTGGCCGAGCGTGCTCGACTCGCTCGGCCGCAAGATCGCCTACGTCGACGCGATCCAGAAGTAGCGTGCCCGCCGTTCTCGTCACCGGCGGCAGCCGCGGCATCGGCGCCGCCGTCGCGCGCGCCGCGGCCCTCGCGGGCTACGACGTCGCGCTGACGTACGCCGAGGACGAGGCCGCCGCGCGCGGCGTCGCGGACGACGTCGAGCGTGCCGGGCGCCGCGCGCTGACGCAGCGGGCGGACGTCGCGCGCGAGGCGGACGTCGTCGCGGCGTTCGAGGCGGTCGACGGCGCGTTCGGCCGGCTGGACGCCGTCGTCGTGAACGCCGGCATCACCGGCCGCTTCATGCGCGTGGACGAGCTCGAGGCGGCGATGCTCGAGCGCGTGCTGGCGGTCAACGTCATCGGCGCGTTCGTCACGGCACGCGAAGCGGTGCGCCGCCTGTCGACCGAGCACGGCGGCACGGGCGGCGCGATCGTCGTGGTCTCCTCGCGCGCCGCCGGCCTGGGCTCGCCCGGCGAGTACGTCCACTACGCGGCATCGAAGGGCGCGGTCGACTCGCTCACGCGCGGGCTCGCGAAGGAGGTGGCGCGTGAAGGCATCCGCGTGAACGCCGTCGCGCCCGGGATGATCGACACCGAGATCCACGCGCGAGCCGGCCGGCCCGATCGCGCCGCGCGCATCGCGCCGACCGTGCCGATGGGCCGCATCGGCGGCGCGGACGAGGTCGCCGAAGCCGTCATGTGGCTGCTCTCGCCCGCCGCGTCGTACGTCACGGGGGCGATTCTCGACGTATCGGGTGGGCGTTAACGGTTCGTCGACGCGTGTTCACGAGCGTTGATGCGCGTTGATGCGTCGACGTACGCAGACTTTACCGCCGCTGGGTTGCGCCGGTCCTCATTTCGGATAGGATGGATCCGACACGGTTTGCGCCCGCCGCGTCGCGTTCCGCCAGGGCGATCTCACGGTACGTCCGTTCGGAGGAGACACTCCGGGCGGCGGGCTCGCGGAGCGAGCTCTCGGCGTTTTGGACGCCGCCGTTTCCGTCTGGAGCAACTTCACGGATGAAGCGATTCCTCTCCCTCGCGGCCCTGGCCGCATTCTCCCTCACCACCGCTTGCAGCGGCTCGCACGGCAGCAGCTCGAGCCTTGTCCCGGGCAAGACGACGTCCACGCACGTGCGTCACCTCAAGTCGGACAAGAAGCCGCTCTACGTGCTCGGCGGACCGCCGATGCTGTTCGACCTGGTGATCGAGCTGTTCGACGCACCGCTGGTCGGCGCGAACGCCGCGAACGCGCAGTTCAACGCCGGCATCATCGGCGTCGACGCGATCGACGGCAACGGCGACTCGTGGCAGCTCATCGCGAACGATTCGCCGCAGGTCGTCAACCTGCTCGCGCTGCAGAACACCTCCCTCAACATGGGCGACGGGACGCTGCCGGCCGGAACGTATCCGGCGGTGCAGCTGCTGCTCGATCCTGCCACGACCACCGTGCTGTACAACGGCGCGACCTACCCGGTCGAGTTCGTCGACCCGAACCACCCGTGGTGGGATCCGACGCAGACGATCGAGGCGATCACCGTGCCGCTGAGCGTGACGGGCAACGCCGGACAGAGCGTCATGGCGACGCTGGACTTCAACGTCTTCCAGTCGGCGAACCTCAACAATGGCATCGTCTACCTCTCGCCGACGATCGCGGGCGGAATCGGCTCGCCGTCGATCAACGGCAGCGTCGTCAACACCGCCGGCGCGGCGGTCTCGAACGCCACCGTCATCGCGACGGATGCGTCGGGCAACGTGGCCAACACCACGCTCACGGGTGCCGACGGCTCGTTCCACATCCGCGGGATCAACACCGGCAGCTTCACCCTCACCGTCGCCAACACGTACACGACCAATGCGGGCGTGACCGTGACGGCGTCAGGCGCGGATGCCGGCGCGAGCCCGTCGATGAACGTCATCGTGGGACCGAACGGAGTTTCTCTCAACCCTATCAGCGACTGACGCGGAGCTCGCAATGTCGAACACCACCTCGGGCGGTGTGTTCGTAGCCGACTCGCTCCGCGACGCTCGCGTCGCCTTGCGGGCGGCGCTATACGACGCCGCAACTGAACTGCTCGAAGGATGCGAAGACTGGCCTGCGGAGTTCCGCGAGCCGGCGATCGTCCTGAAGGCCGAAACGATCGGCCGCCGCGACCCGGTGGGCGCGGTGAGCTACCTGACGACCGTCGAAGATCTCGTATCTTCGCCGGGCGGCACGTTCGGACTCCATCTCCAATTCGGAAAGGCGCACGCATCGGTGCGCGCCTACACCCAAGCGGAGAGCCGGTACGAAGAGGCGCGCGCGCTTGCGGACACGGTTCCGCACGGCCGCCAAACGATGGCGTATCACGACCTGCGCATGCGGTGGCTCCGTCGCGAATGCGACCCCACCGCGCCGGAAGCGCAGCTTGCGGTAACGCACCCGGATCCCAGCATCGCGTCGGCAGCCTACGCGTTTCGCGCGTGGTTGCATGCCGGTCGCGAAGACTACGACGCGCACATCGCGGACCTGTGCCGCGCGGTCGCGTTCGCGAGATCGGAACACATCGTCGATCTCGACCTCGCCACGGTCGCACCGTCGATCCATGCGCTCGCGCAGATCGGCCTCGAAACGGCACACGACGAAGCGGTTGCGACCGCTCGCCGCGCGTCCGAAGCGATCGCCTGGACTCCAGACCTCGCAGTACATCAATACTTCACGATCCGCGCGTTGGGCTGGGATGCCTTCATGCGCGGCAGAGCCGGGGAAGCGCAGTGGGCGTTCAAGGCCGCTCGCATGCAAGCTCCGGCGCTGACGTGGCGGGTGATGTCGCACCTCGACCGAGCGTACGTCGCTCGTCTCTCGCGCAACGAGTTCTGGGCGGCCGAAGAGCTCGCTCAGGCCGACGCGCTGGCGTACGACGTGCGGTGGGGCGAGACACGCGGCGAGGAACGTCAAGTGCTCGTCATGCTGGCGGTGCTCCACGCACCGACCGACGCGGCGCGAGCGCAGCGGTACGCCTCGACGTACTCGCAGATCGGGCTCGAGAACGTCGACCCAACGCTGGCGCTGAACGGCGACCCGCGGGCGGCGGCGTTCGAGAACTACGCGCTCGGTCGGATCGAACAGACCATGGGCCGGCGTGATCCGGCGATTGCGGCACTGCAAAAATCATATGCCGTCTTCGACCGCGCGTCGTTCCACTACCGGGCCTCGCTGTGCGCCTCCGCGTTGGCGGAGATCACGGGCGAGGAGCGCTGGCGCGCCGCTTCCGAGCAGCACGCCCGGCGGTACCCCGACTCAGGTTCGCCCGTCTTCTCGGAACAGGCGCACCTCCACAGCGACGCGATGCCGGCCCAGCTCTCACCACTCCAGCGGCAGATCGCCGCTGCCCTGTGGACGGGCGCGGACACGGCCGATCTGTCGAAACGCTTCAGCCGAAGCGCGTACACGATCGAGAACCACGTCGCAACGGTGCTGCGCGCGTTCGACGTCGCGTCGCGCCGCGAGCTTCTCGACGAAGCTCGGCGCCGCGGCCTGGTCTAGGGGCCCGGCGGATCGGAATGGCCGCGTGCGGTGGAAGCCGCACGCGGCCGTTTTTTATTCGGCCGGCTGAAAGCTGACCGGATACGGTCCACTCGTCACGCACGCGTCGGCATGCGCCTTCGGACACACCGACAGGGTGAGCGTGGCGTGCGGGTCTCGGGCCAGTGCGTCGAGCACCGACGGCGGCGCGTCGACCGCCGCGCGCATGCTGCGCTCGCGCGTGCCCGCTTGCGCGCCGCCCACGACGAAGAGCGTCGTCAGCTTCACCGGAGCGTCGAGCCCGGCCGCATGCGCCGTCACCGTCACCGTTCCACCCGCCAGCGGAACCGGCAAGGCGCGGATGACGACCACCGCCGGCGCGAGCGCGGCCGCGGCGGGCCGGGATGCCGGACGTTCGATCGCGACCGTCGTGGCGGCGCTCACGGGGAGGCCGGCCGCCAGGAGCGGCAGCGCGAGGACGAGCGTACGGCACCAGGTTCGAAGCATGGGATCACCTCACGGGCGCGATGCTCAGGCTCTCGAGCGCGGCCGGAGCCGGCTTGCCGAACGGCACAGCGAGCAGCTTCGAGCCCGGCACGGACTGCCGCACGGTGATGGCGGCGCCGGACTGCGCGAGCGCCTTCGCGACGTCCGGTCCGACGATGAAGTTCAGGTTGGCCCGCCGCGTGCCGGTGTCCATCGCTCGGCCCTGCATGTGAGGTACAACGAAGAAGCGGCCGACTTCGTGCGTCGTGCTCCCGTGGTGAACCTCGACGATGAAGACGCCGGTGCCGGTGAACTGCAGCTTGCTCAGCGAGACGACCGTCTGCGCGGCTTCACCGGCCGCGGTCACGGTTTCGGGCGACGGCGGCTTGATGAGGTTCCGCTCGAGCAGCAGCGGGAACGGGTGCAGGTTCGTGAACTTCAGCGGCGGCGTCACCTTCGTATCGTAGGTGTAGCCGAGCTTGGTGGTCGGGATCGTCTGCGCGGCCGTGATCGAGCGCCAGACCTTGTTCTCGTCGTAGAACGTGAACGAGAGCGCCTGGAACGCACCGGTCGGATCCGCGTGGCCGCCGTAGTTCTCCCAGCTGTACCAGAGGCGGTCGACGTTCGAGTGGTGCGCGAAGAACACCGGATCGCCGGCGGCGAGCAACAGATTGCCCATGTCGCCGTTGATGCCGCCGACCGACATGTGCACGAAGCCGTGCTCGCCGTTCTCGACGACACCCGCGGAGGTCGCGTCGCCGCCGACGTTCGTGAAATTGAGCGCGATCTGTGCAGGCACTTGGTTCAGGTCGTAATACCCGACACCCGGCACGTTGCGCTCGACGGACATCCCCGACGTGAGCTGGCGCGTCGTATCGTTCAAGGCGCCGCTGTAGTAGTTCGCCGGCAGCACGCGGCGCGCGGGGTTCTCCCAGTCCCAGTACGGCAGCCGCAGCGACATGTCGCCGACCAGCGAGCCGAGGATCCGCTCGTGGAAGAACAAGAACGCGCGATGCCACGCGAAGAACGTCCAGCGCCCGTGAATGTCGGCCACCGTGGAGTTGCACTGCGCGCAGTACCATGCGTGAACGTTCTGCTGCGCGGTCAAGCTGCGCGGATCGCTGGCCGGCAGCGCGCGCATCTTCGTGTACGCGTTGTTGAGCAAGGTCCACTGCGCGGCGGTGTACGTGTAGACGGAAACGCGCGGCTTCTGTAACTGGCCGTACGGGATCGTCCACGGCTTCCCGGGCGTGCTCGGACCCGGGTTGGTGCACGGAGGAGCGGCGAGCGCCGCCGCCGGCTTCACCAAAGCCGCCGCCGCGGCACCCGATGCGAGACCGATGAAGTCTCGACGGTTCCTGTTCATGATGTACCCCTTCCATCGAGCTGCTCCGGAGCGTGGAAACTGCTCTGCGGAGGCACTCCAGGTCGGCGGTTCAAGCGGGTTAGCCGCCAACCCTCCGCTCGCGGCCGCTCGGCTGCCGCTCCGCTCCGCGAACGACAAACGTGCGATGCCCGTGCGCCGTGCGCGTGATACGCTGAGCGCTCGACGTCCCTCGGACGTTCATCCCGGCGCGATTCTTTCGAAGACGATCGACCCGCGCGCTCCTTCGAAAGCAATCGATGCAAGCGACCTTTGAAACGCTGGGCCTGAGCCCGGCGTCCCTTCGTGCCGTGCGGCGCCTCGGCTACGCCGCGCCGACGGCGGTTCAGGCGGAGGCGATCCCCGCGGGGCTCGCCGGAAACGACGTGCTCGCCAGCGCGCAGACCGGTACCGGAAAGACCGCGGCGTTCGGCATCCCGCTGCTGCAGCGCGTCGCCGCGCTGCCGCGCGGCGCAACGCGTGCCCTCGTTCTCGCGCCGACGCGCGAGCTCGCGGCGCAGATCGCGGCACATCTGGGCGCGCTCGCCGGCGAGAGCGGGCTGCGCATCGCCACCGTCTACGGCGGCGTGGGCTTCGGTCCGCAGCGGGCGGCGTTCGCGCGCGGCACCGAGATCATCGTCGCGACGCCCGGGCGGCTGCTGGACCTGATCGCGCAAGGCTCGGCGCGGCTCGACAACGTCGCCGTCCTCGTGTTGGACGAAGCGGACCGGATGCTCGACATGGGCTTCCTGCCCGCGGTCAAGCGCGTGGTCGCGCGCATTCCGCGCGAGCGGCAGACGCTGTTCTTCTCGGCGACGATCGGGCCCGACGTGCTGCGGCTGACGCGCGACCTGCTGCGCGATCCGGTCCGCGTCGAGATCGTGCCGCGCTCGAACGTCACCGCTGCCGAAGGGATCACGCACACCGCGTACGCCGTCGACCAGCAGGGCAAGACCGACCTCCTCGTCGAGCTGCTCGAGGGCGGGGCGATCTTCAGCGCGATCGCGTTCACGCGCACGAAGGCGCGCGCGAACCGGCTCGCGCTCGCGCTCGGGAAGCACCGCGTGCGCGCGGAGCGCATCCACGGCGACCGCTCGCAGGCGCAGCGCACGCGCGCGCTCGACGATTTCAAGCGCGGCCGGCTGCGTGTGCTGGTCGCGACCGACGTCGCGGCGCGCGGCATCGACGTCGTGCAGCTCGGTCACGTGATCAACTACGACGTGCCCGCGGCGCCCGAGGACTACGTGCACCGCGTCGGGCGTACCGCACGCGCGGAGTCGACCGGCGATGCGATCACGTTCGTCTCGCGCGAGGAAGAGCCGCTGTTCCGCGCGATCGAGAAGGCATTCGGCCGCCGCATCGACCGCGGCGCGCTGCCGGTTCGCGGCCGCGCCGGCTCGAAGCGCGGCGGCTGACCGGGTACACGTCGACGTGTGATCGCGCACGTCGCGCTGGCCGTCGCGCTCGACGCGGCGGGGCCCGTCCTTCGGCCTCGATCCGCTGACGCCGCGCGCTACGTGCGGCTGCGCCTCGACGTGACGTCGATGGGAATCGCCGGCCGCGGCGAGATCGTCGTCGACCGCACGACCGGCGCGTTTCTGCGCCGGTTCGATGCCGGGCCCGTGTCCGAGCGCGACGGCTGGGACGGCACGACGGTGTGGCACGCCGACGCGACGGGGATGCCGCGCGTCGAGGGCAATCCCGACGAACGCGGCGCTGTGATCGCATGGGCGCGTCTCTTCGCGCCCGTGACGAGCGCGTCACCGCCGCCCGCGTCACGTGCGCCCGACGTGACCGTCGACCGTGCGCGCGGGGAGACGTCGGTGATTCTGCACGTGGGCGCGTGGACCGAGCGCATCGCGTTCGCGGGATCGCGCAGCGAGGACGGCTTCGTCGCGCCGGCGACGATCGCCGACACGTCGGAGAACGGCGTGTGGACGGCGCGGGTCAGCGGCATCGAGACGCCGCGCGCCGTGCCCGCGGCGACGTTCGAGCCCCCGCCGCCGCCGGACGACGCGACGCTGCACGGCGTGACGACCGTGCCCGTCACCGGCGACGGCGCATACCCGGTCGTGAGCGTGTCGATCGACGGCGGCCCGCCGCTGCGCTTCGTCCTCGACTCGGGCGGACAGAACGCCATCACGGTGCAGGCGGCGCGCCGCGCGCACCTCGAGGCGCTCGGCGCCGGAACCGTCACGGGCGTCGGCACCGCGCTCGCGCCGACGGCGTTCGCGACGGTGCGGAGCATGCGGATCGGTGCCGCGGAGCTGCGCGATCAGCCCTTCTTCGTGCTCGATCTCGGCGACGTGCCGATCGACGGCATCATCGGCTACGAGGTGCTCGCGCGCTTCGCCGCGCGCATCGACCTGCAGCACGCGCGCGTGCAGCTCGCGCGCGACGTGCGCGAGCTCGATCCCGGCGGCGTCGCCGTGCGCATGACGCTCGACAACCGTCAGCCGCAGGTCGACGGCGCGATCGACGGCATTCCCGGCAAGATGACGATCGATACGGGCAGCGCGGGCTCGGTCGACGTCGAGTCGCCGTTCGTCGCGGCGCACGATCTGCGCGCGCGGCTGCACGGCGTCGTCGGCGGCTCGGCGAGCGGGGTCGGCGGCGCCGTCCACGGCGTCGTCGCGCGCGCGAAGGAGCTGCGGCTCGGAAGCGTCGCCGTTCCCTCACCGGTCGTCTTCCTCACCGACGAGCACGCCGGCGGCTACGCGGACCCGACCGTGGCGGCGAACGTCGGCAATCAGGTGCTGCGGCGGTTCGCGCTCGTGCTCGATTACCGCGGCGACACGATCCGCTTCGAGATGCCGGCGCCGTAGGCGCGCGGCTACGGTGAGGCCGACGGCGCCGGCGAAGCGGGAGGCGACGCCGCCGCCGGAGGATACGCGAACGCCGGATCGCCGAGCTGCCACAGCAGGAAGGCGTCCTCGTCGGTCGCGAGCGCTTGCGCCTGTGCGCGCGAGCTGCCGAGGTAGCCGTGACCGGCGTCGTAGTCGACACGCAGCAGCACCGGCTTGCCGCTCGACGTCGCGGCCTGCAGGCGCGCGGCGAACTTCGCGACGATCCACGGCGCGACGCGGGGATCGTTCGCACCCGTCACCGCGAGCACGGCCGGATACGCGACGCCGTCCCGGATGTGCACGTACGGATCCGTGCCGTACAGCGCGTTCCAGCCCGTGCGGCTCGCGATCGTTCCGAACTCGGGGATGTTGGCGGGACCGCCCTCCGCGAACTCGTCGCGCACCGGGTTCGTGTCGCCGACGACGTCGAGCGCGGCAGCCCACAGCTCCGGGTGCTGCACGATCGCGTTGCCGATCGTCACGCCGCCGGCGCTGGTGCCGCTGCCGGCGAGCTTCCCCGGCTGCGTGAAGTGCTGCCCGATCAAGTAGCGCGCGCAGCCGATGAAGTCGTCGACGGTCCGCTGCTTGGTCGCGATGTGCGCGCCGAAGTGCCAGTCCTCGCCGTACTCGCCGCCGCCGCGCGGGTGGCATTCCGCGTAGATTCCGCCGCGCTCGAGCCAGGCCAGCCGCACCGGCGAGAACGCGGGGCGGATCACGATGCCGTATGCGCCGTACCCGTCGAGCCACGTCGCGTGCGTGCCGTCGAGGATGGTGTCCTTGCGCATCACGATCGAGAGCGGCACGAGCGTGCCGTCCGCGCTCGGCGCCAGCACCTCTTTCGAGGTGATGTCCGAGTAGTCGACCGGCGATTTCGCGCGCAGCCGCGTATCGGCAGGCGCGCTCCCGCGCACGGTGCGGTACACGCGAGGCGACTGCGTCCACGACGTCAGCGGGAACGTTGCTCCCGGCTGCAGCGGGTCGGCGGCGACGCTGCCGATCGCACCGGCGAACGGCAGCGCGATCTCGCGGACCTTGCCGGGCGCTCCGTTCGCGCGCAGCGCCAGCAGGCGCACGCGTGAGAGGCCGCCGACGAGGTCGCGCAGGTAGACGCCGTCGCCGGCGAGCGTCGCGTCCTCGATCACCCGACCGGATGCCGGCACCGCGACGCGCGCGCTCGCGAGCGGCGCTCCGCCGCGCAGGTCGAGCGCGAGCAGCCGGTGCCGCGGAAATCCCTTGTGCGAGTTCACGTACAGCGTGTCGCCGGCCGCGAACGCGCCGGTGACGTCGTCGGTGAAGGTCGCAATGCGGCGCCACGGCGCCGCCGCGTTCACCGCGGTGCCGGCCGGTGCGGCGTACACGCCGATCTCGTTCTGCACGCCGTGCACGACCATCGCCAGCGCCCAGGGCGTGCGGCGCGACACGTCGATCGCGACCGCATCCTCGAGCGCGAACGGGATGTCGCGCCGGACGCCGTAGCCGAAGATCGCCGTGTCGCGGTCGGCGTTCGTGCCGAGCACGTGCAGCCGCGCCACGCCGCGCGTGTCCTTGTCCGACGCGGGCTGGTTCGGGGGCGGCGACGGAATGCGGAAATAGTAGAACGAGCGCCCGTCGGCGCGCCACGACGGCGGGATGTAGCGCGCACGCGGGATCGAGTCGGTGAGGAGCGCGCCGCTGCGCGCGTCGATCACGTGGAGGACGGTCTGTTCCGATCCGCCCTCCGAGACGCCGACCGCGACGTACCGCCCGTCGGGCGAGGGTGAGAAGTAGTCGAACGAGTAGTGCTGCGCGCGCGAGCGCGCGAAGCGGGCGTCGGGATCGAGCAGCAGCCGCTCGCGGCCGCCCGCGACGGGACGTTCGTACAGCCGCGTCGTGTTCACGCCGGCCGGCCGCTTGAGGTAGAAGTACGTCGAGCCCGCGGGCTCGACGTCCGTCACCGTTTCGGTGGCGTTGTCGAGCTGCGCGATGCGCGCCGCGAGCGCGGCGCGTCCGGGGAGCGCGTCGAGCACGCTGCGCGTGTACGCGCTCTGCGCCCTGAAGTACGCGGCGAGCCCGGGATCTTTCGGCCCCTCGAAGTAGCGGTACGGGTCGCTCACGGTCACGCCGAAGTGCGTCTCGGTCACCGGCCGCACGGCCGGCGGAGCGGGCGGCGCGGGCAGCGCGGACGCGCCGAGCAGCGCGATGCCGGCGATCGCGAGCGCGCGTATCACGAGCTCGCGATCGCTTTCACGCGCTCGACGATCTCGTCGGCGTAGCGTGCGGCGGCGTCATCGGACTCGCCCTCCGCCCAGACGTTGACCGACGCGTCCGTCGCGTCCGGAAGCACCAGCACCCAGCCGGCCTCGCGCGGCAGCCGGATGCCGTCGAGGGTCTCGACCTTGCCGTTTCCGCCGTGCGCGGCCTCGTCGTGCAGCGAGCGCATCACGGCGCCTTTACGATCCCACGGACACGGCACGACGCGGCCGGCGACGTGCCACGGCGGCAGCATCGCGACGAGCTCCGAGAGCTTGTAGCGATCCGCCGCGAGCAGCTCCATGATCTTCGCGGTCGCGTAGATGCCGTCGAACGCGGGCTGGAACGCGGGGAAGATGAGCTCGTAGTTCATGCCGCCGGCGAACGCGAGGTGCGTCCCTTCACGTTCGGCGAGCGCCATCAGCGAGCGGCGGTCGCTGCGCGTGCGCACGATCGTCGCACCGTTGTCGGCGGCGATCCGCTCGACCACGCTCGGCACGGTCAGCGGCATCCCGATGCGCGCGCCCGGCTTCGCGCGCGCGACGAGCAGTACCAGCAGCGCCATCAGACGGTTGCGGCCGACGATCTCGCCCGCGTCGTCGACCAGCGTGACGGTCTCGCCGTCGGCGTCGATCAGCACGCCGAGGTTCGCTTCGAGCGAGGTGACGACCGAGGCCAGCTGGTGCAGATGGCGCTCGCGGTCTTCGCGGAACGTGCGCACTTTGCTCGCGTCGAAGTACGCGTTGAGCGCGATCTGCTCGACGCCGAGGTTGCCCAGGATCTGCGGCAGGACGATCGACGCGTTGCCGTATGCGTAGTCGATGACGATGCGGAAGCTGGCGCTGCGGAGCGCCTCGCCGTTCAGCGCCTGCACGAACGCACCGGAATAGCGCTCGAGCGCGCGCGACGGGAAGTCGAGCCGGCCGACCTCGTCCATCGGCGTGCGCCGGAAGTCCTCGCGGAAGAAGAGGTTTTCGACCTTGCGTTCCGCGCCTTTGTCGATGCCGATGCCCGTGTGGTCGAAGAACTCGAACACGATCGCGTTCGGGTCGTCCGTCGCGACGCGCACGTGCACGCCGCCGTCGCTGCCGACGCGCACCGCGTAACGCGCGAGCGGCAGCGGGTACGAGCGCAGGTCGAGTACGTTGACCCCGACGGACAGCAGGCCGGAGATGATGCAGCGGTTCATGACGCGCGCCGCGGGGTGCGTGTCGCGGCTCGTCATGACGAACTGCCCCGGCTTGAACGACGTTCCGAACGCCTGGCCCAGCTTGAGCGCGAACTCGGGCGTGATCTCCAGGTTCGCGAGGCCGCTGATCCCGCCCGAGCCGAAGAGCGATCCCGGCCACTTCTGGCCGTAGATCAGCGACATCGAGACGATCGAACCGGGGTTGACCCACTTGTCGGGCCACAGCTTGAGGTGCGCGTTGACGGTCGCGCCGGCACCGATCGTGCAGCCGCGCCCGACGACGCTGTTCTCGTTCACCTTCGCGCGCCGCTGGATCGTGTTGCGGTCCGCGACGGTACAGTCGTTCAGCGACGCCTCCTCGCCGACGTAGACGTCCTCCCACAGCACGCTGCGGCACACGGTCGCGCTGCGCTCGACGATCGTCCGGTCGCCGATGACGCACGGTCCGACGATCGACGCGCCCTCCGCGACGCGCACGTCGCGCCCCAGCACGACCGGTCCCTCGACGTGCGCTCCCGGGTGAATGCGCGCCCCGTCGCCGGCGAAGACGCCGTCGGCGATCTGCGAGCCCGGGTACGCGATCCGCACGGCGCCCGAGACCGCGTCGTAGTTCGCCTGCTGATACTGTTCGAGGTTGCCGATGTCGGTCCAGTACGCGTCGATGACGTAGCCGCCGAGCTTCGCGCCGTCACGCAGCATCTCGGGGAAGAGGTCTTTCGAGAAATCGTATACGCGGCCGCGCTGCATGCGCTCGAGGATCGCGGGTTCCAGAACGTAGATTCCCGTGTTGATCGTGTCGGAGAAGACCTCGCCCCACGACGGCTTCTCCAGGAACCGCACGATGCGCCCGTGCTCGTCGGTCACGACGACGCCGAACTCGAGCGGGTTGGTCACGCGCTGCAGCGCGATCGTGACGTCGTTCCCCTGCTCGCGATGGTGCCGCACGATCGCCGAGAGGTCCACATCGGTGAGGGCATCGCCGCTGATGACGAGGAACGTCTCGCCCGCGAGCAGATCGTGCGCCATCTTCACGGCGCCCGCCGTGCCGAGCGGCGTGTCCTCGACCACGTAGTGCATCTTCACGCCGAGCGCGTCGCCTTCGCCGAAGTACGACTCGATCTCGTCGGCGAGGTAGTGCAGCGTCGCGACGATTTCGTCGAACCCGTGCGCCCGCAGCAGCTCGACGATCAGTTCCATCACGGGCTTGCCGGCGACGGGCGCGAGCGGCTTCGGCCGGCGGGACGTGAGGGGCCGAAGCCGGGAGCCCTCGCCCCCCGCCATCAAGACGGCTTTCATTTTGAAGGCGCTCCGCCTTGCTCGGGTGCGCAGCACCCCGGCGCGAAGCGCCGACGCGCTTCGCTCGAGCGTTGCGACTCGTCGCAACGCTCGCCCCCCACGCGCAGCGCGGGGCCCCCGGATGCCCGCGCGCTCGCCATGGTGCTCGCGTGGACATCCCCCGAGGGCGCGCGGAAGAACATCGTGCCTGCGTTCATGGCGTTCCGTTCCGCGTAGGGCGGAACGACGTCGTGTCGGCGTTCGTCATGTCACGCTCCATCGCGTGGACGTAGTGTGGCGAGCGTTTCACAGAGTTTGCTGAGCCGTTTGTCGGTCGCGAGCGCTTCTACGGGGACCGACAACTTCCGGCGCCAGTTCGGATATTGGTCCCACGTTCCGGGCACGTTCACCGGCTCGCGCTCCCCCAGGATGTCGTCGAGCTGCGCCATGACGATCGCGCACGGCGTCGCGGCGAGGTAGCGGTTCGCGGCGATTACCAGCGCCGTGTCGTCGTCACGTTCGTCCGGCGCGAGGTCGCCGTGCGCGACGAGCGTCTCGACGAGCAGCGCGCGGTCGCGCTCGCGCGCCGCCAGCTCCGCGTCGCGCGGCGTTTCGAGCAAGCCGAGACGGTTCCGCAGGTCGATGTCCTCGCCGCGCAGCCAAGCGGAGGTCGTCGGCAGGTCGTGCGTGCCGGACGCGGCGAGCGCGGCGGCCGGATACCGCTCGGGCGGCACGAACGTCCCGTCGTCGGCGCGCTCGAAGAAGAGGATGCGGTACGAGAGGATCCCCGTCTCCGCCATCCGCTCGCGAAAGCCTTCGGGCATCGTGCCGAGATCTTCGCCGATGACGACACAGCGCTCGCGCACGCTCGCGAGCGCGACGATCCCGCGCAGGTCGTCGAGCGGGTAGGTGACGTACGTCCCCGCGCGCGGATCGGCGCCGCGCGGAATCCAGTAGAGCCGCGCGAGCGAGAACGCGTGATCGATGCGCAGCGCGCCGGCGTTGCGGCAGTTCGACTGCACGAGGGCGAGCAGCTCGGTGTAGCCGCGGCGCGCGAGCTCGCGCGGGTCGAGCGGCGGAAGCCCCCAGTCTTGGCCGAGCGTGTTGAGCACGTCGGGCGGCGCGCCGACGGAGACTTCGTCGACGTACGCTTCCGGGTCGACCCACACGTCGGCCGCGTTCGCGTCGACGCCGACCGCCAGGTCGCGGTACAGGTGCACGCCGTTCCGCGCCGCATCGTCCGCGACGTCCGCCAGCTGCTGCGCGGCGAGCCACTGGAGGTACATCGCGTAGCGTACCTCGTCGTACGCGGCGGCGGCGAACAGCGCGACG
Organism: Vulcanimicrobiota bacterium; assembly: GCA_963771525.1. GTDB lineage: Bacteria > Vulcanimicrobiota > Vulcanimicrobiia > Vulcanimicrobiales > Vulcanimicrobiaceae > Vulcanimicrobium. The sequence goes on along the minus strand of CAVYTL010000001.1, from coordinate 1,719,382 downwards.
TCGGGCGAGGAGGACGAGCGCAGCGCGGCCGGCCACGCGGCGCAGTCGCGGCCGTAGCGCGCGACCAGCGCTTCGAACACGGCGAAGCGCTGCAGCGCCGCGCCGCGCGCCGCGCACCAGCTCTCGAACGCGGCGCTGCGCACGATGCGGCGCTTCAGCGCGCGGTAGCACGTGCGCAGCGCCGCGTCCTTGAACGCGGCGACCGCGGCGTACTCCACGCGATCGCTCGAGCGGGCGGTCTCGAGCCGCTGCGCGAGCGCGCCGTCCGACAGCTCGGCGCCCACGCGCGTCGCATCGTACTCGGGCACCTCGTCGACCGCGATGTACAGCCAGTTGAGCCACACGCGCGACGACGCGGCGTAGGGGCTGGCCGACTCGGGATCGTCGCGGAACGTCGCGTGCAGCGGGTTGATGCCGACGTACGATGCGCCGTGCCGGCCCAGGAGCCGGCAGGCCGCGCGCAAGTCGGCGAAGTCGCCGATGCCGTGGTTGCGCGCGCTGCGCAGCGTGTACAGCTGCAGCGCGATGCCCCACGTGCGGCCGGCCGGCGGGTACGCGCGCTGCGGGACGACGGCGACGTGCATCGTTTCGTGCGCGTACGGATCGACGCGAAGCGCGAGCTTGTGGATGCCCAGCGGCTGCACGCCCGCGATCGCGATGCGCCGCGTGTCGTACGTCGACTCCGGGCGGTGGTCCGCGAAGACGACCGGCGCGTCGCGGAGCGCGACGGTTCCTTCCTCCGTCGTGCCGTCGTCGCGGGAGAGGATCCACCGCAGGTTTTCCGGCCAGCTCATCGCGGGCAGCGTCACGTCGATCGAGAGCGGCTCGTCCTCGCGCAGCACGACGGCCGGCGCGACGAAGTGGTGCGGCTCCTCGGCGAGCAGCTGCTCGAACCTCGCGACGACCTCCGGGGCGGCCGTGCGGCGCGTGCCCAGCGCATCGACGTACGAGCGCGCGACGCGCCGCTTCACCGCGCGCGCCCCGCGAACAGCGCGAGCGATCGTGAGATCATCGGATACGTCGCGACGTCGTCCTTCGGCACGTCACGCGGCGCGCCGCCCTCGATCGCGGTGTCGAGCACGAGCGACCACGTCAGGCGCTCGCGGTCGGGCAGCGTGAAGCCGACGTCGTCCGGCGCGGCGTTCATCGCCACGAACAGCATCGGCCGCGCGCCGAGGAAGAAGCCGATCGTGCGCCGGCCGTCGTTCCAGTCGCCGGCCTCCATCTCCCCGCCGTCGGGACGAATCCACGCGATGTCCTTGCGGCCGCTGCCGTCGACCGCGGCGCCGCGAAAGAACGCATCGCGCCGGAACGCCGGATGCTCGTGCCGCCGGCGCAGCATCATCTTGACGAAGTCCTCGAGCGCGCGGTCGCGCGCCGAGAGGCTCATCCAGTCGACCCACGAGATCTCGTTGTCCTGACAGTACGCGTTGTTGTTGCCGCGCTGGGTACGGCCGTGCTCGTCGCCCGCGAGGATCAGCGGGACGCCGAGCGAGAGCAGCAGCGTCGCAATGAGGTTCCGCTTCTGGCGCTCGCGCACGTTGCACACGTGATCGTCGTCCGCCGGTCCTTCGACCCCGCAGTTCCAGCTGAGGTTGTCGTCGGTGCCGTCGCGGTTGCCCTCGTGGTTCGCCTCGTTGTGCTTGTGGTCGTACGACACGAGGTCGTTCAGCGTGAACCCGTCGTGCACGGTCACGAAGTTGATGCTCGCGCGCGGACGGCGACCGTTGTGCTGGAACAGATCCGACGATCCGGCGAGCCGCGACGCGAGCTCCGGCAGCACGCCGAGGTCGCCGCGCCAGAACCGGCGCACGCAGTCGCGGTATTTGCCGTTCCATTCCGACCAGCCCGGCGGGAAGTTGCCGAGCTGATAGCCGCCCAGGCCGACGTCCCAGGGCTCGGCGATCACCTTGACGCGCGACAGCACCGGGTCTTGCGCGATCGCCTTGAAGAACGCCGCGTCGCGCGCGTATCCGTTGTGCTCGCGCGCGAGCGCCGGCGCCAGGTCGAACCGGAAGCCGTCGACGTGCATCTCGTCCACCCAGAAGCGCAGCGAGTCGGTCACCATCTGCAGCACGCGCGGGTGGCGCAGGTCGAGCGTGTTGCCCGTCCCCGTGACGTCGTCGTAGTAGCGCCGGTCCTCGGCGAGGCGGTAGTACGAGGCGTTGTCGATCCCCTTGAACGAGAAGGTCGGACCGAGGTGATTCCCTTCGGCGGTGTGGTTGTACACGACGTCGAGGACGACTTCGATACCAGCCTCGTGCAGGTGCTTCACCATCGTCTTGAACTCGCTCGGATGCGCCTGCACGTAGCGCGGTTCCGGCGCGAAGAAGCAGATCGAGTTGTAGCCCCAGTAGTTGCGGAGCTTCTGCTCCACCAGGCGTCGGTCGTCGATGAACGCGTGGACCGGCAGCAGCTCGACGGTCGTGACGCCGAGATCGCGCAGGTACGTGATGACGGCCGGCGTCGCCAGACCCGCGTACGTGCCGCGCAGTGCGGGCGGCACGTCGGGATGCTGCACGGTGAAGCCCTTCACGTGCAGCTCGTAGAAGACCGTTTCCCGCCAGGGTACGGACGGCCGCGCGTCGTCGCCCCACGTGAACGCTTCCTCGACGACGACGCACTTCGGCATCGCGCTCGCGTTGTCGCGACGGTCGAACGAGAGGTCCTCGCGCTGCGCGCCGATGCGGTATCCGTAGTGCGCATCGGTCCACCGCAGCCTGCCGGAGAGCGACTTCGCGTACGGGTCGAGCAAGAGCTTGTGGTTGTTGAAGCGGTGGCCGCGCGCGGGGTCGTACGGCCCGGAGACGCGGTACCCGTAGAGCATCCCGGGCCGCGCATCGGGGAGGTAGCCGTGCCACACCTCGTCGGTGAACTCCGGCAGCGCGACGCGCGCGATCTCGCGGCGTCCGCGCGGATCGAAGATGCACAGCTCGACGCGCTCCGCGTGCGCGCTGAACAGCGCGAAGTTCACGCCTTTGCCGTCCCACGCGGCGCCGAGCGGGTAGGGCAGACCCGGCTCGACGCGCGGACGCGCCGTGATCACGAAGCGAGCCAGATCGCTGCGAGCGGCGGCAGCGTGAGGGTCACGGAGAACGGCCGGCCGTGGGCGGCGCGATCGGCGGCGTTCACGGACCCGCCGTTGGCGACGCCGCTTCCGCCGTACGCCTCGGCGTCGGTGTTGAGGATCTCGCGGTAGGCGGTGTACCGCGGCACACCGAGCACGTAGCCGTCGCGCCGTGCGCCGCTGAAGTTGCAGACGCACACGACGTGCCCGTCGCGCGCAGCGTCCCAGCGCACGAACGCGACGACCGCGCTGCGCCAGTCGTCGTACGCGATCCAGTCGAAGCCCGCGGCGTCGCAGTCGCGCTCGTGCAGGGCGCCGCGCGCGCGGCCCAGACCGTTCAAGTCGGTGACGAGGCGCTGCACGCCGAGGTGCTGGCGCCCGTGGAGCAGATGCCAGTCGAGCGACGCCTGCGCGCGCCATTCGCCGCGCTGTCCGAACTCGCTGCCGGCGAAGAGCAGCTTCTTCCCCGGATGCGCCCACATCAGCGCGTACAGCAGGCGCAGGTTCGCGAACTGCTGATCCTCACGGCCCGGCATGCGCCCGAGCAGCGATCGCTTGCCGTGCACGACCTCGTCGTGCGAGAGCGGCAGCACGAAGTTCTCGGTGAACGCATAGATCAGCCCGAACGACACGTCGTCCAAATGGTGACCGCGATACAGCGGATCGCGCTCGAAGAACCGCAGCGTGTCGTGCATCCACCCCATGTTCCACTTGTAGCCGAACCCGAGCCCGCCGAAGTCCGCGGGCAGCGTGACGCCGGGCCACGCGGTCGACTCCTCCGCGAACGTCGCGATGCCGGGCACCTCGCCGTACACGACCGTGTTGAAGCGCCGCAGGAATGCGACGGCCTCGAGGTTCTCGCGGCCGCCGTAGCGGTTCGGCACCCACTCGCCTTCCTTGCGCGAATAGTCACGGTACAGGATCGATGCGACCGCGTCGACGCGCAGCCCGTCGAGGTGGAACTCGCGCAGCCAGTACAACGCGGATGCGATCAGGAAGTTCTGCACCTCGTTGCGGCCGAGGTTGAAGACGTGCGTACCCCACTCGGCGTGGAAGCCTTCGCGCGGATCGGCGTGCTCGTAGAGCGGCGTGCCGTCGAAGTTTCCGAGCGCGTGCGCGTCCGTCGGAAAATGGCCGGGGATCCAGTCGAGGATGACGCCGATGCCGGCACGGTGCGCCGCGTCGACGAACGCGCGGAAGTCGTCCGGCTCACCGAACCGGCTCGTCGGCGCGAACCATCCCGTCGTCTGATAACCCCAGCTCAAATCGAAGGGGTGCTCGGTGATCGGCAGCAGCTCGACGTGCGTGAAGCCGAGCCCGACGACGTACGGGATCAGCTGCTCCGCCAGCTCGCGGTACGTCAGAAACCGATCGCCTTGCTCCGGTATACGCCGCCACGAGCCGAGGTGCACCTCGTAGATCTGGATCGGCGCTTCGCGGCGGTGCCTCGCGACGCGCGTCGCCAGCCAATCGTCGTCGCTCCAGCGGTGCGCCGGCGGCGCTGCCACGATCGATGCGTTCGCAGGGCGCTTCTCGCTCTTGAACCCGAAGGGGTCGGCGCGCAGAGGCAGCAACTCGCCGCGCGGCCCAAGCAGCTCGTACTTGTAGCGCGCGCCGGCGCCGATGCCCGGCAGGAAGATCTCCCACACGCCGCACTCGCGCCGCAGACGCATCGGATGCACGCGGCCGTCCCAGGCGTTCCAGTCGCCGACGACGCTGACGCGCGACGCGTTCGGCGCCCATACCGCGAAGCGCGTGCCGGGGACGCCGTCGACCGTGTCGACGTGCGCGCCGAGCACCCGGTAGAGCTCGAGGTGGCTGCCCTGCGCGAAGAGCCACGCATCGATGTCGCCGAGCAGCGGCCCAAATCGATAGGGATCGTCGATGACGTGCAGTCCGCCCTCGCCGTGCACGCGCAGGCGGTAGCGCGACGGCATCGCGACGACGTACGCCTCGAAGATGCCGGCGTCGCGCACCCGCTCGGCGCGCGCGATGACTTTGCCGTCGTCGTCGACGACGTCGACCACGCGCGCGCGCGGCAGGAACGCGCGCACGATGGTGCCGCTGCCGAGCGCATGCGGTCCGAGGACGGCGAACGGATTGCTCTCGCGACCGAGCTCGAGCGCCTCCAGGCCGTCGTCCGCGATCACACCAGCAGCCGTGCGAGCGAGGGCAGCCCTTCGCCGAACGTGGGGTGGATGTGGACGGAGCGCTCGAGGACGCGCCACGTCGAGCCGGCTTCCATGTGCGCGAGGATCACGTGGATCAGTTCCCCGGCTTCGTAGCCGACGAACGTCGCGCCGAGGATCGCATCGCTCGACGGGTCGACCACGAGGCGGAAGAAGCCGGCCTCGAGCGCCCACTCCGGGCCGCGCGCGACGTCGGTCAGCCCGAGGGTCACGACGCGGTGCGGGATGCCCCGTTCGCTCGCCTGGTCGGCGCTGAGCCCGACGCGCCCGATCTGCGGCTCGGTGTACATGGCGTACCCGAGCACGCGATCGTCGCGCGTGCGCGAGCTGTCGCCGCCGATGATCGCGTCGAGCCGGCGGTAGTCCTCCCACGAGACGTGCGTGAACTGCGGCTGGCCCGCGGCATCGCCGAGCGCGTAGTGCGCGGGAAGCGTCGTGCGCAGCTGCGCGTCGCAGCGCAGGTAGCCGCGCTCGTCGAGCGCGATGCCGGCCTCGCGCGCGCCGTCGGGGACGTTCGGCGTGCGGCCGACCGCGACGAGCAGGCCGTCGGCGCTCAACCTGCGGTCCCCGGCGGTCACGCTGAACTCGCCGTTCGCGAACGCGACCGCCGTCGCGCGCGTGCGCAGCAGCGTGGTGATGCCGTCGCGCTCGAACGACGCCGTCAGCACGCCGCACACGTCGGTCTCTTCGCGTGCGATCAGGCGATCGTCGGGCGTGACGACCGTGACCTCGCTGCCGAGCCGCGCGGCGCCTTGGCCGAGCTCGAGGCCGACGTATCCGGATCCGAGCACGATCACGCGGCGCGGCAGCACGGTCTGGACGAAAAAGTTCTCGTTCGTGAGGAACGGCGTTCCCGCCAGCCCAGGGATCGACGGAACGACGGCACGCGAGCCCGTATCGAGCACGACGGTGTCCGCTTCGTACGCGCGCCCGCCGGCGCGCAGGACGTGCGGCCGCTCGAACGACGCCTCCGCGCGCACGAGCTCGACCGTGCTGTCCGCGAGCTTCTTCTCGACGCCGTCGCGCCACTCGCCGATGATGCGCCGCACGCGATCCATGACGGCGGGGACGTCCGGGCGCACGTCGCACCGCACGTGCACGTCGGCGGCGCGGCGCGCGCGCCCGGCGGCATGCGCCGATGCGAGAAACGCCTTCGACGGCGTGCAGCCGACGTTGACGCAGCACCCGCCGAGGTCGCCGCGCTCGAACAGCACGACGCGCTTGCCGCGCTTCGCGAACGCGATCGCGAGCGGGACGCCGCCCTGTCCGGATCCGACGACCGCGAGATCGTAGCGCATCGCTCGTCTACTCGGGGCTGCTGGGCCTTGTTCCTCTCACGCGCGCGGCGCGACGTCGAAATCCGCGGCGATCTTCGGGTGCACGGTGCCGCCGTACGCCGCGAGCTGATCGATCAGCTTCGCGGCGAGCCCCGTCCAGCCGGTCTGGTGCGACGCGCCGAGACCCTCGCCCGTGTCGCCGTGGAAGTACTCGTTGAACAGGATGTGGTCGCGCCAGTGCGGGTCGTTCTGGAACAGCGGGTTCGTGCCGTTGAACGGGCGCCGGCCGTCGGCGTCGCGGCGAAAGAGGTTCACGAGGCGGTGCGACAGCTCGGTGGAGATCTGCCAGAGCGTGAGCATCCGGCCGGAGCCGGTCGGAAACTCGATCAGGTACTCGTCGCCCAGGTAGAAGTGGAACTTCTGCAGCGCTTCGATCAGCAGATAGTTCAACGGAAACCACACGGGGCCGCGCCAGTTGGAGTTCCCGCCGAAGAGCCCGCTCGTCGACTCGCCGGGCTCGTAGTCGGCACGACACTGCGCGCCGTCCAGATCGAGCACGTAGGGGTGCTCGAGATGGTAGCGCGACAGCATCCGGATGCCGTGCGGCGAGAGGAACTCGCTCTCGTCGAACACGCGGCGCAGGATCGTGCGCAGCCGGTCGGGGTTGCAGATCGCCATCAGCCGCCGCTCGCGCATCCCGCCGACGTCCAAGCGCGCGACGTTTTCCGCCAGCTCCGGGCGGTTCGCGAGGAACCAGTCGACGCGGCGCTTGAGCTCCGGCAGCCGGTCCAGCATCCCGCCGGCCAGCGTCTCCACCGCGAAGATCGGAACGATGCCGATGACGCTGCGCACCTTCATCGGAACGCGCCGGCCGTCCGCGAGGTACAGCTGGTCGTAGTAGAACTCGTCCTCGGGATCCCACAAGCCGCAGTCGTCGCGCCGGAGCGAGTTCATCGCGTCGGCGATGATCAGGAAATGCTCGAAGAACTTCGATGCGATGTCCTGGTAGATCGGGTCGACGTTCGCGAGCTCGATCGCGATCGCGAGCATGTTGAGCGCGTACACGCCCATCCAGGACGTTCCATCGCTCTGCGCCAGGTACGCCCCCGCCGGCAGCGCGGCGCTGCGGTCGAACGGGCCGATGTTGTCGAGGCCGAGGAAACCGCCCTGGAACACGTTGCGGCCTACGACGTCCTTGCGGTTCACCCACCACGTGAAGTTCATCAGCAGCTTTTGGAAGATGCGCTCGAGGAACCGGTAGTCGCCCGCGCCGCCGTTGCGCCGCGCTTCGATCTTGTACACCCGCAGCGCGGCCCACGCATGCACCGGCGGGTTGACGTCGTCGAAGGACCACTCGTACGCGGGCAGCTGTCCGTTCGGGTGCATGTACCACTCGCGCGTCAAGCGCGTCAGCTGCCGCTTCGCGAAGTCGGGATCGATCAGCGCGAGCGTGACGACGTGGAACGCCAAATCCCACGCCGCGAACCACGGATACTCCCACGTGTCGGGCATCGAGAGGACGTCGTCGGCGTACACGTGACGCCAGTTCGCGTTGCGCCCGTGCTTGCGCGACTCCGGCGGCGCCGGCGTGAGCGGATCGCCGCTCAGCCACTCCGGCACGACGTAGCGGTAGAACTGCTTCGACCAGATCATTCCGGCGAACGCGCGCCGCTGCACGGCGCCGGAATCGGCGTCGACCGGGCCGCGGGCGAGCGCTGCGTAGAAGGCATCCGCTTCGCCGGCGCGCGCCTCGAACGTCCCATCGAACGCATCGTCGATGCCCGTCGCATCGCCGTCGTCGGTGATGCGCAGGCGCACGGTGCGCGAACCGCCGGCTTCGATGTCCCAGCGGTAGTGCGCCGCCGCCTTCGAGCCGACCGACGCCGGGTTGAGTCCGGTGCGATCCTCCCCGCGGACGGCGCGGTCGATCGCGCTCTTGACGTACGGCGAGGCGGACGCGACGCCGAACGCGCGCTCGAAGTCCGTGTCGTTCTCGGTGAAGAGCAGCTCCTCGGCTCCGCCGTCCGTGAACGCCCACCGCGTGCCGAGGCTCGCGTGGTGCAGCACGAGCACGCGCGGGTCGCGGCCGGCGCGGATCGCCGGCCGCTCGACGCCGGGCGACCACGACCAGTCGTTCCGAAACCAGAGCTGCGGGAGCAGATGCAGCGGCGCGGTCTCGCTGCCGCGATTGGTCGCAGTGATCCGCACGAGGATGTCCTCGACGTCGCGCTTCGCGTATTCGACGGTGACGTCGAAGTACGCGTCGTCGTCGAAGATCCCGGTGTCGACGAGCTCGTACTCGGGCTGATCCTTGCCGCGCCGCGCGTTCTCGTCACGCAGGCGCGCGTACGGGAACGCGCGCTGCGGATAGCGGTAGACCGCCTTGAGGTACGCGTGCGACGGAAGCCCGTCGACGTACCACCAGTACTCCTTGACGTCTTCACCGTGGTTGCCTTGAGGGCCGCCGAGCCCGTACAGCCGCTCCTTGATGATCTCGTCGCGCCCGTTCCAGAACGCCGGCGCGACGCACAGGCGCTGGTGGTTGTCGCAGATCCCGAGGATCCCGTCCTCGCCCCAGCGGTACGCGCGCAGGCGGGCCATCTCGAACGGAAAGTAGTCCCACGCGTTGCCGTCGGCGCTGTAGTCCTCGCGCACCGTTCCCCATTGACGATCGCTCAGGTAGGGTCCCCAGCGACGCCAGTGCTCGGCGCTATGCGCGGCGGCGTCGAGGCGCTCGCGCTCGGGATTTTGGTCCATCGGCGGTTGTCCGACCGACTCGCGCGCGGTTTCCTCTCGGTCGGCCGGTCAGCGTCCTCGAAGAATCGCCGCAAGGTCGAGGACGAAGCCCGCCATCACCGGGGCGCAGCCGAACGGGAACATAGCGTAGCGCCTTTCCAACGCCTGGATCTCCTCGTCGGAGATCCAGCGCCGGGGCACGATCTCGGTCGCGCGCTCCATGTCGAGCGCGAGGTTTCTCAGCTGCGGCAGGCGCGTCGCGAGCATTTCAGCGCACCGCGAACAGCGCGGCGACGTCGAGCACGAATCCCGGCATCACCGGGCCGCAGTCGACGCGCTCGACCTCGCCGAGGTCGCGCGGTTCCGCGTCGCCGTCGCGACCGACATACACACGGCGGCGGTGCGGATCGATCAGGACGACGAGCGCCACGCCGTGCTGAAGGTAGACGCGGACTTTCTTCAGCGTCGTGCGTACGCGGTCGGACTTCGAGATCATCTCGAAGCACGCGTCGGGGACGACGCGCGCGAAGACCTCGCGCTCCGTGGCGGGAATCGCGTCCCATCGCTCGGAGCGGATGAACGTCGCGTCCGGAGCGAGGACCGCGCGATCCGGAAACGTGCATCCGCCCGAGCAGTCGAGCGCGGCGCCGCTCTCCGTCCGCTCCGCCCATGCGAACACTTGCGCGAAGAGCTTTCCGCTGCGCAGCGCGCCGAGCAGTCCGGCCGGCGGGCTCACGAGCAGCGTCCCGTCGCCGAAGCGCTCGAAAAAGAACGGCTCGTGCGCCTGCCCGAGCGCGATGAGCTCGTCGTCGTTCACCCAGTGCGACGGCGTGATCTCCACAGGAGGCCCGTCGAGGCTGAGCTTCCCGTCGAGCCAGTCCGGCGTCGTTGCGACCATCGGCGTCCTTTCGTCTCCACGTCCGTCGTTCATGCCGTCGGCGCGTTGCGGCAAGGGCTGAGACGACGGTTGCAAGGCGACGGCGTCCGTGTCAATACCGAAGGCGCCGGCGTCGTCGCGCGCCTCGGCGCGCAGCGCGATCCCGATTGCGCCGAGGATGACGACCGCGCCGAGCGCGGTCGCCGGGCCGAGGCGCTCGCCGAAGACCCACGCGGCGAGCACGGCGGCGATCACCGGCTCGAGGAGCGTCAGCGTCGACACCGTCGTCGCACTCACGACGCGCACCGCCGCGTTGAGCGCGGTATGCCCGAACAGCTGCGAGAGCAGCGCCATGGCGATGATGCCGCCCCACGCGCGCGGATCGCCGGCCGCGGGCAGATGATCGCGCGCGAGCAGCGCCGCCGCAGCGAGGAGTATCGCCGCGTACGCGTACGTGCGCGACGTCACCGCGAGGGTGTCGTAACGCGGGCCGATGCCGCGCACGACGATGAGATACGCCGCGAATGCGACGGCACCGGTCAGCGCGAGCGCGATACCGAGCGGCGCGTTCGAGCGGTCGGGCGCGCCGACGACGATCGCGACGCCGGCGAGCGCCGCGACGATGCTGCCGGCCGCCGCGGCGTCGACGCGCCGCCGGCGCAGCACCGCGTACGCCTCCGTCCAAACGGGCGTCGTGCAGACCAGCAGCGTCGAGATGGCGACCGAAGCGTACTCGAGCGACGCGATCCAGGCGGCGAAGTGCACGGCGAGCAGCCCGCCGGCGACGGCGAGCCGGCGCTCGTCGCGCGCATCCGCCACGCGCAAGCGCCCGGACAGCGCGGCGAGAACGACCAGCGGAACCGCGCCGATGCAGAGGCGCGCGGCGCTGACCGCGAGCGGCCCGCTCGACGTCAGCGCGAAGCGCGCGAACACCGCGGCGGCTCCGATGGCGAGCTGCGCCAGCGCGACGATCAGCAGCGCCTTATCCCTCGTCACGCGCAGCCTTGACAACCGTTCCTCCCGCGCCTAACGTCGACGGTACGCTACGGGAGTCCCTGCGGGGCTGAGAGGACGGCGCCGCCGTCGACCGTTACCACCTGATCCGGTTCACACCGGCGAAGAGGAGTGCACGTATGGCGACCATGCTTCCGCCGTCGAACGACGTTCTTTCGCGCGATCCGTTTCCCGCGTCGACGAAAGTCTATGCGCAGGGCAGCGATCCGACGATCCGCGTGCCGTTTCGCGCGATCGCGCTGACCGACGGGACGGTGCACACCGTCACCGACACGTCGGGGCCGTTCACCGATGCGGACGTCGGCATCGAGGTGCGCCGCGGCATTGCCCCGATCCGCGAGCCGTGGATCGCGCGCCGCGATGACACGGACGTCCTGCCGAAGCCGTCCTCGCTCTACCGCCTCGGCCGGGACGCGATGCCCGAGCTGGATGCGATCCGCTTTCCGACCGAGCGCGCGATCCGCCGGGCGCGCAAAGGCGGCAACGTGTCGCAGATGCACTACGCGCGCCGCGGCGAGATCACGCCGGAGATGGAGTTCGTCGCGATTCGCGAGAACGTCGAGCCCGAGCTCGTGCGCAGCGAGCTCGCGCGCGGCCGCGCCGTGATTCCCGCCAATGTCAACCACGTCGAGCTCGAGCCGACGATCATCGGCCGCAACTTCCTGGTGAAGATCAACGCCAACATCGGGAACTCCGCGATCGGCTCGTCGATCGAGGAAGAGGTCGAGAAGATGGTGTGGGCGTCGCGCTGGGGCGCCGACACCGTGATGGATCTGTCGACCGGCAAGAACATCCACGAGACGCGCGAGTGGATCATCCGCAACGCGCCCGTTCCGATCGGCACGGTGCCGATCTACCAGGCGCTCGAGAAGGTCGGCGGCAAGGCGGAAGAGCTCACCTGGGAGATCTACCGCGACACGCTGATCGAGCAGGCGGAACAGGGCGTCGACTACTTCACGGTGCACGCCGGCGTGCTGCTGCGCTACGTGCCGCTGACCGCGAATCGCGTCACGGGCATCGTCTCGCGCGGCGGCTCGATCCTCGCGAAGTGGTGCCTCGCGCACCACCGGGAAAACTTTCTCTACACGCACTTCGACGAGATCTGCGAGATCATGAAGGCGTACGACGTCACGTTCTCGCTCGGCGACGGCCTGCGCCCTGGCTGCACGGCCGACGCGAACGACGCCGCGCAGTTCGGCGAGCTCGAGACGCTCGGCGAGCTCACGCGGATCGCGTGGAAGCACGACGTGCAGGTGATGATCGAAGGCCCGGGTCACGTGCCGATGCACCTGATCAAGGAGAACATGGACCGGCAGCTCGCGGTCTGTGCGGAAGCCCCGTTCTACACGCTGGGCCCGCTCGTTACCGACGTCGCGCCCGGCTACGATCACATCACGAGCGGCATCGGTGCCGCGATGATCGGCTGGATGGGCACCGCGATGCTGTGCTACGTCACGCCGAAGGAGCATCTCGGCCTGCCGAACCGCGACGACGTCAAGACCGGAGTCATCACCTACAAGCTCGCCGCGCACGCGGCGGACCTCGCGAAGGGCCATCCCGGCGCGCGGCACCGCGACGACGTGCTGTCGAAAGCGCGCTTCGAGTTCCGCTGGGAGGACCAGTTCAACCTGAGCCTCGATCCCGACACCGCGCGGTCGTTCCACGACGAGACGCTCCCGGCGCAGGGCGCGAAGGTCGCGCACTTCTGCTCGATGTGCGGCCCGCATTTCTGCTCGATGAAGATCACGCAGGACGTGCGCGAGTACGCCGAGCGCGGCATGGCGGAGAAGTCGGCCGAGTTCCGCGCGCGCGGCGCGGACGTCTACGTCCCCGAGCCGACCTCGCCGAGCTGACGAGCGCGCGCGCAGCGTACCGGCGTGCGGTAACGGATTCGACCTTCATTCGCCGAAGAATGAAGCAATGAGACTCGCGCGCGTTTTCACCGCGGCGTCCGCTTGCGTGGTGTTCGGAGCGGCCGTCGCGGCCTGCTCCGGCTCGTTCGGATCGGGGACCGGGCTGCCGCAGACGATGGGCACGCCCAGCTTCGGAAACGCCGCGACGCCGACCGCGGCGCCCAAAGAGGTCAGCTCGATCCTGACCTACGGCGAGTCGACGGCGTTCCAGCAATTGCCGGAAGTCGGGGGCTACGGCGGGAGCATCGCGTTCCCGAAGGCGGCACCTCCGACGGCCGCGCCCGCGAGCAAGGGCAAGAACGGCGCAAGCCCGCAGCCGCAGCCGGCGCCCACGCCGGTCGCGATCGCGATCGGTGCAACGCTCTCCGTCGTGAAGCCGCAGGACGGCCCCGACCTGAACTTCGAGAAGGGCAAGGGCCGGCACCGCAAGACGCGCGAGCGCCCGGCCCGCGCGCTCGCGTACATCACGCTGCTGCCGACGCACGACGCGACGCTGGAAAGCTATCCGCGCATCCAACTCGACATCCCGCGCGAGATCGCGACGCAGTACCGCGACGGCGAGTTCGGCCTGGCGCTTTGGAACTCGGGCGAGAAGGACGCGAAGTATCGCCTCGCGGTCGCCGAGATCGACACGGCGTCCACGCCGCCGCCGATGCGCGCCCCGCAGCCGCCGCTTTCCGCCGCGTCCGCAAAGCCGGCGTCGTCGGGCGCGCCGTCGCCCGCCGCGAGCGCGACGGCGGCGACGCGCGTCTTCGGTTCGCCGGCGCCGGGAACGTCGGCGGTTCCGGGGGCGAGCGCGGTTCCGGCGCCCTTGGCCTCACCGACCCTACCGCCGGAACGGATCCTGTTCGCCCCGACCGCGGCGACGCTGAAGCTGGTGGCGAACCGTCCGGCGATCTTCGCGCTGTACGCGCTGCCGCATCCGTCCGCTGCGACGGCGCCGAAGGCCGCGGTGGGTTCGCCCGCGCCCAAGGCGAACGGCTCGCCCGCGGTCTCGTCGCCGGAGTCGCCGCATCCGGCGGAAAGCGTGAGTCCGAGCCCCGCCGCATCGCCGAAACGCTGACGCGGTTCGCGCAGGCCGCCCGGCACGCCGGCGAGGCCGAGCAAAGCGTGTAAGCGCTCGCGCTTGCCGCTTCGGCCCCTTGGGCAAGAGCCGGGCATGAAACATCAGGACGCGATCGCGCTGCTCAAGGCGGATCACAAGAAGGTCAAAGAGCTGTTCGCCACCGTCGAGGAGACATCGGAGCGCGCGAAAGCGCACCTGCAGCGGCTCGGCACGCAGATCTGCGACGAGCTCACGGTGCACACCGAGATCGAGGAGCGCATCTTCTATCCCGCCGTCAAGGAGCGTACGGAACGCGGTCACAAGACCGAGCACGACCTCGTGCTCGAGTCGTACGAAGAGCATGCCGCGGCGAAGCAGGTCGTCGCCGACCTCCGTGCGACCGACGCCGGCGACGAGTCGTACAAGCCGAAGCTCAAGGCGCTCAGCGAGCTGATCGACCATCACGTCGTTGAAGAAGAGAAAGAGCTCTTCCCCGGCGCGAAAAAGATCTTCAGCGAGGATGAGCTGCTCGAGCTGGGGCAGCGGTTGGAGACGCTCAAGTCGCAGCTTCAGCAGCAAACCGCGACGGCGTGACGCTCGCTCTCCTGCCGGGGAGCTAAGGGGGTTTTCGCTTTTACGGCCTAGGGGTACCGCATGTGACGCATGCGAGTCCTTGGGATCAACGCGGTGTTTCACGATCCGGCGGCGGCCGTGATCGTGGACGGGCGCGTGCTCGCGGCGGCCGAAGAAGAGCGCTTCAGCCGGCGCAAGCACGGTAAGCCGTGCGTGCCGTTCTCGACGTGGGAGCTGCCGGAAGCCTCGGCGCGCTGGGCGCTGCGGTTCGCGAACCTCGCGCCCGGCGCGATCGACGCGGTCGCGTACTCGTACGATCCCGATCTCGCGCCGCCCGACGGCGCGGAGCTGCACGAGAACGAGTACGAAGGGCTGCGCACGTACTTCGCGCGCCGCGCGCCGGGCTTTCTCGCCACGCTGCTGCCCGGCCTCGACCGCGCGCGCGTGCGGTTCGTGCCGCACCATGTCGCGCACGCCGCGTCGGCGTACCTGGCGGGGCCGTATCGCGATTGCGCGGTGATGGTCATGGATGGCCGCGGCGAATCGACGTCGTATCTCGCGGGGGTCGTCCGCGACGGCGAGCTCGAGGTGCTCCGCCGCGTCGCGCTGCCGCACTCGCTGGGCCTGCGCTACGAAGAGCTCACGGCGCACGTGGGCTTCGCGCGCAGCTCCGACGAGTACAAGGTGATGGCGCTGGCGTCGTACGGCACGCCGCGGTGGCGCGACGCGATGCGCGCGGCGATGCACCACGACGGCGACGGCGGCTTCACGGCGCTGCCCGTCGACCTCGCGCGCTTCGTGCCGCCGCGCGGCGAGGGCGCGCCGTTCACCGGCGGTCATGCCGACCTCGCGGCGAGCGTGCAGGACGCGCTGCAGGAGACGATGCTCGACATCGCGCGCTGGCTGTACGCGCAGACCGGCATGAAGGCGCTCGTCATGGCCGGCGGCGTCGCGCTGAACGTGGTGGCGAACTCCTACGTCGCGCGGCACGGCCCGTTCGAGCACGTCTGGGTGCAGCCCGCCGCGGGCGATGCCGGCACGGCGCTCGGCGCCGCGATGTACGTCGCGCGCGCGATGGGTGACGACGTCCGGCCGATGGCGACCGCTGCGCTCGGCCGCGGCTGGAGCGACGCCGAGCTGCAGCAGGCCCTCGAGACGGCGAACGTCTTCTACACGCGGCCGCGCGACATCGGCGAAGCGGTCGCGGACGTCATCGCGAGCGACGGTATCGTCGGGTGGTTCCAGGGCCGCAGCGAGTACGGTCCGCGTGCGCTCGGCCACCGCTCGCTGCTGGCGAATCCGAGGCACGCCGACACGCTGCGCCGCTTGAACGACGTCAAGGGCCGCGAGCAGTTTCGCCCGGTCGCGCCGATGACGCTGCTCGAGAGGGCCGCGGACATGTTCGACGGACCGTTCCCGTCACCGTACATGCTCTTCGTGCACACCGTGAAACCGGCGTGGGCGGAGCGCTTGCGCGCCGTGATCCACGTCGACGGGACGGCCCGCGTGCAGACGGTCGACCGCGCCGACGAACCGCTCGTCGCCGCGATGCTCGACTCGGTCGAGCGCAAGACGCGCGTGCCGGTCGTCGTGAACACATCGCTCAACACGGCGGGCCGCCCGATGGTGGACAGCCCGCGCGACGCGCTCGAATGCTTCGGCTCCGCGCCGGTCGACGCGCTCGCGATCGGGCCGTTCTTGCTGAAGCGCGAGTCCTTCGCGCGCGGCTCGGCCGGCGTTTCCGTGGCCTGAGCACGGTGCGGTTCGACGTCGTCGTCCCAACCGTCGGGCGCGCTTCGCTGCGCGCGCTGCTGGAGTCGCTGGCCGCGAGCTGCGGGCCGCGCCCGGATCGGGTGCTGGTCGTCGACGATCGCCCGCGACGCGATGCGCCGCTCGAGCTCGGCGCGCTCGACGACGACTTTCGCGCGCGCGTGCGCGTCCTGCCGGGGAGGGCGGCGGGTCCGGCGTCCGCGCGCAACATCGGATGGCGCGCGTCGCGCGCGCCGTGGGTCGCGTTCCTCGACGACGACGTGATCGCCGGCGACACGTGGCTCTCCGACCTCGCGCGCGATCTCGCGGGTGCTGCGGACGACGTCGCCGGATCGCAGGGGACGCTCGTCGTACCGCTGCCTGCCGATCGCCGTCCGACCGATTGGGAGCGCAACGTCGCGGCGCTCGCCGGCGCGCGCTGGATCACTGCGGACTGCGCTTACCGGCGCGCCGATCTGCTCGCGGCCGGCGGATTCGACGAGCGCTTTCGCCGCGCGTACCGCGAGGACGCGGACCTTGCCCTGCGGATCTCCGCGCGTGGAAAACGCCTCGTGCGCGGCGCGCGCCGCTCCGCGCATCCCGTGCCGCCGGCGCCGTGGCACGCCGGCGTGCGCCTGCAGGCGGGCAACGCGGACGACGTGCTGATGCGCGCGCTGCACGGCGCGCGCTGGCGCGAGCGCGCCGGCGCGCCGCGCGGCGCGTTTCCCTCGCACGCCGCGACCGTCGCCGCCGCGGCGCTCGCCCTCGCGTTCGCGGCGGCGCGCCGCCCTGCGCCCGCGGCGGCATGCGGCGCGCTCGCCGCTGCCCTCGTCGCGCGCTTCGCGTGGCGGCGCATCGCGCCCGGCCCGCGCACGCCGGCCGAGATCGCCGCGATGACCGTCACGTCCGTCGCGATCCCGTTCGCGGCCGTCTACCATCGTCTGCGCGGCGCCGCGCGCGTGCGCGTGCTGCTGCGCGACGCCGCGCGTGCGCCGCGCGCGGCGCCGGCCGCCGTGCTGTTCGACCGCGACGGCACGCTCGTCGTCGACGTGCCGTACAACGGCGATCCCACTCGCGTGCAGCCCATCGCCGGCGCGCGCGATGCGCTGGATCGGCTGCGCGCGCTCGGCGTTCCGACGGCCGTGGTGTCGAACCAGAGCGGCATCGCGCGCGGCCTCATCACGCGCGCCGATGTCGACGCCGTGAACGCGCGCGTCGAGCACCTGCTCGGGCCGCTCGGCCCGGTGTTCGTGTGCGAGCACGGACCGGCGGAGGGATGCGCGTGCCGCAAGCCCGCGGCCGGCTTGATCGTTGCGGCGGCGGATGCGCTCGGCGTTCCTCCGTCGGACTGCGTCGTGGTCGGCGACGTCGGCTCCGATGTGGAAGCGGCCCACGCGGCGGGAGCGCGCGCGATCCTCGTGCCGACGCCGCGGACGCGGGTCGAGGAAGTTGCGGCCGCGCCGCTCGTCGCGCGCGACATCGCGCACGCGGTCGAGCTCGCGCTCGGAGCCGCGTCGTGAAGCCGCACGTCCTCGCCGTGCGCCAGGACAACAACGGCGACGTGCTGCTGGCCGGGCCC
This sequence comes from Vulcanimicrobiota bacterium, assembly GCA_963771525.1. Taxonomy (GTDB): domain Bacteria; phylum Vulcanimicrobiota; class Vulcanimicrobiia; order Vulcanimicrobiales; family Vulcanimicrobiaceae; genus Vulcanimicrobium. The sequence goes on along the minus strand of CAVYTL010000001.1, from coordinate 1,701,363 downwards.
GCGCTGCGCGCGCTCGCGTCCGGCGCCTCGCGCATGACGCTGTTGTGCGGTCCCTCCGGCGCCGCCGCGGCGCGCACGCTGCCGGGCGTCGACGACGTCGTCGTGTTCGAGGCGGCGTGGATCGAAGCCGAGCCGCATGCCGTCGAGCGGGTGAACGTCGACGCGTTCATCGACCGTCTCGCCGCGATGCGAGTCGGCTTCGCGGTGATCTTCACGTCGTTCCACCAGAGCCCGCTGCCGGCCGCGCTGCTCTTGCGCATGGCCGGCGTGCCGCGCATCGCCGCGATCAGCGACGACTACCCCGGCGCGCTGCTCGACGTCCGCCACCGCGGCGTTGCCGACGACGCGCACGAGGTCGAGCGCGCGCTCGCGCTCGCGCGAGCGGCCGGCTTCACGCTGCCGCCGGACGACGGCGGACGGCTCCAGATGCGCGCGGCGAGCGACAATCCGGCGGCAGGCGCGGCGTACGTCGTCGTGCATCCCGGCGCGACCGTTCCGGCGCGCGCATGGAACCCGGCGTCCAACCGCGACCTCGTCGCGGCGCTGCGCGCGCGCGGCGAGCGCGTCGTCGTCACGGGCAGTGCGGGCGAGCGCGCACTGTGCGCGTTCGTCGCGGCGGACGGCGCGGAGAACCTCGCGGGCCGGACCGATTTCGCGACGCTGGCGCGCGTGATCGCCGACGCGCGCGCGCTCGTCGCCGGCAACACGGGAGCCGCGCACGTCGCCGCGGCGGTCGGAACACCGGTCGTCTCGCTGTTTGCGCCGACGGTTCCCGCGGCGCGCTTCCGGCCGTGGATGGTCCCGCACGTGCTGCTCGGCGATCAGACGATCGCGTGCCGCGGGTGCCGCGCGCGCGCGTGCCCGTTCGAGGGGCAGCCCTGTCTCGGCGCCGTGCGCGTCGACGACGTGCTGAACGCGCTCGCCGCGTTGCGCGGCGCGCGGGAGGCCGCGTGACGGCGCTCGCTCCGCCGCGCGCGGCGCGCGGCGGCCGCAAACGGATCTTCTTCTGGCACGTGCACGGCTCGTACGCGACGGCACTGGTGAGCGGCGCTCACGACTACTTCGTCCCCGTGCTCCCCGATCGCGGCCCCGACGGCCGCGGGCGCGCGCGCACGTGGGAATGGCCGCCGAACGTCATCGAGGTGACGCCGGAGCAGGCGCGCGACCTCGAGCTCGATGTCGTCCTGCTGCAGCGTCCGCACGAGGTCGAGCTCGCGGCACGCTGGCTCGGACGCGCGCCGGGTCGCGACGTGCGCGCGATCTTTCTCGAGCACAACGCGCCGCAAGGGCCCATCGCGCAGATGCGCCATCCGCTGGCGGACCGTCCCGATGTCACGCTCGTGCACGTGACGCACTTCAACGCGCTGTTCTGGGATTGCGGGTCGACGCCGGTGCGCATCGTCGAGCACGGCATCGTCGATCCCGGCTACCGCTATACCGGCGAGCTGCCGCGCGCCGCCGTCGCCGTCAACGAGGCGCGCCGGCGCGGCCGCGTCACCGGCACCGATCTGCTCGACCGGTTCGCGCGCGCGCTTCCGCTCGACGTATTCGGCATCGATGCGGCGGCCCTCGGCGGCGTCGACGATCCGCCGCAGCACGTGCTGCACGCCGAGATGCCGCGCCGTCGCGTGTACCTGCACCCGATGCGGTGGACGTCGCTCGGGCTCTCGCTGATCGAAGCGATGCACCTCGGCATGCCGGCCGTCGCCCTCGCGACGACGGAGGCCGTGGAGGCCGTGCCGCCGGGATGCGGCGTCGTCTCGACGGACGTCGAGCGGCTGTGCGATGCGCTGCGCGCGTACGCGAGGGATCCGGAGCGCGCGCGCGCCGACGGTCTGCGCGCCCGCGCGTTCGCGCTCGAGCGCTACGGCCTCGAGCGCTTCCTGCGCGCGTGGGATGCCGTGTATGCGGAGGTGCTCGCGTGCGCGTAGCGATGGTGTCCGAGCACGCGAGCCCGCTCGCCGTACTCGGCGGCGTCGACGCCGGCGGCCAGAACGTGCACGTCGCCGCGCTCGCGACCGCGCTGGCGACGCTGGGCAACACCGTCGTCGTCTACACGCGCCGCGACGACGCGAAGGTGCCGAAGCGCACGGCGCTCGCGCCGGGCGTCGTCGTCGAGCACGTCGACGCGGGGCCCGCGCGGCCGATCCCCAAGGATGCGATCTACCCGCACGTCGGCGCATTCGCCGCGGCCCTGCACCGGACGTGGACGCACGATCGCCCGGACGTCGTGCACTCCCACTTCTGGATGAGCGGGCTCGCCGCGATCGCCGCGGCGAAGCCGCTCGGAATTCCGATCGCGCACACGTTCCACGCGCTCGGCGTCGAGAAGCGGCGTCATCAGGGCGCCGCCGACACGTCGCCCCGCGCGCGGATCGCCGAAGAAGAGCGCATCGTGCGGGCAGCCGACCGCGTCGTCGCGACCGCGAGCGCCGAAGTGTTCGAGCTGCTGCGCATGGGTGCGCCACCGAAGCGCATCAAGATCGTGCCGTGCGGCGTCGACCTCGAGCATTTCACGCCCGGCGGTCCGAAGGAACGCGCGCACGCCGAACGCGTGCGCATCGTCACGCTCTCGCGGCTCGTTCCGCGCAAAGGTATCGCCGACGTCGTCGAAGCGCTCGCCGGCGTGCCGAACGCCGAGCTCGTGATCGCGGGCGGCGGCGAAGGTCCGGACCTCGTGACGGATCCGGAGGCGCACCGGCTTTCGCAGCTCGCGCGCTCGGCCGGCGTCGCCGACCGCGTGTACGTTCGCGGACGCGTCGCGCGCGGGGACGTTCCCGCGCTCCTGCGGTCGGCCGACATCGTCGCGTGCACGCCGTGGTACGAGCCGTTCGGCATCGTGCCGCTCGAAGCGATGGCGTGCGGTGTGCCGGTCGTCGTCTCGTCGGTCGGGGGGCTCGTCGACACCGTCGTGGACGGCATGACCGGACTGCACGTTCCGCCGCGCTCGCCGCGCGCGCTCGCGCTCGCGTTGAATGCGCTCGCGAGCGATCCGCAGCGGCGCGCGCTGCTCGGCCGTCTCGGCGCGGAGCGCGTCCGCGCGCGCTACTCGTGGTCGCGCGTCGCCGCCGACACGCTGGAGATCTATCGCGGGCTCGTCGCGCCGTTCGACAGGGTCAGGGTGACAACCTCAGGATGACAGCCTCACCGCAGGCTCACTAGGATGCTGCGTATCGTCGTTCTCCGCGCGTTGAAGCTCGGCGACTTTCTCACGGGCGTTCCCGCGTATCGCGCGCTGCGCCGCGCCTTTCCGCGGGCCGAGATCATTCTCGCCGCGCCGCGCGCGCTCGAGCCGCTGCGCGATCTCGCCGGCGACGCGCTCGACCGCATCGTCGACGCGCGTGCGCTGCAGCCGCTCGCGCGCGAGCTGCACGGTGCGGACATCGGCGTGAACCTGCACGGTGCGGGGCCGCAGTCGCACGACGTGCTGCTCGGCGCGCGCGCGCGCGCGCTCATCGCGTTCCGGCACGCCGAGATCGAGCAGAGCGCGGGCGGTCCCGCGTACGATCTCGCGGAGCACGAGGTCGCGCGCTGGTGCCGGCTGCTCGCGCACTTCGGGATCGCGGCCGATGCGCAAGATTTGGATCTCGTCGTGCCGCCGGTGCCGGTGCCGCGGCGCATCCGCGGCGCGACGCTCGTGCATCCCGGTGCCGCGAGCGAAGCGCGCCGGTGGCCCGTCGAGCGCTGGATCGAGGTCGCGCGCGCCGAGCAGCGCCTCGGGCGCACCGTGATCGTGACCGGCGGCCCGGACGAGGTGGAGTGCGCGCAGCGCGTCGCGCGCGGCGCCGGCATACCGAGCACGCACGTCTACGCCGGGCGCACGAGCGTGCGCGAGCTCGCGGCGCTCGTCGCCGCCGCGGGGCGCGTCGTGTGCGGCGACACCGGCGTCGCGCACCTCGCGACCGCCTACCGCCGGCCGTCCGTCGTGCTGTTCGGACCGATTGCGCCGGCGGCGTGGGGCCCGCCGCCGCGCCCGTATCACCGCGTGCTGTGGAACGGTACGACGGGCGATCCGCATGCCGGCCGCGTCGATCCCGGTTTGCTCGCGATCGATCCGGCTCGCGTCATCGCGGCGCTGGACGCGCTCGGCGCCTGAACGGCGCCGCGCGTTCTACTTCGCCGGGTCGGAGACCGCGGGCAGCGGCGCGTCGGCGCCGGCGACTGCCGCGTCCGCGTCCGCGGCGAGGGACGGGAGCGCTTCGACGGCGGCCGCCGTGGCGGGCAGCACCGCGTCCGTGCCGGTGACCCACTGCTGCTCGTCCGGCAGCGCGCGCGCGCGTACCGCGATGACGATCGGCGACGGCGCGAAACCTCGTCCGACGCGCGCGTCGAGCTGCTTCCACACGTGCAGCACGCGCACGACGTAGTGTTGCGTCTCCGCGTACGGCGGCACGCCGTGATACTTCTCGACCGCCTTCGGACCGGCGTTGTATCCCGCGATCGCGAGCTTCACGCCGTTCGGCTTGCCGCGGAAGTGCCGCATCAGCGTTCCGAGATACTGCGCGGTGCCGCGCAGGTTTTCGGCGGCGCTCCACGCGTTGACACGCAGCCGCGCGGCGGTCGCCGGCATGAGCTGTCCGAGCCCGCGCGCGCCGACGCGCGACACGGCGTTCGCGCGCCACGCCGACTCGACGGTGACGATCGACATGATGAATCGCGGGTCGAGGTGCGTGCGCCACGCGTCGGCCATGACGGAGCGCGCGTACGCGCGAGCTTTCGCGATCGGCAGCCCCGGGTTGATCGTCCGAAGGACCGACGCGTACGCCGACTCGGTCGGGGCGGGAGCGGGCGCGCCCTGCGCGAGGGCGGGGGACGCGGAAAAGAGGGTCGCGCCAAAGACGAACAGCGCCGCTGCGGAAAGCAGCGTGGGGATTCGAAGCATCGCCGCCCACGTTCGCACGGGCGACGAACGGGACCCTCCTCCTTTTGTCGAGCGGCTCGCGCGCGTTCGAGCGAACCTGACGCGAGGTTTACGCAGCTCGCTTGCGTCGAATCACCCTCGCGCCGTCATCCCGAGCTCGTCGAGGGTTACGCGCGTGCGGTCAGCACCTCGACCATCGCGTCGACGATGTCGGGATCGAACTGGCTGCCGCGCCCCTCGACCAAGCGCTCCATCGCGACCGAGGGTGCGAGCGGGGGACGGTACGGGCGGCGGCCGATCATCGCGTTGAAGCAGTCGGCGACCGCGACGATTCGCGCCACGTCGGGAATCTGCTCGCCGCGCAGCCCGTCCGGATAGCCCGCGCCGTCGAAGCGCTCGTGGTGGCTGCGCACGGCGGGCGCGAGATTGGCGATCAGCGGAACCCCGAGCACGATCTTCTCGCCTTCGGCCGAGTGCTGCTTCATCACCGCGAACTCGTCCTCGGTCAAGCTGCGCGGCGCGGTGAGGATCGCGGCCGGCGTCGTCACCTTGCCGATGTCGTGGATCAAGCCCGCGCGCGTCAGATGCAGCACGTCGGACTTCGAGCCGCCGAGCTGTTTCGCCAGGCGGCCGCACCACGATGCGACCGCGCGCGAATGCTCCGCCGTGAGCACGTCGGCTTGATCGAGCTTGACGAGCAGACCGTCGAGCACGACGTCGATCTCGTCGATCGCCTCCACGTTGTCGACGCTTCGGCGGCGCGCTCTTTCGCGAGCTCGGCGACGATCTCGCGCCGCGCGCGCTCGAACGCGTGCGCGGTCAGCTCGTCGGCCGACCGGAACGCGACGCTGACCTCGTCGAGCGCGGCCGCGATGACCCGCTGCGCCGGCAGCACCGCGCCGTAGCGGGCGCACGCATCGCCGCTCCAGCGCGCGATCGCGCGCACGTCGCCGCTCGCGGCCGACTGCGCGCACACGTCGACGAAGCGCGTCGCGAGCACCTTGGCGCCGACGGTTCGTTCCGCGGGCGCGAGCCGCTCGAACGAGTCCTTGACGATGCGCGCCGTGCGCACGCGCACGGACGCCGCGAGGCGCGCGCGGTCGTTGGCCGGTTCGCGCACGCTCATCCCGCGACTCCGAGTGCGCGCGGCACCCACGGCGTTCCACGCTCGATCGTCGTGACGGGCAGCCGCGCGATCAGCCGTGCGACGCCGCCGAGCGCGTGCGCGTCGAGCGCGTCGAGCGTGTCGCCGAGCGCGAGGACGGCGGTGCTGCCGCGCTTACGGCACTCGTGGAACGCGGCGACGCATTCGATCAGCGAACGCACGCGCGCCGGCGCGTCACGCTCGCGCCGCGTGCTTCGTCGATCGACGCCGCGCGGTGCGCGTCTTCGCCGAGCACCGTCTCGGCGAGCGCGAGATATGCGATCGTGCGCACCGCGAGCGGTTCGCTCGCGGCGACCGCGGCAAGGCGCTCGCGCGAACAGTCGATCGCCTCGCGCGCTTCCACAGCCTTCCCCGCCGCCGCTCCGTAGAGCGCGACTTCCGCCCAGCGGTACGCGGCACGCAGATGGTCGACGAGCTTCGTCGTGCCGGGCGCCAGCAGATCGTACGCATGGACGAAGTTGCCGTCCCACGCCGCGCGCAGCGCCTGCGCCGGCAGGAGCGCTTCGCGACGCGCGCGTCATGAGCACCTGCATGTCGGCCAGCTGCCGGTTGAAGCGCTCGAGTGCGCTACGTCGCCCGCGTCGACCTCGATCGCGTACGCGTTCAGGATCGCGTAGAGCCGCAGCGGCGTCGCTGCCGGCTTTGCGTCCCGCCTCGTCCAAGCGCGCGAGCGCGCTGCGGGCCGCTCCCGCGTCCTCGGCGTGCAGCCACGCGATGTTGAAGAGGACGCTGAGCGCACGCGCGGCGAGATCGTAGAGGAAGAGTCCTCGGCGCGCGTGAGCGCGCGCTCCGCCAGACGCATCGCCGTCTCCCAGTCGCGGTCGTTGAGCGCGACGTATGCCGCTTGGTGCAGCACGCGCGCGCGCAGCCCGTCGTCGACCACGCCGGGCAGCCGCATGACGGCGTGTGCCGCGGCTGTCGCGGCCTTTTTCGATGTTCTGCGCCGCGACGTATGCGGTGCCGAGCAGCGCCCAGAGCGCGGCGTCCTCGTCGGCGCTCGTGCGCGCGCCGTCGCGCGCGGCCTCGGCCTCGAGGATTCGACGGCGTCGGGGCGGCCGCGGCGCACGAGGTCCATGCCGTAACGCAGCACCAGCTCGCGACGGTCGCGCTCGTGCGCGCTTCGATCGCCATGCCGAAGAAACCTCGGACACATCGAAGCTCTCGTCCAGCGATGCGAGCGTCGCTTTCACGGCGAGTGCGACCGGATGCTTCGCGAGCGTGGCCTCGCCGACCGCCGCGAGAGCGCGCGCGACGCAGCGCACCTCGCCGTGGTCGACCGCTGGAAACCGCAGCGCTCGAGCGCGGATGCGAGCGCATCTTCATCGCCTGCATGCGACGCGCATGTCGAGGGTGTCGCGCCATCGGCCGACCCGCTCGAGCGTCGCCGCCGCGCGCTCGTAGATCGCCGTGCGCCGCGCGGGCTGCAGCGTCGCGACCGCCGCACGATCTGCGCGCGCGCGGCTCGTGCAGCGCGTCGCTCGCGTCGTCCACCGCATGCACCAGCTCGCAGTCGTCGAGCAGCTCTCGGAACCGCGGCGCGCACTCGAGCGCGGTGAGGACCGCGTCGTCGAAGCGTCCGATCGTCGCGAGCTCGAACAGCCGATCGGACTGCTCGCGCGTGCACCGCGCGAACGCCGCATCGACGAGCCGCTCGTACACTTCCTCGCGCGTGAGCGCGCCGTCGATCCGTCCGGTCGCAAGCGCGACGCGCAGCCCGAGGGGCCGGCCCTGCGTGCGTTCGCACAGCGCGATCGCCGCGTCGTCGTCGAGCGCGACGCCCGCGCGCTCGAACTCGCGCACGATCTCGTGCGGGCGGATGCGCAGCTCGTCGGACTCGATCGGCAGCCCGCATCGTCCGGACGACAGCCAGCGGGGAACGGGCAGCGCGCCCGCGTCGCGCACGGCGAGAATCCAGGAGACGTTCGGGATCGTCGCCTCGATCAGGTCCACGAGGAACGACGCGCACCGCGGCACGCCGAGCACGTGATGCAGATCGTCGAGCACGACGGTCGCGGTCACGTCCGCCAGATGCTCGCGCGCCCAGCTCAGCGCGACGCCCGCACCGTCGCCGGCCTCCAGCTTCTGCACGGCGATACCGCACGAGCGCGCCATCGCCGGGGACAGCGTCCCGAACGTGCGCGCGAGGCCGCGCAGCAGATCGCCCGGCGCCGCGTGCTCCGGTCCCGCGGTAAACCGCAGATACGGAGTGCCGCCGCGCGCGAGGTAATCGCGGATCAGCGTGCTCTTCCCGAGGCCCTCTTCGCCGATGAGGAGCGTGATCGGCGCGCGGCGCGCGTCGTCGAAACGCGAATAGAGGCGCTCTGGTAGGAACGCCCTCTGCTTCGGTCGCACCGGCTCGCCGCCGGCTGCCCTCGTCGCGTCGCTCACATCATCCCTCGTGCGTCGAGGGCCCCGGCGCCGGCCGGAACCCTCGCGTGGTTACCGTCGGATCCTCAGAAGCCCGCCAGTCCGTTCGAGCTCACACCCGGCGGCTGCGGGCGCGCCGGGCCCGACCCGGACGCGGACCCGGTCCCGCCCAAGGGCGGAAGCGGGTCCGAGACGTCCACGAGAGCTTTCGACATCATGTTCATCCTCGAAGCGTCGCGGCTCAGAACCCGGCCAGCCCGTTCGGGCTGCCGTTGACGCCGGGGACGGCGTTCAGGCTGTTGAGGTTCGCGTACAGCTGCGCTGCGCCCCCGCGCCGGCGCCGTAGTCCGCCGGCCGCGCCGTAGAGCCCCGCGATGAACGGGGCGCCGACGCTCGTCCCGCCGAGCACGATCCATCCCTTGTCGGATGTGCTGTAGACGGCGATGCCGGGGCTCGTGTCGGCGAGGAACGACACGTCGGGCACGGACCGCATGCTGCCGCACGATCCGCTCGCGGCCTGCCACGACGGCAGCGCGATCATGATGCTGCAGCCGTCGCCGGACCCGCTCCATTCGGTCTCCGTCCAGCCGCGCGGTTCGACGCGGCCGCGAGCGACGTGCCGCCGACGGCGGTCACGTACGGCGACGACGCGGGGAACTGCACCTGGCCCGTTCCGAGGTCGCCGGCGCTCGCCGTGATCGCGATGCCTGGCTGGTTGAAGTCGGCCTGCGCTGGGGCGTCGATGTTCGGGACGTTGCCGCCGCCCTCGGGCACACCCCAACTATTGCTGATCGCGACCGGGCGGAGCGTCGCGGCGGTCGCGACCGCGTTGGAGAGGCTGTCGAGGTCTTGTCCGACGGACTCGACGAGCGCGATCCGGCACGTCGGGCACGCGGCCGATACCATCGCCAGATCGAGGGCGCGCTCGTCGGACCACGTGGTGCCGGTCGGGCTGTTCGGCTCGGCGCCGGAGCCGGGGGCGGCGCGCCCGGGGTCGGTTTGAGCTGAATCTTTTGGAAGCACTTGTTCGCCCGTACACGGGGGCAGCCCGAACTGCGTCCGGTACGTGCCGAGATCGTCCTCGGCGCTCGGGTTGTCGAACGCCACGACGACCGCGACCGAGCGGGCCGGCCGGCGTCCCGGACGAGGGAGCCGGCGGAAGCCCGTACGCTGCGCGCAACTGCGCGGCCGACAGCCCGCCGACGGGCGTCTTGCCCGGCGCGTTGGGCCCTTCTTTACCCCGCACGCGGCGCCGCCCGCCGGACCGGGCGCGCATCCCGCCTGGTCGGACGGGAACGGCGTCGGCGACGCGGCGGGCAGGCGCGCTCGAGATGTTCATGCCGTCGCGCGCACCGTGCGACGAGGACGCTCGTTCCGGCGGGCGTCAACGAGCTTCCGTGCGTCGCGCCGCAGCCCGCGATGACGGCGGCGGCGACCGCGGTCATGAGAGCTTTGATGGCGAGGTCGCGCTTGGAGTCCGGCATTCGCTTCATCCTTGAAGAGCGTGTCGGGCGGCCGGCGACATCCGTGTCGGCACCCGGGTTCGATAGACTGCTTGTCCCACAATTCTGAGGGTGGACAAACGTCCTGGTTCGTCTGGCCTTCGTAAAGTTCGCCGAACGTCGTCCTTAACTAAACTTTTAGTTGACTTCGCCCTGCGCGCGCGGTACGCTGCATACGAAGTCCTAACAAACTAGTTGAGGAGCCGCCCGATGACCATCTCGATCGTTCTCATCCGGTCCGTGGCCGCCGTCGTCACGTTCGCGAGCCTGCTCGCCCTCGGTGTTGATCTCGCGCAGACGGCGTACCACGCCTCACAGACCGCGCGCACCATGGTCGTCGCCGCCGCGTAACGCTGAATCCCGCCGGCTGCGGCGGGAGCGGCGCGCGACGCGCCGAGAACCTGACGGCATGCTGCCGATGCTCGTTGCCGCCGCCGCCATGACGCTCGTCGTCGACGAGTCGCAGATCGCGCGGCGCATCACGACGGTGCACGAACGGATCGCGGCGCACGGCGGCACCGTCGAGCTCGCGTACCCGAAGTGGATTCCGGGCGAGCACGGTCCCGTCGGACCGATCGCACAGATGGCCGCTCTGCGCGTGCGATCCGGCGCGCAAACCCTGCACTGGCGCCGCGATCCGGACGATATCTACACGATCCGCGTCGACGTGCCCGCCGGCACCAGCTCGCTCGACGTCGACTTCGACGCTCTGCTCGTCAACGCGATCTCCGACGATCAGCTGCTGCTCGCGTGGAGCACGAGCGTGCTGTATCCGCGCGGTGCCGCGAAAGACGCGCTCACGGTCGCGCCGTCGGTCGTGCTTCCGCCGGGCTGGCAGAGCGGCACGTCGCTCCGCGTCGCGGCGCAAACCGGAACGCGCACCGACTACGTGCCGGTGACGCTGGAACGCCTCGTTGATTCGCCGGTGCTCGCCGGCCGGTTCTACCGCACCGTTTCGCTGGCGTCGCAGTGGCCCGCGGAGCTGGACGTCACCGGCGACGACGCTGCGTCGGTCGGCGACGGCGCGAACGCGCGCGCGTTCGGACTGTTCGCGAAGCTCGTCGATCAGGACCGCGCGATGTTCGGCTACCGGCACTTCGAGCGGCTGCACATCCTCGTCTCGCAGAGCGACGAGCTCCCGTACGACGGCCTCGAGCACGAGGACGATCCGTGGAACGCGATCCCCGCCGGCGGTCTCGCGAAGAAAGACGTGCTCGAGATGCTCGGGTGGCCGCTGCTCGCGCACGAGCAGGCGCATTCGTGGAACGGAAAGTATCGGCGGCCGGCCGAGCTCGTCTCCAAGCCCGATTTCCAAGGCCCCGAGCGAACGAGCCTGCTCTGGGTGTACGAAGGGCTGACCGAATATCTCGGCGCGGTGCTCGCGACGCGTGCCGGCTTCAACGACGCCGCGTACATGCGCGATGAGCTCGCCGCACTCGCTGCGTACTCCTCACGCGAGGCGGCGCGCGCGACGACGCCGCTCGTCGACACCGCCGACGAGGCCTGGGTGCTGCGAGCGCGCGCGGCGGCTGGTCGGAACTGCGCCGCGGGCAGGACTACTACAACGAAGGGCTCCTCGCGTGGCTCGGCGCGGACGCGATCATCCGGCGTGAGACGCGCGGGCGCCGTTCGCTCGACGACTTCGCGCGCGGGTTCCTCGGACAGCGCGACACGGAGGCCGACCGCGTTCGCCACCGCCGGCCGCCGCGGAGGCGGCGGTGGCCGCGGCAGCACCGTGCGATTGGCACGGCTATTTCCAGACGCGCATCTACGACGTCGACCCGCGCCCGCCGGTCGACGGGCTCGAAGCGTCGGGATGGCGCCTCGTCTACGACGCGACGCCGGTGCGCGTGCGCTCGCGCGTGCCGCGCATCGACGCGGCGTACTCGCTCGGCTTCATCGCGGCGCGCGACGGCGCGGTCGCGGACGTCGTGCCGAACAGTCCGGCCGACGCCGGCGGACTCGCGCCGCAGATGACGATCGTCGGCGTCGACGGCCGCGCTTTCACGCCCGACGTCCTCGCGGACGCGATCGCGCACCCGCCCGGCGGCGTCGTGACGCTCGTCGTGCGCAGCTTCGGCGCGATCGAGACGCACGCGCTGCGCTACGCCGGCGGCGTGCGCGTCCCGCACCTCCAGCGGATCCCGGGCACGCCGGACCTGCTCGCGCCGATCCTCCGCACGAAGCCGTAGCGGCTCCACGCATGGTAAGCGGCAAGTTTTCAGCCGGCTTGCCGCACGAACTGCGGCAAGAGCGTGATATACTAGCCGCAGATGAAGCGGCAAGAGCGGTGGATCTGGGAGCGGAAGGGCTGGCCGGAGGTGACCTACGACGCCGCGCGCCTGCTCGCTGCCGCGGGTCGCGCGCGCAGGGCGCAGGGTCTCGTGGCCGGCGCGATCTCCGCAATCGACGCCGCAAACCGCAAGCGGCTCCTGGTGGACGCGCTCACCGAGGAAGCGATTACGACCTCGCAGATCGAGGGCGAGAACCTAGACCCCGCCTCGGTCCGACGCTCCATCGCTCGGCGCCTGATGCTGCATTCGCTCGGTCGAAACGACCAGCGCCCGCGGGAGGGCCGCGCAACCGAGGGGATCTCCGCGGTCACGGTGGACGCGGTCGAGAACGCGCACAACCCCCTTACGGCCTCTCGGCTTTTGCGGTGGCATCGGATGCTCCGACCGACCGGGCTCGACGCGAGTGAGATCGGCCGGTTTCGAACGGGACCAATGCACGTTGTTTCCGGGCCGATTGGGCGCGAGCGCGTTCACTTCGAGGCGCCGCCCGGTGAACGTGTCGAGTTCGAGGTGCAGCGTTTTCTCATTTGGTTCGCCCGACTCTCGATCGGCGATTGGCTGATCGCGTCGGCCCTCTGGCACCTCGTGTTCGTGACGATTCATCCGTTCGGCGACGGCAACGGACGGATCTCACGCGCGATCGCCGATCTTCTCCTCGCCCGCGATGTGCCGGACGACGTGCCGATTTCGATGACGCGGCAGATCCTCGCTGAGAAGCAGGGGTACTATGACATGCTGGAACGCACGCAGCGCGGTGACCTCGATGTGACCGAGTGGATCGTGTGGTTTCTCGAGTGTTATGAGCGCGCTGCGCTGTATGCCCTCGACGTGATCGCGGAAGTCCAACGTGCGAACGCGATCTTCACCTACGCGGCGAAGCAGGGGCTCAATGAACGGCAGTTGCTTGTATTGCGGATATTCCTCGATCGCTACGATGGACGGTTGAACCCGGCTAAGTACGCGCAGATAACCGATAAATCGGTGGACACGGCGCAGCGCGACCTCGCGGACCTTGTCGCGAAAGGCGTTCTTGTGCGTACCGGCGCGACGAGCAACGTTTCCTACGACCTTTCGCCGGCCATTCCCGTCCGGGTACTGACCGAACGTCCCAACGTAGCCGTAACGTCGGTCGACGATCAACCGGTGCGGCGCAAGAAGCGTTCGTGATGGTCCAGGCCCGGCAGCCGAACGAAAAAGCCCGCGACATCAACGTCCGCGGGCTTTCCGGTCGTGGTGGAGGTGAGGAGACTCGAACTCCTGACCCCTTACATGCGAAGCAAGTGCTCTACCAGCTGAGCTACACCCCCACGACCGGCCGACGGCGGATTCTAACCGCGGGCAAGGGCCCCTGTCAAAAGCCGCTGGTCGCGGCCGGGCGCGTGGGTCTTTCGCCCTCGAACGTGGTTGCTCGGTAGGATCGCCGCGAGACACGAGGCAACGCTACGCGGGCGCGGCGCCTATGTGCGGCGCTTTTGCGGCTTGCTCAGCGAAAGGCAAACCATGCTTCGTCATTGGCCTTCCTACGCGGTTGCGGATCGTGTTGCGCTGCCGTGCTCACGGCGTGCTCGGGCGCAGCCGTCCAGAATGCCCCGCCCGCGCAAACCGGGACCCAGTCATCCGCCACGCACGCGGTGAGCGCGTACCGTGGCCCCGTCGTCACCGCCTCGAGCGCCCGAAGCGCGATGTCGACGCCGGCCGCGCACTGTACGCCCGTCGTCACCGCCGCGCACGGCCCCCTCACCGCGGCCGTCGTCGCGACCGCTCCGATCGACCACGCGACCATCGACGCGACGGGATGCGACATCGGGATCTACATCGGCCCGTCGTCGACCGGTGAAAGCATCGATCACACCACCGTGCACGACTCCACGCAATACGGCTTGTACGCCGACCAGTCCACGAACGTGTCGATCGATCACACCGAAGTCTACAAGATCGGCACGCACACCAACGCTCAGTTCACGCCGAACGGCGTGCAGTGGGGCGTCGGCATCTATTTCTCCGGTGCGTCGGGCTCGATCGACCACACCGATATCTATCAGTATCAGAAGAACGGTACGGCGTTCAACTGCCTGTGGAGCGCGAATACAGGGTGCGTGCGCCAAGCCGTCGTCGGTGAGCGTGCAGCATTCGACCGCGACGGGTCTGGGTCAGGTCAACTACATCGCCCAGAACGGGTTCCAGTATTGGGATTCGACGGCACCGACGTTCCAGCAGAATACGGCGACGAACAACAGCTACAACAACCCGATGGACCCGGTGTACAACGGCGACGGAACCGGCTATCTGCTCCTGTGCACGAACGTGACCTCGCAACAGCAGCTGATCGACGACCACAACAAGGCGTCGCGGAACGACATCGACTATTACGTGGACAACAACCCGGCTGATTGCTGAGCGTTCGCGTCGCACCGCACCGTCGTGAACAGGGACGTTCCGGTGCGACGCCGAGAGAATCGGCGATGCCTTCTCCTCGCTCGGGCGGCCGCGGTCCCGGGCTGCTTCTGCTGACGGCGTGCTCGCGCGCGGCGGCCGACCGGCCTGCCGGGCCCGCTGCGGATCGTCGCGACCACGTCGACGCTCGCGTCGATCGCGCGCGGCGCCGCCGGGAAGCACGGCGACGTTCGCTCGCTCGTGCCGGTCGGCGTCTCGCCGGAAGACTTCCAGCCGTCGCCCGACACGATCGCCGCCCTGCACGACGCCGACGTCCTCGTCGAGAACGGCGCGGACCTCGAGGGCTGGCTGCAGCCGACCATCCGCAACGCGGGCAACCCGCGGCTGCGCATCGTCGTGTGCGCCGACGGCCTGCCCGTCGTCGACGGCAACCCGCATCTCTGGATGGATCCCGAGCTCGCGCGCGCGTACGTCGCGCAAGATCCGCGACGCGCCTGATCGCGGCCGATGCGGCGCACGCGGCCGCGTACCGCGCCGCGTCGCGCGCGCGTACGACGCGCAGCTCGCGGCGCTCACGGCGCGCACGCGGCGCGAAGATCGCGACGATGCCGCCGGCGCGGCGCACGATGATCGTCTTTCACAACGCCTTCGACTACTACGCGCGCCGCTTCGGGCTGCGGATCGCCGGCGCGATCGAGCCCGATCGCCGGGCGCCGAGCCGAACCCGGCGCACATCGCCGACCTCGTGCGGCTCGGCGCGCGCGCGAGCACGTGCCCGCGGTATTCGCCGAGCACGAGTACAGCGACAAGCTCGCGCGCACGCTTGCCGCGAGCGCGGGCGGGTTGAGGGTCGCGTTCCTCTACGACGACTCGCTCGGCGCGGAACGCGGCGCCGACACCTACGTCGGCATGATCGACACCGACACCGACACGATCGTGAGCGCGCTGCAATGAGCGAGCCGCGCATGAGCCGCCGTCGCGTGCACGGCCTGCACGTGCGCTACGACCGCGTCGAGGCGCTGCAAGGGCTCGACTTCGTCGCTTCCGCGCGGGACCGCGCTCGGCGATCGTCGGACCGAACGGCTCGGGCAAATCGACGCTGCTCAAGGCGGTCGCCGGGCTCTGCAGCCGTCGGCCGGTACCGTGCGCGTGCAGGGCCGGCCGCCGCGCGAACTTCCGCCGGGCACGATCGGCTACGTGCCGCAGGTCGAGGACGTCGACTGGCAGTTTCCGGTGCAGCGTGCGCGACGTCGTCGCGATGGGGCGCTATCCGCGCCTCCGCCCGTTCCAGCGCGTTCTCGGCGCACGACCGTCGCGCGGTCGCGCGCGCGATCGACGCGCTCGACCTCGGCGCGCTCGCCGACCGCCACATCAGCGAGCTCTCCGGCGGCCAGCAGCAGCGCGCGTTCGTTGCGCGCGCGATCGCGCAGGAACCGCTGCTGCTGCTGCTCGACGAGCCGACGACCGGCGTCGACGCGGCGACCGAAGAGTCGCTGCTGCGGCTCGTGCGCGGGCTCGTCGCCGACGGCTTGCCGGTGCTGATGACGACGCACGATCTCGACCGCGCGCCGGAGTGGTTCGACCGGCTCATCGTCGTCGACCGCCGCATCCTCGCCGACGGCACGCCGGACGACGTGCTCGAATCGGGCGCGTACGCGGCGATCCGCGAGCACACGCACACGCACGGCCACCGATGCGGCTGACGCATGTCGACGGACGGTTGCTCGCGCCCGTTTCAGTACGACTTCATGCAGCGCGCGTTCATCGCCGCGCTCGTCGTCGGCGCGCTGTGCTCGGCGATGGGGACGTACGTCGTGCTGCGCAAGCTGTCGTTCATCGGCGACGGCCTCGCGCACGCGTCGTTCGCGGGCATCGCGATCGCGTATCTGCGCGGCGCGAACTTCTACGCCGGCGCGGCCGTCGCGACGATCGTCACCGCGCTCGGCATCGGCTTCGTCCACCGGCGCGGACGCGTTTCGCTCGACACGTCGATCGGCGTGCTGTTCACCGCCGCGTTCGCGCTGGGCATCTTTCTGATGTCGCGCTCGCCGCGCGCGACCGTCGACCTGCAGAGCTTTCTGTTCGGCAACATCCTGGGCGTCTCGCCGTGCGACGTTGCGATGGTCGTCGGTGCTCGGGCTCGCTCGTCGCGCGTGGTCGTCGGCGCGCTGTGGCGGCCGCTGCTGTACACGTCGTTCGATCCCGTCGTCGCGCAGGCCGCCGGGATCAGCGCCGCGTTCGTCGACTACGCGCTGCTCGTGATCCTCGCGCTCACGATCATCGTCTCGCTGCAGGCTGGTCGGCATCGTGCTCGTCGCGGCGCTGCTCGTCACGCCGGCCGCCGCCGCCGCGCAGCTCACGCAGCGCTTCGTCCCGATGATGGCGCTGTCGTGCGCCTTCGGCGTCGTTTCGACGGTCGGCGGCCTCTACGCGTCGTACGAGCTGCACGCGTCGTCCGGCGCGACGATCGTGCTGCTCGCGACGCTCGTGTTCTTCGCGCGCTCGCGTACTGCAAGCGCAGCGCGTCGACCGCGGCGCGCTCCTTGAGCGAACCGATCCCGGTCACCGCGTCGAAGCCCGTCGTCACCGCTGCAGCCGTCGGGCTGCTGATCGGCGCAGCCCTTCACCAGCGGCGGCGGCGACGGCAGCACGCCTTGAAGT
Source organism: Vulcanimicrobiota bacterium (assembly GCA_963771525.1). Classification (GTDB taxonomy): domain Bacteria; phylum Vulcanimicrobiota; class Vulcanimicrobiia; order Vulcanimicrobiales; family Vulcanimicrobiaceae; genus Vulcanimicrobium. Next base: position 1,684,119 of record CAVYTL010000001.1, on the reverse strand, counting down.
CTTCGGCAGCGGCGGGCGGCGCGGGCGCAGCGTGTTGTCCTTCCAGCCGCGGTCGTTCTCGCGCGAGATGTCGCGAAACGCTTGCGGCGCGGTGCGCGCGAGCGCGTAGAGGTCGCCCGCCGTCAGCAGCCGCCGCGGCGCCGCGACGAGGCTGTTGATCGCCGCGAGCTGCCGCCGACGAGCGCCGCGCTCTCGCTGGTACCGCCGACGCCGCCCAGGCCGTAGCCGTGCCAGTACACGCGCAGGTGTCCGGCCGCGTCGGCCGACGACGTCGGGCACGATGCGGTTCTTCACGTACGACGCCGAGAACAGGAAGTCGCCGGGCGCGTTCTGCCACGCGGGACGCGGCTCCGACGAGATGCCGCCGCCGCCGGCGTGGTCGAGATCGTTCCACGGGCCTTCGTCGGCGACGCCGTCGCGGTCGCCGAGCTGCGTGCCGCCCGCGCAGATCACGTACGGCAAGCACGCACGGCCACGCGACGCGCGGCCGTCGATCGCCGTTTTCCTTGAAGCCGTACGCGCCGTCGTCGCCCGGCGGGCACGACGAGCGGGATGCCGCGCACGATCGCTTCGAGGTACGGCATCGGCGTCGGCCGTAGCGCGAGGCGATCGGGGCCGTCGACCGGGCCGACGACGACCGGAAGCACGAGCACGGTCGGATCGAGATCGAGCGCGCGCGCGAGCGCGAGCGTGCCGTCGTTGCCGCCCCCGCACACGTCGTCGTAGTCGACGATGACGTCGGCCATCGGCGCCGTCGTGATCGCGGAGCTGACGTCGAGCCCGCTTCCTGTCCGCGGTCGTCGCGGCCGCATTCGCTCGACGCGCTCTTGAAGACGAAGCTGCGCTCGGTGACGCGGCGCATCGTCGGCGCCGGGCGGCGCGCCGTCGGACGCGAGGAACTTGCGCACGTCGTTGACGTCGAAGCGGTCGGAGGCGTCCTCGACGAGCACGATGCGCTGGCCGGCGCCGCCGCCGTCGACGGCATCGGTCATCGAGCGGAAGCGCGCCGGCTCGTACCAGTCGCCGCGAAAGTACGTGAACGACGGGCGCGTGTCGGCCAGCCGCGGGATGGTCGCGACGACCGCGCCGCGCACGTCGCGCACGCCGGCGACGGCGACGTTGAGCGGGCCGCTCGGCGCGAGCACGGTGCGCGTGCCGTCGGTCCACTTGTCCCAGTGCACGCCGAACAGCCGCTCCGCCTCGGCGATGCGCAGCAGCCCGCCGGCAATGAGCCCGTCGCCGGCCACGTCGACGTCGGTCGCCGCCCGCGCGCGCGCAGCAGCGCGCGCGAGCGCGCGCGCGTCGTGCGACGCGCCCGAACCGGTCGACGAAGGCTCGCGCGTCGAGCAGCCGGCGGTGCGCCGGGCTCGTCGGGTCGCTCATGCGCGCCGCCAGCCCGTCGAGGTCGGCCTTGGGCTGCAGCTCGAACGCCAGGTGCAGCCGTGCGCGCGTCGGCCGGGCCGGCCTGGTGCAGCCCGGCGAGGGCGCCGAGCGGCACCGGCACGCGTGACGATTGCGGCGCCCGCTCCGGCCGGCGACGAGCCGAGGAAAACCGCGCAGCGCCACGCAACCGATGAGGCAGCGGAGATCGTTGTGGTCAACCGCGTCCTTTCCGAGGGAATACGTACGATGGAACGCACCGCGTTCATCCGCAGTCTCATCGCGACCGCCGGCGTCACCGCAGCTGGCGCACGCCGCGCCGGCGCTGGCGGCGATCGACGAGGCCGCGGTCGGCCGCGAGGTCTTCGCCCAGCTGCGCGAAGACGGCGACCTCCTCTTCGACTCGGCGTACTACGAGCACCTCAACGAGATCGGGTCGGTCATCGCGCAGACCGTGCGCTTCCCGCTATCCGTATCCGATCCGCTATTACATCGTGCGCGGCGACTCGGCCAACGCGTTCTCGGTGCCGGGCGGCAACATCTACGTCAACGAGCCGCTGCTCCGGCTGGCCAAGAACCGGGACGAGCTGGCCGGCGTGCTCGCGCACGAGACGGGCCACATGGTGCTGCACCACGTCGCGCAGCGCATGGCGGCGCTGCAGAAGAAGAGCACCGTCGCGTCGATCGGCTCGATCCTGGCGCAAATCGTGCTCGGGCCGCTGGCCGGCGCGGCGGTCGACTACGGCTCGCAGTACGCCGTCGCCGGCAGCGATGCCGCGCAGTCGCGCCACATCGAGGCGCAGGCCGACGAAGAAGGCGCGCGCATCATGGCGGCGACCGGCCAGTTCAACCCGTGGGGCATGGTCTGGTTCTTCCAGATGATGACCGAGACGTACGGGCCGGGCCGAACTCCTGGCTGCGCGATCATCCGCTCGACAAAGCGCGCATCACCGACCTCGAGCACCAGTTCAGGCGAACCCGGCGATGTTCGGCAAGTACAAGGACACGCAGCAGAAAGACGTCGCGTACTGGTTAGCTCACGGCGTCTCGAACGCGGCGCGCGTCATCCGGTCGAGCGCGAAGCTGAAGTGACAGGCGATCGTTTCCCGGGCATCCGGCTGCGTGCCAGGCGGTCGAGCGCTCGTCTGCACGCGCCCTAGCACACTCGCGTCGAGCGCCGTATGCGTGCGCAGCACCATCTCGCTCGCGGCGATCGACGCGAACACCACATGCGCGCTCGTCATCGCACAGTCCGCGTTGACGTGGCGTAGGCGTACGCCGTTGCATGCTCGCGCATGACGCCGGGACGACGGCCGCGCCGCGCCTGGATCCGTGCGCGGTCAGCTTGCAGAAGGCGTCGTCGCCGATCGCGAGCCATCGCGCAAGGACGTTTTAGGCGTCCTCGGTTCCGGATCGTGCACGCGGGCCGGACGTCGTCGTACGGTCCGTGCAGCGCGGTCGCCAGCGGCGTTGCGTCTACGGCGCGCGCGCGCTCGGTGCAGACGCGCAGCTTGACGTCGCCTCGCCGTGCGCGTTGCTGCGCTGCGTCGCTCGGCGCGCCACGGCCGCGCAGCATGATGAAGCCGCGTCGACGACCGCGTCGCTTTCGAGACCGCCCGCGGTGCGCCGAACGCGACGACTTTCTGCAGGCGCGCGGCCGTGAGCGGCGCGACGAGCCGGCCGCCCTCGCGCAGCTGCGCGATCCACGCGGGCGGGATCGCGTCGACGCCCACCGTCGCGATGACGGCGTCGAACGGCGCGCCGTCGGCTCGCCGTGCGCGCCGTCGGCGCAGACGAGCGCACGTGCGCGTAGCCCGCGCGCTCGAGGCGGCGCGCGCGCGCGTCCGCGAGATCGTCGTCGACGTCGATCGTGACGACGGAACCCGCCGGCGCCGCCAGCTCGGCGAGCAGCGCGGCGTTGTAGCCGCTGCCCGCGCCGATCTCGAGCACGCGCTCGCCGCCGCGCAGCCGAGCATCTCGAGCATCTCCGCCATGATCGCCGGCTGCGACGACGAGCTGATCGGGACGCCGTCCTCGATCTTGATCGCGATCGAACGGTCGGTGTAGACGCGTCGTCGGCGCGGCACGCCGGGGACGAACGGGTGGCGCGGCACGCGCGCGAACGCCGCCGCCGACGCGCTCGGCGTGCGCACGTCGCCGCGCGCGCGAAGGCGGGCGACGAGGCGCGCGCGCAGGTCGGCGGCGTCCGGCGTCATCGCGCGCGCGGTCCATCAGCGGGCTCGCGCAGCACGCGATAGCGTCCGGCGTCGCGCTGCAGGAAGCCGGCGTCGCCGAGCGCGTCGAGCACTTCGACCGTCGCGGCGCGCTCGTTCTTGTTCGGCATCCCCGCCCAGCGCAGCGCGACCTCGTGCGCGTCGAGCACCGCGCCGGCGCGCAGCAGATCGCGCACGAACCTTCGCGCAGCTTCGACGCGCTCCATGCGGCGCCGCACCGGTTCGAGCGCGGCGTCGAACGCGGCCGCAGGCGCGTCGGCAGGCGCCGGCGGTGCCGCGACGAGCGCGGGCTGCGGTCGCCGGCCGGCGCAGCCACGGCGGCTCCGCGCCGTTCGCGACGGTGTGCCCTGCGTCGCCGACCAGCGCGGGGTTGCGCTCGAGCACGAAGTCGGTGATGCGCGGGAACAGCTCCGCGAGCGCGACGAACGCGGTCTGCCACGGCACGGCGTTGAGCACGCGCGGCCGCGTCGTACCGCGACCAGGATCTTGCGCGCGACCGTCTTCGGGCGTGACGAGCAGCGCGGCGGCGCGCCCGGCATCCCCGCGCGCGACATGAACGCCGTGTCGACGACGCCCGGATCGACGTACGTCACCGCGATGCCGTCGGCCCGAGCTCGCGCCGCAAACGACGCCGCCGAACGCGTCGCGGCCTTCGACGGCGGGTACGCGCCGAGGCCGCCGACGGGCATGCGCGCGACGCCGCTGCCCAGCATGAACACGTGCCCGCGCGACTCGCGCAGCAGCGGCAGCGCCTCGCGCACGAGCGCGACCGGACCGATGACGTGCGTGCCGAACTGCGCGCGCAGTGCGTCGTCGGTCTGCTGCGGAGAGCGGCGCCGACCGCGACCTGGCCCGCGTTGTTCACGAGCACGTCGATGCCGCCGAACTTCTCGCGCGCGAGCTCGACGATCGCTCGCGCGTTCGCGGGATCGTCACGTCGAACACCGCGGTGACGATGCGCCTCCGCGTCGTTGCGCACGCGCCAGCGCCTCGAGCGCGGCCGCGTTTGCGGCCGATCGCGACGACGTCGTAGCCCGCGCGCGCCGCGCGCAGCGCCAGCGCGCGGCCGATCCCGACGACGCGCCGGTGACGACGATGGTGCTCACCGGGCTGCTGCGGCGCGCGCATCGTCGAGCCGCGCTTGGCCCCGCCGATGAGGAAGTTCACGTCGCCGCCCACGCCGACGAAGCGGTAGCCCCGTCGCGGCGATCTGGAGCGCCTCGCGGCGCTCGCGCGCGAGGATGCCGGCGAACTTGCCGGCGGCCTTCGGGCGCGCGCGACGCGTCGACGAGCTCGCATGTACGCCGCGTCGTTCTCCCACACGTCGGGCCACGGCTGCCGCCGGAGAAGGCAAGTCGTTGGGGCCGACGAACACGCCGTCGATGCCGTCGACCGCGAGGATCTCCTCGACGTTCGCGACGGCTTGCTCGGTCTCGACCTGCACGAGCACGAGGATCTTGTCGTTCGCGCGCAGGCTGTACGTCCCGGTCCGTTTCGAACGCGAGGTTCGCGCGGACGCCGCCGCGGCTGCGCTCGCCGAGCGGCGGAAAGCGCGCGTCGCGCACGACGCGGCGCGCGTCGTCCGCGGTGTTGACGACCGGCACCATGATGCCCCAGCCGCCGAGATCGAGCACGCGCTGGATCTGCGAGCTCTCGTTCCACGCGGCGCGCACGATCGGCGCGCTCGCCGCGGCGGACCGCGGTGACCATCGCGCCCGCTTCGGCGAGCGGGATCGGCCGTGCTCCATGTCGATCAGCAGCCAGTCCCAGCCGTGGCTCGCCAGCAGCCCGGCGACGAGCGGGTCCGAGATCCAGGCCCACGTCACCGCAGCCGCGGTCGCGCCGTCGCTGCAGACGGCGAGCGAGCCCGTTCTCACGCATCGTGCCGTACAGCCTGCATGCGGCGGCGCGTCGGTCGTACGGCGGCCCGCGGTTCCCGCGCGGCCCTGCGACGCACCGAACGAGCAGCCGCGTGCGACCGTTCGACCGTGCACGTCCGCATCTCGTGGGCGGCAGAGCTCGGCATGCTCGCGCTCGCTCTTCGCCGCGCGCGCTCGCCTCGCAGCGGCTTCTCGAGCGCGCCGCGCTCGCCGGCGCCACCGCGTTCGCGGCGGAGCCGGCGGATACGGCCCCGGCCGCAGGCGGAACAGGCAACGCGCGGCGAACGCCGCGACCGCCGCGTATCACGTCGAGACGTCGTTCCGCGGCAGCCGCCTCGAGCTCGCGCGCGGCAGCGAGACGATCACGCCGCACGGCACGGCGGGCGAGGGGCCGACGTCGGTGCGCTGGACGCTCACGCCGCTCTGATCGCGGCGCGGCGAGGGCGCTCGCCGGACCGGCCCGAACGCGGAGCGCGATGAGCGCAGCGGCCCGCGTCGGGATCATCATGGGCTCGACGTCCGACCTCGAGACGATGCGCGCGGCGGCGACGACGCTGCAGGAGCTCGGCATCCGTTCGAGCTGCGCGTCGTCTCGGCGCACCGCACGCCCGACCTGATGTTCCGCTACGCGAGCGAAGCGCGCGAGCGCGGTCTCGAGGTCATCATCGCGGGCGCCGGCGGCGCGGCGCATCTGCCCGGCATGGTCGCGACGAAGACGAGCCTGCCGGTGATCGGCGTGCCGGTGCAGTCCAAGGCGCTGAACGGCCTCGACTCGCTGCTCTCGATCGCGCAGATGCCGGCCGGCGTACCGGTCGCGACGATGGCGATCGGCGGCGCCGCGAACGCGGCGCTGCTCGCCGCGCGCATCCTCGCGCTGCACGACGCCGACCTTGCGCGCGCGCTCGACGAGCGCACGGCGCGCACGGCGGCCGACGTCGAAGCGATCGAGCTGTGATCCGCACGATCGGCATCCTCGGCGGCGGGCAGCTCGGGCGCATGCTCACGCTCGAGGCGAAGCGCATGGGCTTTCGCGTCGTCACGCTCGAGCCGCTGCCCGATTCGCCGACGGGACAGATCGCCGACGAGCAGATCGTCGCCGCGTACGACGACCTGCGCGCGATCGGCGAGCTCGGCGCGCGCAGCGACGTCGTCACGTACGAGTTCGAGAACATCCCGCTCGAGTCGGTGCTCGCGCTCGAAGACGACAAGCGGATCGTCCACCCGGGCTCGCGCGCGCTGCGCATCACGCAGGACCGCATCCTCGAGAAGACGTTCGTGCGCGATTGCGGCATCCCGACGGCCGACTTCGCGCCCGTGCGCGACGCGCACGAGCTCGATGCGGCCGAGCGCGCGATCGGATATCCCGGCGTGCTCAAGACGACGCTGGGCGGATACGACGGCAAAGGCCAGTGGGTCGTGCGCTCGCGCGCCGACGCCGACGCCGCCCTCGCGGCGGCCGGGGGGCGCGCTGATCTGGGAGCGCCTCATCGCGTTCGACCGCGAGCTCTCGATCATCGCGGCGCGCAACGAGCGCGGCGAGATCGTCGCGTTTCCGGCGTCGGAGAACCAGCACGACCACGGCGTGCTCGCGACGACGATCGTCCCCGGCCGCATCGAGGCGGCGATCGCCGAGCGCGCGCGCGCGCTTCGCGACGACGATCGCCGAGCGGCTGGAGATCGTCGGGACGTTCTGCGTGGAGTTCTTCCAGCGCGGCGACGACTTGCTCGTCAACGAGATCGCGCCGCGCGTGCACAACAGCGGCCACTATTCGCTTGACGCGACGCAGATCAGCCAGTACGAGCTCCACGTGCGCGCGATCTGCGGGCTGCCGCTCGTGGAGCCGCGCCAATTCCGCCCGGCGGTGATGGTCAACATCCTCGGCGCCGGTTCCGGCGACACGCTCGACGGCGTCGAGGACCTGCTGCGCGACCGCGACCTCAAGCTGCACGTCTACGGCAAAGCGCACGCCGCGCTGCGCCGCAAGATGGGGCACTTCACCGTGCTCGGCGAGACGATCGACGATGCGCTCGCGAAGGCCGATCGCGGCCGCGGCGTGCTGCGCTGGGTCGAAGACCGCGCGGCCGCGATGCGATGAGCGCCGACGAGACGCGCGAGCTGCGGCGCGGCATCCGCATCGATCTCGTCATCGCGATCTGCGCGCTGCTCGTGAGCTCGCTCGCGACGGCCGCATCGTGGTGGCAGTCGCGCGTCGTCGCCGAGCAGCTGAGCGCGCAGGTGTGGCCCTACGTGTCGTTCTCCGTCACGTTCAACGACGAGCTGTTCGCGGTTTCCGTCTCGAACGATGGTCTCGGTCCGGCAGTGCTGCGAACCGCCGGTTTGTCGGTTGACGACAAGCCGCAGGCGTCGTTCGTCGACGCGTTGCACGCGATGCTCGGAACACACCTCATCCAGCGCGCGAAACGCGCCGGCGATCGGCACCTCGCGGCGACGTACAACTCGGGCGGGCCCGGCTCGGTGCTACGCGCGGGCGCGTCGATAACGGTTTTTTCGTTGCGGAGCAAAAGCTGGGCGCCGAAGCTGTACCGCGAGTGGCCGCGCCTCAAGATGCGCGCGTGCTACTGCTCGATCGAGGGCGCATGTTGGATCAAGGACGGCCAGGCGGAAGACCCGCGCCCCGTGCGAACGTGTCCCGCCGAACCGTCAACGTGCTCGAGCGCAAGCCCGTCGATCGAGAACATGTAGCCTTCTACGCGCGCTCGTGCGCGATCGCGCCGCCTTGATCACGGTGCGCGGCTCGCGCAGCGCGCGCACGTCGGCGCCCGCATCCGCATCGAGCAGCAGCACGTCCGCGGGACGGCCCGGCGCGAGAACGCCCGCGTCGACGCCGAGCAGCTCGCCGGCGGTCGCGGTCGCGGCGACCAGCGCCTGCTGCGGCGTCATGCCGAGCACCGTCGACATCAGCTCGACCTCGTACGCGTAGTCTTCGTGCTGGTTGTACGGCGTGCCGGCATCGGACCCGCCGGCGATCTTGACGCCGGCATCGTACGCCTTGCGGATGTTGCCGGCGGCCTTCTCGTAGATCTCGCTCGCCTTGCGCACGACGTAGTCCGGCTGCGTGCCGCCCGCGATGTTCTCGTAGATGCGCCACACGGCGGCGAGCGTCGGCACGAGGTACGCGTCGCGCGCTTTGAACAGCGCGATCGCCTCGTCGTCGAGCAGGTGGCCGTGCTCGATCGACGTCACGCCGGCGCGCAGCGCGTTTTTGATCCCGCTCGTTCCGATCGCGTGCGCGGCGACGCGCATCCCGTGCGTCGCGCCTCGACGATCGCCGCGCGCATCTCTTCCTCGGTGAGCTGATCCTGACCGGGAACCGCGCCCTTCGTCAGCACGCCGCCCGTCGCGATGAGCTTGATGCACGTCGCGCCGGCTTTGCGCTGCTCGCGCACCGCCTTGCGCGCGTCCCACGGCCCGTCGGTCTCGCGCCCGACGAACGACCCGTGACCGCCCGTCATGCAGAGCGCGCGCCCGGCGGCGACGATCGACGGTCCGGCGTGCTCGCCGCGCGCGATCGCCTCGCGCACCGCGATCGCGTTCCCGTCGGTGCCGCCGAGGTCGCGCACGGTCGTCACGCCGGCTTCGAGGCTCCGCCGCGCGTTCATCGCCGCGTCGAGCGTGCGTTCGACCGGCGTGCGGATGAGATAGAACGTCTGCGTGTCGGGCTGGCCGTTCATCTCGAGATGCACGTGGCGTTGATCAAGCCCGGGACGACGCAGCGCGCTTCCAGCGTGCGATCCGCGTCGACCGCGCCATCTGCGATCGAGGCAACGCGCCCGTCCTCGAGCACGACGGTGACGTTCGGCGCGGTGCGGCGGCGGTGCCGTCGTAGAAGGTGCCGGTCCGAATCGCGATGCGCATCGCCCGTGCTACGGACCGGGGACGGCGCACGCCTCCCGACGAACGGCGGCGCCACGGTGACCTCCTCGCGCAGCCGCCTCGCCGGAACGATCGTGCTCGCCGCCGCATCCACGGGGTGTTCGGTGATGGGCGGCGGGCCGAGCACCGCGCCGCCGCCGCCCTTCGGCGCCGTGTCGAGCCCGAGCCCGGGCGTTACCGCAACTCCGACCGCGAGCCCGAGTCCGACCCGCCGGCGGCGTCGGCGGTGAGAAGGCGCCCCGCGCAGCGCACTCGTTGATCAGCGCTTGACGGTTGTCGACGCCGAACGTTCGGAGCAGCTTGCTCACGGTGTTGCGGATGGTTTGGATCGACCGGTCGCGCTCGGACGCGATCTGGCCGGTCGACATGCCGCGTGCCAACAGTTCGAGCACGTCGCGTTCCGCCGCGTGAGCGACGCGAGCACCGGATCGGCGCGCCAGGCAGCGAGCCGCAAGGTCTCGCGCCGCATCCACGAGGTTGCCGGAAGCGAGCGCGTCATGCCATCGACGCGCCCGATCAGCGCGTCGTCGCGCGTGAGCTGCGCAGCGGCAGCACCGCGAACAGGGAGCGCCGCGTCATGCCGATCGCATCGAAGGTCGCCAACGCGTCGCGGTACCGGTGCTGCGCGCGGAACGCGTCGCCGTTTGCGTCGGCGACGAGACCGTCGACGAACGCGAGGTACGCGCGCTTCATCGGCTCGTCGTGCAGCAGCGCCAGCTGCGTCTGCGACATCGTGTCCAGCCGGCGCAGCGTCTGCGCCGCGCCCGCGCCGTCACCGATGAGGGCCAGCGTTTCCGCGACGACGACCGGGACGTTGACCTCTTCGAACTCCTGGAGCAACCGGAAGTCGATCGCGTCGAGGTCGCGCCGGATCGAGGCGGCGAGGTCCTCGTAGCCGAGCAGCTCGCCGTATGCGAAGAGCACCGCGGCGCGCCGGCACTCCGCGAAGATCCGGAACGCGACCGACGGTGCGCGTGCGCCGGCGTTGCGTGCCGCCTGCAGCGCCTCGCGCGGACGGCCTTCGATCTCGTACGCCATCGAACGGTTGAGCTCGAACCAGAACGCGAAGTATTCGAGACCGCTCGTCTCCCAGCGCACGTCCTGCGCGCGGCGCGCGAGCGCGTGCCAGCGGTCGAGGTCGAGCAGTTCGACCGCGATGTACGACATCGTCGCGACGAGGTTCGCTTCCACGAGCCCGTCGAGCGGGCGCTGGCGATCGAGCTCATCCAGCGACGCTTCGAACGCGCGGTACGCCGCCGCAAAGTCGTTCTGGCACTTGGCGATCCATCCGCGGCATTCCAGCGCGCGCGCGTGCACGGTTCCGCTCGCAGGATCGACGCCGTCGAGCGCCGCGCGGCCGCCGCGAAATCGCGCCGCTGGTAGTGCGCGAGCGCCGTCGCAAGCGCGATCTCCGAGCGGATGTCGCCGTCGGCGGGTTGCAGCGTCGCGCGCGGCCAGCACGCGGAGACCGGCGCCGACGTCGCCGGTGCGCGCGTGCGCGATACCGCGCAGCATCGCGAGCACGGGCGCTCGCCGGCGGAGACGGCCGGCTCCGCCGCGCTCTCGAGCAGCATTGCGGCTCGCGCGGGCGGCGCAAGCGGAGCAGGGCGGCGCGGAGGATCGCGACGCGCGTGGACCCGGCGATGGTGCGCGGCAGGCGCGCGCACACGGCGAGCGCGCGTTCGGCGTCGCCGGACGCCACGCCGCGAACGCTTCGTCGTAGCCGCTCGTCGCCATCGGCGACGCTCTTCAGGATGAACGTACTGCAGCATCCTGCCGGCACACAAGCATACTGAGCGCATGGAACATCGCCGGCGGCGTCGTCCTCCGCTTTGCCATGCTGACCGCGTGCTCCGGCGGCGGCACGGCATCGCCGCCCCCGGGCGGCATCGCGTGCCCCGCGATCGTCCAAGTCGATCGGGCGCGCACCTCGTGACCCCGCATCGGCGAGCAGCGTGCCGGCGAACGTCGGCTCGATCGCGTTCGTCGTCACGTTGGCGGCACTGCGCTCGGCGGCGTGACGCTTGCGCCCGCCACGCAGGCGACCGCCGTCATCGCGGTCGCTGGCGTCACGACCGATGCGAACGGCGTCTCGCACGTCGCCGTGCCGCTGCTCGCGGCGCGGACGACGTATCAGGCTTCGTGACCGGCGGCCAGTTCGGGTCACCGGGCGTCTGTCCGACGACGGCGCAAGCCACCCTGGGGACGTTTACGACGCAGTAACGGCGAGCCGCGCGGTGCGTGCGTCGGCCGCTTCGAGCGCCGTGTACGCGCGCGAGGCCAGCGGACGCCCGAGCTTGGCCGCCATGAAGCGCGACGCGGCGCGCAGCTTAGCGAGGTCGATCCCCGTCTCGATGCCCATGCCGTGCAGCATGTAGACGAGGTCTTCCGTCGCGCAGTTGCCCGTCGCGCCGGGCGCGAACGGGCAGCCGCCGAGCCCGCCGGCCGACGTGTCGAAGATGTGCACGCCGCACGCGAGCGCGGCCAGCGTGTTCGCGAGCGCCGTTCCGCGCGTGTCGTGGAAGTGCAGTCCGAGGCGGTCGAGCGGAACGACGTCGCGCAGCGCCCCGACGACATCGATCACCTGGTTCGGCGTGCCGACGCCGATCGTGTCAGCGACGCTCAACTCGTCGACGCCGAGCGTCGAGCAGCCTCTCGCACACGCGCACGACGTCGCGAACGGGACGTCGCCTTGGAACGGGCAGCCGAACGCGGTCGACAGCGACGGCGCGCACCCACATGCCGTCGGCCTTCGCGCGCTTGACGACGTTCGCGAACGTCGCGACCGAGTCGTCGACCGACATGCGGATGTTCGCCTGCGCGAACGCCTCGGAAGCCGCGGTGAAGACGGCGATGGCGCGCACGCCGGCCTCCATCGCGCGATCCAGACCGCGCTCGTTCGGCACGAGCACGAGGTAGCGTGCGGTCCGCGTCCTTGCGGATCGCGCGGAACACCGTCTCCGCGTCGGCCATCTGCGGCACGTGCTTCGGGCTGACGAACGAGGTCGCTTCGAGGATCGGCACGCCGGCGTCGGACAGCAGGTCGCAGAAGCGGATCTTGTCTTCCGCGGCGATCGGCACCGCTTCGTTCTGCAGGCCGTCGCGCGGGCCGACCTCGCAGATCGTGACCCGCGCCGGCATCGCGCGCCAGGTTCATTGCACCGGTTCCTTTCGCAGGAAGCGCGCGATCAGCTCGACCACGCGCGGCCACACCACGTCGTCGTGCTTGAAGCGGCGAAACATCGTCGCGAAGATGTTCGACGCGGCGCCCAGGTTGAGGTGGTTCGCCTCGTCGGCGTCGATGCTCACGATCGGCATCGCGCCGTCGAGCGTCGCCGACTCGATCATGACGACGCCGTCGCTCTGCAGGTTGTACTTCGGCATGCGCCCGATGATGTGCAGGAACGGGTGGCCGTCGGGCATGACCCACGGCGTTCCCGAGAGTTTCCAGCGCTGCTTCTTCGCGTTGTCCGGGTCGGGCGCCCACGTGCCCGACACGCCGTTGAGCCACGTCATGAACGGCGACGCCGCACGTCCATGTCGGCGAGCACGTGCGTCGGCATGCGCGCGAACCGCAGCGTCGCCGCCGCGTAGTTCGTGATCGAGCCCGCCGTTCGGCGCCGCGATCTGCACGGATCGCCGCGATCTCGGACGACGCGCTGCGGGTATGCGCGCAGAAACCCGCGGTTGATCGAGCGCGCCGGCGCTGTAGCCGATCGTCGCGACGGGAAACGCCTCCGGCTCGCGCGCGCGCAGGCGTCGAGAAACGCCGCGAAGCGGTCGATGCGCTCGCGCAGCGGCTCGTCGCCGTCCGGGAAGATCGTGCAGTCGAACCCGAACGCCGCCAGCCCGTCCTTGCCGTGGCGGCCGTCGAGAACGTGCGCATCAGCTTCGCCTGCTCGTTCCAGCCCGGGATGAGGATCGACGCGCACGCGAAGCCGGCCTACCCGATCGTGACCAGCGTCGCGCCGCTCGTGACACGAGGTCGCCCGGCGCGACGTGCACCGCGGAGACCGTTCCGGCGACGGGCGCTTCGATGCGGTGCTCCATCTTCATCGCTTCGAGCACGACGAGCAGTGCGCGCGCTTCGACGGCCGCGCCCGCCGTCACCGCGACGCTGACGATCTTGCCCGGCATCGGCGCGGTCGACGACGCCGGACGATGCGGCGTGCGCGGCGTGCTCGGCGTCGGCGCTCGGTGCGCGGCGCGAACGTCCAGCGCACGATGCGTCCGCCGACCGCGACGGTTCCGCCGCCGTCGCCGTACGTCGCGCCCGCGCGCGTCGGCTCGAGCGCACCCGTCACGTCGCCGCGCGAGCTGTCCAGGCGTCGCCGTCGAACGTCGCGTGCGCGCGCACGTGCGTCCCGCCGATCGCGAACGCCAGCGGCACGCCGACGCCGGCCGGCCGCCACGCTGCGCCGCGCGCGAGCATGGCGCCGGCGACGCGCGCGCTTCGCCGTCGTCGTCGGCGACGGGCGCGCGCCAGCGCGATACGCCGGCATCCGCTCGTCGAGAAAGCGCGTCGTCGTGTCGCCGGCGCGGAACGCGTCGTCGCCGGCGATCGCGCGCAGCAGCGGCAGGTTCGTCGCGATGCCGGCGACCGCCGTCTCGCGCAGCGTCCCGGCGCAGGCGCGCGACCGCGGCGTCGCGGCTCTCGCCCCACACGATGATCTTCGCGAGCAGCGAGTCGTAGAACACCGGCACCTCGTCGCCGGCACGGAAGCCCGCGTCGAGCCGGACGCCCGGCGCGCGCGGCACGTCGAACGCGGCGATCGTGCCCGACTGCGGCAGGAAGTCGTGCGCGGGATCCTCGGCGTTCAGCCGCGCTTCGATCGCCCAGCCGCGCGGCACGACGTCGTCCTGCGTGAAGCGCAGCGGCTCCCCGCTCGCGATGCGCAGCTGCTCGTGCACGAGGTCGACGCCGTACACGAGCTCCGTGACCGGGTGCTCGACCTGCAGCCGCGCGTTCATCTCGAGGAAGTAGAACGCGCCGTCGTCGTCGAGCATGAACTCGGCGGTGCCCGCGTTCGTGTAGCCGACGCTGCGCGCGGCGTTGACCGCCGCTTCGCCCATGCGCGCGCGCAGCTCGGGATCGAGCGCGACGCTCGGCGCCTCCTCGATCACTTTCTGATGGCGGCGCTGGATCGAGCACTCGCGCTCGCCGAGGTGCAGCGTCGTGCCGTGCGCGTCGGCCGAGGATCTGGAACTCGACGTGGCGCGGCCGGCGCAGGTAGCGTTCGAGCAGCACCGCGTCGTCGCCGAACGCGGCGCGCGCTTCGCGCTTCGCGCTCGCGAGCGCCTCGTCGAACGCGGCGAGATCGTCGACGACGCGCATGCCGCGCCCGCCGCCGCCGGCGCTCGCCTTGATCAGCACCGGCGTCCCGATCCGCTCGCGCCTCCGCGCGCAGCGCGCTCGCCGCTCTGATCGTCGCCGTCGTAGCCGGGCACGACCGGGCACGCCGAACGCGCGCACGCGCCGCTTCGCCTCGATCTTCGATCCCATCGCGGCGATCGCGTCCGGCGTCGGGCCCGACGAAGACGAGGCCGCGTCGACGACGAGCTGCGCGAACGGCGCGCGTTCGCTGAGGAAGCCGTAGCCGGGATGGATCGCGTCGGCGCCGCAGCGTCTTCGCGGCGGCGACGATCGCCGCGCCGTCGAGGTACGACTCGGCTGCCGGACCGGGGCCGATGCGCAGCGATGCGTCCATCGACGTCGCGAAACAGCGCGTGCTCGTCGGCGTCGGAGTACACGCCGACCGGCGAGATGCCCAGTCTCGCGCGCGCCGCGCGCGATGCGAATCGCGATCTCGCCGCGGTTGGCGATCAGCAGCCGGCGGATCATCGCGCCGCCCACGCGGCGCGCGCGGCGCTCGAGGAACGCGCGCAGACCTTCTTGCGCTTCGGGCGGTCACGCGCTGGCGCGCGATGGCGCGCGCGGTGATCGCGCGCGCCTCGTCGTACGACGCCGCGGCACCGTCGCGAGCAGCGCCTTCGCCGCCGCGATCGCCGCTCGGTCCGGCGCTGTCGAGCTCGCGCAGGATGCGCGTCGACCGCGGCGTCGAGCGCGTCGGCCGGCACCACCTCGTGCACGAGCCCGATCGCTGCGCGCGCGCGCGCGTCGAAGCGCTCGCCGGTGAGGAACAGGCGGCGCGCGTGCGACGCGCCGATCTTCGCGACGACGAACGGCGCGATGACCGCCGGGATGATGCCGAGCTTCGTCTCGGTGAAGCCGAACACGGCTGCGTCGTCGGCGACGACGGCGTCGGCCACGGCGCACAGGCCCGCGCCGCCCGCGATCGCCGCGCCGTGGACGCGCACGATGACCGGCTTGGGGCAGCGGTCGATCGCGCGGAACATGTCCGACATCGCCTCGGCGTCGCGCACGTTCTCGTCTTCGCGACAGCTCGAGCGCGCCGCGCATCCAGTTGATGTCCGCGCCGCCGCAGAACACCTTTCCCTCGCCCTGCAGCACGACGCGCGCACGCCGTCGTCGCGCGCCGAGGCTGGCGAACGCGTCGCGCAGCTCGGCGATCAGCTCGGCGTTGAAGGCGTTGCGGACGGCGGGGCGAGCGAGCACGACGCGAGCGCGCGCTCCCTCGCGTTCGACGCGCAGGACCGGATCGGGCACGGCCTCGGTCGTTCGCCGAGGTGTCCCCGCGCGCGCCCGTCGGAAGCCAGGCCGCATGCGTTTTCCGTCGCCTCCTCGCCGCCGTCTCGCCGCCGCGTTTCTCGCGGCGCCCTCGCGCCGACGCGCGCGCAGGCGCCGCCCGAGCCCGCCGCCCACGCCGTCGACGTGACGCGCGCGACGCTCGCCGAACGGCCTGCAGGTCGTCGTGCTGCGCGACACGCTCGCGCCGGTCGTCTCGACGTGGATGAACTACCTCGCCGGCTCCGACGAAGAGTCGATCACCGGGCATCGCGCACGCGCAGGAGCACATGCTGTTCCGCGGCAGCAAGACGCTGACCGCGTCGCAGTTCGCCGACACGACGGCGATCACGGGCGGCACGTTCAACGCCGACACGCAGAACCAGATCACGCAGTACTTCTTCGAGATGCCCTCGCAGTATCTCGACGTCGCGCTCAACCTCGAGCGCTCGCGCGCGACGGGCGTGCTCGACTCGCAGAAGCTCTGGGACCAAGAGCGCGGCGCGATCACGCAGGAGGTCACGCGCGACAACTCGAGCGCGACGTTCCGGCTGTTCGCGAAGGCGATGCGCACGTGCTTCGCCGGGACGCCGTACGCCGATGTCGGCGCTCGGCACCGTCGAGAGCTTCAAGCGCATCCAGGCCCGCGACCTCAAGGCGTTCTACGAGCGCTGGTACCATCCGAACAACGCGATCTACGTCATCGCCGGCAACGTCGACCCGCAGGCGACGATCGCGAAGGTGCGCGCGCTCTTCGGCGACATCCCGGCGGCGAAGCTGCCGGCGCGCCGGCCGGTCCACCTGCAGCCGCTCACGCCGCTGACGCTGCACGACAACAGCTCCGACCCGATCGACGATCGACTTCGTCGCGTACCGCGTGCCGGGCTACGACGACAAGGACTATTTCGCGTCGCAGATCCTCAACGACGTGCTCAACAGCCAGCGCGGCGCGCTGTACGAGCTGCAGGCGTCCGGGCAAGGCGCTCGGGACGTTCGCGCAGTCGCAGACCTCCCCGAAGGCCGGGCATGACGCTCGTCGGTTCGGCGGTCCCGGTCACGACGACCGGCGAGTACGGCGGTCGCCGACCTCAAAGCGGTGATCGAGGCGTACAAGAAGACCGGCCTGCCCGCCGACTCGTCGAGGTCGCGAAGCAGCGCGAGGTCGCGCAGGCGGAGTTCGCGCGCAACTCGATCTCAGGGCCTCGCCACGCTGTGGAGCCAGACGCTCGCCGTCGAGCACCGCACGCCCGACGAAGACCTCGCGGGTCTGCAGAGCGTCACGGTCGACGACGTCAACCGCGTGCTGCGCACGTACTACGACAACGCGACCGCGACGGTCGCGATCTCGACGCCCAAGGAGGCCGCCGGCTCGGCGTTCGGCGGGAAGCAAGGGCGAGGACAACACGGTCATCCCGACCGAGCACACCGGCCTGCCGCCGTTCGCGCGGCAAGTGCTCAAGCAGCTCCACGTCCCCGAGCAGACCGTGCATCCGGTCGCGCAGACGCTGCCGAACGGGCTCAAGCTGATCGTCGTGCCGTCGACGATCTCGCACACCGCGATCGTGCGCGGCGAGATCGATCAACAACCCCGGCGTGCAGGATCCGCCCGGCAAAGAAGGCGTCGACTCGATCGTCGACGGGCTGTTCCCGTTCGGCACGCAGACGTACGACCGCATCGCGTTTCAGACCGAGCTCGACAAGATCGCCGCGAGCGTCAACGCCGGGCGCAGCTTCGGCCTCGACGTGCTGTCGAAGGACTTCGACCGCGGCGTCGAGCTGCTCGCCGACGACGAGCTGCACCCGGCGTTTCCGGCAGCAAGCGTTCGCGATCGTCAAGCAGCAGACCGTCGGCTCGCTCACCGGCAAGGTGAAGAGCCCCGACTACAAAGCCGGCGCGCGCGTTCGTCGAACGCGCTGTACCCGGCCGGCGATCCCGCGCGCCGCACCGCGACGCCGGAATCGCGGGCGCCATCACGCTCGACGACGTGAAGGCGTACTACGCCGCGACCTTCCGGCCCGACCTCACGACGATCGTCGTCGATCGGCGACGTCACGCCGGAGCACGCGCGCGCCGCGATCGAGAAGTCGTTCGGCGGGTGGAAGGCCGCCGGGCCGCGACCGAACATCTTCCCGCCCGCGGTGCCGCCGAACAAGCCCGCGGACGCGACGATCCCGGCGACGGGCCGCATCCAGTCCGAGGTGCGCGCTCGGCGAGACGATGCCGCTCTCGTACGACGATCCGGACTATCCGGTGCTGCAGCTCGCGAACACGGTGCTCAGCGGCGGCTTCTACGCCTCGCTGCTGTACCACGACCTGCGCGAGCTGCACGGCTACGTCTACAACGTCGGATCCGGCTTGTCGCGCCGGCAGAACCGCAGCACGTTCACGCGTCAACTACGGCGCCGATCCGCAGAACGTCGCGCGCGCGCAGCGGCTCGTCGATCGACGACCTCACCGCCTGCAGAAGAAACCGCTCGCGGCCGACCGGCTGACCCGCGCGAAGGCGCTCGTCCTCGGCGAGCTGCCCGTCGCGCAACGAGTCCTACGACGGGCTGGCCGGCCAGCTGCTCGCCTACGCGTCGACGGACCGGCCGCTGGACCAGGACCGCATCGACGCGCGCGGCGCAGCTCGCCGCGACGCCGGAACGGGTGCGCGCCGCGATGGCGAAGTGGATCCGCCCGAACGACTTCGTCCGGGTCGTCATCGGCGCCGGCCGGAAAGTAGACGGTCGCTTACGGCCGCGCGGGTGGCGGTCGTGGTAGCATCGCGCGCATGGACGGTCTGGGCACGGCCCTCGAGCGGTTCGCCGCGATGCGCCCGCCTGAGCGCCCGCCGAGCGGCGCCGACGACGCCAACAAGGTCTGGTACCTGCGCCGCAACCGCCTCTTCGGCGAAGCCACCGAAGCCGGCGTCGTCTCGAACGAGCACCTGTTCACGATGTGCGAGATGCCGCGCGGCACGCGCGTGTTCGATCACGGCGACACGACGCGGATCGTCTACTGGTCAAGCGCGGCACGGTGCGCATCGCGCGCGAGACCCGCCGACGGCAAGGACGTCACCGTCGCGCTGCTCGGCGCGGGCGACTTCTTCGGCGAGGAGACGCTGTTCGACGACCGCGCCGCGCACGACGGTCGCCGTCGTCGTCGAGGACGCGCTGCTGTGCACCGTGCGCGCCGACGATCTGTTCGCGCTGCTCTCGCGCGATCCGGCGCTCGCGCTCAACGTCGCCAAGTGCTCAGCGAGCGGCTCGACGACGCGCGCGCGACGATGGAAGATCTCGCCTACGCGCGCGTCGGCGACCGCATCGTGCACCTCTACCGCAAGCTCGCGGCCGAGCACGGCGTGCCCGTGGCCGGCGGCACGCGCGTCGACATGCGGCTGACGCACGCCGACGTCGCTTCGCTCGTCGGCAGCACGCGCGAGACCGTCAGCGCCGAGATCGCGAAGCTCGTCGAGCCGGCCGCCTGCGCGTCGACGGCCGCGCCGTCGTCGTCCCGGCGGAGGACCCCGCGTGATCGCCGCGGTGCTGCTCGCCGCCGCGACGTCGCTCGCGCCCGTCCTCGGCGCGGCGCCTGGGCGAACGCGCCGGGGCCGCCGCCGACCGCGGGCCGCGTCACCATCGTCGACGTGTTCACGTTCGACTGCATCAACTGCAAGCACGTGACGCCCGAGCTGCACAAGCTGCGCGCGCGTACGGCGCGCGCGATCTCGCGATCGTCGGCGTGCACGCGCCCGAGCTCCCCGAAGAGCACGTTCACGCGAACGTCGTGCGCGCGCTGCGCGAGCAAGACATCACCTGGCCGGTCGTCTACGACGACGGCTTCATCGTCTGGAACGCGTACGGCGTCAGGCGTGGCCGACCCAGCTCGTCTTCGACCGCCACGGCACGCTGCGCGCGACCTACGTCGGCGAGGGCTACGACGCGCAGCTCGAACGCACGGTCCGCGCGCTCCTCGCGGAGCGCACGTGACGGCGGCTGCCGCGCGGCACTCGCGCGTGCTTCGCACGCGCAGGCCAGCGCGTCTACCGGCACACCGTCGCGGCGCGCATCGACGCACTGGATGTGGACGCTCGCGATCCTCGTGCTGGTCATGAGCGGCCTGCAGATCTTCAACGCGGCGCCGTACCTCGACGCCTCGGACAAGAGCAATCCCGCGCAGCGCGTGCTCGCGTTCGGCGCGCAGCGCAGCGCGGCAGCCGGCCGGCTACACGATCGTCTTCGGGCACCGCATTCCGACCACGCACCTGTTCGGCTACACCGACGACGGCATGGGCGGCGAGAGCGCAGCGCGCGTTTCCGGCCTGGCTGACGCTGCCCGGCCCGCAGAACCTCGCCGACGGCCGCCGGTGGCACCTGTTCTTCGCGTGGGCGCTGTTCGTCGCGTGGGTCGCCTACCTGTCTCGGCGGCGCTGCGCGGCACGCTGCGCGAGCTGGTGCTGCGCCCGGCGACTTCCGAAGCTCTGGCCGATGCAGCTGTACTATCTGCGCCTGCGCAAGCGAGCCGCCGCCGCACGGCACGTACAACCCGCTGCAGAAGCTGGCGTACAACGTCGTGCTGTTCGTGCTCTTCCCGCTGCTGATCCTCACCGGGCTCGCGCTCTCGCCGGGCGTCGACGCGGCGGTGCCGTGGCTCACGGCGGCGTTCGGCGGGCGGCAGTTCGCGCGGCTGTGGCACTTCGCGCTCATGGTGCTGCTGCTCGGCTACTTCGCGACGCACCTCGTGCTCGTGCTCGACGACCGGCGTGTGGAACAACATGCGCTCGATGATCACCGGCTGGTACGCGCTCGGGACCGACGACGGGGTCGGACCGTGAAGCGCCGATGAACCGCCGTCTCTTCCTCGCCTCGTCGCTCTCGGCGCTCGGGCTGCCGGCGTGCGGTCCGGTCAAAGACTCGCTCACGAACGGGCCGTTCCGCGGCGTGCTGCTCTCGACCGAGCAGCTCAACCACGCGGTGATCGGCACGCACGGGCTGGCGCGCGAGTACCGCGAGGCGGACGTCGACCGCAGACTTCCGCGTGAACGGCTTCGACACGCCGAGCGACGCGACGTACGCGCGCTCGTGCACGACGGCTTTCGCGACTACCGGCTCGTCGTCGACGGCCTGGTCGAGCGGCCGCAGCCGCTCTCGCTCGCGCGAGCTGCGCGCCGCCGGCACGCGAACGCAGATCACGCGCCACGACTGCGTCGAAGGCTGGAGCGCGATCGGCAAGTGGCGCGGCGTGCCGCTCGGCGACGGTCTCGCGATGGCGCAGCCGAAGCCGGCGGCGCGCTACTGCGTCTTCCACTGCTTCGACGTCGACCAGTCGCGGCCAGCACTACTACGAGTCGCTCGATCTGCACCAAGCCGCGCACCCGCAGACGATCCTCGCGCTCGACCTCAACGACAAGCCGCTGGACGCCGACCACGGCGCGCCGGTGCGCCTAAAGATCCCGACGCAGCTCGGCTACAAGAGCGCGAAGTGGGTGAGCCGCATCGAGCTCGTCGCCGACCTCGCGCCGATCGCCGGCGGCGGCGGCGGCTACTGGGAAGACCAGGGCTACGAGTGGTACGCCGGGATCTAGCGCGCGGGTAGCGTCCGGCAAAGTCGGTCGCGCGTCGCGCGGCGAAGCCGCGCGGGGATGGACGCTCCTTGGCGCCGCGGCTGGATCGCGCGGCATGCGGCGATCTGGCGGTCTCGGAGCAGCGCGAGTGGCTCGTCACCAACGGCCTCGGCGGGTTCGCCGCGGGTACCGTCGCCGGCACGCTCACGCGGCGCTATCACGGGCTGCTGTTCGCGGCGCGCACGCCGCCCGGCGGCCGCACGCTGCTGTGCGCGGCGCTCGAGGCGGAGATCGCGTACGACGGCGTCACGTACGCGCTCGCGACCGACCGGTGGCGCAGCGGCGCGATCGCGCCGGCCGGGTTCGTGCAGCTGATCGAGTTCCGCCTCGACGGGTCGGTGCCGGTCTGGACGTACGCGTGCGGCGACGCGCTGCTCGAGCGGCGCGTCTGGATGGAGCACGGCCGCAACCGCACGTACGTCGCATACCGGATCGTGCGCGCGCGCCCGCCCGTGCAGGCTGGCGCTGCACGCGCTCGTGAACCACCGCGACCTGCACGCCGCGACGCACGCGGGCGACTGGACGATGGACGTCGCCCTCGACCGACGACGGCGTGCGCATTGTGCCGTTCGCCGGTGCGTCGCCGATCGTGCTGCGCGCCGATCGCGGCACGTGCGTGGCCGAGCACGTCTGGTACCGCGACTTCGCGTACGTGCGCGAGCGCGAGCGCGGGCTCGACGACACCGAAGACCATCTGCGCGCGGCGACGTTCGTGTGCGAGCTCGCACGAACCGACGCCGTGACGGTCGCGATCGCGGACGACGACGTTCGCGCCGTTGGACGGCGCAGACGCGCTGCGGCGCGCGCGCTCGCGCGACGCGCGGCTGCTCGAGCGCCGGCGCGACCTTGTCGGCGATCGCGCCGGCGATGCGCCATGGATCGCGCGGCTCGCGCTCGCGGCCGACGCGTTCGTCGTGCGGCGGCCCGGACGACGACGCCGACGCGCGTTCCGTGATCGCCGGGTATCCGTGGTTCGGCGAGTGGGGACGCGACACCGCGATCGCGCTGCCCGGCCTCACGCTCGCGACGGGACGCCTGCGTGACGCCGCCGCGCTCGTGCGAACGCTCGCGCGCAGCGTCGACGGCGGCATGCTGCCGAACACCGTCGCCGAGTCCGGCCGCGAGGCGGCGTACAACAGCGTCGACGCGCCGCTGTGGTTCGTCGAAGCGGTGCGCCGGCTCGTGCACGACGCGGGCGATTTCGCGACGCTGCGCGACGTCTTCCGGCGCGTGCGCGCGATCGTCGAGGCGTACGAGCGCGGCACGCGCTTCGGCATCGGCGTCGATCCCGCCGACGGCCTGCTGCGCTGCGGCGAAGCCCGGCGTGCAGCTCACGTGGATGGACGCGAAGGTCGACGGCTGGGTCGTCACGCCGCGCACCGGAAAGCCCGTCGAGGTCAACGCGCTGTGGATCAACGCGCTGCGCGCGTGCGCCGTGTTCGCCGCGCTGCTCGGCGAGGACGCGCGGCCCTACGCGGACGCCGCGGCGCGTGCGCCGCGCGAGCTTCGAGCGCTTCTGGAACGCCGAGCACGGCTGGTGCTTCGATGTGATCGACGGCCCGGCTCGGCGACGACGCGGCGCTCCGGCCGAACCAGATCTTCGCGGTCGTCGCTGCCGATCGACGTGCTGGACCCGCCGCGCCGGCGCGCGATCGTCGACGTGTGCGCGTCGCGGCTCTGGACGCCGGCCGGGCTGCGCACGCTGGCGCCCGGCGATCCGCGCTATTGCGGCCGCTACGGCGGCGACCGGCGCGCGCGCGACGGCGCGTACCACAACGGCACGGTGTGGACGTGGCTCGCCGGCCCGTTCGCGCTCGCGCATGCGCGCGTCTACGGCGACCGCGAAGGCGCGCGCGACCTGCTCGCGGCGTGCGCCGACGGGCTGGCCGCCGGCGCGCTCGGCACGCTCGGCGGAGATCGCCGACGGCGACGCGCCGTTCGCCGGCGCGCGGCGCGTTCGCGCAGGCGTGGAGCGTCGCGACGCGTGCTCGACGCCTGGACCGCGCTCGCTTAGCGCGCGAGCGCGGCGTCGAGGTCGGCGATCAGCGCGTCGGGATCCTCGAGCCCGATCGCGAGCCGCAGCAGATCGGGCGGCGAGAGCGAGTGCGCGCCTTCGATCGACGCGCGGTGCTCGACCAGGCTGTCGTGTCCGCCGAAGCTCGTCGCGCGGCGAAAGCCGCGCAGGCGCGCCGCGACGGCGAGCGCATCGGCGGCATCGCCGCGGACGCGCATCGAGAACAGCGCGCCCGAACCCTCGGACTGCCGCGCCGCGAGCGCGTGCGCGGGATGCGACGGAAGGTCGGGATGCAGCACCTCGCGCACCGCGGGATGCTGCTCGAGGTGCCGCGCGATGCGCAGCGCCGCCGCGTGCTGCGCGCGCACGCGCGACGCCGAGCGACGCGATGCCGCGCAGCGTGAGCCACGACGCGAACGGCGAGGGGATCGCGCCGCACAGATGCTGCACCGCGCGAATCGCGCTGCCCACGCCCGCATCGTCGCGCGCCGCGACCAGCGCGCCGCCCATCGCGTCGTGATGACCGGCGACGTACTTCGTCGTCGACTGCATCACGACGTCGGCGCCGAGCGCGATCGGCCGCTGCAGCACCGGCGTCGCGAGCGTGTTGTCGCAGGCGAGCAGCGCGCCGCGCTCGTGCGCGATCGCGGCCGCGCCGGCGATGTCGGTGACGCGCAACAGCGGGTTCGACGGCGTCTCGAAGAAGACGAGACGCGTCGACGGCCGCATCGCGGCGCGGAGCGCGGCGAGGTCCGACGAAGTCGGCGTACGTCACCGCCAGCCCCCACGGCACGAAGATCTCGTCCAGCATCACGCGGATGCTGTAGTAGCAGTCCTCCGCGACGACGGCGTGGTCGCCCGGGCGCAGCGCCTGGAACAGCGCCGCCGCCGCGGCGCTGCCGCTGGCGAACGCGGCGGCGTCGACGCCGCCTTCGAGCTCGGCGAGCGCGCGCTCGAGCTCGCGCGCGGTTCGGGTTGTCGTCGCGCGAGTAGACGAAGCCGCCGGAGTACTCGCCGTGCTCGTCGCGCTCGAAGGTGGTCGAAAGTACGATCGGCGGCGCGACGGCGCGATCCGCGGGCTCTCCATCGCCGCTCACATGCGGAACACGCCGAACGTCGTCGGCTTCGGCGGCGCGTAGCGCGCGGCGCGCGAGTCCGAGCGCGAGCACGCGGCGCGTGTCGAGCGGATCGATGATGCCGTCGTCCCACAGGCGTGCGGTCGAGTAGTACGGGCTGCCTTCGTGCTCGTACTTGTCGAGGATCGGCTGCTTGAACGCGGCTTGCTCGTCCGCGCGACATCGCGCGGCTTGCGCTTCTCGGCGTCGGCGTTCATGCGCACCGCCAGCAGCGTCGATGCGGCTTGGGCGCCGCCCATCACGCTGATGCGCGCGTTCGGCCACATCCAGAGCTGCCGCGGCGCGTACGCGCGCCCGCACATTCCGTAGTTGCCCGCGCCGAAGCTGCCGCCGATGACGACGGTGAACTTCGGCACCTCGGCGCAGGCGACCGCGGTGACGAGCTTCGCGCCGTCCTTGGCGATGCCGCGGTTCTCGTACTCTTTGCCGATCATGAAGCCGGTGATGTTCTGGAGGAACAGCAGCGGGATGCCGCGCCGGCACGCGAGCTCGATGAAGTGCGCGCCCTTCAGCGCGCGACTCGCTGAACAGGATGCCGTTGTTCGCGAGGATCGCGACCGGGTGGCCTCCGACGTGCGCGAAGCCGCACACCAGCGTCGTGCCGTAGCGCGCCTTGAACTCGGCGAACTCCGATGCGTCGACGATCCGCGCGATCACCTCGCGGACGTCGTACGACTGCCGCGCATCGCTCGGGATGATGCCGTACAGCTCGCGCGGGTCGCGCGCGGGCTCGCGCGGCTCGCGCACGGGCCAGGGGTCGTACGCGCGGCGCTCGAGCCGCGCGACGATCTGCCGCACGATGCCGAGCGCGTGCTCGTCGTCGAGCGCGTAGTGATCGGCGACGCCGCTGAGGCGCGTGTGCACGTCGGCGCCGCCCAGCTCCTCGGCCGTGACGATCTCGCCGGTGGCCGCCTGCACGAGCGGCGGTCCGCCGAGAAAGATCGTGCCTTGGTCCTTGACGATCACCGACTCGTCCGCCATCGCGGGGACGTACGCGCCGCCTGCCGTGCACGAGCCCATCACGGCGGCGATCTGCGGAATGTCCCGCGCGCTCATGCGGGCCTGGTTGTAGAAGATGCGGCCGAAGTGGTCGCGGTCGGGGAACACGTCGGCCTGCTGCGGCAGAAACGCGCCGCCCGAGTCGACGAGGTAGACGCACGGCGAGACCGTTCTGCTCCGCGATCTCCTGCGCGCGCAGGTGCTTCTTGACCGTGATCGGGTAGTACGTGCCGCCTTTCACCGTCGCGTCGTTCGCGACGATCGCGCAGTCGGTGCCGGCGATGGTGCCGATGCCGGTGACGATGCCGGCCGACGGCGCGTCGTCATGGTACATCGCGTGCGCCGCGAGCGAGGAGAGCTCGAGGAAAGGCGTGCCCGGATCGACGAGCCGATCGACGCGGTCGCGCGCGGTGAGCTTGCCGCGTTTGCGATGCCGCTCGACCGCGACCGCCCCGCCGCCAAGCTGCACGCGCATGAGGTTCGCGCGCAGCTCATCGACGAGCGCCGTCATGGCGGCGGCGTTGCGCTCGAAGTCGCCGCTGCGTCGTTCGACGCGGGTCGCGAGCAGGCTCACGAGCGTACTTTTTAAGTCCGTGTGAGAATATCCATCCCTGAGAGTTCGCCGGGGCGACGATCCGTTATGATGGCGGGGTGACGACGCAGAGCGACGGGCTCGACCTCGTATCGCCCTGCCGGGCCGCTCGACGCGGCGGCGGCGCTTCGGCCGTACGCCGGCCCGTGGAACCGCCGCACGGCGGCGCACCTGCTGCGGCGCGCCGGCTTCGGCGGCGCGCCGGCCGACGTCGAGCGCTTCGCGGCGATGTCGCCGGGCGCGGCGGTCGACGCGCTGATCGCCTTCCCGCGCGACGGCGGCTTCGCGCAGCCTGCCCTCGAGCCGCCGCCGACGCCGCCGCTGGGACTGTTTCGCGCCGCGGGCGCAAGGCATGGCGCCCGACGAGGCGACCGTCCAGGCGCGCAAGGCGTTCCAGATGGCGAACAACGCGAACCGTCGCAAGAACCTGATCGCGCTGCAGACCTGGTGGCTCGAGCGCATGATCGCGACCGCCGCGCCGCTGCAAGAGAAGATGACGCTCTTCTGGCACGGCCACTTCACGAGCTCGCCGGAGAAGGGCACGACGGCGCAAGAGCTGCTGATGCAGAACCAGCTCTTCCGCCAGTACGCGCTCGGGAACGTGCGCGACCTGACGCTGCACGTCTCGCAGGATCCGGCGATGCTGCGCTATCTCGACAACAACGTGAACCAGGCCGCCCATCCGAACGAGAACTACGCGCGCGAGCTGATGGAGCTGTTCACGCTGGGCATCGGCAACTACACGGAGACGGATGTGCGCGAGTCGGCGCGCGCGTTCACCGGCTGGACGTTCCGCCGCAATCCCGACGGTACCGGGTACTTCTACGACAACGTCCGTCAGCACGACGACGGCAAGAAGACGTTCCTCGGCCGCACGGGCAACTTCACCGGTGCCGACATCGTCGCGATCATCTTCGCGCCAGCCCGCCGCCGCGCGGTTCTTCGCGACGAAGCTGCTCGCGTTCTTCGTCTACATCGATCCCGAGCCGCAACTGGTCGATCAGGTCGCCGCGCTCCTCGTGCGCAACGACTTCGAGCTGCGCCCCGTCATGTCGGCGCTGCTGCGCAGCAACGTGTTCTTCAGCGACCGCGCCTACCGTGCGCTTGGTGAAGAGTCCCGGTGGAGTTCGTCGTCGGAACGCACCAGCTGTTCGGCATCCCGCAGGTCGCCCCGATCGAGCTGGCCGCGCTGCGGCAGATGGGACAGGTGCTGTTCTATCCGCCCAACGTGAAAGGCTGGGACGGCGGCGCGGCGTGGCTCAACAGCCAGACGGTCCTCACGCGCGAGAACTTCGCGAACGGCGTCGCCAAGAGCCCGCAGATGCTGCAGGACGCGAGCTGGCTCTCGCCGGCGATACGGTCGATGGATCCCAAGGATGTCGCGCACACCCTCACCGGCGTCATGCTGCAGGACGACGTTTCGCCGGCGTCGGTCGCGCAGTTCGTCACGTACCTCGGCGGCGCCGGGCAAACCGAGCTCGCGCAGCTCTCGCGCGGAGAACGTCGACGAGCGCGTCCGCAACGCCGCCTATCTCACGATGGCGATGCCCGCCTACCAGTTGGAATAGGCGCGACGCCCCCGGCTCCGCGCCCCCCACGCCTAGCGTGGGGCCCCAGACTGCGCGAGCCCTCCATCATTTCGGTGCCTTCACGATTCCCCGAGGTGGCTCGCAACAACAATGACCCAGTTTTCACGATCGTCGTTTCTTCTCGGAGCCCTCTCCGGGCTTGCGGTCGTCGCGCGCAACGATTCGATTTTCGCGCCGGCGCTCGCGCAGAGCCCGCTCCCGGGCCTGCCCGCGGCGAGCGATCGCGTTCTCGTCGTGATCAACTTCCAGGGCGGCAACGACGGCCTGAACACGGTCGTGCCGTTCGGGATGCCGGACTACTACCGGTACCGGCCGGCGATCGGGATCGCGCCGAACGACGTGCTGCGCATCGACGACGTGGTCGGGCTCAACCCCGCACTGGCGCCGTTCAAGAAGATGTACGACGCGGGCGGCGTCGCGATCGTGCAGGGCGTCGGCTACCCCGACCCCGATCACTCGCACTTCCGCTCGACGGAGATCTGGCAAACCGCGCAGCCGAAGGGCTACGCGTCGACGGGCTGGCTCGGGCGCTACCTCGACGGCGCGGGTCTGCCGAAGGACAACCTCTTCAACGCGGTCGCGCTCAGCAACGTGTTGCCCGAGCTGCTGATCGCGAAGACGACCGACGTACCGGCGATCGACGCGATCAACGCGTACGGGCTGCGGAGCGACAAGACGAAGGGCGATCGCGAGGCGTTCCACGAGTTCGTGCGCGACACGACCGTGCCGTTCCGCTCGCCGTTCCTCGCGCAGGTCGCCGAGATCGAAGATCACGCGCAGCGCGGCGCCGAGGCGCTTCCGAAGCTCGTCGCCGGCTACCAGCAGCAGGCGACGTATCCCACGACGCCGCTCGGCCGCAGCCTCGCGCTCGCGGCGCAGATCGTCGGCTCGCGGCTCGGCACGCGCGTGCTGTACGTGCAACACGGCTCGTTCGACACGCACGTCACGCAGAAGGCGACGCAAGACCGTCTGCTCGCGGACTTCGCGAACGCGATCTCCGCGTTCTACGCCGATCTCGCGGCGCACGGCAACGAGCGGCGCGTGCTGACGATGACGTTCAGCGAGTTCGGACGCCGCGTCGCCGAGAACGCCAGCCGGGGGACCGATCACGGCGAAGCGGCGCCGGTGTTCCTGATCGGCGGAGGCATCAAGGGCGGCCTGTACGGCGACCACCCCGATCTCGCGCGGCTCAACAACGGCAACCTCGCGTTCTCCACCGACTTCCGCAGCGTCTACGCGACGGTGCTCGAGCGGTGGCTCGGGCGCCCGTCCGAGCAGATCGTCGGCGGCACGTTCGCGCCGCTGACGATCCTCACATAGTCCCCGTCATCCTGAGCCCCTCGAAGGGCTTGTCATGCTGAGCCTGTCGAAGGGCTTGTCATCCTGAGCCTGTCGAAGGGCGTACGGTCACGACGGCCTTTCCGACGACCCGGCGCTCCATGAGGTCTTCGATCGCGCGCGGGGCGTCCTCGAACGCGTACGTCGTCTCGACGCGGGGGTGCAGCTTGCCCTCGCGCACCAGCGCGAACATCGCGGCGAAGTTCGCGCGGTTGCGTTCGGGATTGCGCGCGGTCCAGTCGCCCCAGTAGACGCCGAGCACGTCCAGCTCTTTGAGCAGGACGCGGTTCGCGGGAACCTGCGGGATCGTTCCGCCGGCGAAGCCGACGACGAGCAGCCGCGCGTCGCGCCGCGCGGCGCGTAGGGCGGCTTCGAACTGCTCGCCGCCGACGTTGTCGATCGCCACGTGCACACCGCCCTCGCTCGCCGCCTTGATCGCGTCGACGAGGTTCGCGGATGCGGCGTCGACCACCGCGTCCGCGCCCGTGCGCCGCGCGGCGTCACGCTTCGCCTCCGATGACGCGCTCGCGACGACGCGCGCACCGAGCGACTTCGCGACGTCGACGGCCGCGGTGCCGACGCCGCCGCCCGCGCCGCTGACGAAGAGCCATTCGCCCGCGCGCAGGGCGGCGCGGTCGACGAGCGCGTGGTATGCCGTGCCGTACGTCAGCACCATGCCGGCCGCCGTCACGAAGTCGACGCCGTCCGGAAGCGGGATGACGCTGGACGCCGCGGCGACGGCGCGCTCGGCGAACGCGCCCATCACGCCGGCGGCGACGCGGTCGCCCGCGCGCACGTGGGCGACGCCGTCACCGACGGCGAGCACGACGCCGGCCGCCTCGACGCCCGGGCTGAACGGCAGCGGCGGCTTCACTTGGTACAGCCCCTGCACCAGCAGCACGTCGGGAAAGTTCACGCCGGCGGCGTGCACGTCGATCAGTACCTGACCGGGGCCGGCAGCGGGCTCCGGCGCGTCGGCGGCCACCGAGATCCTTCGGCAAGCCGTGGGAACGGCACACGATCGCTCGCATGTGGGGCGCGTTGGCGAAGCGGGACGACGCGTCCCGCATCCGAACCGCCGTCGCATGCAGCCCCGGGAATTCGCCAGCGTAGCGGAGCTCGAGACCGCGTGCGGTGAGCGCATCGGCGCGAGCGCGTGGACGCCGGTGACGCAAGCGATGGTCAGCGCTTTCGCGGAGATCACGAGCGACCGTCAGTGGATCCACGTGGACCCGGAGCGCGCGCGCCGCGAGTCGCCGTTCGCGACGACGGTCGCACACGGGTTTTTCACGCTGAGCCTGCTGTCGAGCTTCATCGCGCAGTGCGTGCGCTTCGCGGACGCGCGGCTGAGCTTGAACTACGGTTTGGATCGCGTGCGCTTCGTTTCGCCGGTCCCCGTCGGTGCGGAAGTGCGCGGCGTGTTCACGCTCGCCGGCGTGCGCGCGATCGACGGCGGCGCGCACCTCACCTGGCACGCCGACGTCGAGGTGCGTGGCGCCGCGAAGCCGGCGCTCGCGGCGGTGTGGCTGACGCGCGTGCTCTTCGCCGAGGCGCCGCTCGCGGACGAGGCCGCATCGTGAGCTTCGACTGCTGCTCGCGTCTCGGATTCGTCAATGCGCTCGCGGCCAGCCCGTTCGCCCTTCGACAGGCTCAGGATGACAAGACTCGAGCCCAGACCCTTCGACAGGCTCACGATGACAGCGGAAGCGCTCGCGGTGACGAAGCGGCCGCGCATGCCGCGCCGGCCGTGCCGCCCGGATCGCCGCGCACGCGCGTCGTGCTGCTCGGCACCGCGGGCGGGCCGGCGTTGCGCCCGGGCCGGTCGTCGCCCGCCTCCGCGATCGTCGTGGACGGCGTTCCGTACGTCGTCGACTGCGGGTACGGCGTCGGACGGCAGCTCGTCGATGCGCACATCGCGCCGACGGCGATTCGCGCGATCTTCGTCACGCACCATCACAGCGATCACAACGCCGACCTCGGCAACCTGCTCGTGCTCGGCTGGGCGACGGGCGGAAAGGCGCCGGTCGACGTGTACGGCCCGGTCGAGACGTTGCCCGGCAGCGACGCGGTGACCACGTCCGTCGGCAAGCTCGTCGACCTCGCGCTCCGCTACCACGGCTACGACATCGCCGTGCGCATCCCGGATGAAGGGCGCGTCGACCCGCGTCCGCTCTTCATTCCGCACGACGTCGCGACGGCCGGCCGGGTGTACCGCGACGAGCGCGTTACCGTCGAGGCCGCCGTCGTCAGCCATCCGCCGGTGCGGCCGGCGCTCGCGTACAAGTTCCGCACGCCGGACCGCGTCGTCGTGTTCTCCGGCGACACGACGTACAACGAGAACCTGATCGCGTTCGCGCGGGGCGCCGACGTGCTGATCCACGAGGTGCTGCTGACGTCGGCGCTCGACCGCCTGCTGAAGCTCGTCCCGAACGCCTCGCGCCTGCGCGAGCACATCGTGGCGGCGCACACCGACGCCGCGGACGTCGGCCGCGTCGCCGCGGCGGCGAAGGTGAAACGCGTCGTGCTCTCCCACCTGGTGCCGTCGTACGACCCGGCGCTGCGCGACGAGGACTGGGCCGCGCCCGTGCGCGCGCACTTCGCCGGCGACGTGGTCGTCGGCCGAGACCTGCTCGACGTCTGAGGAACCGCACGATGCGCCGCCTCGTCATGCTCACCGCCCTGACCGCACTGCTCGCGCTCGTCCGCGGCACGGCGACGCCCGCGGCCGACGGCGTCGTCCCGCTCCCGTCGTTCGCCGAGCCGTCGGTATCACCGGATCATTCGGAGATCGCGTTCGTCTCCGGCGGCGACGTGTGGAGCATGCCGGCTGCCGGCGGCGTGGCGCGTCTTCTCGCGGCGACGAGCGGACATGCGCGGCGGCCGCTGTTCGCGCCCGACGGCAAGCGCATCGCGTACGTCTCCGATG
This sequence comes from Vulcanimicrobiota bacterium, assembly GCA_963771525.1. Lineage (GTDB taxonomy): Bacteria > Vulcanimicrobiota > Vulcanimicrobiia > Vulcanimicrobiales > Vulcanimicrobiaceae > Vulcanimicrobium. Next base: position 1,651,884 of record CAVYTL010000001.1, on the reverse strand, counting down.
AGCCGGGAGCCGCCGGCATCTACGTGATCGCGCTGGACGGCGGCGCGCTGCGCCGATTGACGTACGACGACCAGGTACCCGGCCTGTCGGCGTGGTCCGCCGATGGGCGTTACGTGTATTTCGACTCGCCGTCGCACAACATCGCGTACGACCGCGACGTGATGCGCGTGCCCGCCGGCGGCGGTACCCCGATGCAGGTCGTGCACGAGCGGTACGTCAACGCGCAGTTCGGCGTACCGTCTCCCGGCGGGGACGAAGTCGCGTACGCGCGCAACGGCTTCGTGCAGTGGTGGCGGCGCGGGCGCAGCCACATCGACGAGAGCGAGATCGTGATCGCGCATCCGGGCTCGTCACGGTTCGACGCCGTCACGACCGGCGGAGCGAAAGATCGCTGGCCGATGTGGTCGCCCGACGGCCGAAGGCTGTACTTCGTCTCGGACCGCGAGAACGGCGACCAGTTGTGGGCGCGCGACGCGAGCGGGCGGCTGCGCCGGCTGACGTCGCTGCCGCCGGGGCTCGTGCTCTGGCCGACGATCTCGCGCGACGGCCGCACGATCGCGTTCGAGCGCGGCATGCGGATCTGGACGTACGACGTCGACTCGGGCGCGACGCGCGAGCTCGCGATCGTGCCGCGTGGCCTGCCCGACGTCGTCACGGCGCGGCACGTCACGCTGACCGCGCGGTTCAGCGCGCTCGATCTCTCGCCGGACGGCAAGAAGATCGCGTTCGTCGCGCGCGGACGCGTGTTCGCCGCGGGCGCCCAGGAGGGCGGCGCCGCGCAGATCGCCACGCCGCGCGGCGGCGCGGCGTACGACGTGCCCGTGTGGGCGCCCGGCAGCCGCCGCATCGCGTTCGTGATCGACCGCGGCGCGGAGCAGGCGCTGGCGACGTACGACTTTCCCGACGGACCCGAGCGCACGCTCACGCCGGCCGGGCATCACGACGACTACCCGCGCTGGTCGCCCGACGGCGCGTCCCTCGCGTACGTGCGCGACGGACGCGAGCTGCACGTGCTCGACGTGGCGTCACGCGCGGATCGCATCGTCGCGCGCGGTGTCCTCGACCGGCGCCCCTTCGGCGATGTGCGCGACGTCGCGTTCTCGCCGGCGGGCGACTGGATTGCGTACATCGATCAGGACCGCGACGGTTTCTCGAACGTGTACCTCGTGCCGGCGGCCGGCGGAACGCCGCGCGCGATCACGTTTCTCCCGAACGCGAACGCCGGCACGCTCGCGTGGACGCGCGACGGCACGCGCATATTCTTCGCGACCTCACAGCGCACCGAGAACGGCGCGATCGCGCAGGTCGACCTCGTACCGCGCCCGCCGCGCTTCCGCGAGCAGCAGTTCCGCGAGCTGTTCCAGGAGCTTCCGGCACGTCCCGAGCTGCCGGCGCGCACCATCGCGACGCCCGCCCCGAGCAGCTCGCCGCGGCCGGTCGTCGCGTCGCCGTCGCCCGCACCTTCCGCGACGGCGCGGCGCACGACGATCCGGTTCGAGGGCATCCGCGACCGCCTGACGTTCGTGCCCGCCGGGCTCGACGTCACGAGCGTCACCGTCACGCCCGACGCGAAGACGCTGCTGTTCACCGCGAACGCCGCGGGTCAGGAGAACGTGTACGCGCTCTCGATCGACGAGACGTCGAACGAGCCGCCCGTGCCGAAGCAGCTGACCAGCACGCCGGGGCACAAGTCGAACGCGTCGATCGCACCCGATGGGAAATCCGTCGTCTATCTCGACGCGGGGCGTGCGTTCGTCGCGGACATCACGGGCAAAGGCGCACGTCCGATCGGCGTCGCGGCGGAGACCGACGTCGACTTCGCGGACGACCGGCGGCTCGTGTTCGACCAGGCCTGGTCGCTGCTCGACCGCTGGTACGCCGATCCGCGCTTTCACGGCGCGAACTGGGGCGCCGTGCACCGTGACTACGCGCCGTTCGTGCTCGGCTCGCACGCGCCCGACGAGCTGTACCGCATCCTCTCGCTGATGGTCGGCGAGCTGAACTCTTCCCATACGGGGCTTGCGCCGCCGCAGCCGATCGGCTTGCCGCGCTTCGTCACCGGCCGGATCGGCGTCGACTGGAGTCCCGAGGCGTACGACCGTGACGGCGCGCTGCGCGTCGCCGCGGTCGTCCCGCTCGGTTCGGCGGACGTCGCCGGAGCGCGTGCGGGCGATGTGCTGGAGGCGGTGAACGGTGAACCGGTCGAGCGCTCCACCGACCTCGACGCGCTGCTCGCGAACCGGATCGGCAAGCGCACCGAGCTGCGCTTCCGGCGCGCGAGCGGCGTGCACACCGCCGTCGTGCTGCCGGTCGATCGCAACGCCGACGAGCGCCTGCGGTATCTGGCCTGGGTCGCCTCGCGGCGCGCGTACGTCGAGAAGATCAGCTCCGGCCGGGTCGGCTACGTCCACCTGTACGACATGGGTCCCGAGTCGCTCGCGAAGTTCTACACGGATCTCGACGTCGAGAACCGCGCGAAGGCGGCCGTGATCGTGGACGTGCGCAACAACGTGGGCGGCTTCGTCGACCCGTACGCCGTCGACGTGCTCGTGCGTCGCGAGTATCTGCGCTTCAAGTCCCGCTTCGGCTACGATCCGCCCGAACGCACGTCGCTCGGACAGCGCGCGCTCGACAAACCGACCGCACTCGTCGTGAACGAGCACAGCCTCTCGGACGCCGAGAACTTCACGGAAGCGTATCGCGTGCTGCATGCGGGCCCGGTGATCGGCGAGCCGACCGCGGGGTGGATCATCTTCACGAGCGGAGCGACCCTCGCCGACGGCGGCGTCGTGCGGCTGCCGTCGACACGCGTGCTTGCGCACGACGGTGTCGACATGGAGCTGCATCCGCGCCCGGTCGACGTGCGCGTCGACAACCCTCCGGGCTTCGACGAGCGCGGCGACGACCCGCAGCTCGCGGCCGCGGTGCGCGAGCTGCGCAAGCGCGTGCGATGAGATGGTGAGGCTGCGCTTTCTCGGTACGGGCGGCGCGCGCTGGGTCGTCGCCAAGCAGATCCGCTCCTCCGGCGGCTTCTGGCTGCAAACGGACGGCGCGAACATCCACGTCGATCCCGGTCCGGGCGCGCTCGTGCGCGCGCTGGGGGCGGTGCCGCGCTGCGATCCGGCCTCGCTCGACGCGATCGTGCTCTCGCACAAGCACCTCGACCATTCCGGCGACGTCAACGCGATGATCGAGGCGATGTGTCAAGGCGGCTGGCGGCCGCGCGGCGCGCTGTGCGCACCGCGTGACGCCCTGGATGCCGGCCTCGAGCCGGTCGTGCTGCCCTATGCGAGGCGCTTCGTGCCGCGCGAGTGGGTCGTCGAGGCGAACGGCGGTCCCTTCGCGGTCGGCGACGTCGAGATATACGCATCGCTGCGACTGCACCATCCGGTCGAGACGTACGGCCTGCACTTTCGCGCGCCGGATGCGACGGTCTCGTACGTGCCGTGCACGCGGTACTTCGACGGCATCGTCGAGGACTATCGGGCGCGCGCGCCCGCAGTGCTGATCATGAACGTGCTGCGCTACCGTGACTCGATGGACGTCGACCACCTGACGTTCGACGATGCGCGCCGTCTCATCGAGGGCATTCGTCCGGGCATCGCGATCATGTCGCACTTCAGCACGCGCATGCTCGAGCGCGATCCCTCGCGTCTCGCGCACGAGATGGAAGATGCGACCGGCATCAAGACGCTCGCGGCGTACGACGGGTGGGCGTTCGATGCCGCGTGAGGTCGAGGTCGCGAAGCCTGGCGAGCTCGACGCGTTCTGGACGGCGCACGACCGCGACTGGCGTTCGGAGCTGTGGAACTTTCGCGTCGTGTGGCACGAGCAGTCGCACGAGGTGCTCGCGCGCGACCGCGAGGACGTCGTCGGCGCGCTGCGGCTGCGCATCGCCGCATCGCTCGGCCACGTCGACGCGCTGTACGTCGTGCCGGATGCGCGCCGGCACGGCATCGGGCGCGCGCTGCTCGCGCGTGCCGAGGAGCTCGCCAACTACTACAACGCGCACAAGATGACCGCGAGCGTGTTCCATGGGCAGTCGGCGCAGGCGTTCTTCGAGGCCTGCGGCTACGTGATCGAAGCGGTCGTGCCGCAGCACACGTTCAAGCTGGACGTCGCGCTCGTCCGCAAGTTCCTGCTGTAACGGGTCCGCCGTGCGGCGGAGCCACTTAGAGCCGGACGAGGCGCGCGCGCTCGATCGGGTGCGCGCGCGGCGCGGGCGGGAGCGGCGGCGGCGCGGGCGCGCGACGCATCTGGAACAGCGCGTGGACCTGCCGCCACTCGGGGCTCGTGATGCGGTGCCCGAGCAGCGTGCCGTCGTACAGGAAGACGCTGCCGCGCCCGGTGATCGCGCTGACCACCGGGCCGCCGCCGCCGACGGTCGCCGTCGCGTCGCCGTCGCCGCGCTGCTCGACGGGCGTTCCGCGGCGGTCGAAGAGCGTGTACACGTGCCCTTCCGCGGCACGCCCCGTGAGCTGCGCGCCCGACGTCACGCCGAGCGCGATGTTGCCCGTGGCCGACTCGAAGCGCGCGACGCCGGCGTCGAACGAGCCGCCGTCGTAGACGATCGAACCCGTGACGCTCGTCGCCTCGATCTCGCGGCTGCGGCACCGCTCGAACACGTCGTGCGCGCCGATGCCGCGCACGCGCACGCGCTCGAACGTGTCGTCCGCGGCGTAGAACGTGCCGTAGTTCATCTGCACGAACGCCGTCGTCGACGTGTTCGTCAGCTGCACGCGGCCCTGGCCTTGGATCACGACGAGGTTGGCGCCGTGGTAACCGTCGATCGTCGTGCGGCCGCCGCCGGCGCGCACGGTCAGCACGCCCGTCGTCGCGGGGATCGTGACGGTCAAGCGCGCGCCTTGCGGCGCGTCGAGCGCGACGACGTCGTGCCGGCCCGGCCGGAACGATGCGTACGGAAACTCCTCGGGCGGCAGCGCGGTCTGGCCGGCGGGTCCGCCGTCCGGCGTGCGCTCGGGCAGCAGCTGGGGCGGGATCTGCAGCGTCAGCCCGCGCGCGGCCCCGAACATCGTGACGCGGTGCGTGATCGCCGGCGCATCGTCGCCGTACTCGATCGCCACGCTCGGCCGGTCCCACGTGCGGACGGCGACCTGATTGCCTCGGCCGCGGACCGTCACGTTGACGACGACCTGGTCGCCGACGTCGAGCGCGGCCGTGCCGGCGCCCGAGGGGGCGCGGCCGATGAGCACGGCGAGCAGCACGACCAGCCCCGCGGCGATCCACCGCGGGGCTCGGATCCGGATCAGGTCCACGAGACCATCGTAGGCCCCGCACGGACGGCGGTCATGAACCGGCGGTGAATGATTCGGGCTCGGCCGGCAGGACCACGCTGAAGGTCGATCCGCCCTCCGGGCGAGCGCGTGCCGTCACGCTCCCGCCGTGGACGCGCGCGATGCTGCGCACGATCGCGAGCCCGAGCCCCGTCCCCTCGACCGTCCGCGCGTGCGCCGGGTCGCCGCGGAAGAAGCGGTCGAACAGCCGGTCGGCCGCCACGGCGTCGACGCCGCGGCCCGTGTCGCGGACGTCGACGACGGCTCGGCCGTCGTCGCGCCGCACGGCGACGTCGATCGATCCCGCGTCCGTGAACTTGATCGCGTTGTCGACGAGGTTGCCGACCAGCTGCCGCAGCAGGCCTGCGTCGCCCATCACGATCGTGCTCGCGTCGGCGGGATGGTGCGCCCCGATCGCGAGGCCCTTCGCGGCGGCGCGCTCGCGCGCGTGCGCGACCACGTCGTCGACGAGCCGCTCCAGCACCAGCGGCTCCTTCGGTATCGCGTCGCCGGCTTCGGCTTTCGAGAGCGTCAGCATCCCCGACACCATCGAGGCGAGCCGACCGCTTTCATCGGCGATCGCCTGCAGCGACGACTTCGAGATCTCGGGGTCGCGATCGCCCCACCGCTGCAGCATCTGCGCGTTCGAGTGGATCACCGTCAGCGGCGTGCGCAGCTCGTGCGACGCATCGCTGATGAACTGTCGCTCGCGCGCGAACGCGGACTGCAGCCGGTCGAGCATCGCGTCGAATGCGTCCGCGAGGCGCCCGACCTCGTCGCGGCGCTTCCAGCGCAAGCGCCGGCCGAGGCGCTCGGATCCGATCCCGGCGACGGCGCTGGTGAGGCGCTCGATCGGATCGATCGCGGTCGCGGCGATGAAGTACGACGCGACCAGAATCACGATCGTCGCGGCGAGGGCGATCGCGATCAGGATGTTGCGGGCGCGCGCGACGACCTCGTCGACGATGTCGAGCCGCTCGCCGACGTGCAGCACCGCGATCGGGTGCTGCGCCGCATCGACCAGCGCGCGGTTGAGCACGAGCATCGTCCCGGGTCGCTCCCCGCCCACGCGCACGGTGTCGTACCCGGAGGTGCCCTGCGCGGGCGGCCACGGCGGGATCGTGAAGCTGCCCAGGTTCGAGCTCTTTCCCAGCACTTGCCCGCCGACGGTGTCGATCTGGATGTACTGGTGTCCCGCAGCCCAGTGGTCGAGCGTCGCGCGGTTCGAGAGCACGAGCGTGATCGGCTCGCCGCCGGAGAATCCGAACGTGGATGCCTGGATCGCGTTGTTGCGGAAGTCGTCCGCGGTCGACGCCAGGTTGAGCTTCGTCTGGTCGATCAGCACCGAGCGCAACGCGAAGTCGATCGCGACCGCGCCCAGCGCGATGACGACGACGATCAGCGCGGCGTACACCGCCGCGATGCGCGTGCGCAGCGACGTCATGAGTCTAGAAGTGCGGAGCGGAGCGCACTATTCTTTGAGCGCGTACCCGACCCCGCGCACCGTCTGGATCAGCTTCTCGTCGAACTCGTCGTCGATCTTGCCGCGCAGGTAGCGAATGTAGACGTCGATCAGGTTCGAGTCGCCGAGGAAATCGCTGCCCCACACGCCGTTGAAGAGCTCGTCGCGCGAGTGCACTTTGTTGCGGTGCAGCAAGAGGTACTCGAGGAGCGCGTACTCCTTCGCCGTCAGGTGGATCGCGCGGCCGCCGCGCGTCACCTCGTGGCGATCGCGATCCATCACGAGGTCCTTCGCGGTCAGGACGTTCTCGTGCGGGTCGCGGTCGCGCAGACGCGCGCGAATGCGCGCCAGTAACTCCTCGATCGAGAACGGCTTCACGACGTAGTCGTCGGCGCCGCGGTCGAGCCCGGCGACGCGATCGGGGATGCGGTCCTTCGCGGTGAGCATGATGATCGGCACGCGCGACTTCGCGCGCAGCCGCGAGGCGACTTCGAGGCCGTCGAGCTTCGGCAGCATCAAGTCGAGCACCACGAGGTCCGGCTCCTTGAGCGCCTTCTCGAGTCCGGCGAGGCCGTCCGCGGCGGTCTCGACCTCATAGCCTTCGTGCTCGAGCTCCAGCCGGAGCACGCGCGTGATCTGCGCGTCGTCCTCGACGAGCAGGATCTTGTACTTCCGCCGCTCCTCCGGCAGCGCCGAGGCGCCGCTCATCGAGCGCGAACGCGCCTCGGGCTCGGGAACGTCAGCAGCGAGATCCACCACGCCGACGAGACGCCGACGGCGAGCCAGAGCAGCGTGCTGAGCGAGGTCAGGCCGCCCGCATCGATCACCCGCTCCGACGCCGAGGCGAGGCGCTCCACGAGGTGCGGCGAGCTCGCAAGCATCCACGTCATCCAGACGGCGAGCGCGACCACGAAGCCGAGGACCCACACTTCCCACGTCCGCATAACGGGCACGGGGCGGTAGACGGTCGCGGCGAGGATGCGCGCGCGCAAGCCGGGCGGCGGCTCTTCGAGCGGCAGCGCGGCGAGCATGCGGTCGAGTTCGGCGAAATCGTCGTCGTGCGTCATGGGGTCAATGCCTTCCGCAGATGTTCCTTTGCTCGAAAAAGATGCGTCTTCACCGTCCCGAGCGACAGGTCTAACACCGTTGCAATCTCTTCGTATTGCTTTCCCTGCAAGTGGTAGAGCGTGACGACCGCGCGGTACTTGTCGGGAAGCGCCTCGATGGCCGCCCGCACGCGGCGCGCATCGTCGTCGCGCTCGACGATGGCTTCCGGCCCGGCGGCGGGGTCGGCGCGGTCGGGCAGCTCCTCGCCGGAGATGCGCTTGCGCTTCGCGAGCCGGTCGCAGCAGAGCCGGTAGCAGATCGTGAAGATCCAGGTCGAGAACTTCGCGCCCGGCCGAAACCCGCCGAGCGCGCGGTACGCCTTGAAGAACGCTTCCTGCGTCGCGTCCTGGGCCTCAGTCGCATCGCGCAGGGTCCGCACCGCCAGGCTGTACACGGCCCGCTCGTAGCGGCGGACGAGCTCCTCGAACGCCGCCGCATGGCCGGCGAGCGTAGCCGAGATCAGCGCCTGGTCGTCGACGACCGGCGCCGCTACCGGCGGTTCCACCGCGAGCGCAGCTGCCATGCTGCTCTCATGTACGGTTCGAGGCGCCGGCGGTTTCGGCCCGACGGGCGCGGCGCAGGCGAAACACCACGGCCGGGCGGACGTACATGGGGCATGATTTCACGCTCGACCCTCGTGGGCGCCTTGGTCGTCGCCGAGCTCGCCATCGTCGGGCTGGCGTTCAGCGCGTTCGCCGGCGTGGCCGCGCCGAGCCAGGCGTGGGGTTCCGCACCGTTCGGCCTCGGGGCCGCGCGGGTGCATCCGCTCGCACTCGAGCGCACGTTCGTGACGGGCTTCGCCCCGCATGTCGTGATCGACGTGCGCGACGTGGACGTGCGCATCGAGACGCACGAATCGCCGACGGTCGGCGCCTCGGAGTCGCTGGCGGTCGCCGGCTACATGTCCGGTACGATCCCGCCGATTCAGGCGGACGCGAACGGGCCGGCCGTGCGCGTCACGATGACGGGGAGCGGGCCGCACTTCGTCCTCGGCGACTTCACGCGCAGCTTGCGCATCACGGTTCCCGCGGCGTCCGCCGTCGACATCCTGAGCGCAGGGCGTATCGATGCGTCGGGTCTGCGCGCGAAGCTCGTCGCGCACACGCCCGACGGCAGCGTGCACGTGCGCGATCATCGCGGCGATCTCGATTTGAGCTCGTCCGACGGCAACATCGAGCTGACGGACGTGCAGGGGAGCGACCTCGCCGTGAACACGCACAGCGGACGGCTGTACCTCACGCGCGTCGCGGGCGACCGCATCGACGGGCACACGAACCACGGCCGCATCTACGCCGTCGACGTCACCGCTCACGACGGCGCGCTCAGCACGCATTTCGGCCGCATCAGCGCATCGTTCACCGGGCGCAGCGATGCGACCGTCGCCGCGAGCACGCGCAACGAGGACGTGACCGTGTCCGGACTGCCGAGCCAGCAACTCGGAGTGCGTGCACGCACGATTCCGCTCGGCACCGGACGCGGGCACTTCGAGGTCAGCACCGACGACGGCGCCGTCAACATCTCCGAAGGAGCGAGCTCGTAGCGATGGATGACATGGTCCCGATCTTCTTCTTTGTGGTCGTGGTCGGCGGTCCGGTCACCGCGTGGATTTGCCATCGCACGTTCAAGCACCAGGAGCGCATGGAGATGCTGCGCCGCGGGATCGTTCCGCCGCCCGACTTCAGCGACAAGCACACGTACAAGGCGTGGCGCAAAGCGGGATCGCCGTGGCCGCCTCCCGGCTCGGCGTGGCCGCCGGGCGCCGGCTATCCGCCGCCGGGTGCCGCGTATCCCCCGCCGGGCAGCGGCTATCCGCCGCCGGGCGCCGTGCCCACCGGGTGGACGGCGCCGGAGGACGACCCGCAGCGAGCGCTCTACCGCGGTATCCGCACCGCGTTCGTCGGACTCGCGATCTTCATCGGGCTCTCGTTCATCGGCGGCACGCCGGGCTCGACCAGCTTTCACGGCGGCGCGTGGCTGCTCGGCGGCCTGATCCCGATGTTCGTCGGCATCGCCCAGGTCATCGTCGCCCTGCTCTCCGGCGCCGTGCTGCCGGGCGTCGTCTCCGAGAACGCGACGCGCTACGGTCCGCCGCCGGGCGCGCCGCAGCCGCCGCCCAGCGCCGGCTTCGGCGCACAGGGGTCGCCGTGGTCCGGCCAATCGGGCGGTTCCCGCTTCGAGGAGCTGTCGAAGCCGATCAACCCGCCGGACCTGCGCTGAGCGAGCGCACGAACGCACAAGGGGACGGGCCGCCGCAGCGGCCCGTCCCCTTGGTCTGCCTCCGTTCGCGTGCGGACTAGCGCCCGGTAACGATCGCCATCGCCCAGCCGGCCGCGGTTCGCGTGCGAACGAGATAGCCGTGGTCGGTGCGGTCGTAGACGTGATAGCCCGCTCGAAGCGCGTCAGCCAGCGTCTTGAACACCGTGATTCCTGCCATCTCGTTCTCCTTTCCGATGCCCTCATGGCATCGTACATGATTAACGTTCGGCAGGCAGCACAAGTTCTTCACGCATCATGAGCGAAGCATTACATTGATGGCCGCTCCCCGTCTCGTCGTCGCGCTCGACGTCCCGGACCCCGCGCGCGCGATACGGCTCGTCGAGCAGCTCTCGCCGCTCGGCGTGCTCTTCAAGGTCGGCTACGAGGCATTCTACGGCTACGGCGAGCAGGTATGCGGCGCGCTCGCGGCTCGCAGCGCCGAGTATGCGCTCGATCTGAAGCTGCACGACATTCCGCGCACCGTCGAAGCGGCCGTGCGCGCCGTCGTGCGTCGCGGCGTCCGCCTGGTGACGGTGCATGCGCTCGGCGGCGCGCAGATGCTCGAGACGGCGGTCGGCGCGGCGGCGGAGCGCGCGGCGGAGCTCGGTGTCCCCGCGCCGGACGTGTACGCGGTGACGATCCTCACGAGCATCGGCGGCGAGGATCTCGGCGAGCTGGGCTTGATCGGCGGCCCGGGCGAGAACGCCACGCGCCTCGCAGCGCTCGCGCGCGACGCGCGGTGCGCCGGCGTCGTGTGCAGCGTGCGTGAAGTCGCGGCGCTCAAAGGGTTCTTCGGCGCGGAGTTCGGGACGTTCTGTCCCGGCATCCGTCCCGCGGGAAGCGCGCACGGCGATCAGAAGCGCGCCGCGACGCCGGGCGATGCGCGCGACGCCGGCGTCGATTACGCGGTCGTCGGCCGGCCGATCGTCGACGACGCCGATCCCGCCGGTGCGGCGCGCGCGATCCTCGCGGAGCTCGAGCGATGAGGGAGCCGTTCGCGGACTCGCTGTTGCGTGAGCTCGAGTCGCGCCGCGCGGTCCTGTCGGGACACTTCCGCCTCTCATCGGGACGGCATTCGAGTCGCTTCGTGCAGAAGTTCCGCATCCTCGAGGATCCGGTGCTCGTCGAACGCGTCGCTCGCGCGCTCGCCGACGACATTCGTCATCTCGCGCCGACGGTCGTGGTGAGCGCCGCCGTCGGCGGCATCGTGCTCGGCTACGAGACCGCGCGTGCGCTCGGCACGCTCGGGATCTTCGTCGAGAAGGAGAACGGCGTTCCCGTGCTGCGCCGCGGCTTCGCGCTCGGCGCCGGCGACCGCGCGTTCGTCGTCGAGGACGTCGTCACGACGGGCGGATCCGTGCGCGAAGTGCTCGACGTCGTGCGCGCGCGGCGCGCAGCCGGTCGGCGTCGGCGCGATCGTGCGGTGCGCGCCCGTCGATTTCGGCGTGCCCGCGACGGCGTTGCTGGACCTCCCGATCGAGTCGTTCGCGCCGGAGGAATGCCCGCAGTGCGCGGCCGGCGAGCCGATCACCGAACCCGGCTCGCGCTTCTTGTCCGACGGCGCTCCGCCCCCGGCTCCGCGCCCCCCGCCGCGTCGCGGCGGGGCCCCCGTTCCGACCTCGCAAAGAACCTGAGCGTTCGGGCGCGACCCCGCTGCGCCCGATCCATCACCATGATCCATTACGAGAAGCTCGTGCGGCCCGAGGCCGCGTCGATGAAACCGTACACGCCGGGCACCACGGTGTCGCAGGCGCGCGCGAAGTACGGGCTCGAGCGTTTCGTGAAGCTGTCCTCGAACGAGAACCCGCTCGGCACGTCGCCGAAAGCCGCGGCGGCGCTGCGCGACCTCGGCGACCTGCAGATCTACGTCGACGACGATCACGCCGAGCTGCGCCGGCGCCTCGCCGAGCCGTACGGCCTGGAACCGCGGCACGTGCTGGTGGGACACGGCTCGAACGACGTCGTGCGCACGCTGTTCAGCGCGCTCGTCGCGACGGGTGACGAGGTCGTCATGGCCGATCCGACGTTCTCGCTGTTTCCGAAGGACGCCGTGCTGTTCGGCGGGACGCCCGTGCGCGTGCCGCTGCGCGACGGCGTCCACGACCTCGACGCGATGCTCGCGGCGGTCACGCCGCGCACGAAGATCGTCGTCGTCGTCGACCCGAACAATCCGACGTCCACGCGCGTCGATCCGGACGCGTTCGATCGCTTCGCGCGCGCGCTGCCCGAGCAACTCGTGCTGATCGTCGATCAGGCGTATCGCGAGTACATGCCGGCGGACTCGCTCGAGGGGACCGAGTACGTGAAGTCGCGGCCCGCGACCGTCGTTCTGCGAACGCACTCGAAGCTCTTCGGGCTCGCGTCGCTGCGCTTCGGCTACGCGCTCGGCGACGCCGAGCTGCTCGGGTACGCGCAGCGTGTGCGCTTGCCGTTCAACGTGTCCCGCCCCGCTGCGGCCGCCGCGCTGGCCGGGCTCGACGACGCCGACTTCGTGCGGCGCTCGCTGGAGACCAACGACGCCGGCAAGACCTACTTGACGGCCGCGCTCGCGAAGCTCGGGCTGCACGCGTATCCGACGGCGGCGAACTTCGTTGCGGTCAGCGTCCCGGGCACCGCGACCGACGCGTACGAAGCGATGCTCCAGCGCGGGATCGTGACGCGCAGCGGCGACGCGCTCGGCATGCCGGGCCGCCTGCGTATCACGATCGGAACGCCGGAGCAGAACGCGCTCGTCGTCGAGGCGCTCGGATCGCTCGTCGCCGCCGCGGCGTGACGCCTCCGGTCGCCGTGCGCGCCGGCGCGGCCGCCGACCGCGACTTCGTGCGCGATCTCGGCAGCCGCACCGCAACGAGCAGCGTCTCGGCGCTGCGCGCGCCGCGCTACGACGACGTGCTGGATGCGTTCGGGCGGCTCGTCGACTTCGTGCACGGACGCCGTCACCGGGTCCTCATCGCGGAAGAGGGCGGCGAGCGCGCCGGCTTTCTGCTGCTGCTGTTCGACGTGCCCGATGAGGTGACGCTGACGGAGCAGGCCTTCGTCGCGTACATGGCCGTCGAGCCGGCCTCGCAGGGCCGCGGTGTCGGAGCGGCGCTGCTCGACGCCGCGGAGGCGCAGGCGGCGGCGCACGGCTTGCGCTGCGTGAGCTTGATGGTGACCGACGAGAACGCGCCCGCGCGCGCGCTCTACGAGCGCGCGGGATACGTCACCGAGCGGCGCATGCTCACCAAGGTGTTGCCGCCCTAGAGGGCCCGCAGCACCTCGGCTTCGCGCTCCGCCGTCAGGCCGGCGTTCAGCGGCGCATCGCCGCGGTGAGTCCCGGGCGGACGATGAGCGCGCGATCCGCTCCGAACGCCGCGAGCGCCGCGCACTACATCGCGTCGGGCGCGACGACGCCGCAGAGCGCGAGCGTCGAGGCCAGCACCGTTTTCGCCGCGAGGCACAGTGCCAGGCGCGCCGTCGTGACGCCCGCGTCGTCGCCGAGCACGCGGCAGGCGTCGTAGAACTGGTGGAAGTCGCTCGCGACGTCGCGGGCGTATTTCGTGAGGCGGTGGGGGGCGCGCGCGCGCGCAACGCCGGCGACCGTCGGCCCGAAGTCGGCCAGACGCCGCACGAGCGCGAGCTCCGCGGCCCCGGTCAGCGCGTCGAGCGACTCGCCGCGCTCCGCCGCGGCGAGCTGCGCCGCGTGCGACGCGCGCGCGCGCCGCAGCACCGACGCGATGCGCGCGTGCCCGTACTGCACGTAGTAGACGGGGTTGTCGTTCGACTGCTTCGTGGCGAGCTCGAGATCGAACGTCAGCGGCTGGTCGGTCGAGAGCATCACGAAGAAGAAGCGCGCGGCGTCGATGCCGACCTCGTCGATCACCTCGCGCAGCGTGACGAGCGCGCCCGCGCGCTTCGACATCTTGATCTCCTCGTCGCCGCGCTTGAGCGTCACCTGCTGCGCGATGATGACCTCGATTGCGCCGCTGCGCCCGTAGGCGTCGGCGAGCGCGTTCAGGCGGCCGATGTAGCCGTGATGATCGGGTCCGAGGATGTCGATCACGCGGTCGCTGCGCTGCAGCTTCGCGTAGTGGTAGGCGATGTCGTTCGCGAGGTACGTCGGCACGCCGTCGCGGCGGATGACGACGCGGTCCTGATCGTCGCCCGCGTCCGTGGTGCGCAGCCACGTCGCGCCCTCGTTCTCGTAGATGTGCCCGAGGCCGCGCAGGCGCTCGATGCCGTCGCGAATCGCGCCCGCGTCGTGCAGCTCTTGCTCCGACTGCCACAGATCGTAGTCGACGCGAAAGTCGTGCGCGTCGCACCGCTGCTCGGCGAGCATCATGTCGAGGCCGAACCGTGCGGCGGCCGCAACGGCGTCCGCTTCCGATGCGTGCAACCAACGATCGCCGTCACGCTCGTGCAGCGCGCGCGCGATCTCGACGACGTACTCGCCGGCGTACGCGTCGTCGGGCAGCGGGAACTGCGGCTCGAAGAGCTGCCGGTAGCGTGCCAGGATCGAGGCGCCGAACTGCCTCAGCTGGTTGCCGGCATCGTTGATGATCCACTCGGTGAACACCGCGTAGCCCTGGTGGCGGAGCGACTTCGCGAGCGAGTCGCCGATCGAGAGCGCGCGCCCCTGCACGACGGCGAGGGGTCCGGTCGGATTGGCGCTGCCGAACTCGAGGGAGATCGTCTGCCCCGTCGGCGCGGCCTTGCCGTACGCGGCGCCCTCGCGCAGCACGTCCGCGACCGCGCGCTGCCAGAACGCGGGCTGCAGGCGGAGGTTGATGAAGCCGGCGACCGGCGCCGCCTCGAGCACCGTCGCGCGGACGGCGGCGTCCACCATGGCGCGCGCGATCAGCTCCGCGGCGATGTCCTGCGGCTTCTTGCGGGCGACGCGCGCGAGCCCGAACGCCACATTGGTCGCAACATCGCCGAACTCGGCGCGGCGCGGCGCCTCGAACTGCACCGCCGGATCGGCGTCGTGCCAGAGCGCGCGCGCGGCCGCCGCGAAGCGCGCCGCGAGCTCGTCGAGCGTCAGCAGCGACGACTCCTCAGTGTCAGTGGTGGTAGGGCTCATCGCGCGCGATCTTCGCCGCGCGGTACAGCTGCTCCAGCACCAGCGCGCGCGCCCATTCGTGAAGCAGTGTGAGCGGGGAGAGGGACCAGCGCACGTCGGCGCGCGCGAGCAGCGCGCCGGACGCGCCGTAGGTCCCCGCGATCACCAGCGTCAGGCGCGCGACGCCGGCGTGCGGCAACGCCTCGATGCGCCGGCTCAGCTCCTCGCTCGACATCGCTTCGCCGGTGCGCTCGAGCAACCAGACGTGGTCGCCGCGGTCGAGCAGCTTGAGGATCGCCGCGCTTTCCGCGGCGACGGCGCGCGCCGCATCGCCGCCGTCGGCGGCACGGACCTCGATCTCTTCGAGGCGGTGATACGGGCGCAGCCGCGCGCGAAAGTCCGCGAGCGCGTCGGCGACGTAGCGCTCACGAACCTTCCCGACCGCGATCAGCCGAACGTTCAGGCGGCGGGATGTCCGGCGCCGCCGGCTGCGGCAGCGCGTGAATCGTCGGGAAAATCGAGATCCTTTGCAAGGGCAAAATCCCGCGCAAGAGCGACAGCGTCTTCCTCGTCGACATTGAGAATCTCGATCCCGACGACTCGATTATATTCATCCAGATCGGCCGTTACGCGGAGGGGCTCGTAGCGTTCGCCCCAATATGTCGTAGGCTGACCGTCGTGATCACGAACGACCAACGCGCTGGAATGGGCTTTCTTCTCGAAACTTTCGTACTCGACGTAGCAGACGGGGTAGAGATCGTCGACCGTAACGGCTATCGGTTGTTTCATGGGCGTTTGCGTCGCGCGTGTCCGCGAGCGAGTTCGTTCGTAGTGACGGTGATGACGAGGGTCTCCCAGCGATCGGTGATCACCGAAATCCGACGACCGTCATCGGTGTAGCCTCGTGTTCAACGTCGTCGACGGACACGATGCGGATAAGAGGATACCACACGACGCTTGCCACGTCGTCTTCACCGATGTGCCACTTTCGCATGCGGCGTCGTGCACGACGCGAGTATTGGAGCGGACGCTCGGCCATGTCAATACCGAGCCTCGCGGGCGAGCGTGTAACCGCTTGCGCCGCTCGCGATCCGGCCCGCGAGCTCGAGCTCGGTGAGCAGCGGGAACAGCGACGCGGGCGCGAGCTCTAGCCGATCCGCGAGGGCGCCCGCGTCGCATGCGCCGTCGCGCAGCGCGTCGAGCACGCGCGCGCTCGGCGAGCCGCCGTCGATGCCCCCGCCGGCGCGTGAGGCCGCGCGGCGCGGCCGCCGCGTGCGCTTCGGCAGCACGTCCGCCGGGAGCGCGGCCAGCACGTCCTGGGCGTCGCGGGCCAACACCGCGCCGTCGCGGATCAGCGCGTTGCAGCCGGCGGCTTTCGGCCGGTCGACGTCGCCCGGAATCGCGAGCACGGGGATGCCGCGGTCGGCGGCGTGCCCAGCGGTGTTGAGCGCGCCGCTGCGCGCGGCCGCTTCGACGACGAGCACGGCGTCGGCGAGCGCCGCGATCACGGCGTTCCGCGCGAGGAACTGCCAGGGCTGCGGGATGTTGTCCGGCGCGAACGGCGAGACGACCGCGCCGCCGCCGAGCGCGATGCGCGACGCGAGCTCGCGATTGCGCGGCGGGAAGAAATGCGCGTGGCCGCCGCCGAGCACGGCGATCGTCGGCGCGCCGCCGGCGATCGCGCCCTCATGGGCGGCGCCGTCGATGCCGAGTGCCAGGCCGGAGACGACGCACACGCCCGAGCGCGCGAGCTCCTCCGCGATCGCGTGTGCGCGGCGGCGCGCCGCCTCCGAGGGCGCACGCGTGCCGACGACCGCGACGCACGGCGCGAGCAGCCCGTCCAGCACGCCCGCCGCCCACACGCCTTCGAGCACGGCGCCGCGCAAGCGGTCGCCGCAAAGCAAGTCCAGTTCGGCTCGCGGCACCCACCGGCGGGCGGTGTCGTCTTCGTGGGCCACGCCCGTCCATCACGCCGCCCGACCTGCCGGCTAGAGCGCGTGCCGACGGCATCCCCAAGGAATCGCGCACCCCCCGCTGTAACGGGCCGAGCGATCACTCCCGCCCAACGCGACGGGTCACCTGAGGGGAAAGAGCGAGCAAGCCATGGCAGCCGAAGCGTACTGCGTGAAGTGCAAGACCAAGCGCGAGATCAAAGACGCGCAGCAGATCCAGATGAAGAACGGCCGCCCCGCGACCGAAGGCAAGTGCCCGGTGTGCGGGACGAAGATGTTCAAGATCGGGGCGGCGTCCTAGCCGCTTTCGGTTTCGGCTGGTCTCGGGCTATACTGGACGGGCACCACAAGATGTAGGGCGCCGGGTCCCGCGCGACCCCAAGCGCTCCGGAGAGGACCGCCCGAGCTGCTCTGCCCCCACTGCCGCAAGAACGAGACCCGCGTCGTCGACTCGCGCGACGACGACAACTCCGTCCGCAGACGGCGCGAGTGTCTCGGCTGCAAGCACCGCTTCACCACGTACGAGCGCATGGAAGCGCCGCGCCTCTTCGTCGTCAAGAAAGACGGCCGGCGCGAGCAGTACAACCGCGACAAGGTGCTGTCGGGGCTGCGCCGCGCATGCGAGAAGCGGCCCGTGTCCGAGGCGCAGATGGAAGAGGTCGTCGCGGCGATCGAGCGCGAGCTGTTCGCGCGCGGTGAGTCCGAAGTGGCGGGCACGCTGATCGGCGAGAAGCTGATGGAGGCGCTCAAGACGCTCGACGAGGTCGCGTACGTGCGATTCGCCAGCGTCTACCGGGATTTTCGGGACGTCGCGAGCTTTCGCGCCGAGCTCGAAGGCCTGCTCGCGAAGTGAGCGTCACGGTGGGCGTGCGCCGGCTCGCCGACGGCGACGGCCTGCCGCTCCCCGCATACATGACCGGCGGCGCCGCCGGCGCCGACGTCGTCGCGGCGGTGCGCGAGGATCTCGTGCTCGCGCCGGGCGAGCGCGCGCTGGTGCCGACCGGCATCGCGCTCGAGGTGCCCCACGGCTTCGAGGTGCAGGTGCGCCCGCGCAGCGGGCTCGCGGTGCGGCACGGCGTCACGCTGCTCAACGCGCCCGGCACGATCGACAGCGATTATCGTGGCCCGCTCGGCGTCGTGCTGATCAACCACGGCAGCGAGCCGTTCGTCGTGCGGCGCGGGGATCGCATCGCGCAGCTGGTCGTCGCGCCCGTCGCACGCGCCGCGTTTCGCGAGGTCGAAGCGCTCGGCACGAGCGCGCGCAGCGAGGGCGGGTTCGGCTCGACCGGACGATGAGCGGCGCGCGGCCGTGAACGTCTACGTGGTCGGTCGCGGCGCCGTCGGAACGTATCTCGGCGAGCTGCTGCGCGGGATCGGCAACGCGGTGACGTATGCGCCGCGGGCGCTCGACGCCGTGACGCCGGTGGACGCCGACGTCGCGATCGTCACGGTGAAGGCGTACGACACGCCGGGCGCGATCGCGACGCTGCGCCGCGCGCTCGCCGCATCGCCGGCCGCGACGATCGTGACTCCGCAGAACGGAGTCGGCAACGAAGAATTGCTGGCCGTCGCGTTCGGCGCCGAGCGCGTCGTCGCCGCCGCGCTCACGGTACCGGTGGATGCGGGTGCGGACGGCCTGGGCATCGCCGCACGCGGCGGCGGGATCGCGTTCGCGCCGGTCGCGGCGTCGAGCGCGCACAACTGGCTGCTCGCTGCCTTCGGCGCGACCGGGCTCGACACGCGCGCGGTCGAGGACTACCGCGCGCTGAAGTGGTCGAAGCTGGCGCTCAACATCGTCGCGAACGCGGCCTGCGCGATCCTCGACGTGCTCCCGTCCCAGCTCGTGCGCGAACGCGCGATCTTCGACCTCGAGCTGCGCGCGATCCGCGAGGTGGCCGCGGTGATGAAGGCATATCGCCTCGCCGCAATCGATCTTCCCCGGTACCCGGTGCGCGCGCTGTTTGCGACCGCCTCGATGCCGGCGCCGGTCGCGCGCGCCGTGCTCGCATCGCGCATCGCGGGCGCGCGCGGCGCGAAGCCGCCCTCGCTGCTGCTGGACCTGCGCGGCGCTAAGCGCCGCACCGAGGTCGACGTCCTCAACGGCGCGGTCGCGCGCGCCGCCGCCGAGGCGCGCGTGCGAGCGCCCGTGAACGCGGCTTATGCGCGCGCGCTGAACGCGATCGCGGAGCAGCCGGAGCGCTGGGACGGGTACCGAAACCGTCCGGACGCGCTCGTCCACGCCGTCGCTGCCGAGCAGAAAGGTGCGCTTTCCCCGTGAGACATCCCAACGTCCCCGAGTCGCTCGACGGCTGGGCGATCCTGCACCGCATGTTCCGGCTCGACCGCCGGCGCTGGGACGCGCTGACCGCCGAGCGCCGTGAGACGATCGAGCGCGAGGCGGCGGCGCTCTTCACCGAGTGCGCGAGCGGCGAGGAGACGGACGCCGGCCTCGCGCAGCTGCTCGGCCACAAGGGCGACCTGATGCTGACGCACTACGCGCGCTCGTTCGATGCCCTCGGCGAGGTGCAGGCGCGGGTCGACAAGCTCGCGCTGCGCGACGTGCTCGAGCCGCTGGAGTCGTACGTCTCGGTGCTCGAGCTCGGGCTGTACGCGGATACCGCGAAGATCCATGCCGAGCTGCGCGACCGCGGTCTCAAGCCGCATTCCGATGCGTGGAACGAGGCGTTCGACGCGATGCTCGACGAGTCGGCGCGCGATCCGCGCAACGCCGGCCGGCTGTGGGCGCGCATTCCGCGCCGGCGGTACGCGTGCTTCTACCCGATGAACAAGAAGCGCGACGGCGCCGACAACTGGTACGGAACGCCGTACGCGGAGCGCGCGGCGATGATGCTCGAGCACGGCAAGATCGGCCGCTCGTTCCACGGTCACGTGACGCAAGTGATCTCCGGTTCGATCGGGTTCGACGACTGGGAGTGGGGCGTCGACCTCTACGCCGACGATCCGATCGTGTTCAAGAAGCTCGTGTACGCCATGCGTTTCGACGAAGCGTCCGCGCGCTTCGGCGAGTTCGGCCGCTTCTGGATCGGCATGCAGTTCTCGATCCCGCAGCTGGGCGTGTTCCTCGCGGGCGAGTCGTCGCCGGCGCTGCTCGAAACGCCCTCGCCGGCGCTACAGCGGTGACGTTCCGCGGCATCGACCACGTCGATCTGCGCGTCCCCGCGCTCGGTGCCGTCGAGACGTTCTACGACGCGCTGTTCACCCGCCTCGGACTGACGCGGAAGAAATACTCCGTCGTCACGTTCGGCGGCGAATCGTGGAACGAGGGCACGGCGGAGAACTACAACACGGTCGAGTGGTGCGAGGAGGGCGTGACGGACCGGCCGGCGGCATTCTTCGGCGTCATCGAGGAGGGCGGCGCGCAGCCCGCGCGCGGCCGCATCGCGTTCGCCGTCGCCGCGGAGACGCTCGAGGACTGGGCGGCGCTGCTTCCGGGCATCGGCGCGCGCGAGGTCGAGCGCAGCGCGAACCCGGAGTACGCCGCGGTGTTCTTCACGGATCCGATCGGCACGCGGCTCGAGGTGTGCGCTCGCCGGGCGCGCCCGTGACGAAGCGCGCGGCGCTGCTCGCCGTCTGCTCGCTCGCGCCGCCGCGCGCCGACGGCGCGTGCGCGTGGTGCGCGGCGCAGCTGCCGAAGCGCCGCCGGATTTGGTGCAGCGACCGCTGCGGCGATGCGTTCTGGGCAAACCACTGGTGGTCGGTCGCGCGGCGGTCCGCGAAGCGGCGAGACCGCTACCGCTGCCGCCGCTGCGGCTCGCGCGCGCCGAAGCGCCCGGCCGCGGCGCAGCACCGCTCGCGCGCCGCGTACCTGGCGGCGATGCGCACGTGGCGTGCGGCGAAACGCACGTCCCGCCTCGAGGTCAACCACATCGAGCCCTGCCGCGGCAGGCATCGTTCGCTCGACTGCGCGCACCATCTCGACAATCTCGAGACGCTGTGCATGCCGTGCCACAAGACGCACACCTCGGCATTGCCGCGCCCGCCGCGAGCTCACGTCTCGGCCGGCGCGCCCGGGCCGGCGCTCTCGAGCCTCTTGCCGTAGGCGCCGCTCGACCGGCGCGCTACGGGCTCGGCGTCTTCTCGGTCATCGTTGCACGTAGGCCGGGCGACGCGCGTTGCCGTGCCCCCGTGGGAGTCCGCAGAGCGCGGGGAAAACGCCCGCCATGACGACCACCGGCGAGCGCGCCGCCGCGATCGAGACGCGGAATCCCGCCACCGGCGAGATGATCGCGCGGTACGAGCCGCACGATCGCGCTGCCGTCGATGCGCGGCTCGATGCCGCCGTCCGCGCGGCTGCCGCGTGGCGCGACGCGGCGTTCGGCGAGCGCGCCGAACGTCTTCACACCGCGGCGCGCCATCTGCGCGAGCACGAGGCGGAGCTCGCCGAGCTCGCGACGCGCGAAATGGGCAAACCGATCGCCGAAGCGGAAGCGGAGGTCGAGAAGTGCGCGGTGTGCAGCGACTGGTTCGCCGCGAACGCCCAACGGCTGTTGGCCGACGAGACGATCGCGTCGAACGCGACGCGCAGCTACGTCGCGTTCCGTCCGCTCGGCGCGCTGCTCGCGATCATGCCGTGGAACTTCCCCTATTGGCAGGCGTTCCGCGCGGCGGCGCCCGCGCTGATGGCCGGCAACGTCATCCTGCTCAAGCACGCGGCGAACGTCATGGGCTGCGCGCTGAAGATCGAAGAGGTCTTCCGCGCGAGCGGCTTCCCCGAAGGCGTGTTCGCCACGCTCGTCGTCGGCAGCAAGGCGATGGAGCCGATCGTGCTCGACGAGCGCGTCGCCGCGGTGACGCTCACCGGCAGCGAAGCGGCCGGATCGTCGGTCGGCGCCGCGGCCGGAAAAGCGATCAAGAAGACGGTGCTCGAGCTCGGCGGCTCGGACTACTTCATCGTGCTCGCCGATGCGGACCTCGAGGCGGCTGCGGAGATCGGCGTGAAGGCGCGCTTTCAGAACAGCGGGCAGAGCTGCATCGCCGCGAAGCGTTTCATCGTCGAAGACGCGGTGTACGACCGGTACGTCGAACGGTTCGTCGCCAAGACGCGCGCGCTCGCCGTCGGCGACCCGATGTCGCGCGAGACCAAGATCGGACCGATGGCGCGCGCCGATCTGCGCGACGGCCTCGTCGAGCAGATTCGCGACACCGTCGCGGCCGGCGCGACGCTGCTGCTCGGCGGCAACGCGCTCGAGCGGCCCGGTGCGTACCTCGCGCCGACGGTCGTCGGCGACGTGCGGCCCGGGATGCGCATGGCGACCGAGGAGACGTTCGGACCGGCGGCCGCGATCATGCGCGCGCGCGACGCCGCGCACGCCGTCGAGCTCGCAAACGACTCGCGCTTCGGGCTCGGCGGCAACCTGTGGACGCGGGACGTCGCGCGCGCGGAGCGGCTCGCCGCGGGCCTGCAGTCCGGCAACTGTTTCATCAACGGCATGACGGCGTCGGATCCGCGTCTGCCGTTCGGTGGCGTCAAGAAGAGCGGCATCGGCCGCGAGCTCTCCGAGTTCGGGATCCGCGAGTTCGTCAACGTGCAGACGGTCTGGATCGGGCCCGATGCGGGGCCGGCGCCAAGCGGACGACCCGCGGAGTGACCGCTGCGATGCGCACGCCGTCGGTCGTCATGCTTGACGTCCAAAGCACCCGCTTGGGTATATGGAGCGGACCATGAACGACACGTACATCGAGACCATCGAGAAGCTGCAGCGCCAGGGCCTCGAGGCGCTCAAGCAGGCGCAAGCGGCGCAGGTCGCGGCGGTCAGCTCGATCCGCGAGCTCGTCACCAACGCGACCGGCAATCTCGGGGGTGCGGACGCCGTTCGCAATCTCCCGGCGGTCGTCTCGCAGATCACCGAGCTGAACTCGTCGTATGCGGTGAAGCTGATCGAGCAGCAGAACGCCTACGTGACCGAGCTCGTCAACGTGCTGAAGTCGGCGTCGACCCCGCCGGCCGGCGAGAGCACGACCGACCGGCCCTGAACCGCTGTAAGCTCTTGATCGCGTGGCCGCCGTCGACGACGAGCGCGGTCCCCGTCACGAACTCGCCCGCATCCGAAGCGAGCAGCAGCGGCGGTCCCGTGAGGTCTCCAGCTCGCCGCCGCGAGGTTGCGCACCGGCCATCTCGGTGCGCCGCGCCGGTGCTGCACCGAGTCGAGCGCGTCGCCGATGTCGTGCGCGGTGTCCGCCCGTCCCCGAAGAATAAGACGGTTTAGTTCGCCGTGCGCGCCGCACCCGACGCGTGTTCCGCGATCGCGTCGACGATCCGCGGCCATACCGCCGCGGGCAGCGTGTGCCCCATCCCGTCGATCAGCTCCAGGCGTGCGCCGGGATGGCGCGCGCCGTCGCGCGGCCGGCTTCGACCGGGACTAGCGGGTCGCGCGTGCCGTGGATTACGAGCGTCGGCACGGCAACGTGCCGGAGCGCGGCGGTGCGGTTCCCCGATGCGATGAACGCGAGCAGCTGGCGTGCGCCGCCCGCCGCGTTCACGCCGCGATCGAACGTCTCGTTGCCGTGGCGCGCCATGCGTTCGGCGTCGAACGGGAACCCGTCGCCGGCGAGGATGCGCCACGTCGCGACGTACTCGCGCACGAAGCCCTCGCGATCGGCGGGCATCTTCTTGCCGAGCTCCGCCAGCGCGCGCCGCGTCGGCCGCGGAAGCTTCGGATCGCCCGTGGTCGACATGATCGACGTCATCGTGCGCATCCGCTCCGGAGAGCGGATCGCGATCTCCTGCGCGATCGCACCGCCCATCGAGATGCCGACGATGTCGGCGCGCTCGATCCCGAGCGCGTCGAGCAGGCCGAGCGAATCCGCGGCCATATCGCGCAGCAGGTACGGAATGCGAAAGCGCAGCCCCGTGGCCTGCACGAACGCCATCTCGAGCACGCCGGGCCGGCGCAACTGCGCGAACCTCGTCGAGCAGCCGACGTCGCGGTTGTCGAAGCGGATCACGCGAAAACCGCGCGAAGCGAGCAGCGCGCAGAAATCGTCGTCCCACACGATCATCTGGCACGCCAGGCCCATGATCAGCAGCAGCGGCGGATCAGAGCGGTCGCCGAACTCGTCGTAGCAGAGCTCGATACCGTTCGCCGCCACGCATGCGCCGCGCGGCGTCGCGTTCACGACGCCGCCTCGTGCGCGCGCTCGATCGACGGGACGCACATCATCGCGTGTACCGCGCGAAGAGCGGGGCGAGGTGCGGATACGCCGCGATCAGCATCGAGCGTGTCGCCAGATGGAAGTCGGCGAACTCGAACCCGGGCGCGACGTCGCAGCCCGCCAGCGCGTAGCCGCCCGGCGCGTCGACGTGCGCCGCGAAGTGCGCGCCGGCGACGATCGTCGTCTGCAGCGCGTCGCCCGTGCCGAGCGTGCGTGCCTCGTGCTTGCCGCTCGCATCGACGATCTCGATCGTGACGGGATCGCCGCGGTAGAAGTGCCACGTCTCGTCCGACGCGAGCCGGTGAAAGGCCGAGAACGTCTCGGCCGTGAGCAGGAAGTAGATCGACGTCGTCGCGCTGCGCAAGGTGCCGCGCGCGGTGGTCACGCGCTCCGCGCTGCGATACGTCTCGCGAAACCAGCCGCCCTCGGGATGCGGCTTCAGTCGGTAAGCGGCGATCAGCCGCTGCGCCTCGGCGTGCACGGAACCGTCGACGTTCGCGCGCGCGAATGCAGGCGCCCGCCCGGACGAGCCGAGCGGGCGCGCGTGTCGCAAGCGGCCGTCGCGTCTACATCGCGTGCGGGCTGGCGGCCGGGCCGGGGGTCGGCGCGCCGGATGCGTTCGTGCCGCTCGGGCCCGCGCTCGACATCGGGTTGGGACTGCTCATCGAGCTGCCCGAGCTCGCGCCGGCGTTCCCGGGCGCGCCGCCCTGCGGCGCGGTGCTTCCGGACGAGGAAGGGCCGGACCGGGGCGTGCTCATCGCGCAGCCCGACATGCCGCCCATCGAGCCCATCGCGGCACCGTGACGGCCGCGCAGAACGGCGACGTCGCTGCGCGCGATCGCGAGGTGCTCGTTCACCGTGCTCAGCGTCGCGCGCGCGTAGGCGCGCAGCCGCGCATCATGGCCGGCGTTCGTCTCGGACTGCATCAGAATCTGCATCTGCCCGTGCGCGCGAACTTGATCGGCCATGTACGCGCGGTTGAACGCGGCACCCCTGAGCGACTGGAGGCGGGACATCGCCGTCCGGCTGTTCGGGTCGACCATCGCCGGGACCGTCAGGCCTTCGGACCGCATGATCGCGGCGAGCCGTCCGTTGTTCCGCGTTGTTCGGCGTGTGATCGACGAGCATGTGGTGCGCGAACTTGCGTACGGTCGGATTCTGCGATTTCGCGAGCGCGAGATTGGCGAGCTTCACTTCCGCGACGCCGCCCTGCGCCGCCGTTCGCGCGAACTTCGCATCGGACGCAGACGGCGCGGCGAACGCGGGAACCGCGGACAAGAGCAAGGCTGCGCACGCGAGCGCATGCCGCACGGGAAGTGCCATCAAAGCCTCCTTCATGTTGCTTGAGGTCACACTCTTCGCCCGAGAGCGGTCGCGAAAAACGCCCTTGCTTGCCCGGCGGCCAGGGAGGACCTCGCCCGCGCAAAAACCGGCGGGTCGCGCATCGGCGACGCGGAAGATCGACGCCGTGCGCGACGGCGACGAACGGTTGATCTCGCTGTACGTCGACTTGCTGAAGCGAGCGTTGCTCGACCTCGTCTACGACGATCACGAAGCCGCCGTCGCCGGTACGCCGCGCGGACCTCACTGGCCGGTACGCGCGTACACGATGGTTGGTCCGGCGCGCCTCGACAACATCGAGCTGTGCCTGCGCGACGCGCTGCGCCGCGGCGTTCCCGGCGACGTCATCGAGACCGGAGTGTGGCGCGGCGGCGCCGCGATCCTCATGCGCGGGATCTTGCGCGCGTACGGCGTCGACGACCGCACGGTATGGGTCGCGGATTCGTTCGCCGGACTCCCGCTGCCGGACGCCACGCGCTATCCCGCCGACGCCGGCGACGTGCTGCACACGTTCGATGCCCTCGCCGTGCCGCTCCCCGCGGTACGGCGAGCTTTCGAGCGTTTCGGGCTCCTCGACGACCGCGTTCGGTTCCTCGAGGGCTGGTTTCGAGACACGCTGCCGCGCGCGCCGATCGAGCGGCTCGCGCTGCTGCGGCTGGACGGCGACATGTACGAGTCGACGATCGTCGCGCTGGAGGCCCTCTACCCGAAGCTGAGTCCGGGCGGGTACTGCATCGTCGATGATTACGGGGCCGTTCCGGCGTGCGCGAAAGCGGTCGACGACTATCGCAGCGCGCACGCGCTCCACGAGCCGCTGAACCGCGTCGACTGGACCGCCGTGTACTGGATGAAAGGCGCGCCTTAGAACACCGGCAACTGCATGCCGTATCGCGCGGCGAGATCTTCGTTCTCCGCGGCGAACCGCGCGAGCAGCCTCCCTTCGTCATCCGCGCCGAGCGCGACCGTCTCGTCGTCGCGTGCGGGCATCTCGTTCAGCCGGCCGGGCAACTCGAAGCATTCGAAAGGAGCCGCTTCTGGCGAACGTTGGACGATCGAAGTGAAGTCTTGCAGCAGCGCGGCGAGCGGGGCGCTCCGCCGAAGCCGGCGGGCGTGCAGGCGCCCTTGCCCGGCGAGGCTCAGAACGTCGAGCAGCTTCGTGTACTGGAACTGAAAGACCCAGCGTTCGGCAAACGTGAACGAACCATGCTCGAGCACGGCGCCGAGGAACTCGGCGAACGGCACGTCCAGGCCGAAGATGCGCAGCGTCGCGTAGAGCGACCGCGCGTACTCTCCCTGCGGGCGAAGGTAGACGATGAACTCGATCGGGTAGCCGACGGCGAGCAGCGCGCCGGCCATCTCGTGCAGCGCCGCGGGCCGCGCGTGGAGGTACTCGAAGTCCTCCGAGCTGATGACCGCGACGTCGGGTGCCGTTCTTTCGATTTCGTCGATGAGCCCCGACAGCGTTCCGGACCCCGGGTCGAACCGCGGGTCCCCGTTCAACTGCCACGCGATGTTGTGGTTGCCGAGCTGAGGATACGTCGCTAAGTGCCTCGGACGGCCCGTGGACGCGGCCAGGATCCCCGCGTCGCAAAGCGTTCGCTCGTTCATCGCGAGAAATGCCTGCACCGACGTCGTTCCGGTCTTGTGCGTGCCGACGTGGACGAAGCAGCGACGCCCTCGCATGTCGCAAGCGTTACCGCGAGGCCGGACGTCGCACCTCGCGCGCCGGGCGACGAGTGCTGGCTGCCGTTACGGCCGTGCGCGGTCGACGCTGCGGTAGAGCAGCGCCTCTGCGACGTCCTCGCGCCGGATGCCGCTCGCGCCGGCGAGATCCGCGATCGTGCGCGCGACGCGCACGACGCGGTCGAAGGCGCGCGCGCTGAGCGCGCCGCGCGTCACCGCGTGCTGCAGCAGCTCGAGCGCGGGCGCGTCGAGCGGGCACAGACGCCGCACGTCGGCCGCGGCGATCGCGGCGTTCGTCGTGACGCCCGCATCGCGGAGTCGCGCCGCCTGCCGTGCGCGCGCCGCTTCGACGCGCGTACGGATCGCGGCGGACGTCTCCGCCGCCGCACGCTGCGTGAGCTCGCCGAACGACACGCGCGAGACGGCGACGTGCAGGTCGATGCGGTCCAGCAGCGGTCCGGACAACTTCCCGAGATACTTCTGGACCGCCGCGTCGTCGCAGCGGCAATCCGACGCGCGATCCCCGCGAAATCCGCACGGGCACGGGTTCATCGATGCGACGAGCGTGAACCGCGCGGGAAACGTCAGCGTGCCGGCGGCGCGCGCAATCGTCACCGTGCCTTCTTCGAGGGGCTGGCGCATCACCTCGAGCGTCGAGCGCGGAAATTCCGCGAGCTCGTCGAGATAGAGCACGCCGTGCTGCGCGAGCGAGATCTCGCCGGGCCGCGGCATCGCGCCGCCGCCGACGAGCGAGACGCGGCTCGCGGTGTGGTGCGGTGCGCGAAACGGACGCGTCCCGACGACGCGCGGACGCGGCCCGAGCAATCCGGCGACGCTGTACACTTTCGTGACGTCGAGCGCCTCGGCGTTCGTCATCGCCGGGAGAATCGAAGGCAGGCGCCGCGCGAGCATCGTCTTCCCACAGCCCGGCGGTCCGACGAGGACGACATTGTGACCGCCGGCCGCCGCGATCTCGAGCGCGCGTTTCGCGAGCGTCTGTCCTTTCACGTCGCCGAAGTCGCCGCACGCCGCGCGGTCGGAGCCATCGACCAGCGTCGCGCCCCGCGTGCGGAACTTCGCGCCGTGTCCGAGCACGACGGCGACGGCATCGGCCAGCGTCGGCACCGCGTACACGTCGATGCCGTCGACGAGCGCGGCCTCGTCGCGGTTCGCCTCCGGCACGAGAATCCGCGCGAAGCCGGCGCTCTTCGCGGCGAGCGCCATCGCGAGCACGCCGGCGACCGCGCACAGGGCACCGTCGAGCGCGAGCTCGCCGCACGCGACGAACTCCCGCAGGGGCGCCTGCGGGAGCTGCTCGTCGGTCGCGAGGAGCGCCAGCGCGATGGGCAGATCGAAGCCGACGCCGGATTTGCGGAGATCGGCCGGCGCGAGGTTGACCAGCAACCGGCCGGGCGGCATTCCGAAGCCGCTGTTCACGATGGCCGAGCGGACGCGGTCCCGCGACTCGTTCAGCGCCCGGTCGGGCAGCCCGACCAGCGCGAAGACCGGCGTTCCGGCGGCCGAGTCGGTCTCGACGCGCACGACGTACGCGTCGATGCCGGCCACGGCAGCCGAATAGGCGAGCGCGATCATGCAGTCGCCGCATCACGCGCGCAAAGCGCCTCCGCTAGGGCTTCGTAAAGACGATTCCCGCAAGCGGGAATCGTCGCGGCAGGCAGCGCAGGAACGGCGAACGACTCGCGCCGCCGCGTACAATGGCGCGAGCGCGACGCATTTTTGCCCCTCCACACGGTGCACAGGTGTGATTCGCAATACTGTGGATAATGCAGCCCTGCCTGCGTCTTTCGCGCACGACGGCGCCTGGGACGCGCGCGACATGCACCACGAAACGACGTCCGGATGCGATGCTTCGCGCGCGGGGCACGCGCCCGCTTCGCTTGGAGGGTGCTCCGCATTCTTGCGCGGACGGCGGCCCGAAAACCCGTGCTTGGTGCATCAATCCCGGCGGCCGGCGTCGCGCGCCGCGGCCCGTCCACCGCCCATCCACCGCCCGCGGCCGCCCGGTGGAGGGACGGCACGCCCGGTCCCTCCGGCGGCTCGCGCGAGCCCCCTTTTGCGAGTGATCCTGGCGGCGCCGGCATTCTGCGAACCGCTCTCAACTAGGTCGCGATCCGGGGCCGAATGCGTGCTCGCAGGGGTTCGCGCGACGGCCCCCGCAACGGAAGCGCGGTTATGAAGACGCCGTTCATCTTCGCCTGCGCGCTCGTGCTGGCCGCGGCCGGCTGCACGAAGTCGTCGGAAACCTCGACGTCTTCCACGACGTCCGCGTCGGCCGCCCCGGCGGCGTCAGCCGCGGCCGCTCCGGCGACCTCGGGCGCGCCCGCGGCGGCGGCTTCGCCGGCCGCCGGCGGCAAGACGATCGGCTTCTCCGTACAGAACCGCGAGGCGCAGTTCTACCAGGACATGGAAGGCGGGATGAAGAGCGAGGCCGCCAAGTACGGCTACTCCGTCAACGTCGTCGACGCGGCGCGCGACAACGCCAAGCAGCAGAGCCAAGTCGAGGACTTCATCTCGCAGAAGGTCAGCGCGATCGTCTTGACGCCGTACGACTCGCAGGCGATCGGCTCGGCGATCGTCGAGGCGAACAAGGCCGGCATCCCGGTGTTCACCGCCGACATCGCGAACGCGTCGAAGGACGGCAAGGTGATCTCGCACGTCGCCAGCGACAACGTGCAGGGCGGCGCGCAGGCCGGCAAGCTGATGTGCGCGGCGCTGCCGGGTCACGTCGGATCGATCGCGATCATCGACGAGCCCGCGGTGACGTCCGTCCAGGACCGCGTCAAGGGCTTCCGGCAGGCGATCACCGCGAACTGCCCGGGCGTGACGGTCGTTGCCGACATCGACGGCGGCGGCGAGCGCGCGAAGGCGTCCTCCGCGATGGAAGACATCCTCCAGGCGCACAAGGACCTCAAGGGCGTTTTCGGGTGCAACGACGACTCCGCGCTCGGCGCAGCGAAGGCGATTCAGGCTGCGGGACTGCAAGGCAAGATCGCCGTCGTCGGCTACGACGCGAACCCCGAGGCGCGCACGGCGATCGCAAACGGCGCGATGTACGGCGACGCGATCCAGCATCCCGATCAGATCGGCGCGAAGACGATCGACGCGATCCACGACTACTTCGGCGGCAAGACGCCGCCCGCGAAGATCGCCGTCGCCGTCGGTACCTACACCAAGGCCGACGCCGGCAAGTAGCCTCGTGAACGCCGCGGCGCCGGCCGCGCCGCTGCTGCGGATGCGCGACATCGTCAAGACGTTTCCGGGCGTGCGCGCCCTCGACGGCGTCTCGTTCGAGGTCGCGCGCGGCGACGTGCACGCGCTCGTCGGCGAGAACGGCGCGGGCAAGTCGACGCTGATGAAGATCCTCGCCGGTGCGCAGGCCGCCGACTCGGGGACGATCGAGATCGACGGCGCTCCCGTCGCGATCGACGGGCCGCGCACCGCCGAGCGCCTCGGCATCGGCATGATCTACCAGGAGTTCAACCTCGTTCCCGACCTCGGCGTCATCGAGAACGTCGTGCTCGGCGTCGAGCCGCGCCGCGGCGCGTTTCTCGACAAGCCCGCCGCCGCGCGCGAGGCGTCGAGCGTGCTGGGCGAGCTCGGCATCGCGCTGCCGCTCGATCGTCCCGCGCGCCGGCTTTCGGTGGCGGAGCAGCAGCTGACCGAGATCGCGAAGTGCCTCGTGCGCAAGGCGAAGCTGATCGTGATGGACGAACCGACCGCCGCGTTGACCGAGCGCGAGATCGATGCGCTCTTCACGCTGATCCGCACGCTGCAGTCGCAAGGCGTGACGTTCGTGTACATCTCGCATCGACTCGAAGAGCTGCCCCGCATCGCCGACCGCATCACCGTGCTGCGCGACGGCAAGACAGTCGAGACGCGCGCGGCGGCGGACATGCCGCAAGCGGATCTCGTGCGGCTGATGGTGGGCCGCTCGCTCGACGCGCACTTTCCCGAGCTTCCGCCCGTGCCGCCCGACGCGCCCGTCGTGCTCGACGTGCGCGGCATCGTCTCGTCGGCCGGCGTGCCGGTGCACGACGTGACGTTCGCGGTGCGGGCCGGCGAGATCGTCGGGCTCGCGGGCCTCGTCGGCGCGGGGCGCACCGAGATCGTGCGCGCGATCGCCGGCGCCGACGTGCCGTCGCGCGGCGAAGTGCGCGTCGACGGCGCGCGCGCCTCGACGCGGTCACCGCGCGCGGCGATTCGCGCGGGCGTCGCGCTGATCACCGAGGACCGCAAGGCGCAGGGACTCGTGCTCGGGATGACGGTCCGCGAGAACACGACGCTCGCGCACCTCGGGCGCTTCGTGCGAGGGATCTTCGTCGACCGCGCGGCCGAGACGGCGGCGACGAACGAGGAGATCGCCGAGCTGCGCGTGCGGACGCCGTCGGCCGAGCAGATCGTGCGCAACCTTTCCGGCGGCAACCAGCAGAAGGTCGTGCTCGCGAAGTGGCTGATCGGGCATGCGCGCGTGTTTCTGTTCGACGAGCCGACGCGCGGCATCGACGTCGGCGCGAAGGCGGAGATCTACGCGCTGATGGTCGCGCTGCTGCGCGGCGGCGCGGCGATCGTCATGGTCTCGAGCGAGCTGCCCGAGGTGCTCGGCATGTCGCACCGCGTGCTCGTCGTGCGCGACGGACGCATCCGTGCGGAGTTCGCGCGCGCCGACGCGACGCCGGACGCCGTCATTGCGGCGGCGACCGGCGCGAGCGTCCACGCGGAGGCGTCGTCATGAGGCGGGACGCCGGACTCCGCCGAGGTGCGGGCCGTCATGGACGAGCGCGCGGGCGTGCTCGCGGCGCAGAAGCGCCGCGCCGCGCTGCTCCGCACGGGCGGTCTCGCGGTCGGCTTCGTCGCGCTCGTGCTGGTCGTCAACGCGCTCGCGCACGGCGACTTTCTCGAGCCCCGCAACCTCACCAACGTGCTGCGGCAGATCACCGTGAACGCGATCCTCGCGGTCGGGCAGACGTTCGTGATCATCACCGCCGGCATCGACCTCTCCGTCGGCTCGATCCTCGGTTTGTGCGGCGTCGTCATGGCGATCGTCGCGAACGCGCTGCACCTCGGCGGTCCGGGCACGTTCGTCGTGACGCTGCTCGCCGGGCTCGCCGTCGGCTGCGCGGCCGGCTGGATCAACGCCCTGCCGGTCGTGCGGCTCAACCTGCCGCCGTTCATCACGACGCTCGCGATGATGCAGGTCGCGCGCGGCCTCGCGTTCATCCTCGCGCACGGCCAACCGATCCCGCTCGCGAACAGCGCGCCGTTCGACTGGCTCGGGACCGGCTACATCCTCGCCGGGATCCCGGGTTTTCCCGGACATTCCGTGGGTCGTGCTCGTGATGGCGGTCGTGTGCGTCGTGTTCGCGACGCTGCTCGGCCGTACCGCGTACGGCCGCTACGTGATCGCGCTCGGCGGCAACGAGGAGGCGGCGCGGCTCGCCGGCATCGACACGCGCACCGTGAAGACGCTCGTGTACGTGATCTCCGGCGGGCTGCGCCGCGCTCGGCGGGCTGCTGCTGATGGCGCGCTTCGGCTCCGGCGCGCCGCAGACGGGCGTCGGCGCGGAGCTGCAGTGCATCGCGGCCGTCGTCGTCGGCGGCACGTCGCTGATGGGCGGGCGCGGCACGATCGTCGGCACGTTCTTCGGCGCGCTGCTGATCGGCGTGCTGAACAACGTGATGAATCTTGCTGAACATCGAATCGTACACGCAGCAGATCGTGCTGGGCGCGGTGATCCTGCTCGCCGTCGTGCTCGACGAGCTGCGTAAGCGCTACGTCGCCGCGCACTAGGGTACGCTTCTTCGGGTCTGCCTGGCGCGGGCCGGACCATCGCGAAGCGCTGCACGATGCAACCTCTCGACCTGCGGTTCCGGCCGCCGCGCGGCCCGCGCGAGACGATGGACGGGCTTGGCTTCCTGCCGCGCACGATCGACAAGCTGCGCGCCGAGATGCCGGGCGGCCACATCGGGCCGTACCTGAACGAGACGCGCGGCGTGAGCGAGTACATGTGCCGGCGGATCGGCATCTCGATGGACGAGCTGCGCACGATCGTCGCCGATTCGGCCGACGAGGACGAGGTCGCGGCGCGGCTGCGCGGCCGTCTCGATCCCGCCGTGGTCGCGGAGACGAACCGCAAGCTCGAAGCGCTGACGATCGAGCGTCTCTCGCCCGAGGATCAGGCGTTCGTGCGCCTTCACCATCCCGTGCTCGAGGTACGCCCCGATCTCGTGCGGTTCTTCGACATCTACGAGGCGGACGATCGGGCGACGTACCCGGACTAACAGCGATCCCGCGTTCACGCGCGCAGCGTCCGCCGCTCCCAGTCGCCCGTGCGCAGGCGCATCGTCGTGATCGCGCCGCGCACGAGCCACCCGGCGGTCCATCCGAACGGTACGGCCCAGAGCCCGATGTGCAGCACGTGCACGCCGCTCGCGATTCCCGCGACGGCGACGGCGGTCGTCGCGATGCCCATGAGCATGACGAACCGCGTATCGCCCGACGCGCGAATCGGCGCGAGGAGCGTCATCGCATAGGCCTTGAGCGGCAGCGTGACGCCGACGTGCGTCGCGAGCGGCGCCGCTGCGAGTCGACGCGAGCGAAGCGCTCAGCGTGAACAGCGCCGCCAGCGGCCACGCGAGCGCGGCGACGGTCACGCCGGCCGCGGCGCAGACGATCACGCCGAGGCGCGTCGCGTCGCGTCGAAAGCGTTTCGCGCCCGCGTAGTCGCGCGCGCCGATGCGCTGGCCGAGCACGATCTCCGAGGCATTGCCGAGCGATCCCGGCAGCGACCACGTCGCGTCGCTGACGAGTGAGAGCGCGCGGAACGCCGCGACCGACTCCGTTCCGTACGGCGCGAGCAGCGCGACCGTGATCGGTTCCGGCACGATCTGCAGGCAGAGGAATACGAACTCGGGCCAGCTCAAGCGCGCGGTGAGGCGCACGAGCGCGCCGTCGATGCGGCCCGACGCGTAGATGCCGAGCTCCGGGCGGCGCGCAGTCTCGAAAAGCGCGTACGCCAAGCCGGCGAGCTCCGCGATCAGCGACGAGATGCCCGCGCCGGTCAGGCCGAACGCGTGGTGCGTGCCGACGCCGAGCGCGAGCACGAACACGAGCGGCACGTGCACCGCGTTGATCGAGAGCAGCAGGCGCAGCGTCGGACGAGAGTCGCCCGCGGTCGCGCACGCGGCCGTGAGCGTACTGCTGCACACCATCGGCAGCAGGGAGCAGCACCGGAGCGCGAGGTAGTTCGCCGACGCCGCGATCGGCGCGCCCGCGGGCAGCATCGCGTGCAGCAGCGGACGGCCCGCGATGAATGACGCGGCGGCGGCGAGCGTCGCGATCGCGAGCGGCACGACGAGCGCCGCGCGCACGATCGCACCGAAGCGCGCGGTCTCACCCGCGCCGATCGCCTGCGCGCCGACGATGCGCAGCCCGCTGGTGAAGGCGAAAAGTCCGATGCCGAGCACCATGAAGACGCCGGTCGCGCCGGTGATTCCCGCGAGCTGCGCGGTGCCGAGCGAGCCGATCGCGATCGTGTCGACGATGCCGAGCAGCTGATCGCTCAAGAGCGCGAGCGCGTTCGGCGTTGCGAGCCGCCGCAGCGCGGCGCCCGCGTCCCGGTGCTCGACGGCCGCGATCGCGCTCAACGCGTGTGCGTGCCGTTTCCCGCGGTGACGTTCTCGATCGAGAGCATGCGCCCGTGCGGCCCGGGAACGCCGATCAGCACGTCGCACTGCGCGTTCGACGCGATCGTCTCGATCGCGCGGCCGAGCGGCGCGCCCGTGTACTTCCCTTCGCGATACGATCCGAGCACGATGAGGTTCGCCTGCTCGCGCTTCGCGAGGTCGACGACGGCGGCGCCGATCTGGCGCGCGTGGATCAGCTCCGTGCGCAGGTGCACGCCGTTGTGGTGCGCGATCACCTCGGCCGTGGCCAGCGCGTCGTAGCCGCGGCGGTCCTCGTCGGGCATCTGCGCGTCCTGCGTGAGGATCAGCGGCACCTCGATCACGTAGACCGCCAGCAGCTCGGCGCGCTCCCGCCGGGCGAGGCGCGCGGCGAGCACCATCATGTGCTCGGAATGGATCTCCTCCGCGAATACGACGATGACGCTGCCCACCATCGCCTCGAGCGCGCGCTCGGCCTGACCGGCCACGACGTCCGCGCGCGACGCCGGCGGGTGGAGCATCCAGTAGATCGACGCGCCGATCACCACGACGATCACGATCGCGATCAGCGCGCCGACCGGGTGGACCGGAATCACCGTCATCGCGGCGGCTCCGCGCGCAGACGCACGTACTGCACGATCCGCGCCACGCCGAGGCCGATCATCGCGAACGCGAGCAGCACGCCGAGGATCTTGCTGTTGACCGGCACGGGGACGACCGCGATGCGCCACAGCGTGACCGCGCCGAGCACGACGAAGCCGCCGCCGAAGAAGGCGCGGTACGCGGCCAGCGTGCGGTTCATGCGCATCAGGCGCCCTCCGCCGCATCCGGCGCAGGCGGGATGCGCCCGCGCGCGCGCAGCTTCTCGACGAGCTCGTCCATCAGCTCGAGCTCGCCCGCGTCGCGGAGGATCCCGATTTGCTGCGTCGCCCAGTCGACCGGGCGCGAGCCGAGCAGCGGCAGCCGCTTGCGCTTGCGATAGACGAGGTACGCGACGACGCCCCCGACGAGCCACAGGGGCCCGGCGATCCGCCCGATCGCGTGCGTGAGCATCGTGAAGATCAAGATGGAGAAGATGCCGGCGAAGCCGATCACGCCGACGATCGGAAAGTCGGCGCGCTCGCCGCGGAAGCGCACCGGGATGTTGAGCGGGATCTTGAACTTGCGCGGGCTCAGCGGGTCTTTGAGGCGCAGCGCGATCAGCGCGACGAACACGAACGAGTAGCTCGTCGCGGCGCCGAACGCGTACAGGTCGGCCAGCACGTCCGAATCCGGCCTCGCCGTGGAAGAAGCGGTTGTAGACCGCGTCGACCGCGGGGTGCAGCGACGGCAGCGCCGCGAAGACCAGCACCGCGAGCGCGAGGCCGCAGAACGAGACGATCGACACCATCGGCGTGCGGAACCGCTGGCTGACGCGCTCGAAGACGGACGGCAGCAGCCGCGATCGGCTCATCGCGTACGCGATGCGCGATGCGCCGAAGACGCCCGAGTTCGACGAGATCAGCAGCAGGATCGCGCCGAGCACCGGCACGTACAGCGCGGCGAGCGTGCCGAAGTACGGTACGTTCGCGGCGAGCACGGCGACGGCGGAGCCGGCGTTCTCGGGGCTGCCGAGAAACTGGAAGAACGTCTGCGCGTGACCGTGCGCGTCGGGCGGAACCGGGTGCGCCGGCGTCATGCCGAGCGCGAGGTTCGCGTACGCGAGCGCGTAGACGAGGATCGTGAGGATGAGCCCGATCGACGTCCGCGGGATGATCGAGGCAGGGCGCTGCGTTTCCTGGGCGGCCTGCGAGATCGACTCGAGGCCCGACGAACGAGATGAT
This sequence comes from Vulcanimicrobiota bacterium, assembly GCA_963771525.1. Classification (GTDB taxonomy): domain Bacteria; phylum Vulcanimicrobiota; class Vulcanimicrobiia; order Vulcanimicrobiales; family Vulcanimicrobiaceae; genus Vulcanimicrobium. The sequence goes on along the minus strand of CAVYTL010000001.1, from coordinate 1,615,072 downwards.
CGCGAGCGACGTGCCGAGCAGCAGATGCTCGTTGGTCGGCCAGTTGAACGTCATCGCGTGCACCAGCAGCTCGGGGTTGAACGCGAAGAGGAAGCCGAAGAAGAGAATCGACGTCTCGCTGATGACGTCGAGCGCCGAGACGACGCCGTTCAGCGTGGTCGACTCGCGCACGCCCACCACGTTCAGAACGCACAGGCCCGCGATCAGACCGTACGCGGCGACGAAATGAATCCAGGGGTGCTGCGTGAGCGCGAGGATCGGCAGCAGCTGACCGAGATAGTCTACGCACGACCAGGCGAACAGCGCGATGTCGATCGTGAAATCGAGCAGCACGGCCCAGCCGGCGATGAAGCCGAACACATCACCGAGCCCGCGCAGCACGAAATACTGGCCGCCGCCGGCGACCGGATACGTCGCCGCGAGCTCGGTGTACGCGAGGCCGATGCAGATGTAGACGATGCCCGCGAAGAGGAAGGCGACGTTCGAGCCGCCCCCGGCGGCGCCGAGCACGAGCCCGAGGCCGACGAAGATGTCGGCGCCGACATCGCTGTAGCCCCACGAGAAGGAGCCCCACGGCGTGACGGAACGCCGGAGCGCCGGTTTGGCAGGCATGGCCTCAGCGCGTGCGGATCAGCGTGCGCTGCAGCGCGTAGAGGAGGCGCTCGCCCTCCTCCAGTTCCTTGAGCAGCGCGCGGCCGCGAAAGATGGGCAGCGCTTCGGACAGGATGTCCACGGCCTCGGACAGTTCGCGACGGTTCGGTATCCGGCCCTGGCTCTCACCGTCGGTCGTCTTCTGCAGCACCATCGTGCCGAGCTTGAGCGCGGTCTTCGCGGCCTCGAGCTCGTTCTTCGCCTCGGCGAACGCGGAAAGCGCGGCGTGATACGCGCGGCCGGCCTCGAGGTAGTCGCCCTTGCGCGTCGCCAGCATCCCGGCGAGCGTCTCGGAGTAGCCGACGTCGAGTGCCCGCGAGCGCCCGAAGGTTCGCGCGAGCACTTCGCGCGCGTCCGCTTCGGCGGCGTGCTGCGCCAGCCGCGCGCTGTCGGAGAGCTGCGGCGCGGCGCGGGGCGGCGTCGGCTGCTGCAGCGCCGGATCGGCGCGTTCGACGGGGCCCGTGACGAGGGCGCGCAGCTCCGCGACGACTTCCTCGGCGGTCTGATAGCGCCGGTCTGCTTCTTTCTGCAGCAGGCGCACGATGATGCGCTCGACCTGCGGCGGCACGTTGCGGTTCACCGTGTGCGGCGGCGCCGGCGGCTCGTTCACGTGCGCGAAGATCACCGCGACGAGATCGTTCGTCTCGCTCTTGAACGGCACCGTGCCGGTGAACGTCTCGTACAGCATCACGCCCACCGAGTAGAGATCGCTGCGCGCGTCGGCCGGCTTGCCGAGAAAACGCTCGGGCGAGAGGTACGCGATCGTACCGACGATCTCACCGGCGCTGTTCGCGGTCGACATGTCGCTCGTGCGGCGCGCGAGGCCGAAGTCCATCACCTTGACCGCGCTGCTCGGCAGCACCATCACGTTGGTCGGCTTGACGTCGCGGTGCACGACGTCCATCGCGTGCGCGTATGCGAGCGCCTCGAGGATCTCGATGTAGTGCCGGATCGCAACGTGTACGGTGAGCTCGTTCGCGGGCACGGAGGCCATCGTGCGGCCCTCGACGAGCTCCATGATGATGTACGAGAACGCACCGTCGCGGCCCGCGTCGTATACCGCCACGATGTTGCGGTGGTTGAGCCGCGCCATCGAGCGCGCCTCGCGCAAGAACCGGTCGCGCTCGCCGTCGTCGCGCTCGGTGAGGACCTTGATCGCGACGGCGCGATCGAGCACGACGTCGACGCCGCGGTACACGTCGGCCATCCCGCCGCGCCCGATCAGCGCATCGACGCGGTAGCGGCCGCCGAGCGTCGTACCGGCGACGTCGTTCACGCGAACGCTCCGCGGTGCAGCCGTGCTTCGCCGCGGTCGAACGTGACGACGTCGAACCGCGCGCGCGCCGCGGGTGCCGCCGTCTGCAGCCAGTCGGCGGCGCACGCGCGCAGCGTCGCGCGCTTGCGCGCGTCGACCGCGCCCAGCGCGCTTCCGAACGTCGCGCCGGCGCGCGCCTTCACCTCGACGAAGACGATCGCGTCGCCGTCGCGCGCGATGATGTCGATCTCGCCGCCGGGCACGCGCACGTTGCGCGCGAGGATGCGATAGCCGTGCGCGCAGAGCAGCGCCGCGGCCGCATCCTCGCCGGCACGGCCGCGCGCGGCGCGGTTCACGTCACCTCGGCGACAAACGATTCCATGCCCGGCAGCGCGTCCCACGCAGCGCGCACGCGCCAGAACGCGCGCCGGTGCTCGGCACACGGGCCGTGCTCGTTCAGCGCGGCGATGTGCTGCGGCGACGCGTAACCCTTGTGCTGGTCGAAGCCGTACGCGGGGTAGCGCTCGTGCAGCGCGACCAGCAGCGCGTCGCGGTGCACCTTCGCGACGATCGATGCCGCGGCGACCGTGGCGCACTTCGCGTCGCCCTTGATCACGGGCTGTTGCGGGCCGGTCCACGACTTGATGCGCACCGCGTCGGTCAGCAGATATTCCGGCGCGACGTGCAGCGCCGCGAGCGCGCGCTCCATCGCGAGGATGCTCGCCCAGTAGATGTTGAGCCGGTCGATCTCCTCGACCGTCGCTTCGCCGACCGCCCACGCCACGCAGCGCGCCTTGATCTCGACGGCGAGCGCCTCGCGGATCTGCGGCAGTACCTGCTTGGAGTCGTTGAGGCCGCGCAGCCGCAGCGGCCCTTCGGCGACGACGCACGCAGCGACGACCGGTCCCGCGAGCGGCCCGCGCCCGACCTCGTCGATGCCGCCGACGAAGCGGTATCCGGCGGCCTGCGCGCGCTCCTCGAAGACGTGCAGCCGGTTGAGGCGGCGCCACTCGCACTGCGCCGCATTGCGCTTCTTGCGCCGCGCCGCTTCGACCGCGGCGTTCATGCGGGCTCCGGCAGCTCGAACGTGAACCGTCCGAACTTTGCATCGCTGAAGTCGCGCAGGAACGCCCCGGCTGCGTTGTGCAGGTCGGGCTCGCCGCCGCGCCGCGCGAACCCGCGCGCCTGCGCGAACGACGCGAGGTCGGGCACGCCGGCAGCCGGCCGATGTGCACGCGCCCACGCGGCGAACGCGTCGACGACTGCTTCGGGCGCGAAGCGCTCGCGCGGCAGCGCGCCGGTGAGCGCGAGCTGCCACTGCATGTCGCGGGTGGCGATCTTCGGTACGAGGATGCCCGGCGTATCCATCACTTCGAGTTTCGGCTGAACGCGGAACCACTGCAGCGACCGCGTCACCCCGGCCTTGTCTTCCGCCCGCGCCGCCGAGCGCCGAAGCAAGCCGTTGATGATCGAGGATTTGCCGGTGTTCGGGATGCCCACGACCATTGCCCGCGTCGTGCCGCCGCCGCCCGCGGTGGCGAGCGCGGCCAAGACGCGCTTGGCCGCGCCCTGATCCTTCGCGTTGACGGCCACCGCCGTTCGCCCGGTGCGTTCGAGCCACGCCAGCCATTCACGCGTCGCGTGCGGTTCGGCTAGGTCTTCGCGGCCGAGCACGACGATGCGCGCCTTGTTCGCCGCGAGCCGGTCGAGTGCGGGATTCGCGGAAGCGTGCGGCAGCCGCGCGTCGCGCACCTCGATGACGACGTCGACGATGCGCAGCCGCTCCGCGAGCTTGCGCATCGCGACCGCCATGTGGCCGGGATACCAGTTGATCTGCGCCTCTTGGACGCCGCCGTCGGCTCGCCATCAGAGCCTGCGCGGCGGCCAGACGCCGACCAGCGCTTTGCCGACGACGTCGTCCGCGTGCACGACGCCCCAGTTGCGCGAGTCGTCGCTGTCGGCGCGGTTGTCGCCGAGCACGTAGTAGGACCCGGGCGGAACGGCGACCGGCGGCGCGCTTCGCCGGTCGGGAAAACGCACGTACGGCTCCGCCAGCGTTCGGCCGTCGATGTGCACGATGCCGTCGCGCACGTCCACGTGCTCGCCCGGCAGCGCGACGACGCGCTTGATGTACGTCTCCGCGGTCGGGGCGTCGTGGCGGAACGCGATGACGTCGCCACGGCGGATCGGCCCGAACCTGTACGCGAGGGTGTTGATCAGCACGATCTCGCCGGCGTGCACCCGCGGTTCCATGGACAGACCGTCGACCGGCGAGGTTCGCATGAAGAACGCCGCGGCGATGAGCAGAAGGAGGACGAGCTGCGCCGACAGCGAGACCACGGTGCGCGTCCGTGCCACGGAACGCGTTCTTCCCGAACGCGGCGGCCAATCCCGCCCCGTCGAGCGCCCTAGCGCAAGATGCGGAGGCGGTTGAGCGGATAGAACAGCAGGAACGCGTGCCCGGTGAACGACGCTCTCTCGCCCTTCCGCTGACCGGCGGCGAACGTGCCGCCCGTTTGCGCGAACCCCCAGATGTGCGAGTCTTCGGAGTTGTTGCGGTTGTCGCCGAACATGAGGTAGCAGCCGTTCGGGATGCGGTCCGGCGCGCTCCACATCGACTTCGGCGGAACGTTCGCCGTCGCGGGATCGAGCGGGCTGCCGTCGACGTAGATGCCGTAGTTCTTGATCTCGAGCTCGTACGACGGCTTCTGCGCGATGTATGGCTCGTTCATCGCGACGCCGTTACGGTACACCACGCCGTTGTGCACCCGGATCGCATCCCCGGGAAGCCCCACCGTGCGCTTGATGAAATCGTTCGTGCTGACGATCGGCGGCGGGAAGACGACGATGTCACCTTCGTGCGGCTTCGTGAACCGGTACTCGAACTCGTTGACGAGCAGCACGTCGTGGATCTGCAGCGTCGGTTCCATCGACGCGCTCGGGATGAAGAACGTGCGGACGACGAAGGTGATCAGGAACAGCGCGACGAGCCCCGCGACGATGAACGCGTCGAGGTACTCGCGCACGACGGTGCGCGGCGCTGGGCGTGGCGGGTTGTGCCGCGCCGGCGGCGACGGGCGTTCCGCCGCGAATGCTGATCGCCACGCGCACGATCGCGAAGACCGCGATGAGCGCGAGCAGTTCGAGGGGGGTCACGAGAACGACCGCGCTACTTCGCGGTCTTGCGCTCCTTGATGCGCGCCGCCTTGCCGACCTTTTCGCTCAAGTAGTACAGGCGCGAGCGGCGCACGATGCCGCGCTTCGAGACCTCGATGCGGTCGACGCGCGGGCTGTGCAGCAGGAACGAGCGCTCGACGCCCACGCCGTGCGCGACGCGCCGCACCGTGATCGTCTCGCCGAGGCCGCCGCCCTTGCGCACCGTCACGACGCCCTCGAACATCTGAATGCGCTCTTTTCCGCCCTCGACGACCTTCTGGTAGACCTTTACGGTGTCGCCCGGGCGGAAGTCCGGGACGGACGGCTTCTCCTGTTCCTTCTGGATCAGGTCGAGTACGTTCATGACAGCTCTCTGACGAACAGCGAAAACGCCGCACGGGGCGGCGGGCAACCTCGGTAGTGTACCACCGGACGCCCTACCCGGACAAGGCCGAGGCGTTACGCTGTAGTAGCCCCAAGAGAGATGTCCGGTCGGAGTCCCGCGTAGAAATGTCCGATCGGTTGGTTCGAGCTTCCGGTGAAGCCACGAATGAGCCGGCCAGCATAGAGATCATGCGTCGGCGGAGCCTTTCCGCCGCTTTCGTGCCTCGGCGCGGGCGCGCGACTGTTCGCGGCGCCAGGCGGCGATCTTCGCGTGGTCGCCGCTGAGCAGGACGTCCGGGACGTCGACGCCGCGGAACGTCGGGGGCCGCGTGTACGCCGGGTGGTCGAGGCTCCTCGCCGGTCCAGGACTCGCTCGCCGCGGACTCGGGGTCGATCGCGCCCGGCACGAGCCGGACCGTCGCGTCGAGGAAGGCCATCGCGGCGATCTCGCCGCCCGTCAGGACGAACTCGCCCAGCGACACCTCGTCGACGTCGTACAGGGCGCCGAGGCGCTCGTCGACGCCCTCGTAGTGTCCGCAGATCAGGACCAGCCGCGTCGAGCCCGGACCACGCGGCCGCGTCCGCCTGCCGGAACGGCCGGCCGGACGCCGAGGTCAGCACGATCCGGCGCGGCTCTCCCGCGGGTGCACCGGCGATGACGCCGTCGAGGATGCGCGCGAGCGGCTCGACGCGCAGGACCATCCCCGGGCCGCCGCCGTAGGGCCGCTCGTCCGCGCGCTCGCCGGGTTCAAGCGCGTCGAGCAGGTGGTGCATCCGCACGTCGACCAGGCCCCGCTCGATCGGCGCGTCCCGACGATCGAGAGCCCGATCGCCGGCGCGAACATCTCCGGGAAGAGCGTCACCACGTCGACGTGCAAGACTCCCACGTGGCGTTCTTCGACCGAGTGCGGCGCTTGGTCCCCGGCCGCGCCCGCGGCGCGTACGAACGCGGCTCCCAGGCGCTCGAACGCGGGCCGCGTCGACGAGGCTGCCGGCGCGTTCGCCGAGGCGCTGGCCGACGCGCCCGATCCGCGCGCGATCGCACGCGTGCGCAACAAGCTCGCCATCGTCGCGCTGCGGCGCCACGGCGTCGCCGCGGCAATCGGCGAGCTCGTGCTGGCGCTCGAAGCGGATTCGCGCTGCGCGGCCGCGATCACGACCGTCGGCAACCTGCTGCTCGAGGACGGCGCGCTCGACGATGCGATCGTCCACTACGAGTACGCGCTGCTCACCGACGACGCGTACGCGCCGGCGTATCACAACCTCGGCGTCGCGCTGCACCGCAGCGGCCGCAAAGGCGAGGCGGTGCGCATGCTGCGGAAGGCGACGCGTCTCGAAACGCGCATGAGACGCGCATGACGGACGGCGAGCAGGTTCACCTCGATGCCGACGTGCTGCACGTGATGCGCCGCGGCGTCACGGCGGCGATCGAGCACGGCGCCGAGTTCGTCGCGCCCGCACACCTGCTGCTCGGACTGTTGCGCGACGCGCGCGTCGGTCCCGCGATTCGCGCGCTCGTGCCGGGCGACGCGATCGCCCGCGCCGCCGCCGACGCGGCGCACAAGCTCCCCGGCGTGGGCGAAGTTGCGGACGAACATCTCCCGCCCGGCGAGCGCGCGCCGTTTCCGCGCTACGATACGCTGGCGTTCCGCGCGGCCGACGGGTCGCGCACGCTCTACCTCGACGACGACGCGTATCACGTGTTCGTCGAAGGCGCGCGGCGAGCCGGCGACGTCTACCGCCCGCAGCACCTCGTGTACGGCTTCACCGCAGAAGCGGTCAAGGACCGCGATCTCCTCGTCCTCTTCGGCAGCGATCCGGAGAGCGTCACGAAAGCGGTCGACGCGCTGTAACGAGCGCGCGCCGTCAGATCGACTTCGTGCCGACGATGTCGGCGTTCGTGATGTCCTCGAGGTACTCGAAGAGCTGCGGCAGCGTGATCTTCTCGAGCGCGCCGCGCTCCTTGATGCCCTCGCCGTCCTCGCCCTCGTCGCGCAGGTAACAGCGCGACTCGACGCCGCCCGTGCCTTCGCTCAAGAACGAAACGGCGAAGCCCTTGCCGAGCGTGTCGTCGTAGATGCGCATCGCCGCCGGATTGAGGATCTCGATCGAGTGCGACGCGTTGTTCGCGTCGAAGATCGTGATCGTCAGATAGTCGCGGTTGACGATCTCGATCGAGCCGACGACGAACGTGTTCTTGGCAGAGAAGAATTCGTGCCCGCGCTTGTTGCGCGAGCTGACCTCGTAGAACACGCGATGCGCGACGAAGCGGTTGAGAATCTTGCGGAGCGTCGCGATCGACGCCAGCGTCTCGGTCCGGTTGCCGCGCGTGTAGATGATCTTCAGTCGGTCGGGCCCCGGCCTTCATGATCTCCGCTCAGGACGCGCTGCCGGGCGGGGCATGACGCGTTGCACGGGACCGGGAAGAAACCCTCTGCATGCTCTCGATCCCGGATATGGCAATTCTCGGCACGTTCGCACTGCTGGTCTTCGGGCCCGATCAGCTGCCGCGCGTCGCGCGCAAGGCCGGCAACGTGATGCGGGAGATCCAGAACACGTCGCAGTCGTTCATCCGCGAGATGGAGCGCGCCGCCGATCTCCACGAGGCGGAAGAGGCGCGGGCGAAGGCCGCGGCCGACGAGGCGAAAGCGCTGGACGACGCGCCCGCGGCGGCATTCCCCGAGCTCGAGCTTCCGCCGCCCGAGGCGGATGCCGACGAGCCGCAGCGCGACATGCGGAGTGACGCCGAACACGTCGCCGTCGCGGAAAAGCTGGCCGAGCCGCGTCCCGCGCTCGACCGCTCAGGCGCCGCTGAGCCGGCGCCAGAGATCGAGCACCCGATGCACCTCTAGCCGCGTCTCGGCGTACGGCGGGACCCCGCCGTAGCGCGCGACCGCGGCCGCGCCCGCGTTGTACGCGGCGACGGCGCGCGCGTAGCGCTCGAGCCGCGGCAGGCTGTCGTAGCGCGCGACCTGCGCCGCGAGGTACACGACCGAACCGTGCAGGTTCGCCTCGGGATCGCGGGCGTCGACGCCGAGCGAGGCCGCCGTGCGCGGCATCAGTTGGCCGAGCCCGCGCGCTCCCGCGCGGGAGACCGCGTTCGGCCGCCAGGAGGACTCGACGGCGACCAGTGCGACCACCAGCCGCGCGTCGAGGTGCGTCGCGTCGGCCTCCGCGACGACGCGCACGGCAAGCCGGGCAGCCTGCGCGTCGTCGAGGCCCGGATCGAACGCGCGCAGCGCGGACGCGTACGCGAGGACGAGCGAAGCGGCGAGAGGCCCGAGCACGTCCGGATGAGTGCCCGAGTCGACAGAGGACGATGCTCGCGGGCCGGGGCGGAGCGCCTTTACAAGTTGAAGTTCGAGCGGAGCTCGTTGATGCGGGACTCGAGCACGCCGCGCACCTGGCGGTGCAGCCGGTCCTTCTGCTCGTCGGGGAGGCGCTGGTAGACGAGGTAGCCCGCGGCCGAGATGATGCCGCCGAGCACGCCGACGAGCACGGTGCGCCCGGCTTCGGTGTTGTTCGCGCCGCCGGGGCGCGTCGGGTCGTTCTGCAGCTCCCCGCCCAGGGGTTTGGTCGCATCGGTACTCATCGTGGGGTCCTTTCCACGCCGGTGTACCCGGATTCTGCCGCCGGAGTGACGCTACCGCGTCTCGTCCTCTTCCGGTTCGCTGACGTACCGCACGAATCGGCCGTATTCGCGCTGGCTCGCGATCGCTTTGACGGCGAGCTCGGCGGTTGCGACGATCGCGTGCACGTCCGCGCGCGCGCGATCCGCCGGCGCCCAGCGCATCAGGAAGTCGCCTTCGCGGCGGTGTCCTTCGACGCGCACGTGCGCGACGTCGGTCAGCCCGGCCCACGCCGCTTGGAGCACTGCCGAGACGGCCGCGCACACCACGTCGTCGCCGTGCGCCGCGTGGTTCGCGTGCCCCGTAGAAAGCACGGAGGACAGCCGGTTGCGGCTGTCCCTCCGAAAGCGAACCTCGACCCCCTTCGACAGGCCCTTCGACAGGCTCAGGATGACAACCTCAGGATGACAACGCCTATGCGAGCGAGATCTTGTCGATCCGGACCTCGGCGTACGGCTGGCGGTGACCGTTCAGCTTGCGCACGCGCTTCTTCGGCTTGTACTTGAAGACGAGGATCTTCTTGTCTTTGGCCTGGCGCAGCACCGTGCCGGTCACCGTCGCACCGCTGACGGTCGGGTTACCGACCGACACGTCGTCGCCGTTCGCGGCGAGGATCACGCGATCGAACGTGACGGAGGCGCCGACCTCGGACGCGTGGAGATCCGTGCGGATCACGTCGCCTTCGGACACGCGGAACTGCTTGCCGCCGGTCTCAACGATCGCGTACATAACCCGGGAACCTTATCACGCGTCCCGGTGCATCGTCAACGCGTTCGCTCGCGTCTTGGAGCGCATCAGCACCCTCTCGAAGCGAGGACCCGAGCGTTGGCGATGACCGAGCCCTCGTCTGCACCCGCCCGTGCCGCCGTCCAGCTGACCATCCGGCTGAACGGCCGCGAGGCGGCGTTCGCCGTCGAGCCGCAGGTGACGCTGCTCGACCTGATCCGCGAGCGCGCCGGTCTCACCGGCACGAAGAAAGGCTGCGACCGCGGGCAGTGCGGCGCGTGCACGGTGCTCGTGAACGGCCGGCGCACGCTGTCCTGCCTTGCGCTGGCGCTGGCGCACGACGGCGACGACGTGCTGACGATCGAGGGGCTCGCCGACGGCGAGCGGCTGCACGCCCTCCAGGCCGCGTTCATCGAGCACGACGCGTTCCAGTGCGGCTTTTGCACGCCGGGCCAAATCCTCTCGGCCGTCGCGCTGCTTGCCGAGGGTCGCGCGCGCACCGAGAACGAGATCCGCGAGGCGATGAGCGGCAACATCTGCCGGTGCGGCGCGTACACCAACATCGTCGCGGCGGTGGCCGCGGTGCGCGGAGGCGCGTGATGCGCGACTTCGAGTTCGTCGTCGCGGCTTCGGCGGGCGAGGCTCGCGCGCTCGCGGCGCATCCCGGTTCGCGCTTCTACGCCGGCGGCACGACGCTCGTCGACTTGATGAAGGCCGACGTCGAGCGGCCGGCACGCGTCGTCGACATCTCGCGCCTGCCGCTCGCATCCGTCGAAGAGCGCGACGGCGTCGTGCGCATCGGCGCGCTCGCGCGGAACAGCGACGTGGCGTACGACGCGCGCGTCGCGAGCCGATTTCCGGCGGTGGCCGAGGCGCTGCTGAGCGGCGCGTCGGGGCAGATCCGCAACGCCGCGACGATCGGCGGCAACCTGCTGCAGCGCACGCGGTGCGCCTACTTCCGCGACACGCGCTGGCGCTGCAACAAGCGCGAGCCGGGCAGCGGCTGCGACGCGCTCGACGGGTTCAACCGCGGGCACGCGGTGCTGGGGACGAGCGATGCCTGCATCGCGACGTATCCCGGGGACCTCGCCGTCGCGCTCGCCGCGCTGTCGGCGCGCATCACGATCGAAGGCGATGCGGGCGGGCGCAGCGTCGACATCGCCGAGTTCTTCGAGCTGCCCCGCGAGCGGCCCGACCGCGAGACGGTGCTCGCGCCCGGCGAGCTCATCACCGCGGTCGAGCTCGAGTCCGGCCCGCTGTTCGCGCGCTCGCACTACCTCAAGGTGCGCGACCGCGCGTCGTACGAGTTCGCGCTCGCGTCCGTCGCGTGCGCGGTCGAGCTCGACGCCGGGCGAATCGTGCGCGCGCGGCTCGCGCTCGGCGGCGTCGCCACCATTCCGTGGCGCGCACGCGAAGCGGAGGATGTGCTGCGCGGCGCCGCCGCGGACGACGTTGCGTTCCGGCGTGCCGCCGCGGTCGCGCTGCACGGGGCGCGCGCACGCGCGCACAACGGCTACAAGATCGAGCTCGCGCAGCGCGCGATCGTCCGCGCGCTGCGCGAGACGTGCGGAGGCGCCGCATGAGCACGACTCTCGAGAAGCCGGCGATCACGTACGTCGGCCGCCCCGTCGACCGCGTCGACGGGCGCGCGAAAGTGACGGGTGCGGCGCGCTACGCCGCCGACGCGCCGGTGCCCGCGCCGCTGCACGCGGTCATCGTGCAGTCGACGATCGCGCGCGGGCGCATCGTCGCGTTCGACGACGCGGCGACGCTCGCCGTACCCGGCGTCGTGCTGCTGCTGACGCACCGCAACGCGCCGAGGGTTCCCGTGCTGCCGTTCGACTTCGTCACGCCGCTCCCGGTCGCCGAGCAGCTGGCGCCGCTGCAGGAGCCCGGCGTCGCGTACGACGGCCAGCACGTCGCGGCGGTCGTCGCCGAGACGCTGGAAGCCGCGCGCGAAGGCGCGGCGCGGCTGCGCATCGCGTACGAGCGGGTCGAACCGGAGCTCGATGCCGAGCGTGCGCGCGAGGTCGACGCGCCCGAGCAGTGGTTCGGGAGCGACGCGCAGCCGCGCCGCGGCGAGCCGGAATCGGCGTACGCGGCGAGCGACGTGCGCATCGACGCGACGTACGTGACGCCGGCCGAGGCGCACAATCCGATGGAGCCGTCGGCGACGGTGGCCGAATGGCGCGACGGCGACCTCGTCGTGCACGAGTCGACGCAGTGGGTGCGCGGCACGCGCGCCGTGCTCGCCAAGAGCTTCGAGCTCGACGAGAGCCGCGTGCGCGTCATTTCGCCGTTCGTCGGCGGCGGCTTCGGCTGCAAAGGATTCTTCTGGCCCCACACGCTGATCGCGGCGATGGCGGCGAAGCTCGCCGGTCGCGCGGTGAAGCTCGTGCTGACGCGCGAGCAGATGTTCAGCTCGTGCGGCTACCGGACGCGCACGCGACAGCGCGTGCGCGCGGGCGCGACGCGCGACGGGCGGCTGCAGGCGCTGCTGCACGACGTGCTCGGTGCGTCCTCGCGCGTGGGCACGTTCGTCGAGACGGCAGGCGGCGCCACCGAGATGCTGTTCGACGTCCCCAACGTCGCCGTGACGCACCGCGTGGCGCGGCTCGACGTGCCGACGCCGACGGCGATGCGTGCGCCGGGTGAAACGCCCGGCACGTTCGCGCTCGGCTGCGCGCTCGACGAGCTCGCATACGCGTGCGGTCTCGATCCGCTCGAGGTGCTGCGGCGCAACCACGCCGTGTCCGATCCCTCGTCCGGCTTGCCGTTCTCCTCGAAGCACCTGCTCGAATGCTACGAGCGCGGCGCCGAGGCGTTCGGCTGGAGCGACCGCGCGCGCGGGCTGCGCGCGACGCGGGACGGCAACGAGCTCGTCGGGGTCGGCGTCGCGACGGCGACCTTTCCCGCGCTGCGCTTCGCCGCCGAGGCGCGCGTGACGATCGGCGCCGACGGCACGATCGACGTGGCGAGCGCGACGCACGACATCGGCACCGGCATGTACACGATCCTCGCGCAGATCGCGGCCGACGCGCTCGGCGTCGATCCTGCCGCGATCCGCGTGCGGATCGGCGACTCGTCGTTCCCGAACGCGCCCGTCGCAGGCGGCTCGATGAGCTCCGCCAGCGTCGGACCCGCGGTCCACGGCGCGGCCGAGCGCGCGCGACGGCAAGCCGTCGCGATCGCGACGTCGGCCGGCCCCTCGCCGCTGCACGGCCTGCGGCCCGACGACGTCGAGGTGCGCGACGGCGTGCTGCGCGCGAGGGACGATCCGTCGCGCGCCGTCGCGTTCGCCGACGTCGTGCGGCTCGGCGGCGGCGCGATCGAATGCACCGCCGGCGCGGCGCCCGGCGACGAAGGCGAGCGGTTCTCGTTCCATTCGTTCGGCGCGCAGTTCATCGAGGTGCGCGTCGATGCGGAGCTCGGCCGCGCGCGCGTGTCGCGCGCGCTCGGCGTGTTCGACTGCGGCCGTATCCTGAACCCGAAGACGGCGCGTTCGCAGATGCTCGGCGGGATCGTGTGGGGGATCGGCATGGGATTGCTCGAGGAAACGGTGCGCGACGCGCGCGCCGGCGCCGTCGTGACGAACAACCTCGCCGACTATCACGTGCCGGTCAACGCCGACGTGCGCAACGTCGACGTGCTCTTCGTCGAAGAGCCCGATTACCGGCTGAACCCGCTCGGCGTGCGCGGCGTCGGCGAGATCGGGCTCACCGGCGTCGCCGCGGCGCTCGCGAACGCGGTCTACCACGCCACGGGCGTGCGCGTGCGCGATCTGCCGATCGTCCCCGAGAAGCTGCTCGGCGCATTCGCCGGCGCGTAAGCGTGGACGTCGCGCGCGTCCGGACGGTCGTCCTCGCGGGCGGCCGTTCGCGGCGCATGGGTTTCGACAAGCTGACCGCGCCGTTCGCCGGCGAGCCGCTGGCGCGGCGCGTCGCGCGCGCGCTCGCGGCACTGGAGCCGCTGTTCGTCGCGACGGCCTCGGTGGTCGACGCCGTTCGCGACCTCGAGGGCGTGCGCTTCGTCGTCACCGATCCGACCGCCGGGCCGGCCGCGACGCTGCGGCTCGCGCACGGCGCCGTCGCGAGCGGTCTTTCCCTCGCGGTCGTGCCGTGCGACCTGCCGTTCCTCGACGCGGCGCACGTGCGCGCGTTCGTCGCGCGCGCGCCGGATGACGCCGATCTCGCCTGGCCGCTCGTCGGCGGGGTTCCGGGGCATCCCGTCGTGTGGTCGCCGCGCGCGCGGGCGCGCATCGCGTCGCTGCGCGGCGACGAGCCGCCGTCGGCGCTGCGCGGTGATCCCTCGCTGCGCGCCGTCGCGCTCGAGGAGCGTGACGACGCCTACGTCACCGACGTCGACACGCGGGAGGCGTGGCGCGCGGCAGAAATGCGCGCGACGTCCGGGCGATGCTGAAGCGCCGGGTGCCTACGCGCTCACGGCGGCGGCCGCCGGCGCCGGCCCGTCATCGAGCCGCAGCGTGAGGCATTTCGCGCTGCCGCCCGCTTTGATGAACTCGCTCAGGTCGGTGCGGAAGACGCGGTAGCCGATCGCGTGCAGTTGCTCGCGCAGGCGGCGGGAGGCGTCGTGCATGACGACCGCATCGCCGATCTCGACCGCGTTGCACGCGAACCGCAGCGCGTCGTCGACGGACACTTCGATCAGGTAGCCGGGCTCGATCGTGCGCCGCAGCATCGTCTGTGCGTGCGGCGAGAATGCCTCCATGTACGCGAGCACGTGACCGCTCGAGAGCGGGCAGAGCGCGGTGTCGAGGTGGTAGAAGCGCTCGTCGGTCAGCAGCAGCGGCAGGACGCGGCAGCCGACGATCTCCTGGAGCTGCAGCGTCGCGCCGCGTTCGGTGCGCCAGCCGTAGCCGGCGTACAGGATCGGCCGAACGCGGTCGAACAGCGCGTCGCCCGCGCCCTCGAAGTACGTCTGCCGGAGAAACGTCGTCGCGCAGCCCGCTCCGGCCAGCGCCGCGCGGTAGAACGGCTGCTCGCGGCGCCGCTCCGCGTGGCGAAAGCTCGACACGATCGCGAGGTTTCCGACGACGAGCGCCGCGTTCGCCGTGAACACGATGTCCGGCGTGTGCGCCGGCGGGTCGACGCGCACGAGCTCCACCTCGCCGACGCAGCCGGCGAGCTCGACGAACCGTTCCCATTGGCGCGCCGCATCGGGCGTCGGGTCGCCGACGTTTCCCGTCATCCACGGGTTGATCGCGTAGCGGACGTCGTAGTGGCCCGGCGGGCAGACCAAGAGCCTCGTCGCCATGATGCGACGATCCTAGCAGCGGACCGGGCGTGCCGTCCTTCGACAAACGGTGCGCGAACGAGGGGCTCGGCTGTCACATTTTCGGCGACCCTGTCCTGAGCTCGTCGAAGGATGGGTACGCAGCCCGCATGGAACGCGACACGAACGTCGAGCAGCAGGGCGGCTACAAGAACGCGCTGCCGTCGGAGGTGACCGATCATCCCGACTCGGGGATGCCGCGCCAACTGCGCACGCAGGCCGACGACGAGCCGCCGCTCGGGCGGCGCGAGGCCGATGTCGCCGGCATCTCGCCGACGCCGCAGGTCGTCTACGGCGAGAGCGACGAGGACCAGAACCGCGAGGACCAGCAGGAAGCCCACCGCGCCTGATTCTCAGAGGTCGACGAAGACCTCGTCGCCTTCGACGCGCACGCCGTAGGTCTGGAGCGGAATCACCGCGGGCAGCGTCAGCGCCGCGCCCGTCGTGACGTCGAAGAGCGCGCCGTGACGCGGGCACATGACGCGGCAGCCGTCGAGCTCGCCTTCGTCGAGCGGTCCGCCGTCGTGCGTGCAGACGTCCTCGACCGCGTACACTGTTCCGCCGACGTTGCACAGCAGCACCGGAACGCCGTCGACCTCGACCTTCTTCGTCGTGCCCGGCGTCAGCTCGCCGATCTTCGCTACCGCTCTTGCCATGCGCGCCTAATCCGCGTACGCGCTGCCGTCGTTCAGCCAGGCGCGCATCGCGGGGTACGGCGCGCATCCGGCGCGCGCCGCGTTCGGGACGTCGAGCGTCAAGCCGACCCACTGCAACGTCGGCACGGCGACGAATCGCCCCTGCGCGAAGCCGTCGAGGAACCACGCGGACGCGCCGTGATAGCCCTCCGCATGGAAGACCAGCGCGGGATCGACGCCTGCCGCGATCGCCGCTGCGTACGACCACCCGATCGCCATCATCTCGTCGCCCAGCGTCGCGTCGATGCGGCCCTCGGCCGCGCGTCTGCGGCCCGGCGGCATGATCGCGAGGTGACCGGCTTCGTGCAGCAGGTCGCCGGGATACCGAAGACGGGCGGGATCGAACACGATCTCGCCGCGCACGACCGCGATTCCCGGAAGAAATGTATCGTCGCCTACGACGCCCTCGCGCGCGGTGATGCCGATGCCCGCCAGGAATGCGACGATGCTCGCCGTCGTGTCGCGCGGACCGAGAGGATGGATCACGACGGCCGCTTCGCGAAGGGCGCGGCATGACCCGTTCGCTCGTGCTCGCCGCCGCCGCGGTGCTCGCCGCCACTCTTCCCGTGCTCGCCGCGACGACCGCCTCGCACGGGACGAAGCCCGCACGCTCGGCGCCGCATCCCGCGGCGAAGTCCGTCAAGCTGCCCGACGGCCTCGTCTACACCGACGTGATCCTCGGCACGGGGAACCCCGTCAAGACGGGACAGAGCGTCGAGGTCGACTACACGGGCTCGTTTCCGAACGGCACGGTGTTCGACAGCTCGCAGAAGCACGGGCAGCACTTCACGTTCACGGTCGGCGCGCACCAGGTGATCCGCTGCTGGGACGAAGGCGTCGCCGGCATGCGTGAGAACGGCACGCGCACGCTCGTGTGCCCGCCGGATCTCGCCTACGGATCGCGCGGCGCGGCGAACGTGATCCCGCCGAACGCGACGCTCGACTTCACGATCCATCTGTATCCGCCGCCGAAGAAGTAGTCGCGACCTTCAGCAGATCGGGCCCTTCGTCAGGTCGTCGACGGGCAGCACGCTGAACTTGAAGCCGGGGCCCAGCGTGATGTTGCGCCCCCAGCGCACTTCGTTGACGCCGCTCATGACGAGTCCGGGAATCGGCAGCGGCACGTGCGAGGCGGCTTTGCTCAGCATCGTCTGCGACGGGCTCCAGACGACGGGCAGCGTCGGATTCATCGTCACCTCGACGCGCACCGTGCCGCGCTGCGGCACGCGCACGAGCAAATAGCGCGGCTCGATCGAGAGCGAGCCGTCGTGGTTGTGCCGGCCCGCGGCGTCGGCGGAACGGATCACGCCGTAGCCGAGCGTGCCTGCCGGGATCTTCGTGCCGTCCGGGGCGCCCGCGTCGTCGGTGCTGCGAAAGCGAAACGCCCATCCGGCCTTCGCGTAGCGCGACTCGACCTTGTCGACCATCGCCACCGGGATCGACCAGGCGCAGATCTTCGCCGCGAACGACGGCGAGGGCGAGGCGGCGTTCGCGGCGGCGAGCAGCGCCGCGAACGCGATAACGGCGCGAGCGCGCAGCGCCTTAGCCGACCGAGCCTTCCATCTCCAGCTTGATCAGGCGGTTCAGCTCGACGGCGTACTCCATCGGCAGCTCCTTGACGAAGAAGTCGAAGAAGCCGTTGACGATCATCGCCGTGGCGTCCGCTTCGGACAGCCCGCGGCTCATCGCGTAGAACAGCTGCTCCTCGCCGATCTTCGACACCGACGCTTCGTGCTCGACCGTCGAGCGCTGCTCGTCGATCTTCATCGTCGGCTTCGTGTCGGACGACGAGCGATCGTCCATGATCAGCGCGTCGCACTTCACGCGCGTCTTCGCGCCGGTCGCGCCGGCATGGATCTCGACGAGGCCGCGGTACGTCGTCTTGCCGCCGTGCGCCGTGACCGACTTGTTCGTGACGACCGACGTCGTGTTCGGCGCCGCGTGGATCACCTTCGCACCGGCGTCCTGGTGCTGTCCTTCACCCGCGAACGCGGCCGAAAGGATCTCGCCGCGCGCGCCTTCGCCCATCAGGAAGATCGCGGGGTACTTCATCGTGAGGCGCGAGCCGATGTTGCCGTCGACCCACTCGACCGTCGCGTTCTTATACGCGACGGCGCGCTTGGTGACGAGGTTGTAGATGTTGCGGTACCAGTTTTGGATCGTCGTGTAGCGGATCGACGCGCCGTCCATCGCGATCAGCTCGACCACGGCCGAGTGCAGCGAGGACGTCGAGAACTGCGGCGCGGTGCAGCCCTCGATGTAGTGCACCTTCGAGCCTTCGTCGGCGATGATCAGCGTGCGCTCGAACTGACCCATGTTCTCGGTGTTGATCCGGAAGTAGGCCTGGAGCGGCATCTTGACCTCGACGCCCTTCGGCACGTACACGAACGAGCCGCCCGACCACACCGCCGAGTTGAGCGCGGCGAACTTGTTGTCTTGGATCGGGATGACCGTCGAGAGGTACTTCTGCACGATCTCGGGGTGCTCACGCAGCGCCGTGTCCATGTCGCAGAACAGCACGCCGTCTTTCTCGAGCTCCTCGATCACCGAGTGGTACACCACTTCCGACTCGTACTGGGCGGAGACGCCCGACAAGAACTTGCGTTCCGCCTCCGGGATGCCGAGGCGGTCGAAGGTGCGCTTGATGTCGTCGGGGACGTCGTCCCAGCTCTGCTCCGTCCGCTCGCCGGCCTTCACGAAGTAGCGGATGTTGTCGAAGTCGATGTCGTTCAGCAGGGCCGTGTCGCCCCACGTCGGCATCGGCTTCGCCCGGAAGACGTCATAGGCGCGCAGCCGGAAGTCGCGCATCCAGGCCGGTTCGTTCTTCATCGACGAGATGCGCTCGACGATCTCGCGGTTCAGGCCCTTGTCGGACTTGAAGGCGTACTTGTCCTCGGGATCGTGGAACCCGTGTCGGTACTCCTCGATCAGGGCATCGGTCGTGGCGGCCATCGGTCTCCCAGCGTATCGGTCCGTTCCGGACCGGTCAAGATAGTGCAGACTTATCTGCACTATTCCCTTCAACCCCCTCCGTACGCGGAGGGTGGCCCTCGCTCGCGGCTCGGGCGGCCGCGAAGCGAAGCCGCGGGCCGCCGATCGCGGCGAGCAGCGCCTCGGCGGCACGGCGCTGGCTCGAGCGGGCGGGCGCCTCGACGAGGACGGCCTCGACGACCGGCGTGTCGCCCCGCCGCCACAGCGCCCGCTCGACCAGCGCGCACTGCAGCGCGGGCAGGCTCGGGTTGAATGCCGCGCTTTCGGCGTAGCTGCCGCCGACGATCGTGCCGTCGGCCAGACGCAGCGCGGCGCCCGCGTAGGCGTGCGAGTACGGCGCGTACGAGCGCTGCGCCGCCTCGAGCGCGGCGCCGCCGAGCGGATCGTCCGGGTCGAGATCGGACGTCAGCGGCGGAGTCGGCGCCGCGAGCAGCGTCGCCCGAACGCCGAGGTCCGCTGGGCCGAACGCCGCCGGCAGGAGGGCGGCGAGGGTCGCCGCAGGCGCGCCGGCAGCCCAGATCGCCAGCCGGTCCGCATCGCCGAGCTCGATCAGGAACTGGCGGCAGTGCCCGCACGGCTGAGCGCTCGCGGCGAGGGCCACGACGGCGCGCTCGCCGTGCAGCCAGGCGTTCGCGACCGCGCTCTGCTCCGCGTGAACGCTCGCGCCGAGCGGCGCGCCGGCGAACTCGAGGTTCGCTCCGGCATACGCCGCGCCGGACGCGCCGACGGCGACCGCGCCGACCGCGAAGCCGGACAGCGGCACCTCCGCGAAGGCTGCCGCCCACGGGAGCAGCCCGCGCGCGGCGGCTTCGATGCCGCGGGAGGCGCGCACGCGCTCCGTCATCTCCTCGGGCGTCAGTCGCGGTCCGTTCGGCAAGGCGTTCACGAACCGGCTTCCGCAGGCACTCCGGCGGCGGCCGTCCGCACCGCGTCGACGAGCGCCTCGACGTCGCGCTCGCCCGTACGGTGGTTGACGATGCACGCGCGCAGCGCGCGCTTTCCGCCGACGCGCGTCGAACTCGGCACCGCGGCGCCCGATTCCTGAACCGCGACGGCGACGCGCTCGTTCAGCGCGTCGAGCTGCGCCGCATCCAGACCCGGGCGTACCGCGCGAAAGCACACGACGTTGAGCGTGACCGGCGCGAGCAGCTCGAGATCGTCGTGCGCGCTCACGGCGGCGGCGAGGTGCCGCGCGAGGTCGCACGTGCGCGCGATCGACGCGCCGAGCCGTTCGATGCCGTAGTGCCGCAGCGTGAACCAGAGCTTGAGCGCGCGGAACTCGCGCGAGAGCTCGATGCCGGCGTCGGCGAACCACGGCGCGCCCGCCGCCGCGCCGCGCTCGGCGCGCGCGAGGTACGCGGGCGACGACGCGAACGCCGCGTGCAGCGCGCACTCGTCGCGTACGAGCAGCACGCCGGCGGCGTACGGGACGTGGAGCCACTTGTGCGCGTCGAATGCGAGCGAGTCGGCGCGCGCGATACCGCTCGTGAGGTGCGCGTGCCGCGGGCTCGCGATCGCGAGCGCGCCGAATGCCCCGTCGACGTGCAGCCACAGGTGCTGCTGCGCGGCGAGGTCCGCGAGCGCGTGCAGCGGGTCGAACGCACCGGTATCGACGGAGCCGGCGGTCGCGACGATCAGGAAGGGCCGCGCGCCGTCGTGCCGGTCCGCCTCGATGCGCGCACGCATCGCCTGCGCGTCGACCGTGCCCGCGGCGCCCGTGCCGATGCGGCGCAGCGCCGCCTCGCCGAGCCCGGCGACGCGCATCGCCTTCGCGACGGAGTCGTGCGCGGCATCGGATGCGTATGCCGTCAGCCGCGCGCCGGCGACGCCGCGCGCGCGCGCGCCCGCGCCCAGCGCCGCGTCGCGCGCCGCGACGACGCCGAGCAGGTTGCCCATCGACGTTCCCGTCGTCACGACGCCGCCCGCCGTTTCCGGAAACGCGAACAGCGCGCGGAACCACGCGATCACGGCGCGTTCGACATACACGGCGGCGTGCTCGCGCCCGCCGACGTTCGCGTTCATCCCGGCGGCGAGCAGCTCGGCGAGCACGCCGGCGGCGTTCCCGGCGCCGTGCACCCAGCCGAAGAACCGCGGGTGCCGGTTGCCGGTGGGATACGGGCGAACGAGGCGGTCGAACCGCGCGAGGGTCGTCTCGAGCGGCTCGCCGCGGGCCGGCGGAGGCTCCAGCAGCGCGTCCTTCACCCCGTCGGGCACGGCGCGCCACGCCGGTCCCTCACCCGCCGCCGCCAGGTCGTCGACGACCGCGTCGACCGCGCGGTGCATCGTCGCGCGGAACGCCTCCCAGTCATCGGGGTCCAGACTCATCTCACGTCGTCCGTCCCTCTCGTGTCATCCTGAGCTTTCCGAAGGGCATTGCGCACCATCGCGTCCAGCGCGCGGAGGATCCGCGGCACGTACTCGTGCTTGTAGCCGAACATCGCCGGATCGTCGAGCAGGTGCACGAGCAGCGCGTTGTCGGCCTCGAAGATCAGCAGCTTGCCGTCCCGGTCGATCGCGCAGTCGATGCCGACGTAGTCCAGCGCGAGCAGCGCCGCGGTCTCGCGGAGCGCGTCCGCGAGCTCGCCGTGGAAGACGGCGTCGATGCGCGCGAGAAACGCGCGTTCCTCCTCGCGCATCCAGGCGTGCTCGGTCATCGGCGCGTTGTAGTAGTGCACCATCCAGTGCGGCGAGATCGCGAGGTGGAACGGGTACGGCTCGCCGTCGACGAAGACGATGCGATACTTGCGGAAGTAGCCGTCGGCGCTGCGATAGTCGACGAACGGTGCTACATACAGCTCCGCCGCCTCGCTCGCCGCGAGGAACGCCGCGCGCTGCGCGTCGTCCTCGATGCGCTGCAGGCCGTGGCCGCCGTGCGAGTCGACGGGCCGCGCGATGTGGGGCGTCGCAAAACCTTCGGAGGCGTAGCGCCGGCGCGCGACGCGCGTGGTGACCACCGGTCTCGCGTGCGCGGCGCGAGCGAAGGCCTCCGCGAACGGCACGCGTCCGAGCCTCCGGATCGCACGCGGATCGTTGATCACGGGGCGCGCGCACGCCGCGGTGAAGCGCACCGCCGCGTCGAGGTGGGCCGCGGCGCGGTCCGACTCCCCGATCGCGACGAACACCGCGTCGTGCGGCGGCAGCGCAGGCGCGCGCGAGGCCGGATCGACGTACCAGCGGTGCAGCGTGACGGTGCGCGCGTCGAACAGCAGGTCGACCGGCGTGTTGGCGGTGTACGGGCCGGGTGCGCACAGGACGAGCAGCGCGTAGTCCTCGCGCTCGCTCGCCGGCGTCGAGTGGATGGGCGCGAGCGCGATGGCGGCGCGCTGGTGCTCGAGCGCCAGCTCGTCGCGCCGCAGCAGCTGCGCGACCTCGTAGATGCCGACGTGGGCATCGAGATCGTCAGGGTCGGCGCGTACGGCCTCGAGGAACGCGGCGAGCGCGTCCTCCAGCCGGCCCGCCCGCGCGAGCGTGCGGCCTCGCGCCGTAGGCTCGGCAGCCGTCACGTGCATCAATCCTAGGTTCGGCGTTTCGGCCGCCCGATCACACCGGGCGGACCGGGCTATTTACAACGCCGACCCCCGGGGGTACCATAGGCGCGAACTTCAGGACCCCGTGCGCGCTCCTTATGCACATGGGGTGCCTGCAGTCGGTCAGGGGACGGCGCGCCCTACGCGCCATCGCAGCGGAACGTTCGTTCGGTCTCACCGGGGGCCGTGCCGGCAAGAGTCCGCTGAAAGGTCGACGGCGAGACGGTGTACCGCACACGCCGGACGACACGCCTGGAGGTGGGATTCTCCCAACCGAAAGCTCTTCGAGGAGTCAGGAAAAAGAATTGAAAGCACTCGGTACGCACATCGTCTGCGAGCTCTCCGGCTGCAACGCCGCGAAGCTCAGCGATGTCGACGCGGTTCGTGCGATGATGGAGAAGGCGGCGCTCGCCGCCAACGCCTCGATCGTCACGACGGCCTTCCACCGCTTCCAGCCGCAGGGCGTCTCGGGAGTGGTGGTGATCGAGGAGTCGCACCTGTCGATCCACACGTGGCCCGAAACGGGCTACGCCGCGATGGACTTCTACACGTGCGGCGACCACACCGATCCGTGGGCGGCTTGCGAGTTCGCTGCGGAAGCGCTGGACGCGCAGACCATGCTGACCACCGAGGTGAAGCGCGGCGTCGAGGCGGCACCCAACCGCTTCACCCACGTCGTCACCACCGAGCACGACACTCGAGAGCTGCTGCTGGCCACGGCCTAGCAGCTCGAAACGGAGAATCGAAAGCCCGCCGGTCTCCGGCGGGCTTTTCCATGTGCGGAAGGGCGCGACGGGCGCGGGTGCAACCGGACGCACGCGATGCCGAAGACCGAGCACTATCAATGGTACACGGAGCAGTTCGCGCCGACCGAGTTGCACGCGCACGCGATCGAGGAGACGTACTTCGCGGGGCGCACGCCCTTCCAGAGCGTCGCGGTGCTGCGTACGGCGGCGTTCGGCAAGATGCTCGTGCTCGACGGCGACACGCAGTCCTCGCAGGCCGACGAGAAGATCTACCACGAAGCGCTCGTGCACCCCGCGATGGCGGCCGTCGACGATCGGGCCGAGGTTCTGATCCTCGGCGGCGGCGAGGGCGCGACGCTGCGCGAGGTGTTGCGCGACCCGTCCGTGCGGCGGTGCACGATGGTCGACATCGACGGCCAGGTCGTCGAGCTGGCGAAGCGGTACCTGCCCGAGTGGTCGGACGGCGCGTTCGAAGACAGCCGGGCGCGCGTGATCGTCGGCGACGCGCTGCGCTTCTTGAAGGAAGACCGCGACCGGTACGGCGTCGTGATCAGCGATCTCACCGAGCCGCTGGCGGACTCGCCCTCGTTCCCGCTCTTCAGCGGCGAGGTGTTCCGCGACGTGCGGGCGCGGCTCGCGCCCGGCGGCGTGTACGTGCTGCAAGCGTCGACGGCCGGCTTCCACAACATGGCGCTGCACGCGAAGATGGCCCGTTCGCTGCGCGCGCACTTCGCCCGCGTCCGCTCGTTCTACACGCACGTGCCCGCGTTCGACAACGACTGGGCGTTCATCGCGTGCAGCGACGAGGTCGACGCCGCAACGCTCGATCCGGCGCGGATCACCGCATACGTGCGCTCGCTGCGCGGCGAGAATTTCTTCTACGACGCCGAGACGCACCGGCGGATCTTCAGCCTGCCGCTGTACCTGCGCCGCGAGCTGGCGAAGGACGGCGACGTCTTCGCGTAGGAGCGGGCCCGGCATGACGGTCGATGCCTCCGGCGTGCTGCGCCGGACCGCGCTGTACGACGCCCATCTCGCGCTCGGCGCGCGGATGGTGCCGTTCGCGGGCTTCGAGATGCCCGTGCAGTACGCGAGCATTTTGCGCGAGCACGAAGCGGTGCGCAAGCGCGCGGGCCTGTTCGACCTCTCGCACATGGCGCAGTTCTCGCTGCGCGGCGCGGGTGTCGGCGACTGGGCGGACGCGCTGACGGTCAACAGAGTCGCGACGATGAAGGCCGGGCAGGCGCGGTACAACATCTTCACCAACGAGCGCGGCGGCGCGCACGACGACGTCATCTTCTACCGCCTCGACGACGTGCGCTGGCTGCTGGTCGTGAACGCGTCGAATGCGGAAAAGATGTGGGATGTCGTGACGGCGGCGCGCGCCGGCGACGTCGAGATCGTCAACTTGCACGGCGAGCGCGCGCTGATCGCGATCCAGGGGCCGCGTTCGATCGAGCTGCTCCAGCCGTATGTCGACCTCGACCTCGCGGCGCTCAAGTACTACGGATGCGCCGAGACGCGCGTGCGCGGTTTGCACGACGCGGTCCTGATCGCGCGCACCGGGTACACCGGAGAGGACGGCTTCGAGATCTTCCTTCCCTCCGACGAAGCGACGGCGGTGTGGGACGCGCTGCTCGCGGACAACCGCGAGCGCGGCCTGGAACCCTGCGGGCTCGGAGCGCGCGACGTGTTGCGCCTGGAAGCCGGCATGCCGCTGTACGGACACGAGCTGACCGAGACGATTACGCCGCTGCAAGCGGGGCTGGCGTGGGCGATCAAGTTCGACAAGCCGTCGTTCACGGGCAAGGAGGGGCTGCAGGCGCAGCGCGACGCGAACGGCTACGCGCGCATCGCCGGCGTGCTCATGGAAGGTCGCGTCCCTGCGCGCGAAGGCTATCCGGTCTTCGCCGCCGGCGAGCGCGTCGGAGAAGTGCGCAGCGGATCGTTCGGCCCGGCCGTCAACGCGAACATCGCGACGGCACTGCTCGAGCCGTCCGCGGCGGCCGACGGTGCCGAGCTCGAGATCGAGGTACGCGGTACGCGTCACCGCGCGCGCGTCGTGCCGCTGCCGTTCTACAAGCGGGCGAAGGCCTGACCGTCCGCGCCAGGACTTGCCGAGCGCGGCCGACTAGCATAGGGACGACATGGCGAACGGCGTACCCGCGGGGCTTCTCTACAGCAAAGAGCACGAGTGGGTGAAGGTCGACGGCGACGTCGCGACCGTGGGCATCACCGACTACGCGCAGACGTCCCTCGGCGACATCGTCTACGTCGAGCTGCCGCGCACCGGTGCGCAGCTGACGCAGTTCAACAGCATCGGCGTCGTCGAGTCCGTCAAAGCGGTGTCCGACATCTACACGCCGGTCGGCGGCGAAGTCGTCGGGATCAACGACGGACTCGAAGCTGATCCCGCCGCGGTGAATCGCGACCCCTACGGCGACGGCTGGTTCTACCGGGTCCGGCTCGCCGACGTCGGTCAGGTCGACGAGCTCCTGTCGCCCGAGCAGTACGAGCGGCTCCTCGGCGAGTCGTAGCGCGTGTACACGCCGCACACGCCTGACGACGTCGCCGCGATGCTGCGCGCGGTCGGCGTCGGGTCGCTCGACGAGCTGCTCCGCGTACCCGACGCGATCGCGCTGCGCGAGGCGGTCGAGCTCCCGCCGCGTGCCAGCGAGATCGAGATCGCCGAGCGCTTCGATCGTCACGCGCGGCGCACGACGGCGGGGGCGTACACGTCGTTTCTCGGCGCGGGCGCGTACCGTCACTACGTGCCGCCCGTCGTCGCGGCGATCGCGATGCGCGGCGAGTTCCTCACGTCGTACACGCCGTACCAGGCCGAGGTCTCGCAAGGGTACCTGCAAGCGATCTACGAGTGGCAGACGTACATCGCGCTGTTGACGGGCCTCGACGTGGCGAACGCGTCGGTGTACGACGGCGCGACCGCGCTCGCCGAGGCGGCCATCATGGCCGTGAACGCGACGGGCCGCAAGGGCGTGCTCGTCTCGCGCGCGGTGCATCCGAACTACCGCGCGGTGCTGCGCACGTACGCCGCGGGGCTCGAGCTCGGCGTCGACGAGCTGCCGTACGGCGAAGACGGCCGGACCGATCTCGCGACGCTGGACGCCGCACTCGCCGAACAGCGGTACGCCGCGGTCGTCGTGCAGTCGCCGAACGTGTTCGGCGCGATCGACGCCCTGCCGGCCGGCGCGGCGGCGCGGATCAAGAGCACCGGCACGGTCGTGGTCGCGACGGTCGCGGAAGCGATGTCCCTGGCCGCGCTTGCCGCGCCCGCGCGCTGGGGCGCGGACATCTGCGCGGGCGAGGCGCAGTCGTTCGGCAACGCCGTCGCGTACGGCGGCCCGCACGTGGGCTTCATCGCGGCGACGAACGAGCATCTGCGCCGCATCCCGGGGCGCCTCGTCGGACGATCGGTGGACGCGGCCGGGCGCACCGCGTACGTGCTGACGCTGCAGGCGCGCGAGCAGCACATCCGGCGCGAGAAAGCGACGTCGAACATCTGCACGAACCAGGCGCACTGCGCGCTGTGCGCGACGGTGTACCTCGCCGCGTTGGGCAAGACGGGGCTGCGCGACTGCGCGGCGCTGAACGTCGCGCGCACGCGCGAGCTGCGCGAACGCGTCGCCGCGCTGGACGGCTTCGCGGCGCGCTTCGCGGCGCCGGTCTTCAACGAGGTCGCGATCCGCGTCCCGGGCCGCGCGCGCGACGTGCTGGCCGCCCTCGAAGCGAAGCGCATCCTCGGGGGACTCGATCTCGCACGGTTCTATCCCGAGCTCGACGACTGCATCCTCATGACGGCGACGGAGACGACGTCGAGCGCCGACGTCGACCGCCTCATCGCCGCGCTCTCGGAGATTCCGGCTCGTGCCGCTGCCCGCGTTTGAGACGCCGCTGATCTTCGAGACCGGTCGCGACGGGCGCGCGAACCGTTACCTGCCCGAGGGCCCGCCGCTGCGCGAGCTGCTGCCGGCGAGCGCGCTGCGCGACGAGCTTCCGCTCCCTGACAACAGCGAGCTCGACGTCGTGCGCCACTTCACGCGGCTCTCGCAGAAGACGTTCGGCATCGACACGGCGTTCTATCCGCTCGGCTCGTGCACGATGAAGTACAACCCGCGCATCAACGACGCGATGGCGAACGTGCCCGCGCTGCGCGACGTACACCCCTTCGCGCCGGACCACGCCGCCCAGGGTGCGCTGGCGGTGATGTGGGAGCTCGAGCGCGCGCTGGCGTCATTGTTCGGGATGACGGCGTTCTCGCTGAACCCCGCCGCGGGCGCGCATGCGGAGCTCGCCGCGCTGCTGATCGCGAAGGCGTACTTCGGGAAGCGAGGCGAGGCGCACCGCAATGTCGTCATCGTGCCGGACACGGCGCACGGCACGAACCCGGCGTCCGCGGCGATGGTCGGCTACAAGGTGCGCTCGCTCAAGTCGGACGCGCGCGGCCGCGTCGACCCGGACGACATGCGCGCGGCGGCCGGCCCCGATACGGCGGTCTGCATGATGACGAACCCGAACACGCTCGGACTCTTCGAGCCGCGGATCCACGAAGTCGCCGACGTCGTGCACGCGGCCGGCGGCCTGATGTACTACGACGGCGCGAACGCGAACGCGCTGATGGGCAACACGCGGCCGGGCGACATGGGCTTCGACCTGATGCACCTCAACCTGCACAAGACGTTCACGATTCCGCACGGCGGCGGCGGCGCCGGCGCCGGCCCCGTCGGCGTCGCCGCGCACCTGGTCGACTTCCTGCCGACGCCGGTCGTTCGCGCGCTCGACGCCGGCGGGGCGCCGTGCGCGGCGACGGGCTGGCGCGACGGCGCCGAGCTCACCTTCGCGCTCGACTTCGACTGCCCCGACTCGATCGGCCCGATGCGGTCGTTCTGGTCGAACTTCGCGCACATGGTGCGCGCGCTCGCGTACGTCTACGCGAACGGCGCCGATGGCTTGGCGAGGGTGTCGCAGCTGGCGGTGCTGAACGCGAACTACCTGCGCGTCGGGCTGCGCGACGTGCTCGACGTTCCGTACGACGAGATCAACCGGCACGAGTTCGTCGCCTCGGCGCAATCGCTCAAACGTGAGACCGGCGTGCGCGCGCTCGACATCGCGAAGGCGCTGCTCGACCGCGGCTATCACGCGCCGACGGTGTACTTTCCGCTGATCGTGCCGGAGTGCATGATGATCGAGCCGACGGAAACCGAGTCGAAGGAGACGCTCGACCGGTTCGTCGCGGACCTGCGCGACATCGTCGCGACCGCGCACGCCGACCCGCAACGCGTGCTCGAGACGCCGGTCAACACCGCGGTCGGACGCGTCGACGAGACGCGCGCCGCCCGGCAGCCGGACCTGCGCTGGCGGCCCGCGCCGACCGCGGCGCCGTGAAGCGCGCCGACGTGCTGCGCAACGCGTCGGCCGCGGCCGGTGCGCTCGCGATCGGCCCGAGCTCCGCATCGCCCGCGACGGCGGCGCCCGCGCCGCAGGACGCCGCGCTCGACGCGTTCTTCGCGGAAGAATGGCGCGCGTACCACCGCCGCTATCCCGAAGCGGCGTCCACCGACGGCGACCACGCGTACGACGACCGCTGGAGCGACCCGTCCGAAGCCGCCGCCGCCGCGGAAGCGGCGGACGCGCGCGCGGCGCTCGTGCAGCTCGCGCGCTTCGATTCGGCGCAGTTGTCCGAGACCGGACGGCTCAACCGCGACCTCTTCGCGCAGCAGCTGCGCGACACGATCCGCGCCTCCGAGCTGAAGATGTACCTGTTCGCGCTCAACCAGCGCGGCGGCGTGCAGACCGACGTCGCGATCGTCGACAACCTCCGCTTCGCGAACGCGCAGGACTATGCGAACTGGGCCGCGCGCATCGACGCGTGGCCGCGCAAGGTCGACGCGACGATCGCCGTGCTGCGCGAGGCGGTCGCGCGGCGCATGCTCTGGCCGCGCATCGTCATGCAACGCGTGCCCGCGCAGATCGATCGCCAGCTCGTCGCGCCGGAGCAGCATCCGTTCTTCGCCCCGTTCCGAAGCGTGCCGGCGAGCGTGCCCGCGGCCGACGCCGCGCGCCTGCGCGACCGCGGCCGCGCGTCGATCGCGAGCGGCGTGATGCCCGCGCTGCGGCGGCTGCGCGCGTTCATCGAGAGCGAGTACCTGCCGGCCGCGCCGGCCGGCGTCGGTGTCGGCCACGTGCCGAACGGGGAAGCGATCTACGCGTACCTGCTGCGCGTGAACACGACGACGACGATGAGCGCGGAGGCGATCCACGCGCTCGGCGTGCGCGAGGTGGCGCGCATCCGCGCCGAGATGGCGTCCGTCGCGCCGCGCACGGGGTATGCGGGATCGCTGGCCGACGTCTTTCGCGCGATGCGCGAGGACCGCAGCAACTATCACCCGGACGCGCCGTCGCTGCTCGAAGCGTACCGCGCGCTCGCCAAGCGGATCGATCCCGAGCTCGTGCGCTTCTTCCGCGTGCTGCCGCGCACGCCGTACGGCGTCGCGCCGATTCCCGACGCGATCGCGCCGGATACGACGACCGCGTACTACCAGCCGCTCGCGCTCGACGGCTCGCGCGCAGGCACGTACTGCGTCAACCTGTATCGGCCCGATCAGCGCCCGATCTACGAGATGCCGGTGCTCACGCTGCACGAGTCGGTGCCGGGGCATCACCTGCAGTTCGGCCTGTCGGCGGAGCTCGGCGCGTTGCCGGACTTTCGCCGTGCGGCGTACTACGTCGCGTACTCGGAGGGTTGGGGCCTGTACGCGGAGTCGCTCGGCGACGCGATCGGCGTCTATGACGGCGCGAAGGACAAGCTCGGCGCGCTCAGCTACGAGATGTGGCGCGCGGTGCGGCTCGTCGTCGACACGGGGATGCACGCGTTCGGATGGTCGCGCGACCGCGCGATCGCGTACTTCCTCGACAACGCCGCCAAGACGAAGCTCGACGTCGTGAACGAGATCGACCGTTACATCACGGATCCCGGTCA
This sequence comes from Vulcanimicrobiota bacterium, assembly GCA_963771525.1. Lineage (GTDB taxonomy): Bacteria > Vulcanimicrobiota > Vulcanimicrobiia > Vulcanimicrobiales > Vulcanimicrobiaceae > Vulcanimicrobium. The sequence continues at coordinate 1,585,023 of CAVYTL010000001.1, read as the reverse complement.
GGCGTGCGCGTACAAGGTCGGCCAGCTGAAGATCCTCGAGCTGCGGGCGCGCGCGCAGTCGAAGCTGGGCGCGCGGTTCGACGTGCGCGAGTTCCACGAGGTCGTGCTGGGCGCGGGCTCGCTGCCGCTCGACGTGCTGGAACGTCGCGTCGACGCCTGGCTCGCGACGGCCTGACCGGACCTCGCGGAGAATGCGGAGGTGGCGCCGAACGGCTCGCGCATGGCCAGGCGCCCGACGCCGACGCTCACCGAGGCGGAGTACCGTCTCATGAACATCTTGTGGGACCTCGGCTCGGCGACGGTCGCGGAGGTGCACGCGCGCCTCGAGGCCCGGCCGATCGCATACACGACCGTGCTCTCGACGCTGAGCATCCTGGAACGCAAGGGTTATGTGCGGCACACGACGCGCGGCAAGGCGAACGTCTACAAGCCCCGCGTCGAGCGTGACGCCGCGCGGCGCTCGGTGATCGAGAACGTGCTGTCGACCTTTTTCGACGGCTCGCCGCGCGCGCTGATGCTGAACCTGCTCGACTCCGAGCGGCTGACCGCGGACGAGGAGCGCCGCCTGCGCGCGCTGCTCGACGACCGCGGCTGAGCGCCGGGCTCGTCGTCGCGGCGGCGCTCGCCGCCGCGCTCGCCAGCGTCCCGCTCGCCGGCGCGGCGCTGCTGGCCGCGAGGCCGTTCGCGCGCGCAGCGCTGCGTTACCGCGTGCTCGCCGGCGCGTTCGCGGCCGTCGCCGCACTGGGGCCTCTCGCGCTCGCGGTCTCGCTGACCCGCACGGGCTACGGTACCGCCATGCATCCGGCGGCCGCGCACGCCGGCGCCGCGTCCGCCGTCGCGATCCTCGCCGGCGCGGCGACGATCGCGGCCGTGCTCCTCGGCGGGCTCGGCCTCGACGTCGTCCGGCTGCGCCGCGTGAAGGGCGCCGCGACGCAACTCGGGCGGCTCGGCGTCCGCGGCGCGGTGCTGGGATCGTCGCGGGCCGTCGGCACGCCGACGGCGGTCGGTTACCTGCATCCCGCCGTGCTCGTGCCGGTCGATTTCCGCGACCGCGTCGACGCGCGCGAGTGGGATGCGGTCCTGGCGCACGAATGCGCGCACCTCGCTCGCGGCGACGATTGGGCCAAGGCGCTGCAGAGCGCCGTCGTGCGGGTCGCGTGGTGGATGCCCGGACTGTGGGTTCTGGCGAACGCGCTCGATCTCGAGCGCGAGCTCGCCAGCGACGAGCAGGCGGCGGGCGCGATGGGCTGGCGCGACTACGCGGCGTGCCTGCTGCGGCTCGCCGGTTCCGCCGGACGCGCGTCGGCGCCCGCGTTCGCCGCGCGCCGAGCGCACGTTGCGATCCGCGTCGAGCGGCTGTTGCGGCCGGTCCCCCACCGTTCGCCGCTGCTGCGCGCGGCCTGCCTCGGCATCGCGTCGGCGGCGGCGCTGGCCGTCGCGGCGGCCGCCGTGCTGGCCGTTCCGGGCGCGCGGCCGGCGCCGGCCTCCCGCGAGCCGTCCGCGCACGCGGCCGCGCACGCCCGTGCCGTCATCGTGCGCCATCGGGTCGCGCACCGGCCGCCGCGGAAGCGGCGGCTGGAGCTCGCGCTGCGAGCGCCCTCGACCGCCAAGCCCGCCGGCGCGCTGCCCGCGCAGCCGCCGTCGCCGGCGACCGCCGCCCCGCGCGCGGCGCACGCAATCGTCGCGCGGCGCGAAGCCGAACGGCGGCCGGCGCCGCCGCCCGCGGCCGTCGCGTTCGCCCCGGCGCGCCGGTACGCGGCAGCCCGCGGGCCCAGCGGCTCGGCCGACGTGACGGTCGCCGCCGGCGGGCGTCCGAGCGCGCCTGCGGCCGCCGCGGGGGGCCCCTCGCTGCTCGCCGACGCGGCGGGAATGACGGCCCAGCGGCCGGACATGACCCGCATGCCGATCCGGGCTTTCGTCGACCTCTAGGAGCGGGCGAGCGGCGACCGTCCTTCTTGGGAGCCCGCGCTATACTAGAGATACCAGCCCGCGTTTGCCGGGCTGAAACCGTCTTTCGGGAAACACCATGCGGATCAAATACGAAGTGTCCGCCGGCGGCTTGGTGCTGCGTCGGAACGGAAACGGCTTGGAAGCCCTCCTGATCGGGCGAGGCGAGCCGCGTGTTTGGTCCCTGCCGAAAGGCCACGTCGAGCCCCGGGAGACGCACGAGCAGGCGGCCCTGCGCGAGGTCCGCGAGGAGACCGGCTGTTGGGCCGAGATCCTCTCGAAGCTGTCCGACATCTCGTACTGGTTCTACCTGAACCGGACCAAGCACAAGAAGGCCGTCCACTTCTACCTGATGCGCTATCTCTCGGGCGACACGGCGAACCACGACCACGAGGTCGACGAGGCGCGGTGGTTCGAGATCAAGGCGGCGAAGCGCGCGCTCAAGTACGTGAACGAGAAGCGCCTGGTCGACCTCGGCCTCGAGTGGCTCGAGCAAGAAGGCGGCGGGATCTTCGAGCTGGAGGTCGTCGCCGCGGGCCCCGTCACGAGGGATACCAGCGCCCTTGGATGAGCGAGGCCTTCGCGTCTCTCTCGACGTCTTCGACGGCCCCCTCGACCTGCTGCTGAACCTCGTCAAAGAGCGCCAGCTCGACATCGCGACGGTGCCGCTCGCGCTCGTCGCGGATCAGTATCTCGCGTACATCCAGGCGATGCAGTCGCTCGACGTCGAGCTCGCGGCCGACTACCTCGTCGTCGCGTCGACGCTCGTCTTCCTGAAGTCGAAGGCACTGCTGCCCCCGATCCCGGTCGAACTGATTCCGGAAGGCGAGGAGTCCGCCGACTCCATCGAGGCGCGGCTGCGCGAGCGGCTGATCGCGTATTCGAAGTACCGCGACGCGGGCCGGGAGCTCAAGGCGCGCGCCGCCGAGGCGTCCGCGTTCTACCTGCGCGCCGACGGCGGCGATCCGACCGCGGACTTCGTGCAGCGGTATCGCATCGACGCCGCGAAGCTGGCCGGCGCGCTCGCCGCCGCGCTGCGCGCCGCGAAGCCCGAGAAGCGCACGATCGTCCGCGAGCGCGTCTCGCTGGTCGAGCAGATGGAGGCGGTCGCGCGCACGGTGCGGCGGAACGGGCGCGCGTCGTTCTTCGAGCTCTGCGCCGGGCTCGACCGCGTCGCCGTGATCGTCACGTTCCTCGCGATCCTCGAGCTCGTGCGCCGTGCGCGCGTGCAGGTCGCGCAGGACGCGCCCTTCGGCGACATCGCCCTCCTCCCGGCCACGGAACATCATGCAGCCTGAGCTCGTCGACACCGGTCACCTGCAGCGCACGATCGAGGCGCTGCTCTTCGTCGCCTCCGAGGCGCTCTCGATCAAGACCCTCGCCAAGATCACCGGCGCCGAGGAGCGCGAGGTGACGGTCGCGCTGCAGAAGATCGACGAGGACTTCGCGCACCGCGGCGTCGTGCTGCGCGAGATCGCGGGCGGGTACCGCTTCGCGAGCTCGCCCGAGGCGCGCGAGGCGGTCGAGGCGTACCTGCTCCCGCCGAAGAGCAACCTCTCGCCGGCCGCGCTCGAAACGCTCGCCATCGCCGCCTACATGCAACCGGTCACCAAGGGCGACATCGAGGGGATCCGCGGCGTCTCGGCCGACTCGGTGATCGCGACGCTCGTCGACCGGCGCTTCCTGGTCGAGTCCGGGCGCAAGGACGTCCCCGGGCGGCCGATGCTCTATAAGACGACAGCCGAGTTTCTCGAGGCCTTCGGGCTGCGGGCGCTCGAGGAGCTGCCCCCGATCGACGTCGACGCCGCCGTGCCCGTCGAGCTGGCCTTGCCGATCCCGACCGTCGCGGCTCCGCCGGAAACCCCGGTCTCCCCGGACGAGGTTGGGGAACAGGACATCATCGCATCAGAAACGGAGCCCATGCCATCAGCGGTCTAGCCGCACCCTCGACCTTCGTGCCCGCCGACGTGTGGGCCGCCGTCGACCGGAACTGCCAGCGAGTCGCGCTGGCCCACGAGCTGATCCAGCCGGGCGAGGAGTTCGCCCTCACCGAGGACCAGCGCAAAGCGGTCGACGCCCTCGTCGCCGGCCTCGACGCCGGCGATTTCGAGTTTCTGCTCAAGGCGCCGACGGGTTCCGGCAAGACCGAGGTCATGCTGCGCGTCGCCGTCGACACGATTCTCAAGACCGGCGGCTACATCGTCATCCTCGCTCCGACGCGCGACCTGATCCGCCAGCACGTCACGTACTTCACCGACCGCCTTGCCGGAACGGGGATCGGCGTCGGCCAGATCCACGGCGGCGCGGCGCCGGGCGATCGCCGCGCGGTGGAAGCGGCGGTCGAGAGCGGCGACGTGCACGTCGTCGTCGGATCGGCGATGATGCTCACGATCGACCGCCACTGGCAGATCATCGACGAAGCCGAGCTGCTCGTCGTCGACGACGTGAACGCGTTCGACGAGCGCGAGCACCTGCGGCTGCTCCAGGATCTCGACTGTCCGATGCTCTTCGCGAGCGCGACGCCGGACGAGCTGCGCCGCTTCCTCGACCGCATCGGCGCGCTCGACCACGTCGTGACGATGAAGAAGATGCCCTTCGACGTGCTGCCGACGAAGGTGCACAAGGTCGAGGGCGTGTGGGGCGAGCCGCCCGCGGAGCAGCTGTCGCGCGCCGACGCGCTGATCCGCGAACATCTCGCGCGCGGGTCGCGCATCTTCGTCATCGGCCGCACGCGCGGTGACGTCCCGCGGCTCGCGGAACGGCTCGAGCAGACCTACGGCATCGACGTCGAGCAGCTGCGCGGCGACATGGCGGACACCAGCGAGCAGAGCAAACGGTACCGGCGCCGCGGCATCAAGGTCAACGAGGCCGGCACGCGCATCGCGATGATGTCGAGCTTCCGCGCGAAGTCGCCCGCGGTGCTCGCCGCGACGAACCTGATCGGTTCGGGGATCGACATTCCGGCCGCCGACCTGATCGTGATCACGGACTCGGATGCGTTCGGCGAGTCCGAGATCGAGCAGCTGATCGGGCGTGTCGGACGCCGCGAGCGGCCGTCCGACGCCGTCCTGCTCACGGGCACGACCTTCGAGAAGAACCCCTCGCGCGCGATGCCGACCGGCCGCGCCAAGACGTTCATGCCCGCCGGCATGCGGGCCCGTCAATTCAATTTCGGCCGCCGCCGATAAGCGTGGCGCGTGGCCGTCCTCACCGACCCGTACGCCGACCTCGCCGCTGAATACGACGCGGCCTGGTTCCCGCCGCCGCCCGAGCTCTTCGAGACCCTGCGCACGGCCGGAATCGTGCCCGATGCTCGCGTGCTCGACGCCGGCTGCGGGACGGGCTTCTCCAGCGAGCCGCTCGCGCGCGCCGGCGCGCGCGTGACCGGCGTCGATTCCTCGCCCGCGATGCTCGCGCTCGCGCGCAAGCGCCTGCCGGGCGCCGATCTCGTGACGGGACGCGCGGAGTCGCTCCGGTTCTCGGCGGGCGCGTTCGACGCGGCCGTGTGCGGTGATGCCTTCCACTGCTTCGACGCGACGGCCGCGATGGCCGAGCTCACGCGCGTCGTGCGCACGGGCGGCACGCTCGCGATCTGGTGGCGCACGCTCTCGACGGAGTCCGACATTCTCGGCCACCGCGCGGCTGCGACGCACGACCTCGGGCTCGAGCCCGTGCCGGAGCCGCTGCGCGGCGGTTTCCGCGCGTTCTACGCGGCGGCGCTCGCGGAACGCGCGGTGCGCACCGTTGCATCCGTCGTGCGCACGACCGTCGACGGCTGGATCACGCTCGAGTCGGTGCGCGAAGAGCTGCGGACCGCGTACGGCGCGCGGACGAGCGCATGGATCGACGCGCTGCGCGGACGGCTGCTGCGCGCGCACGGCGCGCCCGAGGCGCCGCTCGCGGTCCGCACGCTGCACTACATCTACTTCGGGCGGGTGTAGCCGTCGTGCGCATCGGCTCGCACGTGCGCGTCGGCAGCGGCTACGACGACGCCGTCGCGTACGCGCGCAAGCTGGGCTGCACGGCGATGCAGTTCTTCGGGGGCAATCCGAAGACGTATCGCGTGGGCGCGATCGACGCGCCGGCGCTCGCGCGTTTCGCCGCCGCGCGCGCGGCCGCCGGCATGGGGCCGTGCGCGATCCACACGTCGTACCTGATCAACCTCGCCAGCGAAGACGGCAAGACGGTCGCGAACTCGCTGAAGCTGCTGAAGAACGATCTCGCGATCGCGGCCGCCGGAGACGTCGCCTACGTCAACACGCACCTCGGCTCGTACGGCAAGCGCGACCGCAGCGCGGGCTTCGCGTGCGTCGTCGACGCGCTCGAGAGCGCGCTGGCCGAGATCGATCCGCGCGTGTTCCTCGTGATGGAGAACAGCGCGGGCGCCGGGCAGCTGTGCGGCGGCACGATGGAGGAGCTCGGTGCCCTGATCCGCACGATCGGCCATCCGAACCTGCGCGTGTGCTTGGACACCGCGCACACGTGGGCGGCCGGCTACGCGATCGACTCCCGGGACGGCGTGGCCCGCTTCTTCGAGCTGGTCGACCGCGAGATCGGCCTAGACCGCGTCGTGATGTTCCACTTCAACGACACCGAGATCGAGCTCGGCGGACACCGCGACCGGCACTGGCACATCGGCGAAGGCCGCATCGGGATCGAGGGGTTCCGATCGATCGTCGCGCACCCGGCCGCTGTGGGGAAGATCGCCATACTGGAGACGCCCGGCGAGGAAGCCGACGATCTGCGCAACTTCGCGACGCTGCGAGCCGTGGTCGACGGCGTCCTCGGCGTCGCGCGATGAGGGAGGACCACCGTGAGCGACGGCGCTGAACGACGGGCGGCGAAGCGGATCGCGATCCGCCTTCCCGTCGTGTACCGCGGACCCGACGGGACGCCGGTGCGCGGAACCACCGAGAACATCTCGCGCCGCGGCATGCTGATCGTCGCGCGCACCGCGCCGGAGGGCGCACGGCTGCGCGTGGCCGTGACGGGCGCGGACGGCCGCGAGCGCGAAGTCATCGGCGAGGTCGTGCGCGCGACGGCGGACGGCAAGGTCGCGCTCTCGTTCACGGAAGGCACGCAGCTGGACGACGTCGTCCCGGAGTAAACCCGCCACGCTCGTCCACTTCGATCTCGATGCGTTCTACGCGTCGGTCGCGCAGCGTGACGATCCGTCGCTGCGCGGCGTGCCGCTCGCGGTGTCGGGCCGCTCGCGGCGCGCGGTCGTGCTGACCGCCTCGTACGAAGCGCGGCCGTTCGGCGTGCGCTCCGCGATGCCGCTCTACCGCGCGCTCGAGCTGTGTCCGCAGCTCACGGTCGTGCCCCCCGACTTCACGGCGTACCGCGAGGCGTCGTCGCGCGTGTTCTCGATCTTCGGCGAGGACGGCCGCGCCGTCGAAGGCCTTTCGCTCGACGAGGCGTTCGTCGATCCGTCGGCGGTCCTGGGCGAGACCGCCGATCTGGACGCCGCCGTCGCGTTCGCGCAGCGCGTGCGCGCGCGGATTCGCCACGAGGTCGGCCTGACCGCAAGCGCGGGGGTCGCATCCGGCAAGATGGTCGCGAAGATCGCGAGCGACGCGCGCAAGCCCGACGGCCTCACCGTGGTCGAGCCGGGCACCGAACCCTCGTTCCTCGCGCCGATGCCGGTCGGCCGGCTGTGGGGCATCGGCCCGAAGACGCAGCCGCGGCTGGAAGCCGCGGGCCTGCGCACGATCGGCGACGTCGCGGCGCTCGACGATGCGCGGCTCTTCGAGCTGTTCGGCCGCAGCGGAACGTTCTACCGTGACCTCGCGCGCGGCATCGACGATCGCACCGTCGACACGTCCCGCGAGCGCAAGTCGATCTCGACGGAAGAGACGTTCGAGTACGACGAGCGCGACGAGCCGCGCATCCTCGCGCTGCTGCGCGCGCAGGCCGACGAGCTCGCGACCGACCTGCAGCGCGCGCAGCTGCGCGGCGCAACGGTCGGCGTGAAGATCAAGCGCGCGGACCACACCGTGACGGGGCGCCAGACGTCGCTCGCGGTGGCGACGAACGACGCCGACGCGATTCACGACGCGGCGCTGTGGTGCTGGCATCGCGCGGGACTGCGCGGCGTTCCGATCCGCCTGCTCGGCACGCGCGTCGCGTCGCTGACGGAAGAGCCGGCGCGCGAGCTGCGCCTGTTCTGATGGGGCAGCGTTCCGACGTCGCGCGCGAGACGCCGCTCGCCGCGCTGCTGGAGCGTCTCACGCCGAACGACGTGTTCTTCGTGCGCAGCCACGCGCGCGTGACGCCGCACGTCGATCCGCGCACGTACCGGCTCGAGATCGCCGGGATCGACGGCGAGGTCCGCAGGCTCTCGCTCGACGATCTGCGCGCGATGCCGCGTACGTCCGCGGTCGTGACGCTGGCGTGCTCGGGCAACGGACGTAGGGGGTTCGATCCGGTACCGGCCGGACTGCGGTGGGGCTTCGGCGCGATCTCGACGGCGCGCTGGGACGGCGTGCGGCTGCGCGACGTGCTCGCGTCGTGCGGAGCGATCGGCGGCGACGCGCCGCACGTCGTGTTCGACGGGCTCGACGCCGCGCCGGACCAGCGGCGGCCGCCGTTCCGCCGCAGCCTTCCGATCGAACGCGCGCTCGACGAAGCGACGATCGTCGCGGACACCATGAACGGCGCGCCGATCCCGGCTGAGCACGGCGGTCCGGCGCGGCTGATCGTCGGCGGCTGGACGGGCAACCACGCGATGAAGTGGCTGCGGCGGATCACGCTCGCGCGCGAGCCGGACCGCGGTCACTGGATGGTCAACGACTACCGCATCCCGGACGCGAACGGCACGTTGCGGACGATCGAGACGCCCGCGCCGATCGCCATCGTGGCCTCGCCGGACGACGGCGCGCGCGTCGCGCCGGCCTTCGAGTTGCACGGCGTCGCGTACGGCGAGCCGGCGCCGGCGCGGGTGCGCGTCGAGATCGACGGCGTGCACGCCGGCGACGCGGACGTGCGCTACGACGACGGCCCGAACGCGTGGGGCCGCTGGTGGCTGCGGGTCGAGGCGACGCCGGGCAGGTACCGCGTCGCGGTGCGCCCCGCGAACGCGGGCGGCGCGGCGTACGCGCCTGTGCCGTGGAACGCCGGCGGTTATTGCTACGGCGGCCCGCACGCGATCGCGATCGTCGTCGCGGCGCCGGCGTCGTAGCGCCGAGCGCTACGGCGGACCGTAGAGCGAGAGCAGATGTCCGTCCGGGTCTGCGAAGTTCGCGACGTGATTCGTGCCGTCGATCGAGCGGGGCTCGCCGGCGAACTCGATGCCGCGCGCGCGAAGCGCGTCAGACGCGTCACGCACGCCGTCGACGGCGAGGACGATCTCGACCGGCGCCGCGACGGGCGGACGCGCGCGCGCGAGGCCGCCGCTGAGGGCGAGCGTCGTTCCGCCGGCGTCGAGGAATGCGAAGTCCTCGAAGCGCCCGCGCAGCGCGAACCCGAGTCGCTCGGTGTAGAACGCGAGGGACTTCTCGACGTCGGTGACGCCGAGCATCACGGAGTGAAGGCGCAAGGCGGGAGCGCTCGAGGTCATGCCGTCCTCCAGGAACGCAGCGTCACCGACGGGTTCGGCTGCGGCGTTGACCGTGTCGGCGGCGGGTGCCTTCAGATGTGGTCCGTGCTCCAGCACGGATCCGCGTCGTTCGCCGCTGCGGGCTTCGCGCGCCAGAACGCCGCGCGAAACGTTCGGCTCAGCGGCAGCGTCATCGCGACGGCGCCGCGCCGCGCGCGCACCGCCCCGCGGCGCAGTGCGTCGCGCGCGACCGCCGGCGGCAGCCAGCCGCGCACGGTTCGCAAATCCCCCGCGGCGGCGCGCAGCAGCGGCGCGATGAGATCGCGGTCGGCGTCGCGCACGAACGCGAGCTCGTCGAGCACGAACGCGTCGGCATCCGGCACGCGGCGGCCCGCGACGTAGGCGACCAGCGTGCGCCCGCGGCGAACGCCGAGGCGCACGTCGCCGCCCGCGTGCTCGCGCGATGCCGCGCGGATTCGCTGCCACTCCCAGTCGAGCGGCGTGCGCACGAGCGCGAACGGACGGCGCGCGTCGAGCGCATCGAACGCGCGGCGGATCGCGCCCTCGTCGTGCATGCCGAGCGCCGCGACCTCGACGCGGTCGCCGGGCAGTGCGTCGGCGCGCAGCGAGATCGTGCGCGACGGCAGCGCCGTGAATCCCAGCCGCTCGTAGAACGCGGGATGGATGTCGCTGAACAGATATGCGAGGTCGGTGCCCGCCGCGCGCTCGGCGTCGAGGAACGCGCCGAGCAGCGCCGTCGCGTAGCCGCGGCCCCGCAGATCGGGCGGCGTGAAGACCGCGCCGATCCCGGCGGCGCGATACCGCCGCTCGCCGCAGCGCAGCAGCCGTTCGTACCGCTTGCACGACGCGACCAGCTCACCCTCGACGCGCAGCCCGACGGTGCGAAAGCGGCGGCGTCCCCACGCCGACGCTGCGGCCGTCTCGAACTCCGCGACGTACTGCTCGAAGGTGCGCGCGCCGGCCCACAGCGCGTGCGAGCGCGGCAGGACGTCGCGCACGTACTCGCCGGGCGCGAGCACGGCGATGCGTACGCCGGCGGGCGTCAAACGCCCGGCTCGCCCTCGCGCGGTTGCAGCAGCGCCGCGACCTCCGCCGCGAATTCCGGCGCCGCGATCCCGCGCGTGGGCCGCCCGCTCGCGGAGACCGTCACGCGCGCGTCGGCGCGCGCCAGCGCGGCGGCGAACACGCGCCGCTGCTCGCGCACCCACGCGGCCCGCGGCTTCGCGTGGTGCTCGTACCACGTGAACTTCGCCGTCCGCGCGGCGGTCGCATCGCCGGCGCACTCTTTCGGGATCATGCCGTACGTGGTGCTGAACAGGAACGCGTCCGGCACGTAATACGGCGGGAACGCACCGGCGCGCGCGTCGACGACGAGCACGTGCTCGAAGCGCCGGCTCAGCACACGGTCGACGGCCGCGATCGTGACCGCGTCGTCGCGATCTTCCGCGATCTCGGGGCCGCTCTCCGCATGCGCCAGTCGCGCGCAGTACGCGAGCGACGCGGCGAGATCGTCGCCCGGATGGCGCGCCGCGCGCACGGCGATCAGCGCGAGGACGCGGTCGATCAGCGACGCGCGCAGGCGCGCGCGCGCAGCAGTCTCGCCGGCGCGCGGCAGCAGCAGGCCCCCGTCCTCGACGATCGCGCGCGCGGCGGTGGGGACGTCCGTCGCGTGCAGCCATCCGCTCCAGCGCGCGCGCCGTTCGCGGAACGCCGCGACGCGCGCATGCGCTTCGTCCGAGAGGTCGGCGTCGCGGTCGCCGCGCACGACGTTCGTGCCGAGGCGCACGTCGCGTTTGCGGTCCCAGCGGCGGTCACCGGACGCATCCTGCGGCAGCTCGAACAGCGCGGGCTGCGGGTCGGCGGGCTCTCCGCACAGGATCGCGATCGACGCGTCGGAGAGCCGCAGCAGCGGCGCCTGCAGCGCGCGCAGCGTCCACGCGTGCCGGAACGGATCGGCCGCGACCCAGAGGAGCGCGAGGGCGTCGAGCACGTCGGCACGCTCGAACAGCGCGGGATCGCCGGCGAGCGCGACTGGGATGTCGCGCTCGACGAGCGCGCGCTCGAACGAAGCGAGCGTGCGCAGCGTGCGGTGGACGACCGCGATCCGCGCGGGCGGCGTGCCGCGCGCGATCAGCGCGGCTACCCGCTCCGCGACCATCTCGGCCTCGGCGGCGCGATCGCTCGCGCGCAGCACGCGCACCGCATCGCCGCGCGGGATCGGGCGTGCCGGGTCGCCGTGGGCGATCGCGCGCGCGACGGCCGCGATCTGCGGCGGCAGCCCGCGCGGTTCCAGCGTGACGATCGTCGCCGCGCGGCCGAACACGCGCTCCGGTCGCGCGCCGGCGAAGGTCTGGGTCGCGGCGGCGGGATCGCCGGCGACCGCGACGCCGTCGAGCGCGTCGCCGAACAGCGCACGCAGAAACCGCAGCGATGCCGGCGAGAGGTCGTGCGCGTCGTCGACGAACGCGGCGCGCAGCCGGCGCCGCAGCGCGCGCGCGATCGCCGGGCGGTTCTCCAGCAGCCGCGTCGCTTCGACCAGCGCGTCGCTCGCCGTCAAGCACCCGCGCCGCACGAGCTCGTCGGCGTACGCGCGGTGGAGGCGGGCGAGGATCTTCGCCAGATCGAGCTCGCGGCGCCGCTGACGATCGAGCTCCGATGCGTCGACGGCGAGCGCGCCGCGGTGCTCGTCCTTCGTCGCGGCGACGAGCGCGGGCGCGGCGAAGTTCGGCGGGTTCGCGTAGAACGCCGTCGCGCCGCGCTGCGCCTTCGCGAGAAACGTCTCGTCGTCGATGCCGGCTTCGCGCAGCTTGCGAATCAGCCGCAGCGCGGCGGCCGCGAACCGGCTCGGCATGCGCAGCCCGGCGATCTCCGGATCGACCTCGGGACCGAGCCAGTCGCTCCACTCCGCGGAGAACAAAGGCGCGGCCGCGCGTTCGAAGATCTCTTCCGCGTCGAGCGGGTCGATGCGCTCCACGTCGAGTGCGAGTCCGGTTTCGAGCGGGTGCGCGCGCAGGAGCTCGAACGCGAGCGCGTCGAGCGTCTCGCCGCGCACCGCGACGCCCGTCGCCGACGCGATGCGCTCCGCGAGCGCGCGGGCGCCGTCCTCGCGCGCGGCCGTCACGATCGCCGCGCCGGCGAGCTCGGGATCCGCGGCGACGAGCGCGGCGAAACGGCGCACGAGCGCGTCGGTCTTGCCGCTGGTCGGCGGTCCGCAGAACGCGATGAGCGCGTGCTCCGCCGGCAGCGCCAGCGCGCGCTCGAGTGCGAGGACGGCGACGGCGGGGTTCATCGTGCGAAGCGCTCCTCGAGCGCGAGCGGGCGTTCGCGGCACGCATCCGCGTACGCGCAGTAGCGGCACGCAGCGGGATCGTCCGTCGCCGGAAAGGCCGTGAGCGTTCCGGACGCGAGCTCCGAGGCGAGCGCGATCATGCGCTCGCGCGCGCGCTCCAGCTCGGCGACGCCGATCTCGCCGACGCGGTCGGCGCCCGGCAGCGGGCGCCCGCGCGCGACGACTTCGAGTTCGATCGGCGCTACCTCGAGCAGCGCGTCCTTGAGCGGCACGAGCGCGAGCCGCGACACGACGTCGCCGGCCGCGGTGCGCGCCCAGTAGTAGAACGGCAGCTGGAACTCGCGGAACGCTCGAACGTCGGCGAGGTACTCGCCCGCGCTCATCGCGATCGCGCCCGTCTTGTAGTCGACGACCGTGACCGTTCCCGTGCGGTCGTCGCGGTCGAGGCGGTCGATGTAGCCGACGAAGCGGTGTCCGCCCAGCTCGACGTCGGTCGCGGTCTCGCAGCCGATCACCTCGAACGGCGCGCGGCGCGCGCGCTCGAGCAGCCACGCGAGATAGCGCTTCGCGGTGCGGCGCGCGCGGCGCTTCTGCAGCTCGAACTCGACCGGCGCGTCGAAGCGCGTGCGATGGCGATCGAACGCGGCGACGACGCAGCCGTCCAGGAACGAGGCGAGCGCGTCGCGTTCGACGCCGTCGAAGCGCACGTGCACGCCGTGGAAGTCCTCGAGCGCCGCATGGAACGCGATACCATAGAACGACGCCGACGAGCCCCGGTCCTCGACCGCTGCGCACGCATAGCGGAACCACCACTTGCGCGCGCATTCCGCGTACGCGTTCAGCGAGGACGCGCTGAACGAGACCTTTCGCATCGCGACCGGCGCGCACGGCTCGGCGGCCACGGCGCCCGCCGGCGCGACGCCGTCGACCGAGGGCGCGCGCGGTACGGCGAGCGCGAGCTCCGCGTCGAGCTCGGCGATGAGGTCGCCCGCTTCCCACGCGTCGGCGAACGCCCGGGCGGTGTCGAAGTCGCGCGCGACGCGCGCGAGCACCGCTGCGGTCGCATCGCCGGGCTCGGACGGCAGCGGGAACGCCGCGAGCGTTGCGGCGAGCACGCCGGCGGCGGATGCGTCGGGCGTCTTGTACGCCGCGCGCACCGTGCCGAGTGCGTGGGCGAAACGGAGCGCGTCGCTCGCGCCGCTGCGCGCGATCGCTTCGAGCAGCGTCGTTCGGTTGCCCGCCGCCGCGAGCAGCGCGCGCGCGTCGTCGGGCCGCACGCAGCTCTGCGGAGCGGTCACGGCGGCGCGCGCTTCGGCGTCCGACTCGCGGGCGGCGAAGCGCAGCAGCGCGGTCACGCCCTCGACGGCCTGCGCGTTCAGCGTGGGCCGCGGAATCGCACCGAGGTCGGCCGCCTCGAACGGGACGCCGGCCAGTGCGGCGAGCCGACGCCACGCGAACGCGTCGTCCGCGCTCGCGAGCAGGGCGAGGTCGACCACGAGCGAGCCGTCCTCGATGCGCGGCTCGGCCGACAGCACGATCTGCAGCGCCGAGCGCACGTCGAGCGCGTCGGCGAACGCGGCAAGCGTCCGCACGTGCGCGGCCAGCGTCTCGAACGGCGCGGGCACCGCACCGTCGTCGATCGCCTGCAGCACGCACGCGGCGAACGACGCGCTGGACCGCACGTGCGCCGCGATGCCGATGTCATCGCGCGTCGCGGCGATGCGCCGGACGATCGCACGGCGCTCGCCTTCCGAAAGCACGCGACGTCCGGCCAGCCGCGCGAGAAACGCGGCGGGCGAGAGAGTCTCTCCGCTGCCGCCGCTCGGCGGCAACGGCAGCCGTCGCTCGTCGACGATCAGCACCCGATCCACTTCGAGCCGGCGCGCAAGGCGCCCCCGACGCCGCTCCACAGATCGGCGCGGCGAGCGCTGTGCATGGCGCGTGGAATGTGTGCATCCACTAGTACGTCGTCAGCGTGAAGGACGCGTCGACGGCGCGCTCGCCCTCGTTCGGAACCGGCTCGGCCCGCACGGTGTACCGGCCCGCCGCGGCGGAGGTCATGAGCGTGACGCGCACGCTCGCGGTGCCGTCGGGGGCGACGGTGATGTCGTACACCGCCGGCAGCGGATGGTCGACGAGCTTGAGGTCGGGCTGGTCGGCGGCGCCGAATGCGCAGCGATCGGTGACGCAGCGGAACTTGACGTGGCGGTCATCGCCCGCGGCCGGCTTCGGCACGAACCGCACGACGAGCATGTTCGAGAACTCGGTTGCGAAGCGCGGCGAGCCGACGTCGGCGAACGCGCGCGCGCGCTGGCCCGACCCGGCGACCGGGATCACGCGAACGGTCCTGCGCGGCGGCGTCGCGCCCAGCACGGCCGCGGCGAGCAATACCGCCGATGTTGCGACGCACGCCATCCGAGTCATCTCGCGGCGTGCTTCGCGCTACGCGACCGCGGTCTTGTCCGCGCTCGCCGGACCGCCGGCGGCCCAGGTCACGCGCGGCGGGATCAGGCTCGGGTCGACCTCGCGCGCGAGCACGCGGACCGAAGAGGAGCGTGCCGCCAACGCCGGGAGCACGGTCTCCCAGTACCGTTCTGCGCCACCGACGTCCGCAACGCGATCGCACAGCACCGTTACGGTGCCCATACGGGGTCGATACCCCGGCCGACTGTGAAATGACTGAGAGCGCGCCGCGCGCGTTCAGCCGCGCTTCGTCAGCACCAGCGCGCGCGGGGTCGTCGGCGGCGTTCCGATCGCACCGTCGGACGTGCGCAGCAGCAACGTCGCACCGTGGCCGCTTGCGATCACGACGGCGCGCTCGAACGCGTCGGCGCCGAACAGCGAGGGCTGCGCCCGCAAGATGCGCGCGAGGTCGGCCAGCGCCACCGCAGACGTCGCGATCAACACGACCCGTGCGCCGGAGTACGCGAGGACGATGCGGGGCGCTTCCGACGTGTCCGCCCCGAAACCCGGAATCGTTCCGCCGGGCGCGATCACGTACGGTCCGACGCCGCTCAGTGTCAGCTCGCCGAGCGGCACGGCGACGTCGCCGCCGCCCGACAGGCCCGCGACGACGAGCGCGTCGGCGGCCGGGGCGTCCGTGAGGACCGCGGTGAATGTGTCGGCGACCACGTTCGCGACGACCGCGCAGACGGTGCCCCCGAACACCGGTCCCGTGAACGTCAGGACGGTCACGCGGCCGATGCCGCCGAGCGAGGCCTCGCGCGGCGCGCAGCGCGCCGGTTGTGCGTCCGGAGCGACCGACGCGGCCGGAGCGGCCGACGCGGCCGGCGCCGGCGACGCGGCCGGCGAAGCCGTCTGCGCGCTCGCCGCGCCCAGGCTCCCGACGATCGCGCACGCGGCGAGCGCGACGGCGGTTCGGCCGAACGGCGTCACGTGGCCGCGAACCGCGCGCGCGCCCGAGCGACGTCGTCGACGCGATCGACGTTGAGCGCGATCTGCGCGTGCGTGCAGCGGACCGCGCCGACGCGCGCGCCGAGCAGACGCGTCGCACGCGCTTCCGCCTGCTCGATCGTGAGGCGGCCGATCGCGAAGCGCGCCAGCATGTCCCATCCGAAGAGGCCGGCGAGGCGCCACGGCGACTTGCGCGCGGCGCCGAGCGCGTCGATGAAGCGCCCGAGCCGCGGCAGCACGCGCGGCCGCATCGCGACGAGCCCGCCGCCGCAGTAGCGGCCGTCGCGCATGCGCGCCCACGTGTGCGGAAACTCCGGATACACGGCGACGTGATAACGCCGCTCGAGGCACGCGTACGCGAGGTCGAGATCGCGTGAGAGCGCGGCGTCGACGAACTCGTCGATCGAAGCGGAGTCGAGCGCCGGCAAGTCGGACGCGGCGGCGACGACCATCGCATCCTCGGTGAATCCCTGCAGGCCGGAGCGCAAGCTCTCGATCATCCGCGCGCCGTCGCCGCGGACCTCGCTCGCACCCGCGAGCGCCGGATGCGCCGCGGCGGACGGCGGCGCGACGGCCACGATGCGATCGATCCGTGACGACGCGCGCAGCGCCGCGATCGTACGCTGCACGAGCGCCGCGTCGCCGATGCGGACGAAGGCCTTGTTCGGCGCGCCGGGCTCGAGCGCCGAGACGTCATCGTTGCCGCCGCCTGCGAGCACGACGGCGTCGATCGCGTTCACGTCCACGTCTCTCCGTGCGCGAACGGCACGATGAACGTCCGTGCGCCCGCGACGGCGAGCCGCGACTCCACGCCGCGCGCGTCCGCCTCGCTCTGCGCGAGCGCGAAGCACGCGCCACCGGAACCCGAGAGCATCGCGCGTGACGCGCCCGCGGCCGCCAGAGCGTCGAGCGCGGCGGCAACGGCCGGATACGCATCCCGGATCACGGGCTCGAAGTCGTTCGTCATCGTCGCGAGGACGCCGCCGAAGTCGCCACGCTGCAGCGCTTCCCCGCAGCGAATGCTGGCCGAACCTGCGCGCGGACGCGAAGGCGCCGGACGGCGATCGCGCGCACGCGCCAGGTGCGCGTACGCCTCGCCGGTCGCGACGTGCACGCCGGGCACGACGAGCAGCGTCCACCACGCCGGCGCGGCGCCCAGCGCCGTGACGCGCTCGCCGGTGCCCTCGACCAGCGCGGGCGCGCCGGCCAGAAAGAACGGCACGTCGGAGCCGAGCGCGCGCGCATCGGCGATCCAGTCGCGAACGTCCGGTTCGCCGAAGACGCCCGCTGCGGCCGCGCGCAGCACCGCGCCGGCGTCGCTCGATCCGCCGCCGAGTCCCGCGCCGACCGGGATGCGCTTGCGGAGCGCGACCGACATCGGAGCGCTCGACATGCCGAGGCGCTCGAACGCGCGCTCGACCAGGTTGCCGCCTGCGAGCGCCGGCTCGTCACACGCGAACGCGAAGCGCGCGCTCGGCGCGAAGATCAGCTCGTCGCCGAGCGCGATCGGGACCATCACGCTCCGCAGCGTGTGGTAACCGTCCTCGCGCCGCGCAAGGATTTCGAGCGTGAGATTGATCTTCGCGTGCGCCGTCACGGCGCGCGGCAATTCCACGCGCGCGACCTTCGTCGCGCGCGCCCGCGACTCCGACGTAAAAGGCGCGGCGCGCGGTGTCTGCGAAGGCGCCGGGGTGCCGCCAACCCGCCGCCCCGGACTTTCGGCGCTGCTGGTCGCGGGCGCGGTCGTGCTCCTCGTCTCGATCCTGATCGGCCAGAAGCTCGGCGACCGGGTTCTGCTGCAGACGGAGCGCCGCGTCCCGATCATCGGATCCGGCGTGACGCCCGTCCCGGAGGCGGGGCCGTCCGATCAGGGCGAGCTGAAGAACTGGAAGCGGCTTCAGGTCGTCTCCGTCGCGACCGATCCCGGCTTTCCCGATCCGCGCGTGACGCGGCCGCCCGCGCCGACGCCGGCGCCGACGCGCCGCCCGACGCCGACGCCGGCGCCGACGCCCGAGCCGCCGCGCGCGATCTACACGTCGCCGCCGCTGCCCGTTCCGCTCGTGTCGCACGAGCCGGCAGCGACGGATACCGAAGCGCCGACGACGTCACCGGACGAGCGCGGCAACCTGCCGCCGTGACGCACGGTTGTCCGTATGGCGGTGGATGATCGCGGATACGATAGGACGCAGATGAACGGACAGGCGACGGGCACTGAAACGGTCAAGCGCGGGCTCGCGCAGATGCTCAAGGGCGGCGTCATCATGGACGTCGTCACGCCCGAGCAGGCGAAGATCGCCGAAGATGCCGGCGCGGTCGCGGTGATGGCGCTCGAGCGTATCCCGGCCGACATTCGCGCCGCGGGCGGCGTCGCGCGCATGAGTCATCCGGCGCTGATCGAGCGCATCATGGGCGCCGTGACGATTCCGGTGATGGCGAAGGTCCGCATCGGCCACATCGGCGAGGCACGCGAGCTGCAAGCGCTCGGCGTCGACTACATCGACGAGTCCGAAGTGCTCACGCCCGCCGACGAGCTCTATCATCTCGAAAAGCATCCCTACACCGTGCCGTTCGTGTGCGGGGCGCGGGACCTCGGCGAGGCGCTGCGGCGCATCGCCGAAGGCGCCGCCATGATCCGCAGCAAGGGCGAAGCGGGATCCGGCAACATCGTCGAGGCCGTGCGTCACATGCGCGCCATTCGCGACGGCATCGCGCAGCTCGGCGTGATGCCGCGCGAAGAGCTCGTCGCCCGCTCGCGCGATCTGGGCACGCCGCTCGAGCTCGTGCGCGACGTCGCGGATGCCGGCAAGTTGCCCGTCGTGCTGTTCTGCGCGGGCGGCGTCTCGACGCCGGCCGACGCCGCGCTGATGATGGAGCTCGGAGCCGAGGGCGTCTTCGTCGGCAGCGGCATCTTCAAGTCGACGAACCCGGCGGCGTTCGCGCGCGCGATCGTCGACGCCACGACGCATTGGCAGGATCCGGCCGTCGTGCTCAAGGCGCACGCGGCGATCCCCGAAGAGGCGAAGGCGATGGACGGGCTCGACATCCGTCAGCTCGCCGAGCACCAACTGCTCGCTTCGCGCGGCGTCTAGTGGCTTCGGCTTCGCCGAAGCCGTCGCGGTCCTCGCTTTCGACAACCTCCGAGTCCGCGCGGCATCGTGTCGGCGTGCTGGCGCTGCAAGGTGATGTCGTCGAGCACGTGCGCGCGCTCGAGCGCGCCGGCGCGGCGCCCATGGAGGTCCGCACGTCCGACGACCTGGCCGGCGTCGACGCGCTCGTCGTCCCCGGCGGCGAGTCGACGACGGTGATCCGGCTGATCGAGCGGTTCGGGCTCACGCAGCCCATCGTCGAGCGCGTGCACGGCGGGATGCCGTTCTGGGGGACGTGCATGGGCATGATCGTCGCCGCGCGCGACGTCGCCGGCATGCGCCAGCCGACGCTCGGGCTGCTCGATGTCACCGTGCGGCGGAACGCGTTCGGACGGCAGGTCGACTCCGCCGAGGTCGCGCTCCGTATCCCCGCGCTCGGCGAGAAGCCGTTCCCCGCGGTCTTCATCCGTGCGCCGTGGATCGAGCGCACGGGCGACGGCGTCGCAACGCTCGCCGAGCGCGACGGCCACGGCGTAATGGTGCGGCAGGGCAACGTGCTCGGCACGTCGTTTCACCCCGAGCTCACCGGGGACGACCGCGTCCACGCATACTTCCTCGCGATGGTGGATGCGTCGAAGAACGAGAAATCAGCCCTCAGACCGCGGTATCGGTGACCTGGCCGAGCCCGTCGTCGGGAATCGTCGTCACGCCTGCGAACATGTCGTCCCAACCGCGCGCGATCGTGCCGTAGAGCGACCGCAGCTCGTGCGTCGCGCGCGGGTCTTCGTAGTAGCGCGCGTATACGCGCTGCGCGCGCAAGCGCCGCACGACGGACCGCACCGCGGCGACTCCGATGACGCGGTCTCCGCCGCCTTCGATGACGTACGCGCCTTCGAAGGCGAGACGCAGGCCGACGGCGCGCACGTCCGCGACGCGCACCACGCCCGAGATCGCGAGCATTCCCGCATAGGCCTCGTGCTGCGTGGCGATCGCGTGAAACGCGCAGTAGACGCCGTTCGAGTATCCGCCTACGTAGCGCTTGCGCGGATCGGTCGGGACGGCCTTCGCGAGCGCGCGCTCCGCCGCGTCCGTCGAGCGCGCCATCTCCTCGGCGTCACGGTCGTCGCCGCCGGGCGCGAGCAGCACCGCGCCGGACGCATCCGCGAGCTCGCGGAAGAACGACCGCGCGACGAAGTCGTTCTCCGCCTGCGTCGCGCCGTGCAGCAGCACGACGAGGGGCGCGGGCGGGAGCGCTGCGTAGCCGCGCGGCACCCAGTACGCGAACGGCTCGTATCGGTCGCCGACGCTCGCGAGCCCGACGTGCGCGCCGGGCGTCGGATCGAGAGGCGGAGGCGCGCCCGCGAGCAGCGCCGGCACCGTTCGCTCGTCGAGATCGGCCTCGCGCTCGAGATCGGCCAGGGCCGCGTCGTCGGGCGCGCGCTCGAGCGCATCGAGCTCGCGTGTCGCCGAGAGGATCCGCTTGACGAGCGTCTCACGCAGCGCCGCGTCGATGATACGCGGGCGCGTGATGTCGACCCAAAGCGCCGCGTACCGCCGTCGGACGGCGTCGAGCGGCGGCGCGGGTGCCGACGTCGCGAGGGCGACGGAGAGCGCGAGGGCCGGGAGCATCCCGCGATACTCGCTGCCGCTTTCGCGAATCCTGCGCGGCAAGAGGTTTTCCCCCGACGGGGCGAACGTCCGGGTCATGGCGGCGACGTGCGCGG
Organism: Vulcanimicrobiota bacterium; assembly: GCA_963771525.1. GTDB lineage: Bacteria > Vulcanimicrobiota > Vulcanimicrobiia > Vulcanimicrobiales > Vulcanimicrobiaceae > Vulcanimicrobium. The sequence goes on along the minus strand of CAVYTL010000001.1, from coordinate 1,564,005 downwards.
TGCTCGCACCGCGGCTCAGGCCAGAGTCCTGGTCCCATACCCGGAGTCCGTTCCGGTACGTCGCCATGCCGTTCGATCCCCGAAGCGAGGCCCTTGACGCGCCTCGCTTCTTGCATCGTGCGGCCGTTCGCGGCCTCGGTCCCGGTGCTCTGCGGGAGAGATCGTGACCGACGTTCTCGTTCTGAACTTCACGTACGAAGCGCTCAACATCACGTCGTTCCAGCGCGCCGTGAAGCTGTTGTTCTCGGGCAAGGCCGAGATCGTCCACCGCCGCGACGACGTGATCAAGTCGACGAGCGTCGAGATGCGGCTGCCGTCGATCATCCGCATGCTGTACTACATCAAGCGCCCGATGCAGAAGGTCGCGCTGACGAAGAAGAACGTGCTGCTGCGCGACGACTACACCTGCCAGTACTGCGGCCTGCGCGGCGAGCGCATGATGACCGTCGATCACGTCATGCCGCGGAGCAAAGGCGGGCCCTCGACGTGGGAGAACCTCGTCTGCGCGTGCATGCGGTGCAACAACCGCAAGAACAACCGCACGCCGGAACACGCCAACATGCGTCTCAAGCGCAAGCCGAAGTCGCCGAAGTACATCCCGTGGATCCGCGTGAAGCGCAACACCCTGCCCGGCGAATGGCACCAGTTCCTGTTCCTCTACAACGTCTCGATCGAGGAACGGGTCGGAGCGTAGACCGCGACGGGCTTCGCTCGCGCGAAGCTACCAGATCAGCTTGCCGACGCCGTTGACGTTCGTTCCGACGTACATGATGGTCGTGCCGTCGGGCGCGAACGTGAAGTCTTCCGCGAAGACGTTCGTCGTCGAGACGACGGGGAACTCGGTGACCGCCTTCGTCGGCAGATCGATGTGCACGAGTTCGCCGTTCTCGAGATTGATCGTCCAGATCGCGTCCGCGGTCGCGTGCAGACGGGCGAACCCGCATCCGCAGGTCTGCGAGGGCAGGTTCGTCGCGGTAACCGTCGCGTGGGAACCGGCGTAGGCGGCTTTCCACACCGTCGCTTGCGTCGGATCGCCGCTCGCGTACCCAAGGATGAACACCGATTTCCCGAACGGGTTGTTCGTGATCTCGAGCGGCACGTCGTTCGCGTTCGGCATCGCGAACTCGCGCACCGCGGCGGGATTGGCGCCCGCCGCCGGCGTCAGAACGCCGATCGTGGCCGCGCCCGACTCCGTGAAGTACGCGCTGCCGTTCGCGAACGCGATCCCCGCTGGGGCCGCGTTCGGCGTCGTGAGCTGCACCTGCGTGACCGACGTCAGACTCGCGTCGGCGTATCCGACGTAGTCGACATTCGCGGTGGAGTTCCGGGCCGTGTAGTACACGTTGCCGTCGGTTCCCGCCGCGAGGCGCTGCACGAGCTCGTCGGGATCGGGAAGGGCGACGGAGAGCTGCCCGCCGAGCAGCTGGTATCCGACGAGGCTCGGACCGTCGTCGGTGAAGAGCATGCCGCCGTTGGCCGCGGAGTACACGAGGTCCGCGATGCCGTCGCTCGACGCGAGCGCGGCGGCGCGGTTCCCGGCGCAGCAGGCGAAGATCGCGCCGGCACCCGGGCTCGGCCCCGTGCTGATTTTCCGGCCGGAAGCGGGTCGCCGCACCGAGGCGGGCCGCCGCAGCGTGCGCGGCGCGCGCTTTTCGCCGGCGAGCTGCAGCGGAAAGTCGTCGGCGTACGCGTAGAAATTTCCGGCGCCGTCCGTGGTGATGTTGTGGCCGTACGGATAGGGCGCGTCGTACGGATACGTGTAGACGGTCGTGGGAACGACGGTGAGCGTCGCGCCGGTGACGGTGCCGGGCAGTGACGACGTCGTGCCGAGCGTGAACGACGTTCCCAGCGACGCGGTGCCGTCGTAGGCGACCGGCAGCACCGTCCCGGGAGCCGTCACGCCGCTCGAGCTGAACGAGATGGCGCCGCCGGTGGCCGCGTTTGCAATCGTGAACAGCACCGGCGTGCCGTTCGCGTCGACGTACTGGCCGTCCGGCACGATCGTCGCGCCGTCGGCGTCGTGCGCATCGATGAACATGAGCGCGGTCGCCGCGGTGCCGGCCGGAAGCGATGCCGGCACGATGCGGAGTGTCGCGTCGTGCACGATGCCGTCGAACGTCATCGAGATCGCGTTCGAGCCTCCCGGGCTCACGACGGACGTGGTCGAACCGCGCGAGAGTGCGTTGGCGTGCACGTCGAACAGCGTGATGTCGAAACGGTCCACGCCGACCGGCGCGGAGAACGTCGCGGCGCAGGTCGTCGTGCACGTCGCGGTCACCGTTCCCGACGTTCCGCCGTCGGGCGTGTAGTGGATCGTCGCGCTCGTGACCGCCGAGGAAATGTAGAGCGGCAGGCGGCCCTTCTTGCCGGGCGTTCGGCCGGGGATCGCGAGCGTGAATGTCACGGTGGCCAGCTGCGCCGTTCCCGGCGTGGAGGCGCCCTGCGGCACCGCGGCGGCGCCGCCGCCCCCGCCCCCGCCGCACGCGGTAAGGAACAGGCTGCACAGCAGCGCGGACACGGCGAGATGACGCAACGAAGGACCTCCGGTCGAATGGAGCGCGCGTTCGTCGTCGCTTCCATGCGCCCGGCGCCGGGCCTGCCGCGATTTTCTGCTATAATCGCGCCCGTTGTGAGAATCAGGGAGCCGTCGACGACGCTCGACCAGACGCGCGCCCCGTACTTCCAGGCGCTGCTCGACTATGTCGACGCGGGCGTCGTCCCGTTCCACACCCCGGGCCACAAGCAGGGCATCGGGATGGAGCGCGCGTTTCGCGAGTTCGTCGGCGACAACGTGCTCGCGATCGACCTCACGCAGATTCGCGGGCTCGACGACCTGCTGCAGCCCGAAGAGGCGCTCGTGGAGGCGCAGGAGCTCGCGGCGGCGTGCTTCGGCGCGGAGCAGTCGTTCTTTCTGATCAATGGATCGACGAGCGGCAACCAATGCATGATGATGGCCGCGCTCAACCCGGGCGACAAGCTCGCGATCCCGCGCAACTCGCACAAGAGCGCGATGGGCGGCCTGATCATGTCCGGCGCAACGCCCGTGTGGATGCAGCCGGAGGTCGACGAGTCGCTGCACATGGACCACACGGTCACGCCGGAGACCGTGCGTGCGACCCTCGACCGCGAACCCGACGTCAAAGCGATCTACATCGTCACGCCGACGTACTACGGAGTCGCCGCCGACCTCGAGAGCATCGTGCGGATCGCGCACGAGCGCGACGTGCCGGTGCTGGTCGACGAGGCGTGGGGCCCGCACTTCCACTTCCATCCCGCGCTGCCGCCGTCTGCGATGCAAGCCGGCGCCGACGTCTGCATCAACTCGACGCACAAGATGCTCGGCTCGATGTCGCAGACGGCAATGCTGCACGTCCAGGGCAACCGCGTCAAGCTCGACCGGCTCAAAGCGGTGTACAAACTGTTCCTGTCGACGTCGCCGAACCTCGTGCTCGTCGCATCGCTCGACGTCGCGCGGCGTCAGGTGGCGCTCGACGGCCCGGCGCTGCTGTCGCGGACGATCGAGATCGCGAACGAGGCGCGCCGCCGGCTGAATGAGATTCCGCGCGTGTACTGCTTCGGCGAGGAGCTCGAAGGGCGGCCGGGCGTGTTCGACCTCGATCCGACGAAGATCACCGTGACGGTGAAGGATTCTCGGCTACACCGGCTACGAGGCCGAAGAGATCCTGCGGCGCCGCTACAACGTGCAGGTCGAGCTCGCCGACCTCTTCAACGTCGTCGCGCTCTACACGATCGGCACGACGACCGAAGCGTCGGACATCCTGGTGCACGGCGTGCGCGAGCTGGCGCGCGAGGATCGCCCGGTCGACATCTTCTCGCCGTCCGGCGTGCTGGAGCGGCGCGTGAAGACGGGCACGTACAAGCTCCCGACGATTCCGCCGATCCGGCTGCTGCCACGCGAGGCGTTCCTCGCACCGACGGAGTTCGTGCCGTTCAAGACCTCGGCGGGACGCGTGTGCGCCGAGGTGATCACGCCCTACCCGCCCGGCATCCCCGTCGTCTCCCCGGGCGAGGAGATCACGACCGAGATCATCGATTATCTGACCCTGGAGAAGAAGGCCGGAGTCCGCATGCAAGGCCCGTACGACGACGATCTGAAGTTCATCCGTGTCGTGCGCTGAGCGGCCGCGGCGGAACGCGTCATGATCGCGCCGCTCGGCGCCGTCGTCGTGTTCGCCGCGCCCTCGATCGCGCGGTGTGCGCGCTCGCCGGCACGGCTCGTCTCGGAGCTGCACCCCACGCTCCCCGCCAATGCGCGCGCGACGCACCCGCGCGTCGGGTTCGCGATCGACCTCGGCAGCGACGGGAGCGTGCGCCGCATCGTCACGATCGAATCGTCGGGCGATGCGGGCATCGACGACGCGGTTCTCGCCGCGGTCGAGCACGCGCGCTTCGACGCGCCGACGTTCTCGTGCATGGCGTCGAGCGCCGCGATCCTGCAGACGATCGACTTGCCCGCGGAAGTGCTCGCGTCGCCTGCTCCGGCGGCTGCGGCGAGCGCCGCGCCGTCCGCCTGCGCGGCGCCGTTCGTCACGCCGGCCGGCATCGAGGTCACGGCGCGCGAGCCTCGCGGCACCGTCGCGCTCGACGTCGATCTCGACGCGGCCGCGCACGTCGACGCCGTTCGGCTGGTGCGCTCCAGCGGCAACTCGCGCACCGACGACGCCGCGATCGCGGGCGCGCGTGCCGCGGGGTACCAGTTCGTGGTGTTCCGCGGCTGCCCGCCGGCGCCGACGACGTACCGCCTCGAGATCACGTTCCGCTGACCGCTCACCCGAACGGGTGATGCGCAGCGCGCCGTCACGGCGTAGCATCGGCGCATGGCCCTCGAAACAGGCGCGCTCGTCGCGCTTTCCAACGATCTCGCCGGAACGGTCGAGCGCGTCGCGCCGAGCGTCGTCGCCGTCGAGGCGCGCTCGCGCATCGGCTCGAGCGGCTTCTACGTCCGGCCGGACCTGATTCTCACCGCCGACCATGCGCTCGAGAGCGACGAGGTCGAGATCGTGCGCGCCGGCGGCGAGCGCGAGCGCGCGACGATCGCCGGACGAAACCCGGCGCTCGACCTCGCGCTGCTGCGCACCGAGAACGCGGGTGCGGTGGTCGACCTTGCGCCGCTGCAAAGCCTGCGCGTCGGCGCCCTGATGCTCGCGGTCGCGCGCGACGACGACGGCGACGTCGCCGCGTCGATGGGCGTGCTGAGCGCCGTGGGCGGGCCGTGGCGCACGTGGCACGGCGGTGAGATCGAGCGCTTCGTGCGCCCGGATCTCTCGCTGTATCCGCGCTTCGCCGGAAGCGCGCTCGTCGACGTCACCGGGCGCGTCGCCGGCATGAACACCGGCGGGCTCGCGCGGCGTCAGATCGTCGTCGTTCCGCCGGAGACGATCCGGCGCGGCGTCGACGAGCTGCTCGCCGGCGGCGGGCGGCTGCGCCGCGGTTTCCTCGGCCTCGCGCTGCACGAGGTCGACGGAGGTGCGATCGTCCTCGGCGTCGCGCCGAACAGCCCTGCGGCGAACGCCGGTCTCATCGTCGGCGACGTGATCGTCGCGATCGGCGGCGAGCGCGTGGAGGATGCGGACGACGTCCACGCGCGGCTGGGGCCCGGTACGGCGGGCGAGGAGCTCGCGTTCGACGTGCTCCGCGGCGGCGCGCCACGCTTGGTGCGGATCACGCCCGGCGAGCGGCCGGAACGCGAGTAGGATGCGCGACGCGAACGCCGCCTCGCTGACGCTGGAGCGCGAGCTCGAGACGCTCGGACGCCGTCTGCGCGCGATCACCGTCGCCGTGCGCGTCGGACGCGCCGGTGCCGGATCCGGCGTGATCTGGACGCCGGAGGGGCTCGTCGTCACGAACGCTCACGTCGCGAGCCGCGCGACGGCCGAGATCGTGCTCGACGACGGACGCCGCTTCGTCGCGCGCGTCGCGCGGCGCGATCCGCGGCGCGACCTCGCGCTGGTGCGCATCGATGCGGGCGTGCTGCCCGCGGCGGTAGCGCGCGACCCGGCCGAGCTGAAGCCGGGCGAGCTGCTCGTCGCGCTCGGACACCCGCTCGGCGTGCCGAACGCCGTCACGCTGGGAATCGCGCACGCGGCGGTCGCGCGCGACGGACGCCGGTTCGTCACCGCCGATGTGCGGCTCGCACCCGGCAACTCCGGCGGACCGCTCGCCGACGCGCGCGGCCGCATCGTCGGCATCAACAGCATGGTGGTCGGCTCGCTCGCGCTCGCCGTCCCGAGCGACGACGTGCAGCGGTTCGTCGCGGCGGTGGACGCACGGGGCGCGTACGCTGCCTGATCGTCCGCGCGTTGCAGTCGACGCGCGCGATGGCGTGCGGGAGCAGTTCGCCCGAATGCTCGGCGATCGCGTCGACGTCGTGGGGAGCGGCGGTCCGGACGCCGCGGAGGCCGTCGGTCGCGCCGCGCGGCTCCGTGACGTCGACGTCGTCCTGCGCGTGACCGAGTCGTCGGCCGACGCGCTCGCGGCGATCGGCCGCGGGTTCGCGGCGCCGACCGTGCTGCTCGTGCAAGAGCCGCACGCCGATCTCGCGCGCGCGGCAGTGAACGCCGGCGCGTCCGGCGTGCTGACGCGCCTCGCCGACGCCGATGAGATTCTCGCGGCGATCGCCGCCGTTCGGGCCGGCTTGGTCGTGCTCGACGGTGCGATTCGCCAGAGTCCCGAACGCATGCACGCGGCGTCGTCGCTGCGCACGGCGCCCGCAGAGCCGCTGACCGAGCGCGAGCGCCAGGTGCTCGCGATGCTCGCCGACGGCCTGTCGAACCGGCGAATCGCCGCGCGCCTCGCGATCAGCGAGAACACGGTCAAGGCGCACGTCGCAGCGATCCTCGGCAAGCTCGGCGCCACGACGCGCACCGAAGCCGTCACCGCCGGCGTGCGCCTCGGCCTGCTGATGTTGTAGCCGAGAACGTGCGCGGGCGTGCACCGCGCTGTCGCCAAAGAATCGGCGACGGTCGCTCATCGCCGCGCTTCGTAAGGGCGGGGCGGGGTGCGGATCCGGCGCCGCAGTTGTTCTGGGCGACGCACGAGTGCGGGTCGGACAACACCGTTGCATCAGCGGCGCGAACGTGAACACCGTGATCGACGCCTCTCACGACGACAACCACGATCCGGTCGTCCAAGCCTTGACACCTGAAGCGGCCCGTTCCGCATCTCGTGCTCCCGGGGCCCGCACGCTGAAACGCGACTGTGACGAAATGCACGCCGCGTACGCGACGCCGTTCGATCCGGCGACGACGTGGCTGCCGATGCCGTTCCCGGCGCAGGGCGCCGGATCCCGTAGCACGGTGACGCTGCGCAGACGCGTCGGTGAGCCGCACGCCGAGCGGGCGCCGCGCCGGAGACGGCGAAGGCGCGGGCATGCTGCCCGATGCGCTCGCGCACGATCGCCTTCGCATCCCGGTCATCGGTGCGCCGATGTTCATCGTCTCGCAGCCCGAGCTCGTGATCGCGCAATGCACCGCCGGCGTGATCGGCGCGTTTCCGTCTCTGAACGCGCGCCCGGAGTCCGCGCTGGACGAGTGGCTCGACCGGATCGAGGCGGCGCGGGCGGAGCACGACGCGCTTCATCCCGAACGTCCGTCGGCGCCGTTCGCGGTCAACCTGATCGTGCACAAGTCGAACCCGCGGTTGATGCACGACCTCGAGGCGTGCGTCAAGCACGAGGTCGAGGTCGTGATCACCTCGCTTGGCGCGCGACCCGAGGTCAACGAAGCGGTGCACTCGTACGGCGGCGTCGTGCTGCACGACGTCATCGACGTCGCCTTCGCCCGCAAGGCGATCGAGAAGGGCGCCGACGGGCTCATCGCCGTCGCGGCGGGCGCGGGCGGACACGCGGGCACGTGGTCGCCGTTCGCGCTCGTCCAGGAGATTCGCGCGTGGTTCGACGGTCCGCTCGCGCTCTCGGGCGCGATCGCGAATGGCCGTGCGGTCCTCGCCGCGCGCGCGATGGGCGCGGACTTCGCCTACGTCGGCTCGGCGTTCATCGCGACGCGCGAAGCGCACGCGGACGATGCGTACAAGGAGAGCGTCGTCGCGTCGGGCGCCGGCGACATCGTGTACACGAACCTGTTCACGGGCGTGCACGGCAACTATCTGCGCTCCTCCATCGAGCGCGCCGGGCTCGACCCCGCCAACCTGCCGGAGAGCGATCCGTCGAAGATGAGCTTCGCGTCGGAGAAGACGAAGACATGGCGCGACATCTGGGGCTCCGGCCAAGGGATCGGCGCGGTGACGCACGTTCCGTCGGCGGGCGAGCTCGTCGACCGGCTCGCGCGCGAGTACGACGACGCGCTGCGCGCGCTCGCTACTCCGGTCGTGCTCTGACGATCGCGATCCAGTTCTCGATCGTCATCACGCTCTCGCCGTGCTGATTGCGCACGTCGACCTCGAACGTCAGTGTGCCGCGGTCCGGTTTGCTTTGCGAGCTGCGGTTGTCGCAGACGCGCGCCGTCACGCGCAGCGCGTCGCCCGGACGCACGGGAAGCTTCCAGCGGATCGGTCCGAGACCGGGCGATCCGAGGCTCGTCTCCGGATCGACGAACTCATCGATGAACGCGCGCATCATCATCGCGCACGTGTGCCAGCCGCTCGCGATCAAGCCGCCGTAGGGCCACTCCTTCGCGCGTTCGGGATCCGTGTGAAACGGCTGCGGATCGTAGCGCCGGGCGAAGGCGATGATCTCGCCTTCCGTCACGTGTACCGGGCCGAGCTCGGCGCTCGCCCCCACGGGGTAATCTTCGAGGTAACGCCTCGGCATGGGCGGCCTCTACGGCGCGCGGCCGCGCGTCCCTCGGCGGCGCGGTTATCGGCGCGCGCGCGACGTACTTTAGTCGCACCGCGATCGCAACGAATCGGCGCATGCCGGGTATCGAAAAAGCGTGATGCTCCAGGTAATCGGGCAGGCGGGCGGGAAGCGCTTGACTCGTCGCGGTTCTCCGGCGACGGGGCGCGCGACGATCGACAATCGACAGACGTCGACGAGGAGACAGGTTGGCCGTTAACGCCGAGTCCTTCGTGCCGAACTGGGAGCTGACGCAGCTCCTCGACATCTTCCCCCTCCCGATCCGCCAAGCGCTCGTCCGTCTTCCGAAGATCGACAATGTCATCGAAGTGGTGCTCGACCTCGGCCGTCCGCCCGAGGCGCGCTTCGAGGACGACTTCGTGTTCTTGAGCGACACGCCGGTCGCGTCGGAAGACATCGCGCACGTCACCTCGCGGCTCTCGCCGTTCGGCGGCGACAACCGCGCGGGCATCGAGCAGACGCTGCACCGCATCAGCGCGATCCGCAATCGCACCGGACGCATCGTCGGTTTGACCTGCCGTGTCGGACGCGCCGTGTACGGCACGATCGACATCGTGCTCGACGTCGTGCGCAGCGGCAAGTCGATCTGCCTGCTCGGCCGCCCCGGCGTCGGCAAGACGACGATGCTGCGCGAATGCGCTCGGGTGCTCGCCGAAGATCGCAAGCGCGTCGTCATCGTCGACACGTCGAACGAGATCGCGGGAGACGGAGACGTTCCGCACTCCGGCATCGGCCACTCGCGCCGCATGCCCGTCACCGATCCGCACCTCCAGCACAACGTCATGATCGAAGCGGTCGAGAACCACATGCCGCAGGTGATCGTGATCGATGAGATGGGCACGGAAGCCGAAGCGTTCGCGGCTCGCACGATCGCCGAGCGCGGCGTGCAGCTGATCGGCACGGCGCACGGGCAGACGCTGGAGAACCTGCTGATGAACCCGACGCTGTCGGACCTCCTCGGCGGCATCAGCGCCGTGACGCTCTCCGACGAGGAAGCGCGCCGGCGCGGCACGCGGAAGACGGTGCTCGAGCGCAAGCAGCCGCCGACATTCGACGTCGTCGTCGAGATCCAGGATCGCGACCGCCTCGCGATCCACCAGAACGTCGGCGAGGTCGTCGACGCGCTGCTGCGCGGCTACCAGCCGCAGCCCGAGGTGCGGCAGCGCACCGCGGCCGGCGCGATCGACATCCTGCAGCACGCGAACCCCGAGGCGATCGCTCCGGACAAGGTGCGCGAGTTTCGCGTGCAGCCGCGCGACGACGACTCGACGCTGTTCGGCGCCGCCGGCGAGGCCGTTCCCGACGACGCCAGGCCGCTCATGATCTTTCCGTACGGCGTGTCGCGCAACAAAATCGAGCGCGCGGTGCACAACCTGCGCGTCCACGCGTCGATTGCACGCAAGTGGGACGACGCGGACGTCGTGCTCACGATGAAGTCGCTCGAGCGCAAGGAGTCCGAGCGGCTCAAGCAGATCGCGGCGGAGAACGTGCCGATCTACTCGATCAAGACGAACACGACGACGCAGATCCAGAACGCGCTCAAGGACGTGTTCAACCTGCCCTCGATCGACGTCGAGGAGATCGCGATGCGCGAGGCCGAGGAGGCCGTGTACCAGGTGCTACTGGACTCACGCGCGATCGAGCTCAGCCCGCAGACCTCGTATATCCGGCGCATGCAGCACCAGCTCGCGGAGCGTTACCGTCTCCAGTCGCGATCGACCGGACTCGAGCCGAACCGGCGCGTGCGGATCTTCAAGGGACCCGAGCTCTAGTGGCTTCGCGCTGACGCGCGAAGCCTCGCGTTCGGCCTTCGGCGCGGGCCGCCGCCTCAGCGCTTCAGCTGGACGTTGCCGGCGTCGTCGATCGTCAGCGTCGAGTCGAACTCCGTCATCTCTTCGTCGTCCACGCGGCGGCTGTGAATCTGCAGCTCGTACGAGTCCGCGCCGCGCGCATTGCACGAACTGATGCGCAGCAGCGGGTTCTTGGGATCGGCGTTGCGCCCGAGCCGCCCGGCCGCGACGAGCGCCGCGACGACGCGCTCCTGGACCCGCAACGGCAGCAGCCGGTACGCGTCGTCGTCCTCGCTCGCCTTCGCGAACAGCTCCTCGGCGGCGCGGTTCGGTATCGTTCCGCGGTTGCGGCAGAAGCGCACGACGGTGTCCCAGTCGTCTGCCGCGATCCCCTCGAACACGGCCGCGATCAGCGCCCAGTGCGCACCGTCGCGCTCGAGCGTCCCTTGCCGGGCGGTCTTCAGGCGCGCGCGCACGTGCGCCGTGCCGAGCTCGAGCACGACGTCGACGCTGCGCCCGGGCGGCGCCTCGCGCGACGCGAACAGGACGCCCTTCTCGCTGATCTCGAGCCCGACGCCGGAAACGGGCGCGCCGTCTTTCAGCCACGACATCGAGTAGCGCTTGCGAACGCGTGCGGCGCCGCGCCGGTCCGACTTGCCGGATCCCAACCGTTTGACCAGTTCGTTGAGCATCGTGCCTCCGCGATGGCAGCAGCGCCGCGAAAGCGAAGAGCGTCCGGTGCTCGTCACGTTCGAGGGCATCGAGGCCGCCGGCAAGTCGACGCTGATCGCCGCGCTTGCCGCCGACCTTAGAAGCCGCGGCGATGTCGTCCTGGTGACCAGGGAACCGGGAGGCACCCCTCTGGGCGATTCTTTACGTGCAGTTTTCCTTGACCCGGCGTTCCGGGTCGATCCGATCGCGGAGATCATGCTCCTGAACGCCTCGCGCGCGCAGCTGGTCGCCGACGTCATCGCGCCGGCGCTCAAGGAGCGGACCGTCGTGCTGTGCGACAGGTTCTTCGACGCCACCGTCGCCTATCAGGGGTTCGGGCGCGGCCTCGACGTCGACGCGCTGCTCGAGATCTGCCTCGTCGCGACGCACCGCATCGCGCCGGATCTGACGTTTCTCGTCGACGTGCCGGTCGACGTCTCGCGCGAGCGCGTGCGCGCGCGCGGCGGCGCCGACCGGCTCGAGCGTGAAGGCGACGGATTCCACGCCGACGTCCGCCGCGGGTATCTCGCGCTCGCCGAACGCTTCTCGAACCGCTTCGTCGTTCTCGACGGCACGCGCACACCGGAGGAGCTCGCGGCGTACGCGACCGCGGAGCTGAGCCGCCGCCGGAGCGCCGCCCCGCTGTGATCGACGGAACGTTCGACATCGTCGGCGCGGCCCCGCCGCGCGCGTTCTTCGAGCACCTGACGCTCGCGACGCTCTCGCACGGGTACCTCTTCACCGGCCCGGCCGGCGTGGGCAAGAAGACGTTCGCGCGCGCCCTCGCGCGCTCGCTGCTGTGCGTGACGCCCAAGAAGTCGCTGCTCGGGTGGTGCAGCCACTGCAGCGGATGCAGGCACGTGGACGCGGGGACGCATCCGGACTTCTACTACGCCGAAGGGCAGCTGAAGATCGGCGACCGCGATGCGGCGGGCGGTTTTCACGAAAGCGACGAGACGACCGCGCGCGACCTCGTGCGCCAGCTTTCCATGCACTCGTACGCCGGCGGCAAGCGGGTGTTCGTCCTGGGCGACGCCGACTTCACGCGTGAGGCCGCGAACGCGCTGCTGAAGTTCTTCGAGGAGCCGCCGGACGCCGTCGTCCTCGCCGTCACGACGAGCGCGCCGGGCCGCGTGCTGCCGACGATTCGTTCGCGGCTCGTCGAGGTCGTATTCCCGCTGCTGAGCGAGGATGAGGTCGGCGAGGTTCTGCGGCGTGCCGGCGTCGCCGCGGACGATGCGGCGCGCGGCGCCGCGATGGCGAACGGCAGCGCATCGCGCGCGCTCGCGTATGTCGAGGGCGAGGGCGAGGGCGCGACGCGCGACGCCGCGGTCGAATGGTTCTTCGCGGCCGCGCGCGGCGATGCGGCGGACGCGAGCGCGTGGGCGACGCGGCCGACGCTCGAGGCAGGTCTCGAAACGGTGAAGACGCTCGCGCGCGACTGGATCGCGCTGCGGATCGGCGGCGGAGCGCCGCTGCTGGCACGCGATCAGCGCGCACAGCTCGAGCGGCTTCCGCCGCGCGAGCCCGCTGCGTTCGCGCGCATGCTGGCAGCGTTGAGCGACGCGGACCGCATCGCGCGCACCAACGTCAGCCCGCCGCTGGTCGCGGACCTCGTGCGGATGGCGCTCGCACCGCCGGGCCGCTGACGGCGGTCAGATGAACGCGCGGTCGGTGTACGTCTTGGTGATGACGGTCGCGACGTATGCCAGTGCGATCGCCTGGAACAGCGCCGCGATGAGCGACATCGTGATCGGCGTCAGCGGCACGTAGCGAAAGAGCATCTCGTCGACCGTCGCCGGCACCCAAACGAAAAGGCAGAAGATCACCGCCAGCGAGACGACCGCGACGGCCGCGGCGTTCATCGGCGCCGACCGCACGCGATCGATCGACGCTTGGATCGCCGCGCCGCCCGGTGTTCCGCCCGCGGCCGCCGCCGGCAGCGTCCAGATCAGGAAGTAGAACACGACGGCCGCCAGCACGAGCCCCAGCAGGCCGAGGTTGAGCAGCACTCCGACGTACTGCGCGACGCCCAGCAGCAGCGTGAAGCCGATCGACGCCATCAGGATGTCGGGAGCGCGCCGCCGCGCGTCGTCCCAGCCGCGGTCGAACGAGGCCCGGCCGTGACGCCATGCGTCGTCCGCGATGATGCACGCGGCCGCGAGACCGAACATCTGCAGCAGCAGCGCGATCAGCGCGCCGATGCCCCCTGTCGCGACCGTGAACATCCCTCCGCCGTACGGAGAGGTCAGCTGGCCGATCAGCACCGCGACGACGGCCATCAGCAGCGGCAGGACCGCGATCGACGGATTGCGCACCAGCAGCGGCACCGCGCGGGCATACACGCCGAGGTCGACGCCCGGCAGCGGTGATCGCCGCACGTCAGGCGCGAGCGCCCGAGAGCGCGCTGCCGCACGAGCACGTCCGCTCGGCCGGCACGTTCTCGATGATGGTGAAGATCGCGTTCTTGACGCGCTCGTTGTTGCTTGCGAACACCTGCATCACTTCGTGGTGCGATACCGGCTGCACGCCGGACACGCCCTCCAGACCGACGTCGTAATCGGTGATCAGCGAGATGTTCACGTAGCACATCTCGAGCTCGCGCGCCAGGTACGACTCGGGGTAGTTCGTCATGTTGATGACCTCCCAACCGAGGCCGCTGAACCACTTCGACTCCGCGCGCGTCGAGAACCGAGGTCCTTGGATCACGACGATCGTTCCGCGGTCGTGCGTGTCGATCCCGAGCCCGCGCAACGCGTCGACGGCGATCGGCCGCAGCTGCGAACAGTACGGGTCCGCGAACGAGACGTGCGTCGTGACCGGACCGTCGTAGAACGTGTCCTTGCGTCCGCTCGTGCGGTCGACGATCTGGTCTGCGACGACCATCGAGCCGGGCTTCACGTGCGCCTGCAGCGACCCGCACGCTGTCGGCCCGATGATGTGCGTGACGCCGAGCGCCTTCATCGCGTACGCGTTCGCGCGGTAGTTGATCGCTTGCGGCGGATAGCGGTGGTCTTTCCCGTGACGCGGCAGGAAGGCAACCTTCTTTCCGGCGATCTCGCCGAGCGCGATCTTGTCGGACGGCGGCCCGAACGGCGTCTCGACCCACACTTCGCGCGGGTTCTCGATCAGCGAGTAAAAGCCCGATCCGCCGTACACGCCGACGTCCGCCCGTTCCGTTGTATCCATTGCGCGCCCTTAGTAGGACGCACGGCAAAGAATGTCCGCCCGCCCGACTCGACCTCGCGCGCGGCCTTGGGGGAATGTCGCGTTATCGTGCAGCGGCCGCGCGCGGAGACACGGGGGCCCCACGCATCGCGTGGGGGGCGCGGAGCAGGGCGGAGCGCCTTCAAACCAGTCGGACTTCATGGACTAGACCTTGCAGTCTAGTCCATGAAGTCCGACGGCTTCAGCTCGTCGATGAACTGCTTGAACTTCTGCGAGTCTTCGGGATCGCCGGCCTTGTCGGGAACCGTCTCTTCGAGGGCGATCTTGTCGCTGACGAAGATCGGCGCTTGCATACGAAGCGCGAGCGCAATGCTGTCCGAAGGGCGTGCGTCGATCTCTTGCACCTCACCGTTCGTGCGCACGATCAGCTTCGCGAAGAACGTCGACTCCTTGATGTCGTGGATGACGATCTGCTCGAGCTTCGCCGACAGCGTCTCGAGCATCGCGCGCATGAGGTCGTGCGAGAGCGGCCGCGGGACGGCGGTGCCTTCGAGCGCGAGCGCGATCGCCGTCGCCTCGAACGGACCGATCAGAATGGGGAGGTAGCGCTTGCCTTCGAGGTCTTTCAGGATGACGACGGGGTCGTGCGTGAGGAGATCGATCCCCAGCTTGTCGACCTTCATCTGCCGCATCGCCGGGTACTCCGGGGGTCTCGGCGCCAAGTCCTCCGGGGATGCGGTGCGCGCGCCGTTGGCCGAAGGCGAATCGAGCGGTTCCGCGTACCCTCGCGAACCGTGGCATTGTCGTGCGGCATCGTCGGCCTTCCGAACGTCGGGAAGTCGACCATCTTCAACGCGCTGACGCGCTCGGCGCAGGCGGTCGCGGCGAACTATCCGTTCGCCACGATCGAGCCGAACGTCGGTGAGGTTCCCGTTCCCGACCCTCGCCTCGGCGTGCTGGCCGAGTTGAGCCGGTCCGAGCGCATCGTGCCGGCGACGATGCGTTTCGTCGACATCGCGGGGCTCGTGCGCGGCGCGTCGAGCGGTCAGGGCCTCGGCAACGCCTTTCTCTCCCACATTCGCGAAACGGACGCGCTCGCGATGGTCGTCCGCGCGTTCGACGACTCCAACGTGACGCACGTCGAAGGCGACCCCGAACCGTTGCGCGACATCGAGATCATCGACATCGAGATGGGCCTGGCGGACCTCGCCTCGCTCGCGCGGCGGCGCGATCGGCTGCAGCGCGAGGTTCGCGCGAACCCGAAGGACGCGCCGCGGCTCGCGGCGCTCGAACGCCTCATCGCGGCGCTCGAAGCCGGCAGGCCGGCGCGCGCGTTCGCGCCCGACTCGCTCGAGGCGGAACTCGCGCGCGAGGCGTTCCTGCTCACCGCCAAGCCGGTGTTGTACGTCGCGAACGTCGACGAACAACAGATCGCGTCACCCGGGCCGATGGCGCAAGCGGTATTCGAGCACGCGCGGCGCGAGAACGGCCGCGCGATCGCCTTCGACGGCAAGATCGAGTCGGAGTTCGCCGGGATGAGTGACGCCGACGTGGCGATGTTCCGCTCCGATTACGGTATCACGTCGGGCGGGCTCGACCGTCTGATCGTCGAGGCGTACGATTTGCTGGGCCTCATGACGTTTTTGACGACGGGCGAGAAGGAGACGCGCGCGTGGACGATCGCGAAAGGCACGCGCGCGCCGCAGGCGGCCGGCAAGATCCACACCGACATCGAGCGCGGCTTCATTCGCGCGGAGATCGTGTCGTACGAGGACTACGTGGGGTTGAAGACGATGGACGCGATCCGCGCCGCGGGGAAGCTGCGCTCGGAGGGCAAGGACTACGTGATGCGGGAAGGCGACGTCGTCGAGTTCCGCTTCAACGTGTAGGCGCCGGGCTGCACGGCGCGTCGACCGCGGGCACGATGGAGAAGCGCTGCTCCCAGGTGAAGACGTGACGGATTCCCGTCACGTCGATCGCGAAAGCGCGACGGCCGCCGTAGTACACCCCGTGCCGGTGCGTCAGGTCGCGGCGGGCGGTGTTCCGGGCGGCGGCAGCGTCGTGCCGTACGGCCCGGCCTGCGGCGTGTAACTGGGCGCGGTACCCGCCGGGGGAACCATGCCCGCGCCGGCGATCTGGGCGCGCATCATCCGGTTCTCGCGCTGGACGGGCCACTCGGTGAAGACGAGGATGACGAAGATGATGAGGTGGCCCAGTCCCGGGATCAGCACGAGCAGCGCGAGCCACGGGTTGAATCCCGCGCGGTGCAGGATGACGTAGTAGACGACGATTTGGATCACGGTCACGACGAGGACGGCGATCAAGATCGAACCCGTCGCCGCCGCCAGCGCGGCGGCGACACCGGCGCCGGAGTTGTCGTACGTCGTCGTTTGTGCAAGGACGTTCATATCGGCCTGATTGCGTAGGGCAAGCGAGCGAACCTTTCGGCGGGCGATGGCGCCGGACGCTTCGTGCGCCAAATGGAGAATCGCGCGCCAGGGAACGAGGCCCAATGTCCTAAAGGAGCAGGACGGCTCGAGGAGGCCATTCCGCGCATGTCCACCGCCGTACCGGGAACGACCGCAGTCCGCGAAGTCAGCGTCTTCGGCGACGCGATCGCGTACTTCAACGAAGCGGCTGCGCTTCTCAACCTCGACCCGGGCATCAAAGCGATCCTCACGCACCCGTCCCGGCAAATCATCTTCTCGATCCCGTTCCAGCGTGACAACGGCGGCATCGAGGTCTACACCGGGTACCGCGTGCAGTACAATTTCGCACGCGGACCCGCGAAGGGCGGCATCCGCTTCCATCCGGGCGTGACGCTCGATGAAGTGACCGCGCTCGCGTTCTGGATGACGTGGAAGTGCGCGGTCGTCGATCTTCCGTTCGGCGGCGGCAAGGGCGGCGTGACGTGCGATCCCAACACGCTCTCGATGTCCGAGATCGAGCGCATCACGCGCCGCTACGCCGCCGAGCTCGTCGAGGTGATCGGCCCCGACAAAGACGTGCCCGCGCCGGACGTCAACACGACGCCGCAGCACATGGCGTGGATCATGGACACCTACTCGATGCACGTGCGGCAGAACACGCCCGGCGTCGTCACCGGGAAGCCGCTCGACATCGGCGGCTCGCGCGGACGCGTCGAGGCGACCGGCCGCGGCGTCTCGCTCGTCGCGCTCGACGAGATGGCGCGTCTCGGCATCGCGCCGAAGGGCGCGCGGATCGTCGTGCAAGGCTTCGGCAACGTCGGCGGCATCGCCGCGAAGATGTTCCACGACGCCGGCTGCACCGTCATCGGCATCTCCGACGTCACCGGCGCGTACGTGAACGCGAACGGCATCGACGTCGCCTCGGCCATGGCGTACGCGCAGGAGCATCACTCGCTCGACGGTTATCGCGGCGGCGACCGCATGTCGAATCAGGCGATGCTCGAGATCGAGTGCGACGTGCTCGTTCCCGCCGCGCTCGAGAAGGTGCTGCACCTGGACAACGCCCCCCGCATCAAGACGAAGCTGATCGTCGAGGGCGCGAACGGCCCCACGACGCCCGACGCGGACCACATCTTCGCGAAGAACGGCATCGTCGTGATCCCCGACATCGTCGCGAATGCCGGCGGTGTGACCGTCTCGTATTTCGAGTGGGTGCAGGACCGTCAGGGCTACTTCTGGCGCGAGTCGGAGGTCAACGAGCGGCTCAAGGACGTGCTGCTCGACAACTTCGCCGTGGTCCGCGAGATCGCGCAGTCGCGCTCGATCACCTATCGTACCGCGGCGTACATGGTCGCGATCGACCGCGTCGTCAAGTCGCTCAAACTCCGGGGCGTCTACGCGTAGCGCGCTGTTCTCGTAGTCGCGGGACGGCGCCCGTGGCCGGGGACGCTATTCCACCCAGCGCTCGGCCCACGAGCCTACGTTGCAGATGATTGCGGAGAGGCTTCGGCCGCAGTCCGTCAGTGCGTAGGTCACCTTGATCGGGCGCTCCGGTGACACGGTTCGGCTGACGAGACCTTCGCGCTCGAGCTCGCGCAGGCGTTCGGTGAGGAGCCGGTCGGACAGGTTGGGGACGGCCGCCATGATCTCGTTGAACCGTGCGGGCCCGTTCACCAGGACGCGCAGGATCGCGCCGATCCAGCGACGGCCGATCAGCTCGATCGCGTACTGGAAGCGCGGGCAGAAGGGGCCCGGCTCCTCGCTCGGAGGGTGAGGAGAGGGCTCGATCGGGGCGCGGCGGAGCTGCATGTTCATTGGTAGGCTACTTGACGTAAGTATACCATAGTGCTACGATGGCGTCACCTACTCTTCGTAAGCACAAGACGAAAGAAAAGTCTCATGGATATCGCGCTTCTCGTTCTTCGGCTCGTCGTCGGCCTCGCATTCCTGGCCCACGGCTCGCAAAAGCTCTTCGGCTCGTTCGGCGGCTACGGCCTCGCCGGGCACCGGCGGCTTCTTCGAGTCCCTCGGCTTTCGCCCGGGCAGGCTCTTCGCCGCCGCCGCCGGCGCGAGCGAGTTCCTCGGCGGTCTGCTGATCGCGATCGGGCTCGGCGGTCCGGTCGGCTCGGCGATGCTGATCGCCACGATGGTCGTCGCGGCCCTGACCGTGCACGTCAAGAACGGGTTCTTCGCACCGAGCGGCTACGAGTTGAACCTCATCTACGCGGCAGCGTCGCTCGCGATCGCCGTGGTCGGCTTCGGCGCCTACTCGCTCGACGCCGCGCTCGGCGCGGGCGCCTTCTGGACGCCGGCCGTCGCCTGGGCGGTCGTCGGACTGGGTGTGCTGGCCGGGCTCGCGAACGTGGCTGCGCGCCGCAAGGCGCCTGGGGCCGGCGCCGCAGAGCTGAGTCACACGCGCCGGTCCAGCGCCTGCACCTCGGACGACCGCATCGGCGGGACGATCTGCTCGATCGAGGGCTCCTGCGTCTCGCCGTTCGCGGTCTCCCAGGCGGCGAAGCCGCCGCGCAACACGCGCACGTCGCCGAAGCCGTTCGCGCGGAGCTTCTCGGCGATCTCGCGCGTCGTGTCCGACATCGCCCTTCTCGTCGTAGAGCACGACCGGCTTGTCGGGCGCGATCGGGATCGCGACGTGCTCGGGCGTGAGCAGGTCGTGCGGCCGGTAGCGCACCGCGCCTCGGAATCTCGCGGTGTCCGGGGTGTTTGCCGACGTTCAGAATCGTCGCGCCTTCCGCCGCAAGGTCGCGAAGTTCGTCGGGCGTCGTCTCCATCGAGCGCTACATACCCGAGACGTCGCCGGCCGAACGGCTCGCCGTGCGCGAGGCCGCGCGGCCCGGACGGTTGCGTGAGCCGCAGTCCGCTGGCGACCGTCGCGATCGCCGCGCACGCGCACGCGAGCCAAAGCACCGCGGGCGCCGCACGAACGACCGCGGCGTGCGGCGCGACGCTCGAGCTCACCGAGGCGCCGAACGCACCGAACACGAGCGCGACGAGCGCGGTGCCGACCGTCTGTCCGCCGACGCGCAGGGAAGCAAGGATTCCGGACGCACTCGCGCTCTTCTCGCGCGGCGCGCTGCCGATGAGCTCGCGGTTGTTCGGCGCCTGGAAAAAGCCGAAGCCGAGCCCGCAGACGAAGCCGTGCAGCACGATCTGCGCGCTGCTCGGATTCGGCGGCAGCGCGGCGTACAGGCCGAGGCCCGTCGCGAACACTCCGAGACCGATCGTGGCGAGGATACCGACGGGCACGCGGTCGGCGAGGCGGCCGGCGATCGGCGCGACGATCGCCGTCGCGAGCGGCCACGACGTCAGCAAGCAGTCCCGACTCGAGCGGCGTGCGGCCGAGCGCAATCTGGAAGTAGAAGGGCAGCGCGATGTACGAGAGACCCTGCGCGCTGAACGTCGCGAACGACGTCGTGGCGGCGAACGCGAACGGCCGGATGCGGAAGAGGTCGAGGGCGATCATCGGCCGCGGCAGCACGAACTGTCGGCGCACGAACGCGACGGCGCACACGAGTCCGACGGCGAGCCGGAGCGCGACCGACCAGTCCGGTTCGTGTCGGCCGAGCGCGTCGACGCCCCAGATCAGGAGCGAGAATCCGACGGCGCTCATCACGACGCTCGGCGCGTCGAGCCATCCGCGGTTGCGCGGCTCGCGCGGCAGCGCACGATTCATCGCGATGCTCGCGATGCCGAGCGGGACGTTGATCGCGAAGAGCCACGGCCACGGCAGCAGCGCGAGAATGAGCCCGCCGATCGTCGGCCCCGCGGCCGCGCTCGTCGCAACGACGAGCGCGTTCAGGCCGAGAGCGCGTCCGAGCTGTGCGCGCGGAAAGATGTCGCGCAGGATCGCCGGCGAGAGCGCCATGACGGCGGACGCGCCGAGGCCCTGAAATGCACGCGCGGCGATGAGCTCGGGCAGCGACCGCGCGAGCGCCGACGCGAGCGAACCGACGACGAAGATCGCGACGCCGACGCGATAGACGCGTGCGGGACCGCGCAGCTGGCCGAGTGCCGCGAACGACAGCAGCGACGCGGTCACCGCGAGCTGGAAGCCGTTGACGACCCAGATCGACTCCGTCGGCGTCGCGCGCAGATCGCGCGCGATCGTCGGAAGCGCCGTGTTCGCGATCGTGCCGTCGAGCACCGACATCGCGACGACGATCGCGAGGGTGACGTACGCGACGCGCCGCCGCGGCAGGGGCAGGCCGTCCGCTTTCACGACCGCGCTTCGAGCGCGGTGATCTCCGGCTTGACCGTCAGATGAACGCCTGCTCCGCATGGTACGAGCTGCGCGAAAGCGGGCTGGACACGACCTGCACGAAACCTTTGGAATCCCCGAGCGCTTTCAGCCGGGCGAACTTCTCCGGGACCACGAACTCACTGACCCGCAGATGCCGCTTCGTCGGCTGCAGATACTGGCCCATCGTGAAGATGTCGACACCGATCGCGCGCGCGTCGTCCATCGCCTGCGCGATCTCGTTCTCGGTCTCGCCGAGCCCGAGCATGAGCGACGTCTTGGTGTACGTCACGAGGCGGGACCGCTTGGCGTGCTCGAGCACGGCGAGCGACTGCCGGTAGTTGGCGCGCCGATCGCGCACCGTCGCCTGCAGCCGCTCGACGGTCTCGAGATTGTGCGCGAGCACCTCGGGCCGCGCGGCGAGCACGATGTCGACCGCCGCCAGATCGCCCGCGAAATCTCCCGTCAGGCACTCGACCTTCGCGTCCGGAACGGCCTTGTGGATCGCGCGCACCGTGTTCGCGAAGATCGCCGCCCCGCCGTCCGCCAAATCGTCTCGATCCACCGCGGTGAGCACGAGATAACGCCATCCGAGCTTCGCGACCGCTTCCGCGACGCGTTTCGGCTCCGTCCAGTCGACCTCGCCTCTCGGCGAGCCGGTCTTCACGTTGCAGAAATGACACCCGCGCGTGCACACGTCGCCCAGAATCATGATCGTCGCCGTGCCCGCGCCCCAGCACTCGCCGAGGTTCGGGCACATCGCCTCCTGGCACACCGTGTGCAGGTCGAGCCGGCGCACTTCGCCGAGCACGTGCTCGTACGACTCGCCGGACGGCAGGCGGACTTTGAGCCACGGAGGCTTGCGCAAGCGCGGCGTGCCCGACGGCTCGGGCTGCGGCGTGATGAGATCGATCGTGCTCATGCGGGCGTCGATACGGCGTTCGCCGGAAACGGGAGAGGCGCCCCCGGCGCTATCGCCGCGCGCTCGAACTCGATGCCGAAACCGCCCTCGAGCGCGTCGAGCAGCGCATCGCGCGCCCTCGTCCACGACACGGAGCGGCCGGTTTGCTCGCTCATCGACGTGATGCCGAACTCGGGCGTTCCGCACGGTGTGATCAGGCGATCGTAGTCCAGCGCGGTACACGCGTTGAGCGCGAGTCCGTGCAGCGACGTCATGCGCTTGACCGCGAGGCCGATCGCGCAGATCGCGTCGTCGCCGACGTAGACGCCGCGATGCTCGCTGCGCGGCTGCGCCTCGATGCCGAAGCGGTACAGCGCGCCGCACACGGCGGTCTCGAGCGCGCTCACGAGCGGCACGACCTCGCGAAAGCGTTCGAGCCGGCGAATCGGGTAGACCACGACTTGACCGGGCCCGTGATACGTGACGTCCCCACCGCGCTCGATCTCGACGACATCGACGCCGCGCGCCTGCAGCAGCTCCCGCGACAGCAGCACGTTGGCCGCTTTCGCGTTTCGTCCGAGCGTGACGACCGGTTCGTGCTCGACGACGATCCAGGTCTCGCGCTCCACCCCGTCCGCGACGGCTGCATGAAATGCACGCTGCAGCGCGAGCACCGGCAGATACCGGCGCCGCCCAAGGTCCAGCAAGCGCACGCGATCGGACATCCGGGCACCACAACCGGGGCAGCAGCCCGCCCGGTTGCCGCCGGGCCCTCGCGGAGCCCGCGCAGCGCAGGATGCGCGAAGCGGTGCGGAGCGCGGAGCCTGACGGCGCGCCATGGATGGCGCGACGCGAGGCGTCCCGGCGGGAGCACCGTGCGCCGCCCCGGCGACTACGACAGTCGTAGCAGGCGCAGCGAAGAAGCGATGCTAGGTCGCGACCGCTGCAGGCTGCTTCGCCGGCTTGGCGTTCACGATGTGGATCGCTTTGCCGTGCATGTACTCGGCGGTGTCCATGATCGACTCGGTCAGCGTCGGATGCGGATGGATCGAGAGGCCGATGTCTTCGATCGTGGCGCCCATCTCGAGGGCGATGACGCCTTCGCCGATCAGCGACTCGGCCTGCGGAGCAACGATGTGCATTCCGAGGAGCAGGTCGGTCTTCGCGTCGCCGACGAGCTTGATGAGACCGTCGGTCTCGTTCATCGTGCGCGCGCGTCCGGAGGCGATGAGGTTCATCTTGCCGACGCGCACGTCGTAGCCGGCGGCCTTCGCCTCGTCTTCGGACAGGCCGATCGTCGCGACCTCGGGATCGGTGTAGACGCAGTTCGGAATCGCGACGGGATCGAAGGCGCTGGCGCGATCTCCGGCGATCACTTCCGCGGCGACGACGCCCTCTTTCATCGCTTTGTGCGCGAGCATCGGGGCGCCGGTGATGTCGCCGATCGCCCAGATCCCGTCGACCTTGGTGCGGCGCTGCGCGTCCACGTCGAGGAAGCCGCGCTCGTTCGTCTGCAGTCCCGCGGCGGCGAGGTTCAGCGTGTCGGTGACGGGTCGGCGGCCGACGGCGACGAGCACCTGATCGAACTCGCGCGTTTCGGTCTTGTTGCCGGTGAACTCGCCGTTGATGGTGACCTTGGCGGACTGCGGCCCGGTCTTCTCGATCGTCTCGACCTTCGTGTTCAGCGCGATCTCGATGCCTTGCTTCTTGAGAATCCGGCCGAGGGTGCGCGAGATCTCGAGGTCCGTTCCGGTCAGGAGCTGCGGCATCGCCTCGACGACGAGCACCTTGGCACCCATGCGCGTGTAGACCGTCGCGAACTCGAGGCCGATGACGCCGCCGCCGACGATCAGCAGGTTCTTCGGGATGCGCTTGATGCGTACGGCGTCGTCGCTGTTGACGATCGTGTCGCCGTCGTGCGGCCACGCCTTCACGTCGATCGGCGCCGAGCCGGTCGCGATGACGACCGCCTGCGCGGTGTACTCGTCCGTCGAGCCGTCTTTCTTCTCGAGCGACACGGTGTTCTTCGCGGTGAACGACGCGTCGCCGTACGCGAACTCGACGTTGTTGGCCTTGAAGAGCTGGTTCACGCCGCCGACGTTCGCCTTGACGACCTTGTCGGCGAACGCGGCGACGCCCTCGCGGTCGACCTCCGCCTTCGGCACCTTCAGGCCGAGCGCGCCGGCGTGCTCGATCTGGCGCGATATCTCGCCGACGTGCAGCAGCGCTTTGGTCGGAATGCAGCCCCAGTTCAGGCAGACGCCGCCGACCTCGTCGCGGTCGAAGCATACGACCTTCTTTCCAAGCTGCCCGAGCCGAATGGCGGCGTGATAACCGCCGGGACCTGCGCCGATGACGAGTGCGTCGACCGTGTACGATGCCATGCCGCGCGTCTTCGCGCCCCGCTCGGCACTACCCGGCACGGGCCGGGGCTCGGCGTCCGAGGTAGGAACCGCTTGCGCCGGAGGGCGCGCCATGCGAAATGCCACCATTCCGGCTTGGACGTACGTCATGCTGATCGTGATGGGCGTCGGCTTCGGGTGCGGCGCCGTCGCCTTTTTGGTGTTCGCGCCGGCACCGGCGGGCCGGACGGTCGGCGTGATCTGGGGCGCTTTGGCGATGCCCGTACTTCGCCGCCGTCGAACGGCGCTTCGTTCTCGGTGCGAATCGATCCGCAGCGCCCGCAGCACGTCGTTCTCGCCGGCGACGACACGCCCGCAGCGTCGGCCGGTGAGACGTCGGCGCGCCGGTCAGGCCGGCTCGAGCACCGCGACGGGCAGCACGGCCAGCGCGTCGGCAAGACGTACGCGGCCGCCCGCCTCGTCGATAATGCGACCGGTCAGCACGTCGCGATAGCGCGACGCGGCGTCGGCGGGTAGCGCGAGCGTCGTCGACAGCCACACGTCGCCGAGCGGCGGCGTCGCTTCGGCGAGAGCGCGCGGCAGCCGCGGCACGATGACGATCGCGGATCCGCGCGCGAACGCGACGACGTGCCGCGCGCGCTCGCCGCTCGCGGCGAGCGGCTCGTATGCGTTCGGCGGCCAATTGACCTCGCCGCGCGTTCGGAGCAGCGCCGCGAGCACGTAGAGCTTGATGCGGCCGTCCGCCCAGCCGGCGAGCAAGTCGCGCGCGATCGCGTCGCGCGGCGTGCCGTTCGCGATCGCCGCGTCGAGCGCGCCGAGCGACGCCGCGCGCAGCGCGAAGTCGACGGGGCGCCGGTTGTCGGGATCCACCAGGGTGAGATCCCACAGTTCCGCGCCCTGATACGTGTCGGGAACGCCCGGCGCGGCGAGCCTGAGCACCAGCTGCGCCAAGCTGTTCGTCACCGCCGTTGCCGCGACGCTCCTGGCCGCGGTGCGCACGCTCTCGAGAAATGCCGGCGAGTGCTCGGGATCGACAACGGCGCGCACGAAGTGTTCCAGCGCGCTCTCGTACGGCTCGTCCGGGTTCGTCCAGCTCGTGCGCAGCTTCGCCTCGCGCGCCGCTTTCAGCATGTACTCGGAGATGCGGTCGCCGAGCGCGTGCAGCGCGTCCGCATCGAGCTCCGCCGCCAGCAGCTCGACGGGCCACGCGCCCAACAGGGTCTGGTAGATCAGGTACTCGTCGAGCGCGGTGACGATCCCGCGGTGTTTCCGGTTGAGCCGCGACCACCGCGCGAGCGCGCGCCGCCACTGGTCGGGAACTTCGGAGAGCACGGCGAGGCGCGCGCGCACGTCTTCGCCGCGCTTCATGTCGTGCGTCGCGGTCGTCAGCATGCCGTGCGGGTGCGAAGCGGCGCGCCGCAGGTTCTGGCGGTGGAACTCCGCGACGGTCGTGCCGAACCGTGCAGGATCGCCGCCGACCTCGTTCAGCGCCGCGAGACGCACCGAACGGTAGAAGGCCGTGTCCTCCACGCCCTTGGCGGTGACGGGGGCTGTGAGCTGCTGGAAGCGCATCGCGAAGTCGACGTAGCGCTGGCGCTCGGCATCGTCGTCGTGCTCGGTCAGCAGCACACGGCGCAAGAACAGATACACGGAGCCCTCGTTCGAGGGATCGTGCGCGCGAGCGGTGACGATCGCGCGCTCGATGAACAGCCGGTCGGCTTTCGAGACGCTCGCGCCCGTGACGTACGTCCGGTAGATCGGAAACGACGCGACGGCCTCCACCAGTGCTCGGCGCAGCGCGCCGAAGGTGAAGTCGCGCGTGCGCGGGTCGCGCTGTGCGATGCGGTCGAGCCGCAGGGTCAGCACGTTGAGCTCCGCGGAAAGCGCCGTCTCGAGCACGAATTTCTTCGCGGCGTATGCGACCTCGTGGAACGGCAGGACGTCGTGTGTGAAGCGCTGGTACGCGCGCTCGAACGCGCGCTCGTTCTCGCCGTCGACGTTCAGGCCCGTCACCGCGTTCATGAACTCGTACCCGGTCGTGCCGTCCACGCGCCAGCGTTTGAGAAGCTGCTGGTCGGGTGCGAGGATCTTCTCGATCACGAGGTACAGCGGCTCGTCCAGCATCTCGGCGCGCGAGCGCAGCAGATCGCAGTACCCGATCGGGTCGAATAGCCCGTCGACGTGGTCGAGGCGCAAGCCGTCGATGTCGCCGCGCGCGAGGAGCTCGAACACGAGACGGTGCGCTTCGCCGAAGCAGTTCGCGTTCTCCATGCGGATCGCCGCGAGCGCGTTGATGTCGAAGAAGCGGCGGTAGTTGATCTCCTCGGCGGCGACGCGCCACGAGGCCGGACGCCAGTGCTGCACGTCGACGACGCGTTCGATCAGCGCCTTGCCTTCCGGCGTCGTGCGCTGCGCGTCGAGCAGCGCGGCGCGCGCGCGCGCGGAGTCGTCCTCCGTCTGCGCAAGGAGCCTGCGCAGCGAGGACGCGGCGTTGCGGCGCTCGGTGTGCACCGGTATCGTGTCGAGCGCCGCGAAGAGCGGGCCGAACGACGCGAGCGACGCCGGCTGAGCGCCGTCGAGGACGAGCGCGTACGAGGGCGGCGCGAGCGGCAGGCGGTGCGCGAAGTAGCGCAGCGCGAAGCGCCCGTCCCCGTACTCCCAGCGGAGGTCGCCGGCGTCGAGCGCGTCACCGTACTGCTCGCCGAGGAACGGCAGCAGCACCTTGCCGCGCAGCTCCGCGCGCATCGGGTGCCAGTCGACGTCGAAGTAGTCCGCGTAGTGCGAGTCCTCGCCCCACGCGAGCAGGTCGAGCCACCACGCGTTGTCGTCGCCGCCGACGCCCATGTGGTTCGGCACGAAGTCGAGGATGTGCCCCATGCCGTGCGCGTGCAGCGCGTCGACGAAGCGGCGGTAGGCACCCGCGGTGCCGATCTCGGGATTGAGCGAGCCGTGGTCGACGATGTCGTAGCCGTGCGTCGAGCCCGCGCGCGCCTTCAGGTACGGCGATGCGTAGATGTGCGAGATGCCGAGCCGCGCGAGGTACGGCACGAGCGCGGTCGCGTCGGCGAACGTGAACCCCGCGTGCAGCTGAAGACGGTACGTCGAGCGCGGCGTCACGGCTCGATCGACCAGCTCACGGACCACGGCCCGAGCGCGCCGTCGCGAACATCTCCGAGCGTCAGCAGCGGGGCGGCGGGCAGCGTGAAGCCGGCTCGCGCCGGTTCGCGCGCGAGGTTCGCTGCGAGCGTGATGCGGGCACCGTCGCCGCAGCGCCACGCGACGCGCAGCGCGCCGCCCGCCTGGGCGGCGTAGCCCTCACCGTGCGCGCCGCTCGCGAGGTGCGGCACGAGCGCGCTCGCTCGCAGCGCGAGCAGCCGCGTATGGAACGCGAGCATTTCCGCGTGCGGCGGCTCGGCGCGCTCGTGCCAGCGGAGCGCCGACGCGCGCGCGGTCGCCGGATCCTGCGGATCCGGGATGCGTTCGCGGACCTGCGGGTCGCTGTATGCCGGCCACGCGGCGAACTCGCGCCGGCGGCCTTCGGTGACGGCGCGCGCAAGCTCCGGCCCGAACTCCGAGAAGAACAGGAACGGCGTCGACGCGCCCCATTCCTCGCCCATGAAGAGGAGCGGGATCGCGGGCGCGAGCAGTACGACCGCGGTCGCGGCGCGCACGGCGTCCGGCGGCGCGAGCGCGGTGATGCGCTCGCCGAACGCGCGGTTGCCGATCTGGTCGTGGTTCTGCAGAAAGTCGACGAAGGCCGTCGACGGCAGCGACGCGCTCGGCTCACCGCGCGGCGCGCCGTCGCGGTGCGGCGACGCCTCGCCTTGGTATGCGAACCCTTCGGCGAGCGCGCGCGCGAGCAGCCGCGCGGGCTCGCCGGCGAAGTCGCGGTAGTACCCATCGTGCTCGCCGGTGAGCAGCACGTGCAGCGCGTGGTGCACGTCGTCGTTCCACTGCGCATCGTACGCGCCCAGCAGGCGTGCCTCGTTCTTGTCGTTCTCGAGCACGAGGTGCACGTGGCGCCCGGGCTCGACGGCGGCGCGTATGCGCCCGGCGAGCTCGTCGAGAAACGGCCGCGGCGAGTCGTCGTGGATCTCGTGGACCGCGTCGAGGCGCAGGCCGTCGAACCGGTACTCCTCGAGCCAGTACAGCGCATTTTGGACGAAGAGCTCGCGCACGGTCGACGCGTTCGCCCCGTCGACGTTGATCGCCGCTCCCCACGGCGTGTGGTGCCGCTCCGTGAAGACGTCGCCGGCGTACGCGTGGAGGTAGTTTCCTTCGGGTCCGAAGTGATTGTAGACGACGTCGAGGAACACCGCGAGGCCGCGCGCGTGCGCCGTATCGACGAACGCCTTCAGCTCGTCGGGCGTACCGTACGCGGCCTGCGGCGCGAACGGCAGCACGCCGTCGTAGCCCCAGTTGCGTGCGCCGGCCGGCTGCGCGAGCGGCATCAGCTCGATCGCAGTCACGCCGAGCGCGAGGACGTCGTCGAGGCGCTCGGCGGCCGCGGCGTACGTTCCCGCCTCGGTGAACGTGCCGAGGTGCAGCTCGTACACCACGATCTCGTGCCAAGGGAGCCCGCGCCACGCGGCGTGCTGCCAGGCGTACGCGCCGGGATCGACGACGGCGCTCGGCGCGTGCGGGCCGTCCGGCTGCCATCGCGACGCGGGATCGGAGAAGCGCGCGTCGGTTCCCGCGAACGTGAACGCGTAGCGCGAGCTCGCCCGCGTGCCCGCGACGAATCGCTCGAACCAGCCGCCGGCGCGCGGCTCGAGCGCGTGCTCCGCGCCGTCGACGATCACGGAGCCGCGCTCGCGCGACGGCGCCCACACGCGGAACGCGACGCCCCCGCTGCGCAACTCGGCGCCGAACGGCATGCGGTGCTCGAAGCGCGTCACGACACGGCCGGATTCACCTCGGCGCGCAGCGCGTCGACGGACGAGGCGAGCGCGCGCGGGTGGCGCGTCACCGCGTCGCACACGTCGCGGAGCGCCGTACGGACGCGGAAGAACGCGACCAGCGCGGCGCGCTGCTGCGCGTCGCGCGGGACGGTCGGGAGATCGGCGGCGCTCGATCCGTAGCGCGTGACGAAGGCCCGCAGCGCGCGCGCCGTGACGTCGCGCATCGCCGCGCTCATCTCGCCGTGATCGGCCGTCGGGTCGTGTGCGCTGGCCGCGATCGCTTCGCGCGTGACCGCGTCGAACGAGCGAGCGAGCGACGCGACATCCTTGAGCGGTGACGACCGGTCCGCGATCGTCTCGCCGAACCCCACGAACACGGGTACCCCCTCGACCAACAGCACCCGGTGCAGCGTGAGGCGTCCGTGCGCGCGCGACGCCGCGGCGCCGACGTGCGCGGGCAGGCGCGCGATCGCGGCTTCGATCGATTCGCGTACCGCCACGACGCCTTGGATGCCCGCATCGAGCAGCGACTCCGAGATCCTCGAGCGCGCCGGCGCGCCACGCGGTCAGATCGTCGTCGGAGAGCGGGTGGACGCCGAACGTCGGATCGCTGCCGCCCGCGGCGAGCGCGCGGTGCAGTTCCGCGAGCGCATCGGCGACGTTCTCCGCCGTGCGGATCATCCGCTCGTCCGCGGTTCCGGTGCGCAAGATTTCGCGCAGCTGCGTCTCGAGATCGGTGGGGTGGGCGATGTACTGCTGCGACGTCGACGTCACCCAAGCGACCCCGTCAGCATCCGTGACGATCGCCGTGCCGTAGAGCTGCGGCGCGTGCTCGAAGCCGCGCTCGCGCAGGTGCCGCATGAACGCGACCCCGCTGTTCTCCAGGCGCGGAATCCGGCGGTGCAGGGTGAGCAGCCGCGCGTCGTCGAGGATCCACCGCCGCGCGCCGGTCGTGGAGCCCAAACTCTGCGAGGATGCCGGGGTTCCGGCCTCGGGCCCTTCCCACGCGAAGGCCAGGCTGCCGCGGTCGCGCATCGTGCGGCCTTCACGCATCGCGCGCTCCACGAGCGGCGCGGTGGACGCGTCCGCTGCCGCGTCGACGACCCATCCCTCGCGCGGGCCGCTGCGCGCACGCGCGAACGCATCTTCGCGCGGCGGCCCTTCCCAGACGAAGCGCATCGGCAGCGAGAGCCGGCGCAGCCCGTCCGCGATGACGAGAAAGGTGAGCGACGGATCCAGCGCGTCGTCGATGAACGAATCCACCACGTGTCCGTGCTCCGACGGTCCGAGCGCGAACGGCACGATGTCGGTCTCGACGACCTCGCGCGCCCACGCGTCGAGCGCGAGCCGGTGACGCGGCACGACGAGCGTGGGCAGTTCCGGCAGCGCGGTCGAACGGATCGGCGCCGAGCCGCCGACGGGATCCGGCACGAGCAGGAACCAGAAGAAGCCGTACGGCGGGAGGGTGATCGTGTACGGCGCCGTCGCGATCGACGGAAACGGCGTCGAGCCGAGCATCTCGAACGGCGTGCGGCCCGCGAACTGCGCGAGGTCGAGCTGCAGCGGCTGCGCCGTCGGGGCGAGGTTCGCGACGACGAGGACCGTGTCGTTCTCGTACGAGCGCAGGTACGCCAGCACGCGCCGGTTCGCGGGGTAGAGCAGCGTGAGCGTTCCGCGGCCGAAGGCCTTGTTCGCCTTGCGCACCGCGATGATGCGGCGCATCCAGTTGAGCAGCGAGGTTGCGTTCTGCTCCTGCGACTCCACGTTGACCGCGCTGTAGCCGTACGTCGGGTCGGTCACGACCGGCGCGTACAGGCGCACCTGATCCGCCGTCGAGAACCCGCCGTTGCGGTCGGGCGACCACTGCATCGGCGTGCGCACGCCGTCGCGGTCCTTGAGGAAGAGGTTGTCGCCCATCCCGATCTCGTCGCCGTAGTAGATCACGGGCGTGCCCGGCATCGACATCAGCAGACCGTTCATCAGCTCGATGCGCCGGCGGTCGTTCTCGAGCAGCGGGGCGAGCCGGCGGCGGATGCCCACGTTGATGCGCATCTTCGGCACGACCGCGTACACCGCGTTCATGCGCTCGCGCTCGCGCTCGCTGACCATCTCGAGCGTGAGCTCGTCGTGGTTGCGCAGGAACACCGCCCACTGGCAGTTGTCGGGGATCGGCGGCGTCTGCCGGAGGATGTCGTGCACGGGATAGCGGTCGTGGTCGGCGACCGCCATGAACAGCCGCGGCATCAGCGGGAAGTGGAAGCACATGTGGCACTCGTCGCCCTCGCCGAAGTACGACGAGAGATCTTCCGGCCACTGATTCGCTTCAGCGAGGAAGATGCGGTCCGGAAACTCCTTTTCGAGCACGGCGCGCAGGATCTTGATCACCGCGTGCGTCTCGGGCAGGTTCTCGTTGTTCGTGCCCTCGCGCTCGCAGAGATACGGCACGGCGTCGAGGCGGAAACCGTCGATCCCGACCTTCGACCAGAACCGCATCACGTCGGTGATGGCTCCGATGACTTCGGGGTTCTTGAAGTTCAGGTCCGGCTGGTGCGAGAAGAAGCGGTGCCAGTAGTATTGCGCGGCGACGGGATCCCACCCCCAGTTCGAGACCTCGGTGTCCGTGAAGATGATGCGCGTGCCCGCGTACGCGCGGTCGTCGTCGGACCACACGTACCACGCACGCTCCGGCGAGCCGCGCGGTGCGGCGCGCGCGCGCTGAAACCACGGGTGCTGGTCCGACGTGTGGTTGACGACCAGCTCCGCGATGATGCGGATGCCGCGTGCGTGCGCCTCGTCGACGAGCTGCTGCACGTCGGCGAGCGTGCCGTACGACTCGTGCACGCCCGTGTAGTCGGAGATGTCGTAGCCGTCGTCGCGCAGCGGCGAGGGGAAGAACGGCAGCAGCCACAGCGCGGTGATGCCGAGACCCGCGAGGTAATCGAGCTTCGAGGTCAGGCCCACGACGTCGCCGAGTCCGTCGCCGTTCGCGTCCCTGAAGGCTTTGACGTGCGTCTGGTAGACGATCGCGTCGCGGTACCAGAGCGGATCGGGCGTCACGCCGCGGCGACGGCGAGACCGCTTGCCGTCAGTGGCGTCGCGATCTCCTCGAGCGACTTGCGCTCCGCGTCGACGCCGAGCACGATCTCGACGATGCCGCCCGCGATCATCAGTGCGGCGCCGACGCCCCACGCGAGCGCGAGCATCGAGGGTTGCTTCGTGCCGATCAGCGCGCCGAAGACGGGCGGCGCGACCGCGCCGCCGATCAGCGTGCCGACCGCGTACACGAAGGCGATCGCGGCCGCGCGCGTCTCGAGCGGGAAGATCTCGCTCACGGTGAGGTACGCCGCGCTCGCGCCGGCACTCGCGAAGAAGAACATGACGGTCCACAGGACGGTGAGCGTCGTCGCCGTCAGCGCGTGCGCGAGGAACAGGGCGATGCCGAGCGTCATCAGCAAGCCGCTTACGAGATAGCATCCCGCGATCATCTTCTTGCGGCCGATCGCGTCGAAGAAGTGCCCGAGGATCAGCGCGCCGCTGAAGTTGCCGATCGCG
Source organism: Vulcanimicrobiota bacterium (assembly GCA_963771525.1). Taxonomy (GTDB): domain Bacteria; phylum Vulcanimicrobiota; class Vulcanimicrobiia; order Vulcanimicrobiales; family Vulcanimicrobiaceae; genus Vulcanimicrobium. The sequence continues at coordinate 1,531,102 of CAVYTL010000001.1, read as the reverse complement.
AACGGAATGATGTACCAGCCGACGTCGCCGGGCGCGACGCCGAAGAACGTCGTGAGCTGCAGCCCCTGGTTGAAGAAGACGGCGTTGTAGAGGAACGCCTGCGTGATCATGAGCGACAGGACCAGCACCGTGCGCTTGGGATAGGTGCGGACCAGCGTCTCGATCGTCGCGAGAAAACCGGTCCTGCGGCCCGTGTGGAACGACATCTTCCGGTGACGCGGCTCGGGCAGCTCGCGGCCGGTCTCCGCGCGCACCTGCGCCTCGATCTGCGCGACGATCGCCTCGGCTTCGTCGGCGCGCCCGTGCGTCAGCAGCCATCGCGGGCTCTCCGGCAGGCTGCGCCGCAGCAGCAGCACCATCACGGCGAGCACGGCGCCGAACCCGAACGCGAAACGCCAGCCGAGGGACGGCGACACGAAACGCCCGTCCAGCAGCGGGATCGACACGAGCGCGCCCACGAGCGTGCCGATCCACCACGATCCGTTGATCGCGATGTCGGCCGCTCCGCGCCGATGCGACGGGATCAGCTCGTCGATGGCGGAGTTGACCGCGCTGTACTCGCCGCCGATGCCCATGCCGGCGAGCGCGCGGAACACCGCGAAGCTCCAGAAGTCCCACGCGAACGCCGTCAGCGTCGTCGACACGAGGTACCACGCCAGCGTGACGAGGAACAGGCGGCGCCGTCCGAAGCGGTCGGTGAGGAGGCCGAAGCCGAGCGCGCCGATGACCGCGCCGATCAAGTAGGCGGTCGCGGCGAATCCGGTCTCGGCCGGCGTGAAGTTCAGCCCCGCGCGGGAAGCCAGCGTGGGGTTGATCGAGCCGACGATCGTGACCTCGAGGCCGTCGAGAATCCACGTGATCCCGAGGGCGACGACGATCGTCCAATGCCATTTCGCCCACGGGAGGCGGTCGAGGCGAAACGGGATGTCGGTCGAGATCATACGACGTTCTGAAGTACCCGAGGCCCCACTCGGGAAAACGGCCGCCCTTCGACAAACCCTTCGACGAGCTCAGGATGACAACCGCAGGATGACAGTGCGCAACAACGCGGCCGCTCTGGTGCCGATCTACGGCGTGACGCTGATCGACGTCCTCGGCACGATGATCATGGTCCCGCTGCTGCCGTACCTCGCGCAGCACTTCGGCGCGAGCGGCATAACGGTCGGTGCCATCCTGACCACGTCCGCGGTCGCGGGCACGATCGCGGCGCCCGTCTGGGGCGGCGTCAGCGACAAGATCGGCCGCAAGCGAATCGTGCTGATCGCGCAGGCCGTCTCGCTGATCGGGTACGTCCTGCTCGCGCTCGCGCACTCCGTGCCGTTCATCGTCGTCGCGCGCGCGATCGCCGGCTTGGGAAGCGGCGGCCTCGGGGTCACGCAGTCGTACATCGCGGACGTTACCGACGAACGGCACCGCGACCGCGCGTACGCGATCTTCGGCGCGGTCTACGGTCTCGGCATCGTGCTCGGGCCCGTGCTCGGCGGATCGCTGATCCGCTTCGGCTTCGCGGCGCCGTTCGCCGCCGCGGCGGCGATCGAAGCGGTCACGATCGTCTTGACGATCCGCTTCCTGCCGCAGGTGAAGGCGGCGCGCCGCGCGCCGGGCAGCTTGCGCGAAGCGGCGGGCCTCGTCGCGCGCAACGCGAGCGTGCGCAGCGTCGTCGTGCGCCACTTGCTGTTCGTCTTCGGCGTGACGTACTTCTTCACGATCTTCTCGCTGTTTCTGAAGCGTCAGCTCGGCGCCGGTCCGGACGTATCGAGCTGGCTGCTCGCCGGCGCCGGCGCGATCGGCGGCATCGCGCTCGTCGCCGTCGTCACGCCGCTCGCGAAGCGCTTCGGCGACGTCGTCGTGTCGCAAGGGGGTCTCGCGCTGCAGGTGCTCGCCTATGCTGCGCTCGCGTTCGCGAACGAGCTCTGGATCTTCGGCGCGGCGCTGGGCGTCTGGGCCGCGGGTGCCGCCGGCGTCGAACCGACGCTGACCGCGCTGCTGTCGCGCCGCGCGCCGCCGCGCGAGCGCGGCGCGATCATGGGCTTCAACGACGCCGCGAGCAACGTCGCGCTGATCCTCGCACCGGTGCTGGGCGGCGCGGCGATCGATGCGAACGCGCATCTCGTCGGCATCGTGCCGGCGTGCGCCGCGTTCGGCGCGTTCGCGATCGGCATCTGGCGGGAGCGTCCCGCTACAGCAGCACGCGTCTCAGATCGGTCAGCGCCTCTTTCACCGCGACGGTGAAGCGCGCGGCGAGCGCGCCGTCGACCACGCGGTGATCGTACGAGAGCGAGAGCGGCTGAATCAGGCGCGGGACGAACGCGGCGCCGTCCCACACGGGACGCGTCTGGGCCTTGCACGCGCCGAGGATCGCGACTTCGGGCGCGTTGATGATCGGCGTGAAGTACGTGCCGCCGATCGAGCCCAGCGAGCTGATCGTGAACGTCGAGCCGCTCATGTCGTTCGGGCCGAGCTTGCCGTCACGCGCTTTCGCCGCGAGCGCCGCGCTCTCGGCGGCGATCTCGAGCACGCCCTTCGCGTCGGCGTCGCGGATCACGGGCACGACGAGGCCGTTCGGCGTGTCGGCGGCGAAGCCGACGTGGTAGTACTTCTTGAGCACGAGCTCGTCGCCGTCGAGCGATGCGTTGAGCTGCGGGAAGCGCTTCAGCGCCGCGACGGCCGCTTTCATCAGAAACACGAGCATCGTGACCTTCGTGTCCTTGCGCTCGGCGTTGACGCTCTTGCGGAAGCCTTCCAGCTCGGTGACGTCCGCGTCGTCGTTCTGCGTGACGTGCGGGATCATCACCCAGTTGCGCGCCAGCGCCGGGCCGCTGATGCGCTGGATGCGCGAGAGCGGGACGCGTTCGACGGGGCCGAACTTCGCGAAGTCCACGACCGGCCACGGCGGCAGGTTCAACCCGATCCCGGCGGCGCGCGCCGGCTGCGCAGCGGGCGCGCCGACCAGTGCCGACTTCACGAAGCCTTGCACGTCCTCGCGTGTGACGCGCGCGTTCGGCCCAGTGCCGTGCACCTGTCCGAGGTCGACGCCGAGCTCGCGTGCGAACCGCCGGATCGCGGGCGACGCGTGCACCGTTCCGCCTGCCGTGCCGTTCGTCGATGCTGCCGGCGTGGGCGGCGGCGCGCTCGGCGCCGGACGGCCGTTCGCCGGCGGCGCGCTCGCAGCCGGCGGTGCGATGAGCGCGGGCGAGGAGGGCGGCGGCGCGCCCGTCTCCATCGCGCCGGCGGCGTCGGCGGCCGCGATGCCGACCGGATCGTTCGCCGGCATCGGCGGCGGCGTGGGCGGCGTGGGGCTCGGGGACTCCGCCGCATCGACGCGCACGAGCACGCTGCCCTGTGATACCTTGTCGCCGACTTTGACGGCGATCTCGCGCACCGTGCCCGCAGTCGACGCCGGCACTTCCATCGTCGCCTTGTCCGACTCGAGCGTGACGAGCGGATCGTCTTTCTTGATCGTGTCGCCGGGATTGACCAGCACCTCGATGACCGGGATGTCGCTGAACCCGCCGAGGTCCGGAACTTTGAGATCGACGCTTGCCATCGTACTCGCGAGCCCGCTAGACCGTCGTCGGTTCCGGCTTCGCCGGATCGAGCCCGTACTTCGCGATCGCCGAAGCGATCTTCGCCTTGTCGATCGTCTCGCAGCCGTCACGTTCCAGCGCGGTGAGCGCTGCGAGCGTGATCCACCGGCGATCGACCTCGAAGAACGAGCGCAGCTGCTTGCGCGTGTCGCTCCGCCCGAAGCCGTCGGTGCCGAGCGCGTGGAACTGGCGCGAGCCCAAGAACGGGCGGATCTGCTCCGCGAACGTTTTCACGTAGTCCGTCGCGGCGATCACCGGACCGGCATGGTCCTTCAACTGCTCGCGCACGTACGGTTCGCGGCGCGGCTCGGTCGGATGCAGCATGTTCCACCGGTACGCGGCTTCGCCGTCGCGGTGCAGCAGCGTGAAGCTCGTCGCACCCCACACGTCCGCGAGGATGCCCCAGTCGTCGCGCAGCAGATCGGCGGCCGCGAGCACCTCGCGCAGGATCGAGCCGCTGCCCATGAGCTGCACGCGCGGCCGATTCTTCGCCTTGTCATGCCGAGCTCGTCCGGTCTCATCCTGAGCTTGTCCAAGGGCGTCGCGCAGCAAGTACATGCCGCGCAGGATGCCTTCCTCCGCGCCGGCCGGCATCGCCGGATGCGCGTAGTTCTCGTTCAGCAGCGTGATGTAGTAGTACACGTCTTGCTGCTCGGCCAGCATGCGGCGAACGCCGTCCTGCACGATCGTCGCGACTTCGTACGCGTACGTCGGATCGTACGGCATGCAGTTCGGAATCGCCGCCGCGAACAAGTGCGAGTGACCGTCCTCGTGCTGCAAGCCTTCCCCGTTGAGCGTCGTGCGCCCCGACGTCCCGCCGAGCAGGAACCCGCGCGAGCGCATGTCGGCGCCGGCCCACGCGAAGTCGCCGATGCGTTGGAAGCCGAACATCGAGTAGAAGATGAAGAACGGGAGCGTTTGCACGCCGTGTGTCGAGTACGACGTGCCGGCCGCGATCCACGAGCACATCGAGCCGGCTTCCGTGATGCCTTCCTGCAGAATCTGGCCGGCCTTGTCCTCGCGGTACCACATCAGCTGGTCGGCGTCTTGCGGATGGTACAGCTGGCCGACGTTCGAGTAGATTCCGAGCTGCCGGAACATGCCTTCCATCCCGAACGTGCGCGACTCGTCGGCGACGATCGGCACGACGCGCGGCCCCACCGTCTTGTCGCGCAAGATCGTCGAGAGCGTGCGCACGAACGCCATCGTCGTCGAGATCTCGCGCTCACCCGTCGACTCCAGCAGCCCCGAAAAGGCGCTGCGCTGCGGCACCGCGAGCGGCGCCTCGACGTTGCGGCGGCGTACCGGCACGGAACCGAGCTTCGCGACGCGCTCGCGCAGGTACGCCGCTTCACGTGAGTCGGGCGCCGGCTTGATGAACGGCACCTGCTCGAGGTCGCGATCGGAGATCGCGATCGAGAATCGATCGCGGAACGCGCGCAGCTGCTCGACCATCAGCTTCTTCTGCTGGTGCGCGATGTTCATGCCTTCACCCGCGCTGCCCATGCCGTAGCCCTTGATCGTCTTCGCGAGGATCACGGTCGGCGCGCCGCGGTGCTCCGTCGCGGCTTTGTAGGCGGCGTAGACTTTGTACGGGTCGTGGCCGCCGCGGTTGAGCGCCCACACCTCGTCGTCGCTCATGTGCTCGACGAGCGCGAGTGTCTCGGGGTAGCGGCCAAAGAAGTTGTCGCGCACGTACTTGCCGTCGCGCGACTTGAACGTCTGGTAGTCGCCGTCGAGCGTCTCGCCCATCAGCTTCGCGAGCATGCCGGTATGGTCGACGGCGAGCAGCGGATCCCAGCGCGTTCCCCACAGCACCTTGATCACGTTCCAGCCGGCGCCGCGGAACACGCCCTCGAGCTCTTGGATGATCTTGCCGTTGCCGCGCACCGGACCGTCGAGACGCTGCAGGTTGCAGTTGATGACGAAGATCAAGTTGTCGAGCTTCTCGCGCGCCGCAAGCGCGAGCCCCGCGAGCGATTCGGGCTCGTCGATCTCGCCGTCGCCGAGGAAGCCCCAGACTTTGCGTTCGCTGGTGTCGGCGAGGCCGCGGTCGTGCAGGTAACGCATGAAGCGCGCCTGATACACCGCCTGCAGCGGGCCCAGGCCCATCGAAACCGTCGCGAACTGCCAGAACTCCGGCATCAGCCAGGGATGCGGGTACGACGGCAGTCCGTTGCCGTCGACCTCGCGGCGGAAATTGATCAGCTGCTCTTCGGAGATGCGTCCTTCGAGGAACGCGCGGCCGTACACGCCCGGGGCGGAATGGCCTTGGAAGTAGACGAGATCACCGCCGTTCGCGTCCGCCGGGCCGCGCCAGAAGTGATTGAAGCCGACATCGTAGAGCGTCGCCGCAGACGAGAACGAGGCGACGTGTCCGCCGAGGTCGCTGCTGTCCTTGTTCGCGCGCACCACCATCGCCATCGCGTTCCAGCGGATGTAGTGGCGCAGGCGCTCCTCGATCTCCGGATCGCCGGGGAAGTGTGCCTGATCCTCGACCGGGATCGTGTTGACGTACGGCGTCGTCTGCGCCGCCGGCGTCCGAACGCCGCGCGTCGCCGCGCGCTCGACGATCGCACGCACGAGCTCGCTCGCGCGCGCGCGGCCCTCGCTCTCGATCACGCCGTCGAGCGCGTCGAGCCACTCGAGCGTCTCTTGCGGATCGGACTGGGGTGCCGGTTTCGCGGCGGCGACGCCGTTCGTCGCGGGGCTCGACTGGGCGGACGTGTCGATCATGGCGTTCCTTCCGGCGGTCCGGCGTCGCCCTCATCATAGCGTGCGGCCCGGAGGGGGCGGGTCCGCCAATCGGCGCCGCAGACCATCCAATTCGTCCCCACCTGGCTCCTCCGCGCGGGATTGGATGGGCGACGCGGCAAAGTGGATGGCATGCGCGCCGTCGCCTCGGAGCCGTCGCTCGCGGTCGACCGCGACAGCATCGTCCCGGTGTACCGGCAGATCTACGAGCGGCTGCGCGAGCAGATCCTCGCCGGCGCGCTGCCGGAAGGGTCCCGTCTCCCGCCGGAGCGCGCGCTCGCGGAGCGTCTGTGCGTCAACCGGTCGACGGTCGTTCACGCCTACCGCGACCTGGCCGCCGACGGCCTGATCGCGCAGCGGGTAGGCTCGGGGTCGCACGTGGCCTCGCTCGACGGCGGCCGGCCCGACCGCGCGTCCGGCGTTCCGTGGTGGGTCACGCTGCCGCCCTGGCGCGTCGGCGCGTTTCCCGCCGTCCTCGGCGAGCTGGCCGCGAGCGAGCACCGCGGCTTGATCGCGTTCGTGCAGGGCGTCCCGCCCGCCGAACCGTCGCCGCTGGCCGACCTCTCGCACGCGTTCGCGCGCGCGGGCGGCGACGTGCGGCTCGTGCTGACGTACGGCGACTCCGAGGGCTACGGTCCGCTGCGCGAGGCGATCGCGGGCCGCATGCGCCGGCGCGGCTGCACGGTCGACGCGCGCGACGTGCTCGTGCTGACCGGGTCGACGCAGGGCATCACGCTCGCCGCGCAAGCGCTCGCCGAGCCCGGCGACGAGATCGTCGTCGAAGCGCCGACGTATCCCGGCGCCCTGCAGATCTTCCAGATCGCCGGGTTGCGCGCGCTGCCGGTGCCGGTCGACGACGGCGGCATGCGCGTCGACCACGTCGAGGCGATCCTGCGCACGCGGCGGCCGCGCTTCATCTACACGATGCCGGCGATCCACAATCCGACCGGCGTGACGATGAACGCCGATCGCCGCGATCGTCTCGTCGCCCTCGCCAAGCGATACGGCGTGCCGATCGTCGAGGACGACCCGTACGGTGAGCTCGCCGACCCGCCGGCCGCGCCGCTGCTGGCGCGCGACGCCGACTACGTGATCTCGATCTCGTCGTTTTCCAAAACGATCGCGCCGTCGCTGCGGCTCGGCTGGCTCGTCGCACCGCGCACGATCTACGAACGGCTGCTGCTGCGCAAGCAGTCGTACGACATGGCGTCTTCGATGTACATGCAGGTCGGCGTGCACGCCTACCTCGAGAGCGGTTACGACGCGCACGTGCGCGAGCTCCGCGCCGAGCTGACGCGACGGCGCGCGGCGGCGTTCGCCGCCATCGACCGGTGGTGGCCGGCGGGCTTGCGCGCGGCGCGCGGCGGCGACGGCTACTATCTCTGGGCGACGGCGCCGCGCGACGTGCGCGCACGGGCGCTGCTCGCGAGCGCCGAACGGCGCGGCGCGTCGTTCCTCTTCGGCGAGGCGTTCTTTCCGCAGTCCGGCGGCGACCACAACTTCCGGCTCGCGCTGACGCCGGTCCCCTTCGAGGCGATCGAAGCAGGGATCCGCCGCATCGGCGACTCCTTGGACGCGCTGCGCGCATGACGGCCGTTCGCCGGATTGAAGAGACCAATTTTCCGTCGGACGCGCTGCTGCGCTGGTACGCCGTACACGGCCGCCGCCATCTGCCGTGGCGCGCGACGCGCGACCCGTACCGAGTCGTCGTGAGCGAGATCATGCTGCAGCAGACGCAGGTGGACCGCGTCGTCCCGCTCTTCGAGAGGTTCGTCGAACGCTTTCCTTCGTTCGAGGCGCTCGCGAGCGCGGAGGCCGGCGACGTCGTGCGTGCGTGGCGCGGCCTGGGCTACAACAGCCGCGCGATCCGCTTGCACGCGCTCGCGCGCGCGGTCGTCGAGCGGCACGCGGGACGGCTTCCGCACGATACCGCCGCGCTGCGCGCGCTGCCCGGCATCGGCGCGTACACCGCGAGCGCGGTGCGTGCGTTCGCCTTCGAGTGCGACGACGCCGCCATCGACGTCAACCTGCGGCGCGTCGTGCACCGCGTGCTCTTCGGCCTCGAGCACCCGCGGCGCGTGAACGGCGCGCAGCTCGACGCGCTCGCCCTCGCTGCGGTCCCGCGCGGCGCGGCGCACGACTGGAACTCCGCGATGATGGATCTGGGCGCGACGCTCTGCACCGCGCGCGGAGCACGCTGTCTCGTGTGCCCGCTGCGCGGGCACTGCGCTGCGGCGCCCGTCGATCCGGCTCGCCTCGCCGCGCTCGCGAGCGCACACGCGGCGCGCAGGCCGCCGCAGAGCGCGCTGCCGTTCGAGCGCACGACGCGTTTCCTGCGCGGACGCATCATCGATCGCCTCCGCGACGTTCCGCCGGGCGAATGGATCGCGCTCGGTGCCCTGCGCGCCGCGCTCGCGCCGGTCGTTCCGGCGGATCGGCTCGACGAGATTCCGTGCGTCGTCGAGTCGCTCGTGCGCGAATCGATCGTGGCACGCGCGGCCGGCGCGGTGCGCATCGCATGACGCAGGCCGTGCGAGGCGGCGACCGCCGCGCAAGGCGTGGCGACGGCATCTACCAAAGGGAAAGCGCGTGAAGAAGCAGCTGCGCCTTCGTGCGCTGGTGACCGCCGGGGCCGTCCTCGCGCTGAGCGCCTGCAACGGTGCGACGATCGATACGGGCGCGGCGGCGACGACCTCGGCGAACGTGCGCATCGTCAACGGCGTCGCGGGCGCCCCGGGCGTCGGCAACATCGACGTCTATTACCAGGTCGCCGGGACCAGCTCTCCGTCGTCTGCCCTCGTGGGCAACCTGGCCTTCGGCACCGCGTCCGACTACGCGGCGCCGAACGCGGGCAGCGCGACCGTCATCGTCGAGCGAGCGGGGAGCGCGGCGCCCGGCGGCGGCGGGTCGGCGCTCGTCTCGTGCCCGATCCCGGGGACGTCGATCGGCGTGAACTACTCGATCGTCGTCGTGTACGCGTCGAATGCCGTGAACTGCGAGCTCTTCCAGGACGTCGCGTACACGGCGTCGGGGCAGTACCGCGCGCACGACGCCGCGCCGAAGGCTTTCACGAGCGTCGCGGGCTTCGGAACGCTGCAGGCTTCAGCGGCTCCCCCCGGCGCCACGTTCGCGGCGACCGTGCCGGCGGCGCAGGGCAACCTCGCGGCCGGCGGTTCCGCGATCGCCGCGTTCACGCAGGCGCAGCCGAACCTGCTCCCGCCGGTTGCGAACGGTCTGTCGTTCGCGGTCGGCGCGCAGCCGACGGGCAGCGGACCGGCCCTCGCCACGCTCGACCTTCACTCGATCTTCTCGCCCGGCGGGACGACGCAGCCGAACACGACGGGCGCCGCGACCGTGTCGGGGACACTCGGGATATCGGTGTTCGCGCTCGACTGTACGGCAGGTGTCGCGTCGAGCGTGCCCTGCACGAACGGCGTCGTTCTCGTCGGCTTCACCGATCGGCTGTAGGGCGAACTCTCAGCCGACCTTAACGCGCCGTTCATCGCGGAGCGTTTCTTCGCAGGCATGCCGGGTACGACGTTCCGCGTCATGACGCGTCTTCGCATTGCAGCACTGCTCGCCGTTCCTGCCGCACTCTCGCTCGCCGCATGCAGCGGCGGCTCGTCCGGTATCGTCGGAAACCCGATCGGCACCGGCGGCACACAGAGCAACATCCGTTTCGTCAACGGCGCTCCTGATCTCGGGAACGTCGATTTCTATTTTCAGGCCACGGGCGCATCCGCGCCTGCGTCGCCGGCCAGCACGACGACGGCGAACGTCGCGTACGCCGTCGTAACGCCGTTCGTCAGCGAGTCGCCGACCGCGGGAACGGTCGCCGTGCGCGCTGCGGGCGCGAGCGCGTCAGGCGGCGTGCTGGACAATCTGGCGTGTCCGATCCCGCAGATGGGGATCAACGCGAAGTACACCGTCGCGATCGCGGGCATCGGCAGCGGAAATCACCACTGCCTGATCTTCCAAGACTTCGACTACACGGTCGCGCCGCAATACCGCGTGCACAACGCGTCGGTGAACGCGCCCTCCGCGATCGCGTTCGGCACGACGACGACGCCGACGGCGCCCGGCACGGCGGTCCCGTACAACGGCGCGCAGGTCGCGAGCCGCGGCGGCGACGTCTCTGCCGGCGGCGCGGTCTACACGCAGGTGCAGCCTGCCGGTCCGATCGGCAATCTGAGCAACCCGACGTTCGTCGTCGGCCCGAACTCCGGCGGCGCGACGTTCACCGCGACCGACACGCTCGCCGCGGCGAACGTGTTCGCCTCGGGCGCCACGACGGAGCCCGACACGACCGGCGCCCTGAACTATACCGCCACGGCAGGCACGTCGCTGTTCGCGATCGATTGCACGGCGGCGTCGGTCGCCTCGCTGACCGGCGTGCAGTGCAACTCCGGCTACGCGCTGATCGGGACGTTCGACACGCTGTGACCCGCGCTGCCCGCGTGCGTTCGGCTCAGCTGAACCACGCGGGCAGATCCGCGTAGCGCTCTTCCTTCCACGGATCGGCGTCGTTGTTGTAGCCGCGCACTTCCCAGAACCCTTTGCGGTCGCGCTCGGCGAACTCGATCCGCCGCAGCCACTTGGCGCTCTTCCAGAAGTACTTCTTCGGGACGAGCATGCGCACGGGTCCGCCGTGGATCGGCTCGATCGGCCGGCCGTCGAACTCGTACGCGATCAGCACTCCGTCGTCGAGCATCACGGACAGCGGCAGGTTCGTGGTGTAGTCGTTGTCGGCGTGCTGGACGACGAACTGCGCCGCCGCCGAGGGCTTCGCGCGCGCGACGACGTCCGCGAAGCGCACGCCGACCCAGTACGTGTCGCGCTTCGACCAGCGCGTGACGCAATGGATGTCACCCCGGAACTCGCCGGCCGGCATCGCGCGCAGCTCCGCGAACGAAAGCTCGAAGGGTGCCTCGACCGCGCCGAACACATGCAGCCGCCACGTCGCGGGATCGATCGCCGGCACATCGCCGACGTGCAGCACGGGAAAGCCCTCGGTGACGGTCTGACCGGGCGGGACGGTCGCATCCTTCTGCTTGAGGAACGGCATGCCGAATAGGATTCACGGCGAGGGCCCGAAGGTTCCCGCGTGGCGATCCCGTTTCCGAAGCGCAAGGTGACGCGCGCCGTCGCGGCCCAGGAGCTGGCGATCCTCGAGCGGACCTACCCGCACGCCGTCACCGCGCTCGAATACGGCTCACCGTTCGAGCTCCTGGTCGCGGTCATTCTGAGCGCGCAGTGCACCGACGCACGGGTCAACCTCACGACGCCGCAGCTCTTCGCGCGGTATCCCGACGCCGCGGCGCTCGCTCGCGCCGACGTCGCACACGTCGAGACGATCATCAAGTCGTGCGGCTTCTTCCGCACGAAAGCACGCAACGTGGTGAACGCGGCGCGCGCGATCGTCGCCGAGCACGGCGGTGCGGTGCCGAAGGAGCGCGGCGCGCTCGAAGCGCTGCCGGGCGTCGGGCGCAAAACGGCGAACGTCGTGATGTCCGTCGCGTTCGAGGAGGCGGCGTTCGCCGTCGACACGCACGTGTTCCGCGTTTCGCACCGGCTCGGCCTCACGCTCGCGACGACCCCGCGCGGCGTCGAGGACGACGTGACCCGGCTGGTTCCGCGGGCGAAGTGGCGCCACGCGCATCACTGGCTCATCCTGCACGGGCGCGCGATCTGCAAGGCGCCGATCCCGCAGTGCGGGCGCTGCCCGGTGACGATGTGCCCCTCGCGCGCCATCGTTTCAAAGGCGCTCCGCTCCAAGCTCCGCGCCCCCCACGCACAGCGTGGGGCCCCCAGCCCGACCTCGCAGTAGACCGCGGCGGCAGCGCGCGATGCGGCTGCGCTCGGTCCATCGCCATGGTTCCTAAAAACTCAGCGGGCCGGAATCCAGGTGCGGCGGCCGCGGGAGCTGCGCGTCCTGGGCGATCGTCTTCAGCAGCTCGGACGCGGTGACCGCATCGCGGTAGCCGGCGTCGGTCGAGAACTTCGAGAGGTTCATCAGGGCCGGGGCCTCCGCGTCGATGAACTGGTACTCGCCGTCGAGGCCCGCCCCGCCGACGAGCACGAGCTGGCGGCCCGCGTCGAGGTCGAGGGCGATTCGTTTGTCGCCGAACCGCAGCCGCACGCGCGGCGGGTTCTCGAGCCGCACGAACGTCACGCCGCGGCGCGCGCCGAGTATCGCGTTCAGCCGTTTCGTGCCGGTCGCGAGCGCGTCCGCGAGGGCCGCGAAGCGCGCGGCCGCGTCGTCCCCGCGCGGCGGGGGCGCGTCGCCGGTCGCCGACTCGATCGCGGCTCCGAGGTCCCGCCGGGCGCGCAGCCGCTGCGCCATCGCGACGATCGGGTTCTCCGGCTCGTCCATGCAGCGAACCTTCGCGGTCGCGCGCGATCGACCGCCGAAGCGCCGGACCGGACCCGCGGCCCTCCCGGCGTCGCCGCCCCTTCGCCGCCGGCTCGCGCGCGGGGCCGCACACGAAAAAGACGCGGCCGGTGAACCGGCCGCGCTTCGTATACGAATGGAATGATGACTAAAGAGAAACGAGGTTCTGTTGAGTTGGGGAAGTCGGCTTACTTCTTGCCGCCCTTCTTGCCCGGCTTCTTTTTCGGAGCTTTCTTCTTCGCTGCCATGATGTTGAGGTCACCTCCTCCTCTAGTAAGACTCGGACCGGGGCCGAAAGCACCGGACCTGTATGCAGCAACGCTTGCTGTGACGCGCGCAGTTCCCTCCGCTCCGGGCTGTCACCTTTCGCGCGGGTAAAGGCCGCGTCCGGTTTCCGGGAAAAGGCCCGGCGCAGATGGCGATCATCGAGGCCGTGGGCCTGCGGAAGGTGTTCCGGTTGGTCGAGCGGGCTCCCGGAATCGTGGGTGCCGTCGGCGCGCTGTTCTCGCGGCGGTACACCGACAAAGTCGCCGTCGACGACGTGAACTTCGCGCTCGAGCCCGGCGAGCTCGTCGGTTACATCGGCCCGAACGGCGCCGGGAAGTCGACGACCATCAAGATGCTGACGGGCATCCTGGTTCCCACGGCGGGGACGCTGCGGGTCGCGGGTCTCGTGCCGTACGCGAACCGGATGGCGAACGCCGCGAACATCGGGGTCGTGTTCGGCCAGCGCAGCCAGCTCTACTGGGATTTCCCGCTCCGCGAGTCGTTCGAGCTGCTGCGCTCGATCTACGACGTCTCGCGCGCGCGGTTCGAGCAGAACATGCGCACTTTCGCCGAGATCCTCGATCTCGAGCGCTTCCTCGGCACGCCGGTGCGCCAGCTCTCGCTCGGCGAGCGCATGCGCGGCGACTTCGCGGCCGCGATGCTGCACGACCCGAAAATCGTCTACCTCGACGAGCCGACGATCGGCTTGGACGTCGTCGCGAAGGAAGCGATCCGCCAGTTCATCGGGGAGATCAACCGGGAGCGCGGCACGACGGTGATCCTCACGACGCACGATCTCGCCGACGTCGAGCGGCTGTCGCGGCGCATCATCCTGATCGACGAGGGGACGGTCATCTACGACGGCTCGCTCGAGCGCCTGCGCGAGGAGTACGGCACGCACCGCGTGCTCGTCGTGAACCTCGCCGAGCCGTACCCGGATCTGTCCGTGCCCGGCACCGAGATCGAGAGCCGCGAGGCGAACCTCGTGCGGCTGCGCTTCAACCGCCGCGAGATCACGGCCGAGGCGCTGATCCGGCGCGTGACGGAGCGCTACCAGATCACGGACGTCTCGATCATCGAGCCGGACATCGAGTCGATCGTTCGCCGCATCTACCTCGAGGGCTACCACGACGGGGCGGTCGGAGCGCCGTCGTGACACAGACGGTCGCGCGGCCGCGGTTTCGCCTCGAGCCGTACATCCAGTTCGCGCAGAAAGCGGCGGCGCGCGAGGCGACCTATCGCTTCGACGTCTTCACGACGATCGCGTCCGTCCTCGTGCGCGTGTACCTCCTGCGCATGGTGTGGGTCGCGCTGTACGCACGCAACGCCGCGCCGACCGAGCTGCCGCTGCACGCGATCATCACGTACTCGACCGTCGCGCTCCTGATGGGGCTCGTCATGGACATCGACCAGACGCGGGCGCTGCACGACAAGCTGCACGACGGCAGCATCGCGACCGACTTCATGAAGCCGATCAGCGTGCCGCTCTACCTCTTCGCCGACGGCAGCGGCGAGGTGCTGTTCCACGCGGCGCTCATCGTGCCGTCCCTCGCGCTCGCGCTTTTCATCGTGCACATCGACGTGCCGAGCCCGCCGGTGCTGCTCGCGTTCTTCGCGAGCTTCGCGCTCGGCTACCTGGTGGGACTCTTTCTGAACTTCATCCTGAACTGCATCGCGTTCTGGACGCTCGAGATCCACGCGTTCCAGCTGATCGTCACCTGGGTGACCGACCTCTTCGGCGGCGAGATCATCCCGCTGGTGATCTTTCCGGCGCTCCTGCAGAAGATCGCCTTCGCGCTGCCGTTCGCCGCGATGTTCTCCACGCCGCTGCTGATCTACGTCGGAGTCATCCCGCCGGGACGCTATCTCGAGGCGATGGGCGTGCAGGCGTTCTGGGTGGTCGCGCTGGCGCTTGCCGCGAGCGCGATCTGGCGCGCCGGCGCGAAGCGCGTGATCGTGCAAGGCGGCTAAGTGGATTCACGTTCCGTGAATCCTTCGCGTTCGCCCGGGCAAGGCCGAGCCGCCTCACGAACGCGCGTGATGGCGAACGTGTACCGGCAGTACTGGCGCATCAACGTGCTCACGACGCTCGAGTACCGCGAGAACTTCGTCGTGTGGTTCGCGTTCACGTTCGTCTATCACGGCTCGGCGATCGCGGCCCTGTGGATCGTGCTGGCGCGCTTCCCGCAGATGAACGGCTGGACGTTCCGCGACATGGCCTTCCTGTACGGTCTCTGGATGCTCGCACACGCGCTGCACAACACGTTTTTCTCGACGGTCGGCGACATCCCGGACCACATCCGCGACGGCGAGTTCGACCGTATCCTCGTGCGGCCGCTCGACGCACTCTTCCAGGCGATCGCGACGCCCGGGCAGGTCTTCCCCGACGAGCTGATCCTCGCGCTCATCACGTTCGTCGCCGCGACGATCTACAGCGGCGTCCGGGTCGACGCGACGTTCCTGGTGTTCGTCCCGCTGATCGCGTTCGGCGGCGCGCTGATCGATCTCGCCTTCAATCTGTTCATCTCGACCGTCGCGTTCTGGTTCGTGCGCGTCGACGCGCTGCGCTGGATCGTCGTTCAGCTGGAGCAGGAGTTCACGCGGTATCCGATCACGATCTACTCGCGCGGCGTCCGCCTGATGCTGACCTTCGTCGTACCGTTCGCGTTCATGAACTACTTCCCGGCGCGCTTCTTCCTGCACAAGGCGCACGAGAACTCGTCGCTGCCCGCGGCGGTCGGGCTGCTCACGCCGGCGATCGGGCTGCTCGCCGTCGCGCTCGCGTACGCCTTCTGGCGGATCGGCCTCAACCGCTACAGCGGCGTCGGACACTAGGCTTCGCGCAAGCGCGAAGCCGCTACGCCGGTTCCGGCGAGGGCAGCGTCGCCGGCTGGTCCGAGCGGCGGTAGCGGTTCAGCTCGATCGTGTTGAGCGCGATCGACGCATGCGCCACGACGCGCACGAGGTGCTCGCGCTCGTCGGGATCGAGGTCGAGACCGCTCACGTTGTGGCCGTAGACCACGATCCCGCTCACGGCGCGGTCGAAGAAGAGCGGCGCCGCGAACGTGAGCCGTTCGTTCGGGAACGACTGCTGGATCATCCGCGTGTCCTTGCCGCTGAACGTCAGCGCGCCGCGCGTTCGGGCGATCGCGCGCGTCACCTCGTCGTTCGGCCCGAGCTTGAACGAGAAGTCCGCGGGCCAGTTCCAGCTCTGCGCGAGCTGGTAGCCGCCGTCGGGCTGGCGCGCGAGGATCCCGCCGAAGGACAGCTGCAGCGCATGCGCGGCGTCCTGCAGCAGCGCCCGGTAGACGTCGTCGACCGTCTCCGCGTCGAGGATGTAGCCCGCGATGAACTCGAGTGCTTGCCGCTGCGCCATCCGGTCGCGGAAGATGAAGCGGTCGACGACGTGCTGCAGCAAATCGTAGACGCGGCTCGTGACCAGCCCGACCCCTGTGAACAGGATGCTGATCACCACGTACGCGAGGTCGGTGTTGTTGTAGAAAACGTAGGTAGCGACTTCCTCGATGATGCCGAAGCTGATGACGAACGCGGAGCTCAGCGCGAAGTACACCAGCGCGCGGTTGACGACGAAGTCGACGTTGAAGAACTGATGCCGGATCACCGCGATCCAGATCGCGGCGATCGGGACGATCGACGCGGAGACGAGCAAGCTGTTCTCCCAGAACGCGATCTTGCCGGGGAAGAGCGTGTCCGACGCCAGCCGCGTGAGGCCGGCGAAGAGAAACGCCACGGCGATCCAGCCGATGCGGTGGCGGTCGTTCACGCGTGCGCGCACGAACGCGATCGCGAACGCGATGACGGTCACGGCCGACACGGCGTAGGACGCTTGCCGGAACATGAGGTCCAGCTTTTCCGCCGGGACGGCACCGTAGTTGAGCGCCCACTGCGCGCAGGCGTTGAGCGTGCCGAGACCGATGGCCATCGCGGCGACGGCCCACGCGAACGCGCGCTCGCGCGGCGCATCCGCATCGCCGTCGATCAGGCAGAGCGCGAAGAGCAGCAGCGCCGGCCGAACCGCGCCGCGGATCGTGTCGGTGATCCACGGCAGCACGGGACGCCACGGCTGCGGGACGATCGTGTCGAGGTACGTCGCCGGCGCGTCGATCGCGGCGACCGCGAAGACGAAGAACGCCGCCGTCGCGATGCTCGGGCGCACGATGAACAGCATCGCGCCGAGCATCGCGGCGATGATGCACAGCACGATGCGCAGCATGTCCGTGAAGCGGACCTCGACCGACTCCGGGTGCGAAACGAGCCGCAGCACGCGCTCGCCGCCGCGGCGCTCGATCGGGAGAAAGCGGATCGGGTTGTCATACGTCTCCGCGCGCCCGGCGATGCCGGGCTTGCGGTCCGCCGCCTTGATGCGGTCGATGCGGACGCGGTCGCCGCGATAGATCAGATCGCCCCAATCGGTCGGCCGCGGCGTCGCGAGCGGTGCGGCATGGCCGCGCAGCCGCGCCCGCACGGCGCGCGCCGCGCGCGCCACGACGGACGGCCGCGGCGGTGTCCGGGGCGCGACGCCGACGACGACCGCGTCGCCGTCGGTGCGGTATCCGAAGAGCTGCAGCGGGTAGACGACGCGGACGAAGTCGGGAACGACGCGCACGAGCGCGAGCGCGACGAGCAGGCCGGACGCGATCAGCCGGATCCTCTGCCAGCGGCTGAGTCGAACCCCGGGAAGGCTCAGCGGTTCCGGCGACGCGCCCGTCATGCGGCGAGCGTTGCGGCGGTCAGGACCGCGGCGGGCTCCACTTACCGACCATCGAGCGCGCGATCACGATGCGCTGGATCTGCTGCGTGCCCTCGTAAATTTGCGTGATCTTCGCGTCGCGCATCATGCGCTCGACGGGATACTCCGTCGAGTAGCCGTAACCGCCGAGCAATTGCACTGCGTCGGTCGTGACGCTCATCGCGACGTCTCCGCACTTGAGCTTCGCCATCGCGGCCCACGTCGTGACGTCGGGCGAGCTCTCGTCGCACTTCCGCGCCGCTTCGTACAGCAGCAGGCGTGCCGCCTCGACTTCCGTCTTCATGTCGGCCAGCATGAACTGCAGTCCTTGCTGCTGCGAGATCGGCTTGCCGAACGCGACCCGCTGCTTCGTATACTCGGTCGCGTAGTCGAGCGCGCCTTGCGCGATGCCGAGCGCCTGCGCCGCGATCCCGGGACGCGACTTGTCGAGCACCTTCATCGCGATCTTGAAGCCTTCGCCTTCCTCGCCCAACCGGTTCGCGGCGCGAACGCGGCAGTTCTCGAAGCTCAGCTCGACGGTCGGCGAGCCGCGGATGCCCATCTTTTTCTCGAGCTTACCGACGGCGAAGCCCGGCGTGCCCTTCTCGACGACGAAGGCGCTGATGCCGTTCGCACCTTTCGCCGGATCGCTCACTGCGAACACGGTGACGACGTCCGCGACGCTGCCCTGCGTGATCCAGATCTTCGTGCCGTCGAGCACGTAGTCGTCGCCCTCGCGGCGTGCCTTCGTGCGCATGGACCCGGCCGCATCGGAGCCCGATCCCGGCTCGGTCAGCGCGTATGCGGCGATCTTCGTACCCGAGGCGAGATCGGGGATCCAGCGCCGCTTCTGCTCGTCGCTTCCGCCGATGAGGATGGGCAGCGCGCCGAGCTCCTGCACGGCGATGATCAGCGCCGACGACGCGCACGCCTTCGACACTTCCTCGACGACCTTTACGTACGTGACGAACGAGCCGCCGACGCCGCCGTACTCCGCGGGGAACGGGATTCCGAGCAGATCGTTCTCGGCGAAGAGCTGCTTGATGTCCCACGGAAACTCGCCCTCCGCGTCGATCGCTGCCGCTCGCGGCTCGACACGCTCCTTCACGAGCTGGCGCACGACGTCGAGGATCATCGCCTCTTCGTCGGATGTGTCGGGGCGGGGTGGAGCGATCGCCATACGTGCGAATTCGACGAGCGCCGCATGCCGCCCCCGGCAGGTACGCGACTGCGAGGATCGGCCGACGTCATGAGGGGCGACGACGGTGGGCTATCCCGACGGCGCGCAGGGCGTGGTGCTGCTCGCGCCCGAGGAACGGCGGGCCGTCGTGCTCGCAGCCGGACGCGTTCGCGCCGGTGACCGGCGGCTGGCGCCGGTGTGGCTCGACGCTCGGCTGAGCGGCGTTACACGCCCGCGGGGATGCGCATCACGGCCGGCTCGTGAGGCACGGCCAGCGGTGCTCCCGTCGCTTCGCGCACCGCGTCGACGCTGACGCCGGGCGCGAGCTCGCGCAGCACGAGCCCGCCGGGCGTCACGTCGATCACCGCGAGATCGGTCATGATCTGCTGCACGACGCCCTTTCCCGTGAGCGGCAGCGTGCAGCGGCGCAGGATCTTGTGCGCGCCGCCTTTCGCCGTGTGCTCCATCATGACGATCACGCGCTTCGCGCCGTGCACGAGGTCCATCGCGCCGCCCATGCCTTTGACCATCTTGCCGGGGATGATCCAGTTCGCGAGGTCGCCGTTCTCCGCGACCTGCATCGCTCCGAGCACGGCGACGTCGACGTGGCCGCCGCGGATCATGCCGAACGACGTCGCCGAGTCGAAGAACGCGGCGCCGGGGAGCACGGTCACCGTCTCCTTGCCGGCGTTGATGAGGTCGGGATCTTCCTCGCCCTCGTACGGATAGGGTCCGAACCCGAGGATGCCGTTCTCGCTCTGCAGCACGACGGTGACGCCGACCGGCACGTAGTTCGGAATCAGCGTCGGCAAGCCGATGCCGAGGTTGACGTACTGGCCGTCGCGCAGTTCCTGCGCGACGCGAGCCGCGAGCTCCGTTCGGGTGAGCGCCACCTTAAGCAGCCTCCGCGCGCTTGCGCGTGGTGATCTTCTCGATGCGCTTGCCGGCCACGCCGACGAGCACGACGCGCTGCACGTAGATGCCGGGCAGGTGCACGTGCTCGGGGTCGATGCGCCCCGGCTCCACGAGCTGCTCCACCTCGGCGATCGTGATCTTTCCCGCCATCGCGCAGAGCGGATTGAAGTTGCGCGTGGCTTTGTGGAAGATGAGGTTGCCGAAACGATCGGCGATGCTCGCGCGCACGAGCGCGAAGTCGCAGACGATGCCCTGCTCGAGCACGTACTCGCGCCCGTCGAACGAGCGCGTCTCCTTTTTCGGCGAAGCGACCGCGACGGAACCGTCGGCGGCGTAGCGCCACGGAAGGCCGCCGTCGGCGACGAGCGTTCCGACGCCGGCCGGCGTGTAGAACGCGGGGATCCCGCAGCCGCCGGCGCGCAGCCGTTCCGCGAGCGTGCCCTGCGGCACCAGCTCGACCTCCAGTTCCCCGCTGAGGTACTGGCGCTCGAACTCGCGGTTCTCGCCGACGTACGAGCCCGTCGTGCGCCGGATCCGCTTCGCATCCAGCAGGGTGCCGAGGCCCCAGGCGTCGACGCCGCAGTTGTTCGAGACGGTCTCGAGGTCGCTTGCGCCTTGCTCGAGGAGCGCGCGGATCAGGTTGTGCGGCACGCCGTTGAGGCCGAACCCGCCGACCGCGATCGACGCGCCGCTCGGGATGTCCTTGACCGCTTCCGCGGACGACGCGACGACTTTGTCCATACGAGCCCGACTAGTGCGCCGCCGGGCGAAGCGGTTTCCTCTCGCGTCGCGTGCGCGGACGGCAGGGAAGGGCCCGGCGGCGTGCCGCAGGCGGGTCCAGGGGCCTAACCGGCGAGGGACTTGCCGCTCCTTTGCGTTAGAGGGCTCCCCCGCAGTGGGCAAGTGACCGCGGGCGGAGAGGTTTCTAACGCTTTACGGCTTCGCGCAGGGCGCGCTGCCGTTTCGGCGGGAAACTCGGTTTCCAAGGACGTGGAGATGATGACGCCTGAGCGTCGACGGGATGCGGACACGGAGGGCCTCGCGGAACTTTTCCACGCGGCTGCCGAGTCACGCCGGCCGTCGCCGGAACTGATGCGGGTGATCCTGGCGGGGGCGCTGCCGTTGGCGGGTGCCGACCTCGCGGTCGTCTGCGGCCCGGACGGGTCCCTGCTGTCGTTCGCCGGTGCCGAGGGCGTCGACGAGGCGGCTGCGCGCGCCCTCGCGAGCGACGCCGCGCAGATCCCGGAACGGGAATCCCTCGACGACGAACGCTACGTGGCGCGGTTGACCGCGACGGCGCCGTACTTCTTCGCGATGCGCTGGGCGCGCGGCCGGTCGGCCCACGAGGACGTCGCGCAAGCGGTGAGCGGCGCGGTCGCTCGGCTGCTGGTGCGGACAGAAGAGGCGCCCGTCCACGTGCACGAGGCGGGAATGGACCCGCTCACCGAATTGCCGTCGCGGACCGCGACGCTCGCGCACCTCGACAACGTGCTCGCGGCCGCGCAGCGCGGCGGCGGGCGCGTCGGCGTGCTGTTCATCGACCTCGACGGCTTCAAGGCGATCAACGACACGTTCGGGCACGCGGTCGGCGACCAGACGCTGATCGAGGCGGCGCGCCGGATGAAGGAAAGCGTGCGACGCAACGACTTCGTCGGACGCCTCGGCGGCGATGAGTTCGTCGCGGTGCTGACCGTCGTCGACGACGAGCTCGAGATGGTCGAGGCCGCGCAGCGCTTTCTCGAGCGCGTCTTGATCGAAGTGCAGGAGGGCGGCTACACCAGCCTGGTCCGCGCGAGCATCGGCATCGCCGTCTCGCCGGACGACGGCCTGAGCCCCGAGCAGCTGCTGCAGCACGCCGACGAAGCGCTCTACGCGGCGAAGGAGAGCGGCGGCAACAGCGTGCGCTGGTACCGCGACGGCGTGTCGCAGGAAATTCGCGCGCGCCGGGAGTTCCGCGAGCGCTTGCGCGACGCGACCTTCGAGCGCGACTTCATGCTGTGCTACCAGCCGATCGTGTCGACGTCGACGATGCGCGTCGTCGGCGCCGAAGCGCTCGTGCGCTGGCGCCACCCGACGCGCGGCTGGCTCACGCCGCGCACGTTTCTCGATTTCAAGGGCGGGGCCGTGGCGTCGTCGGCGCTGGACATCAAGGTGGTCCGCGCCGTCGCCGACACCCTTCGCTCCACGCGCGACGGCATCGACGTACGCGTGCACGTGAACATCTCGAACGCGAATTCCGCCGTGTGGTCGGAGCTCGAGGGCACCATTCGCGACATCGACGATGCGGCGACGCGCCTCGCGCTCGAAGTCCGCGAGCCCGCGATGCTCGCCGACACCGACGCGGGCGGCTCGTTCGTGCGCCACGCTCGCCGCATCGGCGTGCCGATCGGACTCGACGGCTTCGGCTCTGCGCCGACCTCACTCGCCGCGATGGCCGCGCTGCCGCTCGACTTCATCAAGGTCGATCGCCGCGTGACGAACCCGTCCGCGAGCGAAGGGCAGTGGAAGCGCGTGGCGCGCGCGGCGATCGGTGTCGCGCAGACGCTGCAGATCCGCACGATCGCGGACGGCGTCGAGGACCGCGAGCAGGCGAAGTGGCTGGTCGCGAACGGCGTCGAGCAGATGCAGGGCTACCTCATCGCGCAGCCGATGACGGCACCCGATTTCGTCGACTGGCTGCGCGCGTCGCGCGCCAGCGTGCGCGAAGCCTGGTAGCGGCCTAAACGACGGCGGCGTCGGCCGCGTCTTCGTCTCGGAACTGCTTCCAATACAGCCGCGCGTACGCGCCGTCGCGCGCGAGCAGCGCGCGGTGCGTCCCCTGTTCGACGATGCGGCCGTCCTCGACGACGAAGATGACGTCAGCGTGCAGCACGGTCGAGAGCCGGTGCGCGATCACGAGGCTCGTGCGGCCTTGCAGCAGCGGCACGAGCGCCGCCTGGATCGCGGCTTCGTTGGCGGAGTCGAGCGCGCTGGTCGCCTCGTCGAGGATCAGGATGCAGGGGTTCTTCAGCAGCACCCGCGCGATCGCGAGCCGCTGGCGCTCGCCGCCGGAGAGCTTGTGGCCGCGCTCGCCGACGAGGGTCTGATAGCCGTCGGGCAGTGCCGCGACGAAGTCGTGGATGTTGGCGGCGCGCGCCGCGGCGATCAGGTCGGCGTCGCTCGCGTCTTCGCGCGCGTAGCGCAGATTCGCGGCGATCGTGTCGTGGAAGAGGTATGTCTCCTGCGTGACGATCCCGATGTGCTCGCGCAGCGCCGGCAGCGGGATGTCGCGCACGTCGCGGCCGTCGACGCGCACCGCGCCGGACTGTGGGTCGTAGAAGCGCGGGACGAGCTGCGTGATCGTCGTCTTTCCCGCCCCCGACGCGCCGACGAACGCGGCCATCTGCCCCGGCGCGACGTGGAACGACACGCCGTGCAGCGCCTCGCGCTCCGGTGAGTACGCGAAGCGCACGTCGTCGAACTCGACTTCGCCCAGCACGGGGCCGCGCGCATCGGCCGCGGCGATGCGAACCGCCGCGTCGCGCGACGGCGGCTGGGCGCCTTCGGGCTCCATGTCGAGATACTCGAAGATCCGCTCGAACACCGCGAGCGCTGACACGACCTGAACCTGCACGCCGGCGAGCGCGGATGCGGGCCCGTACAGGCGGCTCAGGTACGCGACGAACGCGACGATCGTCCCGACGGTGAGACCGTGCGCGATTGCGAGCCAGCCGCCGGTGAGCCAGACGACGGCCGGTCCGATGACGACCATCGCGGTGATCGCGGCGATGAACCACCGGCCGACCATCGCCAGCGAGATCTCGAGCTTCATCAGCTCGGTGCCGGCGCGGTAGAAGCGCGCGCGCTCGAAGCCTTCGCGCACGAACGACTTGATCAGGGTGATGCCGCTGATCGAGAGCGTCTCCTGCGTGATCGACTCGATCTCGTCGCGCTTCCGGCGCGTCTTCTTGCGCACGCCGTACATGCGCCTGCCCACCGGCGAGAGCGGCAGGATCATCAGCGGGATGATCGCCATCGCGACGAGCGCGAGACGCCAGTCGAGCACGAAGACCGTCACGACGGTCGTCACCATGGTGAACACGTTCGTGACGATCGACACCAGCGTGCCGGTGACGACGTTGTCGATGTTGTCGACGTCGTTCGAGACCCGGTTCATGATCTCGCCGGTCTTCGTTCCGGTGAAGAAGGCAAGCGGCATCCGGTGCAAGTGCGCGACCAGGCTCGTGCGGATGTCGCGCATGATGCCTTCGCCGACGACGGAGTTCAGGAAGCCCTGGTACACGCCGACGGCACCGGCGATGATGGCGCTCGCCACCATGCCGCCCACGTCGAGCCACACGGCGTGCATGTCGTGCGTGGGAATCGCGCCGTCGATCAGCCATTTCGTGAAGAGCGGCGGCAGCAGCCCGAGCAGCGCGACCGTGAGGATGCAGCCGAGCACGAGCGCTTCCTGCGGCACGTACGGGCGGAAGAACGCCAGGATGCGGCGCAGATCGACCCGTTTCGTCACCTGCGGACGATTGGGGTCGTACATCTGCGACCACATCAGGTGCATGGGACCGCCGCCGCCGAGCATCACGGCTTAGAAACCCGGCGGGGCGTCAGCCGATGCGGACGACCGCCTTTCCGACGTTCGCGTTGGGGCGCAGAATCGACATGAACGCTTCCGGCGCCCGTTCGAGGCCATCGAACACGGTCGAGCGCGACCTGATCTCGCCGCTCGCAATCAGCGGAGCGACCTCGGCGATGAACTCGTTGCGCCGCTCCATCTGATCGATGACGATGAAGCCCTGCAGGCGCAGCCGCCGGCCGATCGCGATCCCGAGATTGCGCGGTCCCGGCGGCGGCGAGGCGGCGTTGTACTGCGACACGGCGCCGCACAGCACGATGCGCGCGTGGTTGCGCGTCGCGAAGATCGCGGCCTCGAGCTGCTCGCCGCCGACGTTGTCGAAGTAGACGTCGATGCCGTCGGGCGCCAGCTCGCGGAGCGCCTTCGTCGCCCCGTCGTGGTAGTCGAACGCGGCGTCGGCGCCGAACTCTTCGCGCACGACGCGCGCCTTCTCCGGCGAGCTCGCCGAGCCGATGACACGCAAGCCCCATCGCTTCGCGAGCTGCACCGCCATCGAGCCCACCGCGCCGGCGGCCGCGGAAACGAAGATCGTCTCGCCGGACTTCACCTCGGCGATGATGCGCAGGCCGACCCACGCCGTAAAGCCCGGGCCGCCGAGTGCGCCGAGGTAGACGTCGGCGGGAACGCGCGACGTGTCGACGACGCGCGCCGCCTTCGCGGGCAGCTTCGCATACTCGCGCCAGCCGAAGTTGTGGAGCACGGTCGCGCCGGCGGGAACGTCCGGCGCCTTGGAGGCGAGCACCGTGCCGATGGCCGCGCCGTCGAGCGCCTTGCCGACCTCGAACGGCGGCACGTACGACTTCACGTCGTTCATCCGCCCGCGCATGTACGGCTCGACCGACATCAGCGTGTTCTTCACGAGGATCTCGCCCTCGCCGGGCGGCCCCACCTCGCTCGTGGCGAACTCGAAGTTCGCGTCGGCGGGCTCGCCGCTGGGCCGGCTCGCAAGGCGAAATTCCCGCGAGCGCACGGCATGGATTGAAGTCCTCATACCGACGGCTTACCAGGCGGGACGGGCGCGGCCTGCCCAGGTTTGTCGGCCTTTAGAGTTTGCCGTTGCGGACTGCGGCTAGCTCGCGGAACAGCTTCGTCTCTTTGTCGGTGAGATTCGTCGGCAGCTGGCCGATGAGGCGCACGTACTCGTCGCCGTAGCCGCCGTCTTTGAGTTTCGGCATCCCCTTGCCGGAGAGCCGCAGCATCTTGTTGTTCTGCGTCCCGGCCGGGATCGTCATCGTCACGTCGCCCGTCATCGTCGGCACGCGAACGTCGCCGCCGAGAATCAGGTCGTAGATGCTGACCGGCAGGTCGACGTACAGATCGTCGCCCTTGCGGTCGTAGCCGTCGTCGCCGGCGAGGTGCACCACGAGGTACAGGTCGCCGCGCGAACCGCCCCCGGGGCCGCTCGCGCCTTGCCCGGCAAGACGAATCCGCTGGCCGTCGCGCACGCCGCGCGGAATCGTCACGTCGAACCGTTTCGTCTCCCGCACCCGCCCCGTGCCGTGGCACTGGGTGCAGATGCGGTTGCGATCCGTGCCGCTGCCGTGGCATCGCGGACAGATGTCCTCGACCTGCAGCGTCACGGATTTCTTCCCGCCCTCGTACGCGTCGGAGAGCGCGAGCTCGATCGTCGACTCGAGGTCTTCGCCTCGCGACTGCGACGAGCCGAACCCCGCGCCGGGCGCGCGCTGCCGTCCGATGCCGGAGAAGAACATGTCGAAGAAGTCCGAGAACCCGCTCGCGCCCTGAGCCTCGCTCGCGCCGCCGAAGTTGTTGAACCCCCCGAAGTCGCTGGCTTGCGTGCGGCGATACGAGCGCTGCTGCTCCGCTTCGCGCGCCGCGCGCTGCCAGTCCGAGCCGAGCACGTCGTACTTGCGGCGCTTCTCCGGATCGTTCAGGACTTCGTAGGCTTCCTGGATGTCCTTGAACTTCTCTTCGGCTTCGCGCGCGTTGGACGGGTTCGCGTCCGGATGCCACTTGCGCGCGAGCTTGCGGTACGCGCTCTTGATGTCTTTCTCGGGCGCACCTTTCGGCACGCCCAGAATCGTATAGTAGTCTTTGTAGTTCACGGGCTCTTGGCGACGACGACCTGCGCGGGGCGCAGCACCTCGTCGCCCATCGTGTATGCCTTGCGCGCTTCTTCGAGGACGGTGTCCTCGTCGACGCCGTCGGGAGGCGCCTGCGTCGCGATTGCCTCAGCGAGCTTCGGATCGAACGGCTGCCCCTTGAGCGACACGCTCTTTACCCCTTCGCCCGCCAGCGCGGTCTCGAACATGCGCAGCGTCGCTTGCAGGCCGCCGCGCAACCCGTCGGAGTCGTCGAACGCGACCGCGCGCTCGAGGTTGTCGAGCACCGGCAGCATCTTCGCGAGCACCGACTTCTTGCCGGCGAGCGCGATCTCGGCCAGCTGCCGTTCGATGCGCTTCTTGTAGTTCTCGAAATCCGCCATCGCGTACAGGAACTTGTTGTAGTTCTCGTCCGCTTTGGCGCGCGCGGCCGCGAGCTCGGCGGCGAGGTCGCCCTCGCCGCCGCTCACGACACCGTTCCCGCCCTCGTCATCCGGAGATTGCCGGAGGGCGGCCTCGGACTGCGCGTCGGCCGATTCGGCCGATGCGCTCGTCGTCGCCGTGTCGTCCATCGTGCGCCTTACTTCGCTTCCTTGAACTCGGCATCGATGACGTCTTCGTGCGGCTCGCCCGCGCCTTCCGCCGTCGCGCCTTCGTGCGCGCCGGGTGCACCGTTCGACGTCGCGCCGTCGGCCGACGCACCGGTCGACTTGTAGAGCGCCTCCGCGAGCTTGTAGGACGCCTGCTGGAGCGTCTCGGTCGCCGACTTGATCTCGGCGGCCGTGCCGTTCTCGCTCACGCGCTTGAGCTCGCCGAGCGCCGCCTCGACCTCGCCGCGAATGGCCTCGTCCGCCTTGTCGCCGACTTCCTTGAGCGATTTCTCCGTCGAGTAGATCAGCGAGCTGGCGGTGTTGCGGATCTCCGCCTCTTCCTTCTTGGCCTTGTCGGCGGCCGCGAAGGCTTCCGCGTCGCGCACCATGCGGTCGACCTCGTCCTTGTTGAGGTTGGTCGACGCGGTGATCTCGATCTGCTGCTCCTTGCCGGTGCCGAGATCTTTCGCCGAGACGTTCACGATGCCGTTGGCGTCGATGTTGAACGTCACTTCGATCTGCGGCACGCCGCGCGGCGCGGCCGGAATCCCCTCGAGGCGGAAACGCCCGAGCTCCTTGTTGTCGTTCGCCATCTCGCGTTCGCCTTGGAGAATGCGGATGTCGACCGACGTCTGGCCGTCCTCGGCCGTCGTGAAGACCTGGGTCTTGCGCGTCGGGATCGTCGTGTTGCGCTCGATGAGGCGTGTGTTCACGCCGCCGAGCGTCTCGAGGCCGAGCGAGAGCGGCGTCACGTCGAGGAGAACGACGTCGCGAACCTCGCCCGCGAGCACGCCGGCCTGGATCGCCGCGCCGACCGCGACCACTTCGTCGGGATTGACGGACTGATTGAGCTCTTTGCCCGTCAGCTTCTTGACGAGCTCCTGGATGACGGGCATGCGCGTCGAGCCGCCGACCATGACGACCTCGTCGATCTGCGCCACGTCGAGCTTCGCATCGGCGATCGCGTTCTTGAACGGCTGGATGCAGCGATCGGTGAGATCTTGCGTGAGCCGCTCGAAGTCCGAGCGCGTGAGCGTGATGTCGAGGTGCTTGGGACCGTTCTGGTCCGCCGTTATGAACGGCAGGTTGATCGTGGTCTGCACCGTGCCGGAGAGCTCGATCTTCGCCTTCTCGGCGGCCTCGGTGAGACGCTGCATCGCCTGGCGGTCGCCCGAGAGATCGATGCCCTGGTCCTTGCGGAACTCGCCGACGAGCCAGTCGACGATGCGGTGGTCGTAGTCGTCGCCGCCGAGGTGCGTGTCGCCGTTGGTCGCTTTCACCTCGAACACGCCGTCGCCGACCTCGAGGATCGACACGTCGAACGTGCCGCCGCCGAGATCCCACACGAGGATCGTCTCGTTGCCCTTCTTGTCGAGCCCGTACGCGAGCGCCGCGGCGGTCGGCTCGTTGATGATGCGCAGGACTTCGAGTCCCGCGATCTTGCCCGCGTCCTTCGTCGCCTGACGCTGCGCGTCGTTGAAGTACGCGGGAACGGTGACGACGGCTTTCGTGACGCGCTCGCCGAGATACGATGAGGCGTCGTTGACGAGCTTCTGCAGGATCATCGAGCTGATCTCTTGCGGCGTGTAGTCCTTGCCGTCGATCTTGACTTTGTAGTCCGTGCCCATGTGCCGCTTGATCGAGCTGATCGTGCGGTCGGGGTTCGTGACGGCCTGGCGCTTCGCAAGCTGACCGACGAGCCGTTCGCCGGTCTTGGTGAACGCCACGACCGAAGGAGTCGTTCTCGATCCTTCGGAGTTGGCGATGACGGTCGGGCTCTGCCCTTCCATCACGGCGACGACGGAATTGGTCGTGCCGAGGTCGATTCCGACCACTTTAGCCATGGTGAGCTGTGTCTCGCTTTCCGAGCCGCGTGGACCAGCGTTCGCGAACGCGCCTCTCGGCGAGTCCGCTCGAGCCTTGCCGCTTACCGCAGCTCAAGGGGTGTGAGCCGTGGCCGTCCCGCGGGGCGGTCACGCTTCCACTACCGTCTTTCCAGACGGCGAAGTTTCACTAACGGTTGTGACAGGATTTCTGGCACAAAGGTTGCGATTGGACCTCCGCTGGCTCCTCGCAAAAAGGAAGCGAGGGGCGGCGTGTCGCCGCCCCTCGCTCGGGATGATGCCCCGCTCGTCCTACGGCTGCTGCTGTTGTTGCTGCTGGTTGAGGTAGAGGTCCGCCGGCTGCTCGCCGACCTTGACGGCGACGTTCTTCTTGACGCCCTGACTCCAGACGCGCAGCGTCACCATCGATCCGGGCTTCGTCGCTTTGATCGTGTTGGTCAGATCGCTCGGTTGGTTGACGGGCTTGCCGTTGATCGCCTGAACCACGTCGCCCGGCTCGAGGCCCGCCTGGTCGGCGGCCTGACCGCTCTGGACCTGCGCGATGACCGCGCCGCCCTGGTCGTGGTAGCTGATCTGTGTGCGTACGTTGTTGTCGACCGGGCTCAGCAGCACGCCGAGGTAGCCGACACCGGTGCCGGTGCTGTTCGCGTTGATCGTCTGGCCGGGCGCCTTCGCGAGCGCGACGGCCGTCTGCGTCACGGTGTTCGACGGGATCGCGAACCCGATGCCCTGCGCGGAGCCGGGGTTCGCGGTCGACTGGTTGACGCCGATCACGCGGCCGTCGTAGTCGACCAGCGGTCCGCCGGAGTTGCCGGGGTTGATCGGCGCGGACGTCTGCAGCAGACCCTTGAACAGATGGACCTGCTGGCTGTCGTCCTGAATCGGCTCGTCGCGGTTGAAGCCGGACACGACGCCGACGGAGACCGAGCGCTGCAGCGCGAGCGGCTCGCCGATCGCGATCGCCCACTGACCGGCCTGGAGCCGCGTGCTGTCGGCGAACTCGACGGGCGGCGGCAGCTTCGCATAATTGTCGACCTTGACGAGCGCGAGATCGGCGGCCGGGTTGGACGAGAACACGCGGCCCGGCACGCGGTCTCCGTTGGCGAACACGACGGTGACCTTACTGGTGCCGCGCGGCACGACGTGCGCGTTCGTCACGATGAGCCCGTCACGCGAATAGACGAAGCCCGATCCCGACGCGCGCTCGACGACGCGCTGGCGCTGCAAGCCGCTGCCGCCGCCGAAGAATTGCGCGAAGGGATCCGTGGGGACGAACTGCACGCCGTTGACGGTGACTTGCAGCGCGACGACCGACGGCTCGACGCGCTTGACCGCGTTGATGATGCGTTCCTGATCGGTCGTGCCGCCCGCGGCCGGGAGCGGCGCGGCGCTGACGAAGGGCGGCGTGTTTCCGGGACCCGCGACGCCGGCGAAGTGCGTGCTCGCGTAGAGCATCATCGAGAAGCTCCCGATGATCGCGCCGATGAGACCGACGACCGCCGTCCCGAAGATGCTGGTACGAGGCTTCACGTGTTCTCCAAGCTCCTAGGGCTTACGGGTAGACGGGTGCGACTACCCCGCGAGGGGCCGCGAGGTGACGGCCCGCTTCCTTTTTTCCCGCAGTTTTAACCTCTCACGGTCGCCTGGTCGTCGACGAGACGGCCGTCTCGAAGGCGAACGATCCGCTTGGCGTGGCTCGCGACGTTCTCGTCGTGCGTGACCATGATGATCGTGCGCCCGCCGACGTTGAGCTGCCGGAACAGCGCCATGATCTCCTCGCTGGTCTCGGAGTCGAGGTTGCCGGTCGGTTCATCCGCGAGCAGCACCGCCGGGTCGTTCACCAGCGCGCGCGCGATCGCGACGCGCTGCTGCTGGCCGCCGGAAAGCTCGTTCGGCTTGTGGCCCATGCGGTCGCCGAGGCCGACCTCGCGCAACTGGTCTGCCGCGATCTCGTTGCGCCGGCGCGTGCCGACGCCCGCGTAGAACAGCGGCAGCGCGACGTTCTTCAGCGCGCTCGTCCGAGCGAGCAGGTTGAAGCCTTGGAAGACGAATCCGAGCTTGCGCAGCCGTATCGCCGCGAGCTCGTCGTCGCGGAGCGACGAGACGTCGTCGCCGTCGAGCACGAACGCCCCCGTCGTCGGCCGGTCGAGGCATCCGAGCAGGTTCATCAGCGTCGACTTGCCGGAGCCCGACGGTCCCATGATCGCGACGTACTCGCCGCGGTCGATCGTGAAGCTGACGCCGCGCAGGGCGTGCACCTCGACTTCTCCGAGCGCGTACGTCTTCGTCACGTCGCGCACGTCGATGGCCGCGCGCCCGTCATTCATACCGGAGCGCCTCGATGGGATCGAGGGTCGCGGCGCGCCACGCCGGGTACGTGCCGAACGCGACGGCGACGATCGTGGCGAAGCCCGTCGCGATCGCAATGCTGCGCGCCCACGGGATCGGCGGCACGACCCCGGAGATATTGACGATCGCCAGCGCGTTGATCAGGCCGCCGATCGTCACGCCGAGGACGAGCCCGACGAGACACCCGAACGCCGAGAGCGCCAGCGCCTCGATGAAGAACTGCGCGAGCACCTGAAAGCGCGTCGCGCCGATCGCCTTGCGCAGTCCGATCTCGCGCGTGCGCTCCGCGACGCTGACCAGCATGATGTTCAGGATTCCGATGCCGGCGACCAGCAGCGAAACGGCGCCGATGAGCCCGACGACGACGGTGATGCCGGCGAAGATCCCGTCGACGGCCTTCGTGAACGTCTTCCGGTCGAACGTCTGGTACTCGACGCGATCGCCTTTGACGTGACGCAGCCACGCGACGGCGTCGGCCTCCGTGCGCTCGACCTGCGAGGGATCGTTCATCAGAAAGCGCGCGAACAGGATCGCGCGCCCGCGCGCGAACTCGCGCTCGTACGTGGTGTACGGGATGCTCACGTCCGCGTTGAAGCTCACCGGCAGAATCCCCGCCTTGTCGACGCCGAGCACGCCGACGATCGTGTAGCGGTGCTCGCCGACGTGCAGCGACTGCCCCGTCGGATCGCCCGTCATGCCGAACTTGCGATAGGCCTGGTCCGACACGACGCAGACGTGCCGCGACTGCTCGACGTCGTCGGACGAGAGCTTGCGGCCGAAGCGCAGCGGCGTCGACGTCGAGAACCGCTCGTCGACGCCGGCGCCGAGCAGGATGCGGCGCTGCGCGTGACCGAACGACGCGCGCTGCGATTGCCCGCCGGCGGGGATTGCCTCGACGACGTTCGGAATCTCGTCCTTGGCGCGCTGCAGGTCGTCGAGACGGATCGCGGCGCGCGTGAAGTCCGTCTGCTGCTGGTTCGGCAGCACGACGAACGTGCGGTCGTTGACGGCGCCGAGGATGCCCGCCACCGCGCCCGACATCCCCGCGCCGAGCACTTGGATCGCGATCACCGCCGTGACGCCGATGATGAGGCCGGTCGCTGTGAGAATGCTGCGCACGCGGTTCGCGGCGAGCACGCCCAGTGCCTCGAGCAGATATTGCAGCATTGGTTACGCCACGCTCACGACCGCAGTGCCGCGATCGGGTCGAGGCGCGACGCGCGAATCGCCGGATATGTTCCGAAGACGCAGCCGACGAGCGCCGTGAATCCCGTGGCCACCGAGATGATCAGCAGATACGGTATCGGCGCAGGCCCGACCAGCGCCGCGATCGACGAATAGCCCGCGAGCGTCGCGAGGAACCCCAGCAGCGTGCCGATGCCCCCGCCCATCATCGAGAGCAGCACGGCTTCGAGCAGGAACTGCAGCGCGACGTCGCTGCGCTTCGCGCCGATTGCCTTGCGCAGGCCGATCTCGCGCGTGCGCTCGGTGACGGACACCAGCATGATGTTCATGATGCCGATGCCCGCGACGATCAGCGCGACGCTGCCGATTCCGGTCAGCCCCGTCGCGATGACGCCGAGCACGGTGTTGAACGCCTGCAGCTGCGCCTGGTTGTCGGACGTGACGTACTGCGCGCGCGGGCCGTGCAGGCGCCGCAGCACCGCGTCGACGGCGTCGGTGATGCGGTCGACCGAGACGCCCGGCGCGGCGTACAGCTGCAGCCCGTCGATCGGGCCCGGCACGATTTCGTGGAACGCGGTGTACGGCAAGAACAGGATCTCATTGCCGCCGGCGGAGTTGAAGAGGCCGCCCTTGAGCTCGGCGTACACGCCGATCACACGGCACCGCATCGCACCGAGCTCGATCGAGGCGCCGAGCGCGGGCTGCCCCTTGAAGAGCTTGTCTGCCAGCTGCGACGTCACATCGCACACGTGCGCTCCGTCCGCGACGTCGTCCGCGCTGAGGCGGCGGCCTTCGCGCATCTGCAGCGTGTCGTTGTGGTAGTCGTCATCGGAGATCGCGATCGAGGTCGTGGTCACGCCGTTCGCGCGCATGCGCATGTTCCGCTGGTAGTTCGGCTCGACGTGCGCGATCAGCGGACCGGCCGCCGCCTGCACCGAGCGCACGTCGCGGTACTCGATCGCCGCGGACTGCGGATCGTCCTGACCGGGGTCGACCGCGATGCTGATCCCCTGGTCGCCGAACGAGTTCAGCGTGCCGGTGATTCCGCCCGACGCGGCTCGGCTGAGCCCGAGCACCGCGATGATCGACGAGGTGCCGATGATCATGCCGAGCATCGTGAGGATCGAGCGCATACGATTGCGCCAGATCGCCGCGAGCGCCTCGCCCGCGTACGCGAAGAGGCGGCTCACGGATGCGGCGACGGGCTCGTCGCCGGCATCGCGGTCGGCTTCACCGCGACGTTGGGGACGATGCCGACGTTGCGTTCCGCGACGATCGCATCGCCGGGACGAACGCCCGAAAGGACGACGGCTTGCGTGTCGCTGGTCGCGCCGAGCCGCACCTTGCGCTTCACGGTGCGGCCGTTGAGGACCGCGAGCACGTACGGCGCGCCGTCGTCATCGCGCCGCACGGCATCCGACGGGACGGCGAGCACGTGCGGGCGATCCTGCGTGATGATGTCGACGTCGACCGACATGCCGTCGCGCAGGTACGGCAGCGTGCGGTCGAGCGCGATGGTCGTGAGGACCTGGCGTGCCGTGTTGGACGGATCGTCGCTCTTCTGCGCGACCGCACCGATCGTCGCGACGTGGCCCGGCAGCGTGCTCGTGCCGAGGTCCTCGCCCGATACGTTGGCGCTCTGGCCGACGCGCACGTTCGCGACGTCCTGCTCGTCGACTTTCGTGCGCACGATGAAGCCGGAGTCCGTCGCCATCGTGACTACCGACTGACCGGCCGTCACCGCGTCGCCGGGCTGCAGCTGGCGCAGCGTGTCGCCGGTCTCGTTGGCGATCGTCTGCACGACGCCGGCGAACGGCGCGACGATACGCAGCCGCGCCACCTGATCCGCCGCATAGCGCCAGTCGTCGTACGCGCGCTGCGCGTCCGCCTGCGCGGCCGCGACATCGCCGCTCTTGTCCTGGCGCGCCGTCGCCTCGGCGGCGGCGAGCGCGGCTTGCGCTTGCGCGACGGCGTCGCGGCTTGCCTGCACGCGCGCGGCGAGCACCGGCGACTGCCGTGCGATCTGCGCGTACGTCTCGTCCCGGTCGCGCCGCGCTTGGTCGTACGCGACCTGCGCCTGCTGCAGCTTGGCGAGGTCCGCATCGACGGTGTTGCGCGCGATCGCCTTCTGCGCGAGCAGGTCGCGGTCGGCGTCGGCGATGCGCTGTGCTTCGCGCAGATCGGTTTGGCGCTGCGCGACGGCGGCGTCGGCTGCGGCGCGCTGCTGGCTCGCCGATGTGCCGCCGTAGCCGAGGCCCGACTGCGCGCCGGCGCGCTCGTCTTGGATCGCCTGGTTCAGCGCCGAGCGCGCCGACTGCAGGTTCGCCTGCGCCTGCACGATCGCGGAACGGTTCGTCGACGGCAGCGTCGCATTCGCCGCCGCCGCGGTGCGCGCGCGCGCGGCGGCGGACAGATACGCTTCGTGCGCCGTCGCTTCCGCGTCGACGAGTTGCGGGTTCGAGATCGTCGCCAGGAGTTGCCCGCCGGAGACGTGCTGTCCCGGGTGCACGAAGATCCGGTCAACGTTCCCCGCGGCGAGCGCGGCGAGTGTCTGTGTCTGCGGCCGCTGCACTTGCCCCGTCTCGGGCAGCTTGGTCTGGAAACGCGTGAATGCCACGGTGACGACGCGTGCGGTGATCGCTCCGTCGTGCGGCCGCGCGGCGAGCGCGCCCACGGCGACGATGGCGACGATCCCGACGACGAGGAAGACGAGGTTACGGCGACGCTTCAGCGGACTACCCTCCGACGTCGACGACCGCGACGGGATCGAGCGTCCCGACGGAGGCGCGCAGACGAACGAGCGCGTTGAGATAGTTGACGCGCGCGACCACGAGGTCGTTCGCGGCCGAGAGCGCGCTCTGCTCGGCGGCCGTCGCATCGGTGAGCGAGATGAGGCCGTTGCGGTACTGCAGCTGCGCGATGCGCGCGGACTCCGCCCCGAGCCGCTGCGCCTCGCGCTGTGTCGCGAGGTTCGCGTTCGACGTCTGCACCGCGCGTAGGGACTGGCGCACGTCGACGGTGACGGCGCCTTCCGCCGACGAGAGCGTCCCTTGCGCGGCAGCGACTTGCGCCTGCGCCGCACGATGCGCCGCGCGGCGCGCGCCGTATTCGACGAACGGAACGGTCCACGTCGACGTCGCGCCGATCTGCCAGAAGCCCGGACGGTTCACCGACGAGCCGGGGATGACGCCGAATCCCGGGATCACGACCGCGGACGTCGACGGGTTGGTCGGGATCTCGGCGTTTCCGAACGCGCCGGTCAGCTGGATCTGTGGCCGCCGGTCAGTCTCGATTGCGGCGTCGGCGAGCCGCGCGACCGCGACCAGCGCGCGCGCGCTCGCGATGTCCGAGCGCTGCGCGAGCGCCTCCGCGACCAGCGCGTCGAGCGGCGTCTGCGGCATCGGCGGCTCCGGCAGCATCGCCGGCAGCGCGAACGGCGTGTCGGGCGGCGCGCCGATGCGCTGCGCGAGCGCGTCGCGCGCATCCGCTTCGTTCGCGTGGGCAGTCGTGAGGCTGGCCTCGCTGCGCAGTTCGTTCACCTGCGCGCGCAGGACGTCGACGCCGGCGGCTCGGCCGACGTGTTCCTGCGCGCGCGCCGCATCGAGGAGCTGCTGCTGGTACGCGCGGTCGCCGCCCGCCAGGGCGACCGCTTCGCGCTGCTGCACGACGTTGAACCACGCCGCGGCGACGTCCGTCGCGAGCTGCTCCTCGGCGCGCCGGACATCGGCGCGCGCCGACTCGACCTGGCGCTTCGCCGACTGGGCGGCGATCTGCGTCGAGGATCCGGTGTAGACGTTGTAGGTCGACCCGATCTGCGCGAGGTTCTGCGAGAAGACTTGCGCTGTCGAGAGACCGTACTGCGCGAGCGCGCCGGCGTTGTTGCCGTTCGTCTTCGCGAGCTGGTTCTGCAGCGTGCCGGCGAGCGTCGGAAACTCGGCCGCATGATCGCGCGCGAACGTCGCCTCGTCCTGCGCGAGCGTCAAGCGGCGGTTCAGCACCGTCGGATCGTGATCGAGCGCGTAGCGCACGGCGCCGGGGAGGTCCAACGCCGCCGGCAGCGGCTGCGCGCCCGCGACGAGCGGCGCGGCGAACGAGGCGACCGCGACGAAGGCGGCGCCGGCGAGGGCCCGATGCACGATCAGGCGCTGCGCGCCGCGCCGAATGCGGCGAAGCAGGCCGTCAGCAGCAGCATGACGACGGCGGTGCACCAGGCGGGGACGGCGGGAATGCGTGCGATGCGCATCATGCCGAGTGCCAGCAGCGCCGCCGCCCAGAGGTAGAACACGTTCAGGCCCGCCAGAAACCCCGCGAGTGCGCCGTGCGCGCCCGGCGCGAGCAGCGCGAGGCTTGGCACGACACCCTGCACCGCGGTCACGCTGTCGAACGCGTCGACGCCGCGCACCGCGACGATCGCCGCGAGCACGACCGAGCGTAGCCCCTCGCCCACGACGGCGACGGTGATGCTGAGTGCGAAGAACTTCCGGAACGTGCCCTCGCCCTTGGTGGCCGCGTTTGCGATGAGCATGATGACGCCTTGCACCAGCCCGGCGAGCAGCAGCGCGAAGGGTACCGCGACGAACGTCCACTGCGCGATGGCGTGCGAGATGCGCAGATAGTTGGCAATGAACTTCTGCTGCTGCTCGGGCGGCAGCTTCGCAAGCTGCGGGCTCGCCGCGAGCTGTGCCGGCAGACTCACGTCCATCGCGTGGGAGAGGGCCGGGCCGGCGACGAGCGCGCCCGCGACCGCGAGCAGCGCCGCGACGAGAAAGGCCCAGCCCCATACGGGCAGCTCGCGCAGCCGCGCGAAGGCCGCGTCTGGCGCCACGACGATGTCCACGACGTTGCTGAGGCCGGGCCGGGCGGCGGCGGACGACTCGGACGTGCTCAAAAGGTCTCTCCCGGAAGAAACGAGCGATGACGCCCCGTTCTACCGGGCGTCCGGCGGGGGTGTTTCGCCGAGCAAGGCTTTGATCCCGAGCTTGCGCTCGACGACGCTGCGCGCCCGCTCGAGATCCCGCTCGCGCATCTCGAGCAGCTTCAGGCGCAGATAGGATTGCACGAGGCGGCGGGAACGCCGCGAGTACAGGGCCGCCGCCGCTATGCGCCGAGCCCGCGCCGCGGAGGGCGACGGCGCGGGGGTCGCAATGCGGCTTGGAACCGATGTGCCGTGTGCGGGGGTCGCGGGCACCGACGGAAAGAGCACCAGCACGCAGCCGGTGAAGACCAGATATCTCATGCCGGTCCATCCCGCCGGCTCGCTTCGCGACTAGGACACCCGTGAATCCCGACACCTTCGTGGTCCCGGCACCCCCGGATGACCCGTACCTGCGCATCGTGCCGCTCGGCGGCTGCGGTGAGATCGGCCGCAACATGACGGTCGTCGAGACGAACGACGACATCGTCCTCGTCGACTGCGGCCTCATGTTCCCGGACGAGGAGATGTTCGGGGTCGACATCGTCATCAACGACTTCACGTACGTTCGCGAGCGGCGCGAGAAGCTGCGCGCCTTGCTCGTCACGCACGGCCACGAAGATCACATCGGCGGCATCCCGTACTTCCTGCGTGAGTTTCCCGACGTGCCGGTCATCGGCACGCCGCTCTCGCTCGCGCTGATCCGCGCGAAGTTGAAGGAGCACAAGCCGGGCGAGTGGGACGCGCGCGAGGTCGAGCCCGGCGACCGCGTGCGCTTCGGCGGCATCGAAGCGCAGTTCATCCACATCAACCACTCGCTCGCGGGCGCGTGCGCGCTCGCGATCCGCACGCCGACCGGCACGGTGTTCCACACCGGCGACTTCAAGTTCGATCAGACGCCGATCGACGGCGATCCGGCCGACTTCGCGTCGATCGCGCGCGTCGGTGACGAGGGCGTGCTGGTGATGCTGTCGGATTCGACCAACGCCGAGCGACCCGGCCATACGCTGTCGGAGCGCATCGTCGGCGAGGCGTTCTCGAACATCTTCGCGCGCGCGAAGGGCCGTCTCATCGTCACGTCGTTCGCCTCGAACGTGCCGCGCATCCAGCAGGTGATCGACCAATCGAAGCGACACGGCCGGAAGGTCGCGTTTCTGGGGCGGTCGCTGCAGAACGTCGTGCAGTTCGCTCGCCAGCTCGGATACCTCGACATCCCCGAAGGGCTCGTCGTTCGCCTCGAAGACGTCGACGAGTTTCCGCCGCACGAAGTGTGCGTGATGACGACCGGCTCGCAGGGCGAGCCGATGTCGGCGCTGACCCGGCTCTCCGTCCGCGATCACAAGCACTTCAAGATCGTCCCGGGCGACACGGTCGTCATCTCGGCGACACCGATTCCCGGCAACGAGAAAGCCGTCTCGCGCACGATCAACAACCTCTACCGGATCGGCGCCAACGTCATCCACGGCAGCACCGGCAACGCGCACGTCAGCGGACACGCCTCGCAAGAAGAGCTGCTGCTGATGCTCAACCTCGTGCGTCCGAAGTACTTCGTCCCGATCCACGGCGAATACCGCATGCTCGTCACCCACGGCCGCCTCGCGCAGCAGACCGGCGTCGCGGGCGACAACGTCTTCGTCGCCGAGAACGGCGACGTGCTCGAGTTCGCCGGCGAGGGCGCCGAGAAAGTGGGCCGCACGTACGGCGGCAACGTCATGGTCGACGGCTCCGGCGTCGGCGACGTCGGTGAAGCCGTTCTGCGCGACCGCAAGCACCTGGCCGGCGACGGAATCATGATGGTCGTCGTCACCGTCGATGCCGAAGAGGCGCGCGTCGTCGCGGGGCCCGACCTCATCTCGCGCGGCGTGTTCTACTTGCCGGAGAGCGGCGACGTGCTCGACGAACTGAAGGAGAAGCTCTCCGCGATCCTTGCCGAGTGCAGCGTCGAGGGCATTCGCGACATCGGCAACGTCAAGGAGCACATCCGCTCCGGGCTCTCCAAGGCCGTGTTCGAGAAGTCTCGACGCCGGCCGATCGTCATTCCGGTGGTGATGGAAGTCTAAGCTCTATCGCGATCGTCGTCGTCGCGGGGCGCGCGCCGCACGGCGTCCCCGCCGGGGACGCCTCACGTCACGTCATCCCTGGCGCGCGACGGCACCCGTCACGCTGAGCCGGCAGCCGTCACCCCGAGCCGGCAGCCGTCACCCCGAGCCGGCACCCGTCACGCTGAGCCGGCACCCGTCACGCTGAGCCGGCACCCGTCACGCTGAGCCGGCACCTGTCACCCTGAGCTTGTCGAAGGGCGCGCGCGACTCGGACGTGAGGTATTGCGCGCGCGCGGCGTGCGCGTGATACGCTGGGCGTGAAGCCGTGTCGCTGCACGAGATCGTCCTCCGCGAGACCAAGCCGGAGATCGAATGGGCGGACGATCGCCGACGCGCGATCCGGCACAAGATCGGCGTGTACCTTTCCGCGGGCGCGTCGGCCGTGGTCGTCGTCGACGGGCGTCGTCGCACGATCGCCGTCCATGATGCCGACGGTGCGCGCGTGTTCGGACGCGGCGACAGTTTGACGCATCGCGCGCTGCCCGGGCTCAGCCTGGACGTCAGCGCGCTCTTCGAGCGCGCGTCGCGCTGAACGCCGTTCGCCCCGCTGCCGCGATGGCCAGCGCGGCGCTCGCCAGCAGCAGTCCGCCGATCAGATCGCTCACGTAGTGCGCGCCGAGCGCGAGACGTGACCAGATCACGCCGCAGCCCCAGAGCGCGAGCACCGGCGCGAGCACGAGCCGCACGCCGCGCGGCAGGCCGCTGCGCCACACGAACCACGCCCACGCGCCGTAGACGAGCAGCGCGAACATCGCATGGCCGCTCGAGTACGAGAACGACGTCTCGCGGATCAGCATCCAGTAGTCGGGCCGCGGCCGGCGGAAGAGGTTCTTCAGTGCGTCGCTGATCTGCCACGTGACGAGCGTCGTCGGGATCGCGAACCATGCACGCGCGCGCCACGCGGGAAACCGGATCGCGACGATGACGATCAGCACGCCGAGCGCGACGAGCGCCTCCCACCAGCATGACGCCGTGAAGACGAGCGCGATCCTGGGCGCTTCGCCGGCGACCGCACGTCCGGCGACGTCGATGCCGTGCGGCGGCGCGTGCGAGACGGCGTTTCCGAGCACGGCGTACGCGACCGCGCAAACGAGCGCGAGCGCGACCGGGCGCAGGATCACCCGGCGAAGAGGTCGGTCTGGGCGGGGCGGCCCACGCGGTCGGCGATGCGCTCCAGATCGGCGGGGCTTTCGAGCACGACGTTGCGCGGCTTCGTGCCTTCGTTGGGTCCGACGATGCCGAACTCTTCGAGCTGGCGCATCAGCCGCACCGCGCGCGGGTGGCCGATCGAGAAGCGCGCCTGCAGCGCCGCCGTGGAGCCGACCCCCACATCGCCCTTCGCCACGCGCGCGTCCAACAAGAACTTCGCCGCGTCGTACCACAGCTCGTCGACCTTGCGGTCGCCGTTCGCCCGCTCGTCGTCCTCGCGGATCGGCGTGATCTCCATCGTCTTCGTGCCGGCGTCGCGCGTCTGCCGCTTCCAGAACGCGACGAGGCGGTCGACCTCCAGCCCCGTCACGAGCGCGCCTTGCGCGCGGATCGGCTTCGGCGCGTCGATCGGCAAGTACAGCATGTCGCCGCGGCCGAGCAGGCGTTCCGCGCCGCTCATGTCGAGGATGACGCGCGAGTCGACGCCGGAGCTCACTGCGAACGCGATGCGCGAGGGAATGTTCGCCTTGATCAGCCCGGTGATCACGTCGACGGACGGGCGCTGCGTGGCGACGACGAGGTGGATACCGGTCGCGCGCGCGAGCTGCGCGAGCCGCATGATCAGCATCTCGACCCTCGCCGGCGCGATCAGCATCAGGTCCGCGAGCTCGTCGATGATCACGACGATGTAGGGCAGCTTCGCGTCCGGAAGCTTGGCGTTGAACTCCTCGATCTTGCGCACGCCCGCGCGCGCGAACGCTTCGTAGCGCGCGTCCATCTCGCGGGTGATCATGGCGAGCGCGCCGGCCGCCATCGACGGATCGGTGATGACCTCGTGCTTCAGGTGCGGGATCCCGTTGTAGCAGGTGAGCTCGACGCGCTTGGGGTCGATCATCAGCAGCTCGAGCGTCTCGGGCGTGTTCGTCACCAGCAGCGAGGCGATGATGCAGTTCAGGCACACGGACTTGCCGGCGCCCGTCGCGCCGGCGACGAGGAGGTGCGGCATCTTGCCGAGGTCGCCGAACACCGCGCGGCCGGTGATGTCCTTGCCGAGCGCGATCTGCAGCGGCGAGCCGGTGCGCGGCACGTGCTCGAGGATCTCGCGGATCGCCACGATCGAGACCGTCGTGTTCGGGACCTCGATGCCGACGGCGGACTTACCGGGGATCGGCGCTTCGATGCGCACGGACGTCGCGGCCAGCGCGAGCGCGAGGTCGTCCGCGAGCGCGGAGATGCGCGAGATCTTGACGCCGCGCTCGGGCCGCAGCTCGTACCGCGTGATCGACGGACCGCGCTCGATGTGCGTCACCTTCGCGCCGACGCCGAACGAGGCCAGCGTGTCTTCGAGCACGTGCGCGCGGCTCGCGTCGTCGACTTTCTGCGTTTGCGGCGCGTCGAAGATCGACGGCACGTCGGGCAGCTGCCACGCCGGGCGATGCGGCTCGTACTCGCCCGCGATCGCGAGCCGGCCGGCCGCCGCGTCGTTCACGCCGGACTCGATGTCGCCGGGCGCCGCGTCGTCCGGCTCGTCGGCGATCTCGTCGTCGTCGTCACCGTCCGCGTCGTCGTCTTCGTACTCGTCTTCGTCGTACGCCTCGTCGTCGTATTCGCCGTCGGCATCATCAGCATCATCGCCGTCATCCGCGTCGTCCTCCGCCGCGTCACCGGCGAGCGGCTCGTCGTAGAATCGGACCGGGGGCTCGACCACGATGTGCGTGGGCGCCGGAATCTCGGGCGTCGCGACGATTGCGGACGCGGCCGCGGGCCGCGTCGCACGCGGCAGAAGCGCGGGCAGATGGAATGCTTCGCGCAGCGAGACCGGGCGCGGCGTCGCGGACTCGTCGCGGTCCCGTTTCGGCGGGCGCAGCGCGGCGATGCGCGTCACGCACCAGCCGATGACTTTCTTCACGGACACGCCGGTGATCGCGACCGTGACGGCGATCGCGACCAGCACGACGACGATCCACAGGCCGGCATCGCCGAGCAGCGCGCGCAGCGCGCCGGCGAGGGCATGTCCGAGGGCGCCGCCGTCCCGTCCCGACGCGGCGATCGCGACGTCGATCGTCACGAAGTACGCGCACGCCGCCGCGCCGAGTGTTGCGATCATGCGCGGCACGTTGATCTCGAGGAAGACGATCGCGCCGACGAGCGCGATCAGCGCGACGAACAGCGCCGCGCCCGCGCCGAACGACGCGTGCAGCGCGAACGCGACCGCGCCGCCGGCGACGCCGGTGCGAGCAGGCGGCGCGACGAGCGCAATGCCCAGGAGCAGTGCGAACGCCAGCGCCGCCAGACCGGCGATCTCCAGGTTCCAGCGCATCCGTGCAGCGCTCTTGCGTCGAACGCGAGCCATCCCGTCCGGACTTCCCGTTGCGAGGGGTTCGTCACCTG
Organism: Vulcanimicrobiota bacterium; assembly: GCA_963771525.1. Taxonomy (GTDB): domain Bacteria; phylum Vulcanimicrobiota; class Vulcanimicrobiia; order Vulcanimicrobiales; family Vulcanimicrobiaceae; genus Vulcanimicrobium. Next base: position 1,488,043 of record CAVYTL010000001.1, on the reverse strand, counting down.
TGCGCCGAGAACGAGCGCGGGCGTGCCCCGCCCCACGATCGTCGTCCTCGAAGGCGACCAAACCGGACAAGAGCTGCTCGTCGATGCGTTGCGCGTGCTTGCCCCGGACGTCGTCGGCTTCGAGGTCGATTTCGAGCGCTACGACCTCTCGCTCGAGCACCGGCGCGCGACGAGCAACGCGGTCGTGCACGAAGCGGCCGCCGCGATGAAGCGCACGAAGCTCGGGTTGAAGGCGGCGACGATCACGCCGGAGACGAAAGGCGACGTCGGCTCGCCGAACGCGATCCTGCGCCGCGAGATCGACGGCAAGGTGATCGTGCGCACCGGGCGCCGCATCCCCGGCGTGCGTCCCGTCGCCGGGATCCACGCGCCGATCTCGGTGGTGCGCATGGCGGTCGGCGACGCCTACGGCGCGAAGGAGTGGCGCGAGAGCGAAAACGGCGAGGAGGTCGCGTACCGCACCGAGCGCATCGAGCGATCGACGTGTCGCGTGGTCGCGGAGTTCGCGTTCTTTCATGCGCGCCGCAGCGGCGCGAAGGTGTTCGGCGGCCCGAAGTACACGGTGAGCCCCGTCTACGAGGGGATGCTGAAGGAAGAGATGGACGCGGCCGCCGCGCGCTATCCCGACGTCGTCTACGAGCCGCAGCTGATCGACGCGACGTACGCGCTGCTGATCTCGACGGCCGGCGACGCGATGGTGATCCCCTCGCTCAACCGCGACGGCGACTGCCTCTCCGATCTCGTCATGCAGCTCTTCGGCTCGATCGCGGGCGCGGAGTCGACGCTGATGTCCTTCGGCGCCGACGGCAAGCCGGACGTCGTGATGACCGAAGCGCCGCACGGCACGGCGCCCCGCCTGTTCGGCAAGAACGTCGCGAACCCGATGGCGATGATTCTCGCGATCGCGGCGCTGCTCACGTTCGTCGACGAGCGCGGCGCGCCGGCCGCGTCACGCGCGATCTACGAGTCGGTTCTCGAGACCGTCAAGGAAGGCACCGCGACCAGCGATCTCGGCGGCCACGCGTCGACGACCGAGTTCACCGACGCCGTCATCGGCAAGGTGAAGACGAAGCTCGACATCTGGGCGACGCTCTGATCAGCGGCGGCGCGGGTCGAGCGCGTCGCCGAGCCCATCTCCGAGCAGATTGAACCCGAGGACCAGCGTCGTGATCGCAAGACCGGGAAAGATCAGCGCCCACGGCGCGGTCAACCAGTAGTCGCGCGCCTCGTTCAGCATCGCCCCCCACTCCGGCGCCGGAGGCCGCGCACCCAGACCCAGATACGAGAGCCCGGCCGCCTCGAGCTCCGCGGTCGCGATCCCGAGGGTCGCCTGCACGAGCAGCGGCGCGAGAACGTTCGGCAGGATGTGCCGCCCGAGGATCGCGGCGGTGCCCGCGCCGACCGCCCGGGCCGCTTCGACGTAGTCTTCGCCCTTCACCGCGAGCACGGACGCGCGCGCCAGGCGCGCGTACTGCGGAACGTAGACGATGCCGATCGCGATCATCAAGTTCGTGATGCTCGGGCCGAGGATCGTCGCGATCGCGATTGCGAGAATGATCGACGGAAAGGCGAGCATCACGTCCATCGCGCCCATGAGGGTTCCGTCGATGCGGCGCCCGGCATAGCCCGCCGCCAAACCGATCGCGCTCCCGGCGGCGACCGCCAGGCCGACCGCGACGAACCCGATCGTGAGCGACGTGCGCGAGCCCGAGAGCACGCGCGCGAAGACGTCGCGGCCGAGCTTGTCGGTGCCGAAAGGATGTGCGGGCGACGGCGACTGCGCGCCGGCCGCCAGGTGCTGCGCGAGGGGGTCGACCGCGAGCAGCGGCGGGCCGGCGACGGCGAGCAGCACGATGGCGAGCACGACCGCGGCTCCCGCGAGGGCGCCCGGCGCGGAAAGGAACCCTCTCACCGGCGTCCTCTTTTTGTCATCGCGCGGCTAGGCTTCGCGGGCGATACTCGAATACGATGGACGTGCGAACCACCGATCCCGCCCTCCGAAGCGTCGCGGCGAAACTGGAGGCCGGGCTTTCGCTCGACGTGGACGACGGGCTCGCGCTGTTTCGCACGCAGGACCTGCACACCCTCGGCCGCCTTGCGAAGGCAGCCAAGGAGCATAAGAGCGGCAAGAACGTCTATTACGTCCTGAACCGCTACGTCAACTCGACGAACGTCTGTTACGCGAACTGCCTGTTCTGTTCGTTCGCGCGCGGCGAGAAGGACGCGGACAAGGTCCGGATGTCCGCCGACGAGGTAATGGCCAAGGCCCTGGAGACCGGCGAGAACTTCAATCAGGTCCACATCGTCGGCGGCCACGATCCGCGCCAGCTCAGCCTCGACTATTGGCTGCCGCTGATGCGGCGCTTCAAAGCGCGCCTGCCGCACGTGCAGCTCTCGCTCTTCACGGCGGCGGAGATCGACTACATGGCGCGGCGGCACCGGCTCTCGTACGACCGCATCTGCGCCGAGCTGCGCGAGGCCGGTCTCGACAACGTCAACGGCGGCGGCGCCGAAGTGTTCAGCGCGCGCTATCGTGCCGAAGTCTGCCCGAACAAGGTCGACGCGGCGCACTGGCTGGAGATTCACGAGACACTGCACCGTCACGGCGTCGCATCGAACGCGACGATGCTGTACGGCACGATCGAGACGCTCGAAGAGCGGTTGGAGCACCTGATTTTGCTGCGCGAGTCGCAGCGGCGCTCGCCCGGCTACAACGCCTTCATCCCGCTCGCGTTCCACCCCGACGGCAACGCGCTCTCGCATCACGGCTGGACGTCGGGGCTCGACGACATCCGCATGTTCGCGGTCGCGCGCCTGATGCTCGACAACTTCGACCACATCAAGGCGTACTGGATGATTCAAGGGCTGAAGATTTGTCAGCTCGCGCTCGAGTTCGGTGCCGACGACATGGACGGCACGCACGGCTCGACGGACGAAGAGCTGATCTATCACAGCGCTGGCACGCGCTCGGGTCAACATGTCGACGACCGCGAGTTCCGCCGGCTGATCGAGGAAGCCGGCTACGTGCCGGTCCGCCGCAACTCGACGTACGAGACGTTCGCGTTCGATTGGGCCCCGGCGGCGCCGGAAGCCGTCCTCGCGTGAGGCTGCGCTACGGGCGGATCGCCTACGTCAACGTCGCGCCGGTCGAGGCGGCGTTCGATTGCGGCGCCGTCTTGCGCGACGTCGACGTCTTCGACGCCGTGCCGTCGCGTCTGAACGCCGCGCTCTCCGACGGCTCGCTCGACGCCGGCGCGATCAGCGCCGCGCACTACCTCGCGCACCGCGACGAGCTCGTGCGGTTGGCCGACCTGTGCATCGCGGCGGACGGTCCGGTGCGCACGGTGCTCTTCGTATCGCGGCGTCCGCCGGCGCTGCTCGGCGATTCGCGGATCGCGGTTACGTCGCACTCGGCATCCGGGCGCGCGCTGCTCGCCATCCTGCTCGCGCGCTTCTCCGGCGTGCAGCCGCGGTACGAGGCCGTCGACGACGCGCTCGCGGCCGCGCGCGCCGGTGATCCCGCGCTCGTGATCGGCGACGACGCACTCGTCGTGCGCGCCGAGATGCCTCCCGCGCAGGTGCACGACCTCGGCGAAGCGTGGCGCGCGTGGACCGGCCTGCCGTTCGTGTTCGCGGTGTGGGCGGTGCGCCGTGAGGCCGCCGAGCGCCATCCGGACGAGGTCGCCGCGCTCGCCGGCGCGCTCGTCGGCGCGCGCGCGTGGGGCGAGCGCAACCGCGCCGCCGTCATCGACGCCGCGGTCGCAGCGCGGCCGTACCACCGCGCGTTGTACGACGATTACTTCACCCGGCTGTCGTACCGGCTCGACGCGCGCGCCGAAGCCGGTCTCGAGCGTTTCGCGGGTCTGCTCCCGCTTCGAGAGCCTCAGGATGACGACCGACAGGCTCAGGATGACGGGGAGGGCGTGCGTGCCGCTCGCTGACGTGCTCGACCGCGCCGCGTCCGGCGGGCGTCTCACCGCCGAGGAGGGCGTGCGCCTCTACCGCGACGCGCCGCTGCACGAGCTGGGCGCCGCGGCGCATGCGCGCCGCACGGCGATGTATCCCGGTGATGCCGTCACCTACGTGATCGACACGACGATCAACTACACGAACGTGTGCAACGTGCACTGCACGTTCTGCGCCTTCTTCAGGCCCGAGCACCACCGCGAAGGCTACACGATGTCGCACGACCAGGTGCTCGAGCGCGTGCGGTACGCCGCCGATCAGGGCGCGACGCAGATCATGATCCAGGGCGGCGTCAACCCCGAGCTGCGCATCACGTGGTTCGAGGAGCTCTTCCGCCGCGTCGCCGCGGAGTTTCCGCGCGTCGACATCCACTCGCTGTCGGTGTCGGAGATCGCCGGGCTCGCGCAAATCGAGGAGATGAGCGTGCGCGACGTGCTCGCGCGTCTCCACGCGGCGGGCCTCAAGTCGCTGCCGGGCGCCGGCGCCGAGATCCTCGTCGAGCGCGTGCGCAAGCGCATCAGCGCGCGCAAGATCGTCCCGCAAGGGTGGATCGGCGTGATGCGCGAGGCGCAGCGGCTGGGCATGCCGACGACGGCGACGATGATGTTCGGATCGATCGAGACCGACGACGAGCGCGTCGAGCACCTGCGCGTGATCCGCGACCTGCAGGACGAGACCGGCGGCTTCACCGCGTTCATCCCGTGGTACTACGTGCCGTTCAAGACACCGCTGCGCGGACGTGAGGCGAGCGGCCTGGAGTACCTGCGCGTGCTCGCGATCTCGCGGCTGTTCCTCGACAACGTGCCGCATCTGCAGGCGTCGTGGCTCACGCCCGGGCTGAAGCTCGGCCAGCTGGCGCTCTTCTACGGCTGCGACGACATGGGCGGCACGATCATCGAGGAGCAGGTCGTGCACGACGCGGGCAGCACGAACGAGGCGACGCGCGCGCAGCTCGAAGAGATCGTCCGCGGCGCGGGCTTCCGCCCTGTCCTGCGCGACACGTACTGGAACCTGCGCAGCGACTACGTCTTGGCTACTGCTTAGGACGTTTCGCGAATCGTGCCGGCGCCGAGCACTTCGTCGTGCTCGTCGAGCAGCGCGACGAGCTGGCCGGGCGCGACGGCACGCTGCGGCGCGTCGAAGGCGACGCGCATCAGGCCGGCGTCGATGCTGACGTGCGCATCCGCCGGCCGCGCGCGATAGCGCGTCATCGCGCGCACGCGCGCCGCTCCGCCGGCGAGCCGCTCGGGCCGCACGAGGTTGACCTCGTCGGCGATCAGCGCGCCGACGGCGAGATCGTTCGCGTCGCCGAGCACGATCGTGTTCGTCGCGGCGTCGATGCGCGTCACGTAGCGCGGCCCGTCGTTCGAAGGCGGCAGGCCGCGCCGCTGTCCGACCGTGTACCGCCCGATCCCCGCGTGCGCGCCGGCCGGCTCGCCTGACGCGCTGACGAACGCGCCCTGGCGCGCGGTCTCCGGAGCGAGCTGGGCGAGCACGTCGCGGTAGTCGGCGCCTTCGACGAAGCAGATGTCCTGGGACTCGGGCTTCGCGGCGACCGGCAGCCCGAGCCGCGCCGCGTGCGCGCGCGTCTCGTCCTTGCCGAGGGATCCGAGCGGCAAGAGCAAGCGCGCGAGCTGCGCCGGCGCGAGCTGTGCGAGCGCGTACGACTGGTCCTTCGGCGACGCGCTGCGGAAGAGGTGCGGGCCGTCGGCGGCGTGCTCGACCCGCGCGTAGTGGCCGGTGGCGACCCACCGCGCGCCGAGCCGGTCCGCGTACGCGCGCAGCGTGCCGAGCTTGACCGTGTTGTTGCACGCGACGCAGGGGTTCGGCGTGCGGCCGCGGCGGTAGTCGTCGGCGAAGCGCTGCACGACGCCGCGGCGGAACGCTTCCTCGAAGTCGAGCACGTAGTGCGGGATGCCGAGCAGCGCCGCGCTGCGGCGCGCGTCGTCGAAGTCGTCCGCACCGCAGCACGACCGCGCGTGCGCGCGCCGCGTCGGCGCGTACATCTTCATCGTCACGCCCACGACGTCGTACCCGGCTTCCTTCAGGAGCCCGGCCGCGACCGCGGAGTCGACGCCGCCGCTCATCGCGGCGACCACGCGCATGGGTTCGCTCATCGTCTCACCACCGTAACCGCGTACGAGGAGAACCAGGTGCACCCGCTAAGGTTCGCAGTCATGCCTGCGCTCGGAGACGAGTTCCGAAGCGCGCGAGAAGCGCGCGGGCTCACGCTCTCGGACGTCGCCGAAGCGATCCACATCCGTTCGGTCTACCTGAACGCGATCGAGCAGGACGACTGGCCGTCGATCGGCGCGCCGGTCTACGTGCGCGGCTTCCTGCGCACGTACGCGCGCTTTCTCGGGATCGACGCGGAGGCAGCCGTCGCTCGCTTCAACGAGACGGCGCCTCCGGAGCGGCCGTCCGTGACGACGGTCGGGCCGGTCGACGAACGCGAGCGAACCGGTCCCTCGCTTTGGGTGGTGGCGGGAACGGTCGTCGCACTGCTGCTCGTCGCGTTCGTCGGATATGAGTGGTGGCAGTACGCGCACGGCTCGCCCGAGACCGCGACGTCCGAAGCGAGCGCCGCACCGCAACCCGCGCCGGGTGTGGCGGGGTCGGGACCCCTGTCCGCCGCGAGCCCGCCCCCCTCGGCGGTCCCGAGCGCGCCGGGCTCGCGACGCCAGGTCGCGGTCCGGATCGTCGAGCGCTCGTGGGTGCGGGTCACGGTCGACGGAACGACTCGGCTCGAAGGCATCTATCCGCCGGGCACGTCGCGCACGTTCGCCGGCTCCGTCGCCGACGTCCGCGCCGGGAACGCCGCCGGCGTCGCGGTCGGGGTCGACGGGCGGCCTCCGGTGCCGATGGGCGGCGAAGGGGACGTCGTCGAGCAGCGCTACACTCTCTGAACTTCGCGGGAACTTGTCATGGCATCGGAATCGTCCTTCGACGTGGTCTCACGAGTCGATCCGCAGGAGCTCGACAACGCGCTGAACCAGGCGCGGAAAGAGATCGCCGGACGGTTCGACTTCAAGCACTCCATCGCGTCGATCGAGAGCGACGCGACGACGATCACCGTGCTGGCCGACGACGACCTCAAACTGCGCAACGTCGTCGACATCATCCAGTCGAAGGCCGTCAAGCGCGGGATCGACATCAAGGCGTTCGACTTCTCCAAGCCGCCGGAACCGGCGTCCGGCGGCGCGCTGCGCCAGCGGATCGCGATTCGCTCCGGCATCCCCAAGGACAAGTCGAAGCGGCTGCTCGACGCCATCAAAGGCTCGAAGCTCAAGGTGCAGGCCCAGGTGCAGGACGAGCAGATCCGCGTCACAGGCAAGTCCAAGGACGATCTGCAAAAAGTGCAGCAGATGCTCCGGGGCCTCGACTTCGAGCTGCCGCTGCAGTTCACGAACTACCGGTGACGGACGCCGGCGCCCGGCCGCGGACGGTGTCGTTCGTCTCGCTCGGCTGCGCGAAGAATCTGGTCGACTCCGAGGTGATGATCGCGAAGCTCGGCGCGGCCGGGTGGTCGCTCATCCCGGACGCCGCCGATGCCGATGCAATCGTCATCAACACGTGCGCGTTCATCGATCCCGCGAAGGCGGAGTCGACGGAGACGATCCTCGAGCACGCCGAGCGCAAGCAGCCCGGACAGCAGCTGATCGTCGCGGGCTGCCTCTCGCAGCGCTTCGGCAACGAGCTCCACTCGCTGATCCCCGAGATCGACGGTGTCATCGGCACCGGTGCGTACGCATCGATCGTCGACTTGCTCGACGATGCGCGCGCCGGGCACAAGCCGGTGCGTCTCGGCTTCGAGGCGGAGCCTGAGCACGACTTCCTGCCGCGGCTCGTCACGACGCCGGCGGCGACCGCGTACCTGAAGATCGCGGAAGGCTGCGATCATCCGTGCACGTTTTGCATCATCCCGCAATTGCGCGGCCCGTTCCGTTCGCGCTCGGCGGAGTCGATCGTCGCCGAAGCGCGCGCGCTCGCCGCGAACGGCACCAAAGAGCTCGTTCTGATCGCGCAGGACACCTCGATGTGGGGCCGCGACCGCGGGTACCGCCGCGGCGGGCTCGCCGCGCTGCTGGGGCAGCTCCACGCGGTCGACGGGATCGAGTGGATCCGCCTGCTGTACCTGTATCCCGCCACCGTCGACTCGGACCTGATCGGCGCGATCGCCGAATTGCCCAAGGTCTGCAAGTACATGGACATGCCGCTGCAGCACGTGAGCGCGAACGTGCTGCGCGCGATGCTGCGGCCCTCGAACGGCGCGCGCTATCTCGAGATCGTCGACGACTTCCGGCGCCGTGTGCCCGGCGTCACGATGCGCTCGACGTTCATCGTCGGGTTTCCCGGCGAGACGGAGCGCGACGTCGACGAGCTGGAGGCATGGATCGAACGCGCCGAGCTCGACCGCGTCGGTTTCTTCACGTACTCGCGCGAGGACGGCACGCCGGGGGCGACGCTCCCGAATCAGGTGCCGGAGCGCGAGAAGCGGCGCCGTCTTCTGCGGCTGCGCGACGCGCAGCGACGCGCGTCGGAACGCGCGCGCGCGAAGCGCGTCGGCGAGACCGTGCGCGTCCTGGTCGAAGAACGCCGAACCCTGCGCGCGACCGATCCGCTGGCGGTCGCGCTGCGCGCGCGCGACGTGCTCGCGGGTCGCTCGATGGGTGAAGCCCCCGGCGTCGACGGGGCGATCGTGTTTCGCGGCGACGCGGCCGTGGGCACGTTCACCGAGGTGCGGCTCGAGGGCAACACCGCGTTCGATTTCTTCGGCACGCAGGTCGAAGCCGCGGTGGCCGTATGAGCAAGTACCTCGTCGCCGACCCGCCGGCGCCTCCGCCGCCCGCCGGGCGCCCGCGCCGGAGCCAGCCTCCGCCGGGCGGCGGCTGGCGTCGCGGCATCCCGTACGTGCTGGGGCTGCTGCTGATGGCGGCCGGCGTGCTGTCGGCGCTGGTCGCGTACCGCGTCGTCCACGATCACGACAGCTTCTCGAGCGCGCTGATCAAGACGGTCGTCGCGGAGCGCCCGCCGTCCGAGGTCTTCGGCAAGGACCGGATCTACGTGCTGCTCCTGGGCATCGACTACAACTACGACGACAAAGGGATGCCGTACTCGAAGAACGCGCGCAGCGACACGATCAAGGTCGCGGGCATCGACTTCCCGTCGAAGGCGATGAAGGTGGTCTCGGTCCTGCGCGATACCGAAGCGCTCGTCAACGGCCACGACACCAAGATCAACGAGGCGTACAGCGTCGGCGGCGAGCCGCTCTCGGACGCCGTGGTCGGCGATTTTCTCGGTCTGCCGCTCGTCGACGCGCGCGGCCGGCACTTCGACCGTTACGTCGTCGTCAAGATCAACGCGATCAAGGACTTCGTGAACGCGGTCGGCGGGATCGACGTCGACGTGGCCGAGAACATGGACTACGACGACAACTGGGGCCACCTGCACATCCATTTCAAGGCCAACCAGCGCTATCACATGGACGGCGAGCAGGCCCAGGGATACATGCGCTTCCGGCACGACGCGTGCAGCGATCCGTGCCGCGCGAAGCGCCAGGACCAAGTGATCCAGCTGCTGATCCACAAGCTCAAGAGCGACCGCTTCAACGATGCCGTGCACCTGCCGCAGCTGCTCGCCGCGTTCAACCGCAACGTCGAGACGAACCTGACGTTCGACGAGGAGAAGTCGCTGGCGCTCGGCTTCGCCGACGCGAACACCGCCGACCTCAGCCACGCGGACGTCATCGGCTACGTCGACACGAAGGAGACGCCGTACGCCGGCGAGGTGCTCATCCCGGACGAGAAGCAAAAGGAACGGCTCGTCGCCGACCTGCTCGGCCCGTACGGCAACGTCACGCCGCCGCCGCGTTCCGCGATCGCCGCGGTCAAGCCGTCGACGGTGCACGTCGTCGTCGACAACGGCAGCGGCGTGAGCGGCCTCGCCGGTACGGTGTCGGCGAAGCTCGAGAAGCTGGGATACGTCGTCGACGCGATCGGCAACGCCGACAGCTTCACCTACGACGTCACGCAGATTCGCGCGGCGTCCCGCGCGCCGTACGTCGGCGAGCGCGTGCGTGCCGATCTGGGCGTGCCGAACGCCGCGGTCGCGCCGTCGACCGATGCGACGCCCGGACCGCGCAGCGTCGTGACCATCATCGTCGGGCGTGACTACGCGGTGGGTTCCGCCGTCACGGCGCCGACGCCGTCCGCCGCTCCGCTGCGCTAGTGGCGTCGCCGGGGCGAGCCGTACCGCGGCTCGCCTTCTTCGCCATCGCGCTCGTCGTCGCGATCGGGGTCGCATACGGCGCGCGGCGCCTGTGGATCAAGAGCGACGATCTGCTGCGGCCGGCCGTCGTGCTGCGCGGGGCCGATGCGAAGGCGCTCGTCGAGCCGTCGTTCGGCGCGCGGATCGCCGCGCTCGGCGGCGGCGCGCGCGGGTCGGCGCACTCCCGGCCGCGCCTGGTCGCGCTGACGTTCGACGACGGGCCGTACCCCGTGACGACGCCGCTGCTGCTGCAGACGCTGCACGACCTCGGCGTCCCGGCGACGTTCTTCCTGATCGGGCGCGACGCGCAGCAGTTCCCGGACCTCGCGCGAGCGATCGCCGCCGCGGGCCACGAGATCGCGGATCACACCCTCACGCACCCGGACCTCGACCGGCTCGGCGTCGCCGAGGTGCGGGCTGAGCTCGGTGACGGCGCCGCGGCCCTCGAGCGGCTCGCGCCGCAGCCGTCGGAACGCCGCGAGTTCCGGCCGCCGCACGGCCGCTACACGCTCGCGACGGTTCGGGCCGCGCAGGCGGCCGGGTTCGACACGATCCTTTGGAACGACGACCCCGGCGACTGGCGCGCCGTGACGGCCGACGACCTGCGCCGGCACATCGCGGACCATGCGACGGCGCCCGAGATCGTGCTGCTGCACAGCGGCCGCGTCGCGACGGTCGCGGCCCTGCCGGCGGTCGTCGGCGCGTACCGGGCGGCGGGCTTCCGGTTCGTCACGGTGGACGCGCTGCTGCGCACCGCCTCGCCCGACGAGCTCAACCGCCCCGAGAAGACGCCGCTGTCATCCTGACCCTTCGCCCTTCGACAAGCTCAGGACGACACGGCTCCGATGGCGACGCACACGGTCGCAGGGCGTGGGTACGATGGAGGAACCGTCTCCCGCGCCGAACGGTTGTAGCTCTGTATGGCCTTTCTCAAGACGCTGTTCGACGGTAACGAACGCGAGCTGGTGAAGCTGCGGCGTACCGCCGACCGCGTGAACGCGCTCGAACCGTCGGTCGCGGCGCTCTCGGACGAGCAGCTCGCGGCGAAGACGGACGAGTTCAAGGCGCGCCTCGAGAGCGGCCGCACCGAGGGCAAGAGCGAGAAGGACCTGCTCGACGCACTCCTGCCCGAAGCGTTTGCGGTCGTGCGTGAGGCCGGAAAGCGCGTCCTCGGGATGCGCCATTTCGACGTGCAGATCATGGGCGGCCAGGCGCTGCACGAAGGGAACGTCGCGGAGATGCGCACCGGCGAAGGCAAGACGCTGGTCGCGACGCTGCCGGTCTACCTCAACGCGCTGACGGGCCGCGGCGTCCACCTCGTCACGGTGAACGACTACCTCGCGAAGCGCGACGCCGAGTGGATGGGACCGATCTACACCGCTCTCGGGATGACGGTCGGCGTGATCCAGCACGACCTCGAGCCGCAAGCGCGCAAGGCCGCGTACGACAGCGACATCACGTACGTCACCAACAACGAGGTCGGGTTCGACTACCTGCGCGACAACATGGCGTGGGCGCTCGACCAGATGGTCCAGCGCCACCTGAACTTCGCGATCGTGGACGAGGTCGACTCGATCCTGATCGATGAGGCGCGCACGCCGCTCATCATCAGCGGCCAAGGCCACGACGCGACCGATCTGTACGCGCAGTTCGCCAAGATCATCCCGCGGCTGGTCAAGGACACGGACTTCACGGTCGATCAGAAGTCGCACGCGGTCCCGATCACGGAAGCCGGCGTCGCCAAGGTCGAGAAGATGCTCGGCATTCAAAACCTCTACGACCAGCGCAACCTCGAGCTCACGCACCAGCTGAACGCCGCGCTCAAAGCGTGGCACCTCTTCCACAAGGACCAGCAGTACATCGTCAAGGACGGCGAGGTCGTCATCGTCGACGAGTTCACCGGCCGCCTGATGTACGGACGGCGCTACTCCGACGGCATCCACCAGGCGATCGAGGCGAAGGAAGGCCTGAACGTCCGCAGCGAGGACCAGACGCTCGCGACGATCACGTTTCAGAACTATTTCCGCCTCTACGACAAGCTCGCGGGCATGACGGGCACCGCGAAGACGGAGGAGCGCGAGTTCCGCGAAATCTACGGCCTCGCGGTCGTGGTGCTGCCGACGAATCAGCCGGTTCGACGCAAAGACTCCGCCGACATCGTCTACCGCAGCGAGGATGCGAAGTTCAACGCGGTCATCGACGACATCATCGCCGAGCACGAGAAAGGCCGGCCGGTCCTGGTCGGAACGCGCTCGATCGAGAAGTCCGAGCGGCTCGCGATGATGCTGCGCCGCCGCGGCGTCGAATGCAACGTCCTGAACGCGAAGTACCACGAGCAGGAAGCGCAGATCATCAAGGACGCGGGCCTGTACGGCGCGGTGACGATCGCAACGAACATGGCCGGCCGCGGCGTCGACATCAAGCTGGGCGACGGCGTCCCCGAGCTCGGCGGCCTGCACATCATCGGCACCGAGCGGCACGAGTCGCGACGCATCGACAACCAGCTCCGCGGGCGTTCGGGCCGCCAGGGCGATCCCGGCACGACGCGCTTCTACATCGCGCTCGAGGACGAGCTGATGCGGCTGTTCGGACAAGAGCGGCTGCAGAAGATGATGGACTTCGTCAAGTTCACCGACGAGACGCCGATCGAGGCGGGCATCCTCTCACGCTCGATCGAGAACGCGCAGTCGAAGGTCGAGAACCACAACTACGAGATCCGCAAGCAGGTTCTCGAGTACGACGACGTCATGAACAAGCAGCGCGAGGTGATCTACGGCGAGCGCCGCCGCGTGCTGCAAGGCGAACCGCTGCGCGACTACTTCATCGACGTGCTGCGGCGCAAGACGGCGTACGCCGTCGACACCGGCGCGCCCGAAGAGGAGCATCCCTCGGAGTGGAACGTGCAGGCGATCCTCGACGAGGTCGAGCTGCTGTTCCCGATCAAGGACGACGTGAGCGTCGCGGATCTCGAGAAACTCGACCGCGAGGGCATGAAGGAGCTGCTGTTCAACCACGCGCTGGCGGCGTACGAGGAGAAGGAAGCCGAAGTCGGCCCCGACATCATGCGAATGGTCGAAACGCAGTACATCATGCTGCCGATCATCGACCGCCTCTGGGTCGACCACCTCTACATCATGGACGCGCTCAAGAGCGGCATCGGCTTGCGCGGCTACGGACAGAAAGACCCGCGCGTCGAGTACGAAAAAGAGGCGTACGAGATCTTCGAGGATCTCAAGAACAACATCGCCGACGAAGCGATCAAGGCCGTCTTCACCGTGCGCATCGAGGCGGCGCCGCCCGAAGAGCAGGCCCCGGCGCAACTCGTCGCGCCGGGCGCGTACGCGAACGGCAACGGCGCCGCGAGCGGACCGTCGCCCGAGTACGCCCCGTTCCCGGCCGACGTCACCGCGCCGTCGCCGCGCATGGACCCGGCGACCGCGGAGCGGCTGTTCGGACCTGCGCCGCGGTACGAAGCGACGCAGCTGCACACGAACCTCGGCGACGAGCCGCGCAAGCCGAAGTCCGCGACCGCCGACAAGGTCGGCCGCAACGATCTGTGCCCATGCGGAAGCGGCAAGAAGTACAAGCGCTGTCACGGGGCGGCCGCATAGCGATCTCTCCCGAGCAGCGGGAAAAGCTGCAGCGCAGTCGGCGCGAGCACCGGCGTGCCGCACCGCGTCGCGAGCTGGCGTGCGTGGCCGCCGAGATCGTCGGCACGCTGATCGTCACGCTCGGGACGGTTGCTCCCGACGCGCTCGACCGCGGATTGGGATTGCACCTCGGCTACGGCGTGCGCGCGGCCTGCACCGGCGTCGGAACCATGATCGTGATCTACGCCTTCGGCACCGTGTCCGGCGCGCACACGAACCCGATCACGACGATCGCGTTCGCACTGCGCGGCGACTTCGCGTGGTCGCGCGTGCCGCTCTACGTCGCCGCGCAGTTCGCCGGCGCGGCCGCGGCCGGCGCGCTCGTGCTGGCCCTTCTCCACCCGCCACGCGCGGCGCTGCACGCGGAGATGGTGCTCGGTCCGTGGCCCGCGTTCTGGTACGAGATCGTGCTGACCGCGATCCTGATCCTGGTCAACCTCTCGACCGCGAAGAACGGACGCATCATCGGCGCGCAGTCGGCGGTGGCGAACGGCGCGACGACGATCTTCGATCGGTGGATCTCGTATCCGATCTCGGGCGGCTCGATGAACCCCGCGCGCACGCTGGGTCCCGCGATCGTCGCCGGCGGCACGGCGTCGTGGTGGGTGTACGCGTTCGCGCCGCTGATCGGCGGCTGTATCGCCGTCGCGCTCGCGTGGCTGATCCAAGGCCGCCCGAACGCGGAGGAAGAGCAGAAGAGCGGCGGTTAGAGCACCTGCTCCTGGTGCATCAGCGACACGGGCAGCGTGATGCTCGCGCTCTGACCGTCGCCGCGCGACGCGGTCAGCGTCAGCTGCACGGTCGTCGCGGTCGTCGGCAAGTTGAGCGCGTTCGCGCTGAAGACGCCTTGCCACGTGCCGTTCGCGACCTGCGAGAGCGAGATCGACGTGCTCTGCGTCCCGATGCGCAGCTTCTGCACGTTGGTCGTCGTGATCGCGTTCACTCGGACGGTCGCATTCGGCGTCAGCACCGTCGGCGAGAAGCTCGCGTAGAAGATGACGGGCGCATCGCCGGGCGCGGCGTACGTGCTCGGCGGCGGCGACCCGTAGACGTACACGTTCGCTTGCGCGAACGCGGCGGGCGTCGTGACGCCGGGCGACGGCGAAACCGACGGCGCCGGTATCGGAGAGCCCGCGGGCACGGGCGAACCGGTCGCGGACGGCTTCGTCCGCGAGAGGGGCGATGGTTGCGGCGGCGCCGCCGCCGGAAAGCGGAGATTCGGCGGCAGCGTGGGCAGCGGTTGCGGGGTCGGCAAGCCCGCCCCGGGCTGGGCGGACGTCGGCACGGTCGACGTCCCGTTCACGCCGAGAAGGTGCGGCGTCACGACGATGATCAGCTCGTTGCGCGTGCTGGTCGTGTTCGTGTTCCGGAACACGCGTCCGATCAGCGGCAAGTCGCCGAGCAGCGGAACCTTGTTCTCCTGGCTCTGCGTGCTCTCTTGGATCAAGCCGCCGATGACCAGTGTCTCGTTGTCGTGCAGGTGCACCTGGGTCTGCGTGTCGCGCGTCGAGATCTGCGGCACGTTGTTCAAGTAGCCGCTGAGCGAGTTCACGACCGGGTGCAGCGCGACGCTGATCTCGCCGTTCGTGGTGACGATCGGCGTGATGTCGAGCGTCACGCCGGTCTGGAACGTCTGCAGCTGCGTGGTCGCGACGGTACCCGTGCCACCGCCGGTCGTCGTCAGGATGCTGATGGAGTCGCCCGCCCGGATCGTCGCCGTGCGTCCCGAGAGCGTCGTGATGCGCGGGTCGGCGAGCACGCGCCCCTTGCCGTTCTGGATCAGCAAATTCAGCACCGCGCCGAGCGAGAGGCCCGTTCGCGTCAGCGGCTGCAGCCGGATCAGCCGTCCCGTCTGGCCCGTGACCGGATCGGGCGTCGGCGTGATTTCGGAGAACGTCGCCGAGATCGACGTGCCGAGCTGCAGGCCGAGGTTCTTCGAGCTGCTCTCGTCGATCTCGAGGATCTCCGTGTCGAGCACGACGGACGGCGGCACGATGTCGAGCTCGGCGATCAGTGCCTTCGCGGCCCGCACGCTTTGCGGCGTACCGGTCAAGATGATCTGCTGCGTGCCGTTCGGGACGACGACGTGCAGGTCGGGCGCCTGGCCGCTCATCGCCTGCTGCACCGCCTGCGCGATGTCGGTCGCGCTCGTCGACGATCCGTAACCTTGGCTCGGGATGATCGATTGCAGCGTGACGATCTCGTGCGCGCTCGCCGTGCCTCCGGCGCCGGGGGCGACCGGATCGCCGCCTGAGCTCGTGGCGCCGCCGGTGCCGTCGATGCGCGCGATGCCGTCGGTGATGCGCTGATGATCCGCGGCGGTCCCGGTGACGGAAAGCGCGTTGAGGCTCGCGTCGACGGTGACTTGCACGTCCGGGAACGAACGGCGGACCAAATCGGCGACCGACGCCGCGTCGACGTTGCGCAGGCGATAGATCTGCACGTAGCGCGCACCGTACGCGGGCGCGTCGAGCTGAGCGATCAGCGTCTTCGCGCGTGCGACGTCCTCGGGCGAGCCGGTCAGCGCAACCGTCGATCCCGACACCGCCGCGCGAACGTGCGGCACTTGCGCGTGCACCGCGCGAGCGACGTCTTGCGGGCGCCGCTGCAGCACCTTCACGGCGTCGCTCGCCATCGGCATGGCCGCGGGCGTCGGTGTCGGCGCGTCGATCCCGCTGACCAGCGTCTTGATTTGCGCGAGGTCGGGCGGCGTCGCGCTCACGAGCATCGTGTTGCGCGACACGACGGTGATCTTCGCCGACGGGTAGAGCGCGCGCAGCCGCTGCGCCACGACGGACGCCGACTGCGATCGAACGCCGATCGCTTCGCTGGTGGGCTTGGTCGCGTCGCGCACGTCCAGTCCGGTCGCGATCGAACGCGCGCCTTGGATGTCGATGACGGATCCCGCGAGCACGAGGCTGTTCGACGCGCGGTCCGCGCGCACGGAGAGCGCCGGGTAGAGGCTGTGGACGATCTTCGCGACGCGGTCGGCCGGCACGATCGAGAGCGGGAGGACGACCGACATCTCCGACGACACGTTGACCGTGTTGCCCTCGCGCACGCAGCGCAGGTGCATCTCCGAGCACACGGAGTGCACCGCCTCTGCGGCGGTGACGCCGTGGAGCGTCAGGTTGACCGTGCCGCGCACGTCCTCGCTCATCGAGATGCTGAGGTGCGCCAGATCACCGATGCGCAGCAGCACGCTGCGAACCGATTCGTCGTGCGCGACGACGTCGATGCGCTTCGCGCCGCCCGGCGCTGCGAGGACGCCGGACGCAGCGAAGCTCGCCGCCAGCGTAAGTGCGGCGACGGCTGCACGAGCCCGCTTGAACGCAGACCTCCTGAGCCTCACGACCTTCCCTTCGACGAGCGCGCCGAATTCCGGCTTCGCTTCGCCAGGTTGGTGTTCGATACCGACTCGCTCCGCTATGCGGAGCGACCCGGCGACCGGGTGACGGCGCCGCGCGCCATCACGAAGCGGACGTCGCGCAGGGCGGCGATCGATGCGGCGGGATCGCCGGCGACCGCGACGAGATCGGCATGCGAACGGGGGCGGATCGTCCCGAGGCGCCCGTCACGCAGCACGGTTCCGGCGGTCGATGTCGCGGCGCGGAGCGCGTCCCGCGGCGTCAGACCGTGCGCGACGAGCAGCTCGAGCTCGCGCGCGTTCTCGCCGTGCGGAAAGACGCCGATGTCGCTGCCGTTCGCGATCGTGACGCCGGCGTTGCGCGCGATCCCGAACGCGCGCCGCTTCGCGAGGACCGACGGGTGGTCGGATCCGAGATCGCGCAGCCGCTGGAGCATCTCGTACGCCGCGAGCGTCGGGACGTACGCCACGCCGCGCTCCGCCATCCGGGCGAACGCCTCGGGCGTGCCGTCGTTACCGTGCTCGATCGTCTGCACGCCGGCGTCCGCGGCGCGCAGCATGCCCTCAGCGGTCGTCGCGTGCGCCGCCACCGGGACGCCCGCGTCGTGTGCGACGCGCACGATCAGGGCGAGCTCCTCGCGCGAGAACGTCGGACGCGGGTCGCCGGCGGGGCCGAAGCGGTAGTCCGCATACACCTTGATCCAGTCGGCGCCGCGCGCGATCTGCGCGCGCGTCGTGCGGAGGATCGACTCGGGCCCATCGACCTCCTCGGCGCCTTGCGGCATGCAGCAGCCGGAATGAAAGCCCGTCGGACCGTAGGTCGCGCGCGCCACGATCGCGCGCGTCGCGCACACGATGCGCGGGCCGGGCACGATCCCTTCGTCGATCGCGCGGCGCAGGCCGGCGTCGGCGTCGCCCGCGCCTTCGGTGCCGAGATCGCGCACCGTCGTGAAGCCGGCGTCGAGCGTGTGCCGTGCCGCGACGACGGCGCGCGCGACGCGGTAGGACTCCGAATCGCGCAGCACTTGATCGGCCCACGAGCGTTCGTCGTAGCGGTGCAGCAAGAGGTGCGTGTGCAGGTCGATCAGTCCGGGCAGCAGCGTCGCGTCCGGCAGATCGACGGTCGCCGCGCCGTTCGGGGCGGCGAGGCCCGGCCCGGCATCCGCGATCGCCGTTCCGTCGACCAGCACGTGCCACCCCGCGTGAAACGCGTCGCCGTCGAAGACCGCGCGCGGGCGAATGAGCGTCTGCACCACGGCGTATTTCAACGCGCCGGCGCCCGAACACTCGGCTGCTCGCCCGCAGATCTGCGGCCGGCGAGAGCGAGGGCCGTTCGCGCGCCGTCCAGAACGCCGAGGAGCCGTGTCCGACGCCCAGACCGCCGCCATCGACCGCGCCCGCGAGCGCCTCAGCGCGCTCAAGGTGCGCCTTTGACGACGCGTCCAAGCGCCGCAGCGTAGCCGAGCTCGAGGCGCGCTCGCGCGCCGACGACTTTTGGAACGAGCCCGACAAGGCGCGCGGCGTCATGAAGCGGATCGCCGATCTGCGCTCCGACCTCGACGCGGTCGACGCCGTCGAAGCCGCGCTCGACGACGCGGCGGAGATCCTCGAGGTGCTCGGCGATGAGGAAGGCGCCGAGGCGGAGGCCGACACGATCATCGCGCGCGCGCTCGCCGCATTGGACGCGCTGGAGATGGCCGCCACCTTCGATCGCCCGTACGATTCGCACGGCGCGATCCTGACGATCCGCGCGGGCGCGGGCGGCACCGACGCGGCGGACTGGACGCAGATGCTCGGCCGCATGTACCTGCGCTGGGCCGAGAACCACGGCTACGCGGCGCACGTCGTCGAGGAGATGCCCGGCGACGAGGCCGGCTTGCGCTCGATCACGTTCATCGTGCGCGGCAAGAACGCGTACGGCATGCTCGAGAGCGAGCGCGGCGTGCACCGGCTGGTGCGCATCTCGCCGTTCGACAACCAAGGCCGCCGGCAGACGTCGTTCGCGGAAGTCGACGTCGTGCCGGAGATGGAGGACGGCGACACCGACGTCGACATCAAGCCGGACGACATCAAGGTCGAGACGTTCAAGGCGAGCGGCGCAGGCGGCCAGTACGTGAACAAGACCGAGTCCGCCATCCGCGTGCACCACGTGCCGACCGGCATCGTCGTCGCCTCGCAGCAGGAGCGCTCGCAGATGCAGAACCGCGACGTCGCGATGGGCATCCTGCGCGCGAAGCTCGTCCAGCGCGCGCGCGAGGAGCAGGAGGCGAAGCTCAACGAGCTGCGAGGCGATCGCATGGCGAACGAGTGGGGCTCGCAGATCCGCAACTACGTCCTGCACCCGTACCAGATGGTGAAGGACCTGCGCACCAACGTCGAGACCGGCAGCGCGCAAGCGGTGCTCGAAGGCGATCTCGACGGCTTCATCTGGCCGTATCTGCAGAACCGCAACAAGTTCGCCCCCGTCGCCGTCCCCTCATGAGCACACCCGTCCCCTCATGAGCACACCCGTCCCCCCATGAGCACACCCTCCCGTCATCCTGAGCCTGTCGAAGGGCGCATCGACGTCGTCGTCGTCTGCTGGAACGACAAGGCGAAGATCGCGACGGCGCTCGACTCGGTGTTCGCGCTCGGCGAGGTTCGCGAGGATCCGTCGTTCGCGCACGTCGTCGTCTCGGACAACGGCTCGACGGACGGGTCGCGCGAGTTCGTCACCGAGCGGTACGGCGGCCGCGTGCAGATCGTCGAGAACGGGGCGAACCTCGGCTTCGCGGCGGCGTGCAACCGCGCGTTCGCGGCGACGTCGTCGGAGTACGTGTTCCTCCTCAATCCCGACGCCGAGCTGAAGGACGGCGCGCTGCGCGAGATCGTCGCATTCCTCGACGCGCACCCGCGCTGCGGCATCGCGGGGTCGCGCATCTACAACTACGATGGCAGTGTGCAGCAGTCGCTCGGCGAGTTCGACACATGGGCCGGCGCGTTTCTGCGCTCGAGCGCGTGGGGTGAATGGCCCGTGCTGCGCCGCTATGCGAACGGCGCGAGCCTGCGCGCGTTCGCGTACGACGTGCCGCGGCGCATCGACTTGGCGATCGGCGCCGCGCTCGCGATCCGCCGCGCGATGATCGAGGCGATCGGCCCGTTAGACGAGCGGTTCTTCCTGTACCATGAAGAGGTCGACTTCGCGAAGCGCGCAGCCGACGCGGGTTGGGAGACGTGGTTCGTGCCGGCGAGCGAGGCGGTGCACGAGGGCATGGGCTCCGCGCGCGGGCAGTACAACGTCGAGAAGCGGAAGCAGAGGTCGCGGCGCAGGTACTGGATCAAGCACCACGGACATGCGTGGTACTACGCGCTCGTCGGTGCGCTCGCGGGCCGGTACGCGCTGTACGCAGGGACGGTCGCCGGCGCCGTCTTGCTGGCACGCCGGCTTCTGCGCTGATGGCGCTCGCGCCCGACGCCGTCACCACGTTCGAGCGCGTCGAGGGGTATCGCGTCGTTCGCTCGTTCGGCTACGCGTACGGCGCGGCGACCCGTCCGCGCAACGTGCTGAAGGCCACGTTCCGCACGATCGGCGCGCTGATCGGGCTCGCGCCGGTGGAGTACCTCACCGAAGCGGAACGGACGCGCGCCGATTCGCTGGACGAGCTGCTGCGCAAAGCGGAGGATCTCGGCGCGAACGGAGTCATGGGCCTGCAGTTCCAGGTCTCGGAAGGGCCGGACGGCGCCACGCGGGTCCTCGCGTTCGGTGAAGCGGTGCTGCTGGAGCGCTTGCGCGCATCCGCGGACGGCGCGTGAGCCTGCAAGAACGCGCGCAGCGCCAGCGCGAGCTCGACATCATCGCGGCCGCCGTAGCGCAGTGCCGGCTGTGCGGCATCGGTGCCACGCGCACGAACAGCGTGTTCGGCGAGGGCGACCCGTGCGCGGCGCTGATGGTCGTCGGCGAGGGTCCGGGCGAGACGGAGGACAGGCTGGGGCGGCCCTTCGTCGGACGCGCGGGCGAGCTGCTCGACCGCATGCTGCTCGCGATCGGCTTGCCGCGCGAGGACGTGTTCATCTGTAACACCGTGAAATGCCGGCCGACCCTCGACACGGGAACGCGCCTCGCGAACCGTGCGCCGACGCCCGACGAGATGCGCAACTGCCGCGCGTACCTCGACCGTCAGATCGAGGCGGTCCGTCCGCGTGTGATCCTCGCGCTCGGCGCACCCGCCGCGAAATCGTTCATGGGCGAGCGTTTCTCGATCACGAAGCAGCGCGGCCGATGGTTCGACGGCCCGTCCGGCATCCCGGTGATCGCGACGTTCCACCCGGCGTACATCTTGCGGCAGACCGGCGGCGCGATGGGCGAGGTGAAGCGGCTCGTCTGGGTCGACCTGAAGCAGGTGCAGGCCCGCCTCGCGCAGCCCGTGCCTGCGGCCGCGGACCCCGAGCAGGCCTCGCTGTTCGAGTGATCGCCGCGGCGTGGTAGAATAGCCCGTCATGCTCCGCGCGCGCGATCTCTGGCTCGACGAGAAAGCGCGCCGTGCCGGCTACGAGAACGGCGCGGCGCTCGCTTCGTCGCACGCGCTTCCGGCGTACCGTGCCGAGCAGCTGTACCGCGCGGCGACGCGTGAGCTCGTCGACGACCTCGACGCGATCACGACGCTGCCGAAGGAGCTGCGCGCATCGCTTGCCGCCGAAGGCTTCACGCTCGACGCCGTCGAGCCCGTCGTGATCCAGCGTTCGAGCGATCGTCAGACGACGAAGGGGCTGTTCCGGCTCCACGACGGCTTCGAGGTCGAGGCCGTGCTGATGGAGCACCACGGCGGCCGCAACACCGTGTGCATGTCCTCGCAGGCGGGCTGCGCGTACGCGTGCGCGTTCTGCGCGACGGGGCAGGCGGGCTTCTCGCGCAACCTCGCCGCGACGGAGATCTTCGACCAGGTCCGCTACTTCGCGAAGCAGCTCGCGCGCGACGGCCGCAAGGTCACGAACGTCGTCGCGATGGGCCAAGGCGAACCATTTGCGAATTTCGACGCCGTCATGGATGCCGTCGCGCTGCTGAACGATCCGCGCGGGTTCGGGCTGGGCCACCGGCACATCACGATCTCCACGGTCGGCCTCGTCGACAAGATCGACCGCTTCGCGGACGCGCAGACGCAGGTGAACCTCGCGATCTCGCTGCACGCTCCGACCGACGCGACGCGCTCGACGATCATGCCGGTGAACCGGAAGTTCTCGACGGCCGAGCTGATGGCCGCGGTCGAACGCTACATCGCGAAGACGCACCGCAAGGTCTTTTTCGAGTACGTCATGCTCGCCGGCGTCAACGACTCCGATGAGCACGCGCGCGATCTCGCGCGGCTGATGAAGGGCCCGCTGTATCACGTGAACCTCATCCCGTACAACAGCACGCCCGACGCGGCCGTCCGCGGCACGGACGAAGCGCGCATCTGGGCGTTCGCGAAGATCCTGGAATCGAGCGGCGTCGCCGTCACGGTGCGCACGCCGATGGGGCGCGACATCGCGGCCGCATGCGGTCAGCTCCGCGCGCAGACGCAGCCGCGCGCGAAGGCCAGCTGAAAGACGGCAGCCGCCCCGACGCCGTCGCGATCGTCGTGATCCGGGGCGCGGGAGAAGCTGCGGAGGTGCTGCTGCTGCGGCGCGCGCACGGCGCGTTCGCGGGCGCGTGGACCGTCGTGATGGGCGGCGTCGAGGACGGCGAGCGCGGCACGGATGCGGCGCGGCGCGAGCTGTTCGAGGAGACGGGTCTGACGCTGTCGGCGCTCTTCACCGCGGGCGAGCTCGACGCGTTCTACGATCCCGTCCGGGATCGCATCGTCCACGTGCCGTTCTTCGTCGCGCACGTCGCGCCCGGCGAGGTCGTGCTCGAAGGCGACGTGCACGACGAGCATCGCTGGGTACGCTTTTCCGATGCGGCGCCGATGCTGGAGTTCGCGGCGCAGCGCCGCGTGCTCGAGGAGATTCACCGCGCGTTCCTCGAGCGCGCCCCGCAGCCGTGGCGCACGATCCGGGGTACGACTCCCCGGTGAGCTCCGGGACGCCGATCGCCGAGCACGAGGTCGAGCAGGTCGAGAGCCGGCAGCGCCCGCGCTCGGCCGTCATCTTCGAGACGATCCGGCGCGAAGGCGAGATGGACTACGAGCGTTCGTCGCTCTCGCTGTTTCTCTCGGCGTTCGCCGCCGGCGGCTCGATGACGTTCTCGATGGTCGCGACGGGCGTGCTGCAGGCGCATCTTCCCGACGCGCCGTGGCGGCATCTCGTGGCGTCGCTCGGCTACACGGTCGGCTTCCTGATCGTCATCCTCGGCCGCCAGCAGCTGTTCACGGAGAACACGCTCACGCCGCTGCTGCCGTACTTCTACAACCCGACGCGGTGGCGGCTCCGGCAGCTCGCGCGTCTCTGGACCCTGATCCTCGCCGGAAATCTCATCGCGACCGCGATCACGTCGGCGTTCGTCGCGTTCGGGGGCGCGTTCAAGCTCGACGTGCTGAGCGCGTTCGACGATCTCGCGCGAACGGCGGTGCACGGCACGTTCTGGGTGCTGTTCGTCAAGGCGATCTTCGCCGGATGGATCATCGCGCTCATGGTGTGGCTGCTGCCGCTCGCGGAGAACGCGTCGTTCTTCGTCATCATCACGCTGACGTACGTGATCGCGGTCGGCGAGTTCGGTCACGTCGTCGCAGGATCGGTCGACGTGGTGTACGGCGCATGGCGCCACGCGATCTCCTGGGGCGATGCGCTCGGCTTTCTGGTTCCCACGCTGCTCGGCAACTGCGTCGGCGGGGTCGCGCTCGTCGCGGCGATCTCGAGCGCGGAAATCGGCGCCGAGAACGAACAGCTCGGCCGCAAGTTCTAGCGCGGCGGTGCTAGGTGCCGTTCCTCGAAAGATGATCGCCGGCCGCATCGGCGTCCTTGCGGCAGACGTACTCACGCGATTTCGTCTTTCCGTAGTACACGCCGGATTTCTGGTGATACACGCGCGTGTGCGTGTTCAGCCAAACAATTTCGTCGTTCGCACAATGCGACTGCGCGGCGGATTCGGTGTCGAAGCCCTGCGGCTGGCCGTTGCCGTTCGTCGTGCCGCCGCCGGTCGTCGTGCCGTTCATGCCGGACGATGACGACGCGCCGGAAAGCGTGGCCACGGCAGCCGGCGTCGCGCCCGCAGCCGTGCTCGTCGTGGCGGAGGACGTCTCGGACTTATGCCCGCATGCGCTCGCGGTGACGATGAGGCCGAGAACGAGAAGCGCCGGCAGCGTCCGTACTTGCATGCGAACGTATCTCGCCGCCGGGCAAGCGGCCTCCTTGACGTTGGGCGAAGCGCGGCCGGCCGGCGTCGTCATCGCGCGACGACGACGAAACCCACCATGCCGAGCACGTAGAGGACCAGGACGAGGATCGAGTCGATGCCGGCCCCGAGCAGCAGCCGGTTCGAGCGCAGCACGACCCCGACGCAGTAGACCGCGGTGAGCAGCGCCCCGAGCGCGGTGATGTAGAGATCGGGGCCCTGCGCGTCCGGCAGCAGCGGCTTGTTCGAGAGCAGCGTGCCGAACAGGAACAGCACGGGCAGGAACGCGTTGCCCGCGACGATGTCGCTCATCGCAAGTTCGTACTTGCCGGCGCGCACGGCGAAGAGCCCCGTCGTGAGCTCGGGCAGCGCGGTGACCGCCGCCAACGCCGTCGCGCCGAACAGCACGCCGGTCACGTGGAAGCGCGTCGCGACGACCTCGCTGCTGAGGGCGAGCACGACGCCGCACGCCAGCGTCGCAACCGCGGCGATCGCGAACAGCGCGACGACCTGCCCGATCGGCCGCGGCCGGTGTGCCGGCGCAACGATGCGCGAGCCTTCGGCGAGCTCTTCGCGCGCGCTGCGCCACGCCTGGCGGTCTTCGTTGTGCTTCACGATCCACAAGCTCGCCAGCCACGTGAGCACGATCGCGATCTCCGCCGGCGTCGTGCGCGCGAAGATCAGCGAAGGCGGCGAGAGCGCGCCCATCACGCACAGCATCAGGATCACGATCAGCGCGAGCCCTTGCAGGACGATGTTCAACGAGCCGACCACGGAGCTCAGCGGCGGATGCGAACGCAACCCCGGCCCGTCGAGGATCACCAGCACGACGGTTTGAATTGCGATTCCGCCGAGGATGTTGCCGACCGCGAGCGACAGATTGCCGGTATACGCTCCCGCACAGATGATCGCGACCTCCGGCAGGTTGGTCGCGATGGCGAGGAAGACCGCGCCCCCGAGGCCTTCGCCCCAGCCGACGTGCGCGTCGATCGCATCCGTCGTCGACGCCAGGATCCCGCCTGCCCACCAGATCACCGCGCCCGACGCGGCGAAGAGTACGAGCACGAGCGGCGTCGAGAGGCTGCTCACGCGAGCACGTGTTCCCCGGAATGTCGGCGCTCAGCCGCGGATCGTGAAGCCCGCGCGGCGGCCGTGCGGCGGCGGATCGCCGACGGTGAACGTGACGGCGTCGCTGCGCGCTCCCTCGAGGGCGCGCAGCGTCCAGCGCCCGCGCGCGAGCGGCAGGGTCCAGCGTGCGCCGCGCGCGCGCAGGCGACGTCCGTTCAGATCCCACGCGGCGCGCCGCGCGCCGCGCGCGACGATCGCGATGCGCGCACCGGGCGCATCGACGAACGCGTCGCCGTCGCGCGGCGCGACGATGCGCAGCGATTCGCCGCGCGAGGGCGGCTGCGCGGCGAGCCACGCGTCGTACCGTCGGTCCAGCGGCTTCGCCGGCGCGCTCCACGCGGCCAGGTCGCGCGCGTCCAGCAACTCGCCGACGACCGCGCCGCATGCCGGCGTCGGACGAACGCCGGTCGTCGCGCACATCGGCCGCCGCACGTATCCCGGCGGCGCGTCGAACGGCGCCGGCGCGCGCCGCTCCGCGACGTAACGCACGATGCGGTTCCAGAGCGGCGCGGCGCCGGTCACGCCGCTGACGCGCTGCATCGGCGCCCCGTCGAAGTTGCCGACCCAGGTGGCGACGGTGACCTCGCGCGTGTAGCCGACGGTCCACGTGTCACGAAAGTCCGACGACGTTCCCGTCTTGACGGCGCTCGCGAACGGCGTGCGCAGCAGCGAGGCGACGCCGAAGGCACGCGCGCGCGCGTGCGCGTCCGAGAGGATGTCGGTGACGAGCGCCCACTCCGAGCGTGCGCCGATCCGCGCCGTATCGCCGGGACGCGTCACGTCGCCGTTCGCGCCACGCGCGCCGGCCAGCGCGTGCACGCGCACGGGACGTCCGCCGTTGGCCGCGGCGGCGTACGCGCCGGCCAGTTCCTCGAGCGTCACCTCACCGTCGCCGAGGGCGAGTCCGAGACCGTAATGGTCCGCGTCCTGGCGCAGGTGCGCGAATCCCAGCGTATGGAGGCGGTCGAGAAACGCCGGCACGCCGACGTCGCTGAGCACGCGAACAGCGGGCACGTTCAGCGAATCGGCGAGCGCGATCCGCGCGCGCACCGGGCCCGCGAAGCGTTCGCTGTAGTCGCTCGGGCTGTACGATTCCATGCCCGGGATCGCGTAGGTGGTCGGCACGTCGGCGAGGATCGTCGTCGGGCGCGCGACGCGCCGCTCGAACGCGAGCTCGTACAGGAACGGCTTGAGCGTCGAACCCGGCTGGCGCAGCGCGACGACGCCGTCGTTCTTGCCCGCGCGCGAGCGCGCGAAGTAGCCTGCCGAGCCGACGTACGCGAGGATCGATCCGTCCCGGTTGTCGAGCACGATCGCCGCGCCGTCGCGCGCGCCGCGCTCGCCGAGCGCGCCCACGACCTGCGCGACCGCGTTCTCGGCGAATGCCTGCAGGTCGCCGTCGAGCGTCGTGCGCAGGCGCGTCGCGGACGGCGGTGCGCTGCCCGCGAGCCGCAGCAGCAGCTGCGGCGCGGCGCCGATTCCCTCGCTGCGCGGCAGCACGTCGACGCGCTCCGCAGCGGCGCGCGCGGCGTCCCCCGCGGACACCGCGCCCACGGCGACCATGCGCGCCAGGACCGCGCGGCGACGCGCTTCGAGCGCCTGCGGATGCGCGTACGGGTCGAGCTCGTCGGGCGCGTTCGGCAGCGCCGCGAGGAACGCCGCGTGCGCGAGGTCGAGCTCCGACACCGGCGTCCCGAAGTACGCGCGCGCGCCGGCCTCGACGCCGACGAGGTCGCCGCCCATCGGCAGCCGGTTGACGTACGCGTCGAGGATCGCGCGCTTCGAGGAGCCGAGCTCGATGCGCTGCGCGAGCACGATCTCTTCGAGCTTGCCGAGCGGCGTGCGAGGCAGATCCCAACGCAGCCGTGCCAGCTGCATCGTGATCGTCGATCCGCCCGAGACGACGTGCCGTGCGTGCAGCATCTGCACCGCCGCGCGGGCGAGCGCGACCGGGTCGACGCCGTCGTGTGTGACGAAGCGCGCGTCCTCCGCGGCGACGATCGCGCGCACGAATCGCGGCGACACGCGCTCCAGCGGCACGCGCACCGCGTGCTCGCTGTCACGCGCGAGCACGGTCCCGAGCGGCACGCCCGTGCGGTCCTCGAACGTGACGGCGTTCGCGCCGCCCGCGAACGCGCCGGGGCCGATCGGGCGCAGCGCAAACGCGATCGCGGCGAGAGCGATCGCGATCCCGGCGTTGCGCGCACGCGGCCACGTCATCCCGAGCAAAGGCACGTCATCCCGAGCAAAGGCACGTCATCCCGAGCAAAGGCATGTCATCCTGAGCTTGTCGAAGGGCGCGAAGGTGCGTACGTCTGCGCATCGCGCATGCGTCTTCGCCGCCGCGGCCGTCGCGCTCTTCGCGACGGCCTGTTCGCCGCCGCGCCCGCCGACGACCGCGCCGCTGGCCGCGGTCTCGCCGCTGCCCGCGCCTTCCCCGTCCGGCATGGTCGCGTCGTTCTCGCCGACGGGCGAGGCCGGCACGCTCGCGCAGATCCTCGTCCGCTTCTCCGGCGACCTGATCCCGCTCGAGCGCCTGGAATCGCCCGACGAGGCGGCCGTCCTCGCGCACTTTTCGATCGAGCCCGCGCTGCCCGGCCGGTTCCGCTTCCTGACTCCGCGCATGATCGGGTTCGAAGCCGACCGCGCGTGGCCGCCCGCGACGCGCGTCCGTGTGACGGTGACGAAGGGGCTGCACGACGTGCGCGGCCGCTCGCTCGACGACGACCTCGCGTGGACGTTCCAGACGCCGGCGATCGAGCTGGGCGGCCTGCCCGGCCAGAAGTCGGCCGCCGATGCCGACAGCGATGAGAGCACGCCGGCGCCGCAGCCGCTGCACCCGACGATCACGGTGACGTCGAACGCCGCGCTCGACGTCGCATCGCTCGCATCGCACGCGAGCATCCGCGCGCACGGCGATGCGAACGCCTCGCCGATCCCGCTCGTGGTCCCGCCCGACACCGGCACGCCGACCACGACGCCGACCGCCGCTCCCGAAGCGCAGTTCGATCCGTCGCAGCAGACGCAGCAGTACGCGCTCGTCCCGCAGCACGATCTCGCGAAGGGCACGCGGTACGACATCGCGATCGCGCCGGGCGTGCTGCCGCGCGACGGCAACCTGCCGACGTCGTACGAAGCGCGCGGCACGCTCACGACCTACTCCGCGCTGCGCTTCGCCGGGATGCAGACGACGCCGGGCCGCGGACGCTTCACGACCGGACAGCCGGTCCTCGCGTTCAGCACGCCGATCGATCCGAAATCGGTCTGGCGCATGCTGCTCGCGCCCGCGCCGCCCCCCGGCGCGACGCCGTTCGCGGTGCTGTACGACGGGCGCGTCGCGGTCAACACATCGCTCCTCGCGCCGCAGACGAGCTACACGGTCACGATCGGCCCTGCTCTCACGGACACGTTCGGCCAGAAACTCGGTGCCGCGCAGGCCGCGTCGTTCCGCACGGGCGACTTCTCCTCCGACGTCTGGGCGCCGGACGGCACCAACGTCTTCCCCGCGAACCGCGACGTGCGCTTGAACGTGATCGCGGTGAACGCGCCGCCGGCACGCGCGACCTTCCGCGCGCTGCGCCCGCCGGACGTCGTGCTGAACGACGACCCGTCGTCGTATGCGACGTCAGCGATCCTCGGCGACCCGTCCTCATGGCCCGCGTTCGACGCGACCGGCCCGCACAACGTCGTGCGCACGATCGAGGTGCCGCTGCGCGCGAAGCTCGGCGCGGCGGCCGGTGCGCTCGCATACGGCGTCACCGCGACGCTGCCGGGCCGGCGCGAGCCGTTCATCGCCGCCGGTGTCGTGCAGCTCACGAATCTCGGCGTGTTCGCGCAGTGGTTTCCGGACGACGGCGTGGTGCGCGTGCACCGCATCTCGGACGGCACGCCGGTCGGCGCCGCCCACGTCGAGGTCTTTCCGTCGCAGGCCGACGCCGAGACGAAGTCCGCGCCGATCGCGTGCGCGACGGCGACCACCGACGCGGCCGGCGTCGCGCGCTTCGCGAGGCCGTCGTTCGCGCGCTGCGCCGCGACGGACAAAGGCGACAACTCCGCGCCCTCCTTCGTCACGATCGTGCGCGCCGGTCCGGACTGGACGTACGTGCGCAGCAACGAGGGCAGCGGCGCGTACGGCGGCGACTTCTACAACGGCTGGTCCTCGGCGACGCCGATCGAGCGCGGCACGATCTTCTCGGACCGTTCGCTGTATCAGCCCGGCGAAACCGCGCAGGTGACCGCGGTCGGGTGGTTCCTGGTCGACGGCGTGCTGCGCCGCGGCGCGGCGCCGCAGTACGCGCTCACGCTGGAATATCCGAACGGCGAGAAGCACGACCTCGGGCGCCGCTCCCTCGACGCGTTCGGCGAGTTCACGCTGCCCATCGCGTTGCCGGCGAACGCGCCGCTCGGGTACTACACGCTGCACGCCGCCGCCGGTAATGGCGAGACGATCAGCGGCACGCTGCGCGTCGCGGAGTTCAAGCCGCCGAACTTCAAGGTCGACCTCGCGCTCGACCGCGACACCGCGGAGCGCGGTGCGACGGTCACCGGCACGGCGATGAACGCGTACCTGTTCGGCGCGCCGCTGACGGGCGCATCGACGGCGTTCGCCGTCACGCGCTCGCCGGCGTCGTTCACGCCGAAGAACCGCGATGCGTTCACGTTCGGGAAGCAGTGGTTCTGGCCGGAGCAACAGCCCGACGCGTCGACCGACGTGCTGCAGACGACGGTGACGGTCGACGCGAATGGCCGCAGCGCGGTGAGCGTGCCGGTCGCGACCGACCTGCCCTTCGCGATGACGTACGAGGTCGACGCCGAGACGACCGATGCCTCGAACATCGCCGTCGCCGACAGCAAGACGTTCACGGCGTTGCCGTCCGACACGCTGATCGGGCTGAAGGCGGACGACGTCGGGAACGCGGGAACGCCGCTCTCGGTCGCGGTGATCGCGACCGATCCGTCGGGCGCCGCGAAGCCGGGTACGGGCGTCCACGTCGAGCTGCAACGCGCCGACTATGCGACGGCGACGCAGATCGTCGAGGGCTCCGAGCAGGCGGTGCAGTCGGTCTCGTACGCGACGGTCGCGAGCGCTGACGCGACGAGCGCCGACAAGCCGGTGAACGTCGCGCTGACGCCGACGAAGCCGGGGACATACCGCGTGCGCGCGACGCCGTCCGGCGCGCAGGACGACGCCGCCGAGACGGACGCACTCGTGTACGTCGGCGGCGGCGGCGAGGGTGTGTGCTACGCGCGCGATCCGAACCTCCTCACCGTGAAGCTCGACAAGACGACGTACAAGCCGGGCGACGCCGCGACGGTGCTCGTGCAGTCGCCATTCCCGAGCGCCGAGCTGCACGTGCAGATCGTGCGCCACGGCGTGCTGTGGGAGACGACGCAGCAGACGACGAGCGCCGCGCCCACCGTGAAGTTCACGATCACCCCGGAGATGCTACCGAACGCGGTCGTGCAGGCGATCGTCGTGCGCCGCGGGCCCCTTCCGGCGAAGGCGCTCGCCGACGGCGGCAACGCGCTCGCGCGCACCGGTTTCGCGCCGTTCGACGTCGCGCTCGGAGGCAGGTACGTCACGACGACGGTGCGGCCGCAGACCGGCGTGCTGCAGCCCACGGCGCGGCAAACCGTCCACGTGCACGTCGCCGACGCCGCGCACCGTCCCGTGCAAGGCGCGGTGACGCTGATGGTCGTGAACGACGCGGTGCTGAACCTCACCGGCTACCGTCCGCCGGATCTCGTGAAGACGGTGTACGCGGAGCAGCCGATCTCGACGCGTTACTCGGACAGCCGCACGCAGCTGGTCATCAACACGCTCGCGCGTCCGACGGAGAAAGGCTGGGGCTTCGGCGGCGGGCTTTCCGGTGAAGAAGCCGACCCGCGCGTGCGGCGTAAGTTTTCGCCGCTCGCGTACTTCGCGGGCTCGCTGCGCACGAACACCAACGGTGATGCGACCGCGACGTTCACGCTGCCCGACGATCTGACGACGTGGCGCGTCATGGCCGTCGCCGCGAGCGCCGACGGCCGCTTCGGCAACGGCGAGAGCACGTTCCGCACGACGAAGCCGCTGGTCGCGAATCCCGTGGTGCCGCTGTTTGCGCGCCCCGGCGACCGCTTCGATGCGGGCGTGTCGATCACGAACGGCACCGGTGCGAGCGGCAACGTCCGCGTCGACGCGTCGCTGAGCGGACCGCTGGCGTTCCTCGTGAACGACAAGCCGGCGGCGACGACGATGATCGAGACGGCGCTCGAGCACATCACGAAGGCCTATCGTTTTCCGGTGATCGCGAACGGCACCGGCACCGCGACCGCGATGGTCAAGGTGCGCGGCGCCGGCACAGGCGACGCGTTCGCCATCCCCGTGCCCGTGCGAATCCTCGGCGTGAGCGAGTCCGTCGTGCAAACGGGCGCGACGCAGACGAGTGCGAGCGTCGGCCTGATCGTCGCGAGCGACACGCCGCGCGACGCGGGCGGCGTCGAGGTCGACCTCGCCTCGTCGCTGATCCCGGAGGTGACGGTGACGGCGCAGCAGGTGCTGCAGGGCGACGAAGCGTTGACACTCTCGGCCGCCAGCCGTTTGGCGACCGCGAGCGATCTCCTGATCCTAAGCACGCGCAGCGGCAGCGACGTCAGCGCGAGCCGCACCCGCGCGACGGCAGAGATCGCCAACCTCGCCGGGCTCGCCCGCAAGGACGGCGGCTTCGCGCCGTTCCGCCGGGCGGAGCAGTCCGATCCGTGGGACTCGATGAGCGCGGTCTCGGCGCTCGCGCGGGCGCACGATGCCGGCATCGACGCGGCGACGCCGCTGTTGGCGCGAGCGCGGACGTACGCCGTGAGCGTGCTCGACGATCCGACGAAGTACGCGGACTGGTGCAAGAGCGAGCCGTGTACGTCGGAACTGCGCCTCGCGGCGCTCGTCGCGCTGTGGGATGCGGGCGATCATCGAACCGAGTACCTGAGCGACATCGATGCGCAACGCGCGAGGCTGTGCTTCGCCGATCAGGTGCGCCTCGCGCGGCTCCTCTCGCAGGCGCCGGGCTACCGTGCCGCCGCCGCGTCGCTGTCGAAGACGATCGAGCAGGCGATGTACCAAACCGGTCGCGGGGCCGTCGTCAACCTGCCCTCGCGCTACTCGTGGTTCGACCGCCCGGTCGTGGCGCAGGCCGAGACGCTGCGGCTCGAGCTCGTGCGCCACGCGAACACCGACACGCTCGACGGCCTAACGCGCAGCCTGCTGAGTATGCGCCGGAACGGCTCGTTCGGATGCGCGTGCGAGAATGCCGCGGCGCTCAACGCGCTGGTCGACGTCGCGGCGCGCGAAACGCCGGCGAACTTCACGGCAACCGGGACGATCGCGGGCAAGCAGGTCGTGCAGCAGACGTTCAACGGCGCGAAGAACGCCGAGCGTACCGCGAACGTCCCGATGCGCGCGCTGACCGCCGGCCACAGCGAGGTCGGCCTGGCGAAGAACGGCACCGGCACGCTGCACTACGCCGTGACGTACACGTACCGGCTGGCCGGAAACGCACCGGGCCGGATCAGCGGCCTGCGCATCACGCGCGTCGTACGCGAAGCGAACGCGACGCCGGTGCTCGCGACGATGGGGCTACTGTCTCCGACGCAGTCGCTGTCGCTGCCGGCCGCGCACGTGTTCGACGTCGAGCTGCAGATCATCGCCGACCACCCGGTCGAGCGGGTCTTCATCACCGACCCGCTCCCGGCGGGATTCGAGGCGGTCGACACGTCGTTCGCGACGACGTCGAAAGCGCTGAAGACACCCGATACGGACTGGAAGATCGGCGATCAGCAGATCCGCGTCGACCGCATCGAAGCATACGCGGATTCCCTCGACGCCGGCATCTACCGCCTGCACTACCTGGCGCGCAGCGTCACGCCGGGCACGTTCACGTGGCCGGGAGCCGAAGCACACCTGATCGACCGCCCCGACGAATTCGGCCGCAGCGCAACGTCGGTCGTGCTGATCGAGTAGTGCGTACCGCCGTGGATCAGCGCTGAAGGGCGTCAGCGTCCGCTGCACGGGGCGGTATTCGTTTTTCAGGCTCCGAAGGGGGGCCCCATGCTCCAGTCCGAGCTCGTGCCGGACGACGTCAAGGGCGCGTTCCTCTTCGATCTCGACGGAACGCTGGTCGACAGCGTCTACCAGCATGTCATGGCGTGGCACGAGGCGTTGCGCGAGGAGCGCATCGAGCTGTCCATCTGGCGGATTCATCGCAAGATCGGCATGAGCGGCGGCCTGTTCGCGGATCAACTGCTGCGCGAGCTCGACCACGACGTCGGCTCCGACGTCATCGACCGTCTGCGCGAGCGCCATGCCTTCGCGTACCGGCGTTTCGCGGAGTCCGTCGTGCCGCTTCCGGGCGCCGTGCAGCTGCTCGATGCGCTGACGATCGAAGGCGTACCGTGGGCGATCGCGACGAGCGGCCGGCTCGAGACGGCCGCGCCGAACCTCGCCGCGCTCGGCGTCGACCCGCACGAGTCGGTCGTCGTCACGCGCGACCAAGTGCGCTTCGCGAAGCCCGATCCGGACTTGTTCGTCGAAGCCGCGCGCCGTCTCGACGTGCCGATCGAACGCGCGATCGTCGTCGGCGACAGCATCTGGGACATGCTGGCGGCGGCGCGCTGTCGCGCGCTGGGCGTCGGTCTGCTTTCGGGCGGATATGGCCAAGACGAGCTGGAGCGCAGCGGCGCGCTGCGCGTGTACGCCGATCCCGCGGACCTGCACCGGCATCTCGACGAGGTCGCCTCGCGAGCGCGCTGACGACGCAACCGCCGGTAGCGCGAGCGAGATCCGCCCCATCACGCTGACGCTGCGGCGGACCGACAGCGCCGGCTGAAGCGCCGGCGCTGTGCGTTCGTCAGACGCCGGCGGGTACTTTCGTCGGCGGGATGTAGCTCGCGCGTGCGGTCTTCGCTTTCGCGAGCACCGCGTCGATCGCGCTGGGCTCGATGAGCTCGTGCGTCTCGAGATGGGCGAACGCGCCCGTGCTCGACACGGCGAGCGCGACCGCGGCGGCATCCCGTGACGCGGGCACTTCGGCGATGACGAAACCGTCGTGCTCGCCGAACATCCAGTAATAGCACTCGACGCGGCCGCCCACGGCTTCCAGCATCTTCTCGACGGCCGCACGTCGATCGCTCGGGTGGTTGATCATGGCATCGACCGTCTCCGGCTTGAAACGGAAAAACACGATTGCCTTCATATCGCTCGACCTTTTTGTGCGGGGTGACCAGCATAGGCGAAGCCGGTCGAGCGGGTCAAGCGAGCTAGGGTGAAACCGGCGGATGGTTGCCCGCGGTTCGCGAAGACCCGGGGGCGTGCTTACGACGGTGGCTCATGGCTGACGTGACGATTCAAGGCGAGGCGCTCGAGATCAGCATCTCGCTGGTCGATGCGGCGCTCGGCTTTCACGGCTCGTTTCACATCCCGCTCTTGCACGTCGTGAACGCCTACGTGAGCAGCTTCGAGGATCTCGAGCTGCAGTACAAGCTCGAAGGGACGAACTTCGGCTACTACAAGACGGTGGGCATGTTCGGCAATCCCCAAGGGCTGATTTTCGTCGACGTCAGCGGCGCGCGCGACTGCCTCGTCGTCGAGACCCGCGGTGAGCGGTTTCCGCGGATCGCCGTGCAACTGCCGTCGGACAAAGACCCGAACGCCCTCGCGCACGAGATCATGCGCGCGATTCCGGACAGCGGCCCGGTCGAATAGCGCTCGATCGGCCGCGTCGCGTGCGCTTCATGGTGGTCGAACGGTTTCGCGACGGCGACCCGACGCCGGTCGCCGAGCGGTTCCGGCGTGACGGCCGCATGCTGCCCGACGGCGTCGTCTACGAAGCGAGCTGGATCGATCCTGCCGGCATGCGTTGCTTTCAGGTGATGACCGCGCCGGATCGCGCGGCGCTCGACCCGTGGCTCGCGCGCTGGAGCGACATCGTCGACTTCGAGGTGATCGAGATCGTCGACCCGGCCGAGTTCTGGCCTTCGTAAACCGCGCGCTTCTCACGATTGCCGCGCCCGGCGCTCGCCGTCAGGTCAGCGATTTGCGCAGCCCGCGCGGCGCGTCCGAGTCGACGCCGTTCGCGCGTCCGATCGACAGCGCGAGATACTGTCCGGCGACGAGCCACGCGAGCGTGTTGAACGGATCGCCGGTCTGCGCGCCGAGCAGCGGCGCCTCACCGCACGGTGCACCGATCACGTAGCGAGCCGCCTCGGCCTTCTCCGCTTCCGCCAGCGGCCGGCAAACGACGTCCCGTGACGCGTCATCGACGATGCCGACGATCGCGCTCGTCGCGTCGAGCATCGCCGAGCTCCCGTGGCGAAATTCACCGGCCGCGAACCCTTCCGCATGCACGTAGCTCGCCTCTTTGATCTTCAGCGCGATCTCGTACGCAATCGGCACGCCGTAGCCGGCGCCGATCACCGCGACCGCGCGCGTCGTCGCAACACGCTGCGCCGCGCGCACGACCGCGTCGACGCCGTCGGACACGAGCCACGTCTCGACATCATCGGCGGTTGCGGTCAACGCAGCCGCGGTCCGGTTCCGTGAACCGCCCGTCAACGCGGCCGCCCACAACAGGACCGCCGCCGTCGAGGTGACGCTCTTGCTCGCCGGCACCGCGATCTCCGAACCCGCGAGGCAATCGATGACAACGGCGGCACGCTGCGCGAGCGGCGAGTCGACCGCGTTCGTCACCGCGACGAGGCGCTCGGGCGCGACGACGTCGAGCGCATCGAGCAGGTCGCGCGAGCGGCCGCTCTGCGAGAGGGCCACGACGCACGCGTCGCGGTACGCGCCGTTGTCGAAGCGCGCCTCCGTCGCGGCAAGCGCGGCCGCGCGAACGGCGCGCCGCCGGAATGCGAGCGCACCGAGCATGCCGGCGAACAGCGAGCTGCCGCTCCCGAGAAACAGCACGTCTCGCCCGGCGACCGCCGCCGCAAGGCGGTTCGCCGCGTCGGACGCGGCGATGCGCCGCCACGCCGCCGGCTGTTCGCGAATCTCCGCCTCGAAGCGCGCGCCGACGGTCAACAGCGAAGCCGCGCCGAATCGAGCTCCGGTCGTCTACGGCTTGCCGTAGTTCGCCGTGAGGTAGTCGACGATCGCCGGCATCTGATCGTCCGCGATCGGCGCGCCGTACACCGCTTTCATCTTCGCGACCTCGGCCGTCCACTGCGCGCGCGTCATCGCAGGCTGCGTCGACACGTACGCCGAGGAGTGGCAGGTCAGACAGTTCGCCTGCGTCACGGCGGCGCCGGGACCGGGCTTGAACGCCATCCCCGCATCGCCGGGCAGCGAGATCGACACCGTCCCCTTCGGCGGCGCGACGCCGGCGGCGAGCGCCGCGGCGCCCGCCACGATCACCATACCGGCAATCAAAGCCGACAATGCGTTTCGTCATGACGCCGTCACCTTGTACGTCTCGATCGAGGTGCGCAGGTAGCCGCTGGGATTCCAGATCGGCGTCGGCTTCTGCGTCGACCCGTCGTTCGCGGTCGCGCGCACCGCGAGCGTCGCCGCGCCCGCGGGCAGCGTCACCGTCGCGTTCCACCGCCGGAAGCTGTACTTCCCATAGTCCTGCTCCAGCGCCGCGGGTCGCCACGTCGAGCCGCCGTCGAGCGATACCTCGACCGTGCGAATCCCGCTGCCGCCATCGAACGCGATCCCGCGCAGCGTCGTCGCACCCGCTCTCACGGTCGCGCCGTCGGCGAGGTTCGTGACGAACGAGCGCACCTTCATGCGGTTGATCGGAACCGTCGGATACCCCGTCGCGCCGGGCGCGACGCCGGCATCCGATGTGTCCGGGATGCGGTACGCCGTCTTCATCCAGAAGTTGTCGTCGGCATGGTCGAGCACGGTGATCGCGGAGAGCATCTTCACCCAGTACGTCGCGAACCAGCCCGGCACGATCAGCCGCACGGGATAGCCGTTCAGCACCGGCAGCGGCGCGCCGTTCATCGCGTACGCCACGATGATGTCGTCGCCGCGCGCGACGTCCACGTCCAGCGCCTTCTTGAAGTCGGGCGTCGTCGGGAGCACCGGCCCGTCGAGGCCGTCGAACTGCACCTGCTTCGCGCTCGCGCGGATCCCCGCGCGATCGAGGATGTCGCGCAGCCGCACGCCGGTCCAGCGCGCGTTGCCCATCGCGCCGTTGCCCCACTGGCCGCCGGCGACGCGCGGTGCGAAGAGCGCCCGCGAGTTGCCCGAGCACTGGTTCACCGCGATCACGTCGACGGCCGGCAGGCGGCCGAGATCGTCGAGCGAGAGCGAGAGCGGTCGCGCGACGTCGCCCGTCACCGCGATGCGGTGCGCCGTCGCGTCCACCGACTCCGGCACGTTCGCGAGGTGCCAGCGCACGAAGAACGCGTCGTTCGGCGTGATCACGCCGTCGTCGAAGAGCGCGAACGGCGTCTCGAGCTGGGGCGGCCGCGGCGTGAGCAGAATCAGCGGCCGCTTCTGCGGAAACGCGACCAGCGTTCGATCGCCGTTCGCGAACGGCATCTGCACCGCGGAGGGCGACTGCGCCCGCGTGCCGCGCGGAACGAGCGCCGCGGCGGCGGCCGCCGCGCCGGCAAGCAGAAAATGACCGCGATCGAGGTGCATGACCAACCTCCGGCGTGTCCGACGCAGGCTGCTTCACGTCGCGGCCCGCGTTTCCTCGCGACGCGCCGTGGCCGGCGACGCCGTTGTCCGCGCGCCGTGCGCCGTGGTAGCCTGAGCACCAACGGCTCAGGGGGATGTGGCATGGGCGTTCCGACGTCGGTTCAGATCAACATTCCGACGATCTTCGACACTCTGATCGCACTCGTCGTGGTCTACGTCGCCCTCGCGCTGTTCTGTTCGCACATGAACGAGTGGATCGCGGCCATGGCGAACAAGCGCGGCGCGAAGCTGTACCTCGGCGTCCTCAACCTCGTTTCCGGCCAGAAAGCAATCGCCGAAGCGATCTTCGGACACCCGCTCATCACGGCGGCAGGCCGCGACATAGACGGCCGACCGGTGGATACGAAGGCGAACCGGCCCGCGTTCGTCGACTCGCGCAACTTCTCGCTCGCGTTCTGGGACACGATCCTGCGCGCGCAGCAAGCGAAATCCTCTGCCGAGCAGGACCCCGAAAACCAGGCGAACGCGCTCGTCGTGCAGGACACGAGGAGCGCGATCGAAGCGCCGGCCGTGATGATCGCCGCCATCGCGAAGCAGGTCGGCGACCTGCCCGCGAGCGCGCTGCAGCGCCAGCTCGTCGCGCTGCTGAACGACGCGCAGGGCGACTACGATCGTCTGCTGCGCAGCACCGACGCGTGGTTCGACCGCCAGATGGATCGCGTCAGCGGGTGGTACAAGCGGGATGCGCAACGCGTCCTGACGATCATCGCGACGATCGTCGTGCTCGGGCTCGGGCTCGACACCGTGCGGATCGCGTCGCGGCTCTACTCGGATTCCGCGACGCGCAACGTGCTGATCCAGGCGGCGCAGACCGCGATGAGCCCCACGCCGGTTCCTTCTCCCACCGCGATGCCCGTCGCGGCCCGATCGGTCGCTGCGCCGACGCGTCAGGCGATCACAGGCGGTCCGTCCGCGACGCCGTCCCCCGCGCCGTCGCCGTCGCCGGTCGCAACCACCGCCGCGGCCGGTGCGGCGCAGGTCGCCGACAACGTGCAGCAGTCGTTCGCGAGCATTCCGCTGGACACGTACGCGCCGGGAATCGCCGGCCTCGGCTGGGTGCCGGTGACGTCGACCGCGACGCTGTGGACCGACATGCTCATCGTGGTCGGTCTCCTCGCCACGATCGCGGCCGCCTCGGCGGGCGCGCCGTTCTGGTTCGATCTGCTGGGGACGCTGCTGAACGTTCGCATGGCGGGCCCGAAGCCGCAGTCGCGCGCGAATCCCCGGGACAATCCGCCCGCGCCGGCGCCCTAGTTTGTTCTACGCGCGCTCCGGCGTCGCGGCGCGGCGCGGTTCCATCGCGCCGAGCTGCAGGTCCCGGGGGCGCAAGTCGTGCCGCGCGTCAAGCGTCCGAACCGATCGCGTGTAC
The DNA here is from genome assembly GCA_963771525.1 of Vulcanimicrobiota bacterium. Taxonomy (GTDB): domain Bacteria; phylum Vulcanimicrobiota; class Vulcanimicrobiia; order Vulcanimicrobiales; family Vulcanimicrobiaceae; genus Vulcanimicrobium. The sequence goes on along the minus strand of CAVYTL010000001.1, from coordinate 1,448,326 downwards.
GTCGAGATGACGATCGACTGCGTGAACGCCGACCCGCGCCGATAGCGCACGCCGTCGAGGAACTCGCCGTCCGTCACGCCGGTCGCCGCGAAGAGCGCGTTTTCGCTTGCGCAGAGGTCGTCGAGCGTCAGCGTCTTCTTGATATCGTGCCCTTCCGCCGCGGCGATCGCCTCGTCGGCCTCGTTGCGCGCCCACAACCGCCCCTGCATCTCGCCGCCGAGCGCGCGCGCCGCGCACGCCGCGATGACGCCTTCCGGTGATCCGCCGATGCCGGCCAGGACGTCGACGTTCGCGCGCTCCTCGAGGATCGCGTACACCGCGTTCGACACGTCGCCGTCGCCGAACACGCGCACCCGTGCGCCCGCCGCGCGCACCTGTTTCATCAGCGGCTCGTTGCGCGGACGCTCCAGGAGCGCGACGGTGAGGTCCGAGACTTCGCGGCCTTTCGCGCGCGCGAGCGCGCGCAGGTTCTCCTCGAGCGGAAGATCGATCGAGACGACGCCGCGCCCCGCGGGGCCGGTCACGAGCTTGTCCATGTACGGCACGCGCGTGCGGAACAGTGCGCCGCGCGGCGCCGCCGCGATGACCGAGATCGCGCCGGGACCGCCGCGCGAGGCCAGCGTCGTGCCGTCGATCGGGTCGACCGCAACGTCGAGCGACGGGCCGTCGCCGTTCCCGATCTCCTCGCCGTGGTACAGCATCGGGGCTTCGTCCTTCTCGCCTTCGCCGATGACCACGACGCCGGACAAAAGCGCCGTCGCGAGCGTTCCGCGCATCGCCTCGACGGCCGCGCCGTCGACCGCGTTCTTGTCGCCCAGGCCGACGAGGCGGCCGGCAGCGATCGCCGCGGCCTCGGTCGAGCGGACGAAGGCGTACTCGAGCGCATGCGTCTCCATGTGGGACCTATATCCGGACGCCCGCTTGCTCGAAACCTCCCGCTAGCGCGCGTTCGGCAGGCGAGTCCTACGCCCGACTGGGACCTTTGACGGGCGTCCGCCCGTCCGCGTCGTGGAATATCGAAAAGACATGCGGTCGCTCATCGTTGCGCTCGGGTTCGTTATGCTGGCGGGATGCGCCGGGCGAGGCGCGTCCGTGCTCCCTTCGGGCACGGCCCCGGCCGGCTCATCGGCGGCGCGTGCCGTACAGGACACGACGCGGATCACGCTCAGTACGACCGCCCTCTCGTTCTGGGGTACCGGGCCGGGGTTGGCGCAACAGGTTACCGTCACGTGGAGCGACGGCACGCCGAAGCGGGCCGGAAGCTCGGACACGTCGATCGTGACGGTGACGCCCGGCAAGCAGAAGGCCACGCCGAGCGGCGGGACGTTCACCTCGACCGTCACCATCACGCCGCTGCAGTCCGGGACGGCGATCATCACGTTCAGCGACGACGGCGGGAACGAGTACAAGCAGCTCTTCGTGTCCGTCCAGCCGCAAGGCACGGTGTGGGTCTCCACTTCCCAGCAGCTCTCTGCCTACGACGCCGGAGCGAGCGGTTCGGTGTCGCCGCGCTTCACGCTGCCGTTTCCGCTGCTGCCGACGTACAGCACCATCGCGAACATCGCGGCGAACGCCGCCGGGAATCAGCTCGCGATCGGCGTCAGCCAAGGCCTCTCCCCCTCGACGAACAACTGCTACGCGAAGGTGTACGCGGTCAGCGGGAACAGCGCGTCATACAGCTCGACCCCGGCGGGATCCGCGTCCGGAAAGTGCGCCGCCACCGCGTACTTCGGAGCGACGCTCCTCATGCTCACCGACAACCCGTACAACTCGGCAAACGGTCAGCTCACCGTGCTCGGGAACTTCGACTGGTATACGCTGCCCTACGCGGTGTCGCTGGCGACCGACGCCGCGCAAGCGTTCGTCGTGACGGGCCCGCAGCAGGTCAGCGTATTCAGCACGACCGCGCAGCTGAACCGTCGCGGAATCTCTCCGCCGACCTCGCCGCCCGATCGGATCATCACGTTCCCGGCGGGAACGCTCGGCGCGATCGCGGTCGCGCCGGACGGCACCTTGTACGCGAAGCGCAGCGTGTTCACCGGCTCTTCGCTGACACCCGAGGAGTACATCGACCAGGTGCGGCCGGGTGAAAGCGCTCCGTGCACGTGCCACACGCTGGGCCCATTTCCGCACTACGACATCGCCGCGATGACGACCAACTCGTTCGGTGAGCTCTACGTCGCGATGAACGCCGACAACAACACCGCCACCACCGTGCGCGTGTACGCGCCGGGCATGAGCGGCAAGCCGGAGCCGTTGCGCACGCTGGTGAACCCGAACGGCGGCGCAGCGCTCAGCGGTATCGCGATCACCACCGGGGCCGCGCCCCCGCCCCCTCCCCCACCGCCGGCCGAAGAGATCTACGTCGGCAACTACAACGCCGTCGAGGCGTACCCGATCGGCGCGAACGGCAATGCGGTGCCGATGCGAACGATCACCGGTCTCGGCAACACGCCGAACCTGGCGCCGCAGCTCGGGCCGATCGCTGTCGATTCCTACGGTACGCTGGCGCTCGTCGAGCTCGGCACGACCTCTTTGAACAGCTACGATCTGCTCACGACCGCACCGGGCGCCTCCGGGCCGGTGGAGGCCGTCACCGCCGTCCGATCGGAGACGGGACTACCGCGCTCGGTCACGTTCGAGGGGACCCGTCCCGCGGTGCTGGTGAACGGGCAGCTCGACATGTTCCCGCCGGCGCCGGCGATCCAGACCGGCGTCGCGCCGAGCTCCGCGCTGAACGTGCCGAATGGGATCGCGGCGACGACGGACGCCGCCGGAAACATCTACGTCGCGCGCAGCGACGCCGGCAGCGGCGGCGGAATCGACGTCTATGCGCCGGGCGCATCCGGCTCGGCGGCGCCCGTGAAGTCGCTCACGTATTCCGGCGTCTCGTCGTTGACCGCCGATACCGCGCAAGCGATCGCGGTCGCGCCGGACGGGACCGTCTACGTCGAAGCCGAGCTGACCTACAACCGAACGGATGCGACGTTCGGCGTGCTCGCATTCTCGGCGAGCTCGTTCGGCACGGCCGCGGCGCCGGTGAGAACGATCACGATCGGCAGCAACGCGGCGGGCCTCGCGGTCGACCGCGCCGGGGAGATCTTCGTCGGCTTCGGCTGGCAGGTCTCGGTGTACGCGCCTGGAGCGAGCGGGAACGCCGCGCCCGTCCGGGTGATCATGGCGCCCGGAACGACGACGCAATACCGAGTCGAATCGCTGGCGATCGGCCCGTAACCGCTCGGCTGAAGCGTATGTGAGCCGGGCCCGCGAAGCGGCTTTCGACGCATGGCGAAGCTCTACTACCGGTACTCCGCGATGAACGCGGGGAAGTCGATCGCGCTGCTCCAGGTCGCCCACAACTACGAGGAGCACGGGCGCAAGGTCGTGATCTTCACGGCGGAGCTCGACCATCGCTACGGCGTCGGGTACGTCACCTCGCGCCTCGGTCCGCGCCGCAAGGCGCTCACGTACGATGCGAGCATCGACTTCGCGCGGCACCTGGCCGACGCGGAGAACGTGTCCTGCGTCCTCGTCGACGAAGCGCAGTTCCTCAGCCCCGATCAGGTACGGCAACTCCATCGGCTCGCGCACGTCACCGGCGTGCCCGTCATCTGCTACGGCATCCGCAGCGACTTCCTCGGCGAGCCGTTCCCCGGCGCGGCGTACCTGCTGACGCTGGCCGACAGCATCGAGGAGATCAAGACGATCTGCCCGTGCGGGCGCAAGGCGACGATGAACGTGCGCATCGACGACGACGGCAACCGCGTCACGACCGGCGAGCAGATCGCGATCGAAGGCGACGTGCGCTACGTCCAGCTGTGCGGGGGCTGTTTTTACCTGGGCCTGTCGTAGCGCTCGCTCGACGCGTGCGGCGACGCGCTCGGCGCGGACGGTGTGGTCGGTGTGGACGGTGCGACGCTCGCGATGGGCTGCGGCGAGGGCGCCGGCGTCGCGGTCGGAACGGGCGGCGGCGATTCGCCGGCCGCCGGCGGACGGCACGTGCCGAGCGCCGTGTCGTCACCCACGAGTACCGCGATGCGCGTGCCGCGCGGAATCGTCGCATCGCGGCCGTGGTGCAGCGAATCGTAGCCGCCGACCGCGTAGCCGACGATGGGCAAGTAGCCGAGCACGCCCGGGGCGTTCGCGGACGCGCCGAGCGCGGCGGACGCCTCGTCGTTCGCGCGGTCGATGATCGCGGGGATGTGGCGCTCGCCGGCCCACGAAGAACCGCGTCTCGAGTGCCAGATAGCCGCCGCGTCCGCCCTTCTCGGCGTGCTGCGCGTTCGCGATGATGCCGTAGCCCGGCGTTCCGGCCGGCAGCGCCGTTCCGTCGGGCGCCGTCGCGGGCTCCGCGAGCCGGAACGTGAAGACGTCGCCGGGCTTGGCCGTCGCCGAGTCGATGTTGGCGTCGAGCGCGATCGTCGCGCGCACGCACGGCCGCCGCGTGTCCGGCGCCGGCTGCTGCGCGACGGCCGGAATCGAGAACGCGATGCCCAGCACCGCCGCGCCGAAGCCCGCGCGACGCGACGCGCGAGGCGCTCACGCGGGCGATGAGCCGTCGATCAGCGGCCGCATCTCGCCGACGAACTTGTCGGCGTTGTGGATGCTCCGCAGCACGATGACGATCGCGTCGCGCGGGAATCCCGATTCCAGCGTGATCGTGTAGCCGGTGAAGACGTCCTGCGTGTCGTCCGCTCCCCAGAACAAGAAGTTCTGGTCGCTGAAGTACAGCAGCTTGCGCATCAAGCCGCCCGCGTCGCGCGCTCGCGCGAGGTTGATGTAGCCGCCGTTGTAGTGCGGATAGATGCGGAAGCCGATCGTATCGTTCGGCGTCACGGAGATGACGATCTCGAGGCTGTCGGCAGTTGCGCATGCCGGGTCATCGTCCCGACGAAGTTGTACGGGTTCTTCGTGCTCTGCCGGAAATCGACGTTCACGTCGGTGCGCGGCCCGGCGCTTGCGAGGACGGAGCGGAGTTGCTCGCGCATAGCGTCGCGCGAGGCGGACTGTGCGTGCGCTGGGGCGGCGGTCAGTGTTAGGAAAAGGAGAGCGGCGCCGCCGAAAGCGCGCCGTGTGAATAGCGTGCATCCGGCTACGATCCCACGAGGCGCGGCCGACTCCTCCAGCGGTGCTCACACCGCGGCTTCGACCGCGCGTGCCTTGCCGGCGCGCTTCGCGCGGTACATCGCCCGGTCGGCAGCGTCGAGCGCGTCCTCCGCGCGCTCTCCCGGCCGCAGCCGCGCGATGCCGACGCTGGCCGTGACCGGCGGCGTCCCGTCGATGGTCGCGGCGGCGCGCGAGATGCGCGCGATGATCTGCTCCCCGACCGCGACGGCGTCGCCCATCCGCGAGCGGAACAGCACGGCGAACTCATCGCCGCCGAGCCGTCCGACCAGGTCGTCGAGGCGGGTGCGGTCGCGGATCGCGTCGGCGACCGCCACGAGCACGGCATCGCCGCGCGCGTGCCCGCACGTATCGTTGACTTCCTTGAACCCGTCGAGGTCGATCAGGAGCAGCGCCCAGTCGCCGGCGGAGCGCCGCGGCGCCTCGAGCGACGCGAGCCGCTCCTGCAGCGTGTGCACGAAGCTCCGCCGATTGTGCAGCCCCGTCAGCGGATCGCGCTCGGCGAGCTGACGCAGCCGAACCTCGCGGTGTCGCCGCTCCGTGACGTCGTTGATGAGGAGCAGGATCGCAGCGTCCGGCAGGCCCTGCCGCATCGCGACCGCGGTAATCTCGCACCAGTTCTCGACGCCGGTCGGCCGGCGCATGCGCGTCTCGATCCGCACCGACGGCGCGCCGCCTTCCATCAGGCGCGCGAACGCGTGGCGCAGCGTGCCCCGGTCCTCGCGCTGGACGACGTCGAAGATCGAGGACGTGTCGGCGCCGGCGAGCGCGAGGAACGCCATGTTGCTGCGCAGCACCGCGCCGTCCGCGTCCACGCTGCACATGCCGATCGGCGACTCTCTTCGAGGATGCGGTACGATGCGTCGAGCGTGTCGAAGATCTCGCCGGTATCGCTCGTTCTCGCGCTGCGTATCGCGCTGCGCGGTCACGTCGGTCATCGTCGCGACGACCGCGTCTCCGTGATCGTCGTGCACCGTGTGGCTCGAAATCGAGACCCAGCGCAGCGCGTCGCCGCCGGCGATGCCGACCGTGATCGTGCCGCGCTCGCGCGCGCACCGCAGAAGCGATCGAACCGCATCGCCGTCGCGGCGCACGTCTTCCGACCGCTCCCAGGCGACGTGGCTCTCGGGCACCGGCTCCCGCCCGTCGATCTGCGCCGGTGAAAGGGCGAGAAGACGCACCGCGGACGCGTTCCAGTCACGCACGGTCCCGTCGGCGTCCTGAACGACGATGCCCTCGTCAAGTGCATCGAAAACGCGCCGCGGACGACCCCCGTGGTCCGGCGGCGGGCGATCTGCCATGATGGTCGTTTGTGCCCGGATTCGAGAAGCGTCGGCAACATGGCGGCCGCTCCGGACCTCTGCTTCCTCTCCGCGACGGAGCTCGCGCGGCGCATACGGCGCCGGGATTTGTCCGCATCGGAGGTCCTCGAGGCGCACCTGGCCAACATCGAGGCGGTGAACCCGTACCTCAACGCGATCGTCACCCTGGACGCGGACGGCGCGCGCGCGGCAGCGCGTCGCGCCGACGATGCGCATCGCGCGCGGCGAGGACGTCGGCCCGCTGCACGGCCTGCCCGTCGCACACAAGGACCTCGTGCTGACGCGCGGCATACGGACCACGTTCGGATCGCCGATCTTCAAGGACTTCGTCCCGGAGCAGAGCAGCGTGCTCGTCGAGCGCCAGCAGCGCGCCGGCGCGATCACGGTCGGCAAGACGAACACGCCCGAGTTCGGCGCGGGATCGCAGACGTTCAATACGGTGTTCGGCGCGACGCGCAACCCCTACGATCGCTCGAAGACGTGCGGCGGCAGCAGCGGCGGTGCGGCGGTCGCGCTCGCATGCGGCATGGTCGCGCTCGCCGACGGCAGCGACCTCGGCGGCTCGCTGCGCAATCCCGCGAGCTTCTGCAACGTCGTCGGGCTGCGGCCCTCGATCGGGCGCGTCCCGCAGTGGCCGACCGAAGATGCATGGAACACGCTGGCGGTCGGCGGGCCGATGGCGCGCACGGTCGAGGACGTCGCTCTGTACCTGAGCGTGCTCGCCGGCTATGACGCACGCGACCCGCTCTCGCTCGCGGAGGATCCCGCGCAGTTCCGCGCCTCGCTCGATCGCGATTTTCGCGGCGTGCGCGTCGCGTGGTCGCGCGATCTCGGCGGGCTTCCGTTCGATCGTGACGTGCTGAGCGTCATCGAGCAGCAGCGCGCCGCGTTCGCCGACACCGGCGCCGTCGTCGACGATGCCGAGCCGGACCTGACCGGCGCGGACGACGTGTTCCTGACGCAGCGCGGTATCGGCTTCATCCGCCTCGGCGATCTGCTCGACACGCATCCGACCGCTTTCAAGGACACGATCGTCTGGAACATCGGCATCGGCCGCAAGCTGACGGGCACGCAAGTCGGCGAAGCGGTGAAGTGCCGCTCGCAGATCTTCGCGCGGATGCACGAGTTCATGGAGCGCTACGAGTTCCTGATCGCGCCTGTCTCGCAAGTGCCGCCGTTCTCGGTCGACGAACCGTACGTGACGCACATCGGCGGCGTGCGAATGCAGAACTATCTCGACTGGATGCGCTCGTGCTACGTGATCACGGTGACGGGACATCCCGCGATCTCGGTCCCGTGCGGCTTTACGGCGGACGGCCTCCCCGTCGGCGTCCAGATCGTGGGCCGCTACCGCGACGAGCTGAACCTCCTGAAATTCGCACACGCTTTCGAGCAGCGCACGAAGTTCGGCGAACGCCGCCCACCGTCGCTGTCACCCTGAGCTCGTCGAAGGCGCTTCGCGGCGAGCGAAGGCGATGAACCAGTCCAGCGCGGCCGGGTGCATCATCGCTTCGCGGCTCGCCGCCTTGTCCGGCGCGACGCCGGCGAGGATGCGGCGGACGGGGATCTCCATCTTCTTGCCCGTCAGCGTGTACGGGATCGTCTCGACGGCGTGGATTTCGTCCGGCACGTGGCGAGGGCTGCAATCCGTGCGCAGCTTCGCGACGATCCGTGCCCGCAGCGCGTCGTCCAGTTGCGCGCCCTCGGCGAGACGCACGAAGAGCGGCATCGAGAACGCGCCGCCAGGGAGCTCGAGGCACACGACGAGGCTGTCCGCGATGTCGTCGAGCTGCTCGACGGCGCGGTAGATCTCCGAGGAGCCGATGCGCACGCCATAGCGGTTCAGCGTCGAGTCGGAACGCCCGTAGATGTAGCACCCGCCGCGCTCGTTGATCTTGATGAAGTCCCCGTGGCGCCACACCCCGGGAAAGTGCTCGAAGTACGTCTCGCGATAGCGCGCACCGTCGGCATCGTGCATGAAGTACAGCGGCATCGAGGGCGAGGGGCTCGTCACGACCAGCTCGCCGACCTCGTTCACGACTTCTTCGCCGGCCTCGTTCCACGCGTGCACGTCCATCCCGAGAAGCCGAGCCTGAATCTCGCCGGCGTACACCGGGAGCAGCGGCGAACCGCCGACGAGCCCGGCGCACAGCTCCGTACCGCCCGAGGGCGACGTGACCCACAGATCGCGCTTGACGCAGTCGTAGAACCACGCGGTCGATTCCGGCGTGACGGGCGAGCCCGTCAGAAGCACGCTGCGCAGCCCCGAGAGGTCGAAGCGCTCGCGCGGGACGATGCCGGCTTTCTGCATCATCTGCACGAACGTCGGGCTGGCACCGAAGACGGTCGCGCGCGCATCGGCCGCGAGCTGCCACAGCAGTGCGGGCGTCGGGTGCGCCGGGTGGCCGTCGTAGAGCACGATCGACGAGCCCTGCAGCAGCGCCGACGTCAGCGCGTTGAACATCATCCAGCCGGTCGTCGTGTAGAAGAACATCCGCGACGAGGGATCGAGGTCTTGACCGAGTCCCGTGCTCTTCAGGTGCTCCACGAGGATGCCCACGTGGCCGTGGACGATCGGCTTCGGCAGCCCCGTCGTGCCCGACGAGAACAGCACCCACAGCGGATGATCGTGCGCCACGCGCTCGTATGCGAACGACGCCGCGTCGACGGGCGGCTGCGCCATGACGTCGTCCCACGCGAGCGCGCGCTCGAAGGGCGCGCGCGAAGCCGGATCGAGATACGGCAGCCACACGACGGTCCGCACCGTCGGCAGCGCCGCGAGGATCGTCACGATCTCCGCGCGCCGGTCGTAGTCCTGGCCGGCGAAGCGGTACCCGTCGGCGACGAACAGCAGCACCGGACCGATCTGCGCGAAACGGTCGATCACGGTGCGCGGACCGAACTCGGGCGCCGCCGACGACCACACGGCGCCGATCGCGATCGTCGCGAGCATCGCGACGACGGTCTCGGCGATGTTCGGCATGAACGCCGCCACGCGATCGCCGGGTCGCACGCCGAGGCCGCGCAGCTGCATCGCAAGCACACGCACTGCGGCGCCGAGCTCGGGCCAGGACATCTCCGCGAGCGGCCTCAGCTCGGAGCTATGCACGAGCGCGGCTTCGCCCGGCTGCGCGCGCTCCTCATGACGTAACAAATGCTCGGCATAGTTCACGCGCGAGCCGCGGAACCAGGTCGCGCCAGGCATGACGCGCGCGTCGAGCACGCGCGCGTACGGCGACGAGGACCGTATCTCGAAGAAGTCCCACACCTCGGCCCAAAAGCGGTCGAGATCGATGACGGACCAGCGCCACAGCTCCTCGTACGTGTCGAACCGAAACCCGCGATCCGCGAGCCGCCGCATGAACCGCGCGACGGCACTCGCTTGGGCACAGGAGGGATCAGGAGTCCAAAGCAGTTGTCCTTCGGTCATGGCGTCAGCGCAGCGCCGCGACGATCGCGCGCACGTCGCTCGGCTCGCGCACGACCATCACCAAGTCGGCGGCATCGCGCAGCGTGGCGAGCAGTGCCGACGGCGCGCTCGCATCGTCGGGCGGCACGCCCGTGACCACGCCCGCGATCAGGATGCCGCGCTCGCGCGCCGCGCTCGCGATGCGGCGCGTCGCCGCAGGGTCGACAACGTCGTCCGCCGCTGCGATGAACACGAGCATGTCGGTATCGCCGAGCTCGCTGCTCTCGTCGCCGGTCGCTTCGACGAATCGCACGTCGTCGAGCTCCGCGCGCCGCAGCGCGGCGACCGCGCTGCTGCGCGGTGCGGCGCCGGCGATCGCGATGCGCGCACCGGCGCGGTGGGACGGTCGAAAGGGGGCGGCGGCGCTCACAGCGAGACGAACGCCGTGTGCGGGCGCAGCTGCAGCGCATCCGACGCGCCCGTCTGGAACGCGACTTCTTTCGGGAGCAGCAGCGCCGCGGAGCGCACCCGCTGCGCGGCCGGCTCGAGACCCGGCGGCGCGGTGCCGTCCGCAGCGAGCGCATTCGCGGCGCGCAGCAGTCGTTGGCGCGCCATGATGATGCCGCTGTCGCTCGTGCCGAGCCGTTCGCGCGTGCGGTCTTGGACCGGCCCCATGCTCTCCTGCAGCGAGGCGTCCTGCATCGCGATCCCCGCGACGCCGCTAAACGAGCGCTTCGCGCGCTGGGCTTCGCGGTCGATCAGGTAGTCGTTCGACGCGTCGGCGAGCGGCTCGAACGTCCCGGGCTTGTACGCGCAGTGGATGCCGCCGCCCGCGAGCATCGTGGCGAGCTCGTCGTCGAAGAGATCGCGCACCGGGTGGTAGTTGATGCTCCACGCCCAGCACGTCTCATCGTCGATCGGCACCCACGCGTGCGCGCCGATCACATGATCGCCGAACGGCGGGATGATCGTGTACCACGGCATGAGATATTGTGTGATGCGCCAGTAATAATGCCGTTCGTCGGCGTTGCGGCGCGCACCGATCAGCAGTCCCGCATCCGATTCCACGACCTCGAACCGCGGCCGGCCGTCCGCTTTGAGGTACACGTTCCCGGCCGCACCCTTGTGGAACGGATCGTCGTCGAGGTTGAACCGGTGCGTGAACGAGACGTGGCTCGAGTCGATGCCGCCTTCGAGCGCCTGCAGGTAGTTCGTGCGCTGGATGCGCTTGCTGACGAACGCCTGCGAGGACGGCAGCGTCGCCCACTCGATCTCGGGGAGCGCCGGCCGGGCGTCGGGTGGACCCATGTATGCCCACAGCACGCCGCCGAGGCGCACCATCGGGTACGCCGCGATGCGCACCTTGTTCTTGAAATTGCTCTCCTCGGGCTCCGAGGGCATGTCGACGCAGCGGCCTTCGACGTCGAACTTCCAGCCGTGGTACGAGCAGCGCAGGCCGCACTCTTCGTTGCGCGCGTAGAACAGCGACACGCCGCGGTGCGGGCAGTAGCGGTCGAGCAGCGCGTAGCGCCCCTCGGTGTCGCAGAACGCGACCAGATCTTCGCCGAGCAGCCGGGCGCGCACGGGCGCGCAGTCCGGGCCGGGAAGCTCCGAGGCGAGCAGCGCCGGAATCCAGTAGCGCCGGAACAGCTCGCCCATCGGCGTGCCGGCGTTCGTGCGCACCAGCGTCTCTTGTTGCTCGGCGGTCAGCGCCATCGCGTTCTCCTCAGCGTCGCGTCCGGGCGGGGATGAGCAGCCGTTCGACCTCGTTCAGCAAAACCGTCAGGACGAAACCGATGACGGCGATCGTGATCAGCCCGACGTACATCACGTTGACCTGCAGCACTTGCCAGGCGTTCCAGATCATGAACCCGAGCCCGCTCTGCGCGCCGATCATCTCAGCGACGGCGATCAGGATCAGGCCGAGGCCGACGCCGAGCTTCACGCCGGTCATGATCACCGGCAGCGCGCCGGGGAACGCGATCGTGCGGAAGACGGCCCACCCGCGCGCACCGAAGTTGCGGCCGACGTCGAAGTACATCCGGTCGATCTGGCGCACGCCCGCCGCGGTGTTGATGACCACCGGGTAGAACATGCCGATCGCGACCATCGCGATCTTCGACGGCTCGCCCAACCCGAAGATCAGCAGGATCAGGGGCAAGATCGCGCTCTTCGGCACCGGGTACGTCGCCGCGATCAGCGGGTCGACGAGCGCGTAGATCGGGCGGTAGAGTCCCATCGCGAGCCCGAGCAGCAGCGCCGGCGCGCCGCCGACGACGATGCCGATCGCGAGGCGCTCCAGCGTCGTGAGCGTGTTCGACCACAGCGCGCCGTTCGCAAGCATCGTGCCGAACGTCCCGGCGATCGCGGAGGGCGCCGGAAAGAATCGCACGTCGATCCAGTGCGCGCGCGCCGCGATCTCCCACAGGGCGAACAGCGCCACCGGCGATGCGACGCTGAGCGTCCGATCGCGCACCTCGGGACTCACAGCGGAACCGCTCGAAGGAGCTCGCTCCGCAGGTGCGACCAGATCTCGGTGTACAGCCGCCCGTACTCCGGCGTGGCGCGCAACGCCAGCACCGAACGGGGCCGCGCGAACGGCACGTCGACGAACGCCTTCGGCAGCCCGTCGGCGCCCATGACCATGATGCGATCGCCGAGCGTCACCGCTTCGTCGACGCTGTGCGTGATGAACACGACCGTCTTCTTCGTCTCGTCCCAAATCCGCAGCAACTCGTCCTGCAGCAGCGTGCGGTTCTGCTCGTCGAGCGCGGAGAACGGCTCGTCCATCAGCAGCACTTCCGGATCGCACGCGAACGCGCGGGCGATCGCGACGCGCTGCTTCATCCCGCCGGACAGCTGGTGCGGGAACGCGTCGGCGAAACGGCGCAGCCCCGTACGGTCGAGGTAGTGCCCCACGGTCTCCTCGACGTGCGCATCGGGCGCTTTGCGCATGCGCAGTCCGTACTCGGCGTTCTGACGCACGGTCATCCACGGAAAGATCGACTCGCCTTGGAACACCATCGCGTTCTCGGGGCGGTTCCCGGCGCCGCGCGCGATCGCGACGTTCCCGGAAGTAGGCTTTTCGAGCCCCGCCGCGATGCGCAGCAGCGTGGTCTTGCCGCAGCCGCTGGGGCCGACGATGACGAAGAACTCGCCCGGCGCGACGTCGAACGAGATGCCGGCGAGCGCGACGTGCTCGCCGGCGCGCATCGGAAACCGCTTCTCGACGTCCTCGAAGCGGATCTTCGCCGCCATCAGGCGCGCTTGTATCTTCCGACCGTCTTGAGCGCCGCGTCGACGAACGACCCGTCGTGCACGCCGTCCGCCGTGACGTTTCCCGTCACGAGGCCCACCGATTTGAAGAAGGCCAGGTCCTTGCGCAGGCTGGTGACGTTTACGCGGCCGTCCGGATCGTTGCCGTTCGGCGTCGCCTGCTCGTAGATCGTGCGGTCCTTCACGGCGGTGTACTCGATGAGGATGTCGATGATCTCTCTGCCGTTCTTGCCGGTGAGCGAACCGTGGCCCGTACGCCTGTCGCGCGCGAGCCCGTCGTTGTAGAACCGGACCGCCTGGATGTAGGCGGCCATGAACTTGCGCCCGATCTCGCGATTCTTCGAGAGCAGGTTTCCGCCGAACAGCAGCACGGCCAGCTGCTGGTTCGGGTACCAGACGTCGTCGCCCGCATAGCGCACCGCCGCGCCGCTGCGGACGGCGAGCGTCGCCGACGGTTCGGTCGTGAGGCTCGCGTCGATGCGCTTGTTCGCGAACGCCGCCACGTGGTTCGGAAAGCCGAGGTACTCGTGCGTGACGTCCGAGTACGCGAGGCGCACTCCGGCGAGCAGCGTGCTGAGCGTCGACGACGTGGACGTGCCCTGCGCCGGCTCGGCGACCTTCATGCCCTTGAGGTCCTTGTACGTGAAGTGCGCGGCGAGGTCGCTGCGCACGAGCAGCGGCATGTAGCCGAAACCGTGCGGCGTCGAGCCCTTGTCGGCGACGATCTTCAGCTCGATGCCCTGCGCGACGGCATTGTAGAGCCCGGCCGACGGCGCGCCGGCCGCGACGTCGAGCTGGTTGACGCCGAGCGGCGCGACCATCTTCGCGGCGGAGTCGAACGCCGTCCACTTGATCGCGAGGCCTTGCCGGCGGAAGAACCCCTTCTTGTCGCCGATGAAGAACGGCACGTCGCTGCTCGCATTCACGGTTCCGACGGTGACGAGTTCCTCAGCCCACGCGTACCGCAGCACGGCAGGCGCGCCGAACGCCGCGCCGGAGGCCAGACCCGTGAACGTGCTGCGCTTCATGGCCGGGTGTACGCAAGCCCGCAGAACGTCTCCTACGCGTGCTCGGCGGCTACGCGAAGACGTTCCGCACCGTGTCGAACGTCGGTGTGCAGCGACGGACGGCAGCACGAGGCTGCGGGCGCGCAGCGCCATCAGTCCGAGCACGTAGCCCATCGCTCCGTTGAGCGCGATGATGTTCGCCATGCACGCCGATCACTGTTCGGCTCATCGTGCATCGAGACGCCGCAAGTGGAACAACGCGAAGAGCAACGCGCTCGCACGCAGCAGCGCCCAGTCGCAGCGCATGAACGCGCGCGCGTGCGCCAGGACCAGTCCGCGGCTGAGATGAACTCTTCGCTGAAGCCGTTGCTCAGCACGTTGTGCGCGAGCGACATCGCCGAGCTTCGCGAGCGACAGACGGCCTTGCAGCGAGCCGCATGACGAACGCGATGATGAAACGGCGACGTGCACGCGAGGGTCGCCCAGCAGCGTGCCACGCGCGCTGCCGCCCGAGGCCGATCTCGCGCGGCCGCGCGCCCAGTGCGATGCACGAGCGATGCCCGGCATCAGCGCGGTCAGCACACGAACTTCGGCGAACTGCGTTCCGAGCGACGGCAGAACCGTATGCTCGACGCCGAGCAACGATGCCGTAGAACCACGGTGACGACGCGAAACGCCCGCCGAAGTCGAATGTCACGCACAAGATCGAGAACGCCGTGAACGCCACCACGAACAGCGCGCGCAACGACAACGCGGCTGCGGTCCGACCGCTTCGGCGCGCAGCACGTCTTCCGGTGGTTCCGTCGGCTGCGCGTACGACGCCTATCGTCACGTGCCACACCAGCGCGAGGAACCGCGGCGAATCCGAGTCGCGATCCCGATCGATGTGCAGTCCGCGCACGATCGCGAGCTCGATGAGCGATGCGATCCACAGCGCGACCGCGCCGAACGCGAGGCGCGCGACACGCAGTTTTGCGCCGCACGCCCGGCGCGACGCAGGGGCGCGGCCGCGCTTACGCAATCATCGCCGCATGTCGTTGCTGCTCGCGCTGACCCTCTCTCTCGCCGCGCCCGCGCGCGATCGCGCAAGCGCCGCCGCCCGCGCAGACCGGCGCCGCAGCCGCGTGTGCGTCAACCCCGCCGCGCTTCAGCGCGATCGCGATCGATCCGATGGCGCCGGTCGACGTCAACGCGACGCAGCAGTTCGCGGTCGCGCTGCGCGTCGTCGCGGACGCCGGCTTCGCGTGGAGGCTCGTCGACGCGCTCGCAGCGAACGCGCCGGTGCGCGCCGAGGCGATCAGACGCTCTGGGACGTCGCGCTGCAGAATCTCGACCGCAAGCTCCGGCGACCCGCCGCCGGGTGGGCGGCGCGCGACGCAGCTTTCTCTTCACCGCCACCGCACCGGGGCAGACCACGCTGACGTTCGGCTCGTTCGGGCCGGGCGCGGCCGCGCCGGACCGTACGATGGCGTTCACGATCCGCGTCAGCCCGAACGTCGCGATCTGCCGTCATCCTGACCGTCGCCGTTCTGATCCCGAGGACCGTTGTCATCCCGAGGCGCGTTGTCATCCCGGCTTGTCGAAGGGCGAGTCCGCCGCTTCGCGGTGAGCAGTCCGGTGTTGATGCCGCCGAGCGCGAGTCCGCCGTCGAAGCGCGCCGACTCGACCTTGATGCAGCGGTCGACGACGACGTCGAGTCCGGCCTCGTCGGCGAGCCGGATCGCTTCGTCGTTGATCACGCCGTACTGGAACCAGATCGCCTTCGCGCCGGCGGCGATCGCGTCGCGCGCGACCTGCGGCGCTTCGTCCGGTCGCCGGAACACGTCGACGATGTCGGGCGCGCCGCGCTCCGCCGCGTACGCCGCGAGCGACGGGTACGCGCGCACGCCGTCGATCTCGCGCGATCGTCGGGTTGATCGGCGTGACGTCGAACGTGCCGCGCGTGCGCAGGAACGAGAAGACGAAGTAGCTCGGACGGCTCGGGTTCGCCGACGCGCCGACCATCGCGACGGTGCGCGAGCGGTCGAGCAGCGCGCGGCGCTCCGCGGGCGTCCGCGAGGATCATACGCGCGCACCCCGCGGCTCGCGCCGCCGCCGCGAGGCCGCGCTCGAGATCCCAGATCAGATCGTCGACGTCCTCGAGGCCGACCGACAGCCGCACCATGTCGGGGCCGACGCCGGCGGCGCGCAGCTCGTCGTCGGAAAGCTGCTGGTGCGTCGTCGACGCCGGATGGATCACGAGGCTCTTCGCGTCGCCGACGTTCGCCAGATGGCTCCAGAGCTCGAGCGCCTCGATGAACGCGCGGCCCGCTTCGCGGCCGCCGCGCAAGCCGAACGTGAACACCGCGCCGGCGCCGAGCGGAAGATAGCGTCGCGGCGAGCTCGCGCTCCGGGCTGTCGGGCAGATCCGCGTACGCGACCCACGCGACCTCGTCGTGCCCGTGCAGGAACGCCGCGACCGCGCGCGCGTTCGCGACGTGCTGCGGCATGCGCAGCGCGAGCGTCTCGAGCCCTTGCACCAGCAGCCACGCGTTCATCGGCGAGATCGACGCGCCGACGTCGCGCAGCACCTCGACGCGCGCGCGCTGCAGGAACGCGTACTCGCCGAACGTCTCCGCGAAGTTCAGGCCGTGATAGCCCGGGCTCGGCGTGGCGAGCAGCGGATGCCGTCCGGCGCCCCACGGAAACGTCCCGACTCGACGATCGCGCCGCCGAGCACGGTGCCGTGGCCGCCGATGAACTTCGTCGCCGAGTGCACGACGATGTCGGCGCCGTGCTCGATCGGCCGGCATAGGTACGGCGTCGCGAACGTGTTGTCGACGATCAGCGGCACGCCGCCCGCGTGCGCGATCTCGGCGAGCGCGGCGAGGTCGGCGACGGCGCCGTTCGGGTTGCCGATCGTCTCGGTGAAGACGGCGCGCGTGTTCGGGCGCAGCGCGTCGCGCACGGCGTCGAGATCGCCGCTCGGCACGAACGTCGTCTCGATGCCCATGCGCCGCAGCGTCACGCCGAACTGCGTGACCGTGCCGCCGTACAGGTTCGCGGTCGCGACGAGATGGTCGCCGTTCTGCGCGAGGCTCAGCACGGCGATCAGCTGCGCCGATAGCCCGCTCGCGGTCGCGACCGCGCCGAGCCCGCCTTCGAGGCTCGCGAGCTTCTCCTCGAACGCCGCGACCGTCGGGTTGCCGATGCGCGTGTAGATGTTGCCGTAGGTGCGCAGCGCGAACAGCTCCGCGGCGTGCTCGGTCGAGTCGAAGACGAAGCTCGTCGAGAGGTGCAGCGGCAGCGCGCGCGCGCCCGTCTCGCCGTCGGGCGGCGTCCCGGCGTGCAGCGCGCGCGTGCGAAAGCCGAAAGTGCGCTCGTTCATCAGGCGCGGGTCCTTCTGTGCTCCGCGCGGCAGGTCCGCCGCTCGCTGGCGAGGGCGGCGTACCGCTTCGTCCGAATCTCGCCGTCATGCGGCAGGTTCTTGCGGTGGCGGCGTTCGTGGCGATCTGCGCGGCCATGATCCCGAGCGCGCGGGCCGGCGAGGCGCCCGCAAGCACGGCGACCACGTCGACGTGCTCGCGGGAACGTGGGCGTGCCGAACCCTGCGCGGTTCGATCGCGCGCGAGACGGGGCGGCGCACCGGCAACGTCGTGACCGTCGAGAACGACGTGCAACCGCCGATCGGCCGCAGCTTCACGCTGCGCGACCAGTACACGTACGATGCGAGGGCGCACGTCTGGCACGTCGCGATCGGGGCCGGCTCGGATATCGAGCTCGACGGCGACGCGCCCCCGTGGACCGGCGATGCGTGGACGATCGCCGCGAAATCGCGCGACGGCGACCGTGTTGCGCGCGTGGGCTACGAGCTGCGCAACGGACAGCTGCGCCGCAACATCGACGAGGTCGCCCCGGACGGAAAGCGCGTGCTCAGCAGCGCGGAGCTCTGCTATCGCGGGTCCGAGCCTCCGCCGGCGAGCGCGTGCATCAGCGCCAGCGCGCCGGCGCGGCTCGAGCAGTTCGCGTTGGATTCCTTGCGCAACATCCCGCTGCAGACGCCGCGCGGTACCGTCGAGGTCGTCGTCCATCTGCGCGCCGACTCGACCGTCGGCTCCACGAACGTCGTGCGCAGCCCGTCGCCGTATCTGACGGCCGCCGTGCTGGACATGCTCCGGTCGTCGACGTTCCGAACCGCCGTGCGGGACTGCGTCCCGGAGCCTTCGGACTACCGGTTCGTCGCGAACTTCACCGGCAGGCGCAATTTCGTCATCCGCCGATAGCGGCCATCGGCCCGCGGAAAAGGG
Organism: Vulcanimicrobiota bacterium; assembly: GCA_963771525.1. Classification (GTDB taxonomy): domain Bacteria; phylum Vulcanimicrobiota; class Vulcanimicrobiia; order Vulcanimicrobiales; family Vulcanimicrobiaceae; genus Vulcanimicrobium. Next base: position 1,429,902 of record CAVYTL010000001.1, on the reverse strand, counting down.
ACCAAAGTCTCCGCGCGCCCGCTCCCGAACGGAAACATCAAGAGTACGATGCTCCGCTCCCTCGACGACCTTCGCATCCTCCTCGGCGTGCCCGCGTATCGCAGCGTGGTCGGCGAACGGCCCGGCGACGCGCGCGTGTCGGCGCACTGGGCGTGCGGCTGCAACGCGGCCGGCGCCGTCGTTCGGCCGCCTCGCCCTCGGACGTGCGCGTCCCACCGTGCGGCGCCGTGGAGATGCCGGTCGCCGGTGAGCCGGCGACCCCATCACCGCGCCGCCGACATCCGGCGCTCACGCCGAGCGCGTCGAGGATCGCGACGCGCGTCGCGTCTTCCCCGACGAGCCCGTCGAACGCGATCTCGCGCCGGTGAGCCCGGCGAGCACGACGACGCGGTCGGCGAGCGCGAGCGCGTCGTCGACGTCGTGCGTCACGAGGATCGCCGACGCGCGCGTGAACTCGAGGATCTCGCGCACCGCGGCGCGCAGCTCGATGCGCCGCAGCGCGTCGAGCGCGGCGAACGGCTCGTCGAGCAGCAGCAGCGCGGGATCGCGCACGAGCGCGCGCGCGAGCGCCGCGCGCTGCGCCATGCCGCCGGACAGCTGCTTCGGCAGCCGCTGCGCGGCGTGCGCGAGGCCGACGAGCGCGAGCACGTTGTCGACGCGGCCGCGCTCGGCGTCGGTGCGCGCCGGGAACGCGACGTTGCGCTCGACGTCGAGCCACGGGAACAGCCGCGGCTCCTGGAACACGACGCCGATCTCGCCGGTCGTCGCGATCGTGCCGGCATCGGCGCGTTCGAGGCCGGCGATGCAGCGCAGCAGCGTCGACTTGCCGCAGCCGCTCGCGCCGAGGATCGCGACGCGCTCGCCGCGCGCGACGTCGAGGTCGAGGCCGTCGAACACGAGCGTGCGCGCCGAACGCCTTGCGCAGCCCGCGGATGCGCGCGGCGTCGGCTCCGCTCGAGCGTGCGCGTCGCCGAGCTCACGCCGGCACCGTGTCGGTCCAGCCGACGAGCCGTCGTCTCGAGCCAGCGCATCCCGCTCTCCGAGAGCTTGCCGCACGCGGCGAACAGCAGGATCGCGACGAGGATCTCGTCGGTGCGCGACGTCTGCTGACCGTCGGTGAGCAGAAAGCCGAGCCCGTTCGTCGCCGCGAGCAGCTCGGCCGCGACGAGGAACAGCCACGCCTGCGTGAGCCCGATGCGCGCGCCGACGAGCAGTTGCGGCAGCGTCGCCGGGACCAGCACGCGCGCGATCAGCGCGAAGCGCGACAGGCCGAAGATCGTGCCGACCTCGACCAGCTTGCGGTCGACGCCGCGGATGCCGCTGACGCAGCGCGACGTAGATCGGAAAGAACGCGCCGATCGCGACGAGCGTGATCTTCGCGGTCTCGCCGATCCCCAGCCACAGCAGGATCAGCGGCACCCACGCGAGCGACGGCACGGCGCGAATCGCCTGCAGCGTCGGGTCGAGCGCGCGCTCCGCGACGCGCGAGCCGCCGACGAGCGAGCCGAGGACGAGCGCGAGCGCGAGCGCGATCGCGAAGCCGAGCGCGACGCGCTCGATGCTCGCGCCGAGGTCGTGCCACAGCACGCCGCTCTGCGCGAGATCGATCAGCTCGCGCACGACGTCGCGCGGCGACGCGAGCTGATACGACTTGATGCGCCCGCTCGCGGTCGCCGCCCACCACGCGGCGAGCAGCACGAGCGGGACGGCGAACCTAGCCACGCAGCGCGGTCGTCGCCGGGCGCGGGTCGGCCAGCGACGCGACCGCGCCGTCGAGATCGGCGTCCGGCTTCGCCAGCTTGTCGGCGCGGATCAGCGGCACGACGCCGGCGATCGCGTCGCGGTACTCGGCGCCCGGCGTGCCGTTGCCGGGATACGTCGTGCGCTCGCGCAGCTGCAGGTCGGCGACGCGGCGCTGCGACCTTCGATGCGTCGGAGAGCAGCGCCGCCGTTTCGTCGACGTGCGCCGCCGCGTACTTGCGCGCGCGCTCGTACTGCTGCAGCACGATCGCGGCGACGTCGGCGTGCTGCGCGAGGAAGTCCTCGCGCGCGTTGAGCGCGCCCCACGTGTTGAACGCGACGTTGCGGTAGAGCAGCCGCGAGCCCGCGTCGAGCTGCGACGCCGCCATGTGCGGATCGAGCCCCGCCCACGCGTCGACCTGCCCGCGCTCGAGCGCGGTGCGGCCGTCGGGATGCTGCAGGTCGACGAGCTGCACGTCGCCGGGCTGCAGCCCGTTCGCCGCGAGCGAGCGCAGCAGGAAGAACCACGGATCGGTGCCGCGCGTCGCGGCGACCTTCTTGCCCCGCAGATCGCGCACGCTCTTCGCGGGCGAGTCCTTGGCGACGACGAGCGCCGTCCACTCGGGCCGCGAGTACAGGAAGACCGTCTTGATCGGCGAGCCGTTCGCGCGCGCGAGCAGCGCGGCGCTGCCGGCGGTCGAGCCGAACTGCACCGCGCCGGCCTGCAAGAACTGATTCGCCTTGTTCGAGCCGAGCGAGAGCACCCACTCGACCGACGTGTCCGCTGCTTCGCGAGCGCCTCGTCGAGCCAGCCCTTCGCCTTGAGCACGAGGCTGGGCGGGTTGTAGTACGCGTAGTCGATGCCGAGCTTGTCGAGACCGGCGGCGCGCGCGCGGCGCGGCACGGCGGCGGCGAGCGCCGCGGCGCCGGCGGCGGCGAGGAAACCGGAACGGGTGAACGTGGCCATGGGAACGCCTCCTGGTGCGAGGGGAAAGCGATGGAAACGAAGAGCCCCCGCCGGTGATCCGGCGAGGGCTCTGACGATGATCGTGCGCGAAGCGCTAGCTCATGCCGAAGCTCGCCGATCCCCGAAGCGGGAGACAGCAAATGCACATCGCCATGAGACAGAGTGCGCGGTTCGTCACGAGTGCGTGGACCGTACCACGCGCCGGGCCGGCGCGTCAATGTTAAGAGTGCGGTTTCGGGCGCGAAACGCGGGCGCTCGCCTGCCGATACTCCTCATGAGGCACCAAGAACGGCGCCCGACCCGGGCACGTTACCTGGGTAGTCGAACTCGATCCACGCACCCGCCGGCTCAACCGGGCGTCGCAAGTCGTGGACGACCGACCGCCGATACGTGAGGCGGCCTCTTCCCCAGCCGCGCGGCGCGCGCTCACCGGCGCTTCTCGACGTAGAGCGCTTGCGTGCCGTACCCGAGCCATCCGTGTTCGTCGGCGAGCCGGAACGTCGTCGCCCCGATGCCGTCGACCGCCAGCGTCGTGCGCGCATCGAGCAGCATCCATTCGCCCGCCGGCTCGCGCTCGACCGCGACGGACAACGACGGCGGCACGAACAGCTAGTGGCCCATCGGCAGCTCGGCGCTGATGCCGTTCGCCGAGTCGGCGATCAGCAGCACCTTCTCGACGGGCGCGTCGCTTCGCCCCCGACGAGCGGCACGCGCGGCCGGCCCACCGTGGCGGGGCCCGGCACGCCGGTGCCGTGCACGTCGCGCCATTCGATCGCTTCGCCGTATCCGAAGTGCAGCCACGACGGAACGGGCACCGGCCCGGGCAGCGGCGGAACGGGATCCGCCGGCGTCACACCGGGCGGGATGGTGCCTTCCGGCTGCGTCGCGATGCGCCACACGCGCGCGGTGACCGCGTCGCGGCCCTCGATCTCGATGCTCGCCTCCAGCATCTCGATGCGCTTTCCGGGCCGCGCGACGCGCGTGCGCACGCGCATCGTGCCGACCGGGATCGCACCCAGAAACTCGGAGTTGACGCGCGCGATCCGTACGTCGTCGCGCGGGTGCGCGTCCGCCAGCACGTGCGCGACCAACGCCGTCGGCGGCCCGCCGTGCTGCATCCGCGGGTCCCACGGACTGCTCGTCGCGGCGGTCGCGACGAACGTGTCGTCGCCCGTCCGAACGTAAAAACTCTCCGGGCCCATCGGACCCGGAGACCGCGGATCGCCGCGCGCAGATGCGCGGGTCTACGTCAGGCGGCGCGCCGTGGCGCTTCGAGGGGCCGCGACGTCTCGACGTGGATCGAGTGTCGAGGAGGCGCGTGAGCGCGTGCACCTGACACGTCACCGGCGTCGGAACGCCGAGCAGGCCGCCGATCTCGCACACGGCACCGGTGATGCAGTCGAGCTCGAGCGGCCGTCCGGCTCCACGTCTTGGAGCATCGATGTCTTGTGCTCGCCGACGCGACGGCGCCGTCGATCCGCTTCTCGATCGATACGGGCAGCTCGACGCCGAGGCCGGTCGCGACGGCGGCGCACTCGGTCATGATGTCGCGGACGAGCTGCTCGATCTTCCGATCGCGCAGCATGCCCGCGATCGTCGCGCGCGTCAGCGCGGAGATCGGGTTCAATGCCGCGTTGCCGAGAATCTTCAGCCAGATCTGCGAGCGCAGGTCGGTCTCGATCGGCGCTTTCAACCCGCCCTCGGTCAGCGCGGCCGATATCTCCTGGATCTCCGCGTCGACGGCGCCGGACGGGCGGCCGAGCGCGAAGCGCGTGCCTTCGATGTGACGGATTACGCCCGGAGCCTCGATCTCCGTCGAGCAGTAGATGACGCACCCTACGACGTTGGCGGGATCGAACGCCGCCGCCAGCTTGCCGCCGGGATCGACGGTCTCCAGCGACGTTCCCTCGAGCGGCCCGCCGTGGTCCTGGAAGTACCACCACGGAATACCGTTCTGCATGGGGACGATCTGCGTGCGCGCGTGCGACATGCGCCGGATCGCGGGCAGCATGTCGACGAGCTGATGGCCCTTGAGCGAGACGATGATGCAGTCGAACGGGCCGTGCGCTCCGGCTTCGTCCGTCGCCTTGACGTCCGCGTGGAAGTCGCCGCGCTCGGAGCGTACGTGCACGCCGTTCGTGCGCATCGCCGCCAGGTGCGCGCCGCGGGCGATGAGGGTGACGTCGCGTCCGGCACGCGCAAGCGCCGCACCGACGTACCCGCCGATTGCGCCGGCGCCGAGCACCGCAAACCGTTCGATGGCCATGGAAGCACGATACCGCGCGGCGCCGGGCGCGTCCTCGGCCCTCGGCACGAACGGCGGCGGGCGCCCCGTGCCCGAACGCGGGTGCGATTCGCCGCGCGAACGGCGGCGTTCGGCGCCGCGAGCGGCGCCTCGCTACGTCTGCAACGTCGCCGCGATCGTGGCGCGCAGCCGCACCGCGGCGTCACGCGCTTCGTCGGCGCGTGAGGATCAGCGGCGGCACGAAGCGCAGCGTGTTGCGCCCGGCGGCGTTGAGGAACACGCCGTGATCGAGGCCGCGCCCGACGAAATCCTTCGCCGCGTACGGCTCGCGCACGGGCAGTCCGAGCATCAGGCCGAGGCCGCGCGGCGGTTCGAACACCGCGGGATAGTCGCCCGCGACCGCATCGAGTTCGCGCCCGCAGCAGCGCGCCGACGGACGCGACGTGCGTGTCGAGGTCGACCACGTCGCGGATCGCGAGGTGCTCGAGCGCGGCGGCCGCCGGGACGGGCGATCCGCCGAACGTCGTGCCGTGATCGCCCGGCCGCAGCGCGCTCGCCGCCTCGCCGCGCACGAGCAGCGCGCCGATCGGCAAGCCGTTCGCCAGCGACTTCGCGAGCGTGAACGCATCGGGCTCGCACGTCGTACAGCTGGTGCGCGAACAGCCGTCCGACACGTCCCATGCCGCACTGCACCTCGTCGAAGATCAGCAGCGCGCCGCGCTCGTCGCACAGCCGCCGCGCGGCTTCGAGATACTCGCGCGTCGCGGGGACGACGCCGCTCTCGCCCTGCACGGGCTCGACGAGGAAGCACGCGGTCCGCTCGTCGATCGCAGCGTCGAGCGCTTCGACGTCGTTGAACGGCGTGAACGCGAAGCCGAGCGGCAACGGCTCGAAGCCTTCGTTATACGCGGGATTGTCGGTCGCCGCGAGCGCGCCCATCGTGCGCCCGTGGAACGAGCCGTGCGCGGCGAGGATCGTCGTGCGCTCGTGCTCGCCGCGACGCCACGCGTGCTTGCGCGCGAGCTTGATCGCGGCTTCGTTCGCCTCGGCGCCGCTGTTGCAGAAGAAGACCGCGTCGAATCCCGACAGCTCCGCGAGCCGGTCGGCGAGCGTGCCGGCCGGCTCGTGGTGCACGAGGTTCGAAACGTGCACGAGCGTCGCGGCCTGCTCGGCGATCGCGCGCGCGATGCGCGGGTGCGCGTGCCCGAGCGCGCACACCGCGATGCCCGGCGACCAGGTCGAGGTAGGCGTTCCCCGACTCGTCGAACAGCCAGCAGCCCTTCACCGCGCACGATGTTGATCTCGAGCCGCCCGTAGTTCGCCATGAGATGCGGGTGCTGGGTAACGAGCCGCGCTCCGCGCATCCTGGAATCATGAACAACTCCTTTCGACCGCAGCGCAGCGAGGACCGCGAAGGCTTCGCGCAGCGAAGCCACGCATAGGCGGCATCGCCGGCCTACGTGCGATAGTGGGCGTTGATGCGCACGTAGTCGCCGGTGAGGTCGCAGCCCCACGCGGTCGCGGTCGCGTCGCCGATGCCGAGGTCGAGGCGCACGTCGACGTTGTGCTGCTCGAGCATGTGGTGCGCTTCGGCCTCGCTCATCGCTTCGATCGCACCGCGCTCGACCCACGTCTTCTCGCCGAGGTACAGCGACCACGTCGCCGGATCGAGTCCCGGCGCCGACCGAGCCGGCCGCCGCGATGATGCGGCCCCAGTTCGGATCCTCGCCGTACAGCGCCGTCTTCACGAGGCTCGAGTTGATCACCGCGCGCGCGACCGTGCGCGCCTGCCCTTCGTCGCGCGCGCCCGTCACGGTGAGCGTGAGCGTCTTCGTCGCGCCCTCGCCGTCCTTCACCATCGCGACCGCGAGGTCGCGGCAGACGGCGGTCAGCGCGGCGCGCAGGCCCGGGCGTCGCGTCGTTCGTCGCCCGGCTTCGCCGCGCAGTAGACGGCGTCGTTTGTCGACATGTCGCCGTCGACCGAGATCATGTTGAACGTGCCGTCGGCGGCTTCGCGCAGCGCGTCGGAGAGCGATGCGCGCGACACCGCGGCGTCGGTCACGAGGAACGCGAGCATCGTCGCCATGTTGGGAGCGATCATCCCCGAGCCTTTGGCGATGCCGCCGACGACGTGACGCCGGCCGTTCTCGTGCCACGCGTACGCGGCGAGCTTCGGAACGTGATCCGTCGTCATGATCGCTTCGGCGGCGTCGTACGCCGCTTCCGGGCCTTCGGCGAGCGCCTTGTGCGCGCGGTCGAGTCCCTTCGCGACGCGGTCCATCGGCAGCGTCACGCCGATCACGCCGGTCGAGGCGACGACGACTTGCGTCGGCCGTACGCCGAGCAGCGTCGCGGCGTGGCGCGCGGTGTTCTCGCGCGTCGCGCACGCCGCGCTCGCCGGTGCACGCGTTCGCGCAGCCGGAGTTGCAGACCATCGCGACGATCGGCGTCGCCGTCCGCGTCGAGATGCGCGCTGGTCGCGAGCAGCGGCGCCGCCTTGATCTCGTTCGTCGTGATGACCTGCGCGCACACGTGCGGGCCCGGCAGCGCGATCAGCGCGAGATCGGACTTGCGCTTCTTGATGCCGGCGTGCACGCCGGTCATGCGCACGCCGGGCACGGCGCCGAGGCCGCCGCGGACTTCGATCAGCCGCAGGCGTCGTCATCCTGAGCCTGTCGAGCGGCGCCGTTGGCGTGCTTCGCCGCGGATCAGCCGACTGTGGTGCGAGCATCGAGTCCAGTCTCCTCCGGAAGGCCGAGCATCAAGTTCATGTTCTGGATCGCCTGTCCGGCAGCGCCTTTGCCGAGGTTGTCGAGCGCGGACAGGATGTGCACGACGCCGTCGCGCTCCGCGACCGCGAGGTGCGCGTCGTTCGTGCCTTCGAGCGCGGGAAGATGCGGCGCGCGCACGTCGCGGAACACCGTGACGAACGGGTTCGCCGCGTAGAACCGCTGGTAGAGTGCGAGCACCTCTTCGCGCGCGATCGGTTCGCGCGGCACGAGGTAGACGTCGGCGAGGATCCCGCGGCTGAGCGGCACGACGTGCGGCGAGAACACGATCGGCGCGGCGATGCCGGCGTCGCGCGCCTCCTGCACGATCTCGATGCCGTGACGGTGCCCGCCCAGCCCGTACGCGCGCACGTCGCCGTACACTTCGGCGAACAGCGAGGGCACCGACGGCGTGCGCCCCGCGCCGGTGATCCCGCTTTTCGCGTCGATCACGACGGTCGCGATGCGCGACGCGAGCGGCTCGAGCGGGACGAGCGCGAGCAGCGAGGCGGTAACGTAGCAGCCCGGGTTCGCGACGAGCCGCGCGCCGGCGATGCGCGTCGCGATACCGCTCGGGGAAGCCGTAGATCGCGTCGCCGGCGTTCGCGTGCAGGCGGAACGCATCGGAGAGATCGATCACGCGCGCGCCGCGGGCGAGAAACTGCGGGCGCCTGCTCGCGCGCGAGCTCGTGCCCGCCGGCGAGGAAGACGACGTCGTCCTCGCGCACGCGCGCGCAGCGCGGTGCCGGTCTCGTCGAGCGCGACGTGCACGTGCGGCAGCCACGGGAAGACGTCGCCGACGGCGGCGCCCGGCTGCGAACGGCTTTCGAGCACGCCGAGCGCGACGCCGGGATGCCGGTCGATGAGCCGGATGAGCTCGGCGGCGGCGTAGCCGCTCGCGCCGACGACGTGCGCGGTGATCATCGCGTCACCGCGGCGTCGATCAAGCGCGCGCGCTCGTTGTAGAGCGGCTCCATGAGCGACTGCAGGCGCTCCACGACGGCGGTCGGAGCACTGCGAGGATGTCCGGCGGCGAATGGGGGATGCGGATCGTATTCGAGCGCGAGCTGGATCCGTTCCGCGACGGCGCGTCCGCGCAGCTCGGCGACGAGTGCCAGGCCGAAGTCCAGTCCCGCCGTCGCGCCGCCCCCCGTGATGCGGTTACGATCGCGCACGACGCGCTCGTGGACGGGAATCGCTCCGACCGCGGGCAAGAGGTCCATGAATCGCCAATGCGTCGTCGCGCGATAGCCGCGCAGCAGGCCGGCCGCACCGAGGACGAGCGCGCCCGTGCAGACGGACGTCACGTAAGCGGCCGCGTCGCCGCGTTGCGCGAGAAACGCCAGGGTCTTCGGATCGGCGAGCGCGTGCCGGATCCCGCCGCCTCCCGGGACGAACAGTACGTCGAGCGGCGGGGCGTCGTCGATCGTCGCTTGCGGCACGAGCTGCACGCCGCTCGAGGCGACGATCGGCTCACCGCGTGCGGCCACCAAGACTGTTCGCACGTCGGGCGCGGCCGCGAGCAGCTCGAGCGGACCGATGAGGTCGACCATTTGCACATCCGGAAAGACCAGCATTCCGATCGTCGTCATGTCGCCTCCAGTGTTCGCGACGTCGCCGCGATCGCCGTGCGCGTCGCGGCGATCGCGTCGCGCACCGCGTCCGGATGGGTCGATCCGAGCGTGCGCTTCGCCAGAACCGAGGAGCGCGCGTCGAGCGGCGCGTCCGGTATCCCGAGGTGCTCGAGGTCGCGGTGATCGAGATCGCGGCCTTCGCGCTTCTGCGAGCAGCACGCGCTCGCCGACGGCGCGGTGCGCGTCGCGCGCAGTCGCACCGTTCGCGATCATCGCATCGGCGAGATCGGTCGCGACCGTGTAGCCGTCGCCGGCGCGCTCGTCATCGCGGCGCGTTGAAAGCGCACGTGCGCGAACGCGCGGCGGAACGCGTCGATCGCGGCCAGCGCGTCAGCCGCCGCCGCGAACGACCACGCGACTTCGTCTGCTGCAGATCGCGGTGGTACGAGAGCGCGACGCCTTTGACGGTCGCAACGGCGCCCGCGTGTGCGCCGATCAGCGCGCCGGCGGCGCCGCGAACCAGCTCGAACGGGTCGGGATTGCGCTTCTGCGGCATCAAGCTCGAGCCGGTCGAGGCGGCGTCGTCGAGCCGTACGTAACCGAAGGCGGGCGTCGCCCACAGGACGAGCTCTTCGCTCGGGCGCGACGCCGTCACGACGGCGCGCATGCAGGCGTCGACGAGGTCGAGCAGCACGTCGCGGTCGCCGACGGCGTCGAGCGCGTTCGGCGCCGGTGCGAGGAAGCCGAGCTGCTGCCGCGGATCGCTCACGGTCGAGCGGCAGCGACGAGCCTGCGAGCGCGGCGCTGCCGAGCGGCGACAAGCGCGCCGCGTCGGCGGCGACGCGCGCGAAGCGTTCGGCCGCGCGCACGAAGCCGCGCGCGACCGCGTCGATCCACAGCGCGAGCAGCATCGGCTGCGCGGGCTGCCAGTGCGTCGTCGCCGCGACCAGCGTGCCGCGTTCGAGTTCTTCTGCGGCGCGATCGCGCACAGCGCGGCGGTGTCGAGACACGCGCGCGCGCCGGCGGTAGCGCGCGCTCGCGCGCGAACAGCAGCATCGTCGTCGCGACCTGATCGTTGCGGCTGCGGCCGCTGTGCAGCCGATCGCCGGCCGCGCCCGGCGACCTCGCGAACGCGCGCGTCGATCGCGCCGTGCACGTCCTCGAAGTCGCGCTCGACCGCCCACGCCGCGAACGCGCCGGCCGCGATCTCGTCCGCGACGCGTTCGCAGCGCGGCGCGCAGCGCCGCCGCGTCGGCGCCGGAGATCACGCCGCCGCCCGCGAGCGCCGCGACGTGCGCCTGCGAGCACGCGCACGTCGAACGGCGCGATCGCGAGATCGTCGCGCAGCGACGAGCCGAACGCGAGCAGCGCGCGGTCGGGCTCGGACGCGAACCGTCCGCCCCACTGCAGCTCGACCTCGCCGATCTCGTTCACGTCCTCGTACTCCGTGCTCACCACGACGCTCCCATGAAAAATGAAAAGCGCGCCGTTGCCGGCGCGCCCGTCGATCCGTTCCCGTGCTCCCCTACCGCACGTAGACGAGACCCGGTACGAATCGTACGGGCGCAGCGCTCGGCGGTCGGCGGAGGGTGATCGCGGTGATGCTCACGAGTGCATAGTCATACCGCACCGAGCGCGGTTTCGTCAAGCGCTTCATGCGATCCAGCGCTCGAGCTCAGCACCGGCGTCGCGCGCTCCGCCGCCTCGGCCGCTTTCGCCGCGCCCGCCGCGACCGGCAGCCCGTGGATCTCGATGAAGCCGCCGGCCGCATCGTGCCGGAACGTGTCGCCGGCGCCGTACGTCGCGAGCGACTCGTCGTAGAGCGCGAACGGCGAGCGCGAGCCCGTCACGACGGCGCGGCCGCGCACGAGCTTCATGCGCACCTCGCCGGTGAGCCGCTCGGCGATCTTCGCGTTGAACGCGTCGAGCGCGTCGCGCAGCGGCGACGACCACAGCGCGTCGTAGATCAGCTCGGCGTACTTCTGGTCGAGCGCCGCCTTGCAGCCGCAGCTCGTCGCGCGTGAGCGTCAGCCGCTCGAGCGCCTTGTGCGCTTCGATCAGCGTCACGCTGCCCGGGCACTCGTACACTTCGCGCGACTTCAGCCCGACGACGCGGTCCTCGATCATGTCGATGCGCCCGACGCCGTTCGCGCCGGCGATCTTGTTCAGCTCGAACACCATCTCGGCGCCTGTCGCGGCCGTCGATCGACGGGACGCCGTGCTCGAACGCGATCACGACCTCGGCGCCGCGCCGCGGGCGCGTCCTCCGGCGCGACGCTCCACGCGTACGCGTCGGCCGGCGGCGCGTTCCACGGGTTCTCGAGCACGCCGGCTTCGATCGAGCGGCCCCACAGGTTCGCATCGACCGAGTACGGCTTGGCCGCGGTGTGCGCGATCGGCACGCCGTGCGCTTGCGCGTACGCGATCGCGTCGGGCCGCGAGAGCGGCTTGTCGCGCAGCGGCGCGAGCGTCGTCAGATGCGGCGCCTTCGCGCGCACGCCGACCTCGATGCGCACCTGGTCGTTGCCTTTGCCGGTGCAGCCGTGCGCGACGGCGTCGGCGCCGTACTCCTGCGGCCGTCTCGACGAGCAGATCGGCGATCAGCGGCCGCGAAAGCGCCGCGCTGAGCGGATACACGCCCTGGTAGAGCGCGTTCGCCGCGAGCGCCTTGTACGCGTACTCGGCGATGAACCGCTCGCGCGCGTCGATCAGCACCGCATCGAGCGCGCCCGAGCCGCAGCGCCTTCTGGCGAACGGCGTCGAGCGCGTCCTGCGACCCCTCGCCCGCGACCATGTCGGACTCGCCGAGATTGAGCGTCATCGCGACGACCTGATGCCCCTGATCGATGAACTGCTTGAGCAGCACCGACGTATCCAGCCCGCCCGAATACGCCAAGAACGATCTTCACGAGCCTGCTGCCCCGCGCGCATGTCTTCGAAGCGCTGCCGGATCATCGGCGTCTTCTCCGGCTGACTCGACGATGACGAGCACGGTGTCGTCGCCGCCGATCGTGCCCGAGCACTTCGGGCCACTCCGCGCCGTCGATCGCCGCGGCCAGCATCATCGCGGTGCCCGGGTGCGTGCGCAGCACGATCTGGTTCATCGACGAGCGCGCGTGCGATGACGACCTCGGAGACGACGCGGTGCAGCCGCGAGCTGAACGTCGGGCCGACCGACGGCTCGACGTACTTGAACGCGCCGCCGGTGCCGCCTTTGAGCGGCACCTTGAGCAGCCCGAGCTCCTTGATGTCGCGCGACACCGTCGCCTGCGTCACCTCGTAGCCTTGCTGCTCGAGCAGCGCCGCGAGCTCGTCCTGCGAGCGCACGGGCCGCGCCGCGATCAGCGAGAGGATCGCGCGCTGGCGCTTGGTCTTCGGTTGCTGGATCGTCGTCATCATTCTCCAGTCGGTCAAGCCCGCGCAGGTCGGTGAGGAGCGCGAGCAGCAGCGCTTTCTGCGCGTGGAGCCGGTTCTCGGCTTGGTCGAACACGACGCTGCGCGGCCCGTCGATCACGTCGGCGGCGACCTCTTCGCCGCGGTGCGCCGGCAGACAGTGCATGAAGAGCGCGTGCTTCGCGGCGGCGTCCATCAGCTCGCGCGTCGACCTGGTACGGACGCAGCGCGGCGAGGTTGCGCTCGACGAACTGCTCGTCGCCCATCGACGTCCACACGTCGGTGTAGACGACGTCGACGTCGCGCACCGCGCGCAGCGGCGAGGTGAACGCGCGCGCGTGCACGCCGTGCTGCGCGCCGAGCTTCACGAGCTTGGCGAGGAACGCGTCGGACGGCCGGTGCGTCGGCGGCGCGGCGAACGTGACCGACATCCCGCACATCGCGGCGGCTTCGGCGAGCGAGGCCGCGACGTTGTTGCGCGCGTCGCCGACGAACGCGAGCCGCAGGCCCTGCAGCGTGCCGAACCGCTCGCGGATCGTCAGCAGATCGGCGAACGCCTGACACGGGTGCGCCGCCTCGGAGAGGGCGTTGATCGTCGGCACGGTCGCCGCGCCGGCGAAGCGCACGAGCGGCTCGTGCGCGTGCGTGCGGTAGACGATCGCGTCGCCGTAGCGCGAGAGCACGCGCGCGGCGTCCTCCGGCGTCTCGCGGCTGCCGATCCCGACGTCGCTGCCGTTGACCGCGATCGCGTGGCCGCCGAGCTGCGTCATCCCGGTCTCGAACGAGACGCGCGTGCGCAGCGAGGGCTTCTCGAACAGCATCACGAGCGTCTTGCCGCGCAGCAGCGTCATCTGCTCGCGCCCGCGCGCCTTGAGGGTCTGAGCGACCGCAAGCAGGCTGACGAGCTCGTCGGCGCCGAGGTCGGTGACGGTGAGGACGTTCCGGCCGCGCAGCCGCGCCGCCGCCGGCAGAGTCACCATGACTGCATAATTATACACCACGCATAATTATGCAACGCGCGCCTCGGCGGCGCCTCGCTCGGCCGTCGGCGGCAGGAGCCGGGCGCCTCGATCACCGAGCGCCCCGCGTGCTGATCGCGCTCAAGTACGGCGGCAACGCCATGGCGGCCGCCGACGCCGACCCGACCCTCGACGAGGTCGCGGCGCTCGCCGCGCGCGGCGACCGCATCGTGCTCGTCCACGGCGGCGGCCCGCAGATCGACGCCGAGCTCGACGCCAAGGCGATCGACGAGGTTCGCGTCCAGGGCCTGCGCGTCACCGGCCGCGCGACGCGCGACGTCGTCGAGTACGTCCTCTGCGGCACGGTGAACAAGGCGCTGGTGCGCGCGCTCGCCGCACGCGGCGCGCGCGCCGTCGGGATCTCCGGCGAGGACGGCGACCTGCTGCGCGCGCGGCGCGCGGGCGCCGTCAACGGCGTCGACCTCGGCTACGTCGGCGGCGAGATCGTGCGCGTCGATCCCGGCGGCGCCGCGCGCGCTGCTCGACGCGGGATTCGTCGTCGTCGTCGCGCCGCTCGCGCTCGACGCCGACGGCGGCGGCGCGCTGAACTGCAACGCCGACACCGCGGCCGGCGCGCTCGCCGGCGCGCTCGCGCGCCGACGCGTACGTCGTGATCACAAACGTCGCCGGCGTGCGCCGCGACGTCGACGACCCCGACTCCGTCATCGAGCGGCTCACCGCCGCCGAGGCCGAAGGCTTACCTCGCCGACGGCACGTTCACGGACGGCATGATCCCCAAGATGCGCGCCGCGATCGCCGCGGTGCGCGGCGGCGCGGCGCGCGCCGTCGTCGCCGGCGCCGGCTTCGGCGCGATCGACGCCGCGCTGCGCGGCCTAGGTACCGAGCTCGTGCCCTAGACGGCGGCGGCTCCCAGGACGACCGCAGCGGGTCGCGGTACGCGTCCTCGCGGTCCTACCGGCGGAGGTTTGTTCAGCGTGGCCACGTCCGCACGTCGTTTCTTTCAACGGCGAGCTTGATATTTGGAAAGAGGACGAAGTCGAAAAGCGCCTTGCCGCCGTCGACGGCCCGCGCCGGTCGTGATCGACCTCTCGGACGTGCGCTACCTCGACAGCGCCTTCGTCAGCGCGCTCGTGCGCCTTCGGCGGCGCTTTCCGGACCGCACGATCACGCTGGTCGCGAGGCGCCGTCCGTTCGTGCGCATCTTCGAGCTGACGGAGATGCACCGGCTGTTCCGGATCACGCGAATTGCCGGCGACTGAGCGCCCGCCGCTCAGTGCTCGTCCTCGCCGCGGCGCGCGTGCTCGTCGGCGTTGGGATCCGGCTTCGTCGTCGGCGGAACGCGCGTCGAGGTCGATCGCCGCGACGTTCGCGGCACGCAGCGCGTCGTTCAGCGGCCGCATGTCGCGCGCGACGAACGCGCGATATCGCGCGAGGCGGCCGCGGCGCTTTCGCGCCGCAGCGCCGTGCCCTCCGTGCACCTCGCGCCGGTCGGCGCGCCGGGCGACAGATCGCCCACGAACGTCAGCACGCGCTCGCGCAGCAGGTCCTCGAGGAAGTCGTCGTCCTGATCGTTCACCGGCTGCGAGCTGATCGACGACTCGATCCGCTGCGCTTCCGCGAGCGACGGCGCGCGCGCGCTGCGCGAGCGCCGCGTCCGCGATCGCGGCGATCGCGGTCGCGAGCTGCACGCGCACGTTGTCGAGCCCGTTGAGCGCGTCGTCGAGCGCCGAGAGCTCGCCGTACATCGCGGTCGCGAAGCGATCGCCGCGACGCTCGTCCTCGGCGTGACGCAGCGCGCGCGTCGCGCAGCACGCGGATGCGCTGTACGTACGTCGCGCCGTCGCGGCGCATCCGCACCGTGTACGTCACCGCTCGGCACCGGCGGGCCGTTCGACGGTCCTTGATCCCATTTCGCGACGCGGCGCCACGGCGTCGGCGGATCGCGGTCGAGCGCCCACGCGACGCGATTGTAGCCCGCGGCGTTCGGGACGTTCGGAATCTCCTCGCCGTTCTCGTCGTGCGTGCCCGCGATGTGCCGCACGATCGGCCCCGTGCGCGTCGACGATCTCGAACGCCGGCGGCGACGTCGCGGCGCGCGGCTGCCAGAACGTGAACGTCGCCGGCGGCGCGTCCTCGCGCGCCGCGCTCGTTCACCGTCGGCGTGTGGCGCTGCAGCGGCAACGCGTCGCGCAGCGGAAAGAGCCGCACGCGTGCGCCGCGCTCGGCGCAGCGCGCGCGAGTCGTCGAAGACGTACATCCCGCGGCCGTGCGTGGCCGCGATCAGATCGCCCGACGCCGGCTGCACCGCGAGATCGCGCACCTCGACGGCCGGCAGCGGCGCCGGGAACGGCTTCCACGACGCGCCCGCGTCGGTGCTCCACCAGACGCCTTTGCCGGTCGCCGCGTAGAGCACGTTCGGGTCGCGCGGATCCTCGCGCACCGCGTGCACTTCGCTCGTCGGCAGCCCGCGCGACGATCGCGCGCGCCACGTGCGGCCGAAGTCGTGCGTGACGTACACGTACGGCGTGCGGTCGCCGGCGAAGTGCCGGTCGACGACCGCGTACGCCGTGCCGGCCTGCGCGTGCGACGGCCTCGATCGCCGGACGCGCCCGTCCGCGTCGACGCCGGGGATCGCGACTTCGTCCAGTGCGCGCCGCCGTCGCGCGTGAGCTGCACCAGCCCGTCGTCGGTCCCGATCCAGATCTGCTGCGCGCGCGACGCGGCGACGGTGCGATCGCGAGGATCGTGTCGAACGTCTCGGCGCCCGTCACGTCGAGCGTGAGCGGGCCGCCCGCCGAGCGTCTGGCGCGTTCTTGAGGTTGCGCGTGAGGTCGGGGCTGATCGCGCGTCCAATGCATGCCGCCGTCGCGTCGTGCGGAACAGCGACGTTCCCGCCGGCGTAGACCGCGCGCGCATCGTGCGGGTCGAACGCGATCGGCGTCTCCCAGTTGAAGCGATACCGCAGCGCGCTCGGCGGCGACGACGTTCTGATCGCGCAGGTACGGCGAGACGTCGATCGCGTTCTGCGTGCGCGTCGTCGTAGCGCGCGATCGCGCCGCCGTTGTCGCCGCCGCCGGCCGCGGACCAGACCGTGCGCCGTCGCGCGGATCGGGCACGACCCACGTACCGTCGCCGCCCTGCACCGCGTCCAGTCGCGCGGCAGGATGCCGCGCCCGTCGCCGGTGCGCGCCGGGCCGCACCACGCGCCGTTGTCCTGCAACCCGCCGCACACGCGGTACGGCGTGCGCGATCGTACGCGACGTGATAGAACTGCGCGATCGGCAGCACGTTGCGCCACGACCACGTCGCGCCGCCGTCGTGCGAGAGCCCGACGCCGCCGTCGTTGCCTTCGAGAATCGTGCGCGCCGTCGGCCGAGATCCAGAGGTCGTGATGGTCGCCGTGCAGCCGCCGTCCGCTCACGTGCCACGTCTTGCCGCCGTTCGTGCTTTCGGCCAGCAGCACGGACACCGAGAACAGATGGTCGGCGTCGTGCGGGTCGACGACGACGCGCGTGTAGTAGAACGGCCGCTCGTCGATCAGCGTGTTGCGTCGACGTCAGCTTCCACGTTGCGCCCGCATCGTCGGACCGCCACAGCAGTCCGTCCTTCGATTCGACGATCGCGTAGATGCGGCGCGCGTCGCTCGGCGCGATCGCGATCGCGATACGGCCCGTCGCGCCCGCGGGAAGACCGTTGCCGGTGACGCGTTTCCACGTCACGCCGCCGTCGACCGACTTGTAGATGCCGTCGTCGTCCCCGCCGCTCGTGAGCTCCACGCCGAGCGCCGGAAGCGCCACATCCCGGCGTAGAGCACGTCGGGGTTCTTCGGGTCCATCGCGAGGTCGGATGCGCCGACGCCGGGACCGAGGTAGAGCGTCTTCGTCCACGTCGCGCCGCCGTCGGTGCTGCGGAACACGCCGCGTTCCGCGTTGTCGCGAAACGGATCGCCGAGCGCCGCGACCAGCACGCGCTTCGTGTCGCGCGGATCGATCAGCACGCGCGCGATCTGCGATGTCTGCTCGAGGCCGAGATGCTTCCACGTCTTGCCGCCGTCCGTCGAGCGATAGACGCCGTCGCCGGGGATCACGTCGTTGCGCGGCCACGCTTCGCCCGTGCCGACCCACACGTCGTTCTTGTCGCGCGGGTCGATGGCGATCGCGCCGATCGACTGCGTCCCTGCCGCGTCGAAGACGGGCGTCCAATCCGCGCCCGCATTCGTCGAGCGCCACACGCCGCCGCCCGCGGCGCCGGCGTAGAAGAGCGCCGGATCGAGATCCGTTCCCGCTACGGTCGCCACGCGGCCGCCCGCCACGGCCGGGCCGATGCTCCGCCAGCGCATCGAGGGCGTCGGCGAGGCGGCCGGCGACGGCGACGCACTCGGCGCGGGCAAAGGCGGACGACTCGGGTCCTCGGCGCGCGCGACGGTCGCGACGGCGACGATCAGCGATGCAATGAACGGAAGCACGAGCGCGCGGAGCCGCATCGCCGCTGCTACGTCGCGGCGGGAACGGGCTCCGTCCTCGCGGTGCGCGTTCGGGTGCCGCCGACCGTCCCCGGGGTGTAGGCGAACGCCGCTCGGAGCGGGTCGCAAGGACGGTCGACGACGGCTCCCCGTAGCGTCCCCAACACCACTCCAATCACTTGCACGCATCGCGCAATACCACACTGCACGGCGCCGACCGTATACTTCCGGCGTGTCCGACAGCTTCGGCGAGCGGTTGCGCTCGCTGCGCCTGCGCCGGCATCTTACGCCGAGCGCACTCGCGCACGCCGTCGGCGTGACGGAGGGGGCCATCCGTCAGATGGAGTCGGGTCAGACGAAGAGTGCGAGCTTCCTCGTCGGCCTCAAGCTCGCAGTCGCGCTCGACGTCACGCCCTGGTATCTCGCGACCGGGCGCGACGGCCCGTCGGAAACGGAATCAGCTTCGCCGGATCGGCTCGTCGCGGTACTGGAGCGTCTGTCGCTCCAAGTAAGCGCAATCGATCGGCGCGTGAAAGCGCTGGAAGCCCGGCGGCGCGGCGGTACGCGGCGAAAAGGTCAAGAATGATCTCGGGCGGCTGGTACACGCTGCCGTTGTAGCCGGTCACGATGCCATCTGGCTGGCACCGCCCGTGCAACGAACGACGTAGCGCCGTGTTCGAAGAGCGTGTGGAACGCGAGCTGGACGAACGCGGCTACGCGGTGACCCGGGGACTGCTGGACGCACGCGCGCGGGCTGACCTGCGCGCGCGCTTCGACGACGACGCGGCGTTTCGCAGCACCGTCGTGATGGAGCGTCACGGGTACGGCCGCGGTGTCTACCGGTATTTCGCGAACCCGCTGCCGCCGGCGGTCGCCGCGCTCCGCGAGCGGCTGTACGGCGAGCTCGCACCGGTCGCCAACGGCTGGGCCGAGGCGCTCGGCGACGCGCTCCGCTATCCACCGGCCCTGCCGGAGTTCCTCGAGCGCTGCCGCGCGCACGGGCAGACCCGTCCGACGCCGCTGCTGCTGCGGTACCGCACCGGCGGCTACAACGCGCTCCACCGGGACGTCTACGGCGACGTCGCCTTCCCGCTGCAGGTCACGGTACTCCTGAGCGAACCGGGACGGGACTTCGAGGGCGGGGAGTTCGTGCTGGTCGAGCAGCGGCCGCGCAAGCAGAGCCTCGCGCACGTCGTGCCGCTCGCTGGCGGCGACGCGGTCGTGTTCCCGAACGCTGTCCGCCCCGCGCGCGGCGCCCGAGGCGCTTTCCGCGCCGCCTTCCGGCACGGCGTCGCCGAGGTGCGTTCCGGGGAGCGGCTGACGCTCGGCCTGATCTTCCACGACGCGCGCTGAGGGACCCTATACCTGCCTTCTGCACGGCCAAACGACCCCTCTCACGCGCGGCGTGAAAAAGGGACGTGCTGGGAAACTTACCAAGCATGGAGTCGATGGAAAAAATTTCCGCCGTCCGGACGCGGCGCTACAATGAATTTCCACGCCTGCCCGCCGATCAAAGCGGGAAAGCGCCTCCACCCATCTGGTTCTTCGAGGACGGCTCCGGAGATCTGAAGGACCTGCTCGGCGGCAAGGGCGCCGGTCTCGCCGAGATGACCCGAGCGGGGCTGCCGGTGCCGCCCGGGTTCACGATCACCACCGACGTCTGCCGAGAGTACTACGCGAAGGGCCGGCGGTTCCCGGACGGTCTGTTCGACGCCGTCCGCGATGCGATGCGCGAGCTCGAGACGCGTACCGCCAAGACGTTCGGGCGCGGACCGAACCCGCTGCTGGTATCGGTGCGAAGCGGCGCGCGCGTCTCGATGCCCGGCATGATGGACACGATCCTCAACCTCGGGCTGAACGACGAGACGGTCGTCGCGCTCGCGCGGCTGAGCGGCAACGATCGGTTCGCCTACGATGCATACCGGCGGTTCATGGCGATGTTCGGCAGCGTCGTCCTCGACATTCCGAAGGACGAGTTCGAGGCCGTGGTCGGCGAAGCCAAGGCGAAGGCCGGCGTCGCCTCGGATCCCGAACTGGGCGCGGACCGCTGGAAGGAAGTGATCGCGCAGTTCCGCGAGATCGTGCGCATCCACACGGGCGAGCCGTTTCCGCAGGACGTCTTCGAGCAGCTCGAGCTCGCGATCGGCGCCGTGTTCGGCTCGTGGCAGTCGAAGCGCGCGATCGACTACCGCAAGTTCAACAAGATCTCCGGCGATGCGGGCACCGCGTGCAGCGTCGTCGCGATGGTGTTCGGCAACCTCGGCGACGACTCGGGGACCGGCGTCGCGTTCACCCGCGATCCGAACACCGGCGAGAAGAGGCTGTTCGGCGAGTACCTGCGCAACGCGCAGGGCGAGGACGTCGTCGCCGGCACTCGCACGCCGATGAAGATCTCCGAGCTGCAGAGCTCGCAGCCCGACGTCTACGCGCAGTTCGTCGCGATCGCGCATCAGCTCGAGACGCACTATGGGGACATGCAGGACCTCGAGTTCACGGTCGAGCGCGGCAAGCTCTACATGCTGCAGACGCGCAGCGGCAAGCGCAGCGCGGAAGCGGCGGTGAAGATCGCGCTCGACCTCGTGCGCGAGGGAATCATCTCGAAGGAAGAGGCTCTGCGCCGCGTCGACGCGGCGTCGCTCGATCAGCTCTTCCACGCGCGGATCGACCCGCACGAGACGTTCACGATCGCCGGCAAAGGCCTCAACGCGTCGCCGGGCGCGGCGACGGGACAGATCGTGTTCGACGCGGACACGGCCGCCGAGCGCGGCGCCGCCGGCGAGGACGTCATCCTCGTCCGCGTCGAGACCGCGCCCGACGACGTGCACGGCATGATCGCCGCGCGCGGCGTGCTCACCTCGCGCGGCGGCGCCACCTCGCACGCGGCCGTCGTCGCGCGCGGCATGGGCAAGCCGTGCGTGGCGGGGTTCGACGCGATGCGCGTCGACGGGCGCGCGAAGACGGCGACCATCGGCGAGAGCGTGCTCCGCGAAGGCGACTGGGTGACGATCGACGGGACGACCGGCAACGTCGTGATCGGCAAGCTCGCGCTGATTCCGCCGCCATCGCAGCTGCCCGACTGGCTCACGCAGTTCCTCGGCTGGGCCGACGACGCGGCGCGGCTCGAGGTGTGGGCGAACGCCGACACACCGGAGGACGCGCGCAAGGCGCGCGAGCTCGGCGCGACGGGCATCGGGCTCACGCGCACCGAGCACATGTTCATGCAGCAGGATCGTCTGCCGGTCGTGCAGCGCATGATCATCAGCGACACGCCGGAGGCGCGCGCCGACGCGCTCGCGCAGCTGCTGCCGTTCCAGAAAGACGACTTCATCGGGATCCTCGACGCGATGGCCGGCTATCCGGTGACGATCCGCCTCCTGGATCCGCCGCTGCACGAGTTCTTGCCCTCGCTCGAGGAGCTGCTCGTGACGACGACGGAGCTGCGCCTGACGAAAGGCGAGAACGATCCCGACTACCTCGAGAAGATGCGCGTGCTCGCGCGCGTGCGCGCGCTGCACGAGCAGAACCCGATGCTCGGCCTGCGCGTGTGCCGGCTCGGCATCCTCTATCCCGAGATCTACGCGATGCAGGTGCGCGCGATCTTCGAGGCCGCGTGCGATCTGCGCGAGCACGGCGTCGACGCGCAGCCGGACGTCATGATTCCGGGCGTCGGAACGATCGAGGAGATGCGCGTGACGCACGACGCGGCGAAGCTGGTCGCCGACGAGGTCATCGTGCGCCGCGGCGTCCAGGTGAAGTACCGCATCGGCACGATGGTCGAGCTGCCGCGCGCGTGCGTGGTGGCCGGTGAGCTCGCGAGCATCGCGCAGTTCTTCAGCTTCGGCACGAACGACCTGACGCAGACGGCGTACGGCTACTCGCGCGACGATGCCGAGGCGTCCTTCATCCCGCGCTACCTCGAGATGAAGATTCTCAAAGAAGATCCGTTCCAGGTGCTGGACCGGGCGGGCGTCGGCGCGCTGATGCGCATGGGCGTCGAGCGCGGGCGCGCGACGCGGCCGGAGCTCAAGATCGGCATCTGCGGGGAGCACGGCGGCGAGCCCAGCAGCGTCGCGTTCTGCGACGAGCTCGGCCTCGACTACGTCAGCTGCTCGCCGTACCGCGTCCCAATCGCGCGCCTCGCCGCCGCGCAGAGCGCGCTCGCAAGCGCGTCGACAAGCTCACCTTGACAATCGCCGCATCGTCCTGTGCGACACGCTGTCATCCTGGAGCGCCCATCGCAAAGACGCGTCAGCCGTTGCCGGTCGCTTTCGGGGGGACGGACTTGAGGTAGAGGAACAGCGCGGCGAGCTCGTCGTCGCTCATCGTGCCGATGCTGCGCCACGGCATGAACGGGTCGAGCGCGTGTCCCTTCGGGTCGATGCCGGTGCGCATCGTGCGCACGAAGTCGGCTTGCGACCACGCGCCGATACCCGCGGGCGTGAGGTTCGCCGCCGGCGGGACCTCGGGCGGGCCCTGCAGGTGGCCGCCGGAGAGGTTCTCCCCGTGACAGCTCATGCAGCCGCCGACGCGCGCGAGGTAGCCGCCGTACGCGGCCGTGACGCCGGCCGGAGCCGGTGACGGCGGCGGCCCTTCGTCGGCAAGCTGGGTGGCGTCGAATTGCACCTTGTGCGTCACCATCAGCATGCGAAGCACCGGTCCGGGCCGCACGCGGGGCGTCGCGCGGTCGACGGGCGGCAGCGAACGGATGTAGGCGATGACCGACGCGGCGTCGTCGTTGCTGAGCGCCGCGTAATCCCACGAGGGCATGATCAGCAGCCGCGTTCCGTCGGGGCGCACGCCGCGGCGGATCGCGCGGTCGTAGTCCGCGTCGCCGTACACCGTGCCGACCCCGCCGGGTCCGCGCGTCAAGTTCGGCGCATAGAGCGCGCCCATCGCGGCGTCGTTGAGGAACGGGTTTCCCCCGCCGTCCGCGCCGTGACAGTTCGCGCAGCCGCCGATGCTGGTGAAGAGGCGGCGCCCGCGCGCGAGATCCGCGTGCCCCAGCACCGGCGGAGGCGGCATCGGCGTGACGGTCATCGCAACCTCGCGATTCGTGTCGACGTACACGAACGTCGCGGCGAGCGCGATCAGCAGCACGATCCCGAGCAGCACGAACCCGATCCACGCCAACACGCGTCTCATGGCGCCTCCTTCAAGTAACGGTGCTTTCGCGGCGCCGTTCGTGTCGCGGCGAGTGCGTCCTGTCGCGACGACCTGCCTGACGAAAGGTGAGATCTGATCGACGACGAGCTGCCGGATGCGGCCGTTCGTGTTCGGCAATCATGGAGGGCGATCGGCAAGCCGCGGTCGCCGCTCTCGGGCAATCGAAACTGGACATCGTTCGCGGAACAGCGTGACTTCGTTGTGGTTCCGGGCACCGTCAAAGCCGACATCGTCGACCACCCGTGACGCGCAGCGAACGCGAGTCCGCGACGCTCGCGAACCCGAAGCGCGTCCTCGAAACGGCTCAGGCGCCGGTCGCGGCCTGAGCGCCGGTGCTGCGCGCGATGCGCGCGGCCAGCCGCCGGAAGTCGTCAGGCGCACCGGACGGGAGCACCGCGCGCACGTACCGCAACGCGACGCGCAGGCCGCCCGACGACGGCGCGAAGCCGCGTGCGCCGGCGCTCGGGTGCAGCCACACGATCGCGGCGGAACGCGTGCGCAGCTCGCGCAGCGCGCGGTCGAGGCGGTCGAGCTCGCCGGCATCGAGCCCGTCGCTGAACAGCAGCACGATCGTCGACGCCGAGAGCGTCCGCGTGCCGTGCTCGCGCAGGAACGTCAAGACGCTTGCGCCGATGCGGGTGCCGCCGCCCCACGCCTCGCCCAGGTCGTCCAGCGCGCGCCCTGCTTGGTGCGGGTCGCGCAGCGCCGGCGTGATCTCGCGCAGGTCGGTGCTGAACGCGAAGACGTGCGCGCCGCGCGCGCGCTGCACGAGCGCGAACGCGAACTGCAACATCGGTCCGGCGTCGCCGGCGTTCGACCGGCTCCCGTCGATGAGCACGACGAAGCGTGCAGTGCGCCGCGCGCGGCGGGTGCGGCGCAGGTCGATCGGCTCGCCCGCCGTCGCGACGCTTGCGCGCAGCGTGCGGCGCACGTCGATGCGATCGCCGCGGCGGTGCGGTGCGCGCCGCCGCGACGGAGCGAGGCGGACCTGCGCGATCAGCCGGTCCGCCGCGGCGAGCATCGTATCGAGGCCGTCAGGCGCGATCGCGGGTGCCGGCGAGCGCCCCGCCGCGGCGCTGTACCGCGCGCGCATCGTTTGCCATGCGTCCGCGGCGGCGCTGGGCGCAGCCTCGGCGCACCGCGCGGATCGCGCGTCCGGGATCGCGCGCTGCATCGGCGCGCGTAGCGGCTCCTCGCGCGTGCGGCCGAGGAAGAACGCGTCGAACGCATCGTCGAACCGCTCGACGTCGCGCGGGCTCCCGCAGTACACGGCCCGCATCGCGCGCCGCACGCGGCCGGCATCCGTGATGCCGACGTGCTCCGAGGCACGCAGCGCGTCGCGCGTCTGCGCGTGACCGACGCCGAAGCCGTGCCGTTCGCGCAGCGTCGCCGTGAAGTCCGCGACGGCGTGCGCGAACGCGGTCACGCGAGGAGCGGCTCGATGCGCGCGTGCTCGGCACGCAGGATCTCCCAGTCGTCGCGCACTTTCAGAATGCAACCCATCGTGCGCTCCAGCGTCTCCGCGTCGATGGCGTCGCGGTGCAGCCGCATCAGCGCCTGCGCCCAGTCCAGCGTTTCCGCGACGCCGGGCACCTTCGCGAACGGCATCGCGCGTAGCGACTCCATGAAGCGCGCGATCTGCTGCGCGAGATGCTCCGGCACGTCCGGGACGCGCGCGTGCAGGATCGCGAGCTCCTGCGTGCGCGAGGGGTAGTCGATCCAAAGGTACAGGCAGCGGCGGCGCAGCGCGTCGGAGAGCTCGCGCGCGCGGTTCGACGTCATCACGACCGCCGGCCGCTCGCGCGCGCGCACGGTGCCGAGCTCGGGGATCGTCACCTGAAACTCGCCCAGCAGCTCGAGCAGAAACGCCTCGAACGCCTCGTCGGCGCGATCGATCTCGTCGATCAGGAGCACGGGCGCGCGCTCCTGCGTGATCGCTTCGAGGAGCGGGCGCTCGAGCAGGAAGCCGCGTCCGAAGATCTCCGCTTCGCGCGCTTCGGCCGACGCGCCGCCGTGCTCGGTGAGCCGGATGCGCAGCAGCTGCTTCGGATAGTTCCACTCGTAGAGCGCGCTCGCGGCGTCGAGACCTTCATAGCACTGCAGGCGAATCAGGCGCGTGCCGAGCACGTCCGCGAGCACCTTCGCGCTCTCGGTCTTGCCCACGCCGGCGGGCCCTTCGATCAGCAGCGGCTTTTCGAGCGCCAGCGTCAGCTCGAGCGCGGTCGCGAAGTCGTCGTTCGCGACGTAGCCGCGCTCGGCGAAGCGCTCGCGGACATGTTCCAGGATCACGAGCCGTGCGTTCCGCCGCAGCACGTGCCGGAGCGTCGCCCGCGCGCACGCAACCCGGCGTCCGCGGTCGCGATCGGCGCCTCGTAGACGGGCACGCCTGACGAGTACGTCGCGAGCACGCGCGTCGTCATGATCTCTTCGGGCGGCGCCTCGATCCAGTCGCGGTCGAGCACGACGAAGTCGGCGTACTTTCCGGGAGCGATTCCGCCGGCGACGTGCTCGAAGAAGCAGGCCCGCGCGGCCCACGCCGTCATCGAGCGCAGCGCCTCGTCGCGCGACATACGCTGCTGCGGGTACCAGCCGCCGGCCGGCTGATTCGATTCGTTCTGGCGCGCGATCGCCGCGTGGAACGTACGGCGCGTGTCGACCGCTTCGACGGGGGCGTCCGTGCCGTTCGCGATGGTGATGCCGCTCGCGAGCAGCGAGCGCCACGCGTACGCGCCGCGCACGCGCTCGGCACCCAGACGCGCTTCGGCCCACGGCATGTCGCTGACGGCGTGTGTCGTCTGCATCGAGGGCGTGATGCCGAGCCGCGCGAACCGCGCGATGTCGTCCGGGGCGAGCACCTGCGCGTGCTCGACGCGGAAGCGGTGGTCGCGAACGGGCACGCGGCTCAGCGCGGACTCGTACGCGTCGAGGACGAGGTGGTTGCCGCGGTCGCCGATCGCGTGCGTGCACAGCTGGAACCCGGCGCGCAGCGCGCGCTCGGCGATGTCTTCGATCGTCGCCTGAGGCGTGACGAGCAGCCCGCTCTTGCCCGGGTCGTCGCCGTACGGCGCGAGCAGCGCGGCGCCGCGCGAGCCGAGCGCGCCGTCCGCGTACAGCTTGACGGCGCGCACGGCGATGCGCCCGTTCGCGTCGAGCGCGTGCGGGCCGCGCGGCAGGTATGCCCCGATCAGCGCGGCGTCGCTTCCCGCCAGCATGACGTGGTTGCGCAGCGTGTAGCGTCCGGCGCGCTCGAGCTCGCGGTACGTCGCGATGCCGTCCTCGACCACGCCGGGGTCGCCGATCGCGGTGAGTCCCCAGCGGTGGCATTCGCGCAGGGCTGCTTCCGCCGCGCGCGCGAGCTGCGCGCGCGACGGCGGCGGGATCGCGCGGCGCACGAGTGCCATCGCGTTGTCGATGAATACACCCGCCGGCGCGCCGCGCGCGTCCCGCAGGATGCGGCCGCCGGGGGGATCGGGCGTCGCGGCGCCGATGCCGGCCGCCTGCATCGCGCGCGCGTTGGCGAGCAGCGCGTGGCCGTCGACGCGGTAGAGCACGACGGGACGATCCGGCACCGCCGCGCTCAGCGCGTCGTGCGACGGGAACGCTTTGCCCGGCCACAAGTTTTGGTCCCAGCCGTCGCCGAGCAGCCATGCGTCCGATGAGGTGCGCGCGAACGCGGCCGTCCGCCGCACGACTTCCTCGAAGCTCACGACGTGCGCAAGGTCGACTTCGTGCAGCGCGAGGCCAACCGCGAGGAAGTGCAGGTGCGCGTCGATCAAGCCGGGCAGCACGGTCGCCGCACCGGCGTCGAGCGTGCGCGTGCGCGGTCCGCGGAACGCGTCGGCCCCTTCGCGCGAGCCGGCGTAGACGAAGCGGCCGCCGCGCACGGCGAGCGCGCGCGCGACCGGGGGCGAGCCGCCGTCCACGGTCCGGATCGCGGCGGCGGTGACGATCAGGTCGGCGCCGCGCTCGCGCGCCTCCGCGATCGCGGCGGGAGCGGTCGCCGTCGCGGCAAGGCCTGCCAGCAACGTGGAACGGCGCATCGCGGCGGCTTCGACCGCGCGCGACGCGATTCCGCGAACGGCGCCTGGCCGGCTAGATCGAGATCGGGCTGTCGGCGAGCGCGCGAAGCGCCGTGCGCAGGTCGCAGTCGAAGCGGTCGCTGTGGGCGACGACGGCGGTCGCCGAGCCTTTCACCGCGGCGGTCGTCGGCCCCACGACCCGGACCGGCTCTTCGCCGGTTCCCGTGATGAGCGACTCGAATCGTCCCGGCTTGGCGGGCGACGGACGCGGCGCGCTGATCCGTACCATCTTGAGCATGGCGGGTTCCTTCGCGAAAATAGCGATCGGGACGCGAGTGCAAGCACCTGCGTTGATCCGTTACCATTACTTTACCTCACCGGCGCAAGTGCGCACGGCAGGAACCCCGGGAGCGCCCGCGATTTGTCCTGCGCATGGCGCAACTCGGACCTCTCGCGGGTGTGCGCGTCCTCGACTGTTCGACGATGATCGCGGCCCCGACGACGGCCGCGATGCTCGCGGACTTCGGCGCGGACGTGGTCAAGATCGAGCGGCCGGGACCCGGCGATCACGTGCGCCGCTACGGGGCGCAGAAGAACGGTATCGGGCTCTATTGGAAGGCGCTGGGCCGGAACAAGAAGAGCGTCGCCTTCGATCTGCACGGCGCGGAGGCGCAGGCGCTGCTGCTGCGGTGGCTGCCGTCGTTCGACGTGTTCATCGAGAACTTTCGGCCGGGCACGCTCGAGAAGTGGAATCTGGGGCCGGATCGTCTGCTCGGCAGGGCGCCGCATCTCGTCGTCTTGCGGATGACGGCGTTCGGACAAGAGGGACCGTATCGCGAGCGCGCCGGCTTCGGCACGCTCGCCGAGGCGATGACGGGAATCGCGGCCGTATCGGGTTACGACGATCGGCCGCCGCTGCTGCCGGCGTTCCCGCTCGCCGACGTGATGGCGGGTCAGGCCGCGGCCGCCGCGGTATGCGCCGCGTACGCGCGGCGGCTGCGCACGGGCGAGGGCGAGGTGATCGACTTCGCGATCTACGAAGCGGTGATGAAGCTCGTCGAGTCGCAGATCACCGAGTACGCCGCAAACGGCACGCTCCATCGGCGGCTGGGGAACCGCATGGAAGACACGGCGCCGCGCGGCGCGTACCGCTGCAGCGACGGCCGGTACGTCGCGCTCTCGGGCAGCACGCAGGAGGTCGCCGGTCGCGTGCTGCGCACGATCGGCGGCGATGCGCTTGCCTCCGACCCGCGCTTCGCGACGAACGCCGACCGCGTTGCGAACGGTGGAGCGCTCGACGCGCTGATCGAGGCGTACTGCGAATTGCGCGCGCGCGATGCCGTCATCGACGAGCTGAACCGCGCCGGCGCCGCGGTCGGGCCGCTCGAGTCGATCGACTCCGTCTTCGACAATCCGCAGATCGCGGCGCGCGGTTCGCTCGCGCGGCTCGAGGATCCGGACCTCGGGGAAATCGTCGTCAACAACGCGTTCCCGCGCTTCGAGCGCGCCGGAGCCCCACCGCTGGAGCCGGGCCGTTCGACGGTCGGCGCCGACACGGCTGAGGTCCTCGGCCGCGAGCTCGGTCTGGAAGCCTCCGAGCTGCGCCGTCTGCACGAGGCGGGTGCGATCGCGGAGCCGCGGTACCGGGACCGTACCGGTTCGAGGACGTAGCATCCGGGCAATCGCATCGTAGATCGTCGTCCTCAAGGAGCATCGTATGCCCGTCTCCCGTCAGGGATTCGTCGCCGGTACCGCCGCCGCGTTCGCCTCGATCGGCATCGTCAGGCCCGCGCGGGCTGCGGATTTCAACGTCAAGTACGGGCTCGATCTGCCCGCCGAGCACCCGATCACCGTGCGTTCGATCGAGGCCTTCGCCCGCATCAAGAAGGCGACGAACGGCCGCGTCGACGTCAAGGCGTTCCCGACGAGCCAGCTGGGCAGCGATCCGAACATGATCGCGCAGCTCCGTTCCGGGGCGATCGAGTCGCTCGCGATGCCGGGTGCGTTCCTCAATGCGATCGCACCGCTGGCCTCGATCGAGAACCTGGCGTACGCGTATCCGAACCGCGAAACGGTGTTCCGCGCGTTCGACGGCGACCTCGGCAAGGTCGTGCGCGATGACATCCAGGCGCGAGGCGGCATAGTCGTGCTCGAAAAGATTTGGGAGAACGGATTCCGCGAGATCACGACGTCGACCAAGCCGATCCACAACGTCGGTGACCTCGCCGGCCTGAAGATCCGCGTCTCGCCGGGCGAGATTCGCGTCGATACGTTCAAATCGCTCGGCGCCGCGCCGTCGCCGATCGCGCTGAGCGAGCTCTACAGCGCGCTGCAGACGCACGTGATCGACGCGCAGGAGAACCCGCTGCTGCTCATCGACCAGCAGAAGTTCTACGAGGTCCAGAAGTACGTCTCGATGTCCGACCACATCTGGTCGGGTTACTGGACGCTCTTCAACCAAGACGTCTGGAACAAATTCGGCAAGGGCATCCAGGACATCATCGCGCGCGAGATGGCCGCCTCGACGCTCGCGGCGCGCAACGACAACGTCAACCTGAACCGTTCGGTGCGCGACAAGCTCACGCGACGCGGGATGAAGTTCAACGACGTCGACAAGAACAGCTTTAGGCAGAAGCTGGTCGAGGCGAAGTACTACGAGCGTTGGCGCGACAAGTTCGGGCCGAAGGCCTGGGCCGCGCTCGAGAAGTACGCGAACAAGCTCGCGTAGCCGTAACGGATGCACGTAGCCGAGACTGCGGTCGACCCGGTCGCGCCGGTGATGCGCAAGCCGTGGGCGGCGGCGATCGACCGCGCGGTCGGCGCGGTCGTCGAGCCCGTTGCCGCGCTGCTGGTGCTCGTCGAGATCACGATCCTCGCCGCGGGTGTCTTCACGCGCTACGTGCTCGGCAACCCGCTCGTGTGGAGCGACGAGCTCGCGACGATCATCCTGCTGTGGCTCGCAATGCTCGGTTCGGTCGTCGCGTACCGGCGCGGCGAGCACATCAGCCTTTCCGTGCTCGTGCGCCGCGCGCCGCCTCGCCTGCGCCGCGTGCTCGAGACGATCGCGTCCGTCGTAACGGCGCTCTTCGTGATCGAGCTGATGCCGGCCAGCATCAAGTTCTTCCAGCAGGAGCAGATCGACGTCACGCCCGCGCTCGGCATCCCGCAGTCGTACGTCGTCCTCGCGGTGATCGTCGGGCTCGCGCTGATCCTGCTGCTGGCGCTCGTGCGGCTCGCGGAGGGTGACGCGAAGACCGTGGCCGGGGTCGTCGCGGCAGCCGTCGTCATCAGCGCCGTCGCCTGGTTCAGCCGCGGCGCGTTCGCGGGCCTCGGAAACTTGAACCTCGTGCTGTTCTTCGTCGTGCTCGTGGGCGCGTGCGTCGCGATCGGCGTGCCGATCGCGTTCTCGTTCGGCCTCGGCACGCTCAGCTACATCATCATCGTCACGACGACGCACGCGGACATCGTCGTGGGCCGCATGCAGGAGGGCGTCTCGAACCTCGTGCTGCTCGCGGTGCCGCTGTTCATCTTCCTCGGGCTGCTGATGGAGACGGCGGGCATCGCGGCGCGGCTCGTGGGCTTTCTCGCGAGCCTGGTCGGCCACTTCCGCGGCGGCCTGAACATCGTGCTCGTCGGCGCGATGTACCTCGTGTCGGGCATCTCCGGCTCCAAGATCGCCGACATGGCGGCGGTCGCGCCGGTGCTGTTCCCCGACATGGAGCGCCGTGGACAGAAGCGCCCGCAGATGATCGCGCTGCTCGCGACGTCCGGCGCGATGGCGGAGACGATTCCGCCGAGTCTCGTGCTGATCATCATCGGCTCGGTGACCGGCGTGTCGATCCAGGCGATGTTCACCGCGGGCCTGCTGCCCGCGTTCATCATCTCGGTGTTCCTGATCGCGGTCGCGCTGTGGGAAGCGAAGCGCGAGAACGCGACGCTCGCGCCGCGCGCACCGGTGCGCACGGTCGCGTGGGCGTTCGTCATCGCCATCCCCGGGCTCGCGCTGCCGCTGCTGATCCGCTACTTCGTCGTGGCCGGCATCGCTACGGCGACAGAGGTCAGCGTCGTCGGCATCATCTACACGCTGCTCGTCGGCGTGCTGATCTACCGCGGCTTCGACTGGAAGACGTTCTATCCGACGCTGATCGAGACCGTCTCGCTCGCGGGCGCGATCCTGCTGATCATCGCGACCGCAACCGCGATGGGCTGGGCGCTCACGCAGTCGGGCTTCGCGCAGCAGCTCGCCGACCTGCTCGGGCACGCGCCCGGCGGCAAGAACGGCATCATGCTGCTCTCGATCGTGATGTTCATCGTGCTCGGCTCCGTCCTCGAAGGCATCCCGGCGATGGTGCTGTTCGGCCCGCTGCTGTTCCCCGTCGCGAAAGCCGCCGGCATCAACGAGGTGCACTATGCGATCGTTGCGGTGCTCGCGATGGGCGTCGGACTGTTCTCGCCGCCCGTCGGAATCGGCTTCTTCGCGGCGAGCGCGATCGGCAAGTCGGAGCCCGAGAGCGTCGTGCGCCCGCTGATGCCGTACTTCGTGGCGCTGATCGTCGGATTGCTGCTGGTCGGGTTCGTGCCGTGGATATCGCTCGGGTTCTTGCCGAAGAACGCCGGACAATAGGATGAAGACGTATCGCATCGCGACGATCCCGGGCGACGGGATCGGAAAGGAGGTCGTCCCCGAAGGGATGCGCGTGCTCGACGCGGTGGCGAAGAAGCACGGGATCGCGTTCGACTGGCAGCATTTCGACTGGAGCTGCGAGCGCTACGCCGCAACCGGGACGATGATGCCCGCCGACGGGCTCGAGCAAATCCGGGGGCACGACGCGATCTTCTTCGGCGCCGTCGGCTTCCCGAGCGTGCCGGATCACGTCTCGCTGTGGGGCTTGCTGATTCCGTTCCGCCGCGGCTTCGATCAGTACGTCAACCTGCGCCCGGTGCGGCTGATGCCCGGCATCACCTCACCGCTCGCGAACCGGGCGACGGGCGAGATCGACTTCTGGATCGTGCGCGAGAACACCGAGGGTGAGTACTCGTCGATCGGCGGGCGCATGTTCGAGGGTACCGCGAACGAGGTGTGCGTGCAGGAGTCGGTATTCACGCGCCGCGGCACCGACCGCATCATGCGCTGGGCGTTCGAGCTCGCGCGCAAGCGGCCGAAGAAGCACCTGACGTCGGCGACGAAGTCCAACGGCATCGCGATCACGATGCCGTACTGGGACGAGCGCTTCAAGGCGATCGCCGGCGACTTTGCCGACGTGAAGACGGACCAGTATCACATCGACATCCTCACCGCGCACTTCGTGCAACACCCCGACTGGTTCGACGTCGTCGTCGGCTCGAATCTGTTCGGCGACATCCTGTCCGACCTCGGGCCGGCCGTGACCGGCACGATCGGCATCGCGCCGTCCGGCAGCCTCAATCCCGAACGCAGCTTTCCGTCGCTGTTCGAGCCCGTTCACGGATCGGCACCCGACATCTACGGCAAGAACGTCGCGAACCCGATCGGACAAATCTGGTCCGGCGCGATGATGCTCGACCACCTCGGCCACGCGGACGCGGCCGGCGCGGTCGTGCGTGCGATCGAGACCGTCCTGACGAACGGCCCGCGCACGCGCGACATCGGCGGCACCGCGAGCACGGACGAAGTCGGGGAAGCGATCGCCGCAGCCGTCGCGTCATCCTGAGCTCGTCGAAGGTCGCGTCATCCTGAGCTCGTCGAAGGACGCGTCATCCTGAGCCTGTCGCAGGGCCAACCCAAGATCGTCGTCGCGACGCGCGTCCCGCCCGCGGTGCTCGAACGTCTGGAGCGGCATGCCGACGTGGTCGACGTCTCCGAGGACGACCGTCGAGCGCTGCTCGCCGCGCTCGCCGACGCCGACGGCGCGCTCGTGAGCTCCAACGTGCCCGTGGACGCCGCATTCCTCGACGCCGCGCCGAAGCTGCGCATCGTTGCGACGTGGTCGGTCGGCTACGACAACGTCGACACGGCCGCGCTCGCCGCGCGCGGAATCGTCCTGACGAACACGAGCGGCTCGCTGGTCGAGACCGTCGCCGACCTCACGTACGCGCTCGTGATCTTCGCGGTGCGCAACCTCGGCTGCGGCGTGAACTGGGTGCGCGACGGCCGCTGGATGAGCGGCAACATGCCGTTCGGCCACGACCTCGAGGGCGCGACGCTGGGCATCGTCGGTTTCGGCGCGATCGGCCGCGCGGTCGCGAAGCGCGCGCAGGTCAGCGGGATGCGGACGATCTACGCGAACCGCAATCCGCGCGCGGACGACGCGGTCACGGGCGTGAGGTATCGGCCGTTCGACGCGCTGCTGGCCGAGGCGGACTGCGTCGTGCTGCTGCCGCCGCTGTCGGCGGAGACGCGTGGCATGATCGGGACCGCGCAACTCGCGACGATGAAGCGCACGGCGACGCTCGTGAACGTCGCGCGCGGAGGGATCGTCGACACGGACGCGCTCGTCCGCGCGCTCGACGCGAAGACGATTCGCGGCGCCGCTCTCGACGTGACCGACCCCGAGCCGCTTCCGGCCGGCCACCCGCTGGTGGGCCGCGACGACGTCGTGATCCTCCCGCACGTCGGCAGCGCGACGTTCGAGACCCGTGCCCGCATGGCGATGCTCGCCGCGGACAATCTGATCGACTTCATCGAAGGCCGCGAGCCTCGAACGAAGGTCGCCCTCGCGCCGGCGGCCGGGTGACTCACCCGCGCGCGGCCGCGTTCGCGTTCTGCGTGGCGCTCTCGACGGCGGCGACGCCGCCCGCGCGTGCCGATACGCGAGGTATCGGAGCGCTCGGACTGCACGTGACGCCGTGCGTGCTAGGACGATCGGCCGTCGCCGCTCGCTGCGGAACGTTCGGCGTGTACGAGGATCGCGCCGCGCGTGCCGGTCGAGTAGTCGCCTTACGCGTCGTCGTGCTGGCGGCGCGGCATCCCGGCGGGAAGGCGGTCGCGTTCATCGCCGGCGGACCCGGCCAGAGCGCCGTCGCGTTTGCGCCGGCGATCGCCGACGGACGCTTGGCGCGCGAGCTCTCGGCCGTCCGCGACCGGTACGACATCCTCTTCGTCGACAGCCGCGGCATGGGTGACTCGAACCCTTTTCGGTGCGATTTCGCGCCCGCTTCCGACCCGCGCGCCTACTTCCGTCAGCTTTGGCCGGACCGGCTGGTGTCTGCATGCCGGCGGCAGAGCGGGACCACGAGCGTGGCGCGGCGGTACGCGACCAACGATGCGGTCGACGACCTCGACGACGTGCGCGGTGCGCTGGGCTATCGTAGGATGGTCCTCGACGGCGGCTCGTACGGGACGTTCTTCGCGTTCGTGTACGTACGCCGCCATCCGACGCGCGTCGAAAGCGCCGTGCTCGACGGAGTGTACGCGCCGCACTTTCAGCCCGTGCCGGGTGCGCCCGCAGCCGCGCAACGCGCGCTCGACGATCTCGCGTCGAAGTGCGGGCGAGACGCCGTGTGCAGAACGCACTTTCCGCGGTTCCTGCGGCACTTCCGCGACGTGATCGCGCGGTTCGATCGCGGGCCGGTCGCTATGAGCCTGCGGCGTCCGCACGAGGTGCCTCACGCCGTGCGGCTGTCGAAAGAAGTGCTCGTCGACGACCTGCGGCAAATGCTCGATCAGCCCGAGAACGCCGCGTACCTTCCCGCGGTGATCGAAGCGGCGTGGCGGCACGACTACGGTCCGCTCGCGCAGGTCGTCGATGCGGTCGCGCAGGGGCTCTCTCACGGCCTGAACTGGGGCGCGTTTCTCTCGTACACCTGCGCGGACGAGATTCCGTTCATCTCGGCCGCGCAGGTCCGGCAAGAGGCGGCGCGGTCGTTCGCGGGCGCCCTTCGCGTGCGCGCGCAGCGACGCGCGTGCGAGCTGTGGAACGTTCCGCCGATGCCGCGCGCGTTCAACGATCCCGTGCGGAGCCGCGTGCGCGTGCTCATGGTATCGGGATCCGATGATCCCGCGACGCCGCCGCGCTATGCGGCCGGTGAGTTGCCGTACCTGACGAACGGCGTCCAGATCGTCGTGCGCGGCGCCGGTCACGCCACGGAAACGGCGTGCGCCGATCGCGTCAAGGTGCAATTCATCGAACGCCGCTCGCCGGGCACGGTGAGGCGGACGCGATGCGAAGGAGCGTACGTGCCGCCGCACTTTGCGACGTCCTGGTGAGCGGGACGGCGGCGTCGTGACGGCTCAGCGCCCGGCGCGGGAACCGCGTGTGGTCACGCGCGACAGCGTGCCGCCGATCCAGCCGCCGATCGCGCCGAGCGACACGTCGAGAGCGTGGATCATGATGCTCTCGGTCGAGCCGCGCACGGTCTGCACGACCTCGACGCATACCGAGAACGCGCCGACGATCAGCGCCGAGCGCAGCGCACGCCGCCGCGCGGCCGGCAGCGCGCGGTCGGCGACGAAGCCCGCGACGGTGAACGCGATCAGGCTGTAGAGCTTCCGCAGCACCGTGACGATCACGATCTCGGTCGGCGAGTTCTGGCCGAACGTGCGGTGCAAGTACGCGTACGGCGTCGTTGCACGGTACACACGGTGGGTCGTCGCCGCGTACAGCAGCGCGAGGAACAGGACGACCGCGATGGCCGCCCACCAGCGGCGGCTGCTTATGGCTGCCTGAAGATGAAGAGCGTATCCGATTGACGGCTGCCGCCGTTGACCGGGCCGCCGGCCGGCAGGTACAGCGCGTTGTCGATCACCACGGCGCCGGTGCCGTGGCGACCCTCGGGGAGCGGTGCGAGACTCAGCCACTCATTCGTGTGCGGGTCGTACGCTTCGTTGTTCGTGAACGTGCCGCCGGCGTGCTCGCCGCCGATCGCAAGGATGCGGTCGTGGTAGACGGCGACGCCCATGCCGCTGCGCTGCGAAGGCATCGGCGTGCGCGCGGTCCAGCGATTCGTCGCGGGATCGTACTGATCGACGTACGACGTGTTGTGATTGAAGTCGTCGATTCGGCCGGCGATCGCGTACAGTTTGCCGTCGAACGGCACGAGCCCCATGTGATCGCGCCCGACCGGCAGCGGCGCGGCGCTCGTGTACCGCCGCGTGGCCGGATCGAACACGAGGTGCGTCGTCACGCTGTGCACGCCGCGTCCGCCGACCAGGTGCAGCTTGCCGGCGAGCGGCGCGACGGCGATCGAGCCGAGCGCGCTCGGCAGCGGCGGCAGCACCGTCCACGTGTCGGCGGCGGGATCGTAGACGTACGCGTCGGTGACCGGCGTGCGGTTCTGTTCGATGAAGCCGCCGAATGCGTAGATCTTGCCGTCGAGCGTCGCGACGCCGACGTGGTTCATGCCGCGCGGCAGCGGAGCGCGCGTCGTCCACCGTCCCGTGGCGAAGTCGAACGCCTGCACGAGCGGCTCGTCGACGTCGACTTGCCCGGTCGTGTCGGGTGCCGTCGGATGCGGTCCGGCCGCGGCGTAGCCGCCGATGACGAAGATCGTGCGGCCGACGGCCGCCACTGAGACCTCGCTGCGTGCGATCGGCAGCTGCGTGCCGCTCGACCACGATCCGAGAAACGACTGCGCCGATGCGGCGCACGCGATCGCGGCGAGGATGCACGCGGTCGCGATTCCGAGCGAACGGCTCATGCTGCGGGGATTATCCGCCGCGAAGGACCTCGCCTCGTGCGCGCGAACCGAGCGGGGCGTTTTCCCCAGGACGGAGCAAGCGATGCCGTTCATCCGCGTCGACGACATCACCGTGCACGACCAGATCGAGGGCCCGCCCGGCGTGCCGGTCGTCATGCTCGCGAACTCGCTGGGATCGACGTTGCACATGCGGGACGAGCAGAGGTCGTGCGGGCCGCCGCGCACATGTTTGCCGCCGAGCAGCCGGCGGCGTTCAACGAGCTGCTGACCGGGTTTCTGGAGGGACGCTGACATGGCGGACGATCAGGTCGAACGCGGCATGCGCGTGCGGCGCGCGGTGCTCGGCGAGGAGCACGTCGACCGCGCGCAGGCGAGCACGACGGAGTTCACGCGCGACTTCCAGGAGTTCATCACACGCTACGCGTGGGGCGACGTCTGGAGCCGGCCGGGCCTCGACCGCAAGACGCGCAGCATGCTCGTCATCGCGATCACCGCGGCGCTCGGACGCACGGAGGAGCTGCGGCTCCACGTGCGGGGATCGCGCAACACCGGCGTCACGCGCGAAGAAGTCCGCGAAGTGCTGCTGCAGGTCGCCGTCTACGCCGGCGTGCCGGCCGCGAACACGGCGTTCGCGAACGCGGCCGCCGTCTATCGCGAGGTCGACGCCGAAGACAGCCCGGTCGAATCGCCGCGGACCTGAGGCGACGCTGTCCGATCGAGCCGATCGCGGGGCGGGTTCACCGACGTGTTCGTGACCGGGATGCTAGCGACGAGGACCGCGCTCGCGCAGCTCCGAGCACGAGCCACGCCGTGCCGAGAAACTCGGCGTCAGTTTTCGCGAAAGCGCGTCTCCCTGTCATCCTGAGCCCTCCCCCGTGTCATCCTGACCCGTCCCCCTGTCATCCTGACCCCGTCCCCCTGTCATCCTGAGCTTGTCGAAGGATCCGTTCCAGCGACGCCACCGTGGCACGCGTCACGGGCGCCGGGACTCCGAGTTCGTCGAGCAGCGCGGCGGCGTCGCGCATCTCGTGCGCGCGGCGCTCGGCGTGCTTGTACGTGCCCTCGACGATGCGATCGACCGTCGCTGCGTGGGCGCTGCTCAGCGTGCGCGCGATGTCGGATCGCAGCCAGTCCTCGACGCCGGCGGCGCGCGCCGCGTCGAGCGCCTCGCACACGGCAGCCGACATTCCCTTGAAGAAGACCGAGCGCGTCAGCTTCCGCGACGCCGCCTCGCCCGGCTGTGCGCCGACGATCTCGACCGGCGTGCCCAGCGGCCGGAGCAGCGCCGCGAGCGCTTCCGCGCCGTCGCCAGCGAGAAACATCGGCACGCGAATGCCGAGCCCCGGCACCGGCGACATCATCGCGACGTCGACGAACGCCGCATCGCTCGGCGCCACGATCTGCGCGAGCTCTTGCTTCAACGACGGGCCGGCGGTGTTGAGATCCGCGTAGATCGTCCCGGCGCGCAACAGCGGCAGCGCGTCGCGCGCCACGTCGGCGGCGACGATCGCCCAGTTCACCGACAGGACGACGTCCGCGCCTTCGATGGCTTCGGCGCTGCAAGCCGCGATCGGGATCGCGGAAAGGTCGCCGTGCAGAACGGGATCCCAGCCCCGCACGGTGTGGCCGGCGCGCACGAGATCGCGCGCGAGCAGCGAGCCCGCTTCGCCGAGGCCGAGGACGGCGATCGTACACGAAGCGATGGTGCCGTTCACGCGAAGCGCGTTCCCCGCGTCCGGCGCGTCAGCCTTCGATCAGGCGCGGCGCCTCCGGCCGCGGCGTCGGCAACTCGTCGACGGCCTTGCGGATCGCGTCGCGCGGGAACCGCGTCGCGAGCATCGCCTCGAACATCTTCGCGTTGCGCGCCGCCTGCCCGCGCCGGTGATTGTTGAAGAACGCGAGCACTTCTTTGACGTCCTGGTGCGAGGCGAGATCGACGAGGCGATCGGCCCATGGCCCGAGCTCCTCCGCCGAGTAGAGGTAGTCGTAGCGTGTGACGTTGTCGCCTTTCCACCACTGCTGGTAGTTGCGGCCGTGGAAGCGCACGTACGCGATCGGCGACGTCGCGTCGGTCATCGGCCGCGGCAGCGATTTGTATTGCGGCTCGTCGACCGCGGCGAGCCCGATCCCGAGCTCCCGCAGCAGCCGCAGCGTGTCGCCGGTCTGCCACTCGCGATGCCGGAACTCCGCGACCAGCGGGATGCCCTCGAGCGCGTCGCGCAGCACGCGCAGATGCCGTTCCGCCGGCGCCTCCGGCCGGAAAGAGTTGGGGAACTGCATCAGCGCGCACGCGAACTTACCGGCATCGACGAGCGGCGCAAGGTTCGCCTTGAATTCCCGCACGTCGTCGTGCACCGTCCCGAAGGCCGGCTTGGGCGCATGCGTGGCCGTCCCAGGCAGCTTCGCCGTGAAGCGGAAGCAATCGGGCGTCCGCCGTGCCCACGACTCGACCGTCGAGGCCGCGGGTACGCCGTAGTACGTCGAGTCGATCTCGACGGTCGCGAACATCCGGGCGTACTGCGGCAGCATGTCCGGCGATTTCGTACCTGGCGCGTACACCGGGCCGATCCAGTCCTTGTACGAGAACCCGCACGTGCCGACGCTGACGGTCATGGGCTGACCGGAGGATTTCCCAGGAACGGCGTGCCCGGAACCCCCTGGATGCGACCCTCGTTGTAGCGTGCACAATGGATGATCCGCTGAACCGCGCGTTCGCCGAAGCAACTCCGCGCCGCAAAGAAATGCCGCAGGCCGAAATCGCGGAACATCGCACGCGCCACGTGCGCAGCCTCGGCACCGAGCTCGAATCGGTTCGCGCACAGCTGCTCGCGATGATGGCCTCGCCGTTCTTTGACGACGGCGCGCAAGCCGAGATCATTCCCGTCGTCAAACACTCCGCCGCTGAGCTCGGGACGGTGAAAGTGACGGCGCGCAAACGCGAGCCGGGGTACGAGGCCCTGGCGTCGGTGGAAGTTCAGGCCGGTCGCGATCACGCTGAAGCGGTCGACGAAGCCGGCCGCTACCTCGTGCGCGCGAAGTTGGCGATGACGAGCGTGGACCGGGCGGGGCACACGCGACGCGAGCTCGTGTTCGCGGTCCACGAGATCGACGGTGAGCTCCGCATCGACGGCGCGGATCTGAAAGAGAAGATCGCCCAGGCGATCCGCGAGGTCGGCAAGCCGTAGCACCCGGCGCGCGTTCCGCTCACTCCTCCAACGTCTGCTCGATCCGGTCCAGCGTCCGCATCGCGGTCAGGCACTGCGTGATGCTCGCGTTCGGCTCGCGGCCTTCACGGATCGCCGCGATGAACTCGCGGTCTTGCAGCTCGATGCCGTTCAGCGACACGGCGACGCCGCGCAGGTCGATCTGGGCGTTGTTGCCGTCGTACAGGTCGTCGTAGCGCGCGAGATACGTGCCGTTGTCGCAGATGTAGCGGAAGAACGTCCCGAACGGTCCCTCGTTGTTGAACGAGAGCGAGAGCGTGCAGATGGCGCCGGCCGGGACCTTCATCACGATGCCCATGTCCATCGCGATCCCGAGCTGCGGATGGATCGGTCCCTGGACGCCGGCGGCGTGCGACGCCGTCTCGCGCATCTGGTACTGAAAGAGGTCGACGGTGTGGCAGGCATGGTGCCACAGCAGGTGATCCGTCCAGCTGCGCGGCTTGCCGAGCGCGTTGGTGTTCGTGCGGCGGAAGAAGTACGTCTGCACGTCCATCTGCTGGATCGTCAGCTCGCCCGTTTCGACGCGGTTGTGAATCCATTGATGGCTCGGATTGAACCGCCGCGTATGGCCGCCCATCGCGATCACGCCGGTCTCGCGCTGCACCTGCGCGAGCCGCTCGGCGTCCGCGAGGCTGTCCGCAATCGGGATCTCGATCTCGACGTGCTTTCCCGCGCGCATGCACTGCTCGGCCTGAGCTGCATGCATCTGCGTCGGCGTCGCGAGAATGACCGCTTCGACGTCCTCGATCGCGAGCGTCTCGGCGAGGTCCGTCGTCCAGTGCGGTATGTTCCACTTCTTCGCGACCTCTTCGGTCGTTGCGGGGCTGCCGCCGGCGAGCGAGATCACCTCGACGCCCTCGATGTTGGCCAGACCTTCGAGGTGCTTGACGCCGAACGCGCCTTGGCCGGCCACGGCGATCTTCATCTACACGACCACTTCGCCGGCCACTTCCTCGGGCTGATCGACGAGCTCCGGCACGCCGAACTCGACGCGACTTTCGGCGATCCGCCGCTGCGGCAAATT
Organism: Vulcanimicrobiota bacterium; assembly: GCA_963771525.1. Taxonomy (GTDB): domain Bacteria; phylum Vulcanimicrobiota; class Vulcanimicrobiia; order Vulcanimicrobiales; family Vulcanimicrobiaceae; genus Vulcanimicrobium. The sequence continues at coordinate 1,388,728 of CAVYTL010000001.1, read as the reverse complement.
CGGGTTCTCGAGGATGAGATGGCCGACAGCGGTGTTCGACGCGGGCACGTGGTAAAAACGGTAGACCTCCTTCGCGCGGTCGTCGAGCGCGCCCCGCATGATCAGCCACATCACCATCTCGATGCCTTCCGAGCCGGCTTCTCGCACGTAGTCGACGTGCGGCAGCTTCACGAGGCTTTGCGGATCGGAGGTGAACTTGTCGAGGAACGCCGTGTCGAACTCGCGGTTGATCAGCCCCGCGCGCGGTCCTTGCAGCTGGTGCGACATGCCGCCCGTGCCGAACACGACGACGCGCAGGTTCGCGTCGAACGACTCGACCGCTTTGCGAATCGCCTTGCCGAGCATGTAACAGCGGTGTCCCGTCGGCGGTGGGTACTGCACGACGTTGACGCACAGCGGAATGACCTTCACCGGCCATTCCGGCGGCTGCCCGAACAGCAGCGACAGTGGCACGGTGAGGCCGTGATCGACTTCCATCTTGTTGACGATCGTGATGTCGAACTCGTCGAGGATCAGCGACTGCGCCATGTGCCACGCCAGCCCGGGATGGCCTTTCACCACGGGCACCGGGCGCGCGCCCCAGCCCTCGTCGGCCGGCGGGAACTCGTCGGCGCAGCCGAGCGCGAACGTTGGGATCACCTCGAGCGAGAACGCCGACGCGTGATCGTTGTAGACGAGGATCACGACGTCGGGCTCGAGCTCCGCGATCCACTTCTTCGAGGGCTCGTAGCCCTTGAACAGCGGCTCCCAGTACGGTTCCTTCGTCTTGCCGAGGTCGAGCGCCGCGCCGATCGCCGGCACGTGCGACGTCGCGACGCCGCCGAGAATCTCAGCCATGCTGTTTTCGCCACTCCGATTTGCTGCGGTTGCCCTCGGGCGGCCGGCCGCCGTGCAGCATCATCTTCGCGTAGGCGTCCTGCGTCGATCCGGTCATCAGCGCGGCGATTTGCTGGAACGAGAGGCCGTCGCACGCGGCGAGCTTCGCGGTGTAGTAGATGTTGCCGCCGAGCTCGAGCATGCGGTTCCAGTCGCGGTCGAGCACCGACTGCGCCTGCTCCGGCGTCATCGGGAACTTCGCGAGGTACGCGCGCTGGTCGGCGCGGAACGCGTCGCGGTTCTCCGGCTTCATCAGCGACATGCAGAACATGTTGAGGTGATACCCTTGGCGCGACCGGTCCGCATCGAACAAGATCGTGCCGGGGATGTCATCGAAACCTCTCTCGCCGCTCATCGTCCGTCCGGCCAGTACAGGCGATTGGGGTTGTCGACGAGCAGGCGTTGCTGCAGATCCGCCGTCGGCGCGATGCGCGGAATCAGGTCGACGAGCTCGCCGTCGTCCGGCACGATCCACGTCATGTTGGGGTGCGGCCAGTCGGTGCCCCACAGCACGCGGTCGGGGAAGCGCTCGACCAGCGTGCGCTGGAACGGCACGACGTCGTCGTACGGCGGCCCCTGCACCGTCAGGCGCTCGGGACAAGTGACCTTCGTCCAGATGTTCGCATGCTCGTCCAGCAGCCGGATGAACCGCTGGAAGTCCGGATGGTCGACGCCCTTCGCGACGTCCGGCCGTCCCATGTGGTCGACCACGATCGTGAACGGCAGCGAAGTGAGGAACGGCGTGAGCGCTTCCAGATCCGGCGCCTCGAAGTACACCACGATGTGCCACCCGAGCGGCGCGATCTTGTCGGCGACGCGCAGGTAGCTCTCGCGCGGCGTCGCGTCGACGAGCCGCTTGACGAAGTTGAAGCGCACGGCACGCACGCCGGCCTCGTCGAGCTCCCGCAGCTCGTCGCCGCCGATGTCGTACCGCACCACGGCGACGCCCTTCGCCGTGCGCTTCGAGGATCGCAGCGCGTCGACGAGGGCAGCGTTGTCGCGGCCGTGACAGCTCGCCTGCACGATCACGCTCTTGTCGAACCCGAGGAAGTCGCGCAGCGCGAAGAGCTTGTCCTTGGGCGCATCGCACGGCGTGTACTTGCGCTCGGGCGCGTACGGGAACCGGTCGCCGGGCCCGAACACGTGACAGTGCGCGTCGACCGCGCCGTGCGGCGGGACGTACGACGGCTTGCGCGGACTCGGATGGTACGGACGATAGGTCTCGTCCATCGTGAACGCCGCCATCAGCGGGCGGCCTTCGCGAGCTTGTTGCCGAGCCGCGGGTACACGCGCGCCGCGTTGCCGCTGAAGATCTTTGTCTTGTCGGCATCGCTCAGCGGCAGCGCGTCGACGTAGCGCTTCGTGTCGTCGAAGTAATGGCCGGTCTGCGGGTCGACGCCTCGCACCGCGCCGACCATCTCCGAGCCGAAGATGATGTTGTCGACGGGAATCACTTTCGCGAGCAGATCGATGCCCGGCTGGTGATACACGCACGTGTCGAAGAAGACGTTCCGGAGCAGCAGCTCATCGAGCGGCGGCCGCTTCATGTCCTGTGCGATGCCGCGGTAGCGTCCCCAGTGGTACGGCACCGCTCCGCCGCCATGCGGGATGATGAAGCGGAGCGCCGGGAAGTCCTCGAACAGATCCGACGTGAGAAACTGCATGAACGCCGTCGTGTCCGCGTTCAGGTAGTGCGCGCCCGTCGCGTGGAAGTTCGGGTTGCATGACGAGCTCACGTGCACCATCGCCGGAACGTCGAGCTCGACCAGCTTCTCGTAGAGCGGATACCAGTGGCGGTCGGTCAGGGGCGGCCCCGTCCAGTTGCCGCCGGACGGATCGGGATTCAGGTTGCAGCCGACGAAGCCGAGCTCGTTGACGCACCGCTCGAGCTCCGGGATGCTGTTCGCGGGCGGCGCGCCGGGCGACTGCGGTAATTGGCAGACGCCGGCGAAGTTGGCGGGATACAGCTCGCAGACGCGCGCGATCAAGTCGTTGCAGGCGCGCGTCCATTCGATGCTGATCGCTTCCGTGCCGACGTGGTGGGCCATCGCGGAGGCGCGCGGCGAGAAGATCGTCAGGTCGCTGCCGCGTTCGCGCTGCAGCTTGAGCTGCGCGTTCTCGAGGCTCTCTCGGATCGCGTCGTCGCCGATCCGCACGGAGTCCGCCCGCGGCGGCGCGGTGCCGTCCTTCAGCGCGGCGAGCTGCGCGTCGCGAAAGTCCTGGAGCGGCTTGGGCGCGGTGGTGTAGTGACCGTGGCAGTCGACGATCATGCGCTCACGAGTTCTCGTCCGTCCCACACCGACACCGGGACCAGGATCTCGCCGCGCATCAGCGCGCGCGCGGTGCGGAGCAGCGCCGAGCGCTGCACGCGCGGCTTCCCGCCGTCGTCGGCGAGCAGCATCTCGACCGTGAAGAAGCCCGTCGGGTGCTCGATGTCGAGGCTGCGCTCGCCGAGCTGCGAGCCGATCCGCGCGACCTCGGCCGCGACCGTGCCCGGATACGCGACGGCCGTCGCGACGCTGACCGCGCCGAACACGCCGATCGCCTTGTGCACCTTGTGCGGGATGAAGTTGCGTGTGGACACCGCGCCGCCGTGCTCCGGCGCGCCGACGAGACACATCTTCGGCACGGTCTTCTTCGCGACGTCGCCGAGGTTCATCAAGCGCCCCGCGGCGAGGCGAATCTTCTCGACCCGCGCCTTCAGCGCGGTGTCCGCTTCGAGCGCCTCCGGCGGTTCGTGGCCGGTCTTGCCGAAATCCGCCGCGCGCATCACGACGACGGGCATGCCGTTGTCGATGAGCGTCGCCTCGACGCCGTCGATCGCATCGCGCGCGTTGCCGGTGGGCAGCAGCGCGCCGCCCGTGCTCGAGCCCGCGATGTCGAGAAAGTCGATCACGATCGGTGCGGCGGTGCCGGGCACGCCGTCGATGCGCGCGGCGCCGTCGTAGCGCACGCGCCCGCCGGGCGTCTGCACGGTCGCGACGGCGATGCTCGCGCTGTTGACCATGTGAATCCGAACCTTCGTCTCGCCGTCGTCGGCAGCGACGATGCCGCGCTCGATCGCGAACGGTCCGACGCCCGCGAGCATGTTGCCGCAGTTCTGCGAAGCGTCGACGCGCGGCTCGTCCACGACGACTTGCAGGAACAGGTAGTCGACGTCCGCGTCGTCCCGGCTCGAAGGCGACACGATCGCGACCTTGCTGGTCAGCGTGTCGGCACCGCCGACGCCGTCGATCTGGCGCATGTCCGGCGAGCCCATCGCGGCGAGCAGCACGCGGGCGCGCGTCGGCGCGTCGGCCGGCAGGTCGGACGCCAGGAAGAAGGACCCTTTCGAGGTGCCGCCGCGCATCAGCGTGCAGGGGATCGCAGTCTGCGTCACGCGCGCACCTCGCCGTTGAGGACTCGCGCGTCGTCGACGTATCGCAGCCCTTTCGCGAGCAGCTTCTCGCGCATGCCGTAGACGTCGAGGCCCACCTCGCCGTTCGCGAAACGCGCGCGGTTCTTCGTCTCCTTCTCGACGCGCGCAAGCGATGCGTCGAGCGCCTCGTCGATGCGCGCGCGCGGGATGACGAGCACGCCGTCGTCGTCGGCGACGATCACGTCGCCGGGCTCGACGCGGCGGCCGGCGCACACGATCGGCACGTTGACGTCGCCCAGCGTCTCCTTCACCGTGCCCTGCGCGAAGACGGCCTTCGACCACACCGGGTAACCCATCTCGTGCAGCGTGCGTACGTCGCGGCAACCCGCTTCGATGACGGTCCCGCGCACGCCGCGCGCTTTCAGCGCGCCGCCGAACGAGATCCCCGAAATACCCGTCCTCGCACGGTGACGTCGGTGCGGCGACCAGCACATCGCCGTCCCTACAGAGCTCGACGACGACGTGCAGCATCGTGTTGTCGCCCGGCGCGACGCTGACGGTGACCGCGTTGCCGGCGATCGAGGCGCCCGGCCAGATCGGCCGCATGTACGACGCCATGAGCCCGGTGCGGCCGAGCGCTTCGTGCACCGTCGCGACTCCGCGGTCGGCCAACGGCGCGATCTTGTCGAGCGACGCGCGCTCGATGTTGCGCACCACGATCCCGCTCATAGGATGCCGCACGTTGCACGGAACCGCGGATCGCTCCTGGAGGGCGCCTGCACGCCTCGGGGGAAGGCCGCCCGCACGGTGCGACGGAAGTCGCCGCGCGTATGCACCGAACGCGATTTCTCGCGACGAGCCCGAAGAGCGGATCGTGATCTCCGACCTCGTCCTCGCGAACCGCATCCTCTACGCGCGCGGTGTCGTGGACGGATTCGGGCACGTCAGCGTTCGGGATCGCGACGACCCGGAACGGTTTCTTCTCGCGCGCAACATGGCGCCGGCGCTCGTGCGCAAGCGCGACATCATGCGGTTCACGCACGACGGCACCGCCGTCGACGACGACCGCCCGTCGTACATCGAGCGCTTCATCCACGGCTCGATCTACCGCGCGCGCCCCGACGTCGGCGCCGTCGTGCACAGCCACTCCGCCGCCGTGATCCCGTTCGGGATCGCCGCGGGCGTCGAGCTGCGTCCGGTGTTCCACATGGCGTCGTTCCTGCGCGGACCGATACCCGTGTGGGAGATTCGCGACGCCGTCGGGCCGGACAACGACATGCTCGTGCGCGACGAGGCGACGGGTGACTCGCTGGCGCATGCGCTCGGCGACGGTTCGGCCGTGCTGATGCGAGGCCACGGCTCGACGGCGGTCGGACGCGACGTGCGCGAAGCGGTGTTCCGGGCCGTCTACACGGAGATCAACGCGCGCCTGCAAGCGGAAGCGCTACGTCTTGGCTCGGTGACGCCGCTCAGCGAACGCGAAGCGGAACGGTCAGCGATCTCGAACGCGGGCCAGATCGCGCGCGCATGGGAACTTTGGAGCCGCGAAGCCGCGAAGTAGCAACGGGCGTGGCGAGCGTCCCGAACAGAGGCTCCGAGTTCAAGCAGTCGTCACCATGGAGGCGACCTCGAGAACCAACGCCATCACACGAAACCGGCGCGTCGGCTGCTCGGCGATCAGAGTCCGAGATGCTTCGGCGCATGACGCACCGGCGTTACTATATGTCGATGTCCCCCTGCGAGTGACCCGTTGCTTCGAGCAGGTCCATCTCTTCGAGTTGAAGGTCGAGCAGCCGCTGGATGCGACGCATCACCGTGTTGTCGATCTTGCCGGTGTTCCGCAGCCGGATCAGCGCCGCGCGCTGCGCTTCGATCAGGTCGCGCTCGAGGCGGCGCAACTCGCCGGCGTCGCGCGCCGCGTCGCCGTCGTCCCGCTCGTCGCGAAACTCCGCCCAGCGGCGCTTGAAGCGACGCCTCAGCGCATCGTGTACCGCGGGCGCCGCCTGCCCGGCGCGCGCGAGCTCGTCGAGGCGTGTCAGCGCGGCTTTGGCGGTTACGGCGAGTGCCGTCCGTTCTTCGCGCTCGTCGGTGCCGTCGTCGCGCACGCCCAGCCGCTGCAGCAGCAGCGGCAGCGTTCCGCCCTGACCGATCAGCGTCGCGAGCAGCACGCAGAACGTCAGGAAAATGATGAGGTCGCGCTCGGGGAACGGCCGCGACGCCGCTTCGAGCGGAATGGCCAGCGCCGCCGCGAGCGAGATGCCGCCGCGCATGCCCGACCACGCGAGCACGAACACGTGCGACCAGTCCGCTTTGCCTTCTTCGTGCTCGGGCTCGTTCGTCGCAGGAAGCAGTCCCTGGCCGAACACCCACAGGATGCGGACGATGACGACGGTCGCGCAGACGGCGGCGGCGTAGGCGGCCAGCTGCAGCGCCGAGAGCCGGTGCAGCGCGCCGAGGATGTCCCGGAATTGCATCCCGACCAGGACGAAGATGAAGGCGTTCAAGATGAAGACGGCGCCGGTCCAGAAGCCTGCCGCGCGCTCCCGCGCGCGCGGCACGAGCACGCTCGGCGTGTAGTGGCTCACGACCAGCCCTGCGGTGACCACGGCGAGCACGGCGGACACGCCGAAATGCAAGGCCGGCAGGTACGCGATGTACGGCAGCATCACGGAGATGACGAGCTGCAGCGAGTCGTCGCGCGTCGCGCGCCACGCGACCACGGCGCAGAAGGCGGCTGCCGCGCCGATCGCGATCGCGCCGATCACGGAAACCACGAGCGAGCCGAACGCGTGCGGCAGGGAGAACGTCGCGGTCACGACCGCCGTCACCGCGATCGCGTAGAGCACGAGTGACGTCGCGTCGTTCACGAGGCTCTCGCCTTCGATCGTCGCGATGACGTGGCGCGGAAGCCGGATTCGCTCGATGATCGGCGCGAACGCGACCTCGTCGGTCGACGACACGATCGCGCCCAGCACGAGCGCCGGACCCCAGGCCATCGCCGGGATCAGCGCGTGCGCGACCGCAGCGACGGCCAGCGTCGTCACGATCACGAGACCGAGCGCGAGCTGCAGGATCCACCACAGCCCCGAGCCGGAGAAGAACTCGCTGGTCGGCGCGGTCACGCTCTCCCAGTACAGGAGCGGCGGGAGAAAGATCGTGAGCACGACGCCCGGCGGCATCGCGAGCGGCGGCAGGCCCGGCACGTAGCCGAGCGCGATGCCGCCGATCACGAGCAGGATCGGATACGCGACGCGAATGCGGTTCGCGAGCGAGACGAGGACGAGGATCGCGCCGAAGATGACGGCCAGGTCCACGGCGACGGCGCCCGGCATCCCGGCATGATACCACGGAACGCGAAGGGCGCCGCGCCGGCTACGGCACCGTCGTGAGCTCCGGCAGCGGACCCGGATACGCGGGCATCGGATCGATGCCGTGGATTGCGAGATCGCCGCCCTCCATGTCGGGCTCGCTCGCGCGCAGCGGCACGACGAACGACACGACCTTGAGCACGATGAACGTGCCGATCACGTTCCAGGCGATGATCACGAGCGCCGCGAGCAACTGCAGCCAGAGCTGCTTGGGATTACCGTAGGCTAGGCCTTGCACCGCGACGGGCGACGTCTTCTTGTCGCCGCTGAGGTACTCGATCATCGCCGGGTTCGCGAAGATGCCCGCGCACAGCCCGCCCATCAGCCCCGCGACGCCGTGCGTGTGCAGCACGCTGAACGTGTCGTCGACCCTCTTGAGCAGCGGCAGCCGGCCGAGCTTGTTGAGGCTGAACCACACGACGACCGCGGCGAGCGCACCGGTGCCGATCGCGCCGAACCCGTCGACATACCCGGCGCACGGCGTGATCGCGACGAGCCCGACGATCATGCCGTTGATCATCGACACCGCCGACGGGTGTCCGAGCACGAACATGTCGAGGACCAGCCAGCACAGCAGCGCGACGGCCGTCGCGATGTTCGTGTTCAGCACGGCCGCCGCGGCGTCGGCGTTCGCGAAGTACGGGTCACCGCCGTTGAAGCCGTTCCATCCGAGCCACAGCAACCCGGCGCCCGCGAGCGCGACGATCAGGTTGTTGGGGTCGAAGTTCGTGCGATCTTGCAGCAGTCGCGGCCCGACCATCGCGGCCGCGACAAATCCCGACACGCCTGCAGCGAGATGGATGACGTATCCGCCCGAGTAGTCCACGGCGCCCATCTGCGCGAGCCAGCCGCCGCCCCACAGCATGAACGCACCAACCGTGTAGACGATCGTGCTCCACAGCGGCACGAACAGCATCCACGCCTTGAAGTTCATGCGCCCGAGCACGGAGCCCGCGATCAGCAGCGGCGTAATCGCCGCGAACACGAACTGGAAATAGATCATCGCGGAGCCGGAGAAGCGCAGCGGCGGCAAACCGGTTCCGGCGAGCGGGATGTTCGCGCGTCCGAGCTCCGATACGGCGCCGATCGCGGGGCCCGGGATGCCGACGATCTGCGAGAGGATGCCGGGGCCGAGCGGCGCCGGGTTGCCGAAGCCCATGTTGTAGCCCCACAGCACCCAGCACAGCAGCACGATCGAGAACGCGTAGAAGCACATCACCGCCGAGTTGAGCGCCCATTTCTTCTTGACGAGTCCCGCGTAGAGGATCGCGAGCCCCGGGATGCTTTGCATCCCAACGAACGTCGCAGCCGTCAGCTGCCACGCGGTGTCCCCGGAGTTCACGAACGGCGGCGCGGCCACGTACGGGTTGGCATCGGCAAGCAATGAAAACAACGAACATCCTCCGCGTCGTGAGCGAGCGTCTTCAGGACTCACCGTAGCCCGCGGCGGCGCGCGCACGCACTCGACAACCGCGTAAGCGCCGCCCAGCCCCGCGCTCCATCGGGCTAAGGGCGCTCGCCGTGTTGCAATTACGCTCGCTTGGCGGTATGCTCGGGTTCGGATTGGCCCATTGGACAGGGCCGATGGAGACGAGTATGACATTCGATCAATGGATCGACGACGTCGATGCCCAGGTCCGCAGCCGGCTCGGCGGCGGCGTGCGCACGGAAGAGCTCTCCTGGGACGCGGCGATGTGGGTCGGCACCGGCGGCACCGTCGTCGCGACGCTCCAGGAGGATGAGAAGACGGCGAAGGTCTCGTTCGATCACGGCGACAGCGTTGCGATCGACGTCGCGGCGACGCAGCCCGCCGACGCGGCGAGCACGATCGTCGCGCGCCTCGGCTCACGAACCGTATAAACGAAGCCCGGGCGCGTTAACCGGACGGCCGATGGCGCGATGCGCCTCGGCCGTTAGCATGCGTCCATGACCTCCGTGGCGCCGGTGACCTGGCTGGCCGACGCGCTCGCACCCCTGGGTGCGACCCTCGGCGACCGCCTGCGCTTCACGCGCGAGGAGCGGACGGCGCGCTGGACCTACGACGGGCACGCGGCCGACGTCGAGTTGCGCGGTGACGATCGCATCGTCGCGCGGTTCTCCGCACCGCCCGCGTTCGACGCGGTCTCCGGGCGACTCGTCAGCCCGGTCTACGTGCGCCATCCGTCGGGCTATGCGCTCGACCGGGGCGGCTGCGAGCGAATGGTCGCGGACATGGCCGCGTTCTTCGCAGGCATCCGCGAGCCGCGCTTCACCTTCGTCGACGCGTAGCCTATCGCGTCTCGGTGAACCCCGCGGGCGGCGAAAACAGCGACGCGTCCGCCGGACCGAGCGCGCGGACGTTGCCGCGTTCGGAGACCCGCGTACCCCCCAGCTTGCCTTCGACGCGGATGACGCGATAGAGGTACAGTTTCGGCGGAGCCGGCGGCGGCGGTACGGCGTGAACGATCGCCGGCCGGCAGCGTAACGAGACGGCGAACGGCTCGAGCGCATCGTCCTCGCCGGCGAGCAGCGCCGGCAGCGGAGTATCGCCGTAGTACGCCGTCTCGTGGATCGCGTTCGCGGCGTCGGCGCACAGGCCGTCGGCCTGCAGGCGATAGTCGATCTTCACGCCGGGACGCGGGGCGCCGTCGATCGCGACGCGATCGGCTTCTGACATCGTCACGTCGGAGTGCAGCGAACCGTTCGTCGGGCCGATCGCGGCGCTCGGAATGCCGTCGAACGGGATCCGCCGGTACGTGCGCGCACCGACCATCGCGATGATCGCTTCGTGCGCGTCCGGCTTCACGATCTCGACGACGGTGCCGGGGATCTCGATGCGCGCCCAGCCGTTGAGAAACGCATAGTGAGTCAGCCGTCCGGCGCGCGCGGCATCACCGATCACCTGCTTCGCCTGCTGCATGCGCGCCGTCATCATCGCCTGCATCGCGCGCTGCGCAGCGATGCCGGCCACGCCGGGCAACGAGCCGAGGAGCGACATTCCCATCGCGCCGGGACCGCCGCCCAACAGCGCCATCGCCTGCGACGCCGCGTCGGGCGCTTTCAGGGCCAGCGCGTAGTCCGCGCCGAACGATCCCGGTGCCGGAACGTTCGCACCGGCCGGCAGTATGAAGTCGATCTGGTCAAACGCGATCGCGACATCGTCGGCGCACGCGGGAGCCGCCGTCGCCGCCGCGAGCGCGACGACGCCGAGCACCGCGAACACCCGCATCACGCGGCGCGCGCCCGGCGTCAGTACCGGGGTTTCAGACGGGAACCGAGCAGCGTCTTACCCTTCTTTTTCGTCGCGGTCTTCTTGTGAATCGGCCTCTTCTTGCTGGCAGCCATTCGTCGAGGTTTCCTCCGAAGGGTCAGGGAGTGATGCTATCGCGGCCGTGCGGAGCGGTCAAGTCCAACATCGGACCGAGCGGGACGATGCGCGTCGGGTTGATCTCGTCGTGCGTCATGTAGTAGTGCCGTTTGATGTGATCGAAATTGACCGTCGCCGCGATGCCGCGGATTTGGTAGAGGTCGCGCAAATAGCCCGAGAGGTTCGGGTACTCCGCGATGCGGCGCAGGTTGCATTTGAAGTGGCCGACATACACGGCGTCGAAACGCACGAGCGTCACGAAGAGCCGCCAGTCGGTTTCCACCGGCGCGTTTCCGAAGAGATACCGCCGGCCCGCGAGGCGTGCGTCCAGCATGTCGAGCGCCTCGAAGAGCGCGCGGACCGGCGGCTCGTAGGCCGCCTGCGTCGAGGCGAACCCGGCTTTGTACACGCCGTTGTTGACGCGCTCGTAGATCAGCTCGTTCAGCTCGTCGATCGCGCGGCGGTGCGCGTGCGGATAGAGGTCGAGGTCGTGCCGCGCGAGCGGGTCGAACTCGGTTTCGAGCATGCGCATGATGTCGTCGTCGGAGTTGCTGACGATGCGCTGCGTCCGCGTGTCCCACAGCACCGGGACGGTCACGCGGCCGCGGTAGTGCGGGTCGGTCGCCGCATACGCGTCGGCGAGGTACGCGAAGCCATTCACCGGATCGCCGGTCGTCGCGCCGTCGACGCGGCGGAACGCCCAGCCGAGGTCGTCCCGGATCGGGTCGACGACGCTCATGCCGATCGCGTCCTCGAGTCCCTTGAGTCTGCGCACGATGATCGTGCGGTGCGCCCACGGGCACGCGTACGACACGTAGAGGTGGTACCGTCCGAACTCCGGCCCGTACGCGGTCGACCCGTCCGCGCGCACCCACTCGCGAAACGCGTCGTTCTGGCGGACGAAGCGGCCCTCGACCGACTCGTCGGGGAACTGCGTGCGAACGGTCATGCGCCGCGCGCGGTCAGGTCTTGTAGCTCGGGTCGATTCGGTCGAGCATGCGCAGCTGCGCGGCCCACGCGAGCTCCGGTTCCTTCCCGGTGAGCCCGTGCTGCGCTTGCGCGCGCACCACGGCCTGCGCTTCCGGCGTCGGGTGGTGCAGCGGCGTGCCGCCCGACTGGGCGGCGATCTGCATCGCGCACGCGCGCTCGAGCAGATACATCGTGTTGAACGCTCGCGCCACGGACGTGCCGACGGTGAGCGTGCCGTGGTTGCGCAGCAGCATCGCGTTCTTCGCACCAAGGTCGGCCACGAGCCGCGGCCGCTCGTCGAGCATCAGCGCGAGACCTTCGTAGCCGTGGTACGCGAGCTGGTCGCCGAACAGCATCGCCGTCTGCGTGAGCGGAAGCAGCCCTTGCTCCTGACACGACACGGCGACGCCGGTGACCGTGTGCACGTGCAACACGCAGCCGGCGTCCTCGCGCGCCTCGTGCACCGCGCTGTGGATCGTGAAGCCGGCGGGGTTGACCGCGTACTGCGTCGGCCCGACGATCGTGCCCTCGAGATCGACCTTCACGAGGCTCGATGCGGTGATCTCGCTGAACAGCATGCCGTACGGGTTGATGAGGAAGTGGTGCTCGGGTCCGGGCACGCGCGCGGAGATGTGCGTGAAGATGAGGTCGTCCCACCCGTAGTGCGCAACGAGCCGGTACGCCGCGGCGAGGTCGACGCGAGCCTGCCACTCCTCCGGCGACGGCGTGGAGGTGCGTACGGGTGCGGCTGCGGTCACGCTCATGACATCGATTCTCCGGGGCGAAGGCGAAGCGGGCGGCTGAGCTTCGATGAGCGCCGCCCGCTCCCCCGGCGTCACGGCGAGAGCGGAACGCCGGCGAGCTCGCGCATGATGCCCTCGAAGTCGGCGAACGTGAGCGCCTGATCGGCGTCGCACTTCGCTTCCGCGGGGTTGGGATGGACTTCGAGCAGCAGCCCGTGCGCGCCGACGGCCTTCGCCGCGCGGCACAGGGGGGCGATCCATCGCCGCACGCCGACGCCGTGCGAGGGATCGACGATCACCGGCAGGTGCGTGCGCTCGCGCAGCACGGGGATCGCGGAGAGATCGAGCGTGTTGCGCGTCGAGGTTTCGAATGTGCGGATGCCGCGCTCGCACAGGATCACGTTCGGATTGCCTTCGCTCAAGACGTACTCAGCCGCCGCGATCAGTTCGTCGATCGACGCCGCCATCCCGCGTTTGAGCAGGATCGGCCGTTCGGTCTTGCCGACCGCTTTGAGCAGATCGAAGTTCTGCATGTTGCGCGCGCCGATCTGCAGGACGTCGACCGACGCCGCCATCCGCTCGACCTGGTCGATGCTCATCACCTCGCTCACGGTCGGCAGGCCCGTCGCACGGCTCGCTTCGGCCAGCAGCGCCACGCCTTCCCAGCCCAGACCCTGGAACGCGTACGGCGACGTGCGCGGCTTGAATGCGCCGCCGCGCAGCATCAGCGCGCCCGCGCGCGAGACCGCATCGGCGGTCGCGATGATCTGATCGCGCGACTCGACGCTGCACGGGCCGGCGATCACGACGAACGTGCCGTCGCCGACCGCGACGTCGCGGATCATCACGCGCGCCCGCACGTGGTGGTCGGCGCGCTGCGCCTTCGGGAAGGCGACCTTGTCCGGCTTCGGCACGACGGCGGGCGCCGCGTCGACGACGATCGGCGACGTGCGCGCCGCGCGCGGCGGTGCGCTCGACGCGTCGTAGCTGCCGATCACGTGCAGCCCGACCGTCACGTTGCGCAGCGCGCGCAGCGCGTCCGCGAAACGCTCGTCGCGCACGTCGCCGTCGACGTCGGCGTAGAACGAGGACTGTCCGCGGGCGCCGAGCCGCGTCTTCGAGTCGAGCTTCGAGACGTTCAGGCCGTGCGCGCCGAGCACGGAGAGGCAGCGGCCGAGCGCACCGGGCTCGTCCGCGACGGAGAAGATCAGGGACGTCTTGCGGTTCGCGAAGTCTTCCGCGGGCTCGAACTCGGCGGCCGGTCCGCTCGCCTTGGGCGCGCGGAAGAGCACGAAACGCGTGAAGTTGTCGGGGTGATCGGCGATCGTGTCGGCCAGCTGGATCAGGCCGTAGCGGCGGGCCGCGTCGGCCGACGCGATCGCGCCGCGGGCCGGGTCGCCGGCCGCGGCGACGTCGCGCGCGGCGATGCCGGTGTCCGGCACCGGAACGCGGCGCACGTCGGCAAGCGTGCCGAGAAACCGCCCGCACTCGGCGAGGACCACGGGATGGGAGTCGATCTCGCGCAGGCCTTCGATCGTCGCGCCCGCGACGGCGAGCAGCCGATGATCCATCCGCCACGTGATCTCGGCGAGGAGGTCGAGCTCGTACTCGCCGAGGGCGTCGTAGCCTTCGCGGATCGTTCCCGCGATCGCGTTGTCGATCGGCAGCAGGCCGAGGTCGGCGCGGCCGGCGAGCACGGCGTGCGCGACCGCGCGGTACGACGGGCACCCGAGCGGCACGAAGACGACGCCGCGCCGCGCGGCGTAGTGCTCGAGCACGGCGTGCGAGTACGAGCCTTCGATGCCCTCGAAGGCGGCCGTCATGGTGAGGAGTGGGGCGGGCCGCTCGCCGCCGGCGGCCTGGGCGCTCGTCATCGTGCTCTCCGGAAAGGTCGGTCTTACCACGAGCGAAGGCTCGGCGTCAAACCGTCCGCGCGCCCGAAACGTAAGCCGGCTTGCGGCGTCGCGAAAACCGGCGTGGTAGCGTGGGCGTTGTGTCGACCGTGAGCGCCTTTCGTACCGCCCTCCTTGCCGCCGGCCTCGTTGCCGGCCTCGTCCCGGGCGCCGCCGGCGCGGCGACCCCGCATCGGGAGAAGGCGGTCTTCGCCGGCGGCTGCTTCTGGGGCGTCGAGGCCGTGTTCGAGCAGGTGCGGGGCGTGAGCGACGCGGTCGCGGGCTTCTCCGGCGGCGCGGCGGCGACGGCGCACTACGAGGTGGTGAGCACCGGCACCACCGGCCACGCGGAATCCGTCGAGGTCACGTACGACCCTTCGGTCGTCTCGTACCGGGATCTGCTGCGCGTGTTCTTCACCGTCGCGCACGACCCGACCGAGCTGAACTACCAAGGACCGGATCACGGCACGCAGTACCGCTCGGCGATCTTCTATGCCAACGACGCGCAGCGGCGCGACGCCGACGCGATGATTCGCGAGCTCACGGCGCAGCACGCGTATGCGGCGCCGATCGTGACGAAAGTCGTGTCCCTGGTCGCCTTCTATCCGGCCGAGGCTTACCACCAGCACTTCGTGCAGCGGAATCCCGACGATCCGTACGTCGTCTACAACGATCTGCCCAAGCTCGCGGAGCTCCACAAGCGCTTCCCGGCGCTCGTGAAGACGCACGCTTCGACGTAAGCGCGCGCGGCGTCGTCATCCCGGAAGGAGCGTAAAGCGCTCCTCCTGGATCGCGTTCATCGCCGCGACGCCCGTCGGCACGAGCATCGTGTTCGGCAGGAAATGGCGCACCATCTCGCCGTGGATCGATACGACGCGATCGCGGGTGACCGCCGTATCGCCCGGCGTCGTTTCGCGCGCCACGTCGTACGCCAGACCGCTCAGCGCGTTGTTGCAGACGAAGAACGAGGCCCCGTACGCTTGCGCGAGGAGACGGTAGTCCGACGAGCTCGGATTGTCGTGAACGGTCTTCGCGTACTCGGCATATTGCGTCGTCTCCGGATGCATTCGACGCTCGGCGATGACGAAGATCGGATACTTCGCGTACATCGCGTCGTCGAGCGCCACGAGTCCCGAGTCGCCCTCGAACATCACGCAGGCGACGTGCAGGCTTCCCGATCCCGCATTGAATCCGAGCGGATCAGCATACGACTCGAGGGAACGCCGCATGTGCGTAAGGGCGTCGACGCCGCCTTGCCACGTACCGGTCGCGGCGAACACCTGCCGGTGCGCGCTCGAGCGCCGCACGACCGTTCTGAATGCACCCACGTCGAACCGGAACGGAACGCCGGACGCGAGGCGATGTATCTCCGCGACCTGCTCCGGCGTGAGCGCCGGCGCGGCCGCTGCCGCGCTCGACGACGCCAACGCGGCGGCAGCGCCGCCGGCCGCGACGAACGTGCGCCGCGAAAGCCCCATTCGATTCATGAATCGCTCGCTCGTACGGTGGACGGTGTGGAAAAGTTCGTGGACCCCGCAGCGTTTGAAGCGGACCGCGCGGGGTAAGGGCGAGCGAGCCCTCCGCCGAGCGCCATCCGAATGAGCTTTGCGGGGTACAACGAGCGCTATGAGCGCTTCCATCGAGCCGCCGCTCGCACCCGCCCATCAGTGCATCAACGCCGCGTGCGGCTGCAACGACCTCGTCAGCGCGGGACCGTGCCACGAGTGGTGCGGCGCGAACACGATCGAGATGGCCGACGTCGAGCGCGGCAGCGCGTCGCTCGAGACGTCGTGCGCGTGCGGACATGACGTCTGCGCGGCGAATCGCGCCTCGCGCGGCACGCCCGAACGCGGAATGAGTTAGCGCTACAGCAGGCGCGGCTGTTCGCCGGTCGCGATGATGTCCGCGCACACCGCGCGCGCCTCGGCGACCGACGCCGCGTCCGTGCGCACGAAGAGCTTGCGCCAGTAGGCCTTTCCGGAGAGCTTCGCGATCAGATCGGACGCCGCGCGCGCGTCGACGATCCGCCCCATCAGCCGGACCCGTACCGTGGGCGCATCCGCGGTCCCGAGCGGAAGGCGGTGCAGCAGCTGCTCCTGCGAGTCGCTCCACACGCCGTCGCCCCAGCGCGCGCGCAGCGCGTCCTCGCACAGCTCGAACGCGCGCAGGTCGCGCTCGGCGTTGAACTCCGCGGCGAGGCCGTACAGCGTGCGGCGCTCGCGCAGCGCGCGCACGCCTTCGCCTTCGAGCGGGCGCAGTGCGTCGATGACGCGGAAATCGTCCCACGCGAGGAACTCGACGATGTCGTCGAGCTCGCGCGGATCCGGCCACAGCCGGCGCAGCACGTCCTGCAGCACCCGCTCGAACGCGCGCGTCGTGTGGTGAAAGTACACCGTCGCGAACATCATGTAGCGCGCGAGCACGAACGATTCGAGCGCGACCACGCCGCGGCCCTCGACGCCGAGCTGCGGCCGCCCGTCCACTTCGAGCACACGTAGCGACTCGATCAGCTGCTCCGCGTCGTACGTGCCGCCCGCGACGCCCGTGAAGTACGTGTCGCGCAGCAGGTAGTCCATGCGGTCCGCATCGAGGTTCGGGCCGCTGACGAGCTCGCGCAGCACCGGATCGGCCGCGCTGCTGCCGGTGATCAGCGCGAGCACGTCGCCCGCGTCGACGTCCATCGCGGCGAGGCCGTCGCGCACCGCCGGCAAGGCGAGGATCGCGGCGGTGCGCGCCTCGTGCCGCATTCCCAGCACGGTCTCGCAGGCGTGCGAGAACGGCCCGTGGCCGACGTCGTGCAGCAGCAGGCTCGCACGCAGCAGGCGGCGCCGCGCGGCGATATCCGCCGCGGAGTCGAACGCTTCGGGCGAGTGCACGCGCAGCGCGTCGAACGCGCGCGTGCCGATCGCGAGCGCGCCGAGGGCATGCGAGAAGCGCGAGTGTTCCGCCGACGGGAACGCGAGGTAGGCGAGCCCGAGCTGCCGCAGCCGGCGCAGCCGCTGCATGGCGGCGGTGTTGAGCAGGGCGACCTCGCCGGCGTCGAGCTCGATGAAGCGGTGAATGGGATCGTAGACGCGCTTCGCGCGCGTGGCGTCAGCGTCGCGCATCGCCGGTGGCGATCCAGTCGGCCATCAGCTCAACGACGTTCGCTTCGATGCCCTTGAAGCCGTGATACGCCTGCGCTTCGCACGGATCGCCGGAGTTCGTGCCGCCGTCGACCGCGAGCATTCGGCTGCGCGGCGGCGCGCCGAGCAGCGCCGTGAGGCGCGGCACGTCGGCGAACGGACACGGTCTGCAGCCGTCGTGCTCGTGGTGAACGACGAGGACCGGCACGGCGAGGTTCTCGAGCGGCATCCGCGGGACGGCGCGGTCCTGCGCGTTCGATCCGACGAGGATCGTCGACGTGAGCACGATGCCGTCCGCGCCGCCGTCGCTCGGATGCGGCACCTGCGTTGCGAAGAACGCGACCGACTGCGTCCCGCGGCTCGTGCCGATCAGCCGCGCCGGCAAGTGCGTCTCGGCGCGCTCCGTGACGCCGGGACGCGTCGGAACGTCGATGACGCGAGCAGGGTCCGCGCGCACGGGCGCGGGGAGGAGGGCCGCGTACGCGAGAGCGACGGCTGCGGCCACGACGCGTGCGCGCATGCCGCCGCGTTCGGGAACCGAAGCATGTCGCCCCGTCGGTCGAACCAGGGTTCCGAGCGAGCGGGCGGAAGCGTGCGGCCGTGGCAAACGAATTCGTGCGCGGCCCGGCGTACGATCCGGTCGCGCTCGCGGCGCCGCCGGGATCGATCGACGAGGGCCTGCCTCAGGAAAGCGTGCCGGTCGAGAGCGACTCGCGGCTCAAGAAGATCTACGTGTACGCGGACAACGTCTGGTCGCCGCAGAGCGCGAGCGACGCTCGCGTCGTCCGCGTGAAGACCGGCGCGTTCGACCTCACCGGCTGGGTCGACTTCACGCAGGCGCGCGGGGGAGACATGTTCACGACCGAGATTCGCGTGTACATGGCGCACTCGGTCGCGGCGGGCGTGCATTTCAACACCGCCGAGTTCAACGGCGGCGTGCTCGCGTACATGCAGCAGATGACGCCCGGAGCGAACTACATCTCGGGCAACTGGATCGACGTCGTCCTGCGCCAAACCGTATCCGCCGACAACTTCAAGACGAAGGTGCAGGTATCGTACCAGTTCATCGTCGAGTCGCGCTGACGAGGCGCGCCCTGCCCGACACCTGTGGATAACCCGGCAGTCTGAATCGCGTGGCGCGTCGAACGTACGTTCCGTGCGGATCGACGACGGTGCGAAGCGCGAGGTACACGCGCGCGCCGACATCGGCGAGGTCATCCAGTCCTACGGCGTCGCGCTGCGCAAGCGGGGCAACGACCTGGTCGGACTGTGCCCGTTCCACGGTGAGAAGTCGCCGTCGTTCCACGTGCATCCGGACCGCGGGTTCTTCAAGTGCTTCGGCTGCGGCGCCGGCGGTGACGTGCTGACGTTCGTGCAGAAGCACGAGAACGTCGGGTTCGTCGACGCGATGCGCATCCTCGGCAAGCGCTACGGCGTCGAGCTCGAGGAGGAGAACCCGCGCGTCGCGCGCATGCGCAGCGAGCGCGAGGCGATCTACCACGCGAACGATGTCGCGCGCGCATTCTTTCACCGCATGCTGCGCGAGGCGCGCGAGGGCGAGAGCGCGCGCGCGTACTGCGCCGGCCGCGGCCTCACGGACGCGACGATCGAGTCGTTCGCGCTGGGGTACGCGCCGTCCGGATGGGAAGGCCTGGTCGGCGAGCTGCGGCGGAACGACGTCCCGCCCGAGATCGCGGTGACGGCCGGGCTGATCAAACCGAACGACCGCGGCGGATACCGCGACTTCTACCGCGACCGTCTGATGATCCCGACGCTCTCGACGACGGGCGAGACGATCGCGTTCGGCGGGCGCGCGCTCGGCGATGCGGAGCCGAAGTACCTCAACACGTCGACGACGCCGGTCTACACGAAAGGGCGATATCTGTTCGCCCTCAACGTCGCGCGGCGCGCGGCCGCGCGCGAAGATACCGCGATCGTCGTCGAGGGCTATCTCGACTGCATCGCGCTGCACCAGGCCGGCTTCACGAACGCGGTCGCCGCGCTCGGTACGGCGTTCACGCCGGAGCAGGCGCACGAGCTTCGGAAGGTTGCGTCGCGCGTGATCCTCTGCTTCGACGCGGACTCGGCCGGCGTCGACGCCGCCCTCAAGTCGATCGACACGCTGGCGGCGGAGGGCGTGACGGCGTGGGCGCTGCGGGTCCCCGACGGCAAGGATCCCGATGAGTTCGTGCGCCGCAACGGTGCTGGGGCGTTCCAGGCGCTGCTCGATCACCCGATCCCCGCGACACAGCTCAAGATCGACGCGGAGATCGCGCGCCGCGGCGACCGGACGTCCGGTGCGGCGATGGCGCGCTGGGCGGAAGAGACGATTCGCCGGCTCGCGCCGCCCGAAGAGCAGGATCGTTGGCGCGTCTATGCCGCCGGGCGGCTCGGTCTTTCTGCCGACGATCTGCGGAGGGCTCGTCTGCTGATCAGCCCGACGCACTTCGCGCCGCGCACCGCGGGGCAGAACGGCAACGGCTCGCGGCACTTCGATCCTTCGACGGTCGAGCGCCCGTCGTTCGAGCGGGAAGTGATCGCGCTCGTGCTCGACGATCCTGCGCTCGTCGGCGAGTACGCCCAGCGCATCCCGTCCGAGCGATTCGAGCATCCGCAGCTGCGCCGCGTGTGGGAGACCCTGCGCGGGCACGCTTCCTCGCTAGCGCAACCGTCCGATGTTCTGGCCGTGTTTGCAGGTGATGAAGACGCGGTAGCTGCGCTCGCGTCCGTCTCGGGCCTCGTTCGGTTGGACGATCCCGAGGAACGGCGAGCGAAACTCGACCGCGTCGTCGCGCGTTTCGCGCGCGATGACGCAAGCCTCCGTTACCGCGAGGTGGGACAACGGATCGACCGCCTGATCGAGGCGCAAGAATCCGTTCCGGCCGACCTCCGCGCAGAGCACGCGGCACTTGCCGCCGAACTGAAAGGATGACCCCGGAAAGGGGGTGAGACCAGCATGGCCCGCACGAAGAAAACCGCCGCCGCCGCCGCCGAGACGCCGCAGCTCTCGCTCGACGATTCGATCAAGAAGCTCCTCGCCGTCGGCAAGAAGCGCGGCACGCTCACGTACGAAGAGATCAACGCGGTCTTCGACAACGTCGAGGACGTCGCGCCCGAGCGCATGGACGATCTGCTCGAAGAGATCGCGTCGCTCGGCATCGAGATCGTCGAAGAGCAAACGAAGGACGACAAGCCGGCCGATCGGGAGGACACGGACGAGGTCGCGATGCCCGCGGGCCTCGCGCTCGACGACCCGGTCCGGATGTACCTCAAGGAGATCGGCCGCGTTCCGCTGCTGTCGATGGACGACGAGCGCCGTCTCGCGATGGCGATCGAAGCCGGCGAGAAAGAACTGCTCAAGAACGGCACCGCCGACAACGCGATCGTCTTCCACGGTGAAGACTCGAAGCGCAAGCTCACCGAAGCGAACCTTCGCCTCGTCGTCTCCATCGCGAAGAAGTACGTCGGCCGCGGCATGCTGTTCCTCGACCTCATCCAAGAGGGCAATCTCGGCCTGATCCGCGCCGTCGAGAAGTTCGACTACCGCAAGGGCTACAAGTTCTCCACGTACGCGACGTGGTGGATCCGTCAGGCGATCACGCGCGCGCTCGCCGATCAGGCGCGCACGATCCGCATCCCGGTCCACATGGTCGAGACGATCAACCGTCTCATCAAGATCAGCCGCCAGCTGCTGCAAGAGCTGGGTCGCGATCCGACGGTCGAGGAGATCGCGAACGAGATGGGCCTCACGCCCGAGAAGGTGCGCGAGGTCATCAAGATCTCGCAGGAGCCGATCTCGCTCGAGACGCCGATCGGCGAAGAGGAAGATTCGCACCTCGGCGACTTCATCGAGGACCAGGAAGCGGTCGCACCGGCCGAAGCCGCGTCCGTCATGCTGCTCAAAGAGAAGATGCAGGACGTGCTCAAGAACTTGACCGAGCGGGAGCGCAAGGTGCTCGTGCTGCGGTTCGGGCTCGAGGACGGCCACCAGCGCACGCTGGAAGAAGTCGGTCAGGAGTTCGGCGTGACGCGCGAGCGCATCCGGCAGATCGAAGCGAAAGCGCTGCGCAAGCTGCGCCACCCGAGCCGCGGCAAAGCGCTCAAGGACTACTGGAGCAACGAATAGGCGGATCGCCGCGCCGGCGGCGGCTCAGTCCTGCAGCGCCTCGGTGAGCACGACCGCGTGCGCGAGCAGATCTTCCGCACTCGTATCGCGATGCATCGACTGGGCGGCCAACTCGGCCGTGGATGCGGCCGCGGCCTCCGCATCCGAGGCCATGGCTTCGGCGCTGCGGGCTGCTCCCTCCACCATCGTGCCGACGTCCCGCGCGGTGGCGACGAGCTCCGCCGCTGCCGCGGCGTTCAGCTCCGCGATCGAGCCGACGTTCGTCATGTCACGGGACAGCGTCGACGAGAGGGTCGACATTTCGGAAACCTGACTGGCGACTTCGTCGGCGATGATCGCGGTTTCGCCGATCGCTTGATCGACGAGGTGGAGCGCCTCGGCCGCCTGGCGTGACCGCTCGGTTCCGTCGGCGAGGACCCGGGTGGTTCCGCGCACCAAAGTTGCCGCGGACGTCGCGTCCTGCCGGATTGCGCCGAGAATCTCGCCTATCTCCCGCGTCGAGACGCGCGCGCGATCGGCGAGACGGCGCACCTCGTCCGCGACGACGGCAAAGCCGCGTCCGGCGTCGCCGGCGCGCGCAGCCTCGATCGCGGCGTTGAGCGCGAGCAGGTTCGTCTGGTCGGCGATCGCGTCGATCGCCTCGAGAATGGATCCGACGTCGACGCTGCGGCGCTCGAGCGAGCTCATCACGGTCTCGACTTCGCCGGTCGACGTTCGGAGTTGCGTGAGCGCCTCCGCGGCCGCGCGTGCGGCGCTCGCTCCGCCTGATGCATCTTTGCGGACCGCATTGGCTCGCGCCGCGAGCGTCGCTCCGTGCTCGGAGAGCGCCGCGATGCCGACGTCGAGCTGCGCGACGGCATCGACCGCACTGCGCACGACGCGCACTTGCTCGCCCGCGCCGCTCTCGATTTCCGCAGCGGAGATCGCGACGTTGTCGGCACCCGCGCCCGCCCCTTCCATCGTCGTCGCCTGCTCGCGTGCACCACGCGCGAGGCGGTCGACGACGTCGCTGACGTGCTGGACCGCGGCGCGCGTCTCGTCGGCGGACTGGAGAATCGTGTTCGCCACGAGGTTCAGTCCGCGCGTCACCCGCTCGATCGCCTCGCGCACGCGCGCCGGAAGGCTCGGGGACGGCGGCGTGACGGGCGCGTGCACGACCGGACCGGGGACCGCGCGCGGCGCATCCTCCTGCATCTGCGGGTTGAGGAGGCGCCGCATCGCGGTCAGCACGATATCAGGCCGCGGCGAGGGTACGGTCGGCGAGGTCGTAGAGCTCGCGGTCTTCGAGATCCATGCGCTTCGCGAGCGCATCGATCACGCCGCGCATCTCTGCGAGGTAGCCCCGTGTATCGGCGTCGATCGCGCCGGGCTTGATCCAGCGCTCGTAGAATCCGCCGAACGTCGCGGCCAGTGCCCCCATGCTCGTTTTGAGCGCGGCGGCCTTGTCCCGGACGTCCGAGTCTTTGTGCGAGAGCAGCCGCGGGTAGAGGCTGTCGTCCTCGCCCTTGAGGTGCATCTTCACCGAGCCGGCGAGCTTCGCGAGCGCCGTGCGATGCTCTGCGGCCGGAGCCGTCTCCGCGAGCCGGAGCATCGCGGCGGCGAGTTCCCGAAGACGCGAGTGCTGATCGCGATAGATCCGTGTCTGCGACATGCTGAAGTCCTTTTCACGCCGTGACCTGCCGTCCGGTCCGCCCGGCGCACGCGTCACGCTCATATCGAAAGTCGGCGCGCGCGCGGCATTCCTGAGCGAACGCGGCGTCTCCCCGCTGTCAAGATTGCGTCAGCCCGTATTCCGATCGCGGCAGGTCGATGATACAACGGAGAAGCCGCCGACACGGATGCGACGGTCAACCCAGCTGCGAGGGATCGTGATCGACATAGGGACGGAGCTGCGAGGCGCAGGATCGCGCGGTGAGCGACTGCTGCAAGAACGCCTCGGGACGGCGAAGCGCGCCGAGAAATTCTACGCCAACCAAGTGCTGGATCACGTGAACGACGTGATGCGCGACTTCATCGCGCAGCGCGATCTCATGTTCATATCCACCGCCGACGGCGAAGGGAATTGCGACGCGACGCTCCGCGCGGGCGAGGTCGGCTTCGTTCGTGTGCTCGACGAGCGGACGCTGCTGTACCCGGAGTATCGCGGGAACGGCGTCATGGCAAGCCTCGGCAACATGAGCGAGAACGCCCACGTCGGACTGCTGTTCGTCGATTTTACCGGCACACGTGTCGGCCTGCACGTGAACGGCTCGGTCCGCGTGCACCACGACCCGGCGGTCTACGGCGAAAGCCGGCCGCTCGCCCACGCGAACAAAAAGGGTGAATCGCCGCTCGAGCACTGGGTCGAAGTCACGGTGCACGAGGCGTACATCCATTGTTCCAAGCACATTCCGCGGTACGATGTTCTCCCGGCGGAACGCCGCTCCGAGCCTCGTCCCGACGAGGTCACGGACGGCGACTTCTTTCACGCGCGACGGAACCTCCGACGGCACGCAATGAGCCGCGAACGCTGATCTACATGTCTTCGCCGCGGCCTGCGTGCGGGCTCGGGATCACGTTCGGGTTCTTGTCGGCGAACTGGCCGAGCGGGTTCGGCACGACCCAGACCGAGACGTCGTAGATCGCGGGATAGAGGAACACGAACGACACCGTCGCGGGGTCGGTCACGGCCTTCGCCGCGACGAGACCTGCGGCGGTCGGGTGCGAGAAGTCGCCGTTGTTCGCGGTGCCGTAGCGCTGCGCCTGAATCGCCTTACCGTAGGAATACGTTCCGTTCGCGTTGCGCAGCACATAGTGCACGTGCGCGTTGATCGTGATCCAGCGCGACGGATCGATGCCGAAGCGGTTCGGCGGTCCGGTCACGGACTCGGCTTTCGGAATGCTGAAGTCCGCGCCGATGAGTCGGCCGTTCACGTCGTACCAGAGCTGCGCCGGCAGATCGGGATCGGTCGTGTCCCAGTACTTCGTGTTGACGTAGCTGATCGCACCGGTGCGGTCTTCGTTCGAGTAGCGCACCCAGCCGGCGGCGATCGCCGCCTGCGGGCTCGCGTACCGCTTCGGCAAGTTCGTCATGATGCGGCGTAAGAACGTCGCTTCCGCCGCGTTCGGCGACGGTGCGGCGGTCGGCGCGGGTGCCGGAGTGGCCGTCGGCATGGACATCTGCGCGACGGCCGCGCGTGCGCCGAACGCGCTC
The DNA here is from genome assembly GCA_963771525.1 of Vulcanimicrobiota bacterium. GTDB lineage: Bacteria > Vulcanimicrobiota > Vulcanimicrobiia > Vulcanimicrobiales > Vulcanimicrobiaceae > Vulcanimicrobium. Next base: position 1,363,732 of record CAVYTL010000001.1, on the reverse strand, counting down.
AGCGCGAGGACGAGCCCAAGCGGAATCAACGAACGGCGATGCATCATGCGATGCCGTTCGCGTTCGCAGCGCGGGTCTCTTCGTTAGGGCGAGGCGCTCGGCGCCGGTGCCGGCACGTACGGAGTCTCGGCCGGCGCCGGTGTCGGGGTGGTCGTCGGCGAGGGGGTCGGCGGCGGCGTCGCTCCGCGGCGGCCGCGCGTGTTGATCGTGAACGGCGGAGGCGTCCGCGCGGGTGTCGGCGTGTAGGCCGATGCCGGCGAATCGCCCCCGAGCGCGAACGGGAACGGAAGCCTGACCGACCAGCGGTTGCCGAGGTGGTCGACCTCGGCTTCGGTCCTCGCGGCGACCTGCGTGCCCGACGGCAGCGGCGGAACGATGGGCTCGGCGGCGCGAACCGGCAGCAGGCCGGCGTTGATCGTGAAGCGCTCGATCGTGTAGACCGGACGGCGTTTGCCGTTCGCGGCAGGCGCGCTGCCGACGACGATCTGCGCCTTCGCCCCGGCCGGCGCGAGCACGGCGCCCTCGAACACGAGGGGGTCGCGCAGGTGCACGCTCACGACGCCGCCTTCGCGGCGCCCGGCATCGAGCGGCGCGTCGGTCACGAAGACGACCGCCGTTCCCGTCGGCAGCGCATGCTGCGGCGGGGATTCGGCGGTCGCCCACGCTTCGGTCAGAAGCAGGAGAGCCGCGGCGAGGACGGCCACCCGGCGAATGCCGGCCATCCTCTTAGCTCGCTCGCTTCTCCGCCTCAGCGGCCTCTGCCGCCGCCTTCTTGCCTTGCTCGATCAGGGCTTTGACCTTTTGTCCGCCCTTCTGGCCGATCGTCTCGTAGAACTCGGGGCCGTACCGGTCGCGAGTGGCCTCGCCGCCCTTCTTGCCGCCCTTCTTGCCGATCGCTTCGTAGAACGCGTGTCCGTGCGCCTTCTTCGTGGCCTGGCCGCCCTTGCGCCCGATCATCTCGTAGAACTCGGGACCGTACTTTTTCTTGACGGTCTCGCCGCCTTTTTGGCCGGCCTCGCGGACGGACATACCGCTGCCGGATTTGCGTTCTGGGGTTGACATGTGGGGGGTGAACCTCGTGGATGAAAATCGACCTGTCTCAGTAACGTAAGCGAACCCATGAACGTTATCGGCCGTCGGCCGTCGGCGAACGAGGTTCGTGCGGTCCTCACCGTCGCGGCGGTCGCAGCCGCGATCGGCGTCCTCGCTCCGGTTTCGGCTGCTCGAGGAGAGCAAACGAGTTACCGGCGTTTGGTGGAGCTCGAGAGCACCCGGACGTATTCCGACGAGCTGACCGCGGCGCTGGCGTCGAGGGACGCGAGATTGGCGGGGCGGGCGGCGTTGGCGCTCGGTAGAACCGAAGACATCCGTGCGGCCGGGCCCTTAAGGAACGCGACCGCGGCCCGCAACGTTTCGGTCCGTGCTCTTGCCGTTTTCGGCTATGGTCTCTTGGCCGCTAAGGCACCTCTCGAAACCAAGTTGCTGACGGACCGGCTCGCCGACCGATCGGACACCGTCCGCGTCGCGGCGAGCGACGCTGCATGGCGGGCCGAGGCGGCCGGCAACCCGGGCGCCGGGACACTCGCGAACACCTTGACGAGGCTGGCCGCGAACGACCCGGACCCCATCGTACGCTCGCGCTGTGAGATAAGTCTGTCCGCCTGGGCAGGTGCCCCGAACGCCGCGCAGATCGCCGCGGCCCTCGAGCGTGCGGCGGCCGGCGACGGTGACGCTGCGGTCCGCCGGCATGCTGCGTGGACGCTGCGGCGCTCGTTCGCTCCGCAGACGTCGCCGGAGGCGATACACCGGGGACTCGCCGACCCGGACGAGCTCGTGCGGATCCAGTTCGCCGACCTCGTCGCGCGGCGGAAGAACGTCGGCGACCTCGACGAGCTCCGTCCGCTGCTGAACGATTCGTCGTGGCGGGTGCGCGAGCAGGCATACGAGTCGATCAAGGTGCTGGCGGGACTCCAGCGGACCGACCACCTCGGCGCGATCCCGCCGGAGATCGTCACGCCGTCGCCCGCGCCGGAGAACACCGAGGTGCCGTTGCCGCGACCGGCCGCGTCCGCTCCGCCGCGCAAGCCCGTCGCAGCCGACGCGCGGCTGGATCTTCCGCTGCTCGCGAGCACGCCCGCGCTCCTTACCGGCCCGATGCCCGGGCCGCACCCGCGCGTGCGCATCGGGACGACGAAAGGCACGATCGTCGTCCGGCTCTACCCCGAGTGGGCGCCGCTCACGGTCGCGAACTTCTTGAACCTCGTCGACCGCGGCTACTACGATGGCCTGCGGTGGTTCCGCATCGTGCCGGACTTCGTCGTCCAGACCGGCGATCCGAACGACAACGGTGAGGGCGACGCGGGCTACACGATCCCCGCCGAAGAGAGCCCGCTCGAGCAGCGCGCGGGCGTCATCTCGATGGGCCTCAACTACACCGACCCGCCGAACGCGCACGCGATCCGCGATTCCGCCGGAACGCAGTTCTACATCACGATCTCACCGCAGCTACACCTCGATCGCGACTTCACGGTGTTCGGCGAGATCGAGAGCGGCTTCGCGACGCTGGGCCGCCTCGTCGAGAGCGACCGGATGACGCACGTCGTCCGGCTCGCCGACGACTAGTGGGTCCGCCTTCGGCGGACCCGTCGCGTTCGCGCTTCGCGCAATCCGCCCGTCCTAGGAAGGCGTCGTCACCGCGCAACCAGCGAACGCAGTGCGAAGAGCAAGTTCTCGCGGCGTTCGGTCACCCGCCGGTAGAAATAGCCCGCCCAGTGCGTGCCGTACGGGACGTACACGCGCAGCCGATAGCCGTCGGCGACGAGCCGGCGCTGCAGCTCCGGGCGCACCCCATAGAGCATCTGGAACTCGAACCGCTCGCGCCCGATCGTGCGCTCGCGCACGAATGCTTCGACCGCCGCGATGATCCGCTCGTCGTGCGTCGCGATCGCGGGATAGTTACCGCGCTCCAACAGCGCTTCCGCGGAGCGCAGGTAGTGGCTGCGGATCACGGACATGTCCTGGTACGCCGTCTCGGGCGGCTCGCGGTATGCGCCCTTGCACAGCCGCACGCGCGCGCCCAGCACGATCGCGCGCGCGACGTCGGCCGCGGTCCGCTTGAGGTACGCCTGCAGCACGAGCCCCACGTGTTTCGTCTCGGCGTAGGCGCGCTCGAAGATGCGCAGCGTGACGTCGGTCACGGCCGAGCCTTCCATGTCGATGCGAACGAACGGATCGCGGTTCACGGAGGCGGCCTCGAGCACCGCGCCCAGGTTGTGGTACGCGAGATCCTCGTCGATCAGCAGTCCCATCGCGCTCAGCTTCACCGAGACGTTCGTGTCGACGCGGCGCACGCGAATCGCGCGCAGCAGCTCGAAGTACGCGTCCCGCGTGCGCTCCGCCTCGGCGCGCGACGTGACGTCCTCGCCGAGGAAGTCGAGCGTCGCGGACATGCCCTGCGCGTTCAGTGCGGTTACGGCGTCCATCGCCTCGTCGACGGTCTCGCCGGCGATGAAGCGCCTCGCGAGGAAGAAGAACCGCTTCTGAAAGCCGGGCCGCTGGATCACGTCGAGAAGGGCCACGAAGCGGCCGCGTTCGACGCTCGCTTTTCACGTTCTTTTCCGTCGAACTGGTGGCGACGCGCGGCGAAGCGGGAACAGGCGGTGCATGGCGTGGCGCGTCCTCGTCGCCGACGACGATCCCGAGATCCGCATGCTCATCAAGACGATTCTCGCCAAGGGACCGTACGACGTCACGCTGTGCAACGACGCCGAGAGTGCGCTGGTTCACATCCAGAAAGACGCGCCGTTCGACCTGCTGATCAGCGACTTCATGCTGCCCGGCATATCGGGCATCGACCTGATCGTGCAGGTGCGCGGCAACCGCGCGAGCGCGGCCATCGGGATACTGATGATCAGCGGCCACAGCAACTACGCGATGGAGGTTCGCGCCCGCGACGCGGGCGCGAACGCGTTCCTGAGCAAGCCGTTCACGCTCGCGCAGCTGCGCTCCGCGGTGCAGTCGGTGCTGAGCACCGCCGGCGTCCCGACCCTGCACGGCTGACCCGCCGGAACTTCGCATGACGGCCGGCGCGATCGTCAAGGTCGTGTTCGTCGCGCTCTCGCTCGGGCTCGACGTGTTCGCCGTTTCGGTCGGCGTCGGCATGCGCGGTGCCGCACTTTCCGTGAAGGTGCGCATCGCCGTCGCGTTCGCGTTCGCCGAGGTTGCGATGACCGTCGTCGGCCTGCTCCTCGGCCGCGCCGCTGGTGCGCTGCTCGGCGACGGCGCGGGCTACCTCGGCTTCGCCGCGCTGTTCGGCATCGGATGCTACATGATCTACGAAGCGCTACACGGAACCGAGGAGGGCGGCGGCTTCGATCTCTCGCGCGGCTGGGGACTGATCCTCGGCGCGCTCTCGATCAGCCTCGACTCGCTCGGCATCGGGTTCTCGATCCTCTACATCGGCGCGCCGCTCAGCGTCAGCCTCGCGTGCATCTTCGTCGCGTCGGTGCTCTCGACCACGCTCGGGCTCGCGCTCGGGCGACGTCTCGGCGTCGCGGCGGAGGAGTCGGCGGCACTGTGGGCCGGTATCGTGCTCGTCGTCACGGGCCTCAGCTTCGCCGCGCTCAAGTTCTGGAACGCGGCGCTCTGAAGCGCCGCGCGCTCAGAGCCCCAGCGCGAGCGAGTCGGCGCGCGGGTCCGCGCCGCCCGCGAGCGTGCCGCGTTCGCGGTCGATCGCGATCGCGTGCGCGTGTCCCATGGCGTTCTCGTACGGGCCGAGCGCTTCGACGGCGTGCCCGCGTTGCATCAGGCCGTCGACGATCGCTCGCGGCATGCGCGACTCGATCAGCACCATCTCGCCCGTGGCGAGGTCCGGACGCTCCGTGAGCTGATGGCGTCCGTAGATCCAGCGCGGGTGGTCGAGGGCCTGCTGCACGTCCAGTCCGCGGTCGACGAGTTGACGGAGAAACTGCAGCTGAATCTGGGGCTGACCGTCGCCGCCCATCGTGCCGAACACGAGCTCGGGCGCGCCGTCGCGCACGAACATCGGCGGTGAGAGCGTATGGACCGGACGCTTTCCGCCTTCGTACGCGTTCGGGTGACCGGGCTGCGTCGAGAAGTACGCGCCGCGGTTCTGAAGCACGATACCGGTGCCTTCCGCGACGAGACCCGAGCCGAAGTTCATGTAGAGGCTCTCGATCAAGGACACCGCCATGCCGCTCTCGTCGACGGCGCAGAGAAAGATCGTGCCGCCACGGTCCGGGACGTGCTCGCGCGGGCTCGCGCGCTCGGGATCGATCGACGCGCGCAGCGCGGCCATCGCGTCGGGTGCAAGGCGCTCCTCGATCCCGCTGGGACCCCATGCCGGATCGCGAAACGTCGCGTCGCGGATCGCGATCGCGCGCTTCATCGTCTCCACGCCGAGGTGGTGCCACAGCGGCTCGTCGGCGTCGCGGTCACCGGCCAGCGCGCCGGCCGCGAGCAGCAGCAGCGCGCCTTGCGAGTTCGGCGGGTGCGCGAGCAGCTCGCCGCCGTTCCACGCGATGCGCAGCGGCGCCGTCATCTCGGTGCGGTGCGCCGCGAGATCGTCCAGCGTCATCCGGCTGCCGCCGCTCTGCAGCGTGCGCACGATGCGCCGCGCGATCGCGCCCGTGTACAGTGCGTCGGCGCCCTGCGCGCGAATCGCGGCGATCGTCTCGGCGAGATCGGGGTTGCGCAGCACGTCGCCGGCGCGGGGAACGCCGCGGCGCAGAAAGATGCGTTCCGCTTCGGCGTCGCGGCGGAGCATCGGCGCGTTCAGCGCGGCGTAGTTCGCGACGACGTCGGTGATCGCGAAGCCGTCCCGCGCATAGCGTTCCGCGGGCGCCAACAGCTCGTCGAGACCGCGCGTGCCGTGCAGGCGCGCGACGTCCTCCCACGAGCGCACGGCGCCGGGCACGGTGACGGTGAGCGCGCCGCGCTCGGGCAGCACGCCGTTCGGCAGCGCGTCGAGCGACGCCGTGCGCGGCGTGCGGCCGCTGGCGTTATACGCCACCGTGCGCGGGCGCGCGTCGGCGGCGCGCGTCGCCGGGTCGTGCACGATCCAGAACGCGTCGCCGCCGATTCCGCAGCTCGCCGGATAGACGACGGTCAGCACCGCGTTCGCCGCGATCGCCGCGTCGACGGCGTTGCCGCCGCGTCGCAGCACGTCGACGCCCGCCGCCGTCGCAAGCGCGTGCGGCGATGCGACCATCGCGCGCGTCGAGCGCGCGACCGCGCGGCTCGGCCAAAGTTGGGCCGTCGGGGCCGAGCCGTTCATCGCAAGCGCATCTCCGTGCAGTAGATCGCCTCGTCGGATCGCGGCTGCCATTGCAGCCGCTTCGACGTCGCGTACAGGTCTTCGTACTGGAAGAGGAAGAGCCACGGCGCGTCGTCGTGGACGATGCGCAGCGCCTTCGCGTAGAGAGCCTTCCGCTTGACCGGGTCCAGCTCGTAGCGCGCCGCGTCGACGAGCTTGTCGAACGCCGGGTTCGCGTAGGTCGACGTCGGGCCGTCCGAGGCCAGATCGGAGCTGAGCGTGTTGTCCGCGTCGTACGTGATGTTGCCCCAGCCGAGCATGAACATCGGCGAGAGCCGCCGCTGCTGCGCCTGAGCGAAGTACGTGCCCCACTCCTCGGTGCGCACGTCGACGTGCACGCCGGCGGACTGCAGCTGGCCGCCGATCGCGAGCGCGACCTCCTTGTCGCCGTTGTAGCGCGCCTGCGGCGCGTAGAGCGTGAGCGAAAGTCCCTTTCCGTCGGGGTATCCCGCCTTCGCGAGGAGCGCCTTCGCTTTCGCGGCGTCGTGCTCGTACGGCGCGATCGACGGGTCGTACCCGAAGAAGTTCGGCGGGATCGGCTCGCCCAGCTCGAACGCGCGCCCGCCGAGCACGCCTTTGACGATCGCCGGCACGTCGATCGCGTAGTTCAGCGCCTGCCGCACCAGCACGTTCTGCTGCGGCCCCGGCTGCAGCGTGTTGAACATGACGTAGAGCACGCGCACGCTCTTCGCGCTCGCCATGCGTGTGTTCGCGCCGCCCGCAAGAAGCGTCGCGTACTGAAACGGAACGTTCGTGATGAGGTCGGTCGCGCCCGTGCGCAGGGCGGCGACGCGCGCCCCCGCCTCGGGGATGGGCTTGAACACGACGTGCTCGATCTTGGGCGCGCCGCCCCAGTACTTCGGGTTCGCGGCGAGCTCGAGCGCGTCGTCACGCCGCCACGAGACGAGCACGTATGCGCCGGTGCCGACCGGATGCTCCGCCATGTAGGCGTCGTCGTGCGCGCGCCAGTACTTCGCGTCCACGATCGCGACGGGCCGTGTGATCGCCGGTGCGAGCGGCGTCGGCCGCTTCGTGACGAACCGCACGGTGTACGGATCGGGCGTCTCGATGCGCGCCACCGTGTCGACGCGCGGCACCTGTTGGGACTTGTACGCGGGCTCGAGGATCTTCTCGACCGTGAACTTCACGTCGGCACTCGTGAACGGATCGCCGTTCGAGAACGACACGCCGCGGCGCAGCTTGAACTCCCACACCGTCGGCTGGATCCGCTTCCACGACGTCGCCAGCTGCGGGATCAGCGTCGCGCCGTCCGCCGACCGCCGCGCGAGCGTGTCGAAGATCTGCTCGTGGACGTTCGTGTCCGTCGTGACGGACGACTTGATGGGGTCGAGCGTCGTGACGTCGACACCCTGCGAGATCACGACGGTGCTCGCGTCGGTCGCGAATGCCGGGCGTACGGGCACGGTGAACGCGAGCGCGGCCGCCGCCGCCGCGGCGAGCAAGGGGCGCGTCGCGCACGACGCCGGCAGATGATCGAACACGGGCCGCTGCCGTTCGCCTCGGCGCTGAAGGGCCCATGCTCGGCACCGGTGTATGCGCGGACGATGAAGCGCCCGTTCGTCCTTCTCGGCTGCGCCGTCTTGGCAATCGCCCCCGCGAGCCCGCTGCGCGCCGCCGACACGACGGTGACGATCACGCAGGGCGTGGACGCCGACACGCTCAACCCGCTCGCGACGACGATCACGCCGACGTTCAACGTCGTGCAGCACGTCTACGAGCGGCTCGCCGACTTCGGCAGCCGCCCGGGCGAGTACGAGCCGCGGCTCGCGGTTTCGTGGAAGCGCCTCAGCCCCACGACGATCGAGTACAAGCTGCGGCGCGGTGTGACGTTCTCGAACGGCGATCCCTTCACGAGCGGCGATGTGCGGTACACGATCGAGTGGATCAAGAACCCGGCCAACACGTCGCGGCAGACGCCGTACGTCGCGGACATCGACCACGTCGAGACGCCCGACCCGTACACTGTACGCTTCGTATCCAAGTCGCCGACGGCGATTCCGGCCGGCCTGCAGAACCCGGTCTTCATCGTCGACGCGAAGTACGTGGCCGCGAAAGGAAACGCGTACATCGCCGAGCACCCGGTCGGCACGGGCCCGTACGTGCTGCGCGAGTGGAAGCGCGACGACCAGGCCGTCTTCGACGCGAACCGGCGGTGGTGGGGCGGCCGGCCGAAGATCGATCACGTCGTGTTCAAGCCGATCCCGGAGGCGGCCGCGCGCGTTGCCGCGCTGCGCACCGGCGCGACCGACTTGATCACGAACGTGCCCTCGCAGTACTACGATCAGCTCTCGTCGGGCGCGAACACGAAGCTCGAGACGACACGCAGCCTGCGCCAGCTGTTCATCGCGTTCAACACGCTGCAGCCGGGGCCGCAGCAGAACAAGCTCGTGCGTCAGGCGATCAACTACGCCGTCGACGTGCCGGCGATCGTGAAGAACGTGCTCGGCGGCCGCGGCTTCGATCAGACCTCGCCGATCCCGCCGAACTACTTCGGATACGATCCCTCGATTCCGGGCTACAAGCACGATCTCGGCAAAGCGAAGGCGCTCCTGGCGAAGGCGGGCTATCCCGACGGCAAAGGCCTCACGCTCGTGCTGAACGCGCCGGTCGGGCGGTACAACCGCGACCGCGAGATCGCCGAGGCGATCGCGGGACAGCTGTCCGCCGCCGGGATCGCGACGACGGTGCGGCCGCAGGAATGGGTGGCGTACTCCAACGAGGTGAACCGCCGCGCGCTCACGCCGATGTACGAGCTCGGCTGGAACCAGCCGTCGGCGGACGCGGACGGTATCGTCACGGCGCTGTTCACGTCGAATGCGCCGCTGTCGTGCTACAGCAATCCTGAGATCGACAAGCTCGCGGAGCAGGCGCGCGGCGAGCTCGATCCGGTGAAGCGCAAGGCGCTCTACAAGCGCATCGCGACGATTTTGGACGACGAGGCGCCGTGGATCGTGCTGTTCGAGTACCAGGATGTCTACGCGACGTCGAAGCGCCTGCACTTCTCGCCGCGCGGCGATGAGTTCATTCGCGCGTACGAGATGTCCGTCGGCTGAGGTAACGGCGGCCGCGAGCGCGTGATCGTTTTTCTCGCGCGGCGCGCGTTCGGTTCGCTCGGAGCACTCGTCGGCGTCGCGATCGTCGTCTTCGTCATCCTGCACCTCACCGGCGATCCGGCGAGCGTCATGATGCCGCCCGAAGCGACCCGCGCCGAGATCGAGGCCTTCCGCCACGAGGAGGGGTTCGACCGTCCGCTGGTCGTGCAGTTCGGCTCGTTCGCGTTCGCCGCGGCGCACGGTGATCTCGGCGTGTCGCTGCGGCACCAAGAGCCGGCGATGTCGCTCGCGCTCGAACGGCTGCCCGCGACGATCCTGCTGGCGGGGAGCGCCTTCGCCATCGTGCTGCTGATCGGCGTGCCGGCCGGCGTGCTGTCGGCGCTGCACCCGCGAACCGTCATCGACTACGGCGCGCGCGTCGTCGCGCTGATCGGTCAGAGCGCGCCGACGTACTGGATCGGCCTGATGCTGATCTTGTTGTTCGCCGTACGGCTCGGCTGGCTTCCCGCGGGCGGTATCGGCGACTGGCGAAACGTCGTGCTGCCGGCGGCGACGCTCGGGTTCTTCTCGACCGCGAAGCTGATGCGGCTCACGCGCGCCGCGATGCTGGACCTGCTCTCGGCCGATTACCTGCGCACGGCGCGCGCGAAGGGACTCACCGCGACGCGCGTCGCGCTCGGGCACGCGCTGCGGAACGCGTGGCTGCCGATCGTCACGCAGCTCGGCGTCGAGCTCGGCACGCTGCTGTCGGGCGCGATCATCACCGAGACGGTGTTCGCGTGGCCCGGCGTCGGGCGCCTCGCGGTGCAGGCCGTGTTCGAGCGCGACTTCCCCGTCGTCGAAGCGGTCGTGCTGCTCGCCGCGACGATCTTCGTCGTGCTCAACCTCGTCGTCGACCTGCTGTACGCTGTGCTCGATCCGCGGATCCGGTACGCATGAGGCTGCGCGATCCCGCGGCGTGGCTCGGCGCCGGCATCGTGCTGGTCGTCGCGGTCTGCGCGATCTTCGCGCCCCTGATCGCGCGCGGCGATCCGAACGCGCAGGACCTCGCCGCGACACTCGTGCCCCCGATGTGGGTCGCCGGCGGCTCGGGCGCACACCCGCTCGGCACGGACAACCTCGGCCGCGACGTGCTCGTGCGCATCATCTGGGGCTCGCGCGTGTCGGCAATCGTCGGCATCTGCGTCGTTGCGATCGGCGGCACGATCGGCGTGACGGCCGGCCTGCTCGCGGGCTACCGCCGCGGCTGGGTCGACGCCGTCATCGCGCGCGTCACCGACGTGCAGCTCGCGTTTCCGCTCGTGCTGTTGGCCGTCGCCGTCGTCGCGGTGATCGGGCCCGGCTTGTGGACGGTGATCGGCGTGATCGGCGTGACGTCGTGGGTGCAGTACGTGCGCGTCGTGCGCGCGGAGACGCTCAGCCTGCGGGAGCGCGACTTCGTCGCGGCGGCGGAGGCCGCGGGCGCGACGCCGGCGCGCATCCTCGCGCGACACCTCTTCCCGAACGTCACGTCGGTCGCGATCGTGCTCGGCACGTTCGAGATCGCGCGCGCGATCGTGCTCGAGTCATCGCTTTCGTTCCTCGGGCTCGGCGTGCCGCCGTCGACGACGTCGTGGGGCGGGATGCTCGCCGACGGCCGGCAGTACCTCGACACGGCGTGGTGGACCGCGCTGTTCCCCGGGCTCGCGATCGTCACCGCGGTGATGGGTGTGAACTTGCTCGGCGACGGCCTGCGCGACGCACTCGATCCGGGCATCGTCTAAACGACGCTGCAGGCTCGGCAAGCTAGCGGGAAACCGGTCCGCGCGGCCGGAAGGCGCGTCGGCTTCGCCACGAGGGAGGCTCGCCGCTGTTCACCTACGTCGTCCGCCGGACGCTGCAGAACATCCCGCTCCTGCTGCTCGTCTCGATCGTGCTGTTCAGCATTCTGCAAAAGGCGCCGGGCGGGCCGCTCACGCCCTACCTGCAGAACCCGCACATCACGCAGGCCGACATCGACCGCCTCCGGCACAATCTCGGGCTCGACCAGCCCGTCTACATCCAGTACCTTCACTGGCTGTGGCACGTCGTGCACTTCGACTTCGGCTGGTCGACGTCGAACTCGGAGGACGTGTCGCAGGCGATCCTCGAGCGTCTGCCCGCGACGCTCGAGCTGATGGCGTCCGCGTTCGTCCTTTCGCTGCTCATCGGCGTCACCGCCGGGATCATCAGCGCCGTCAAGCAGTACTCGTGGGTGGACTACCTCGTCACGACGTTCGCGTTCTTCGGCCAGTCGATGCCCGTGTTCTGGTTCGCGCTGATGCTGCAGCTCGCGTTCGCCGTCGTCGGCATTACGGCGTTCGGCTATCACTTACAGCTGCCGTCGGCCGGCATCGCGGCGTCGGACAGCTTCGACCTCGGCGACCGCCTCACGCACCTCGTCCTGCCCACGATCGTGCTCTCGCTGCTCTTCATCGCGACGTGGAGCCGTTTCATGCGCAGTTCGATGCTCGAGGTGATCCGCACGGACTACATGCGCACGGCGGCGGCGAAGGGCGTCTCGCGTCTGGCCGTCATCATGAAACACGGATTCAAGAACGCGCTGATCCCGCTCGTCACGGTGATCGCGCTCTCGCTTCCCGGCCTCGCCGGCGGCGCCGTCGTGACCGAGTACATCTTCGCCTGGCCCGGGATGGGGCGGCTGTTCTACAACGGCTTGCAGCAATTCGACTTCGCACTGCTGATGGGCTACATGATGCTCATCTCGTTCCTGGTCGTGTTCTTCAACTTGCTGGCCGACGTCGCGTACGCGTGGCTCGACCCGCGCGTGAAGTATACGTAGTCCGCACGCATGGCCGCGTCGATTCCGCTGACTCCCGGTGCGATCGTCGCCGATGACGCCGCACCGAGCCGCGTCACCGTCTGGCGCCGTTTCCGGCGTCACAAGATCGCGCTGCTCGGCGGCGCGGTCATCGCGCTGATCGCGCTGATCGCGATCCTCGCGAACCCGCTCGCCGTGCTCGTCGGCTGGCCCGATCCCAACTTCATCGATCAGGTGCACTGGCAAGGCTATCCGCTCGCTCCCGGCATCGGCGGCCACCTGCTCGGCACGGACGAGAACGGCCGCGACCTCCTCGCGCGCCTCATGTTCGGCGCGCGCATCTCGCTGACGGTCGCGTTCTTCGCGGTCGTCATGGAGATCTCGATCGGCACGCTGCTCGGCGCGATCTCCGGCTACTACGGCGGCTGGATCGACTTCATCATCATGCGCGTCACGGACGTCGTGCTGTCGATCCCGCTGCTGCCGCTGCTGCTCGTGCTCACCGCGATCGTCGCCGGCACGTCGAACAAGGCCGCGCTGAACTTCGGCGTCATCGTCTTGATCATCGGCGGCCTCTCGTGGCCCGCGGTCGCACGCCTCGTGCGCGCGTCGTTCCTGTCGCTGCGCGAGCGCGAGTTCGCCGAAGCCGCGCGCGCCATCGGCAACCGCGACGGGCGCATCATCTTCCGGCACCTTCTCCCGAACGCGATCGCCCCGATCATCGTCCAGGCGACGCTCGAGGTCGCCAACGTCATCATCCTGGAGTCGACGCTGTCGTTTCTCGGCTTCGGCATCCAGCCGCCGACCGCGTCGTGGGGCAACATGCTCGCCAACGCGCAGTCCAACATCACGATCGCGCCGTGGGCCGCGATCTTCCCCGGTCTCTGCATCCTCGTCACCGTGCTCGCCATCAACTACCTCGGTGATGGGCTCCGCGACGCTCTCGATCCGAACATGCTCTAGGCTTCGGTGGCTCGGCGGTGGCCGGGCGGCGCGTCGTCGTGGCGGACACGCGGCCCTCGCACTTCCCGTGCGAGGGCCGCTCTGTCTTCGGATCGCTCTTGCGCATCCTGCGCCCGCGATCCTCACACGGTCCGCCACGACGACGCGCCGCCCGGCCACTGCCTCCACTCCGGATCTTCGGCATGCCGCGTTCGGACCGAGCTTTACGGGTTGGTGTTTTCGTGCTCGCGGTACTTGACTCGCTTGAAGAGGGTGGCGATCGCTAGTGTGATCGGCGGAACTTCGTCCGCTCGTTTGGCCGTTTCCAGGCTGGAAATATGCAAGAGGGCGAGCGGGCGGGCTTGCTTTTTCGGAGGTCGAGATGGAACGGCCGAGCCACGGCAACAGGATGGAAGTCTCCGCGTACTGGACGCCCGACCACGTGGACGTGACGGACGCACCGGTCCGCTATGCGGGGCCGAAGGGCGCGTGGATCGACGAGTTCCGGCGCCTCCGGCCGTTCGCGTCGAGCGACGTCGCGGACCGGATGGCGCGTCGCCGGCTGCACACGCACGCCGTCGTCGACGCCAACGAGATCCTCGCGCCGCCGCCCGTCGCGCCGGCGCCCGTCGCGCTGCGTCACGACGTCCGAGGGTGGTTCGACTCGATGCGGCGGCAGATCGGCTGACGCGGCGGCTCGCGCCGCGCTACGCGATGCGGGCGCGGCGTTTCACGAACCGCATGCCGGCGTAGCCGATCGCGGCGAGCCCGATCGGCAGCGGCGCGATCGCGACGCACCAGGCGACCGTTGCGAGGACGGCGGTGATCGCGTCGCCGAGCGCGTCGAGGCCCGCGTGCCACGCGCCGTCGATGCGGGCCGTCGGGCCGGGCTTCGCAGGCGTGGCGTTCGGGCGGTCTTCCGTCAGCGCGAGCGCGATCGTGCTCGTCGCGACGCGGTGCACGTCGTGCTCGTGCTGTGCCGCGAGCTGCTCGATCTCACCGCGCACGTCGCTCAGGTGCTGCTGCACGTCGAGGATGTCGCCGACCTTGCCGCCTTTGTCCATCAGGTTGCGCAGGTCGCTCTCTTCGCGGCGCAGGTTGCGCAGGCGCGCCTCCTCGTCGACGATTGCGTCGTCGACGTCCTCGGCATTGATCGTGCGGTTCTGCACCGCGCCCAGCGCGGCGAGCCGGTCCATCGCCGCGTCGAGGCGCTCGGCCGGAACCTCGGCGCTGAGCGTCGCGTCGTGCAGCGCGCCGGCGTTCGGCGGCGTCGTATCCGACAGCGCCGTCACGTCGCCGCCGGCGTCGCGGATCGTCGATTGCGCGCTCTTCAGGGTCGACTCGACGTCGCGCACGAGCAGTGCGAGCTGGGCCGATTTGGCAAGACGATGCTGCGTCCGCGTCGCCGTGGCGTGCTCCGGCGCGCCGGCCGGGGCCGGCACCGCAGCCAGGGGCGCCGCCGCGTTCACCTTGCGCTTCGGTGCGGACGCGCCGCCGGGGCGGTCGTACGCAACCTGCGTCTGGCGTGGCAGCGTGCTGCCCACGTACGTCAGGCGCTGCGCGTCCATTTCGACGGCGTGCTCGTGATAGGCGGCGGCGGCGACCGCACCGACGCCGACGACGAGCACGGCGGCCGTCGCATAGCGTGCGGGCGCGCTCCACCACGACGCGTGCAGCGCCGAGAACGTGCTCGATGCGGTGATACGTGCCGCGGCTGTTTCGAAGACGTGCTCGGGCGGCGGCGGTGCGGCGCCGGCCCGCGCGCGCAGCGAAGATGCAAGGCTTTGCAGCTCGCGCAGCTCGGCGGCGCACGACGCGCACGTCGCGAGCTCCGTCTCGACGCGCGCGCGGTCCCCTTCGTCGAGCGTTCCGTTCGCGTAGAAGGGCAGCAGCTCCGCGACGCCGTGCTCGCTCATCGCGTGTTCTCCGCGGTCGCGAGCGCATCGCGCAGGCGCTGCTTCGCGTAGAAGGCGCGGGTCTTCACCGTCGCGACGGGACACCCGACGATCTCGGCGATCTCCTGCTGCGCGAAGCCTTCGACGTACGTCAGTTCCAGCACGGCGCGATGCTCCGCGGTCAGCGACGCGAGCGCGCGCTCCAGTCGGCGCCCCTCGTCGGCGCGCAACGCTGCGGCTTCCGGATCGTCCGCCGGCGCGGCCACGCCGAGCAGCTCATCGAGCGGCACGGTGAGCGCGCGCCGCTTGCGCAGCGCATCGATCGCCTTGTGGTGCGCGATCCCGAACACCCACGTCCGGACGCGGGAGCGCCCGCCATACTTCCCCGCGCTGCGCCAAACCTCGACCATCACGTCGCTCGTCAACTCCTCCGCAAGGCCGTCGTCGCGCACGAGGTCGCGCACGAACCGGTGCAACGCCGGTCCGTTCGCGCGATAGAACGCCTCGAACGCGATGCGGTCGCGGCGTGCGATTCGTGCCAGCAGGGCGCGGTCGTCGGCTTCGCTCATCGCCTTTCCGAACGGTAGTCGTGGAAAGGCGCGCGGAGGTTCAGCCTTCGCGCGCGGGCGCGAACTCGAGCGCCAGCGAGTTCATGCAGTAGCGTTCGCCCGTCGGCGCGGGCCCGTCGTCGAAGACGTGCCCGAGATGGGAGCCGCAGTGCGCGCAGCGCACCTCGGTGCGGACCATCCCGTGGGCGCGGTCCTCGATAAGCTCGACGTTCGCGCGGTCCTCGGGCGCCCAGAAGCTGGGCCAGCCCGAACCGCTCTCATACTTCGTCGCCGAGGAGAACAGTACGTTGCCGCACGCGGCGCAGCGGTACGAACCTTCGTCATGGTTGTGGTACAGTGCGCCGCTGAACGGCTGCTCGGTCGCGCCCTCGCGCAGCACCGCGTACCGCTCCGCCGGCAGCTCGGCACGCCACTCGGCGTCGGTCTTCTCGACTTTGTTCACGCTCCGAACAACCGCCCCAAGGGCGCGGCCGGTGGCACGGTATTGCGTGGGGAGCGCCGATGGCCTACACTCTCGTGGTTGTCCCCGGCGCCGAACGTCGCCGGGGCGGACCCCGTGCGCGAGTGGCGGAATTGGTAGACGCACTAGCTTGAGGGGTTAGCGCCTTCACCGGCGTGCTGGTTCAAATCCAGTCTCGCGCACCACCTCCGCTCCGCCGTTGCTGTGATTGGGGCGGAGCCGGGGGGCGGGGCGCAGTCCCTTGGCCGGGACGCTCCCTGCGCGCCGTCCGGGCGCTTCGGTCGCTCCGTTCTCCGGCGCTCTCGGCCTTCCAGGCGTTCGTGCCTCCGAAAGGCCCCGTCAAGGGACTGCGCCCCGCCCCCGGCTCGGCACGATTCCGCGTGGCTGTGCGCAGGGGCTTACATTTGGAACTACTGTAGATTTAGTAGGAAGGGCTGAAACTTGGGACGTAGGGCCTCCGTAGGTTCCAGCGACCGGGGAGGCGGTCTCGAGTTATGTGGCTGACGCGGTTCTCCATAGGCCGTCCGATCATCGTCGCGATGTTCTTCATCGCGCTGGCGGTCTTCGGGACCGCCTCCTATCTGGCGCTCGGGAAGAACGCGCAGCCGAACGTCAACTTCCCCGTGGTCGTGGTGATCGCGAACTATCCGGGCGCCTCGCCGGCCGAGATGGAGCGACTCGTCATCAAGCCGATCGAAGATCAGGTCGACGGCATCGAGCATCTCGACGAGATGACGGCGACGGCGCAGGAAGGCTCCGCCGTCGTCGTCGTGCAGTTCCAGCTCGGGACGAACCTCGACTTCGCGGCGATCGACGTGCAGCGGCGCGTGGATACCGCGCGCGTGTACATGCCGACGGATCTCGATCCGCCGACCGTCGTCAAGAACGGCGCCGATGCTCCCGTCCTCACGTACGCGATCGACTCGAAGACGCTCACGGCGCCGGCGCTCGCCGACATGATGAACGACCGCGTGATCTCCGACATCCGGCACATCCCGAACATCGAGACGGTGAACCTCAACGGCGCCGCCGTCCGCGAGTTCGACGTCGACGTCGATCCGCTGCGCCTCGTCGGATCGGGGGCGACGCTCGCGGACGTCTTCGCCGCGATCAACGGCAACAATGCGAACCTGCCCGGCGGCCGCATCGACAAGCCGACCGTCGAGACGACCGTGTCCGTGCACGCGGACGTGAATTCCGCGGCCGACATCGGCGCGCTCCCCCTGCCGGTCGTCAGCGGCGCCCAGAAGGGCCTGCTCGTGCAGGACGTCGCGAACGTGCTCGACACGCACCAGGAGCAGCGCCTGATCTCGCACATGAACGGCGCACCGGGACTGATCCTCGAAGTCAACCGGTCGATCAGCTCCGACGAGGTCGGCACGACGAAGATCGCGCGCGCCCAGATGGCGGATATCATGAAGAAGTATCCGCAGATCGAGTTCCACGAGCTCTTCGCGCCCGCGGATTACACGCAGGCGTCGCTCAACGGCGTGAATCAGTCGCTCCTCGAAGGCATCGTGCTGACGGCCCTCGTGCTGATGCTGTTCCTCCACGCGTGGCGGAACGCCGCCGTCGTGATGATCGCGATCCCGAGCTCGCTGCTCGCGACGTTCGTCGTCATGCGCACGTTGGGGCTCACCCTGGACAACGTCTCGCTGATGGGGCTTTCGCTGATCATCGGGATCCTCGTCGACGACTCGATCGTGGTGCTCGAGAACATCACGCGGCACCGCGACATGGGCGAGAGTCCCGGCGACGCCGCGATCAGCGGCCGCACGGAGATCGGCGGCGCGGCGATCGCGATCACCCTGGTCGACGTCGTCGTGTTCCTCCCCCTGGCGTTCCTGAGCGGGTTCGTCGGCGAGTACATGAAGGAGTTCGGCATCGTCGTCACCGTCGCGACGCTGTTCTCACTGTTCGTGTCCTTCACGCTCACGCCGATGCTGGCCGCGAAGTGGGCGGTGCTGCGCCGCTCGCCCGTGCCGCCGCGGTATCTCGCATGGTTCCAGACCGGTTTCGACCGCCTTACGGCGTGGTACCGCAACCGCGCGCTCTCGGTGGTGCTGCAGCACCGCTGGATGGTGTTCTGGTTCAGCGTGCTGCTCGTGCTCAATGCCGTGACGCTCGTTGCCGGCGTCACGCCGATGCTGGTACTCGCGGGCGTCGACGCCGCGTTCGCCGTGTACGCGCTGGTATGGTATCCGATCGGCCGTGCCCTCGACGGACGGGGCGTCGCCGGCATTCGCGTGCGCGCGCACCTCGGCGCCTCGGTGTGGGCGGCGATCGGGTGCGTCGCCGTGGCGCTCTCCATGGTGCTGCTCGCGGTGACCCATCGCAACGTGCAGACGGAGTTCGTTCCCGACCAGAAGATGGGGCAGATTCACGGCGACCTGACGTTCCCCGTCGGCACCCCGCTCGCGACGACGGAAGCGACGCTCGTCAAGATCGAGAACGTCGTGCTGAAGAACATCCCGATCGTCGACACGGTTCGGACGTACGCCGGCACGAAGCCCTCGGGCTGGGGATCGACCGACGGCGGGTTCGTCGGAAACTTCAACATCACGCTGCGCAAGGATCGTCGTCGCGAGCAGGACGCCGTCATCGCGAAACTGCGCGAGATCATCCCGCCGGTCGTCAAAGGCGCGGAGCTCACGATCAGCGGGCGCGGCGGCGGCGGGAGCGGCCTGCCGATCTCGTTCACGCTGTCCGGCCCGGGCGACGTCATCCAGCCCGCGGCGGACAAGCTCGCGCGCTACATCAAGTCGATTCCCGGCGCCGTGAACGTGCAGACGAGCGCGCAGGCCGCGGCACCGCACCTGACCGTTCGCGTCGATCCCGCGCGCGCCGCGGTGCTCGGCGTCTCGCCCGGCGCGGCGGCGCTCGCCGCGCGCACCGCCGTCGGCGGGGTCGTCGCCACGAAGGTGCGCACGTGGAACGGCCTCGTCAACGTGCTGCTGCAGTATCCGATCCGGAACCGCAACTCGATCGACGAGATCCAGCGCATCCACGTGCGCGCGAACGACGGATCGCTGGTGCCGCTCGGATCCGTCGCGACGTTCACGTGGGATCGCGCGCCGACGAAGATCGAGCACGTCGACAAGCAGGTCATCGCGCGCGTCAACGGCGACATCGACCGCTCGAAGACGACGCTCGGCGAGGTGATGGGCCTCGTCAACAAGCAGCTGAAGACGCCGGGCTTCCTGCCGTCCGGCGTGACGCTGGGCACCGAGGGCGACTCGAAGTTCTTCCTCGAGTTCCTGACCTCGATGGGCTTCGCGCTGCTCACCTCGATCGCGCTGATCTACTGCCTGATGGTCGTGCTGTACGGATCGTTCGCGACGCCGTTCGTGATCATGTTCTCCATCCCGGTCGCGATCATCGGCGCGCTGCTCGCGCTCGGGGTCTCCGGGCAGACGATCAACCTGTTCTCCGCGATCGGGCTGATCATGCTCTTCGGACTCGTCGCGAAGAACGGCATCCTGCTCGTCGACTACGCGAACACGCTGCGCAAGCGCGGCCTCACCTACATGGAAGCGATCGTCACCGCCGGCGGCACGCGGCTGCGTCCGATCGTCATGACGACCGCCGCGATGGTGTTCGGCATGGCGCCGCTCGCGACGGGCCACACCGAGGGCGGCGAGATTCGCATGTCGATGGGCATCGTGCTGATCGGCGGTCTGCTGAGCTCACTGTTTCTCACGCTGTTCCTCGTGCCCGCGATGTACGTGACGACGGCGCGGTGGACCGGCTGGTGGTCGAACTGGCGCGAGAACCGGCGCGCGCGACGCGCCGAGCGCTCGGAAGTCGACGACGAGCGCATGCGCCCGCCGCGCGTGGCCGCATCGACGTCCGGCGACTGAAGAACGGAGGCAAGCACGCGCGAGGCGCGTGCTTGCTGGGAACTTCCGCGCCTCCCGAAATGTTTTCGGAATATGCTTTCATTCAATGCGCTCTCCGCGAGCCTGCTCGCGGCCGCAGCAGTCATCCTCGGCTCGTTCGCGCCGGCCGGCGCGGCCGGACCGATCACCGTCACGCTCAACGGCCAGCCGTTGAGCCTCAATCCCGCACCGACGGAGCGCGCGGGGCGTGTCTTCGTGCCGCTCCGCGGCGTCTTCGAGAACTTGGGTGCCACGGTCGTGTATGCCAACGGCACGATCAACGCGACCGGACGCGGCCATACCGTGTCGCTGCACATCGGATCTCAGCAAGCGACCGTCGACGGACAGCAGCAGAACGTCGACGTCGCGCCGTTCATCATCGGCGCATCGACGTACGTGCCGCTGCGCTTCGTCTCGCAAGCGCTCGGCGCGATCGTGAACTACGACGGCAGCAACGACGTCGTCGCCATCTCAATGCGCAACGGCGATGCGAATGCGGCGCCGCGAGACCAGGCGATCGCGCCGATCCCCGCGCGGCCGCGTGACAGCGGTCTGCGGCTCGCGAACGAGTTTCCCGCTGCCGGCGTCACGGTGGCCTCGCAGATGCCGACCATCGAGGCGACGTTCGTGGAGGGCTACGCGGATCCGAACACCATCCGCGTCTCGCTCGACGGCGCCGACGTGACGCCGGACGTGACGCGCTCGCCGCGCGGCTTCACCTACGCTCCCCGCTCGCCTCTGCAGCCGGGCTCGCACGTCGTGCGCGTTGCCGGCGTCGACGCGGCGGGCGCACGTTTCGATCGCCGCTGGTCGTTCATCTCCGGCACGGAAGCCGCGCTGGTCACGCGCATCACGGACGTGCGTCCGGGCGACGGCGGGCAGGTCGACAACCCCTTCGTCGTGTCGGGCCGCACCGTCCCCGGCGCACGCGTCAGCGTGCACGCGGGCGTGTCGAACAGCGGCACCGTCGGCGGGCTCGTCGGCGCGATCCTGGGCAGATCGCAGGCCGACACCGTTGCGTTCACCGTGCGCGCCGATGCCGACGGGCGGTTCACGTCCCAGGTGAGCATCGGCGCACCGCCCGGAACCCAGGTCCTGCTCGTGCTGACCGCGACGGACCCGCGCACGGGAGCGACGTCGCCGCCGGTGCGCGAGATGCTCCGGCTGCGATAGCGTCCGTTCCAAGCACCGTCGCCAGTCGCTGAGACGGGTAAGGGGACCTCCGGACAATCACGCTCGGAGGTCCTCTTTCATGCCATCATCCATCGTGCGACGCGCCGCAGCGGCCGGCGCGGCCGGCATCCTGACCGCGGTGTGCGCAATCCCCGCGGGGGCGGTCGGAACGATCGGCGTCACGCTCAACGGCAGCGCGCTGAACCTCAACCCCGCGCCGACGGAACGCGCCGGCCGCGTCTTCGTTCCGCTGCGCGGCGTCTTCGAGAACATGGGTGCGACGGTCGTCTACTCGAACGGTCTCATCAACGCGACGCGCCGCGGTCACACGGTCTCGCTGCACATCGGCTCCCAGCAGGCGACGGTCGACGGCCAGAACCAGACGCTCGACGTCGCGCCGTTCATCATCGGCGCATCGACGTACGTGCCGCTGCGCTTCATCTCGCAAGCGCTCGGTGCGTCCGTGAACTGGGACGGCAACAACGACGTCGTGGCGATCACGATGGCCGGCGGCGGCGGCCGCGACGTCGGCCAGGGCCCGCCGCCGAGCCAAGTGATCACGCCTTCGCCGGACCGCGGCGACCGCGGCGGAAACGGTCTCGCGCTGCGCGACCTGCAGCCCGCATCCGACGCGACGGTGCGCGAGCGCCGTCCGACGATTCAGGCGAACTTCGCCGGCGGCGACGCGGACCCGAACTCGATTCGCGTGTTCCTCGACGGCACCGACGTGACGGGCGATGCGACGCGGTCGCCGCGCGGCGTCACCTACCAGCCGCCCTCGCCGCTGCAGGCCGGCGGCCACCGCGTTCGCGTGACGGGCGTCGACCGTGCCGGCGTGCGGTTCGAGCGCGAATGGCGCTTCACGACCGGGTACTGACCTAGCGCGGAGCAGGGCGCGGCGCACGCGGCGTCTCACGGAGGTCGCGTGCCCGCTCCCCGCCTGGCTCTGATCACGGGCGCCGCCGCCGGCCTGGCGAAGGGAGTCGCGCTCCGGCTCGCCGAGCGCGGCGACCGGATCGCGTTCACGTACCGGCCGGGCGGCACGCCGCCTGCCGCCACGCTTGCGCTCGTGCGCGCGCACGATGCCCACGCGCTCGCCGTGCCGGCCGACTTCGCGGAGCCGCAGGCTGCGATCGGCGCCGTTGGCGAGGTCGAACGTGCGCGCGGGCCGATCGACGTCCTCGTGCACGCCGTCGGACCGATCGTCGTGAAGCGCTTCGCGCGCTCGACGCCGGACGACTACCGCATGCTGACCGAGGCGAACCTGGGCTCGGCGGTGGCGCTGGCGTTCGCGGTGCTGCCCGGCATGCGCGAGCGCCGCTTCGGGCGCATCGTGTTCTTCGGCATGAACGGCTCGTCGAGCACGACGCCCGCGCGCGGCATGGCGATCTACGGAGCGGCGAAAGCGGGCGTGGTCGCGTTCGCGCGCGCGCTCGCGCTCGAAGAAGCCGCGAAGGGGATCACCGTCAACGTGATCGAGCCCGGCGACATTCGCGACAAGGAGGCCGGCCGGGCGGCGGCGCGCGCGATTCCGGCGAACAACCCGGCGGGTCACGCGGGGTCGTGGGACGACGTCGCCGCGGCCGTGCTCTTCGCGACGGCCGACGAGAACGGGTTTCTGAACGGGATGGTGCTCGGTGTGCACGGCGGATTGACGGAGCCGCACGAGTGAAGCGTTCGCGCGTGCGAAATGCGACGTGGATCATCGTCGCGCTCGTCACGCTGCTGCGCGGCTTCGCGGCGTGGAAGGTGCCGCTCACCGGCGACGAGGCCTACTACTGGGAGTG
This sequence comes from Vulcanimicrobiota bacterium, assembly GCA_963771525.1. Classification (GTDB taxonomy): domain Bacteria; phylum Vulcanimicrobiota; class Vulcanimicrobiia; order Vulcanimicrobiales; family Vulcanimicrobiaceae; genus Vulcanimicrobium. Next base: position 1,340,820 of record CAVYTL010000001.1, on the reverse strand, counting down.
GGCCAAGCACATCGCGCTCGGCTACGCCGACCATCCGCCGATGGTCGCGTACTTGATCTGGCCGCTCGACTGGGTGACGGCGAACCCGCTGTTCGTGCGGGTCGGGTTCCTGCTGTGCGGCGTCGTCGCGACGCTCGCCGCAGCGGGCACCGCGAAACGCATCACGGGCGACGAGCGCGCCGGCATGGTGACCGCGCTCGCGATGACGCTCGCGCCGATGCTGTCGGTCGGGTTCGTGCTCGCGACGCCGGACGGTCCGCTGATGGCGGGCTGGACGCTGTGCCTGTACCTGTGCGTGCGCGCGTCGCAGACGCACGCGCGGCGCGACTACGTGCTGCTCGGCATCGCGATCGCGTTCGCGCTGCTCTCGAAGATGTTCGCGTGGGCGCTGATCGCGGGCATCGTCGCATGGTCGCTCGCGCCGCGCCGCCGCGAGCTGTGGCGCGAAGGCCTGACGCTCTCGTTCGTCGTCGCCGCGGTGCTGTACGCGCCGTTCGTCATCTGGAACGCGCAGCACCACTGGATCAGCTTCGTGTTCGCCTTCGAGCAGCGGCACGTTGCGGAGCCGGCGTGGTACCGGCCGTTCACCTACCTCATCGCGCTCGCGGGCGCGTACTCGCCGGGTCTGTGGATCGCGGCGCTGCTGCTCGTCGCGCGCCCGCGCAACGCGCTCGTCGCGTGGACCGCGATCCCGCTGACGGCGCTGCTGATCCTGCTCAACTTTCACGAGCGCACCGAGCTGCACTGGTTCTTCGGACCGTACGTCTCGTTCGCCGTGGGGATGGGCGTTGCGTTCGTGCGGCTCTCGCACCGCGAGCGCGTGCTGTGGGCCAGCGCCGGCGCCGCACCGGCCGCCGTGCTGATCGCGCTGCTGTTCCTCGCCGCCGCGTTTCCCGGCCAGCTGTATTCGCAGTTCCTCGCGACGGGATCGTCGCTGCGCAACAGCGGCCCGTTCGAGATCTTCACGTACTGGCCGCTCGCGCAGGACGTCAAGCGCATGGCGGACGCGAACGATGCCGTCGTCGTCACCGACGGCTACGGATTCTCCTCGCAGATGGACTTCGAGGCCGGCATCCCGCCCGTCGTCATCGGCTACGCCCATCAAGGCCAGGAAGCGCGGCACTGGTACGACGCCGAGATGCACCCGAAGCGCATCCTCTTCGTCGACAAGGAGCCGCTCGTGCCGCGCGCGCGCCATCCCGAGGACAAGAGCGGGCGTCCGGACTTTTTCAAGCGCCTCCAGGCGGCATGCGGCGACGTGCGGCCCGGTCCGACGCTGGGCTACATGTTCACGGACCCGACGGGACACTCGGTTCCCGCGCGCACGTATTTCCTGACCTGGTGCGACGATCCGCGGCCGAATGCGATCCGCTACCTGCGCTGGGAAGACGCGAGCGTCACGACGGCGCGGAGATGATCGACTACATCCCGCTCACCGCGACCGCGGGGAAGCGCACGACGACGGCCGAGCTGCGCGCGCTCGCGTCCGAGCGCATGCGCCGGCTCGGCTATCCGTTCGTCGCGACGGAGTTCGCGCCGAGCCGCTCCGGCTGCAGGTTCGACGTGGTGGGGCTCGGGCGGTACACGCGGCAAGTGCGCATCTACGAGGTGAAGTCCTCGCGCGCGGACTTTCTCGCCGACCGCAAGTGGCCGTCGTACCTGCCGTTCTGCACGCACTTCGCCTTCGTCGCGCCGGCCGGAGCGATCCAGCGCTGGGAGCTCGACCGGGATGTCGGCCTGATCGAGTACGGCCATCCGGCGTTCGAACGCATGCTCGCGAACCGCCGCTACGGTTTCCTGATGCGGCCCGACGACGCGCTGCGTGCGTCGCGCCCGGCGCGGCGTCTGCGCGACGCCGTGGGCGACGAGGAATGGCTCGCGCTGCTCGAAACCATCGCGTTCGCTCGGCCGTTGCCCGCCGAGGATCTCACCTTCACCGACGGAGCCGGTATTTGAGCGAGTCTCGTCCCTTCGCGCTGCCGGGAGCGCATCCGCAGTACGGTCCCGACAAGGTCGTCGACGTGCTGCACATCGATCTCGAGATACGCCCCGAGCTCGACGCGAAGCGCGCCTACTGCCGATGCGTGACGACCGTGCGCGCGATCGAACACGGCGTGGCGCGGCTCGTGCTCGACGCGTGCGACCTCGACGTGCGCTCCGTCGCGCGCGTGGTCGACACGGTCGAGGAGTGCGAGCGCACGGGCTCCGAGCTCCCGTACCGCTCGACGAGCCGAACGCTCGAGGTCACGCTGGACCCTCCGCTGCGCGCGGGCGAAGAACTTCGTCTGGACGTACAGTACTTTGTCGCCGAACCGCGCCGCGGGATGTACTTCATCGAGCACGAGCCGCGGCACGTGTGGACGCAGTCGCAGGACGTCGACGCGCGCTTCTGGTTTCCGTGCTTCGACCACCCCGCGGAGAAGCAGACGACGACGACGACGATCGTCGTGCCGCGCGGAACCTTCGCGCTCGGCAACGGTGACCTGATCGCGCGCAGTGACGACGGCGAGCGAACGACGTTCGTCTATGACCAGCGCATCCCGCACGCGACGTACCTGATGACGATGGTCGCGGGTCCGTTCACGGAGACGCGCCAGCCGCACCCGCGTGTCCCGCTGTTCGTCTACACGCTGCCGGGACGCGAGGCCGACGGCGAGCGCGCGTTCGGCAAGACGCCGCAAATGCTCGACGCGTTCGAGCGCGCGACCGGCGTGCCGTACCCGTACGCGCGCTACTCGCAGATCGCCGTCGCGGACTTCGTGTTCGGCGGGATGGAGAACACCTCGGCGACGACGCAGACCGACCGCGTGCTGCACGACGAGCGCGCGCACCTCGACTACTCGGCCGACTACCTCGCGGCGCACGAGCTCGCGCACCAGTGGTTCGGCGATCTCGTCACGTGCCGCGACTGGGCGCACGCGTGGCTGAACGAGGGCTTCGCGACATACTTCGAGGCGGTGTGGCGCGAAGCGGAGCAGGGATGGGACGAGTACGCCTACGACGTCTTTGGGATGGTGCAGCGCTACTTGGCGGAAGACGCCGAGCGCTACCGGCGCCCGATCGTGTGCAACACGTTCCGCGATCCGATCGAGCTGTTCGACCGCCACCTGTACGAGAAGGGCGGCGCCGTGCTGCACATGCTGCGCGGTGAGCTCGGGTGGGAGCGCATGCGGCGCTCGATCCGCCGGTACCTCACCGACAACGCCCAGCGCAACGTCGAGACGATCGACCTCATCCGCGCCGTCGAAGCGGAGACCGGCCGCAACACGCGCGGGTTCTTCGCGCAGTGGGTCGAGCGCGGAGGGCATCCGAAGCTCGACGTGTCGTATCGCTGGGATGCCGAGCATCACACCGCGCTGGTGACGGTCGCGCAGAAGCAGACGGTCGACGACGCCAACCCCGCATACGCGTTCGACCTGGACGTCGGCTTCGTCGACGGCGCGCTGCCGCCGCTCGCCGCGAACGGCGGTCCCGATCCGCTGCCGCGCGAGACGCGCGTGCGCGTGCGCGTCGAGCGCGCGCCGCAAACGTTCGCGGTGCGACTCGACGCCGAGCCGTCGCTCGTGCGGGTCGATCCCGCGGCATGGATCCTCGCGTCGTGGACCTCGTCGCTCGGCACGGAGCTGCACGCCGCCGCGCTGCGCGCCGACCCCTCGCCGATCGCGCGCATTCGTGCGGCGAAGGCGCTCGCGAAGGACGGCAGCCGCGCCGCGCGCGAGGCGCTCGCCTCGGCGCTGCGGCACGATCCGTTCTGGGGCGTCGCCGCCGAGGTCGCCGCGGCGCTCGGCGCGTCGCGCGCGCCGTCGGCGCGCACGGCGCTGCTCGCGGCGACCGCGCACGCGCACCCGAAAGTGCGCCGCGCCGTCGCGGACGCGCTCGGCCGTTGGCGCGATGCGGAGGCGGCGTCGGCGCTGCTCGCGATGCGCGACGACGTCTCGTATTTCGTCGTCGCCTCCGCCCTGCACGCACTCGGGAAGACGCGCGATCCTCGCGCGTTCGACGCGCTCGAGTCGGCGCTGGGGACCGCGTCGTGGAACGAGACGATCGCGGCGGGCGCCGCCCGCGGCCTCGGGGCGCTGGCCGACGCGCGCGCGCTGCCGCTGTTGCGCGAAGCCTTGTTCTCGGACCGCCACGACGGCCTGCTGCGTGCGGCGGCGGGCGCGCTCGGCCGGCTCGGATCGCTGGTGTACGAAGTGCGCACGGAGTGCATCGATGCGATCGCGCGCGTGCTCGACCGAGCGCCGTACCTCGTGCGCGTCGCCGCGTTCGCCGCCGCCGAACGGCTTGCCGATGCGCGTCTGCTGCCGCTGCTCGACCGGCTCGCCGCGAGCGAGGGCGACGCGCGCTTGCGCCGCGACGCAGCCGAGGCGGCGATGCACGTGCGCGACGAACAGACGACCCCGGAAGCGATCGGCGAGCTGCGCGAAGAGGTCGAGCGGCTCCGTGAGGAGTCGCGGACGCTGCGCGAGCGGATCGAGGAGCTGGCGACGCGCGGCCCGTCGTGACCGCGGTTCGGCTTACAGCCGCGGCGCTCGCGCTGACGGCGGCCGCGGCATGCGCGCCGCACGCCGCCGCCGTGCATCGCACGGCGCAGGCGACGGCGATCCCCGCCGCACCGAGCGCGCCCGCGTGGAGCGCCGGAGCGGTCGCGGCGCTGCAGTCGCAGCTCCGCGCGGCACTCGCGCCGTCGGCGCTGGCGACGAGCGGGATCGCGATCGTCGACGCGGACGCACGGCCGCTGTTCACGCGCCGCGAGCGCACGCCGATGACGCCGGCGTCGACCTTCAAGCTGCTGGTCGACGCGGTCGCGCTGCAGACGCTCGGACCGGACTTTCGGTTCGAGACGACGTTCGAGTCCGTCGACGATCCGCGCGACGGCGACGTGCACGGCAACCTGTACCTCGTCGGCACCGGCGATCCGACGCTTTCGCGCGACGATCTGCGCGGCGGCGCGGGAGCGGTCGCGCGCGCCGGCGTGCGCGCCGTCTCGGGCGCGGTCGTGGCCGACGGCAGCGCGTTCTCCGGGCCCGAGGTCAACCCGGCGTGGCTCGCCGACGACCTGCAGTACGGCTACGCGGCCGGGACGAGCGCGCTGTCGGTCGATCAAGGCACGATCGAATTTCACATCGTGCCCGCGGTCGCCGGCGCACCGGCGCGCATCCAAGTGCTCCCGCCGTCCGACGACGTACACGTGCGCGGCGCCGTGCTGACGTCGTACGCGACACTGCTCTCGATCCAGCGCGATCCCGCGCGCAACGACTTCAGCGTCGACGGGCGTGTCGCGGTAGGCGCCGAGCAGTCGTTCTGGCGTCCCGTCGTCGACATGTCGCGCTATGCGGCCGACGTCGCGCGCGCGATGCTGCGCGCGCACGGCGTCGCCGTCGCGGGCGGCGTGCGGACCGGCATCGCGCCGCTCGCGCCGTACGTGCTGTGGCGGCACCGCTCCGCGCCCTTGCGCGACGTCGCGCGCCGGATGATGCTGGAGTCGAACAACCATTTCGCCGAGCAGCTGCTGCGCGCGCTCGGCGACACGCGCGGCGCCGGGACGGAAGCCGGCGGCGCGGCCGTGGAGCGTGCGCTCCTGCGGGCCGACGAGGTGCCGGAGGGCGGCCTGCGCGTCGTCGACGGCAGCGGCCTCGCGCCCACCGATCGCGTCGCGCCGCTCACGCTCGCGATACTGCTCGCGCGCACGGCGGTCACGCCGGCCGGCGCGGTGTTCGTCGGGTCGCTGCCGCGCGCCGGCATCGAAGGGACCGTCCGCTGGCGGCGCCTGACGGACGCGCTCGGGCGCGTGCGCGCGAAGAGCGGGCACATCGAAGACGTCAACGCGCTCGCGGGCTTCGTGCAGACGCGGCGCCACGGCCGCGTCGCCTTCGCGTTCATCATCAATGACCGCCGCGCCGACGACGGTCCCGTCGACGGCGGCATCGACCGTGCGCTCGACATCCTCGCGCGGAGCTGACGCGGCATGACGTTCGCGACGGGCCGCGAACCGAGCGCGGCGTGACGACCGGTCTCGACGCTGACGTGCTGGCGCGCGTCCTCTCCCGCGCGCTGCGCCGCGGCGGCGACTTCGCCGACGTCTTCTTCGAGTACAAGCGCACGCAGTCGTTCCGGCTCCAGGACGGCGCGGTGCGGGAGGCGTCGTCGTCGGTCGTCCGCGGCGCCGGCGTGCGCGTCGTCGAGGGCCAGCGCGCGGGCTACGCGTACTCCGACGATCTCGACGAGGACGCCCTACTGCGCGCCGCCGAGGCCGCATCGCTGATCGCGCGCGACGGCCGCGGGCACGACGGCCTCGTCGCGCTGGCGCACGCCGACGCACCCGCGGTGTACGGCCCGCATCCCGGCGAACCGGTCGACGCGGCGCGGTACGTCGACCTGCTGTCGCGCGCCGACGTCGCGGCGCGCGCGTACGATCCCCGCGTCGCGGCGGTGAACGCGTTCGTGAGCGACGAGGTGCAGTACGTGCAGATCGCGTCCAGCGACGGTCGCGTCGTCGCCGACCGGCGGCCGCTCGTGACGCTCGGCGTGCAGGTCGTCGCGCGCGACGGCGCGCAGCGTGAGAACGGCTACGTCGGCGACGGCGGCCGAACGGGTCTCGAGGTGTACGACGACGTCACGCCCGAGTCGCTCGCGCGCGAGTCGGCGCGCATCGCGACCGTGAAGCTCGGCGCGCGCGAAGCGCCCGCCGGCGAGATGCCGGTGGTGATCGGGCCGGGCGGCGGCGGCGTGCTGCTGCACGAAGCGGTCGGCCACGGTCTCGAAGCCGACTTCAACCGCAAGGGCACCTCGCTGTACAGCGGACGCGTCGGCGAGCGCGTCGCGAGCGACCTCGTCACGATCCTGGACGACGGCGATCTGCCGGGCGAGCGCGGCACGGTCGCGGTCGACGACGAGGGCTTCCCGGGGCAGCACAAGATGCTGGTCGAGAACGGTATCCTGCGCGGCTACATGCAGGATCGCCTCAACGCGCGCCTGATGGGCGTCGCATCGACGGGCAGCGGACGGCGCGAGTCGTACCGCGTGCTCCCGCAGCCGCGCATGTGCAACACCTACATGCCGGCCGGTACGTCGTCGCCGGACGAGATCGTCGGATCGATCGAGCGCGGCCTCTACGCGAGCTCGTTCAGCGGCGGACAAGTCGAGATCAGCAAGGGCGACTTCGTCTTCATGATCGCCGAGGGCTACCTGATCGAAGGCGGCAAGGTCACCGTCCCGGTGCGCGGTGCAACGCTCGTCGGCAACGGCCCCGACGCGATGACGAAGGTCACGATGGTCGCGCACGACGCGCGCCTCGCGCACCACTCGTACACGTGCGGCAAGGGCGGGCAGCGCGTGCCGGTCGGCGTCGGCATCCCCACGGTGAAGCTCTCGACGTGCACGGTGGGCGGCACGGGACGTGGCTGATCCGCGCGACGAAGCGCTCGCGCTGGCGCAGCTCGCGATCGAGCTGGCCGTTGAGGCCGGCGCGGACGACGCGGACGCGCTGGTGACGATCGCGGAACGCTTCGCGTGCGAGGCGCGCGACGACGAAGTCACCCAGCTCGAGCGCTCGCGCGGGCGCTCGCTGCAGGTGCGCACCTTCGTCGGAAAGCGGCGCTCGATGCTCGTGACGACCGATCTCTCGCGCGACGGCGTCGCAGCGCTCGCGCGCCGCGCGGTCGACGCGGCACGGTTCGTCGGCGACGATCCGCACGCGGGATTGCCTGAGCCCGTGTCGCCGGACGGCGTGTCCGATGACGACCTGCTGACCGTCGCCGGCGACGTCGCCGAGCGCGCCGACGAGGCGAAGATCGAGGACGCGCTCGCGATGGAGCGCGCGGTGCGCGCCGCCGACGCGCGCGTCGTGAACTCGGACGGATCGCGCGTGCGCGACGCGATCCGGTCGCTCGGTCTGGTGAACACGCGCGGCTTTCGCGGCGCGACGCAGGGCACGCAGGCGGCGCGCGCGGCGGCGCCGGTCGCGCTCGACGGCGAGAGCAAGCGTATCGGCCACTACGGCACCGCGGCGCGCGGCTGGTCCGGCGCGCTCGCGCCGGACGCGGTCGCGCTGCGCGCGGTGCAGCGCGCGGTCGCGCTGATCGGCGCGCGCAAGCCCGCGACGGCGCGTATGGCGGTGATCTTCGAGCGCGACGCCGCGGCGGCGGTGATCGGCGACCTTTTCGCCGCGCTCAGCGCCGCGAACGTCGCGATCGGGAACTCATGGCTGGCGGACCGCACGGGGACGCGCGTCGGCTGCGAGCGCGTCACGCTCGTCGACGACGGCCGGCTCCGCGGCGGCCTCGGCAGCGCGCCGTTCGACGCCGAGGGCACGCCGACGCGCGAGACGGTCGCGATCCGCGACGGCGTGCTCGCGTCGTTCTTCAGCGACACCTACTGGGGGCGCCGCACCGGCGTCGGATCGACCGGAAACGCCGGCGGCGGAACGGTCGAGCCCAACAACACATACCTGCGCCCAGGCGCGGGGACGCTCGAGGATCTCGTCGCGTCGACCGAGCGCGGCGTCCTGGTCCTCGACACGATCGGCTTCGCGACGGAGTACGCGAGCGGCGTCTACAGCCGCGGCGCGCGCGGCGTCTACGTCGAAGGCGGCGAGCCGCGCTACGCGGTCGACGAGTTCACGATCGCCTCCACGTTCGCCGACATGCTCGAGGGCATCGACGCGATCGCCGGCGACCTGCGCTTCGACGACAACGTCGTCTCGCCGTCGTTCCGCGTCGCGGAGATGACGATCAGCGGAACCTGATCTTTACGGTCACCCCCGGACCCCCGTGGAGGGCCGCTCACGTGGGCGGCCGCTCGCTCCGATCACCTTGAGGTGATCGCTGACGTCTCGGTCCGTATCAAGATCGGCCTCGTTGCCGTTGCCCTGCTCGCGATCCTGATCTCCACGTTCGTCACGGCGTCCCGGACGTTCTCCGACCTCGGCGCGCGAGCCCAGAAGATGTCGCACGCGCACCAGTTCTCGGCGGCGCTCGCGAGCGCGTACGACGAGTGGTCGCGCTCCGGCGGCGAGGCTGCCGGCGGACGGGCCGCGACCGTCGCGGGCCACTTGAACGACGCGGAGCGGCTGAGCTCCAACGTGCAGACGCGCGCGCTGCTCGCGACGCTCGAAGCGAACGTCGGAACGTTCGTCGCCGGCAGCGCGGACGCACCCGCTCGGTCGCGCGCGATCGCGGCGGAGTTCGCGACGCTGCGCGCGCGCATCGACCGTGCCGTGACGGACGACGAGCGCGGGATCGCGTCCGAGACCGCGTTCGGGCGCGCCGTGCTCATCGCGGTCGCCGTCGCGGGCTCGCTGGCTGCGGTGGGACTGCTGTGGATTCTGATGGCCACCGTGACGCGACCGCTCTCGCGGCTGACCGCCGCATCGCAGCGGCTCGCGCTCGGCGACCTCGACGTCATCGGCGACCTGCCGTGCGACGGGAAGGACGAGTTCGGGATCCTGGCCGCCTCGTTTCGCGCGATGGTCGAGCACCAGCGACGCATGGCGGGCGTCGCCGAGGCGATCGCGGGCGGCGATCTGAGCGGCGTTCCGCAGCCGCACGGGCCGGCGGACCGGCTCGGCCGCGCGTTCGAGGCGATGGTCGGAAACTTGCGGCGGCTCGTCGGCAGCGTCTCCGCCGCATCGGCGCAGCTCTCCGACACGAGCGCGCTCGTCGCATCCGCCTCGGCGCAGTCGAGCGTCGCGGTGGAGCACATCTCGCGCGCGATCGAGACGCTCGTGACGAGCGCGAAGGCCCAGACGGCGCGCGTCACCGCGACCGGAACCGGCACCGCCGAGGTCGCGTCGTCGGTGACGCAGATCGCCGACGGCGCCGCCGATCAGGCGAAGGCCGCGCAGTCCGCCTCGAACGCGGTGACGGTGCTGAACGGTGAGATCGTCGCGCTCGCCGCGGCGGGCGACGCGCTGGCCGACGCCGCGCGCGGCGCGGCCGGCGAGGCCAACGACGGCACGGCCGCAATGGCGCGCACCGCCGCCGCGATGCAGCAGCTGCGCGAGACCTCGCAGAGCGCGCTGCGCGCGATGACGGAGCTCGACGTGCAGTCGGAGCGCGTGGGCGAGATCGTGCGCGCCATCGACGACATCGCCGATCAGACGAACCTGCTCGCGCTCAACGCGGCGATCGAGGCCGCGCGCGCGGGCGAGCACGGCCGTGGCTTCGCCGTCGTCGCTGGCGAGATTCGCAAGCTCGCGGAACGCTCGTCGTCGGCGACGCGCGAGATCTCGGCGATCCTTTCGTCGATCCGCTCGCAGACGATCGGCGCGAACGACGCGATGCGCTCGTCGGCCGGCGCGGTCGAAGGCGGGCTGCAGCTCTCGCAGCGCGTCGACGAGGCGTTCGCGCGCGTGCGCGAGGCGATCGGCCGGACGGCCGAGATCGCGGACGAGGTCGCGCGGCGCGGCGACGCGATGCGCGGCGCGAGCGATGAGGTGTCGTCCAGCGTCGGTGCGGTGACGGCGGTCGTCGACGAGAACGCGACCGCGGCGCGCCAGCTGGACGCGACGACGCGCGCCATCTCCGAGAGCGTGCGCGTGCTCGCGGAAACCTCGATGCAGCAGACCGACGCCACCGACGAGGTCTCGACGTCCGCGGTCGAGTTCGCCGCGCAGATCAAGGCGTTGGAGAGCAGCGCCGCGGCGCTGCGCGACCGCTCCGACGAGCTGACCTTGCTCGTCTCGTACTTCGTGCTCGATGCGGCCCCGGCGCCCGCGCACGACGCGGCGCAGCGATCGCCGTTCGACGACGCCCGGATCGCGACATACGACTTCGCCTGACGGCGCTCAGCCGGGGCGCGACGCCTCGCGCGGTGCGCGCGCCGTGTTGACGGGGCGCAGGTCCGCCGCCGGCTCGACCGCCAGCACGGCGATCGGATCCCGCTTGCCGCGCACGTGCTGCGCGCCCAGCGGACGTACGAGGTAGCGCGCGGGCTCGCGAACCTGACGGATCACCTCCTGCGTCGCGACCACCGGCTCGCGCAGGCGCTTCGACAACCCCTCGACGCGCTTCGCCGTGTTCACGGTGTCCGACACGACGGTCGTGTCGATGTGGCGCGCGTCGCCGACCGTGCCGAACGTGACGGGACCGGTATGCAGGCCGATACCGATTTGAATCGGCGGCCCGATCTGCTCGCGGTTCAGCTCGCGCACGGCCGCCTGCAAGGCGATTGCCGCGTCGAGCGCGTCCTCGACGCAGCGGGGGAAGAGCGCCATGTAACCGTCACCGAGGTATTTGTCGACGCTGCCGCGGTGCTCGCGCACGACGCGCGCCGAGCGCGCGAAGAAGTCGGCGATCAGCACGAATGCGTTCTCCGACGAGAGCTGCTCGGTCAGCGCTGTCGAGTCGCGGATGTCGGCGAACAGCACGGTCATCGGCTCGGTCGCGCGGTCGCCGATCGCGACGTCGGCGAGCGAGCTGCGACCGAGGCGGTCGACGAGCGTGCGCGGCAGGAAACGGCTGCGCACTTCGCTCTCGCGCTCGAAGGTGGCGAACAGTCGGGCCGGCGCATCGTGCATCGACGTGAACAGCGCGTGCGCGAACCGCGCGACCGCCGCGACGCCGAGGACGAGTGCGACGCCGGCGAGGACGCCTTCATCGGAGTCGAGGACGATCGCGGCGCCGGCGATCGCGGCTGCCGCGGCCGCCTCGAAGCACTCCCGGCGGCGGCGCAGCGCGGGGCCGCTCGCCGCCGCGGCGAGCGCCAGCGTCGCGAGGGCGCCGGACGCGGCCGCCGCGAGGATCGTCATGGCCGCAGCATGCGTGAAGCCGGACGCCCGCGTCGAGTACCGAGCCCACGCCACCCTCGCTCGGCGATAAAATAGCCACGGCAAGCGGGACCGCAGGTGGGATACACCGTACCCGAACCCCGATGGCGACTGCCACGTCGATCGGAACGCAGCTGGTGATGCGCCTCGAGACCCCCAATACGCAGGGCTCGTTCGGCGTGCTCGCGAGCGCGATCGGCGACGCCGGCGGAATGGTCGGCGCGGTGGACACACGCAGCGTCGGCAAGACCTCGATCGTCCGCGATGTGACGGTCAGCGTCGCGAGCGAGGCGATCGGCGAAGCCGTCCGGAGCGCGGTCGAAGCGCTCGACGGCGTCCGGATCGTCAACGTGTCCGATGCGACGTTCCTGGCGCACCTCGGCGGGAAAATCCGCACCGGCATCACCCGGCCCGTGAAGACGCGCCAGGATCTTTCGACCGTGTACACCCCGGGCGTCGCGCGCGTCTCCAGCGCGATCGCCAACGATCCCGCGAAGGCGTACGCGCTGACGATCAAGCGCAACACGGTGTGCGTCCTGACGGACGGTACGGCGGTGCTCGGTCTCGGCGACATCGGCCCGTACGGCGCGGCGCCGGTGATGGAGGGCAAGTGCATGCTCTTCAAGCAGTTCGCCGACATCGACGCGTTCCCGATCTGCCTCGACACGAAAGACGTCGACGACATCGTGGCGACCGCGAAGCGCATCGCGCCGATCTTCGGCGGCATCAACCTCGAGGACATCAGCGCGCCGCGCTGCTTCGAGGTCGAGCGGCGGCTGGTCGACGAGCTGGATATCCCCGTGATGCACGACGATCAGCACGGTACGGCCGTCGTCATCCTCGCCGCGCTGATGAACGCGGCGGCAGTCGTCGGCAAGCCGATCGACGATCTCACGATCGTGCTGACCGGCAGCGGCGCCGCGGGCACCGCGACGATCAAGATGCTGCTCGCCGCCGGCGTGCGCGACGTGATCGCCGTCGATCGCGACGGCGCGCTCAGCTCCGACCAGCGTTACGCGAACCCGCACTGGGCGTGGCTCGCCGAGAACACCAACCGCGAGCGCCGCCGCGGCTCGCTCCAGGAGGTGCTCGTCGGTGCGGACGTGTTCGTCGGTGTGAGCGCGCCGGGAATCCTGCAGCCCGAATGGATCGGCACGATGGCGCGCGACCCGATCATCTTCGCGATGGCGAACCCGACGCCCGAGGTGATGCCGGACGCCGCCGCTCCGTACGCCGCGGTCGTCGGGACGGGCCGCTCCGACTTTCCGAACCAGATCAACAACCTGCTCGCTTTCCCCGGCATCTTCCGCGGCGCACTCGACTGCCGCGCGCGCAAGATCACCGAAGGGATGAAGCTCGCCGCCGCGCGCGCGATCGCCTCGATCGTCGGCGAGGAGCGCAGCGCCGAATACATCATCCCGAGCGTGTTCGACGCGCGCGTCGTCGACGTGGTCGCGCAGGCGGTGCAGCAGGCCGCGATCGAGGAGGGCGTCGCGCGGCGCGAGCTGCTGCTGCAAGACGACGAGTCGGCGCAACCCGCGGGGGCGCGTTAGTGGATTCATCTGCATCGCATCTGAATCCATCGCGTTCGGCCTTTCGACCGGCTCAGGGCCGATCCGCACGTCGACGGCCGGAGGCCGTCTAGTGGAACGCATCCTGATCATCGAGGACGACGCCGACGTCGCGCACTTCGAGAAGGTGATCCTCGAGCGCAGCGGCTTCGAGGTGCGCATCGCGAACACCGGATCGGCCGGCCTCGAGGCGGCGCCCGCGTTCAAGCCGGCGATCGTGCTGCTCGACGTCGAGCTGCCCGACATCTCGGGGCTCGACGTGTGCACGTCGCTCGCGAACACTTCCGACGCGTTCATCTTGATGGTCAGCGCGCACTCGAGCGAGAACGACGTGCTGCGCGGGCTCGGTCTGGGCGCCGACGACTACATCCGCAAGCCGTTCTCCGGCAACGAGCTCGTCGCGCGCGTGCAGTCGTTCCTGCGCCGCCGCGAGCGCTCGCGAAAGACCGATCAAGAAGGCCGGCTGCAGGTCGGCGGCGCGACGCTCGTGCGCGACTTCCACACGCTGGAGAACGACGGCAAGAGCGTAACGCTCACGGCGCTCGAGTTCCGGCTGCTGTGGTACCTCGCGGAAAACGTCGGCAAGCTGCTGACGCGCGCCCAGATCCTCGAGCGCGTGTGGAACGACGTCTCCGGCGTGCCGACGCGCGTCGTCGACGTTCACGTTGCCGCGCTGCGCAAGAAGCTGGGTGAAGTCGGCACGACGCTCGCGATCAGCAGCGTGCGCGGGATCGGGTATCGGTTGGACGAACGCTAGCAGGTCGTGACGCTCGCGTTCCGTTCGCTCCGCTGCGGCGCCGCCGCGGCGATTCTCGCCGCCGTGCCGTTCATCGCGCAGGCGCAGACGCGCGCCGCACACGCGCACGCGCGGCCCCCCGCGCACCTGCCGGCGGTGACGTACGCGTCGCCGTCCGGCGCGATGCCGGCCGGGCACCTGCGCGGCGCGACGTACGATGCCGTCCTGCCGTCGGGCCGGATCGTCACGCCTGCCGGAACGAGCGTCGTGACGGGGATGAACGCGCTCGGCGTCGCGCTGACTCCGGACGGCCGCTTCGCCGTCGTGAGCGACGACGACGAGCGCGAGCTTCGCGTGCGTTCGATGATCGACTCGGACGCGACCGGCGGCTTCTCGCTCGCAGTGGTGGACGTCGCCTCGATGCGCGTGGTCGACCGCTATCGCGCGGCGGCCTCAGAGAAGTTTTGGGTCGGCGTCGCAGCGATCGCCGATCCGGCGAACCCCTCGCGCACGCTCGTCCTCGCGTCGGGCGGACCCTCGAACGCGATCTACGCGTTCCGGCTCGACCCGGACGGGCGCTTGACGCCCGACGCGCGGCACGTCATCACGCCGCCGCTGCCGAGCGATCCGGCGCTCGCCGACGCGGGGCGTAGCGATCCCGGCACGCTCGTCGTCGCGCGCGACGGGCGGCGCGCGTACGTCGTGAACGCAGGCGCGGGCACCGTCAGCGCGATCGACCTCGCGACGCGCACGCTGAGCGGGCCGACGCAGTCCGTCGGGTTCTCGCCGTGCAGTGCGGCGCTCGACGGCGCTCGGCTGATCGTCACCAACGAAGGACTGATGCGCTACCGCGCGCTCGCGCAGCCCGTCGCGGCGCCCCCGTTCGCATCCGTCACGCCCGACCTGCAGCGCGCGTCGTCGCTCTCGTTCGTCGCGCTCGCGCCGGGCGGCGATCTCTCGGCGGTTCCGGGCGACGCGCCGCCGTTCGCGAACGCACCCCTCCCGCTCGACCCGACGCCGGACGGCTTGCGCACCGTCGGCGGCGCGCACCCCACGGCGATCGTGACGACGGCCGACGGCGCGTACGCCTTCGTCGCCATGACGAACGTCGACCGCATCGCGACGATCTCGCTGCGCGGCACGCCGCGCGCCGTCGGCGGCACCGAGCTGCGGCTGTTCGACCGCGGTCCGTTCGGCACGCAGCCCGCCGCGCTCGCGCTCTCCCACGACGGCTCGCGCCTGTACGTCGCGCTCGCGGGCCTCAACGCGATCGCGGTGATCGACGCGCGCGATCCCGCCCGCCTGCACCGTCTCGGTCTGATTCCGACCGGCTGGTATCCCACGGCGCTCGCGCTCGCGAACGACGACCGCACGCTCTACGTCGTCAACACGAAAGGTTACGGCCACGACGAGGGCTTCACGGGCGATCCGAGCACGGGCGCCGACGCGAACGCGACGTGGTCGACGCTGGAGAAGATCGACCTCGCGTCGGTAGCGCTGAAGTCGAGCACGCTTGCGACCCTCGGAAACACGCGCAGCGTTTCGACGTCGCGACCGTCGTACCCGAAGGCGATGACGCACGTCGTCGTGATCCTCGAGGAAAGCAAGACGTTCGACGCGATGCTCGGCGATTTGGGCGCGCCGTACGGCGATCCCGCCCTGGTGTCGTTCGGCGAGCGCGTCACGCCGAATCTGCACGCGCTCGCGCGGCGGTACGCTCTGGCGGCGAACGTGTACGCCGACGCCGAGGAGTCCGCCGCGGGCCACGCATTCTTCGACGGCGGCATGGCGACGCTGGAGTCCGAGCGCACGCTGCTCGTGACGGACGCTCGCGCGCCGCTCGCGCGCGCGAACGAGGATCCGGAAGACGCGACGCGGCTCGGCTCCATCTTCGACGCGCTTGCGCGGCGACGGCTTGCGTTCCGCGACTACGGCGAGCTCGTCCGCGTCAGTGGCTACGACGACGGCGCGGCGCCCGATCCGCGCGCCGACGACCCGCAGTTCGCGGGCAACGACGACCGCGACGCGCCGACGCAGGGCCTCGGCGGCCTGTACCGGCTCGACGTGCCGGCGCCTGCGGCGCTCGCCGGACACATCGACCTGGATTATCCGGGGTGGAACTTGCGCATTCGCGACGAGCGCCGCGCCAAGGAGTTCGTGCGCGATTACGGCTCGCTGGTCGCGCGAGGCCGGCAGCCGCGCTACACGTTGATCTGGCTGCCGGATGACCACACCGGTGCGGGCCCCGGCATCCCGCCGCCGGCGGAAGAAGTCGCCGACGGCGACCGCGCGCTCGCGCTGGTCGTGCAGTACCTTTCGCGCCTGCCGTCGTGGCGACAGACGGTCCTGTTCGTCATGCCGTCCGACGCGCAGGGCTCGCGCGACCACGTCGATGCGTACCGCACGTACGCGATCGTCGCCGGCCCGTTCGCGAAACGGCACTACACCGGGATGCGGCACCTCTCCACGGTGAGCGTCTTGAAGACGACGGAGCAGATCCTCGGGCTGGGGACGCTATCGCTCGGCGACTTGCTCGCGACCGACATGAGCGACTTCTTCACGCCGTACGGCGGCGACGCGGCGCCGTACGAGGCGTTTCGCGAGGCTGCGCAAACGGGCGAGCGCTGAACGCGATCCGCGGTAGGATAGCGTCATGCGGGCCAACGACGTCGCGCTGCTGATCCTTCGTCTGACGCTGGCGGTCGTCATGTGGCCGCACGGCGCGCAGAAGGCGCTCGGGCTCTTCGGCGGCGGCGGGATCGCGAACACCGTGACCGGCATGGGCACGCACTTCGGCCTGCCCGCAGCCGTCGCGTATCTCGTGATCGCGGTCGAGTTCCTCGGGCCGATCGCGCTGGTGCTGGGCATCGTGACGCGGCTCGCGGCGCTCGGCATCGCGATCGACATGGCGACCGCGGCCACGCTCGCGCACGCGCGCAACGGCTTCTTCATGAACTTCTCGGGCCGTCAGGCGGGAGAAGGCGTCGAGTTCTTCATCCTCATGGCCGGCATCGGCCTCGCGCTCGCGATCGCGGGTCCGGGCCGCTACGCGGTGTTGCGCAAGACCTGACGTTCGCGCGGCGCTGCCGCCCACGCGATCGCCATGACTGCCGCGTTCACCGCGAGCGCGACGAGACCGGTGTTGACGCCGCCGACTTGGCCCTGCCCGGTGAACGCGAACCAGATCAGGACGATGATTCCCGCGATGATCCCCGCACCGACGGCGATGCCCGGCGGCCGGCGTTCCGTCACGCCGAGCACGACGCCGGGGAAGAGCTGCGTGATCCCGTTGTAGCCGATCAGCAGCAGGCCGACGAGCGTCGTCTTCGCGAGAGCCCAAAACGCGAACGCGAGCAGCGCGACGACGAGCACCAGAATGCGCGTCGTGCGCGTCTGCGCCGCTTCGTCGTGTGCGATGCCGTAGTCGGCGAAGACGTTCTTCCCGACGATGCTCGCGGCCGCGAGCAGCTGTCCCGCCGCGGGGATCAGCGCGGCGAGCGTGCCCGCCGCGGCGACGAATCCGAGCACCCACGCCGGATAGTACTTCTGCACGACGAGCATGAACGACTGATCCGCCGCGGGGCCTTTGAGCCCGGGCAGGATCTCGAGCGCCGCGAATCCGGCGAAGAACACGAGCAGCAGCATCACCTGGTAGAACGGGAGGAACACCGCGTTGCGCCGCAGCGTGTCTTCGTTGCGCGCGCTGTAGATCGCCGCCATCGACTGCGGCCACATGAAGAAGCCGCACGCCGTAAGAATGGTTGTCGTGACGACCCACGTGATGCCGCTCGGTGACGACGGTCCGGCGATGGTCAACCAGCCGGGATGATCGCGCAGCACGGCGTCGAGCGCGCCGGCCGGCGAACCGAAGAAGCGCATCGGCAGGATGATCCCGGCGAAGACGACGCCCGCGAGCACGAGCACGTCCTTCGCGACGCTCGCCCACGCCGTGCCGTGCAGACCGGCGACGAACGTGAAGAGCGCGACGACGAAGAAGCCGATCGCGACCGCGGCAAAAGCGTTGATCGAGCCGAAGCCCGCGATCTGCAGCAGAATCTGCAAGCCCGTGAGCTGCAGCGTGACGTACGGCACGAGCATCAGGAAGCCGAGCAGCGCGACGAGCGCGCCGAGCAGCCGGCTACCGTAGCGGTCGCGGAAGAAATCCGGCCCGGTCAGGTAGCCGCGCTCGCGCGCGATCCGATGGATCGGCGGAGCGAGAAAGAACGAGATGACGTAGGCGAGCGTCCCGTAGCAGAGGATGTAGTACGCGGGAGCACCTTTGCCGTACGCCCAACCGGCGGCCCCGAGGAAGGTGAACGTCGTGTAGATCTCGCCGGCGAGCAGCAGCCACAGCAGCAGCGCGCCGATCCGCCGGCCGCCGACGATGTACTCCTGCGGGTCCATCTTCACGCCGCGCACGCCGCGCAGCCCGAGCGCGATCGCGGCGACGACCACGAGCGCGACGATGCCGAGAGCGACGACCGCGTTCACGCGCGCACGCTCCGATAGGCCACCCACATGAACGCGGGCGTGAGCACCACCCATGCGACGATCCAGGCGAGCACGAACGGCAGGCCGAGGATGCGCGGCTCGAGGCGGTCCGCCAGCACGACGCCGAGCGTGAGGGCGAGCACCGGGAGGACGGCGCACAGGATCGGCACGCGGTAGCTTCTCATCGCACATCCTGTTCCCGCGTCAGGAGCCCGCCTTTCGCCCGGCGAACGCGCGCCACTCGTGACCGTGAAGCCCTCCGCCGGCCCGTACGTGACGAGCGATGCCGGAACCCTCGTGTCGGCGCTCGTCGCGCGCCCCTCCGCTGCGATCGACCAGCTGCCTCCGATCAAGGGCGAGCCCTCGCCGATCGCGTCGCGCGCACAGGAACAGCACGACGTCTTCGTGCGGACGCTGCGCGACCACGCGGTAACCGTGCGCGAGATCGGGACCGAGCACCACACGCCCACCCAGTCGCTGGTCGCCGATTGCGCGATCGTCTTCCCCGGCGGCGCGGTCATGACGCGCCCTTCGCACATCGAGCGGCGCGTCGAGGTCGTCGAGGTGGAGCAGCATCTCGCGCACGCCGGCATCCCCGTGCTGGGCCGCATCGAAGCGCCCGGGCTGCTGGATGCGACCGACGTGGCGGTCGCACCGGGCCGTGTCTTCGTCGGCGTGCCGCTCGACGGCGCGGGGCTGCGCCGGCGCTCGAACGCGATGGGCCGCAAGCAACTGGAAGCCATCGCGACGCAGCAAGGCTATGCGATCGTCGAGCTCGCCGTCGCGAACGACGTCGCGCGCCTGCGCGACGTGTTCTCGATCGTCGGCGCCGAGACTGCCCTCGCCGCGCCCGACCGCGTCGATCTCACCGCCGCCGGCGGGCTGCGAATCGTCGAGGTCCCGCTCGGCGAAGAATTCGCCGCCGGTGTGCTCGCGCTCGGCGAGCGGCGAGTCATCACGAACCTGCGCTTTCGCGAGTCGATCGCGCGCATGCGCAAGGCGAAGATCGCCGTCGAGGCGATCGATCTTTGGGAGTTCGGCAAAGCCGGATTCGGACCGTTCGCGCTCGCGCTCGCCGCGAAGCGCGACTAACGGCTCCGCAAGCGGCACGAGAGCCGTCCATCGCCGATGCGAATAGCGATATTCTCGGACATCCACGGCAACGCGCACGCGCTCGATCGCGGTCTCGACGATCTGCACTCGCGCGGCGGCGCGGACGTGCTCGTCGCGGCGGGCGATCTGTGCCTGGACGGCCCGCGCCCGAAGGGCGTGCTGAAGCGGCTGCGCGCCGCCGGCGCGCGGGCGCTGCGCGGGAACACGGACCGCATGGTCGGCACCGGCGATGCGGTGCAGCTCGATCCCGAGGATGCGCGCGGCGTGGCGTGGACGCGCAAGCGGATCGGCGAGAAGTGGACGCGCTGGCTCGCCGAGCTTCCGCCGTCGATCGCGTTCGGCGACGGCGAGGACGGCCTGCTCGTGTGCCACGCGAACCCGAAGAGCGACGACGAGCACGTCTGGCCGGGCGCCGACGACGCGACGCTCGAGCGCCTCTTCGGCGACGTGCCGCAGCGAACGGTGGCGTTCGGTCACCTGCACCTCGCGTACGTGCGCGTGTGGCGCGGACGAACGCTCGTCAACGTGGCGTCGGCCGGCTTGCCGAAGGACGGCGATCCGCACGCGCACTACGCGATCCTCACGCGGCGCGCCGGCGGATGGGAAGTGCAGTCGCGCCGCGTCCCGTTCGACGTCGCGAAGGTCGCGCGTCAGCTGCGCAAGAGCGGCATCCCCGATGCGGAGAAGCGCATCGCGACGCTGCGGCGCCATCGCTATCCGGCGCTGGGTGAGCCCGGCTCCGTCGTTCCGTGAACGGCGCGGTTCCCGCGGTTCGCATCGACGGCCTCGTCAAGCGCTACGGCGACTTCACGGCGGTCGACGGCATCTCGCTCGAGGTGCGCGAGGGCGAGTTCTTCGGGCTGCTCGGCCGCAACGGCGCCGGCAAGACGACCACGATCAACGCGATCGTCGGGCTCGCCAACTTCGACGCCGGCGCGATCTCGCTGTTCGGCTACGACGTCGTGCGCGACTGGCGCGCGGCGCGCCGCCAAGTCGGCCTCGCGCCGCAGGAATACAACTTCGACCGTTACCTCAACATCCGCGACGTCCTCGTCTTCCAGGCCGGGTACTACGGGTTGCGCGGAAAGGCCGTCGAGCGGCGCGCGAATCTGCTGCTCGAGCGCTTCGATCTCACCTCGAAGGCGAAGCTCGTCTACACGAAGCTCTCGGGCGGCATGAAACGCCGTCTCACGCTGGCGCGCGCCCTGATCCACGAGCCGCGTCTGCTGATTCTGGACGAGCCGACGGCGGGCGTCGACGTCGAGCTGCGCCTCGAGCTGTGGACGATGCTGCGCGAGCTCAAGCGCGGCGGGACGACGATCATCCTCACGACGCACTACCTCGAAGAAGCCGAAGAGCTCTGCGACCGCATCGGCATCATTCAGGCGGGCAAGCTCGTCGCGCTCGAGACGACGGCGAAGCTGATCGGAGACGGATCGCTGCAAGAAGTGTTCCTGGAACTCACGCGCCGATGATCGTGAACAGCGTCGGCTTCGAGACGCTCGTCAAGCGCGAGATGGTGCGCACGTTTTCGATCATCAACCAGGTCATCTGGCCGCCGGTCATCCAGACGCTGCTCTACGTGTTCATCTTCGGGCTCGGTCTCGGCAGCCGGCTGCAGTCCGTGCAGGGCGTGCCGTACTCGCAGTTCCTGATCCCCGGCCTCATCATGCTGCAAGTGATCGATCAGACGTACAGCGAGAGCTCGTCCTCGGTGTTCCAGGGCCGCTTCATGAACTCGATCCAGGAGCTGCTGATCTCGCCGCTCTCCGCGATCGAGATGGTGCTCGGCTACGTCGTCGCCGGCGTGGCGCGCGCGATCTTCATCGCGCTGCTGATCACGGCGCTGGGCGTGGTGTTCGTGCACGCCGCACCGCAGAACTGGCTGCTCTACCTCGTGACCGTGACGCTGGTCGCCGTGCTCTTCAGCGCGCTCGGCATCATCTTCGGGCTGCTGGCGGAGAAGTTCGACCACATCGCCGTGCTCACGACGTTCTTCATCACCCCGCTCGTCTTCGTCGGGGGCGTGTTCACGTCGCTCTCGATGATGCCGCCGCTCGTACGCGCGATCTCGCAAGCGAACCCGATGTTCTACATGATCGACGCGCTGCGTCACAGCTACATCGGCCGCGGCGACGCACCGCTCGCGGTGTCGCTCAGCGTGGTTGCGCGTCATCGCCGCCGCCGCCTTCGCGGTCGCGCTGCGGATGACGGCGGTCGGCTACAAGCTCCGCACCTGAGCGAAGAAGCGTTCCGTAGCAAAGCGCAACCCGCGCGCCGGGCCGGGCGTCCGTACGTAGGATGAAGCGAGTCGTGCCGTGGCTGCTTGCCTGCGTGATGGGCCTCGGACCCGCTCCGTCCGCGTCCGCCGAGCGGATGCCCGGGCCCGTCGTCGGCCGGGCCGCTCCGTCGTTCACGCTCACGACGACGGACGGCAAGACCCTGCGCCTCGCCGACTTCGCGGGCAAGACGCTGGTCGTCAACGTGTGGGGGTCGTGGTGCCCGCCGTGCCGGCTCGAGACGGCGGACTTGATCGCGGAGGCTCGGGCGGACGCGCCGCACGGCGTCGTGTTCCTCGGCGTCGACACGACGGAGAGCGCGAGCGTCGTGCGCGCGTTCGCCGCCGCGAAGAGCATCCCGTACGCGCAGGTGGTGACGTCGGGCACGAGCGCGTTCGCGCGCGACTACGACATCCGCAACTACCCGACGACCTTCGTGATCGGACCCGACGGCGTGTTGCGCGCGCGGCATGCCGACAACGTCCTGCCCCGCACGCAGCTGCACGCGTACATCGTCGCGGCGCAACACGGCGAGACGGCTCCGCTCGTCACCGCCTTCCAGGCGCAGCTCGACGCGCTGCTCGACCCCGCGCGGTATCCGTTCACCGGCGATGCGGGCTCGATCCGCGCGAACGTCGGGAAGGCGGCGAACGCGATCGCGCAGGCAGACGACCTTCAGGACGAAGCCATGACCGACGCGTCGCGCGACCACGACCTGATCCAGACGGGGGTGGAGCAGCAGACGCTTCGGAACGCGGCGATCGCCGCGCTCGCGCCGGTCGCGTCCGGCGATGCGGACCGCGCGCTGCTCGCGCGGCTGCGCGGCGACGCGGCGGCGGCGAGCGGCGACTGGCGCGCGGCCGACGCCGCGTACGCCGACGCCCTCGCGCACGCTCCGGACGACACCGCCGCGCTCGCCGGGCGCGCGTACGCCGCGTCGGAGCTCGGCGACGTTGCGCGCGTCGTGGAGCTCGACCGGCAGATCGCGACGCTCGCACCGTCGTACGCGTCGTTGACGGGACTCGCCCGCGCGCAGGCACACGTCGGCGACGTCGCCGGCGCGCGCGTAAGCTTCGAGCGCGCGCGCACGCTCGCGAAGACGCCGTCGAGGCTCGCGTGGACGAACCTCTACGAAGGCCGTATGGAGGCGCAGTACGGCGATCGCGCACGAGCGCGCGCCGCCTTCGACCGCGCCGCAGCCGCGGCGGCAACGATTCCGCCGAGCGACGCGCACCACGCGTGGTACGTCGAGCAGGCGCAGGAAGGGACCGTTGCGCTGGCCGTCGCTCGCAGCTCGCAGCCCGCGCTGTCGCTCGCGCCCTGGACGGGCGCCGATCTGCCCGGCTCGATCGCGAGCACGATCAAGTACCGGCTGGTCGTCGTCGGCGCGCCCGGGAGCACGCTGGTCCTCACGGCGAAGGGGCTTCCCGCGCGCTGGATCGGCTCGTTCTGCAGCGATCGCACGTGCGCGCCGTTCCGCACCCAGATTCGCATGCCGAGCGACGGCGTCAAAGTCGTCGAGTTCCAGGTGGTTCCGTTCACCGCGCACCGGTCGCCCGTCGATGTGCGCATCCTGGCCGAGAGCGGCGGACATACCGTCGCGAGCGTCGGCGCCTCGGTGCGCGTCTGATGCTGCACGCGATCCTTGCCGCGGGAGCGCTCGTGCTCACGGGACCGCACGTCGGCGCGCCCGCGCCCGACGTTCGGCTCACGACGATCGACGGCCGGCACCTCTCGCTCGCGTCGCTGCGCGGGAGGACGGTCGTCGTGAACGACTGGGCGACGTGGTGTCCGCCGTGCCGCGAGGAGACGCCCGCACTCATCGCCGCCGCGAGGAAGTTCGCCGCGCACGGTGAGGTCGTGTTCGTCGGCGTCGACTCGACGGAAGCGGCGCCGCTCGTGCGCGCGTTCGCCGCGGCGAAGTCGCTCCCGTACGCGCAGGCCATCGACGCCGACCGCACGTTCGCGAACGCGTACGACGTGCGCGCGTACCCGTCCACGTTCGTCATCTCCGCGGACGGCGTGCTCCGAGCGCGCTATGTCGGGCTCATCTCGCCCTCCGCGCTTGCCGGCTTCATCGCCGACGCGCGCGCGCGACGCAACGGCGTGTTGGCGACGGCGGCGCAGAAGAAGGTCGATGCGCTGCTCGATCCCGCGAAGTTCACGTTCGCGGGCGACGCGTCGGCCGCCGTCGCGACGGCGAAGAGCGCGCTGAAGGCGATCGACGCAGCCGAGAACGTCGACGGCGACACCGACTACGTCCGCACGCAGGCCGAGGAGAACGTGCTGCGCGACGCCGCCGTCGCCGCGCTCGATCCGGTCGCGACGGACGACGCCGACCGTGCGATGCTCGAACGCCTGCGCGGCGATGCGGCGACGGCGCGCGAGCAATGGCCGGTGGCGATCGCCGCGTACGAACGCGGGCTCGCGCTCGCCCCGAACGATGTCGACCTCCTCGGCGGTGAGGCGTTCGCGCTCCACGCGTCGGGCGACGATGCGCGCGCCGCGGACGCCTACGCGGCGCTCGCCAAGGCGGACCCGACGGTCGACAACTTCGTCGGTCTGGGCATCAGCGCGGGCGATGCGAAGCGGTTCGACGACGGCGCCGTCGCGTTCGCGCGCGCGATCGGCCTCGCGCGCGCGGCGGTCGCCGCGAAACCGCACGACGCGAAATCGATCCGCAAGCTCGCGTGGGCGTATCTGTACGAAGGACGGCTGTTCGTCAAGAGCGGCGCGACGGGCAAGGCGCGCGCGGCGTTCGCGCAGACGGGTGCGTGGGCGGCGAAACTTCCGAAGACGGACTCGCGCTACGCGATGTACCTCGAGGAAGCGCAGGAGGCGACCGTCGCGATCGACGCCGCGCATCCGGACGGCAGGACGGCGCTGTCGCTCGCACCGTGGACCGGCCCCGATTTGCCCGGCTCGGTCGCGAGCACGTACAAGTATCGTCTCGTCGTCGCGGGCGTGCCGGGACGAACCGTCGCGCTGACCGCCGGGGGCTTGCCGAAGCGCTGGATCGCGTCGTTCTGCAGCGACCGCCAGTGCGCGCCGTTCCGCACGAGGGTCGCGCTGCCGAGCTCCGGCGTGAAGGTGATCGAGTTCCAGGTGATTCCCGAGGCGCGCGCCTCGTACGCTCCGACGGTGCGCGTCGCGGGCGACGGCGCGAGCGCCGCCGTCCACATCGCCGCGCGGTAGACGGTGCGGTGACTCACATTGCGGCGTTGCGAGGCGTGCGCACCGTGCGCGCATGCGTGACGGCGTCGGCGTCCGCCGCATAATCGCGCAGAAAATCATCGTCGAGCGTGCCGTCCGTCTGCGTGAGCGCCCGGAGGGCGGCATGGATCTTCTCCGCTTTGCGGATACGCGCGCGCCCGGCCGACGGCGGCACGTCGACGTGGTGCCGCAGCGAATGCGAGATGAACGCCTCGACCGCACGGCACGTCGCGAAGGCGATCCGCGAGTCGAGACCGACGGTGCGCAGACAGCGCTCGATCTCGGATACCCCGCCGGCGAGCAGCGACTCGTAGGCGACGAAGGCGCGCGGCAGCGGTCGGGCGTCGCGCTCGGCGAGCACGTTGTATTTCTGCCAGAGCATGTACGCGCGCGACGCGTCCATCCCGTCGCGTGCCGCGAGCGACGCCGCGACGTCAGCCGGATTGCGAAAAACGTGCAGCACTTTGACGTTGAAGCCGCGCTGCTGCGCGGCATGGATCCAAAACGGAAGCAGCACGCTGATGCGCGGCTCCTTGAGCACGACCGCGGGCGCGTTCGGAATGTCGCGCACGAAGAAGTCGTGGATCGATGCGAGGAGCGTCCGCACGAGGCCGACGTGCTGGCCGAACCCCGCACGCCCCGCCGGGGGGTTGCGGTACGCGAGCCCGACGTCCTCCCACGCCGACTGCCGCAGGCTCAGGTACGCGTCGTTGATCTCGCGCGCGTACAGCGGTTCCCAGTGGCCCGTCGGGTTGTCGAACGCGGGCGCGCCGATCCCGCGCGGGAGCGCCGCGCCGCACAGGGACACCACTCGTGTAAGGAGCGACGTCCCGCTGCGATGCATCCCGGCGACGAGGATGAGGTTCGGCGAGTCGAGCGCCATCTTGGCTGCTTCGCGTTGCCGGTGCGCCTTCCCGTCCTCAACGAACCGGCACGGCACCGCGCGGTCCGTACACGACGACGCGGCCGACCCGCGCTCGTACGACGAGGCCTTGCGCCCGGACGATCGCGGCGAGCTGCGGGCGATAACGCTCCTGGAAGATCTTGCTCGGGTAGTCCTCGGCGACGACGATGTATTGCAGATCGTTGCGTGCGAACATCGTCGCGTGCGGGTAACCGGCGGCGATGTGCGAGTACCATTCGTCGTGCGTGAACACGATCGCATCGCGCGGGACGAAGGCCAACGCGCGGGCGGCCTGCGCGACCGAATACGCCGGGCGCAGATAGTGCACCGGATGCATCGGGTCGAACGCGATCAGCACGAGGGCGCACGCCGCGACGCATCCGGCAAACCATCGTCCCGCGACCCGCTCGCCCGAGCGCGCCGCGATGGCGGCGAGCGCGCAGGCGGCCGCGACGAGCAGCCACGGCGCCCACAGCGTGACGTAGTGCATTCCCATGCGCCACACGCTCGCGTCGCTCGAAAGAACGATGATCCCGAGCCCCGGCAGCGCGAGGATGCTCCACCAGCTGCGGAGCGGCACGAAGAGCAGCGGCAGGAGCGCTTCGGCCAAGTACGTCGCGCGTCCGGGCGTGGCGGTCTCCGCGATCACCCTCCAGGGTTGCAGCGCGAGCGTGCGCAGCAGCGCGACCGGACCGTTTCCGAACGAATAGCTGTAGAAATGCGACGGCGGCCACGGTCCCACGCGCGGGATGACGATGCCGTAATACACCGCCAGGCTGCCGGCCGCGGCGAGCGCGAGCCCGCAGCCGCCGACGATCAGACCCCGTGCCGCAGTGCGGCGCAGAATCAAGAGCCGTTCGCGCATGCGGCGCGGCACCACGCCGGCCAGCGCGATGGCCGCGCCGATGAAGACGAAAACGAGCGAGGCGTCCTCGCGGATCAGCACGGCGCAGCAGGCGACGGCCGCGAAGGCCCACCACGCGCCGCGGTCCGCAGCCAGCAGCAGCGCCACCGAGACGGGCGGCGCGAACGCGTTCTCGTGGAAGTCCGCGAAGGCCACTGCCGTGAGCGGCGGGTAGATCAGCGCCAACACCGCGCACCACGTCGCGACGCGCTCGCCGGAGTACGGACGGATCAGCAGATACAACAGGGGCGCGGTCGCGCCGACGAGCACGATCTGCGCGAGCTGCAGCGTGAGCCCGGAGCGCGCGACGAGGAGCAGCGGCGTGAGCGCGGCAAGGATGGGCGACCAGTGAAAGCGGAAATGCGTGCCGTTCTCCGGCCCGTCGCGAAAGCCGCAGCACGCATCGAGCACGACCTGGGTGAACGTGCCGGTGTCGCCGCCGTACGTCCACATCTTCCAGCGAGCGACCGCGACGGCGCCGAGGATCGCGACGTACACCAACAGCGCGATCCAAACGCCGCGCGACGGCTTGAGCATGCTGAGCGCTCCGCTTCGGGCCGCGGCCGCGCGCGACATGCCGGTGCTCCGGCGTGACGCGAGCCGACCGCTCGCGGCTACCCCTGGTTGCCGGCTGTTGTCTCGTCGTCGCGATCGCGCTCGGCATCTGCAGCATCATCCGCTGGAACGACTGGAACTACGGCTACGACCTCGGCATCTTCGCGCAGGTCGTCGACAACGTGCCGCGAGGCTTCGTCGACCAGCCGGAGGGCGGGACCCACTTCCGTTTCCACTTCGCGCCGCTGCTCGCGGTTCTCTGGCCGGCGATGGCGATCTTCCGTTCGCCGATGGTGCTGGAGTGGGCGCAGCTGGTGCTCGTCATCGCCGCCGTGCCGCTGGTATACGTTCTCTTTCGCCGCTACGCGGAGCCGGCGACGTGCGCGTGGCTCGCGCTGCTCGCGCTCGCCAACCCGTTCCTGTACTCGCAGGCGTTCAACGAGTTCCACGAGCTGTGCTTCTATCCCGTGCCGGCGCTCGCGCTGGTGTGGGCGCTCGACCGGCAACGCTGGCTGCTCGCGGTCGTGTTCGGTCTCGCATGCTTCGCCGTGCGCGAGGACGCGCTGCTCGTCACGGTCGTCGCCTGCGCGTCGTTCGCGCTCGTCGCGCTGCACGCACGCCGGCGCGGCGGCTCCCGCGCGCGCGGCTTGCTGCTCGGTGAGCCGGAAGACCCGCGTGCGGTGGCGATCGTCGCGGGCGCGCTCGCCGTCGGCGGAGCGCTGATCATCGCGGGCTACTTCTCCTACGCGCGCGCGTATCTCGGCGGCTGGGAGCCTGCGGCGTTCTACCGGTACTCGTTCGCCGCATCGCCGGCCGCCGTGGTGCTGGCGCTGATCACCGCGCCGGCGCAGTCGTGGCCTGCGCTGCTCACCTGGGGCCGCGCCGGGTATCTCGCCGAGGCGCTCGCGTGCACGGCGTTTCTCGCGCTGCGCTCGCGCTGGATGATGCTCGCCGTCCCGGGCCTGGGCATCGTGCTGCTCGCCAACAACGCCGGCGTGTGGCGCGTCGGCGCGCACTACGCGCTGATCTGGGTGCCGTGGCTGCTGCTCGCGTTCGGCGACGCGGCGATCCGCGCGGACGGGCGGGCGCGGCACCGCTGGTTCGTCGCGTGCGCGGTGGTGCTCGCCGCGATCTCGCTGACCGGCAACCCGCTGCACCTCGGGACCTATCTGAAGCCGAGCTACCACGACCTCGCCGACGCCGCGCGCGCGCTGGAAAGCGTCGGGAACGAGCCGCTCTCGACGCACGACGAGTGGCAGACGCGCATCAGCGTGCGCGACCCGATGGCGAACTCGGCCCTCGCACCCGGTCCGCGCTGGCTCGTGTACGCCGACGACTACCCCGACGCGGCGTACCGGCGCACGATCCTTCCGGCGGTGCGCCGCATGGTGCAGCGCGGCATCGTGCGCGCGGAGCGGCGCTTCGGGGCCGTTGTCGTCTATCGATGGCTCGGCTCGGGCTCCCCACGTTCGGAGGCGAGCATCTCCGTCACGGCGGGCAGCGCCGCGACGTCCGGATACTCGGGCAGCGCGCGCAACAGGTACGCGCGCTCGTCCTCGTTGTCGCCGTGCAGCGTCTTGGCGATGTCGCGAACGAGCTCGGTCGTGCCGGCCGGGTGCGGTTCCACGCGCGCGCCGCGCGCCTTGAGCGCAGCGACGTCCTTCACGCAGAAATAGTTCACGCAGCACCGGCCTTGCAGCGTCCCCCGCGGAACCGGATAAAACGTCGTCGGCCGAAGTACACGCTTCGAGCGGATGCCGAGCACCGCATAGCCGAGGTCGTCGAGCAACGCTCGCAGCGTCGCCGGCGTCGCGCCGAACCACTGGAGACAGTGGCCGTTCGACTCGATGAAGATGCTGGGCGCGTTCGCTCCCGACAGCAGGTGCTGCGCGCCGTTCAGCGCGAGCAGCTCGGCGCCTTCGACGTCGATCTTCAACAAGCCGATCGGCCCTGCGTCGGGCTCGCTCGCGCGCCAGGCGTCGAGCGACGTGGCGGCGGCGTTCTGGGTCTGCGGCGCTCCCTCCGCGGCCGAAACGATGTGGCCCCACGGGCCGTCCGCGAAGAAGCGCACCTCGCCGGCGCGATCGCTGACCGCGCTTTCCACGATCGTCCAGTTCGTGAAGCCGTTCGCCTCGCGCGCGCACCGCAGCAGCACCAGGTTCTCGCTTGCCGGCTCGAAGCTGATCACGCGGTATCCCAAGGCGAGGTAGTACAGCGAGGCGACGCCGATGTGCGCGCCGACATCGAGAACGGCCGAGCCCGCGGGCACGAACGGCGCGACGTCGGCGAACTCGATGAAGACCGACGGGTCGCGGCGCCTGATGGCGAGGCTTATCGAATCGGTCGCGTCCTCGTACACGCAGAGCGTCACCGGCCGGCCGCGCACCTTGAACGGGACCGTGCGGATCTCGCGCGCCATGCCGCTCCTCTACGCCTTCGTGCCGGGGCCGCCTGCCCCGTACCGCTTGCTCCGAAAGCGGTGCAGAAGAACGCGCCACCGAAGCGGTGCAGCCGTCACACGGTGCGCGTCGAGTGAGGTGAACATGGTGCAGGCACGTCGTACCGCACTGGTCGCGGCTCTTGGAATCTTCATCGCCATGGCGGGCCCGATCGGCGCCCAAACCGCATCGCCGCCGCCGGGCGCGCCGCGCGTGGCGCTGCAGATCCTCAACCGCGCCGACATCGCCGGGATTCCCGGCAAGGAAGGCGTGATGCTACGCGCCGAGTGGCCCGTCGGTGCGAGCACCGGACGCCACACGCATCACGGCGACGAGTACGCCTACGTCGTCGACGGCACGCTCGAGGTGCGCGCGGACGGCCAGCCCGCGCGCACGATGCACGCCGGCGATTCGTGGCACATGCCGGAAGGCACCGTGCACGAAACGATCAATCCCGGACCCGCCATCGCGCACTCGTACAGCTTCTTCGTGGTCGACAAGGGCAAGCCGCTCAGCGAACCCGCCCACTAGCACTACTCAGGAGGCCCTTTGTCTTGCCGTCCACCGGGTAGACCGCGAAAATCCGGTTCGCCTGCTTTCGTGTAAGGGCGTTCGACACACCGCTTGCCGTGCTCGTGATTGCCTGCCCAAGCATCGGATCGCCGACGAGGCGATTGAGTTGCTTCGCCCGCGGATCGAGCCGACGCTAGACGCGATGACATGGACGCAGTGGCGTCGCAAGAACCGCTCCGGCGTTGTCGATATGGCGACGGCAATGGTGAAGGCAGGCAAGAACGTGGCGGACATCAACTCCGCGCACATCGCGGAGAGCGAGCGACGTGGTGCGCCGATTGTCTGGATGAGCGAGTTACAGCACAGCTTGAATCCGGACCCGCAATGGGCGCTTGGCCGCGGCGCGCGTCGGCAGATGACGCCCAACGAGCAGCGCCACGAACGCATGAGGGCAGCGGCGGTGCCGGACAACGAGGATGTCGACGCCTACACGTCGGATGTACGAGTCGGTCCAGCAACGCGCCAAGCGCCTGAGAGCCGTATGACGATCGAAGGCACCGACCTGCAAGTGGGACGCGCGGAGCGCCGAGGAGCGGCGCACAGCGACGCGACGGACCAAGCTGACGGCCTACGTTCCGGCTGCCGCGGTTCCGGCTGAGCCGCTGCGATGGGATGATCCGATCGAAGTGCTCGACTATGTCACGCGGCTGGCCGAGATCGCGAAGGCCGAGCGCACGGCGACGCGAGCCATTCGCAAGGCGCGGCGCTGAATCGCTGTTCGTTCGGCTGACGGGGCGGTGCGCGAGTGCGTGCCTAGCGTGCGGACGGCATGACGGCGCTGGCTGCCCCTCACCGCGGGGTGGCCCGCGGAGCCGGCCGGAAAGCGCCGTTCGTCGATGAACGCGTTGCGTCACGGTCTGCGCGCGGCGACCGCGCTTCTGCCCGGCGAAGACGAGCGTGAATTTCTCGGCTTCGCCCGCGCGATCGTCGCGGATCTGGGCGTCGTCGGCCCTGTCGAGATGATGCTTTCAGAGCGAATCGCGCGCACTGGAAAATCCGTCGGGCTCCGTCGCCTCGAGGCCGCGCACGCGCAACTCGAAATGTCGGTCGGGGAGGGGTACCCGGGGCCGCGAGAGCGGAAAGCGACTTTCAAGCCGTCTGCCGCGGCTTCCGATTCGGCTGGGCATCGCGCGCGCCCGTGTCGCAACGATCCGCTTCCCCGAACGCGAAGCGACGATCACTGACGGCAGTGACACGCGCTGAGTTGTGTTTCGGCAAAACCGCGTCGCGCCGCCATCCGCGACCAGCGGCGGCCACCCGTGGCCTTAAAAGAATGGGTTGTGCGCTTTCTCTTCGCGGATGGTGGTCGGCGGGCCGTGGCCCGGCATGACGACGGTGTCGTCGCCGAGTGAGAACAGCTTCGCATCGACGCTTGCGAGCAGGTCGTCGTAGGTCGAGACGTCGGCGAAGATGCCGCCGACCGATCCCGCGAACAACGTGTCACCGCTGAACACGGTCGAGCGGAACAAGAAGCACGACGAGCCGTCGGTGTGTCCCGGCGTGTGCAGCATGCGGATCGCCGCGTTCTCGCCGAACGACAGCTCGTCGCCGTCGGCGACGGGAAGCGCTCGGCGCGCGAGGTCGCCGATCGCGCGAACGTCCGCCTTGTGCATCACGATGTCCGCGTTCGGAAAGGCGCGCGCGACGTCGGCGGTCGCATCGCAGTGGTCGGCGTGCTTGTGCGTGATCAGGATGTACCGCAGCGCGTACGGACCGTCGTTCACGGCGTCGAGCAGCGTTTTCGGATAGCCGGCCGGATCGACGAGCGCGGCCGTCTTGCCGTCTTCCAAAAAGAACAGGTAGCCGTTCGACGGGTGCGGGTCGTGCGGATGGTGCCGTACGTACGGCGGCACCTCCGCCCCCGGGTACCAGCGGCGCGCGGCGGTGTCCGCGAACTTGCCGGGGTCGAGACGCAGCACGCGCGCGATCGCACGCGCCTGGTCTTCGGTCGGCACACCGTCACCGCCGCGCCACGCGGCCACGGCCTTCGCGTCGAGGCCGGTGCGGCTCGCGAGCGCTGCGTCGTCCAGCCGCGCGCCGCGCATCGCCTTGCGCAGCACGTCCGAGGGGTCGTCCTCCAGGCCGATCTTCGGCCAGCCGGCGGTCGCGCTCATCGGGTCACCTGCATCGGACGCTCGTTCGCGGGGGGCCGTGCGCGTCCCGGCCGATGAACCTCGGCGGCTGCGTTCGAGTACTCACCGTCGTGAGGCCGTCGTTCGTGCGCTCGCTCCTCTGCGCCGTATCGCTGGCGCTCGTGCTCGGCTGCGTACGCTCCGCGCAGCGCGCACCCGTGAACGACCTGTGGTATGCGCCGGTACCGCACAGCGACATCACGGCGATCGGCATTCAGCGCACGTCGTGCTTCGGCCGGTGTCCGGCGTTCACGGTACGGTTCACGCGTGACGACCGCGCGACGTACGTGGGCGTGAGCTTCGC
Source organism: Vulcanimicrobiota bacterium (assembly GCA_963771525.1). Classification (GTDB taxonomy): domain Bacteria; phylum Vulcanimicrobiota; class Vulcanimicrobiia; order Vulcanimicrobiales; family Vulcanimicrobiaceae; genus Vulcanimicrobium. The sequence continues at coordinate 1,307,840 of CAVYTL010000001.1, read as the reverse complement.
GCCGCGCATCGGGCGCTTCGCCGGGCTCGTCGACTTCGAGCGTCTCGCGGCGTGGATCGACACGCAGCAGCCCGAGCAGCTCGAACCGCAGTACGCGATGAACGTGATCGACTCGCCGCACGTCGTACTCACCATCGAGCGCGGTGCGAAGCGCGCGACGGTGGAGACGGCGCAGGAGTCGCGCGCGCCGCTGCGCTTCGAAGGGATCGTGTGGGCCGTCGAGGGTGTCGCGCAGCACGTCCGCTGGAAGGCCGTCGACGACCTCACGCCGCTCGTCGGCGCGTTCGCGCACGGGCCATTGACGCTGTTCGTCAGGGCCGACGACCGGCTGGACCTGCACGCATACCTTCGCAGCTCGCTGTGCGGTGCTGCGGGCGAGGTTCTGGTCACCACGCGCGCACGCGGCGGTTTCCGCTTGGCGTGCGGTGCGAGGGCGTCGGTCTTCCACGCCGCCGCCGGGGGTCTGCAGGCCTCCGGCGATCTCGTCCCGGCCGGTCACTACGAGCCGATCTCGCAGCGCGAGGCCGACCGCCGGTCGGCGATCGTGCACCCGCCGGACCAGCACTGAGGCCGAACCGGACGCAACCCCGCCCGGGTTGAAGAGAGCGGCATGTCCGCTCCCACCCACGCGAAGGTCGTCATCATCGGTTCCGGACCGGCCGGCCTCACCGCGGCAACGTACGCCGCCCGCGCGAACCTCGCGCCGGTCGTCCTCGCGGGGCACATGTACGGCGGACAGCTCATGCTCACGACCGAGGTCGAGAACTACCCGGGCTTTCCGAACGGCATCATGGGACCCGAGCTCATGGAGGCGTTTCGGGCGCAGGCGGAGCGCTTCGGGGCGATCGTCCACAACGTCGACGTGACCGACGTCGACTTCACGCGCCGGCCCTTCTTCGTGCGCACCGCGGAGGACGAGTACACCGCCGACACGGTGATCGTCGCGACCGGCGCGAGCGCGCGCTGGCTCGACATTCCGGGAGAAGCGCGGCTCCGCGGCCGCGGCGTCTCGACGTGCGCGACGTGCGACGGCGCGTTCTTCCGCGAGAAGCACATCGTCGTCGTCGGAGGCGGCGACTCCGCGATGGAGGAGGCGCTGTTCCTCACGCGCTTCGGCCGCGAGGTGACGGTCATCCATCGCCGCTCGGCGCTGCGCGCCTCCAAGATCATGGCCGATCGCGCCCAGAACCACGAGAAGATCGGCTTCATCTGGAACACCGCCGTCACCGAGGTCATCGGCGAGGAGCACACCACCGCGCTGCGCCTGAAAAACCTCGTCGACGGCACGGAGCGCACGCTCGACGCCGACGCGCTGTTCGTCGCGATCGGTCACGACCCGAACACGGCGATCTTCCACGGACAGATCGAGCTCGACGCGGCCGGCTACATCGCGAGCCCGGACGGCGTGCGCACCACCGTCGACGGCGTATTCGTCGCGGGCGACGTCTACGACATCCGTTACAAGCAGGCCGTCACGGCGGCCGGCATGGGCTGCAAAGCGGCGATCGACGCCGAGAAGTACCTCGAATCGCTGGAGGTTCACCACAAGGCCGCGCTCGCCGTCTGATGCGCACCGGCGAGTACCCGCACGCGATCGACGTCTTCCGCCGCCTCGACGGACTCGACGCGCTGCGCATGATGCAGCGGGGCGAGGTGCCGAACACCAATGTCAACACGTGGATGAACTTCTCGCTCGAGACCGTCGATCGCGGCCACGTCGTGTTCGCGATGATCCCCGACGAGAAGCTCTACAACATGATCGGCTCGGTGCACGGCGGCATCATTACGACGCTGATGGACACGGCGCTCGGCAGCGCGGTGCAGTCGGTCCTGCCGGCCGGGCGCGTGGCGACGACGATGGACCTGCACACGCGGTTCCACCGCCCGGTGACGGCCGCGACCGGCAAGGTGTTCGCGAAAGCGCGCGTGGTGCACGCCGGGCGCCGCAGCGCGACGTCCGAGGCGCATCTGGTCGACGGTGCCGGGACCATCTACGCGACGGGCACGTCGACGCTGATGATCCTCGAGGACGCGCCGGCTTGACGACGGCGGCCGCGAGCGGCGTCGTCGAGCCGCGCGCGCTCGGATTGTCGGAGCCCGGTCTGCAGCGCCTGCGCGATGCGCTGCGCCGCGAGGTCGACGCGAAGCGCGTGCCGGGCGGCGTCGCGCTGATCGCGCGCCGCGGCCGAATCGGCTTCTTCGAGGCGTTCGGCGTCCACGACCCCGCGACGGGCGCGCCGATGCCGCTCGACGCGCTGTTCCGGATCTACTCGATGACGAAGCCGGTCGCGTCGGTCGCGGTGATGATGCTCGCCGAAGAAGGCCGCATGACGCTCATCGACCCGCTCAGTGCGTATGTGCCCGCGTTCGACGGCGTGAAGGTCGCGATCCAACGCGCCGGCGACGGCTTCGACCTGGTCGATCCCGAGCGCCCGATCGCCATCTACGACCTGCTCCGTCACACCTCGGGTTTGACGTACGAGTTCGAAGACGGGTCGCCGGTGCCGGCACTCTACCAGCGTGCGAACGTCGCGCGAGAGCGGCAAACCAACGCCGAGCACGCCGATCTGCTGGCCACGCTGCCGCTGCGCTCGCATCCCGGACGCGAGTGGAACTACAGCCGTTCCACCGACGTGCTCGGCCGCGTCGTCGAAGTCGTATCGAGTCGCACGCTGGGCGAGTTCTTGCGCGAGCGCATCTTCGCGCCGCTCGGCATGCACGACACGTTCTTCAGCGTGCCGGACGATCGGCAGCACCGCCTCGCGGAAGCCTTCGCGAGCGACCCCGATACGGGCGAGCCGGTGAGCCTGCTGAACCGTCGCCGTCCCGTGCGATTCGAGTCGGGCGGCGGGGGGCTGACGTCGACCGCCGCGGACTACGCGCGCTTCCTCGAGATGCTGCGCGCGGGCGGCGCGCTCGACGGACGGCGCCTCCTCGCACGCAAAACGGTCGAGCTGATGACGAGCGACCATCTCAGTCCCGGCGTGACGATCGGCGCAGCGCTCGAGCCGGGACACGGATTCGGCCTCGGCTTCTCGGTGCGCCGCGCGCGCGGCCTCGCGAGCATCCCCGGGTCGCCGGGTACCTACTCGTGGGACGGCGCGGCGGGCACGACGTTCTGGGTCGACCCCGCCGAGGATCTCGCCGCGATCCTCATGATCCAGGCGCCGCGACGGGGGCGCTACTTCTGGTCGCTGTTCCGCTCGCTGGCGTACGCCGCGCTCGAGTGACGTTCGCCGAGCGCGAGATTACGGCTGCGCCGTGGGCGATGCGAGCGGTGGAGCGGGCACGGCGGGCGCTTCGTCGGCCCTCGGAAACTCGCGCGCGGATGCACGCCAATGCGTGCCGTCCTCGAAGGCGGCCTCGATCGCAAAGCACGTGACGGACTTCGTCTCCGAGCCGACCCGGCCCGCGAACGGGTGCACGTCGATGCGCGCGCCCGGCGAGAATTTGCCCGTCGTCACGGCACCGCTGACGTGGCGTCCGCCGAGCGCGTCGAAGTACGCCCAGCCGATCCGCACTGCCGTCGCCGTCTTCGAGCCGACGATCTCGAACGAGCCCTGCTCGCGAACGTTCGTGCCGTTGCGCAGCGTGTGAACGAACGCCGAGCACCCGACCACGCGAACCGGCGCGTCCGGCTGCGGCCAGAGCGCCGAAGGCAGTTCGCCGAACGCGAGCGCCGGCACCGCGGCGAATGCAAAGAGGGCCACCGTCAGAGCGAGACGCTTCACACGCCGCGCTTTCGTCGCCGGCGCGAGCGATACCGCTCGCGTCGCGATACTAGGCCCCTCGGTTAGCCTCCGCCGGGTTGTTGCGGCTCATGCGATAGTACACGGTCAGCTGCGGGTTGTTCGGATCTCTGCGCGAGTTGACGCCGACCGCGACGACCGAGCGCGGGTTGACGCCCACGTGCTGCAGGTGCTCGGAGAGTGTGTTCTGATCTTCGCTCACGCCGTTCGGACGATCGGGTTCGGAGACGACGACGTGATCGAGCGCGGCTTGCAGCGCGCGATACGCGCCGCCCGACGTGCCGCGCTCCAGCGCGAAGCGCTCAGCGGCTCGCCAGCGCTGCCCGTTGACGGGCACGACGGCGATGTCGTTCGCGGAGATGTGCGTCGACATCGTCGAGAGCATCCGGGCGATGCGTGCACGATGCGCCATCACGGTTTGGAAGTTCGAGTACGTGACGTCCGCCGGGTTCGATTGGGCGATCTGTGCCGGCATGCTCGCCGGCTGGGCACCGGCGGCAAGCGGCAGGCCGACTCCGAGAACCGCGGCCGCCGCGACCGCAGTGCCAAGACGGTGTACGTATTTCATCTCCACCGTTTTCCAATGCGGACGCGCCGGAAAACCTCGGGTTGGGCGGGTGCTCGTCCGTTCTTCAGGTCGCCGAGCGCTCCCGAGGGTTCTCCGCATACGCGGCCTCGATGAGCGGCGCGTAGCGCTGCTCGACGACGCGCCGCTTGATCTTGAGCGTCGGCGAGAGCTCGCCGTCCTCGATCGTCAGGTCGCGCGGCAGCACCGCGACACGGTGCACCTGCTCGAACTTCGCGAGGTCCGCGGTGAAGTGCTCGACCTCGCGCAGCATCAGCGCGCGTACGCGGGCGACGCGCGAAACATCCTCGGTCGACTGCGCGGCGTCGACGCCGAGCTTGGCTCGCACGAGATCCCAGTTCGGCGCGACCAACGCGCACGCGTGCGGTCGCGCGTTGCCGACGATGAGCACCTGGCCGATGTACATGGAGCGTTTGATCGCCGTCTCGACGCGCGACGGCGCGATCCACTTGCCGCCGCTCGTCTTGAACAGCTCGTTCTTGCGGTCGGTGATGACGAGGTGACCTCGCTCGTCGAGCGCGCCGATGTCGCCGGTGCGAAACCACCCGTCCGCGGTGAACGGCTGCTCGTCCGCCGGAACGCGGTAGTAGCCGAGCATCACGTTGGCGCCTTTCACCTGCACTTCACCGTCGTCCGCGATCCGCACGTTCACGCCGCGCACGGGGACGCCGACGGTACCGAGCTCGTTGTCCGTCGGGCGATTCACGGTGACAACCGGCGACGTCTCGGTGAGCCCGTACCCTTCGAGCACCGTGATGCCCATCGCCGCGAGCGCGAGCGCCGTGTCGCGGTGCAACGGCGCGCTGCCGCTGACGAAGTACGCGAGCCGGTCGAGTCCGAGCGCGGGACGAATCTTGCGCAGCACGAGCCGCCGCGCGAGCGCCGCGCGCACCGTCAGCGCGACGCTCGGGCGGCCGTCGCGTTTCGCGCGCTCGTAGTCCGTGCCGACGGCGATCGCCCACGGTACGAGCTTCGCCTTCAGGCCGCCGGCGGCGCGCGCGTTTCCGATGATGCCCGCGATGACGCGCTCGAAGATCCGCGGGACGCACGCACAGAAGTTCGGGCGGACCGCGCGCAGGTCGTCGAGCAGATGGTCCGGCGTCGTCACGTAGTGCGTCAGACGGTTGTTGAGGTAGCCGAGCGCGTCGGTGTGCTCGAAGATGTGCGCGAACGGCAGCACCGACAGCGCGACCTCGCCTTCATGCTGTGCGCTCGTGTCTGCATCGAAGGCGGACACGACGTCCGAGACGATGTTGCGGTGCGACAACATCACGCCTTTCGGGCGTCCGGTGGTACCCGATGTGTAGATCAGGACGGCGAGATCGTCGAGCGCGACGCCGTTCCACAAAGAGCGCAGCGCCGCCTCGGAGAGCGTCTCGGACTCGCCGTCGTCCGCAGCCCGCGACAGCGGATGGACGGACGGCGCGTTCGGCACCGTGGCGCGGAATCGCGCGGCGGCGGCGTCGTCCTCGACGAACACCGCTTTCGCCTCGCTGTCGGCGAGGATGTACGCGATCTGGTCGGACGCGGTCGTCGCGAACATCGGCACCACGACGCCGCCGGCGTACAGGATCCCGAAGTCGGCGAGCAGCCACGCGACGGAGTTCTCGGCCAGGATGGCGACGCGGTCGCCGCGGCCGACGCCGGTGCGCCGGAGCATGGCGGCGATGCGGCAGGCGGCCGCGTGGACCTGCGCCGAGCTGAGCGCCGTCTCGACGCCGCCCCGGCGTTCCGCGAGGGCCATGGGCCGCGGCGCGGACAGCCGTTCGGCGATGAAGGCCGGGAGGATCGGCGGGTCCGGAATGTGCGGTGCGAGCATCTTGACGGCTTAACCGTAACCTATTATGAATAACATATGGCGGCCCGGTCAAGGGCGGCGGCCCTCGCGACCGAGGGCGTCGCGCCGTCTTCGAAGGTCGACTTCCCGACGGCGCTATGGGGCGACCGCGTCTTCACCGGCGAGGTCAAGACCAAGACCGTCTTTCCGGCGCTGGTCCTGCAGCTGCTCCACATCCATCCCGACAGCGGCTACGGCCTCATGCAGCGCATCGGCAGCCTCGGCGGCATCTTCCCCGTGAACCCTAATACGGTCTATCCGCTGTTGCGCCGCTTGGAGGAGCGCGGCTTCATCCGCGGCGAGCTCGAGGGCTCGACGAAGCGCGGCACGACCGTGTACCGCATCACGCCGGCCGGCGAAGAGCGGCTCGAAACGATCAAGACCAACTTCAAGCCCTACCTCACCAATCTGATCGCGGCGATGCAACGGCTGCGCCGCGACTTATACGGAGAGACGTCATGAGCACCTACCGCGCACCGCTGCGCGACATGCAGTTCGTCCTGCGCGAGCTGGCCGGCGTCGACGAGATCGCGAAGCTCCCGGGCTACGAAGATTCGGCCGACGTTCTCGACGCGATCCTCGACGAGGCGTCGACGTTCGCGAGCGAGGTGTTGGACCCGATCAACCAGTCCGGCGATCGCGAAGGGTGCACGTGGAACGACGGCGTCGTCACGACGCCCAAGGGCTTCAAGGAAGCGTACAAGTCGTTCGCGCAGGCGGGCTGGATCGGTCTTCCCGTCCCCGCGGAATTCGGCGGCCAGGGCCTGCCGCAGCTGATGCTCGGCCCGACGCTCGAGATGTGGAACGCGGCGAACGTCGGCTTCGCGAACGGTCCGCTGCTGAATCAAGGCGCGATCGAGGCGATCGAGCAGTTCGGCAGCGACGATCAGAAGCAGACGTACATTCCGAAGCTCGTCTCCGGTGAGTGGACGGGAACGATGTGCCTCACGGAGCCGCAAGCCGGCTCCGACCTCGCGCAGGTGCGCACGCAGGCCGTGCGCGAGGGCGATCGCTATCGCATCAAGGGCCAGAAGATCTTCATCACGTTCGGCGAGCACGACATGGCGCCGAACATCATCCACCTCGTCCTCGCGCGGCTTCCGGGCGCGCCCGAAGGCACGAAGGGCATCTCGATGTTCATCGTGCCGAAGGTGCTGGTGAACGGCGACGGTTCGCTCGGCGAACGCAACGACGTCAAGTGCGCCGGCATCGAGCACAAAATGGGCATCAACGCCAACCCCACGTGCACGCTGAATTACGGCGAGAACGGTGAGGGCGCCGTCGGATTCCTTGTCGGCGAGGAGAACCGCGGGCTCGAGTACATGTTCGTCATGATGAACGCGGCGCGGTTCTCGGTCGGCGTGCAGGGCCTGGCGATCGCCGACCGCGCGTACCAGCACGCGGTGGAGTACGCGAAGGAGCGGATCCAGTTCCGCGACGCCGCCTCGCGCGATCCGCGTCCGGTCGCGATCATCAAGCATCCCGACGTCCGCCGCATGCTCCTGTGGTGCAAGGCGAACATCGAGGCGATGCGCGCGCTGGCGTACGTCACGGCGGCCTCGCTCGACTACGCGCAGCGCTCGCCCGACGAGGCCGTGCGCAAGGAGCACCGCGCGTTCGTCGAGCTGATGATCCCGGTCGTGAAGGGCTGGCTCACGGAACGCGGCATCGAGATCGCCTCGACCGCGCTGCAAGTGTTCGGCGGGATGGGCTTCATCGAGGAGACCGGCGTCGCGCAGCAGTACCGCGACGTGCGCATCACGTCGATCTACGAAGGCACGACGGGGATCCAGGCGCTCGATCTCGTGGGCCGCAAGCTGATCCGCGACATGGGCGCGAGCGCGAGCAAGGTGTTCAAGCAGATCTCGGCGTTCGCGAAGGAGCTCGAACAGTCGGACGACGACCGCATCAAAGTGCTCGCGGCGCCGCTCGCCGACGCGGTCAAGGCGCTCGGTGATTCGGCCCAGTGGATCGGCATGAGCGCGATGGGCGACCTGCACAAGGCGTTCGCGAACTCGGTGCCGTTCCTCAACTTCATCGGCGTCGTCGCGGGCGGCTGGCAGCTGTTCCGCGGCGCGAAGATCGCCGCCGAGAAGATCGCAGCGGGCGACCCCGACCCGTTCTATGCCGCGAAGATCGACACGGCGACGTTCTACGCGCACAACGTGCTCTCGCAGGCCGCGTGGCTGAAGAAGCAGATCACCGAGGGGAGCGCGGACGTCATGGCGGGCGGCGACGAGCTCTTCGATGTCGAGCGCCGCGCGCTCGCGACCGCGTGATCGCGATGGGCGGCAGGGCGCTCGCCGGCACCGGCACCGCGCTGGTGCTCGCGCTGGCATCGATGCTTGTCCTCGCTTGTCCGGCGCGCGCGCAGATCGGTCCCGAGCCTCCCGCGTCGACGATCGAAGCGCAAGCGCTGGCCGCGGAGTCCGCCAAGCAGTGGGACAAGGCGTATTCGCTGTGCCTGCGCGCGGCGAGCGACTACATCTCCGAGCACAATCAAGCCAAGTCGGACGAGATGAACGCCGCGTGCGAACGCATCAAGCGCGAGTGGCATGACGCGACGAGCTCGCCGTCGAGCGCCGGTTCGACGTCCTCAACATCATCCGGGCACCCGCTGTGGAGCGCCTTCACGCCGCGCGACGGCCGGCCCAACGGCAGGTACAACTGCAGCACGATGCTGATGCGGCTCGTCGGCATGTCGTCCCCGGGCGGCGTGGGCGGCATGCCGCTGCGCGTGCCGCAGATGATGTTCCTCGGCGCGCTCAAGGTGACGCCGGGACACTACTCGGGACGGACGACGACGCCGGGCACGTGGTCCGGCAGCGGCGAGAACTTGCGCTTCTCGGGAGCGCCGTTCAACATCGCGAAGGCCGAGTTCGGCGTGAACGGCAGCGGGCGGAGCACCATTCGCTTCACGTGGCCGCCGAAGATCGAAGGCGCGACGCCGCAAGTCTGGATGTGCACGCGCTGAGAGGCGCGCGCGATGAGCCACTCACCCGAAAGCAGATGATGGACAGCACGAACGGAACCACGCAGCGCGTGAAAGCGCAGGACCTCGGCGACGGCGTCCGGCTGCTCACGCTCGACAATCCCCCAGTCAACGCGCTCGGCTACGCGACGTGCGGCGAGCTCGTGCCGCTGCTCGAAGCCGCGATCGCCGATCCGTCCGTGACGACGGTGATCTTCACCGGCGCGAACGGTATGTTCAGCGGCGGCGCCGACGTGAACGACTTCTCGACGCCGCCGGCCGCCGAGACGAAGACCGTGCGCACGGTGATCGAGACGATCGAGCGCAGCGACAAGACGTTCATCGCGGCGATCGACGGCAACGCGCTCGGCGGCGGCTTCGAGCTCGCGCTCGCGTGCGACTACCGCGTCGCGACGGTGCGCTCGCGCGTCGGCCTGCCGGAGATCAAGCTCGGCCTGCTGCCGGGCGCCGGCGGCACGCAGCGCCTGCCGCGCCTGATCGGGGCGAACGACGCGCTGCAGATGATGCTCAAGGGCGACATGGTGAAGGCGCCGGACGCGCTCAAGCGGGGCATCCTCGACGCCGTCACCGAGTCGGATGCCGTCGCGGCCGCGCGGAACTACGCCGGCAAGCCGAAGCGCCGCATCTCGCAGCGCAAGGCCGAGCTCGGCGTCGCGAACCTGGGACTCTTCGCGACGCCGTTCGTCGTCGCGCAAGCGCACATGATGGTGCCGCCGGAAGAGAACGGCGGGTACGCCGCGCACAAGCTGATCGATGCCGTGCAGGCGGCCATCGAGCTTCCGTTCGAGCGCGGCTGGGCGCGGGAGTTGCGGCTGTTCCTCCAGCTCGTGCAGTCGACGCCCTCGCAGGCGCTGCGCCACGTCTTCTTCGCCGAGCGCGAGCTCTCGAAAGTGCCGGGGCTGCCGAAGGCCGAGCCGATCGACGTGAAGACGGCCGGCGTGATCGGCGCGGGGACGATGGGCACCGGGATCGCGATCGTGTTCGCCGAGGCGGGCGTTCCCGTGACGATCATCGACACCAACGACGCCGCGGTCGAGCGCTCGCGCGAGATGGTTTTCGGAACGTTCAAGTACAACGTCGACAAAGGCCGCCTCACGCAAGAAGAAGCATGGCAGCGCGCCAATTCGATCGCGTTCGAGAGCGACTATGCGGCGCTGAAGGACGCCGACCTCGTCGTCGAGGCCGTCTTCGAGTCGATGCCCGTGAAGAAAGAGGTCTTCGCGAAGCTCGATGCCGCGACGAAGCCGGAAGCGATTCTTGCCTCGAACACCTCGACGCTCGACATCGACGAGATCGCAGCGGCGACGAAGCGGCCCGAGAAGGTGCTCGGCCTGCACTTCTTCGCGCCCGCGAACATCATGAAGCTGCTCGAGGTCGTGCGCGGCAAGGCGACGTCACCGCAGACGCTCACCACCGGCCTCGCGCTCGGCAAGAAGCTGCGCAAGGTCGCGGTGGTCTCGGGCAACGCGTTCGGGTTCATCGGCAATCGCATGCTCTTCGAGTACGAGGCGCAGGCCGTGCAGCTGGCGGAAGAGGGCGTGAGCCCCGCGCGCATCGATAACGTGATGAAGAGGAAGTTCGGCTTCGCGATGGGGCCGTTCGCGGTCGCCGATCTGTCGGGCCTCGACGTGTACCACTTCATCTCGCAGTCCGAGCACGGCCAGCCGCTCGGGCGCGTTCCGATCGTGGCGAAGCTCGTCGAGCAGGGCCGGCTCGGACAGAAATCCGGCGCCGGGTTCTTCAAGTACGACAAGGCGGTCGGCAAAGGACGCGAAGCGATCCCGGATCCCCAGGTCGAGTCGCTGATCGCGCAGCTCGCGCGCGAAGCCGGGATTCGCGCAGAAGCCGAACGTCACCGACGAGGAGATCATCGCGCGCTGCACGCGCGCGCTGTACGCGAGCGGCGAGGAGCTCGTGCGCACGGGCGTCGCGCTGCGTCCCGGCGACGTCGACATCGTGTGGATCTACGGGTACGGCTTCCCACCGCACCACGGCGGGCCGATGTGGTACGCGCACGCCCTTCGACACGCTCAGGATGACGGCAGCATCGCTGCCGTCGGCGGCACGACCGCGGTAACGAAGGAGTTGACTCATGCCTGAGGCGGCGATCGTCTCGGCCGCGCGCACGCCGATCGGGAAGGCGTTCCGCGGCGCGTTCAACCAGACGCACGGTGCGACGATGGCGGGACACGTCATCGCGCACGCGGTGCGGCGGGCCGGCGTCGATCCGGCCGAGGTCGAGGACGTCGTCGTCGGCAGCGGGCTGCCGGAAGGCGCGACGGGCCATAACATCGGCCGCGTCGCCGCGCTGCGCGCCGGGTCTGCCGCGCAACGTCGCCGGCACGACGATCAACCGCTATTGCGCCTCGGGCCTGCAGGCGATCTCGACGGCGTCGCACCGCGTGATCGTCGACGGCGCGAAGGTGATGGTCGCGGGCGGCGTCGAGTCGATCTCGCTCGTGCAGAACGAGATGAACATGCACGAGTTCACCGAGGAGTGGGCGCTGCGGCACGAGCCGAACCTGTACATGCCGATGCTGCAGACGGCCGACTTCATCGCCAAGAAGTACAAGGTCTCGCGCGAGACGCAGGACGAGTACTCGCTGCAGTCTCAGCAGCGCACGGCCGCGGCGCAAGCCGCCGGGAAGTTCGACGACGAGATCGTCCCGCTGCCGACGTGGAAGTACGAGCAGGACAAGGAGACGAAGGCGTATCGCGAAGAGCACGTCGTCCTCGCGAGCGACGAGGGCAACCGCCCCGACACGACGCTCGAAGGGCTGCTCGCGCTCAAGGGCGTGCTGCACAAAGACTCGCCGATCACGGCGGGTAACTCTTCGCAGCTCAGCGACGGTGCCGCCGCGGTCGTCATCATGGACGCCGACGAAGCGCGCAACCGCGGCATCGCGCCGCTCGGCTTCTACCGGGGCATGGTCGTGCGCGGGCTGCGATCCCGGCGAGATGGGCATCGGCCCCGTGTTCGCCGTTCCGGATCTCCTGAAGCGCCGCGGCCTCTCCGTCGACGACATCGGCCTGTGGGAGCTGAACGAAGCGTTCGCCGTGCAGACGGTCTACTGCCGCGACACGCTCGGCATCCCGAACGACCGCCTCAACGTGGACGGCGGCGCGATCGCGATCGGCCACCCGTACGGCGTCAGCGGTGCGCGCATGACGATGCACGCGCTGATCGAAGGCAAGCGCCGAGGCGCGAAGTACGTCGTCGTGACGATGTGCATCGGCGGCGGCATGGGCGCCGCCGGCCTCTTCGAGGTCAACCTGAACTGATTCGTCTCGCGCGGCCGGGCGACGCGGCGGCGGTCGCGGCGATCTATCGGCCGATGGTGGAACGCACCGCGATCTCGTTCGAAGAGACGGCGCCCGACGAGGCCGAGATGCGCGCGCGCATCGCCGGCAAGCTTCCGACGTACCCGTGGCTCGTCTTCGAGGACGGCGGCGAGGTGCTCGGCTACGCGTACGCCGGTCGCTGGCGCGAGCGCGCCGCGTACCGGCATTCGGTCGAGGTGACGGCGTACGTGCGTGAGGGCGCGCGCGGGCGTGGCATCGGGCGCACGCTGTACGAAGCGCTGTTCCGTGTCCTCGCGGCGCAGCGCTTCCATCGTGCGTTCGCGGGCGTCACGCTGCCGAACGACGCGTCCGTCGCGCTGCATCGCGCCGTCGGCTTCATGCCGGTCGGGGTGTTCCACGAAGCGGGCTACAAGCTCGGCGCCTGGCACGACGTCGGGTGGTACGAGCGCGCGATCGGCGAAGCGAAGCCGGCGCAAGTCGAGCCGTCACCGTTGCACGCCCTCGATTCCACGATCGTCGAAGACGCGGTCCTCCGCCGTTCGACCAGCTCACGGTGACAACGCGCGGGCGCAGTCGTCCGCGAGGAGAATCAGCCGTCCGCGAGCAGTGTCTTGTAGCGCTCGCGCAGGTCGCGCTTGAGGAATTTGCCGACACCCGTGCGCGGGATCGCCTCGATGAACAGCACGCGGTCCGGGGTCTGCCACTTCGCGAGCTTGTCGGCGAGCCAGTCGCGCACGGCGTCCTCGTCGGCGTCCTGCCCCTCGCGCAGCACGACGGCCGCCACCGGGCGTTCTTGCCACTTCGGATGCGGCACGCCGAACACGCACGCTTCCTTGAGCGCGGGATGCCCCATCAGCACGTTCTCGACCTCGACCGACGAGATCCACTCGCCGCCGCTCTTGATGAAGTCCTTCACGCGGTCGACGATCTCGATGTAGCCGTACTCGTCCATCGTCACGACGTCGCCGGTGTGGAACCAGCCGTCCGACTCGAATGCGGCCGCTGTGGCGCTGGGGTTGTTGAAGTACTCCTTCGTCACGGCGAAACCGCACACGAGCAGCTCGCCGCGCGAGACGCCGTCGGCCGGCACGTCGTCGCCGTTCTCGTGGACGATCTTGTAGCGCACGATCGGGCAGAAGCGGCCCTGCTTGTAGCGCTCACGCCGCTGCGCGTCCGGATCGTCGGCGAGCGCGGAGATATCGCGGCTCACCGTGCCGATCGGCGACATCTCGGTCATCCCCCACGCGTGGATCGCCTCGATGCCCATCGCGTTCAGATCATCCATCAGCGAGTGCGGCATCGCCGACCCGCCGATCACGATCTTCTTGAGCTTCGGCAACGTCTTGTTCGACGCGCGCAGCGCGTCGCGCACGCCCATCCACACCGTCGGCACGCCGGCCGAGAACGTAACGCCCTCGCTCTCGCACAGCTCGATCACGCCGGCCGGATCGAGCCGCTCCATCGGCATGATGAAGTCGGCGCCGACCATGAGGCACATGAACGGCGTGCCCCACGCGTTGACGTGGAACATCGGCACGATCGGCAGGACGCGGTCGCGCTCGGTGATGCCGAGCGAGTCGGCGAGCCCGCTCGCGAGGGCGTGGATGAACGTCGAACGGTGCGAGAAGAGCACGCCCTTGGGGTCGCCCGTCGTCGCCGACGTGTAGCAGAGGATTGCGGCGGCGCGCTCGTCGATCTCCGGCCAGTCGTACGTCTGCGGCTCGCGCGCCATCAGTGTCTCGTAGTCGAGCGCGCCGTCGAACGGCTCGGGTGACGCACCCATCTGCACGAACGTGCGCTTTGCGCCGGGATCGAGCGCGGCCGCGGCTCTGACCGCCTTCACCAGCGAGCCGTCGTAGAACACGTGCGTGTCGCCGGCGTGGTCGAGCACGAACGCTGCCTGATCGGGGAACAGCCGGATGTTCACCGTGTGCAGCACCGCGCCGATCATCGGCACGGCGTAGTACAGCTCGAGGTGTCGGTGGCCGTTCCACGCGAACGACGCGACGCGGTCGCCGGGCCGTACGCCGAGCGATCGCAGCACGTTGGCGAGCTGCGCGACGCGCTTCCCGAAGTCCGCGTACGTGAAGCGGCGGATCTCGCCGCCGTCGCGCGCGACGATGTGCTTGCGCGCGTGCACCGTCGTCGCGTGCTCGTAGATCGCGCGGATGCCGAGGGGCATGTCCGGCATCGTGGACGGCAGCGTTCCGCCGGCGTGGTTTGCGAGGATCGTCGCCATTCTTGCCTCCGCGTGAGCGTGCGCGTGCGCGTTTCGGCGTTCGGCCGAACCGCCGCCTTCTCCCCGACGCGCGTTCAGCGGATGAGCGAGCGCAGCGCTTCGTCGAGGTCGGGGTGTGCGAACGTGTAGCCGCTCGCCACGGTCCGCTCGGGGAGCACGCGCTGCCCCTCGTTGATCATCAGCGCGCCCTCGCCCAGCATCGCACGGGCGGCGAACGCAGGGACCGGCACGAACGCCGGCCGTCGCACGGCGCGCGCGAGCGCCTCGGTGAACGCGGCGTTCGTGACGGGATTCGGCGCCGCGCCGTTCAGCACGCCGTCGGCGCCGTCCAGCGCGTGCACGAGGATGCCGACCTCGTCGTCGGCATGGATCCACGAGAACCACTGCCGGCCCGACGCGATCGGCCCGCCGAGCCCGAGGCGAAAGACGGGCAGCAGCTTCGCGAGCGCGCCGCCTTCCGGACCGAGTACGACGCCCGTGCGCACGATCGCGAGCCGCATTCCGAGCTGGGCCGCGCGCGACGCTTCAGCTTCCCATGCGACGCACAGCCGCGCGAGAAAATCGTCGCCGGGCGGGCTTGCTTCGGTGAACGTCGCCGTGGCGCTCGTGCCGTAGTAGCCGATCGCCGAGCCTGCAACGTACGTACGCGGCCGCCGCGCGACATCGAGCTCGCGCAGCGCTTCGAGGTACGCCCGCGTCGCGTCGATGCGCGACGAGCGCATCGCGCGTTGCGATGCGCCGGTCCAGCGCACGGACACCGGAGCGCCGGCGAGGTTCACGACGGCATCGCTGCCGGCGCTCGCCGCGGCGGCGCGCGCCGGATCGCGCGCGGAGGCCTCGACGACGTCGTCGCCGCGAGCGCGCAAGGCGGCGCAGAGGCGGCGTCCGATGAAGCCGCTCGCGCCCAGGACGGTCACTCGCACGATGCGTCGAATCTCCGGAGGTGCTCGGGAACGTTCAGGCGCTGCGAGCGCTCGCGGCCCTGATGGTCGTCGTCGTCCACGCGTACGCCGTGGAGTCGACGTATCTTCCCGGGCGCCCGTGGACGACGCCGTACCACGTGCTCGGAACGTACGGCGTCGACCTGTTCTTCGTGATCAGCGGCGTGGTGATGCTGGTGTCGACCGCGACGTGGTTCGGAGAGCCGTCCGCGCCGCGCCGATTCCTCGCGCGGCGCGCGACGCGCATCTACCCGCCGTACTGGATCGTCACGGCGGTCGTGCTCGCCGCGTTTCTCGTCGTGCCTTCCGCGACCGGCGAGCACCGCAGCGCGCGGCCGGACGTGCTCGCCTCGTTCCTCGCGCTGCCGCAGCGCGGCGAGCCGCTGCTCGTCGTCGGCTGGACGCTGACGTACGAGCTGGTGTTCTACGCCGTCTTCGCGCTCGCGCTGCGCTTCCGGCGCAGCGCGCTGCCGCTCGTCACGGCGGTGTGGCTGCTCGCCGTCATCGCGATCGGCGCGCTCGGACCGCACGCGAGCCCGTGGGTGCGCGTGCTCGGCAGCTGGTTCAACCTGGAGTTCGCGTTCGGCATGGCCATCGGCACGCTCGTGCTGCGCGATGCGCTCGTGCTGCCGCGCGCGCTGGTGGTCGTCGCGCTCGCGCTCGTCGCGACCGTCTGCGTCGCGACGGCGTATTCCGGCCGCGAGTTTCTCGAGGTCGCGTGGTGGCGTCCGTTCGCCGTCGGCCTCCCGATGGCGCTGCTCGTATACGCCGCGCTCGGACTCGAGCGACACGGCATGCTCGCGCCGGCGTGGCTGCGCGCGCAAGGTGACGCGAGCTACGCGCTCTACCTCTGGCACGTGCCGGTCATCGGGGCGATCGGACTGGCGCTGCATCGCGTGCACGCGCACGGTACGCCCGCGCGCGCCGCAATCGTGTTCGGCGGCTACGCGCTCGCGATCGCGTTCTCGTTCGTCGCGTATCGCTGCATCGAGCGGCCGCTGCTGGCGCTCGCGCGCCGCTATTTCGAGAGCGCGTCGACGAGCACGGGACGCAAGGCCGTCGCCCACACGCCGTAGCCCGCGGGTGAGGGGTGCAAGCCGTCCGGCATCAGCGTGGGGTCGATGCGCGCCGTTCGCGTCGAGGAAGCTCGCCCCCGGATCGAGCCAGCGCACGTGCACGCCGTCGGCAAGCGCGACGATGCGTCCGTTCACCTCGGCGGCCTTCGCGCGCAACGGGTCGTCGGGCGCGCCGCGCGGGAGGATCGCGTTCAGCACGACGGTGGCGCCGGGCAGCTTCTCGCGCACCGTCGCGACGATCGCTTCGATGCCGCGCGCGACGTCGGGCGGCGTCGCCGTCGCGAGGTTGTTCGTGCCGATCTCCAGCACGACGACGCGTGCGCCGCTGCCGTCGAGCTCGCCGTTTTCGACGCGCCAGAGCACAAACTGCGTGCGGTCGCCTTCGATCCCGAAGTTGACCACGGCGCCGAGCGGTGCGATCTGCGCGCTCCACACGTCCGGTGCGCGCGTCGTGAAGAACTGCACGATCGAGTCGCCGACGAACAAGACGTCGATCCCGCCCGCGTGCGCGCGCGCCGCGAAGGCCGCGTGCTGCGCGAGCCACGCGTCCGTGCCCCACGGACGCGGCGTCGCAACGTACGGCGCGACGATCACCGGCGACGGAGACGGTGACGGCGCCGCCGGCGGTGCGGGCTGGACGACGGCGGGCGGCGTCTGCACCGCGCGCGCTTCCGGAACGGACGAGGCCGCCCTTCCGGACGGCCCCGCCCGTCTTAGGGCTGCGTGCTCGGGCGAGGGTTCGGGCTGCTGTTCGAGGTCGAGGCCGGGTTGTTCGGCACCTGGCCGCCCGCGCCGGGCGCGCCGGTGTTGCCTTGATTTCCGGACGCTCCGCCCATCGTGCTCGCCGGCGGTGCGGTGCTCGTGCTGCCCGGCGCGGCGTTGCCGGTCGACGGGCGCATCGTGCCGGACGCGTTGCGGCCGCCGGACGAATTCGCTCCGCCCATCGCGTTGCTGCCGCCCATCGGCTTGACGGGGCCGGTCACCACGCCGCGACAGACGTACTTGCCCTTGCCTTTTCCGTATCCGGGATGGCCCTTGGCGACGTACGCTTTCGAGCCGTTCGCCTGCCAGACGACGGGGCCGGACATGCATTTCGGCATCGGAGCCGTCATCCCGGAGCCGGTCGCGGCGAACCCGACCGTCGCCGAAGCGGCTGCGAAGGTGAACGCGGCGATGCCGCTCACGATCTTTCTCATGCCGCTTGCGTTCCCGCCGTTCACGCTCGCCAAGCGAGCACCGCCCGCTCGCTCCGCGCGTGTGCCGCGGCGCGCGCGGCGCTAAGGATCGGCACCCGGCGCGCCGAACAACCGACGAGCATGAGCACCGGCGCTATCGATATGTGCGTGTTTCTCTTTGCGTTCGCCGCCTCGTTTCTGCTCGCGCAGAAGCGGCCGCTGCTGGCGATGTCGACACGCGTCCTGCTCGCGGTGCTGCTCGGCCTCGCGCTCGCATTCGCGCTCGGGGAAGGCGCGTGGTACCGCCCGCTGGTCGGCGCCGCGACGCTGGTCGCGAACGGCTTGTTCATCGCGTTCGCGGCAATCGATTTTCACAGCTGGCGGAAGAAGCGCCTCGAAGGCAACGCCGACTAGGCCGGTCTTCGCTCAGCGCAGCGCGCTGAGCAGTGCCGCGCTCTCGCGGTCGAGCCGCTGCTCGAAGACCTTGGGATGCGTGAGGTAGAACACGCACATCGCCTCGACGAGGAACCGATGGCGTGCGGCGCCGGCGAGCGTGCGGACGCGCGCGACCGCCGAAGCGACGAAGCGGCGCAGGTGCGCCACGGCGTCCGCGCTGTTGGCATAGCATGCGACGAAGTTCAGCTCGCCGTGCTCGCGGTCTTCCGCCTGATCGATGAAGTAGTCGAGCAGGATGTGCAGCGTCGACACGCCGGGGAAGTACGCTGCCAGCGTCGCGTCGATCTCGGCCGGGTCGAGCCGGTTGCGCGCGGCGAGCTCGATCAGCGCGAACACGGGCAGCGACGAGCCGCACGCGGCGGCGAACTCCCACCACGCAAGTCCCGGAAAGCGCTCGCGATTGCGACGCGTACCAGTCGCCGCACGCGCGCTCGCGCTCGCCGGCCGGGCGGTGCTTGAGCGCCTGCATTTCGGCGTAGAACCGCGCCACGTCGACCGCGCGGTCGCGCACCGCCGCGTAGTTCGGCAGCGCGCGCAGACCTTCGCGCGCGCCGTCGACCAGCGAGCGCAGATAGCCGCCGTCGTCGGCGTGCGGGCCGTCGCGGTAGTAGTCGATCGGCGTGCGGCGTTCGTCGAGCGCGTCGATCAGCGCCGCGTGCAGCGTCGCGTACGCGGCCGGCGGCACGTCCGGGAGCCGGTCGCAGAGGTTGTCGAGGTAGTCGTAGATCGTCTCGAGCGCGGCGACGATTGCGACGTACCGGCGTGCCGTCGCGCCCGGCAGGAACGTGGCGAGAATGCAGCCGCCCTGCACGTGATACGCTTTGCCGTCGATCGACGCGAGCGCTTGTTCGCGCAGCGCCGCGTCCGGAATGCGCTGCGCGCGCGTGCGGATCGCGGCCAGCGCGCGCCCAGCCTCGGGCAGCACGCGCACGAGGAAGCGCGATCGTCGAGGCCCAGCCGCGCGGCCCGAGCGCGACCAGCCGCCGAACGCGGCTCGGGCGGCTGAACACCGCGCGCAGCGTACGGCGCAGGTCGCAGCACGATCGTCTCGGGGACGCGCGACACGTCAGATCCCGCCGACGAATCGGCCGGGCGCGAGCACGCCCTTCGGGTCGAAGCGCGCCTTGAGCGCGCGCATCGTGTCGAGCGACGCCGGCGCATCGCCCCACGCGTCGACCTCGCGCAGCGTACCGGCGACCAGGACGCTCGCGCGTCCGAGCACCGCACGTGCCGCGCCGGCGTCTTCGCGCGTACGCACGACGACGTCGCCGGTACGGAGATCGGCGATCGTCTCCGCGCCGCCGAGCGCGCGGCGCACCGCGTCCGCGCGCGCTGCCGCCTCGGACGGGGAGTCCGCGCGCGAGCAGCGTGACGTCGTCGGCGAACGTTGAGGTCGCGTACGCGTCGACGATGCGCTGGTACGCGCGCGCGGCGTCGGCGCCGTCGAGCAGGCGCGTCTCCGCGACGCCGGCCGCGCCGAGCACCGAGCGCAGCTCGCGCGTCGTGCGCTCGACGACGGCGTCGGAGCCCTCGAGCAGCGCGACGATGCGCGGCTGCTCGGGACCGAGCGCGTCGCGGAAGCCGTCGAGCACGAGCAGCGCGGCGGGCTCGAGCGCGAGCGCGAGCGCGTGCGCGATCGCGCGCTCGCGCATCTCCGCCTCGAACGGCGCGATCGCGAGGCGCCGCACCGGCGGCGCCGGCAGCACCTTGAAGTTCGCGCGAACGAGCGCGCCGAGCGTACCGTGCGAGCCGACATAGAGCTTGCCCATGTCGTAGCCGGTCACGTTCTTGACGACCATGCCGCCGCTCGTCGCGAGCGTGCCGTCCGCGAGCGCGATCGTCGCGCCGATCAGCAGGTCGCGCGGACGTCCGTACGCCGCGCGCCGCGGTCCGGCCCAGCCGGCGGCGAGCGTTCCGCCGATCGTCGCGCGCGCCGGGAACGGCGCGTCGAGCGGCAGGAACTGCCCGTGCCTCGCGAGCTCGCGTTCGAGCGCGTCGAGCGTGACGCCCGCGCCGAGCGCCGATCGTGAGGTCGCGCGGATCGTACGCCGCGATCGCGTCGAGATGCCGCGTGCTCGAGCGCGACGTCGTACCGCGACGGCGCGTTCGCCGCGCGCTGCAGCGTGCCGCCGCCGAACACGACGACCGCCTCGCCGGCGTCCGCCGCGTCGCGCAGCGCCGCCGCGACCCCGGCCGCGTCCGGCGGCGCGACCGCGCGTGCCGGCACCGCGCGCCGCGATCGCGAACGCGGTCGCGCTCGGCGCGCGCTTGCGCGCGCGGCCGCTTCGCGATCATGCCGGCTCCGCGGCGGCGGCCGGGCGCGACACCTCGCCGCAGATCGCGCCGGTCGGAAAGATCTTGTCCGGATTGAACGCGCGCGGCCGGATCGAACACGTCGCGCACCTTGCCCATCGCGGCGAGATCGTCGGTCGAGAACACGAGCGAGAGCGTCTCTTTCTTCTCGTAGCCGATCCCGTGCTCGCCGCTGATCGTGCCGCCCATCGCGATGCACGTGCGCAGAATCTCCGTGCCGGCGTCGACCACGGCCCGCACTTGGCGCGGCTCGCGGCGGTCGAAGATCAGCAGCGGGTGCAGGTTGCCGTCGCCGGCGTGGAAGACGTTGCCGACCGGCAGCGCGTGCTCGCGCGCGATCTCGTCGATCGCGTGCATCACCTCGGGCAGCCGCGTGCGCGGCACGCACGCGTCCTGGATGTAGTAGTTCGGCGCGATGCGCCCGATCGCGCCGGCGGCGCCCTTGCGCGCGGCCCACAGCGCGTCGCGCTCCGCCGCGTCGCGCGCCGCGCGCCACGACAGCGCACCGTGATCGCGCGCGATCGCGCGAGATCGCCGCTTCGCCGGCCGCGACGTCCTCGTGCGCGCCGGCGATCTCGACCAGCAGCACGGCGCCGGCGTTCTCGGGATAGCCCGCGTGGTAGTGCGCTTCGACGGCGCGCGTGATCAGCGCGTCCATGATCTCGAGCGCCGTCGGTACGATGCCGGCGCCGATGATCGCCGAGACGGCGTCGGACGCCGTCTCGACGTCGGCGAACGCGGCGACGCACACGCGGACGGCTTCCGGCAGCTTGAGGAGCCGCACGTCGACCTCGGTGACGATGCCGAGCGTCCCTTCGGAGCCGACCAGCACGCCGGTCAGATCGTAGCCCGGATCGTCGAGCGACGTGCGGTGCACGTCGCCGTCGCGCGTCGACGTACTCGACGCCCGAGCACGTGATTCGTCGTCGTGCCGTACGAGAGGCAGTGCGGCCCGCCGGCGTTCGTCCCGACGTTGCCGCCGATCGTCGAGATCTTCTGGCTCGACGGGTCGGGCGCGTAGAACACGCCGTGCCGCGCGATCTGCGTCGAGAGCTGCAGGTTGATCGAGCCCCGGCTGCACGCGCGCGCGGCGGTTGCGCACGTCGAGCTCGACCAGCCGGTTCATGCGCGCGAACGAGACGACGAGGCCGCCGCGCGACGGCACGGCACCGCCGCACAGGCCCGTGCCCGCGCCGCGCGGCACGATCGGCTCGTCGTGCTCGCGCGCGATGCGGACGGCGATGCCGACCTCGCGCGCGTCGCGCGGCACGATCGCGGCCGTCGGCAGCCGGTCTTCCGAGTACGCGTCGAACGCGTACACGGCGAGGTCTTCGGGCTCGGTGCGAACGACCTCGGGGCCGAGCGCGTCCCGAAGGCGAGTCGCGAGGTCGGACGCGGCCATATCGTACGATGCCCTACGGAGGGCGCGCGGAGAGTTCCTGGAATCCGCCTGCTCGGTGTTCTTCTGGAAGAGGTGGACGCGGCCACATCCCCAAGCGCGTCGCCCGCCGGTGCGCGCGACGATCACGGAGACACAACGCGCGAGCTACCGGGCATCGGTCGAGTTTCCGCTCCTCTACGTGCTGGACGGACGCGCCGGCATGCGCTCCGCGATCGCGAGCGGGCTCTCCGCGAACGGCCTGCGCATGGTCGGCGATGAGGACCTTCCCGAGGACTCGCTGCTCGAGCTCACGTTCACGCTGCCGAACGACCTGATCCACAGCGTGCACGTCGAGAAAGAGGTCGTCGAGCGTCACGCCGCGCGGCCGCACGACGAAGAAGATCATGGCGCCGCCCGAGCCCTTCGCCGAGATGCGCATGCGGGCGAAGGTCGTGATCGCATACTTCAACGTGCGGCGGCGGAAGTTTGCGCACGGCGTCCAGTTCACCGAGGTCGACGAACGCACGCAGGAAGAGATCCAGCGTTTCATCCACGTCTGGCAGCTGCGCGTGATCCGCGAGCGCGCCGCGATGCGCGGCGGCTGATGTCGGCCTAATACAGCAGATACTTCGCACGCGCGGCGTTGAACGCGTGTAGGCCCGGCTGCCATGATGCGACGATCGCATCGGGCGTTGCGCCCTCGTTGAGCGCGACGCGTACCGCGTCGGTGCCCCAGTCGCGATCCATGGTCGCGGCATGCGACACATGGTACTTGCCCTGCGCGCGCGCGGCCGCGAGCAGCTCGACGGCGGTGCGCACGCTCGGGAACGCGTGCGGCTCGTTCACGTTGAGCGCGACGCCGCGCAGTGTCTTGCCGGCCCAGAAACCGCGCGCCGGCGACCAATCCGCCGGCTCGAACTCGACGCCCGGCACGCCGCGCGCTGCGAGCGCGTCGCGCATCGCGGCCGGATCGAATCCGTACCCGCCGGCGTACTCGAACGGCTTGTCCGTGCCGACGCCGTTGTTGACGCCGCCCTCGTCGACGAGCCCCGTCGCGAGGTACACGAGCGTCGTGCGCGCGTACGGCATGTTGGGTGACGTCGGAATCCAGCTCAGCCCGGTGTCGGCCCAGAGCATCTCGCGGGTCCATCCCTCCATCGTCACGACGCGCAGCGAGCAGCCGATGCCGAAGCGCTCGTTGAACATGCGCGCGAGCTCGCCGACGGTCATGCCGTGCCGCTCCGGGATCGGATACAGGCCGGTGAACGACTTGAACTTCGGGTCGAGCACCGGACCATCGGTCAGCAGGCCGCCGACCGGATTCGGACGGTCGAGCACCCACACGTCCTTGCCGTACTGCGCCGCGGCTTCCATCACGTACGCCATCGTCGAGACGTACGTGTACGGGCGCGCGCCGACGTCTTGAATGTCGAACAGCAAGACGTCGATCCCGTCGAGCATCGCCGGCGTCGGGCGGCGCGTCGCGCCGTACAGGCTGTGCACGGGCAGCCCCGTGCGCGCGTCCACGCACGAGGCGACGGTCTCGCCGGCGGTCGCTGCGCCGCGGATGCCGTGCTCGGGACCGAACAGCGCGCGCACGCGAATCTGCGGGTTGCGGTGCACCGCGTCGACGACGTGCTCGCCGGTCGAGAGCACGCCGCTCGGGTTCGTGACGATGCCGACGCCGCGACCCGCGAGATCGCGCCACGCCTTCGCGACAGCTCGTCGTCGCCGAGGCGCACGCGCGGGTGCGCCGCCGCGCGCGCGAGCGACGGCACGGCGGCGGCCGCGACGGCCGACGCGAAAAAAGCGGACCGGCGCATCAGACGAACTCGGGCCGAACGGTCGGCGGAATCAATCCCGCGTGCGCGCAGCGCGCGAAGAACTCAGCGACCGCCGCGATACCGTCGTCGCCGACGTCGTCGCTGTACGCGTTGACGTAGAGTTCGATGTGCTTGCGCATCACGTCGTCGTCCATCTCGAACGCGTGCTCGCGTACGTACGGCGAATCTCACTTTCCCGGTCGCGCGCGAAGCGAAGGCTCCGGCGGATCGCTTCGCCGAGTGCGCGCGCCTCGTCCACCGGCACGTCGCGGCGCACCAGGATCGCGCCGAGCGGGATCGCGCGCCCGGTCTCGCGCTCCCACCAGTCGCCGAGGTCGATCACCTCTTCGAGCCCGGCGCGCTGGTACGTGAACCGCGACTCGTGGATGATGAGTCCGGCCGCGACCTCCTCGTTCGCGACGGCGTCGACGATGCGGTCGAAGCGCATCTCCGCCGTGCGCGGCTCGCGCCCGAGCGCAAGCCGGAGCAGCGCGTATGCCGTCGTCATCCGCCCGGGAATCGCGAAGACCGCGTCGGCGGCGAAGTCGGTCAGCACGGGCGCGCGCGTGTCGACGCCGGGGCGCGCGACGACGAGCGGTCCGCAGCCGCGGCCGAGCGCGCCGCCGGCGCGCAGCACGCGATAGCCGTCGAGCAGATAGGGAATCGCGCCGTAGCTCACCTTCGTGAGCGCGAAACGGCCCGCGCGCGCGGCTTCGTTCAGCGCCTCGACGTCGTCGAGCACGACGTCGACCTGCGGCGCCCCGTCGAGCAAACCGTTCGCGAGCGCGGCGAAGATGTACGTGTCGTTCGGGCAGGGAGAATACGCGAGCGCGTAGCGCTTGCGATCGACGTTCGTCGTCATACGTGCAAGAGAACGTCGAGCAGAGCGTCGAGCGTCGCGACCGCGGCCGCCGCGCCGGCGCGAAAGTCCCATCCGCTCGACTCCCGCTCGCCGACCACGTTCGATACACCGCGGATCTCGACGGCGGGAACGCCCACCGTCTGTGCCGCGCGCAGCACGGCGAAACCCTCCATCGATTCGACGTCCGCGCGGAACCGGTGCGCGAGCACGAGCGCGCGCGCCGTCGTGCTCGTGACGGTGGCGGATGTCACGCCTCGCCCGACGATCACGGGCACGAGCCCGGCGAGAAACGGCTGCATGAGGCTCGGATCCGATTCGACGTGGCGCAGGAGCTCCGCGTCGCCCGGCAACGGAAACGCCGTCCCGTCCTCGAGGCCGAGCTCCGCGTAGTCGTCGCGCGAGCACACGACCGCATCGCCGACGGTGCAGCGGTCGCGGAAGCCGCCGCCGATCCCGGCGTTCACGACGGCGTCGTACGGCCGCTGCGCGAGCGCTCGCGCGGCGCCCGCCGCGGCTTCGACCGGACCGACGCCGACCGCGACGACGTCGACGTCGGCGCGCGGCGCGAGCGCGGCGAGCTCCTGTGGCACCGCGCAGACGACCAGGATGCCGATCGCTAGCGCACCCCGATGAACTTCTGCGTCTGCAGCGAGAGCCGCAGGCGGCCGGGATCGCGCTTTGCCGCCTCGACCGCCAGAACCACGTTCGCCGGCTTGTTGCCTTCCGGCTGGAGAAACATCGGCGTCGACTCCGGGAACGCGCCGAGCCATTCCTCCGGCACGCGCCCGTCGACGATCAGCTTCGCCTCGTCGGCGCGGCGCGCCATCGCGGGTGAGAGCCGTTCCTTCGGCGACACGGTGAGCCAGACGTCGCCGGGAAGCTCCGTCGCGATCGTGCCGTTCGACTCGATGTGCACGCGCCGCCCGTCGGCGCGCAGTGCGTCGATCAGCGCACCGCTCGCGCGCTGCGCGAGCGGTTCGCCGCCCGTGAGGACGACCATCGGACAGCCGCCGCCTTCGTCGCGCACGCGCCGGACGACGTCACCGGCGCTCGCGAGGAACTTCAGCGAGTAGTCCGTGTCGCAGAAGCCGCAGCTCAAGTTGCAGCCGGCGAGGCGGACGAAGACGGCTGGAGTGCCCGTCCACGTCCCCTCGCCTTGCACGCTGTAGAAGATCTCGGCGAGCTGAAGCAACCCTCTCCCGTTACGCCTGGCGCCTCGCGCGCAGCACCTGCACGGTCACGACCGCGCCCTGCGGAATCGACACGTTCGCGCGGTTGTTCTTCGCGACCATGTATCCGCCGGCCGCGCCGACGAGGCCGCCCGTGTTCGTGCCGATCGCTTTGCCGAGGATGTTGCCGACGATCATACCGGCGACGGCGCCGCCCGCTTCTTTGAGCGCGTTGCTCTTCGTGTTCGTCTGCACGCTGATCGCGCGTCCGTCGAGCACGTACGAGCCGCCCGCGCGCGTGCGCAGGCGATCGAAGCACAGCTGAATCGATGCGTTCCGGCCCTGTCCTGGACGCTGCACGTCGCAGACGTGGCCGTACAGCGTCGCGCCGTTGATGTCGTTGTCGTTCGAGTGCACGTTCGACATCGTGAAACTCTGACCGACTTGGACGCTGCCCGAGTCGAGGCTTTGGTTCATGTTGCCCGTCAGCTCCGTGCCGGGGCTGACCGCGGCCGACGCTGCGAGCGGCGCGAGCGCCAGCCCGGCCGCGATGAGAATGGATGAAAGTTTGATCATGGCGTTGTTCGAGCTCCTTGGTTGGGCGAATCCCTTCCCGCCGTTACCCCGCGTGCGCGAGAGGGTCACCCCTCCGTAGAACGACGCACGCGGTGGAAGTCTCCCACAGGATGATCTCGACGAGCGCCGGCAGCTCGGAAGCAAGCGTCCGCCAGATCCAGAGAGCGATGTGCTCGGCCGTGGGGTTCTCGAGCAGCTCGTTGAGCGAGCGGTGGTCGAGCGCGCCGATCACCGCCGCGCGCACGACGCGCGACACCTCGTCGAAGTCCTCGATCATGCCGGTCGCGGCGCCGCTCGTCTGAAGCGGCCCCTCGAGCGCGACCTCCAGGCGATACGAGTGGCCGTGCAGCCGGCCGCACTTCCCCGGGTGGTGCGGCAGCACGTGCGCGGCCTCGAAGGTGAAAGACTTGCGGATTTCCACGACCCACCGAATTCGCCGTGACGACGAATCGCTCCCGACTCGTGGTGCAGACGCTTACGGGCAACGCCGCGCCGCCACGCCCGCTGCGCCGTTGAAGCTCAGCGCTTCGCGCGCCGGATGTAGACCGCGTTCGTGCGGTAGTCGAACCAGAGATCGTACGCCCGGAGGAAGTCGGTGCCGACGATGCCGTCGACGTCGTCCGCGCCGAGATCCGCGTTCGCGACGTCGGCCGTCGCTGCGCGCGTCCAGATCCCGCCGATCTCGAACGCGGGCACGCGCGCCGGCTCGGCCGAGGCGAACCCGCCCATGCCCCGCACGCGCATCGTGCTCGCGACGCGATCCGGCGAGAAGTCGCCGCGCTCGGCGAACGCCGTCTCGAACACCGTGCGGTTCGCGCCGCTGTCGAGCACGACGCGGCCGTTCGCCGAACCGGCCCGCGCCGCGACCGCGGGCGTCTTGTCATCGAGCCCGACACCGACGGTGCCGGCGTCCGGCGGCGCCTTGAAGCGCTCCGGCGCGATCGCTTCCGCGAGGTTCTTCCCGATGTCGAGGTGCACGACGGCGTCGGCGAAGAAGTCGAAGCCCAGCAGCCCGACGACGTGCGTGCGGTCGCCGATGCGGAACGGCACGCGCACGACGCGCGCGACGACGGCGCGCATCCGCAGACCGCCGATCGACATCTGCGGAACGATCGTCGTCGACTCCGGGAACGTGCCGAGCGTGGCGCCGATGCGCTTGCCGAGCACCTCGTAGTTCTGCTGCTCGGCAACGCTCGGATCGATCACGATACCGGCCGCGCCCGAGTCGAGCAGGAAGTCGTAGGCGCCGCGGCCCACGATCACGCGCGCGACCGCGAGCCCGTTGACGAAGCGTACGGGAAGCCGCACCGTGGTCTGCCGCTCCGGAAACTCGACGACGCGGCGCGACGGCGGCATATCGACGTCACGCGGGTCGGGGGTCACGTCGAGCGTGCGGCTCACGAGGATCTGCTCGCGTTCGTTGCCGAGCGAGTCCACGGTGCGCACGCGGGAGGGCTCGAACACGCCTTCGACGAGTCGGTAGTCGTCGTACGTCGTCGTGTAGCGGCGGCGGCGCTCGACATACTCGCGGCGCACGAGGTTGCCGCTCCGTTTGTCGATGTACAGCCATTCGTGCCGCCCCGCCGGCGGGTTCACCTCGACGACGTACGCGCCGAACGCGGGCGAGTCTCCGACGATCCGGACGTTGCGGTCGTCGTTCGTGTCGCGGAACGCGCGGTCGCTCACCGCGTCGTGCTGCTCGTGCACGCCGGGATACGTGAACACGATGCCGTTGCGGTTCTGCTCCCAGTGCGCGCCGCGGAGCACGCCGCGCTCGTACGTGAGCGGCCCGAGCGTCGTCGTTTCGCGCGCGTCCTTGCCGAGCCGGTTCACGCGGAACGAGCCGACCGTGCCGTCCTGGAACAGCCGCCAGTCCTCGATCACCGTGGCGGCGCGCGTGTGCTCGTGCGCATGCGCGCGCTCGTACAGCGCGCGCACCTTCGCCAGGGTCGTGCTCGCGGGCACCATCCCGCCCGGCTCGTCGTCGATTGCGCCCAATGCCGTTCGCGTCGCGCTCGCGAGCAGCAGCGTGACGATGCCCGCGGCGAGCATGCGCCGGCCGCGGGCCGGGCGCATCAGAGCGATCCCGACGGTCCCATCGCTTCGAGGCGACGCTTCAGATCGCTCAGGAAGCCGCTCGCGACCGCGCCGTCGACGACGCGGTGGTCGAGCGACATGCACACGTTCATCATCGACCGGATCGCGATCGCGTCGTCCTCGCGCACGACCGGGCGCTTCACGACCGCTTCCGTCGTGACGATCGCCGTCTGTCCCGGCACGAGGATCGGCGCGGAGAGAATCGCACCGTTCGCACCCGTGTTGTTCACGGTGAACGTGCCGCCGGCAAGGTCGTCGGCGCCGAGCTTGCCGCGCCGCGCCTTGTCGATCAGCGCGCCGGCCGCGAGCGCGATCCCCTTTACCGACAGCTTGTCGGCGTCGCGGATCACCGGCACGACGAGGTTGCCGTCCGCCGCGATCGCGATGCCGACGTTGACCTCGCGGTGCACGCGGATGCCTTCGTCGGTGAACGATGAGTTCATCAGCGGGAACCGCGCGAGCGACTCGACGACGGCGCGGATGAAGAACGGGAGCAGCGTGAGCTTCACGCCGTTCGCGCGCTCGAACGCGTCCTTCTCGCGCGTGCGCCACTTCCAGAGGGTCGTGACGTCGACTTCGGCCATCGTCCACGCGTGCGGTGCTGTGCGCTTCGAGTCGACCATCCGCTGCGCGATGATCTTGCGCGCTTGCGTGAGCGGGATGAGGTCGCCGGGCTGCGCGCTCGCATACGTGGGCTTCGCGCCCGCCGCTCGAGCCGGCACGGCCGGCGCCGGAGCGACGTACTGCGCGTTGTCGGCGCTGATCGTGGCGGCGACACCGGCGCTCGGGCCCGCGTTCGCCGCGGCGAGGATGTCCTTCGCGGTGATGCGCCCATGGTCGCCCGTGCCGCGCACCTGCGCCACGTCGATCCGGTGTTCGCGCGCCAGGCGGCGCACCGCGGGCGAGACGCGCGCTCCGTTCGACGCGGTGAGGCTTGCGCCGTCGGGCGCGATGAGCTTGTCCGCGGTACCGTTGGAGCCGGACGCGGGCGCGGTGTAGGCCGGACCGCCGAGGCCGACGTTTCCTCCGGGCACCGGATCGTCGCTGCCCTGCCGGTTCGCCTCGGCGCTGCGATCGTCGTCGGCGGCCGGCGCGGCGACCGGCACGGCGGCAGGCTGCGGCGGCGGCGCGCTCCCGGAGGCAACCTCGTCGATGATCGCGATCGGCGCGCCGGTCGGAACGGTCTCGCCTTCCTTCACGATCAACTCGCGAATCACGCCCGTGACGGGCGCCGGGACCTCGGCATTGACCTTGTCGGTCGACACCTCGACGAACGCCTCGTACTTCTCGACCGAGTCGCCCGGCTTCTTGAGCCACTGCGCGACGGTGCCTTCGGTCACCGTCTCGCCGAGCTGCGGCATCGTGATCGTGGTGGGCATCGTCCGGTACCTTAAAACTTCGCCAGCGCGCGCATCGCGTCGGCCATCTCGTCGGTCGAGGTCATGAACTCTTCCTCGAGCGGCATCGCGTAGCCCATCGCCGGCACGTCGGGACCGGCCAGCCGGCGGATCGGCGCGTCGAGATCGAACAGCGCCTCCTCGGCGACCATCGCGCTGATCTCCGCGCCGATGCCGCCGAACTTGTTGTCCTCGTGCACGATCAGCAGCTTTCGCGTCTTGCGCACGGACTCCAGGATCGTCGTCTTGTCCATCGGCCGGATCGATCGCAGGTCGACGACTTCGACGGAGACGCCGTCGGACTCGACCCGGTTCGCCGCATCGAGCGCCTGGTGCAGGTTGTAGCCGTACGACACGACGGTGACGTCCGTGCCCGCCCTCTTCACGTCCGCTTTCCCGATCGGGATCGTGTAGTAGCCGCCCGGGACCTCGCCCTTGACGCTGCGGTACGTCTTCTTGTGCTCGAGGAACAGCACGGGATCGGGGCACTCGATCGCCGCGTTCAGTAGGCCCTTGATGTCCGACGGCGTCGAGGGCGCGAGGATCGTCAGGCCGGGCACGTGATAGAAGAGCGCTTCGATCGACACCGAGTGCGAGAGCGCGCCGCGCACGCCGCCGCCGTAGGGCGTGCGAATGACGAGCGGGCACGTATAGTCGCCGTTGCTGCGGTAGCGCGTCTTCGCCGCCTCGCCGACGATCTGGTTGAACGCTGGATAGATGAAGTCGGCGAACTGGATCTCGGCGATCGGACGCAGTCCCTCCATCGCCATCCCGATCGCGATCCCGACGATCGAGGCCTCCGCGAGCGGCGTGTCGACGATGCGCTGCGGGCCGAACTCCTCGAGAAAGCCCTTCGTGATCAGGAAGACGTTGCCGCGCGCGCCGACGTCCTCGCCCATGATCAGCACGCGCTCGTCCCGTACGAGTGCGTCGTGGAGCGTCGTGCGAACGGCCTCGACGTTCGTCATCGTGATCGTCTTCTCGCTGCGCGCGACGGCGGTCATGCGTTGCTCCTCATCACTCGCGCCAGGGCCGGTGGTCGTCGGCCGTGACGTTGACGTAGAGGCTGTCGGCGGTGGGGTACGGCTGCGCCTCCGCTGCGTCCGTCGCCTCGTTCGTCTCGCGCAGCACCTCGGCTTTGAGCGCCTTCGCGCGCGCCTCGTCGATCACGCCCGCTTCGATCAGGACCTGCTCGAAGCGCGGCACCGGATCGAGCTTGCGGCGCTCCTCGATCAGCTCGCGCGAGCGGTACGTCCGGTCGTCGTCGTCCGTCGAATGCGAAAGAAAGCGGTAGCACTTCGCTTCGACGATCGTCGGTCCGCCGCCGGAGCGCGCGCGCTCGAACGCATCGTTCATCGCCTTGTAGGTCGCGATCGGACTGAACCCGTCGCAGACGACGCCCGGGATCCCGTAGCCGGGCGCCTTGTCGGCGACGTTGGCGATGTTCATCTGCATGTCCTGAGGCGTCGAGATCGCCCACTCGTTGTTCTCGACGAGGAACACGATCGGCAGCGCGTGGACGGCAGCGAAGTTGACCGACTCGTGCCACTCGCCTTGCGACGTCGCCCCTTCGCCGGTCGTGCACAGGACGGCGCGTCCGGATTCGCCGCGGTACTTGATCGCGGCCGCGGCACCGGCGGCGTGCGTGCACTGGCCCGCGATGATCGACGAGATCGACATGACGCCCAGGTCGTGGTTCGTGTAGTGGTTCGGGAACTGCCGCCCCATCGAGCGGTCCGTGCGCCGGGCGAACAGCGAGGAGAGGATCTCGAAGGGTGTCATCCCGACGCCGAGCGCGAGCCCGAGGTCGCGATAATAGGGCACGAGCACGTCCGCGCCGCGCTTGAACGCCGCGGCCGCGCCCGCCTGGACCGCCTCGTGCCCCTCGGATCCCAACGCGAACGGGATCTTGCCCTGGCGGTTCAGCTGGAATCCGCGGTTGTCGAGCTGGCGCTGCAGCAGCATGTTGCGGAGCATCGCGACGAGCTGCTCGTCGCTCAGTCCGGCCCGGTCCAGCTCACGGCCGTGCGCGGCCGCCGTCTTCGCCATCGACTGGTCCCCTGGGATTCCGCAGAGTGAGAACCGCTTCTACTCGCGCGGCGTGCGCCGCGACTCCTGCGGTTGGCTCGCCTTGCCCGCCGACGAGGAAAAGAGCGTGTCGGTTCCCAAGCAAGCTCGTCCGGGCGGACCGTCGGCTGCCGAAAACACGGGCCGCTCGCGGTACCCCGGTGCACGAAGCATTCTTCTGCTCGCTTCATGGACTGGAGAGTTCGCGTATGGGCGCATTGCCTTCCGGCCGGCGCAGCGCCGGCTTCGCCCGACTTCTCGGCGCGGCGGTGCTGGCGGCTTTCGCCGCGGGCTGCGGCGGCGGCGGCGGCGGCGGATCCGCTATGCCCAGGGTCGCCGGCTCGCCGAGTTCCCAGATGGCGACCGTGACGTTCACGATGCATTGGTCGTCTACCGGGTCGTCCGCCGCCACGCGCTCGCCGAAGTACATTCCGCCGACGGCCGAGAGCGTCTGCGTCACCGGCGTGATCGCGAACCAGCAGTGCCTCAATGCGCCCGCGACGACGCTGGTGCTCAATGCGCCCGTCGGCAACGATTCCTTCACGTTCACGACGTACGACGCGCCGAACGGCGGAGGAAACCAGCTCAGCCAAGTCACCGTCTCGCAGACGATCGTGTCAGGAACCGCGAACTCCATCTCTGCCGTCTTGAACGGCATCGTTCACGCGTTCGCGGTGAAGTTGAGCAATGCCGCGCCGAATGCGGGAGTTCCCGCGACCGTCACGGTGAGCATCGCCGCCCAGGACGCCGACGGCAACGTCATCGTCGGTCCGGGGCAGTACAATGCGCCGTTCGTGGTGAGCGTGGTGGATTCGACGAACAGCGGGACGCTATCGCTCTCGAGCACCGTCATCAACGGACCGGGCAATACCGTGACGCTGAACTACAACGGCGGCACGCTCAACAGCGGTCTGCCGCAAGGGCCCGTCGCACAAGTCGTGGCGAACTTCCAAGGGAGCACCCAGCAAACGGCGTTCACGCCGACGCCGACGTTCTATCAGTTCTCGATCCCGGTTTCCACCAACCGGCCGCAGTGGATTTCCGCCGGCAGCGACGGCAACCTGTGGTTCACCGAAAACCCGGGCGGCAAGGTCGCGAAGATCACCCCCGCGGGCGTGGTGACCGAGTACTCGGTTCCGACGGCGAACGCGCAGCCGCAGATGATCATCGGCGCGAGCGACGGGAACCTGTGGTTCACCGAATTCTCGACGACGCCGCCGCCCGGCACGAGCAAGATCGCAAAGGTCACCACGACCGGCACGTTCACGGAGTTCAGCACGCTCTTCGCGCCCCCGCCGCCCGACAACCCGCTCGGCCTGGTGGACCGCGGCGACGGCAACATCTGGTACGTCGCCAACGGCAGCAGCCGCGTCGGCTTCCAGGGCATCAGTTCGGGGGTCGCCGGCGAGACGAGCGTCCCGACCGCGAACTCCGGGCCGTTCGGGATCGCGACGGCTCCGGACAACAACCTGTACTACACGGAGTCGGCCGTCGACAAGATCGGCCGGATAACGAACCTGTCCACGGCGCAGAGCGAGATCTCGCTGACGACCGGGACGGTGCCGGAGCAGATCGTGCGCGGTCCGGACGGCAACCTCTGGTTCACCGAGAACGGGACCGGCAACATCGGGCGGCTATCGCCGAACCCGTTCTCGGTCACGGGCGAGTTCCCGACGCTCACGGCCAACTCCGCACCCGTCGGGATCACCGTCGGCGCGGACGGCGCGCTGTGGTTCACCGAAAACGGTCAGGACAAGGTCGGCCGCATCACCACTGGCGGCACCGTCGCCGAATACGCCTCGCCCGTGACCGGGCTGGGCCTGCATGGGATCGCGGTGGCGCCGGACGGCTCGCTGTGGTTCTGCGAAGCCGGCACCGGACTCAACCCCGGCCGGATCGGAAAGCTGGTGTACTGATGAGCAGGAAGAGCATGCAGCGCACGGTGCGCGTCCGCACCCTCTTCGCAGCGGCGATCGTCGCTGGGGCCGCCGCGGTCGCCGGATGCGGCGGAACGACGGTCACGGTTCCGACGAATCCGAGCGCGACGCCGACGCCCGGCCCGACGAACACGCCTGCGCCGACGAGCACCAGCGGCTCGCTTTCGACGAACGGCGCGGCTTCGACGTCGCTGACGCTCGGGCCGATCGGTCCCAACGGCAACACCGGGACGGTCGTCGCCGGAGCGTCGAGCACGGGGTCGACGTTCAACGTCGTATTCAGCCTCACGGCGCCGGCGAACGTGCCGACGCTGTCGTCGGTGCGCCGTCTGCCGCGGAACATCGGCGGAGCGAATCTGACGCCGATCGGGTTCTTCCAAATCACCTCCAACCCGAGCACGACGCTGCCGAGCTGGCCGGGCTTCTCGTTTACCTTCGGGGCGTCACAAACGCTGCCCGATCCGACGCACTCGTACGTCGCGGTGTTCGACCCGACCAACCCGTCGGCGGGGTGGTCGACGATCGAGGGTCCCGCAACCGCGTCCGGCGCGCTCTTTACCTGGTCGGCCCCGCCGGGTCAGGTAGCGCTCAACGCGGGCACCACCTACACGTTCGTGCTGTTCAGCACGACGTCGACGCTCTCGACGCCGTCGCCGACGCCGTCACCGACGCCCACGCCGACGCCCTCGCCAACGCCGACGCCGACGCCGGCGCCGGGTAATCTCGATGTCAACACCACCACGTTGAACTTCAGCGCGACGGGCGCCGCGAACGCGGAGCAGCTGACGGTCTCGGAGACGAATTACAGCGGGCCGTTCACGGTCACGACCGGTCCGACGAGCTCGTGCAGCGGTATCGTGACGGTGTCCCCGTCGACCGGCACCGGACCCTCGCAGGTCTTCACGGTCACACCGGCCGCCGCGGGGAACTGCACGCTCGTCGTCAACGACAACGGCAACAACGCGCCGCAGTCCATCGCCGTGACGGTCACAACGACGACGGGCACGATCAGCACGGTGCATCGCCGGCCGTAACGGCCCGCGGCGCGTCCGCATCGCAAGGCCCGTCGCGCTCGCGCGACGGGCCTTTCTCCGTGCGGCTCCGCAAGCGGCCGTTTGTCCGAACGAAGGGATGGGAAGGGTAGGAGCGATTCATCGCGTCACGCGAGGGAGCGTCAACGAATGGCAGCAGCGAAACGCGGCGGCGCGAACGCCGCGCGCAAGAAGTCCGGCGGCAAAAAATCCGGCGGCGGCAAAAAATCCGGCGGCGCCAAGAAATCCGGCGGCGCCAAGAAGCGCGGCGGCGCGAAGAAGCGCGGCGGAGCGAAAAAGGCGATTGCGGCGACGCGCAAAGCGGCGACCGGAGCCGCGAAGAAGGCGAAGGGCGTCGCGAAGAAGGCGAAGGGCGTCGCGAGCAAAGCGGTTCGCGGCGCGCGCAAGGCGAGCCAGACGATGGACCAGGCAGCCGACGTGCTGAAGGCCGGCGCGGCGATCGTCGATGCGGTCACCACGAAGGTGCAAGAGGTTAGCCGCGGCGGGCGCAAAGGCGGCGGACGCCGCAAGGGACCGTCCGCGAGCTGACGGCGGCGGATCAGGCCGTGACGATCTTCGCGGCCTGCTCCAGTCCCAGCTTCGCGATCGACTCCTCGCGCATCTTGTACTTCTGAACCTTGCCGCTGACCGTCATCGGCCAGCCCTCGACGAACATCACGTAGCGCGGGATCTTGTAGTGCGCGATCTTGCCGCGGCAGTACTCGCGCACGTCCTCCTCGCTCAGCGTCGCGCCGTCGCGCACGATCACCCACGCGCACAGCTCCTCGCCGTAGCGCTCGTCGGGGACGCCGATCACCTGCACGTCCTCGATCGCGGGGTGCGTGTACAGGAACTCCTCGATCTCGCGCGGGTAGACGTTCTCGCCGCCGCGGATGACCATGTCTTTGATGCGGCCGCTGATGTTGAGGTAGCCGTCGTCGTCCATGGACGCGATGTCGCCGGTGTGCATGTACCGGGCGGGGTCGATCGCGCGCGACGTCGCCTCGGGGTTGTCCCAGTAGTCTAGCATCACGCTGTAGCCGCGCGTGCAGAGCTCGCCGGGCGTGCCGCGCGGCACCGTGCGGCCTTCGCCCTCGACGATCTTCACCTCGACGTGCGGGTGCACGCGGCCGACCGTCGCCGTTCGCTTCTCGACCGGATCGTCCGTCAGCGTCTGCGTCGAGACCGGCGACGTCTCCGTCATCCCGTAGCAGATCGTCACTTCCGGCATGTGCATCTCGCTCTGCACGCGCTTCATGACCTCGACGGGGCATGGGGAGCCGGCCATGATGCCGGTGCGCAGCGTGTCGAGCCGGAAGTCTCCGAAATTCGGCAGGGCGAGCTCCGCGATGAACATCGTGGGCACGCCGTACAGCGACGTGCAGCGCTCCGCCTCGACCGCCTCGAGCGTGAGCTGCGGATCGAAGGTCCAGTTCGGGATGACGATTGCCGCGCCGTGCGTCGTGCACGCGAGGTTGCCCAGCACCATCCCGAAGCAGTGGTAGAACGGCACGGGGATGCAGACGCGGTCGCGCTCGGTGTAGCGGCAGCCCTCGCCGATGAAGAACCCGTTGTTCAGGATGTTGTGATGCGAGAGCGTCGCGCCTTTCGGGAACCCGGTCGTGCCCGAGGTATATTGGACGTTGATCGCCTCGTCGACCTGACACCGCGCCTTGCGCTCGGCGAGCGTCGCGTCGTCGACGTCGCCCGCGCGCGCTCCGTAGGCGTCCCACGTCGTCTCGCCTGCCTTCGCCGGCATATCGCCGATGACGACCACGTCCCGCAGGAGCGGCAGCGACGCGCGTACCTCGCGCACCATCGCGAGGTACTCGCTCGTCTTGTAGCGGTCGAGCACCACCAGCGTGCTCACGCCGCTCTGGCGCAGCGCGTACTCGAGCTCCGAGAGCCGGTACGCGGGGTTGACGTTGACGAGGATCGCGCCGGCCTTCGCCGTCGCGTATTGGACCAGCACCCACTCGAGCGAGTTCGGCGACCAGATCCCGACACGCTCGCCGTGCGCGACGCCCGTGGCGATCAGCGCCTTCGCGAGCCGGTCCGTTTCGGCGGCGAACGCGGCGTACGACAGCCGCCGGTTCTGGTGCACGGAGACGACCGCGTCGCTTCCGGGAAAGCGGCGCGCGATCGCGTCGAGGTTGTCGCCGATGGTCTCCCCGAGGAGCGGCACCGAGCTCGCCCCGTGCGCGTAGGACAGAAGCTCCATGGTGGCCTTCACCTTCGACGAGCGCGGGACGAACCCGTCGTTCGCCCTTCGACGAGCTCAGGATGACAAGGTTCGACGAGCTCAGGATGACAAGGTTCGACGAGCTCAGGATGACAAGGTTCGACGAGCTCGGGCTGAGCCGCAGGGATTCCAGCCGAATCGCGAACGGACACCGCATGACCGCCGCCGTTCCGCACGATGAGCTCGTCGCCGTCCGCCGCCGTCTCCATGCGCAGCCCGAGCTC
This sequence comes from Vulcanimicrobiota bacterium, assembly GCA_963771525.1. Taxonomy (GTDB): domain Bacteria; phylum Vulcanimicrobiota; class Vulcanimicrobiia; order Vulcanimicrobiales; family Vulcanimicrobiaceae; genus Vulcanimicrobium. The sequence continues at coordinate 1,270,367 of CAVYTL010000001.1, read as the reverse complement.
TCGATGGTCGAGCACGACACGGCGGCGTTCGTCGCGGAGCAGCTGCGAGGGCTGCGCCTCGACGACGTGCGCACCGGCGTCGGCGTCACCGGCGTCCTCGGGACGCTGAAGGGAGGCAAGCCGGGGCCGGTGACGCTGCTGCGCGCCGACATGGACGCGCTGCCGATCGCCGAGCTCAACCAGGTGCCATACTGCTCGCAGCGCGACGGCGTGATGCACGCGTGCGGTCACGACGGGCACGTGTCGATCTTGCTGGCGGCAGCGAAGACCTTGGTCGAGCGGCGCGACGAGATTCTCAGGCACGCTGGTGCTCTGCTTCCAGCCGGGTGAAGAAGGCCATGCCGGCGCGAAGGCGATGATCGAGGCGGGCGCGCTCGAGAACCCGCACGTGGAGCGCACGTTCGCGCTGCACCTCTTCAGCGGGCTCGACGTCGGAAAGATCGGCGTGCGCGACGGCGCGTTCTTCGCTTCGGCCGACCAGTTCGACCTCACGATTCGCGGCAAGGGCGGGCATGGGGCGATGCCGCAGCTCGCGGTCGATCCGATCGCGGCCGGCGCCTACGTCGTCACGGCGCTGCAGACCATCGTTTCCCGCGAGATCGCGCCGAAGGATCCCGCGGTGATCAGCGTCGGGCAGTTCGTCGGCGGGACGACGTTCAACGTCATCCCCGACGAGGCGAAGATGAAGGGCACGGTGCGCGCGTTCGACCCCGACGTACGCACGTCGATGCCGGAGCGCATGCGCCGCATCATCGCCGGCCTCGCGACGGCGCTGCGGTTCGATTACGATTTCGACTACCACTGGTCGTATCCGCCGACGATCAACTCGCGTGCGATGAACGACCTCGTGCGCGACGTCGGGCGCCGCGAGCTCGCCGTGGACGCGGTCGTCGAGCACGACATCGTCATGTGGGCCGAGGACATGTCGTTCATGATGAACGAGCGTCCGGGATCGTACTTCATCGTCGGTGCGCGTGGGGGTCTGGACACGTCGTTTCCGCACCACAACGCGCGCTTCGACATCGACGAGCGCGCGCTGGACGTCGGTTACCGCATGATGGTCGCGCTCGGCCTCGCGCCGTAGCGCTTGCCGGACCTTCCAAGCAAATTCTCAGCGGCGTCTCACGCCGCTCCGGAACCGTTGCCAGGCGGCGAGCGTACAGTCGGATGAAAGCCCTTCGAGAGGAGTACGCGTGTACGCACCCCGCCCGCTGCCCGATTCCGCGCCCCTGCTCGTTCGCCTCATCGGCGTCCTCGACACGGACATGATCGCCGCATTCGGCGCGCTCGAGCGCGGCTTGGTCGGCGCGCGCGGTGCGACGGTCGTGGTCGACGTGCGGGACGTCGACGTGCTGAGCGAGAGCGATCTGCTCGCGCTGGTCGACGCGATCGCCGGCGCGCGGCGCGAAGGCCGCGACGTGCGCCTCGACGCACGGGGGCTCCACTGGCGGCGCATCGCGAAGAAGAAACTTTCCGCGCAGCCCCCGGTCCCTGCGGACACCGCTTTCAGGGCGCGGCGCACGATCATCCTGGCGCACAGCGTCAAGAAGCGCCGCTGAGTCGGCGGGTCGGCCCCGCGATGCACCGTTTGTCGAATGACAAGGGGTTCGCTTTGGCCGTATCGTCGAGGCTCCGATGCGCCATGCTTCGAGTTGCCTGGCCACGAGCTCCGAGCACGATGCGTGCGGCGTCGGCTTCCTGGCCGACCTATCGCACCGCGGTGCAAGCCATGAGGTGGTCCGTCTCGCGCTGACCGCGGTCGGCGCGATGGAGCACCGCGGCGCGCGCGCGGCCGACGGCCGCACGGGCGACGGCGCCGGCATCCTGCTCGAGACGCCGCGGGCCGTGTTCCAGCGCTACCTCGGCGAGGCGCACGTGCGCGTCCCCGAGCAGCACTTGGCGGCAGTGTGCGTGTTCTTGCCGCTCGAGGAGGGCCTGGCGGCGGCGATGCGCGCGAAGATCGAGCACGCGATCCGCTCGGAGGGCGTGAAGCCGATGCGCTGGCGCGTCGCGCCGGTCGACCGCGACGTCCTCGGACGGCAAGCCGGCGCGAACGCGCCGTCCTACGAGCAGTTGCTGGTCGATGTCGGCCCCGGGAACGCGCGCGAGCGCATGCGCTCCGTGCGGCGCGCGGTGATCCGCACGCTGCGCGAGGAAGGCGACGTCGCGACGCTCGTCAGCGCCTCGCCGACGACGGTCGTCTACAAGGGCCTGCTGTCGTCGAGCGAGCTCGGCGCATACTTCGCCGACCTGCGCGATCCCGCGTGCGCCTCGCGCTTCGCGATGTTCCACCAGCGTTTCTCCACGAACACCTCGCCGAGCTGGCGGCTCGTGCAGCCGTTCGGCATCGTCGCGCACAACGGCGAGATCGACACGATCACGGGCAACCGCGCGTGGATGCGCGCGCGGGGCGTGCTCTCGCCGCGGGGCGCGAGCGACTCGCTCGAGTTCGACGTCGCGCTCGACGCGATGGTCGGCGCGGGATACCGCGTCGACGAGGCCGTCGATCTGATGCTGGCTCCCGCCGTGGACGGCGACGAGCGCCTTCGGGCGTACTACGATGCACACATTCCGACCGTCGAGCCGTGGGACGGCCCCGCCGCGATCGTGTTCGCGGAAGGCGACCGCGTCGGTGCGGCGCTCGATCGCAGCGGGTTTCGTCCGCTGCGGTGGTGCCGCACGGAGGGCGGGTTCGTGCTCGCGGCGTCCGAGGCGGGCGTCGTCGACTTCGGCGACGACGCGATCGTCGAGCGCGGCCGCCTCGGCCCGGGCGAGCGCATCGTCGTGCGGTTCGCGAGCGGCGAGCTGATTCGTCCGGCGGCGTTCCGCGCGCTGCGCCGCGAGAACAGCGATTTTCGCGCGACCGTGGCCTCGTGGCGCTTCGATCCGCCTGCGGGGGAAACGCGCGCCGTCGATGCGGCGGCGCTGCGCCGCGATCTCGTCCGCTTCGGCTACACCGCGGACGAGCTCAAGCAAGTCGTTGCGTCGCTGGCGGGCGGCGCCGAGCCGATGTGGTCGATGGGCGACGACGCCGCGCCGGCGTTCCTGGAGCGCCGCGTTCCGGTGACGGAGTACCTGCGCCAGCGCTTCGCGCAGGTGACGAACCCCCCGATCGATGCGCTGCGAGAAGGGTTCGTGTTCGACATGCGCGCGTTCGTCGGCAGCGGGGACACGAACGGCGACGTCCCGGCACCGGGCAGCATCGTCACGGTCGAGTCCGCGCTGCTCGAGGAAGGCGCGTTCGACGCGCTGGCGTACGACGCGCGGCTGGTGCCGCACCGCATCGCGCTCGAGTTCGCCGGCACGACGCTGCGGGAGCGCATCGAGGCGATCGCGCGCGACGCCGAGCGTGCCGTCGGGCACGGCACGACGTATCTGGTGCTCGACGACCGCCACGCCGCGCTGCCAGTACCGGCGGTCCTCGCCGCCGGCGCCGTCCATCAGCGGCTCACGTCTTCCGGCCTGCGCATGCAGGCGTCGATCGCCGCGTGCGACGGGTTCGCGCGCGATGCGCACGCGTGCGCCGCCGTGATCGCGGCGGGCGCCAACGTCGTGACGCCGTGGCTCGCCGCGCGTGCGGCGATCGAGTCGACCGGCTCGGCGCACGCGCTGCTGAACGCGCTGCAGGGCGGCCTCGTCAAAGTACTCGCGAAGCTCGGCATCTGCACGCTGCGCTCGTACGTCGGCGCGCAGACGTTCGAGGCGCTCGGCCTACACCGAGAGGTCGTCGAGACGTGCTTCCCCGGGATGGCGGCACACGTCCCGGCGGTCGGCTTCGACGAGCTCGACGAAGATCTGCGCGCGTGGGCGGCGCTCGCCGAGGAGCACGCCGAGCCGCCGCAGCGCGGGCTCTTCCGCTACCGCCGCGACGGCGTGAAGCACCACTACGATCCGCCGCTGCTGAAGAACCTGCGCAAGACGATCGTCGCGCGCGACGAGGCGGCGTTCATCGCGCTCTCCGATCAGCTCGAGGCGCGCGAGACGATCGCGCTGCGCGATCTCGTCGAGCCGGTCGCGCTCGGCGATGCGGTGCCGCTCGAGGAGGTCGAGTCCGAGGATGCGATCGTCGCGCGTTTCGTTACCGCCGCGATGTCGCTGGGTGCGCTCGGTCCCGAGGCGCACGAAGCGGTCGCACTCGGCGCGAAGCTCGCCGGCGCGCGCAGCAACGGCGGCGAGGGCGGCGAGGACCCGACGAAGACGCTGAACGCGATCAAGCAAGTCGCGTCCGCGCGCTTCGGCGTCGCGCCGGAGTATCTCGCGACGGCGGAAGAGCTCGAGATCAAGATCGCTCAGGGCGCGAAGCCCGGCGAAGGCGGCCAGATTCCCGGCTTCAAGGTGACCGCGGCGATCGCCGCGCTGCGCGGGGCCGTCACGGGACAGTCGCTCGTGTCGCCGCCGCCGCACCACGACATCTACTCGATCGAGGATCTCGCGCAACTGATCTACGACCTGCGCCGCGCGAACGCGAAGGCGACGGTCGCGGTGAAGCTCGTTGCCCAGTCGGGCATCGGCTACGTCGCGAGCGGTGTCGCGAAGGCGCGCGCGGACGTCGTGCACGTCGCCGGCCATGACGGCGGCACCGGCGCGTCGCCGCTCGGATCGATCAAGCACGCCGGGCTGCCGTGGGAGCTCGGGCTCGTCGAGACGCACCACACGCTCGTCGCCAACGGCTTGCGCGGCCGCGTCGCGCTGCGTGTCGACGGCGGCTTCAAGACCGGGCGCGACGTGATCGTCGCCGCGATGCTCGGTGCCGACATGTTCGGGTTCGGCACCGCGCTCCTGATCGCGCTGGGCTGCATCTACGCGCACCAGTGCCACCTCAACACGTGCCCCGTGGGGATCGCGACGCAGGACGCCGTGCTGCGCGGCAAGTTCCCCGGCACCGCCGACGACGCGGCGACGTTCCTGCGGTTCGTCGCGCGCGACGTGCGCCGCCGGCTGGCCGCGCTCGGCGCGCACGCGCTCGACGAGATCCACGGCCGCAGCGACCTCGTGCGCCCGCGCGACGACCGCGCGCGCGGCATCGATCTCGACGAGCTGCTGCGTCTGCCCGAGACGCGCGTCCCGTCCGACTCGGCGCCGATCGACCTGGCGCACCTCGACGATCATGCGGTCCCGGGCGGAACCCAGCGGATCGTGCCGGCGGATCGCGCGGTCGCGTCGCGGCTCGCGTACGATGCCGTCATCCGCAAGTCGCGCGGCGAGTACGTCGGGCCCGCGACGTACCGCTACATCGGCAGTGCCGGACAGAGCTTCGGCGCGTTCCTCGCCGCGCCGCTCACCGTCGAGCTCGACGGCGAGGCGAACGACGGCGTCGGCAAAGGGATGAGCGGCGGAACGCTCGTCGTGCGCGGCGCGGGCCGCGACGACGAGCCGGCGATCGGCAACGCGTGCTTCTACGGCGCGCGCGGCGGCGAAGCGTTCGTGCGCGGCGCGGCCGGCGAACGGCTCGCCGTGCGCAACAGCGGCGCGACGATCGTCGTCGAAGGCGCGGGCGACCACGCGTGCGAGTACATGACGAAGGGCACCGTCGCGATCCTCGGCACGACGGGCCGCAACCTAGCGAGCGGGATGACGGGCGGCGAGCTGTTCGTGCCGCGCGAAGACGCCGCGCGCCTCGGTCCGACGCCGCTGACGGCGCACGAGCTCGATGCACAGGCGCGCGAACGTCTGCGGTCGCTCCTCGCCCAGCACGCGGCGGCGACGGGCTCGCAACGCGCGCTGCGCTGCCTCGACGACGGCCCGGCGGCGCTCGACGGTTTCGTGCGCATCGCCGTCCCGTCCGCGGTGATCGCGGACGAACCGCCCGCCGAGGCCGCCTTGCCGGTGCGGGCCGCGGGTTAGCGCGCAGCGCGAATCGACCGCGCGGCTACGGTGCTTTGGGCGGTTCGGGCGGGTACGCCGGCGAGGGCGTCGTCTCGGTCGGAGCCGCTCCGCGCGCGGTCGCCGAATGCACCGCGCCGACCGTCGCATCCGCCGCCTTCTTCGCATACTGCATCGCCGCGTTGGCCTGCTCGTGCGCCGCGGCCGCCACGTGCGGCGTCTGCTCCACGATCGTCTTCTTGAGGTCTTGCGCCTTCGCGACGCCCTCGCGGACGAGCGGCTGCGCCTGCTCGACCCCTTTCTGCGCGGCGTCGGCGGCGATCTTCGACACCACCTTGGCCTTTTCGACCGCTTTGTTCAAGAAGTCCATCCGGTTCGCTCCTCGCCTACGATGCGTCGCCGCCGTGAACCGTGAGCACCCAGCGCAGCGCGCGCGCGTACTGATCCAGCTCGCGCACCGTGCGCCGCAGCCAGCGGAACGCGGGGTCGGTACGTTCGGCTCTACCGAGGACGGACTCCGCCTGTTTCAAGTAGGTCGCGATCCCGCCCAGCTGCTGCTCGACGGCGTCCCACCGTTCGCGCAGCGTCGCCTCGGACGCGTCGGGCAGCCGGTCCAGCACCGGCGGTGACGGCCGCTCGGCGAAGCGCATGCTGAACTCGAGGCGCGCCAGCGCGTAGTCGGTGCTGCCGCGGATGAAGCTCGCGAGCAGGTTGACGAGGCGCGGATTCACGGGTGCGCTCCGCAGCATCGCAGGCGGGATTCCCCGCGGGCGCGCCCTATCAAGATGTTGGTGAGTGATCGTCGGTACGTCATCGTCGGCAACGGCTTCGCAGGAACGACCTGCGCGGAGCAGCTCCGCAAGGCGGACCCTGCTTGTTCCATCGTCCTCTTCGCCGACGAACCGTACTGCCTCTACAATCGCATTGCACTTCCGCCGCTGCTGCGCAAGCAGGTAACGCAAGCGAAGGTCATCATGCGCGACGTCGCATGGCACGAGAAGAACCGGATCGACCTCCGGCTCTCGACGCGCGTCGAGCGCATCGACGTCGCGGGCCGCACGGTCACCGCGGCGGGCCGGGAGGAACCGTGGGACGCGCTCCTGCTCGCGACCGGAGGCCGCCCGAACCCGTCGGCGGTGCCCGGGGCGCCGGGCGCGGCGAACGTCCACAACTTCCAGTACATGCACGAGACGCTCGCGATCTCCGAAGCGCTCGAGACGGCGAAGGTCGGCGTCGCGGTCGGCGGCTCGTTCATCGCGTACGAGCTCGCGGAAGCGTTCGTCTCGCGCGGCGTCGAGACGCACTGGCTGATCCGCGGGTCGCGTTTCCTGCGCCGCATGCTGGACGAGGCCGCGGGCGAGCTGCTGCACGACGCGGCGCGCGCGGACGGCGTGCACTTGCACTTCGGCGAGGAAGTGCGCGAGATGGTGCGCTCGAACGGGGTCGTCTCGAAAGTCGTCACGACGAGCGGCGCGACGATCGACGCCGATGTCGTCGGCATTGGGCTCGGCCTGACGATCAACCTGGAGCTGTGCGACGGCACCGGGATCGAGACGCGCACGGGGATCGTCACCGACGAGCACCTCGAGACGGCGGTCCGCGGCGTGTTCGCGGCCGGCGACGCGGCCGAGTTCTACGATCCGATCGCCGAGCAGCATTACCGCATGGGCACGTGGAACAGCGCGGGCGCGCACGGCAAGCTCGCCGCGCACAACATGGCGGTCGCCGGCACGGACGGCGAGCGGAAGAAGTTCGACACGGTGCCCGAGTACAGCTCGCTCGTGTTCAGCGGCCAGACGATCACGCAGTTCGGGCTCTCGCCCGAGTATCGCGGCGACATCGAGACCGAGATGCACGTCGACCGCGACAAGGGCTGGTACCGCGCGCTGTACTTTCTCGAGAACCGCTTCGTCGGCGCCGTGCTGATCGGCAAGGGCAACCGGGCGGGAAAGCGGCGCTACCTCGAGGCGATCAAGACGAAGGCGACGTTTCCGAAGCACGAGCGCCGCGCGCTGCTGGAGTGGACCGCGGAGTAGCGCGCTCGAGCACGAGCGCGCGGCCGGGGCATTCCCGCGCTCGGTGAGGAGGCTTGCACGTTCCTGGCAATCGTGGACCGAAGAGGACCGCCCCGCCCGGAAGGGCCAAACGCGTGCGTCGGAGGGTAAAGAGCCGTAGCCGAACGGCGTCCCCGAGACAGTCTCAGGGACGCAGCCGATACTTGACCGGACTTTCGATGTCGAGGAGTCGCCCCATGAGAAACCTTGCCCGCCTCTCGCTGGCCGCGTTCGGCGCGTTCGGCATCGCCTCGATGCTGTGGTGCGCGGCAGCGGTCTCGAACGCGGCGCTGGGCGTCGGCCCGGCGGCGTCGGCGCAAGCCACCGGCGGTTCGCCGGGACGAGGCGCCCAGCGCTTCGCGAAGATGCTCATGAGCATCCGGCCGCCGCTGAGCGACGCGCAGAAGGATCAGATTCGCAAGATGCGCGAGGACATGCGCAAGCAGTACCACGACCAGCCGCCGCCGGCTGACCCGGAGGCGCGCCGCGCGCGCTTCCGCGCGTTCATGGACAAGATCCGCGGCGTGCTGAACCTCGCGCAGCAGCGCGACTTCGACGCCAAGATGCAGGCGATGCGCAATCGCCAAGGTCAGGGCCAAGGTCAGGCCCCGCACTGATCGCGTGAGGCGCTCACTCGCGGCGCTTGCGTTCGTCGCTGCGATCGCGGCTGCCGCCGGGTGCGCGCACCGTGGCGGCGGAGCCGGACGAACGCGCATCGCGTCCGCAGCCGAACCCGATCCCGACGGCCGCGGCGCGCGCGACGACCGTGCGCGCGACCGCGTCGATTTCCGGCGTCATCGCGCCGCTGCAGAACGTCGCGATCACGAGCCAGCTCACCGAACCGGCCGACTCCGTCTCCGTGAGCGAAGGCGATCGCGTGCGCGCGGGACAGGTGATCGCGGTGCTCGACACCGCCGACTTGCAGGCGCAACTCGCCCAAGCGCAAGCGACGGTGCAGACGGACGTGCGCACGGCCGCGTCCGCGGACGCGAAGGTGACCGAGGCGCGCTACACGCAGCGGCTCAACATCGGCCAGAGCGGCGACCAGGTGCGTTCCGCCGCAGCCGCGCTCGCGCAGTCGCATCAGACGCTGAACAACGATCAGCTCACGCTCGCGCGCGACCGCCAGCTGCTCGCGAACGGCTACATCGCGCAGAGCCAGTACGACCAGCAGGCGACGCAGGTCGCGAACGATCAGGCCGCGGTGCGCAGCGCGACGGCCACGCTCGAGTCCGCGCGCACGAGCCAGTCCGTCAACGGCACGCAGAACGTCGGGCTGCAGGCTGCGACCGTCGCGTCGGCGGCCGCGGACGCGAACGCGGCGCACGCGACGATCGGACAAGCGCAAGCGCAGGTGCGGCAACTGCAGGCGCAGATCGCGAAGGCGACGATCGTCTCGCCCGTCGACGGCGTCGTCGTGAACCGCAACCTGAACCCCGGTGAGTACCCGAGTGGGCGCACGATCTTCACGATCCAGCAGCTCAACCGCGTCTACGCGACGCTGAACGCATCGAGCAGCGACACGTTCGCGATCCCGGTCGGCGCGCCCGTCACGGTCAGCGTCTCGGGCGGCGGAACGCGCACGTATCGGGGCACCGTCGTCGCGGTGCTGGGGCAAGTCACGCCGGGTTCCACCGACTTCACCGTGAAGGTGCTGATCGACAACGCCGACGGCAAGCTGCAGTCGGGCCTGCCCGTGTCGGCGACGGCGTCGCTGCCGGCGGTGCGCGGGATCGGCATCCCGACCGCGGCCTTCCTCGACGAGACGCACACGAGCGTGATGGTCGCGGACGACGAGCTGGTCGACGTCGTCGCGAAGATGGCGCACGTGCGCGAGCTCGCCTCGGACGGCACGACCTCGATCGTGACGGGACTCAAGCCGGGCACGCAAGTCGTCGCGAACGGTCAGCTCGGCATCACCGACGGACAATCGATCGCCTCGAACGGGCCCTAGATGCGCCTGACGCAGCTGTTCGTCAACCGTCCGCCGCTCGTGTTCGTGGCGATCGCGCTCGTCTCGCTGCTCGGCGCCTTCGCGCTCTCGACGCTCGTGCAGCAGAACTTTCCGAACATCGACTTCCCGACGATCAACGTGAGCGTCTCGTATCCCGGCGCGCCGCCCTCCGAGCTGCGCGACGCCGTCGTGCGGCCGATCGAAGACGCGATCGCCGGCGCTCCGAACCTCGACCACATCAACACCTCGATCCAGCAGAACCAGGCGAACATCTCCGCGACGTTCAGTCTGGACTCGGATCAGACGACGGACCTCGTCGAGGTCCAGGACCGCGTGCAGACGGCCCGCGGCGCGCTGCCGGCGGATCTGCCGGCGCCTTCGATCCGCACGTTCGACCCCGCGCAGGCGACGGTCGTGACGCTTTCGCTCACGTCGAACTCGCTCAGCACCGCCGCGCTGTCGGCGATCGTTTCCGACAAGATCGTCCCGGCGCTCGAGCAGGCCGGCGGCGTCTCGAACGTCGGTGCGAGCGGGACGGTGACGCCGGCGATCGAGGTGACCGTCGATCCGTACAAGCTCTCGAGCTTCGGCTTCACCGCCAACGACGTGGTGAGCGCGATCCAGTCGAACAACGTGCGCGCGCCGGGCGGGATCGCGTACTCCGGCAACCGCGAGACCTCGATCGACGTGCGCGGCGACGTGCAGACGCCGCAGAACGTCGCCTCGCTGCTGCTGACCGGCTCGACGTCGGTGCTGCGCGGTGCGACGTCGCCGTCGGGCACGATCACGCAGAAGTACACGCCGACCAGCGGCTCGACGAATCAGGCGCTCGCGCTTTCGACGGCCGCGACGTCCGGCGCCGCCGCGTCGCCGACGAACCCCTACTCGACGTCGGCGCGGCTGCCGCGCATCGCGGACGTCGCCGCCGTGTCGGACGGATTCGAGCCGAAACGCGTCGCGTCGTACGTCGACGCGCGGCCGTCGATCACGCTCAACGTGCAGAAGGCCAGCGGCGCGAGCGAGGTGACGGCCTCACGCACCGTGCTCGCCGCACTGCCCGGCATCGAGCGGCAGTTCCCGGACGTCGCCTTCCGCATCCTGAACGTCCAGGCCGACTTCACCGAGCAGCAGCTCTGGGGCGTGCTGCAGACGCTGATCGAGGGCATCGTGTTCACCGGCGTCGCGATGCTGTTCTTCCTCCGATCGTGGCGCAACGCGCTGGTCGTGATGATCGCGATCCCGACCTCGCTGTGCGTGTCGCTGTTCGTCATGAAGCTGTTCAACTACACGATCGACACCGTTTCGCTGCTCGCGATGACGCTGATCATCGGAATCCTGGTCGACGACTCGATCGTCGTGCTCGAGAACATCGGACGGCACTTCGAGGACGGTGAGGCGCCGCGGACGGCCGCGATCCTGGGGCGCAGCGAGATCGGCGCCGCGGCGATCGTCATCACGCTCGTCGACGTCGTCGTCTTTCTGCCGATCGCGTTTCTGCCCGGGCAGACGGGGCGATTCCTGAGCGAGTTCGGCATCGTGGTCGTGATCGCGACGCTCACCTCGCTGGCGGTCTCCTTCACGATCACGCCTGCGCTCGCAGGGAACTGGTCGCTGCGCTCGCGCTGGAAGCCGCCGCGCTTCGTCGATGCGTTCACGGCCGGATTCGAGCACGCGCGAAACTTCTACGCGAACCGCGTGCTGGCCGGCGCGCTGCGCCACCGCATCCCGGTCGTCGTCGCGGCCGCAGTGCTCACCGCCGGCGCGGTGGCGTTGATCCCGCTGGGATACATCGGGTTCGAGTTCATCCCGTCGGTCGACCGCGGCGAGATCTTCGTCACCGTGCAGTTCCCGACCGGCACGCCGCTGACGACGACGGACGCCGCCGTCCGGACGATCGCTACGCGCTACCTCGAACTGCCGGACGTGCAGCGCATCACCGCGACGTCGGGCGCGATGCAGCAAGGCTTCGGCGGCGGCGTGAACCTCGGATCCAACGGCCAGCTCCGCGTGTTCCTCAAGGACGATCGCAAGCACTCGACCGCGGAGGTCGCGCGGATGATGACCGGTATCGGTCACCGGGCGGTGCCGGCGGCGCGCGTCATCGCGGTGCCCGCGACGGGGACGCGCGGCGGCAACGCGCAGCCGATCGACGTGACGGTCAGCGCCACGCGCGGCGAGCCGGACGCGTACGCCGGACGGGTGCTGCAGGCGCTCGAGGATACGCCCGGCACCGCGAACGTGAACACGTCGGCCCTGCAGTACTCGCCGCAGATCGACATCCAGTTCGACCGCGACCGGGCGCGCGCGCTGAACGTCGACATCGGCACGGCGTCGCAAGCGGTGCGCGCCGCGTTCGGCGGAACGCTCGCGACGCAGTTCGACACGAACAACGGCATCAAGTACGTGCAGGTGCTCTACCCGCAGGCCGACCAGACCAGCCTCACGACGCTGCGCGCGATCACCCTGCGCTCGCGCACGGGCGCGATCGTCCACCTCGGCGACATCGCGGTGCTGCAGAGCCTGCCCGCGCAGGCGCTCATCACGCGCGTGAACCGCCAGACCGTGATCCGCATCGGCGCCAACATGCAGCCCGGCATCGCGCAGACGACCGTGCAGCGGGCGTTCATGGAGCGCGTGCGCGAGCTGCACCTGCCGAACACCGTCGTCGTCGCGGCCGCGCCCGGCGGCAACCAGCAAAACCTTGCGCTGACGGTGAACGGGCTGTTCACCGCCTTGCTGCTTTCGCTGGTGCTCGTCTACCTCCTGATGGTCGCGCTCTACGATGCGTACCGCGTGCCGCTGGTGATCATGTTCTCGATCCCGGTCGCGGCGTTCGGTGCCTTCGGCGCGCTCGCGGTCACCGGGCAGACGCTGAACCTGTTCTCGCTGATCGGCGTCATCATGCTGGTCGGCCTCGTCAGCAAGAACGGGATTCTGCTCGTCGACTTCGCGATCCTCAAAGTACACGCGGGGACGGACAAGCTGACGGCGATTCGCGAATCCGCGCGCGAGCGCTTCCGCCCGATCGTCATGACGACGTGCGCGATGATCGCCGGCATGACGCCGCTCGCGCTCGCGCTCGACCCGGGCTCGGCCGCGAAGCGTTCGCTCGGGACCGTCGTCATCGGCGGGCTCGCGAGCTCGCTGCTGCTGACGCTCGTCGTCATCCCGATCGTGTACCTGTGGATCGCGCCGGGGCCGCCGAAGCGCCGGCGTTCAAATGAGGTCGTGCCGGGTCCGGCCGCGCTTCCCGTGCCGGCGGAGTCGCGCTGATGTCGCTGACGCGGCTGTTCGTCGAGCGCCCGACCCTGGTCACCGTGTTCCTCGCGCTGGTGCTGCTCGCCGGCGCCGTCGCGGGATCCTCGCTGGTGAAGCAGCAGTTCCCGAACTCCGACGTGCCCTCGATCCAGGTGCTCGTGTCGTATCCCGGCGCGTCGACGACGGAGATGCGCGATGCGATCGTGCGGCCGCTCGAAGATCAGCTGGCGGGCTCGCCGGACCTCGATCACCTCGAGACGTCGATCCAGCCCGGTCAGGCGTCGATCGTCGCCGTGTTCTCGCTCTCGTCGAGTCAGAACAACGACCTGGTGCAGGTGCAAGGCCGCGTCCAGAACGCGCAGCGGTCGCTCCCGAACGACGTCACCACGCCGCAGATCTCGATCTACAACCCGAGCGAAGCCGTCGTCGTCTCGCTCGTGCTGCGCTCGCGCACGCTCTCCGTCGGCGACCTCTCCTCGCTCACGATCAACAAGATCGTGCCGGCGCTCGATCAGGTGACCGGCGTCTCGTTCGTGCAGGCGAACGGCACCGTGACGCCGTCGATCCAGGTGAACGTCGACCCGAACCGGCTCACCTCGTCGGGCTTCACGCTCACCGACATCGTCACGACGATCACGAACAACAACATCCGCTCCCCGGGCGGCATCTTGTACTCGCCGAACCGCGAGACGAACCTCGACGTGCGCGGCGACATCCAGAACATTCCGACCGTCGCGAACCTGCTGCTCAGTGCCGGCGCCGGCAGCGCGGGCACCACGAATCCCTGGAGCACCGAGCCGCACCTGCTCCGGATCGCGGACGTCGCGAGCGTGCGCGACACCTACGAGACGCAGCGCGTCTTCGCGTACTCCAACGGCGAGCCGTGCGTGACGCTCGACGTGCAGAAGTCGGCCGGCACGAGCGAGGTCGACACCTCGCGCAACGTGCTGGCGGCGCTGCCCGCCCTGCGGCGCACCTATCCCGACGTGGAGTTCGGCGTCCTGAACGTGCAATCGACGTACACGGAGCAGCAGCTCAGCGGCGTAATGCGCACCTTGGTCGAGGCGATCGTCTTCACCGGCATCGTCATGCTGTTCTTCCTGCGCTCCTGGCGCAACGCGCTCGTCGTGATGATCGCGATCCCGGCCTCGCTGCTCGTCACGCTCGGCGCGATGAAGCTCGCGCACTTCACGCTGGACACGGTCTCCCTCCTCGCGATGACGCTCATCATCGGCATCCTGGTCGACGATTCGATCGTCGTACTGGAGAACGTCGAACGGCACTTCGAGAACGGCGAGGAGCCGGCCACGGCGGCGATCCGCGGCCGCTCGGAGATCGGCGTCGCGGCGATCGTGATCACGCTCGTCGACGTCGTCGTCTTCCTGCCGATCTCGTTTCTGCCCGGCTCCGTCGGGCTCTTCATGCGCGAGTTCGGACTCGTCGTCACCGTCGCGACCCTGACCTCGCTGTTCGTCTCGTTCACCGTGACGCCGGCGCTGGCGGGCCGCTGGGCGCTGCTTTCCTCGTGGCGGCCGTGGCGGGTCATCGATGCGTTCACGGACCGCTTCCAAGCGCTTCGCGAGACGTACGTGCAGCGGTTCCTCACGTGGGGGCTCGACAACGGGCGTCTCGTCGTGATCATCTCCGCCGTCTCGCTCGTCGCGGCCCTCGCGCTGATCCCGCTCGGCGTCGTCGGGTTCGAGTACATCCCGGCCGTCGACCGCGGCGAGCTCTACCTCACGGTGACGTATCCGAGCGGAACGCCGCTCGAGACGACGCGCAACGGCATCCTCGCGATCGAACGGCAGGTCGATGCGATCTCGGATTTGCGGTCGGAGTCGTCGATGGCCGGCGCGTACCTCGGGCAGCTGTCCGGCTACATCGACAATCCGGCGATCGGTCAGATCGACGTGTACCTCAACGACCACCGCGCGCACTCGACGGCATACTGGGTGGCGCAGCTGCAGTCGCAGGCGCAGCGCCTGCTGCCGCGCGACGCGCGGGTCGTCGCGGTACCCGCCACCGACATCGCGGGCGGCAACGCTCAGCCCATCGACGAGGTCGTCTCGAGCCTCGACGGCCATCCCGAGCTGTACGCCTCGAAGATCGCGGCCGCGCTCGCGGCGACGCCGGGCGCGATCGACGTGACGGCGTCCGGCGCCAGCGACGCGCCCCAGGTCGAAGTGCAGTTCAACCGCGAGCGTGCGCGCGCCCTCGACGCATCGATCGGGACGGCGTCGACGGCGATCCGCGCCGCGTTCGCCGGCGACCTCGCGACGCAGTTCACGGGCCCGGACGGGCTCAAGGACGTGCTCGTGACGTACCCGCAGCCGGCGCAGACGTCGCTGAGCGCGATCGAAGCGATTCCGATCCGTGCCGCGAACGGTTCGCTCGTGCGCGTCGGCGACATCGCGCACCTGGTGTCGGCGCCGGCTCCGCCGATGATCGAGCGCATCAACCGGCAAAGCGTGCTCTACGTCGGCGCGGACCTCGCGCCGCGCGCGATGCTGTCGAACGTGCAGCGCGACTTCAACCGGCGCCTTGCGGCGCTGCAGTTGCCGTCGACCGTTACGGTGGCGCCGGCAGCCGGGGGCAACCAGCAACAGGTCAGCGCGACCGTGACCGGGATGACGATCGCGCTGCTGCTCTCGATCGTGCTCGTCTACCTGCTGATGGTCGCGCTCTACAACAGCTACCGCACGCCGTTCATCATCATGTTCGCGGTGCCGGTCGCCGTCGTCGGCGCGGTGGGTTCGCTCGCGCTCACCGGGCAGACGCTGAACCTGTTCTCGCTGATCGGATCCGTCCTGCTGATCGGCCTCGTGACGAAGAACGGCATCCTGCTCGTCGATTTCGCGAACCGGCGGCGCAACGAAGGCCTCGACCGCATCGCCGCGATCCACGAGGCCGCGCGCGAGCGGTTCCGGCCGATCATGATGACGACGTTCGCGATGATCGCCGGCATGCTGCCGCTGGCGCTCGTGCTGGACCCGGGCGCGCAAGCGGAACGCTCGCTCGGCACGGTGGTGATCGGTGGCCTCGCGAGCTCGTTGCTCCTCACGCTCGTTCTCGTGCCGGTCGTCTACGTCGCGCTCGCACCGCGCCGCGAGCCCGCATCGCCGGGCCGGAGCGAGCTCCGACCCGAGGCGATCCGCGAACCCGAACCCGAGCTCTCGCCGTAGCGATGGTACGGTGAGCCGCCGTTCGTCGTCATCCCGAGTGTGTCGAAGGACGTCGTAACCGCGACGCTGTTCACGATCGGGCACGGCACGGCGGACGCGCAGACGTTCGCCGGTTGGCTCGACGGCGCCGGCGTGCGGCGCGTCGTCGACGTGCGCCGCTTCCCGGGGTCGCGCCGCTGGCCGTGGTTCAACGCCGCCGAGATGGCGCGCTGGCTTCGCGACGCGGACATCGCGTACGCGCCCGCGCCGGAACTCGGCGGCCGTCGGAAGCCGAATCCCGACTCGATCAACGTCGCGTTGCGGGAGCCCGGCTTTCGCGCGTATGCCGACTACATGGCGACCGCGACGTTCCGAGCCGCTATGGACGCGCTGCTCGCGGGCGCGGCCGTCACGCCGAGCGCGATCATGTGCTCGGAGACCCTCTGGTGGAGGTGCCACCGGCGCCTGATCTCCGACGCGGCCGTGCTGCTGCACGGCGTGGACGTCGTTCATCTCGTCGCGGGCAAACCGCAACCGCACCGGCCGACGGCGGGCGCCCGCGTCGCCGGCGACGCGCTGATCTACGACTGAGGGCGCCGCTGGGCCGGCTCGCTCTAGCGGCGGGTCTCCCGCAGATCGTCCCGCAGCGGCTCGTTCGGCAATTCACTTATGCAGTTCGGGACCCGACGTCGCTGGCGGCGTAAGCGCGAGCCATCACGGCGACGAGCTCTCTGGCCATTGCTACGACGCTCGGTGGCGCGAGCACGCGTGCCTCCGGGCCGAATCCCAGCGCCCATCGAACCGCTTCGGCGGGATCACTGACCGTGAGTGTGATTTCAGCGCTGCCGTCGTCGTGCTCTACGGTGCGTTGTCTCGATTGCCACACGCGGCAGGTCGCCGATGCAGCGACTGCCGGTGAAAGCCCGACTGTCACTGCGACGGGGGCATTCTCGCCGAACAACCCAATGGCGTCGAACTCGAGTGAGACCTGTGGAACCGCTCGGGGCGCGAACGTGCCGGCGCGTTGAATCGGCTCGGAAATACCGTCCAGCGCGAAGCGGCGCCAACCCTTGCGCGGTGCCGGATCGTAGGCGAGAAGATAGAGACGGCCGGAACGCAGAAACGCAAAATAGGGCTCGACGGTTCGCCATGTCCGCCGGCGGCCTGCGGCGACGTATTGAAATGTAACCCGCGCATGCCGTTGAGCCGCCGCCTTCAGCTGCCGGAAAACGCGCAAAGCGGGCGCCGACTCCACGAGTCTCGGCGCGGCGACGCGAAGGAACGGCAAGTCACGCTGATGCTGCGATACCGGAAGCCGGAGTTCCGCGGCGACGGGGCCACCGAGAGCGTCGCCTAGCATCCGCGCAAATCGTGCCGCTTCGCGCGACTCATCGAACGGCGATTCTGGGTCGAGCTTCAGCATGACTTCACCGCGCCTCAAGCGAGAAACGGTGAAGCCGCAATCGGGGCCAGCCTTCCGCAGTCTCGCCAGGTCCCGCTTATACGTGCGCTCTGACAGCTGAAACGCTCTGTCGTAAGTAATGAAGTCGATCTTCTGATTACGCACCAGGCGAAAGAAGAGCCACATGAGACGGGCCGCGGTTCGGGTCGGGTCGTCGCTCGCGCGGCGTGTCTCCGGATCGACGAGAAATGTTCTTGTTTGCATTGCCGAGCCGGGCTCGTGTCGGTTCATTCACCCTCGCGCCGAACGCTACGAACGCGCGAGGCTCACACAACGACCCGCGCCACGGTGTATCGCGGCTGCGGAAGCGGACGGCCCTCCGTACGCAAGACCTCGAGGTATCCCTGGAGCGCGTTCTTGAATCGCGCGACCGCGTCGTCTTCACTGATCCCGATGCCGACCACGATGTCGCCGATGTCGGGAGACGTTGCGGCGTACGTCCCGGTGCCCTTGTCGTGCTCGATGACAACTGCGTACATGTCGTACCTATGGAAGTCCGAGCCGCTTCCGAAGCTTTGCCCAGAACCCGCTTGGCAGTTCGTGATTGTCGGAACCGTCGAGGGCGATGATGTCGCCTGTGGTGGGGTTCTTGAAAATTGTATGGTCCCCCTTGCCTGGGCGTTCGTCAGTATACCCGAGGGACCGCAGAAGGCGCTTTATTTCACGAACGCGCGGCGGCACGATGGCTCCTCCTCGAGTCGAAACGGAGCTTGACGCGAAAACCGCTGGATGCGCGGACGTGCAACGCGCCATCCGGTTGTCCCGCAATCAGCCTTACAATCCACTGTGTGCATACGGAGCCGCGCCATCGACGACGCGGAGACGCCGATCTGCGGCGATCCGTCCCCCCGACAAATCGTGCTTCAACGGAGCACCCGTCCGCAGCAGCTTCGTAGTGGACCTACCGGGAACCTTCACAATATGTACCGGGGATGTAATAAGGGGGTTGCGATTTTGCCGAGGCGGTCGTATACTCGCGGCACGCTTGCCCAATGAGGTGCTCGACGTGAACTATCGCGACTTCTTCGAATTGGCGACGGGGTTCGCACCGTTTCCGTTTCAGGAGCGGTTCCAGGCGGCCGTACCGCGGCCGGTCTCGCTCGAGGTCGCGACGGGGCTCGGAAAGACCGAGACGACGATTCTTCCGTTCGTCTTCGCGGTGGCAACCGGAGGAGCGTCGGCGCGGCGCTTCGTGTACGTGCTTCCGATGCGGACCCTTGTCGAACAGACGCGGCGGAGAGTTGAGGGTTGGGTCGCAAGGCTGCGCGACGCCGGCGTGACCAGAGTGCCCGGAGTCGGCGTGCTTCTCGGCGGGGATGTCGACGACGCGTGGATTGAGCAGCCCGAAGAACCGTATGTCCTCATCGGCACGCAGGATATGATGCTCTCACGCGCCCTCAACCGTGGATACGGATCGAGCCCCTTTCGGTGGCCCGTCGCTTTCGGTCTACTGAACAACGACGCGGATTGGGTTCTCGACGAGGTCCAACTTCAGGGAGTCGGGGCTCGTACGGGTGCACAATTGCAAGGTTTGCGCGACAGACTCGGGACACTTGGAACGACGACAACGACGTTCATGTCCGCGACGATCGAGCGCGACTGGATCGACACGGTCGATCACGCGGTTGAAGAGCACCGTATCTTTCGGCTGACGAACGACGATCGTGCCGACGCGACGATCGTACGGCGTACGCGAGCGCCGAAGCGCGTTCAGCGCCTGGACGTACCGCACGATTCTTCCGATGCGATGCATGACGCCGTGCTCCGAATGCACCGGGCGGGGACGCTGACACTCGTCATTCTGAACCAAGTACGCCATGCGCAGCAGTTCGCGCGTGGGCTGCGCAAGAGAACGGACGTTCCCGTGGAGCTGATCCACGGACGATTTCGTCCGCGCGACCGCGCAAGCGTTGAAGAGCGCGCCTTTGGGGCGACCGATAGCCGCGGGCGGATCGTCGTCGCTACGCAGGTCGTCGAGGCCGGCGTCGACGTCGATGCGACGACCGTCGTCTCGCACCTCGCGCCGTGGTCTTCGATTGTTCAGCGTCTCGGGCGCTGCAACCGGCGAGGCGAGGCCGCCGACGCTGTGTTTGCCTGGATCGATATCGACGACCGAGTCCGGGGAGCCGCAGCCCCATATCGTGCCGACGAACTCACCTTGGCACGCAACACGTTGATCGAGCTCGAGGGCAAGAGCGGTGCGCCGGACGAGCTACCGCGGATCCCGATGGCGCTGGAGGCCGGCGCGACGCTGCGAAAGATCGACGTTCTCGACTTGTTCGATACGGCGCCGGACCTCTCGGGCAACGACGTCGACGTCAGCCGCTTCATTCGCGAGGCGACCGACTTCACCGCCTCGGTCTTTTGGCGGCCATCACCGCCGCACGGGAAGGACGATCGCGTCCGCCGCGATGAGCTTTGTCCCGCTCTCGTCGATGATGTGCGAGCCATTGCCACTCAGCTTCGCAAGCAGGGTCATGTGGACCGCATCCGCGTGCGCAGGACGCTTGCGAAGGGAGCGGACGCGGTATGGCAATCCGCGCTGCACGAGACGAGCGACATCCGCCCGGGGACGGTCGTCTGGTTGCGCAGCGATGTCGGCCGCTATACCGCCCTCGATGGATTCGACGCCGAGTCGAAGGAGGCCGTGGCGCCCGTCGACGCCTTCGACGAGCCCGTAGCGGTTGCGGAATGCGACGAGACAGAGTCGATGGATGGTGATACCGCCTCTTACATCGGTGTCAGCGTCTCGCTCCAGATGCATGCGGTCGACACGCGCGATCATGCACGGCGGCTGGTGGCCGCGATGCATCCGACGGTCGAACCGTTCGGCGATGCGGTCGTGACCGCCGCTCTTTGGCACGACGCCGGCAAGGTGCATCACGTGTTCCAGCGGACACTGCGTGCGGGCGGCGCGCCGGCCGAAGGAGGGCCATGGGCCAAGGCGCCGCACGGTGCCCGCCACGAACGGCTACATTTTCGTCACGAGGTCGGCAGCGCGCTCACCTGGCTGCACGAGCATGAGGGAACGCGTGATGACGACTTGGTCGCGTACCTGGTAGCAGCGCATCACGGCAAGCTGCGCGTCGGCGCGTGGCCGTATCCCGGGGAACCGATCGGTGACGAACACAGACTTCTCGGCATGGAGGATGGAGATGTCTTGCCGCGGGCAGCGCTCGACGGCGAGGAGGTCTCGCCGGAGACCACGGTCGATCTGAGGCTCTTTGGTCTCGGAAGCACGGACGGTTTGCGGACGTGGTCCGAGCGTGTATTGGCGCTCAGGGACGACGGCACGCTGGGACCATTTCGGCTCGCGCTACTAGAGGCGCTCGTTCGCGTGTCGGACTGGCGCGCAAGCTCGCAGCGCGCCAAACGCAAAGCAACGACGGCGGGAGCGGCGTCGTGAACGCATTTCGGTTTGCCGGCACGCGCTCGGACGCGTTGATCGGATACATGAAGGCAATCGCGCTGCTGCGGTTGATCTCGGACCAGGCCGACGATGAGGCGCGAGGCGGGTGGGATGGGCCGGCGTTCGTGTTGCGGACGAACCTGAACCGAGAGCAGCTCGCGGATTTCTTTCTCGATTGCTATCGGCCGACGCCGGTGATGAATCCGTGGAACAGCGGAGCCGGTTTCGACGCCCGGTCTCGGCGCGAGGCGGCCGGGCAGGTCCTCGACGCGCTCGAACAGACCGACGATCCGCGATGGTCCGCGAGCCGAGACGTACTTGCTCTTGCTCGTCGCATCGTTGCCGAGGCCGGCGAGGAACCGGCCAAATCGGAGGTCCTCCGCACGCTCCGCGAACGCTATCCCGACGATGCACTGCTGTGGCTCGATGCCGCCGTCGTGGTCGGGCCGGAAACTCCCCGTTTCCCGCCGCTTCTGGGGACCGGCGGCAACGACGGCCGGCTTGACTTCTCGATCAATTTCCTTCGGCAAGCGCTGCGCGTCGTTCGGGCGGCGGCGAGAGAGGAGCGTGAACTACTCCTGTTCGACGCCTTGGACGGAACGAGCCGAGCGCAAGTCGCCAACGATCTCGCGATCGGCCAGTACGCTCCCGCGAACGCGGGCGGTGTGAACGCGAGCGTCGGTTTCGCGGGCGACACACTCCTCAATCCTTGGGACTACGTGTTCTTGGTCGAGGGCCTCGTCGTTTTCGCCGGTGCGATGGTGAAGCGGTTCGGTCCAAGTGTGCGGCCCGCGTTTCCCTTCACGTTTTCCACGACCGTGGGTGGGTACGGTTCCGCGAGCTCGGAGGAAGGATCCCGGGGCGAGGTGTGGTTACCGCGGTGGAGCGGGTTCGCGGCATTCCGTGCGGTGTCAAACCTGATCAGGACCGCGCGCGTCGATGTGGCGATCGGTCCCGCCGATGAGGCGGGGTTGCGCACGCGCGCGGCGACCAGCGCGCTCGAAGCCGCGCAAGCAGCCATGTCGCGAGGAATATCGGTGGGCATCGACGGCTTCGAGCGCATCGTCATCGCGCAGCGCAACGGGCTCGCTTTTTCGGCAACGCGTGTCGGGTTCGTGCGGGCCGATCGTGCAAACGAGGCTGCCGCTGCGCTTTCTCGGAACGCCGCGGCGTGGATTCACCGGCTTCGCGGGAAGGGAGACACGCTCGGAGCAGCGGCGCGTCAAGCGCTGAAGTCGTACGATGACGCGGTGTTCGACTACGCAGCGCGCCCCGGGCCAACGCTGCTCCAAACGTGGGTGGCCGCCCTCGGCGCGCTGGATGCCGCTGTTGCGATGTCGCCACCGGAGGGCGTTCATCCATTTGCGTTTGGCAGCGAGGGCGATGCCGATTCCGTTGCGAGAGGGCTGGAAGACGGTTCGCCGGAGCATCATATCGCCGCAGCGTTCTGCTCGTTGGGGAACGGCAGCCGCGATCTCGCGTTGCGAGCCCAGATTTCGCCGGTCGTGGTCGAACGGAACGGGTTCGTATACGGCGGCCGTGGAGTGATTCCGGCTGACATGACGCGCACGCTCGGCGCGGTTGCCGTGCGCCGTATCCGCGAGGCACACGAAACGCGCAATCGGCGGTCGATTCGCGGCGCGGTCGCCTCATCTGTCTCGATCGAGTTGGTTCGACGATTCCTCGACGGCGGCGTGGACGATGGAAGAATCGCGCGACTGCTCTTCGGCTATGCATTATTGCCGCCCATTCGGCTAGAGCGGACACAGGAAATCTCACGGACTACGACCGGTCGCCGAGAGGCAGCTGTCCCGTCGGCGGCATGGTGCGCTCTCAAGTTGCTCTGCGACGGCGTCAGCGACGATCAATCGCCCACGATGCAGCCGCACGTCGCGACGCTGCTGCAGGCGAATGACGCGCCGCGCGCACTTCGCGAGGCGTATCGCATCCTTACGATTCAAGCGACGATGGGTCAAAGCGAAAGCGACGTCGCTCGCGTTCGCGATGTCCGCTTCGCCTCGCTTGCAGACTCGAACCGTTCTCTTGCCGCGTTGCTCCTGCCGCTTACAGAGTCCGGACGGCAGGCCGTCCGGAACGCCGTCCTCATTCGAAAGGTTCAACGATGACATTCGATCCGACCGCCCTGCTGGCGTCGCCACGGCTTCTCATCGAAGCGGCGCTGACGCCACTGCAAGGCACGCGCTTTCAGCCGACGGGATTCCCGAATCTTGGGGCGGCCGAATTCAGTCTGCACGACGGCACGGCTATGCTTCTCGTCGAGTCGGCGCAGTCAATGGCGAACCGCCTGGAGACGACGGCCTGGGACGACGCCGCCGACGCGCTCGTTCAGCCGCTCACCGGCGTACCGTATGTGCGAACCGTTGTGAAGACGGAGACAGCCGAGGTTGCGACCGATTCGATTCGCGAGGCACATCGGCTGAACTCGGCCTACCTCGTCGGAATTCACGAGCAACTGCGAGCGCGTGCCGCCATTCCCGTCTCGAAAAAGGACGGTGCGAGCGCGGCCGTCGACCGCCGAAAGCTTGCGTCGGCCGTATTCTACTATGATCCGAACTCGGTGCTCCACGGAGTGTTCCTGGAGAAGATCGTTGGCGGCGCCCGGTTGACGCGTCTCTTGTCCGCCTTCATCGAGGCGAGGGACGTGAGGATCGCGGCAAGCGGCGGTGTGAAGAACGACCGAGTCGATCCGTCCGGAAAAGAATTCGGCGGTGCCGGCGCCGGATTCGGCAACGTGCCGTTTGCGCGCACGGAGTACACCGCCGGCGCAATCACCGCGTTCTTTTCTGTCGACACGACGATGTTGCACGGATACGGCCTTCCCACGAGCGCAGAACGGCTGTTGATCGCGCTCGCCCTGTGGAAGATTCGCCGCTTTCTCGAGTCGGAAGCCCACCTGCGTTCCGCGTGCGACCTGAAGCTCGTGGACGTAAAGGTCACAGCTCCGGCGGGCGTGGACCTGCCTTCCACCGCAGAAGTCGAATCGGAGATCGCGGCGATGTTGGCAGCGTGCAACCGTGAAGGAACCATCGCCGAACCCGCCGTGACGACCGTCGATCCGCCCAAGAAGAAATGATCGCGCTCGAGTTGATGTTCCCGGCCGGGCGCTTTCACGCCACGCCGTGGGACCGTGCCGTGAACGAAGGCGACGTGGAGTGGCCACCCTCCCCGTGGCGCGTGCTGAGAGCGTTAGTCGCTGGACACGCGAATACGACGACTGAGCACGGTCCGGGCTTCGCGCGGCTGCTCGACCGGCTTGCAGGTCCGCCGCGGTACCTGCTCCCGCCTGGGACGACGGGACACACGCGTCACTACGTTCCATTGGGTTCGATGGAGCGCACGCTCGTGATCGACGCGTTCGTAGCGATCGAACGAACTGCGCGCGCGTATATCGTTTGGGATGATGTAGAGCTTGTCGCGGATGAGCGCGAGGAGCTTTCGCGCGCGTGCTCCGGTATCGCATATCTCGGACGCGCCGAGTCGTGGTGCATCGTCCAGACCGCCGATGCGGTGCCGACAGACTCGGACTTGATTCCCGCAGACCTAGCGTCGCGCGGCATCACCACCGGCCCGCTGGTACGTCGCCTCGGCGCTGCGGCCGACTGTCGCGGCGCAGGGCTTCTCACCGCTCTCGAAGAGACGACTGCCGCCATGCGCCGCCGCCGGCGACTGCTGCCTGCAGGGGCCGCGTGGTACGACTATCGGCTTCCGGAAGGATTCGGTCTTGCGCCGTCCATCGAAACGCGCGCGCAGCGCGTGCGCGGAGCCGGCCTGCCGCCGAAGGCATGCCTGCGCTTCGTGCTCGAGGCTGAAAGAGACGGCTTGCGCCCCCCGGTCAGCGAGACGCTCAAAATTGCGGAAACGTTCCGCGCGAGCATGATGAAGAATTACTCGAGCATCACGGGAGAGAGCGCACCATGGCAGATCACCGGGAAGAGCGGCGACGAGCCGCTGAAAGGACATGACCACGCATTCATTCTGCCGCGCGACCTCGACGACGACGGGAAGATCGACCACGTCGACGTGCTCTTTCCCGCGGGAGCCTGCCACAACGTCTTTTCCGCGGCGAGGAGCGTCACTAGGTTGTTTCATTGGGCGGCGGGCTTGAACGAAGCGTACGAGCTGACCTATCTCGCGTCGGCGCCGCAGAATCGCGGCCGCGTCTGGCGCACGGCGACACCATTTCTGCTCGGGGCCCATCCGCGAACGCGCGGCAGCGCCGCGCGGCGCGCGCGCTACGAACCTGAAGGACAACTGAGGCGGTCGCTCGCGGAACACGGCTTCCCCGAACCGGCCGGAATCGATTTCTGGCCCCGTCCGAACGCTCTGCGCCACGCGACGGGGGGCAGGACGTTGCTTGCGAGTTTTCGGTGCGCGCGCGAGCGGAAAGGCGATGCGCCTATCGGTCTGCCGCTCGGCGTGACCGTGACGTTCAGCGAGGAAGTTACCGGCCCGATCGCGGTCGGCCGCTATGCACACTTTGGGTTGGGCCAGTTCACTCCGGATGACGTCTGACCCCGAACTGCTCCCGCTGCGGATGGTAAACGAGTTCGTGTACTGTCCGCGACTATTCTGGCTCGAACATGTGGGCGGCGAGTTCGCTCACAGCTATGATACTGTGGATGGGCAACGAGTCCATCGAAACGTCGACAAGCCGACGACTTCCGCGCTTCCCGCGTACGCGGAGTTCGATGGGCAGGCGCGCTCGGTGACACTCTCATCGCCGACGCTCGGGATCGTCGGTACGCTCGACATCGTCGAGGGTGACGGCGGTGAGGTGTATCCTGTCGACTTCAAGCGGGGTCGCGTCCCGCGCGTTCCCGGGAACGCATATGAACCCGAGCGTGTGCAGGTGTGCTTGCAGGGTCTGTTGCTGCAGGAGGCCGGCTACGCTTGTAAGCGCGGATTCATCTACTTCGCAGAGTCGCGCACGAGGGTAGAAATCGCCTTCGATGATCAACTGCGTCAGCAGGCGTTGGAGGCCGTTGCCGCGGCAAAGACTGTTGCGAGGAACGCCCGGATTCCAG
This sequence comes from Vulcanimicrobiota bacterium, assembly GCA_963771525.1. Classification (GTDB taxonomy): domain Bacteria; phylum Vulcanimicrobiota; class Vulcanimicrobiia; order Vulcanimicrobiales; family Vulcanimicrobiaceae; genus Vulcanimicrobium. The sequence goes on along the minus strand of CAVYTL010000001.1, from coordinate 1,244,201 downwards.
CGCCCCTTCTCGACAGCCCGAAGTGCCCGCGCTGCTCATTGGTCGGGATTTGTTTGCCGGACGAAAGCAACGTCCTGAGCGATCGCATTGATCCGGCTACAGTGCGACCGTTGGTCGTTGCTCAGGAACACGCGAGCCCGCTATATGTGCTGGCGCCAGGCTCGCATGTTGGGAAGAGCGAGGAGGTACTGCAAATACGTCGCGACCATCAAGTCGTCGACGAAGTGCGCCTGATCGATGTATCGCACGTTTCCCTCTTCGGGAACGTACAGAATCTCGACGCAGGCACTTCGAGCGCTGCTCGAGCGGGATACACCAACTTTTTACTTCTCGTACGGTGTCTGGCTTTCGGGTATGACGGTGCCGCCATCGGCTCACAGCTTGGACGCACGAGTCGCTCAGCACCAGGTTGCCGCTGATCCCGACCGACGAATCGTGGTCGCGCGCGCGATCGTCGAGGGCAAGATTCGGAATCAGAGGACCCTCGTGCGTCGTTCGCTCGGGACTGGTGCAAAGAGGCCGCTCGCCTATCTCGCGTTCTGTGCGAAACAGAGCCAGCGAGCGCGCTCGGAAGACGAACTGCTTGGACTCGAAGGCTCGGCCGCGCGAACGTACTTCGAGTGCTTTGGTGCGATGCTCCGAGCGGGGATGGGCTTCGATTTCACCAGCCGCAATCGCCGACCGCCGCGCGATCCGGTCAACGCGCTCCTCTCGTTTGCTTACGCGCTCCTCGTGCGCGACGCGGTGGCGGCACTGCTCTCGGTTGGCCTGGAGCCAGGTCTGGGAGTGTTCCACCGGATGCGGCCGGGCCGACCGTCACTCGCCCTCGACCTCGCTGAAGAGTTCCGGCCGCTGATCGCGGACTCCGTGGTGCTTTCGGCATGCAACACCGGAGAGATTGAGCCGGGGCATTTCGTCGCGTCCGGTATCGGCGTCGCCCTGAACGAACACGGTCGCCGTAGCTTCATCTCTGCGTACGAGCGGCGTCTTTCCGCAACCGTAGAGCACCCGCTGTTTGGATATTCGGCGTCGTATCGACGCATTCTGTCGATTCAGGCGCGCCTTCTCGCCCGCTATTTCGAGGCTGACATCCCGGCGTACCAGCCGTTCATGACGCGGTAGCGTGCGCCGCCGTTATCTTTTGACGTACGACGTAGCGGACCCTAAGCGGTTGCGAGCCGTCCACCGCATCGCGCGCGCATTCGGATCGCCTCTGCAGTACAGTGTGTTCCTGTGCGTGCTCAGTCGGGTCGACCGCGTACGTCTGTCCGCGGAGCTGGAGCGCGCTATCGACCACAGGCGTGATCGCATTGTGATCATCGATTTGGGCGAGCATTCGGACGGTACTTGGATCCCGGACGTCGAAACGTTCGGCCGACAGGAAATTGCGCGGCCGCGTGGCCACGTAGTCGTGTAGCCGAGTCGAGCGGTAGGGATGCCGGGCGACTGCCGCAGGACCGCTCGAAGCCGCCACGACGCGCTTTTTCTGGAGTTTGCCGGACCAGGGGCGCGGTGTGTGAAGCAGACGAGGAGACCGCTCGAAACGTGCACAAGCGGACGGCATCATGTCAACCTTCCCGCCCCATGCCGTCTCCGCGCTGACAACAGCGCGGCTCCGTTGAAGCGATGTCTGCCTCACGGCGGGCGACGTGTGCCCGGTGTGGTCTCCGCGCTGACAACAGCGCGGCTCCGTTGAAGCGAGACGAGCGGAGCGGCCAGCGAGCGGCACGCGAACGTCTCCGCGCTGACAACAGCGCGGCTCCGTTGAAGCCATAATCAGTAACACTAATTTGAGCCCCAGAACCAAGTCTCCGCGCTGACAACAGCGCGGCTCCGTTGAAGCATCCTGCTCGCGCTCGCAAGCCAGCAGAACGTCGAGTCTCCGCGCTGACAACAGCGCGGCTCCGTTGAAGCACGATCCATCTCATCATCGCGTGGGCGCGGAACGCTCAGTCTCCGCGCTGACAACAGCGCGGCTCCGTTGAAGCCAGAATGGAGCCCCGGCGCGAGCTGGCGCCGCTGCGGTCTCCGCGCTGACAACAGCGCGGCTCCGTTGAAGCCCTTCCTAGAAGCAGAACAGGGAGGGCACCCTCATGGTCTCCGCGCTGACAACAGCGCGGCTCCGTTGAAGCTTTTGGAAGCACGGCCTGGTCGATGGCGCCGACTACGTCTCCGCGCTGACAACAGCGCGGCTCCGTTGAAGCCCCGACGGCTCGTCCTCTGTGCTCGAATTCAACCGCGTCTCCGCGCTGACAACAGCGCGGCTCCGTTGAAGCTCGATCGCGCCGCCGCCGCGAATCTTCTGCAGCGTGGCGTCTCCGCGCTGACAACAGCGCGGCTCCGTTGAAGCGTTCGCGACGACTTCGCCGCGCTCGCGGCGCGCGCGGTCTCCGCGCTGACAACAGCGCGGCTCCGTTGAAGCGTGTTCGAGAGGTCGCCGGTCGAGACGCCCTTCTGCGCGTCTCCGCGCTGACAACAGCGCGGCTCCGTTGAAGCGATCTCGCTGCCCTCGTCGAGCAACAGGACGGGGACGTCTCCGCGCTGACAACAGCGCGGCTCCGTTGAAGCCGGGGTTGCGCCGTGAACGAACGCGTGCCCCGCGCGAGTCTCCGCGCTGACAACAGCGCGGCTCCGTTGAAGCGATCCCTGGCACCGTGATGTCGTCGCTGTACTGCCAGGTCTCCGCGCTGACAACAGCGCGGCTCCGTTGAAGCCTCACGCTTTGCGTCTGAATCTGCGCTTGATAGGGCGTCTCCGCGCTGACAACAGCGCGGCTCCGTTGAAGCTTCCACTGCGCGCTGATGATCTTCATGCGCTCTTGCGTCTCCGCGCGGACAACAGCGCGGCTCCGTTGAAGCGGGGTTGGCCGGCCGACCCGCGTGCCGACAGCCACGTCTCCGCGCTGACAACAGCGCGGCTCCGTTGAAGCGTCCGGACGGAACTTCGCAACGTCACCCTGCGCAAGGTCTCCGCGCTGACAACAGCGCGGCTCCGTTGAAGCCCGAGCCTGAGCAGCGGCAAGACCACGCAGCGCTGAGTCTCCGCGCTGACAACAGCGCGGCTCCGTTGAAGCATCGCTTGGTTCGGCGACGGCGCCTCGCCGCGCAACGTCTCCGCGCTGACAACAGCGCGGCTCCGTTGAAGCTGCCGCACGTTCTTGCGCGTGAACAATCCGCGCACCGTCTCCGCGCTGACAACAGCGCGGCTCCGTTGAAGCCATCGTTCGCGCCGACATGTCGCAGGCGGCGGCGGCGTCTCCGCGCTGACAACAGCGCGGCTCCGTTGAAGCACGTTGCCACGAACGAACCACGTGTAGAGCGCGCCGGGTCTCCGCGCTGACAACAGCGCGGCTCCGTTGAAGCTCGGGCTTGCCGCGATAGTCTTTGGGAAGCAATTCGGTCTCCGCGCTGACAACAGCGCGGCTCCGTTGAAGCCCGTCCGGAGCGGCCTGCGCGGCGTCTCGGGCGATGGTCTCCGCGCTGACAACAGCGCGGCTCCGTTGAAGCCGCCGAGGCATCATCGCCTCAGTGCTCGAGTTGTTTTGTCTCCGCGCTGACAACAGCGCGGCTCCGTTGAAGCCTCGGCGCGCATCACGTGCCGTTCGAGGAGGGTGCTGTCTCCGCGCTGACAACAGCGCGGCTCCGTTGAAGCACCGACATGGCAATCATCGCCTGCGGCCTGGCCGCGTCTCCGCGCTGACAACAGCGCGGCTCCGTTGAAGCGCATCGCCCAGCGTGAAGCCGATCGTGAGCATCCGCGTCTCCGCGCTGACAACAGCGCGGCTCCGTTGAAGCCCGCCGAAGTTGGTCGTCGATCCGCCAACCATGTTGAGTCTCCGCGCTGACAACAGCGCGGCTCCGTTGAAGCCTCTACATCGACCAGCAGGCCAGCGACGACGCGCCGAGTCTCCGCGCTGACAACAGCGCGGCTCCGTTGAAGCCTCGTCGAGCTGCGAGAAGTCGAACCAGAGCCCGGGTCTCCGCGCTGACAACAGCGCGGCTCCGTTGAAGCATCGGTCGCACCTACGGGCCCGAGGCCATCGCGCCCGTCTCCGCGCTGACAACAGCGCGGCTCCGTTGAAGCAACCGTCGCGATCCTTCGCATATCGGTACTCCCCGCGTCTCCGCGCTGACAACAGCGCGGCTCCGTTGAAGCGACCTTCATCAAGGTCCCGTACGTGCGCGGCGACTCGTCTCCGCGCTGACAACAGCGCGGCTCCGTTGAAGCGGCTTGAGCGGCACGTTTCTTCGTAGCCGGCTCGCGTCTCCGCGCTGACAACAGCGCGGCTCCGTTGAAGCGGCATCGCCGACCTCGCGCTCGTGCCGAAGCGTCGTGTCTCCGCGCTGACAACAGCGCGGCTCCGTTGAAGCCGCACGCAGCCGGCGGCAAAGCGCACGCCCTTGCCCTGTCTCCGCGCTGACAACAGCGCGGCTCCGTTGAAGCGAGCCCGGCGCCGTCGTCGTGCAATGGAAAGAGGCGACGTCTCCGCGCTGACAACAGCGCGGCTCCGTTGAAGCCCGGCGTTGAAGTCGCGCAGCAGCGTCGAGCTCGCGAGTCTCCGCGCTGACAACAGCGCGGCTCCGTTGAAGCCTTGCAGAGAACACGGAGGTACACGATGAGTGACGTGTCTCCGCGCTGACAACAGCGCGGCTCCGTTGAAGCGTGCTGCTGCTGCGACGTCGTCGCGGCGGGTGCCGGGTCTCCGCGCTGACAACAGCGCGGCTCCGTTGAAGCGGCTTTACCGTGAGCAGCGCGACGGGAACGCCTTCGGTCTCCGCGCTGACAACAGCGCGGCTCCGTTGAAGCGACGATCCCTCGCGCCCGTTCACCGGCACGTTCGGACGTCTCCGCGCTGACAACAGCGCGGCTCCGTTGAAGCAGCAGCTGGCCGCCGATCAGCACGGCGACGTGCACGGTCTCCGCGCTGACAACAGCGCGGCTCCGTTGAAGCCAGCAACAGCCGCCGCTTCCGTGCTGTTCGCCTAGCTGTCTCCGCGCTGACAACAGCGCGGCTCCGTTGAAGCTCCGTCGGCACCGGATCGCCGAGCGTGATGGTCGCGTCTCCGCGCTGACAACAGCGCGGCTCCGTTGAAGCGCGAGCACGGCCGCGAGGTCGGCGCTCTGCGCGGTCAGGTCTCCGCGCTGACAACAGCGCGGCTCCGTTGAAGCAAGAAGTTGCTCCGAGAGCAGGCGCAGGGCGAGCGCGTCTCCGCGCTGACAACAGCGCGGCTCCGTTGAAGCGGGCTTGCCTGACGCTCACGATCGCACGCCAATCATGTCTCCGCGCTGACAACAGCGCGGCTCCGTTGAAGCGCGGCGTAGCCGAGTTTGCCGACGCCCAACACGATCCGTCTCCGCGCTGACAACAGCGCGGCTCCGTTGAAGCCCGCCCTGCATCGTGATGTCGAGGATGGCGATGTCTGGTCTCCGCGCTGACAACAGCGCGGCTCCGTTGAAGCTTCGTCTCGCCGAGCGAGCCGCTGTCGACCTGAATCGTCTCCGCGCTGACAACAGCGCGGCTCCGTTGAAGCCCGTCGTCGACGCGGAACGCCGCGAACGTGCGGCGAGTCTCCGCGCTGACAACAGCGCGGCTCCGTTGAAGCGCGAAGGCCGCGATCTTCCTCGACGGCGCCTGGAAGGTCTCCGCGCTGACAACAGCGCGGCTCCGTTGAAGCTTAAACCGTCCGCTGAACTGCGAGCGCACCGCTCGGGTCTCCGCGCTGACAACAGCGCGGCTCCGTTGAAGCGTCGCGTTCTGCGAGAAGCACCGCGCGCTCGCCTCGAGTCTCCGCGCTGACAACAGCGCGGCTCCGTTGAAGCAAGATCAGCCAAGAGACGGTGATCTCGGACATCCGCGTCTCCGCGCTGACAACAGCGCGGCTCCGTTGAAGCACGCCTTGGAATCCGATGCTCCGCACCTCATGGGTGAGTCTCCGCGCTGACAACAGCGCGGCTCCGTTGAAGCGGCGTCTGCGCCTACAAACGTTGCGCGATGGGAGAGGTCTCCGCGCTGACAACAGCGCGGCTCCGTTGAAGCGGTTCGCCCGGCGATCCGCACTGCGCCGTGAACGGCGTCTCCGCGCTGACAACAGCGCGGCTCCGTTGAAGCGACTCCCCTTACCTCCACTTTCGCTCCGGGGCGCCGGGTCTCCGCGCTGACAACAGCGCGGCTCCGTTGAAGCCTGCACAATCCACTCCGCGTCTCGAAAAGTTTAACACGCGTCTCCGCGCTGACAACAGCGCGGCTCCGTTGAAGCCCCAAGGCTCTCGCGCTCGTGCGCGCAGGCTTGAACAGTCTCCGCGCTGACAACAGCGCGGCTCCGTTGAAGCGACGAACGGCTGGTGCTGGCGGACGAACGCGAGCGCGTCTCCGCGCTGACAACAGCGCGGCTCCGTTGAAGCGCACGTGTCACAAGCGGTCGTTACCGTGACGGCGCCGTCTCCGCGCTGACAACAGCGCGGCTCCGTTGAAGCGGAGAACGCTGCGGCCTCGATCACGCATGGTTTAGCGTCTCCGCGCTGACAACAGCGCGGCTCCGTTGAAGCATAAAAATATATTTGATAAATGGAGAGCAGAAATAAAGTCTCCGCGCTGACAACAGCGCGGCTCCGTTGAAGCGCCGTGATGCTTGCCGTGTTTGAGATCGTGCAGCGCGTCTCCGCGCTGACAACAGCGCGGCTCCGTTGAAGCTTGCGGTCGCGCCGTTGAACGTCGCGACGCTGCAGTGTCTCCGCGCTGACAACAGCGCGGCTCCGTTGAAGCAGCACGGGCGCGGGCAACGTGTACGCCGATTTGCCGGGTCTCCGCGCTGACAACAGCGCGGCTCCGTTGAAGCCGATTCGAGTTGCTGCACGCGGTCGGCAGTCGTCAGGTCTCCGCGCTGACAACAGCGCGGCTCCGTTGAAGCAAGATTCTCAAGCGGCTGTCGTACCCCGTCGCACGGGTCTCCGCGCTGACAACAGCGCGGCTCCGTTGAAGCCTCTCTTCTACCCGGTCTGAGGTGCGCCGCCCCCAGGCGGGTCTCCGCGCTGACAACAGCGCGGCTCCGTTGAAGCGAGGTTGCCTCGGACGGCCGCGAATAATCGGTCCCGGTCTCCGCGCTGACAACAGCGCGGCTCCGTTGAAGCTCCGTCGTGCTCGCGTATGATGCGAGCGCGGTCTGCGTCTCCGCGCTGACAACAGCGCGGCTCCGTTGAAGCTACGACGCCGGCGTGCTGCTGGGCGTGCCGGTCGTCGTCTCCGCGCTGACAACAGCGCGGCTCCGTTGAAGCATCGTGAGGTTGCCGCGCTGAACGCGAAGGGCATCGTCTCCGCGCTGACAACAGCGCGGCTCCGTTGAAGTTCGGCGTACGCCGCGAGCCCGGTCGACCCGCTGACGGGTCTCCGCGCCGGCTTCCAATTCGGGCACGTGACGTCTCCGCGCTGACAACAGCGCGGCTCCGTTGAAGTGATAAAGAGGCCGTCGAGGCAGTCATCGCGCACCACGTCTCCGCGCTGACAACAGCGCGGCTCCGTTGAAGTCGCTTGGCCATTGCCCGCGCGATTTCCATTGTGTCGGGTCTCCGCGCTGACAACAGCGCGGCTCCGTTGAAGTATCAAGGGCTCCGAGATGGCGCGCGACGAGATCTGTGTCTCCGCGCTGACAACAGCGCGGCTCCGTTGAAGTATCGTCGTTCCGTTCGGGATTGAGGTCGCCGCGTTGTGTCTCCGGGCTGACAACAGCGCGGCTCCGTTGAAGTCCGATCGGCGATGTCGCCGCGGTGTTCGGGGGTCGCGTCTCCGCGCTGACAACAGCGCGGTTCCGTTGAAGTGACTTCAGATCGGGATACTCGATCCGGTCCGCCCACGTCTCCGCGCTGACAACAGCGCGGCTCCGTTGAAGTACGATTCTCACGCTGCCGGCGCGCTGCGCTGATCCCAGTCTCCGCGCTGACAACAGCGCGGCTCCGTTGAAGTGTGTGCCACCAACGCCGGTCGATCAGGTGCAGCTTGGGTCTCCGCGCTGACAACAGCGCGGCTCCGTTGAAGTCACGGGCTACCCGACGGGCGCGACGCTGTTCTCCGGGTCTCCGCGCTGACAACAGCGCGGCTCCGTTGAAGTGATCCTCCGCGGCCCGGCCCCGAACGCGCAGAACCTCGTCTCCGCGCTGACAACAGCGCGGCTCCGTTGAAGTGAGGAATGGAACCGCGCCGACCGGAAGGCCCTGCGCCGTCTCCGCGCTGACAACAGCGCGGCTCCGTTGAAGTACGGTCCCGCGCGGCTCGGGGACGACACCAAGGATCGTCTCCGCGCTGACAACAGCGCGGCTCCGTTGAAGTTCTTTCATGCCTTCGCCCTCGCTTCGGCTTCACGGGTCTCCGCGCTGACAACAGCGCGGCTCCGTTGAAGTTTCTGCTCCACGACGTGAGACCACACCGCAAAGTTTCGTCTCCGCGCTGACAACAGGGCGGCTCCGTTGAAGTGGGAACGCCGCGTGAGGCCTGCGCTTCATCGTCTTAGTCTCCGCGCTGACAACAGCGCGGCTCCGTTGAAGTATCGATCTCGCCGCGAACAATATCGCGCTGCGAAACGTCTCCGCGCTGGCGGCTCCGTTGAAGTGTTCCGGCCGCCACGCTGGTGTCCGTGAGGTCGAAGGTCTCCGCGCTGACAACAGCGCGGCTCCGTTGAAGTCGCAGGATGCTCTCGTGGTCGACGTTCGGGTTCTCGAGTCTCCGCGCTGACAACAGCGCGGCTCCGTTGAAGTCACCGCACCCGCGGCGCGCTGCGTCGCAGAAAACGAGTCTCCGCGCTGACAACAGCGCGGCTCCGTTGAAGTTCCTGCACGCAGCGCCAGAACTCCGCCTCGAGCCGGGTCTCCGCGCTGACAACAGCGCGGCTCCGTTGAAGTGAACCCGCTGATGATGTAGATCGAGCGCGCCTTGAAGTCTCCGCGCTGACAACAGCGCGGCTCCGTTGAAGTGGCATGTTCTTTCTCGAGTACGCGATCGCGAACGGAACGGGGTCTCCGCGCTGACAACAGCGCGGCTCCGTTGAAGTATCGAAGTGCGCGGCGATGGAGCGCGCGACGGTGCGGTCTCCGCGCTGACAACAGCGCGGCTCCGTTGAAGTAAGAAGTCGCTCCGAGAGCAGGCGCGGGGCGTCGTCGTCTCCGCGCTGACAACAGCGCGGCTCCGTTGAAGTTGCAGCACGTAGCGCAGGCCGTTGATGCCGTTGACGGGTCTCCGCGCTGACAACAGCGCGGCTCCGTTGAAGTGAAGCGTCCGTGCGTGCTCGATCGGTTGGAGGAATGGTCTCCGCGCTGACAACAGCGCGGCTCCGTTGAAGTAAGAACCCAAGCCCGCCGGATGGGACGCATTCGGTCTAGTCTCCGCGCTGACAACAGCGCGGCTCCGTTGAAGTGCAAGCGCGTTGTGCGCGCGCACCGCGGTTCGCCGCGTCTCCGCGCTGACAACAGCGCGGCTCCGTTGAAGTGGCGCGTAGATCGAGCCGAGCGCGCCGAACAGGCTGGGTCTCCGCGCTGACAACAGCGCGGCTCCGTTGAAGTCCGAGCGAGCGGCGCAACTGAATGCCGAGCAGTTTCGTCTCCGCGCTGACAACAGCGCGGCTCCGTTGAAGTGCCGTGACCGCATCGCCGCTCGCGTAGCCCGACACGTCTCCGCGCTGACAACAGCGCGGCTCCGTTGAAGTGTCGCGCGCACGATGATCGCCGCGCTGCCGGAGGAGTCTCCGCGCTGACAACAGCGCGGCTCCGTTGAAGTGCCCTGGTACCGATCTCTGTGCGAGCAGCACGACGGGTCTCCGCGCTGACAACAGCGCGGCTCCGTTGAAGTCGGAAATCCGGATTCGGTCTGGACGGGTCTGGTCGGGTCTCCGCGCTGACAACAGCGCGGCTCCGTTGAAGTGCCGGTCGGCACCCACACCTCGCGCCAATCGGGGGTGTCTCCGCGCTGACAACAGCGCGGCTCCGTTGAAGTTATGCCTCCTCGCTTCCGCTGGTCCTCATGCCGCAGGGTCTCCGCGCTGACAACAGCGCGGCTCCGTTGAAGCTTCGTCGCCTCGTTCCAGGACGAGACGCAGCTGCAGGTCTCCGCGCTGACAACAGCGCGGCTCCGTTGAAGCACGATCGTCGGGTTGTCGCTGTGCTCGGCGGCGCGCGCTCCGTTGAAGCCAGTCGAGGACGCTGCGGAAGGTCTACCTCTGCATCATGCTCGCGCTGCCGGCAGCGCGCTCCGGGGACGTACGCACCAAGCGGTCGACGAGAATCGGTTTACCCGGCGCCCGATCGCGCAGCTCCTAAACCTCAAACCAACTCGATCGCCGGGCGCAGGTCGTTGTTCTCTCTTCGATCCGCTGCATGCGCACGTCGCGAACCGACGCGGCGAACCACGGCAGCTCGCGCGTCAGACGCTGAATCGCGAGGACGCAACCGACCGCGTCGACGCGATCGGGCCGGGCGAAGTTGACACTGCGCCCTGCTGCCGCGCGAAGCCTTCGTCCGCGCGGATCGCGCGATCTCCGCGTAGGCGTGGCGCCACGACGGCGCATCGTACGGGCGCTGCGCATCTTGGTGTCCAGATCGGCGACGGCGTACATGCGAACGGCTCCCGTCGGCGGTGCGTCGGGATCCGTCCGGTGTTCGGGGAGAGCGATGCGGCGTTCGCCGGCAGTCATCCCGCCGGTGCGTGGTCCCGCAAGGGGTACAGCGTGCGCAGCGCGCTGTGGTCTTTCTCGCCGTCGCCGCGCGCGATCAGCGCGTCGAAGCGCTCGCGGACGAGCTTCGCGGCTTTGAGGTCGATGCCGTTCGCGTCACCCGCTTCCGAGGCGATGTTCATGTCCTTGCGGTGCAGCCGCGACTTGAAGCCGGGATTGAACGTGCGGTCGATCATGCGCTGACCGTGCACCTCGAGTATCTTGCTCTGCGCGAATCCCCCGAGCAGCGCGGCGCGCACTTTCGCCGGGTCGACGCCGGATGCTTCGGCGAGCGCGAGCGCCTCCGCGACCGCTTCGATCGTCACCCCGACGACGATCTGATTGCACGCCTTCGTCACCTGGCCGGCGCCGAGCTCGCCGACGTGCACGACGTTCTTGCCGAGCGCCTCGAAGATCGGCTTCGCGCGCGCGAACGCCGCCTCGCTGCCGCCGACCATGATCGAGAGCGTCGCGTCGATCGCGCCTTTCTCACCGCCGCTGACCGGCGCGTCGAGCGCGTCGACGGCCTTCTTCGCGAGCTCCGCGGCGACGCGCGCCGTCGTCGCCGGCGCGATCGTGCTCATGTCGATCCACAGCGAGCCTTCGCGCACGCCCGCCGCGATGCCGTCGGCGCCGAGCGCGACCGTCTCGACATCGGGCGAGTCGGGCAGCATCGTGATGACGACATCGCTCTTCGCCGCGACGTCGCGCGGCGTCGCCGCCGGCACCGCGCCGTCCGCAGCGAGCTCGTTGACGGAGCCGCGCGAGCGGTTGTGCACGATGACGCGATAGCCGGCCTTCATGAGGTTCCGTGCCATCGGCTTGCCCATGATGCCGAGCCCGATGAAGCCGACGATCGGCTTGCAATGGTTCACGGTGCCGCGACCTCGCGGGCGAGGAAGGCGTCCATCCAGGCGAACGTCTCGGGTGCCGGGCGCGAGGGTTTGTACTCGCAGCCGATCCACCCGTGATAGCCGATCTCGTCGAGCACCGGCAGAATCCGCTCGTACGCGAGCTCGCCGGTCCCCGGCTCGTTGCGCCCGGGGCTGTCCGCGATCTGCACGTGCCCGATCTTCGCGCCATGCGTGCGAAGAGTCGCGATCTGGTTTCCCTCGACGCGCTGCGCGTGGTACATGTCGTACTGCACCTTGAAGTTCGTCGCGCCGGTTTCCGCGATCAGGGCGAGCGCTTCGGCCGTCGTGCCGATGATGAAGCCGGGCGTCTCGATGCGGTTGAGCGGCTCGACGACGAGCGTCGCGCCGATCGCGTCGAGCGCGCGCGCGGCATAGCGCGCGTTCCTTACGAGCGCGGCGCGCGCGTACGCGCCGTCGAGCCCGGGGATCGCGATGCCGACGAGCAGGTTCACGCGCGTGCAGCCCAGCTCGCGCGCGATGTCGACCGCCTCGTCGACGCCTTCGCGGAACTCGTCGACGCGCTCGGGGTTGGATGCAAACCCGCGCTCGCCCCTCGCAAAGTCGCCGACGGGCAGGTTGAAGAGCACCTGCTCGAGGCCGTTCGCGCGCAGGCGCCGCTTGATCTCCGCCACGTCGTACTCGTACGGCGACATGTACTCGACTCCGCGGAAGCCGTTCGCGGCCGCGGCGTCGATCCGTTCGTAGAACGGCAGCTCCTGGAACAGGAACGACAGGTTGGCGGAGAAGCGCATCAGACGGCTTCTTTGATCGAGGCGATCGAGGTTCCCATCGCGGCGTCTTCCTTCTGCTCGGTCAGGATCTCGACGAGCACGGGCAGCCCGCGCTCGTTCGACGTCGCCGTCGCCCACGCGAGCGCGCCCGCGATCTCCTCGGGGCGCCGGACGCGGACGCCGGCGGCACCCATCGCCTCCATCGCCTTCACGTGGTCCATGCCGTAGCCGTCCTCGCCGTAGCCGATGCGGACCTCGAAGTCCTCGTCGAAGCGGAAGCCGGTGCGCTCCGCCTGGCGGATCAGGCCGAGGTGCGCGTTGTTGAGCATGACGACGACGAACGGCACGCGGTACTGCACCGCGGTGGCGACCTCTTCCATCAGGAACTCGAACGAGTAGTCTCCGACGACCGCGACGACCTCGCGCTCGGGCTGCGCGAGCTTGATGCCGGTGCACGCGCTGATCTCCCAGCCGAGCGGTCCCGCTTGGCCGCACACGAAGTAGCGACGCGGCTTGTGCGTCGTCTGGAACTGCCCGGAGAAGATCTGGTACAGACCGATCGCGGTGACGAACGTCGTGTCGTCGCCGAAGTACGCGTTGAGCTCGCCGAAGACGCGCGGCGCCTTGACGGGAACCTCGTCGAAGTCCGTCCGGCGCGTCAGCGAGCCGCGCAGCTCGGCGACGCGGCTGGTCCAGGCCTCGCGGCGCACGCCGTTCGGGTACGCGCGCTTCGCTTCGGCGAGCATCGCCTCGAGCGTGAGCTTTGCGTCGCCGACGATGCCGAGGTCCGGCTCGAAGATGCGGCCGATCTGCGTTGCCTCGACGTCGACGTGCACGAAGCGCCGATTGCCGCGGTACGTCGCGAGGTCGCCGGTGTGGCGGCTCGCGAAGCGCGCCCCGACCGCGCAGACGACGTCGCTCTCGAGGAAGAGGGCGTTGGCGAACTTGTGCGTCGTCTGGATGCCGACGATCCCCATGTAGAGCGGGTGGCGCTCATCGATCGCGCCTTTGCCCATCAGCGTCGGCGAGACCGCGCACTGCAGGTGCTCGGCGAGCGCCGCGAGCGCGTCCGACGCATCGGCGCCGATGACGCCGCCGCCGGGCATGAGCACCGGCCGCTCGGCGCGCGCGAGCCACTCGACCGCGCGCCGCACCTTCGCAAGCGACGGAGCCGTCTTGAGCACCGGCAGCGGCTCCTCGAGCGACACGTCGTAGGACACGAGCTGCTGCGCGATGTCTTGCGGCAGGTCGATGTGCACCGGGCCGGGACGCCCGTCGCGCGCGATGCGGAACGCTTCGCGGAACACCCACGGAATCTGCGCCGCTTCCTTGCACAGAAACGACTTCTTCACGACCGGCTTGACGATCTCGCAGATGTCGACGGCCTGGAATCCCTCGCGGTGCAGCTGCGCGACGGGAACCTGTCCGGTGATCGTGATGATCGGAATCGAGTCCGCCATCGCGGTGTAGAGGCCGGTGACGAAGTTCGTCCCGCCGGGACCCGACGTCGCGATCGCGATGCCGACCTTGCCGGTCGCCCGCGCGTAGCCGTCGGCGGCGTGCGTGGCGCCCTCTTCGTGCCGGACGACGACGTGCCGGATCGTCGACCGACGCAGCGCGTCGTACAGCGGAAGAATCGATGCGCCGGGGATGCCGAACGCGAGGTCGACGCCCTCGCTCTCCATCACGCGGACGGCCGCTTCCGCGGCGGTCATCGTCGAGGGCGGCACGATCGGGGCGGTCTGAGCCGGCTGGGCGGCGGTCTGCATGGGGGCCTCCGGACGCTTCTTGGGATCCCGTATCCCGGGTTTCGCAATTTTACTCGGGCGACCCCGCGGCTGTCAATGGGATACGGTATCCCAAAGTTGACGGTGCCCGGCCGTTGCGGTACCGTTTGATCATGCAGGCGAAGACGCTCCAGCCGCTCCGCCGGGGACCCTCGCTGCGCGACCGCATCCACGACCGCCTTCGCGGAGCGATCCTGAGCGGCGACCTGGCTCCCGGGAGCCCGGTCATCGAGGCCGAGCTCGCGGCGCGGCTCGGCGCGAGCCGCACGCCGGTCCGCGAAGCGCTGCGCCGGCTGGAGGCCGAGGGCTTGCTCGAGCCGCGCGGAGGGCGCGGCAGCGTCGTGCGCGAGGTCCGCAGCGATCAGGTCGAATGCATCTTCGAGATTCGCGAGGCGCTCGAATCGCTCGCGGCGCGGCGCGCGGCACGGACGATCCGCGATGCCGACCTGCGCCGCCTCGCCGATCTGGTCGAACGCATGCGCGGCGCAGCCGATGACGCCAACGAGATGGAGCGGCACGACACGGCGTTCCACGACATCATCCTCGCCGCGGGAAACGGCGACCGCCTCAAGCGGATGCTGAGTGACCTGCGCGAGGAGCTGATCACGTACCGCTTTCTCTCGCTCTCCGACGGCGAGCGCCGCGTCGCGACCGTCGGCGAGCACGAGGCGATCCTGGACGCGCTGCGCGCGCGCGATGAAGCCGCGGCGGGCGCGCGTACCGCGGCGCACATCGCGAACGCGCGCGCCGCCGTGCTGCGCCTCGCGCAAGCGCAGAACGCGGCGGCGCCGGCGGCCGCATCGTGACGGTTGCGGCGCCCGACGCGCTGTACGAGCGCTTCGCCGCCGTCGTCGGCGCCGCCAACGCGATCGTCGCGCCCTCGCGGCTGCGCACGTACGAGTGCGACGGCCTGCTCGGGTACCGCGTTCGCCCGGAGATCGTCGTGCTGCCCGCGTCGACGGGCGAAGTGGCGGCGTGCGTGCGCCTGGCGCGCGAGCTCGATCTGCCAATCGTTCCGCGCGGCGCGGGCACCGGGCTTTCGGGCGGGTCGCTGCCGAGCGAAGGTTCGATCGTGATCGGGCTCTCGCGCATGAAGCGCATCCTCGAGGTCGACCTCGCGAACCGGATCGCGCGCGTCGAGCCGGGCGTGATCAACCTCGACATCACGCGCGCGCTCGTGCCCGACGGCTACTACTACGCGCCGGATCCGAGCTCGCAGAGCGTGTGCACGATCGGCGGAAACGTCGCGGAGAACTCCGGCGGCGCGCACTGTCTGAAGTACGGCTTCACGGTGAACCACGTCCTCGGGCTCACGCTCGTGACGCCGGACGGGGACGTCGTGGAGATCGGATCGCGCGGCGAGCCCGAGGCGCTCGGCTACGACCTCACCGGCGTCGTCGTCGGCAGCGAAGGCATGACGGGCATCGTGACGGAGGTCGTCGTGCGCGTGCTGCGCGCCGCGGAGAAGACACAGACGTTGTTCGCGACCTTCCCGTCCACCGACGAGGCGGGCGACGCCGTGTCGCGCATCATCGGATCCGGCATCGTTCCGGCGGCGATCGAGATGTGCGACCAGCTCGCGATCGAGGCGATCGTCGCCGCGACGGGCGTCGACTGGCCGCTCGACGTCGGCGCGTTGCTCCTGATGGACGTCGACGGCGTCAGCGAGGAAACCGACGACGTCGCCGCGCGCGCGCGCGAGCACCTGCGCGCGGCGGGCGCGATCGAGATCCGCGCGCCGAAGGACGAAGCCGAACGCGCGCTCGCGTGGAAAGGCCGCAAGGCGGCGTTCGCCGCGGTTGGGCGCATCTCACCGAACTACCACGTGCAGGACGGCGTCATCCCGCGCAAGGACATCGCGCCGGTGCTGCGCGAGATCGCCGCGCTCGGCGCCGCAGCGGGACTGCGCATCGCGAACGTCTTTCACGCCGGCGACGGCAACCTGCACCCGCTCGTGCTCTACGATGCGCGCATCCCCGGCCAAGAGCACGCCGCGGAGCAGTGCGCCGGGGAGATTTTGCGCGTGTGTCTGCGGTACGGCGGCTCGGTCACGGGCGAGCACGGCGTCGGCCACGACAAGGCGTGCTACCTCGGCGAGCAGTTCTCGCCCGACGACCTCGCGACGATGCAGCTCGTGCGCACGGCATTCGACCGCGATCGTCGCTTCAACCCGGAGAAGATGTTTCCCACGCCGCGTCTGTGCGGCGACCGGCCGGGTCCGTACGTGCCGCACGCGGCCGAGCTGCGCGGCGAAGCGGGCCGCGGCTGATCGCTCGGACGCACGATCGCACCGTGAAGCTCGAGATCGCGGGCGTAACCCCGGGTCACGTCGTCACGCCGCACACGGCCGGCGAGCTGGCCGAAACGGTCCGCGAACTGCACGCGGACCGCAAGACGTTCGCGGTTGCCGGTGGCGGTACGCACGTCGAGCTCGGCAACGCGCCGCGCGCGCTCGACGTCGCGATCCGGACCACCGCGCTCGATGCGGTGATCGACTACGCGCCGGAAGATCAGACGATCACCGTCGAGGCCGGCATGACGCTCGCCGAGCTCGACCGCGTGCTCGCGCCGCACCGGCAGATGCTCCCGCTCGACGTGTACGATCGCGAACGCGCGACCGTGGGCGGCGTCGTCGCGACGAACGCCTACGGGCGGCGCCGGCAGCGCTACGGCTCCGCCAAGGACCTCATCGTCGGCGTCGGCATCGTGCGGCCGGACGGCGTGCGCGCGCGCGGCGGCGGCAAGGTCGTGAAGAACGTCGCGGGTTTCGATCTCCCGAAGCTGATGGTCGGATCGCTCGGCACGCTCGGCGCGATCGTGTCCGTGACGTTTCGTCTGTATCCGCTTCCCGGTGCGATGAGGGCCGCCGTGCTGCACTTCGAGCACGAGCCGCCGATCGCGGGCGCGATCGACGCGCTGACGGCCTGTCGTCTGGAGCCGGAGTCGGTCGCACTGTACGATTACCGCGCGCTGGTCGTCACGTTCGCGGGAACCGAGGCCGGCGTCGCGGCGCAGCTGCGCACGCTGCTCGACGACGTCGCGCCGCGCTTCGCCGCGGACGCGGCGGAGCTGACCGAGCTCGAGCGCGAAGCGTACGAGCAGCGCGAGCGCGCCGTGCGCCGCGACGGTCCGTGGCGCCTTCGCGTCATCGCGCCGCCCGCCGAGCCGGTCGCGACGGCGGCGAGCGCCGCGCCCGCTTCACCGATCGCGGTACCGGTCGCCTATCCGATGCTCGGCACGTCGTTCCACGCGCTCAGCAGCGCCTCGTTCGCCGGCGGCGCGGACGCCGCGCCCGACTGGCACGTGCGCGACCTGCGCGAAACCGTTGCCGCGGCGACGCACGGCCGCGGGCGCGTGGTGTACGACGCGATGCCGAACGACGCGCGCAGCCTCGTCGACGCGTGGGGCCCGCCCGCTGCGTCGTTCGACCTGATGCGCCGTCTCAAAGCGAACTTCGATCCGCTCGGCCTGTGCAACCCAGGCCGTTTCGTGGGCGGCCTGTAGCCGTGGATGAGAAACGGCCGCTCGCCGCCGCGGGCGATCCGTCTCGTCGCCCGCCGACCGGTCACGAGCGGCGCTCGGGAGTACCGTGGGATGCGTCGTACCCCGACGGTCCTGCGCCGTGGGATATCGGCCGGCCGCAGCCGGCGGTCGTGCGTTTGGCAGCCGAAGGTGCATTCGCCGGGGCCGTGCTCGATGCGGGCTGCGGAACCGGCGAGAACGCGCTTCACCTCGCTCGCGACCGCGCGCGGCAAGGCCGCCGACCGAAGGATCGACGTCGAGTTCGCTGCCGTCGACGTCCTCGAGCCGGCGCGCTCGGGGCGCGCGCCGTCGGTGAGGGCGAACGGCGAGCCTCGTTCAATTCGAGCACCGGATGGAAGATCGCTGCGATCGAACCCGATCGGCTTGCGACGAGATTCCACGGCGACGACGGCGCGCCGCCGTGGTCGCGACGATCACGCGCATCGAGGCTGCTGAGGTGTCTTTGACGAGCTCGTCGCTTCCTGAAGGTTCTCGTACCTACGACTCCTTGATTGCGGACTGCGTGCACTGCGGTTTTTGTCTGCCGGCGTGCCCGACGTACGTCTCGTGGGGCGAGGAAATGGATTCGCCGCGCGGACGGATCGACTTGATGAAGGGCGTCGAGGAGCACGCGATCCCGCTCGACGGCGTCGTGCGGGAGCACATCGACAAGTGCCTCGGCTGCATGGCGTGCGTCACCGCGTGTCCGTCCGGCGTGCGGTACGACCTGCTGATCG
This sequence comes from Vulcanimicrobiota bacterium, assembly GCA_963771525.1. GTDB lineage: Bacteria > Vulcanimicrobiota > Vulcanimicrobiia > Vulcanimicrobiales > Vulcanimicrobiaceae > Vulcanimicrobium. The sequence continues at coordinate 1,225,819 of CAVYTL010000001.1, read as the reverse complement.
AGGCGACCCGCGCGAAGGTCGAGCAGAACGTGCCGCGGTCGCCCGACGATCGCGCGTTCCGCGAGTTCGTCTTCGCGCTGTTCCCGTATCCGCGGCGGCTGCGCGCGCTGATCCCGGGACTGTGGCTGAGCACCAAGCTCGGCATCGCGCGTGCCGCCGCGGGTCCGCTCGGGAAGGCGCTGCCGCAGCGGATTCGCCAACTGCTCGCGATGTCGCCGGCGGTGACGCTGCGCGATACGTTCGACCGTCTGCCGCATCGAACGCCGGCGAAGGGCGAGCGGCGCGCCCGCGTCGCGCTCGTTGCAGGCTGCGTGCAGCGGGCGATGTTCCCGAACGTCAACCGCGCGACGATCCGCGTGCTCGCGGCGGAGGGTTTCGAGGTCATCGTCCCGCGCGGGCAGGGATGCTGCGGCGCCTTGTCACTGCACAGCGGCCGGCCCGATGAGGCGAAGCGCTTCGCGCGCGCGCTGATCGAGCGCTTCGACACCGAGCAGGTTGATGCTATCATCATCAACGCCGCCGGCTGCGGGTCGACGCTCAAGGGGTACGGCGAGCTGTTCGCCGAGGACGCCGCATGGCGTGAGCGCGCGATCGCGTTCGAACGCAAAGTCCGGGATGTCAACGAGTACCTCGCCGCGCTCGAGCCGCGCGCGCCGCGCAAGCCGCTGACGCTCAAGGTGGCCTACCACGACGCGTGCCACCTCGCACACGCGCAGCGCGTGCGCGAGCAGCCGCGCGCGCTGCTGCGCACGATTCCCGGTCTTCGGCTGCTCGAGATTCCCAGCGGCGACCAGTGCTGCGGAAGCGCCGGCACGTACAACATCTTCCAGCCGGAGTCCGCGCACGAGATCGGCATGCGCAAGGTCGACAACGTGCAGAGCGTCGCGCCCGACATGGTCGCGAGCGCGAACCCGGGCTGCACGCTGCAGATGCTCTCGATCTTCCGCGAACGCGGAATCGCGATGCGCTCGGCGCACCCGATCGAGCTCCTCGACGCCGCGATCAACGGCACGTCGCTCGCATAGCATTGACGGACGGCGGCTCCTACGACGAGCTCGTTGCCGCATGGAAAGCGCTGCGCGCGCTCGGCGTGCGGGTGCGCGAGGTCGCGTGCGTCGGCGCGCCGCGCACGATGCTGTTGGCGGAGCTCGGCGACGCCGCGGCACCGACGGTCTCGATTCACGCCGGCGTCCACGGCGACGAACGCGCCGGACCGTGGGCGCTGCGCTCGATCGTGCGCGACGGTCTGCTCGACGCGCGCTTCGCATATCGGATGTGGCCGTGTCTCAATCCGAGCGGCTACGCCGCGGGCACGCGCGCGAATGCCGAAGGCGACGACATCAACCGCTCGTTCTCGCGCGGCGGCACGACGCCGGAGTCGCGCGCCGTTCTCACCGCGAACCGTGACCGCCGCTTCGCGCTCGCGCTCGATCTGCACGAAGACTTCGAGGCGGATGGATGCTACGTGTACGAACCGCTGCGCCGCGGGTTCGTGCCGCGATTCTCGGCGGCGATCGTGTCTGCGCTCGACGATGCCGGTCTTCCCGTGCAGCCGCTGCAGGACGGGTACGATCTCGGCGCTCCGCCCGGCGCGGATGCGGGCGCGATCTACCGGCTCGACCGCGGCATCGCCCTGGTAGACTACGAGCGCGAGCTCGACGTCTTTCCCGGCCTGCCGAGCTCGATGGCGCTGATGTACCGCGGGACGCCGGCGGCGCTCACGTTCGAGTCGCCGCGACCGCGCGCGTGGGAGGAGCGCATCGCCGCGCACCGCGTCGCGGTGACGACGGCGTTGAGGGTCGCGGCGCTCACCGTGTAGACGACGGACGCGCCGGGAGGCGCGGCGTTCGTGCGCGAACTCCGGCGGGCGATGCCACAGCGCGATTCCCTCGAAGTCGACGTCCTGTTCGTCGGCGCCGGCCCGGCGTCGCTTGCGGGCGCGATTCGGCTGCAGCAGCTTGCGAAAGCGGCCGGCGCGGAGCTCGCCGTCATGGTGATCGAGAAGGGCGGCGAGATCGGAAATCACGGCTTCTCCGGCGCGGTGGTCGATCCAAAAGCGCTGCACGAGCTTTTCCCCGGCGAAGACGTCACCGCGGGACTCGACACGCCCGTCACCAGTGATGCGATGTGGTTCCTCACCAACGGCGGAAAGATCAAAGCGCCGTTCACGCCGCCCGTGCTGAACAATCACGGCAAGCACGTCGCGTCGCTCTCGAACCTCACGAAGTGGTTGGCGTCGAAAGCCGAAGAGTCGGGCGTCGACGTGTTCCCGGCGTTCCCCGGACAGGATCTGCTGTGGGAGGGCGATCGTGTCGCCGGCGTGCGCATCGGCGACAAAGGCGTCGCGCACGACGGCTCGCACAAGTCGAACTACGAGCCCGGACCCGACCTCACGGCGAAGGTCGTCGTGCTCGGCGAAGGACCGCGCGGCACCTTGACCAAGGCGGCGGTCGCGCGGCTCGGTCTCGACGAAGGCCGCGACCCGCAAGTGTACGCGGTCGGCATCAAGGAACTTTGGAAAGTCCCCGGCCGCCTCACCGCCGGCACGGTGATCCACACGCTCGGCGCACCGCTCTGGAACACGTTCGGCGGCGGCTGGATCTACGCGATGAGCGGTGACGTCGTCGACATCGGGCTCGTCACGGGACTCGATTACGCGGACCCGACGACCGATCCGCACGACAACTTCCAGCGCTACAAGCTGCACCCGGCGATCCGGCCGCTGCTCGAGGGCGGCGAGATGATCCGGTACGGCGCGAAGGCGATTCCCGAAGGCGGGCTGCATGCGATGCCGCGCTTCTACGCCGACGGGTTGTGCATCGTCGGCGACTCAGCCGGCTTTCTCAACGGATTGCGCCTCAAGGGGATCCACCTCGCGATGAAGTCCGGCATGCTCGCCGCCGAAGCGATCTTCGCGGCGCTGCAATCCGACGACACGTCGGCGCGGAAGCTGAAAGCGTACGAGGACACGTTCCGCGACTCGTGGGCGTACACCGAGCTGCACGCCGCGCGCAACTTCCATCAGGGCTTCAGCAGCGGCATTTGGGGCGGGCTGATGAACGCGCAGCTAAGCCTCATGAGCGGCGGCCGGGGCTTCGGGATCAAGGACAAGCTCGCGGGCGAGCACGGTTATCAGCGGATGAAGAAGCTCGACGAGCTGACGCCGACCCAGCTGACGAAGCGCGTCGTGCCGGACGGCAAGCTCACGTTCGACAAGCTGACCGATGTCTTCAAGAGCGGCACGCTGCACGATGAGGACCAGCCGGCGCACCTGCACGTCTCGGACACGAACATCTGCGCCGACCGCTGCACGGTGGAGTACGGGAACCCGTGCCAATACTTCTGTCCCGCCAAAGTGTACGAGCCGCACTTCACCAAGTCGGACGGCGCACCGGGCGAAGGCCGTCTGCAGATCAACTTCTCGAACTGCGTGCACTGCAAGACGTGCGACATCATGGACCCGTACCAGATCATCACGTGGGTCCCGCCGCAAGGCGGCGAAGGCCCCGTCTACACGGGGATGTAGTTGGCCCTTCGACAAGCTCAGGATGACGTGGTTTCTGACGCGATCGTGGTGGGTGCCGGGCTGATCGGGCTCGGCATCGCGTACGAGCTCGCGAAGCGGGGCACGTCGGTGACCGTGCTCGACCGGGCGGAACCGGCGCGCGCGGCGTCATGGGCCGGCGCCGGGATGCTGGCGCCGTTCAGCGAGGCGACGCCGGACGCCGCAATGCTCGCGCTGTGTCGCGACTCGCTCGCGCTGTATCCGCACTTCATCGAGGAGCTGCGCGATCGCACGGGCGTCGACGCGCGCTATCGTGCGGAGGGGTCGCTGCACATCGCCCTCGACGCGCCGGGTCTCGCGCTGCTCGCCGCGCACGCGCCCGCATTCAGCGCGAACGGCGGCGAGGTGACCGTGCTCGATCGCTCGGCCGTCCTCGCGCGCGAGCCGATGCTCGCTCGCGATGTCGCCGGTGCGCTCTTCGTCGCCAACGAAGCGCAGGTCGACAACCGCCGCCTCGGCCGCGCGCTGTACGCCGCGTGCGACGCGCTCGGCGTGCGGTTCGAGCAGGCCGATCGCGTCGCGCTCGAGGCGGATCGGCGTCGCGTCCGCGGCGTGCGCACCAGCCGCGGCTTCGTCGCGGCGTCCACGGTGGTCAACGCAGCCGGCGCATGGGCCGGCGAGCTCGACGGCGTTCCGCCGCACGCGCGGGTTCCGGTGCGACCGGTCGCCGGCGAGATGCTCGCGCTTGCGGTCCCCGCCGGCGCGATGCGCGCGGTCGTATGGATCGGTCACCGGTATCTCGTCCCGCGCGACGACGGCCGGCTGCTCGTCGGCGCGACCGTCGAGGACCGGGGCTTCGACGCACGCGTCACGGCGGGCGGCGCGCACGCCTTGCTCGATGCGGCGCTCGCGGCGGCACCGGCGCTGGCGAGTTTCGCCGTCGTCGAGACGTGGGCGGGATTGCGCCCGGCCTCGCACGACGGCCGTCCGTACCTCGGACCGACCGCGCTCGAAGGCTACGTCGTCGCGAGCGGTCACTTCCGCAACGGGATCCTGCTCACGCCGATCACCGCGCGCGCGATCGCGGACGCGATCCTCGCCGGCGATACGGCGATGCTCGCTCCCTTCGCTCCGATGCGTGTGACGGAGGCGACCGCGGCCGCCGCGAACAGCAACGCGTGACGATCCTGGTGAACGGCGAGCCGCGCGGGCTCGACGACGGAACGACCGTCGACGCGCTCCTCGACACGCTCGGCGTGCGCCGCGATGGAACGGCGGTCGCGCTGAACGACGGTGTCGTGCCGCGCGGCGATCATGCCGCGACCGCACTGCGCGACGGCGATCGTCTCGAGATCATCGTCGCCGTCGCCGGAGGCTGACATGCAAACCGATGCCGCGCTCGACACGCTGAAGATCGGCCGCTACGAGTTCCGTTCGCGGCTCTTCGTCGGTACGGGCAAGTACCCGTCGCTCGACGTCATGCAGGCCGCGCACGCGGCCAGCGGCGCGGAGGTCGTGACGGTCGCCATTCGGCGCATGCACCTGGACGACCGCAGCGGCAAGACGCTCGTCGACTTCATCGACCGCGCCAAGATGACGCTGCTGCCGAACACGGCCGGGTGCTACACGGCGAAGGATGCGGTGCTGACCGCGAAGCTCGCGCGCGAGGCGCTCGGCACCGACCTGATCAAGGTCGAGGTGATCGGCGACGCCGAGACGCTGTACCCGGACACGCGCGAGACGCTCGCGGCGTGCGAGGAGCTCGTGCGCGACGGCTTCACGGTGCTGCCGTACATCGTCGACGACCCGATCGCGTGCAAGCGTCTGGAAGAGGCCGGCTGCGCCGCCGTGATGCCGCTGGCGGCGCCGATCGGCAGCGGGCTCGGCGTGTGCAATCCCTACTCGATCCGCATCATCAAGGAGCGCGCGACCGTCCCCGTGATCGTCGACGCCGGCGTCGGCACGGCGTCGGACGCCGCGATCGCGATGGAGATCGGCGTCGACGCGCTGCTGATGAACACCGGTATCGCCGCGGCGCGCGACCCCGTGCGCATGGCGCGCGCGATGAAGCTCGCGGTCGACGCCGGGCGCGAGGCGTTCCTCGCGGGGCGCATGCCGAAGCGGCTGTACGCGAGCGCGTCGAGTCCGATGCGCGACCTCATCCGCACGCGGCCGGAGAGCACGCCGTGAACGAGATCCCGGTTACCGAGCTGAAGCGCCGCCGCGACGCCGGCGAAGCGCACGTCCTGCTCGACGTGCGCGAGCCCGACGAGATCGCGACGGCGTCCGTCGCCGGCGCGACGGTCATTCCGATGAGCGAGGTTGCGGCACGTGTGCGCGACGTGCCGCGCGACGTGCCCGTCGTCGTCATGTGCCACCACGGCGGCCGCAGCGCTCGCGTCGTGCAGTTCTTGGAAGCGAACGGCTACACGAACGCCGTGAACCTCGACGGCGGCATCGACGCCTGGTCCCTCGAGGTCGACCCCGCCGTGCCGCGCTATTGAGCGCGCGCGCGGATCACGTGCGCGCGATCACGAACCAGTGAATGCGTCCCGCCGGCGGGTCGTCCGGATGCGCCCAGCGGCCGGCGGTCGCGTCGGCGTCGACTTCTTCCATCGACTCGATCGTGTAGCCGTACAGCAGTTCGATCACGCCGTCGCGATCGAAGTACGCGTGCGGGATGCCGGCCTCGTCGCCGTCGCCCGGCGCGAAGCTGCGCTCGTCGAACGGGATGCCGAAACCGTAGCGCGCATCCTTGATCGAACCGAGCGTGATGAACGCCGGCGACCCGGCGCGCAGCACGCGGCGCAGCTCCGCCAGCCCCGCGCGCAGCTTCGCCGTCGTTCCGTGGAGGTACGCGTGCGTCGAGAGCGCGGCGCCGTACGTCTCGCGCGCGCCGGGCAGCTGCGTGTACGGCGCGGCGTCGTCGATGCCGACGGTCGGAACGGCCGCCGCGACCAGGGCCCGCGTGTTGCGCCCCGAACCCGTGCCTACCTCGATCACGGGGCCGGTGAGAGGATGGTCGGCGGCGTGAAGGATCAGCCGCTGCGCGAGGGGATGCGCGGCTTCGGTCGGTGGCGACGACATTGCAAACTCCAAGCGCGAAGAATGAGGACGAGGGACCAGTGCTCGAGGCGGGCGTAAGGGTGCCGGACGTGAGCGCCCCGGATCAGAACGGCAAAAACGTGCGGTTGCGCGACTTCGCGGGCCGCAAGCTCATCGTGTACTTCTATCCGAAGGCGGACACGCCCGGCTGCACGCGCGAGTCGCAAGCGTTCCGCGACATCAAAGCGGAGCTGAACGCGGCCGGCACGGACATCGTCGGCGTGAGCCGGGACACCTCCGACGCGCAGAAGAAGTTCGAGCAGAAGTACGGCTTGAACTTTCCGCTGTTGGCCGACACCTCGTCGACGATCTGCGATGCGTTCGGCGTCATCGTCGAGAAGAACATGTACGGCAAGAAGAGCGTCGGCATCCAGCGCTCGACGTTCCTCGTCGCGCCCGACGGAGCGATCGCGAAGGTATGGCCGCGCGTTGCGGTCGAGGGCCACGACGCGGCCGTGCTCGAGGCGGTCCGATCGCTCTGAGCGCCGCGCCGCGCCTGATCGTCGCGGGATCCAGCTCGTCGATTCCGCGCCCGGACCGCGCGTGCAGCTCGTATCTCGTCGACGACGGCGAGTCGCCGGTGCTGCTCGATCTCGGCACCGGCGCGTTCGCGCGCGCGCGCCGCTACGCGGGCGAGGAACGCCTCGCCGCCGTCGTGATCAGCCACATGCACGCCGATCACTTCATCGACCTGATTCCGCTGCGGTACGCGCTGCGGTACGGCACGCGCGGGCGACGCGGAAAGCTGCCGGTGTACCTGCCGCCGGGCGGCCTCGCGATGCTGCGCGCGCTGGTGTCCGCGTTCGCGCAGGAGGGCGGCGATTTCTTGAACGACGTCTTCGATCTCGCCGAATACGATCCGTCGCGCACGCTCGAGATCGGCGGCGGGACGCTGCGCTTCGCGATGACTCAGCACTACATCGCCGCGTTCGCCATGCGATGGGAGCGGGGCGGCGCGAGCGTCACGTACTCCGCGGACACCGCGCCGTCCGACGCGGTCGTCGCGCTCGCGCGCGGATCCGGCGTCTTCGTGTGCGAGGCGACGCTCCGCCGCGGCGACCGCGAGACGGGCACGCGCGGCCATTCCTCGGCGTCGGAAGCGGCCGCGATGGCGCAGGCGGCCGGCGTCCGCCGCCTCGTGCTCACCCACTACGGCGAGGACTCGACGCACGACGACCTCGACATCGCCGCACGCGAGCGATTCGAGGGAACGATCGTGGTCGCCGACGATCACGCCGCCATCGAGCTCTAGGGCACCGGGGCTCGCCGGCAATCGGGCCGGCCGCGTCCGGCGCGCGGCAGCGCTCGGCTCTACACGCCGCTGGCGAAGCAGCGGAGCGGTCACATCATCGTCATCGAACCATCGTCGAGCTCAGTTCGTTCGCGGGCCGCCTTCACCGCGCGGCAGCGAGAACTGGATCAGCGATCCGACCGGCGCGAGCCCGCGCGAGATCACCGCGTACGCGCTGACCTTCAAATTCAGCTCCTCGAGGCGGGCTTTCGCGGCCAGCAGCTCGCGGCCGCTGGTGACGACGTCCTCGAGCAGCAGCACGTGCTGGCCGGACACGATCGGTCCTTCGACGTACTCCTGCGCGAACGCGCCGTACGCTTTCGGCTGCTTGCGCACGACGATCATCGGCAGCCCGGTCATCTGCGAGACGGCCGTGGCGATGATGACGCCGCCCAGCTCGGTGCCGCCGATCACGCTCGGATTGAGGTCCGCGACGACGGGCACGAACAGCCGCGCGATGCGCCGCAGCACGTGCGGATCCGCGAACAGCTTGAACTTGTCGATGTAGTAGTCGCTGCGCGCACCGCCCGAAAGCATGTAATCGCCTCGCGTGAGCGCGCGCTCGATGATCACGTTCTTCAGCCAGCGCAGTTCCGGAATGCGTGCGATCGGGCTGGAGTGCTCATCGAATGCCGACACGCTCAAATCTCCCACTGGTAGGCATTCCACGACTCGTTGACCGGATTGGGCGCGAAATTCTTGAAGTTCGGGCTGATCGGCTGAATCTGCCGCGGAAACCAGATGTAGTTCTCCGGAAGCTCGCGCGCGAGAATCTGCTGGATCGTCGAGTATGCTTTCTTGCGCGCCGCTTGATCGTAGGTGCTGAGCGCCGCCCGCTGGGCGGCGTCCATCTCGGGGTCGTTGAAGCGCGAGTAGTTCGTGCCGTCAGGATGGCCGGGCCGCGGGATCTCGTCGCTCTCGTACAGCGAATGGTCGTCGGGATCCATGCCCGCGATCCAGCCCGAGACGGTCAGGTCGAATTTCCCGTTGGTCAGGATTCCGCCCTGGCCGTACGTCGCGAAGAAGAGGTTTGCCGGGTAGCTCTTGATCTCGATGTCGATCCCGGCCTCTTTGAGCATCGCCTGCACCTGCACCGCGACGGAGCGTCGCGTCGCGTTCTCGACGTTGTAGGCGAGCTGCAGCGCCAGCGGCTGCCCGTTCCTGCGCATGATGCCGTCCGAGCCCGCCGCCCAGCCTGCCGATTCCAGCAGCGCGCGCGCCTTCGCGGCGTCGTGCGGGTACTTGCTGACGTTCGGCTCGTACGCCCACATGAACGGCGGCTGGTCCGCCCACGCGACCGTCGCCGTATCGCCGGTGTCGTCGTGGACGAGCGCGGGCTTGTTCACCGCGTACGCGATCGCGCGGCGGACGCGCACGTCGCTCAGGAGCGGGCGCGACGTGTTCATGATCATCCCGAGCGTCTGCGGCTGGTCGTTCGTGACGATCTTGACGTCGGGCAGGCTGCGCAGCGCGTTGTGCAGGTTCTCCGACGCCTCGAAGATCCAATCGACGTCGTGCGAGCGCAGCGCGTTGAGCGACGTGTTCTCGTCGGGGATCTCGCGGACGATGATCCGGCGCAGCTTGGGCTTGCCGCGGAAGTAGTGGTCGTTCGCGACGAGCTCGATGTGGTCGCCGCGCACCCAGCGCACGACCTTGAACGGGCCCGTTCCGATCGGGTGCTGGTTGAACGGTACCTTGTTGAGGTTCGGATACTTCGCGAGCAGGTGCTCGGGAATGATGCAGACGGGGTTGTCGCTCTCCGCGAACACGGTGTTCACGAACGGTGCGAAGATGTGCTTGAGGTGAAAGACGGCCGTCGTCGCGTTGGGGGTGTCGACCGAGCGGACTTCATCGTAGCCGACGCGCTCGTTGACGTTGTTCGCGTCGTTCATCATCGCTTGCCACGAGAACTTGACGTCCTTGCTCGAGAACGGCACGCCGTCTTGCCACCGCACGTTGGACCGCAGGTGGTACGTGATCGTGAGGCCGTCACGGCTGATGCCGCCGTTCGCTTGGGTGGGCACCTCGCTTGCGAGCACCGGAATCAGGTGGGTTCCGCCGGCGTCCGTCGTGATCAGGTTGTCGAACGTGAGCCGGTTGATGAACCCCTCGGTGGTGAAGGCCGACAGGATCGGGTTCAGCGTGTTGGGCGAGCGCTGCGTGGCGACGCGCAGCTCCCCGGGGATGCCGTTGCCGCCGCCGCCCGCCGTCACGCCGGCCGCTGTGTCGCCGATCCTGGCGCACGCGGTCGCCGACAGCGCGCACGCGATCGCGCCGATGACCAGAGATCGCAAACCCGGGCTTCCTCCTAGCGGCGCTTCGCCGCTGTTTTCTTCGCGGTCGTCTTCTTCTTCGCGGCGCCCGCCTTTCGCACGGGCACCGCGCGAACTGCGGGCTTCTTGGCGGCGGGCTTTCGCGGCGCCGCCTTCTTGGCGGGAGCGCGCGCGGCTGCCGCCTTCTTCGGCGCGCTCCGCTTCGCGGACCCCGCGTGCTTCGCCCGCGCGGTCTTCTTCGCCGCGGGCCGCGCCGCGCTCGCTTTCTTTCCGGCCGCTTTCGACGTCTTGGCGGACGGCTTCGACGGCTTCGCGCGCGCTTTCGAGGGCTTTGCCGGCGGGCGCGCCGCGGTCTTCGCGGCCGGCGCCCGCCGCGACGCCGCCTTCACGGCCGGCTTTCGAGCCGGCTTCGCGTCCGCGCGCGCCTTTGCCGGCGACGCCTTGGCGGGCGCCTTCGCGAGCTTCGGGGTTGCCGCGACCTTCGCCGGCGCCTTCACCGCGCCGGTGCCCTTCGTTTCGGCGCTTTTCGCGGCGGACGCGGGCGCGGCCGGCGCCTTGGGCTCGGAAGCCGGCTTCGTTGCTTCCGGGGCCTTGCGCGGCGCGGGCTTCGAGCGTTTCGGCGCGCTCGCGGTCGAGGGCGGGGACTCGGGATTCGGCGCTGCGCTGCCGGTTCCGGCGGACGGCGTTTCGGGACGCGACGGCGGCCGCTCGGGCGACGTCTCGGGCGCGCGCGACGCCGACGCCTTCGGCCGAGCCTTGCGCACGGGCTTCGCCTCCGCGAGCACTTCGGGCGCGCGCGGCTCGGGCGCCGGCGGCGCGGGCGGCTCGGGCTCGCGAACGACGCGCAGCGCGACGCGGCGCAACTGCCCGCCCATCGGGAAGACGATCTCGTTGATGTCGAGCTCGTCGAGCACCGAGAGCACGACCTCGAAGGCGCCGCCCTGGTCGCGCGGTGAGTGCGCGTCGGAGCCGATTGCGATCTGCACGCCGCGATCCTTGGCCTTGCGCAAGAACCGCTTGTTGGCCGCGAGGTAGCGGTCTTTCTCGTCGTCGGTGTAGTCGCGGTAGAAGAAGCGCGTGTTGAACTCGATTGCCATCCCGCGCGCGTCGGCGGCGGCCAGGACGCGGTCCTCGTACTCGCTCAGCTTCGCGTCGTCGGGCCAATGTCCGAAGAGCGCCGGCACGAAGAAGTGTCCGACGATGTGGCCCGGGAGCCGCTCGATCGCGTCGACGAGCGTCGCGACGTACGTCTCCCACAGCCGCTCGGCGCCGACGTGCTCGTACAGCTCCTTGAACTCCGGGTTGTCGAACGGCCACAGCCAGTTCTCGCCGTGCACCGGATGCGCGATCGGGATGAAGTGCACTGAGCGGATGATGCCGTCGGGGCGCATCGCATCGACGATGTTCTGCGCGTCGGGACGCGAGCGCGGATCGTTGTCGACCTCGGCGCCGATCGAGTACCGCATCCCGCGGCGCAGGCCTTCGGACACGACGGCGGCATGCGCGACGTCCACGTTCGCCGTCTCAGCCGCGCCGTACAGGTCGCCGGCCTGCGCGAGCTTCAGCGCACGGCGCACCAAGTTCACCGCGGCGGGATCCTCGAACGTGAGGTAGTTCATGTGGTCCGCGACCATCAGGAATCGCGGGTACCCGCGGCGGCACGCGTGGTAGAACCACAGGAACAGCATGCGCGCCGTGAGCGGCAGCGGGCGTTCCTCGATGTACGGCTTGTGCTCGCCCTTGGCGTGGCCGTGCGTGTCGGGGATTGCGAAAAGGCGCGGATCGCGCTCGGTCTTATCGTTCAAGATCCCGGTCCGACACGAACTGGGAATTTTCTGCGGCCGAGGCAAGGGACCTCCGGGCGAAAAAAAGCCGCCCCGGCGGGGCGGCGGACAAGGCTCACTGGTTCGCGGAGACCCGGACTTACGTCCGGGCACCTCCGATCATCGTAAGAAACCGTTTGGGACTGTCGCTAGTAACGATGACCACCTCCTCTTGTCCGCCTGTTAGCCTTCGCTACATCTGTGGTCTGAAGGGTCCGCGGACGTATCGTGAGGCTCACTATAGCGACTGACGGTTGGAAAATCCTGGTCGCGGTCAGCTGTAGCGGGGATGGACCGAGCGCAGCAGCATCGTGCGCCATCGAAGCCGTCGTTGCGAGGTCGCACCCGGGGGCCCCGCGCTCAGCGCGGGGGGCGCGGATTCGGCGTTTCGCCGAATCCATCGGTCCGAAGGACCGCGGCGCTTCGCGCCGGGGTGCTGCGCACCCGAGCCTGGGGCGGAGCGCCGTTGAACACAAAGCCTTCCATCTCCAGGATGCGGGCCTTGACGTCGACGCCGTACACGTAGTGGTGCAGCGCGCCGTTCGCGTCGACGACGCGGTGGCAGGGGTAGAGCAGCGGCACGGGGTTGCGCGCCATCGCGCGGCCGACGGCCCGCGCCGCCGTAGGCTGCCCGAGCTTCTGCGCGATCCAGCCGTACGTGCGCACCTCGCCGGGCGGGATCTCCGCGGCGGCGCGCAGCGCCGACTGCTCGAAGGGCGTGAGGTCGCTGATGTCGACCTTCTCGAGATCCGGCCGGTGCGTGCGGAAGAACGCGGCGACCGTATCGGTGACCCACTGCGGCGCCTGCGAGGGGATCAGCCCCCGCCCGAGCCGCCGCTGCAGCCTGGTCAAAACGGTTTCGTCGCCCTCGCCTCGGTCGAGCGCGACGGCGGTGATGCCGCTGTGCCGGAAGGCGACGTAGAGGCGCCCGATCGGCGAGCTGACGGTCGTCACCGAATCGGGCGTCGCGATCTTCACCGTCGTCTTGATGTGGTCGAGGATTTTGGGGACGAGGCTCTGCGGCGGATCGACCGGCGGGAGGCACGTCAGGCAGTATGCGATGCCCTCGTTCTCGCGATAGATCTCCTGACACTCGGGACACGCGCGCAAATGCGCGAGGACATGCTCGCGGCGCGGCTGCACCCCGTCACGCATCTCGTCCCACAGACGTTCGACGTCGCAGCAGCGCATGGTCTACTCCTCTTCCTCGGTGGATGACGAACGATCGCTCGGCACGATGCGCCCGACTTGCGGCCCGAGGATGCGGCGAAGGATGCGCACGGCGCGATGGACGTGCGACTTCACGGTGCCGATCGGCTGGTTCAGGATCTCAGCGATCTCGGGATGACTGCGGCCTTCGATGAACCGGAGCGTCGCGGCGGCGCGCAGGTGCATCGGCAACTGCAGCAGCGCATGTTCGACCAGCACCATGTCGGCGGCGCGGTCGACGATCGCTTCGGGCTGATCGGGGCCTTCCTGGGTTTCGTTGAGGAGCGCGTCGGGATCGGCCAGCGCATCGAGGGCGACGTTCGTCGGCCGCTTCGAGCGCAGGCGATTGCGCGTGACGTTGAGGGTGATCGTGTACAGCCACGGCTGCAGACGCAGCTCGGCGCGCTGCTGCGGGTCCATCTTCGCCAGCGCGCGGTACGCGCGGACGAAAGCGTCCTGAACGATCTCCTCGGCGTCCTCGCGGTTGCCGGTCATGCGGAGCGCGAAGCCGTAGAGCCGACGCTGGTAGTCGTCGACGATGGACTCGAAGCCTTCGGGTCCCGGTACGGGGTGCGACACCGTCGCCGGTGCGGTCACGCGGTAGTGCTCTCCGATGTACGGTGCTGCGAGCGCGCTCATCAGGGTCGTAGACCTGACCCCTACGAGCGCCGGTTGCGCGGTTTGCGTACGGCGCTGCGCTATCCTAGTGGCCTTGCCCGGCCGTCAGGTGCGGCGGGGGGCCGGCGTGACCCGGGCGGCTTCCTGGCCTTGCGCGGTGCGGATCGAGCGAGCGTACACGATCGAGATCGGCGAGCGCTGGGCGGCGTCGTCGATGTTGCCGTCGATCGCCAGCGTCGCGTCCAGGGCGAGGAGGAGCGCGTTGGCATAGCCGTAGTACGCCGTGCCCTTCATCGTGATCGTCCCTGCGAGCTGGACGCCCGGCCGTTCCGGCAGCGCGCCGTGCAGCGGCCCCTTCGCCTCGAAGGCGATCCCCATCGCGCGGTTTCCGGCGACCGTGGCATCCGCCAAACGGCGCAGGGTGCCGTGCAGCGTCGCGCCCGTCATGGGGGACGGAAAGTCGAACGGCACCGCGTGCTTGACGTGAGCCAGATCACGCATTGTCGGCGCGTCGAGCTGCACCGCGAACGGCTGGTTGAGCACGGTGAGGTAATCGGGATCGCTGCCGCGGCCGTCTTGCTGTTCGCCGTTCGGCAGGAGCGTCGCCGTGAACGACGCGCGCTGATGCTGGCGCCCGGCGTCGCTGTCGCGATCGTAGTCGACGTGTGCTTCGTACGTCGTCGTGCCGTTTTTACGCGTGATCGTCAGCCGCTGCACGCCCTGGTAGACCGTCTCGCTCCGCACGTCGCCGTTACCGGTTCGAAACGAATCGCGCCCGCTCACGGCGTACTCCTGGTCCGCGCGGGCGGCCGCGGCAACGGCCATGAGGGCGGCCAGGAGCGCGAACGTGCCGGCACATGCGCGGCGGATCATCATGGGTTCCTCGGGCGACGACGGAAGGTTCGTTTTACGTTCCCGTATTATGGTACTACGGAAACGTGCCGATACGGATGATGAGTTGCTGAATCGTGTCGTCGGCCGACTTCTCGCCGTACTCGTCGCAGTAACCGTCGTCGTCGCGGGTATTCCTGCGCGGGCCGGAGACGGCCTGACGCTGAGCCCGTCGCTCAACGCGAAGCTCGACGTCCTCTACAAGAGCGCCTACGACGAGACGATCCAGCGGCACGCGCTCGCCCAGCGCGACGGCACGACCTACGTGTCGACAGGCGACATCGAGGCGGAGTGGCTCCGCGACGCGAGCGCCACGGTGCGCCCGTACATCGGGCTCTCGGCCCACGATCCCGACGTGCGGAACACCCTGCGCGGCGTGATCGCCCGGCAGGCGAAGTACATCCTGATCGACCCGTACGCCAACGCGTTCTCGCGCGATTACCACGTCGTGGAGCGCAAGTTCGAGGTCGACTCGCTGCTCTACCCCATCTGGTTCGCCGCGGACTACTACCGGCAGACCGGCGACCGCAGCATCTTCACGCCCGAGGTGCGCCGCGCGTTCCAGCGCGTGCTGGACACGATGCGGACCGAGCAGCACCATCCACAGCGCTCGCGCTACCGCAACCCGCAGCTGGCGTTCAACGGCCGCGGCAGTCCGGTCCGGTACACCGGCATGGTGTGGACCGCGTTCCGCCCCTCGGATGACCCGGTGCGGTACCACTTCAACATCCCGGTCAACATGTTCGCGGCCGTGGTGATGCGCGACCTCACGGGCGTTGCGCGCGACGTGTGGCACGACGAGCGGATGGCCCAGAACGCCTGGGGCCTCTCGGTAGAGATCCAGCGCGGCATCGAGCAGTACGGAACGCTCGAGTTGCCGCCGTTCGGGCGCATCTACGCATACGAAGTCGACGGTCGCGGCCACGCCAACGTCATGGACGACGCCAACATCCCGTCACTGCTGTCGATTCCGTACTTCGGCTACCTGCCGAAGAACAATTCGCTCTACCTCGCGACGCGGCGCTTCGCGCTCTCCGAGCGCAACCCGTACTTCTATCATGGCAAGTACGCGTCGGGGATCGGCAGCCCGCATACGCCGCACGGCTATGTGTGGCCGCTCGCGCTGTGCGTCCAGGCCCTCACGGCGACCGACGATCGCGAGGTCGATCAGGTCTTCGGGTGGATCGCCGTGTCCGACGTCGGCGACCACCGGCTGCACGAGTCGTTCAACGCCGAGTGGCCCGAGTCGTACACGCGCGAAGACTTCGCGTGGCCGAATGCGCTGTACGCCGAGCTCGTGCTCACGCGCCGCGGCCAGACGTACGCGCAGCGGTAGTGGATTCGCGTTCCGCGAATCCGTCGCGTTCCGCCCTTCGACCGGCTCAGGGCCGATCCGCCCAGCGGAGTCGTAGGACTTAGCCGGCGCGCGGCGGCTGCTCGAGCCGCCCGGCGCGGCGCGCGAAATCGAGCGCGAACGCGGTCTGCAATGCCGCCAGCGGGCCGACGGTGAGCGCGTCGATCGGCACGTTCGCCCAGAAGAACGGACGCGGGACGTGGTGCTGCAGCGCCGCGTCGACGGCCATCGCTTGGAGCAGCGACGGCACGATCGACACGAACGCGACGAAGCAGAGACGTCCGAAGTTGGCGGGATGCGCGGAGAGCGTCATTGACTGCCACAGCCCCTCGAACACGGCGTGCAGCGGACGTTTGCCGCTGAGCGCGGCGATCGGCAGCGCGAGCGCGAGCATTCCCCATACGAGCCAGACGAGCGGTGCGGTCAGCACGGCGAGCCACGGCGGATCGGGCAGCGCGCCCAGCGCGCTGAGCTGATACGTGCTCATCTCGACCAGCTGAATGACGATTCCGATCGCGACGAGCGGGAGCCACCGTTCGACCGCGGCCGCCGTGATGCGCACGCCGGAGGCCGACGTTCCCGCCAACCGCGCGCCCGCGCCGACCGCGACGGCCGCGATGACGAGCGCGTCGACGAACACCGCCGTATCGAGGAGCACGATCTCCTTGAGCGCGCCCTGCGTCGAGTCGGCCCTCGCGGCCGGAATCGCGTACTCCAGCAGGGCCTGAACGGCGAACGCGGCGGCGGCCAGGAGCACGTAGAGCGGCGCGTGCGCCGCGAACGATGCGTACGCGAAGTCGATCAGCCCCCCGACGGACTGCGGGAGGTGCTCGTGTTCCGCGCTCGGGCTCACGCCACGTGCAGCGCGCGGCCGGCGAAGAAACGCAACGCCGCGGTCCCCGAGCAGACCGCGACGTCATCCGGATTGGTGTATGCGCGCCCGTCGATCTCGACCACGAACGAGCCCGCGGCGAGGCCGTCGAGCGTCGAGCGAACGACGCGTTCGCGCTTGTCCTGTGGCGCGCGAGGACCGAGCGCCTCGACGACCGCGGCGGCAACGAGATCGCCGACGCGTAACGGCGTCGCGAGCGCGAAGGCGGCCGATGCGGTGCGCGCGATGGTGGAAACGTCGATCGGGACGGTGACCCGAAGCATACCGGAGAGGCTCATTCCCGCAAGCCTGCGACGGCTCCCGGTGGGGACCGCCTGCATTTGCACGAAGCCTCGCAGCGATGCCGGAACCGCCTCGCCGCCGCCGATCGGCGCAGCCTCCGCCGTCGTCGAACATGCTGCCGACGATCGCGCTCGGTATCGGCGTCGTCGTCGCGGGACTCGGCATCGGCGCGCTGCTCTCCGCGCTGCAGCACCGGAGCGAGGCGTCGTCGAGGACGGTCTCGCGCGCGGCGCCCACGATCACGCCGGTCGCGCGCGCCACGCGCGCGCCGATCGCGATCGCGACGTTCTTCGCGCATCCCACGCCGTCGCCGGCACCGCACGCGACCGCGACGCCGCGCGCGACACCGTCACCGCGCGCGACCGCCTCACCGCGCGCGAGCGCGACGCCGCGCCCGACCGTGACGCCGGCGCCCGCCGGCACGCCGACACCGGCGGGAACGCCCACGGCGAAGCCGGTCGCGGCTGCGTCGGTGCGTCCCGCCGAAACGCCGCGCGCGACGGCGGTGCCCACGCCGCGGCCGACGGAACGTCCGACGCCGCCCCCGGCGCCCACGACGGCCGCGCGCACGGTGCCCGCCGCGCCTGCGAGCGCGGCGCAAGTCGCCGTGCGGCGCTACCTCAACGCGCTGATCGCCGGCAACGACGCGGCCGCGTACGCCGAGCTCGGCCGCGCGCCGGGTGAGGGCCGCCTGTCAGAACGGTCGTTCGTCGATCGGGAGACGCGCATCACGTCGATGCACACGACGTCGACGGATCCGACGGGCGCGACGGTCGAGGTCGAGCTGTCGTCGTCGCGCGGGCCGTACGTCGCGACGTATCACGTGACGAACGGTCCGAACGGGCCGCTCATCGACCAGCACGACTACATCAAGATGTAACGACCGAGGAGCCGCGTGAGCACGACATCGATGCACATCACGAGCCTGCTGTCGACCGGCGAGGTCGTCCCGCCGCCGTCCGGAACGGCGGACTGGTTCCCGCACGCGGATCAGGACGCGTTCGTCGCCGCGACGCTGCGCGACCCGATCGCGTTCTGGGGCGAGCGCGCGAGAGACATCGCCTGGTCGACGGAGCCCGCGGCGGTGTTCGCCGGCACGATCGAGGACCAGCACTGGTTCGCCGACGGTCAGCTCAACGCGACGGTCTCATGTCTCGACCGGCACGCGGCGCGCCACCCCGACGCGGTCGCGTACGACTACGCGTGCGAGAACGGCGAGGAGCGCACGTTCACGTACGCGGAGCTGCTCGTGCGCGTGTGCCGGCTCGCGAACGCGCTGCGCCTCGACGGCGTGCGGCCCGGCGACCGCGTCTGCATTTACATGCCGCTGACGATCGAAGGAATCGTCGCGATGCTCGCCTGCGCGCGCATCGGAGCGATCCACTCGGTCGTGTACGCGGGCCTCGGGGCCACGGCGCTGCGCGACCGCATCACCGACGCGGGCGCGTCCGTGCTGATCGTCGGCGACGTGACGTACCGCCGCGGGCGCGCCGTCGACCTGAAGGGCATCGTCGACGACGCCGTCCGCGGCGTCGATCTCGTGCGCCGCATCGTCGTGCACCGCCGCGAGGCGAGCGATGCGCCGGCGGATCCGCGCGAGGTGAACTGGGAGGCGTACTGCGATCAGCAGCCGGCGACGTGCGAGCCGGAGATCGTGCCGGCGGAGCACCCGCTGTTCGTTCTCTACACGAGCGGCACGACCGGGAAGCCGAAGGGCGTTGTCATGACGCACGGCGGCTACCTCGTCGGCGCGTCGACGATGCTGCGCGAGACGACCGGCATCACGCCCGACGACTCGTACTGGTGCACGAGCGACATCGGGTGGATCGTCGGTCACACGATGATGGTCTACGGCGCCCTCGCGAACCGCTATCGCTGCGTCGTGCGCGAAGGCTCCGCCGACTTTCCCGCGCCGGACGCCGTGTACGCGACGATCGCACGCTACCGCGTGACGCAGTTCTACACCGCGCCGACGCTCGCGCGCATGCTGCTCCGGCTCGGTCCGGACCTGGCGCGCAAGCACGACCTCTCATCGCTGCGCGCGACGTACTGCGCGGGCGAGCCGCTCAACCCCGAGGCCTGGCGCTTCCTGTACGAAGCGCTGGGCGGCGGTCGCATCGCCGTGTGCAACCAGTGGTGGCAAACAGAAGTAGCTGCGCCGACGCTCGGCTTCTTCCCGACCTCGCCGATCCGGCCCGACCGCAGCGGCAAGGCGCTGGGGCCGATCGCATTCTCCGTGCGGGACGCGAACGGCGCGCACGTGCCGCCGAACGCGGGCGGACTGCTCGTCGTCGAGACGCCGCTGCCGTACATGTTCTCGACGGTTTGGAACGACCCGGAGCGCCACGCGCAGTATTTCAAATGGGGAGTCTACGTCGCGGGCGACGTCGCCACGATCGACGAGGACGCCTACGTCACCGTGCGCGGGCGCGCCGACGACGTGCTCAACGTCGCGGCGCACCGCATCGCGACGGCGGACGTCGAGAGCGCGCTCGTGTCGCACGCGGCGTGCGGGGAGGCCGGCGTGTGCGGAGTTCCGGACGAGATCAAGGGCGAAGCGATCGTCGCGTACGTGGTGCTGCGTAGCGGCTACGAACAGTCCGACGCGCTCGCGCAGCAGCTCGTCGACCACGTACGCAAGGAGCTCGGGCCGATCGCAGCGCCCTCGGCGATCCGCTTCACCCCGAAGCTGCCGAAGACGCGCAGCGGCAAGATCATGCGCCGTCTGCTGAAAGCGCAGGAGACCGGCCAAGACCTCGGCGACGTGACGACCCTCGAGGAGTAGTCCCTCGAGGGTCGCGCGGTCGAGGTCAGTCGAAGATCACGTACCCGGCGACGTTCTGCGTGGTGTTGCCGGGGTACGTCACGGTGCCGTTGCCGTCGACGTCGATGACGACCGTTGCGACGGTCGCGCCGCCCTGCGCGAGCGTCACCGTCAGCGGCCCGGCGTTGTTGAACGACCCCGCGGCCGTCACGTTCTGCGTCGAGTCGCTCACGGAGTAGTTCCCCGACGTCACGACGGAGCCGCTGAATGCAGCGCTGCCGCTTCCGGTGAGCGTGTCGAGCTGCGTGCCGCCGCTGAGCGACCACGCGGTGCCCGACGAGGGCGCAACGAGGGCTAATGCCGATCCGCTGTACGTCGTCGCCGAAAGTTGCGTGCTCACCGTGCCGGCGCCGCCCTGCGGGATCGGCGTGAGCGTCTGCGTGACGGTCGCCGTCAAGCCGGTCGTCGTGCCGGCCACCGTCTGGAACGACGCGGTGCCGCACGTCACCGCCGTGCCGCTCGTGGCGTTGCACGTCACGCCGGACTGACCGACGACGGGGCCGCCGACCGAGCTCGCGTCCGCCGATCGAACGGTCACGGAGTTCGCCGTCCACGAAATCTGCAGCGCTGCATACCCGATGACGGCGCCGCTGTGCGCGTATTCCGTCGTCGAGCCGGTGATCGACGCCGACGCCGATCCGACGGACGTCCCGGCGGGAAAGACCAGCGTGGCGACGCGCTCCGGCTGCGCGCAGCTCGCGTCGTAGTAGTCGCGATAGTTCTGCGTATCGTTACCTTGCGCGTCGGTCGACTCGTCGAACGAGAAGCTCCCGATGCCGCTGGTCCCTCCCGGCGAGCAATTCGCGACCGCGAGCGGCTTGCGCGAACGAATCGTGCGCGCGACCGACATCGCCCCGAGCGGCGCCCCGCCGGGATAGTAGCCGTCGCTTCCGAGGAGCTTCGCAACGGTGAGCACCGTTTGCGCGTCGGAGCGTACGAAGCTCGCCGCGCCGCCGTTCGGCGTCGTCATCGGCGTGGGCGTGACGACGGGAGACGACCCGCCGCCGCCGCACGCAACGAGCAGCGAACAGGAGAAGATCGCGGTCGCCATGAGCGCCGCGCGCGAAGATTGCATCCCGTGCTTATCGGCGTGCGCGGGGAGCCGACCTTGCGCGCAACGGCCGCAACCGTTCAATCCGGTCAGACGTGCAGATAGCGCCTCCGGACGTCCTCGTTCTCGCGGACCTCCTCGGGCGTGCCCTCGAACACGACCTCGCCCTGCGCCATGATGTAGCAGCGGTCGGCGACGGCGAGCGCCGAGTACAGGTTCTGCTCGACGAGCAGCGTCGTGATGCCGGCGGCCTTGATCTCGCGCACGACGTTCTCGACCTCGCGCACGATCAGCGGCGCGAGGCCTTCGGTCGGCTCGTCGAGCAGCAGCACCTTCACGTCCTGAAGCAGCGCGCGCGCGATCGCGAGCATCTGCTTCTCGCCGCCGCTGATCTCGTCGCCCTTGTGCGTCAGGCGTTCGCGCAGCCGCGGGAATTTCTCGTAGACGTGGTCGAGCGACCAGCCCGGACGCTGCGCGGTCACCTGCGCGATCCGCAGATTCTCCGCCACGGTCAGGTTGCTGAAGATGCGCCGCTCCTCGGGAACCAGGGAGACGCCCTTGCGCGCGATCGCCATCATGTCGGCGCCGACGAGATCCTCGCCCTCGAGAAAAACGCCGCCGGTGCGCGGCTTCTGCCACCCGACGATGCTCTTGAGCGTCGTCGTCTTGCCGACGCCGTTGCGGCCGAGGAGCGCGACGGTTTCGCCGGCGCCGACGTGCAGCGAGACGTCGCGCAGGATGTGGCTTTCGCCGTAGTACGTGTTGATCGCGTCGAGGCGCAGGCGCGCCGCGACGCCGGCGGCAGGCACCGTCGGCGCGCTCACTGCGCGAGCTCCGCGGTGGAGTGCCCGCCGAGATACGCTTCTTGGACGCGCGCGTTGTTGCGGATCTGCTCGGGCGTGCCGGTCGCGAGCACGCCGCCCTGGTGCAGCACCGTGATCGAGTCGGAGAGACCCATCACCATCTCGATGTCGTGCTCGATGATCAGCACCGTCATCTCGGTCGAGAGCCTCCGGATCAGCGCTTCGGTCTTGCGCGCCTCGTCCTTCGACATCCCGGCGACCGGTTCGTCCAGCAGGAGCACCTGCGGCTGCGTCGCCAGCGCGATCGCGATGTCGAGCCGCTTCTTGTCGCCGTGCGAGAGGTCGCCGGCGCGCGTCTCCGCGACGTCCATCAGCTCGAGCCGCCGCAGCGCGCGCTCGGCGAGCGCGTCGACGTCGTCGAGGCGCGTCGAGCGGCGGAAGACCTGCAACGCGAACGGTCCCTGGACGCGCGCGAGCGCGGCCAGCCGGCAATTCTGCCGCACGGTCTGATCCGGATAGAGACTTGCCGTCTGGAACGCTTTCGCGATGCCGCGGTGCACGCGCGCCGTGCCGCTCACGCGGGCGACGTCGCGGCCCTTGTAGTTGATCGTCCCCGCGGTCGGCGGCAGCGTGCCGGCGATCAGGTTGAAGAACGTCGTCTTCCCGGCGCCGTTCGGGCCGATCACCGCGCGCAGCTCGCCGGGCTCGACGCGAAAGTCGACGTCCTTCACCGCCGCGAAGCGCCCGAACATGCGGCCGAGCTTGAACGTCTCGACGATGCTCATCGGCGCAGCGCGGTGCGCCTCCGTCGCGGGTTTGAGCAGCGGGTCGGGCTCCTCGGTCTGCGGGCGCAGCGAGCGGACGAAGAGCGCGCGCGGGTTGCTCTCGCGCTGTTTGAGGATGCCGAAGATGCCGCGCGGCAAGAACACGATGACGGCGACGAAGATCAGCCCTTCGATCAGCCGCCACGCCGGCGTCTTCGCGGAGAGCACGTTCTCGAGGAACATGATCGCGGCGGTACCGACGACCGGGCCGAAGATCGTCTGCACGCCGCCGACGACCGTGTAGATCACGAACGAACCGCTGCGGTCGATGCTGAGCGAGTCGATCGGCACGCTTCCGTCGTACACGGCGCGCAGCGCGCCGGCGAGCCCGGTCAACGCACCGGAGATCGCGAATGCCGCCAGCCGGTACGCCGACGCGTTGAAGCCGATCAGCGTGCTGCGCTGTTCGTTCTCGCGGATCGCGTCGAGTACCTCACCAAACTGCGAGCGCGTCAGCGCCCGAAACAGCACGAGCACGACGAGCAGCGCCGCGCCTGCGGCGACGTACCACACTTGTAGGTCCGCCAGATCGCCGAAAGGGCCGAAGCCGAGCGACGGCAAGTGGGCCGTCAGATCGACGTTCCAGGGACCGATCGGAAGGTGCGCGGCAGGCAGCGCCTGGAGCCCGTCGTCGCCGTTCGTCCAATCCTTCGCCTGCTCGACGATGAAATAGACCATCTGCGCGAACGCGAGCGTCAGGAGCGCGAAGTAGATGCCGTACAGCCGCACGGTGAGCGCGCCGATGAGCAAGGCGAGTACGGCGGTGACCACCACGGCACCGACCACCGGCAGCCACAGATTCCCGTTCGGTGCGAAGCGCAGCAGCAGGATCGCCGCGAGGTAACCGCCGCCGCCGTAGAACATCGCATGCCCGTACGACAGCGTCCCGGCGTACCCGAGCAGCAAGTTGAAGCCGATCGAGGCGATGCTGACGATGACGATCTGCGTCGCGAGCGTCGAGTACCCGCCGAGGGGGTGCAGCGCGATCGGGAACACCGCGATGCCGAGCGCGCACAGCGCTGCGAACCGCACGTCTTCGAGCACGCCCGCCGGCCGCGCTCGTGCCACGGCGGGGGCATCGGTCGCGCGGATCATTGCCGAATGACCTCGCTCTCGCCGAGCAGACCCTGCGGGCGCAGCAACAGCACGAGTGCCATGCAGAGGTAGATCACGACCTGCGAGGCGGGCGCGTAGGCGAGGTTCGTCAAGCTCTGGAGCTCGCCGATCAGCAACCCGCCGAGCACCGCACCCCAGAAGCTGCCGAGGCCGCCCACGACGACCACGACGAACGAGGGCACGAGGAACGCGAAACCCGTGCCCGGGTCGATGCTGTAGATCGGCGTCGCGGCCGCGCCGACGAGCCCGGCGGTTGCGGCGCCGACCGCGAAGACGATCGTCGAAGCCTGCCGGATGTTTCCGCCGAGCAGCTGGACCATCACACGGTCGCGGACGCCTGCGCGGACGATCAGCCCGTAGTTCGTGCGCTCGATGAACAGCCACACGAGCAGGAGCATCACGATGACGCCCGCCGCGAACACGAGACGGTATGTCGGGTACGTGATGGGGCCGAGCGTGACGGAGCCCTGCAGCGCATCCGGCATCGTATACTGCTGCGTCGTCGCGCCGAAGATGAGGCGCAGCGTCTCCTCCACGACGAGCGCGATGCCGAACGTGACGAGCAGCTGCGCCGTCGGCGCCTTGTCGTAGAACGAGCGCAGGACGACTCGGTCGAGCACCACCGCGAAGAGTGCGACGGCGATGGGCGCCGCGACGAACGCCCAAGCGACTCCGACATGCTGGGCGATGACGAGCCCGACGTACGCGCCGATCGCATAGAACGCGCCGTGCGCGAAGTTCACGAGCCGCAGCGTTCCGAAGATGATCGTCAGGCCGACCGCGATCGCGATGTAGATCAGGCCCAGTACCAGGCCGCCGAGCAAAGCTTGGAAGACCGCTTCCATGTCAGTTCTCCGCAGATACGCAAACGGGCCGGCGCGTCCTCGCACACCGGCCCGCGGCTGGTTCAGTCGGGAGGAGTTACGCCGGCTCCATCTTGCAGGAGAGCTTCGAGAGCGGCTCCATCACGGTCGGGCCGTCATGAACTTCCAGCACCTTCGCGAAGGTGAAGCCGCCCGCACCGCGCTGCGCGTTCGGTATGCCCTCGATCACGAGGCAAGAGTTGACGCCTTGGTGATCTTCCTTGCGATACCATTCCTGCTCTTTGGTGAACTGGAACTTCGTGCTCTCGAGTACCGCAATCACCTTGGCGGGATCGATGGAGCCCGCTTTCTCGACCGCCATCTTGTAGATGTAGATGTCGGCGTATGCGCACTCGGCGCCGTTCGACGGCTTGAGGCCCGGGTACTTTGCCGAGAAGGCGTCGACGAACTTTTTCGCACCCGGATACTTCGTCTGGTGGTACTCCCAGTACCACGGCGCCGTCGAGACGACGTTGTCGAAGTTGTCCGACGTGCCTTTCGCCATGTACTCGTCGACGAGCGGAACGAGTATCTTGCACGACTTGGTCAGCCCGAACTGCGCCGCTTGATTGAGGCACTTCACCATGTCGGCGCCGAACTCGATCAGCACGAGGACGTCCGGCTTCGCCGCCTGCGCCTGCTGCAGCATCGGCGAGAAATCCGAGGTGCCCGGAAACGGCGTGAGCACGTTCTTGATCGTCTTGCCGCCCTTCGGCTCGATGATCGCCGTGATGTTGTCGTAGTTCGAGTGACCCCACGCGTAGTCGGCCGTGATGTAGAACCATTTGCCCGTTCCGTACTTCGAGAGCATGGTCTTCGCCATCGCCTGCGCGCTCATGTACGCATCGTTGTAGCGGCGGAACGTGTGCTTGTGGCAGTTCTGGTTCGTCGTCTCGTCGCCGTGCGTGAGCGTCGCCATGAAGATGACGTTCTTCTGCTGGCACAAGCCCGACACGGCGACGGCCGTGGCCGTCGACGAGCCGCCCGTGATCATGACGGCGCCGTCGCGCTCGATCATGCGCTGCGCGTTCTCCGTCGCGACGCCGGCTTTCGTCTGGTCGTCGCCTTCCGTCGTGCGAACCTTCATGCCCATGATGCCGCCCTTGGCGTTGATCTCGTCGACCGCCAAGTGGTAAGCCCGCAGCTGGTCGGCGCCTTGCTCGGCGTACGGTCCCGATAGCGGGACGTCGAGCCCGATGACGATTTCCTTGGTGGGCGCGGCGATGACGTACGGTCCGCCGCCGACGGTGACCGCGGCGGCGCCGGCGGTGGCGGCGACGAAACGACCGCGCGAAAGCGAATGCTTCACGTGCTGACTCCTGGACGAGCGGCGTGAGGTGGGGACAGCGACTTAGCGTCTTCTCAGGAAACTTTCCTGCGTGGCGGGGCTTCGCGAACCGGCTCGAAGAACGCTCGCCCGTACCACGACCGCCCGGAGGGAGTTCTTGGCCCAGGCCCTGTACGCGCCGGCGGGCGCGCGCCGCGATCTCGGCGTCGCGCTGCTTCGCACGATGATCCGCATCCGCGTCCTCGAGGAAGGCATCGAGAAGCACTTCCTGGCCGGCGACATCCCCGGCTTCGCGCACCTCTCGATCGGCCAGGAAGCCGTCGCCGCGGGCACGTGCGCGAACCTCCGCACGGACGATGCGATCGCCTCGACGCACCGCGGCCACGGCCACACGCTCGCGAAGGGCACGCCGATGCGCGGCATGGTGGCGGAGCTCTTCGCGCGGTCGACCGGCGTGTGCAAAGGCAAGGGCGGCTCGATGCACATCGCCGACTTCTCGGTCGGTATGCTCGGCGCGAACGGCGTCGTCGGCGGCGGCTTCGGCCTCGTCGCGGGCGCCGCGCTGAGCGCCGTGCAGCGGAAGACGGATCAGGTCGCGGTGTGCTTCTTCGGCGACGGCGCGACGAACCGCGGGCCGTTCCACGAGAACCTGAACCTGTGCGCGGTCTGGAACCTGCCGGCGATCTTCGTGCTCGAGAACAACCGCTACGCGTCGACGACGTCGACCGCCGAGACGATGAAGATCACCGACGTCGCGCGCCGCGCCGACGGGTACGGCATGCCGTCGGCGATCGTCGACGGGTTCGACGCGTTCGCGGTGCACGACACGGTCGGCGCGGCCGTCGAGCGCGCGCGCACGGGCGGCGGGCCGACGTTCGTCGAGTGCAAGACGTACCGCGCGCGCGGCCACTACATCGGCGATCCGGAACGGTACCGGCACAAGACCGAGGTCGAGGACGTGATGCATGCGTCGGATCCGATCGTGCGCATGCAGGGCCGTGCTCGCCGACGCGCTGTCGGCCGCCGAGTTCGAGTCGCTCTGGTCGGAGGCGCGCGCGGAGTTCGCCGACGCGGTCGCGTTCGCGCGCAGCTCGCCGGCGCCTGAACGCGACGAGGCGTTCTTCGGGGCGTACTCCGGCGACCGTGACGCGGCGGACCCGGTGCACGCGATCGAGGCGCGCGAGCGCGACGCGTTCCTGCCGTTCGCGCCCGACGTCGGCCCCGGCTCGCAGGGCGGCGCGCACTGAGCACGATGCGCACGATCTCGTTCTCCGACGCGACGCTCGAGGCGATGCGCGAGGAGATGCGCCGCGACTCGACCGTGTTCTTGATGGGCGAGGACATCGCGAAGCAAGGCGGGATCTTCGGCCAGTTCAAGGGCCTGCCGCAAGAGTTCGGCTTCGATCGCGTGCGCGACACGCCGATCTCCGAGGCGGCGCTGGTCGGAGCCGGCGTCGGCGCGGCGCTGACCGGCTGCCGTCCCGTCGTCGACATGCACTTCGCCGACTTCATCACGTGCTCGATGGACGAGCTCGTGAACCAAGCGGCGAAGCTGCGCTACATGTTCGGCGAGCAGTGCATCGTGCCGATGACGCTGCGCGCGCCGGACGGCATCACGAAGTCGGCGGGATCGCAGCACTCGCAAGCGCTCGAGAGCTGGTTCCTGCACACGCCGGGTCTCGAAGTCGTCGTCCCCGCGGACGCCGAGGACGCGAAGGGCCTGCTCAAAGCCGCGATCCGCAGCGACAACCCGACGCTGTACTTCGAGCACAAGGCGCTCTTTCCGCAGAAGGGCGCGGTGCCGGACGACGACGACTTCGTCGTGCCGATCGGCAAGGCGAAGAGCATGCGTGACGGTCGCGACGTCGCGATCGTTACGTACGGCATCACGGTCGGCCGCGCGATGGAGGCGGCAGGTGCGCTCGAGGCCGACGGCATCGACGCGACGGTGATCAACCTGCGCACCGTGTGGCCGCTCGATTACGATGCGATTGCGGACGCCGTCGCGCGCACGCACCGCGTCGTGGTCGCGCACGAAGCGGTGCGCGTCGGCGGCGCGGGCGCGGAGATCGCGGCGTGGATCGGCGAGCACTGCTTCGACGATCTCGACGCGCCGGTGGTGCGGCTCGGCGCGGCGCACGTGCCGGTACCGTTCGCGCCCGCGCTGCAGGAAGCGATGTACCCGAAGGCGCCGATGATCGCCGACGCCGCGCGCCGTCTCGTCCGCCGGGAGATCTAACCCGATGCCGGTCGATGTGGTGATGCCGAAGCTCGGCCTCACGATGGCGAGCGGCACGATCGCGCGCTGGATCAAGCAGCCCGGCGACGCCGTGCGCGAAGGCGAGCCGCTGCTCGAGGTCTCGACCGACAAGATCAGCTACGAGGTCGAGGCGCCGGCGACCGGAACGCTCGCGGAGCTGCTCGGCAGCGACGGCGATGAGTTCGCGTGCGGCGCCGTGATCGGCACGATCGCGCTCGTCCGCGACCGCGACGCGCCCGCGCCCGCGGCGACCGCGCCGCGCGCGCGCGGCGCACGCGCATGCCGGTCAGCACCGCGCCGGACGTCGTCGACGCGGCGACCGCATGTCGTGGAAGCGCCGCGCATCTCCGCGGCGGGCAACGGCGTCGCGCCGACCGTGCGGCCGAGCTCGACGGCGCGCGCACGCGAAGGACCGCACGCATCATCGCCTCGCCCGCCGCGCGGCGGCTGGCGCGCGAACGCGGCGTCGCGCTCGAGGGCGTGCGCGGCACCGGTCCGCGCGGCCGCATCACGCTGGCCGACGTTCCCGGCGCCCTTCGACAAGCTCACGCTGAGCCGTCGAGGGCGGGCCGCGTTGCCGGCGGAGCGGCGCGCGATCTACCGCAAGATGACGGACGTCGGCGTGCTGCCGATCCCGCAGGTCGAGCACGTCGCGCGCGTCGACGCGGTGCGCGCGCTGATCGAACGCTGCGGCGACTTCGGCTGGACGGCGTTCGCCGTGTACGCCGTCGCGCGGCTGCTGCGCGCGCATCCCGCGATCCGCACCGACGCGACGACGGGCGCGCCGTTCGAGCGCATCGACATCGGCATCGCGGCCGATACGGCGCACGGCTTGATCGTGCCGGTCGTGCGCAACGCGGACGCGCGTCCGCTCGCGGACGTGCAGCGCGAGATCGTGCGCCTGTCGGCGCTCGCGCGCGACGGCGCGCTGACGGCCGCGGACATCGGGGGCGCGTCGTTCTCGATCTCCAACGTCGGCCCGCAGGGAATCGAGCGCGTCGCCCCGCTGCCCGACCCGCCGCAGACGGCGATCCTCGGCATCGGCGCCGCGACGCAGCGCGCCGCGGTGATCGACGGCGCCGTGCGCGCCGCGTGGATGCTCACGTGCGTGCTCGCGTTCGACCACCGCTTCATCGACGGCGCCCCGGCCGCGCGCTTCCTCGCCGAAGTCGTACGCGCACTCGAGCACCCGGGAGTGTTTCTGTAGCCATGCACGAAATGCGATCGATCTGCGGTCACGAGCATTGGTGATGGACCGAGCGCAGCAGCATCGTCCTCGTGCGATCCGGTCGTTGCGAGGTCGGCCCGGGGGCCCCCATCGCAACAGCGCGGGGGGCGCGGAGCCTCGACAGGCTGAAGCGCCTTTAAAATGGAATGGTTTGGCGAGCATCAGCCGACGGCGATCGTCACCGGCGGCGCGTCGGGGATCGGACGCGCCGTGTGCGAGCTGCTGTGCCGCGACGGCTATCGCGTCGCGGTCGCCGATCGCGACAAGCCGGGCGCGGACGCCGTCGCGCACCACATCGACGGCGTCGCGTTCGAGGTGGACGTCGCGGACGAAGCGTCGGTGATCGCGATGTTCGACGCGGCGGTCGACGCGCTCGGCGGCACGCTCGACGCGCTCGCGACGCCGGCCGGGATCGCCGACACGACGCCGTTCATCGAGCTCGACGCCGAGACGTTCCGTCGCGTGCACGAGGTCAACGTCATCGGCACGTTCCTGTGCATCCGCGAGGCGGCGAAGCGCATGCGCAGCGGCGGGCGCATCTGCACCGTCGCGAGCGTCGCGGGAAAGCGCGGCGGCGGCCTGTCCGGCACGGCCGCGTACGCCGCGAGCAAAGGCGCGGTGCTCGCGCTCTCGCGCAGCGCCGCGCGCGCGCTCGCGCCGCAGGGCATCGCCGTCAACTGCGTCGCTCCGGGACCGACGCTCACGCCGATGCTCGACGCGCCGTTCGCGAACCCGGGACAGCGCGAACGCGTCGAAGGCATGACGCTGCTCGGGCGCTCCGCGGAAGCCGCCGAGATCGCCGAAGCGATCGTGTGGCTTCTCTCGCCGCGCGCGTCGTACGTCGCGGGCGAGACGCTGACGGTCGACGGCGGGCTGATGCTCGACTGAACGCAACACCGCGCACCGGAGGATGCTGCAATGACCCACGTACGATACCCGAGCGGGCGCGCACGCGCGATCTCGCGCCGCCGCTTCGCCGCGGGCGGCGCGGCGGCGCTCGCGTCGATCGCGTTCGTCCGCGCTCGCGCGCGCGCGGCGCAGTGGACGTACAAGTACGCGAGCAACGTCTCCCTCGACCATCCGCTGAACGTGCGCATGCGCGAGTGCTGGAACGCCGTCTCGAAGGAGACGCGCGGCCGGCTCGACGTGCAGATCTTCCCGAACAACCAGCTCGGCGGCGACACGCAGGCGCTGCAGCAGCTGCGCTCGGGCGCGCTGCAGTTCTTCACGCTCGACGGCGGCATCTTGCAGGCGGTCGTGCCGGTCGCCGCGATCCAGGGCGTCGGCTTCGCGTTCAAGGACTCGACCGAAGCGTTTCGCGCGATGGACGGCGCGCTCGGCGACTACGTGCGCGGCGCGATCCGCGTCGGCCGGCTTGTACGTGCATCCCAAGATGTGGGAGAACGGCATGCGGCAGATCACGTCGTCCGCGAAGCCGATCCGCACCGTCGGCGACCTGGCCGGCTTCAAGATCCGCACGCCGGCCGGCGAGCTGTGGGTCGACCTGTTCAAGTCGCTCGGCGCCGCGCCCGCGCCGCTGAACTTCAGCGAGCTGTACACCGCGCTGCAGACGCACGTGTTCGACGGCCAGGAGAACCCGTACGCGATCATCGACGTCGGGCGCCTGTACGAGGTGCAGAAGTACATCAGCGTCACGAACCACATGTGGTCGGCGTACCACTTCCTCGGCAACCAGGAGGCGTGGAACGCGCTGCCGCGCGACGTGCAGGCGGTCGTCGAGCGCAACCTGACGAAGTACGCGCTGCTGCAGCGCCGCGACACCGCGCTGCGCAACGACTCGCTCTCGGAGAAGCTGGCGCGGCGCGGCATGACGATCGTGCACGCCGACACGAGCGGCTTCCGCACGAAGCTGACGCGCGTCGGGATTCTACACGAAGTGGCGCGACAAGTTCGGCGCGCAGGCGTGGGCGCTGCTCGAGAAGAGCTCCGGCAAGCTGGCGTGAGGGTCTAGGGCCGCGGCACGGCGCGCCGGACGCGCGCGCGCAGGTCGGTGCCGATCAGGCTCTCGACGATCAGCGCCGCGATCAGCATGCCGGTCTGGATCAGCATGAACGATCGCACCGTCGAGAACCCGGGCCGCGCGACGACGAAGCCGGCGACGAGCAGCGCGCAACCCGGCGAGCAGCCGCAGCATCCCGCGCGCGAGCAGGCCGGGCGCCGCGCGCCGCGCGCGAGATCGCGCGCGAGCTGGAACGGCGGGCGCGTGCCGATGTCCCAGACGATGAACGCCAGCGCATCGAACGCGATCGCGAGCGCGAAGCGAAGCGCGACCTCGGCGATCACGCGCTGAGAGTCAGGACTCGGCGTCCGGCCAGGACGCGATCTCGCCGAGCGCCGCGCTCTTGAGCACCTTCAGCCCGAGCATCGCGCACTTCATGCGCGTCGGGCTGATGCCGATGCCGACGTTCTCGAGCACCGCCTCTTGCGGCAGCTTCGCGACGTCCTCGAGCTTCATGCCCTTGATCGACTCGGTCAGCATCGACGCGGACGCCTGCGAGATCGCGCAGCCGCGCCCGCTGAACTTGACGTCCTCGACGCGGCCGTCCTCGTCGAGCGCGAGCTCCATGCGGATCGTGTCGCCGCAGAGCGGGTTCAGATCCTCGGCCGTCGCGTCCGCGCGATCGAGATGCCCGAAGTTGCGCGGGTTGCGGTAGTGATCGAGGATGTACTCTTTATAGAAGTCGTCCATTTTGAAGGCGCTCCGCCCTAGGCTCCGCGCCCCCCACGCTTCGCGTGGGGCCCCCGGGTCCGACCTCGCAACGACGTTGCCGGTACGCGGAAGACGCTGCTGCGCTCGGTCCGTCTCCATCGACCATGATCCTCGGGCTAGCGCTCGATGTCAGACAGTTTGAACACGCGTTGCGGCTTTTTCGAGCGCGGCGACCAGCGCGTCGACGTCCTCTTCGGTGTTGTACAGGTAGAACGACGCGCGCGCCGTCGCGGGCCAGCCCATCTTTTCCATCAGCGGCATCGTGCAGTGGTGGCCGGCGCGCACGCAGACGCCCTCGACGTCGAGGATCGACGCGAGGTCGTGCGCGTGGATGTCGCCGAGGTTGAACGAGATCACGCCGGCGCGGTCGGCGGCGTTCGGCGGGCCGTAGACCGCGAGACCGCGCGCAGCGAGCGGGCGCAGGCGCTCGAGCGCGTACGCGGTGAGCGCGCACCTCGTGCGCGCGGACCCACTCCATCCCGACGCCTTCGAGGTAGTCGACCGCGGCGCCGAGCCCGATGGCGCCGGCGATGTTCGACGTGCCCGCCTCGAACTTCCACGGCAGCTCGTTGAACGACGTCGTCTCGTACGAGACGCGCTTGATCATGTCGCCGCCGGTGAGGAACGGCGGCATCGCCTCGAGCAGCGCGCGCTTGCCGTACAGGAAGCCGATCCCGGTCGGGCCGCACATCTTGTGGCCGCTCGCGGCGAGGAAGTCGACGTCGAGCGCCTGCACGTCGACCGGCATGTGCGGCACCGACTGCGCCGCGTCGACGAGCACGACGGCGCCGGCGGCGTGCGCGCGCGGCACGATGCGTTCGAGCGGCGCGATCGATCCGATCGTGTTCGAGACGTGCGTCATCGCGACGAGCTTGACGCCGTCGAGCAGGTCGTCGAGATCGTCGAGCACGAGCTCGCCGTTCGCGTCGGCCGGGATGAAGCGCAGCGCGGCGCCCGTCTTCGCGGCGAGCAGCTGCCACGGGACGAGGTTCGAGTGGTGCTCGAGCTGCGTGGTGAGGATCGCGTCGCCGCGGCCGAAGGTTCGCGAGGCCCCACGAGAACGAGACGAGGTTGATCGCCTCGGTCGTGTTGCGCGTCCAGATGATCTCCGCGGTGTGCGCGGCGTTGACGAAGCGCGCGACCTTCGCGCGCGCCTCCTCGAACTGCTCCGTCGCGCGCGCCGCCAGCTCGTAGACGCCGCGGTGGATGTTCGCGTTGTCGTTCTCGTAGTAGTGCACGAGCGCGTCGATCACGGCGCGCGGCTTCTGCGACGACGCGGCCGAGTCGAGGTACACGAGCCGCTTGCCGCGCGACGTCGGCTTCGCGAGGATCGGGAAGTCGGCGACGATGCGCGCCTGCTTGGGGTCGGCCTGGGCGAGCATCAGCCGTCGATCTCGGTGGCGGCGTCGATCTTGTGGTCGAGCGCGGTGCGGACCTCGTCGCGCAGCGCTTCGCTCGGGAAGCGCGCGACGACGGGCTCGAAGAAGCCGAGCGTGATCAGGCGCAGCGCCTGCGCCGCGCGCGATGCCGCGGCTGCCCGCGTAGAACAGCGCGTCTTCGTCGAGCGAGCCGACCGTCGCACCGTGGAACGCGCGCACGTCGTTCGCCGCGATCTCGAGCGCCGGGATCGAATCGATGTGCGCGTGCTTGCCGAGGATGCAGCGCGTCGTCGCGCAGCGACGCGTCGCTGCCGTGCGCCTTCGGACGGATGACGATGTTCCCGACGTAGCGGCCCTGGCCGCGGTCGGTCGCGGCGCTGCGCACGACGGTGTCCGAGGTCGTCGGCCCGACCGCGTGCTCCGCGCCCGACGTCAGGTCGACGTGCTGCATGCCGGTGTTGAAGAAGAGCGCCGACGTCTCGCTGCGCGCGCCGGGCTCCGCGAGCGTCGCGCCGAGCACCGTGCGCGCGAGCGCGCCGCCGAGCTCGGCGAGATGCCAGCGCACGACCGCGTCGCGTCCGCACCGCGCGTTGCGCGAGAAGAAGATGCGCGCCGCTTCGCCGGCTTGCTGCACGACGGCGTAGTCCAGCTGGGCGCCTTCGGCCGGCGTCGACCTCGACGATGCCGCAGGTGAACGGATCGCCGCCGCCCACGTGCCGCTCGAGCACCGTCGCGCGCGCGCCGTGGCCCAGCGAGACGAAGATATGCGGGAAGACCGCCTCGTCGCCGGCCGCGCTCGCGAAAACGATCTGCACGGGCGCGTCGAGCTGCACGCCGTCCGGCGACGTGCACGTACACGCCGCAGTTCTCGAACGCCGTCGCGAGCGCGGCGAACTTGTCGGCGCGCCAGTCGACGATCGCGTGCAGCTTCTCGTCGCAGTCGCGAACGCCGCGCGCGTGCGTGCGGTCGAGCGGCGCGACGACGATGCGCGGGTCGCCGGCCGAAGCGCCGTCGATGCGCAGCGCGCCCGGCGAATGCGATGCCGCCGGCGGTCTCGGTCTCGAGCGCCGGACGGTCGACGTCGTCTTGCGCCGTCGCGTCGGTCGGGAAGCGTGGCGACGCGTCGGGGCATCGTCGCGAGCGCGAGGCTGCCGGTCGTCCAGCGCAGCTCGCGAACGCGAGCGCGCCGTAGTCGTAGCGCCATCCGCGGTGCGGACGCGCGCCCGGCGCCGGCAGCGCTTCGTAGCGCGCGAGCGCTTCGCGCCGCAGCGCCGGCATCGATCGCGACGCCGTCGTCCTGCGTCGACGAGGATGCGGACGACTTGCGTCGAGCGTCGCGCGCGTCGGCTCGAAGTCGCGCGCTTCGAGCGCTTCGCCGACGCCGCTAGGCACGAGCCGCCGCGGCCTCGGCCTGCGTCGCGCTTGCCGAAGCATCGCGCAGCGCGTCGTAGCCGTTGCGCTCGATCTCCTCGGCCAGCTCCGGGCCGCCCGTCTTCACGATGCGGCCGTCGATCATGATGTGCACGACGTCGGCCGGCACGTGACGCAGGATGCGCGGATAGTGCGTGATGACGAGGAACCCGATGCCGCTGCCTTCGTCGCTCGCGCGCAGCGCCTTGCACGCTCTTGCCGACCGATTGCAGCGCGTCGACGTCGAGGCCCGAGTCGGTCTCGTCGAGGATCGCGTACTTCGGCGCGAGGATCGCGAGCTGCAGCATCTCGAGCCGCTTCTTCTCACCGCCGGAGAAGCCGTCGTTGACGTAGCGCCCGAGGAACGCCGGATCCATGTCCAGCGTGTCGAGCCGGTCGAAGACCAGCTTGCGGAACTTCGCCGGCGTCAGGTCGTCGGGGCGCACGGACTGACGCGCGGTGCGCAGAAAGTTCGCGACCGAGACGCCCGGGATCGCGGCCGGATACTGGAACGAGAGAAACAGGCCGGCTTTCGCGCGCTTGTCCGGCGAGAGCGCGAGCAGGTCCGCGCCGTCGAGCGTCGCGGAGCCGCCGGGGACCTCGTATCCCGGGTGGCCGGCGAGCGCGAAGGCGAGCGTCGACTTGCCGCTCCCGTTCGGTCCCATCAGCGCGTGGACGCGTCCCGCCTCGACGGTCAGATCGATCCCTTTGAGGATCTCGTTGTTCTCGACGCGCGACGCGAAGGTCGCGCGCGACCAGGCCGAGCTGCTCAGACATGCCACGGTATCGTAGAGCGGCACGATGAGAAAGTCAAGGAAACGCTGGACTATCTCCGCGGTTCCGTGGTACCCTCGGCGTGGACATGCACGACCGCTTCTTCGAGTCGACCCGCGGGAGGATCGTCGGCGCCCTGCGCCGTCTGCGGTCCGCATCCGCTGTCGACCTCGCCGAGGAGTTCGGTCTCTCGCCGAACGCGATCCGCCAGCAGCTCGTCATCCTCGAGCGCGACGGCATGGTGAGCGGCCACAGCGTCCGGCGCGGCCGCACGAAGCCGACGGTCGAATACTCGCTCACGCCCGACGCGGCCCGCTACTTTCCGCAACGCTACGACAAGATGCTGAACGCGGTGCTGCGCGAGATTCGCAGCGCGGGCGGCGACGACGCCGTCAAGGCCGTCTTCCAGCGCATCGGAGTACGGTCGGCGGAACGCCTCGGGCTCGGCCACCGACGAGCACCCCGCCGAAGAACGGCTCGAGCACTTGGTCGCCTCGCTGAAGGCAGCCGGCGTGACTGCGGAGCTGCAGAAGACCGGCGACGGCACGCTCGTCCTGCACGAGCACACGTGCCCGTACGCGACCGTCGTCGCCGAGAACCCCGAGGCCTGCTCCGCGATCCACACGATCCTCGACCGCGTGGCGCCCGGCAAGACGCAGCAAGTCGAAAGCCTTGCAACCGGCGGCAGCGAGTGCCGTTTTGAAATAGCGTCGGACGGCGCTCCGCCCCCGCCTGCGCGCCCCCCACGCTTCGCGCGGGGCCCCCAGTCCGAGCTCGCAACAACCTGATCGAAAAGGCACCATGCTTCTGCGCTCGCTCCGCCACCATGAACTTCGCTAAGTTTCAGCAGCTCGTCGAGCACCGCACCGGATTTCGCACGATGGAGAACCCGACTGCGACCGGCGAGTACTTCAGCGACTCGTGCGGCGACCTGTACACGTTCTTTCTGAAAGTCGGGCCCGGCGACGTCATCGAGGACGTCTCGTACTTCACGACGGGCTGCGGGTTCGGCACGGCGACGTGCTCGCTGCTCGTCGAGCTCGTGCGCGGCAAGAGCATCGACGAGGCGCTCGCGATCACCGACGGCGACATCGAGGCCGCGCTCGACGGCTATCCGGAGAAGAAGAAAGACTATCCCGAGCGCTCGCGGCTGGCGCTGCAGGCGGCCGTCGAGGACTACCGCGCGAAGCGCGCGTCCGGCGCGATCACCGATGCGATGCTCGAAGAGGCGCGCGCCACGGTTGCAGCGGCCGCGGCGCTGCAGCGCGGCAACGGCACCACCGAAGAGGACGCGAAGGCGGGCCCCAAGGTCGTCGACGACGTGGGCATGCTGACGATCAAGCTCCACTGACGGCGTTCGGAGGCTGCTCGATGACGTTCCGCGCGCTCGCCCCGCTCGCCGCGCTGGCGATGATCGCCGCCGCACCCGCCGCCGCTCCGTCGCCGGCAACGCTGACGGTCGTGTGCGACCGCGCGCCGCTCTACGTGTTCCCGCACGGCAGCAACGTGCCGATTCGGGCGCGCACGCCGGCGGCGACGATCGGCGAGCGCTTCCGCCTGGTGAAGGGACCGCGCACGACGCTGGAGAGCGCGCAGTACTACGAGACCGACATCCCGGTCGCGGAACCCGGCTATCCGCGCGGCGCGCACTACTGGATCAGCAGCGCCTGCGCGATGCCGGGCTGAGGCTTACTTCGCGACGATCTCGACGTTGACGTCGACCGTCACGTCGTTGCCCGCGATCAGCGAGCCGCCGGGCGTCGTCTTGCCCCAATTCAGTCCCCAGTCGCGCCGGTCGAGCGTGGTGGTCGCGTTGTAGCCGACGTGGACGCGGTTTCGCGCATCCGTCATGCGGCCGATCTCCTTCGCGGTCAGCGTCACCGCCTTCGTGACGCCGTGCATCGTGAGATCGCCGGCCACGGTGAACGATTGCGGCGTTCCGCTGATCGACCTCGACACGAACGTCATCGTCGGATACTTGTCGACGGCAAACCAGTCGGCCGAACGAAGGTCGCGGTCGCGGTCGGCGCTCTGCGTGTCGATGTCCTTCGCGCTGAACGTGACCGCGATCGAGGACGGCACGCCGTTCGGTCCGAGCGATACCGCGCCCGACGTGACCGGCACCTTGCCGCTCACGCGCGAGATCGCGAGGTGGGTGACCGTGAACGTGGCCTGCGTGTGGTTCGGGTCGATCGCGTAGTCGGCGGCCGACGCCGGCAACGCGAGGGCGGTGATGAGCGCGGTAACGGCGGTAGCGCGGCGGAGCAAGCTGCACCCTCCTTCAGCGAACGGGCGACGCGCATTGTACCATGCGCATCATGAGAAAAACCTGATGCCGCGGCGAGGATGCACTCGTGCGGCGCGCCAAGGCGCCGGGATGACGACCTCTCGCGCTTTCGCCGCCGCCGGCCTTCTCGCGCTGCTCGGTGCAGCGCCGGCGGCGCCGCCCTCACCCCACTCCGCCTTCGCGCGCTCGCGCAGTCGTACTTCGCTGACACGTTCCGCGCCAACCCCGTCTACGCGACGCAGGTCGGCGTCCACGCGTACGACGCGCAACTCGGCTCGTACGAGGAAGGCGACTATGCGGCCCAGATCGCGCGCGACAATCGCTACCTGGCGCGCCTCTCGGCGATCGACGTTCGCTCGCTCTCCGCGCGCGACGCGCTCGACGCCCGAATGCTGCAGAACGCGCTGCGCGACGACCTGCTGCTCAACGGGACGATGCAGCAGTGGCGGCACCAGCCGGACGGCTACGTGCAGATCGCGAGCGGCGGAGTGTTCCTGCTGATCGAGCGGAACTTTGCGCCGGCATCGATGCGGCTGCGTGCCGCGATCGCCCGCGAGGAAGCGGTTCCGCTGCTGTTCGCGCAGGCGCGGGCGAACCTGACGGCGGTCGACAAGGACACGGCGTCGATCGCGGCCGAAGACGCGGCGGGCAGCGTCGTTCTCTTCACGCAGACGATCCCGCGCGCGTTCGCGGGCGTCGGCGATGCCGCGACTCGGGCGCGGTTTGCGCGCGCGACCAAGACCGCGGTCGATGCGACCAACGCGTTCGCGCGCTACTTGCGGACGCGCTGGATCGCGCACCCGTCCGGGACGTACGCGATCGGTGCTGCGAACTACAGCGCCCGGCTCGAGTACGAAGAGGGTATCGACATCCCGCTCGACCGCTATCTCGCGATCGGACAGAAAGCGCTCGACGACACGCACGCGCAGATGGTCGCGACGGCGAAGCGCATCGACCCGCACGCGACGACGCAGCAGGTGCTGAACCGCCTCTACAAGGCGCACCCCGACTCAGCGCACCTGTTGAGCGCCGCGCAGGGCGATCTCGTGAAACTGCGCGCGTTCGTCGTCGCGCACCACATCATCGACCTGCCGCCGGACGCGAACATCCGCGTCACGCCGACGCCGGAGTTCCTGCGCGCGACGACCGAGGCGTCGATGGACTCGCCCGGCCCGCTGGAGCGCGTCGCGACGCAGGCGTACTACAACGTCACGCCCGTGAACCCGAAGGACTCACCGAAGGACCAAGCGGCGTACCTCGAGTCGTTCAACGACTTCGAGCGACCCATCATCTCGGCCCACGAAGTCTATCCCGGACACTTCGTCAACTTCGCGATCGACCGGCACCTGCCGCTGACGCTGTGCGAGAAGCTGCTCACCGCGACGTCGTTCGTCGAGGGCTGGGCCCACTACGACGAGCAGATGATGGTCGACGAAGGCTGGGGCAACGGCGATCCGCGCGTGCGGCTGATGCAGCTGCGCGAGGCGATCTGGCGCAACGCGCGCTACGTCGTGGGCGTGAAGATGCACACGCAGGGCATGACGGTGCCGCAGGCGGTCACGTTCTTCGAGCAGCGCGCGTTCCTCGATCCCGCGAGCGCGCGCGCCGAGGCGAAGCGCGGCACGCAGGACGCCACGTACGGCTACTACACGCTCGGCAAGCTGGAGATTCTCAAGCTGCGCGCCGACTACGCGAAGAAGATGGGAAGCGCGTACACCCTCGCGCGCTTCCACCACGACCTGCTGCAGTACGGCGATCCCGCGCTGCCGCTGCTGCGCCCGCTCCTCCTCGGAGCGGACGACGACGGGAAGATCCTCCCGGGATCCTAGTTACGGGTTGACCGTCACCGCGAGCGACGCGCTCGACCCGTTCTGCGGCACGAACTGGATCGTGCACGATCCGGTCGCGCCGTTTCCGTAGAGCGTCACCGTGAATGAGGCGGGCAGCGAGATCGGCGTGCCCGGCGTCGTCGAGTTCAGCGTGAGGTACGCGAGCTTCGGCTTGCCGGTCGTCCCGATGCAGTCGCCCTCGTTGATCGAGACCTGCCCGACGGAGCCCGTGAAGTTCAGCGTGCCCTGCTGCGGCGCCGACGCGGTGGAGTTCGAGAACGTCATCGCGGTCGGCGACACCGTCAGCGCGCCGGCACCGGTCACGGCGCCGGTCACGGAGACGCCGACGACGAAGCTCGCCGCGCCGCTCGTGACGACGAACTGACACGTTCCGGCAGCGACCGGCGCGATCGAGTACGTCTGCGTTCCGGACACGTTGCCTTGCGCGGTCACCGTTGCGATGCCGTTGCACGCCGTCGCGTCGTACGTGAACGAGCCGGTGTTCGACGTCACGCTGACGGTGCCGGACGGCCCGCCGACGGACAGGTTCACGTTCTGCGTGTTGCCGTTGATCGTGTTCCCGCTCGACGGGCCGACGGTCACGCCGAGTGCCGCCGACGCGTTGCCGATATCGAACGTGAACGAGCACGATCCGTTCGCGGTCGGCGTCACCGTATAGGTCGCGGGCAGCGTCGTCGACGTCGTGGCGATCGTCGCCACGGGCGAACATCCGGACGCGTTGAACTGCGGCGCCGGCAGGTTCGGGACTGTGCTCGAGACGGTGAACGTTTGCGACGAGGCGCCGGGCCCGGAGAAGCTGAGCGACGTGGGCGCGACCGACAGCGAGCCGGGCGGCCACTTGCTGGCCGCCGCCGCCGCCTCCGCCTCCGCTGACGACCGTGTTCGTCCCCCCGCAGGCGGCAAGGCTCAGCGCCAAGGCGAGGCCACTCACAAGCGCGCGTGCGCGTACGTTCATCGACTGGTTCCCTCCAGAGCCGCGGTCCGTTGAGCACTGCCTACCCGTGCGCGATGGGTCCCTCTCGCATCGAACGTCATCGCCCGGCCGGGACGAAGGTCCCGCAGCGGCCGGCTCACACGCCGACGAGGCCGCCCCAAATAGACTCCACCGTGCCGTCGGTATACGTGATCGCGCCGTTCCCGCCCGCATCGACGGCCGCGGTCGCGATCGCGGTCGTGGTGGTCACCGCGGCGTTGGGGTTCTCGACGATCGTCATCGACAACCCGCTCGACGAGAGCGTGCCGGTCTCGGCATAGGTGTAGAGCGAGTCGGTGAACGTGAGCGTCCCGGTCCCGGTGTTTCCGGCGGTCGTGAAGTTGAACGTGCCCGTCGCGGTGTTGTACGCGGTCGCGTTCGTCACGGACCACGCGCCGGCGCTGTCCACGATGCCCAACGATCCCAGGAAGAAGGATGCCGAGATCGCCGTGGCGTTCTGCGCACCGCTCGTGCCCGCCGTCGACGTGTCGCTCAGGTTCTCGCCGGTGTTCGTACCGCTCGTCGTTCCGTAGTGGGCCGAGCTGCACGTCATGGCGACCGCGTTCGGCAAGCCGCTGCACGTCACGCCGAGGCCGTCGATCGGCGAGCCGCCGATCGAGGTCGCCGCGTTGTCGGTCAGCGTGATCGTCTGGTTGCCCGACGTCGTGTTGACGGTCGCCGAGAGCGAGAGCACATGCGAGCTCGTCACCGTTCCGGCGCGGTTGTACGTGACCAGCGTCCCGGAGGCGCTCTGCACCCCGGTCGACGGCTGCGCGAGCGTGACGATCTCTTCGTTCTCGAGCGTCGCGCACGCGGCGTCGTAGTACAGGTCGGACGTCGTCGTGACGGAACCGTCGGCGTTCGTCACCTGGCTCTGCTTCGTGCCGTTCGTGCACGCACCGGTCGAGGTGCCGGCTGCGCTGACGTGCCTGCCGATCAGCGCGCGAACGGTGCGGATCGCGGACGCGGGCGTGAGCCCGCCGGGCACGGCGAGCCCGTTCGACTCCTCGGTCGCCATGATCGACGCCTGTACCATGCTGCGCGTCGTCGCGCGGCCGCCGTTCGTCTGCAGCGCGGGTGTGTGGATCACGCTCGTGGCCGGACTGGTCGAACAACCGGCAAGCCCGAGCGAACCGAGCGACAACGCCACGAGCGGCCGCGGCGGGGAGTCTGACGTGCATCGTTCGCGGGCGTACGGGCGTTCGGCGCGCTTCCCCTGCGCGACGCTAAGCCAGGTACGGGTTCTCGCGCCGTTCCGTGCCGATCGTCGTGGCCGGTCCGTGGCCCGGAACGACCACGCTCGCGTCGTCGTGAACGAGCAGCCTACGCCGGATCGACGCGACGATGTCCTCGAGCGACGTGCCGCCGAGATCCCAGCGGCCGACGGAGCCGCGGAAGAGCGTGTCACCCGTGAAGAGCGTCGTCGCGCCCTCGTGCTCCAGGGCGAACGACGTCGAGCCCGGCGTGTGGCCCGGCGTGTGCACGCAGCGCAGCTCGATCGCGCCCGCGCGCAGCACGTCGTCGTCGGTGAGGTCGCCGTCGATGCGCGACAAGCGGCGGCGGCACCGCCATGCCGAGCCACGCCGCTTGACGGGCGAGGGTCGAGTAGAGCGGCAGGTCGCCGTGGTGCAACAGCCCTTCGCCGCCGACGTGCTCGCGCAGCGCCGCGAGCGCGCCGATGTGATCGATGTGCGCGTGCGTGTGGACGAGGTAGCGCGGGCGCAGTGCGTGCGCTTCGAGCCGCCGCGCGATGTCCGCGACGTCGTCGCCGCCGTCGATCACGATCGCTTCGCCCGAGGCTCGGTCGCCGACGATCGTGCAGTTGCAGCGCAAGCGCGCCGACCGGAAACGTCTCGATGAGCATCGCGACCGCGCTAGCCCACGCGCGCGCCGACGCCGATACCGTCGCCGATCGGGACAATCGTCGCGTCCAGCTCGGGATGCGCGAGAAACGCCTTGTTGAAAGCGCGGATCGCGACGGTGTCGGCGTCGTCGCTGCGCTTGGGCGCGGCGGCCGCGCGTCCCGACCACAGCAGATTGTCGACGACGACGATCCCCGACCGCTTCAGCATCGGAACGACCGCGTCGAGGTACGCGCTGTACTCGGTCTTGAGCGCGTCGATGAAGACGATGTCGAGGTTGCGCTGCGGAAACGTGCCCGAGCACGTCGAGCGCCGGCTGGTTGATGATCTCGATGCGCTCCTCGACGCCGGCGCGGCGGAAGTATGCCCGCGCGACGCTCGTGCGCTCGCATGTCGGGA
Organism: Vulcanimicrobiota bacterium; assembly: GCA_963771525.1. GTDB lineage: Bacteria > Vulcanimicrobiota > Vulcanimicrobiia > Vulcanimicrobiales > Vulcanimicrobiaceae > Vulcanimicrobium. Next base: position 1,182,653 of record CAVYTL010000001.1, on the reverse strand, counting down.
TCGATCGTCCAGATGCGGCCGGCCGGCGGAAGCGCGAGCGCCATCCAGAGCGTCGAGTATCCGTACGCGGTGCCGATCTCGAGGACGCGGTTCGCCTGCATGCAGTGCACGAGCATGGACAGAAACCGTCCGGACGCGCGGTCGACGATCGGAATGCCTTCGCGCAGGCCGTGCTGCTCCAGCTCGAGCAGCAGCGGCGGCGGCTCCCGATGGGCCCGCGTCAGGTAGGCGAGATCGCGCACGATGCGCTGGTTTGCCGCCCGCCGCAAGCGGGAACCTGCCGGTGCCGAGTGGGGGCGGCGCGCGCGTCGTCGAAGCGTCGGGTCCACCCCACGACAGATCACCGTTGGAGGCTTCCGTTGGCAACGCTCGCCCAACAATCGTACACGCCGAAGAAGTTCGACCTTGCCGGCTTGCAAGGCATCTCGGACAACACGCTGCAGGTCCATTTCGGACTGTACGAGGGTTACGTCAAGAACACCAATCTGCTCAACGAACAGATCGCCGAGCAGATCTCGAGCGGGCAACGCCGCCGGCGCGAACCCGCACTTCGCCGAGCTCACGCGCCGGCTCGGATTCGAGTACAACGGCATGGTGCTGCACGAGTACTACTTCGGCAACATGACCAAGAACGCGGGCGCGCAGCCGGCGTCCGGCGTGCAGGACGCGCTCGGCGGCGTGTACGGCGACTTCGAGGCGTGGAAGAAAGACTTCAGCGCGGTCGGCGGCATGCGCGGCGTCGGCTGGGCGATCGCGTACTACGATCCGCACGCGCAGCGCGTCTCCAACCACTGGATCACGCTGCACGAGGACGGCAACGTCGCCGGGTTCGCGCCGCTGCTCGTCATGGACGTGTGGGAGCACGCGTTCCTGCTCGACTACAAGCCCGCGGAGCGCTCGAAGTACATCGAGGCGTTCTTCGCCAACGTCGACTGGAGCGTCGTGCAGCAGCGGCTCGACGCGGCGAAGGCCGGCCGCACCTCTGTAGCGCGTGCGTGCAGGGAACGCTGCGGCTGTTCCCGCTCAACACCGTGCTCTTTCCGGGCGCGGTGTTGAACCTGCACGTCTTCGAGGAACGCTATCGCCGCATGATCGCCGAATGCCTCGACGCCAACGAGGCGTTCGGCGTCGTCTTGATCCGCGACGGCCGCGAGGCCGGCGATCCCGACGTGACGCCGCACGAGATCGGCACGACGGCGGAGATCTCCGAGGTGACGCCGCTGCCCGCGGGGCGCTACTACATCAGCACGACGGGCGGCCGCCGCTTCCGCATCGAGCGCATCGTCAGCCGCGAGCCGTACCTGCTCGCGGACGTCGAGTTCCTCGACGACGACGATCGACGATCCGGACGCGCGCGCCGCGCGAGCTGACGCACCGCGTGCTGCGCGAGTTCCGCGAGTACGCGCGGCTGCTCGTCGCGTTCAGCGGCAACGCGGACGCGCTCGACGTGCCGCACGATCCCGTCGACGCGAGCTACGTCGTCGGCGACGCGCTGCAGGTCGCCGACGCGCTCAAGCAGCGGCTGCTCGAGCTGCGCACGCGCGGAAGCGCGCCTCGCGGCCGAGCTCGGCTTCCTGCGCCGGCTGCTGCCGCAGCTGCGCTCGCTGATCGAGCGCAAGAAGAAGCAGGAAGCCGTCGTGCGCGGCGACGCGCCGGGCGGCGAGTTCCGCAAGCACCAAGAGCAGTTCTTCGGCAAGCACTTCTCGCTGAACTGACGCGCGCGCTCGGCGCGCGCAGGCGCTCCGCGGCGAGACGACGTTCCGCAGCAGCGCGACGTCGGTGACCGGGCCGACGCCGCCGGGCACCGGCGTGATCTCGCCCGCGACGTCGGCGACCTCGTCGAACGCGACGTCGCCGGCGACCTTGCCGTCGACGTACGTCGTGCCGACGTCGATCACCGTCGCGCCCGGCGCGACCATGTCGGCGGTCATCGTGCCGGGCACGCCCGCCGCGACGACGAGCACCTCGGCGGCGCGCGTCTCGCGCGCGAGATCGCGCGTGCCGCGGTGCACGACGGTCACCGTCGCGTCGCGCGCGATCAGCAGCAGCGCGACCGGCAGCCCGACGACGGTGGAGCGGCCGACGACGCACGCGCGCACGCCGCGCAGCGTGCCGCGCGCGCTGCGTTCGAGCACCAGCATGCACGCGAGCGGCGTCGCCGGGACGAACGCCGTCGCTCGACGCGTTCGCGAGCAGCCCGAGGTTCGCCGGGTTCGCGCCGTCGACGTCCTTGTCGCGGCGGCACGCGTCCGCGATGCGGCGGACGGCCAGGTGCGCCGGAAGCGGCTGTTGCAGGATGATGCCGTGAACGCTCGCGATCGTCGCCGAGCGCGCGCAGCAGCGCGCGCACCTCGTCCTCGTCGCGCTGCTCGCGCAGCGCGTGCACGCGCACGTCGATCCCGGCTTTCGCGCCGGCGCTCGCGATGCTGCGCACGTAGCCGCGGCTGGCCGCGTCGTCGCCGACGATCGCGATCGCGAGCGACGGCACGACGCCGCGCGCGCGCAGCGCGCTGCGCGCGCGCGGCGACGTCGGCGCGCAGCTCGGCCGCGAGCGCGCGTCCGTCCAGGATTCGAGCCGCCATCGCGCCTGCCGTTCGGGCGGCTGAGGGACGAGGCCCTGGAACGCGTGCGCTGGACCGTCGCGCTGGGCGCGGCGTTCGACGACGACGATTTCGAAGCGCGCGTTCGCGGGCTTTCGGCGGCTGTACAACGTCGCGCCGGAGCGCGTGCTGTGCGCGCCCGACGTCCTCGCGCGCTTCGCCGCGCTGACGCGCGCGCTCGCCGGACGACGCGATGCGCCGCGACCTGCGCTACGACGGCGTCGCCGCTCGCGTCGGCCGTCCTCGCGCCGGGCACGATCGTCTTCGAAGGCGAGGTCGACGAAGAGCGCATGGGCGACTGGTGAGCGCGTACGCGCTTCACGCTCGCAAGAACGCGTCGAGCGCGGCCGCGAGCGCGCGCGGCTCCTCGACCGCGGCAGGTGCGCGCTGCGTTCGAGCACGAGCACCGTCGCCTGCGGGATACACGCGCCGCACCGCGGCGAGCGCGCGCACCGGGATGTAGCGGTCGTGCCTGCCCCACGCGCAGAGCACCGGGCCGGCGTAGCGTGCGAAGCGCGCGTGCAGCGCGCGACGGCCGGTGAAGAGATCGGTCGAGGCGGCGTAGACGCCGGCGAACGCGCGGCGTACGCCGTCGTCTCCGGCGAGCGCGTACGCACGGTCCAGCACGCTCGCGTCGATCGCCGCGCGGTCGAAGACGGCGCGCTCGACCATCCGCCGGACGAAGCCGCGCGAGGGCGTGCGCCGCACGAACCACGGGCCGAGCGCGAGCGCGAGCACGGACGCCGCGACGTGACGCGGCACGCGCGTGAAGCCGGCCGGCGCGATCAGCGCGAGGTGCGTGATGCGCTCGCCGGATGTCGCCGCGAAGTCGGCGGCGACGAACCCGCCCAGCGAGTGTCCGACGACCGCGAAGCGCTCGATGCCCAGCGCGTCCGCGACGCCGGCCGCGACGCTGCGGAAGTATGCGGCGTCGTACCGCACGTCGGGCTTGTCGCTCGCGCCGAATCCGGGCAGATCGAATGCGACGTAGCGGCGTGCGCCGTCGAGGTACGGCACGAGCGGCCTCCATGCCGCGTCCGCCCAGTGACCGAGGCCGTGCAGGAGCAGCGCGGCCGGCGCCGCGTCCGTCGCTCCCGCCTCGTACACGGCGACGTCCGCACCGCCGGCGCGCACGCGCCGCTCGCGCCACGCGAACGGAACGGCGCCGTTCACCGCGAAGGCCGCCCCGTGCGAACGCTGATCGTCATGCCGCGGAGATCGTTCTGAGCGCATCCCGCAACGCCCCTGAATCCGGACGATGCGACGCACACCGTCCGCGCTGATCTTCGCCCTCGCGCTCGCCGTGCCGTTCGGCGCCGCGTTCCTGAAGGGCGAGATCCCGACATCGGATGCTGCGCTCTTCGAGTACTACGGCCGTGCGATCGACCACGGCAGCCGGCTGTATCTCGACGTCTGGGACAACAAGCTGCCGAGCATCTACCTCGCAAACGCGGTGCTGCAGGCGCTGTTCGGCTCGTATTACCGCGTACACGTGCTGGCCGAGGCCGCCGTCGCGGCGTCGTCGATCGCGCTCTTCGCACGACTGCTCGTGCGCAGCCGCGTCGCGGCCTGGGCACCGGCGTCGCTGGCGCTCGCGCTGCTGCTCAGCGTGCTGCCGCTGCAGCTCGACAGCGTGGAGAACTTCGCGCTGCCGCTGATCCTGATCGCGTACCTGCTTGCGCTCGAGGCCGCCTGGGGTACGCTTGCGGCGGGGATCGCGATCGCGCTGGCGACGACGTTCTGGCTCCCCTCGCTGCTGCTGCTCGTGCCGCTGCTCGACCGCGAGCGCTCCGTGCGCGGGCGCGTGACGCTCATCCTCGCGGCCGCGTGCACGCTGATCGTGTACGTAGGGGCGATGCTCGCGGTGTTCGGCCTGCCCGCGATCGCCGAACTCGCGCGCAGCTGGGTGGCGTATGCGAACATGAGCTTCGGCGGACGTGCGCGGGCGGAAGGGCGTTTCGGCGTGCTGGCACCGATCTTCGCGGGCCTGGTGCGATCGGGTGCGGGGCTGATGCTGGCCGCGGTCGCCGCCGTCGTGCGCCGTCCGCGCGATGAGCGCGAGCGCTTCGCGCTCGTGTGGACGGGCTGCGCGCTGTTCGGCGCGCTCGCGCTCGGCAACTTCTACGAGCACTACTTCATCCCGCTGCTGCCGGCGTCGATCTACGCGCTCGCGGTTTTCGGCACGGCGCGCGGCGTGCGGGTGCAGCGAGTCGCGTTCGGCGCCGTCGCGCTCTTCTTCGTGTGGCGCACGGTGACGTTCGACGTGGGCGCGATTCCCGCGTCGCGCGCGGACGCGCACGAGAAGCGGCTGGCGGCCGCGCACGTGCGCGCGATCGCCGGGAACGGCGCGGTGATCGACGTCGATCCGTACGAGCCGACCATTTATCTCAACGCCGGCGCCGTTGGCCAAGACCGCTTCTCGCTCGTCCCCGCGCGGATCCGCCCGCCCGCGCCGCGCCCGCCTGCGACGGCGGTCGTGCTCGCGCGGTTCGACGCCGATGCGGAGCGCGCATTCGACCCGCGCTTGCCGACCTGCGCGCGCGTCGGAGCGAACTGGCGCATCCAGCTGCTCCCCGGCGCGCCGCCCGTCGTGGCCGCGCGGTGCCGCCCGAGCGCGTCGCCGTGATCGCTCGCGCGGCGGCGATCGCGGCGTCGGTCCTCACGCTCACGGCATGCTACAACGCGCCCGACGCCGGCGGCGCGACGAGCGCCGGACCGGGCGGGCTCGCCGGCGCGCCCGCGCAGTCGTTCGACGTCGTCCGCACCGACGGCCGCACGGACTCACTCGCGCGTCACCGCGGACGCGTCGTGCTGATGAACCTTTGGGCGACGTGGTGTCCGCCGTGCGAGGCCGAGATGCCGGCGCTGCAGCGCTTCTCGCGCGCGTACGCGGGACGCGTCGACGTGCTGGGGGTCGATCAGGGCGAGTCCGCCGCAAAGGCGTCCGCGTACGCGCGCGCACACGGCGTGACGTTTCCGATCCTCGTCGACGAGTCGCAGGAGTACGGCCGCGCCTACCAGGGCATCGGGCTGCCGACGAGCGTCATCGTCGCGCGCGACGGACGCGTCGTGAAAGGAATCGACGGCGCGATGACGCTGGACCAGATGCGAGCGGCGGTCGCGCCCGCGCTGTCGGCACGGTGAGCTCGCGCGTCTTCGCGCTCGCGATCGGCGCCGTCGCGATCGTGCTCGTCGCCGCGCAGGTCGCCGTTCCCGACACCGCGTTCTACCACACGTGGCAGTACGCGCTCGCGCTCGCGGTCCCGCTCGCGGCGCTCGTCGCGTACGCGAACGACGCCGTGCGCGGACGTGACGGCGCGCGCGGAAGGCGGCTGCTGCTCGCGATGGCCGGCGCCGCCGTCGTCGCGGGCGCGGGTCTCGGTTCCGGATTGCTCGGCCCCGACACGGCGCGGATCGTGGGCACGCCCGGAACGGTCGTGCCGATTCCCGCCCTCGGCGCGGCGGCCTTCTTCGCGCCGGCCGGCGCCGGCGACGTCGCGCGCGGCGACGGTTCCGTGACGCTGCGGCGGCGCGGCGGCGCAGCGATCACGATCGCCGGACGCGAGCGCCGGCTGGTCGGCGAGTCGCTGCTATATCTCGAGGCGCGTCCCGCCGCGTTCGTCGACGTCTTCGACGCGCGGGGCGCGCACTTGACGATCACGCAGCCGGCGAACGCATCGTTCCTCTCGCCGGTGCTGCTGTTTCCGCAGCGCCAGCGCATCGGCGCGCTCGATGTGCCGCTCGACACGTTCGCCGCGCCGGAGCAGCGCCGCGTCGTTCGCGCGCTGTACTTCACGCCGCCGCAGCTCGCGCAGTTCGCGCACGCCGGTGCGCTGAATGACACCTCGCGTCCCGCGCTCGTGCTCAGTGCCGGCACGGATTCCGGACAGTCGCTCGGGATCGCGCTCGCGCGCTCGGGATCCACCGTGGCGCTCGGCGGCATCCGCGTGCGCGCGACGATCGGATCCTATCCCGCGCTCGCCGTCGCGGCCGCGCCGCCGCTGTGGGCGCTCGTGGGCGGCGTCGCCGCGTTCCTCGCCGGCATCGCGTGGAGCGCCGTGCGTCCCGGCTGAGAGCCCGGCACAACTTCCGTGCAGTCGTGCAGTGCGATCGCGCCCGACGCCGTGACCGGCGGGATCGCGAGCGTGCCGACGACGTAGAGGCCGCGCAGCACGATCGGCGGCGCGAGCCATGCCGGCACCGCCGCGTCGACGCGTCGCGTTCCCGTGAAGTCGACGCGCGCGGCGAGCGTCAGCGGCTGTCGTTCGCCGTACCGGTCGCTCAATGTCGCGCGCACCGTGGCGCCGTTCGCGTCGCCGTCGACGGCGCACGACAGCGCCAGCGGCGCGCCGAGCGCGACGTCTGCGAGCGCGTACGCGGCGCGCTCGCCCGCGCCGAAGTCGTACGCGATGCGGACGGTACCGCCGGCGACGCTGGCGGAGCCGGGACCGGACGCGGGCGCCGTCGCGAAGCGCCACGCCGCGCCCTCGAACGGCACCGGCACGACGTGCCGGCCGACCGGCACGGTCGCCGTCGCGGTGACGCCGCCCACGTTCGCCGTTACGGTCGCGTCGCGGTCGCTCACCGTCAGCCGCCCGCGCGCGTCGATCGCCGCATCGCGCGCGCTCCAGCGTACGACGCCGTCGGTGGCAACGGGGCGGTCGCGCGCGTCGAACGCATCGAGCGTCAGTGCGACCGCCGTATGCGGATCGGGGTCGATGCGCGGCGGGCCGATCGCGATGCGCGCGACGCGGTCGATCACGTCGATGCGTAGCGTCGCGCGCGCGCCGCCGCGCGACACCGTCACGTCGGCGGAGCCCGAATGCGGGCCCGCGTGCAGCACGCCGCCGGCGTCGAACGACGCGACGGGCGTCGGCGTCAGCGTCCAAGCACCGCGCGCGTCGCCGAACGCGTGTCCGTTCGCATCGACGAGCTGCGCGCGCAGCACGACGCGCGCGCCCGGCAGCGCGACGACGTGCGACGGCCGCAGCGCGAGCCGCGACGGCGCGCCGGCCGGTGCGTCGCTGTAGACGAACAGGCCGTCTGCGACGGGTCGCTCCACGCCGTCGGACGGCTCGCTGACCACGCCGGCTTGCGGATCGCCGAGCGCGCGCGCGACCAGCGTCGCGGAACCGCCGCTGTCGAACAGCATCGCATCGGTCGCGCCGAGCGCGCGCAGCAGCGCGGTCAGCTCCGCGCGGTTCACGCCGATCGACGTGGCGGGCCGGCGTCCGTCCACCACGACCAGCGCGAGGCTTCCGTCGGCGAGGCGCGCGGCGGCGCTCGCGGGAATGCGGCGGTCGCGCTCGGCGTAGTTCGGCGACGACGGATCGTCGACGGGGACGCCGTCGCGCAGCAGCAGCGGTCCGCCGCCCACGGCGGCTCGCAGGTCGCGCACCGACGGGGCAGTGACGGCGACCACGGTGACGAGGTCACCGCGTGCCGCCGGGATTCCGGCACGCGCGGCCGGGCCCAGCGCGAGAAACGTCCCGCTCGGCGGCCACGGCGGGCCGTCGATCACGTCGGCGACGCGGTATGCCGCCTGGCCCGCGCGTTCGCCGTCCGGTGCGAGCGCCAGCAGCTCGACGCCGCCGCGGTCGTTCGGCGGGGTGCCGAACGCGGGCGTGAGCAGCGCGATGCCGCCGCCCGACGGCCATTCGTTGACGGCGGTGAGGGGCGCGGGCAGCGCGTCCCCGATCGTGACGCCGCCGGTGAACAGGTACGATCCGAACGAGATCGCGCCGTCCTCGTCGACCGCGAGCGCGGGCCGCGCGCTCGGCGTGCGCTCGAGCCGCCCGTTGCGCACGACGAGCCCGAGCGGCGCGCCCGTCGCGCCGATGTCGAAGTAGTCGGCGTTGATCCCGGCGACGGCGCCGGTGCGTCGCGCCATCGACGAGGTCGTCTCGTCCGGCGAAACGATGCGATCGTGTGCGAGGACCGTCGCGATGCGAACGGTCGGCTCGCGCGGATCGACGAACACGACCGACGCGACGATTGGTCCGGCGGCGGTCAGCAGCCGGTACGTCGCGCGCACGATGCCCGGCGCGACGGTCTCGCGCTCCGCGCTGGAGCCGAGAACGGCTGGGAACGGCGGCCCGGGTGCGAGCGCCTGCGGTGCGGCTCGCACCGGAAGCGCGGCCAGCACGGCGATCGCCGCCGCGCAGAAATATCTGAACGCGATCCGCGCGTCACGGCGTCGCGGATCCTCCGCGCTCGGCACGGTTCTACGCCAGCAGGCCGACGACCAAGAACGTCAGCCCGAGCACCGCGGCGACCGCAGCGCTGATCGGCAGCAGACGCGAGCCGACGAGCGCCGTGATCGAGATCAGCACGATCGCGACCTCGAACAGCGTCGAACCGACTTCGATCGTCTCGTGCTGTTTGAGCAGCTGATCCGATCGGTCGCTCCACCGCTGCGCTTCCTGCTCGAACGCGCGCCCCTTTTTGAGCAGCGGCGGCGCCTTCGCCGCCTCGCGCCGGGCCGTGCTGCGCAGCTTCGCGATGTTTCCGCCGGAATTGACGCCTTGGTCGACGGCGGTCTGCGAGACGTAGTACTTGAGCCGCTCCGACTGGTACTGCGCGTACGCATCCGAGGCGCGCGTCGTCGCGACGATCGACTCGTTCTTCGCGAACAGCGCCGACGTCGAGCGCACGCTGGCGAAGTATCCGCTCAGCGCGGCCAGCACCGCGAGTGCCGCCGCGGCGACCGGGATCCAGCGCGGACCTTCGCCGGCCTGCCGGTGCCGCTCGTGCGCGTCTTCGAACGACTTCGCCGCGCTCGCGCTCACGTCGCGTGCGCGTCGAACGGCGGCGACGCGTGCCGTGCGGAGATCGCCTCGATCTTCACGAGGCCCTCTCGTACGTCGGTCGCGGGTGCAACCCTCCACGCGTCCGTGCGCGCGCGGTCGAACGCGAACGCCGCGAGCGCGAACGCATCGAACGTTCCGCACAGCACGACGCCGTCGGGATCCACGGCGAACGCGCGCGCACGCGTCGCGTCGAACACGACGACGTAGGCGCGCAGCTCCGCGGCGCGCGTGCGCGCGAACGGCGCGATCCAGGCCGCGCCGACGGCATCGCCGGCATGCCAGACGAACACGCGCGCGCCGTCGAGCCGCGGCCGCACGAGCGCGCGGGGATCGAGCACCGCCGCATCGTCGACGAGCGCCACGTCCGCGCTCGCGGGCGTGGCGCTCGCGTCGAGCACGAGATCGGCGTCGGCGAGCGCAGCGGCTTCGCGGAGGCGCGCGTCCGCCTCGCACGCGATCGCGATGCGCGCGGCGGCGGGGAGCGGTTCGCCCGCGCAGCGCACGATTCGCGGTGCGCAGCTGTCGCGCTGCGCGCGCGGACCGAGGCCGACCGTCGCGTGCAGCGTCGTCTCGCGGTCTTGCGGCGCGAGCGCGACGACGGAGCCGTCGGCGGCGATGACCTGACTCTTCCCGCAGTACGCGACGCTGCGCGCCTCGACGCCGCACTTGTTCGCGGCGATCAGTGGCACGCCGTTCTCGCGCGCACGCACCCGCGCCATGACGTCGGCTTGCAGGTTCTCGAGCGCGGCCGGATCGCGGCCGCTCGTCACCCACGCCGTCGGCATGACCAGCGCCTCCGCGCCGCGCTCGACGAGCCTCGCGCCGATCGTCGGAATGCGGCCGTCCGCGCACACGAACACGCCGAGGCGGCCGACGGGCGTATCGATGGGCTCGATCGCCTCGCCGGCGCGGAACCAGCGCCGGTCGAAGTGCCACAGGAAGCACTTGTCGGCGAACCCGGCGATGCCGGCCGGCGTCACGACGTACGCGCTGTTCGCAAGCCCTCGCTCGTCGGCGCGCGCGCTGCCGTAGACGATGGTCGCACCGGTGCGCGCTGCGACGCGGATCACGTCTTCGGCCGCGCGCTCGAGCTGCTGCGGATCGACACGCTCCGTGCCGATCACATAGGCGGGAACCGTCCCTTCGGGGACCACGATGAGCCGTGCGCCGGCCTCAGCCGCCGCGCTGACCCGTGCGAGGAGCGCGGGCCACCGCTCGGTAAAACCGGCGCGATCGTGCGCACCTGTTTGCACGGCAGCGACGGGTGTCGGACGAGCGCTCACCTAATTGACGTTCCCGGACCACGAGGGTCGCACCACTTCGAGGATTCTCCAGTGAAGCGTTTGATCGTTTGTGCTTCCGTCGTGGCGCTGGCAACGACCGCGACGACGGCGCGTCCCGCCGCGCAGCATGCGACGCGGTCCGCTGGGCATGCGCCGAAGAAGACCGTCGCCAGAGCCGCGCGCTGCAAGGTCGCGCCGGCCGACGAGTACTTCGGCAAGATGAAGCTGAGCATTCTCGGCATCCGCAACACGATCAAGGACCAAGGCCTGAAGATCGACGCGGATCTCGACGAAGGCGCCGTCGACCATGGGCTCGATCGCGCTGACGGAAGACGCGATCCGCGACTGGCAGCACAAGTATCCGTGCGACTCCTGGCTGCCGGGGACGCTCCTGGCGCTCGAACGGTTCTACGCGAAGATCCACACCGACGACGGCGTGCGGCGCGTCCACGCCACGTTCGCGTGGCTGCGGCACGATTATCCGCGCAGCGCGGTGGTCGGGCTCGCACGCCGCGAGGACGGGCAGGCGACCACGACGCCGCCGGGACCGGCGGCCGCGGTGATCAGCGGGCCCTCGCCGGCGACGACGGCCGCCAACGGCGCCGGCGATCCGACGGCCAACGTCCCGTCGCCGCAGGTGCCGCACCGCTAGCACCCGCCCCGCACCGGATGCGAAAAGGCCCCCGGCTGAGCCGGGGGCCTTTCGCATTCGAACGTTCCGCCGTGCGGAGGATCGTTAGAACTTGATCCCGAGGCCGACGTATCCGCCGGCGTGGGTCGCATCCGACGGCGAGAGGTTCTTGCCGCGGATCGTATCGCCCAGGAAGCCCGCATCGAGGAACAACCCGCTGCTGCCGAGGTTGAACGTTCCGCCGATCTGGTACTTCAGGAAGCGCTGCTGGAACTTGTCGGTGGTGTTGACCAGCGACACCGGTGCGCCGATGGGATACGTGAAGTCGCCGGAGATGCTCGGATAGTACCAGACGCTCCCGTAGATCGAGATGGGCTGGTCGAGATCCGGTAGCTTCTCGGCGCCGAAGCCGAACCCGTTCTGCTTCGGATAGCCGTAGTTCTCTTCACGGTGCAGGTAGCCGACGCCGATGTAGATGCGCGGATCGGCGATCTTCAGCGCGAAGCGGCCGTCGAAGTCCGTGTCACGTGCGGTGAACGACGGGACGTTCGTCTGGCCGTAGCCGCCGATGACCGTGACGCAGCCCTGACCCGTGGGCCCGCCCGGGGCGCAGGCCGGATTCACGACGCCGGGCGTACCGGCGAGCTGTGCGGTCGTGAAGAAGTTGTTGTGCGGATAACTCCACGAGCGGTAGTCGCCTTCCAGCATCCACGGGAGACCGAAGAGCGGGAACTCGACCGCACCGCGGACGCTGTACGAGCCGCCCTGACCCGAGTTGCCGGGTGAGAACTCGTTGTACACCTTCGGGCTGAAGATGTAGTCGCCGACGATGAAGTGCTCGTACGGATTGCGCGCGACCGGGGTCGGCGTCGGCACCGGGGTCGGTGGCGGCGTGGCCGGCGGCGGCGGCGGCGGGGGCGCAGGTGTCGGCGGAGGCGGAGGCGGAGGCGCCGTAGGCGGCAGGTAGCGCACCACGACGATGCGGCGGTCCGGCACCCACTGCACATACGCGCCCATGCCCTCGGAGATCACGCGGACCGGTACGACGACCGCGCCCTTGTAGATCTCCGGAGGGACGTCGAGCGGACGGCTCTCGCCGTTGATGACGACTTCGGGACGGCCGACCGTCACTTTGACGTCGGAGCCCGGCTTCGAGACGTCGACCGTCTTCGAGGCCGGATCGTACGAAACCGTCGCGCCCATCTGCTCGAACATCGAGCGGAGCGGAATCAAGATGGTGTTGCCGCGCACCAGCGCGGCGAGGACGCGGTTCGCCTTCAGGCGGTCCGGCTTCGTGTAGACGTGCCGGTCGTTGAAGAGGATCGGGACCTCGCCGGAAGGCGGCGTGCCGAAGTCAGCGGGCGGCATCGAAGTCTGGCCGGCCTGAGCGATCTGCGGGTGCGCGTAGGGTCCGATGTTGCCTTGCGCCGCCGCAGTGTTCTGGGCCGAGACCGACGTCGTACCGATTCCAACCGCGACGAGCGCGGCAAGGAGCCCGGTGCTCAGTCGTTTCACGTAATACTCCCTAGCTAAGGTGTTGTGTCGAGAAGGGCAGTGGCGCCGGCGTGGCCGGCCCGGAGAACGGGAGCGCGCGAGAGTACTCGCTTGCTCAGCCATTTTCGGACCTACCCACGTGTTGGGCGCCTTAATCACGGGCAGGCGGAGCGTTTCGCCCCGCTTCTGATCCGCAAACGCCGCTCGGGTGTCCGGGGTTCCGTTCGGTTCCCGATCGGGCACGCGAGCATGCGGTCGGATCGTACGGGTCGCTTTATACGCGGAGCATCCCGGCTCCGCTTAGCCCAGTTTTTCTTCGAGGCGCTCGCGGAGCTTGTCGCGCGACGTGACGTACCGTTCGTGGGTACCTTCCGCGATCTTCTCGCGCTCGTCGAAGGCGGTGAAGGCGTACTCGACTCGCCGGCCGTCCACCTTGAGGACTTCGACCTCGGTGCGGACGATCAGCCCGACCGGCGTCGCCGAAACATGCGCGAGGTCCACGTGCGTCCCGAGCGTGATCTCCTCGGCGTCGAGCAGCGGCGCCACGCATTGCATCGCGGCTTCTTCCACGAGCTGCAGCAGCATCGGGGTCGACAGCACCGGAACGCCTTTGTTGCCCGCTTTTTCCGCCGTCATCCACTCCTCGACCCGGGTTTGGCTCTGATAGGTCCTCCCCACCTCGATCTTGCCGCGCATTTGGCGAGGACGTTACGACCGGCAACCGCGCGAATCATTTTCACGTTTTGCGCGGTAAGACGCAGGGACTCGGGCGCCGTATTACGGCTCTCGGGCCGTTCGCAGCATCCCCCGTTAAAAGGAGCACCATGAAACCCAGTGGGCGCACGTTGCTGGCCGCGGCGATTCTCGCCGTGTCCGCGAGCGCATGCGGGAAAGGCAGCGGCGGCGCCGCGGCGCACCAGCCGCCGCCGCTGGCTGTCGACGTCGCGCAAGCGCACCGGCAGGACATCGCGACGTACGTCGTGCTCGACGGGCAGATCGCGCCCGTGCAAGAGTCGACGCTCAGCTCGCCGCAGTCGGGGAACCTCGCAGCGGTCTACGTGAACGAGGGAGAACACGTGCGCCGCGGCGAGCTCGTCGCGAAGCTCGACGATTCGACGCTGCGAGCGCAGCTCGTGCAGCAGCAGGCCGCTGTCCGGCAGATGACCGCGCAGCTCAGCTCGTCGACGCTCCAGGTGCCCGTGACCGCCGCGCAGGCGTCGAACACCGTCGTCAGCGCGCAGCAGCAGCTCGCCGCCGCGCGCAACGGGGTGTCGACCGCGGAGGCCGCGTACCAGAGCGCTGTCTCGACGTACAACGCCGACCGTCAGCTGCTCGCCTCGGGCTACGTCGCGCAGACGCAGTACGAGTCGGCGCGCGCATCCTACGTGCAGGCGCAGCAGGCGCTGAACACCGCGCGCGAGACGGAGCGTCAAGCCGTCGTCGCGCTGCGCTACGCGCAGGCGCAGGGGGTGAAAGCGAATCCGATCCAAGCGCAGCAGGTCGAGATGAACCGCGGTCAGCTCGCGGGCGCGGTCGCGCAGGTCAAGCTGCTGCAGACGGAGATCGGTCAAACGAACGTCACGGCACCATTCGACGGCGTCGTCACGCAGCGGCTGCTCGATCCGGGCGCGTTCGCGGGGCCGAACCAGCCCGTCGTGCGCGTCTCGCAGATCGATCCGGTCTACATCAACGTGAACGTTCCCGACGAGGATCTCGCGTACGTGCACCGCGGCACGCCGGTGACGTTCTCGACGTCGAGCGTCGGCAACCGCAACTACCGCGGCGCCGTGATGGATGTCAACGCGACGCCGACGCAAGGCACGCTCTCGTACCGCGCGCGCGTGCGCGTTCCGAATCCGGGCGACGTCCTGCGCGGCGGCATGCTCGTGAGCGTCAACGTTCGCAAGGACTTCCACCCGAACGCGGTCGTCGTGCCGCGCAGCGCCGTGTTCGACAGCGAGACCGGGTCGAACGTGTTCACGGTCGCGAGCCTTCCGCCGCCGTCGCCGGCTCCCGGCGCCGCAGCGGGCGGAGGACCGCCCGCAGCCGCGGGCGGACCGCCGGTGCATCTGATGCAGGCGAAGGTCGTGCGCGTGCAGGTCGGGCTCGAGACCGACACGCTCGCCGAAGTGAGGAGCCCGGCCGTTCAGGCGGGCACGACGGTGATCACGACGCGGCCCGACGCGCTGCAGGACAAGAGCATCGTCGCGATCGGCGGACCCGCGTCCGGCACGCGCGGAGCGCAATGATGCGGTTGACCCGTTCGACCCGCGCGGCCGCCGCCGCCGCGGCGGCCGCCCTCGTGCTCTCCGCCGTGCCGGCGTTCGCACAAACCACGCCGTCGACGCCGTCGACGCCGTCGACGCCGGCGAAGGCGGCGACGCCGGCGCCGGTCATCACCCCGCGTCCGGTTACGCCGCCCGGCCCCGCGAACCAAACGCAGAGCGCGCTGCCCGGCGCGACGGGAACGCCGCCGCCGTCCGCACCGGGTGCGCCGAGCGGCGCGACGCCGCTCTCGGGCGGCGGAGCCGCGATCAACGCGAGCACGATCCCGGCGCTGCTGCCGGCCGATCAGCGATCGCCGCTGCCGTTCCCGGCCTACGGGACGCCGGCGCCGGTCGTGGAGGTGCGCGCGCAGCCCGGCGTCCCGCAAGTGATCACGCTCCCCCAGGCGATCCTGATCGCGTACGCGCGCTCGCCGCTGCTCGCGTCCGCGCGCGCCGCCGTCGCGATCGCGAGCGCACCCGTCGGCCTCGCGGAGTCCGCGTTGTTCCCGGCCGTGACCGGCACCGCGTCGACGACGCACGCGCGCCGCGAAGAGGTGACGACGAACGTCAACAACACCGGCACGACCGGAACCGGAACCGGAACCGGGACCGGTACCGGACCCGGCGGCACCACGACCACGACCACGACCACGACGGGAACGTACAACCCGAACTCGACCACGAACTCGCTCTCGCTCGATCTGCAGCAGCTGATCTTCGACGGCGGCCGCACGGCGGCGCAAATTCGCGGCGCGCGCGCGACGCAAAACTCGGCGATCGCGACGTACCAGCGCCAGCTGCAGACGGTCGCGTACAACGTCGCGACCGCGTACTACAATACGCTCTCCGCGCAGCGTCAGACACAGGTCGACCTCGCCACCGTGCAGCTCGACGTGGTCCAGGAGAACCTCGTCGCGGCGAACATTCGCGCGGGCACCGAGGCGCGCGCGGATCTCGCGACCGCGCAGCTACCGACGGCGCAGGCGCGCGTCGCGGTCGTGCGCGCGCAGGCCGCGGAGCAAGTCGCGCTCGCGACGTTCGCGAACACGCTCGGCCTCGATGCGGACATCGCCGTGCAGCCGAAAGACGACGTGCCGCCGCTCAGCGCGACGGCGGGGACGCTCGCGGTGAATCCCGCGTTCCCGACGCCGACCTACTCGATCGCGGTCGCGCGCGCCATGGCGCTCCGGCCCGACATCACGTCCTCGCAGCAGAGCGTGCTGTCGTTCCAGGAGAACCTGCGCGCGGCCCGGCTCGGAAACTTTCCGAGCCTCAACGGCGCCGCGAGCTACGGCGCCACGTCGAGCGATCCGGGGGGCGGAGCGTTCCGGAACGCCGGCTCGATCGGCGTGACGCTCACCGTTCCCGTGTACGACCGCGGCGTGACCCGCGCGCAGACGGCGCAGGCGCAGGCCCAGCTCGACAACGCGGAAGCGCAGTTGCAGACGACGGTGCAAGGCGTGCAGCTCAACGTGCGCCAGGCGCTCGTGAACCTCGTGTCGGCCTACGCCGCGCTCGACCAGACCAACGCCGAGCTGAGCAAGGCGCAGCAAGTGCTGCAATCGACGCAGGCGCAGTACCGCGCCGGCGTCACCACGCTGCCGCTGCTGCTCAACGCGCAGGTCGGGCTCACGCAGGCCCTCACCGACGAAGTGACGGCCGTCTACACGGTGCGACAAGCGGAGCAGACGCTGCTGTTCGCGGAGGGCGCGAACGCCGCCGGGTGAAGTCCTCGGCCAAATGAACTCCACGATCCCGGTTTGGATCGACGACCCGACGAACGCGGCGATCCTCGCGGTCAGCGAGGATCGCCTGCAGGGCTTTCAGCGCGATCCGTTCGGCGAGATCGCGGCGCGCAGCGGCGTCCCGGTCGACGTCGTCCTCGAGCGCATCGTCGCCATGCTGCGCGCGGGGACGATCCGGCGCGTGCGCCAGACGCTCATGGCGACGAACCTCGCCGACGGGGCCCTGTGCGCGTGGCAAGTGCCGCAGGAACGCTTGAACGAGGCGTTCGAGCGCCTCTTCCGCGACGATCCGTTCTCCGGCCACGTCGTCATCCGCACGACCGACACGACGACCGAGGGCTCCAACTATCGCCTCTGGACGACGCTCAAGGTTCCGCAGGGGTTCTCCCTGCCCAAGCACGCCGAGTTCCTCGCGCGCTGGATCGGTGCCGAAGCGTACCGGCTGATGCCGGCGAAGGCGCTCTTCGCACTGGGTGTCGGGCACGTGCGGCGGCGGGGGCTCGAGCCCGGCGGGCGCGCCGACGTGCCCGCCGAGGTCAAGAACACCGACGTCGTCGCGCTGAGCGAGAGCGAATGGCGCGTGCTCACCGCGATCAAACGCGAGCTCGCGCCGGGCGAGATCGTGCGCGACGTGTGGGCCGCGCGCGCGGCGGAGGCGGGCGTCTCGCTCGACGAGTTCGAGCGCGTCGGCCGGGATCTCAACGCGCGCGGCGTCGTGGGACGCTTCTCGACGTTCCTCGAGCACGTCAAGCCGAGCGCCGCCGCCGGCGGCCGCAGCGTGACGCGCTACAACGCGCTCTTTCATTGGAAGGTGGCGCCGGGGCGCGAGATGGACGCGGGCCGCGAGGTCGGACGGCACTACATCATGACGCACGCGTACTGGCGCGAAGGCGGGCCCGAGTTTCGCGGCGTCAACGTCATGGGCGTCGCGCACGGGACGGAGAAGGAGACGGTGTTGGCGCACAAAGCCGCCATCGACGCGCATCTCCGCGAGGCGGGGATCGACTTCGACTACACCAACGTGTTCTGGGGCGGCCGCAGCGAGATCAAGCCGTCGGAGATCGCGCCGGCAGCGTACGTCGCGTTCTGCCGCGCGCACGGCATCGATCCGGACGCGATGCGGGCGTGACCCGCAGGCTGCTCGGCGCGGCTCTCGCGGCCGCGATGCTGTGCGCGTGCACCCGCGTCGGCGAGAACGTCGCGTCGTCGGGAAGCGCCGCGGGCGGCGGCAACGCGCCGCCGCCGAATCCCGACCGGCTCGTCATCTCGACCATCTCCGATCCGAAGGGCCTCAACCCGGCGTTCGCGTCGGCGACGCCGACGCTCGAGCTCTCGGCGTTCCTCTTCTCGTACACGGTGCGCTACGACGACAAAGCGCGTCCGGTTCCCGACGCGATCACCGAGATCCCGACCATCGCGAACGGCGATGTGTCCAAGGACGGCCTGACGATCCGTTACAAGCTGCGGCACGGAATCAAATGGCACGACGGGCAGGGTGAGGTCACGTGCGCCGACATGCGCTCGACGTGGAAGATGATGGTGAACCCGAAGAACATCGTCGACACGACGGTCGGCTGGGACGCGATCAAAGATCTCGACTGCAGCAATCCGTACGTCGCGGTCGTGCACATGAAGCACGTCTACGCGTGGTTTCTGCAGCAGCTGTGGAGCGTGAACGGCAACTCGCCGATCCTGCCGGCTCACATCATCGACCGTTACGACGACGACAAGGGGTCGATGAACCAGGCGCCGTTCAACTCGGCACCGGTCGGGTCGGGGCCGTACAAGTTCGTCTCGTGGCAGCGCGGCAGCGAGATTCGGCTGCAGGCGAACCCCGACTACTTCCTCGGCAAGCCGCAGATCGCGGAAGTCGTCTACAAGATCATCCCCGACGGCAACACGCTTGCGACGCAGGTTCAGACGCACGAGGTCAACGTCGCGTGGAACCTGCCGGTGGGGCAGTACGGGCGCCTGCAGAAGCTGTCCGGCGTCGCGACGATCGCGCCCGTGGTGTACATCTTCGATCATCTCGACTTCAACCTCACGCGACCGCTCTTCGCGGACGTGCGCGTGCGCCGCGCGCTGACGCTCGCGATCGACCGGCCGGGGATGCTCGACAAGATCGATCACAATCTCGGCGAGCTCTCGCCGACGTTCATGGACCCGACGCTCTACAAGACGGCGTACGACCCGACGGTGATGAAGTACCCCTACGATCCCGCGCAGGCGAAGGCGCTGCTCGACGCGGCCGGCTGGCGCGTCGGGCCGGACGGCGTGCGCGTCAAGAACGGCGTGCGCCTCGCGTTCCAGCTGTCGGCGCAGGTCGAGTCGACGACGGCGCACCTCGTGGAGACGCAGCTGCAGGTGTACTGGAAGGCCGTGGGCGCGGCCGCCGAGGTCAAGAACTACCCGACCTCGCTCTTCTTCGATCAGACCGTGAACGGCGTCATCGCCGGCGGCAGGTTCGACGTTGCTCTCTACGCGTGGTCGGGCGCCGCCGACGTGGACCAAAGCGCGATCTATTCGGCGCACTTCATGCCGCCGCACGGACAGAACTACCCGCGCTGGAACAACGCGCGAGCGACCGCGGCGATGGACGACGCCAACGCGACGGTCGACACGCAGCGGCAGATCGCCGACTACAAGATCGTGCAGCAGGAGTTCGCCAAGGACGATCCGTCCGTCATCATGTGGTTCCGCAAGATGATCATCACGTATCCCTCGTCGCTGAAGAACTTCACCGCGACACCAGTGATCCTGGTTCCGTTCTGGAATCCGTGGGCGTACCGCTACTGAAGCGCGCCGCGTTCGCCGCCGGGCTCGCCGCGTGCTGCGCGCTCGGTTCCGGCGCGTCGAGCGCGCAGGCCGCCCGGCATCCGTACACGATTCCGCACGTGCTGCGCTACGCGACGGGCGAGGACATCGTCGGTCTGAACCCGCACCTGAACTCGCAGCTGACGCTCGCGTTCATGAGCCAGCTCACGATGGCGTGGCTGGTGCGCTACGACCGGGCGAACAAGCCGGTGCCCGAGCTCGCGACGGCCGTCCCGTCGCGCGCGAACGGAGGCGTCTCCACGGACGGCAAGACGATCACGTACCACCTGCGGCACGACGCGAAGTGGTCGGACGGCGTGCCGTTCACCGCGACGG
The DNA here is from genome assembly GCA_963771525.1 of Vulcanimicrobiota bacterium. Taxonomy (GTDB): domain Bacteria; phylum Vulcanimicrobiota; class Vulcanimicrobiia; order Vulcanimicrobiales; family Vulcanimicrobiaceae; genus Vulcanimicrobium. Next base: position 1,162,674 of record CAVYTL010000001.1, on the reverse strand, counting down.
ACGTGCTGTTCTCGGTCGCCGTCGTGCGGAACCCCGCGAACAACGAGCAGACGCACCTGGGCTTCGACGACATCGTGCGCGTCGACGCGCCGGATCCGTACACGGTCGTGTTCCGGCTCAAGCGGCCGTACAGCGGGTTCTATGTCAACTTCTTCGGCAGCGGCGGCGCGGCGCCGTGCCTGCTGCCGGAACATCTGCTCAAGGGCCTTCCGAACATCAACAACGCGCCGTACAACGCGCTGCCCGTGGGGGTCGGCCCGTTCAAGTACACGTCGTGGGTGCGCGCCGATCATGTCGAGATGGTGGCGGACCCGAACTACTTCGGCCGGAAGCCGAAGCTGCAGCGGATCGTCTTCAAGATCATTCCCGACCGCAACACGACGCTCACGCAGCTCACGACGCACGAGATCGACCTCTGGATGGCCGTGCCCGCCGCGTACTACGACCGCGTGCGCGCGCTGCCCGCCGTCGCGACCCTGCGCCAGGGATCGTACGCGTTCAACCACATCGACATGGAGCTCGATCACGGCGGCCTGCGCGATCGGAACGTGCGGCTCGCGCTGCGTCTGGCGACGGACCGCCGCACCATCGTCGAGAAGGTCCGGCACGGGGTCGGCATCCTTCAGGAGACGCCGTTTCCGCCGGGGAACCCGATGCACGTCGACGTGCCGCGCGTTCCGTTCGACGTTGCCGCGGCGAACCGGCTGCTCGACCGCGCCGGGTGGCGGCGCGGCGAGGACGGCGTGCGCGCGAAGAACGGAGAGCGTCTGGACTTCACGTTCGCGATCGGCACCGGCCTGCCCGACACCGACGAGATCCTCGAGCTCATTCGCCCGGCGTGGCGTCAGATCGGCGTCCGCTTCGACGTCAAGCACTACCCCTCGCCGCTGTACTTCGCGCCGGAGCAGACCGGCGGCATCATCTACGGCGGCAAGTTCGACTTCGCGCTCTATGCGTGGTTCACGGCGCCGAACGGCGACCTCGAGAACCTCTACGCGAGCGATCGCATCCCGCCGGCGGGGCAGAACATCCCGCGGTTCCGCGACGCGGTCGCCGACCGCGCGATGCGCGCGTTCCTCGCCACGTACGATCCGGCCGAGCAGCGAGCGCAGTCGCGCATCGTACAGGAGCGGCTCGTCGCCGAAGTGCCGATAATCGTCATGGATGCGCGCGAGGACGTCTACGCGTACAACGACGACTTGCACGGGTTCCACCCGAATCAAGTGACCTCGTTCGACGACATCGTCGACGCCGACATCTGAAGGAGCCGCCGTGAACAAGTTGTCCGCCATCGTCCTGGCCGCGCTCGTCACCGGCGGCTGCACGAGGATCGCGTCGACCGCGGGGGGCGGCGGCGTGCAGCAAGCCGGGCAGAGCGGGCGGCATCCGTACACGATCCCGCACGTCCTGCGCTACGCCACGGCCGAAGACATCGTGGGCCTGAACCCGCATCTTTCGCAGCAGACCGTGGTCGGGTACATGTCGTCGCTGACGATGGCGTGGCTCGTGAAGTACGATCTGCACAACCGTCCCGTGCCCGAGCTCGCGATTGCGGTGCCGACGGAGGCGAACGGCGGCATCGGCAAGGACGGGCTGACGATCACGTATCACCTGCGCAAAGACGCGAAGTGGTCGGACGGCGTTCCCTTTACCGCCGACGATGTCGTGTTCTCGACGAAGACCGTGCTGAATCCGAAGAACAACGAGGTGGGGCGCGACGGCTGGGATCTGATCACGAAGATCGACGAGCCCGACAAGTACACCGTCGTGTACCACCTCAAGAAGCCGTACGCGGCGTACGCGAACACATTCTTCGGATCGGGCGGCGCGAACCCGTGCGTGCTTCCGGTGCACCTCCTCGGGACGCTGCCGAACATCAACAATGCGCCGTACAACGCGCTCCCCGTCGGGATCGGGCCGTTCAAGTACCAGTCGTGGAAGCGCAGCGACTCGGTGACGATGGTGCCCGACCCCCTGTACTTCCGCGGACGGCCGAAGCTGCAGCGGATCGTCTTCAAGATCGTGCCCGACCGGAACACCGTCCTCACGCAGCTGGAGACGCACGAGATCGATCTCTGGACCCCCGTCAGCCCCGCGTACTACGACCGCGTCAAGGCGATTCCGGGGGTCGTCGTCGACCGCTACCCGAGCTATTACTTCGACCACCTCGACTTCCAGAACACGCATCCGGGGCTCGACGACCAGCGCGTCCGGCGCGCGCTGCGTCTGAGCATCGACCGCGAGGAGATCAAGCAGAAGATCCGTCACGGCATCGGTACGATCCAGGACGATCCGATCTCCTACGCGCACCCGGCGTTCGACAAGAACGTCCCCACTGATACGTTCGATCTTGCGGCCGCCGCGAAGCTGCTCGACGAAGCGGGCTGGAAGACCGGCCCGAACGGCATTCGCGCGAAGAACGGGCACCAGCTCAGCTTCAACTTCGCGACGTCGGTCGGGACGCCGGACGCCGACCAGTCGATCGAGCTGATGCGCGCCAACTGGCAGAAGCTCGGCATCGCGATCAGCGTTCGGCACTATCCCGCACCGCTGATGTTCGCGCCGTACGCGGCCGGCGGCATCGTCTACGGCGGGAAGTGGGACATGATCGCGTTCGCGTGGGGCGGCGACCCCATCGGCGACATCTCGAACCTGTACTCGTGCAAGCAGATCCCGCCGCAGGGGCAAAACGATCCCCGCTACTGCGACCTTCGCGTCTCGGCGGCGATGGACGCGTTCAAGGTGATCTACGACGAGAAGAAGCGACAGCAATATGCCGACATCGTGCAGGAAGGGATCGCGAAGGACGTCCCGATCGTCGTCATGGACGTCCACGAGGACATCTACGCGCACAACAGCGATCTGAAGAACTTCCGCGCGAACCAGCTCTCGCCGTTCGATGACGCGCTGAACATCGACATCTGAGGGCTGGCGGTCGTCGTAGTCGTGAGGGGTGGCGCATTGGTGTGGCGGGTACGCTCCCTCCGCGCATCCATGCGCTCCGGTCGCTACGCGCTCAGTCGCTCCCGCGCGTCCGGCGCTCCGCTCCTTCGCGAGTACCCGCCACACCAATGCGCCACCCCTCACGACATGGGCGTGATTGGCCGCGTTGTTCCGTTGGCGCGGTTACGTTAGAAGAAGTCGAATTCCGCGTTCGCCGCGGCGTAGCCCAGCAGGCCGCCGCGCAGGTGGAGAAGGCGCCGGAAGCCCGCGTCGTGCAGGCGCTGTGCGGCCCAGGCGGACTTCGCGCCGACCCGGCACGCGACGACGTACTCGCTCGCCGTGTCCAGCTCGGACATGCGCGCCTGCAGCTCCGTCGCCGGGATGTGCACCGCGCGCGGCGCGGGACCGAGCGCCGTCTCGTGGGGCTCGCGCACGTCGAGGACCTGCGCGTTCGCGTGCGTCTCGAGGTAGTCGTCGAGGGCGGCCGCGTCGAGATCGGGGACCGCGTGCGGCGCGCGCGGCTCGTCCTGCGCGTCGTCCGTCACGTCGGTGATCGTTGCGTGCTCACCGTGCAGCGGGCAATCCGGATCGCTCGCCAGCCGCACCTCGCGCACCGTCGCGTCGAGCGCGTCGATCAACGCGAGCCGGCCGATCAGCGGCGAACCGATGTCGAGCAGCAGCTTGAGGACTTCGTTGGCCTGCCACGTGCCGACGAGCCCGGGCAGCACGCCGAGCACGCCGCCCTCCGCGCAGGTCGGCACGGTGCCCGCCGGCGGCGCGACCGGGAACACGCAGCGATAGCACGGTCCGCCCGGCGCGAACACGCTGACCTGTCCGTCGAAGCGGAAGATCGAGCCGTACACGTCCGGCTTGCCTTCGAGGCGGCACGCATCGTTGATCAGGTACCGTGCGCCGAACGTGTCGGTCGCGTCGACGACCACGTCGTACAGCCGCACCAGCTCGCGCGCGTTCGTCGCGTCGAACCGCACGCCGATCGGGTCGGCCGCGATCTGCGGGTTCAGCGCGAGCACGCGCTGCGCCGCGACCTCGGCTTTCGGACGGCCGACGTCCGCGTCGGCGTAGATCACCTGCCGCTGCAAGTTGGTCACGTCGACGACGTCGTCGTCGACGACGCCGATGCGCCCGACGCCGGCCGCCGCCAGATACTGCAGCACCGGCGTGCCGAGCCCGCCCGCGCCGATCACGAGGACGCGCGAGCGCGAGAGCTTCTCCTGGCCGGCGAGGCCGACTTCGGGGATCAGCAGATGCCGGCTGTAGCGGCGCAGATCGCGGCGTCCGGCGCGAACGGTCATCCCGCCATCCGTTCGCGCTCGGGCCGCCGGCGCGCTCCTCGGACGATCGCACCGCCCAGCAGCACGCAGCCGGCCAGCGGGATGGCGCGCAGGGCGCCCCACGCCGCGTCGTCGTGCTCCAGCCCGGCCGCGCGCTGTTCGTCGGCCCACACGGCCGACGCCGACGCGTTCGTCGGCGCGCGATACGCGATCGGGAGGGCGTCGGGCCACGTCGGCGCGCGGTGTGCGCGCGCGAGCGGGAGTGCGACGCACGCGAGCGCAACGGTGAGCGCCAGCGGCGCCGCGTCCGCGCGCGTCACGCGCGCGCCGCGGCCGAGAGCCGCAAACGCGAGCGCGGCGGCCACGCCGAGCGCGAGGATCTGCGCCTCCGCGAGCGGACGCTGTGCCAGCCCGAACCAGTCGACGGCGACGCATGCGCTCGCCGCGCCGGCAGCGGCGCGCACGCCGCCGCTCGCGCGCAGCGCCAGCACGATCAGCGGAATCAGCACGACGACGAAGTCGTGCTCGTGGAAGAACGGCACGGCGAGCGGCAGCGCGGCGAGCGCGAGCAGCGTGCCGTCCGCCGCGCCGAGGCGGGCGCGCGCGATCGCGACGGCAGTCGCGGCGATCGCCGCGATCGCGATGATCGTGCCGGCGGCGAGCGCCGTGCGCGGCGCGGCGCCGAACGCGTGCGCGATCGCCGCCGGCGTGTACTGGATCGCGACGAACCGTTCCGCGGCGCCGTGCTCGCCGACCCGCCGCACGTAATCCGCGAGCCCGCGCGCGCCGCCGCCCGCGAGGAGTGTCCCGGCGGTGAAGCCCAGCACGCCGCATGCCGCGGCGATCCATGCCGCGCGGTCGCGCAGGCGCGCGGCCAGCGCGACCGCGAGGTTCGGCTGCACGCCGGCGAGCATGACGGCGAGCGCAGCGGCGCCGACGCGACGCCGCTCGAGCACGGCGAGCGCGCACGCCGTGCCGGCGCCCGAGAACATGGCGATCTGCCCGAGCGCGAAATCGCTGACGACCATGCCGCTCGCGATGCCGAGCGCGAACGCGGCGAGCAGCGCGCCTGCGCGCGACTCGCGCGCGAGCGCGAGCGCGCCGAGGACCAACGCTCCGAACGCGAGTGCCAGCGCGCCGCTCCACAGGCGCTGGGCCGCGTCGAACGGCAGGCGCGCGAGCGCGCCGAACACCGGCAGCACGAACGCGGGCCCGACGAACGGCAGCAACTCCTCGCCGCGGTCGACCCCGTCGATCGTGCGCTCGACGCGCCACACGGCGCGCGACCACGGGTCGCCGCCCGCGTTCCACACCGCGCCCGCGGCGTAGTAGGCCTCGAAGTCGCGCGCGAAGGGCCCGTGCGTCGGCGGCGGCCGGAACGCGGTGAACGCAACGGCCAGCACCAGGGCCGACGCCGCGAGCGCGAGGCTACGTCGCAGCGGTGCGCTCGATGTGCGTGGCGGCCGCGCCGGCGATCGCGAGGCCGATCACCGCGAGGTACGCGACCAGCGCGGCGACGCGCTGTCCCTCCGATAGCCCCGACCCGCGCGGATCGATCTGTCCGCGGAGGACGGCCAACACCCGCGGGATGGCCGTGATCAGCATCAGCGCGACGATGACGAATCCGAACGGCGTGTGCGCGAACAGCAACACCCACAGCGTGAGGAGCACGGCACCGACGATCCACAGGCGCGCGTCGATCGCGCCCGCGACGGCGCCGCCGTCGAACGGCGGCGTCGGGATCAGATTGAAGAGGTTGATGAAGAAGCCGATGTACGCGCACCCCGTCCAGAACCGCTGCGGCGGCGCGAGGCCCGGCTCGCCCAGAGAGTATGCGAATCCCCAGCACGCGGCTGCGGCCGCGACGCCGAACACGGGGCCTGCGAGGGCGGCGGCGGTGTTCTGCGCCGGCGTGCCCGTCAGCGGCGCACGCACGAAGGCGCCGAATCCGGGGATGAACATCGGCAGCGACGCGGGCACGCCGAAGTTGCGCCACGTCATGAAGTGGCCGAGCTCGTGCACGAGGATCATGAGCACGAAGACGATCGCGATCTTCCACCCGCCGAACAGCAGCGCGTAGAGCCACAGCGAAAGGAACATCGTGCTCAGCGGCCACACGAGCTTGCCGGCGACGAGCAGGTATTTCCAGGCGAAGAGGAAGCTGAGCAGCGCCTTCGCCTTCGCGGCGAGCAAGGCGAGCGCGACGGCGACGCTGCCCGCGGCTCCCGCGCCGCGGCGGCGCGATTTCGCCGGCTGCGGCGACTCCTCGTCGTGCATTCGAGCGTAGTTCTCGCTCCGGGTCCCCGGCTCCGCGAGCCGCGCCGCCGATCGGTTCGGTGCGCGCGGTGACGCCGTCGGATGCGCTCGCGCTTGCGGCGCGGTTCGGCGTGGACGTCGGCGGCGCGACGGCGACGCCGCTGCGCGGCGGGTACTCCAACGAGAACGTGCGCGTCGACGGACACGCGGGGCGCTACGTCGTGCGCCGCTACGGCCGGCTGCACGTGTCACGCGACGCCGTCGCGTTCGAGCATGCGATCGCCGCGCACGCCGCGCGCGCGATGCGCGAGATCGTCGCGCCGTTGCGCGACGCCTGCGGGCGCACGATCGTCGATGCCCCCGACGGCGGCATCGCCGCCGTGTTTCCGTACGTCGACGGCACGACCGGCCGGCGCGACGTCGACACGGCGCGTGCGGCCGCGCGCGTGCTCGCGCGGTTTCACCGGGCGATGCACGACGTGCACCTGTCGAGCGGCATGCGCGCGACGCGCTTTCTCGGCATCTTGCCGTGGCTTCGCGATCGATTTTCGCGCTTCGCGGCCGACGCGCTCGTCGGGCGCGCGGTCGATTGGAGCGCGCTCGTGGTCGCGGTCAGCGGTGCGACCGTGCGCGTTGCGCCGCGAGCGCGTGCGCTGCCGCACGTCGTCGTGCACGGCGATCCGAACCCGGGCAACGTCGTGTGCGCCGACGCGGGCGACGTGCGGGCGCTGATCGACCTCGACTTCGCGCACGAGACCGAGCGCGTCTACGACGTCGGAGCGATGCTCGACGAGTTCGCGCGTGACGGCGACGACGATCCGCTGCGGCTCGAGCGCATCGCGCCGATCGTCGATGCGTATCACGCGGAGACACCGCTCTCCGGCGACGAGCGCGCCGTGCTCCCCGAAGCGATGCTGCGGCGGGCGGCGACGCTCACGTGGTACGTCGCGACGCGGCACGGCGAGCGCGTGCCGGGCGACGTCGGCGGCGCGCCGCGCTACGCCGCGCGCGTCGCGGAGATCGGCCGCCGGGCGGAAGCAATTCGCGAGGCCGCGTCCTTGGGCGGGCAGATGGATCCGTGAACGGAGGACAGCGATGACGAAGATCGTCGTGCTCGGCGGCGGCTTCGCCGGCGTCGCGACCGCGCGCCGGCTCGAGCGGCGGCTGCGGCCCGGTGAAGCGGAGATCGCGCTGGTCAGCCGCGACAATTTCACCCTGTTCACGCCGATGCTGCCCGAGGTGAGTTCCGGCGGCCTCGAGGCGCGGCACGTCGCGACGCCCGTCCGCGCGCAGTTACGGCGAACGACGTTCGTGCTCGGCGAGATCGTGCGCGTCGATCTGGACGAGCGCGAGGTCGAAGCGCGCCATCCGATCACCGGCGACCTCACGCGCCGCGCGTACGACCACCTCGTGCTCGCGCTCGGCTCCGTGACGGCGACGTTCGGCATCCCCGGTGTCGAGGAGCACACGCTCCCGCTCAAGACGCTGGAAGACGCCGAGACGCTGCGCAATCGCGTCGTCGCGGCACTCGAGCAGGCCGTCGTGACGCCGGAAGGCCCGGCGCGCGACCGGCTCCTCACGTTCGCCGTCGTGGGCGGCGGCTACACGGGGTGCGAGTGCGCCGGCGAGCTCGTCGACTTCTTTCACTCGATCGTGCGGTTCTACCGGCCGCTGCGGCTCGCGAACGTGCGCATGCTGCTGATCGAAGCGGGCCGCGCGCTGCTGCCCGACCTGCCGGCGGGAATGGGGCGCTACACGACGCGGAACCTCGCGCGGCGCAAGGTCGAGCTCGTCATCGGCGACGGCGTCGCGCGCATCGACGAGCGCGGCATCATGCTGCAGTCCGGCGCGACGATTCCGTGCGCGACGGTCATCTGGAGCGCCGGCGTGCGGCCGTCGCCCGTGCTGCAGCACGTGCCGCGGTTCACGCGCGCGCACAACGGCGGCATCGTCGCCAACGCCGACATGTCCGCGGTCGGCGTTCCGGGCGTCTGGGCGCTGGGCGACTGCGCATGGATCCCGGCGAAGCCGGACGCGGACCTCAGCGACAAGTCGGCCTGGTATCCGGCCACCGCGCAGCACGCGATCCGCGAGGGCCCGGCGCTCGCGGACAACATCACGGCGACGCTGCGCGGCATGCCGACGAAGCCGTTCCGCTACGCGGCGCTGGGCACGATGGCTTCGCTCGGCGGACGGCGCGGCGTCGCCGAGCTTCCCGGAGGGTTCGTGCTGAGCGGCTTCCTGGCGTGGCTGCTGTGGCGCACATACTACCTCGCGCGCCTGCCCGGCCTCGACCGCCGCGTGCGCGTCGCGCTCGACTGGACGCTCGGACTGCTCTTTCCGCGCGACATCGCCGAGCTGCGGCTCTACACGGAACGGCGCCGGACGGCCGTTCCGGCACCGCTTGACAGCGGCAAGCGAAGCGCGTAGGCTGTAACTATGTTTTTAGTTTCAGCGGCGATGACCGTGCCGTTCGATTACGGCGGCGCGCTGCGAGCGGGCCAGTCGCTCGCGATCCGCGACGTCAACGGCAGCGTGCGCCTGCGCACCGGCGATCGCTTCACGATCCACGCGGTGAAGCGCGCCGAGCACGGCGATGCGAACGCGGTCGCGATCAAGGTCGAGAGCGGCGCCGACGGCGTCGTCGTGTGCGTGCGCTACCCGCCGGACGCGAATCGCGGCTGCGGCGACCGCAATATCTCGCACGGCGACAACGACAATGACACGAACGTGGAGTTCGACGTCGTCGTCCCGCACGGCGTGCGGCTCGACGCGTCGACGGTGAACGGCTCGCTCGACGTCGTTAACGACGGCGCCACCGACGTGGCGACGGTCAACGGCAGCATCCGCGTCGAAGCGCGCGAGGTCCGCCGCGCGATTACCGTGAACGGCTCGATCGCCGCGACGGTGCTCGACCGTTCGCGCACGCCGCTCGACGCGAAGACGGTGAACGGCTCGATCCGGATCGTGCTGCCGGCGGGCAGCGGCGTCGCGCTCGACGCGCGCACCCTCACCGGCGGCATCAGCGCCGAGGGCGTCACGGTCGAGCGCCCGCAGTTCGGGCCGGGAGCGCACGCGAGCGGAACGATCGGCGACGGCGCGCGGCGCGTCACGCTCGCGACCGTGAACGGCTCGATCACGGTGCGCCGCTGACGGAGCGCCGCGGTCAGGCCGCGAGCGCTTCGAGCAGGACGATGCGCTGCGGCAGCGGCAGTTGTGCCGCGCGCCGTAGCGGTGGTGCAGGTACAGGCGTGCCAGGGCGGTCCCGCCGGTCAGCACCAGTGCGTCACGGTACGTCGCCGCGATGCTGAGAATGCGGTCCTGCATCGGGTAGAGGACGTGCTCGAAGTGTTCGCGTTCGGCGCGGGATGCCGGCCGGAACGGCGGGGCGGTCATGACGCCCTGTCATACCATTCGCTCGAGCCACGCGTCGTCGGGGCCGGCGTACGTGTTGCCGTAGAGCGACTGTGCGTCCGGATACGGCTCCGCCTCGACTTCGTCCGTCGTGCGGTTCACGAGCTCGGCGACCTCGCGCTTGAGCGCCTTCGCCGACGCGTCGGTCAGAAGGCCGAGCTCGATCAGCCGCTTCTCGAAGTGCGGCACGGGATCGTTCCGACGCTGCTCCGCGACCTCGTCGCGCGTGCGGTACGTGCGGTCGTCGTCGTCCGTCGTGTGCGAAAGGAAACGATAACAGGTCGCCTCGACCAGCACCGGCCCGTGCCCCTCGGCGGCGCTGGTGCGCGCGTCGCGGACGGTGCGGTACACGGCGACCGGATCGAACCCGTCGCACGTCACGCCGCGCATGCCGTAGCCCGCGGCGCGCGTCGCGATCGTCGGGACGCGCATCTGCTTGCTGATGTGCGTCGAGATCGCCCAGCGGTTGTTCTCGCACAGGAACAGCACCGGCAGCGCGTGGACCGCCGCGAAATTGATGGCTTCGTGCCATTCGCCTTGCGACGTCGCGCCGTCACCGAACTGGCAGAACACCACGCGGTCGCGCTCGCCGCGCGACTTCAGCGACCACGCCGCGCCCACCGCGTGCGTGCATTGTGCCGCGATGATCGATGAGATCGACGCGATGCCGAGCGCCTTCGCCGTCACGTGGTTGATGATCGAACGCCCGCCCGTCGTGTCTCGTTTGCGCGCGAGTTGCGAGCGGAAGAGGTCGGCGAGCGGGAACCCGCAGGCGAGGATCAGTCCCGTGTTCCGGTAGTACGGGTAGAGCAGGTCGCTGCCGCGCTCGAACGCGAGCCCGGTGCCGGACTGCACCGCCTCGTGTCCCTCGGACCCCATCGCGATGCCGATCTTGCCCTGGCGGTTCAGCTGAAAGCCGCGCGTGTCGACCGCGCGCTGCACGATCATCCCGCGATAGAGCTCGAGCAGCTGCTCGTGCGAAAGCTCGGTCTCGTGCGCGGCTCCGATCGCCATCGCGCGCAGCGTTCCGCGCACGGCGCGGCGCCCCTACCAAGCGGTCGGGCGGGAACGCACGCACCGGCTCGGAAAAAGGCGCCGCGATGCGTTTCGCTACTTCGTCCGCCGCGCTCGTCGTGATCGCGGCGTCGCTCGCATATGCCGCCGGCACGGCCGGCGCGGCCGGCGGCCCGACCGTCTCATCACCGCGCAAGCCGGCCCCGCAGCCGGCGACTTCGCCGAGTCCGGGCCCGGACACGGACGGCGTGCGCTTCCGGGCCATCGGCCCGGCGATCTCCGGCGGACGCGTGCCCGCCGTCGCCGGCAGCGATCGCGACCCCGAGCTGTACTACGTCGGCGGTGCGGGCGGCGGCGTCTTCAAGTCGACCGACGGAGGCACCTCATTCGCGTCCGTGTGGGACCGCGCGTCGCGGTTCGGCGCCGTCGGCGCGATCAGCGTCGCGCCAAGCGACGACCGCACCGTCTGGGTCGGCACGGGCGAAGGGAATCCACGGAACGACGTCTCGTTCGGCGACGGCGTCTGGGTAACGCACGACGCGGCGAAGCACTGGAAGCACGCGGGCCTCGAGCGCACGTCGCAGATCGCGAAGATTCTGGTCGATCCGAAGAACGCGAACCGCGCGATCGTCGCGGCGCTCGGCGACCCGTGGGCCGACAGCACGGAGCGCGGCGTGTACGTCACGTCCGACGGCGGCCGCACGTGGTCGAAGACGCTGTACCTCGGACCGGCGAGCGGAGCCGCGGACCTCGCGTGGAATCCGAAGCGGCCGCAGACGATCTTCGCCGCGATGTGGCAGTTCCGCCGGCAGCCGTGGATCGCGACGAGCGGTGGACCCGCCGACGGCCTGTACCGCTCGCGCGACGGCGGGCGCACGTGGTCGCAGATTCGCGGACACGGGTTTCCGACCGACACGCTCGGACGCATCGGCGTCGCGATCGCGCCGAGCGACCCGAACCGCGTGTACGCGGTCGTGCAGTCGCGTCAGGGAACGATCTGGCGTTCGGACGACGGCGGCGACTCGTGGCGGCGCGTCTCGAGCGACACGACCCCCGAGCAGCGCCCGTTCTACTTCAGCCACCTCGCGGTCGATCCGCACAACCGCGACCGCGTCGTCGCCGTGTCGATGTACTTGACGGTATCGACGAACGGCGGCCGTACGTGGAAGCACCTCACCGGCACGGTGCACGTCGACAACCACGCGCTGTGGTGGGCGCAGGACGGGAAGCGCATCCTCGAAGGCAACGACGGCGGGGCGATCCTGAGCCGTAACGGCGGCGAGTCGTGGTCGTTCCTCGCACGAATCCCGCTCGCCCAGATCTATCACGTCGCGACGTCGAACGAGCGGCCGTACCTGATCTGCGGCGGCCTGCAGGACAACAGCTCGTGGTGCGGCCCGACGACAGCGCGCAACGGTATCGGCCTGCTGAACCGCGACTGGTTCGCGCTGACCGGCGGCGACGGCATGTTCGCCATCCCGGACCCGCTCGATCCCAACCTCATCTGGAGCAACACCGAGGACGGCTCGCTCGCGATCTACGACGCGAAGTCGCGGCAGGTCGTCGACGTCTCGCCGTATCCGCGCGACGTGTTCACGTCGACGTACTCACTGGCGCGTTCGCCGTACCGTTTCAACTGGAACGCGCCGCTCGCGTTCTCGCCGGACGGGCACACCGCGTACTTCGGCGGCAACGTCGTGTTCAAGACGACCGATCGCGGCCGCCACTGGACGGCGATCAGTCCGGATCTCACCCGCAACGAGAAAGCACACCAAGTCGCGTCGGGCGGTCCGATCACGCTCGACGTGTCGGGGGCGGAATACTACGACACGACGCTCGCGCTCGCGCCCTCGCCGAAGGACGCGAACGTGATCTGGGCGGGCACGGACGATGGGCTCGTCCAGCTCACGCGCGACGGCGGCGCGCACTGGAACGCCGTCACGCCCGCGGGATGGCCCCGCTACGGACGCGTCGAGTCGATCGACGCGAGCCCGTACGCCGCCGGAACGGCGTTCGTCATGCTCGATCGGCACGATCTCGGCGACCGCCGTCCGTATGCGTTCGCGACCGACGACTTCGGGGCGACATGGCGCGCGATCGTGTCGAATTTGCCGCAGGACGTACCCGTGCGCGTCGTGCGGCAGGATCCGCGGCAGCCGAACCTGCTGTACGCCGGAACGGAAAACGCTCTCTACGTGTCGTTCGACCGCGGCGCGCGCTGGGAGCGGCTGATCGCGGGGCTGCCGCGCGTCCCGGTCTACGACGTAGAGGTGCAGCCGGCCGCGAACGACCTGCTCGTCGCCACGCACGGACGCGGCTTCTTCGTGCTGGACGACATCACGCCGCTCCAGCAGCTCGCCGCGGCGCGCGCCGCCGGCGTGCAATTCTTCCCCGTGCGCGACGGTACGCTGTGGGCGGGGTGGCCGTCGATCGAGACGGGCGACGCGAACGCGCTGCCGGCGAACTTCTTCGTGGGGCCCGGCGCGCCGTCGGGCGCGGTGCTGACCTTCTACCAGCGCACGAAGGCGAAGGATCGTCCGTGGATCGAGATCGTCGACGCGAACGGCAAGGCCGTGCGCACGTTGCGCGGTGCGATCCCGTTCGACCCCGCGAACCCGCCGAAGGAAGAGCGTGCGCGGTACTTCGTCACCAACGACCGCGGACTGAACCGCGTCACGTGGGACGGCAGCGAGGACGGTCCGACGCGCTGGCTCGGCACGTCGTTCCAGAACGCGGGGCCGATCACCGGCGCGGAAGCGCTGCCGGGGCGCTACACCGCGCGGCTGCATCTCGGCGGCACGACGTACGAGCAGAGCTTCACGCTCGCGGACGACCCGCTCAGCCCGTGGACGGCGCAGCAGCGCGCGGCGCGGCACGCGTATTTGGCGACCGTGTTCGGGTGGATCGACGCGATCGACCGCGGCCTCAACTCGGTCGACGCGCGGCTGAAGAAGAACCCGTCCGCGAGCGACCGTGCGGCGCTGCTGGCGCTGCGCGCGGAGTTGTCCTCGAACGCGCTGCACGACGAGGATTCGATCGCGAAGCCCGACCGCATTCGGGAGCGCGTGTTCGCGGTTGCCGGACCGCTCGGCGCGAGCTTGCAGCCGCCCTTCGAGCAGCACGACGCCGCACTCGACGCGCTGCGTCCCGACGTCGCGAGCGCCGAAGCCGACATGCGGCGCGTGCTCGGGACGCCCGCGGCGCCCGCGGCGTCACCGTCTCCGGCACCGCGGTGAGCAGCGGCACCGAGTCGCGCAAACCGTACGACATCGACTCGCTCACCGACGTCGCGCTGCGCGTCTTCGCGGAACGCGGATACGACGGCGCCTCGATGGACGACGTCGCGCGCGCGGCGGGGATCACGAAGGCGTCGATCTACCACCACGTCAGCGGCAAGGAGGCGCTGCTCGAGCGCGGGCTGGGCCGCGCGCTCGACGCGCTGTTCGCGATCCTCGACGAGCCGCGCGCGCGCGAAGGGCGCGCCGTCGAGCGACTGCGGCACATCGTCGCGCGCGTCGCGGCGACGACGCTCACCCTGTTGCCGGAGCTGACGGTGCTGTTCCGCGTGCACGGATCGTCGAAGAGCGAGCGCGAGGCGGTCGACCGGCGGCGCGCGTTCGACCGCCTCGTCACCGACATCATCGCGCAGGCGCAGCGCGACGGCGACGTGCGCGCGGACGTCGAGCCGCGGCTGGCCGCGCGGCTGATCTTCGGCATGTCGAACTCGGTCGTCGAGTGGTACCGCAGCGGCTCGCTGTCGCGCGACGCGATCGCGCACGCGGTCGTCGCGGTAGCCTTCGACGGCCTTTCGCTACGCTGAGCCGTTCGGTGCGTCGGCGAGCAGCGTGATGCGCGCCTCGAGCGCCGCGACGCGAGCCGCCAGCGAGGCGCCCGGATCGAAGGCCGGATCGTCGCCGTCGGTGCCGTTCGCGAGATACCACGGCTCCACGCCGAGCTCGCGCGCCAGCCGGAGGCCGATGACGAAGCTCGCCATCTTCGTCTGACCGCTCTCCATCTGCCGGATTGCGCCTTCCGTCACGCCGACGCGCTGCGCGAGGTGCGCGCAGCTCACGCGGCGCGCGACGCGGAGGCGCCGCAGGCGCTCGCCGAACCGCTCGGCGCGCAGCAGCATCGCGCCGGTCCTCAGCGCCTCGCGGCCGCGCCGGCCGGCACAACGCCGGTGGTCCGGTAGCCGCGCACGTCGTAGCGTGCCAGGATCCACGGGCGAAGCATCGCCCGGTCTTCGCGGTCGAGCAGCTCGATCTGCCGCTGTACCTCGCGCAGGCTCGCGGGCGGCGCCTGCAGCTCGGCGCGCAGTCGGTGACGCGTTTCCATGGACGCCGATTCGTGCGGCCGCCGTCGAACACCTGTTCGATGAAACGGCGAGCGTCGAGGCTCACGCGAGCAACCCATCAACAGCCTTCTGGGGGGAGGGATGCTCACGAAGCCGATCCGTGTGCGCGCTGCTCGCGGCCGCGGGGACGGCCGCGGGCTCGCTCGCCGTCGCGTCCGCGTTGCCGACGCCGTTGCCGCGCTTCCGACGCAGAGCCGCCCGCCGCCGCAAGAGACCTGCGAACGATCTGTTCGCCGAGCGGCCGGAGCCGAGTTTCGTTCTCTACGGACGCCTGCGGCGCACGAATACGTGCGTAGCAGTTCGCTTCACCCGCGTCGTTCTGGCGCCTCCGCCAAGCCGCGGTCGCCGCGTGGGTACGGTGGCCGGGATGATCGAGCGGCACGAGCTCTGCGTGATCGGCGCGGGCACGGCGGGATTCACCGCGGCCGAGGCCGCGCGCCAAGCCGGCCGCGACGTCGTGCTCGTTACCGGCACCGACGAGCTCGGTGGAACGTGCATCCTGCGCGGCTGCATGCCGGCGAAGACCCTGCTCGCCGCGTCGCAGTACGAAGGTGAAGTAGAAAAAGCGCGCGACCTCGGCGTCGAAACGACCGGCGCGCACATCGACATGCCCGCGATCGTACGGCGCAAGCGCGCGCTGGTAGATTATTTCGCGGCCGATCGCGTCGACGATCTGGAAACGTATCCGCTGATCCGCGGGGACGCGCGCTTCGTCGGCGAGGACGCGATCGCCGTCGGCGACCGCGTCGTCGCGGCGGACCGTTTCGTGATCGCCACCGGCGCGTCGACGGTGGCGCCCGCGATCGAGGGTCTCGACCGCGTGCGAACGATCACGAGCGCCGACGTCCTCGAGATGACGCGCGCGCCGGGCGCGGTCGCGATCCTTGGCGGCGGCCCGATCGGCTGCGCGTTCGGGCAGTACTTCGCACGGTTGGGCGCGCGCGTGACCATCTTCCAGGATGCGCCCGAGCTGCTGCGCGCCGACGATCCCGACGTCGGAACCGCGGTGCGCGCCGCGCTCCAGCACGACGGCGTCGAGGTCGTGCTCGACGCCGACGTGCGCGCGGTACGACGCGACGGCGACGGGGCGGTCGTCATCGCCGACACCGCGCGCGGCGCGCACGGCGCCCGTGCGGACGTCGTCATGCTGGCGACGAACCGGCGTCCGAACGTCGAACGTCTCGAGCTGCGCGCCGCGGGAATCGAAGGCGACCGTGCGCGCGGGATCGTCGTCGACGCGACGCTGCGCAGCGTCAGCAATCCGCGCGTGCTCGCGGCGGGCGACGTGCTTGCGCGGCGAGCGCTGGTCCACGTCGCCGCATATGCCGGGCGGCTGGCCGCGCGGAACGCGTTCGCGACCGATCCCGTTCCGGCGGACTGGACGCGGTGGGAGTCGCACGCGCTCTACACGCAGCCGCAGGTCGCCGTCGCAGGCATGACCGAGCGCCAGTGCCGCGAGCACGGCATCGCGGTGCGCGTCGCCACCGTGCCGGCGAGCGACGTCGGCAAGGCGCTCGTGAGCGATCAGGCCGGCGGCTTCGTGAAGATGCTCGTGCGCAGCGACGACGATCGCATCGTCGGCATCACGATCGTCGCCGACGACGCGATCGATCTCGCCGGCGCAGCGATGGCGCTCATCGACCGCGGCGCGACGGCGCGCGACGTGGCGAACATGCCGCACCTGCACCCGACGATGAGCGAGCTGCTGGCGCGGGTCGCCGAGAAGCTCTGCTAGCCGGAGCGTTTCTTGCGCGTCGCCGCAGCGCGTTTCGCACCGCGTTTTCGCGCCGGCGTCGCGCCGGCCGTTTTCCCGCGCTTCTTGCGCGTGGCGGCGGCCTTCTTCGCCGACGCGCTCCGGTCGCCGGCGCTGCGGCGCGTTCGTTCCTGGCGGCCGAGCTCGTGCCAGCTCTTCTCCGTCAGCTCGACGCCGTAATGCTTCGCGGCCTTCTTGATGTTGGCGAACGCGAGATCACGCTCGTCGTCGCTCACCCCGCGCACCTGGTCGAATCGCGCGATCGCGTTGCGCACGTGTGAGCCGTCCGTCAGCGGCTCTTTCCGTCGCTTCGGAAAAGCGTACACGCTGTCCGGCAGGTCGCCGCGCTCGGTCAGGTCGCCGTGTTTCTCGTGCGGTTTCCACGTCGCTCGCGCCATCCGAAAGTCTCCTCCGCCAAGCGTGATACCCGCCTACGCACCGTCACGCTGCGGCGGCGTGCGCGCGGTCGCCTCGCTCGGTTAGAACACGTGCGCGTACACGCTGCAGCTCTTGCAGATCTCCGGCGGATCGTCCGAGCCGAGGCGTGCGCGGAAGTCCTCGTACGCCGCGCCGCTCCAGACCGCCTCGACGCCCTCGCGCACGACGTTCCCGAGCGATGCGCGGTCCGGCGTCGCAACCATGCAGCACGGCATGGCGGTGCCGTCGTACGCGACGTACGGGCCGCGCCAGGGCCAGTCGCAGCGCGAGCGGCCCGGCGTGCCGGGCGCGTGCTGCAGCGGCGTCACGCGCGGCAGCCGCAGCGTGACGCCGTGCGCGCGCGCGGCGTCGCGCGCCGCGGCGAACGCCGACTCCACGCGCGCGCCGTCGAGTCCGACCAGCGTCTGATCGGCGACGAACGCGCGCATCGGCGCGTACCGTGCGGGCAACGTCGACTCGCCGAAGTCGTGGCAGAGGTGCTGCACCGAGAGCGAGCGCACGCCCCAGCGCGCCGTGAGCTCGACGAGCGCGGCGAGTTCGTGCAGGTTTTCGCGCATCACGACCGCCGTGACGTGCAGCCGCGTCGCGCTCGCATGGCGCGCGAGCGCCGCCTGCAGGCGCAGCATGTTGCGTTCGAGCCGGTCGAAGCGCGCGTCGACGCGAATGCGCTCGTACGTCGCCGGCGTCGCGCCGTCGACGGAGACGTAGAGCGCTTCGAGGCCGCACGTCGCCGCGCGCTCCGCCTTCGCCGGCGTCAGCAGCGTGAGGTTCGTGTTGACGCTGACCGCGACGCCGCGTGCGACCGCGTACTCGACCATGTCGAAGAAGCGCGGGTGCAGCAGCGGCTCGCCGAGGCCTTGCAGGTGCAGTTCGGCGAGCGCGGGCAGGTCGTCGACGACGCGCGTGAAGTCGGCCCACGCCATGAACGCGTTCGTCGCCTCGCGATAGCGAACCGGGCACATGCGGCAGCGCAGGTTGCACTCGCCAACCGGCTCGATCTGCACGAAGCGGGGAGGCGGCTCCACTCGGTGCGCTTACCCGCGCGCGTCGCGAGGCACGGACGAGCAGCCGCTCACCACGCGCATGTTGCGCGGCGTCGTCCGGCCGGGTATACTGCGGCTGACCGACCATTCGGTAGGGAGAACCCGACATGTCGACCGCGACCGCCCGCTCGAGCTCGCTCGTGATCCCCGCCGAGGGGTTCGTGCCATATCCCGAGGTCCCGCAGCCCAACATCTTCCCGATGGAGTGGCGCGTCGAGACGCCCAAGCTGGTCGATCTCTACGAGCGCTCGAAGCGGCAGGTCTGGAATCCGTCCGACTTCCCGTGGGACACGCTGCGCGCCGACGACTTCACCGACGAGCAGCGGCTCGGCATCATGTACTGGTACGCGGTGCTCGCGAACTTCGACGGCTCGGGTCCCGCCGTGTTCGCGAAGGCGACGATCCACGCGTTCGAGACGCACCAGGAAGACCCGATCCGCAAGTGCTTCTTCTCGATCACGCGCGACGAGATGAACCACGAGGAAGTGTGCCAGCGCGCGATCCAGATTCTCGTGCCGGGCGGTCCGATGGACTTCGAGGCGACGAGCGATCTCGCGCGCGCGGCACAGAACAACATCGGGTGGCTGTATCATAACGGCGGGCGTTACTGGACCGGCTACTCCGCGTCGCTGGAGAAGTATCCGCTCAGCGTGCTCTTCACATCGTTCCTGATGGGCGAGGTGGCATCGTCGACGCTGTTCTTCGGCATGTCGAAGAAAGCGACGCACCCGGTGTTCAAGGAGATCTTCAAGAAGGTCGGCCAGGACGAAGCGCGACACCTGGCGATCTGCCTGACGGTGCTCGAGCGTGACTGGCCCGGACTCTCCGACGAGTACAAGGTGATGATCACGAAGCAGCTGCGCGCCGGCTTCGTGTTCCTGAGCATGATCCTCTGGGAGCCGCCGAATCAGTTCTGGGACATCCCGGAGTACTTCTTGCCGAACCATCGCGTGCTGGTGCAGCACGCGCGCGACGCCGGACTCGGGGTACTGACGTACGACGAGCAGGCGGAGAACTGGAAGACCGCCCTTGCGCGCGTGCGCGCGATCGTCGGCGAGTGGGGGATCGAGTTTCCCGCGATCCCGGAGCTCGACCTCGACGGCGTCGACGTCGGAGACATCGGGCCCGAAGACATCATCCCGGTCTTTTAGCCGCCGCGGCGCGCCGCGCGCGCGATTCGGTTCCGGCGCGGCGGGTACCGTGCACGGCATGGAAGCGGCGCGCTTTCCGCCCATTGCGGCCGAGGCGCTCGACGGCACGGCGTTCGTTGCACCGCGCGATCTGGCTGCCGCTCGCACGGTCGCATTCGTCGCGTTCGCGCTCGAACATCGGCCTGAGATGGAGAGCTGGGTGCCGCTGATCGACGGCATCGTGCGCATGCGCGGCGACGTGCGCGCTCGGCTGTTCGCCGCGATCGGCGTGCCGAAGATCATGCGCAAGGCGATCATCGCGGCGATGAAGGCGGCCGTCACCGCGCCGGAGCAGCGCGCGTCCACCATTCCGCTGTTCGGCGACGTCGAGCCGTTCGCGCGCTCCCTCGGAATCACGGACCGCTCGCATCTCGCGATCCTGCTCGTGGAGCCGGACACCCGCATCACGTGGCGGGGCAGCGGGCCGTACTCCGACGCGGCGGGCGCGTCGCTGCGCGAGGCGCTCGCCTAGCCTCGCCGAAGCGGTCGGCATGACGACGACCGCGACCTCGCCTGCCGACCTGCTCGCGCGGCATCGTGCGACGCTCGAGGCCGCGCGCGATGCGATTCGTACGCGCGCCTACTACAGCGCGTTTCCGGAGAGCCCGAGCCCGCGCGTGTACGGAGAAAGCGCAGCGCCCGAGGGAAGGGCCGCGTTCGACGGCCGCCTCGGCCGCGCGTTCGCGCTCGACCAGCCCTCGACGGACGAAACCGTCGCGACGGAACGTTCGCCGTACGGGCTTGCGCTCGACGTGCGCTATCCGGTCGCCGACGTCGACGTGCTCTTCGACGCCGCGCGCGCCGCGCTCGAGCCGTGGGCGGCCGCCACGCCGGATGTGCGCGCGGGCGTAACGCTCGAGGCACTCGCGCGCATCAACGCGCGATCGTTCGAGCTCGCGCACGCCGTGATGCACACGACGGGCCAAGCCTTCGTGATGGCGTTCCAGGCCGGCGGCCCGCACGCGCAGGACCGCGCGCTCGAGGCGATCGCGTACGCCTACGACGAGATGGCGCGCGTGCCGGAGAGCGTCGTGTGGGAGAAGCCGGCGAAGCCGGAGCCCGTGCGCGTGCGCAAGACGTATCGCGTCGTGCCGCGCGGGATCGACGTGACGATCGGCTGCTCGACGTTCCCGACGTGGAACGCGTATCCGGGGATGTTCGCGAGCCTCACGACCGGCAACGCGGTCATCGTCAAGCCGCACCCGCAGGCCGTACTGCCGCTGGCGATCACGGTCGAGATCGTCCAGGGCGCGCTGCGCGATGCCGGCTTCGATCCACGGGTCGTGCAGCTGGCCGTCGATACGCCGGATCGGCCGCTCGCGAAGGTCCTTGCTCAGCGTCCCGACGTCGCGCTGCTGGATTACACCGGATCCACCGAGTTCGGCGAATGGCTCGAGCGCAACTCGCACGCGCTCGTGTTCACGGAGAAGGCCGGCGTCAACAGCGTCGTGATCGACTCAACCGACGATCTGAAGGGGATGACGCGCAACCTCGCGATGTCGCTGTCGCTGTACTCCGGACAGATGTGCACGACGCCGCAGAACCTCTTCGTGCCGCGCGGCGGCATCACGGTGAACGGTGAGCGGGTCGGTTTCGACGACGTCGTGGGCGCGCTCGTGAAGGCGATCGACGCGCTGCTCGGGGATCCGGAGCGCGCGAGCGGGCTGCTCGGCGCGATCGCGACCGATGCGACGCTGCGCCGCGTCGACGACGAGAACGCGAAGCCGGGCGTCGTGCGCCGCAGCGAAGCGGTGCCGAACGCCGAGTATCCCGGCGCGCGGACGCGCTCGCCGCTGGTCGCCGTCGTCGAGGCGTCCGATCGCGAGCGTTACGACCGCGAGGCGCTCGGGCCGATCGCGTTCGTCGTGCGGACGGCAGACACCGAGGAGTCGCTGCGCCTCGCGAGCAGCGAAGCGCAGCGGCGCGGCGCGATCACCGCGATCGTGTACACGACGGACGACGGCGTGCGCGCGAAGGCGGAGCGCTGGGCGACGGACGGCAAGGTGAACCTCGCGGTCAACCTGACCGGCACGCTGCTGGTGAACCAGTCCGCGGCGTTCAGCGACTTCCACGTCACCGGCGGCAACCCGGCGGGCAACGCGTCGCTCACCGACGCCGCGTTCGTGGCGAACCGGTTCCGCATCATCGAGACGCGCACTCCGATCCCGGCGGCGCCCGCGACCGCGTGAGCGCAGGAGAGCTCGATCCGGACGCCCTCGCGCGCGCGTGCGCGACGGCGATGCTGGAGCGCGACTCCGCGTCGCGGGCGCTCGGCATCGCGATCGATGAAGCTCGTCCCGGCTATGCGCGGTTGTCGATGCGCGTCAGCGAGGCGATGGTGAACGGTCACGCGATCGCGCACGGCGGCGTGATCTTCACGCTCGCCGACTCGGCATTCGCGTTCGCGTGCAACTCGCGCGACGAGGCGAACGTGGCGCTGCAGGCCTCTATCTCGTTCGTTGCGGCCGGGCGGCTTGGCGACGTGCTGACCGCCGAGGCGCAGGAGCAGTCGTCGAAGGCGCGCACCGGTGCGTACGACGTGCGCGTGACGCGCGGCAACGGCGAGCTCGTCGCGCTATTCCGCGGCGTCTGCTACCGCATCCGCGGTGCCGTGCTGCACGACGGCCCGGTCACCTGAACCATCGAAATGCGACGAGCACCGCGCCCTTACGAAGGCGGTGCCCGAGATGGTGGAGCGATACCTGAGCCGTGATACCACGATACACCGTCGTTTTCGCGCAAGCAACTCTCCCGCGGCCTGGAGCGTACGGGAATCGAACCCGCGAGCGGTACGGCTCAGGTACCGCTCCGAACCATCGGACGCCGCAGCGCTGCTCTGATCAGGCGTTCCGTGCGCGCCGCTAGACCAAATGCGCAAGTAATGCTTGCCGGTGTAAACGTCGGCGGTACGACGACCAGCGTCGCGCTTGGTGACGACGACGGAAACGTTCGTGCGCGGCGCGCGTGGCCGACGCAGGCGGATGACGGCGAGGCGTTGTTCGCCGCGATCGTCGATGCGGTGCGCGATGTCGCGCCGGACAGCGCATCCGTCGGCGTTGCGATCGGCGGGCCGATGGACGCACGCACGGGGACGATCATCGCACCGCCCCACCTACCTGGCATGCACGGTTTCGCGCTCGGCGCTCGCCTCGGCGACGCGCTGCAACGCCCCGTGCGCGTGCACCACGACGCGGCCGCGTGCGCGCTCGCGGAGGTGCGCTGGGGCGCCGACCGCGGCGTGTCGGGACTCGCGTATCTGACGTGCGGTACCGGATTCGGCGCAGGCATCGTCATCGACGGGCATGCGCGGTACGGCTCGCGCGGCTACTCGCCGGAGATCGGCCACGTTCGGTATCGCGACGAGGGACCCGACGTCTTCGGAAAACCGGGTTCGTTCGAGTCGTACGGATCGGCGAGCGCGCTGCCGAAGCTCGCGCGGCGCATCGATCCGACGTTCGACGCGGCTTCGGGCGCCGAGGTCGCGGCGCGCGCGGCGCGCGGCGATCAGATCGCGCAGCGTGCGATCGGCGAGAACGCGGACGCCGTCGGCGCCGCGTGCGCGCTGCTCGCGGATCTGCTCGTGCTCGACGTGATTGTGCTGGGCAGCCTGGCATCGTACCTCGGCGAGCCGTGGATCGTGCGCGTGCGAGAGGTGTTCGCGCGCGAAGCGCTGCCGCACCATGCTGCGGCGTGCACCGTCCGCGGCGCGTCGCTCGAGAATCTGCAAGACCTCAGCGGCCTCGCCGCCGCGCTCGCTCCGTACCGGATCGCGGTTCAGTAGCGTCCGAGGATGCGCTGCTCGCCGCCGATCGAGGCGAGCGCGTCGGCCAAACGTGCCTCGTCGACCTTCGCGAGCTCGACGAAGAAGCGGTAGCGGAACGGCACGCGACGGTCTGGCCGCGCGATCAAGAACCGCAAGTCGATGCCGCGATCGGCGAACGCGCTCAGCGCGTCGCGCAGCGATCCGGGCCGATCCTCCACGGAGATCCCGACGCACGCCCGCGCATTCGTCGTCGCCTCGCGCGCGTGTCCTGAGCTTGTCGAAGCATCGAGGGACGTGCCACCCTCGCGCCCGATGAGGAAGAACCGCGTGTAATTCTCGCTCTCGTCCTGCACCGCGCGCGCGAGGATCGTGCCGCCGTAAATCTCCGCCGCGAGCGCCGGACCGATCGCGCCGATACTCGAATCGCCGAGCTCGACGATCTCGCGCACCGCGCCGGCCGTGTCCGTCGTCGTCGAGCGCGTCCAGCCGCGCGCGCCGATCAAGCGATTCACCTGCTCGAGCGCGACCGGATGCGAGCGCACTTCGCGAACGGTTTCGATCGTCGCGCCGTCCACGCCGACGAGGCACAATTCCACCGCGAGCGTCGTCTCGCCGCGGATTCGCATCGCCGGGTGCTCCCAGAGCAGCTCGTAGTTGCGCGGAACGGGCCCGGCGATCGCGTTCTCGACGGGCAGCACGGCGAAGTCGACTGCGCCGCTTGCCAGCGCTGCGGCCGCGGCGTCGAACGACGGAAAACCGCGCGTCTTGGCGTTCGCCACGAGTTCGCGCGCGGCGACGTCGCTGAACGCGCCCGCGTGACCCTGATAGGCGACCGTCGGCACGTCAGCCGCCGAGCTGCTGCAATGCCGCGCGCGCCGCGGCGTTCTTCGAGTCGACGCGCAGCGCGCGCTCGTAGTAGTCGCGGGCTTTCTCGTTCATGCCGGCGGCGCGCTCGAGGTCGCCGAGCCGAAGGAGGGCGTCGACGTCGCGCGGGTTGCGCGCGATGCGGTCGCGCAACGTGCGCAGCGCCTGCATCACAGGGGCCGGCGGACCTGCCGGCGTCCCGCCGCCGACGCCCGCGCCGGGCAGCGCGGTCGAGCCGCTGCGAATCGGCCCCGTGCCGCTCTGCGGCACGGTGAACGTGCCGGGCGGTTCGGTTCCGATCGGCGCCGGTGTCGCCTGGATGCGTGCGTCGCCTTGCTCCGCGGCACCGCCCGGCCCGAACGCGGACCCCGTCGTGCCGAAGCCGACGTGCAGCAGCCAACCGACGAGGCCGAGGAAGATCGCGGCGAAGACGGCGAGGATCGGAATCGCGATGCGCAGCGGCAGGCCCACGGCGCGATGTACGCCGTTCGGTACCGGGTTCTTGCACACGGAGCGCGAAGAAGACGCTCCGTGTTCCCGGGTCTGCCCGACGTCGCCGAGCTGCAGCTGCTCTTCGCGCAGTACAACATGATGCATTTCGCCGGAGAGATTCCGTCGTGCCGCATCGCGTACAACGCGCGCTTCTCGAACCTCGCCGGCCGCGTCAGCTACAAGCCGCTCGTGATCGAGCTTTCGCCGAAGCACCTGGCCGGCAAGCCCGAGGAGCTGCGCGAGACGCTGCTGCACGAGATGGTCCACGCGTGGCTGCACTCTCGGGGTGAGAACCCCGGCCATACGTCCGCGTTCAAGAAGAAGATGCGCGAGCTGGGGCTGAAGTCGATCTACCACGACCTCGGCAAGGCCGCGCCGCTGAACGAGTCGCCGAAGCGCTACATCCTGCGCTGCGAGAAGTGCCTGATGGAGGTGCTCCGCAAACGCAGGCCGTCACCGCACGTCATGTGCGCGCGCTGCCGCAAGCATTTGGTCGTGTTCGAGGTGGTCGAGATGCGCCCGATCGAGCTGCAGACGGCGGCGCGCTCGCGCGAGCGTTGACCCGGACTCGGCGCCTCAGAGCGCCGCGCTGAAGTACGTGTAGCCGTTCTCCTGCAGCACGGCCACGGAGCTGATGCCGGCCGGCACGATGTCGCAACCGGGCAGTACGTGCTCGCGCAGCTGCGCCTGCACGGTGAATGCATCGCCCGCGCCCGCGGCCGTGCCGGCGGCGACGATGCGGTTCGCGACGTCCCCCAGTGCGGTGTTACACACGGCTATGCGGACGTTGCGCGCGAGCAGCGCCGGGATCGAACGGTCGCCGCGCGGTCCCGCGTTGGGGACGGCGTGCGACCACGGATTTCCGTGCGAAGCGTCTGCCGTCAGAAACTCCTCGGCGTAGTGCTTCACGATGTCGGGGAGGCCGTGCGACTGCCAAGCAGCGTCGTCGAGCGCGAGCACGCACGCGGAGCCGAAAAGAACGAGGGCGATCTGCACGTTCCCCGGCGGCTCCTTCCAACCGGTTTGAAAACCGTTCAGCGTGTTGACCGCGTACTGCAGCGCCGCCGCGTCGTTGACGCGGGCAGCCCCGATCGCCTGGCGGTGCTTCGCGCCGCTGCGAATGCGCGCGACGAACGCGGCTTCGTCGAGGATCGTGCCGCGCGCGGCCTGCGCGGATGCGCTCGCGGCGCCCGCCGCGACGGCGGCGCCGACTCCGGCGACCAGGACTTCCCGGCGTGTGGTCATGGCACGGTGTTCGGCATTTCGGCCGCCCATCTTGTCGTCGGGGTGTGCCTTGCCGCCGTCTCAGAAAAGATGGCGCGCCGCGAGGCCGACCGCGGCGAGAATCAGCGCCGTGGCGAGCAGCGTGATGAGCCGCTGCGAGGAGACGCGCTTCGCGATGGGCGGCCCGAGGCTTCCCCCGACGAGGCCGCCGAGCACGACGGGGATCGCGAACGTCCAGTCGACGTCGCCGCCGAGCACGTGCGTCACGACGCCGACCGGCGATGTCGTGGTGATGACGAACGCGCTGGTCGCGGTGACGACGTGCGGCGCCATGCGCGCGGCGATGAGCAGCAGCGGGATCAGCACGACGCCGCCCCCGATGCCGAAGAGCGAGGAGAAGAAACCGACACCGAAGCCGGAGAGCACGCCGACGCGCCAGTCGTGCGCGAACGTGGTCTCATCCGGCAGCCGCGAGGCCAGCGTGCGCCGCCGCAGCACGAGGATCGCATTCATCAGCAGCACGCATCCGTACGCGAGGTCGAACGCGACGGTGGTGAAGCGCTGCACCGCAAGCACGCCGGCGATGCTGCCCGGGACGGCCCCGATCGTCAGCGGCAGCGCGAGGCGCAGGTCGACAGCGCCGTTCCGCAGGTAGCCGACCGTCGCCGCCGCCGTGTTCGCGAGGACCATCACGAGCGACGTGCCGGCCGCGACCGCCGGCGAGACCCCGTACGCGATGCGCAGCACGGGGACGATCACAAAACCGCCGCCGAGCCCGACCAGCGATCCGAAGATGCTGGCGACGAGGCCGACGACGAAGAGCGCGCACGCGCCCGCGAACGTCACGCGACGAGCGCGCCCGAGAGGCTAGCTCTGAACGCGGCCGATGTAGCGGCGGTCGCGCGTGTCGATGCGGATCACGTCGCCTGGGTTGACGAACAGCGGGACGTTGACCGTCGAACCGGTCTCGAGCTTGGCGGGCTTCGTCGTCCCCGTCGCGGTGTCGCCCTTGAATCCCGGGTCCGTCTCCTCGACGCGCAGCTCGACGTGCGCGGGCAGGTCCGCGCCGATCGGCGTGCCGTCGTGGAACTGCACGGCGATCGTCATGCCGTCCTTGAGGAAGTCGGCGGGATCGCCGATCAGGTCGCGCTGCAGCGTGACGTTCTCGTAGGTCTCCTTGTCCATGAAATGGTAGCCGTCCGCGTCGTTGTAGAGCATCTGCATGTCGCGGTTGTCGACGGTCGCGCGCTCGAGCTTCTCGCCCGCGCGGAACGTTCGCTCCACCGTCGCGCCCGACTTCACATTCTTCAGGCGCGTGCGCACGAAGGCCGAGCCCTTCCCGGGCTTCACGTGCAGGAACTCGATGACGGTCCACAGCTGCCCGTCGATCACGATCGTGACGCCGTTGCGGAAATCGTTGCTGCTGATCATGAACGTGTTTCTGCGGCCCTCATTGCTGTTTCTGCGCCTTCAGCACGCGGAATCGGTTTTCCGTCCCGTTCCGCAGACGCTCCACGTTCTCACGATGGCGCACGACGATCACGAGCGCGCACAGGATGCCGCACGCCAGGCCGATGCGGCTCGCACCCACCCACAGCACGGGCGCCATCGCGATCGACGCGAGCATCGATCCGGCCGAAGCGTACCCGCACGCCAGCACGACGATGCCCCACACGAGGGCGAACACGATGCCGGCGGGCCACCATAGCGCGACGGCGGCTCCGAGAAAGGTCGCAACTCCTTTCCCGCCCTTGAAGCCGAGGAACGGCGAGAAGCAGTGCCCGACGACGGCGGCGACGGCCGCGCATCCGCCCGCCAGCGGGCCCGCGAGCAGGCTCGCGACGAGCGTCGGAACGAGGCCTTTGAGCGCGTCGAGCACGAGCACTGCGAGCGCGCCGCGCTTGCCGAGCGTGCGCAGCGCGTTCGCCGCTCCGATGTTGCCGCTGCCCGACTGCCGGATATCCGTGCCGTAGAACGCGCGCGAGACGAGCACGCCGAACGGGATCGCGCCGACGAAGAACGCGATCGCCGCCGCGAGGGCGGCGGGCACGAACACGATCACCTCGCGCGCTCCGTGAAGCGGTCTTCGCCATCGTCGCGGCGCGAGCGGAACTCGAAGGTGAGCGGCACGCCCTCGAAGTCGTACTCGCTGCGCAGCGTGTTCTCGATGAAGCGGCGGTACGACGCCGGCACGAGCTCCGGATCGTTGACGTGGAACACGAAGAGCGGCGGGTGGGTCTGCGGCTGCGACGCGTACAGGAGCTTGAGCGGCTTCCCCGAGTGGATCGGCGGAGGATGCGCGAGCACCGCGTCGCGCACGACGGCGTTCAGCTTCGCGGTCGGGATGCGGCGATCGAGGTTCTCCGCGACGCGCTCGACGAGCGGCATCAGGCTCTGCAAGCGGCGCTTCGTCAGAGCCGACAGGAACGTCACCGGCGCGAACGACGCGAACGGCAGCTGCGCGTGGATCTCATCAGCAAGCTCGTTCTGCGAGTACTCGCCGAGCTCGCGCACGAGATCATACTTGTTGCCGACGATCACGAGCGCCTTGCGTTCCTCGAGCGCGATGCCCGCGAGGCGCCGGTCCTGCTGCGTCGGTCCCGTCAGCGCGTCGATCAATAGCAGTGCGACGTCGCAGCGTGCGATCGCTTTGAGCGAGCGCAGCGAGGAATAGTACTCGATCGAGCCGTGCGTTCCGGGCTTCTTGCGCACGCCGGCCGTGTCGATCAGCCGGAACGTGCGAGTCTTCCACGTGAACAGGGTGTCGATCGCATCGCGCGTCGTGCCCGGGACGTCGGAGACGATGGCGCGCTCTTCGTCGAGCAGCGCGTTCAGCAGCGACGACTTGCCGACGTTCGGCCGCCCGATCAGCGCGAGCGAGAGTTCCGCTTCGCCGGCATCGAGTGCATCCTCGGACGGCAGCCGCTCGACGATCGCGTCGAGCAGATCTCCGGTGCCCTCGCCGTGCAGCGCCGACACGCCGTACGGCTCGCCGAATCCGAGCCCGCCGAACTCGGCATGGATCGACGCCGCCGCCTTCGGCGACTCGATCTTGTTCGCCGTGAGGATCACGGGCCGCCGGTAGCGCCGGAGGATGTGCGCGACCTCCTCGTCGAGCGGCGTGAGCCCGTCTTGTGCGTCGACGACGAACACGATCGCGTCGGCATCGCGCGCGGCGGACTCCGCCTGCGCTTGCGTGCCGCGTGCGATCGTGTCGTGCGGATCGGTGTCCGTCTCGATGCCGCCCGTGTCGACCAGCGTGAACGTCCGATCGCGCCATTCCGCCAGCGCGTACAGCCGGTCGCGCGTCACGCCCGGCGTGTCCTCGACGATCGCGAGCCGCTGCCCCAGCAGGCGGTTGAACAGCGCGCTCTTCCCGACGTTCGGGCGGCCGACGACCGCGACGGTCGCGGGCCGCACGCGCAGGGACGGTGCGAGGGCTTCGGCCATGACCGCCCAAGGTTCCATCGATATGCTCCGTCGCCTCGCGGCGGTCGCAGCGTGCCTCGTCCTGCTCGCCGCCTCCCCGACCGGGTCGCTCTACGTGACGACGCTCCCCTCGGGAGCCGACGTGTGGATCGACGGCACGTACGTGGGGCGGACGCCGCTGGTCGCCGGTGCGCTGGCGACCGGCCGCCACACGCTCGGCATCACGAAGACCGGCTGGAACCCGCTGCAGCTCGACGTCACGGTCGTCGCTTCGCAGACGACGGTCAGTTCGACGAAGCTCGATCCGGCGCGCGGTGGCCTTCGTGCGGGGCTCGGCTCGATCGCGATCCACGGCGACGCCGGCGGCGCGGTCTTCATCGACGGCGTGAAGCCGCCGCGCGCGAAGGACGGAACCTTCGCCGTCCCCGCCGGCACGCACGAGCTCTCCGTTCGGGGCGCGCGCATGCGTATCACGCGCGAGGTGACCGTCTGGCCGCAGACGCGGACGGACGTCGTGCTCCAGCCGGACGTCGAGGCGCCGCGGCCGAGCGTCGTCGCGCCGGCCGAGGACTACGTGCCGAAGAGCGCGATCCGTATCGACGGCGAACGGTTGGTGATCCGCTACTCCGGACACGAAGTGACGGCGCGCATGGGCATCGCCGCATACCGCGTGGACGGCAAGTCCGTCGACTACGGCGCCGGGCCGACCATGATCGGAACGCGGCTGTACCTTCCGCTCGACCTGCTCACGCTGCTCTCCTCCGGAACACGGTGACCCGCGCGTGCGTTTGCAACGATAGAAACGAAGAAGACGATCGCCGAATTCGAGACCGAGGTGCCATCCGAAATCCCGGACAACGACTGAGCCGGTGAATCAAGGCTTCCACACGGCGGATTGGCGAGCTTCTCTGCGGCTGCAGCATCGACGAAAAGGCTATAGGGGTTGGCCATCTCGCCTGCATAACGGACGATTTCAACGGACTCAAGGAACCCTTCCGCGTTTACGGCGAGCATTGTGTCGATGTAGCGGACGACATTCTCGCCGTCGCTCTCGCGTAACGCAGGACCTGCGGCGTGAAATCGCACCGGCGACGGCGGCCCTGCGACGACCCGCACGTCACACCAGCCCGTTGGATCGTAATCGGCAATCCTGCAACACTCGACTTGCCGTTCGATCTGCTCATAACCACGCGCAACAATCCGGAGAAAGGCGCGCTCGAGGCTGCTCGGTTCGCGGAAGGTCCTCGCCGGTCTTGGACACATCAGGGACAGTCTGGACGCCCGATGATGTATGCGGTTGGTATGTGGGCTGCGAGGAATCCTGCCAAACTCGTCCAGGAGCCCGTGGACGGCAAGGGATTGAGGCGAATCCTCCGGCCGTGTCGAAGCCTATCCGTGCGGTGGCGCAAATCTACATCGAAACGCACGGCTGTCAGATGAACGAGGCCGACTCGCAGGACATTCAGCGCCGTGCGATCTCGGCGGGCTTCACGCTCGCGCAGCGGCCGGAAGACGCGTCGGTGCTCGTGCTCAACACGTGCACCGTGCGCGACAACGCGGAGCGTCGAGCATACGGGCGCATCGCGCACTGGAAGGCCGTGAAGGACGCCGACCCGTCGGTGAAGGTCGTCGTGACCGGCTGCCTGGCGGAACAAGACAAAGATCGCATGCGGCGCATCGTGCCGCACGTCGACGGCGTGTTCGGCACGCGCGAGCTCGGCGCGCTCGGCGACGCGCTCGCCGCGTGGCGCGCGGACTATCCCGAGGACGAAGTGTCGGTCGACCGCGAGATCGAGACCGTCATGGGCGGCGAAGGCGTCGGCATAGCCGGGCCGTATGACGCGCTGCGCGCGTTCGTCAACGTGCAGCGCGGGTGCTCGTACTACTGCACCTTCTGCATCGTGCCGCATGTCCGCGGCCGCTTCGATCATCGGCCGATGCGCGAGATCCTCGCTGAAATCCGGTCGAAGGCGGAGCGCGGTGCGCGCGAGTTCACGCTCGTCGGTCAGACCGTCAACGCCTACAAGGAGCCGGCGAGCGGTGCCGACTTCGCCGATCTCGTGCAGGAGGTCTGCGCGATCGGCGCCGTCGAGCGCGTCGCGTTCATCAGCTCGCACCCGAAGGACCTCACCGGGAAGCTGGCGCGCACGGTCGCGACGCTGCCGAAGATGAACCCGCGCTTCCACCTCGCGCTGCAGTCGGGCTCGAACGCGATGTTGCGGCGCATGAACCGAAAGTACACGATCGAGCAGTTTCTCGAGCGGATCGCGGAGTTCAAGGCGCACAATTCGAGCTGGGCGATCACGACCGATCTCATCGTCGGCTTCCCCGGCGAGACCGAAGCGGACTTTCAGGCCACGCTCGACGTCTGCGCGACCGGGACCTTCGCGAACGCGTACATGTTCGTGTATTCGCCGCGCCGCGGCACGCCGGCTGCCGTGTGGCACGCCGCGAACCCGGTCCCCGCGGACGTCGCGCAGGAGCGCTTCCGGCGTCTCGTCGCGGTCCAGGACGCGGCGGTCCAGGAATACCATGCGCGCAAGGTCGGCACGACGGTGCGCGCACTCGTACACGGCCTCTCGCGCAAAGACCGCGCGAAGCTGAGCGCCAAGACGATCGACAACGTCACGGTGAACTTTCCGATGGTCGAGGCGGAGCCCGACCTCGCGCGCCCGTGGGCGGACGTGCGCGTCGAGTCGTCGTCCGTGTGGGGCGTACGCGGCACGTGCGTCGCGCGCGCTCGCGCGTTCGATGCGCCCGGCGAACCGGTCGACGCGCCGGTCATCGACTTGCTCGCCGTCTGACACGGACGCCCGGAGCACGCCCGCTCCCGGTGCGGGCGAGCGTGTTTAGCGCACCGAGGCGCGTGGGATCATATCGGCGGAGAAATCCGATGGCTTAGAAACAAGAGGGTCCCGGCCGCAACGTGCGACGGGGCCCTCAGTGTTTGCGGTCGTCGTTCGGTGCCGTCGGTCCCTGGGACGTCGAGAGGACGATGTCGCGCCAGCGAACGGAACGACCGAAGAACCCGGCCACCCACAGGCCGAGCCCGAGCGCTTCGCGCAGCGGGATGAGCGCCGCGGGGCCGCGTGAACCCAGACGGCGCAGCGCGACGTGCAGCGCGAGGCGCACGCCGACCGCGGCGATCAGCGCTCCGCGCGCCGCACGCCGATTTCTCGCGGCGGCGAACGCGATCACCGCCAGCGGCAGCGGAAAGCTCACGAGGATCCCGCCGTACGACGCCGGGCGCACCGACCGGATCGTGCGCACCCAGCGGAGCTCGTGCTGCAGCAAGTCCCGCACGGTCGCATCGTTCACCGCCGCGGTGACCACGTAGTCGGCGAGCGCGACGCGGCGCCCGCTCGCCGCGACCAGAAATCCCAGCGCGTGATCTTCGGCAAGGTGCCGCCCGAGCGCGTCGACGCCGCCGATCGCTTCGAACACGTCACGGCGCACGGCCATCGTACCGCCGAAGCAGTACGTCATCGGCTCGATGGTGCGCGCGACGAGCACGGACGGCACGAACTGCTCCGTGATCCACATCGCGCCGAGCGCGGGCGCGATACCGGCGTTCACGGGCTCGCCGCGGTACACGCAGGTCACCGCGCCGACGTCCGGGTCTGCGAACGCGGCCGCGACGGCGCGAAGGTAATCGCGCGTGACGCGCATGTCGCTGTCGGCGATGACGAGAACGTCGCCGCGCGCGTGCGGCAGCATCGGCGCGAGCGTCGCCATCTTCGGGTTGCGGTGCCGTGACACGCCGTCGCCGGTCACCACGCGCACGCGCGCCGGCGACGTGCTCGCGACCCCATACAGCGTGCCGAGGGCGGGATCGTCCGCATCGAGTGTCCCGAGCACCGCGTCGTACGCCGGGTAGTCCTGCGCGCAGAAAGACGCGAGGTTCTCGAACAGCTCGGGTTCGACGCCGCGCACCGGCTTCAGCACCGTGATCGACGGCAGCGCGGCATCCCGGGGCGACGACGAGCCGGCGGCCGCCTCGGAGCGCCGGCGTTGCACCGCCACGCGCTTCGTGAACGCGAAGACACGCGTCAGCGCGAACGCCGTGTACCCGATGCTCGCGACGCACGCCGTCATCGCCAGCACGGAGGCGGCGCCGCGCGCGTCAGCGCGCATCGGCGACGTCGCGAAACGCGATCGTGCGCGCGCCGCTCGCGCGCACGGCGTCCGCGACGCGCGGGCTGGTGAGCGCGGCGAACTCGTCCTCCAAGCGGTACGACTCCAAGTCGCGCGCGATTCCGGGCCAGCGTCCCGTCGCCGCGTGAAAGTACATCTCGGTCGTCCCCGACGGCAGCGCCCCGAGATAGCCGAGCACGCGGCCCTCCGTCATGCGGCCCGTCTCGGTGAAACCGAAGATGTGATCGTTGTGCGCGACCCCGCTCGCGCGCATGCGCGCCTTCATCGCGTGCATGAAGGGCGCGAAGCACGGAGCCACGCGCGCGTGCGTCGCCGCCAGGACGGCGCAAACGTTCGTCGGGGATGCGCATCGGGGGGCGGCCGTATTCGCGCGCGACCTTCAGCACGATGCCGAGCACCGTCGGGTGCAGGTGGTAGTGGCACTGCGCGTTCACGTGGTCGAACGCAAGCCCCGTCGCGGCGAACGCGGCGAACTGCGCGCGGATCTCGGCCTCGAGCTGGCGCCGCGCGCGCCGGCTGAAGAAGTACCGCACGCCGGCGCGCGCGAGCTGCGACGAGAAGCGGCCGTCGGGCCCGACGAGATCCGGGATGCGCTCGGCCGGGAGCACGGGGCTGCCGGCGACGACGACGACGTGCAGGCCCACGCCCAGCGACGGGTTCGCCTTCGCGCGCGCGACGGCGTCGGCCGCCGCGGGCTCCGCGACCATCAGGCTCGCGGCCGTCACGATGCCGTCGCGATGTCCGCGTTCGATCGCTTCGTTCACCGGAACGGAGAGTCCGAAGTCGTCGACGGTGACGATCAGACGACGTTGCACCGCACGCCCTTCGACAAGCTCAGGATGACACCCGACAAGCTCAGGATGACACCCGACAAGCTCAGGATGACACCCGACAAGCTCAGGATGACACCCGACAAGGGCGCAGGTTCGCTCTGTGTGCACACGCTGTCCACAGGGAGCGCGGTCCGAGCGGCGGGAATCGGCGTGGGATGCGGTTACGGCTCGGATGACGACGACCACCACGCCGTGGTCGCCGATGCTCGAGCAGTACTTCGGGATGAAGCACCGGTATCCCGAGGCGCTGTTGCTGTCACGCGTCGGCGACTTCTACGAAGCGTATGGCGACGACGCCGAGACGATCGCGCGGGCACTGTCGATCGCGCTGACGTCGAAGGAGGCCGGCGGCGGCCGGCGCGTCGCGATGGCGGGCGTGCCGCACCATGCGCTGGACGGCTACCTTGCAAAGCTGGTCGCGCAGCGGCGCGTCGTCGCGCTGGCCGAGCAGCTCGAGCCGCCGGTGCCGAACAAGCTCGTGCGCCGCGACGTCGTGCGCGTCGTCACGCCGGGGACGCTGCTCGAGGAGCACATCCTCGAGCGCTCCGCGCACAACTATCTTGCCGCGGTTACCGCGATCGACGACGTCGTCGCCGTCGCGCACGCCGACGTCTCGACGGGACACGTCGCGGCGACCGCGTTCGACGGTGACGCCGCGCTCGACGACGCGCTGGCGGAGATCGCGCGCATCGATCCGGCGGAGCTCGTCGCCGACGTCCCCGCCGACGTGCGCGCGACGCTCGAGTCCGCGCTGGACGCCGCGCGCACGCGGATCACCGCGCCGGTGCTGGCGCTCGTCGGCGAGCGCGTGCGCGATCCCATCGACGCGTTCTCGCTCGACGCGTCCCTTGCGATGCACCGCGCGCTCGACGCGCTCGGCGCGTTCGTGCGCCGCGTTTCCGTGCAGTCGAGCGAAGGAGCGACGCTCCGCGAGGCGCGGTTCTACCGCCAGGCGACGTTTCTCGCGCTCGACCCGAACACGCGTAAGAACCTGGAGCTGACGAAAGCGCTGGGCGCGAACGCGCGCGCGACGCTGCTCGCGACGATCGACCGCACGCGCACCGCGATGGGCTCGCGGCTGCTCGGGCGCTGGATACTCGGCCCGCTCGTGGATGCCGCGGCGATCGGCGCGCGCGCCGACTGCGTGGAGGTCGCTCGTGCGCGACGCGTCGCGCCGCCTCGCACTGCAGGACGTCCTGCACGGGTGCTTCGATCTGGAGCGGATCGCGCAGAAGGTGCGGTTCCGTCGCGCGCTGCCGCGGGATCTCGCGTCACTGCGCCGGACGCTCTCGCTGCTCGATCCGATCGGCGACGCGTTGCGCGATGAGGCGCTGCCCGACGGCATGCGATCGATCGCCGCGCGCGTCGGTGACTTCGATACGCTGCGCGCCGATCTCGAGAGCACCCTGGTCGACGAGCCGCCTGCGACGCTGGCGGACGGCGGCGTCATCCGCCCGGAAGCGAGCGCCGACCTCGCCGAGTGCGTTGCCCTGCGCGGCGACGCGCGGACGCGCATCGCGGCCCTCGAGGAGCGCGAGCGCGAGCGCACCGGCATCAAGCCGCTCCGCGTCAAGTACGCGTCGGCCTTCGGATACGCGATCGAGATTCCGAAAGCGCACGCTGCCGCGGTGCCGCCCGACTACACCCGGAAGCAGACGCTCGCGAACGGCGAACGGTACGTCACGCCCGAGCTGCGCGAGCTCGATGCGGCGATCGCGTCCGCGGAGTCGCGGCAGCAGCGACTGGAGCAGGTGCTCTACGAGAACCTCGTCGAGCGCCTCGCGGCGCGCGTCGACGATTTGCTCGTCACCGCCGATGCGCTGGCGGAGCTCGACGCGTACTGCTCGCTCGCGCACGTCGCTGGCGAGCGCGGTTACGTGCGCCCCGAGTTCGTCGAGGAGAGCGTCGTCGAGTTCGTCGACGGCCGTCATCCGGTGATGGAGGCGCTGCTGGGCGCGGCGTTCGTGCCGAACGACCTGCACGCCGGCGTCGAGCGCGCACGCTTCGTCCTGCTCACGGGTCCAAACATGGGCGGCAAGTCGACGTACCTGCGGCAGACCGCGCTGCTCGTCGTCCTCGCTCAGATCGGCTCGTTCATCCCGGCGCGCTCGGCGCGCCTCGGCGTGGTCGATCGCATTTTCACGCGCATCGGCGCGGGCGACGATCTCGCCTCCGGACAGTCGACGTTCTACATCGAGATGGCGGAGGCGTCGAACATCCTGCGTCGCGCGACCGGGCGCAGCGTGCTGCTGATCGACGAGATCGGGCGCGGCACTGGAACGGTCGACGGCCTCGCGATCGCGCAGGCGATCTGCGAGTATCTGCTCGAGCGCGAGACCCGCGCGCCGATCGTGCTCTTCGCGACGCACTTCCACGAGCTCGTCGATCTCGCAGAGCGCTGGCCGCTCGTCGCGAACTTTCACATCACCGCCGTCGAGAGCACGAAGGGCGGCGCGCCGGTGTTCTCGCACCGCGTGCTGCCCGGGTCGTCGTCGCGCTCGTTCGGAATCGAGGTCGCGCGCATGGCGGGACTTCCGCCGGCGGTCGTCGCGCGCGCGCGCGAGGTCGCCTCGGCCCTCGAGGGGCGGCCGACCGTCGAAACGACCGTCCCGCTGAAGGGCAAGCTCGCGAAGCCCGCTGTCATCGAGCAGCCGCTGCTGTTCGAGTTGCATTAGAACGTTCGCCGATCCGACAAACGTCCGCCCGCGTGCCCAAACCCCCAACTGCAACGGCAGGCGCCGTGCGCCCGCAGGAGCCGTCGCGCGTACGCGGTCAGCATAGCGTCATGATCGGTCGCGGCGCGGCAATGCGAGTGCGCGACCGTTGGTGAGTGTCATGCAGCTGCGCGCGGTCGATCTCGACGGCGACTCGGTCGGACCGGTCACCGTCGAAGGCTTCGTCCGAATGCCTATCCGACGGCCGGCGACGCGTTGCTCGTCGTCGAAGTCGCGTGGTTCTTGCTGTCGTACGACCTCGGCCGGAAGCTGCGCGCGTACGCGCGCAGCGGTGCACGCGAGTATTGGATCGTCGACCTCGTCCACGAGCGCGGTCGAAGCGTTTCGCGAGCCGCGCGACGGCGCGTTCGCGTCCCACCGCATCGTGCAGCGCGGCGGTCGGGTCGCGCCCGCGGCGTTAGCGGACTGCGAGATCGCCGTCGACGAGATCGTGCCGCCGCCCGTGCGCTGACGCCGTGCCCTGCGCGCCGGAAGCGCCCACCCGGCCGTTGAACGTCCG
This sequence comes from Vulcanimicrobiota bacterium, assembly GCA_963771525.1. GTDB lineage: Bacteria > Vulcanimicrobiota > Vulcanimicrobiia > Vulcanimicrobiales > Vulcanimicrobiaceae > Vulcanimicrobium. The sequence goes on along the minus strand of CAVYTL010000001.1, from coordinate 1,124,983 downwards.
CGCGCATGATCCGTCTGCTCGATCCCGAGACGATCGGTCAGATCGCCGCCGGCGAGGTGATCGAACGGCCTGTGTCGGTCGTGAAGGAGCTCGTCGAGAACGCGCTCGACGCGGGCGCGACGCGCATCACGGTGCGCGTGCGGGGCGGCGGGCTCAAGGAGATCGAGGTCGCCGACGACGGCGTGGGCATCGCGCCGGATCAGCTGCGCCTCGCCGTGATGCGGCACGCGACCTCGAAGCTCGACGGAGCCGGCGATCTCGCGCGCGTCGGCACGCTCGGCTTCCGCGGCGAGGGCCTTGCGTCGATCGCCGCGGTGGCGCGCATCACGATGGTCTCGCGGTGCGCGGATGCCGAGGTCGCGACCGCGATCGAGGCGCATGCCGAGTCGATCGGCGACGCGCGCCCGCTCGCGGGTCCGGCCGGCACGCGCGTCGTGGTGCGCGATCTTTTCGTGAACGTCCCCGTGCGCCGCGAGTACCTTCGCTCTCCCGCGGCGGAGTTCTCCCGTATCGCGTCATGGCTCGCCACGTTCGCCCTTGCGTATCCGGACATCGCGTTCTCGCTCGATCACGACGGGCGCACGGCGTTCGCGTTTCCCGCCGGTGACGATCTCGCGCCGCGGCTGCGCCACGTGTTCGGCGCGTCGTCGGGCGCGATGCTCGGCGTGCATTCGACCGAGCGGCACGCGACCGTGCGCGGCTGGGTCAGCTCGCCGGGCGACGACCGCCCGGATCGGCGCAGTCAGGTTCTGTTCGTCAACGGCCGGCTGCTGCGCAGCACGCTGGTGAGCGGTGCGTGGCTCGCGGCGTACCGGACGTTTGCGATGGTCGGGCGCCATCCGTACGGCGTGCTCCACCTCTCGCTGCCGCCGGACGAAGTCGACCCGAACGTGCACCCGACGAAGAGCGACGTGCGCCTCCGTTACGGCGATCGTGTCGTGGCCGCCGTGAAGGACGCGATCGCCGCGGCTCTCCGGCGCGGCGCCGTCGAACGGCTCGAGCGCTCGATCTCGTTCGCGCCGCCGGCGCGGGAGCTGATCGCGCCGGCGGCCGAGTGGGCCGACGTGCTGCTGCCCGCGCGCGAGGCGTCGGAGGTCGCGCCGGGCGCGACGTTGCGCGTGCTGGCGCAGATCGACCGCTCGTTCATTCTCGCGACGGACGGCGATGCGGTCGTCCTCGTCGATCAGCACGCGGCGCACGAGCGCATCGTCTTCGAGCAGATCGTCGCCAACGCGCGCGCGCACGTCGCCGCCGAGCCGCTGCTCGTGCCGCACGCGTTCGAGGTGCGGCCCGAAGAAGCGGAGCGACTGGAAGCGACGCGCGCCGCACTCGAGGCCGGCGGACTGCACGTCGAGCGCTTCGGCGAGCGGACGTACCGCATCACCGCGACGCCCGCGCGCCTCGTCCACGCCGGCAAGACGCGCGCGTTCGACGTCGCCGAGTTCGTCGCGTGCCTCTCCGACGACGTGCGCGGGCTCGATCCGGATCAGCGCGTGTGGGCGTCGCTCGCATGCCATTCGGTCGTGCGCGCCGGCGAACGGCTCGAGTACCCCGAGATGACGGCGCTCGTCGAGCGGCTGCAGCGGTGCGAGAACCCGATGCACTGCCCGCACGGCCGCCCGACGATCGCACGGCTCGAAAGCAACGCCATCGCGCGGCTCTTCAAACGGATGTGATCCCCGGAGTTCTGATCGTCACCGGCCCTTCGGCGTCCGGAAAGAGCGCGCTCGCGCTCGCGCTCGCGGAGCGGTTCGGCGCCGAGATCGTCGGCGCGGACTCGCGCCAGATCTATCGCGGCATGCCGATCGGCACGGCGGCGCCGTCGAGCGACGATCGTGCGCGCGTGCCGCACCATCTGGTCGAATTCGTCGATCCGGCGGAGCGGTATTCCGCGGCGCGATTCGTCACCCACGCGCTGAACGCGATCGATGACATCCACGCGCGCGGACGGCGCGCGATCGTCGCGGGCGGCACGGGCTTCTACGTCCGCGCGCTGGCGGGCGACGTCGAGCTGTCGCCCGCATTCGATCCGGCGCTGCGCGAGCGGCTTGCGCGTGAGGCGCGCACGCATCCGGTCGACGTGCTCGCCGAGTGGGTGCGCGCCCTGCGGCCGCCGCGGGCGACCGTGCCGAAGGACCCGTACCGCGTGGCGCGCGCGCTCGAAATCGCGCTCAGCGCGCGCGCCGGCGAACGCGCAGCGGGCGCACCGGGCAGCGCCCGCACGCTGCGATCGCTCGGCATCGCATACCGCAAGCTGTACCTCGACGTACCGCGCGCCGTGCTCGCCGAACGCATCGCAGCGGCGCGTCGATGCGATGCTGGCGGCCGGATTCCTCGACGAAGCCGCGCGGATCGGCGCGACGGCGGTCGCCGCCGACGCCGTCGGCTACCGCGAGGCGCTCGCATATCTTGCGGGGTTCGCGACGTCCGCCGAGCTGCGTGCGCACCTGATCCGCAACACGCTTCGCTACGCGAAGCGTCAGGCGACGTGGTTCCGCACCGAGCGCGGCGTCGTGCGGATCGACGCGTCCGAACGCGCGGACCCGTTCGCCCGCGCCGCGGCGGAGGCGGGAGCACTCCCGCGCTGGGCCTAACGCTGTGGGATGCCCGTCCCCACCGGCGCCGCGCGGCCGCCGACGCTGCAAGACGCGTACCTTGCCGAGGTGAAGCGGCAAGCGGTTCCCGTGACGATCTACCTCGTCAACGGCTTCCAGCTGCGCGGCGTGGTCAAGGGCTTCGACTCGTTCACGATCGTGCTCGAATACGAAAAGCGCGCGCATCTGATCTACAAGCACGCCGTGTCCACGATCTCGCCGAACGGTCCCGTCACCACGCCGCTCGTGCCCGAGCCGAGCGAGAGCGCCGCGCCATGACGGCCGGCGTGCCCGTCGTCAAGACGAGCGGCACCGGGAACGAGTTCGTGCTCGTCGACGAGCGCGACGCCCCGCTCGAGGATCCCGTCGCGTTCGCGCGTCGCGTCTGCGACCCGGTGCACGGGCTCGGCGCGGACGGCGTGCTGCTCGTCGCGAGGTCCGAACGATTCGACGCACGCATGCGGATCATCAACGCCGACGGCAGCGAGGCGGAGATGTGCGGGAACGGTATGCGGTGCGTCGCGCGCTATCTCGACGAGCACGACGCGCGCTCGTCGGCGACGGTCGAGACGTTGGCGGGCCCCATCGGCACGACGATCCTCTCGCGCACGCCGTATCGCGTCGCCGTCGAGATGGGCGAGCCGCGGGTCGGCGAGCCGCACCTCGTCGGCGGCTTCCGCGCCGTGCCGGTCGATCTCGGAAACCCGCACGTCGTCGTTCGCGTCGACGACGTCGCGCGCGTGCGCCTCGAAGCCGACGGACCGCGCATCGAGACGGACGCGCGGTACCCGCACGGGACGAACGTGCACTTCGTCGCGCGCAGCGGCGAGGGTTGGCGCGTGCGGCACTGGGAGCGCGGCGCCGGCGCGACGCAAGCCTGCGGAACCGGCGCCGTCGCCGTGGCGGCCGTGCTGATCGCGGCCGGCGATGCGCGCTCGCCGGTCACGCTGCACGTTCCCGGCGGCGCGCTGGAGGTTCGTTGGACGCTGGGTGGGCGCGCGACGCTGATCGGCGATGCCGTGATGGAGTTCGAGCGCATCGTCGCATGACCGGTCTCGCCTACACGGACACGCGAGGCCGCATCTACTTCGACGAGACGCGCTCGCCGCTCGCCGACGGCGGCATCGAACGCCCGCCGGACCGCGACGAGCTGATCCCCGCGCCGCCCGGCACCGTCACCGCGATGCTGCCCGGACGGCTGCCGCTGCTCGCCGGCGGCATCGTCGAGCGCCGCACCGCGCTCTCCGTGCTGCTGCCGGCCGGGTACACGCGGCTGCTGCTGCCGGCGTACCGCAGCGGCCCCGACGCGCCCGCGTTGCCCCTCTTCGGGTACACCTTCGCGTGCGTCGTCGACGACGCGCTCCACGTCGCTGCGATGCGCACCGACGAGAGCGAAGACTGGACGCCGCGCTACTTCGCCGCCGGCGACCTCGAGGAACGCGTGCGCGAGCGGCAGGCGGAGGACCCGCGGAATCGCACGCTCGCCCAGCTCGGCGTGTGCGCGCGCGAGTACGGCTGCTTCACGGCGCAGAACGTCTTTCTCGAGCGCGGCGAGGCGGCGCTGCCCGTCTCGCCGCGCTGCAACGCGGCGTGCGTCGGCTGCATCTCCGAGCTCGCGCCGGATGCCGGGCTGCCTTCGCCGCAGACGCGCGTCGCGTTCGAGGCGGACGCCGGCGACATCGCGCGCATCGCGATCCGGCACCTCGAGCGCGTGCCGCACGGCATCGTATCGTTCGGGCAAGGCTGCGAAGGCGAGCCGCTGCTGCGCGTGACGACGATCGAGCGCGCGATCGAGCGCATCCGCGCGGTCCGGCCGAACGGCACGATCAACGCTGAATACGAACGGCTCCCTGCCGAAGAGCCTCGAGCGGCTGATCGACGCCGGTCTGCAGGCGGTGCGCATCAGCCTGAACTCGTTCCGTCCCCGCGTCTACGCCGCATATTACCGGCCTGCCGGCTACGACCTCGACGACGTGCTCGCGTCGATCGCGCTCGCTTCCGCGCGCGGCCTGCGCGTGTCGCTGAACTACCTCACGCATCCGGGCGTGACGGACGATCGCGAAGAGGTTGAGGCGCTGGAACGCTTCCTGCGCGCGCACCGCGTCGCGATGGTGCAGACTCGCACGCTGAACATTGACCCCGAGCGGTATTTCGCTCAGGTCGGGCGACCCGCGGATCCGATCGGCATGCGCGACGCGCTGGGCCGCATCGCGCGCCTCGGCGTCGCCCTGGGGAACTTCACGCACACGCATTAACCGTGCGCGATCGCGTCGCCGCCGAGCGCGACGTCGTGAGCGTGCGTCGTGACGTCGACGCCCGCACCGGTGCTGCGCAGCGTCGTCGACACGGTCGCGGCGCCGTTCGCGGCGTTCACGGTGACCGAGCCGTCCTGCGCGACGTCGACGCGTTCGCCGCCGGCGAGCGTCGCAGACTCGCCCTTCCCGAGCACGAGCGCGCGCCCGTCGCTGAAGATCCGGTACGTGCCGTCGCGGTTCATCGTCACGTCGTCCTGGCCGAAGTTCGCGTGCACCGACGCGCTGCGGTTCGAGGTGACACCGCTCGCGTCGGGCTGCGTCACCGCGGTGGACACGCGGTAGCCGCCTTCGATCTGATCGGTGTGCACGAGGTCCTCGTGCGAGGTCATGCTGTCCCAGTGCGCGTCGACGCCACGGTTCGCGCCGTTTCCGGCGCGCGTGCCGACCTCCGCGAGGTGCGGATCGCCCGTCGAGCTGACGTCGACGTCGGCGAACCGCTGCTCCGGTCCGCCGGGCACCGCGCTCTGCCACGGCGGCGTGTGCGGCGACTGCTGCTGCCACGGCGACTGCTGCTGCAACGGCGACTGCTGCTGCCACGGCGACTGCTGCTGCCACGGCGACTGCTGTTGCCCCGGCGACTGCTGTTGCCACGGCGACTGCTGCTGCCACGGCGACTGCGTTTGCGCGCCTGCTCCGCCGCCCGGCTGCAGCAGCGCGCCCGCGAGCTGCTGCAGCACCGAGACGATGCTCGAGAAGATGCCGAACAGCGAGCTGCTTCCGCCGCCGTTCGCCGCGCCGCCAAGCAGCGAGCCGAGCCCCGCGTTCGCGTTCGCGGTGCCGCAGCTCCACCACGAGCGGCCGATCGCATCGCCGGGCGGTGAGGTGACGCCGCGCGCGGCGGCGTCGTTCGCCCAGAGCGAGGGACCGCCGCCGGCCGCCGCGTCGAGCGACGTGACGTCGAGTTTCGGGCCCAGCCCGGGCCACTGCGTTTGCATCATGCGCGTCTCCTGACGGAAGGGTGTCGCCCCTCCATCACGCGCACCCGCGGCGCGACTAGACTGCCGGGCCCGCCGCGTTCACCCGCTCTTCGATCATCTCCAGGATCAGCTCGGTCGACGAGATGACGCTGACCGGCCGCTCGGCATCGAGCGACTCGAAGATGAGCTTGTTCTTCGGGTTGTTGACGCGCGCGATGCAGCGCGCCGAGGAATGCTTCTTCGTGATGATGCAGACCACGAGGTTGTCCTCGTCGTCGCCCGTGTCCGCGACCACGACGTCGGCGCGCTGCACGCCCGCCTGCGAGAGCACGTTCGGGTCGCAGCCGTCGCCGACGACCGCGACGTCGGTCTCGAGCAGGTTCGTCATCATCTGCGCCTTGCGCGCGTCCTTCTCGATGACGACGACCTCGTGCTGCTGCTTCATCAATCCGCGCGCGAGGTAGGTTCCGACCTTGCCGCCGCCGACGATCAAGATGAACACGGCGCTACGCGCTCAAGCGCGTTTCGGGACGCGCCGAAGCAAACGCCGCCGCGAACTGCGAGAGCGCCTCGGGCGCGACGATCGCGTTGATCTCATCGCCTTCGGTCAGCGCGTCGTTCGGCGCCGCCACGCTCACGCTGCCCAGGCGGCGGATCGCGGCGATGCGCACGAGGCCGTCGACCTCGACGTCGGCGACGCGCTTGCCGGCCTGCGCGCGCGACACCGTCGCCACCAGCGAGCTGAGGCGTCCGAAGTCGAACGTCGGGCGCGACGCGTACGCGTTGTCGAGCAGGCGGTCGCGGATGATCTGCGCCCCGAGCGTCGTCGGGGAGAACGTCTCGACGCCGAGCTCGCGGTAGAGCTGCCCGCGCGGCGGATCGTAGATCCGGCACACGATCTTCGGGATGCGGAACATCTTCTGGGCGATCAGCGCGGCCATCACGTTGCGGTTGTCGCCGTCGGTCACCGCGACGAAGCCGTCGGCGCGCTCGGCACCCGCGCGCTTGAGCACGTCGTAGTCGATGCCGGTCCCGACCTCGACCTGACCGGCGAACCGGTTTCCCAAGCGTTTGAACGCGGCCGGATTCTCGTCCACGACCACGACGTCGTGCTTGTCGGCGACGAGCAGCTTGGCGAGCGTCGAGCCCACGCGGCCGCAACCGACGATGAGGTAGCGCATGAAACCGTCTCGCAGATTCGGTGCGGTCGGTGTTGTTCCCGCGCGGGAGGAGAGGTTCTCGGCTCTACGAATTCGGGGCTTTTGTCCTTCGCACGGGACGACGGAACGGCTACGGGGCGTAGCTCAGCTTGGTAGAGCGCTGCGTTCGGGACGCAGAGGTCACAGGTTCAAATCCTGCCGCCCCGACCAGGTGCCTGCCCCGGGGAGGTCCCACGGCGTCGCGGGGCCAACCCGGCGCGGTTGTTCTCACGATTCAGTCCGGCGGCGCGCCGCGTGCTGCGCGCGGCCGAGCAAGAGTGCCGCAACCACAATCATTATTACGTCGGCGCCGAGCACATGCTCTACGCGCTGCTCGAGGAGCACGACGGCAGCATCGACCGCCTTCTGGCGAACGAGCGCATCGAGCCGGCGCGTGTGCACGCTGAAGTGAAGCGCGCGCTCGGCACCGGCGACGGGCGCACGTGGGAAGGCATCCTGGTCACCCCGCGCGTGCGCAAGATCGTCGAGATCGCCGAGCGCATCGCCGGCGACCGTGAGATCGAGCCGATCGACCTCTTCGAGGCGATCCGCGACGAAGGCGGCGGGCTCGCCGCCGAGATCCTGAGGCGCTCGTGGAGCACCTGACGCAGACGCTGCACGACCTGATCGTGCACTTCGGCTACGCCGGGCTGCTGCTCGTCGTGCTGCTTGGAAATCTCGGGTTCCCGGCCGCGCTCGAAGTGATGGTGCCGACCGCCGGAGGCCTGGCGGCCCAGGGCCACCTGCCGCCGCTCGGGCCGCTGCCCGGGTGGGTCGGCGTCGCGGTCGTGGCGACGGTGGGCGAGCTGCTCGGCACGTCGATCCTCTACGCCGTCGGCTACTACGGCGGGCTGCCCTTCGTGCACCGCTACGGCAAGTACATCCGCTTCCACCAGCACGAGTACGACCGCATCCACGCGTTCTTCGAGCGCTACGGCAAGGCGACCGTCTTCTGGTGCCGGTTCGTGCCGTTCATCCGCGGCATCTCCTCGCTGCCCGCCGGGATCTCGCGGATGGAGCCGCACTACTTCTTTCCGTTCACGCTGCTCGGGTCCGCGATCTTCTGCTTCGCCCTCGCGTACGTGGGCAACGTCGCGGGGCACAACCTCGACGCGATCATCGGCGCGTTGCACAAAACGGCGCTCCTGATCGTCGCGCTCGTCCTGGCGCTCGCTGCCGCTGCGGCGATTGTCGTCCGGATTCGGCGGCGCGCTTCGCCAGGAGAACGACCGACGCGGTCGTAAGCCCGCTCGGGGAGCAGGCCGATGGCAAACCGCACGCTCAGCGAAACCGCTGCGGCCGTCCTTCTCGGATATGCTTTCGCTGCGGCGGGCCTGGTCGCGGGGGTGGCAGCACGGCTCATCGTGATCGTCACCGTCGCCCCGCCGCCGCCGCACGAATGTTATCCGTTCGCGCCCGGCGTCGCTGCGAAGCTCGGAGCGTTCATCGTGCTCGCGTTCCCGATGGTCGCGCTCGCGCTACGCCGGCCGGTGCGGGCGCTCGTCCTGCTCACGGCCATAACTGCGGTCGGAGGCTGGTTCTTGTGGGATTTTACGTCGGTACGATGTGCGCCGCTATGATTCATTCACCGTTGTAGATTTTGCCGCCCGCGAACACGCGCACGATGTCGATGGAAGTATCACCGGAACGCGTCCAGGTCGAATACAGCCTGTGCTGACGCGTCAATGGTGCGACATGAGTCGGGCGATAGAGCGGCGCGCCCGCCGCCTGCTCCTGAACGTCGATGCATGCGCCGTCGTTTGCAAGTCGCACTCGCACCTGCGTGTCCCAAGGAGTTCGAATGATGAACGACGTGCCGCATGTCTCCTTGGCGAACGTCTCACACGGCCAGTCCGCCAATGCATTGGTTAGGACGGCGACTTCAAGCTGAACGTTCCGGAGCAAGTCCACCGAAATCAGCATATCGTGCGGTAGAGTTCTTGTCTCGTTTCCGTCGGTGACGATCTTCAGCAACGGTCGTCCGGATTCGTCATACAGCGCATAACCCACGCGATTGTCTGCTGTATACGCACACAGGCGATACGGATGGTGCCGTGCGATGACGCGGACGCTGCGTCGTTGACCACCGAGGCGCGCCAACGTGTCCGTCGTCCAGCCAATGTAACGGCACCAATGGAGTTGCAGCGCGGAGCGGCTAGCGGTACGGCCGGAGTTCAGCGGCACAGGCGGATTACGTGTAAAGCAAGTGGCCGTTCCCGTCATCGCCTCCGCTGCCGCCACCGAAGTCGTCAACCATACCCGCTCCTGCGTCCGCGTCAATCGGGTCCAGCCCGCTCATCCCGGCCAGGTCGGCGTTGATACGGTCAACCGTGCTTTGCGACAGGCCGGCCGCGAGAAGAAGGCCGCTTATGAAGCTGTTGGAGTTGAAGCCCCCGATGCCGATTGGCGAATACCCTTCCGGGCCTGCGCTCGCGTAGTTCTGATATGCATTGAGAATTGCGAGCCCCGTCGAGTTGACGCTCGAAGTGCTCACCCAGTTCTCAAAAGAACTCGAGCTGCCATACTCTTGCTCGACGAGAACGCCAGTACCGAGCGGAGGGGGCCGGCCTCCAGCGTCATCGTCGAACCATCGGAGAGGTCGAGCTTCACGTACTCGTGCCCAACGCCGGGTGCGCCGGCTCCTGACGACGTGTCGACATCCGTTATGCCGACACGAATTGCCGTGATCGTAGGCATCGATGCCATAATGCAACGACTCCATTCTCACCCCGCGTGCGTACTCGCCGTCGCACGTGGCGAAGCTGTATGCCGACGTGCACCGAGTGCGTCAGACGCACCCCTGCCCGTACTTGGCCTCAACCGTAGAGCAGGGGACGAAAAGCTGTCAAGCCCTCGATCGGTCGAAGCCGGTGCGAGGTATCATGGCTTGATGGACGCCGAACCGGCGCGTCTCGAACGCACCCTCGCCCAGCTTCCCGACCTGCCCGGCGTTTACCAGATGATCGGGCCGGACGGCCGTATCCTGTACATCGGGAAGGCCGTCTCGCTGCGCAACCGCGTGCGCTCGTACTTCCAGGACTCGGCCGCGCACCCGTACCGCACGCAGAAGATGGTCGAGCGCGTCGCCGACGTGCGCACGATCGTGGTCACGAACGAGGTCGAGGCGCTCATCCTCGAGGCGAACCTCATCAAGCGCCACCAGCCGCCGTTCAACGTGCGGCTGCGCGACGACAAGCGGTTTCCGTACCTCAAGGTGACGAACGAAGCGTTCCCGCGCGTGGTGTTCACGCGCGTGGTGAAGGACGACGGCGCACGGTACTTCGGCCCGTACACGAACGCGCACGGCCTGCGCGAGCTGATCGACCTGGTGCGCATCGTGTTCCCGCTGCGCACGTGCAGCGAGCCGATCGACGGGCGCCGCAAGCGGCCGTGCCTGCAGTACCACATCAAGCGCTGTCTCGCGCCGTGCGTCGGCTATCAGTCCGAGGAGGACTACGACAGGCTCGTCGACGAGGTCGTGCTCTTCCTCGAAGGGCACTACGACCCGCTCATCGAGCGCCTGCAGCGCGAGATGACGGACGCGGCGGGACACTTCAATTTCGAGGCCGCCGCACGGCTGCGCGACCGCATCATCGCGGTACGCCGCACGATCGAGGCGCAGAAGGTCGTGTGGCGCTCGCGCATCGACGTCGACCTGATCGCGCCGGCGCGCGCGCAGGGCCAGGCAGGCGTGCAAGTGTTCCTCGTGCGCGACGGCAAGCTGCTCGCGCAAGAGTTCTTCATCGTCGAGGGGACGTCGGAGCGCGGCGACGCGGAGATCGTCTCCGACTTCATCAAGCAGTTCTACACGTCGCGCACCGGCAACTTCGGCATGGACGCGGCGTCGGATGCCGAGCGCACCGGCTCGCCGCTCGCGCTGCGCGCCGCGCGCGACCAGCAGGCTCCCGTCGCGGAGAAAGCGCGCGCCCGCCGCCGGCGCGGCTTCGAGGCCGCCGTGCCGAAGGAGATCCTCGTCGAGTCACTGCCCGAGGATGCGAGCGTGATCGAAGCGTGGCTCACGGAGATCAAAGGCGTGCGCGTGCGCGTGCTCGAGCCGCAGCGCGGCGAGCGCGTCGACTACCTCAAGCTCGTCAAGCAGAACGCGGAGCAGAACCTGCGCGCGCACCTCGTGCACCAGGAGGCAACCGAGACCGCGTCCGCGAGTGCGCTGACGGAGCTCGCGACGGCGCTCGACCTGCCCGCGCCGCCGCACCGCATCGAGTGCTACGACATCTCGAACATTCAAGGCACGAACTCCGTCGCGTCGATGGTCGTGTTCGTCGAAGGCCGGCCGAAGAAGAGCGACTACCGCCATTTCACGATTCAGGCCGTGCAAGGTCCCGACGATTTCGCGTCGATGCAGGAGACGCTGCGCCGCCGGCTGCGCTACCTGCGCGTGGACGCCGACCGTCCGCCGGTCGCGGACGGCGACGCGGCGACGGCGGCGATCGAGGCGCAAGCGCGCCGGCGCGAGCGCTTCCACGAGAAGCCGGACCTGCTCCTGATCGACGGCGGAAAGGGACAGTTGAACGCCGTCGTCGAGGTGATGCACGAGCTCGACATGTGGGGCATCCCCGTCGCCGGCCTCGCGAAGGAGCACGAATGGCTCTATCTGCCCGGGAATTCCGAGCCGATCGTGCTGCCGCCCGGCTCGTCGGGACTCCACCTCGTCATGCGCATCCGCGATGAGGCGCACCGCTTCGCGATCACCCACCACCGCAGCAAGCGCGGCAAGGCGATGACGAAGTCGGCGCTCGACACCTTGGAAGGCGTCGGGCCCGTCCGCAAGCGCCGGCTCCTGACGGCGTTCGGCTCCGTCCGGGCGATCCGCAACGCATCCGTGGACGAGATCGCGGCGGTCAAGGGTATGACTCCGACGCTGGCATCGCAAGTGAAGGTCGCGCTCGGCGGGTAGCGGGACCGCCGCGCGACGCGGGCGTACCGGCCGCTCCCAGCAAAGCGTAAGAATACTTCCGGCGAGAGGTCCGTTCAATGGATGTCATGTTCTCCAAACATCTCGCGGCCTTCGCGGCCGCCGCCCTCATCGCGGTGCCCTTGGCCGCGCAGGCGCAGTACGCGCCTTCGTACGCCCAGGGACAACCGTCATACGCCAGTTCCGAAGAGAACCTCCATGGGCGGGTGATCTCGTTCGACGGCGCTTACAATCTTCGGGTGCGCGACGAGCGCGGCTTCGTCGACGCCGTGCAGATGCACCAGGGGACGATCATCAACCCGACCGGGATCACGCTGCAGCCCGGCATGATCGTGAGCGTGCTCGGCTACAACGCCGGCCCGTATCTCGCGGCGAACGAGATCGATACGCCGTATACGTACTACGGCGGCATGCCGTGGTACGGCGGGCATCCGTGGTACTACTGGGGACCCTCGATCAGCCTCGGGTTTTTCTTCGGCAACGTCGGCTGGTGGCACGGGTCCGCGTTCGGCGGTCCGTATCGCTGGTACGGCGGCGCACGCGTGTACAGCCGTCCCGTGATGCGCAGTGTCTACGTCGGCGGCGGATACCGCGGCCGAGACTACGTCGCGCCTGCGGCTCGCGGCGGCTACTACGGTCATACCGGCCCCGCAGCGCGCATGCCCGAAGGTCGCGCGCGCACCGAAGGTCACGGACGTGCGCCGCAAGGCCATGCGGAAGGGCACGGGCACCACTGAGGTGATGCGCTCCAAGCATCTCGCGGCGCTGGCCGCCGCGTTCCTCATGGCAGTGCCGTTCGCAGCGCAAGCGCAGGACGTCCCCTCGTACTCGCAAGGACAGCCGTCGTACGCCACGTCCGAAGAGAACGTGCACGGCCGCATCGTGTCGTTCGACGGCGCGTACGCGCTGCAAGTTCGCGACGACCGCGGCTTCGTCGACAGCGTGCAGCTCCACCAGGGCACGATCATCAACCCCACGGGCCTCACGCTGCAGCCCGGCATGGTCGTGAGCGTGCTCGGATACAACTCCGGCTCGTACCTCGCGGCGAACGAGATCGATACACCGTACACGTACTACGGCGGCGTGCCGTGGTACGGTGGGCATCCGTGGAACTACTGGGGCCCGACGATCAGCCTCGGGTTCTTCTTCGGAAACACGGGCTGGTGGCATCCGCACGGTGCGTACGTCGGAGGCGAATTCCGGGGCCGCGACTACGTCGCTCCGCGCGAACGCGGCGGCTACTATCCGAGCGCGCGACACGACGAGCGCCGCACCGAGGACCGCGGCCACCGCTAGCGTCGCCTCGGGGATCCGCATTCGACGAGGCCGTCTCGCGTGCGAGGCGGCCTCGCCATTTCGGCGAACGATCCCGGACGGATGGGATTTCTGATTCGGCTCGTCGTCAACGCGATCGCGCTCCTCATCGTCGCGAACGTGATCGGCGGGATCCACGTGAACGGCATCGCGGGTGCGCTGGTCGCCGCGCTCGTGCTGGGCATCGTCAACGCGATCCTCAAGCCGATCCTCGTCATCCTCACGCTGCCGGTCGAAATCCTGACGCTCGGGCTGTTCACGCTCGTCATCAACGCGCTGCTGTTCTGGCTCGTCGGCGCGTTGCACGTCGGCCTGTGGGTCGATGGGTTCTGGTCGGCATTCTGGGGCGCGCTCGTGCTGTCGATCGTTTCGTGGCTGCTCTCGCTCTTGACGGGCGGCGGCGCGCAGCGGCGCGCATAGCGCACGAACGCACGCGATGACGACGTTGTTCGACCCCTACCGCTTCGCGCGGCCGATTCTTCACGCGCTCGAGCCCGAGGACGCGCACGAGGTCGCGCTGCGCGCCCTCGAGGCGAACCTCGTCCCGCCGCAGCCGAGGCGCGACGATCCGATCCTCGCGACGTCGCTCTTCGGGCAGCGCCTGTCGAACCCGATCGGTCTGGCGGCCGGCTTCGACAAGAACGCGCGCGTGTTCGATCGCATGGCGGCGCAGGGATTCGGATTCGTCGAAGCCGGCGGCGTGACGCCGCGCGCGCAAGCGGGGAGTCCGCGGCCGCGCGTGTTTCGGCTGCCCGCCGACCGCGCGGTGATCAACCGCATGGGTTTTCCGAACGACGGGTTGGACGCGGTCGAGCGGCGGCTGCGGCGCAAGGGCCGATCGGCGATCCCGCTCGGCATCAACCTCGCCTCGAACGCGGACAGCGCCGACCCGGCGGAAGACTTCGTGCAGCTCGCGCGGCGGCTCGCACCGTATGCCGACTATCTCACGCTCGACGTCTCGTGCCCGAACACCGCGAACGGCCAGGTGTTCCTCGACCCGGCGCGGCTCGCCGACCTGTTGGCTCGGATCGACGCTGTCCCGCGGCCGGGCGCGCGGCCCGCGTTGGCGGTGAAGCTCGCGCCGGACGTCGACGGCGACCGCCTCGAGCGGCTCGTCGCAACGCTGCTGGACGCGCGCATCGACGCGATCGTCGTGGCGAATACGACCCGCTCGCGCCCGCCCGGCCTCCGCAGCGCGCGTGCCGGCGAAGCCGGCGGTCTCTCCGGGCCGCCGCTATTCCCGCTGGCGCTCGGCATCGTGCGACGCGTCGCCGCGCTCACCGGCGGGCGGGTTCCCCTGATCGGCGTCGGGGGCGTCGGGAGCGGGGCGGACGCGTACGCGATGCTGCGTGCCGGCGCTTCCGCCGTGCAGCTCTACACGGCGCTGATCTACGAGGGGACCGGGCTCGTGACGCGGATCAAGGACGACCTCGCCGCCTTGCTCCGCCGCAACGGCTTCGGCTCGGTCGCCGAAGCTGCGCGCGCCGGGGGAACCGTGAAGGGGCCGGGTGTGTTATAGTAGCCGCTGGTCCACTTCGGACTCGTTCGCGGGGCTGAGTAGTCTCGACGGAGAGATCCGTGGCCGACGTAAGCAGGCGGAGTTGTGAGCCCTCCTAAAACGATCACAAGCGTTTACACGCGAACAACGAATACGCACTGGCTGCCTAGTTTCTAACTAGCATCCACCGTCCGCGAGAGGTAGCCGGATCCATCTCGCAGGCGGTCACGAAGTCCGGCTAGGACGCGGAGTCTTCTCCGAGAGGCGTCCGAAGCTCAACCGGAGATGCGGCGCGGCGGATTCCTGTACCGAGAAGCCGACGCGCTCAAGACAAAATCGGTGCTGAGCCTGGAGAAAGCGGCGGTCCGGCTTTTCGGACCCGGGGGGCGGCTCCCCGGCAGCTCCACCATATTCTGGAAAGACGCGCGCAAGCGCGTTTTTCGCTGCACGGGATGTGACATCGGCCGATGCAGGTGCAACCCGCGGCGGCGAAGGCGTCCTAACGCTCGATGACCGATTGTGCGATTGCGGCGCGATCCGCGATCAGGTCGATCGCGGTGATGCGATCGTCCCGTAGGTGGAAGCGGAAAGCCACACGCACGTCGCCTTCATGCACCCACACCGCTCCGGGGTTTCCGTCGATCAGCGCGGGCTGTGCGGCGCGGGCACGCCTCGAGAACGTTCGCGCGACGTCCTCCGCGCCTTCGACGCCTGCCTGCAGCCGATCGTTCTGCCAGTATGCGGCGCCGCCCATCGCCAGCACGGCCGCGTCCGCGCGAAGCGTCGCGACCGGATCGAGCAGCGCGAGCAGCGCCGCGAAGTTTCCGGTCCGAGAGGCTGCGAGAAACGCGCGCACGAGCTCGTCGTGCCGCTGCGTGACCGCATCGCCGCCCGTCGATGCGCCGCGCACACGGCGACGCGCGCGGCTTGCGAGCTGCCGCGCCGCGTCGGGCGTGCTTCCGACGATCGCGGCGATGTCGTCGAAGGGCACGTCGAACATGTCGTGCAGCACGAACGCGACGCGCTGCGCAGGCGGCAGCTCATCGAGCAGGATCCGCAGCGCCACGCCGATCGTATCGGCGAGGATTGCCTCGTCTTCGGGGCGTTCACCGGGCGCGACTGCTGCGGTGTCGCGGCGCGGGTCATCCGGCATCAACTCCTCGCGCCGGCTTTCGCGCCAGTTCAGCGCATCGAGGCAGACGCGCGCAACCACCGTCGTGAGCCAGCCTTCGAGATTCGCCACGCGCGCGACGTCCGCGCGGCTGACGCGCAGCCAGCTCTCCTGCAGCGCATCGTCGGACTCGGCAGGCGAACCGAGGATCCGTTGCGCAATGCGCTGCAAGCGCGGCCGTGCCGCCTCGAAGCGCTCCGCCAGCCGCTCCGCATCCTCCACTGCATCCCTCTCGCGGAGCCCGTCACGTTTGACCGCTCTCGATCGGTCATACAGACGGAAGGAGTATGGAATCTTGAAGGACGTCTCCCTGATCGTCTATCCGGCTGCGGACCTGTCCGCGGCCAAGCGATTCTTTCGCGAGCTCATCGGCGCCGACCCCTACGCCGATTCGTCGAGGTACGTCGGCTACAAGAGCGGCGACATGGAAATCGGGCTCGTTCCGAACGCCGATCCCCAAGATGGAGCGCTCGCATACTGGACCGTGAACGACATCGCGGCGAGCGTCAAAGCGCTCGAGGCCGCCGGCGGCACCGTGGCGCAAGACATCACCGACGTCGGCTACGGACTACTGGTCGCCAGCGTCAAAGATCCCAACGGCGCGATCGTGGGATTACGTCAGCCGCCCAAGGCCTGAGATGCACGTGAAAGCCGACAAGAAGCTCGAGAAGACACCCTCGCAGCTCATCAGCGAGAGGATTGCGGAGCTTGGCGACTGGCGCGGAAAAACGCTCGAGCGCATGCGCAAACTGATCAAAGAAGCCGACCCCGAAGTCGTGGAAGAATGGAAATGGCGGGGCGTTCCGACGTGGTATCACGACGGCGGCATCTGCACCGGCGAATCATACAAGGATCACGTGAAGCTGACGTTCTTCAAGGGCGCGACGCTGAAGGATCCGGGCCGTCTGTTCAATGCGAGTCTGGACGGGAACGTCCGGCGCGGCATCGACATTCATGAAGGCGAGAAGATCGATGCATTCGCTTTCAAGAATCTCATCCGCGCGGCCGTTCATCTCAACGTATCAGCCAAGAAGAAGCGGTAACGCCGGCGCATCATGATCGAGCGCGACCGCTCCGCGGCGGATGGCTTCGGCCGTGAGCTCGCCGCGGCTGTGCACGTCGAACTTGCGCAGCAGCACCTGGACGTGATTGGACACGGTTTTCCACGAGCCGCTTCGCACCGCCGCGATCTCCTTGTACGTGCGCCCTCGCGCAAGCATCGTCAGAATCGCGCTTTCCGCCTGCGTCAGCGCAACGGTCCGTGGCTGCTCGGCCTGCATCGCGCGAGTCATCCAGAATCGCTTGTCCGCGCCGCGGAGGGCGTCGTTGACGTACCGCTCGAAGCGTGCATCGCCGGTGAGCTTCACCAGACGCAGCGCGGCCATCGCGGCCCGGCGCCGGTAGCCGCCGTCCGCGAACACCGCGAACGATTCGCTCAACGCGCGCACGGCGCGATCGATCGCGTGCTCTTTCTCGAAGAGCGAGGATTCGATGCTGCGCACCATCGCCTCGGCGCGGCGGGTCTCCAGCGCCGACTCGCCGGTCGTCGAAGCGACTGATTTGCCATAGCGGCGAAGCCACGCCTTCGCTTCCGCCACGCGATCGGCGTACGCGCACTCTTCGGCGAGCTGGAGCGGAGCGGTTCTCACATCGGCCTCGAGCGTTCGCAGATCGACGGCCGAGAGAGCGACGGATGCGCGACTCACGAACTCATCGTGCGCCGCGGCGTTGCCGAGGCCCCGGAATACGGCCGCGAGCCGGCAAAGCGCCACGACGCGCTGCGCCGGCCGCTCGGCACGTGCTTCGGCCTCCCGTGCGAACGCTCGCGACTCGCGCTCGTTACCGGCGAACTCGCTCATCATCGAACAGCCGTTGAGCACGAGGAAGTGCAGGCCGGAAACGCCGCTGACCGACCAGTCGAAGCTCGCGATTCGCGTACGGATCGCCGTCCAGTCGTCGACGAGCAGCAGTTCCGCGCACAGCATCGTCACGCCGTAGAGCGCGTTCGCCTCGACGTACCGGTCGTGGTGCACGGTTTCGTCCAGAGCGCGCAACGTCGCGTGGAAGTGTCGCATCGCATCGTCCAGTGCGCCGCGGGACCACGCGATCCAGCCGCGATACTCGATCGCGCGAGCCGAGACGATGTCGGCACCGACGCCGACGTCGTCGAGCAGGCGCTCGGCCTCGTCGAGCTCTCCGCGCCGATAGCGCACGACCGCGCGGTTCAGCGCGAGCTCGGCGCGAATCGTCGGGTGAGCTTCCCGGGCGCCGCGAGCGGCGTCTTCCAAGATCGTTGCGGCGCGTTCGAGATCCCCGAGCCGGATGTATGCGGATCCGCGCAGCATCTGCGTCGTGACGTGCTGGTCCGTGGAAAGCGCGGTGAACGAGCACCGTTCCAACGCGGCCAGCGCTTGATGCGAGCGGTTCAGTCGTACCAACGCGCGCGCGCGCAGCATCGCCAGATCGGTCTGATCGCGCTCTCGCCGCGCGGAGACCGCGTCACAAAGATCGGCGCAGCGCTCGAAGTCGCCGTCGAAGAAAGCTTGTCGCGCGTCGGAGAACCGAGCACGTTCTCGGTTCCGAGAGCACTGTCTGAGAGGAACGGCGCACACCTCCACACACCGGCGCGCACTCGGCGGTGCGAGACCAATGATGGTCCCGCACCACCGCTGCGGCGCAGTCGTTCGCGGTTCCTGGCTCCGGTCCGCTAGGAACCGGCACCCGGGAGGATCACGTCGGCCGGCGTCGCGACCGGTGCGGCCGACGTGGTCGTCGTCGCCTGGCCGGCACCGGCCAGCGCGGCGACGATCGCGAGGATCGAAAGAAAGGTCGTCACGTGAGAACACCCTCTCCGGCATGTGGAATGCCGAGCGCCCTCAGGCAAATGCCCTAGGGCATGGCGGGGTTCTCCGCGAATGGTGTCGCCGCCGGTCGTCCCCGGGGTGCGGGCGAGCCCGTCAGTCCTCGATCTTGAAGAGCTGCTCGAACCGCGCGATCTGCAGGACGCGGCGCACGTGCGGCGGTGCTCCGCGCAGGATCACGACGCCGTTCCCGACGCGGGCCGCGACCCGGGCGAGCTCCCGCAGTCCTTCAGCGCATAGGAGCCGGACGCGGGAGAGGTCGACGACGGCGGGGCCGTCGATGTCGTCCAGCGCACGGCACGCCGCACGCGCGCTGTACACGTCGATCTCCCCGACCAGTTTGACGACGCGCGGCGCCGGCATGTCTCTTCGTTCTGCGCTCCGCCAGGCGGAAAATCCGATTCCCCGGGCACTGTGACGTGCTCGGGGCAGACATCAATCGTAGCGTGGGGGCGGCCGGGCCGACAGTACGAAATCGTACCAATCCTCGGAAGGACAGTCCGGTCCGCGCACGTAGCGCCGTCCTGAGCGCCGAAAGGAGACGGCAATCGCGTTACCGGCGGGCAACAGCATCGTCGATGCCGTCGCGCCGTCGGGCGCGGCAGCCGTTTTCGCGCGCGCCCGCGTCCTGACGCTCGAGCGCGCTCAGGTGACGACGGAACACGACCGGCCGATGCTGACGGTCGACTTTCCGGTCACGGCGATGCTGTCGATCGTGGGCATCGCCGAGGATGGCGCGAGCTGCGAGCTGGCCGCGGTCGGAACCGAAGGGTTCGTCGAGATCGACGCCGCGTTCCGCACGAACGTCGCGAAACGCACCGCCGTGTGCCTCTTCGAGGGGGCCGTGATCCGCGTGCCGATCGACGACTTCCAGCGCGGGCTCGATCGATTTCCCGAGTTCGGAAGCCGCATCTATCGCGCCGTCCGGGCGCGTGCGTTCACGACCGAGCAGATGGTGATGTGCAGCGTGCGCCATACCGTGCTACAACGGCTTGCGCGTTGGCTGCTGATGCACGGCGCGCGCGGCCGGCGCACGGTCTTCCCGGTGACGCACGAGTTCTTGGCCGCGATGCTGGGCGTCCGGCGTGCGGGCGTCTCGGAGGCCATGGCGACGCTGGAGCGGGCCGGTGCGATCGCGCATCGGCGCAACGAGATCGAGATCCTCGACTCCGCGCCTCTCGCGGAGCAGGCGTGCGAGTGTTCCGAGGTGTGCCGCGCGGCGATCGAGGAGAGCGTCGCCTGATCCGAGCGGCCGCGCTCGCGCGGTCGATCCGCTGCTGCACGCCGTCGCGGCGCTGCTCGTCATCCGGTACGTCTGGCTCGGCGGCTGACCGCCGTCAGAGCGTCACCGTCGTGCCGCGCGCGGCGACGGCCGCGTCGAATCCGAGCTTTTCGTGCACCGTCGCGACGAATGCCGCCGCCACGGGCGGGTCGCCGTGCACGCCGTACAGCCGCGGCTTCGTCGACAGGGTGCCGAGCCAGCGCAAGAGCTCCGCGCGGTCCGCGTGCGCGCTGTACCCGCTCGGGTTCGCGATCGTCGCGCGCACCTCGAGCACGTCACCGAAGATCTTCACCGTCTTCGCGCCGTGGACCATGAGGTTGCCGAGTGTGCCCGGGCCCTGATAGCCGGGGAAGACGATCGTCGAACGCGGGTCACCGACGTGATTGTGCAGGTGGTGCAGGATGCGGCCGCCGCTGGCCATGCCGCTCGACGCGATCACGATCGCCGGACCTTGCAGGTCGTTGAGCGCTTTCGACTCGTCCGTCGTGACGTGCACGGTGACGTTGCGCGCACCGAGCGTGGTCCCGGGCGCCGACGGCAGCGGCTTGTGCGCGTCGGGGTAGCGCGCGAACAGCGCGTCGACCTTGATCGCCATCGGGCTGTCGACGTGCACCGGCACGCCGGCGAGCGCCGCGTCGCGCGCCTGCAGCTGGCCGATCGCGAAGAGGATGTCTTGCGTGCGTTCGACCGCGAACGCCGGAATCACGATCGTGCCGCCGCGCGCGACGCCCTCGAGCAAGATGCGCTCGAAGTCGCCGAGGGCATCCGGCGGATGATCGCGATCGCCGTACGTCGTCTCGCACACCACGACGTCGGCGGTCTCGAGCGGCGCGGGATCGTACAGCAGCGGGCGTCCGTAGCGCCCGAGATCGCC
Organism: Vulcanimicrobiota bacterium; assembly: GCA_963771525.1. Classification (GTDB taxonomy): domain Bacteria; phylum Vulcanimicrobiota; class Vulcanimicrobiia; order Vulcanimicrobiales; family Vulcanimicrobiaceae; genus Vulcanimicrobium. The sequence goes on along the minus strand of CAVYTL010000001.1, from coordinate 1,104,025 downwards.
GGAGAAGATCACGCGTTTGCCTTCGATGCGCGCATCGATGAACGCCGAGCCGAGGATGTGGCCGGCGTTGTGGTAGCGGAGCGTCATGCCGGCCACCTCGAAGTCCGTCTCGAGCGGAACCGTGCGCAGCAGCGGCAGCGTCGCGCTCACGTCGGCGTCCGCGTAGAACGCCGGGATGTGGTGCGCGCGCTCGCGGTCGAGCCCGCGGCGTGCGAAATGCTCTTGCAGGTGCGCGGCGTCTTCGAGCACGATCTCGATGAGGCCCGACGTGGCGGGCGTGCAGTAGATCGGTCCGCGGTAGCCGTCGTGCACGATCTTCGGCAGGTAGCCGACGTGGTCGATGTGTCCGTGCGTGATGACGATCGCGTCGGTCTGCGCGGCGGGCACCGGCAGCGGCGCGTCGTTGAGCTCGACGGTCGGCCGGGTGCCTTGGAACATGCCGCAGTCGACGTATACGTGCTTGCCGTTCGTGCTCACGAGGTGCTTGCTGCCCGTGACGGTGCCGGCCGCGCCGACGAACGTGAGGCTAGCCACGTGCGCCGGCCGTCGAGCGATCCGCCTGCTCCGCGAGCGCGACGCTGGTCGGACGCGCCTCGCGCAGATACCGCTCGAGACAGGTGTCGACGAGCCGCTCGGGGTCCGCATCCTCGATCAGGACCGCGCCCGTGTCCTTGCGCACGAGCCGCGCGATCGCGCCGAAGTCGTTCGAGATGCCGCCGGAGTCGCGCAAGATTCCGATCAGTTTGCCTTCGTCGTACGCGATCGCGAACTCGCCCAGCGTCCCGCTGCGCCCCCCGACCAGCAGCACGAAGTCGGAGCTGTGAATGTTGTGCGTCTCGCGGCCCATCAGCCCCGATCCCGTGAAGACGATCGTCGTGTAGGGGTCGAGCGGCGACTCGAACACCTGCACGTGCTCCTCGCGCGAGCGCGCGGGCGACACGCCGAGACTCGCGCCGCCCGCTTCATGGGCGCCGAGCACGGCGGCGTGCGGCAGGCCGGGACACGCGCCGGTGACGATGACGCACTCGCGCTGCGCGATGCGATACCCGACGCGTTTCGCGAGATCGAGCTCGGTCCGGGAGATGTCGCCGCCCGCCGAGCCCATGACGCCGATCTGAATCCGCACGCATACCTCCGCTGCGCAGTACGAGGAGAGTCCGTGCGATCCCCGTATGCGCGTGAGCCGATGGGGAGCGCGTCGATCGAACGCACGCAGGTGGGCATCGTCGGCGCGGGGCCGGCCGGGCTCGTCCTCGCGCTGCTCCTTCGGCGCCGCGGCATCGCGTCGGTTCTGCTGGAGGCGCGCAGCCGCGCGTACTGCGAGCAGCGCATCCGCGCGGGCGTGCTCGAGCACGGCACGGCGGACCTGCTCGAGGCGAACGGCGTCGGCGAACGCATGCGGCGCGAGGGTCTCGTGCATCGCGGCATCTACCTGCGCTTCGCCGGCCGGAGCCGTCACATCGACTTTCCCGCGCTGACCGGCAAGACGATCACTGTGTACGGGCAGCACGAGGTCGTCAAGGACCTCATCGCCGCACAGCTCGCCGCGCGCGAGCCGCTGCATTTCGAGGTCGGCGACGTTGCGCTGCACGACGTCGACGATGATGAGCCGTCGATTCGGTATCGCGACGCGGAGGGCGCCGAGCACGTGCTGCGGTGCGATTTCATCGCGGGCTGCGACGGCTTTCACGGCATCGCGCGCGGCTCGATCCCGGAAGCCCTGCTCACGGCCTACGAGCGTGCCTACCCGTTCGCGTGGCTCGGGATCCTCTCCGACTCGCCGCCCGTCTGCGAGGAGTTGATCTACGCGCTGCACGAGCGCGGCTTCGCGCTGTTCAGCCAGCGTTCGCCCGCGGTGCAGCGCATGTACCTGCAGTGCGCGCCGGACGAGGATCTCGCCGCGTGGCCGGACGAGCGTATCTGGGCGGAGCTTCACCGCCGTCTCGAGGGCGACGATCCGCCGAACCTCGTCGAAGGTCCCATCACGCAGAAGGGCGTGACGGCGATGCGCAGCTTCGTCCTGGAGCCCATGCAGTACGGCCGTCTCTTCTTGGCGGGCGATGCGGCGCACATCGTGCCGCCGACGGGCGCGAAGGGCATGAACCTCGCCGTTGCCGACGTCGCGGTGCTCGCGCGTGCGCTCGACGCGTTCTTCGCGCGCGGCGATCGCGCGCCGCTCGACGCGTACTCGGTGACGTGCCTGCAGCGCGTCTGGCGCGCGGAGCGGTTCTCGTCGTGGATGACGTCGATGCTGCACCGAGCGCCGGATGCCGACGCGTTCGGATCGCGGCTGCAGCTCGCCGAGCTCGACTACGTCACCTCGTCGCGCGCCGCATCCCAGAGCCTCGCCGAGAACTACGTCGGGCTGCCGCTCACGCCGTGATCAGCACGCCGATCGCGGCACCCGCCATGAGCACGATCGTGATCGCCATCCAGACGTTCGAGGCCAGGCCGTTGCGCCACTTACCCATCATGCGGCCGTGGTTGCCCACGATGACGACGCCGATCAGCAGGGGAACGGCGACGAAGCCGTTCACGACCGCCGACCAGAACAGCATCCCGACGGTATCGATGCGGAGAAGCTCGACGAGCACGCCGAACGCGATCCCGAGCGCGATCACCGTGTAGAACGGGCGCGCCGACGACGGCTTCGCGTCGAGCCCCGCCGACTTCCAGCCCCACGTTTCGGCGAGCGCGTACGCCGACGAGCCGGCGAGCACGGGGACCGCGAGCAGTCCCGCGCCGAGCACGCCGAGCGCGAAGAGCAGCTCGGCGCCGTTCCCGGCGAGCGGGCGCAGCGCTTCCGCGGCGTCGCGAACGCTCGTGATCCTGACGTGGTGCGCGTGCAGCGTCGTGGCCGTCGTCAGCACGATGAACCAGCAGACCGCGTTCGAGAAGATCATGCCGGACGCCACGTCGGCACGCGAGGCGCGAATTTCCGCCTCGGTCGCGCCGCGGCGCTTCGCGACGGTGACGCGTCCGTGCGCGCGTTCTTCCTCCACCTCGAGCGCCGCCTGCCAGAAGAACAGGTACGGCGTGATCGTCGTGCCGAGGAACCCGACGAACGTCGCCATCCAGGTGCGGTCGAGGTGCAATTCGGGAATGAACGTGTGCCGCAGCGCGGCGAACCAGTCGACGCCGACGACGAACGCGGCGACGACGTAGGCGAAGAGTGTCAGGCACAGCCATTTCACGACGGACGCGAACAGGCGGTACGACGCGAAGACTTCGATGACGATCAAAAGCGTGCCGAGCGCGACGGCCCACGCACCGGCGGGGACGTGCGTGACGAGCTCGGCGGCGGAGGACATGCCTGCGATGTCCGCCGCGATGTTCAGCGTGTTCGCCGCGACGACGAGAAACACCAGCGTCCGCAGCAGCCACAGCGGCATCACGCGCCGCATGCCGGCCGCGAGGCCGCGCCCGCTGACCATCGCGATGCGCGCGCACATCTCTTGGACGACGATCATCATCGGCGCGGTGATGAGCGCGACCCACAGCAGCCCGTAGCCCAGCGAGGCGCCCGCGATGGCGTATGTCGCGATGCCGGAAGGGTCGTCGTCGGCCGCGCCGGTGACGATTCCCGGTCCGATCTTCCGGGAGCACCACGCGACCCCGGACCTGCAGCGTTCGATGAAGACGTCGGGAGCGCTCAGCGGCCGCACTGGTCGCTCGATTCCCACATCGGCGGACGCTCACTCGGCGGGCGGCGAGCGAGAGTAGTTTTCTCCAGGGTCGCCCAAGGTTCGCCGGGAGAATGAAACCCATGCGAACGACGTTGACGCTCGCCGCGCTCGTGCTCGCCGCCGGCATCGCGCCGGCGGCGGCGCAGAGCACGGCACCGACCTCCGGGGCGGGGCGCGCCCCGTCCAGCGCCGCGCGCGCCCCGATGGATGCCGCGCTCCCGCTGAACATGGCGTACCATGCGATCGGCCGCGCCGAGCAGGCGGGCGCGACGGGCCGGTTCATCGATGCGGCGCGCGCGCACTATCGCGGCGCCCTCGACCGCTACGGGCGCAACGATGCGGCCGGCGCGGCCGCGGAAGCGCGCCTCGCCGCGGACCTCGCGCGCGCCGCGAGCGACGAACGCCCCCGCGCGACGCCGGCCGGCCCGCACGATGTCCCCGCACCGCCGTCACCGCGGCCGCGCGCCGACGCCGGCGGCACGGCGCTGGGCGACCCCGGCATGATGGGCGGCCCGGACATGATGCACGGCCTGATGATGCACGGCATGATGATGCACGGCATGATGCACGCGCGCGGCTTCGGGCATCGGGGTTTCAGCGCGACGCACCTCGCCGAGGCTCTCAAGGTCGAGAACGGCGCCGAAGCGCGGCAACTCGCGCAGGCGGCGGTCGATGCGAACGCTGCCGCGGACCGCGCGGCGCTCGCGGGCAACCGCGCTGAGGCCGAGCGCGCTTCGCGCGTCGCGGGCGACGTGATGGCAGCCGTCGACGACCTCGTCCGACTCAACCATCCGGCGCCGGCGCCGCGGGCGATGCGCCGTCCGCTCGCGGAAGCGGGCTCGCCCGGCTAAACCGCCGTCCGCGCGTTGTGCACCGGCAGCGTGCCGTCGCTCAGGCGGCCGCCGCGCCGGTGCTCGCGCAGCGCCACGATCTCCGCCGCGATCGCGATCGCCGTCTCCTCCGGCGTGCGCGCGCCGATGTCGAGCCCGACCGGTGCCGAGATACGCGCGAGTTCGGCGTCGGTGACGCCGGCGGCTTTGAGCGCTTCGACGCGGTTCTCGTGCGTCCGGCGGCTGCCCATCGCGCCGATGTAGCCCGCGTTCGTGCGCAGCGCCGCCCGCAGCACCGGGACGTCGAACTTCACGTCGTGGGTGAGCACGATCAACGCGGTGCGCTCGCCGACCGGTGCGCGCGCCAGAAACTCGTCGGGCCACGCGACGACGACCTCGTCCGCGTCGGGGACGCGCGCCTTGGTCGCGAAGACCGGCCGGGCGTCGACGACGGTGACGTGGTAGCCGAGATACTTGCCGATACGCGCCATCGCGCGCGAGAAATCGATCGCGCCGAACACGTACATGACGGGCTTCGGCGCGTACGCGGCGATGAACAGCCGCACCTCGACGCCGATCGGCTCGCCGTTCTCGCCGAAAGTCCGCAGGGCATGCTCGCCGACCGCGAGCAGTGCGCGGGCCTCGCCCGCCGCGGCAAAGTTGATGCCTTCCGTGCCGAGGTCACCGAGCGCGTCGTCGGCAGTGACGAGCAGCTTCGCGCCGGCGTTCGCGCCGTCGAGGCGCGTCACGAGCGCGACCGGCTCGTCGGCGCGCAGCGCCGCCGCCAGCCGGTCGAACATGCTCACCAGTCGAGCCGCTCGACGAACACGTGGATCGTGCCGCCGCACGTGAGGCCGACGGAAATCGCGTCGGCGTCGCTGATGCCGTACGTGACGAGACGCGGGCGGCCGGACGCGATCGCGTCCTGTGCCTCCTCGTAGACCGCCGACTCGACACAGCCGCCGCTCACCGACCCGGCAACGTCGCCGCGCTCGCTCACCGCCATGACGGCGCCCGGATCGCGCGGCGCGGACTGCTCCACGCCGACCACCGTCGCGGTCGCGACGCGTGCGCCGCCCGCACGCCAGCGTTCGATCGCGTCCAGCACTTCGATCATGCCGGCACGTTTCTTGACGGCGCAAGGAGATTCCGGTGATGGGTCGGTAGCTTCGGGACCCGCCCACAGCACGGAGACGTATCCATGCAGATCGATCTCACCGTCAACGGGAAGCGCGCCGTCATCGACGCGGAGCCGCGACTGCTGCTGGTCCATGCGATCCGCGATTATCTGAACCTCACGGGAACGCACGTCGGGTGCGACACGTCGAGTTGCGGCGCGTGCACGGTGCTGCTCGACGGCGTGTCCGTCAAGAGCTGCACCGTGTTCGCCGCTCAGGCGAGCGGCCACGAGGTGACGACGATCGAGGGCATCGGCGACGCGGAGTCGCTGCACCCGATGCAGGAGGCGTTCTGGTCGGCGCACGGTTTGCAATGCGGCTACTGCACGACCGGAATGATCGTGAGCGCCGTCGATCTGCTGCAGCGCAATCGCGATCCGAGCGACGACGAGATCCGCGCCGGCTTGGAAGGGAACCTCTGCCGCTGCACCGGCTACGAGAACATCGTCAAGGCCGTGCGCGCGGCGGGCAAGGTGATGCGCGCCGGCGGTGCGCGGCACAGCGTGCGCGAGCTGATGCCGATCCATCCGCCCGCTGAGGCGCCGCCGCCGAGCGGCGAGGCGATCCTTCCCGAGAAGCTCGAGGAGGCGAAGGTCTGATGGCGTTCACGACGATGGTCGGCGCGCGCATCCGCCGCCGCGAAGATCCGCGCCTCATCACCGGGCGCGCGACGTACGTCGACGACGTGCGGCAGGTCGGCACCGCGTACGCCGCGTTCGTGCGCAGCCCGTACGGGCACGCGAAGATCAACGCCGTCGACGTCTCCGAGCTGGACGGCGACCCGCACGTCCTCGGCGTCTACACCGGCAAGGACGTGCACGAGAAGCACAAGCTCACCGCGTCGCTCCCGGTCGCGCACAAGATGCCGGAGCTCAAGACCCCGCCGCACTACGTGCTCGCCGTCGACGAGGTGCGCTTCGTCGGCGACCCCGTGGCGGTCGTCGTCGCCGACTCGCCGTATCGTGCGCGCGACGCCGCGGACAAGATCGTCGTCGACTACGACGAGCTGCCCGCGGTCGTCGATCCCGAGAAGGCGGCCGCGGGGCCGCCGTACGTGCACGAATCGCTCGGCACGAACATCGCGTACGTCTTCCCGTTCGCCGCCGGAGACGCGGACAAGGCGTTCGCGGAAGCCGACGTCACGATCAAGCAGCGGATCGTGAACCAGCGGCTGGCGCCCGTGCCGATCGAGCCTCGCTCGATGGTCGCCTCGTACGACGCCGGCATGCAGCAGCTGACGATCTACTCGGCAACCCAGATTCCGCATCTGCTGCGCACGCAGCTGGCCGTCGTGCTGGGGCTGCCCGAGAACAAGATCCGCGCGATCGCGCCGGAAGTCGGCGGCGGATTCGGCGCGAAGCTGAACGTCTATCCCGAGGAGGCCGCGATCTGCTGGATCGCGATGCAGGTGCAGCGCCCCGTCAAGTACGTCGAAACCCGCTCGGAGTGCTTCCAGGCGATGATCCACGGGCGCGACCAGATCGACGATCTCGAGATCGCCGCGAAGAACGATGGTACGATCACCGCCCTGCGGTTGAAGATCACGGCGAACCTCGGCGCGTATCACCAGTTGCTCACACCGGTCATTCCGACGCTGACGCTGCTGATGGCGCACGGCTGCTACCGGTTCGAGAACATCTCCGCCGAGGTCGTCGGCGTATTCACGAATACGATGTCGACCGACGCATACCGCGGCGCGGGCCGCCCCGAGGCGACGTTCTTCATCGAACGCGCGATGGACATGGTCGCGCAGCGGCTGAAGATGGATCCGGTCGAGGTGCGGCGCCGCAACTTCATCTCCGCGTTCCCGCACACGACGGCGACGGGCCTCACGTACGACTCCGGCGACTACGCGACCACGATGGAGAAAGCGCTGAAGCTCGCGGACTACGACGGCCTGCGCAAGCGGCAAGAAGCGCTGCGCAAGGAAGGACGCTACCTCGGCATCGGCGTCTCGACGTACGTCGAGGTGTGCGGCATGGGGCCCTCGGCCGCGATGCCCGCGGCCGGCTGGGACTCAGCGACGATTCGCGTCGAGCCGACCGGCAGCATCACCGTGCTCACCGGCATCTCGCCGCACGGCCAGGGCGAGGAGACGACGTTCGCGCAGATCGTCGCGGACGAGCTCGGCGTGCCGATCGATCAGGTCACCGTCGTGCACGGCGACACGGACAAGGTCCAGTACGGCGTCGGCACGTTCGGCTCGCGCGGCACCGCCGTCGGAGGTGCAGCGCTCAAGCTCGCGATCGAGACGATCCAAGCGAAGGCGATCAAGATCGCGGCGCACCAGTGGGAAGCGAGTCCCGAGGACGTCGAGTATCGCGACGGCAAGGTGCAGGTCAAAGGCGATCCGTCGAAGACGATGACGACGGCGGAAGCGGGCTTCCTCGCGTTCATGGGCGATCAGCTGCCGCCGGGACTCGAGCCCGGCCTCGACGCGACGCGACGCTTCGAGCCGCCGAACTTCGTCTTTCCCTTCGGCACGCACGTGTGCGTCGCGGAGGTCGACGCGCAGACGGGACAGGTGCGCATCGAGAAATACATCGCCGTCGACGACTGCGGGCGCCTGCTCAACCCGATGATCGTCGAAGGCCAGGTGCACGGCGGCATCGCGCAAGGCCTCGCGCAGGCGTTGTTCGAGGAAGTCGTGTACGACGAGAACGGTCAGCTGCTGACCGGCACGCTGATGGATTACGCGATCCCGCACGCGGAGCAGGTGCCGCACTACGAGCTCGACCATACGGTGACGCCGACGACGGTGAACCCGCTCGGCGTCAAGGGCGTCGGCGAGGCCGGCACGATCGGCTCGACGCCGGCCGTGGCGAACGCGGTGATCGACGCGCTTGCGCCGTTCGGCGTGACGCACCTCGACATGCCACTCAAGCCCGAGAAGCTCTGGAACGCGATGCAGGCCAAACCGACGAATGGGAGCGTGCGATGATTCCGTCGGCATTCGACTACGTTCGGGCGAGCAGCGTCGACGACGCGATCCGTCTGCTCGGCGAGCACGGAGCCGATGCGAAGCTCCTCGCCGGCGGCCACAGCTTGATCCCGATGATGAAGCTCCGTCTCGCCGCGCCGTCGGTGCTGATCGACCTCGGCGGCATCCCGCAGCTCGACCGCGTCGAGGTCACGGGCGACCGCGTGACGATCGGCGCGCTGACGAAGCACGCGGCGCTTGCGGCGAGCGACGCGCTCAAGAAGCACGCGCGCGTGCTGTGGGACGCGGCGAACGACCTCGGCGACCCCCAGGTGCGCAACCGCGGCACGATCGGCGGCGCCGCGGCGCACGGCGATCCCTCGGCGGACTACCCGGCCGTGCTGCAGGCGCTGAACGCGACGTTCACCGCCGCCGGCAAGGACGGCACGCGAACGTTGAGCGCGGCGCAGTTCTTCCGCGGGATGTTCGACACGGCGCTGGCTCCCGGCGAGGTACTCACGTCGATCGCGTTCGACGCGGTGCCGCACTCGGCGTACGTGAAGTTCCACCATCCCGCGTCGCACTACGCCGTGGTCGGCGTCGCCGCCGTGCTCACGCTCGACGGCGGCACGATTTCGGCGGCGCGCATCGCGATCACGGGCGTCGGCGACTTCGCGTTCCGCGCGGGCGCGGTCGAAAGCGCGCTCAAGGGCGTCGACCCGAAGGATGAAACGGCCGTGCGCGCCGCGTGCGCGGGCGCCGCGCGGGGCGCGACGGCGCGGAGCGACACGTTCGCGTCGGCGACGTACCGCAGCGCGATGGCCGACGTGTTCACGGCTCGCGCGGTGGCGAAGGCCGCTCGCTAACGTCCGGGTTTCGTCTTGAGGGTCTCGCCGACGAGCAGCATGACGACGATCGTACCGCCGACGCCGATCAGCCAGCCGACGAAACCCTCGCCGACCGGGCCGGCGCTCGCGAGCGAGTAGCCGCCGCGGTCGTCGGGATGATGGAGCGTCTCGACGTAACCGACGAGCGCGTCGATGTCACCGTCGGAGATGTCGCCGGCGCCGAAGCGCGGCATGATGCCGGGTCCGACGCGCACGGCTTCCGCGACTTGGATCGGAACCGCCGGCTTCAGCGACGGTGCGAGCCATCCGAAGCCCGCCACCGCTCCGTCGCCCGTCGCGCCGTGACACTGCTGGCAGTTCTCCTCGTACAGCACGCGTCCGCGCGTGAGATCGCCGTTGTGGTGCAGCGCGGGGACCGGTGCACCGGCGCCGCCATGGCTCACGATGTACGCGATCAGCGCGTCGATCTGCGGACGCGGATACGAAGGCGGACCGCGCATCGGTTCGGTGCCGGGAACTTCGAGCGGCATGCGGCCCGTCGAGAGCTCGAAGTCGACGTCGGCCGCGCCGGCCCCCGTCAAGCCGGGTGCCATCGGCGTGCCTCGCAGCTGCGCGCCGTGGCACGAGATGCAGCGCACGGCGTACAGCTCGCCGCCGACCTTGATCCGATCGGCGGGCGGCGGCGCCGCAACGCTCGCGTACGTGTGCGTCGGCTGCGGCTGTCCGTTCGACATCGAGCCCGTTGCGAGCAGCAGCACGAACGCGGAGGCGACGATCACGGCACGGGCACCGGTTCTTCGTCGTAGCCACCTTCGCCGGTGCGCACGAGGACGACCCGCGGCGGATGCTCCGCCTCGTACGCGTGCCGCGCCTGCAGCTCGCGGCACACGCGCCAGGCGATGGCGAAGGCGAGCGGGGGCAGCACCCATACCGCGATCCGGTACGCCCATGTGATCGCCTGCACGGAGATGTTCGCAAGGCGCGCCTGGACGTCGTCGCTGCCCGCGAGCAGCAGCAGCGCGATGTACGTCAGAAGGCCGACGCCGAACGACGTGCGCAGCGGATTCTGCCATGGATACTGCAGCAGCTCGTGCTCCGCACGGTCGCTCTGCAGCAGCTTCTCGATCCACGGCCACGCATACGCGATCGCGAAGATGCACAGCGGAAGCGCCGCGCCCGCCCAGAAAAGCGCCGTGATCGTGTGGCCGCCGAAGCGCAGCGCGAGGCGCGGGCCCAATCGCAGCGAACCGTCGAGCCAGCCGACGTACCAGTCCGGCTGCGCGGGCGACGACACCGTCCATGGGTCGTAGGGACCGTACAGCCAGACCGGATTGATCTCGACGAGCCCGCCGAGCAGCAGCAGGAGGCCGAACGTCGCGAGCATCAGGGCGATCGATTTGACCGCGTAGTTCGGCCAGAGCGGTGAGCCGACCACATTGTTCTCGCGCTTGTTCTCGCCGGGGAACTGCGTGTGCTTCTGGCGCCACAGCACGGCGAGGTGCAGCGCGATCAGCCCGCCGAGCGCGAGCGGCAAGAACAGAATGTGGATCGCGAAGAGACGATTCGTCGTCTCCGCGGTCGGAAGGTTGCCGCCGAACACCAGGAACGCGGCCCAGCCGCCGAGCACGGGGATCGACAGCGCGATCGACTGCGCGATCTTCAGTCCGGCGCCCGAGAGCGCGTCACCGGGCAGCGAGTAGCCGGTGAAGCCGTCGCCCATGACGAGCAGCAGCATCGTCAAGCCGATCACCCAGTTGAGCTCGCGCGGCTTGCGGAAAGCGCCGGTGAAGTAGATGCGGGTCAGGTGCGTGACGATCGCCGCCGCGAACACGAGCGCGCACCAGTGGTGCGCCTGCCGGATCATCAGCCCGGCCTGCGTCTCGAAGGACAGCTTCAAGACCGACGCGTACGCCGCGCTCATCGTGCGACCGTGCAGCGACGGAACCGCGGTGCCGTCGTACACGACGCGCCCGTCCGATGCGTGGAAGAAGAACGTCAGGTACGTTCCGCTCGCCAGGATGAAGAAGAAGCAGTACATCGCGACTTCGCCGAGCATGAACGACCAGTGGTCGGGAAACGCTTTCTTCAGCGCGTTCCGCAGGAACGGGGCGCCGCCGACCCGCTCGTCCATCCACGTCACGAGCGAACGGATCACGCGTGCTCCCAGCTCTCGGGACCGATGAACCCCGACATCGCGCCGCCGGCGCGCAACGTGCCGTCGGCATCGAGCGCGACGGGCAGCTGCGGCAGCGAGCGCGCCGCCGGGCCGAAGACGACCGTGCCGCCGTCGGTCACGTCGAACGTCGACTGGTGGCACGGGCACATCAGCTGCTGCGGGCCTTCGCGGTACAGCGCGACCGGGCAGCCGGCGTGCGTGCAGATCTTCGAGTACGCGACGAAGCCGTGCGGCGTCCAATCGGCGCGGGCGCTCGGCATCCGCAACGCATCCTCTCGTACGCGCACCAGCATCACGGCGTCGTTCGCCATGTTGGCGACCTTGTCGGGCCCGACTTCGCCTTCGGGAAACACGGTCACGACGGTGCCGACGTCGAGCGCGCTCGCGTTCACCGGCGAGCCGTCCTCGCGCACGAAGCGCAGCCCGCGCTTCCAGCTGGTCTCGCCGAGCCGTCCGTTCGGATTCGGCCCCAGAGCGCGCACGGGGAACAGCGCCGCGATGCCGAGCACGCCCGCTGCCGCGCACGCGAAACGCACGAGCCACGCGCGGCGGCCGACGATCTCGGCGCAGCCTTCGATGAGGAGCCCCGCCGCGTCGGCGCGCACGCCCGGCGGATGTGTGAGCGGAAGGTGCTCGTCCTCGACTTGATGCGGCGGCAGCAGCGCGCGGCTCCACACGATGAGCGCCGCCGCGAGCGCGAGGCACGCGCCGCCGAGACCGATTCCCTCGAGTTGCGGCTGGCCGCCCCGCGCGAACACGACCGCGAAGAGGACGCTGCATGCGACCGAGAGCGTCAACCACGCCGCGGCCCACCGCTCGCCCTTGCGTGCGCGCGGCGTGCTCACCGCACGAACCACAGCAGCGCGTAGATGCCGACCCACACGACGAAGACGAAGTGCCAGTAGTAGCCGATCGCTTCCGCGCCCGCGAAGTCTTGTCCGTGAAACGCCGGGCGGCGCACGCCGATCGCCAGCAGCGTCAGCAGGAACAGCCCCGCCGTGACGTGCGCCGCGTGGAAGCCCGTCACGCCGTAGTGCAGCGAGCCGTATGCGTGACTCGCGAACGTGTAGCCGTTCGTCGCCCATTCGTGCGCGGTGAGCGCGAGGAATCCGAGACCGCACGCGACGGCGGCCGCTAGGCTGCCGCGCGCGAGACCGTACCGCCCGCTCCGGATCGCGTGCGTCGCCACGATCACCACGAGGCTCGACACGCCGAGCAAGACGGTGCCGATGCCGGGTTCGAGCGGATCGAGATGCACGCCGGGCGGGGGCCACTGCCGCGCTTGGCCGCGGAGATCGAAATACGCCGCGAACCACGCCGCGAAGAACATCAGCTCCGAAGCGAGGAACAGGATCACGCCGAGAACCAGCGTCCGGCCGCGAACCGCGAGCCGGTGGTCCTCGACGGCGTAGCCGAGACGCGCCGACATGAAGCCTCCGAGACGGTGTGGCGCTCGTGTACCCGCGGGGTACGCTCGCACAACAGGAGGTAGGACGAGTGCTCGACACCACGTCGCAGGCCGCTGCGATGTTCGCCGTGTGGCGCGTGTTCGTGATCGCGGGCGCGGCGGTCTACGTCATCGTCGCCGGACTGATTCTGTTCTGCGCGGTCGCGTACCGGCGGCGCGACCCGAGCGTCGTTCAGGCCGCGCGCTTCTACTCGAACATCCCGCTCGAGATCGTCTGGACCGTCGTGCCGGTGCTCATCGTCGGCGGGTTGTTTGCGGTGACCTACGCAGGCGAACGGCACGTCGAGAGTGTCGTGACGCCGCCCGGTGAGGTCGTGCGCGTGATCGCGTTCCGGTGGTCGTGGCGCTTTCTCTACCCGCGAGAGCACGTGGCGATCGAAGGCGCGACCGGCTCGCCGCCGGAGCTCGTGCTGCCGGCGGGCCGCACGACGGAGATTCGTCTGGTGTCCAGCGATGTGATCCACTCGTTCTGGGTCCCGGCGTTCCTGTTCAAGCGCTCCGCGATCCCGGGGCGAGAGAACATCTTCGACTTCACGCCGACGCGCCCGGGCGTCTATCCGGGCCGCTGCGCCGAGTTCTGCGGAACGTACCACGCGCACATGAGCTTCGTCGTCCGCGTCGTCGACGCGCAGCAGTACGCGCGCTGGCTCCGCACGCGGGGCGCGACGTGAGCGCGGTCGCCGCGCCGGCGCCTCCGCGCGATCTCGTCAAGCACGGGCTCCTCGGCTGGCTGGCGACGACCGACCACAAGAAGATCGGCATCCTCTACATGCTGACGAGCCTCGCGTTCTTCGCGATCGCGGGCTTCCTGGCCGACGTGATACGTCTGCAATTGGCGCAGCCGCAGCTCAGCGTCGTCGGGCCGCACGCGTTCGCGCAGGCGTTCACGCTGCACGGCACCGCGATGATTTTCCTGTTCGTCGCGCCGTTCGGCTTCGGGCTCGCGAACTATTTGATTCCGCTCCAGATCGGCGCGCCCGACATGGCGTTTCCGCGGCTGAACGCGCTGTCGTACTGGCTGTTCCTCATGGGCGGTCTGACGATCTTTTCGGGCGTCTTCACCGAGGGCGGCGGCGCCTCGGCGGGATGGTACGCGTACGCGCCGCTCTCCGACGTGCGCGTGTCGGCGGGCGTCGGACAGGATCTGTGGCTGATCGGGCTTACGCTCACGAGCATCTCCGGTATCCTCACCGCGATCAACTTCCTCGTGACGCCGATCCTCTTCCGCGCGCCGGGGATGTCGATGTGGCGGATCCCGGTGTTCACGTGGGACGTGATCGCGACCGCGCTGCTGATCCTGATGGCGTTCCCGTCGCTGACCGCCGTGTTCGCGATGCTGCTGATGGACCGTCATCTGGGCGGTCACTTCTTCGATCCGGGCAGCGGCGGCGATCCGGTGCTCTACGCGCACCTGTTCTGGTTCTTCGGCCATCCCGAGGTCTACGTGATGATCCTGCCGTTCTTCGGCGTCGTCACGGAGATCGTCGCGGTATTTTCGCGGAAGCCGGTATTCGGCTACACGGGGCTCGTGCTCTCGGCGTTCGGCATCGCGGGCCTCTCGATGGGCGTGTGGGCGCACCACATGTTCACGACCGGCGCGGTGAACAACCCGTTCTTCTCCGGGATGTCGTTCCTGATCGCCGTGCCGACGGGGATCAAGTTCTTCAACTGGATCGGCACGATGTGGCGCGGCGCGATCACCTTCGAGACGCCGATGCTGTTCACGATCGGTTTCATGCTGAACTTCCTGATCGGCGGGATCACCGGCGTGATGGTCGCCTCGCCGCCGATCGACTATCAGGTCAACGGCAGCTACGCGCTGGTTTCCCACTTTCACTACACGCTGGGCGGCGGTTCGATGTTCGCGATCTTCGCCGCGGTGTATTTCTGGGCTCCCAAGATCTGGGGCGTCAAGCTGCGCGAAGGTCTGGGCCGCGCGCACTTCTGGCTGATGTTCGTCGGGTTCAATCTCGCCTTCGCGCCGATGTTCGCGCTCGGGCTGCTCGGCATGCCGCGCCGCGTCGACACGTACGCCGACATGCCGTACTGGGGTGAGCTGAACCTCGCGGCGAGCGCCGGTGCGGCGCTGATCACGATCGCGACGGCGGTCTTCGTGTGGAACGTCATCGTGTCGGCTCGGGCGCGGCGCCCGCAGCCCGACGATCCGTGGGGCGGCGGCTTCACGCTGGAGTGGGCCACGTCGTCTCCACCGCCGGAACACAACTTCATCGCGCTGCCGCCGATCCGCTCGAAGCGCCCGGCGTTCGACCTGCACTACCCGCAGTACGCCAAGGACTCGCCGAAGTGACGATCGCCGCGCGGGTGTTCGCATCGACGATGACCTTCGGCTTCGTCGTCGCCGCGCTGTACCTGTGGACGACGCACGAGCTCGTCGGTACGGTGCTGCTGGGCATCTTCGGGCTCGGATTCGCGTTCGTCGCGACCTACCTGTTCGCGGTGCGCGGGCGCACGCGCCTCGACGGGGACGAGCAGCGCACGCCGCGCGAGCTCGCCGGCGAGCGCATCGGCGTGTTCTCGGCGGAGTCGCCGTGGCCGGTGGTGCTCGCATTCTGCACGACCTGCCTGCTGATCGGCATCGTGCTCCATCCGATGCTCGCGCTGTTCGCGGGAGCGGGTTTCGTGGCGACGCTGTGGCAGCTGGTTCGCGAGAGCGTGTAGCCGGCGCGCCCGAGCCGCGCTGGTACCGGCGCGCCGAGGCGTGGTTCAAGCTCCTGGGCGCGATCGTGCTGGGTTATCTGATCCTGCAGCGCGTGCTCGGCTACTTCGTCGACCTCGCCGACGTCACGACGATCCTGGTCGGCGGCATCCTGCTCGCGTACCTCGTCGTCCCGCCGGTGCGCGCGCTCAACGTGCGCCTGCCGCTGTGGGCAGCGCTCACGATCGTCTACGGCGGCGGTGCGCTCGCGATCGTCGTCGGCATCTACGTGCTCGTGCCTGCGATCCTCGCGCAGGGCCAGGAGCTGATCGCCTCGCTGCCCGCGATGCGGCGCGTCGTCGAGCAGTATCTCTCGACCACGCACAACCCGATCGTCACGCACTTCCCGCCCGCGCTGCGCGGCTACGCCGCGAAGATCCCCGCGCAGGCGTCCATCCATCTCCATGGCCTCGGCCAGCAGCTGACGGGGCACGTCGTGCCGGCGCTGCTTTCGATCGCCACCGTCGGCGCGCTCTGCGTCGCGATCCCCGTCGTATCGCTCTACATGCTCGCCGAGTCCGCCGTGATCAAGCGGTTCTTCGCGCGCATGGTGCCGCCGGCGCACCGCGAGCTCGCGATGGACGTCCTCGCCGACGTCGACGCCGTCATCGGCGGCTTCGTGCGCGGACAACTGATCGTCGCGGCGGTGGTCGCGCTGCTCGCGACCGTCGCGCTGCTCGCACTGCGCATCCCGTTCGCGCTGCTGATCGGCGTGTGGGCCGGCGTCGCCGACGTGATCCCGTACGTCGGACCGTTCGCGGGCGCGATCCCGGCGGCGCTGATCGCGCTGTTCTCGAACGGCTGGCCGTCGGCCGCCGGCGTCGTCGTCGCGTTTACCGTGATCAATCAGATCGAGGCGCACCTGCTCGGGCCGCGCATCGTGAGCAGCACGGTGAAGGTCACGCCGCTCGCCGTGATCTTTGCGCTCCTGATCGGCGCCCACGCGTTCGGCTTCCTCGGCCTCATCATCGCGGTGCCGATCGCGGGCATCGCGCGCTGCGTGCTGATCCGCATCTTCCCCGACGACGGCGTGACGAACGCGGAGATCCGCCCGGGACTCACGCAAAAGCCGCAAGTCGACGTCGACCCCGAGGCGACGGAGACCTGAGCGTGAGGAACGCTCGTCGTCGTCAGACGAACACGGGCCGCTTCCCCGACGTGTTTCCGCAGAACGTCATGTGCTGCGCGTGGGGAATGTACCACGCGTGGACGTCGTAGTGCGGGGCCGAGTAGCCGGGATGTCCGTGCGGTTCGAACCAGATGTCGACGTGATCGATGTGATATCCCGGAAGCGCCTTGAGCTGGTCGTTCCAGTCGCTGCCGCGGTCGAAGTCTTTCTTCGAGACCATGATTTCGGTGAAGATCGGCTTGCCGCGATACCAGCCGTAGATCGGACCGAACGGGAAGTTCCCCGGCTTCACGTAGTGATAGCCCATCGACGGGATGCAGCCCATCTCGGGCACGACGCCGGCGGGCAGTCCGTGCGGGTGCGCCGGTCCCGGGGTCATCATCATCTTCATGATCTGCGGCGTCATGCCGGGCGGCATGGGGCCGGTGGGCTGCGCACCACCTGCGCCGGGCATGCTCAGTGCGAGGGTTCCGGCGAGCACGGCGACCCCGGCTCGCACGGCGATCGAGCGGAGAAGTCCAACGATGTGCATTCGTTCCTCCGAGACGCGGGGGTAGGCGCGCGAAGCAGAGCGCCTCGGCGTCGATACAGCGTCGACGCCGACGAGCCCTTGCTACATCGACTTGCTTGGGACGCCGTCCCCTCGCGCATCGACGCGTTCGCGTTGCGGCTGCACGACGTACTTCGGATCGGTTGCCGACTGTTTGCCGGCGGCCAGCACCGCGAAGCGCTCGAAAATGCCGGCGGCAGCGACGCACGCGGCGGCGACGCGAGCGACCGTGCGATTCCGTCCGCCTGCGATCGACAGCGCGGCGCCGGCGAACGCGAACGCACCGGACGCGCGCCGGAAGCTGCCGCCCTTGCCGATCCGGTACGGCTCGCTGATGAACGTGCCGAGCCGCTTCTCCATGATCTGCCCGCCGATCGGCAGCGCGAGCGCGCCGACCGTCATCAGACGGCGCGCGAAGCGGCTCTGTTCGGGCGGCGCGATCATCACGCCGATCGCCGCGGCTCCCGCCACGCCGCTCGCCGCGAACACGAATGGCAGCTCCCCGTACGCTTCGTGCCACACGGGCGTCGCGGTGTCGGCGACGAGCACCGCGGTGTACACGGTCAGCGGCGGCCCGAGCGCGGCCGTGACGACTTCGAGAGCGCGCGACGTACGCGTCCAGCCGGCGAGCTCCGCCAGCGTCGATGCGGCGATCGCGCCGCCGAAGAACGTGAGGATCCACGAGCCGACGCTCATCGGCGAGGTCGGCTTGCACACGCGCAGCATGTTCGCAAAGCGCGACGGCACGCCGAGGTCGGCGATCAGCAGCACCGGAGCGATCAGAACGCCGGCCAGCGCGGTGCGCTTGGAGACGGTCGCGAGCGCGTGCTCGCCGCGCGCGCGCGCGGCGACGCACTGCACCGACGCGGCGCCCGCGGTCCCGCCGATCCAGAAGTACCACGGGATGTACGGCTTCCAGACGTGGGCCTTCACGACCGGACGGCCGTAGTACGACGCGCTCGAGTCGGCGCGAACCGGCGCGTCCGAGCGGTGTGTCATCGGCGCGTCACGAGCGCGGCGAGGGCCGTCACGCCGACGAGCGCGAGCGCCGCGCGGCCCGCCGCGCGCCACATCGCGCCGAGGTCGCGCGTCGTGACGACGGGGTCGGGCGGCAGACCGTACACCTCCGGCTCGTCGAGCAGCAAGAAGAACGCGCCCGCCGCCGCCGATGCCGTCGTCCTCGCCGCGCAGGTACAGGCTCGCGTCGTGGAAGTTCGCGTTCGCGCGGACCTCTTCGAGCCGCTTGTCCGCGCGTTCTCGCAACGCGTCGAGGTCGCCGTACTGGATCGAGTGCGTGGGGCACGCCTTCGCGCAGGCCGGCGTCTCGCCGTCGACGAGGCGGTCGTAGCACAGCGTGCACTTGCCGGCGTGCCCGTCGATCTCTTCGCGCTTCTGGATCACGCCGAACGGGCAGGCGGGCACGCAGTAGCCGCAGCCGTTGCAGATGTCCTGCTGCACGATCACCGTGCCGAACTCCGTGCGAAGCAGCGAGCCGGTCGGGCAGACGTCGAGGCACGCCGCGTGCGTGCAGTGCTTGCAGACGTCGGACTCCATGAGCCACCGCCCGGCGACGCTATTCAGGACGCTGTCGGGCTGAGCCGGCGCGTCGGGCGGCGCGCCGGGCGCGCCGGCACGCAGCTGCTCGACGAACGCGACGTGACGCCACGTGGTCCCGTTCAGCTCGCCGGTGTTGTCGTACGACTGCGCCGTGAAGTCGTAGCCGTCGGACGGGAGCTGGTTCCATTCTTTGCACGCGACCTCGCACGCCTTGCACCCGATGCACAGCGTCGTGTCGGTGAAGAAGCCCTTGCGCGGCTGCGGCGCGGGATACGTGGCGCTTTCGCGCGCTGCTCCGGTCGCCTCGAACAGCTGCATCACGCCTCCACCGGGAGGCCCGCGCGCCGCCGGTACTCGTTGACGAGGTCGATCAGCGCCCTGCCGCGCGGGCGGCGGCCGGCACGGATGTCGCACGTCGCCGCCTTCGTCTCCTGAATGTGCACGTTCGGATCGACGCTGATCTCCCACAGGTCGTTCGCGGCGTCGCCGACCACGATGCCGCGGCTGCCCCAGTGGTACGGCAGCCCGACGACGTGCGTCATGCGGCCGTCGATCAGGTAGTCCGGTATGCGCTCGGTCACGAGCACGCGCGCTTCGATCGCGGTGCGCGCCGACACGATCGTCGCCCAGCTGCCGTTCACGAGCCCGCGCTCGTGCGCGAGCTCGGGACTGACCTCGCAGAACATCTCCGGCTGCAGTTCGGAGAGGTGCGGCACGGTGCGCGACATGCCGCCCGCGGTGTGGTGCTCCGTCAGGCGGTACGTCGTGACGACGTACGGGAACACGTTCGCGCCTGGCTCGCCGGGACGCGGGTGATACGGATTGTCCGGGCGCGGCCACTGCTCGCGAACCGGGTTCGACTGCTGCGCGTACAGCGGGTTGAGTACGACGGTTTCTTCCGGCTCGTAGTGCGTCGGGAACGGCCCGTCCACCAAACCGTCAGGCGCGAACAGCCAGCCTTTGCCGTCGCCCTGCATGATGAACGGCGACTGCCCGTCGAGCGCGTTCTCCGCTTGCGCGTCATCGGGCGGCACGTCGTCGGGGGCTTTGTCGACGACGAAGTCCGGCACGTCGGCGCCGGTCCATTTCTTCGCATCGGCATCCCACCAGACGTACTTCTTGCGTTCGCTCCACGGCTTTCCCGACGGATCCGCCGACGCGCGGTTGTAGAGGATGTGGCGGTTCGCGGGCCATGCCCAGCCCCATTCGGACGCGACCCAGCTCTGCTCCGAGCCAGGTTTGCGGCGCGCCGCCTGGTTCTGCTCGCCCTTGAACACGCCGCAGTAGATCCAGCATCCGCACGCGGTCGATCCGTCGGCTTTGAGCTTCGTGTATGCATCGAGCGCCTTGCCGTCGGGGCCCCAGCCGTTGATCTCGCGCAGCACCGCGTGCGAGTCGGGCTCTTCGATCGTGCCGAGCGTCGGATACTCCCACGTGAGGTCGAGGACCGCGCGGTCGCGCGGCTCCGCCGAACGCGCGAGCTTCGCGCGGATGCGCTGGCCGAGATGGTAGTAGAACCACAGCTCCGAGCGGCAGTCGCCCTGCGGCTCGACGGCTTTGTGATGCCACTGCAGCAGACGCTGCGTGTTCGTAAACGAGCCCTCTTTCTGCAGATGGTCGGCCGCCGGCAGGAAGAAGATCTCGGTCTTGATCGCTTCGGTGCGCAGCGCCCCGGTCTCGATCTCCGGCGAGTCGTACCAGAACGCTGCCGACTCGATCTCCGAGAAGTCGCGCACGACCAGCCAGTCGAGATTCGCGAGCGCGCGCCGGTGCATCGAGGAGTTCGCGGAGCCGACCGCCGGATTTTCACCGACGCAGAAGAAGCCCTTGACCTTGCCCGTCGAGCATCCCCATGATCGTCGGGTAGATCGAGTGGTCGCCGTCGATGCGCGGGAGCAGCCCGAAGCAATAGTCGTTCGCCGCCGTCGCGTGCTCGCCGTACCACGCCTTGAGCAGGCTGATCGCGTACGCGTCCATGTGCGCCCAGAAGCCTTGCTTGGCGCTCGACTCCTCGAGGAATTTCGCAAGTGTCGGCGTCGTCGCTTGCGGCATCGGCATGTAGCCCGGCAGCAGCTCGTAGAGCGTCGGAATGTCGGTCGAGCCTTGGATCGAGGCGTGTCCGCGCAGCGCGAGGATGCCGCCGCCGGGCCGCCCGATGTTGCCGAGCAGCAGCTGCACGATCGACGCGGCGCGGATGTACTGCACGCCGACGGTGTGGTGCGTCCAGCCGACCGCGTAGCACATCGCGCTGGTGCGCTCGCGCCCGGAGTTCTCGCACAGCGTCTTCGCGATGCGGATGAACTCCTCGCGCGGCGTGCCGCACACGCGCTCGACCATCTCCGGCGTGTAGCGCGCGTAGTGCTTCTTGAGCAGTTGGAACACGCAGCTCGGGTGCTGCAGCGTCGGATCCGAGTGCGGGGGCTTCCCGTGGTGCAGGTGCCGCTTCTGCGCCGCCTGCTCGCGCGGCGAGAGCGGGTGCGTGATCTGCTTGTCGCCGCTCGCCGCGGAACCCATGCGCCGCCCGGCGGAGCCGTGCATCGCCATGTCCTCGTACTGCCAGGACGCGAGATCGTACGCTTCGTCCTTCGCGCTGAAGCCCGAGAAGACGCCGTCGTGATCGTCCGCATCGCGGAAGCGGCGATCGATGATCGTCGACGCGTTCGTGTAGGCCTTGACGTACTCGTCGAACCATCGCTCGTGCTCGAGGATGTAGTGGATGATCCCGCCGAGGAAGGCGATGTCGCTGCCGGGCCGGATCTTCACGAACCGCGTCGCCATCGCGCTCGTGCGCGTGAAGCGGGGATCGACGTGGATGATCTCCGCGCCGCGCTCGCGCGCCTCCATCACCCACTGGAACCCGACGGGATGGTTCTCCGCCATGTTCGAGCCCATGATGAGGATGCAGTCGGCGTTCTGCAGATCTTGCTGGAACGTCGTCGCGCCGCCGCGGCCGAAGGAGGTGCCCAGACCGGGCACCGTGCTGCTATGTCAAATGCGAGCCTGGTTCTCGACCTGCACCACACCGAGCGCGGTGTAGAGCTTCTTCATCAGGTAGTTCTCTTCGTTGTCGAGCGTCGCTCCGCCGAGGCTCGCGATTCCCATCGTGCGGTTCAGCGGCTCGCCCTTCGCGTTCGCCGCCTCCCACGTCTCGGCGCGCGTCGCGACCACGCGGTCGGCGATCATGTCCAGCGCCGTATCGAGATCGAGCGACTCCCACCGCGTCGCGAACGGGCGGCGATACTTCACCTCGTACTCGCGCAGCGGGCTCTCGCTGAGCGTGCGCGTTGCCGAGCCCTTCGGACACAGCCGGCCGCGCGAGATCGGCGAGTCGGGATCGCCTTCGACCTGCACGACCCGTTCGTTTTTCACGTACACGCGCTGGCCGCAGCCGACCGCGCAGTACGGACAAACCGAGTTGACGACGCGGTCGGCCGTCGCCGTGCGCGGCGCGAGCCCGGCGGTCGTCGCCGATTGTGCCGCCGCGCCGAGTGCGAGACGGTCGCGTCCTCGCCACTGACGGAGGAGGGACCACGAGCGGAAAGGCCGTTTTGAAACGCGCATCTCCGCCGTCCGATACCCCTACCCGGAAGGCGCTTACACCGGCCGCCCGCTCGCTTCGTAAAGCCTCGAACAAAGGCGGTAACGCTTCGCCTCGCGCGGCGGTACAATGAACATCATGCCGGCTCGTGCGACCCTCGTGGAGCGTGCCCTCGACGCGCTGCGGCAGCTCCCGGTCGGCGAGCTGACGGCGCAGGAGCACGTGCGCACGGTGCGCTCGACCGCCGCCGCCGCCGGCGAATCCGACCTTCTGCGGCTCTGCCGTCTGCTCGACGCACTCGGTGCGGACGACGCCGCCGTCGACCGCGACATCGAACGTGCGCGCGACGTGGAGCCGGCGCGCCGCCGCGCCGCGCTGGCGCAACTGCGCCGCTCCCTCGTGCCGGCGCGCGATCACGTGTTGCGGCATCTTGCGACGCCGCCGGGCGATCTACGCTTCGTCTTGGAACTCCGCGCGGCGCTGCGCTCGCTGATCGCCTCGCGCGCCGATGCGGCCGACCTGAGCGCGCTCGACGAGGACCTGCGCGCGTTTCTCGCGGCACGACTGGACGCCGGCGTGCTCGAGCTGCGCCGGCTGACGTGGTCCGACTCCGCCGCGCTGCTCGAGCGTCTCGCGCGCAGCGAAGCCGTTCACGCCGTGCGCGGCTGGTTCGACCTGAAGGATCGTCTCGACGACGACCGCCGCATCTACGCGTTTTTCCATCCGGCGCTGCCCGGCACGCCGCTCGCCTTCACCGAGGTCGCGCTCACCGATGATCTGCCGTCATCGATCCGCACGATCCTCAACCAGGACGCGGCGCGGACGGACCCGGCGTCGGCGCGCAACGCGACGTTCTACTCGATCTCGAACTGCGAGCCCGGGCTCACGGGCATTCCGTTCGGCAACGCGCTGATCAAACACGCCGTCGAGGAGCTCCGGCGCGAGCTGCCGCGGCTGCGGACGTTCGCGACGCTCTCGCCGATGCCGGGATTTGCGGCGTGGGTTCGAGCGCTGGGCGAACGCGCTCCGGATCCGGTTCGCACGGCTTTCGCGACGCACGCGTGGCATCGCGATCCGGCCGTCTCGGGCGCGCTGCGCGAGCCGCTGCTGCGGCTGGCCGCGCGCTACCTGCTCGATGCGAAGCGCGCCGACGGCGCGCCGTGCGATGGCGTCGAGCGCTTCCACATCGCGAACGGCGCGCTGATCGAGCGCCTCAACTGGCTCGGTGATACGACGCAGCGCGGGCTCGAGCAGTCTTGCGGCGTCATGGTGAACTACAGGTATGCGCTCGACCGCTATCCCGCGAACCAGCTCGCATACGCATCGCATCACGCGGTCGACGCGGCGCCCGCGGTACGGGCGCTGGCGAACGCCGACACGACGGCGCTCGATGACGGCGCGCCGCCGGGACTGTCACGGCGCGCCGCCCTATCGACGGCGATCCGCAACGTCACGCAGCACGCCCGCCGCGTCCTGACGCGAAGCGCCGCCCGAGCGTAAGTCAGCGATACACGTCCTCGCGGTCGCTGACCACCACGGCGGTCGCTCGCAAAGCGGTCGATCGCGAGGAATACAACGGTCGTGTCCGCCTCCGAAAGACGCGTCACCTCGCGCTCGGCCGCGCATCGACAGGACGTTATGGCCGTTTCGTCTGCGCGCGCTACGACCGTTCGGCGACGAAGCGCACGACGCGCTTCACGAGATCGGTCGGGAGCGGTTCGTCGAGCGGGAATTGGACCGAGCCCTTCGCGCGCTCGTATGCGTTCAGCTCGCGGTCGAACGCAGCGATCGCCTTCGCGCCGGGATAGAACCCGATGTGGTTCGTGAACGCGCCGAACGAGACGACGCGCTTGCCGACCGCGAATGCCGGCATGCCGTAGCTGATCCGCTCCGTCGCGCCGGGTGCCGCGGCGGCGATCGTCGCGCGCATCGTCGCAAGCACGCGCTGCACGCCGGCGGGAAAGCGGCGCGCGTACTCGTCGAAGTCCTTCGGCTCGTCGTGCTTCATCGTTGCGCCAGCGGTTTCGGGCCGCAGCCGTTGTTCGGCGCGGGCGGCGGCGGCGTCGACGTCAGCCCGAACATCAGCGGGTAGAACGACGTGCCGTCGGTCATGTACGTGCCGGTGACGTTCAACGTCTGTCCCGGCGCGAGCCCCCAGCCCTTGACGAGATAGCGCTGTGACGGGTCGCTCACGCACTTCACCTCGGTCGGTGCGGGATCGCCGGTGAACCACATCGTCGTCGTCACGCCGCCGTTCGCGCCCGGCTGCTCGTACAAGTACACGTTCTGCGGCGAGGGCGTCGGGTTCGTCAGCTGCAGCGCGACGTTGCGCAGCACGCCGTAGTCGCCCGCGAGCGGCGCGCGCTGGCCGGCCGCGGCGACGATGTCCGCGCGCACGTTCGGGAATGCCGGTTGCCCGCTCGCGAAGTACCGCACGCCGACGGCGAACGGCTGCGGCTCCGCTGCGCCGGCGGCGAACGCGAGCGCGATCGGCGGAACGTTCGCAAGCGAGAATACGCCACGCCGGAAGTGTCCGTCGCTGGGGTGCTCGGGCTGACCCAGGAGCTGCACCGGATCCGTGGCGGCGCTCGCGGCGACAACCGACACGTCGACGGCGGGACCGTCCAGCACGCGCACGTCGTAGATCGCGGCGATCAGCTGCGCCGGGAGCAACGTGCCCGCACCGAGCGCGAACAGGTACGGCGCGCCGGGCGCGACGGTCGCGACGAGGCTCTCCTGCGTCGCGTGCTCGAGCAGATACCGCAGCGTCGCGACGTGCCCGACGTACGGGAACGCATCGGACGGACCGGCCGAAGCGCCGAGCACCTGCACGTGCGACGCACCGGTCGTCGGTGCGAACGCCAGGTACAGCTTGCGGCCTCCCGCGTCGGAGACGTGGTACGCGTACACGCGCGCGGAACGCGTGGCGTCGATCGTGTCGTGGAACAGCACGCCGTCGTCGAGCGGCCCGAGGCGCTCCGGGTCGTCGCTGTAGAACAGCACCGCGGGGTCGAGCACGGGCAGCGATGCGACGGCGAATCGCGCGGTCGTCGTTCCGCTCACGTCGACGAACTGGCCGTTGCCGCGTAGTGTCACGATCGCGATCGCGACGGCGGTGTCGCCGGCGTGCAGCGGGCCGAGCGGCGCGCCGCCCGCGTACTGCGCGTCATTCTGCTGCGAGAGCCGCACCGTGCCGACCGCGACCGTCGCGCCGGGCTGCAGTTGTGCCGCGCGGGCGATCGCGTCGGCGAGCCGTGCCGTCGCAAACTGCGGTGATGCGGTGTTCGCGAGGTCGACGGACACGCTGCTCGGGACGACGCCCGCGGGCGGGCCGACGAGCACGTCGATCGTCGCGACGTCACCGAACGCGTCGGAGATCGTCACCGTGCCGTGCCCGTTCGTGCGGCCGGTGAGCGTGAGCGTGCGCGCGATGGCGTCGTAGTCGGCGTCGACGCCGCTGAAGGACGGGGCGACGGTGAGCGCGCCGTTGCCGCCCGCGACGTGGATCACGACGGATGCCCCCGGGACGACGCCGGCGCGCGAGCGGTCGACGCGGATGGGCGCGACCGGCAAGCCGGGCGAGGGCCTCGCCGCGGGCGACGGGCTCGCCGGCGGCGAGGCATCGGGCGACTCCGGGCCGTTGGGGACGGACGAAGGCGGCGGCTCGGGCGGCGACGGTGCCGGCGAGGGCGAACCGAGCGAGGCGGGGACCGGCGGAGGGGGCGGCGGCGGGATGCCCTGTGCCAGAGCGCCGGCGCCGGAGAGCACGAGCGCCCCGGCGAGCGCCGTGAACGCGACGAGCAAGGAGCGTGCCACCTTCCGTGGTGCAGCGCGCGG
Organism: Vulcanimicrobiota bacterium; assembly: GCA_963771525.1. Lineage (GTDB taxonomy): Bacteria > Vulcanimicrobiota > Vulcanimicrobiia > Vulcanimicrobiales > Vulcanimicrobiaceae > Vulcanimicrobium. The sequence goes on along the minus strand of CAVYTL010000001.1, from coordinate 1,077,592 downwards.
GAAACGCAGCCCTGCGGCGTATTCGCCCGTCGTGATGCTGCTCAAGCTCCTTGCCGGCGCGACGATCTTCGGGTGCGCGACCGCGCTCGTGCGCGCCGATGACGGCGCGTCCGCGGCACGGCTGCTCGCGCCGAGCGGACGCCTTCGCGCCGCGATCAACTTCGGCAACCCCGTGCTCGCACAGCGCGATGTGCGCACCGGCGAACCGCGCGGCGTGTCGGTCGACCTCGCGCGCGAGCTCGCGAAGCGGCTCGACGTTCCGGTCGACTTCGTGACGTTCGATGCCGCCGGCAAGGTGAGCGACGCGCTGAAGAACGGCGCGTGGGACGTCGCGTTTCTGGCGATCGATCCGGTGCGCGCCGACGCGATCGCGTTCACGCCGCCGTACGTCGTCATCGAGGGCACGTATCTCGTGCGCAGCGATGCACCATTCGCGAGCGTCGAGGACCTCGATCGCGACGGCGTGCGCATCACCGTCGCGCGCGGCAGCGCCTACGACCTCTACTTGACGCGCGCGCTGGCGCACGCGCAGCTCGTGCGGTTCAGCACCGGGCTGGAGGCGGTCGACGTGTTCGCGGCGGGCGGCTACGATGCCGCCGCGGGCGTGAAGCAGCCGCTGGTCGCGTTCGCGGGCAGCCACGCCGGCGTGCGCGTCATGCCGGGCCGCTTCATGGTCATCGAGCAGGCGGTGGCGATCCCGAAACCGCGCGCGGCGGGCTTGCCGTTCGTGCAGGCGCTCGTCGAGGAGCTGAAGCGCTCGGGGTTCGTCATGCGGGCGCTGGCGGCGAGCGGCCAGGCCGACGCGGCCGTCGCCCCGCCCGCGCCGTAGAACCGCGGTCCGGTTTCGGCGGTTGGAGCAAGGACCGTGCTGAACGATTTCCATCCGCTCGTCGCCGATTGGTTTGCCGATCGGTACGGCAAGCCGACCGATCCGCAAGTTCACGGCTGGCCGTTGATTCGCGCCGGCCGCGACGTGCTCGTGTGCGCTCCGACCGGCTCCGGAAAGACGCTGGCCGCGTTCACGCTGTGTTTGGACGATCTGATCCGTCGCGCGGCGGACGGCGGTCTGCCGGACGAGACGATCGCCGTGTACGTCTCGCCGCTCAAAGCGCTGACCAACGACATCCGCAAGAACCTCGAGACGCCGCTCGCCGAGCTCAACGCCCGCGCGGCGGAGCGCGGCGTCGGCCTCACGCCCATCCGCACCGCGACGCGCACCGGCGACACCCCTCAGTCGGAGCGCGCGAAAATGCTGCGCACGCCGCCGCACGTGCTCGTGACGACGCCGGAGTCGCTGTTCATCCTGCTCACCGCGGAGCGCTCGCGCGCACTGTTCGCACGCGTCCGCACCGTGATCGTCGACGAGATTCACGCGATCGCGGCCGACAAGCGCGGCTCGCATCTCGCCCTGACGCTGGCGCGCCTCGATGAGCTCGTGCTGCGTGCCGGCGGGCCGCGTCCGCAGCGAATCGGCCTCTCGGCGACAGTGCGGCCGATCGACCGCGTCGCGCAATTCCTCAGCCCGGACGCCGCGATCGTCGATGTCGGCCACCGGCGCGCGATGACGCTCGCCGTCGAGGTGCCGCAGGACGAGCTGAGCTGCGTCGCGAGCAACGAGATGTCCGGCGAGATCTACGATCGTGTGGCCGAGCTCGTGCGCGCGCACCGCACGACGCTCGTCTTCGTCAGCACGCGGCGCATGAGCGAGCGCGTGACGTTCGGGCTGCAGCAGCGGCTCGGCGAGGGCGTGGTGATGCCGCACCACGGGAGCCTCGCGCGCGAGCTGCGGTTCGAGGCCGAGAACCGCCTCAAGAACGGCGAGCTGAAGGCGGTCGTCGCGACGGCGTCGCTCGAGCTCGGCATCGACATCGGCTCCGTCGATCTCGTGGTGCAGCTGGGGTCGCCGCGCTCGATCGCGGTCGCGCTGCAGCGGATCGGCCGTTCCGGCCACTGGGTCGGCGCCAAGCCGGAAGGCCGCCTGTTCGCCACGACGCGCGACGAGTTGCTGGAGTGCGCGGCGCTCGTGCGCGGGATTCGGGCGGGCGCGATGGACACGCTGACGATCCCAAGCGCGCCGCTGGACATCCTCGCGCAGCAGATCGTGTCGGCGTGTTCGGCCGACGACTGGGACGTCGACGGCCTCTACGCGCTCGTGCGCTCCGCGTACCCGTACCGCGAGCTCGCGCGCAAAGACTTCGACGACGTCGTCGCGATGCTCGCCGACGGCGTCGCGACGTCGCGCGGACGCAGCGGCGCGTACCTGCACTTCGATCGGGTCAACGGGCGTTTGCGCGGACGCCGCGGCGCGCGCATGGCCGCCATCACCTCCGGCGGCGCGATCCCGGAGACAGCGAACTACAACGTCGTCGTCGAGCCGGACGGGCATGTCGTCGGTACGCTCGACGAAGACTTCGCCGTCGAAAGCATGGCCGGCGACATCTTCCTGCTCGGCACGTCGTCGTGGCAAATCCGCCGCGTCGAGCCGGGCGTGGTGCGCGTCGTCGACGCGCACGGCGCGCCGCCGTCGATCCCGTTCTGGAACGGCGAAGGCCCGGGCCGCACGCTGGAACTCTCGCACGAGGTCGCCGCGCTGCGGGCCGCGATCGACGAGCGCAGCGACGACGACGCGATCCGCTTCCTGATCGACGGATGCGGTCTGGAGCGCGGCGGCGCGGACCAGGCCGTCGCCTACGTGCGCGCCGGCAAGGCCGTGCTCGGCACGGTGCCGACCGACACGCGCGTCGTCGCGGAGCGCTTCTTCGACGAGGCGGGCGGCATGCAGCTGATTCTGCACACGCCGTTCGGCGCGCGCATCAACCGCGCGTGGGGACTCGCGCTGCGCAAGAAGTTCTGCCGTTCGTTCAACCTCGAGCTGCAGGCTGCCGCGACGGACAACGGCATCTGCCTCTCGCTGTGCGACCAGCACGCGTTTCCGCTCGAGATCGTGTGGGAGTACGTCAAGAGCGCGAGCGTCGAGACCACGCTCACGCAGGCGCTGCTCGCGGCGCCGGTGTTCGGCGCGCGCTGGCGCTGGAACGCGACCCGCGCGCTCGCGATCCTGCGGATGCGCGGCGGCAAAAAGGTCGCGCCGCAGCTACAGCGGATGCGCGCCGAGGACCTGCTCGCATCCTGCTTCCCCGACGCCGCCGCGTGCGCCGAGAACCTCACGGGGCCGATTCGGATCCCCGACCACGTGCTCGTCCGCGAGACGATCGACAACTGTCTGCGCGAGGCGATGGACGTCGACGGGCTGATCGGCGTACTGCGCGCGATCGAGCGGGGCGCGATCACCACCGCCGCCGTCGACACGCCGGAGCCGTCGCCGTTCTGCCACGAGATCCTCAACGCGAATCCGTACGCGTACCTCGACGACGCGCCGCTCGAGGAGCGGCGCGCCCGCGCCGTCACGCTCCGGCGCACGACTCGCACCGACGCGGAGGACGGCGCAGGCGTACTCGACCCGGCGGCGATCGTCGAGGTCGCCGAGTCGGTGTGGCCCGTCGTGCGCGACGCCGACGAGCTCCACGACGCGCTCGACACGCTGATCGCGCTGGCGCCCGTCGGCGCGTGGGCCGCGTGGTACGACGAGCTCGTCGTGCAGCGCCGCGCGACGACGCTGCACGACGGCGAGCGCCGCTTCTGGACGTGCGCGGAACGGCTCGACCTCGCGCGCGCCGCGTTTCCGGACGCGTCGATGGCGCCGGAGATCGCCGCCGTGCGGGCATCACAGCCCGTTCCGGCGACGCGCGACGACGCGCTCGCGGAGGTGTTGCGCGGCTGGCTGGAGTCGTCCGGCCCCGTGACCGTCGCGATGCTCGCCGAGCGCTTCGGCGTGGAGGCGACCGCGATCGAAGGCGCGCTGATCCGCCTCGAAAGCGAAGGTCAGCTGCTACGCGGACGCTTCGCGGGCGGCGACGCGGAGGAATGGTGCAACCGCCGCGTGCTCGCGCGCATCCACCGGCTGACGCTCGGACAGCTGCGCCGCGAAATCGAGCCGGTGAGCACGACGGAGTACGTGCGCTTCCTCTACCGCTGGCAGCACGTCGCGCCGTCGTCGCGCCTGCACGGCATCGACGGCACGCTGCAGATCGTCAAGCAGCTCGAAGGCTACGAGATTCCCGCCGCGGCATGGGAAGCGTCGATCCTGCCGGCGCGCGTCGCGCGCTACAAACGCGAGTACCTCGACCAGCTGTGCTACTCCGGCGACGTGATGTGGGGCCGCCTCTCGCCGCACCCCGCGCTCGCGCAGGATGACCCTTCGACGAGCTCAGGACAGGCTGCGGAGCGCACGCGCCGCATCCGTCCGACGAAGCTCGCCCCGATCGCACTGCTGCGTCGCGACGATGCGGATGCGCTCATCGTCGCGCGCGACGGCGAGGCGAATGCCGCGCTCTCGCCCGCGGCGCGCGAGGTGCTCGACGAGATCGTGAAGCGCGGCGCGCCGTTCTTCATGGACATCGTCCGCGGGACGAAACGAATGCCGGCCGAGGTCGAGGAGGCGCTGTGGCAGCTCGTCGCCGCCGGGCTCGTGACCGCCGACGGGTTCGACGCGCTGCGCTCGCTCATCGACGCGAAGCGGCGGCTGGGCGAGAAAGGGCTGCGCGCGCGGCCGCGCTCGTCGAGCGGACGCTGGACGCTGCTGCGCTCCGAGACCGGTCGCATCGCCGCCGGCACCTTCGCGCGACGGCTGCTCGAGCGCTGGGGCGTCGTGTTCCGCGACGTCGTGCGGCGCGAGACGCTGGCGCCGCCGTGGCGCGAGCTGCTCGTCGCGCTGCGCCGCATGGAAGCGCGCGGCGAGATTCGCGGCGGCCGCTTCGTCGCGGGCTACGTGGGCGAGCAGTTCGCGTTGCCCGACGCGGTCGACGCGCTGCGCGCCGCACGCCGCAGCGGTGACGACGGCGAGGTGGTGCAAGTCTCCGACTACGACCCGCTGCGCGTCGCGACGGCGCTGCTGCCCGACGCACCGGAGCCCGCGCGCATCGTCGCCGCGTCGTGAACGCACCGGATGCCGGCGCATACCAGCCGGCGCCGGACGCCGCGCCGCAGTGGACGCCCGAACGCACGACCGCGCCCGATGACGCGCGCGCGCTGATCGCCGCGCAGTTTCCCGAGTTCGCGAACGCGCGCGTCGAGCCGTTCGGCAACGGATGGGACAACACGGCGTTTCTCGTCGACGGGGCGTTCGTGTTCCGCTTCCCGCGCCGCGAGATCGCGGTGCCGCTGATCGCGCGCGAGCTCGCGATCCTGCCGCTGATCGCGGGCGCGCTCCCGGCGCCGATTCCGGTCCCGCGCTTCGCCGGCGTGCCGAGCGCGTCGTTCCCGTGGCCGTTCGCGGGCTACCCGCGCCTTGCGGGAACCACCGTCGACGCGGCGCCCGGCGCCCTCGGCGGCACGCGCCTGGCGCGCGATCTGGGCGCCTTCGTGGGCGCGCTGCACGCGATCGATCCCTCCGGCGCGATCGTGCGCGATCTGCCGCCCGACGAGCTGGGCCGGCTCGATCACGCTCGGTGCTTCCCGAAGGCGCGCGACCGCCTCGCCGCGCTGCACGCCGTCGGTGCGATCGCCGATCCGCAGCCGCTCGTCGACGAGCTGCTCGCGATCGCGCCGCGCGCGAACGAGGCCGGCGCACGCATCGTGCACGGCGACCTGTATGCGCGGCACGTGCTCGTCGCCGAAGACGGCCGGCTCGCCGGCGTGATCGACTGGGGCGACGTGCACGCGGGCGATCCGGCACTCGACCTCTCCGTCGCCGAGCTCATCTTCACGGCCGGGGATCGCGAAGCGTTTTTCGCGGCGTACGGCGACGTCGAGGCGCGAACGCGCGAGCGCGCGCGCTATCGCGCGATCTACCACGCCGCGCTGGTCGCAGACTACGGTGTGCGGATCGGCGACGGCGGGCTCGCGCTCGCCGGCACCTCGGCACTGAAGCGCATCGCACCGCCATCGGTCACGTCCCGAAGAGGAAGCCCATGACGAGCTGGTACACCTCGTCGATGTAGATGTCGGAATGGCTTCCGCTGAAGCCGCCGGCGTACAGTCCCGCGTTGACGCGCGCCGCATGGATCGGCGTCAGGTCGGCGATCGTCAGCCGCGCCGAAAGGCCGGCCATGCCGGCCACCGCCGTGAAGCCCGGTCCGACCGACAGGCGATCGGGCGAGCCTCCGAACGCGGCGATGGTGTTCGCCGTCGGGCCGACGGCTCCGAGCGCGTCGCGTCCGTTCTTCGGGTGGACGATGTTCGCGACGTCGCCGGCCGCCTTGTACCACACGCACAGCGCCTTGTCGAGCTGCGACGTCGTGATGAGGAGCCGCGAGCTCGCGATGCGGCAGACGTCGCCGTAGATGTCGCCGGGGTCGAGGTTGTCCTGATCGGTGGCGGGCTCGAGCAGCGCGACGTCAAACGACAGGTTCGGATACGAAGGAACGGCACCCGACGCCATGTCGACCTGGAGATCCTGAAGCGCCGCGCAGATGACCTTGCAGCCGAAACTGTGTCCGAGCAGCATCACGCGCAGGCCGGCATCGGTGGTAGCGCGCGATTGGACGATGAGGCGAAGCATCGCGTACAGCGCGTTCTTGCCGACGACGTCCGCGCGGTGCTCCATCGTGTAGAACGTGAACAGCTGCAGCTTGTTCAGCGGGCTGCCCGGGTCTTCGGTGATCTCGGACGGCCAGTGCACGCCCATGCCCAATGCGGGGCCGGGCGGACGTTTCAAGATCGCCGGCGTGAGCAACGCCGCCTCGAGGGATCGGCGCGCGAAGTCGACCGAGAAGCGGTTGTACGAATCGAGTGCGGAGGCGGCGTCCGTCGACCAGCCGTGCGAGTAGACGAACACGTCGTTGAACCCGAACGGATACGGCAGCATCGCCTCGGATACGACGGCCGACATTCCGGCGTCGTACACGACGCCGTTTTCGTTCACCGGCACGGTGATGAAGTGCGACATGCGAACCCCTTTTGCGCAGTTCGTGCGGTCCGTTCTGCCGGGGAGCGCCGGACCCTGTCCCGAAAGAGCGGACCGATGCGCACCGTCCGTCTCGGCCGTACCGGTCTTCGCGTCTCCGAAATCTGCCTCGGCACGATGACGTTCGGTTTGCAGACCGAGCGCGACGAGTCGTTCGCGATCATGGACGTCGCGGCTGAGGCGGGAATCGACTTCATCGACCTCGCGGACGTCTATCCCGTGGGCGGCACGCTCGAGACCGTCGGGCGCACCGAGGAGATCGTCGGCGACTGGTTGCGCGGCAAGCGCGAGCGCTTCGTCCTCGCGACGAAGGTCTACAATCCGATGGGACCGAGCGCGAACGACCGCGGCAATTCGCGCCGCCACGTGCTCGAGGCGTGCGATGCCTCGCTGCGCCGGCTGAAAAGCGACTTCATCGACCTCTACTACATCCATCGCTGGGATCCGGAGACGCCGGTCGACGAGACGCTGTCCGCGTTCGACGATCTGCGGCGCGCCGGGAAGATCCGCTACGCAGGGTGCAGCAACATCGCGGCGTGGCAGATGATGTCTGCGCTGTGGGCGGCGGAGCGTGACCGCGTGGTCCGCTTCGACGCGGTGCAGCCGCGCTACAATTTGCTCTACCGGCACATCGAAGCCGAGCTGCTCCCGGCCGCGCAGGCGAACGGCGTGGCAGCCGTCGTCTTCAACCCGCTCGCGGGCGGCGTGCTCACCGGCAAGTACAAGCGGGGCGAGGCGCCGCGCGAGGGCACGCGCTTTACGCTCGGCAACGCGGCGAGCCTCTACCGCCGACGCTACTGGCAGGACGAGCAGCTCGAGGTGGTCGAGCGGCTCGCCGCCGACACCGCGTCGCGCGGCAAGTCGGTCACGCACGTCGCCTTGCGCTGGGTGCTGGAGCAGCCCGGCGTGACGGCGGCGATCGTCGGCGCGAGCCGTGCGGAGCAATTGCGCGATTCGCTGCGCGCGCTCGACGTGGAGCTCGACGACGCCGACCGCCGCGCGTGCGACGAGGCGTGGTACGCGCTGCCGCGCCGTCGTCCCGAGGACGAACGCTGATCGTGGGCACGTTCGCGCGCTTCTGGCGGCACGGCAGCAACGTGCTGCTCGCGCTCGCCGCGGTGGCGTTGATCGCGTCGTTTGCGACGCGGGCGCTCGCCTTCGTGCCGCTCTCGCTGCTCGCGGTCGCGCTCGGCGCGGCGGTGTTCTTCGCCTCCGAGTACACGACGCACCGGTTTCTGCTGCACGCGCCGCCGTCGCGGCGCCCGTTCGTCCGGCGCCTGCAGCACCGGCTGCACTACGATCACCACCTCGACCCGGCGAAGCTCGAGCTGCTGTTCCTGCCGCCGTGGTTCGTCATCCCGGTCGCGGCGCTGACGCTCGCGATCTACTTCGCGCTGACGCGCTCGTGGAGCACCGGCGCCGCGCTGCTGCTCGGCAGCGTGCTCGGGCTGCTCTGGTATGAGTGGGTGCACTACGTCGCGCACATCCCGCTCGTGCCGGCGACGCCGTTCGGCCGGTGGATCAAGAAGTACCACCTGTGGCATCACTTCAAGAACGAGCGGCTGTGGTTCGGCGTGACCAATCCGAGCATGGACCTCGCGTGGCGGACGTACGCGCGCGTCGACGACGTCGACCGCTCGGGCACGACGCGCGTCCTCTTCCCACGCTGACCGCTGCGAACGAGGTGTAGCATGCGGCATCAACTCGCGGCTGTCGGCGCGATCGCCGTCGTGTCGCTCGCGATCGTCTCCGGCCTCACGGCGAACCGCGATCCGGGCGACCGCGCCGGCGCATCGGTGCTTGCCGATCCGTGTCCGAACGCGCAGCCGGTGCCGAGCGCCTTGCGTCTGCCGGCCGTCGTGCCGGCGGGCGAGCCGACGGCGATCGAGCGGCGCATGCTGCGCTACCTGTACGGCGACGATCCGAACCGCGTGCCGAGCGCGTCGCCGGACCTCTATCCGTACCGTCGCCTCGGCTGGTGCGTCGACAAGTACGTGCGCGATACCGGCCCGTACGTGCACGGCGTCTACTACGGGACGCATCCCGCGGTGCGCATCTACTACTCGCCGGAGGTCGTGACGTGGCTGCGCAACGGCCGCCGCGGCGTGCCCGCCGACGGCGCGGTGATCATCAAGGAGCAGTACGATCCGCCGGCGGCCGCGTACGCCGGGTTGCGCGAGGGCCAGCTGCAGCCGCACGACTGGACCGTGATGATCCGGCGCTCGTCCGCATCGCGCGACGGCTGGTTCTGGGCCGAGGTCTTCACGAAGACGAAACCGTCCGGCAGCGGGATGTCGTTCGGCGGTACGCAGTACCAGTGGGCGGGTTTCGGACTGTACTGCCTGCGCTGTCACGCCTCCGCGAACGACGCGGCCTCGTTCGCCGCGCTCGACAACATCAAGGGCTTCCCCGGCGAGCCGTTCACGTACAAGATCGACGACTCGTGGCGCACGCCGGCGCCGTCGACGGCCGCGCCCGCGGTGCGCGCGCAGCCGGAGCCCGAGCACGAGAAGAACGCCGTGCACCCGGCGATCACCTCGCACGCGCCGCCCGTGCCGATGCAGACGTTTCCGGCCGAGCCGCTCGACGATCGCGTCTCGAGCCCGCACGGTGCCCATCCGCCGATGTTCGTGACGTCGAGCCAGTGCATGGGCTGTCACAGCGCCGCGTCGGGTGCGCCCGCCGGTCCGCTGATGTGGCTCACGCCCGCTCCGCTGCCCTCGCCGTCGGAATCGCCGTGGCCGTCGCCGCGGCCCGAACCCGCCGGCGTCAACGTCTCGGAGTACGGTGAGTGGCGCTGGTCGCCGATGGGTCTGGCGGGACGCGATCCCGTGTTCTTCGCGCAGCTCGAGAGCGAGCTGGCGTCGATCGCGTCGATCCCCGACGCGCGGATCGCGGGCGACCGTCCGGCGCGCACGCGCGCGACGCTGCAGCAGCAAGTCGTCGACACCTGCATGCGCTGCCACGGCGTGATGGGCGAGCGCACGAACGAGATCGAGCGCGGCCGCGGTGCACACTTCGACCTGCGCTGGGTGTTCGAGGCGCATCCCGGCACGCCGGGGTTCCGCCTCGGCGGCCTCGCGCGCGACGGCATCAGCTGCACGGTCTGCCATCACGTCGCGCAGACGAAGGAGGAGGCGCGATCGCTCGCTTTCGTGCTGGCGAACCGCAGCACCGGGCTGTTCTCGACGGGACGCGCGGACCAGCTGATCGGGCCGTTCGCGAGCGATCAGGTCGCGGTGCACCCGATGAACGAGTCGCTCGGCGTGAAGCCGGTGTTCTCCCCGCTCACGAAGTCCGCCCGCCTCTGCACGAGCTGCCACAGCATCAACCTGCCGGTGATCGACAAGCCCGATCGCATCCACCCGATCACGCAGTCGCTCACGCACGACGTCGAGCAGAACACGTACGTCGAGTGGGTCAACAGCCGCTTCCAGACCGAGTACAAGCCGCAGCCCGGCGCGAAGTCGTGCCAGGACTGTCACATGCGGCCGGGCGTCGACAACGACCGGCTCGACGTGCACGTCCCGCAGATCCGCACGCAGATCGCGCTCGTGCAGGATCAGACGTATCCCGCATCCGAGCACCGCGCGCCGCTCGACGGGATCGACGTGCGGTACCGCGCGAAGGGATTCGCGCGTCACGAATTGCTGGGCCTCAACGCGTTCCTGCTGCGCACGTTCCAGACGAACTCCGATGCGCTCGGCGTGCGGCTCAACGACTACATGTCGGGCTCGGCGACCGATCTCGACGATGCGATCGGGAACGTCGTCCACCAAGCGGAGCACACGACGGCGACGGTCGACCTGACGACGCGGATCGAGGACGGCACGCTGGTGGCGAACGTCGGCGTCACGAACCTCACCGGCCACCGCTTCCCATCCGGCGTCGGGTTCCGGCGCGCGTGGATCCGCCTGCTCGTCCTCGCGCCCGGCCACCGCGTCGTGTGGGCGTCGGGCGTCTCGAACGACGACGGCGAGATCGTCGACTTCACGGACATCGCGCACCCGCTGGCGACGGAGTACTTCACGCGCGGTCCCGACGGCAGGCAGCGGTACCAGCCGCACTTCGACGAGCGGCACCCGATCACGCGCCCCGACGAGGTGCAGATCTTCGAGGAGCTCGTGAAGGACCGCGACGGCAACTTCACCGAGAGCTTCGTCCGGCGCGACGCGCACGTCAAGGACAACCGGCTGCTGCCGCAGGGCTGGCGCAAGGGCGGCCCGCCCGGCATCGCGCTGCCGAAGAACTGGCTCGACGCGACGCATCCCGAAGGCAAGTACGTCGTCGACGATCCGAACTATGCGAACGGCAAGGGCCGCGCCGTCACGACGTACCGCATCCCGCTGCGCATCGCCGTCGATCCGTCGACGCTCTCCGTCGAGGCGACGCTGATGTACCAGTCGTGGGAGCCCGCATTCCGGCGCGACCGCACGACGGGCTCGGGGCCCGCCGCGAGGCGGCTGCGCGTGCTCCTCGGCAACCTCGAGCTGGCCCGCACGCCGATGGCCGGCTGGAAGCTGCAGATCGCATCGGCGTCCGCCACACCCGGGAAATGAAGACGGCGCCACGAGTGGCGCCGTCTCTCTGTCATCCGAGCCCATCGAAGGGCTGTCAGGTCAGCGGTACGAGGTCTGCCGGTTTTGGAAGCAGTCGCGGCAGTAGACCGGTTTGTCGCCGCGCGGCTGGAACGGCACTTCGGCCGTCTTGCCGCAGGCGCTGCAGGTCGCCTGGAACATCTCGCGCTGCGGACGGCTTCCGCCGCCGTAGCCGCCGCTCGAGTAGGAGCTGCCGCCGCCCCCGCCGCCGCCGCCCGCTCCGCGCTGGGTCTTGCGAGCCGCTCGGCAATCCGGGCACCGGTTCGGCTTGTTCGTGAAGCCCTTCGCGGCGAAGAACTGCTGTTCGCCCGCCGAGAACGTGAAGGGTGCGTTGCAGTCGGTGCAATTCAGGGTTTCGTCAGTGTACATCGGAAAAATCTCCGGCGTCGGAGGAAGTGAAGACGTGCGATGTACCTGAACCGGGAGAACGCCTGAGCGCCAGACCACGCGGGAACATACTCGTACTCTCAACCGGACGTACGACGCCTACCAACACGTCCGGCTCAGACACTCTAACACACCGGACGGCAAAATGGTGCCGGTTCGTAACGTAAGGACCGCGTAAGGACGGGGTACGAGCCTGACACATGGTCGAGCAACACGAGCTGGCGGAGCTGACCGCTCGCCTCGGCGTCCCTCACCTGGAGCAGACGACCGTCCGCAGCGGCGAGCCGTCGCAGCTGCTCGTTCATTGGGGCTGCGGCTGCACGGCCATCGGGGTGCCCGCCTCGGACGGCGGCCGTGCGGGCGTCCGCTGGTCGCGCTGCGATCACCACGGCGCCGAAGCGGCGCTGCTCTATTCGGGCTCCTCGCGCGCGACCACGTAGTCCCACGCGAAACCCGCCGCGACGCCGACCATTCCGAAGACGATTGCCCCAACCAGCATGACGGTCCGCACAACCGCCGGTACCGCCGTGAAGTTCACTTGCGCGGACCCGCGCCGCGCGCGGAAACGGGATTCGCAAGCGAATGGCCCGTTCGGGTCGAACGAGCGGCATCACACCATTTCTCGCATCGTAAAAAGGAGCTCCCATTCCCCCTCCCAGGAAGCGAAAAGGCGGCGGCGGTAAGCGGCGTCGCGAGCCCATAGCGCCGGTCGTCAAAGAAGACACGCTGAGCCTGGTCGGCCGCGTCGTCGAAACCTTCCCCAGCTCGACGTTCAAGGTCGAGCTCGAGAACGGCCACACGATCCTCGCGAGCCTCGCCGGCCGTTTGCGCCGGTTCCGCATTCGCATCACGCCGGGCGACGACGTCGACGTCGAGCTGTCGCCGTACGACCTGACGCGCGGCCGCATCACGTATCGCCGGCAAGGACGGAACGCATAGCTCGACGCGTCCTGCTCCTGATCGTCCTGTTCGTCGTCGCCGCCGGTGCGGCGTGGTGGCTCACCGGCCGCGCGCAGAACGCGGGCGTCGGCAGCACGATCGTCGTCTACTACACGAAGCCCGACGGCACGACGCTGGTGCCGTGGACCTTGAGCCTCAAGAGCGACGCCGACCGCAGGAGCGCCGGCTTCTTCGCCGCGACGCAGTGCGTCGCGGGCCCTCCGCCGGGCACCGACGCCGTCCGCTTTCCCGCGGGAACGCGCGTGCTGGCATTCGACGTTCAGGGATCGACGGCGGACGTCGATATCTCAAAGGAGGTCGCGAGCTCCGCCGAAGGCGGCTTCGCGGAGTCCGCGGAGTTCAAGGCGCTCGTCTGGACGCTCACGGAACCGAAGCTCGGCTTCGACTCGGTGCGCGTCCGCATCAACGGTGCGCGCGTCGCAACGCTTCCGGGAGGACACCTCGAGCTCGATGAACCGCTCTCGCGTTCGAGTTTTTAGCACCGCCGGGCGCGCGCTGCGCCACGTCGTCCCGATCCTTGCCGCCGCGCTCGTCACGATGAGCGGCGCGCGCGCGCAGGATCGTCCGCCGCCGCTCTGGTTCCAGGGCACGCGGCTGATCTTCGAGCACGCGATCCCGGAGGCGGGCGATCTCGCCGTGAGCACGCGCGACGCGGGGATGCATCGATTCCTCGACCGGCTCGGCGCGACCGTATCGTTCGATCCGCGCCAGCGCTTCGCGATCGTCACCGCGCAGGACCGGCGCACGATCGTCTTCGCGCTGAACGACCCGAGCTATACGGTTGCCGGCGTCCGCGCGACGGCGCCGTTCGCGCCGTCCTCCGACGGCGACGACGTCGTACTGCCGTTCTTCGCGCTCGCGCGCGCCCTGTACGTCGAGCCCGTCGCCACGCCGGGCGAGACGGTGCTGCAGCCGCGCATCGGTGCGCTCGAGGTGCGCACGGACCGCGGACGCACCGTCGTCACCGTGCGCGGCGCGATGCCGCTCGTCGAGACGACGACGGCCGACGGCGCCGACCGGATCGTGCTCTCGTTCGCCGGCCTCGGCTCGTCGCTCGCGCCCTCGCGGCGCGCGCCGGGCGCGGCGGTCGACGCGATCGACGTCGCCGTGGGCGGTAGCGCGCGGGTCCCCGTCACCACCGTGACGATCACGGGCGTGCACGGCACCGCGCACCGCGTCATCCCGGGCGCGCCCGACGCCTACACGGTCGCCTTCGAGCCGCAGGCCTCCGCGCAGGCGCCGCCTTCGCCGGAACCGCCGGCGCGCATCGCCCCCGTCGCGACGCCGCCGATCGTCGCGGGCCGCTCCACCGTGACGGACGTGACGCTTCAGCAGAGCACCGCCGACGCGCTCGACGTCCACGTCGGACTGAGCGGCGCGACATCGTACGAGTGGCATCGCCTCGCCGACGATCGCTGGTACGTCGACTTCGCAAACACGACGCTCAGCGGCCCCGGCCGCGACGAGCAGCCGCAGTTCGGCGCCGTCCAGGCCGTGCGGAATCCGGCAGACCGGGTCGACCGACGCGCCCGTCGTGCGCATCGCGTTCACGATGACCGGGCAGCAGCGCGTCGACGTGCTGCCGGCGGACGACGGCGTGACGATCACCGTGTCGACCGAACCGGCCGTCGATCTCGCGCGCTCCGGCATCGGCCGCACCGGCGGCGCGCCCGTCGTCGCCAGCGCGGCGACGCCCGAACCGAGCGCGTCGCCGGAGGCGTGGAAGTTCGCGAGCGGCTCGAAGATCATCGTGCTCGACCCCGGCCACGGCGGCGCCGACGCCGGCACGCAGCACAACGGGCTCACCGAGAAGCTGCTCACGTTCGACATCGCGCAGCGCGTGCGCGCGCTCCTCGTCGCGCAGGGCTGGACGGTGCGCATGACGCGCGAAGCGGACGTCGACCCGGTCAGCGCGGACAATCTGGCGAAGATGCACGCCGACGGGAAGCCGAACGCCGACGATCGCGCCTACCTGCAGACGCGGTGCGACGTCGCGAACAACGTCAACGCGCGGCTCTTCATCAGCATCCACATCAACAGCGCGCCCATCGAGAGCGCCCGCGGCACGACGGTCTACTGGTACAAGCCGCAGGACGCGCCGTTCGCGCAGGCGATCGAGAAGAACCTGATCCCCGCGGCCGGAACGTTCGACGACGGCACGCGCCACGAGAACTTCTACGTCGTGCGCCACACGATGATGCCCGCGGTGCTGATCGAGACGGCGTTCGTCACGAACCCGGGCGACGCGGCGCTGCTGCGGCAGCCGTCGTTCCTCCAGAGCGTGGCGCAGGGGATCGCGAACGGCGTGAAGTCGTACGCAGGCTCGCCGAGCGCGAACGCGCTCAGCCAGCAGTAGTGCTCGGGCTCTACGACTCGGGCCTCGGCGGCCTCACGGTGCTCCGCGCGCTGCGCGCGGCCGGCGTCGATCAGAACGTCGTGTACTTCGCCGATCAGGCGCACTTGCCGTACGGCGACAAAACCGATGCCGAGCTCCACGGATTCCTGACCGAAAACCTCGCGCTGCTCGGCGAGCTGCGCGTCGACGCGGTCGTGGCCGCGTGCAACACGAGCTGCGCCGTCGCGCGCAACCTCGGCTGGCCCGGCACGCCGTTCCCCGTGCTCGATCTGATCGAATCCGCCGGCCGCGCGTTCGCCGGTACGCGACACCGGCGCGTCGCGGTCATCGCGACCGCGGCGACCGTGCGCGCGGGTGCGTACGCGGCCGCGATCGCGGTGCACGCGCCGCACCTCCGCGTCGACCAGATCGCGGCGCCGCGCCTCGTGCCGCTGGTCGAGGCCGGTGACGCCGAGACGCGCGCCGGCCACGATGGGGTCGCCGAGATCGTGCGCGCGCTCGCGCCGGACATCGACGCGCTCGTCTACGGCTGCACGCACTATCCGATGCTCGACCGGTGGTTCGCGGCCTCGCTGCCGGCGCGCGTCCAGCGCATCGACCCGGCTCGCGCGCAGGCCGGCGCCGCGCGCGAGCTGGTCGCGCGGCTCGCGCTTGCGCCGGGCGGCGCGACGACGGCCTACTACACGAACGGCGACCCGATCGCGTTCGAGCGCGCCGTCCGCCGCTGGACGGACGACGGCACCGCGCGCGTCGCCGCGCTGGTTACCCGCTAGGCCGGGCGCGCCTCCGGCGCGCTACCGGCCCGTCAGGTGCTGGACCATCTTGTACACGATCGAGATCTGCGTGCCGTTCTTCGTCGCGTAGTTCGGGTCGTCGTAGCCCCACCAGTCCCAGCAGCCTTGCGGGTTGAAAATCGGGGCAGTCGACTTGACCGCGTAGGGATACAGCACCACGACGCGATTCGTGTCGGCCCATTCGTTGATGCCCGACTCGCTGACGAACTTCGTGCCGATGTCGGCCTGCGTCTGCAAGCAGCCGTGGAACGCGACGACGAGCCCGCAGCCCTCGTCGTGACCGCGCCACCCGCGATCGTCGTCGCGGCCGGAACTCGCGCACGCGCGAGGCACGTACACGTAGCCGTTCGTATCCATCGAGTTCGTGGTCGGGTTCGCGCCGAACGCGGTCTGATCGAAGTTGAGGAGGTCCCCGCGCAGCGTGCCGTCGTTGCGCGGCGCCGGCCGGCCGAAGAACGCGCTCGACCACACGGCCTCCGAATCGTAGGGCCGGGCACCGTCGTTGCAGGTGATCATGTACGGCTCGCCCAGCGTTCCGCACGACAGCTCGCCGTTGGGCGACTCCCAGCCGTGCTCCGCCGGGAACGCGTTGTCGTACCGCACGATCCGCGCGCCGTAGTGCTGGTACTCGGTGTGCAGATCGTTCATCTCTTTCGGGTTGACGACTTCGTCCTGCGTGCCGGACCAGAGGTAGACGGGCTCGCCGCGGAGGTTCGCTTCGTTGTCGATCGTGCCGAGCGCCGACTGCGCGTCGAGATATGCTTCGGATTCCGCGAGCGTGCTCGAGTACAGCGCCTGGCCGTTCACGGTCTCGCCGCCGCATGCGCCGAGCGCGGTCAAGACGTTGTCCAGCGCGCAGTAGTACACGCCGCCGGCGTAGACCGCCGCGCCTTTGATCGTCGCCGAGTGCGCGACGTGCATCTGCACCGCGAAGAAGCCGCCGCTGGAGATGCCGGCGACGTACACCGCGCGCGGGTCGATGCGGTAGCGGCCCAGCGCGACCGGTCCGGACGCGTGTGCCGTCCCGGACGTGCTCAGCGTGCCCGCCGCGCTGGGCGCGAGCGGTCCCTGCGGCGCGAGGGGCGGGCTCGGCGCGGTCCCCGACGCGCCGCCGCCGCATCCGGCGAGGGCGCACGCGCCGATCGCGGCGACGACGGCAACAAGGCGTGCAGGATGCATCCGAGTCCTCCAAGCAGCTCGACTATGCGCGCTTGATACCCCGGACGACCCGACTCACACCACGCGGAAGATGCGGAAGAACAGCAGCGTCGAGCCGAGCGCGAGCAGCGTCCCCGCGACGACCTGCAGCAGCGTGTGCGCGCGCAGGTACACGCGCGACCAGCCGACGAGCGGGATCAGCACGTAGAACGGGACGGGCCGCTGTCCGAAGAGCACGGTCAAGGCGACGAGGGGCGCGGTGATGCCGAGCGCGTGCGTCGAGATCTTCCAGTAGCGCGTGATCCACTGGACGACCAGCGTGCTGACGGCGAACGCCGCCATCGACGCCGTCATGATCGCGGGCGCGTGGATCAGGTACAGATCGACGGCGCCCACCGCGTAGAACACGACGAAGGCGATGAAGACCCGCTCGCGTTCCGTCCGGATCGACATGTCCAGATCGGAGATCCGGTCGGTCGCGTAGAGGTAGAAGATGAACAGCATCGGCGCGAACGAGGTGAAGAACGCGCTGTTGAAGAGCAGGATCCAGAAGTCGGTCACGCCGTTCGAGCGCGCGTCTGCGAGGATCACGAAGAGGGCCAGCGAGGTCAGGAACGGGTTGCAGACGGTCGAGACGATGCGCGCGACGTCGATCCAGACGCGCTTGCGTACCCGCAGCGACGTCGGCGGCTTCGGCGATACGCCGCGGGCGACTTCCCGTGGGACCTGCACGCGGCCGGGCTTTCGGCCGGGGTCGTCGAACCCCCGCCGCGTATGATCCTGGACCGGATTGCAGCGCCCGTGGACGTCAAACGCCTGACCCGCCCCGAGCTGGACCAGCTGGCGGCGGAGATCCGTCAGACGCTGATTCGCGTGTGCGCGGCGAACGGCGGCCACCTGGCGCCCAACCTCGGCGTCGTCGAGCTGACGATCGCGCTGTTCCGCGTCCTCGACCTGACGCGCGACGCCGTCGTCTGGGACGTCAGTCACCAGAGCTACGTGCACAAGCTGCTCAGCGGACGCGCCCCGCGCTTCGACACGCTGCGCCAGGGCGGCGGCATCAGCGGGTTCGCGATGCGCAGCGAGTCGGAGTTCGACGTGTTCGGCGCCGGGCACGCCTCGACGTCGATCTCGGCGGCGCTCGGCATGGCGACGGCGCGCGATCTCGCGGGGCGCAGCGAAACGGTCGTCGCGATCATCGGAGACGGTGCGCTCACGGGCGGGCTCGCGTACGAGGCGATCAACAACGCCGGCCTGCTGAAGACGAACTTCATCGTCGTGCTCAACGACAACGAGATGTCGATCGCGCCGAACGTCGGATCGATCGCGTCGTACCTCGGCACGCTGCGCTCGAAGCCGCTCTTCACGAAGGGCCGCGAGGTGCTCAAAGGCATGCTCGACCACGTGCCGCTGGGCGACACGGCGCGCAAGGCGCTCTCGACCGCGGAGATCGCGGGCATGCGCTTCGCGCTGCCGGACCATAAGGCGCCGGTGATCTTCGAGGAGATGGGCTTCCGCTACATCGGCCCGATCGACGGGCACGACATCGACACGCTGATCGACGTGGTGTCGAACGCCCGCAAGATCGACGGCCCGGTGCTGCTGCACGTGAAGACCGTGAAGGGCAAGGGCTACGACATCGCCGAGGGCGACAGCCGCACGTTCCACGGCGTCGGTCCGGGCGTGTACCATCCCGACGAAGGGAAGCTCGAGAAGAAGGCCGCGCGGCCGACGTTCGCGCAGGCGTTCGCCGACGCGCTGATCGTCGCCGCGCAGCGCGACGACCGCGTCGTCGGCATCACCGCCGCGATGCCGGACGGCACGGGCCTCGCGAAGTTCGCGAAGATGTTCCCGCACCGGTACTTCGACGTCGGCATCGCCGAGGCGCACGCCGTGTGCTTCGCCGCGGGCGCGTCGACGCGCGGCATGCGGCCCGTGTGCGCGATCTACTCGACGTTCCTCCAGCGCGCGTACGACCAGGTCGTGCACGACGTCGCCGTGCAAGGCTTGCCGGTCGTCTTCGCGATCGACCGAGCCGGCTTCGTCGGCGATGACGGCCCGACGCACATGGGCCTCTACGACATCGCGTACTTGCGCACGCTGCCCGGCATCACCATCATGGCGCCGCGCAGCGAGGCCGAAGTGCAGCCCATGCTCGACCTGGCGCTGACGCTCGACGCGCCGGCGGCGCTGCGTTACCCGCGCGGCTCGACGAGCGGCAAGCACGACGAGTCGCCGGCGCCGCTGGTCCTCGGGCGCGCCGAGGTACTGCGCTCGGGCTCCAACGTCGCGATCCTCGCGCTCGGCAACACGGTCGACGCGGCGCTCGATGCGTATGACCTGCTGCGACGCCCAAGGCGTCGAGCCGACCGTCGTGAACGCGCGGTTCGTGGCGCCGCTCGACGAGACGCTGCTGCTCGAGCTCGCCGAGACGCACCGCCGCTTCATCACGCTCGAGGAGCACAGCCTCGCCGGCGGGTTCGGCTCGGCCGTCGTCGAGTTCGTCAACGACCACGGGCTGCAGGTGACCGTCGAGCGAATCGGCGTCCCGAACGTGCTCGTACAGCATGCGAAGCCCGAGTCGCAGCGCGCGCAGTTCGGGCTTTCCGGCGACAACGTCGCCGCGCGCGTACGGGGCCTGATGGCCGCGCAGGCGCGCTGACCGCGACAGGAGTCGCAGCCGGGCGAGGCCAATCCCCGGCGGTTCTTTTCCTCCCGGAGGTCTCTCTCATCGTGCTTCCCGTGCTGCTCGCGGCGGCGTCGGCCGCGCCCGTCGCCGCCAA
Organism: Vulcanimicrobiota bacterium; assembly: GCA_963771525.1. Taxonomy (GTDB): domain Bacteria; phylum Vulcanimicrobiota; class Vulcanimicrobiia; order Vulcanimicrobiales; family Vulcanimicrobiaceae; genus Vulcanimicrobium. The sequence goes on along the minus strand of CAVYTL010000001.1, from coordinate 1,057,592 downwards.
GGCGGCGGCTCCCGCCGTCAAGGCGACGACGATCCCGTTCACGCTGCCGCCGAACTTCCAGTTCGACGTGACGCCGCACTCGCCGCTCGCGCAGCACGCGGCCTGGCTCACGCACACGTTCGCCGGGCTGTTCGTGGTGCTCGGCGTGCTGCTGGTCGTGCTGCTCGCGCTGCAGACGACGAAGCAGGAAGGCTTGTCGGGCACCGTCGGCGGCCGCGTCGAGTCGACGACCCGCCGGCTCGGCCTCGACGCGCAGATCGCGCGCGTCACGCAGACCGTCGCGATCGCGTTCGTGATCGTCGCGACGCTCGTCAGCCTCTCCGGAATTTAGCGCGCATGGTGATGGAGGGAGCGCAGAACCACCGCGAATCCATCACCATGCCGTCGCGAGCTCGAACCGCGCCCGAGCCTGGGGCGGAGCGCCGCATGGCTTTATTAGAAGTTCGCGACCTTCGCACGACCTTCAAGACGGAAGACGGCATCGTCGCGGCCGTCAACGGGCTCTCGTTCAGCGTCGAGCCGGGCTCGACGCTGGGCATCGTCGGCGAGTCGGGTTCGGGGAAGTCGGTGACCTCGCTCTCGATCATGCGGCTGATCGCGCAGAACGGCCGCATCGAGAGGGGCAGCATCTTCTTCAAGGGCGAGAACCTGCTCGAGAAGAGCGAGGCCGAGATGCGGAAGATTCGCGGCCGGGACATCGCGATGATCTTCCAGGACCCGATGACGTCGCTGAACCCGGTGTTGACGATCGGCGAGCAGATCGCCGAGGCGACGCGGCTGCACCTCGGGCTCAACAAGCGCGAGGCGATGGACAAGGCGGTCGAGATGCTCAAGCTCGTCCGCATCCCGGCGCCCGAGAAGCGGCTGCGCGACTACCCGCACCAGTTCTCGGGCGGCATGCGGCAGCGCGTCATGATCGCGATGGCACTCTCGTGCGATCCGGCGGTGCTGATCGCCGACGAGCCGACGACCGCGCTCGACGTGACGATCCAAGCGCAGATTCTCGAGCTGATGAACGAGATGCAGGCGCGGCTCGGCTCGGCCATCGTCCTCATCACGCACGATCTGGGCGTGGTGGCGGAGACGTGCGAGAACGTGCTCGTGATGTACGGCGGAAACATGGTCGAGTACGCCACCGCCGCGCAGATCTTCGAGGCGCCGAAGATGCCCTACACGCAGGGGCTGCTCGAGTCGCTGCCGCGCCTCGATCAGGCCGGCGACCGGCTCATCCCGATCGACGGTCAGCCGCCGAACCTGCTGCGCATGCCGCCCGGCTGCGCGTTCGCGCCGCGCTGCCGCTACCGCATGCCGATCTGCGAGAATCCCGTCGCGCTGTACGACTTCGGCGCCGCGCACGTCGCGCGGTGCTACCTGTACGACGAGCGCGCCGAGGGACAGAAGCCGATCCCGGCCGAGAACCGCCCGATGCTGCCGGGCACCGCGGTCGCGGCGCCGCCGGCCGCCGTCGCGCGATGAGCGCTCCGGCCGTCCGCGCAGACGGCGCGCGCGCGGGCGACGAGCTCGTCGTCGTCCGCGATCTGCGCAAGTACTTCCCGATCACCGCCGGCATCTTGCAGCGCCACGTCGCCGACGTGAAGGCGGTCGACGGCATCGATTTCGAGATCCGGCGGGGCGAGACGCTGGGACTCGTCGGCGAGTCGGGCTCCGGGAAGACCACCGCGGGCCGCGTCATCCTGCGTCTCGCGGACGCGACGAACGGCAGCGTCACGTTCGAGGGCCGCGAGCTCGTCCGCCTCACGCGCGCGGAGATGCGTCCCCTGCGCAAAGAGATGCAGATCATCTTTCAGGATCCGTACGCGTCGCTGAACCCCCGCATGACCGTCGGAGCGATCGTGCGCGAGCCGCTCGAGATCCACGGCATCGCGCGCGGCAAAGACGCCGACGCGCGCGTCCAGGAGCTGCTGCGGCTCGTCGGCCTGCAGCCGTACCACGCGAACCGCTACCCGCACGAGTTCTCCGGCGGGCAGCGTCAGCGCATCGGCGTGGCGCGCGCGCTCGCGGTCGGGCCGAAGTTCATCGTCGCCGACGAGCCGGTCTCCGCGCTCGACGTCTCGATCCAGGCGCAGGTCATCAACCTGCTCCAGGACCTGCAGCAGAAACTGGGCTTGACCTACCTGTTCATCGCGCACGACCTCTCGGTGGTGCGCCACATCTCGAACCGCGTCGCCGTGATGTACGTCGGGAAGATCGTCGAGATCGCCGACCGCGACCGGCTGTACGACAACCCGCTGCACCCGTACACGCAGGCGCTCCTCTCGGCGATCCCGATCCCGGATCCCGGCGTCGAGCGACGCCGCAAGCGCATCATCCTCACGGGCGACATCCCCTCGCCGGTGAACCCGCCGTCGGGTTGCCGCTTCCATACGCGCTGCCCCGTCGCGTTCGAGCGCTGCACGGTGGAGGTGCCGGCGTTCAACGAGTACGAGCCGGGACATCGCGCCGCGTGTCACTGGGTCGAGGAACACGGCGGCAAAGCGCCCGATCTCACCGCCGGACCCGCGGTTCTGACATAACGAAAGGAGCGGTCCGAAGACCGCTCCTCCATCAGCGTTGCGCCGGGCCTACGCTTTCTTCTTGCGACCGCCGCCCTTCTTGCGGCCGCCGCCCTTCTTGCGCCCGCCGGCCGACTTCTTGCGCCCGCCGGTCTTCTTGCGTCCGCCGGTCGACTTCTTGCGGCCCGTCGACTTCTTGCGCCCGCCGGACTTCTTGCGACCGCCGGTCGACTTCTTGCGGCCGGTCGACTTCTTGCGGCCCGTCGACTTCTTGCGTCCGCCGGTCGACTTCTTGCGGCCCGACGACTTCTTGCGTGCGCCGGTCGACTTCTTGCGGCCCGTCGTCTTCTTGCGTCCGCCCGTCGACTTCTTGCGAGCGCCGCTCGACTTCTTGCGGCCGTTCGCCGATTTCTTGCGACCGGCCGTGGATTTCTTGCGGCCTGCGCCTTTGCGGCGTCCGCCGCGGCCCGATGCCGCTGCGCCGTCGGCGGCGCCGTCGGTACCGTTGCCGCCGTTCGTCATATCCGAGTCCATTCAACCTCCTCGTCCGCGCGGACGGAGTTTGTCCAATACGGTCATGCGCCGACGCGTCGACGCATTTAGTCGCAGAATACACAGATTTCGAGTTTCGTGCAACTCTTCGGCCGCGGGCGCTGTTTCGCACGCGCTCGCGCGAGCCTGATTGGAGGCTGTTGACGTCCGGGTTTATACTGTGGCCCGAAGCTCGTTCCGGCGAGCCCCACCCTCTGGAGACCCTCGTGGCGAAGCCGCTGATCATCGTCGAGTCGCCGACGAAAGCCAAAACCATCAAGAAGTTCCTTCCCGCGCGCTACGTCGTGAAGGCCTCCGTCGGCCACGTTCGCGATCTTCCGAAGTCGACGCTCGGCGTGGACGTCGAGCACGATTTCGCGCCGCGCTACCTGACCATCAAAGGGAAGGGCGACGTCATCAAGGAGCTCAAGGCGGCGGCGAAGTCGGCGTCGGAAGTCTACCTCGCGACCGACCCGGATCGTGAGGGCGAAGCGATCGCGTGGCACCTCGCCGAGCTTCTGAAGCTCGAGAATCCCAAACGCATCGAGCTGCACGAGATCACGAAGGACGCCGCGCTCGCGGCGCTGCGGCACCCGCAGAAGATCGACATGCCGCGCGTCAACGCGCAGCAGGCCCGCCGCATCCTCGACCGGCTCGTCGGCTACAAAATCTCACCGCTGCTGTGGGCCAAGGTGCGCGGCGGCCTCTCCGCCGGGCGCGTGCAGTCCGTCGCCGTGCGCCTGATCGTCGACCGCGAGCGCGAGATCGAGGCGTTCGTCGCGCGCGAGTACTGGACGATCACCGCGCAATTGCAGTCCGGCGAATCCCCCATCGTCTTCCCCGCGGACCTGTTCCAGATCGACGGGCAGAAAGCCGAGATCGGCGACGGCGAGACGGCCCGGTCGATCATGGCGGCGCTGCGGGGCGCGCAGTTCCGCGTCGCCTCCGTCAAGACGCGCGAGACGCGCCGCAACGCCGCCGCGCCGTTCACGACCTCGACGCTGCAGCAGGAAGCCTCGCGCAAGCTGAAGTTCCGCGTGCGCAAGACGATGCAGGTCGCCCAGGCGCTCTACGAGGGCCTCGACCTCGGCGGGCGTGAGGGCACGCAGGGCCTCATAACCTACATGCGCACCGACTCGACGCGCATCGCGGACTCCGCGCGGGACGCAGCGCGCGAGTTCATCGCCGGCCGCTTCGGCCCGGAGTTCTACGGCGGCGGCCGCACGTTCAAGCTCAAGGAAGGCGCTCAGGACGCGCACGAGGCGATCCGGCCGACGTCGGTGCTGCACACGCCGGAATCGCTCGCCGGCATCCTCAAGCGCGACGAGCTCCGTCTCTACCAGCTGATCTGGGAGCGCTTCGTCGCCTCGCAGATGGCGCCGGCCGTGTTCGACCAGACGACCGCCGACATCACCGCCGCGCAGCGGTTCACGTTCCGCGCGACCGGCAGCGTCCTGAAGTTCGCCGGCTACACCGCGGTCTATGAAGAAGGGATCGATGATGCGCCGGGCGATTCCGCCGCCGCGAACGGCAAGGTGAAGGCGCGCCCGATCCTCCCGAAGCTGACCGACGGCGAGCGGCTCGACGCGAAGACGATCGACCCGAAGCAGCACTTCACCGAGCCGCCTCCGCGCTTCACCGAAGCGACGCTCGTGCGCGCGCTCGAGGAGAACGGGATCGGCCGTCCCTCCACGTACAGCGCGATCGTCGAGACGATCCAGGCCCGCGGCTACGTCGAGCAGCACGAACGCCGATTCTTTCCGACGGACATCGGTAAGGCCGTCAACGACCTCCTCGCGGAGCACTTCAAGGACATCGTCGACCTGAAGTTCACCGCGTCGATGGAGTCGCAGCTCGACGAGCTCGCCGAGCGCGGCGGCGACTGGGACGCGACGGCTCGCGTCCTGGCCGGCTTCTACGACGAGTTCAAGAAAGAGCTCGACGAAGCGGAGCGCGTGCTGCCCAAGTACGAGCAGCGCGACGAGCCCACCGACGAGCTGTGTCCGAACTGCGGCAAGCCGATGGTCATCAAGACCGGCCGCTTCGGCCGCTTCATGTCGTGCACCGGCTACCCTGAGTGCAAGACGACGAAGCCGATCCTCAAAGACACGGGCGTGCTCTGTCCCAAGGACGGCGGCATGATCGCCGAGCGGAAGTCGCGCAAAGGCCGCACGTTCTACGGTTGCGCGAACTACCCGGCGTGCGATTTCGTCTCGTGGGACCGCGTCGCGCCCGAACGCTGTGCCGTCTGCGGCGACTACGTCGTCGAGAAGACTCGCCGCGGGGGGAACGTCCTCTATGTCTGCCACACGGATCGGCAGCACGTCACCGGACTCGGCAAGAGCGACGACGCCGACGACGCGGAGCTCGAGCACGCCTAGGTCGACGGCCCGAGTTGAATCTCGTCATCCTGAGCTCGTCGAAGGGCGTGCGATGGTGAGTCGTGGCTGACGTCGTTGTCGTCGGCGGTGGGCTGGCGGGCTGCGAGGCGGCTTGGCAGGCGGCCCGGCGCGGTGCTTCCGTGGTGCTCTACGAGATGCGTCCGCACGTGCGCGGGGCCGCGCATCAGACGGGGATGCTGGCGGAGCTCGTGTGCTCGAACTCGCTGCGCGGCGCCGCGCTCGAGAACGCGGTCGGACTGCTCAAGGAAGAGCTTGCGCGCCTCGATTCCCTCATCGTCACGTCGGCGCGCGAGACCGCGGTGCCCGCGGGTGGCGCGCTCGCCGTCGATCGCGCGCGCTTCGGCGCGCTCGTCGAGTCGCGGCTCGCCGCGCTGCCGAACGTGAAGATTCGGCGCGAGGAGGTGACGTCGCTCGATTTCGGCGGACTCACGATCGTTGCGTGCGGGCCGTTGCCCTCGGATCCGCTCGCGGCGGCGATCGACGCGCTCGTCGGCGGGCGGCTGCACTATTACGACGCCGCCGCGCCGATCGTCGCGCTCGAATCGCTCGATACATCGGTCATGTACCGGAAGTCACGGTACGACAAGGGCGACGGCGACGACTACCTCAACATCCCGCTCGACCGCGAGACGTACCTGCGCTTCGTCGAGGACCTGCGGACGCTGCCGAAGCACGAGCCGCACGGGTTCGAGGGCGTTGCCGCGGGCGGGCGCGTGCCGTACTTCGAGGGCTGTCTGCCGATCGAGGAGATGGCCGCGCGCGGCGACGACGTGCTGCGATACGGGCCCATGAAGCCGGTGGGGCTGCGCGATCCGCGGACGGGCCGCGCGCCGTACGCCGTCGTCCAGCTTCGGAAAGAGAACGTCGCGGGGACCGCTTGGAACCTGGTCGGCTTTCAGACGCGGCTGACGTGGCCGGCGCAAAAAGAGGCGTTCGCGAAGCTGCCCGGTTTGGCGAACGCGGAGTGGCTGCGCCTCGGCGTGATGCACCGCAACACGTTCGTCGACTCGCCGCGGCTGCTCACGGCGGACCTACGCCTGCGCGCGAACCCGCGCGTGTTCTTCGCGGGGCAGGTGACCGGTGCGGAAGGCTACGTCGAAGCGGCCGCGTGCGGTACGATCGCCGGCATCGCGGCGGCGCGCGATGCAGCCGCCCTGCCGGCAGTCGCGGTGCCGCAGGACACCGCGCTCGGAGCGGTCGTCGCGCACCTGCAGAACGCGGCGTCGCCCGACTTTCAGCCGGCGAACGTGACGTGGGCCTTCTTCGAGCCGTTGCTCGACGCGGTACGCGACCGCCGGCTGCGCCGCGCGCGCATGGCGGAGCGTGCGCTCGCGCGGATCGATGCGTTCGCCGCGGCCGTCGCGCCCGCCGGTGCGAACGAGCGCACGGCGCCGCCGGAGCTGGCCGCTCGGGTGTAACCCGTGCGTCCCCGCCCGGGTAGTTCAGCGAGATGCGAATTCGCTCCACGACGATCTGCGCCGTGCGCAAGGACGGCACGATCGCGATGGCCGGCGACGGGCAGGTCACCGTCGACAAGACCGTCATGAAGCACGGCGCCCGTAAAGTGCGGGCGATCGCCGGCGGAAAGGTGCTGGCCGGCTTCGCGGGCAGCGCCGCGGACGGGATCACGCTGCTCGAGAAGTTCGAGGGCAAGATGAGCGCGTACAAAGACAACGTGCTGCGCGCGGCGGTCGAGCTCGCGAAGGACTGGCGCCAGGATCGCGCGCTGCGCCGGCTCGAGGCGCTGCTGATCGTCGGCACCGCGGAGCACCTGTTCGTGCTCAGCGGAACCGGCGACGTGATCGAGCCCGACGAAGGCGTCGCCGCGATCGGCAGCGGTGGGCCGTACGCGCAAGCCGCCGCGATGGCGCTGCTGGCGCATTCGCCGCTGAGCGCGCCGGAGATCGCGCGCGAGGCGCTGCGCATCGCGGGGCGTATCGACATCTACACCAACGACGACGTCCAAGTGCTGAGCCTGCCGTGACCGCGACCGCCCTCTCCAAGAACGCCCAAGATCTGACGCCGCGCGAGATCGTGGCGGAGCTCGACCGCTACATCGTCGGACAAGCGGATGCGAAGCGCGCCGTCGCGGTCGCGATGCGCAACCGCTACCGGCGCGAACGGCTGCCGGTTCACGTGCGCAAGGAAGTCGCGCCGAAGAACATCCTCATGATCGGGCCGACGGGCGTCGGCAAGACGGAGATCGCGCGGCGTCTCGCGACGCTCGCCGGAGCGCCGTTCATCAAGGTCGAGGCGACGAAGTACACCGAGGTCGGCTACGTCGGACGGGACGTCGAGTCGATGGTGCGCGACCTGGCCGAAGCCGCGGTGCGCATGGTGTCGGACGAGCGCCGCGGCGACGTGCGCGAGGCGGCCGACCACGCCGCGGTCGAGCGCGTCGTCGACATCCTGCACCCGGAGACGCGCGCTCCGCAAGCGGCGGCGCCGAACCCGTTCGCGGCGTCGCTCGGATCGATCTTCGGCAACGCGTTCGCGAACCAGCAGCCGCAGCCCGCACCGGCGCAGAGCGCGACGCGCACGCTGCCCGACGACGAGGCGGCGCGCGTTCGCGAGTCAGCGCGCGCCGACGTCGAGCGCGGCTTCTACGACGTGCGGCTGATCGAGATCGAGGTCGAGGAGGCCGCGCAGCTGCCGATCGGCCTGATCGGCGGCGGCGAGCCGGGCGGGGTGGGCGGCGACATGAGCGAGATGCTCGGCGGACTGCTCCCGAAGAAGAAGGTGCAGAAGCGCGTGACGGTCGCGGACGCGCGCCGCGTCTTCGCGCAGCAGGAGGCCGACAAGCTCATCGACATGGACGCGGTCAAGCGCGAGGCGCTGCGGCGCGCGGCGGATCACGGCATCGTGTTCATCGATGAGATCGACAAGGTCGCGGGCCGTGAAGGCGCGCGCGGACCCGACGTCTCGCGCGAAGGCGTGCAGCGCGACATCCTGCCGATCGTCGAAGGGTCGACCGTGCAGACGAAGCACGGGCCGCTCTCGACGGACCACGTGCTCTTCATCGCGGCCGGCGCGTTCCACGTCTCGAAGCCCTCCGACCTGATCCCGGAGCTGCAGGGACGCTTTCCGGTGCGGGTCGAGCTCGATTCCCTCACGGCGTCCGACTTCGAGACGATCCTCACGCAGCCCGAGAGTGCGCTGATCGGGCAGTACCGCGCGCTGCTCGGCACCGACGGCGTCGACCTCGACGTGACGCCCGACGCGATCGCCGAGATCGCGCAGATCGCGATGCGCGTCAACGAGCAGACGGAGAACATCGGAGCGCGGCGCCTGCACACCGTGCTCGAGCGCGTGCTCGACGAGATCGCGTTTCGCGCGCCCGAGGAGGGCGGGTACCGGGTGATCGACGCCGCGTACGTCCGCTCGCGGCTGGAGTCGATCGCGGGCAACGCGGACCTGTCGTCGTTCATCTTGTAGAACGACCCCGCGTGTAGGACTGCACGCCGGGCTGCGCGCATACTGACAGCACCCATGGCGTACGTCCGGGAGATCATCACCGAAGGGCATCCGACGCTTCGCAAGGTTGCGAAGAAGGTCGATCCATCCGAGATCGGCGACCCCATCTTTCAGCAGCTGCTCGACGACATGTTCGCGACGATGTACGACGCGCCCGGAATCGGCTTGGCGGCGCCGCAGATCGGCATCTCGAAGCGGATCTTCACCGTCGACCTGCAGGATGAAGGCGCCGGGCACGGGCCTTTCGTCGTGATCAACCCGAAGTTCACGGCGACCGAGGGCGAGGTCGAGTCGGTGGAGGGCTGTCTCTCGGTGCCCGGGATGGTGGGGGATCTGACGCGGTTCGAGCGCGTCGTCTGCGCCGGGCTCGACCGCCACGGCAAGAAGGTCGTCCACGAGGGCACGGGACTGTTCGGACGCTGCCTGCAGCACGAGATGGACCACCTCAACGGCGTGCTGTACATCGACAAGGCGAAGAACATCCGGCCCGCCCAGACCGCCGAAGAGGTCGAGGAAGTCGAAGCGGTCGCCGCAGGGGATCGCTGAAGCTCGCGGTCTTCGGGACGAGCGAGTTCGCCGTCCCGGTGCTCGAGGCGGTCGCGCGACGGCACGATGTGGTCGCCGTCGTGACGCAGCCCGACCGCCCGGCGGGCCGCGGACAGAAGCTGACGCCGGTGCCGGTGAAGCGCGCTGCCGAGCGTCTCGGACTGCGCGTCGAGACGCCCGAGAAGCTGCGGCCTTTCGTCGAGGACGCGCGCGCGCTCGCGGCCGACGCGTTCGTCGTCGCGTCGTACGGGAAGATCGTGCCGCAGATGCTGCTCGACGCCGTTCCCATCGCGTTCAACGTGCATCCGAGCCTGCTGCCGCTCTACCGCGGCGCGACGCCGCTGCAGTCGGCGATCCGCGATGGGCGCTCGGAGACCGGCGTCACGATCATCGCGATGGATGCCGGCATGGACACGGGCGACGTGCTGCTGCAGCGGCGCGAATCGATCGGGCCGCACGAGACCTACGGCGAGCTGCACGACCGGCTCGCGCTGCAAGGTGCCGCGATGGTGCTGGACGCGCTCGCGTACCATCTGGACGGCTCGCTGCGGCGCACGCCGCAGGACGCCGTCGCGCGCACGCTCGGCATCGATGAGGACGAGGTCGTGCGCACGCGCACGCATCCGCTCCGCAAGGACGACCTCGTGCTCGACTGGTCTCAGCCGTCGCGGCGCGTGTACGATCGCATCCGCTCGCTCGCGCCCCAGCCGCTCGCGCGGACGATGCTGCTTTTCGAGACCGTGAAGATCCTCGCGGCGCGGCTCGTCAGCGTCGACGAGCTCGCGCTGGAGATCGGCGGCGCCGTCACGCGGACATCGGTGCCGCAACTGGGGATCGTCGGCGGTTCGCGGCGCATCGTCTGCGCCGGCATCGACCCGAACGGCCTGGCCGCCGTCGTCGTCGATCGCCTCATCGCGCCGAATCGCGGTTCGCTTTCCGGCGAGGAGTACGCGCGCGTGCTGTGGCCGCGCCTTCGCGGCGGACAGACGTGACGGTGCGGACGGTGAGCGCGCGCGAGGTCGCGCTGCAGGTGTGCCGCGATGTGTTCGGACCGAACCCGCGCGGTGCGCGGGAGTCCCTCGACTACCGGCTTCGCAAGACCGAGCTCGCGCCGCGTGACCGCGCGTTCGCGACAGACCTCGCGTACGGCGCGATCAAGATGCGGCGGTACCTCGACTTCGAGCTCGCGCCGTACCTCGGCGAGCGTGCGAAAGCGCTGCCGGCGCCGATCGCCGAGATCGCCCGCCTCGGCACGTACCAGCTGCGCGTGATGTGCGGCGTCGAAGCGTACGCCGCGGTCTCGGAAAGCGTCGGCCTCGCTCGCAAATACGGCCACAAGGGAACCGCAGGGCTCGTGAACGCGGTGCTGCGCCGCGTCGCGACCGAGCCGCCGCGCGACGCCGACCTCGAAACGCGCGCATCGCTGCCCTCGTGGGTCGTCGCGCACTGGCGCGAGCGGTTCGGCGAGGATCGCGTCGCGGCGATCGTCGCCGGCGTCAACTCGCCCTCGCCCGCGGGCGTCTGCGTCGATCTGCGGCGCACGACCGTGGACGACGCGCGCCGCGCGCTCGCGGATGCGGGCATGCCGTCGGCGCCGAGCGCGTTCGCGCACGACGCGCTCGTGCTCGACGGTGGCGTTTCGGCCGCCGATGTCGAACGGATCGCGGAACACCGCTGGCACCGGCACGCGGAAGCGGCCGCGTTGCCGGTCGACGTCCTCGATCCGCGGCCGGGAATGCGCGTCGTCGAGCTCTGCTGCGGCCGCGGCAACAAGACGCTGCAGATCGCGAGCCGCACGCGCGACGAGGGCACGCTGCTCGCGGTCGACGACAACGCGCGTAAGGTCGCGTTCGCTGCCGCGCGCCTCGAAGCGGCCGGGATCGCATCCGTCGCGCTGGTAACGGCCGACGTCGCGTCGATGGACCCCGCGGCGGACGCCGACGCCGTGCTGCTCGACGCGCCGTGCTCGGGCCTCGGCCTCCTGGGCCGCCAGCCGGAGGCGCGCTGGCGCAAGCGTCCCGACGATCCCGAGCGCATGGCGGCGGTGCAGCGAAAGCTGCTCGACGCGGCGGCGGGCTGCGTGCGGCCGGGCGGCGTGCTCGTCTACTCGGTGTGCTCGACCGATCGCCGCGAATGCGAGGACGTCGTCGACGCGTTCCTCGCTTCGCACCCGAACTTCGGGCGCGATCCGATTCCGGCGCGGTACGCGCCCGTCCTCACGCCGTTCGGCGACGTGCTCGTGCCGCCCGGCATCGAGGGGCGCGACGGGTTCTACATCGCGCGGTTGACCTTGCGGTGAACGTGTTCGCTCGCATCGAGAACGCGTGCGCTCGCGTCGTCGAGGATGCGTTCGCGCGCGTTTTTCCGAGCGCGCTCGACCCGGCGCAGATCGGCCGCCGTCTCGTCGCGACCGCGCAGGCGTCGCCGACGGACCTGTATCTCGTGCGCGTGCACCCGGACGACTATGCGCGTCTCGCTGCCGACCGCGACTTCCTCGAAGGGCGGTGGAGCGCGATGCTGCGCGAAGCGCTTCCCGCGCGCGCGGCGGGTTCGGGCGGCGACGCTGCGCGTGTCGTGCTCGACGAAGATCCCGACGTCGTCTCGGGCTCGCTCGCGATCGAAGCGGTCGTCGACGAGCGCGCGCAGGCGCTCGCGCTCGAACGGCCGGACGGCTCGCGCGTGCCGGTGTCGGACGGGCTGACGATCGGCCGGGCCGAGGACAGTGCGCTGCGCGTTCGCGACGGGCGCGCGTCCCGCCGCCACGCGCGCATCGTCGCCGACGGCACGGGCTGGACCATCGAGGACGCCGGCTCCTCGAACGGCACCTTCGTCGACGGCGCGCAGGTGCGCCGCTCGCGCATCGACCGCGGCCAGATCATCACCGTCGGCGACACGCCGCTGAAGGTCGTCGAGCAGACGTGACCGATCCGCGCTTGCTCACCTTGGGATTGTCGGCGGCGCTGGTCGCATACGTCGTGCTGGTACGCGACCGGCGCGGCGCGCCGCCGGCGCTGGCGATCGATGCGGCGATCCCGACCGGGATCGAATTGACCGTCTTTTCGGCGGGCACGATCAAGACGTATCGCTTCGGACGGCGTATACTCGTGGGTAGAGCGCCGAGCGCCGACCTTCGGCTCGACGATCCGCGGGTGAGCCGGTTGCACGCGCGAATCGAGATGCGGGACGAGGGCGTTTTCGTAGAAGACCTGGGAAGCCGGAACGGAACGGCGGTGGACGGAGTCCCGCTCGCCGAGCCGCGGCGGCTCGAGGTCGACGACGAGATCACGGTCGGCGAGGCAGCTCTGGTTTTCCGAGGAGTCGGAGCATGGAGATAGCGGTCGGTTCGCGACCCGGTGTACCGCAGCGAGGCAGTGACGAGGCGTACGTCGCCGAGATCGTCGCACCGGGTATCGTGCTGCTCGCGGTCGCACACGGCTTCGGCCGCATCCGCGAGCGCTCCGCGCCCGCCGTCGCCGCGCAAGCGGTGCGCGACAGCTTGCGGCGGCGCGTCCGGCGAGAGCGGCGCGATCCGCGCGCGGCGCTGGCGTCCGCGTTCGCCGCGGCGAACGGCCGCGTTTTCGCGCACTCCGGCAGCACCGACGACTTCGTCGCGTCCGGGACGTCGCTGACCGCGGCGCTCATCGTCGGCGACCACGCGTTCGTCGGACATGTCGGCGCGACGCGTGCGTACCTCGGGCGCGAGGGGACGCTCTCGACGCTGACGACCGACGACGCCGTCGGCGACGGCCCGTTCCGCCTGCTGACGCGCACGCTCGGAACGCAGCCGACGCTCGAGCCGGCGGTCGATCACGTGCGCCTGATGCACGGCGACGCGCTCGTGCTCTCCAGCGGCGCCTTGCACGAGCTCCTCGACGAGAACGAGATCGCCGACGCGCTGCGCGCGTCGGTGTCGTCCGAGGACGTGACGGCGCGGCTGCTCGCCATCGCGGGCATTCGCGGCGACGGTGCGGGCACCGTCATCGTGGGCCGCGCGTTTCACGAGCCGGCCCCCGTCGCGGCGTGCCATCGTCCGCAGGTGCGGGAGGCGACGTTCGCGCTCGCGGTGATGCTGGCCGCGACCGTCGTCGCGGTGCTGCTGCTCCACGCGATGTTCACGCCGGTTTGATCCCAGCGTCATCCGTGCTCGTGCGCCTGCGCGCATGCGGGCCGATGGCGATCGCGCTGATCCTCGCCGCGCTGACCGTGCGGCTCGCTCCGCAAGGCGCGCTGCTGCCGCAGTGGCTGCCGATCGCCCTCGGCGTGCTCGCGTTCGCGTGGCCCGCCCTCCGGCCGGTATCGGTGACCCGTGACGACACGCTGCCGGCGCTCGCGGTCGTGCTCGCGGCGGTCGGACTCGCCGTCGTCGCGCGCCTGCAGCCCGACCTCGCGCAGAAGCAGGTCGTCTGGCTCGCGTTCTCGCTCGTGCTCGCGGTGGCGGCGGGGCCCGCGTTCGCGCGATTCCGCGTGCTCGCCGCCTACAAGTACATCTGGATCCTCTCCACGATCGTGCTGTTCTTCGCGCTGGCGCTGTTCGGTCAGGAGGTCAACGGCGCGCGCCTTTGGATCCGCCTCGGCCCCCTTCAGTTCGAGCCGGTCGAGGTCATCAAGCTCCTCGTCGTGCTCTTCATGGCGTCGTATCTGAACGACACGGCGGACGTCATCGCGCGCACGCGCCCGTGGTCGCTGCGCGCGAACGCGAAGTATCTCGGGCCGCTCTTCCTGGGCTGGGGCGTCTCGATGCTGATCCTCGTCGTCGAGCGCGACCTCGGCATGGCGACGCTGCTGCTGGCGACGTTCGTGGCGATGCTCTACGTGGCGACGCGCCGCATCGACCTCGTCGCCGGAGCGACCGTCATCTTCGCCGGCGTCGCGTGGTGGGCCGCGACGAACTACGCGTATGTCGAGCGCCGCATCGCGGTGTGGAAGGACCCGTTCCACGATCCGCTCGGCGCCGGCTACCAGACGCTGCAGTCGCTGTTCGCGCTCGCGAACGGCGGGCTCTTCGGCACGGGGTTCGGCCGCGGGCGGCCCGACTTCATCCCCGAGGTCGCGACCGACTACGTGTACGCTGCGTTCGGCGAGGAGTGGGGCGCGATCGGCTCGATCGTGCTGCTGCTCGTGTTCCTCACGCTCGTGCTGCGGGCGCTGCGCGTCGCGGACCGGCAGCCCGATCTCTACGCCAAGCTGCTCGCGACGGGCCTGGCCGCGGTGCTCGGCTTCCAGGTCCTGATCATCGTCGGCGGCGTGCTGCGGCTGTTCCCGCTGACGGGGATCACGCTGCCCTTCGTGTCGTACGGCGGCAGCTCGCTGGTCACCAACTTCTTGCTGGTTGCCTTGGTCTGGGCGATCTCGAGCGAGCCGCGAAAAAGCGTGCCATCGTAAGGAAATTTTTACGTTAGGAAGCGAGCGGTCTGTGGATTATCCCGCGGCCCGGGCGGGTAATCCACAGATCCGGCCTTTGCGCATGGAAGGTGCTAAACATCGCCGGTTGCCCGCCGATAGCCAAAGGACCACCCCATGCAGGACCAGCAGACGGCGCCGCCGCCCACCGAGCCTCGGGCGTACCCAGAGTACGACCGCCGGCGCGGCCCTCGGCGTGCCGGCGACCATGGCGATCTCCAGGTCGGCACCGAACGGCGCCAGACCGATCGCCGCCGGAAGAAGCCCGGCTTTGCCGGCCTCTGGGGCGCGATCTTCGGCCACAGCCGCGCGGCCGAGGACAAGCACGAAGAGACGCCGGCCGGCTAACGAGCCGCCGCCTCGTCGAGCCGCTCCCTAGGACACCGTCGCCGGGATCGTCGACGGCGGACGGCCGTCGGCGTGCGGCGGCATCTCCGCGTCGGGCTCGAGCCCGTGCGTCGCGTGGAAGTCGTCAGGCGCCAGGATCGTGTACATGATCGGGACGAGCACGAGCGTGAGCAGCAGCGAGCTCAGGATGCCGCCGATCACGACGACGCCCAGGCTCGAGCGCACGCTGGAGCCCGGCTCGAGCGCGAGGGCGAGCGGGAAGTTCCCCGCGACGACCGAGATGCTCGTCATGATGATCGGGCGGAAGCGCGTGAACGCGCTCTCCCTGATCGCGTCGAGCTTCGTCTTGCCGCGCTCGCGCAGCGTGTTCGCGAAGTCGACGAGCAGGATGCCGTTCTTCGTCACGATGCCGACCAGCAAGATCGTGCCGATCAGCGAGAACAGGTTCAGCGTCTCGTTCGTGATCGCGAGCGCACCGAGCGCGCCGACCGCCGCGACCGGCACCGAGAACATGATGATCAGCGGCGAGCGGTAGCTGTTGTAGAGCGCGACCATCAGCAAGAACACGAGCACGACCGAGAGCACGAGCGAGCCGCCGAGACCCGCGAGCGTCTGGCCCATGAGGTCTTGCTGACCGTTCGGCCGCGGCCGGACGACGATGTTCTTCGGAAGGTGCAACGACGGCAGCCGCTTCGTGAACGTCTTCTCGACGTTCGAGAGCGACTGCCCCGGCAAGACGTTCGAGCTGATGTCGACAACGGAGTTGCGGTCGACGCGCGTGATCAGCGGCGGTGCCGGCGACCACGTGACCGAGGTGAAGTCCCCGAGGTGCACGATCTGGCCGTTCTGAGCGCGGATCGGAATCGCGGCGAGCTCCGACACATCCGTCTGGTTCTGCAGCGGGTAGATCACCTGCACTTGCTCCAGACCGTCGGTCGTCTCGAACTGCGTCGCGATCGCACCCCCGAACGCCGAGCGCGCCGCGGTCGTCGCCGTGCCGATGTTCACGTCGAGCGCCTGCGCCTTCACGCGGTCGAAGTTGAGTTCGACCTGCGGCTCCAGCTGCGAGGCGGCGCTGTAGACGTTCGCGGTCCCGGGTGTCTCCCGCATGAGGTTGTACACCTGCTCGGCATACTTCGTCGGATCGCCGCCCGAGATGTCGGTGACGAGCTCGTCGATCGGCTGCGCGTTGCCGCCGCCGGTACCCGTTGCCGGAATGACGACGACGTCCACGCCCGGCAGCGTCTTCGCGACGAGCTTGCGGTAGACGCCCACCCAGTAGATCGTGGAGTGCTTGCGGTTGTCGGTCAGCCACGTATGGATCTGGCCGACGTTGCCTTCCAGCAAGAATCCGCCGAACGGCGAGGAGTAGCCGCCCGAGACGGCCGTGTCGGCATCGATGTCGCCCTGCGAGCGAATCTCGCGTTCGAGCGTGAGCACGGCGTTCGTCGTCGTCGTCAGCGGCGTGCCGACCGGATACGTGATCTGGATGAAGATCTCGCCGCGGTCGACGGGCGGGATGAACTCCGAGCCGACGATGCCGAGCGGAACGAACGCCATCGATCCGACGAATGACAGCGCGCAGATCGAGATCACCAGCGCCTTTCGTCGCAGCGCCCACGGCAGGACGCGGTGCGCGTACGTCGAGCGGACCCAGTCGAATCCGCGCTCGAACTGGCGGATGACCCACCACGGCTTCCAGTGGCCTCGGAGCGCCCAGTTGCCGGCGAGCGACGGCGTGATGGTGAAGGAAACGAACAGCGACGTCAGCGTCGAGATGACGACGACGACGCCGAACTCGGAGAGGTTGCGGCCGACCTGGCCTTGGAGGAACGCGATCGGCAGGAAGACCACGACGTCGACCAGCGTGATCACGATGGCCGCGAGACCGATCTCGTTTCGCCCGGAGATCGCCGCCTGATGCGGCGCCTGGCCCATGTCGAAGTGCCGCTCGATGTTCTCGAGCACAACGGTCGAGTCGTCGACGAGAATGCCGACGACGAGCGTCATGCCGAGCAGCGAGATCGTGTCGATGGTCAGGTTCATCATCTTCATGACGAACAAGGCGACGCAGAGCGAGGCCGGGATCGCGATCAGGACCACGATCATGTTCCGCCACGACCCCAGGAAGAACAGCATCACGATACCGGTGAGCAGGATGCCTTCCGACAGCGTTCGGAACACATTGTCGATCTGCTGCGCCGTGTACTTCGACTGCACGTTCAGAATCGCGAAGTTGACGTCGGGGAACTGCGCGCGGATGCGCGGCAGCGCGTTGAGCACGTTGTCCGACGCGGTGACTTCGGATGAGGCGGACGCCTTCTGCACCTGGAGAAACACGCCGTTGTTGCCGTTCACCGACGCGTACTGCCGCCGCGGCTCGAAGCCGGCGACCACGCTCGCGACGTCGCCGACGCGCAGCACTGCGGGTGCCGACGTCCACGGGTTGACCTGGGGCGCATTCGCGCTCGACGTGCTGGACGGCCCCGCGAGCGGAAGGTCGAGAATCGACGACGGTGATGTGATGTCGCCGCGGATGTCGATTTGCGTCTCGCGGTTCGTTCCGTACGCGATGCCGCCCGGCGCTCGAGTGTTGCTCGAGCCGACGGTGCTGATCACGTCGTTCAGCGTCAGACCGTAACCGTTCAGCTGAGTCGGGTTGACGACGACCTCGTATGCCGGCGTCACGCTGCCACCGACGTTCACGCCGGAGACGTCGGGAACTTGCTCCATAGCCGGGACGATCCGCCCGTTCGCGACCAAGGACAGCTCGGCGGCCGTGAGCTTCGAGGAGTTCAGCGAGATCGTCACGACGACCGCCTGGGCCGGATCGCGGATGCGCACGGTCGGGGGCTGCAGGTCCGTCGGGAGGTTGTGCTCCGCCTGCGTCAGCGCTTTCTGCGTGTTGACGAGATCCGTGTTCTGATCGGACGTGATGTAGAACGAAGCGCTGATCGACGCCTGACCGGCTTGAATGTTGGATGACATCGTCTGCAGGTCGGGCGTGCCCGCGAGCGCGTCCTCGATCGGCTTGACGATCGAGTCGCGCATGACGGTCGTCGACGCGCCATTGTACGAGACGCTGATGCTGATCGTCGGCTGCGAGACGTTCGGGAACTGCTGCTGCACGAGCGACGTCGCCGCCATCGCGCCCGCGAGCGTCATCAGCGCCAGCAGGACGAAAATGAGCGTCGGGCGGCGGACGAAGAGTGCGGTGACGTTCATCGTTCGGCGACCCGCGCCGGCGCGGTGGTGACGGGTTGACCGTCGGAGAGACCCAGCTGGCCGTTCGCGACGACCGTCTCACCGGGCTGCAAGCCCGTCACGATCGCATTGCGCGCGTCCTGGTTGATGTCTGTCACCGGAACCGTGTGGATCACGCCGTCGCGCACGACCTGCACGGTGGAGTTCGTCGTGTCGAGGAACGCCGTGACCGGGATGCGGATGCCTTGACCGCCGGGCAGCGGCGCGGTGCCGGAGACCACCATGCCGGGCCGCAGCCAGTTGCGCCCGTTGTCGACTTCGACCTTGACCACGAAGTTCGTCGAGCCGGGCGTCACGGCGTTCAGCACGCCGACCACCGTTCCGGTCAGGGCTTTTCCCGGCAGGTTCGACGACGTCAGCCGCACGCGCGCACCGTTGCGGACCCCCACGATCTGGCTCGCCGCGCCGTTGAGCATCGCGTACACGCGATCCGTCTCCTGGACCGTGAAGATCTGCCGGCTGCCCGGAAACTCGCCGGGGTTCAGATTGCGGTTCACGACCACGCCGTCGATCGGCGAGACGATGCGCGCCTTCGCGATTTGCACGCGGACCTGTTGCGCCATCGCGAGCGCGGTCTGCTCGTCGGCTCGGGCCGCCGCCACCTGCGCGCCCTGCAAGCCGCTGCTCGTCGTGCCGTTCGCGCGCACTTGCGTGACGTCGTTCTGCAGCGTGACCTGCGCGGAGCGAACGTTCTGCTGATCGTTCTTCACGACCGTCGCCTGCTGGTCGTACTGCGACTGCGCGATGTAGCCTTGCTTGAGCAGCTGCGCGTCGCGCTGCAGCGTGAGCTGATCGTTCGAGAGCGTCGTCTGCGCCGCGCGCAGCGCCGCGCTCGCGGCGTTCACGGTGTTGCTGTTCTGCGAGATCGTCAGCCCGGCTTGCTCGTACGTCTGCTGCGATTTGGCGCGGTTGCTCGCCGCGGTACCGAGGTCGGCCGCGAGCTGCGCCTGCAGATCCGCGGTGTCGAGCAGCGCGAGGAGCTGACCGCGCGAGACGCGATCGCCCTCTTGCACGTAGACGGCGTCCGTCGGCTCCGCCAGCGTGGAGGTGATCGCGACGTTCTGGAGCGGCGCGACCGTGCCCGAGAGGCTGCTGACCGGCGAGACCACGCCGAACGACGCCTTCACGACGGGGACGACGGCGTTCGCGGTGGAGCGCGGCGGGCGCTTGCTCCCGCGCCCGCACCCGGCGGTCGCGCAGAGGACGATCGCGAGGCACGCGACCGCCCCGCCGCGCAGGATTCGTTGCTGCGGAGACATCTGCACTAGAATACCAAGAATCGGGCTCGGGAAGTCTCGGCAAATTCGCAGGTTTGCCGCTGCGCGGAGCCGCGGCGCATGTGTTTGCACCCCAGCCAGGCGAGCGGCAGTCGTCCGCATCCGGCATCCCCAGGCGATCACGCCGCCAGATCGTGCGAGAACAGCGACTCCAGGATCGCGGCCATCCGCGGATCGATTGCCCGCAGCCGCTCGCGCGTCGCGGGCGGCCAGGGCGAGCGCGCGTCGTTCGCTTCGACCCACGCGCGCACGCTCTCGGCGAAGTATTCGTCCAGTCCCGACGCCGCGTACGGCGTCACGAACGCGCGCGCGTCGCGGAATGCTCGGCGCACGCGCGGATCGACGCCGCTGAGATAGACACCGCCGCCGAGCGCGCAGTCGAGCGCGTGCGCGAACTCGTGCGCGACGGTCATCGGCGAGGCCGAGCGCAAGTAGACCGCGCGCTCCTCGACCACGAACAGGCCGGCCGGTGGGAGGGGCCAGCCGTCGACGCCGCTCGCGACGCGGCGCAGCGCGCGCGACCGGTCGCGGTAGCGCTCGCCCGCGCGCAGGTGCACGAAGCGCACGCCCGCGGCCGCGGCGACGCGCAGCGCGCCGCCGCCGAAGCGGTCGATCACGGAGTCGATCGCGTCGCGCACGTGCGGCGCGGCATCGACGGCGGGACGGCTCTCCATCGGCTCGCAGCGTACGCGCCCGCCGTGAACGCGCGGCTGCCGCGATGTTGCGCGGCGGGTATCACGGCGCCGTGCGGTTTTCGCTCGGCGTCGACTACTGGCCGCGTCGCAGCGCGTTCGCGATGTGGCGCGACTTCGATGCGGGCGAGATCGCCGAAGATGTCGCGCGCATCGCGGCGCTCGGGCTCGACACCGTGCGAATCTTCCTGCGCTGGGACGACTTTCAGCCGGTGCCCGAGCGCCTGGATCCCGTCATGCTCCTGCGGCTCGAGGCCGTCGTCGCGACCGCGCACGACGCCGGGCTCGGCGTCGTGCCGGTACTGTGCAGCGGGCACCTCGCCGGCGCGAATTCCGTGCCGGCGTGGGCGAGCGGTGCCCGCGATCTCTACGGCGGCGCGCTGCTCGACGCGCAGCTCGTCTTCGCGCGCGCCGTGGGCGAGCGGCTGCGCGAGCATCCGGCCCTGCGCGTGTGGGACATCGGGCATGCCTTCAGCACGCTCTCGCAGCCGTCGCGCGCGCGCGCGTCGAGCGGCGACCACACGCGATCGCTCGTATCCGAAGCGAGAACGGCGGAATGGAGCCGCCGCGTCACCGCGGCGCTCCGCGAGAGCTCGTCGATCGGTACGACGGCGGGCACGTGCGCCGCCGACCTCACCGCCGACCGGGGAATTCGTCTCCGCTCGCTCTGCGCGCCGTTCGCCTTCGCCTCGATGCAGGGACTGGGCCCGCAGCTGACCTTCGCGCGCGACCGGCTCGACGCCGATGCCGTGCCGTTCCTTGCGATGCTGGCGGCGATGTTCTCGCAGCAGGCCGTCATGGTGACCGGCTTCGGTGCGGTGACCTGCCGGCCGGACACGTTCTCGGTCGACTTCCCGTGCCTGAGCGAGGACGAGACCGCGCGCTGGTGCGCGGCGGTCCTCGAGCGCCTGCACCGCGACGGGCGCCTCGGCGCCTACTGGTGGTGCTGGGCGGACGCCACGCCGCTGCTTCGCGAGTCGGCTCCCTTCGCGACCGCGCCCGAGCAGGGTGCCTTCGGTCTCATCCGCGGCGACGGCACCGAGAAGCCCGTCGCTGCGGCGCTCGCCGCGTTTGCGCGCCAGCAGCGCGACGTGCTCGCGGCGCGCGACATGCCGGCGATCTCCGCGGACTACTACTATCGGACGCTCCCGAGGAGCACCGTGACGTTGTACCAGGCGTACGTGGCGTTCGCGGGCGAGCGCGGTTGACGGGGCGGCATGAAACTCTGGGGCTCGAGTGGTAAGCAGGCGGGAAACGGTTTGCCTGAAGGGAGACGCTTACGTGCGCCGCTTCGCCATCGCGCTCGTGCTCGTCGCCGCGGCCGGAACCGCATGCAGCGGCAAGGGTCAGTCGACGTCGACGGAAGCGAGTCCCGCGCCGCCGGCCGCCGTCGCCGAGACGCCGGCGGCCGGCGCCGCCGCCATCCCGACCTCGCAGGCAACGACGACGGTCGCGATGAGCGGCGGGTCGACGCCCGCGCCGGTGCCGACGGACACGCCGGACCCGAACGTGCTCAGCTCGGCCAACGGCACGATCGTGCGCAGCTACTCGCCCGCGGCGCTGGACCGCATGAACGACGGCAGCCTCGGCAACGCCGCGCACGGCGTCGGCAGCGAGTTACCCGACGATGCGAAGCCGCCGTACGTCTTCACCTTCGAGCTGCCCGGCACGACGACCATCGCGCAGTTCGAGGCCGACCTGCGCGGCAAGATCAAAGACACGGATCCGTTCGCGAGCGTGACGTTCGCGACGTCGACGACGTCGGCGACCGATGGATTCACGGACGCCGGCACCGTGACCGCCGATGAGAACGCGCGCAAGAAGACGCTGACGTTCGGCAAGCCCGCGCGGTGGGTGCGCGTCACGGCGAACCAGCTCTTCGACGGCGTGAGCGCGACGGGCACGCTGGCGCCGCCGCCGCACGCGCTCGACCCCACCGGCATCTACATCGAACAGGCGCGTCCGTACAAGAACGGCTCGTTCTCACCGGTCGGCACGAACGAAAACGACACGCGCGCGCGCTTCGTCGCGGTCGGGTCGTCGCTGACGGCGACGGAGTGCACGAATACCACCTTCACCGGCACGTTCGTCGGCCGCTGGGACGGACGAACGTGGACCTCCAAGTTCACGGGCAACAAGGACGAGAACCCGGCGAACATCCGCGCCGTGCTCAACGACGACGGCTCGATCCTCGGCGGCTCCTACGACGGCCAAAACCAGTCGGTCGTCTTCATGCGCACGACCGAGAAGCCGGCGTTCTGCGAGCCGCGTCCGAACGGTACGGGCACGCACCACGTGCTCGTGCTCGATCAGGATCCGATCTTCTCGTACTATCCGAGCGACGCGCAACCCGCCGTCCCCGGGTACACGTTCGAGAGCATCGGCGCCGGCATGCTGGAACCGTCCGAGCTCGCCGGGAAGGAGGCCGTGATCACGCGCGGCGTCTGCAAGCTCACGCAGCTGATCTCGCCCGAGCAGCTTCAGGTATTGCTGCAGTGGGTCGCCGCCGGACATAAGCTGATCCTCGGTGCGGGCGGCTGCAACGCGGGCGCCGATTTCACGTGGCTGCCGTACCCGTTCCAGGCCGCGGATCCCGGGCCGGAAACGAGTAACGCGAGCATGATCCAGGTCGAGAACAATGCGCTCGGGACCAACGACAAGAACGACGCGACGCACTATCTCGACATCCTCACGTACGTCCTGAGCGGCAGCGATCTCGGCTCGTCGAACGCGATGGCGACGAAGGACCCGCACTGGTGCGGCCACCTCTTCGTCGCGAAGCCGACCAACGTCAACGGTTTCGTGCAGAGCTACGCGGTCGACGGCGGCGGCGAGCTCATCTACGACGGCATCAACATGTCGGGCAACCAACGGGGCACGCCGGCGCAGATTCGCATGCTCGAGCTCGCGTTGCCGGCGCCCGCGGCGCTGGCGTGCTCGGAGAACGTCACCGAGTCGTTCGTGCTCGAGCCGAGCCAAGAAGCGACCTTCGTCACCGGCAAGGCGCAGACGATCCGCGCGCCGATGACGGTGCTGGCGAACCAAGGCTGGAGCGGACACGCCACCGTGAAGACGAGCGGCGACATCCCCGCGACGGCGACGCCCAACGGGTTCGACATCGCGGGCGGCACGCAACCCGTCGCCGTCATGGTGCACGTGCCCGCATCGCAAAAGCCGGGCGTCTACACCGTCGCCGTGCTCGCCGACGACGGGAGCGGCAAGAGGGCGCAGGCGACGGTGTCCCTGACGGGAACCGCGCCGCCGCAAGAGCAGAAGAAGCAGCTCGCGACCCAGAAGCGCATCCGCCTGTACGGCATCCACTTCGACGTCGATTCGGCGCACATCCAGCCGCGCTCCGAGGCCGTCATTGCCGACATCGCGTCGACGATGACGTCGACGCCGGGGCTGCGCTTCCAAGTCGAGGGCCACACCGACTCCGACGGGGGCGCCGCGTACAACCTCGGCCTCTCGCAGCGACGCGCGCAGGCGGTCGTCGACGACCTGGCGACGCGCTACCACATCGCGCGCGGGCGGCTGGTCGCGAAGGGGCTCGGACTGACCCGCCCGGTCGCGTCGAACGCGGCACCGGCGGGCAAGGCGCTCAACCGCCGCGTGGAGCTCCTTCGCCTGTGACGCGCGCGGCGGCGCCGGGCCATACGAAGATGTGACGTTTCGCATCTGAACCCGCCCGGCCGCCGTGCCGATGATTACCGCACAGGACGTCGGAGTTCGTACGGAGACGGGGTATGGTCGTCATCTTTGCGGCGGTGATCCTCGGCGGGTTGCTCGCCGGAGTCGTCGTCGAAATTTTCCGGGCGCACAAGCGGTGCGCCGACAACGTGGCGTGGCTCGTCGTCGCGAACATCAACGCGCTGCTGCGTCAAGACCTCGAGCACTTGTGGGGCGATGACCGCAACGACGGTCTGCGCGAGCTGCGGTGCACGCTCGAGGACGCCGCGAAACGCCGGCCGGCGCTCGAGCGCACGCTGCTCGACCGCTACAACGGCCTGATCGGCGTCGCGATCGCCTTCGGCGAGAAGGTGCACGACGCGGCGGGGAACGTCGACATGCGCGCCGTCGCGAACCGGCGCGCTCACGTGCAGAGCGCGCTCGTGCTCGGCGAACGCATCGAAGCCGCGCTCGGCGGTTTCGCGGAGCTCGCGCGCGACGCGGAGCGCGGCGATGCGCCGCCGATCGCTCCGGAGCCGCGTCCGAAGCGCCGGCGCCGCCCCGCCGCAATCGCCGTGCTGCCGACGGCCGCGATCGGGAGCGTCGCGAACTAACACGGGTTGCGCGCCGCGCCCAAAGCGTTAGCTCGCGCACACAATGCGCGCACGGGCGTTGCGGCGGTCCCCGCGCGCCGATACGAACAAGTGAAATGGACGCTACGGCAGCGCTGCTGCGGATTGCCGCCCGGGTTGCGGGCGCATCGGCAGCGCTCGTCGCGGGGGTGGAGGACGACGCGCCGGTCGCGGCGTGGGGATGCGACGGCGACGCGGCGCGCGCGCTGCTGCGCGTGGTGCGCCGCGCGACGCCGAACGGTGCGTGGTCGTTCCGAGCGTTCCCGCTCACGCTCGCGGACGGAAGCGCCGGCGAGCTGCTCCTGATCGCGCCGAGCACGGACGTCGACGACGCCGCCGCGGCAGCGCTCGCCGACGAGATCGGCGCGGCGTGCGATCCGCGGCGCGCCGTGGTCGCATGGTCGGGAGCGATCGAGAACCTCACCGAGAGCGTGGAGCAGCTCGGCGAGGCGGTCGCGATCCTCGGCACGCCGCGCGACGCGTCGGCGCGCTCGCACTTCCTGCACGTCAACGCCGGGTTCGCAGCGCTGTTCGGGCTCGGCGCATCCGATCTGGCCGGCAAGGATCTCGACCTGATGTTCGGGCCGCTCACCGACCGCGACGCGGTCGCGACGCTGCGGGCGCGCGTCGCGGAAGGCGATGCGGCGCACGGGACGCTCGTGCTCTACGGACGCGACCGCGCGCCGGCGTGGGTCGAGGTCGCGTCGATGCCGGTCCGCGACGAGGGCGCGGTCGTGCAGCACGCGGTCACCTTCCGCGACGTCACGTCGCGCAAGCAGTTCGAGGACGCGCTCGAGATCGAGAAGAGCAAGCTGCAGACCACGCTCGCCGCGATCGCGGAAGCGGTCGTCACCGTGCTGCACGACGGACGTGTCGAGTTCGTGAACGCGGCGGCGCAGCGCATCCTCGGCATCGACCGCGCGGAGGCGCTCGGCGCGCACGTGGACGACGTGCTGGTGCTGCTCGACGACGACGCGCAGCCCATCCGCCTCGTCGAGGGCCTCGACGACGTGCGGCGCGGCACGGCGCACCTGCGCACGCGCGGCGACATCGTCGACGTCGCGTACGTCACATCGCGCATCGACGCGGAGGACGGCGGTGCCGTGATCGTCCTGCGCGACGTGACGATGGAGAACCGCCTCGCGATGCGGTTGAGCTTCGAGGCGTCCCACGATCCGCTCACGGGCCTGCTGAACCGGCGCGCATTCATGGAACGGCTCGAAGAGGCGGTGAGCACGGCTCGCGAGCGGCGCGAGCGCCACGCGGTGGGCTTCCTCGACCTCGATCGCTTCAAGATCGTCAACGACCGGCTCGGCCACGGCGCGGGCGACCGGCTGCTGTGCGAGGTGTCGCACCTGATGGCCCGCGCCGTGCGCAACGGCGACGTGCTCGCGCGCATCGGCGGCGACGAGTTCGCGCTGCTGCTCTCGAACTGCGGCCTCGACGACGCGCGCCGCGTCGCCGACAAAGTCCGCGCCGCGGTCGAGGCGTACCGCATCGAGTCGAACGGCATGGTCCTCGACGTCGGCGTGTCGATCGGCCTGGCGCCGATCGAGGCGGGGACCGCCGGCGCGGCCGACGCGCTCGACGAGGCCGACGCCGCGTGCTATCAGGCGAAGGCCGCCGGCCGGAACGCGATCGCTGGGTAAGCACCCGGCGATGCCACGCGCTCGCCGGATGCTGTCCTTCGCCCTCGGTGCCGCCGCCGTCGCGGCCGGCGGAGCCCTCCTGTCGCGCCGCTCGCACCTCGTCGACCGCGAGCAGCTGCGCGACCGGGTCGTCGTCATCACGGGCGGAACGCGCGGTCTCGGCTTCGCGCTCGCCGAGGATCTTGCGCGCGGCGGCGCGCGCGTCACGGTCGCGGGCCGCGACCCCGAGACCGCCCAGCGCGCGCTGGAGCGCTTCGCCGCCGAAGGGCTCAGCGTCGAGGCCGTGCGATGCGACGTGCGCGACGCTGCGGACGCCGGCGCGCTGATCGCGCGCGTCGAGGAGCGCGCCGGGCCGGTCGACGTGCTGATCAACGTCGCGGGCGTCATCGAGGTCGGCTCGGTCTGGGATCAGACGCTCGACGACTTCCGCGAGTCGATCGACACGCACGTCTTCGGGCCGCTGCACACGATGCGCGCGGTGCTGCCGTCGATGCGCGCGCGGCGCGCGGGGCAGATCGTCAACGTCTCCTCGATCGGCGGCTCGATCGGCGTGCCGCACCTCGCGCCGTACTCCGCCGGCAAGTTCGACCTGACGGGACTCTCGCAAGCGTTCGCGGCGGAGGTCGCGCGCGACGGCATCACGGTGACGCTGGTCTGCCCGGGTCTGATGCGCACCGGCTCGCCCGATCGCGCGATCTTCAAGGGACGCCATCGCGCGGAGTACGCGTGGTTCGCGATCTCGGACAGTAACCCGCTGCTCTCGAGCTCGACCCGGCACGCCGTCGTGCGGATCGTCCACGCGATCGCGACGAAACGGACCTTCGTGACGATCACGCCGCTCGCGCGGGTTGCGCCGATCGTCAACGCGCTCGCGCCGCGCACGACGACGAGGGTGCTCGCCCTCGCGGCCCGCATGCTGCCGCCGCCCTCCGGCGACCCCGGCCCGCGGCACGCGGGCGAGGACAGCCACTCGGCCCTCGCTCCGAGCATCCTCACCTTCCTCGACCGGCTCGCGAAGCGGCGCAACAACCAGGAATAAGAGATAGTTTAGGCTTAAACTGCTCCTCGCCGGGCGCCGGCGCGGGAGTTATCGTGCGAATCGTCTGCATCGGCGGCGGTCCGGCCGGGCTGTTCTTCTCGATCGTGATGAAGACGGCGCGCCCGGACGCCGAGATTCTGGTCCTCGAGCGAAACCGCGCGGACGACACCTTCGGCTGGGGCGTCGTCTTCTCGGACCAGACGCTCGGCAACATCGCCGCGGCCGACCCGCCGACGTACGAGCGGATCGCCGCGTCGTTCGTGCACTGGGACGACATCGACGTGCACTTCGGCGGCCGCGTCATCCGCGCCGGTGGCCAAGGTTTCGCGGCCATCGCGCGGCGCAAGCTCCTGCGGATCCTCCAGGAGCGCGCCGCGGAGGCTCGGCGTCGTCGTGCGCTTCGAGGTCGAAGGCAACGCCGCGGACTATGCGGACGCCGACGTACTGGTCGTCGCGGACGGCGCGAACAGCGCGACGCGGCGCGGCCACGCGCAGCGTTTCGGGACGACGCTCGACACGCGGCGCAACCGGTACGTCTGGCTGGGCACGCCGCAGCGGTTCGATGCGTTCACGTTCGCGTTCGAGCAGACGCCGCACGGCTGGTTCCAGGCGCACTGCTATCCGTTCGACCCGGATCATCGGAACGATGATCGTCGAGTGCCGCGAGGAGACGTGGCGCGCGGCCGGGCTCGACCGCGCGAGCGTCGCGGAGTCGCTCGCGTTCTGCGAAGGGCTGTTCGCGCCGTACCTCGGCGGGCACCGCTTGATGAGCAACGCCGCGCATCTGGCGAACCCGTGGATCGCGTTCGTGCAGGTCGACAACGCTCGCTGGTTCGACGGCCCGATGGTGCTGGTGGGCGACGCCGCGCACACTGCCCACTTCTCGATCGGCTCGGGCACGAAGCTTGCGCTCGAGGACGCGATCGCCCTCGCAAAGGTGCTCGCCCCGTGTCATCCCGAGCTTGTCGACGGGCCTGAGCTCGTCGAAGCGCGCGTTCGAGGCGTACGAGGCGGAGCGGCGCGTCGAGGTGCTGCGGCTGCAGAACGCGGCACGCAACAGCACCGAGTGGTTCGAGAACGTCGCGCGCTACGCGAGCCTCGAGCCCGAGCAGTTCGTGTACAGCCTGCTGACGCGCAGCCAGCGGCTCACGCACGACAACCTGCGTCTGCGCGACCGGCGCTACATCGATGCGATCGAGGCGTGGCTCGCGGAGCGCGCCGGCACGCTGAAACCCGTGCCGCCGATGTTCGCGCCGTTCCGGCTGCGCGAGCTCGAGCTGCCCAACCGCGTCGTCGTCTCGCCGATGGCGATGTACTCGTGCGTCGACGGCACGCCGAACGACTTCTACCTCGTCCACCTCGGGGCGCGCGCGCAGGGCGGCGCCGGGCTCGTGTTCACGGAGATGACGTGCGTCGCGGACGACGCGCGCATCTCGCCGGGCTGCGCCGGCATGTACCGCGAGGAGCACTGCGCCGCGTGGACGCGGATCGTCGACTTCGTGCACGGCTTCACCCACGCCAAGATCGCGCTGCAGCTCGGGCACGCGGGGCCGAAGGGCTCGACGCAGCGCGGCTGGGAGGAGCCCGACGAGCCGCTCCCCGACGGCAACTGGCCGCTCCTCGCGCCCTCGCCGCTCGCGTACGGCGTGCGCAACCAAACGCCGCGCGCGATGACGCTCGACGACATGGCGCGCGTCACGGCGCAGTTCGTGCGCGCGGCCGAGATGGGGCTGCGCGCGGGCTTCGATCTCCTCGAGCTGCACTGCGCGCACGGATATCTGCTCTCGAGCTTCCTCACGCCGCTGACGAACCGGCGGACCGATGCCTACGGCGGATCGCTCGGCGAACCGGCTGCGCTTTCCGCTCGAGGTGTTCGCCGCGGTGCGCGCCGCCTGGCCCGCGCACAAGCCGATGTCGGTGCGGATCTCGGCGACCGACTGGGTCGAAGGCGGCAACACGCCGGCCGACGCGGTCGAGAGCGCGCGCGCGTTCCACGCGGCGGGCGCCGACCTGATCGACGTCTCCGCGGGACAGACCTCGCGCCTCGCGCAGCCCGTTTACGGGCGCATGTTCCAGACGCCGTTCTCCGACCGCATCCGCAACGAGCTGCGCATCGCGACGATGGCCGTCGGCAACATCACCGACGCGGACCAGGTGAACAGCATCGTCGCAGCCGGACGCGCCGACCTGCGTCGCGCTCGCGCGCCCGCATCTCGCGCGATCCGTACTTCACGCTGCACGCCGCGGCACGACTCGGCTACGACGAGCAGCCGTGGCCCGAGCAGTATCTGCCCGGCCGCGAGCAGTACCTGCGCAACCTGCTTCGGGCCGCCGCGATCGCGGCCGAAACCGCGAGCGAGGTGACGCGATGAGCGCGCTGCTCGGACGCCACGCGCTGATCACCGGGGGCGGACGCGGCATCGGCGCGGCCATCGCGACGGCGCTCGCCGCGGAAGGCGCGCGCGTGACGCTGGCCGGTCGCGACCGTGCGGTGCTCGCAGCGCACGCCGCGACGCTGCCGGCATCGGCGCAGGCCCTCGCCGTCGTCGCCGACGTCGCGGACGAAGCCGCGGTGGCTTCCGCGTTCGAGGCGGCGCGCGCGCGGCACGGCGACGTCGAGATCCTGGTGAACAACGCGGGCATCGCCGCGAGCCGGCCGTTCGCGAAGCTCGACCTCGCGACGTGGAACGCCGTGATCGGCGTGAACCTCACGGGCACGTTCCTGTGCGCACGCGCCGCGGTGCCGGCGATGGTTGCCGCCGGGCGCGGCCGCATCGTCAACATCGCAAGCACGGCGGGGCTCGTCGGCGGAAAGTACATCGCGGCGTACTGCGCGGCGAAGCACGGCGTCGTCGGTTTGACGCGCTCGCTCGCCGTCGAGCTCGCCCCGAAAGGCGTGACGGTCAACGCCGTCTGTCCCGGCTTCACCGAATCGGAGATGCTCGACCGCTCGCTCTCGTCGATCGCCGCCGCGACGGGGCGGACGGAGACGGAGGCTGCCGCGGCGCTGCTCTCGCGCAACCCGCTCGGACGGTTCGTGCGCGCGGACGAAGTCGCGGCGGCGGTCCTCTGGCTGTGCCGCGCCGAGGCCGACGCGATCACGGGACAGGCGATCGCGATCGACGGCGGTGAGGTGCAGCACTGATGCTGGTCGACGTCGAGTCGCGTGCGACGCACGACGATCACCTCTCGGTGCGCGTCTGGCTGCGGCTGCTCACGTGCACGAACATCGTCGAAGGACGCGTTGCCGGGCGGCTGCGGGACGAGTTCGCGACGACGCTGCCGCGCTTCGACTTCCTCTCGCAGCTCGAGCGTGCGCCGGGCGGGCTTCGAATGACCGAGATCTCGAAGCGCATGATGGTTACCGGCGGCAACATCACCGCGATCGCCGATCAGCTGCTCGCCGAAGGGGCCATCACGCGCGCGCCGGCGCCGGGCGACCGCCGCGTCTCGATCGTGCGCCTGAGCGCGGCGGGGCGCCGCGCGTTCGCCGAGATGGCGCGTCGCCACGAGGAGTGGATCGTGTCGATGCTGGCCGGGCTCGACGAAAAGGAGCGTACGCAGCTCTACCGGCTGCTTGCGAAGCTCAAACGACATCTCAACGCCAGCGCCGAGAGGCACCGATGAACCGAGATCAGAGCGCCGCCGGCTATCCCGCGCGGCACGTGCGCTGGGCCGTGCGCGACCGCGTCGGCACGATCACGCTGAACCGTCCCGAGCGCAAGAACGCGCTGACCTTCGAGTCCTACGCCGAGCTGCGCGACCTCTTTCGCGCGCTCGCGTTCGCCTCGGACGTCGACGCCGTCGTTCTGACCGGCGCCGGCGGAAACTTCTGCAGCGGCGGCGACGTGCACGAGATCATCGGCCCCCTCACGGCGATGGCGATGCCGGACCTGCTCGCGTTCACGCGCATGACGGGCGACGTCGTCAAGGCGATGCGCGCGTGCCCGCAGCCGGTCGTCGCCGCGGTCGCCGGCGTGTGCGCGGGCGCGGGCGCCATGCTGGCGCTCGCGTCCGACCTGCGCTACGGCACGCCGGACGCGCGCGTCGCGTTTCTGTTCACGCGCGTCGGTCTCGCGGGCGCCGACATGGGCGCGTGCGCGCTGCTGCCGCGCGTGGTGGGACACGGGCGTGCGGCGGAGCTGCTGTACAGCGGGCGCGCGATGCCCGGGGACGAAGCGCTGGTGTGGGGGTTCTTCAACCGGCTGTGCGCGCCCGACGTCGTCGTCGCCGACGCGACGGCGTTCGCGCACGCGCTCGCGCACGGCCCGACGTTCGGGCACGCGATGACGAAGAACATGCTGCATCAGGAATGGGCGATGGGCCTCGACGAAGCGATCGAGGCCGAGGCGGAAGCGCAGGCGATCTGCATGCAGACGGGCGACTTCCGGCGCGCGTACGAGGCGTTCGCCGCGAAGCGCAGGCCCGCGTTCGAGGGAAACTGATGAGCATCCACGTCGATACGTTCGCGCGCGATCATCTGCCGCCGCGCGAAGAGTGGCCTGAGTTTCTGTTCACCTTGCCCGAGCTTCAGTATCCGCCGCGGCTCAACGCCGCGGCGGAGCTCCTCGACGCGATGGTCGCGCGCGGCTTCGGCGAGCGGACTGCGATCGTGCACGCCGGAGCAGCGCGTGACGTATGCCGAGCTGCTCGCCGAGGCGAACCGCATCGCGCACGTGCTCGTCGACGACCTCGGCGTCGTCCCCGGCAACCGCGTGCTGCTGCGCGGCTTCAACAACGACGTCACGGCCGCGTGCTGGCTCGCCGCGGTCAAGGCGGGCGCCGTCGTCGTGACGACGATGCCGCTGCTGCGCGCGAAGGAGCTGACCGACGTCGTCCAGGCCGCGGAGATCTCACATGCCATCTGCGACCGCCGGCTGGCGGAGGAGCTCGACGCGGCGCGCGCCGCCTGCCCCACCCTGCGCACCGTCGTGCACTCGCACGACGCCGCGGCGGACGGGCTGACGACGCGTGCGGCGCGGCAGCCCGAGACGTTCGCGAACGCGGCGACGGCGTCCGACGACGTGTGCATGATCGCGTTCACGTCGGGGACGACCGGGCGGCCGAAGGGGACGATGCACTTCCACCGCGACGTGCTCGCGGTCTGCGACACGTTCCCGCCCTCGTCGTTCGCGCCCGTACCCGAAGACGTCTTCGTCGGCACGCCGCCGCTCGCGTTCACGTACGGTCTCGGTGGCGCGCTGCTGTTCCCGCTGCGCGCGGGCGCGTCGACCGCGCTGATCGAGAAGCCCTCGCCCGCCGCGTTGCTCGACGCGATCGCGCGCTTCGGCGCGACCGTCTGCTTCACCGCGCCGACGTCGTACCGCGCGATGGCGCCGCTCGCGAAGGACTACGACATCCGCGCGCTGCGGGCGTGCATCTCCGCGGGCGAGGCGCTGCCGGCCGCGACGCGCGCGCTGTGGGAGTCGGCGACCGGCGTGCGCATCATCGACGGCATCGGCTCGACGGAGATGCTGCACATCTTCATCGCGGCGTCCGGCGACGCGATCCGTGCCGGCGCGACGGGGACGCCCGTGCCGGGCTACGTCGCGTGCATCCTCGACGACGACGGCGAGCCGATGCCGCCGGGCAACGTCGGGCGCCTCGCGGTGAAGGGGCCCACCGGCTGCCGCTACCTCGCCGACCCGCGGCAGCGCGAGTACGTGCAGCACGGCTGGAACGTCACCGGCGATGCGTATCGCATCGACGAGGACGGATACTTCTGGTACCAGGCGCGGACCGACGACATGATCATCGCGTCGGGCTACAACATCGCCGGACCCGAGGTCGAGGGCGCGCTGCTCGAGCACCCGCGCGTGCTCGAGTGCGCGGTCGTCGGCGTGCCCGACGACGAGCGAGGAACGATCGTGAAGGCGTACGTCGTGCTGCAAGGGCAACGCGACGACGACGGTGCGCTCGCGCGCGAGCTGCAAGACTTCGTGAAGTCGCGCATCGCGCCGTACAAGTATCCGCGCGCAATCGAGTTCGTCGACGAATTACCGCGCACGCAGACCGGCAAGCTGCAGCGCTTCAAGCTGCGCACGGAAGCGGCGCGGCGATGACGATCCTGCAGCCGCCGGGATGGCCGCGGCCGAAGGGGTACTCCGCCGGCGTCGCCGCGCGCGGAACGATCGTGTTCGTGAGCGGCCAGATCGGCTGGGACGAGCGCGGCCGCTTCCACGCGCGCGACATTGCCGCACAGACGCGCGCGGCGCTGCGAAACGTCGTCGAGGTGCTCGCCGAAGCAGGTGCGCGCCCGGAGCACGTGGCGCGCATGACATGGTACGTGACCGACAAGCGGGAGTACCTCGCCGCGCAGCGCGCGATCGGCGAAGCCTACCGCGACGTGATGGGCCGGCACTTTCCGGCGATGACTGTGGTCGAGGTCTCAGCACTGGTCGAAGACGCGGCGAAAGTCGAGATCGAAGCGACGGCGGTCGTGCCGTAAGCGCTCGCGGCTAGAACTTCGGCGGCCGCGCTGGGATCGTGACGGCGGCGAACGCGGAGCGGATCGCCGCATCGCGCGGCGCCGCGAAGGCCAGATCGAACATTCCGACGATGCCGGAGCTGAACCGCTCGCTCGCCGGCTCGATCCGAACGATGAGAAACGGCGCGCTGGGAGGATGCACGACCCGCGCCCGCAGCGTACCGTCGTCACCGGTCGTCGGAAGCGTGGGCGGGTCGTCGATCGGCTGGAGCTCGCCCCACATCCGAACCCCCTCGACGGTTTTCGTAGGAGGACCGTACCGCGCGACCGCCGCCGCCTCGAACGCTCGCTCCTCGACGCCGCCATGACTCAGCAGGTCGTCCTGTTCGTAGCGGACGCCGAAGACGCGCATGACGCCGGGATGCGCGGGAAAATCTTCGATGAGCGAAACCTCGACGCTGATCAGATCGTCGAACAGCGTCATGCTGCCGAAGCAGTGCCCGGGCTGCTCGTTGCTGAAGCGGGAGCGAAGCAACGCGACGTACTCCGCCACGCAGCGTGTCGGGCGGTAGTTGAACGTGCCCTCGGGGAAGCGCTTCGCGAGCGCAGCGCGCGCCTCGTGCAGCGTCATGCCGATGCGCACGCCCGCGATATCCGCGCCGTCGAGCGGCCGTGCGGGCGCCGCCGTCGCGCTTTGCGCGCACAGCACGAGTGCGAACAGCACCGTCACCACACCCGATCGCATGCTGCCGTATCGCTCGCCGCGCCGCGAGGGTCCTGCCCGCCTGGCCCGCGGCGCAAGCGAGCGGTGCGGCGTCGGCACGGGGAACGGTCCGGATATGAACGACCGATCGAAGCAGCGCACCGAAACCGACGCGCGCCCGCAGACGCTCGGGACGGTAGTCGTCACCGGCGGCGCGTCCGGGCTCGGCGCGGCGATCGCCGACGCCGTCGCGCGCCGCGGCGGAACGCCGGTCACGTTCGACATCGCGCCGCCGCGCGCGTCGCAAGCGTACGCGCACCACATCGTCGACGTATCGGATCGGCACGCGGTCGAGCAGGCGATGCGCGCCGTGGCCGAGGGGAACGGCCGTGTGATCGACGCGGTCGTCGCGAACGCCGGGATGGACGCGTGCGGCGACTTCGACAAAGTCGACGCCGATGCGTGGGAGCGCGTGATCCACGTGAACCTCATCGGCACGGCCTCGCTCGTGCGCGCGGCGCTGCCGTATCTCGAACGCGCGGCGAACCCGCGCATCGTCAACGTCGCCTCGACGCTGGGGCTGCGGGTTCTCGGTGCGGCGACGGCCTACAGCGCCTCGAAGTTCGGTGTCGTCGGGCTGACGCGCGGACTCGCGCTCGACCTCGCCGGGCGCGTCGGCGTCACGCTGCTGATCCCCGGCGGGATGAACACGCACTTCTTCGACGGCCGCGACCCGCAGTTCAAGCCCGCGGCGGACGCGTTCGAGAAGAACCAGCTGAACGATCCGCGCAACGTCGCGGAAACCGTCGTGTTCGCGCTGATGCAGCCGAAAGGCTGCGAGATCCGCGAGCTGATCGTCACGCCCTCGCGCGAAACGAGCTGGCCGTAAGGTCTGGACGGTCGCGGTAGCAGGGAGAACAGTATGATCGTCGAGATCGCCGAGCGGGGCGCGGTCTCCATCCGGGGACTACCGTTTCCGCGCGATGTCGTCGCGGCCGCGCGCGGCGCAGCGGTCGCCTGAGCGCAGGGACCAGCCACGTTGCGCCGTGATCAGGCCCGCGGTGTCGTCGCAGCCGGTGCCGGTACCTGCGCGACGTACCAGTCGAGCAACTCGCTGCCGGTGAGCGCGACCGCGCCGTAACGCTGCGTCGCCGCGGCGAGGATGCGGTCGAGCGTCGCGATGCGGTGCGGCGTGCCGGTCAGGTACGGGTGCAGCGCGATCGCGAGCACGCGCGGCGACGACGCGCTTTCCGCGTGCAGCACCTCGAGCGCCGCGAGTGCGCGCGTTTCGAGCTCGGCCGCGGGGTGGCGTTCGACGGCGAAGACGACGATGTCGTTCAGCTCGATCGGGTACGGCACGGCGACCAATCGGCCGGCGTCGACCTGCAGGTCGTACGGAAGGTCGTCGGCCGGGCCCCAGTCGCAACAGTACTCGACGCCCGCGCGCGTGAGGACGTCCAGCGTGCGCGGCGTTTCGACGAGCGCGGGTCCCAGCCAGCCGCGCGGGCGCTTTCCGGTCGCACGCTCGAGCTCGTCGAGCGCTTCGCGCACGACTGCGTCCTCATCGTCGACGGTCGCCATCGTCCGCTGCACGACGCCGTGGGGCATCATGTCCCACCCCGACGCGAACGTTCGCTCGACGATCTCGGGATACTCGCGGCAGACCGCCGAGTTCACGCTCAGCGTCGCGCGCACGCCGTATTCCGCGAGCGTGTCCAGCAGCCGCCAGATGCCGACGCGTTGGCCGTACTGGTACCACGCGAAGTTCGGCACGTCGGGCAGCGTGCCGCCGCCGCCCGGCGGCGGGAGCGCCGTGCGCGGCATCGGCCGCTCGTACTCCCACACCTCGACGTTGACGATCACGTGCAGCGCGAGCCGCGCGCCGCCCGGAAACGGCGTGAGCGGCGGCCGCGCGAAGGACGGCGTGTAGGTCGTGCGGCCGTGGGAGCGCATCCGCCGCGCTTCCACGCCGCCAGGCCGCGGCCCCGGCGCGGCGGAACCGTCGAGAGATGGCTGCCACGATGCGCGCCGCGGTGTACCACGGCGCGCGCGACATCCGCATCGAGAACGTTCCGCGCCCGCGGCCGGCGGCCGGCGACGTGCTCGTGCGCGTGCACGCGAACGGCATCTGCGGCACGGACGCCGGTGAGTACCTCGGCGCGCAGATGTACCCGGTGCACCGGCGTCACGCGCTCACGGGGCACGAAGGGCCGATGATCCCGGGCCACGAGTTCGCGGGGCGCATCGAAGAGATCGGGGACGACGTCGAAGGTTTCCGTGAAGGCGACGCGATCGTCACCGGCGCTGCGCTCTGGTGCGGCGAGTGCCCGCAGTGCGAGGCCGGGCGCACGAGCATCTGCGCGCTGTACGCGACGGTCGGGCTGCACCGCGACGGCGGCCTCGCCGAGCTCGTGCGCGTGCCGGCGCACATCGTCTACCGTGCCGAGACGTTCGGCATCGACGGCGATCTCGCCGTGCTGACGCAGCCCATGGCGATCGCGGTGCACGCGCTGCGGCGCGGCGCACCACGAGCCGGCGAGAACGTGCTCGTGATCGGCGTCGGCGGCATCGGCGCGTTCTTGACGTTCGCCCTCGCGCAAGCCGGCGCGAACGTCATCGCCGTCGACCTCGCGCCGGCGCGGCTCGCGATCGCGCGGCGGCTCGGCGCGATCGGCGCCGTTCAAGCCGGCGGTGCCGTCACGCTGACGGGCGCGCTCGCGGCGAGCGAGTTCGTGCCGGCGCTCGTGTTCGAGGTCACGGGGAGCGACGCGGGCATGACGGCGGCGATCGCGGCCTGCGAGGCCGGGGGGCGCATCGTGTCGGTCGGCATCGCGAAGCACGCGATCGCGATCGACGCGCGCCGCGTGACGACGAAAGAGCTGCAGATCGTGGGCACCAACGCGCTGATCGGGCGAGAGGACGTGCCCGAAGCGGCGCGCCTGCTCGCGCTCGACGCCGGCGCGTGGGCGGACGTCGCGCCCCTCGCGATTCCACTCGAGCGTGTGGTCGAAGACGGCATCGTGCCGATGCTGGAGGGCCGCGCCCACATCAAGATGCTGGTCGATCCGCGTGCGCGCGCGGAGCGAGCGACCGCGATGGGTTAGCGCTGCGTCAGCGTTTCGCGCTCGTGCGCTTGGCGCGCGCCAGGTAGTCGCGCGCGAGGGCGTCGGGTGCGCGCGCGAGCCATGCTTCGACGATGACGTCCTTCAGCGTCTTCGCGGAGACGCGCGCGAGCGGAATCAGCAGCGCCGGATAACCGTCGAAGTGCGGCGTCGTGAAGAAGATGTCCGGATCGCTGCGCAGCAGCGCTTCCTTCATCTCGAGGTCGGCGGTCCGCACGCCGAGGATCGGCCCTTCGGGGGCGTGATCACCGAGCGCGGCGAGGTCGCTCTTGCGCAGCGGCCGCTCCCACAGGAAAAACTTCTTGCCGACGATCCACGCCGCGTTGTGTCGCGACGTTTCCTCGGTGACGCCCGGCAGCGCCGACGCGTACCGCCGAACTTGCTCCCACGTTGCCATGCCGCCCTCAGCTCAACCGCACGACCTCGTCGGTGGCGTACCAGTCCACCGGCTGGTCGAGGTTCACGATCGTGCTCTTCGTCTGCGTGTACTCGCGGTAGCCCTCGAGACCGGTCTCGCGCCCCATGCCGCTGTCCTTCATGCCGCCCCACGGCAGCGACGGGTCGATGCGGTGGTGGTCGTTGATCCAGACGATCCCGCACTCCAAACGCTCCGCGACGCGCATCCCGTGTGCCGCATCGCCGGTCCACACCGATGCGGCGAGCCCGAACTCGACGTCGTTCGCGATGCGGATCGCTTCCTCGACGTCACGGTACGTCAGCACGCACGTGACCGGGCCGAAGATCTCGTCCTGCGCGATCCGCATCGAGGAGCGCACGTTCGTGAAGATCGTCGGCTCGTAGAAGAACCCCGATGCGAGGGCGCCGCCGGCGCGCTTGCCGCCGCACGCGACGGACGCGCCCTCGTTCACGCCGAGCTCGACGTAGCGTTCGGTGCGTTCGAGCTGGCGCGCCGAGACGACGGGACCCAGCTGCGTGGAGAGATCGAGCGGATCGCCGAGCCGGATCGCCTTCGCGCGGCGCACCATGCGTTCGACGAGCGCATCCGCCTGCGACTCGTGTACCAGCACACGGGTCCCCGCGACGCACGTTTGTCCCGACGCGATGAATGCGGCGAACGTCGCGCCCGCGGCGGCTCGATCGAGATCGGCGTCCGGAAGCACGACGACGGGCGCTTTGCCGCCCAGCTCGCACGTCACGCGCACGAGGTTCTCGCCGGCGAGCTTCGCGACGATGCGTCCCGTCTCGGTGCCGCCCGTGAGGTCGAGCTTCCGTACGCGCTTATCGGTGCAGAGCGCCGCGCCCGCTTCGCCGCCGAAGCCGGTCACGACGTTGAGCACGCCGTCCGGGATGCCGGCGTCGAGCGCGAGCCGCGCGACGATCAGCGTGGTGAGCGGCGTGTACTCCGACGGCTTCACCACGACGGCGTTGCCGGCGGCGAGCGCGGGCGCGAGCTTCTTCGAGAAGATCAGCAGCGGGTGATTCCACGGCGTGAGCTGACCGACGACGCCGAGCGGCACGCGCCGCACATAGTTCAAGTACGGGCCCTCGAACGGCGTCACCGCGTCTTCGGCCGTGCGCGCAACCGCCGCGAAGTACCGGTAGAACTCCGGCACGCGCCCGAGCTGCGCGCGCATCTCGCGCAGCGGGCGGCCGACGCACGTCGATTCCAGCGTCGCAAGTTCGGGGAGCGCCGCCTCGATCGCGTCGGCCAAGCGGTTCAGGATGCGGTGGCGGTCGCGCACCGACACCCGCGACCAGCGGCCGTCGCCGAACGCGCGCTGCGCCGCCGCGACGGCGTGGTCGACGTCCGCCGCGTCGCCTTCCGGGACGCGCGCCACGAGCGCGCCGTTCGCCGGATTGCGCACGTCGAACGTGCGGCCGCTCGCACTCGCGCATTCCGCGCCGTCGATCACGTGGCCGTACGTTGCGATTCCGTCGAGCGTGGTCAACCGGGATACCCTCGAGCCAGGAAGTTGGTGGCGCTGGCCTCGACGAGCCCTTCGACAAGCTCAGGATGACAACCTCAGGATGACAACCGGAACGTCACACCT
Source organism: Vulcanimicrobiota bacterium (assembly GCA_963771525.1). GTDB lineage: Bacteria > Vulcanimicrobiota > Vulcanimicrobiia > Vulcanimicrobiales > Vulcanimicrobiaceae > Vulcanimicrobium. Next base: position 1,017,892 of record CAVYTL010000001.1, on the reverse strand, counting down.
AACGACGAGTCGCCGATGCAGATCGATTGGGACGTGCCGGTCGCAATGGACGACGGCATCGTGCTGCGCGCCGACGTGTTCCGCCCGCCGGGCGAGGGCCGGAATCCGGTGATCCTCAGCTATGGGCCGTACGCGAAAGGGCTTGCGTTTCAAGCGGGCTATCCGAGCGCTTGGAACCGCATGGCCGAGAAGCATCCGGACGTGACCGCGGGCTCGACGAACCGGTACCAGAACTGGGAAGTCGTCGACCCCGAGAAGTGGGTGCCCGACGGCTATGCGTGCGTGCGGGTCGACTCGCGCGGTGCCGGACGCTCGCCCGGATTTCTCGATCCGTGGTGCCGGCGCGAGACGGACGATCTCGCGCAGTGCATCGAGTGGGCCGCCGCGCAGCCGTGGAGCAGCGGCAAGATCGGTCTGAACGGCATCTCGTACTACGCGATGAACCAGTGGTGGGTCGCGTCGCGCAATCCCGCGCCGCCGCACCTCGCTGCGATCTGCGCGTGGGAAGGCGCGGCCGATTTCTACCGCGACCTCACGCACCACGGCGGCATCCTCTGCACGTTCGCGCGCAACTGGTACGACATGCAGGTGAAGACGGTGCAGCACGGCGTGGGAGAACGCGGACCGCGCAGCGCGATCACCGGCGAGCTCGCGTGCGGGCCCGGAGACGCTGACCGACGCCGAGCTCGCGCGCAACCGCGCCGACTTCGGCGCGGACATCCTTGCGCATCCGCTCGACGATGAGTACCACCGCTCGCGTTCGGCCGTGTGGGAGTCGCGTCACCGTGCCGCTGCTCTCGGCGGCGAACTGGGGCGGTCAAGGTCTGCATCCGCGCGGCAACTTCGAGGCGTTCGTGCGCGCCGCGTCGCCGGAGAAGTGGCTCGAGGTGCACGGCATCGAGCACTGGACGGAGTTCTACACCGACTACGGCGTGCGGCTGCAGAAGCAATTCTTCGCGCACTACCTCAAGGGCGAGGACACGCTGCGCGACTGGCCGCGCGTGCGCCTGCAGGTGCGCCACCTCGACCGCTTCGAGGAACGGCACGAGGACGCGTGGCCGATCCCGCGCACGCGCTGGACGAAGCTCTATCTCGACCTGCGCGACCGCACGCTGCGCGAGCGCATGCCGGGCGCGAACGACGCGCGATCGCGTACGATGCGCTCGGCGACGGCCTGACGTTCCTTGGCGAGCCGCTCGCGAAGATACCGAGATCACGGGGCCGCTCGCCGCGCGGCTGTTCGTCTCGTCGTCGACGCGCGACGCCGACGTGTTCGCCGTCCTGCGCGCGTTCGCACCGACCGGCGAGGAGGTCGTGTTCCAGGGCGCGATCGATCCGCACACGCCGCTTGCGCAGGGCTGGCTGCGTGCGTCGCACCGCGCGCTCGATCCCGCGCTGTCGACGGAGTACCGGCCGTATCATCCGCACAGCGAGGCGGAGCCGCTCTCGCCGGGCGAGCCGGCGCAGCTCGACGTCGAGCTGTGGCCGACGTCGATCGTGCTCCCCGCGGGATATCGGCTCGCATTCAGCGTGCGCGGCCGCGACTACGTCTATCCCGGCCCGAGCGGCGGACGGCTGTCGAACTTCAAGAACGAGATGACCGGCTGCGGACCGTTCCTGCACGACGATCCCGACGACCGTCCGCCCGAGATCTTCGGCGGCACGAACACGCTGCACGCCGGAGACGGCGCGCAGCCGTACCTGCTGCTGCCGATCGTCCCGCGCTAGACGGCCCCGTCGCGGCGACTGCACTTCCGGCGGCAGTTCGCGTGCTTCACAGTACGCGCCGTGGCAGAACAGCAGCGTCGACTTGCGCTCGTAGCTGTACCGCTCGACGTGTCCGAGAAAGATCTCGTGGTCGCCGCCGTAGTAGCGGTCGACGATGCGGCACTCGAAGTGCGCGGCCGCGCCGACGATCAGCGGCACGCCGTACTCGCCGAGCTCGTGCGCGACGCCCTCGAACTTGTCGCGTCGACGGCGCGCGAAGCGGATCGAGAGCGCTTGCTGCTCGGTCGTGAGGACGTTGACGCCGAAATGCGTCGCGGCGCGAAACGCCGGCAGGCTCGGCGCGGAGCATGCGAGGCTCCACAGCACGAGCGGCGGATCGAGCGACACCGAGCTGAACGAGTTTCCGGTCAGCCCGAAGAGGCGTCCGTCGGGACCGCGCGTGGTGATGATCGCCACGCCGGTGGCGAACGTGCCGAGCGCGTTCCGCAGATCGCGCGCGTCGAACGGTGCGCTCGCGTGCTGGTGTGGCATGAGAGGGTTATTTATCTATCGATAAAACACCCCGGACGGGGGTCGTGTCAAGGCGGTCGCCGGACCGCCGCGAGGTTTCATGCCGCTCTGCATCGACTGCCATGCGCACTTCCTCGCCGACGCGTTCGTCGAGAAGCTCCGGCGTCGCGGCCTGGCAGATCCGCGCAAGGACGCCGGCACGCTGGACCTCGACCGCAGTGTCTGCGGCTATGCCGCGGAGCGCACGCGGCTGCCGTACTTTCCGCTGCTGTACGACGTGGACGCGCGCGTCGAGCTCGCGCGCCGGCAGGGGATCGACCGGCAGATCATCTGCCAGCCGCCGTTCTTCTTCGCGTACGCCGCATCGCCGGATATGGGCACGGCGATTTGTCGCGACGGAAACGACGCGCTCGCGGCGATCGTCGCGCAGGCGCCCGACCGCTTCGCGGGCTTCGCCACCGTTCCGCTGCGATCGCCCGAGGCCGCGGTCGCGGAGCTGCGCCGCGCCGTGAACGACCTCGGTTTCTGGGGCGTCGAGATCGGCTCGAGCATCGCCGGCGCGCCGCTCGACGATCGCTCGCTCGACGTCTTCTGGGCGGCGTGCTGCGAGCTCGACGTCCCGGTGTTCATGCACCCGCACCACGAGCTCGGCGGCGAGCGCGCGGCGCCGTACTATCTCGGCAACCTCTTCGGCAACCCGTCGGAGACCGGGCTGATCGCGGCTCGGCTGATCTTCGCGGGCGTGCTTCGAGCGCTTCCCGGAGCTGCACATGATCCTCGCGCACGGTGGCGGCACGCTGGCGGCGATCATGGGGCGGCTCGATCACGGCTACCGCGTGCGCCCGGAGACGAAGACGATCCCGAAGCCGCCGAGCGCGTACCTCTCGCGGCTGTTCTTCGACGTCGTCACGCACGACGACGCGACGCTCGCGTTTCTCGTCGAGCGCGCGGGCGTGCGGAGCATCGTCGTCGGGACGGACCGGCCGTTCGACATGGGCGTCGACGAGCCGCGCTGCGTCGTCGCGCGCATCCCGAACCTGAGCGAGGCCGAGCGCGCCGACGTCCTCGGCGGCAATGCCCGGCGGTTCCTCACGCGGGCCGCCGCCGCGCTCGACGCGCAGGCCGCCCGAGCGCCTTCACCATGACCGCCGGCACGCCGTCGAGGAACGCGGTCGCGAGCGCTTCGACGACGCCGTCGACGTTCTCCGGCATCTCGAGCCCGTAGATCCACTTGCGGATTCCGATGTAGAAGATGCTTGCGTGCAGGCCCCACACGAGCTCGAACTCGAGCTCGGAGATCGGGACCTCGTCCGGCGGCGGCAGCGCGTGCTCGCGGCGCAGCTCGCGCACGACGCGTGTGTAGATGCGGTCGCGCACCAGCGTCAGATACCGGCTGTTCAGGTTCATGCCCCGCAGCCCAGAGAACATGAAGATGCGGATCCACTCGTAGCTCAGGACCGCCTTCGCATACTCGCGGTAGAACGCGATGATGCGCTCGCGCGCCGGCCGCGTCTCGTCGTCGAGCAGCTCCTCCCACCGCGGGTCCCAACGATTGAGGTACACCTCGCGGTAGACGCGCTCGATCAGCGCTTCCTTGTTCGGGAAGTACCGGTACAGCAGCGGCTGCGTGATGCCGAGCCGCTTCGCCAGCTCGCGCGTCTGCCCGCCGAACCCGACCTCACAGAAGAAGCTGACCGCACCGCGCGCGATGTGCCGCTCCCGCTCGTCGGCGGTGAGGCGCGTGCGCGGCGTGCGCTTCGCCGCCATGCGATGGTGATATGGCGATAAGTAAGCTGCGTCCTTGCGGACCGCCCACGGCGAAGGAGAACGCCCGGGCGCCCCGTGAACACCCCGGGACTCCGGTGACGCACGCGCCTCGATGCGAGTGATCGTCCGATAGATAGCCGGAGCGAGAGGATCGGCGATGCGCCTCGGCTACTTCACGATGCCCCTCCATCCGCCGGCACGCAACTACACCGACGTGCTGAAGGAGGATCGCCAGTCGATCGTGCTCGCCGACCGCCTCGGCTTCGTCGAAGCGTTCGTCGGAGAGCACGTGACCGACATCGCCGAGCCGGTGACGTCGTGCACCACGTTCATCGCCTCGCTGATCGACGTGACGCGCGACATCGTCCTCGGCACCGGCACCGTGAACTTGCCGAACGCTCATCCGGCACAAGTTGCGGCGCAGATCGCGATGCTCGACCACCTGCTCGAAGGGCGGCTGTTGTTCGGCATCAGTCCGGGCGGCCTGCTCTCGGACGCGGAAGCGTTCGGCAACCTCGACCGCGATCGCACGGCGATGTTCGTCGAGGCGATCGATCAGGTGCTCGCGATCTGGGCCGGCGAGGCGCCGTACGATCTGCAGGGGCAGTTCTGGTCGATCAGCACGCGCCGCACGATGAACCAGGAGACCGGTCAGGGCAGCATCGTGAAGCCGTACCAGCGGCCGCATCCGCCGATCGTGGTGACGGCGGTCGCGCCGTTCTCGAAGGGCGTCACCTCCGCGGCGGAACGCGGCTGGACGCCGATCTCGGCGAACTTTCTGCAGCCGAACTGGGTCGCGTCGCACTGGCCGAAGTATCGCGAAGGCTGCGCGAACGCGGGCCGCGCGGCGGACCCCGCCGACTGGCGCGTCGCGAAGAGCGTCTTCGTCGCCGACGACGACGCCACGGCGCAGCGCTATGCCAAAGGCCACGACGGTCCGTACGCGTACTACTTCCATTCGCTGATGACGAAGCTCATCAAGAACGGGCGTCCCGAGCTGTTCAAGGCGGAGCGCGACATGCCCGACGAGGCGGTCACCCTCGACTACGTGCTCGACTCGCTCGTCATCTGCGGCACGGTCGACTCCGTGGTCGAGCAGCTGCTCGGGTTCCGCGAGCGCATCGGCGATTTCGGTACGCTGCTCTACGCCGGGCACGACTGGGCCGATCCCGCGCTCGCGCGGCGTTCGATGGAACTGATGGCGACCGAGGTGATGCCGCGCGTCAACGCGGCGATCGCCGCCGGCCGCAGCGCCGCGCCGAGCTCGTCCGTCGCGTAGAGACGTGCCGGCCGTCGCGATCGTCGGTCTGGGCATCATGGGGTCCGCGTATGCGGGCCACGCGATCGACGCCGGTCTGGCGGTGCGCGGCTTCGACGTCGATGCCGGCGCGCTCGCGCGCTTCGAAGCGCGCGGCGGCGCGCCGGCCGCGTCGCCCGCCGCCGCGGCCGACGGTACGCAGATCGTGATCACCGCGCTGCCGAGCGCGAACGCGATCGAGGCGGCGTTCGAGGGCGAGGGCGGCCTGCGCGGCGCGCAGCGCGGCACGGTCGTCGTCGAAGCGAGCACGATGCCGCTCGCGGTGAAGGAGCGCTGCCGCGAAGCGCTCGCGCCGCACGGGATCGACGTGCTCGACGCGCCGGTCAGCGGCACGGGCTCGCAGGCGCGCGCGAAGGATTCTGAGCGTGTACGTCAGCGGCGCGCGCGCCGCGTACGACGCGGCGGAGCCGGTGCTGCGCACGTTCGCGCGCGACGTGCGCTACGTCGGCGCCTTCGGTACGGGGTCGAAGCTGAAGTACATCGCGAACCTGCTCGTGACGATCCACAACCTCTCGACCGCCGAAGCGATCGTCCTCGCGCAAAAGGCCGGAATCGATCCCGTAGCGATGCTCGACATCGTCGGCGCGGGTGCGGGCGCGTCACGCATGCTCGCGGTACGTGGGCCGATGATGGCCGCAGGCCGGTACGACGACGCGCAGATGAAGCTCGACGTCTACCAGAAGGACATCGACATCATCGCGAACTTCGCGCGGGACGTGGGAGCGCCGACGCCGCTGTTCGCGCAGAGCGCCGTGTTCTACACCGCCGCGTTGGCGCAGGGCCGCGGCAAGCAGGACACCGCGGCGATCGCATCGGTGCTCAAGACGATGGCCGGCCTGCCGGCGGATCCCTGATCGCGATGGGCGCGAGCTTCTACGTCCAGAACGCGCTGGGCGGCCTCGCCTACGGCAGCCTGCTGTTCTTGATCGCCTCGGGCCTGACGCTGATCTTCGGACTGATGCGGATCATCAACCTCGCGCAGACGGCGTTCTACCTGCTCGGCGCGTACGTCGGTCTCACGCTGGTCGCACACGGCACGAACTTCTGGCTGGCGGCGGTCGCCGCCGGCGTCGTCACGATGGCCCTCGGCCTCGCCGTGTACAGCGCGTTCCTGCACCGGTACCACGCGGATCCGCTCACCTCGCTGCTGCTCACGCTCGGCTTCGCGCTCATCCTCGACGACGGCGTGCTCGCGCTCTGGGGCGGCGACCCGCACTCGATCTCGCCACCGCCGCTGCTGGCCGGGTCGATCACGATGGGGACCTTGGTATTCCCGGAGTACTGGCTCGCGGTGATCGCGATCAGCGTCGTCGTCGCGGCCGTGCTGTTCGTCGCGCTGCAGCGCACGATGCTCGGCATGATGATCCGCGCCGCGGTCGACGACGAGGAGATGGCCCGCGGGCTCGGCGTCGACGTGAACCGATCGTTCTACATCGTGTTCGCCGCAGGCGCGTTCATCGCCGGTCTCGGCGGGCTGCTGGGCGGACCGATCACGAGCGCGTATCCAGGCCTCGACGGCGAGCTCACGCCGCTCGCATTCGCCGTCGTCATCGTCGGCGGCATGGGGAGTCTGGCCGGCGCGCTGATCGGCAGCCTCTTGATCGGGCTCGTGAACGCATTCGGCAAAGCGATGTTTCCGGAGCTCTCGTACTTCACGATTTTCGTCCCCGTCGCGCTGATCATGGCGTTCCGGCCGCAGGGCCTCTTCGGAAGGAAGCTATGACGCGGCGGAACCGCGTCGTCGCCGTCGTGGCGGTGGGCTTGCTGATCGCGGTCGTGCTGCCGAAGGTGGGCGTCCCGACGTTCTACGTCTCGCTGCTGACCCAGACGTGGATTTTCGCGATCGTCGCGATGAGCCTGGACCTTCTCGTCGGATTCACCGGACTCGTGAACTTCAGCCAGGCGGCGCTGTTCGGCGTCGGCGCGTACGCGGTCGCAATCGGCGCGACGCGCTTTCACGTCACCGGCTTTTTTCCGGTGCTGCTGCTCGGTATGGCGGCAGCGGTCGTGACAGCCGCGATCTTCGGGCTCGTCGCGCTGCGCAGCGAGAGCGTCGGCTTCATCATCATCACGATCGCGCTGAACGAGATCGTGTGGGGGCTCGCGTACCAGTGGGTTTCGGTCAGCGGCGGCGACAACGGCATCACGGGCCTCATCCGCCCGCAGGTCGGGCCTTTCGACGTCTCGGCGAACACGGGCTACTACTACGTGTGCCTCGCGTGCCTCGCCGTCGCGTTCGTGCTGATGGCGCTCATCGTGCGCTCGCCGTTCGGGCTGGTGCTCAAGGGGGTGCGCGAAACGCCGCGCCGCATGCGCGCACTGGGCTACAACGTGTGGCTCTATCGATACCTCGCGATGATGATCTCCGGCGCGTTCGCGGGCCTCGCCGGCGTGCTGTTCGCCTGGTACAACCAGTTCGTCGGGCCGGTCGCGCTCGCGCTCGACCAGTCGACGCAGATCCTGATCATGGTGATCCTCGGCGGGATCGGCACGCTGTACGGCCAGGTGTTCGGTGCGCTCGTCGTCGTGTTCCTGAGCAACGAGCTCAGCGCCGTCACGCAGCGCTGGGAGATGATCCTCGGCGTCGTGTACTTCGTCGTCGTGATGTACGCGCCGGGCGGCCTCGTCGTCCTCGTTCCGCGGCTCTGGGCGCGGCTGCGGCGCCCTTCGACGAGCCCTTCGACAGGCTCAGGATGACGTGCGACAGGCTCAGGATGACGTGCGACAGGCTCAGGATGACGTGATGCAGGCTCAGGACGACGGTGAGGCGTGCCTTGCGCTGCGCGGCGTGACGAAGCGCTTTGGCAGCCTCACCGTGCTCGAGGACGTGTCGCTGACGATCCGCGCCGGCGAGCGCTGCGGCATCATCGGGCCGAACGGCGCGGGCAAGTCGACGCTGTTCAACATCGTCGCGGGCGATCTGCCGCTCACGCGCGGCAACGTGCGGTTCCTCGGCCGCGACGTGACGCGCGTCAGTGCGCACGGTCGCGCGCGGCGCGGGCTGGCGCGCACGTTCCAGACGACGACGCTCTTTCCGAAGCTCACGGTGCTCGACAATCTCGTTCTCGCGTTGCAGGCGCACAGCCGCGAGCGCTTCGCGCTGCTCGCGCCGCGCGGCCGTTTTCGGCACCGCGACGCGGAGGCGCGCGCGCTGCTCGACCGCGTCGGCCTGGCGGAGCGCGCGCACGAGCTCGTCGACGCGCTCGGCTACGGCGAGAAGCGGCAGGTCGAGATCCTGATGGCGCTCGCGCAGAAGCCGAAGATGCTGCTGCTCGACGAGCCCACCGCCGGTCTCGCGCCGGGCGACACCTCGCTCGTCACGGAAATGCTCAAACGCGAGGCGCGCACGCTGACGCTCGTGCTGATCGAGCACGACATGGGCGTGGTGTTCGACGTGGTCGACCGCCTCGCGGTGCTGCATCACGGACGCGTCGTCGCGGACGGTCCGCTGGAGCGCATCCGCGGCGACGAGACGGTGCAGGAAATCTATCTCGGCGGGAAGCTGTGACGGCGAACGACGCGACGGCGCTGCTCGACGTCGACGACATCCACACCTACTACGAGCACAGCCACATCCTGCAGGGCGTGACGCTGCGCGCGCAGGCGGGCCGCGTGACCGCGGTGCTTGGGCGCAACGGCGTCGGCAAGACGACGCTGATGCGCTCGGTGATCGGCTTCACGCCGCCGCGCCGCGGCACGATCCGCTTCGCGGGCACGCCGATCGAACGGTTGCCCTCGCACCTGATCGCACGCCGCGGCGTCGGTTTGGTGCCGCAGGGGCGTCGCGTGTTTCCATCGCTGACGGTCGAGGAGAACTTGCGGCTGGGAGGGCTGCCGGCGCGTGAAGGGCGCTGGAACCTCGCGACGGTGTACGAGCTGTTTCCGCGGCTGCGCGAGCGGACCGGAAACTACGGCGGGCAGCTCAGCGGCGGCGAGCAGCAGATGGTCGCGATCGGGCGCGCGCTGATGGCGAACCCCGCGCTCCTGCTGATGGACGAGCCGTCGGAAGGGCTCGCGCCGCTGATCGTACGCGAGCTCGAGCGGACGCTTGCGCGGCTGAAGGAGACGGGACTCGCGATCGTGCTCGTCGAGCAGAACCTGCCGCTCGCGCTCGGCGTCGCCGACGTCGCGTACATCATCAGCAAAGGTCGCATCGTGTTCGACGGCGATCCTAACGTCATTCGCGACGACGACAAAGTTCGGACCACTTACCTAGGCATCTAAGATCATGACGAGAGGAGCATCGATGAGGATGTCCATTCGAGCGAAGACCGCGGCGCTCGCCGCGGTGATCGCGATCGCATCGCTGGCCAACGCGACGCCGACGCGCTCCGCCGAGAGCGGGCCGATCAAGGTCGCGCTGCTCGCGCCGACGTCGGGGTCGGCTGCCGCGGCGGGCCACGACATGGTGGCGGGCTGGACGCTCTACTGGAAGCAGCACGGCGGGAAGGCCGCCGGACGCAGGATCGACACGACCGTGTACGACACGGCGTCGAATCCCGCGCACGCGCTCGACCAGGCGCGGCACGCCGTCGAGCAGGACGGCGCCCAGATGATCGTCGGGCCGTACCTCGCGAACGAAGGTCTCGCGGTCGCGCCGTACGCCGTGCAGCACCGCGTGCCGCTGTTCTTGCCGACGGTGTCGGCCGATGATCTCTCGCAACGTCAGGCGAACGCGTTCATCATCAAAGTGGCAGGGTGGTCGTCGAGCCTGCCCACGCACGTCGCCGGAGAGTGGGCCTACGAGCAGGGCCACCGCAAGATCGTCACCCTCGCGAACAGCTACGCGTTCGGTTACGAGAACGCGGGCGGCTTCGCGCAGACGTTCACGCAGAAGGGCGGCAAGATCCTCGATCAGATTCTGGGCGCCGCTGGGAACGGCCGACTACACGCCGTACATCAGCAAAGTGCAGGCGGCCAATCCGGACGCGCTGTTCGTCGAGATGGTCGGAGCGGACGCCGTGCACTTCCTCCAGCAGTGGAGCCAGCTCGGCCTCAAGAACAAGATCCCGCTGATCGCGAACGAGACGACGACCGACCAGTCCAACATTCGCTCGATCGCGCCGGACATCGTGGAAGGCATCACGAGCTTCGGGCACTTCGCGGAGGGACGCGACGCGCCGGCGACGCGCGCCTTCGACGAGAACTACGGCAAGTCGGAAGGCGTCCTGCCGTCGTACATGGCGACGTCGTTCTACACCGCCGCTCAGTGGATCGCGCAGGCCCTCGACAAGGTGCACGGCAACGTCGCCGACTCGGGCACGCTGCTGCGCGCGGTCCGCGAGATCAAGCTCGCCGACTCGGCGTTCGGGCCGATGGCGCTCGATGCGTACGGCGCGCCGGTCGAGAACGTCTACGTGCGCAAGGTCGTCGCGACGAGCGGCGATGCCGCGAAGTACGCGAAGACGTGGAACGTCGTGCTCAAGACGTATCCGCACGTCTCGCAGTTCTGGACGTGGAAGCCGGCCGACTACATGAAGCAGCCCGTATACTCGCCCTCGTATCAGGGATACACGAAGTGAGGCGCGCACGCCGCTTCGCGGCGGCAGCCGCGCTCGCGTTCGCCTCCGCGAGCATCGGCGCGCAGACGCCGCGCGCCGACGCGCAGGCGAAGACGATCAAGATCGGCTTCCTGTATCCGGTGACCGGCGTGTTCGCCGCGCCCGGCAAGTACATGCAAGAGGGACTCGAGCTCTACCTCAAGGAGCACAACAACACGCTGGGCGGCGTGAAGGTCGACGTCGACGTCGCGGACAGCCAAGGCAATCCGTCCGTCGGCCTCACGCAGCTCCGCAAGCTGGTCGAGCAGGACCATGTCGACGTGGTGTTCGGTCCGCTGTCCGCAGCGGTCGGCTCCGCAATGGTGCCGTACATCGACCAGCACAAGATCGCCGCGGTCTATCCGATCGTGTCGTCGGACGACCTCACGCAGCGCACGCCGAGCGAGTATATCCTGCGCACGGAATGGACGAGCAGCCAGCCGACGCACGTGCTCGGCGACTACGCCTTCAAGACTCTCAAGTACCGCAAGGTCGCGACGGTCGCCTACGACTTCAGTTTCGGCTGGGAAAGCATCGGCGGCTTCGTCGACACCTTCCAGCGCGACGGCGGCAAGGTGACGAAGCAGGTGTGGACGCCGCTCGTCACGTCCGACTATTCGCCGTTCCTCTCATCGCTGCCGCGCGACGTCGACGCCGTGATGTGCAGCTACTCGGGCGCCGCCGCCGTGAACTTCATCAAGCAGTACAAGGCCTTCGGGCTGAAGATGCCGCTGATCTGTCAGGGCAACACCGTCGATGAGAGCACGCTGCAGGACACGCCGGACGCCGTGGGCATGATCACGGCGCTGCAGTACAGCGCGGCGCTCAAGACGGCGGCGAACGAGAAGTTCGTTTCCGCGTACACCAAAGCGTACGGGCACGAGCCGTCGTACTATGCCGAGGGAACGTACGTGGGCGCCGAGTATCTCGACCGCGGCCTCGCAGCGGTGCGCGGCAACACCGCGGATGCGGCCGCGTTCGTCCGCGCGATGCGCGGCGTGCGCATCAACGACGCGCCGCGCGGCCCGGTGCACTTCGACGACCGCGGCAACCCGGTGCAGAACATCTATATCCGCCGCGTCGAAAAGCAGGGGTCGCAGCTGCAGAACGTCGTGATCCAGACCTACCCGAACGTCTCGCAGTTCTGGACGTACAACCCGGCCGAGTACCTCAAGCAGCCCGTATACGACCGCACGCACCCCGCGTGCAACGCTTGCGGCGGCTAAAGGAGCCGCGGCCCTCCGGCCGGGAGTAGTCCACCGGAGGGCCACGGCATGATTCGGGAACGCGCTCGGTCGGTTCGCGCGCCGCGCGGCGCGGCGCTGCGCGCGCGCAGCTGGCAGACCGAAGCGGCGCTGCGCATGCTGATGAACAACCTCGATCCCGAGGTGGCCGAGCGGCCGGACGAGCTCGTCGTGTACGGCGGCATCGGCAAGGCGGCGCGCAATTGGGAGTGCTTCGATGCAATCGTCGCGGCGCTCGAAGCGCTAAGCGACGACGAGACGCTTGCGATTCAGTCCGGCAAGCCCGTCGGCGTGTTCCGCACGCATCCCGACGCGCCGCGAGTCGTCATCGCGAACTCGAACCTCGTGCCGCACTGGGCGACGTGGGAGCATTTTCACGAGCTCGACCGCAAGGGCCTGATGATGTACGGCCAGATGACGGCCGGCTCGTGGATCTATATCGGATCGCAAGGCATCGTGCAAGGGACGTACGAGACGTTTGCGGAGATGGGCCGGCGCCACTACGGTGGCGACCTGGCCGGACGGTGGATTCTCAGCGCCGGCTTGGGCGGAATGGGCGGCGCGCAGCCGCTCGCGGCGACGATGGCGGGCGCGTCGATGCTCGCGGTCGAGTGCGATGCCGCGCGCATCGCGAAGCGGCTGGAGTCGCGCTATCTCGACGCGCGCGCCGACTCCCTCGATGAGGCGCTCGCGATGATGGATGAGTCGCGCCGCACGAAGACCCCGGTGTCGGTCGGCGTGCTCGGCAACGCTGCGGAGATCGTGCCGGAGCTGCTGCGTCGCGGCGTCCGCCCCGACGCGGTGACGGACCAGACGTCGGCGCACGACCCCGTGAACGGCTACCTTCCCGCGGGCTGGACGCTCGAACGGTGGCGTGACCTGCGTGCGAAGCGATCCCGGCGTCGTCGCGGAGGCGGCGAAGCGATCGATGGTCGCGCACGTCGAGGCGATGGTCGGCTTCACGCGACTCGGCGTGCCCGTGTTCGACTACGGCAACAACATCCGCCAGATGGCGCTCGACGCGGGGTACGCCGACGCGTTCGCGTTCCCCGGATTCGTCCCGGCCTACATTCGGCCGCTGTTCTGCCGCGGCGTCGGGCCGTTCCGGTGGGTCGCGCTCTCCGGCGATCCGGACGACATCGCGAAGACCGACGCGAAGGTGAAGGAGCTGATCCCGAACGACCTGCATTTGCACCGCTGGCTCGACATGGCGCGCGAGCGCATCACGTTCCAAGGACTGCCGGCGCGCATCTGCTGGATCGGGCTCGGCGACCGCGACCGCGTCGGCCTCGCCTTCAACGAGATGGTCGCGCGCGGCGAGCTGAAGGCGCCGATCGTGATCGGGCGCGATCACCTCGACTCGGGCAGCGTCGCCTCGCCGAACCGCGAGACCGAAGCGATGCTGGACGGTTCCGACGCCGTCAGCGACTGGCCGCTGCTGAACGCGATGCTCAACGTCGCGGGCGGCGCGACGTGGGTCTCGATCCACCACGGCGGCGGCGTCGGCATCGGTTTTTCGCAGCACGCCGGCCTCGTGATCGTGTGCGACGGAACGGAGGCCGCGGCGAAACGGATCGCGCGCGTGCTCTGGAACGACCCGGCGAGCGGCGTCGCGCGGCACGCCGACGCGGGCTACGGCGACGCGCTCGCGAGCGCCCGCGAGCACGGTCTCGTCCTGCCGATGCAGGAGTGACCGTCGCGGTGCGCGCCGGCGCGCTGCAACTGCCGCACGCGCGCGGGCTCCTCGGCGGAGCGGCGTTCGCGCTCGACCCGGCGGCGAAGGCGGACGTCGATCGCGCCGCGGCGGTCGTCGCGGCGATCGCGGCGCGCGACGCGAGCGTGTACGGCGTCAACACGGGATTCGGCAAGCTCGCGCAGACGCGCATCCCGCGGGAGCGGCTGGCGGAGCTGCAGCGAAACCTCGTCGTCTCGCACGCCTGCGGCGTCGGCGAGCCGCTCGCGCGCGACGTCGTGCGGCTCGTGCTCGCGTTGAAGATCAATTCGCTCGCGCGCGGCTACTCGGGCGTGCGGTGGTCGCTGATCGAGACGCTGCACGCATGTCTCGAGCGCGACGTGCTGCCGGTCGTTCCCGGACAGGGCTCGGTCGGCGCGTCCGGCGACCTCGCGCCGCTCGCGCACGTCGCCGCGGCGCTGATCGGCGTCGGCGACGCGGATGCGTCCGGACGCCGCATGCCGGCCGCGGCGGCGCTTGCAGCGGCGGGCGTCGCGGCCGTCGAACTGCAGGCGAAGGAAGGCCTGGCGCTGCTGAACGGCACGCAGGTGTCCACGGCGCTTGCGCTGCGCGCGCTGATCGGCGCGGAGGACGTGCTCGCGGCGTCGCTCGCCGCGGGCGCGCTGAGCATCGAAGCCGCGCTCGGCAGCGTGCGGCCGTTCGACGCGCGCATCCACGCCGTGCGCGGACACGCCGCGCAGAGCGACGTCGCCGAAGCGGTACGCTGCCTGATCGAAGGCAGCGCGATCAACGAGTCGCACCGCGACTGCGGGCGCGTGCAGGACCCCTACAGCCTGCGCTGCATCCCGCAGGTGCTCGGCGCCGTGCTGCGCACGCTGCGCGATGCGGGGTCGGTCCTGATCGTCGAGGCGAACGCGGTGTCGGACAACCCGCTCGTGTTCGCCGATACCGGAGACGTGATTTCGGGCGGAAACTTTCACGCGGAGCCCGTCGCGTTCGCCGCGGACGCGATGGCGGTCGCGATCGCGGAGATCGGCAACATCAGCGAGCGGCGCACGGCGTTGCTCGTCGATCCGACGTTCAGCGCGCTGCCCGCGTTCCTCGCGACCGATCCGGGACTCGAGTCGGGCTACATGATCGCGCAGGTCACGGCGGCCGCGCTCGCGTCGGAGAACAAGATGCTCGCGCACCCGGCGAGCGTCGACTCGATCCCGACATCCGCCGGACAAGAAGACCACGTCAGCATGGCAACGCACGGCGCGCGCCGTCTCGACGCGATGATCGCGAACGCGGCGAACATCGTGGCGATCGAGCTGCTCGCCGCGGCGCGCGGGATTGCGTTCCGCCGTCCGCTGCGCACGTCGGGGACGCTCGAAGGCGTGCTCGCCGAGATCGCGCCCGACGGCGGCGGCACCGGCGATCGCTTCCTGGCGCCCGAGATCGCGCGCGTCGCAGCGCTGATCCGCGCGGGCCGCTTCACGCCGCTGGTCGCATCGCTTCTGCCGACGACGCACCCCTCGACAGGCTCAGGATGACACGAACATGGTCGCCCTTCGACAGGCTCAGGGTGACACGAAGATGGTGCGCCCTGCGACAGGCTCAGGATGACACGAACATGGTGCGCCCTTCGACAGGCTCAGGGTGACACGAAGATGGTGCGCCCTGCGACAGGCTCAGGATGACACGAACATGGTGCGCCCTTCGACAGGCTCAGGATGACACGGTAATCGTGTCATCCTGAGCTTGTCGAAGGGGTCCGCCACGACCGTGCCGCCAAGAGCCCCTTGCCATGCCAAAACACGATGTCGCGCGCGCCGAATTCGTTCCCCTCGGGGGCGATCTGCGAGGATACGTCGCGCTGCCCGCGGGAAACGGGCCGTTTCCCGGCGTCGTCCTCATCCAGGAAGCGTTCGGAATCAACGAGTACATCCAAAGCGAAGTGCGCCGGCTCGCGGAGCACGGGTACGCGGCGATCTCACCGGACATCTTCCGCGGTGAGACGTTCAGCTACGACGACGTTTCGAAGGTCATGCCCAAACTGCAGACGCTGACCGACGACGGCATGCTGGCCGACCTTCGCGCGTGCCTCGCGTTCCTCGACGCGCAGTCCGCTGTCGCGCACGACCGCTACGGTGCCGTCGGCTTCTGCATGGGCGGACGGCTCGCATACCTTTCCGCGGCGACATTCGAGAAGATCGCCGCCGCGTCGGCATTCTACGGCGGCGGCATCGCGCCGGATCAGCCGCGTCTGTGGAAGCCGGTCGTCGACCGCGTTCCTGACGTGCACGGCGAGCTGCTGATGATCTACGGCGCCGACGACGAAGGCATCACGCCGAGCGAGCACGGACGTCTCGCCGAGGCGCTCTCGAAGGCGAAGAAGCGTTACACGATCAGCGTGTATCCCGGCGCGCCGCACGGCTTCGCCTCGAAAGACCGTCCGAGCTATCGCCCCGTGCAAGCCGAAGCCGCGTGGGCAGAAACACTCGCGCTGTTCGAGCGAAGGCTGCGCTGACCGTCGGCCGCTACGCGTGCGGCTTGCCCGCGACGACGACGCCGCTGCAGCGCGTCGCGCCGACCCAGTACGAGAGCTCAGCCGGCGAATCGGCCTCCCACAGCGCGAGATCGCAGCGCATCCCGGCGCGAAGAATGCCGCGATCGTGCAGGCCGAGAGCGCGCGCGGCGTTGCGCGTCGCAGCCGCGAGCGCCTCTTCCGGCGTGAGATCGAACAGCACGCACGCCATGTTCATCGCGGTCGGCAGCGTCAGCACCGGTGACGTGCCGGGATTGCAGTCGGTCGCGATCGCGATCGGCACGCGGCGTTCGCGCAGCGCCGCCACGGGCGGCTTCGCCGCCTCGCGTAGATAGTAGTACGCGCCGGGCAGCAGAACCGCCGTCGTGCCGCTGCGCGCGAGCGCGTCGACGCCTGCGGCGCCGGTGTGCTCGATGTGGTCCGCCGAGAGCGCGCCGAAGCGCGCGGCGAGCGCCGTCGCGCCGGTGTCGGCGATCTGATCCGCGTGCAGCTTGACCGGCAGCCCGAGCGCGCGCGCCGCTGCGAACACGCGCTCCGTCTCCGCCGGCGTGAAGGCGATCGCGTCGCAGAAGACGTCGACCGCGTCGGCCAGTCGTTCGCGCGCGACACGGGGCAGCATCTCGCCGCACACGAGATCGACGTAGGCGTCGCGCCGCTCGGCGTACTCGGGGGGCACGACGTGCGCGCCGAGGAACGTCGCGCGAACCGTGATGCCCAGCGCTTCGCCGATGCGGCGCGCGACGCGCAGCATGCGCAGCTCCGTCTCGACCTCGAGCCCGTAGCCGGACTTGATCTCGACCGTCGTCGTCCCGCCCGCGATCATCGTGCGAACGCGCGCGGCCGCTGATGCGAAGAGGTCATCCTCGCTCGCCGCCCGCGTCATCGCGACGGTGTGCGCGATCCCGCGTCCGCCGCTCGCTGCCGCCGCATACGACTCGCCGGCGACGCGCCGCTCGAAGTCGGCGACGCGCTCGCCGCCGAAAACCACATGCGTGTGCGGATCGATCAGGCCGGGCGTGATCCACCGCCCGCCGCAGTCGACCGCGTGCGCCGTTAGCCGCTCCGGCGCATCGCCGAGCTCGGACCGCGGTCCGGCGAACACGATCGTGCCGGCGGCGTCCGCCGCGACGGCGCCGTCGGCGACGGTGCCGTACGGCACCGCGCCGGGCTCCATCGTCGCGAGGTTCGCGTTGTACCAGACCATCGCGTAGCGGTGCACGGCGACGCCTTCGCGATGAATTCCAGGATTCAGCCGCGCTCGCGGCGTCCATGACGGAGATGCGTCTCTTCGCGCGGGCCGCGCTGCTGCCGGATGGTTGGGCTCCCGACGTCGGGATCGACGTCGCGCCCGACGGTACGATCGTCGGCGTTCAGGCCGGGGCGGACGCCGGCGATGCGGAGACGCTCGACGGCTACGTCGTGCCCGGCATGCCGAACGCGCACTCGCACGCGTTCCAGCGTGCGATGGCAGGCAGCGCGGAAAGGCGAGGCGGCGGCGACGATTTCTGGTCGTGGCGCGAAGCGATGTACGGTCTCGCGGGAAGGCTGCAGCCCGACGGCCTGCACCAAATCGCGCTCGGCGCGTACGATGCGATGCTGCTCGCCGGATACACGGCGGTCGCCGAGTTTCACTACCTGCACCGCGACCCGCGGGGTGCGTGGTACGCCGACAAGGCCGCGACGTCGCGCGCGTTGATCGAAGCGGCGCGCACCGCCGGGATCGCCATCTGCCTGCTGCCCGCGCTCTACGCGCACGGCGATGCGGGCGGCGCGCCGTTGCACGAACGACAACGCCGCTTCGCCGCGGGCCCGGAGGACGTGCTCGAGATCGCGGCGGCGCTGCGCGGCGAGTACGCCGGCGATGCGTTCGTCGTCATCGGCGCGTGCGCGCACTCGCTGCGCGCGGCGACGCCGGCGCAATTGCGCGAGCTCGTCGACGGCTCGCCGCGCGACGTGCCGATGCACCTGCACGCCGCGGAGCAGACGCGCGAGGTCGACGCCGTTCGCGCGGCGCGCGGCGCGCGGCCGGTGGAGTGGCTGCTCGCGAATTACGACGTCGACGCACGCTGGTGCCTGGTCCACGCGACGCACCTCGACGAGCGCGAACGCACAGGCCTCGCGCGCAGCGGCGCCGTCGCCGCCGTGTGCCCGACGACGGAGGCGAACCTCGGTGACGGCGTCTTCGCACTCGGCCCGTATCTCGATGCGCACGGCGCGCTCGCGATCGGCTCCGACAGCAACGTCTCGATCTCGCCGGCCGAAGAGCTGCGCTGGCTCGAGTACGGCGCACGCCTAGCGACGCATCGCCGGATTGTCGCCGCGAGCGACGACGTGCGCTCGTGCGGCGAGCGGCTCTACGCCGCGGCGGCACGCGGCGGCGCGCGCGCGTGCGGCATCGCCGCGGGCGCGATCGCGCCCGGCCTGCGCGCCGACCTCGTCGTGCTCGACGAGGCGCAGCCGCCGGTCGCAGGTGCGCCGCCGGAAGAGGTGCTCGACCGCTACATCTTCGCGACCGACCGCGCGGCGCCGCGCCACGTCATGGTGTGCGGCCGCTGGCGCGTGCGCGACGGAGCGCTCACGCGGAGCGCGTGACCGACGTCCGGTATGCGGTTGGTCTTGCGCACGCGAAACTGCGCGCTCGTTTGCGTAGCTGTATCTGAGATGCTATGATACAGTTACGATGAAGGTCAAGGACGTGACCGCTCGACTCGAGTCCGAAGGGTGGAAGCAGCGTCCTGGAAAGCGAGGCGGTTCACACCGCGTCTACGTCCACGCGACGAAGCCCGGTCGCGTTATCGTCTCAGACCACGGCGTCAACGTCGACATTCCGGTGGGCACACTCAACGCGATCAAGAAACAGGCAGGTTGGAAATGATCTATCAGGCGGTATTCGAGCGTGCGAGCGACGGCAGCGTCTTCGCGTACGTTCCCGACCTCTCGGGATGCACGAGCTGGGGCGAAACGCTTGACGCAGCGCAGCGCAACGTCGCGGAAGCGGTCGCGCTCTGGATTGAAGACGCGCGCGAGCAAGGCGACGCGATCCCGCCGGCGACGACGATCGCCGCGCTTGCGGTCGAGGTCGCGCCGGCCGCGTGAAGAGCGCTGCAGAACGCGTGCGTGCGCGACGTGCACGACTTCGCGAAGCGGGCGTCTGTACGGTATGCGGGCGCGACCCCGCGCAGTGCGGCAAAACGATGTGCCTCGAATGCGGGCAACAGACGTACGCGCGCGTACGTTACCGTCGGCTGCTCACGAGCGTCGAGCGGCACCTCGAGCGGACGCTCGGGACGAAGGTCACTGAAGGACCGATCGACGGTCGCTACGGCGAGGCGCGGTTCGTGTCGCACATGAGCAAGCCGGGAGTCTTGCAGTACCAGATCACGCTTCTCGGCTGGATCAGAAAGCGTGCGACGCTCGACTTCATTTGGCGCGAGACGTCCGCGGCGGTCGTTGCCCAGCGACTGATCGACGCGCATGAAAAGCTGCGTCGAAGCGTCGCCGCGTAGTTAGAGGCGGCTGCGTAGAAACGCGAAAGCCCTTCGAGGCGAACGGACGCCTTCGCGCTGTTCAGGAGCCTCGGCGCGCCGACTGCCGCTCGATGATCGAGCGCACGGTGTCGTTGTAGCTGCGCTGCTTCGCGCAGTCGTCCGCGATCTCGCTCCCCGAAAAGCCGGGAGTGCGCACGCACTGTTCGAGCAGGGCGTTCGAGCGGTCGAGGTCGCGGCGCCAGTCGCCGCGGTTGAGCGTGAATTCGGCGGGCGCGAGCATCGCGAGCAGATACGCCTCGTTCACCGACCGCCGCGGCTCGGCGCAGTGAGCGTTCTCTTCGAGCCCTGCGCGCGCCGCATTGTAGACGGCGACGCGCGTGATGTGCTCGTTCGCAGCCGTGGTGATGTACGTCAGCGCGCGCAGGCAGGCGTCGTTAGGACGGCCGCCTACGAACGTCTGCCCGTTCGACGGCGTTGAGCGTCCGGCCGGAGCGCGTGTCGGCGCGGTCGGACGCGTCGTGGCGGCTGCGGTCGCACGCGCGGCGGGCGGCGCGGGCGCTCGAGTCGCCGGCGGTGCGATCCGCGGCTGCGGCGTCGAAGGCGCCGACGCCGGATGCGGGCGTGTCGGTGCGGGCGTGGCGTTCGGCGTCGCGGTCAGCGCGGGCGTGGGCGTTGCGGTCGGCGTCGCTGACGCCGTCGCGGTCGGAGTCGGTGAAGGCGTCGCGGTAGCCGTCGGGCGCGGCGCCGGCGTGGCGGTAGCCGACGGGCGCGCCACCGGCGTCGCGCGCGGCGACGCGGTTACCGCTGGCGAAGGCGACGCTCCACCAGGCGTGGGTCCGCGCCCACCGCGCAGCCCGGCACTGATCGAGAAGCCGGCTGCGATGAGACAGACGACGCCGAGGGCCAACAGCACCGCACGTCGCGAGCCACCGATCATCGTCGCTTCTCACGCGATGGCTGCAGCCGGTCCCTGCCAGGACCCTGCGTTCAGGCTCCGCCGATGAGAATGGGCGATCGGCGCCCGCAGAACGCGACTAGAACATCGCATCGATCTTCGTGCGCAGCGCGGTGCTCAGGCCTGCCCGCCGCAAGATGGCGTCGAGGGCGGCAAAATCAGCGTCGGTTCCATCCGGTGCGAACTTGCGCAACTGCTTAACTCGACTTTGATTACACTCTGCGAGCCGTGGAATACGCGCGGGTCGTAGGACGATGTTCTCGTCAGCACGCTGGTATTGCGCAAATGCGTCGGGCAACGACCATAGTGTCTGCATTGACTTTTACATATCAGCGTCCAATACATTAGGGTTGCGCGGAGACAATCGCGGACCTACCGGCACGGCGCCTAAGTCAGATGACCAATACCGAGTGCGGATAGAATTGGATTTCGACAAAGGAACATCCACAATCGAAGCATCACATAGCCATGTCGCGGGTATAAGCATAGATGTGGGTAAGGGCCATGATCGTGGCTCGACCGCCTCGATGCACGGAAATACAGCGGCGGTTCACATTGACAGCGCTTGCGGTCCATGCACGATAACGTAGCCGAAAAAACGAAGTCGCACCGCAGTTGACGCGGCCTACAGATACCCGCTGCCTTTTTCGGCGGCGAAGCGCACCGGGTCGCCGTCCCACGTGATGCGGCCGTGCTCGATGAGGTAGACGCGGTCGGCGTGCGGTAGCGCGAACGTCACGTTCTGCTCGCCGAGCAGCACGGTGATCGGCGTCGTGCGGCGGAGGCGTTCGAGCGCCTTCGAGAGCTGCTCGAGGATCACGGGCGCGAGGCCGAGCGTCGGCTCGTCGAGGATCAGCAGCTTCGGCTGCATCATCAGCGCGCGCGCGATCGCGAGCATCTGCTGCTCGCCGCCCGACAGCGTCTTCGCGACCTGGCGCTGCCGCGAATTCAGGATCGGAAAGAGTTCGAACAGCCATGCGAGCTGCGCGGCGCGATCCTTCGCGGGGAGGTGCTGGCCGCCGAGGTCGAGGTTCTCGCGCACGGTCATGTCGCCGAAGAGCTCGCGCGTCTCGGGACACTGTACGACGCCGCCGCGCGCGATCGCGCCCGGCGGCATGCCGCGCAGCGCGTGTTCCCCGAACACGATCTCACCCGCATACGGCACGAGTCCCGAAATCGCGTTGAACAGCGTCGTCTTTCCTGCGCCGTTGAGCCCGACGACCGACACGAACTCGCCCTCGCGTACCTCGAGCGAGACGTCTTCGAGCGCCTGCGCCTTGCCGTAGAAGACGCGCAGGTCCTCGACGCGCAGCAGCGCGGGCGCGCTCGCCGTATCGTTCTGCCTGCGATCCGTCGCTTCGATCGCGCCGCCGAGGTAGACGCGGCGCACCGTTGGATTGCGCATCACCTCATCGGCGGTGCCTTCGGCGACGTATTCGCCCAGGTACATCGCGAGGACGCGGTCGACGAGCGCCGCGACGTGCTTGACGTTGTGGTCCACGAGCAGCACGGCGCGGCCCTCGGCGCGCAGCTGCCGGATGAGGTCGGCGAACGTGCCGATCTCGCCGGCGGTCAGTCCGGCGAACGGCTCGTCGATGAGCACGACCTTCGGATCGCGCGCGATCGCTTTCGCCATCTCCATGCGGCGCAAATCCGCAAAGGGAAGGCTCGATGGATGACGCTGCAGCACCGCACCGAGGCCGACGGATTCTCCGATCGCGCGCGCGCGCTCGTCGACGCCGGGTTCCGCGACGAGGCGCACGAGCGAGTCCGGCAGCAGCGCGAGCTTGATGTTCTCGAGCACCGTCTGCCGGTGCAGCGGACGCGAATGCTGGAACACGATGCCGACGCCGGCGCGTGCGATGCGGTACGGCGTCCAGCCCGCCATCTCGACGTCGTCGACGCGCACACTGCCCGCGTCGGGACGCTCGATCCCCATGATGAGCTTCATCACGGTCGACTTGCCGGAACCGTTCGGGCCGATGAGGCCGAGAATCTCGCCCGGCCCGATGTCGAAGCCAATCCCGTTCACCGCGACGAGACCGCCGAAGCGTTTGACCAACCCGCGGACCTGAAGACGCGGCGCGTCGACCGGCGATGCAGCCGCGCTCATCCTTGTTCCCTCGCGCGCAGCGCGCCGCCGAGCAGGCCGCCGGGGAAGAAGAGGATCACGAGCAACGCGAACGCGGACACCACGAAGGTGTTCCACTGTCCGAGCGGCCGCAAGAACTCCGCGCCGACGATCAACAGTACCGCGCCGAGCGCCGCGCCGAGGATCGTGCGGCGTCCGCCGAGGACCGCTGAGATGATGATCTGCACGCCGAGCGCGATGTCGATGATCGAGCCGACCGATGCGGACGCCTGGTAGAAGACGAGCAGCGCGCCCGCGACGCCCGAGAACAGCGCGCTGACGGTGAATGCCGCGAGCTTGTGCTTTGTCACGTTGAAGCCGAGCGCGGCCGCCTCGACGGCGTCCTGTCCGCTGGCCTGCAGGATCAGCCCGATCGCGGAACGCGACAGCCCGTAGAGCAGGATCGCGCACACGACGAGGAACGCCAGCGCGTACCAGTAGTTCAGGCGCGGATCGATCGAGAGCACGTCGGGCACGGTCATCCCGATCTCGCCGCCGGTGACGCCGGCGAAGATCACGATCGCATTCTGGAGCAGCAGCACCGCGACGAGCGTGACGAGGCCGAAGTACGGTCCGCGCAGCCGCAACGCCGGCATCGCGAGCAACAGGCCGCCGATCACCGCGGCGAGCGCGCCGGCGAGGATGTCGACCGGAATCGGCAGGTGGTACGAATTGTCCAGGATCGCTGCGGTGTACGCGCCGAGCCCGATCAGGAACGTCGGGCCGAAGTTCACCAAGCCGGCGAACCCGAACAGCAGATCCCACGCCATCGAGAAGACGCCGAAGTAGTACGCCAGCGTCAGCACGCCGAGGATGTACCCGGACGCCCACAGCGGCAAGACCGACGCGATGAGCACGATCACGACGACGGCCCAGAACATCCGCGAGCGCGCGATGCGAGTCATCGGGCGATCACCTTCGTCCGAGAAGCCCTTGCGGGCGGAAATAGATGACGAGCACCAGGAGGATCAACGCGGGAACCGGGCGCAGCGTCGGCGCGATGAGATACGCGGTGATCGTCTCGAGATAACCGACCACGAACGCCGCGATCAGCGAGCCCGACACGTTGCCGAGACCGCCGAGCACGACGATGGAGAACGCGCTTGCGGTGAGCTGGCCCGCGTTCGCGGTCGACACGCCGAGGAACGACGCGAGCAGCACGCCCGCCCCGCCGGCGAGCACGCCGTAGATCGTCCACACGAGCAGGTAGATGCGCGAAAGGTCGAAGCCGAGCAGCGTGAGGCCGCGCGGGTTGATCGACGCTGCCAGCATCGACTTGCCGGCGCGCGTGCGATTGATCAGCAGCCACAGCAGCCCGATCACGATCCACGCCAGCGCCGCGATCATGATCTCGTTCCACGGCACGCGGACGCCGCCGATCGTCGCGATCCCGCCGATCAGCGGGCGCATCGTGACCGGATTGTCGGTGAACACGGCGGCGAAGCCGACCTGGATCATGATGCCCCAGAGCAGCGTGCCGGTCAGCAAGAAGATCTCGGTCTCTTCGCGCGGGATCTTGCGCGAGCGCTGGATTGGCCGCACCACGATGAAGTAGGTCAGGTACGCGGTGAGCAGTCCCGCCAGTACGCCGACCAGCGTGCCGAGATAGACGCCGAGGCCCAGCGTTCCGGCGGCCCACCAGCCGATCAGCGCGGCGACGACCATGATGCCGCCATGCGAGAGATTCAGAACGCCGGACACGCCGAACATCAGCGTGAAGCCGACCGCCGCCAGCGCATAGAGCGCGCTGATGGCGAACCCGTCGATGAGGATCTGCAGTCCGGTCATCGGCTCTCCGGCGTCAGCCTGTATTGATGTATCGAAGGACGCGAGCGCGCGTCCCGAGGCAGCGTTTGCCCGGGACGCGCGCTCGCGCCGAGGTGCTCTACGTCAGTGCGGCGACTTGATGAACGTCGGGAACGTGATCTTGCCCAGCGCTTTTTCCTTTGGCCAGATCGCGACTTGCTTGCCGTTCTGCCACTGGATCACGCAGCCGGTCACGAGCCCGGGCCCGTACTCGATCGCGTGCGTGTACTGGTCGTTCTTCCCATAGAACTTGATCCGGCCGATCGTGCCGAGATAGTCGGTCTGCTCCATCGCGGCGACCATCTTGTCGGGATCGGTTCCGCCCGCTTTCTTGATGGCGTCGGCGATGATGTGCATCTCGTCGTACGTCGAGTAACCGGCGTACGAGGGCGAGTCGCCGAAGCGCTTCTCGTACGCGTTGGTGAACGGAACGGTCTGCGGGCCGAACGAGACGCCCGGGGCCGCCGCGGTCGCGGTGACCACGCCCTCGGCGTCGCCGTTCGTGTCCTTCCAGAAGCTGCTGGTCGTCGCTTGCGAGCTCTGGCCCACCATCGCGATCGGCACGTGCTGGTCGTGCCACTGCACGGTCGGCTGCACGCCGACGTGGCTGATCCCCGTCGTGATCACGTCGGGATGCTCGCCCTCGATCTTGTTGAAGATCGGCGTGAAGTCCGTCGTGTCGGGGTTGAAGCGGATGTGGTCGAGCACCTTGAGTCCCGCCTTCGGCAGGCACTCCAGGAAGCGCGCGTCGAGCGGCGTCGTCCAGGCGGCGTCCTCGCTCACCACGACGGTCGATTTCGCGTGCATCGGCACGATCATGTCGTGCTCGAAGTCGCAGATCGACTGCGCGATGAACGCCGACGTCAGCCAGCCGTGGAACGTGTACTTGTAGTTGTTGTAGTCCTCGTGCACGTGCCGCGAGATCTCCGTGCTCGCCGCGCCCGGCGTGATGAACGGAACCTTCAGGCGGCCGGACCACGGTTCGATCGCGAGCGCGACCTCGCTGATGTAGCTGCCGATGACGGCGGCGACGTGATCTTCGCTCGCGGCGCGCTGGAACGCGCGCACGGACTCGGACGCGGACGAATGGTTGTCGTAGATGACGACCTCGACGTTGCGGCCGTTCACCCCGCCGTGCGCGTTGATGTCGTCGGCCGCCATCTGGGCGGCTTTCGTGATCGAAGCGCCCGCGACGGCGGATGCTTCCGCGATGATGCCGATCTTGATCGGCGGCTCCGCGGCCGGGGCCGCGGTCGCGAACGTCAGGCTCGCGAGCGCGGTCAGCGCGAGCGCTCGCGGGAGCGTGCGGCGCAGCAAGGCGCCGAGTGTCTGCTTAGGATCGTTCACGTCGTTCGGGTCCTCCCGTATTCAGCGGAGCGGCACGCGCGTACAATCGTTTTTCAGCCCACCCCTGCAGGGGTTAGAGCATCGCGCAATTCTTGTCCGCCATCACGATTCCTCGGAGCCGTTCCGTACTCGGGACGCGCGTTCAGCGCGCGATGGCGATCAGATCGAGCACGCTGATCGCGACGGTCAGCGCGAGCAGCAAGCGCGCCCGCGCGACGCGCCCGGCGAGCCAGCCCGGCGTGTCGCGGTCGCGGAAGCTGGCGGCCGAGGCGGCCGCGATCGCCGTCGACGTCGCGAGGACCAGCATCCCGGCGACCTGGACCCACGCGTCGGCGGCGCGCAGCAGCAGCAGCCCGTTCACCGCGAAGGCGAGCGCGGTGCGTCGCCATGCAAGCGAGGTGCGCTCGCGGGCCGCGCCGGCGGTCGCCGGAACGCTCGTCATCGCAGCGCGAGCGCGATCGCGGCGACCAGCGAGCCGATGCCGACGATCACGGTGAGCGCGAGGGGGATCACCGTCGAGGGAAGCGGCGCGTCCCGTCGCATCGCGGCCTGCACGCTGCGCCAACGGATGAACCCGGCGGCCACCGTCGCGAGCGCGGCGAGCACGAGCACGATGCCGGCGACGTCGCGCCCGCGCTGGCTGCCGATCTTGGTGAGAAACTGCACGACCGCGAGGCCGGCGCCGTCGAGCGCGAGCGTGGTCCGCACGTACGCGAGGTACGTGCGCTCGTTGGCGAGGGTGAAGCGGTAGTCGGGCTCGGCGTCCTTCAACGCGCGGAACGTGAGGCTTGACGACGGCTCGTCCCTGCTGTGGCTTTGCATTGAAAAGTAACTGCAGCGGTCGCGGCGGGCTTCGGCGTGCGCGCTCCGCGCGGCGGGCGGTGAGCGGAGGATTTCGCGGCGCCCGGTGACGACACACGCGCGGTGCCGAATCTGCAGGGACGGGTCGCGATCGTCACCGGCTCGTCCGATGGGATCGGCCTCGCGACGGCGCGGCGGCTGGCGGAACTCGGCGCTTCGGTCGTGGTCAACTCGCGAACGCAGGAGCGCGCCGACGATGTCGCGCGCGCGCTGCGCGACGAGGGCCGGCAGGCGCTCGCGGTCGGCGTCGACGTCGCGGCCGACGGAGGCGCGGAGCGCCTCGTCGCGCAGACGCTCGCCGGCTACGGCACCGTCGACATCCTCGTGAACAACGCCGGCATGCCGAGTGTCGCGCCGGCGGAAGACCTGTCGCTCGACGACTGGCGCCGCGTCATCGAGCTGAACTTGACCGCGCCGTTCGCGTGCGCGCAGGCCGCCGGCCGGGTGATGCTCGAGCGCGGCCGAGGCGTCATCGTCAACGTCGGCTCGGTGTTCTCGCGGCTCGGGATGCCGCAGCGCGTCGCGTACAGCGCGAGCAAACACGGCCTCGACGGGCTCACCGCGACGCTCGGCGCCGAGTGGGGTCCGCGCGGCGTGCGCGTCGTCTCCGTCAACGCGGGATACACCGCGACGGCGTTCGTGCGAGGTGCGATGGCGCGCGGAGGCTTCAGCGAAGAAGACGTCGCACGGCGCACGCCGCTGCGGCGTCTCGCCGCGCCGGAGGAGATCGCGAACGTGATCGCGTTCGTCGTCTCCGACGAGGCGTCGTACGTGAACGCGACCGCAGTGTACGCGGACGGCGGCTGGACGGGCTACGGCGGTTGGTGACCGACGACGAGGTACTCGCGGCGCTTCGGCTGATGAAGCTGAGCCGCGCGTTCGACGCGAAGGGCGCGAGCCTGCAGCGCCAAGGCCGCTTCGGAACGTTCTCGCAAGTCGGTGGTCAGGAAGCATCGGTCGTCGGTTCGGCGTGGGCGCTCGATCCCGCACGCGATTGGATCGTGCCGCAGTACCGCGAGCTGCCGGCGCTGCTGCGCCACGGCTATCCGCTCTCGCACTTCATCCGCTACTTTCAAGGAAATCCGGCCGGCGGCGCAATCCCCGACGGCGTGCGCATGATGCCGATCCAGATCTCGATCGCGGCGCAGCTTCCGCAGGCGGTCGGGCTCGCGTGGGGGCTGAAGCTGCAAGGACAGGACGCCGTCGTGCTCGTGTACTTCGGCGACGGCGCGTCCAGCGAAGGCGACTTCCACGAAGCGTGCAACCTCGCCGGGCTCGTGCGCGCGCCGGTCGTGTTCTTCTTGCAGAACAACGGCTGGGCGATCTCGACGCCGCGCCGCAAGCAGAGCGCGGGCGCGACGTTGGCGGAGCGTGCGCCCGCGTACGGCTTTCCGGGCGAGCAGGTCGACGGCAACGATCTCTTCGGGGTGTACGCGGCGAGCGCGCGTGCCGTCGCGCGGGCGCGCGCCGGCGAGGGGCCGACGCTCATCGAATCGCTCACGCACCGCGTCGGACCGCACAACACCGCCGACGATCCGACGCGCTACGTCGATCCCGCCGACGTCGAGCGCTGGCGCGCGGACGATCCGATCGCGCGCGTCGAGCGCACGTTGTGCGAGCGCGATCCGACGCACCGCGCGCGCATCGACGCGTTCGAAGCGGAGATCGCGGACGAGATCGACCGCGCGTTGACCGAGGCGTCGTCCGGCGCCGGCGTGCACGTGGCGCAGGTGTACGAGCACGTGTACGCCGATCCGCCCGCGCGGCTGCAGCGCCAGCGTGCCGAGCACCTGCGCGGCGAGCGCTGATGCCCGAGATGACGATGGTTCAGGCGATTCGCGCCGCGCTCGACGAGGCGCTGGCGTCGGATCCGCGCGTCATGGTGCTCGGCGAGGACGTCGGCGCGCTCGGCGGCGTCTTCCGCGCGACCGACGGGCTGCTCGCGCAGTACGGCGACGCGCGCGTCGTCGACATGCCGCTCGCGGAGGCGTCGATCGTCGGCGCGGCCCTGGGCCTCGCGGTCTCCGGGATGCGGCCGGTCGCCGAGATTCAGTTCCTCGGATTCGCGCACCAGGCGTTCCACCAGATCGGGCAGCAGGTCGCGCGCATGCGCTTCCGCTCGCAGGGCCGGTGCGGCGTGCCGCTCGTGTTGCGCGCGGCATTCGGCGGCGGCGTTCGCACGCCGGAGCTCCACAGCGATGCGTTCGAGGCGCTGTACGCGCACGCGCCCGGATTGAAAGTCGTGATGCCGGCGAGCGCGTACGACGCGAAGGGACTCCTCGCGAGCGCGATCGACGATCCGGATCCGGTGCTGTTCTGCGAGCCGCTGCGCGGGTACCGGCTGGTGAAAGACGACGTGCCGGACGAATCGTATCGCGTGCCGTTCGGAACGCTGCGCGTCGCGCGCGCCGGCTCCGACGTGACGCTGGTCGCGTGGAGCGCCGCGGTGCAGCTCGCGGAGCGCGCCGCCGACGCGCTCGCCGCCGGCGGCGTGAGCGCCGAGGTGCTCGACCTGCGCACGCTCGTGCCGCTCGACGTCGACGGCCTCGCGAGCGCGGTCGCACGCACCGGGCGCTGCGTCGTCGTGCACGAGGCGCCGCTCACGGGCGGCTTCGGCGCCGAGATCGTCGCGACGCTGGTCGAGAACGCGTTCTACGACCTGCACGCGCCGATCGCGCGCGTCGCCGCGCCCGACGCACCGTACCCGCTCGCCGGCGTCGAGGAGTTCTATCTTCCTTCCGTCGACGACGTCGTGCGCGCCGCGCGGCGCACGCTCGAAGCTGCGTGAACGAGCAGCCCGTCGTCGAGCTGCGACTGGCGGACGTCGGCGAAGGGCTCGCCGACGCCGAGATCGTCGAGTGGCACGTGCGGCCCGGCGACGCCGTGCGCGCGGACCAGACGGTCGTCACCGTGATGACCGACAAGGCCGCCGTCGACTTGCCGGCGCCGTCCGCGGGCCGCGTGATCGAGTGCGTCGGCGCGCCCGGCAGCGTGGTGCGCGTCGGCGAGGTGCTCGTGCGAATCGCCGCCGGTGCGCCCGCGAGCGTCTCCGCGGCGCCGCAGGCCGCGCCAAGCACGCGACGGCGCGCGGCCGACCTCGGCGTCGACCTGCGCCGCGTGACCGGTACCGGGCCCGGCGGCCGCGTGCTGCTCGAAGACGTCGAGGTCCACGCGGCGCGGGCGAGCGCAGCACCCGGCGCGCTGCGCGACGGCGCCGCCGCCGTCGAGCCGCTGCGCGGTCTCCGGCGCGCGGCGGCCGATGCGGTCGCGCTGGCGTGGCGCACGATTCCCGCCATGGTCGAGTTCCGCGACGTCGATGCGAGCGCGCTCGTTCGCGCGCGAGGCGGCGTGCGCGCGCAGCGCGCGGCGGACGCGCCGCCGTTCACCTACCTGCCGTTCTTCATTTGCGCCGTGGCGGCGGCGCTCCGCGAGCGTCCGGCCTTCAACGCGACCTTCGACGCCGGCCGCGGCGCAGCCGTACGCCGCGCGACCGCGCACATCGGGATCGCGGTTGCCACCGACGAGGGGCTCGTCGTGCCGGTCGTCCGCGACGCGGACGCACGCACGCCGCACGAGATCGCCGCGGATGTGCACCGGCTCGTCGAGGCTGCACGCGCGCGCCGGCTGCGCGCCGAGGATCTCTCCGGCGCATCCGTGACGATCACGAACTACGGCAGCTACGGCACGACCGCGGGGATTCCGATCGTGCGCGCGGGCGAGTCCGCCATCGTCGGCTTCGGCGCGGTCCACGATGCGGTCGTCGCGGTCGACGGCGCGGCGGCCGTGCGCCCGGCGCTGACGCTCACCGTCGCCGCGGATCATCGCCTGAACGACGGACGCGAGCTCGCGGCCTTCACCGCCGCGATCGCGGGCGCGCTTGCCGATCCCGATCGAAGGCTCGCGCCGCCGCACGGGCAAAAGCCCGCGAGCACATGAAATCGATCAACGCGACCCACTACGAGCTGATCCCGGCGTATCCGTCGCGCAGCGAACGCAAGGAGCACGTCGTCCACGCGATCGTGGAAACACCGAAGGGCAGCCCGTTCAAGTTCGCGCTGGAGCCGGCGCTCGGGATCATCGCGTACCACGAGATGATGCCGCAAGGCTACATCTGGCCGTACGACTACGGGTTCATCCCGCAGACGCTCGGCGGTGACGGCGACCCGCTCGACGTCGTCGTTCTGCTGGAGCGCCCGACGTTCTCGGGATGCCTGCTGAAGAGCAGGGTGCTCGGCGCAATTCGATTGACGAAGAACGGCGAAGAAAACGACCGCGTCGTCGCGGCACCGCAGCGCGCCCCGGGCGTCTCGATGTGGACGGACGGATTCGACACGCTGAGCGACGTGCCGCCGCAGGCGCGAGCGGAGCTCGAGGGCTTCCTGCGCGGCTATTCCTCGACGCAGGGGAACGCGGTCGAGATCACGGGCGCGGTCGAGGCGGAGGAGGCGATGAAGCTGATCAACCGCGCTCACAAGGCGTTCGGGAAGCGGCGCCGGTAGCGCCGCCCGCGACGAAACCGCGAGCCCACGAGCCGATGTCGTCCCACTCCGCGCCGAGCAGCGCCGGGACGCCGGAGCCATCGGCGTCGCGAAGATAGGCGGTGAAGGCATCCGCGAGCGCGACGCGCTGCGCGTCGCCGGCGCGTTCCAGCTCGAGGTACATCACCGCGACGGGGTGGAACGCGAGTCGCCACACCGTCGCGAACCACAGCAGCCGCCGCTGATCGGGCGGTGCCTCGATCAGCATCGCTTGCCCGAACATCGCCGCGCAGTGCGCGATCCACGCGCGCGTCTTCACGTCGAGCGTCCACGCGAACCAGCGCGCGTGCTCGTTCGCGGCATGGTAGCGTTTGCGGTACAAGCGTTCAGGGACTCGGCGCAGCTCGCCCGAGCGCGCTGCGGCGGCCATCCACGCGGTGTCGCACGCGAAGCTGTCGACTTCGTTCGGCGGAACGCCGCCCGCGGCGCGCAGCGCATCGAGGCGCGTCAGCCCGCGGAACGCGACGGCCGGATGGTGATCGTAGAGAAGCGCGAGCTGACGTCCGACGGCACTGCCGGTGACGGACGCCATGACGAATGTGGACTCCAGCGCGCCGAACGCGTCCATGTCGCAGTAGAAGACCGCGCCTTCCGGCGTGACGCGCGCGGCCGCGACGAGCGCTTCGAGGTAGCGCGATGCCATGAGATCGTCCTGCTGGTGATAGCACCAGAATGGCG
This sequence comes from Vulcanimicrobiota bacterium, assembly GCA_963771525.1. Taxonomy (GTDB): domain Bacteria; phylum Vulcanimicrobiota; class Vulcanimicrobiia; order Vulcanimicrobiales; family Vulcanimicrobiaceae; genus Vulcanimicrobium. The sequence goes on along the minus strand of CAVYTL010000001.1, from coordinate 985,758 downwards.
TGCGGGTCTGCGCCATCAACCACGAGATGTTGCCCGCCCAGCCGAGGCGCTCGGGCTGCGTGACGAGGCGGAATCGCGCGTCCGCGAGGAAGCTCCGGCAGCGCTCTTCGGCGTCCGGCTGCGGCCCGTCGAGCGAGATCAGCACCTCGAAATCCTGATGTGTCTGCGCGACGATCGACTGCAGCGTCTCCCCGATGAAGTCGTCGCCGCGATACACCGGGACCCCGATCGTGACGGTTTCGCCGGCCATGCGTCAGCCCGTGCGACGGATTCGGTCCGCGACCTGCGCGGCGAACAGCGGCGCGACGGTCAGCTTCCCGGTGTCGATTGAATGGTAGCGGCCGTGCGTGTGCGGCCCGATCGCGTGCCGCTCGTGCAGACCGCTCGTGGGATCGTCGATGTCGGTCACGCCCCACGCGTGGATGATGCCGGCTTTCACCTCGCACGCATCGACGGCAGCGCGCGGCAGCCGAGCCAGCGCGGGCACGACGCCCGCTAGTCCCGCGACGATCGATCTGCGCATCGCCGCCGCGCTCTCCGGCTCGAGCACGAGCGGCCACGGCGGCGGCCACAGCGCCGTCGAGAACCCGCGCCGGCCGGCCGGATACCATGACAGGTACATTTCGCCGTTACCATAGACGGCAACGTCCCCGAACGGGCCGAAGACGATGGTCGCCGAGGGAATGCCGGCCGCGTCGGCGGGCGCGCGCACGCGAAGGAAGTGCTTCACGCGGTGGCTCCACGGGCGTGCCGGAACGATCCCGGCCGTCGCATCGATCGCCATGCGCTCCTCGCCGAGCGCGTTCACGACGTGCGGATACGCTTCGCGTCCGGGGCCGTCGTTCGACTCGAACGTGACGACGGGCTCGGTGCCGGTCGCGTCGACGGAGGTGACGCGGGTTTGCGTGCGGCAGCGGACGCTCGGCTCGCGCGCGAGGCGCTCGCGCACGGCGCCGCACAACGCCTCGGTATCGATGCCGATCTCCGGCGTGTCGTAGGCCGCGATCGCCGTGCGGCGGTCGAACAGCGCGTCGAACTCGGCGTCGCGCAGGCGCCGCAGCGGCACGTGGACGCCGCGCCCGAAGTAGTCGACGCCGGCATCGCACGACTCCTCGAGGGCGATCGCGTGCGCGCCGCGCAAATGCGCCTCGATTTCCGCGACGCCGAGCAGGCTGTGCGCGTGGACGACGTACCGGAACGGCGTCGAGACCGGCACGGCGTCGAGCGCATCGCCGATCCAGCGCCGCATCAGCGGCGCGAAGCGCAGCGCTCCCTTCACCATCGTGCGCGCCGAGCGCATCGTGCGGTCGCCGGCATAGACGTAGCCCAGGTGGATCTTGCCTTCGTTCTGTGCGGAGGCGCGCGTCAGCGGCTGCGCGTCGCGCTCGAAGAGGTCGACCGCGATGCCGGTCGACGCGAGGTCGAGGGCCACGCACGCGCCTTGCAGACCGGCACCCAATACCGCGACGCGCCGCATCGACAACGCGCCGCCGCGGTCAGAACACGTTCGCGCTGCGGCACAGCGTCGCGAGCCGGCGCAGCGCGTTCGCGAGCCGAGTCGCGCCGTCGTCCGACGCCGCGAAGAGCCTCAGCTCGTTCGTGTCGCCCGTCCCGAGCGGGCCGTCCGAGACGTAGTGGACGAGCCGCGGTGCCGCCAGGGCGACGTCCACCACGACCGGTGCGCTGACCGATTCGCCGGCGCTGGTCGTCATCGAAGGCGCGTGCAGCAGCGTGACGCCTTGGACGCGGGCGAACGGAATGGTGAACACCGTCGCGTACTTCGTCTCGGCGGACGACTCCGTGCGCGCCATCTCCACGCTGCACTTCGTCACCGCGAAGTCGTGCCATTCCGTCGTCATCCCGTCCGACCGCGTTCCGTGCGCGATCTCGGTCAGGTTGTCGTTGATCCACTGCGCGGTCTGCTCGAAGCTCGGGCCGCCCTCGGCGCGCGCCGCGTGCGCCGAGGGCGCCTCCTGACCGGCATCGTGCGCGCACGACGGCCGGCCCTCGTTCGAATACGACCACACGCCCTTCGGACACGCGGACGCGAGCACGCCGTCGTCGTCGCTGCCGACCGTCGGCCGTTTGCCGCACGGCCACGGCCCGGTGAACGGCGTGAACTTCTTCGTCGTCGCCCATCCGGAGGCGAGCTTTCGCAGCAGCGCGGCGTACTGCTGCAGACACGCCGCGTTGGACTCGCCGACGTTCCCGCTCGCGACGTGCGCGTCGACGTTGGCCGCTTCCCAACGCGCGCCGCACGCGTTCACGATCGCCGCGTTCCCGCCGGGCTTCTCGCATTGGAACGTCGCGGTCGGCGCGGCGCTTGCGGCGGTGCCGGCGGCGCAGAACGTGACGGCCGCCAGGACTGCTCGGCAACGTCGCCGCATCATCTCCGCACCTCGTCGGCGGCCGGGCGCGCGGAGCGCCCGCCGGAAAGGAGCCGTTCGTGAACGTCAAGGCGGTCGCGGTGCTCGTGTACCTGGCGGCATTCCGCGCTGTCGCACTGGCGGACGTTCCGCCGTCGGCCGAGTCGCCGACCATCCGGCACGTCGACCCGCCGATCAACATCGTCCGCAGCTGGATGGCGCCGCTCAACGACAACGTGCGCTACGTGACGTGCATTTCGTTCGTGAACACCTCGAGCAAAGTCGTGACCGCCTTCCGCGTCAACATGAGCATGCTCGACGGCTCCGGCAACGCGCAGGGCCTCTACAATCTCGACCGCGCGGGTCAGTTTTCGCCCGGCGTCCTGATCGAAGGGCCGCTCAGTGCGGACGAGTACAATCTCGGCACGCAGAACGGACCCTCGTTGTTCGGCGTGCGGGAGAAGATGCGCAACTGCTGGACCGCGCAGATCAACGGCATTCCGTCGGGTCAAACGCTGCGCCTGACGACGGCGATCTTCGCCGACGGATCGAGCTGGAAGCCGTAACGCCGCGGCCCGCACGCGACCCGGGTTACTTCTTTCTCGGAGGCGGCGTCGGCGCCGGACGCTGCAGCCGCACCGGCTGCTGATACTGCCGCTGCGGCGCCGGCGCATACTGGCGCGGCGGCGTCGCGTTCGTCGTGCCGCCGCCGTACGTGCGGTTCGTCCCGTACGTCGTCGACGACGGTGCGCGGTACGGTGCGCCGCCGCCGCCGTTCGTTCCGGTGCCGTAGCTGCGGCTCGCACCGTACGTGCGGCTCGTGCCGTATGTCGTCGACGGCGATCCGCGGTAGGTGGGGCTGGTTCCGGTGGAATGCGGCGTGAACGTCATCGCATCGGCGCCTTTGCCCGTGCTCGACGTGCCGCCGCGCGCCGCGAAACCCGCGCCGCCGGTCGTCGACGAGGTGCCGGCCTTCGGACCGAACGTGGTCGTGGTCGTCGTCGTCGTCGCTCGCGCACGCGGGCCGAACGTGGTGGTGGAGGTCGTCGTCGTCGTCGCGGGGCGGTGCGGGCCGAACGACGTCGTCACCGTCGTGCGCTGCACGGCGAAGCCTTCCCGGCGCGCGACCTCGTGCCCGGCGAACGTTCGATGCGCGTCGAAGGCGCGAATGCCGCTCGGCGTGCGCGACGTGAGGCGGAAGTTCTGGTGCGACGGTGCGATGTGCAGCATGGTGCGCGCTACCGCCGATCCGTGCAGGCCGCGCGCCTCGACGTGCCGCACGTGCGAAAAATCGCCGCGCGCGAAGCTGTCGCGACGCATGGCCACGATCGCGTTGCGGTACCGCGCGTTGCGAAAGTCGAGCGCACGAGCGTGGGCGTAGTCCGCGACGCGATGATCGCCCCACCAGGCGTACAGCCGTTCGCGCGGCGCGAGCGGCACCCACGCGATCTCGGCATCGGTCAACACGAAACCGACGAGTGCCGGCGACCACGGCGCGGCGGCGCCCGGGTACCACGCCCACCCGAGTCCGCCTTCGTAGAACCAGCGTCCGTAATGGTAGGGCGCCCATCCCCACGGCTCGGCGCCGATCCACGTCCAGCCGTAGTAGTCCTCCCACACCCAGCGGCCGTCGTCGTACGGCGCCCAGCCCGGTGCGGCGTTCGGCACCCAGACGCGACCGTACTCGGCCGTCGTCACCCAGCGTCCGTACGAGCCGAGCATCTCGACGCCGTCGACGTCGTACGGCGCGTCGGCGTGCCCGAGCAGCCGCTGCAGCTCGGCATCGCGCTGCGCGTTGAAGGAGTCGAAGTCGTCGGATGCCGGCGGCTGCACGGCGCTGATGTCGGGACTCTGCGCCGAGCCTGCCACGGTGACCGTGTCGCCCGAGCCGAGGTCGTGATCGCCCGACGGTGTTTGAATGGACAGCGCGCCCTCGCGCACGGCGACGAGCGCAGAGCCGTCGTCGGCGACCGAGATGAGATACGCGCCGGGGCGGGACACGATCATCGCCGCGTCCGGCGTGTCGATCTGCACCGCAGCCGGCCGCATCAGCCGGAGCTCGATCGTGCCGCCGGCGACCTGGATCTCGCGGTCCGCGTCGAGCCGAACCGCGCGCACCTGCGTGTTCGGTGCGAGCCGAAGCCGCGCGCCGCGCGCCAGCGAGATTTCGGCGCGGCCGTTCGCGGTCATCAGCGCGTCGCCCGGAAGGAGCGGGGCGTTGATCTCCGCCGCCGTGGTTTCCGACGAGTCGCCGCGCTGCACGCCGACGTCGCCGTCGAGATATGCGAGCCGCGCGACGCCGGGATCGGCGGCATCGGCGCGCGCGCTGGTCGCCGCCGCGGTCGACACGATCGCGGCGCAGATGAATGCGAATCCGAGGAGTCTGTTCATGCGGTGGCCCCGGGCGTGCGCTACGAGCGCGAGCACAGCCCGCTGGGGCTGCTAACCCGACCGTCCTTCTGACGCGGCGGAAGCTCCCCTCCCGGACGAGGAGTCGCACTCGGTCGACCGAAGCGCGCGCTGGGTCGCACCTTTCTCCGGAGGCACTCGAGATGAAGGCAACACGCGGGCGGTTTTTGGCTAGCGGGGCGGCCGCGGGCGCGTTCGCCTCGATCGGCGTGTTGCGGTGGCCCGGCGACGCCGCGCAGTTCACGTTCAAGCTCGGCAACGATCAGACGCCGACGCACCCGATGAACGTCGCGAACGCGGAGGCGGTGAAGCGTATCGCCGACGCGACGCACGGCGCCGTCGAGATCAAGGTCTTCGGCAGCAGCCTCCTGGGCGGCGACACACAGATGCTGCAGCAGCTGCGTTCCGGCGCGCTCGAGATGATGCAAGCGGGCAACAACATCCTCGGCTCGCTTCTGCCGGCGGCGTCGCTGCTGAGCGTGCCGTTCGCGTTCAAGTCGCCGCAGCAGTACCAGACCGCCGCCAACGGTGCCCTCGGAGCATTCATCGCCGCTGCGGCCGTACCGCTCGGGATGCGCAAATTCGAGACCGGCTTCTATGGCGGGTTCTTCGAGATGCAGAACCGTCTGCGGCCGATCAACGTGCCGGCCGACCTCGCGGGGATGAAGATTCGCGTTCCGGCCGGTCCGCTCGACGTCGGCACGTTCAAGGCACTCGACGCGTCGCCGACCGTGATCAATTTATCCGAAGTGTACACATCGCTGCAGACGCACCTCGTCGACGGCATCGAGGTGCCGCTTCCGACCGTGCGCAACTTCAAGTTCTACGAGCAAGTGAAGTACTGTTCGCTCACGCACCACAGCGGCCTCACGTACATGCTCTTCGTGAACAACGACGTCTGGGCGAAGCTGCCGAAGAACGTGCAAGAGGTGCTCGATCACGAGCTCAACGCCGCCGCGAGCGAGGCATCGCGCTCGATGGCTGCGCAGGAAGCGAGCATCGAGGCGGAGCTCAGCAGCAAGGGCATGACGTTCAACCGTCCCGCACTCGAGCCGTTCGCCGCGAAGATCCGCGCGTCGGGGCTGTACGCGCAGCTGCGCTCGCAATCTGATCCGAAGGGCTGGGACATCTTGGAAAAGACGACCGGCAAGCTGGCCTAGGTGCGATGAAAATGGAGGCGCCCGGCGCCATGATCGCTCGAATCAGGTCGCACTGGTGGCTGTTCTTGGTGCGGGGCATCGTCGCGCTCGCGCTCGGGATCGCGATGCCGTTCTTCCCGGGCGCCGCGATCTTCGCCATCGCGATTCTCTTCGGCGCCTACGCGTTCGTCGACGGCGTCTTCGCCATCGTCGCCGCCGTGCGCATGAGCCACTCCGATGCGCGCTGGCCGTGGCTCATCGTCGAAGGGATCGTCGGCGTCGTCGTCGGGCTCATCACGTTCTTCGTGCCGCTCGCCACCGTCGTCGCGTTAGCGTATCTCGTCGGCGTCTGGTTCGTGATCACCGGCCTGCTCTCGGTCGCCACCGGCCTGCGGATGCGCGGCCACCTGGCGAACGAGATCTGGCTGATCGTCGTCGGCCTGCTCTCGCTCTTCGCGGGCGTCATCGTGTTCTTCACGCCGCTTTGGGGGTTGATCGTGCTGCTGTGGGTGATCTGTGCCTACGCGATCCTCGCCGGGATCGTCTTCATCTGGCTCGCGGTGCGCCTGCGCGGCGCCGCGGCGAGCGGCGGCGGTGCCGCTTCGTAGCAACGACCGCTGGAATCGAACACAAGCGTTCGCCAGTCGTTGCAGGCGGTCGTCGACGCCGAGCGCGCGGCGTGCTGATTCCCGAGCAGTTTCCCAGCCGTTCGGGGAACGAGCATTGTCATGAAACGCACTCTTCGGTCCCTCGTCCTCGCCGGCGCGACGAGCGTCGCGGCGCTGACGACGACCATTCCCCAGCCCGCTTCGGCCGACACGACCTCGACGGCGATCATTGCGGCGGCCGCTGCGGCGATCATCGGCGGCCTGCTCTTCGACTCAGGCCGCAACCAGTACTATTACGTGCGCGGTAGCCGCCGCTATTACGTCGACAACAACACCGCGAGCTACTATCGCCAGCACAATGGCCGGTATCGCGGCCCGGAAGGCCAATGGCACGGCGCCGGCTACCAGAACAGCGGATACCCCATGACGAACGGTTATCGCACGACGAACGGCTATCGCACGACAAACGGCTATCGCACGACGAACGGCTATCAGAACAACGGCAACCAGAACAACGGCAATCACAACGGTCAAATGCATCGCAACAACGGCAACCACAACGGCGACCATAACCCGAACGACGGCGGTCACGGGCACTAGGCCCAACCGCGTCTGACGCAATCGCATGCGAACGAGCGGAAGGCCGACGGCCTTCCGCTTTCGTTTTCGGCGAGCAGCGGTCAGCGGTTCCGGGCGGGCGCCCGCGCGGCGCGCTGATCGATGCCGTTCTGATGCGGCGTCAGCCGGACGGCATCGCCGTGCGCATCGACGTCGAACGTGATCCGCGCGTCGACGCCTTCGGCCGTGGCGCAGACCTCACCGTGCGCGCCGTCGGCGTGCACGGCGACCATGACAGCATGCGGCCGCGCATTCACGGCGCGCGCCGTACGCGCCGCACGAGCTGCATCGTCATCGCTTCGAGCGGCCGGAAGAGACGGAACCCGACCGCTTCGACGGCGGTCGGCCTCGCATAGCCTTCGTCGACATCCCACAGGCGGATGTAGGTCCTATACGCGCGGGGAAACCGTTCCGACCAGCGGCGAACGCGCGCCTCGTCCCACCGCGGCCGCAGCGCCGCGAGCACCGCATCGTCATCGGCGGCTGCGCTCACGATCGCGCTGAACTCGTCCGTGCTCACGTTGAGCCGCTGCAGCAGGGCCTCGTCAACCGGCGAGTGCCCGAGCAAGTACGATCCGAGCCGCCCGCTCCGCTGCATGCGCGCCTTGTCGATCATGCGCGGAAGCCATCGAACACCGTCGACCTCGACGTTCCAGCGGCGCGGCATCGCCTTCGTCATAGGCGCGTGGTTCGGCGCCGAACCGGATCGTCCGTCAGGGACGAACGCGACCGGGGATGGCCGGACCGATGGTGAGGGGCACGTGAGTTCTGGTCGAGGCGGGAAGGAAGAGTGCATGCCGCTCGATCTCCACTACCAGCGCGCCGCCGAGGCGGCGCTGACTGCGGACAAGGCCGCAGCCGACGCGAACGCCGCTTTGTTCGATTTCGCGCGCGAGCTCGGAGAGCTCGTCACGCAGGTGCAGGCGCGTCAGGGACCGCTTGCGGTGCGCGTGCGTTTCGTGCGCCGGCCGCCGCCGCAGCTCGACGCGCCGGCAGGCGTGCACGTCGAGGACGCACCGAAGGAACGCCCCGCCAGTTTCGCCACCGTCATCCTCGAGACACGCGATCTGTTCGTCGCGATCGAGAGCATTCCGGGCGTGGCGGTCGCCGGTGTGACGAACGTTCCCGCACTCGAACCCTATGTCGCGTCGATCCGCGGCGTGCACATCGCGGACGACGCCAAGCCCCATCTGCTCGTGCTTACCGCGGACGACGCCGTTGCGGTTCCGACGGTGCACACGGCGGACGCGCTGCTCGAAGCGTTCTTGCTCCTTGCCGGCGATGTCTTTGCCGCGCGGGCGAAGTTCAACCCGCTCCCGAGCCTCTGATGACGATGCCGGCGGCGTGGACGCCGGCTCCGAGAGGCGCCGCTACGCCGGCTGTGCGGCGTGCAAGGTCCGTGCGAGCGCGTTCGTCATCGGAACCCCGGTCGCACGTTCGAGCCATGCCCACTGTCCGCCGGGGTTGACCTCGAGGAAATACGCTTCATCCGCCGGCGTGACGGCGAAATCGAACGCCCCGTATCGCAGGTCCAGTCGACGCAACATGGTGAGGCAGCGCTCGGCGATGTCCGCCGGCACGACGCAGTCCTCGTACGCGACGTCCTCCGATGGAACGGCGCGCCAGTCGACATGGCTCGAGCGCGCGCGTATCCGCGTCGCGAACAACGTCTCCCCGATGGCGGTGACGCGCATCTCGTAGTCCTTGCGCACGTGCGCTTGATAGACCGTGGTGCACGCTTCGATCTCGTCGTTCGACGGCAGCGCGTTCGGGTCGAGGGCCGAGGTGTAGACGAACCGGTCTCCGGAGGACGTCGACGTCCGCACGGACTTGACGACTTTCACGATCAGATCGCGGTCCCGCGTGAATTCTCGTACCACTCCCGCGTCGTTCGAGACGAGCGTTTCCGGCACGTGAAAACCAACCTCGGCGGCGATTCGCAGTTGCAATAGTTTGTGTTCCGCGCGACGAATGGCGGACGGCCGGCTCATCCAGTAGCGCACGGGAGCCGTTTCGATCAGGCCGCTCAGCGCGGCGAGCCACTCGCGCTCTACGAAGCGCGCGGGGTACTCCTCGTCAGCGACCGGCGGGTCGCTGCCGAACGTTTTTCGGCACCATACGCTCGTCACGGCGTCGAGCGGGACGCGACGCCCGGACGCCGTGACGATCGTGGCATCTCGAAGGGTCCACGAGAGGCGATACCCTTCGGTAATGAGATCCGTGTTGACTCGGACGAATGGAAACGCGAGTCGTTCGAGCTCGAGCACCAGGACGTCGGCCGCGACGTCATCGCTGCGTGTCAGCAGTAAGATCATGCAGCGAACCGGGCGTCGTTGCGGTGCTAGTCCTCCGCTTCTCCGACGCGGTCGCTCTTCACGTACGCCGTCGAAACGGACGACGACGCGAACGGACGCTCCTGTCCGTCGACGTCGCGCACCATATTCAGCGACCGCGCGTCATCGTAGTGGAACGGATGCGCGTCGGACTTCGCTGCAGTCGTCGCGAACCGCCACATGACGGGCGTTGCCTTCGATCGTGTCATTCGGCCGGTACCTCCCGAGAGAACGCACGGTCTGCGAAGCCGTGCGGTGAGCGCTAGGAGAGCGGGGGTTCGGGCCGTGTCGCGGTAGACCTTGGGGGCCTCTCCGCCGGAGATCCAAGGCTTCTGTGCGTCAGGAGAGGCGTGTCCGAATCAGCGCGCCCCGCTAATGAGTGAGCTTCACGTCAGAGAAATCGATGTTGCGGACGAGCGCTGCGCCTTCATAGCCGATCACACGCGCGGGCAGATGAGTCGCCGGAGCGAGCTCGACGATTTCTCGGGTTAATCCGACGTCGGTGGCGGGATCGGCCGGTACGATCGTGATCGCCTCCGTTCCAACACCGCCGTCGATCATGGGTGCTTGCGAAATGGCGCCTGCGGTCTGTTCGCCATGCGCGAGGATCGCGCCAAAACTCAGCTGGTCAAGCGAAGAACCGCGAATTGTCGTGGCCAGCGGATCGTGGAGCGAGATCGTTCTTTTGAACAGGGCCGCTAGACCCGTGCCCTTGTGAGCGACCATCGTCGATCCGCCGTCCCACACCAACGTCACGCCGGCGTTGGGGCCTGCGAGGACGTGAACCGTGACGCTCGACGGCTTGCGGAACGTGTAATCAAACGTCACGTTCTGCACCTGAGCACCCTTTTGTTCGAAGACCCGAACCGTCGCGCTGTAGCCGGTGATCCCGGCCAATGCGTTGGAAAAGGCGATCAAGGCCGGCAGCTGGGCGTGCCCGGTGGCGGTCGTTTGCGCGTTCGCCGACAACGTGAGCGTCCCGCAGCTCCCCGTGAGAACCAGCGCAAACACAAGGGCATCGAACGACCTTCGCATGCGGAGCCTCCTCGCGAGCTGCGCCACGGACGCAGATCGCCGGGCGCTACTTGAAGACATCGATGGAACCGCTTCTATTTGCACTGCGCCGAGGCACTGCGCGGCAACCTCCGGGCGTATTCGGTTACGCCTCCCGCCGGACGCGCGCACCGGTCCTCATTCCATGTCCCACATCTGGCCCGAAAAGTTGCCGCAGCTCGCGAGCCGCACCTGATCGTTCTGGCCGTCGTTGACGATGTCGAGGCACGCATTCGGTCCGGTGAAGCGCGTTTTGAGGCGGACGTAGCCGGGGCGTGGAAGATTCACGAGAGTCCACATTTGGCCGGTGTAGTTACCGCATGCAGCCATGTGGAGCGTATTGTTCACGCCGTCGTTGACGACGTCCAGGCACTTGTGCCTTCCCGTAAAGGTGTTCGTCAGGCGGAAATACCCATCCATGCCGGGGATGTCGGTGAAGAACCACGATTGTCCGGAATAATTACCGCATGTCGCCATATGGACTTGGTCGTTCGAACCATCGTTGACGACGTCCAGGCACTTCGTGTGTCCGGTGAAGAGCGTCGTCAACCGATAGTGTTCTTGCTGAGCAACAGCCTGCGCCATGAGCAGGCCGGTGAGGGCGACGGACGCGATCGCCATGCGAAGTCGTGAACGCAATGGGGTTCCCCCTTTTGTTCGGAAGGGCGGGTGCCCGAGGACCGACCAGTCGCCCGGTACAGGGTTCGACCGTTTCTGAGGATTCACCGAAACCTGCGCGGTCTCATGTGCGATTGACGCTTGCGTTCCTTTCGCGGGTCTTCATACCAGCATCCACATTGCCGTTGCCGGATTATGGCTCTCTTCGAGGCTTGCGAGCAGCAGCACCGTGCGACTGACTTGGATGACGTTGTTCGTGTCACCGGTTGATGGTGAGCGTCCACGTGTCTTGATCTTGCCGCGACCGAACTCCGAGCGATACTGCGGTGAACCGAAGCACGTCGCGCGAACGGCCGTCAGTTGTTGCCGTCTGTTTGTACGAGCGGGCTGATTCCAATGGCGCTTTCACGGACCGCGGCGGATGCGCGGGTATACGTGCGACATGATCAAGTCCGCCCTCGCGTCGTCGATGCTGGTTGCCGCGTTCGTCGCCGCTCCCGCGAGCGCGCATCCGCTCGTTATCGCAAGTCTGTCGGTCGATACGCTGCTTCCCTCTCCGGTGCGGAGCGGCGGCGCGTTGGCGAATGCGTACCGAGCGCATCGCGTGCGCTATGACGACGCGTCGCGCAAACTCGGGCTCTCGTCGACTGAACGGGCGCTCGTCGACGAGGCGTTTGAGAGCGGTCGCGCACGATTAGTCGTCGTGCCGCGGCATCTCGACGCGATGAGCGAGTATCGCGATGGGCGCGTCCAAGTGCTACGGGACGTCGTCATTCCGGCGAACGAGCACGGCTACGCGGCCGCGGTGCAGGAACCGGGCGGCGTGCTGACCGCGTACATTCCGAGCGTCTGTGGCAACCTCTCGTACGTGCGTACGCCGCGTCGGCTCGTCGCGGCCGCGCGGGCGACCGCAGCGCCGCAATCGCGGGTCGCGCAGGCCGCCGTCGCCGAGCCGGTGCAGCCGGTCGTCGCGCCGGCTCCGCCGTCGTATGCGATCTCTGGGGGTGCGCCGTCGTATGCCGTGCGCGTGCCGGCGGTCATGCCGGTTCCCGTGGTCGTCTATGCCGTCCCGTCGTACGCCGTGCGCGTCTATGCGGGACCGCGCTATGTCCGAGCTCCGAGATACATCGTTCGACCGGGCTATTTCGTTCGACCGCGCTACGTCGGCGTGTCGCGCATCATCGTGCGCGATCGGGAGGTGTACCGGTCTGCGCCCCGTTCCGCCGCGCGCTATGCGCCTGCTCCGTACGGTTGGCGCGAACGGCGCTAGGCCACCTTGTCGGCCCCTTCGGCTGCAGGACGGCCCTCAGATTGCCGATGGTCTCTTCGTCGGAGATCGTTGCAAGCGGAGGTCCGATGGAATCAGATGACGCGATTTTGGCAATAGCCGTGTGCGCGTGCGGCCATGGCATCGGGCGCCACGATGAAAACGGCTGTCCCGGGGCGCAAGCGACGTTTTGCGTGTGCACGCTCACGGCGGCGGTAGCGTTAGACGCCGCGATCGAACGCGTCCGGCACATGAGCCTGCCGATCTGCGGCATCCGCCGTTCGCGTCCGGTCAACGTCACGACCTTCGACGCCGAGCGGATGGCGGCCGAGTTCTACCGCGACGACGACGAGTCGGTTGGGCCGGTACGCGTCGTCGAGGCGGCGACGCTGATCGCGATGCTTGCGCCGCGGCTCGTCGGATCGCAGTAGTCCTTCCGGAGGATCCCGTCTGGCGGCTGCGCCGCATTTCCGTCGTCGGGACGGTCGGCTTGATGTCTACAGCCGACTATGGCTGGAGCTTCACCGCGTTCCACAACCCGACGGACCTGCCCTGATTCTGGAAGCCCCAGCGCGCTTGCATCCGCGATCCGTCGTCGTTCCACGTCATGTTGCCCCAACCACCCTTGGTCGTGCCGTTGTTGGAGTCGCTGGAGCGCTCTTCCCACGTATAGCTCATCATCGTGTAGTCGTGGTTCCACGTGCCGTGGAGTCGGCCGGCGACGCCGGTGCCTGAGGCGTACATGCCGTCGACCGCATTGTTGTCGGTCTCGATGAGCGTTACGATCATGTGCTTTCCGGTGCCCGTTACGATCCGGTACGTCCCCGTCACGTCGATGTCGGCGCGCGCGGGAAACGCCATTGAACCGAACATCACGAGTACCGTCGCGAGAATGAAGAGGTTCTGTACCAAGCGTCGCATCGCCGCCGATTCCGGCGACGGCGAGTCGCTCTCCTGCAGGAGCCGGCAGCGAACGGTTGCAGAGCATTGGTGGAGTTCCGTTGGCAACCGTACGGCACTCGTCTTCTGAAAAAAAACCGCGCCGTAGCGCGGTTCTCGTGGGTGCGCCGTCGGCTAGGTCTTCCGCGAGCGTACCGTCCGCCGGCTGCGTTACATCACGCGCTGACCCTTGGGCTGTCGGCAATGAGTTGACGCGCGTCGAACCGCGCGAGGCAAGTGGCGCGCGCACGCCCCGCACGCCGACTGACCATAGCGGCGCGCCCTCCGCCGTCTCGTCAGAGGGGTGGTGCGCGAACGCGATCGTCATGATCGCCACGTCGTCGGACGGTTCGTAGTGCGCGAAGATCGCGTCCCGAATCGCAGCGGCGGGGTTGTCGATGCTGCGGGATGCGATCGTGGAGACCGCTTCGAGGATTCGTCGCTCGCCTGCGAGCAGGTCGCGATCGTATTCGAGCAGCCCGTCGGTGTACAGCACGAGAAGAGCGCCGTGCTCCGCCTGTACTTCGAAGCTGGGGTATGCGGCATCGTGCGCGACGCCGAGCGGCAGCCCGTCGTAGGCGAGGTGCCGTGCGACGCCGTCGACGCCGACCATGATCGCCGGCGGGTGCCCGGCGGTCGCGTAGGTCACGCGCAGCGTGGCCGGGTCGACGTACCCGCAGATAGCGGTCGCGAACTTCGTGTCCTGGAGCATCATCGTCACGTTCGCGCGCTCGAACACTTCGCCGGGATCCGTCGCCCCGAGCGCGACGGCGAGGATCGCTTGCCGCGCGCGGCCCATCGCGACCGCGGCCTCGACACCGTGACCGGCGACATCTCCGATCGAGAACAGGATGCGGCCGTCCGGTAACTCGAACGCGTCGTACCAGTCGCCGCCAATCGCCCCGGAACTCGCGGGCACATACGTCGCGGAGAACCCCAGGCTCCGCAGCACGGGAAGCTGTTGCTGGAAGGCCTCGTATAACTGCTCGGCGACCTTTTTCTCGGCCTCGGCGCGAATACGCTCGGCGTCCAGTTCGTGTGCCGTCGCGGCGAACAGCGTCGCCACGAGCTTTGCGTCGCCGTCGCGCGCGGCAGCAACGACCGCCTCGGTGACCATGACCGCGCGGCCGATAGCCAGACCGCGTGAGAGCAGCGCTTCGGCTTCGACGGCCTCGCGGTCGACCGCACCCAAAGCGACGAGCCGATCGTGGACCGTCATGACGCCGAGATTCCGGCGAGCGGCGGGACCTTCGGTTCGCGTGGCGGGCACCGTCCCAACGCATTCGCTTCGCACTCTTGTACGATGATGTACTCCTTCACCCAACGGTCGTAGAAAAAGCTATCCATGCGGATACCATGCGGCCGAGCTCGATCATCGGCGACGCGTTGTTAGGCACGCGACCGTTCGACCGGCAGGAGAACCTCCACGCGACCGCCGCCCGCGGGGCGGTTGCCGAGGGAGATCTCGAGCGCGAAGCGGCTCATGAGTACGAGACCGCGCCCGTCCTCTGAACTGGGGTCCTCCAGCGACCGACGCGGCGTTTCGCGGAAGCCGCGCCCGCCGTCCTCAACGACCAGACGCGCATGCCGATCGCGCCACTGCAGCCGGAATGTCCCAACCCCGTCGGCGTGCCGCACGACGTTCGCGAGGAGTTCGCCGAAGATGAGTTCGGCGGCGCCGACGTCCGATTCTATCGTAGCGAATCGCGCAAGGTACGCGCGGAAATCCAGCCGAGCCGCTGCGCCCTGCGAAGCGCAGGACACGTCCGCCGACCAGTCCCACACGGACTCGTCCTCGATTTCTGACAAAGGTGTGCGCGCCTGCTCGGACATGCGGTACCACGCTGGCAGCCGTTCCTCTTCATGCAGTTTTGCTGCTGGACGGTGCGGCGGCGCGCGCTCTTCTCCGTTAGCATACCCGCGCCGCGTGGCATTGCCCCACCTGTGAACCGGTTTCGCATCGCGAAACGTGCGCTCACGACGTACGCGCGTGCGCGCGCGAGCCTGCGGTTGGCGCTCGCCGGCGGCCGATTTCTCTCGAAGCACGCGCGTCACGGGTGCCGCAACAGATTGCGCCCGTCGCGGGTCACGACGTCTCCGTGAATTTCACGATATCGCCGTCCCGCGAATCGGTGGGCGCGACGGCGCTTTCACTCGCCTCGAATGCACTGGTGCTGCTGCCGTATTGAGAGCTCGCTTCGTTGCACTTCTTCAAAATACGTCTTCGCGCAAGCGCAGCAGAAAAAGCCGCAGGCTGGACTCGGCGACGCGGGTCAAAGCCACGCGATCGGCGAGCGCGCCGAGCTGCATATTCTCCGCGTTGTGCATACGACGTCAAGATGGTGTGCAGGCGCGGTCCGACGACGGTCTGCCGGCTAGGGACCATGATATCGAGGCTCACCGCGGACATGGTACGCGCTCGCTGCTCGCAGCGGCGGTGGAAAAGAAGGACGTTCCGGCCGGGGGCGGCGTCTGCGCGCTGCGCATCGGCGTCAACCGATCCGCAGCCCGATTGCGGCGGCATCGTCGCGGCCACGCCCGGCACCGAAGACGTATCGCGCGACCGCATGCGCGTCATTCGGCTGTGGGCGCTCGAACGCGAGCCGAGCGGCGTGAATGAGTTCTGCCTCGCCACGCACGGGATCTCTCTGATGCTCCGTTATGCCGTCGGTGTAGAACACCAGCAACGATTGACGCGGAATGTCGAACGGGCGATCGGATGCGCGGTCGTGCTTGAATATACCGAGTGGAATGTCGCCGGGTACGCTGTGCAAGAACACATGACCATCGGCGGTCAGCATGAGCGGCGGCGGATGGCCCGCGTTCGCGAACGTTAGGACCCGCGTACGCATGTCGAGCGTCGCGACGACGGCGGTGATGACGGTTCCGCCGTTCATCTCGCACGCGACCTCGTTGGCTATGCTCAGCGCATGCGACGGAACGTTTCCCCGTCGCAGCGAACCGAGGATGCACGAACGCACCGCCGCCATGGCTCCGGAGACAGGCGGGCCGTGCCCCGACACATCTCCGATGGTCAAAGCGATCGAATGGTCCGACAGAGCAATCACGTCGCACCAATCGCCGCCGGCCCGTGCGCCGCGAGCCGGCGAGTTCCACAGGGTCGTACGCGGCTCGAACGCTCCATTCCGGAACGCTGCTGCCCTAGAGAGCGCGCCGTTCGCGTCTTGTCGTTGTGCGCTCACGCCGCGAAACGGGGATCGGTATAGCAGCCGCTCAGGAGAGCTCCGCGCAGGCCGGCTGCGAGCCGCCGCTCGCCGGACGTCTTCGCGAGCAGGCAGTTCGCGCCCGCGCGGTGGCATGCCGCCCCCCACGATCGGTCCATGTTGCTGGTGAATACTGCAATCGTGCACCCCGGGAGAACGAAGCGAATTTGACGAAGCAACTCAAGCGGATCGATGTCGAGGTCGTCGACGTCACACACGAGCAGGTCCGGTGCGGCTGCATGCAGCTCCACGACATCGAGTCGTGATGGTGTTCGTGCCATGCGCAGGCCAACCGCGCGGAACACCGCGCTGAACATGGGGACGGCGGCCGGATCCACGCCCGCCAGACAGCAGAGAGAACCCATTGCTACGAAGGCTTTCGGAACGCAAGCGCGCGGCAGGTGGCGCCGACGCGGGCAGCCGCTCGGAACGGTGCCTTCGATCATCCTAGCAGGCGAACCGTAATCGAAGCACCGTGAAAGCGGCCGATCCGAACCCGGCAGGTCCACCGCGCGCCGCTTTGTGCGCGGCGGTGGCGCCGTGCGGCTGCCTCAAAACGATGGGTATCGGGAGATCGTGAGGCGGCCGTGAAAAAGGCCAACGGGGGAAGGACGCCCGCCGGCCTGCCCGAGTCGGACCCTGCGTTCCCGATCGTGTCCGAGATTCTCGCGGTCGTACCGGCGTCCCGGTGGACCTTCGCGCGGATCGACCCAAACGGGGACGTCGTGACGGCGTTCGGCTCGCGTGCGCACGGCGTCCACGGCCTCACCGCCGAGTTCAAGCGTCAGCGCAGCAAGGGTCGCGCGGGTGCGAGAATAGCGGCGACCTTGGGCAGTCTCGACGAGTTCGCGAGCGGGATTACGCTGCTGTTCGCGGATGCCCGCACGAATTATGGCATCCTGACGCTGCTCCGCACGTCAGCACTCGGTCCGTTCACATCCAGCGAGATCAGCGTGCTCACGCTCGCGCTGGATGCCGTCTCCGATCAGTTGTCCGCGTTGCGACTACAACCGCCGCGGCCGCCGATTACCGAGTCCGTCGAGCGTACTGACCCCCCTCTCATCGAGCGGCAGGAGGGCGCCTTCTACGTTCTCGACAGCGATCTTCAAGTCGTTCTGGCCTGGAGCGAGGAAGAACAGCGCCGCATCGCACTGACCGGCCTCTACACGCGAATTTCCGAACGTCTTCCCGTGCTGCTCGAAAACACCGTGCGAGAATTGACCGCGGCCTGGTCGGGGCAGTCGGTCAAGGAGAAGGGGGTTGCTCATCCAGTTCCGTTTCTGGTAGTGCGCACGCAACCGCTCTCGGGTCCGATCGGGCTGTTCATCGGTGTGCACGTTGACCGGTTTCGTCCCAGCAATTCATTGATAGGCGCCGCCGCGCGGTACCATATCTCGCCGCGCGAAGTTCAGGTCCTGGCGCTTCTGCTCGACGGCGATCGGCTCGAAGACGTCGCCGCGCGATTGAGCATCACGTCCTCTACCGTTCAAGACCACATCAACAGCATGCTCGAAAAGACGGAGAGCCGCAATCGCACGGAACTCGTGGCTCGCGTTCTCGGGTGGGACGCTACGCCTAGTGCTGGCGCGCCGTAGATACACCGGCAGGCACGAGGTTACGTGCAGTAACGACGACTTCCGAGCACTGAAATGTAGCCCCAACGGGATTCGAACCCGTGTTACCGCCGTGAGAGGGCGGCGTCCTAGGCCTCTAGACGATAGGGCCGCTTGTATTGTGCTCCCGGGCAAGGACTCGAACCTCGATAAGCAACTCCAGAGGCTGCCGTCTTACCATTAGACGACCCGGGATAGCGTTTGCTTGTTTTGGAGGCGCCGCTTTCTGCCGGCGAACGTTTCGGTCTGACTGTGGCAGTTCGGACAGAGCATTCGCAAGTTCTCGATGCGGTGATCGTCCCGTACGCCGTTGATGTGATCGATTTGGACTGAGAGCGGTTTGCCGACCCACTCGCTCAGGCCGCAAATATCGCAGCGGTTCGTGAGCTTTCCTGCCAACAGCAAACGACGCTTTATGGTACAGCGGCTTCGGCTGTTTCGCAAGATCAGTTCGAGAGGCGGTTGTCGCGGGCGCGGGACGAGATCGCCGCGTTTGACGGCCTTCGACCACGAGGCAGCCGCAAAGTCGAACCGTTGCTTGCAGGCGCGATACTTGTGACCTTCGTCGTAATAGCGCTGCACCGCCGGCCAATCGATCATGCGTTGGCGCTGCAGCCGCGCGCGAAGCGCGCCGCGCCGGATCGCTTTGTACCACGCGATGATCGTGAAGCCGAACTGCGACATGCACTCGTCGCGGCCGTGGCCTTCGTCATAGAAGCGCTGTACCGCGCTCCAGTCGTATCGGATTCTGCACCCCTTGCTTGCCATGTCCCGAGCCTACTTGGCCGCTGTGCCAGCGTGCAGGCACACTGCCGCGAGTGCGTGCGAGGCAGGCATCCGCGCGCCCGCGATCGATACACTCTGTCCCGTGCAGGCAATCGTCCTCGTCGGCGGTGAGGGGACGCGGCTGCGGCCGCTGACGCTCGAGACGCCGAAGCCGATGGTCCCCGTGATGAACATGCCGTTCCTCGAGCGGACGCTGCGCCGGCTGAAGGACGCGGGCATCGACGACGTCATCCTGCCGGCGGGCTACCTGCCCGAGGCGATCACGTCATATTTCGGCGACGGCTCGCGGCTTGGACTGCGCTTGCGGTACGTCGTCGAGGAGACGCCGCTCGGCACCGCCGGCGCGCTCAAGAACGTCGAGCAGTACATCGACGGCCCATTTTTCGTCTTGAACGGCGACGTGCTGACCTCGCTCGATCTGCGCGCGATGATGCGCTTCCATCGCGAGAAGGGCGGCATCGGAACGCTGCACCTGATTCGCGTCGAGGATCCGAGCGCGTTCGGCTGCGTCGTGCACGACGCATCGGGACGCGTCAGTGCGTTCGTCGAGAAACCGGCCCGCGACGAAGCGCCGACGAACGAGATCAACGCCGGCACGTACCTGCTCGACCGTGCGGTACTCGACGCCATACCGTCGGGGCGACCGGTCTCGATCGAGCGCGAGACCTTTCCGCGCTTGATCGCCGAAGGCTGCGCGCTGTACGCGTTCACGACGGCCGACTACTGGATCGATCTCGGGAAGCCCGAGGCGTACCTTAGCGCGCACCGGCACGTGTTCGACGGCGTCATGCCGCTCGGACTGCGCCCGGAAGTCGATGGACCCGGGCGCGAGACGATTCCCGCATCCGCGGTGCGCCCGCCGGTCTTCGTCGGCGAGCGCTGCAGCGTCGATCCGAGCGCCGTCGTCGGGCCCTACGCCGTGCTCGGCGACGACTGCAGCATCGGGCCGAACGCGGTCGTCTCCGATTCGCTGTTATGGGACGGTGTCGTCGTCGAACGCGACGCGCGGCTCGAGTGGACCATCGTCGCGAGCCGCGCGCGCATCGGCGCGGGCGCGGTCGTCGGGCGCGGCGCGGTGATCGGGCACGACTCGCAGATTCCGCCGGGCTCGGCGGTCGCCGAGAACGCGCGCGTCGCGAACGAACCGTAAAGCGCCGGCTCCCTCACACGGCGGCGGTCGTCGCCGAACCGCTCCGTGCGCGCAGGTGCGCGGAGACGGCCCGGTGGGCGAGCGCCATGATCGTCAGCATTGGGTTGACGCCCGATGCCGACGGAAACGCCGACGCGTCCGCGACGATGAGCCCCTCGACGCCGAACACGCGCCCGTCCGGGTCGATCACGCCGGCGTCCGGCGCGGCGGCCATCCGAGCCGTCCCCATCTGGTGCGCGGAGAACAGCCCGATCGGCGCGCGCGCGTCCGCGCGGCGCAGCAGCTCCGCCTCGAAGCGCTCGAGCCCGCCGTCCCGCGCGTCCGCGGCGGTGAGCTCGAGCGGATCGGCGTGCAGCGTCCGCACCGTCGTGGCGCCCGCGGCGAGCGCGATGCGCGCCGTGCCGGCGAGCCCGCGCGCGAGACGGCGCGCGTCGTCCGGCGCGATCGCGTATGCGATGTCGGCGCGCGCGTCGAGCCTCACCGAACCTTCGCCGCGATCGCGGGTGAGCGAGATCAGGCTCGCGCGAAACGCCGCGTCCGTCATCGTCTGGGCGTGCTCGTCGCGGCTCTTCCACGGGAGCGCCAGCGCCATCAGGCCGGGATGCGCGGGCGCCGCTTCGATCGTCGCGCCGAAGCCCGCTTGTCCCGAGCTCGTCGCCTCGACGTCGGCGAAGCGATCGCACAGCGCGCTCTGCATCACGCCGTTCCAGGTTTCCACGCGCGCGTCGAACTTCGCCGAAAGCGCGCTCGTCGGGTGCAGATGAAGATGCTTGCCGAGGTGCGGCGATGCGACGCCGCTGCGCGCGAGCACGCCGGGCGTGCGCAGCGCGCCCGCCGCGACGACGACGAGCGGCGCGTCGACGGACAGCGCGCGTGACGACGCGCCGTCCGCGATGACCGCATCGACGCCCGCGACACGGCGACGGCCGCCGCCTTCGACCGCTTCGAGCCGCACGCGCCCGACGCGTGCGTCGGCATACACCTGCGCGCCCGCATCGACCGCGTCGCGCAGGTAGGTCACCGCCGTCGAACGCTTCGTGCCGTACGCGCAGCCGAAGCCGCAGTAGCCGCAGCCCTCGCGAGCGCAGTCCGCGTTGCGCGGGATCGCGCGCCAGTTCCAGCCGAGGTTCGTGCAGCCGTCGACGATGACGGCGTTGTTGCGGTTGTGCGCGCTCGCCGCCGTCACGCCGAGCCGCGTCTCGACGGCGTCGTACGCGTCCGCGAGCTCGGCGGCGAGAGTCGGCCGGCCGATCGCGCGCGACCACTCCGCCGCGGTCGCGGGCGGCAGTCGAAGCGACGTCGACCAGTTCACCGTCGTCCCGCCGCCGATGCACGCGCCGGCGAGCACCGACACGCCGAGGTCGTCGCTGGCGCACAGACCCGCTTCGAGATAGAGCCGATCGAACGACTCCATCTCGCGCTGCCGCGCGGCGACCGCTTCGAACGCCGGTCCGGCCTCCAGCACGACGACGCGCATCCCCGCCCGCGCCAGCAGCGCGGCCGCGACTCCGCCGCCCGCGCCGGATTCCGACGACGACCGCGTCGGCGACGATGCGGGCGCCCGCGGGAGGCGGCGCGAGCGGCAGCGGATCGATCGCGGGAACGTCGCGGCGCGGCCCGGGATAGCCGAGCCGATCCCACACCGCGCTCCGGCCGGCGCTTTCGGCGGCGTAGGCCGCGAACAGCGCGAGCCGCGCGAACGCGTCGAATGCCGGCCGCAGCGCGCGGATCGCCGACATTCGTCGCAGCGCCCGTTCGCGCCGCGCGCGGTCGAGGCGCGCGAAACCGGCCGGCCGTCCGGCCATCACGAGCTCCGCGAGCGGCGTCGCGAGCAGCGTCAGCACCGACCGCAGCTTCGAACGCTTGTGCGGCGCGAGGCGCGCGAACGCGCCTTCGACGATCGCGAGCGTCGCGGTCGCGTCGGCATCCGGCGGCGCGAACGCGTCGACGACGGCGGCGAGCGTGCGCCGCTGCGAGCGCGAAAGGATGCCGTGGTCGATGACGCGCGCTCCTTGACGAAGGGACCAGGCGATTTCTCCGGGACGAACGGCCATTCCGCCGTCCGAACGACGCCTCAATCATGCCGACTAGGCCAAACTACCGTGCGTGGCGAACAATCTCGTAATGCTGGCGCAGAAAGAACTATTGAATGACGTCCAGCGCGCGGCCGTCGAGCATACCGACGGCCCCGTGCTGATCTTCGCGGGAGCGGGCTCCGGCAAGACCCGCGTGCTCACACACCGGATCGCGTACCTCCTCGAGCGGAAGAAGGTCTTCCCGGATCGCATCCTCGCCGTGACGTTCACGAACAAGGCTGCGGGCGAGATGAAGTCGCGCCTCGAGCGGATGGTCGGCGCGCCGGCCCGCGATCTGTGGGTCGGCACGTTCCACAGCATGTGCGTGCGGATGCTGCGCCGCGACGGCCGCAAGATCGGCATCGCGTCGAACTTCGCCATCATGGACGACGCCGACCAGCGGGCGATCGTCCGCGACGTCATCACCGACCTCGATTACGATGAGCGGCAGATCGCGCCCGGCGCGGCGCTCGCCGAGATCTCGAAGGCGAAAAACAACCTCTGGTCGCCGGACGAGTACGAGTCGAAGAACCCCTCGTTCGCCGGCGAGCGCTACGCGAACGTATACCGCGAGTACGACCGGCGTCTCGCCGAGTCGAACGGCCTCGACTTCGACGATTTGATCGCCCGCGCGATCAAGTTGCTCGACGACGACGAGGATGCGCGCACGCGCTACCAGTCGAAGTTCAAGTACATCCTGGTCGACGAGTATCAGGACGTCAACTACGCGCAGTACCGTCTCGTCGCGACGCTCGCGAAGGAGCACGGTAACATCACGGTCGTCGGCGACGACGATCAGTCGATCTATTCGTGGCGCGGCAGCGACTACCGCATGATCCTGCGCTTCGAGGAAGATTTTCCGGGCGCGCGCGTCTTCGAGCTCGAGGAGAACTACCGCTCGACCCAGACCGTGCTCGAAGCCGCGAACGAGCTCGTCGCGCACAACGCGGGACGCCATCCGAAGAAGCTCTTCACGAAGCGCGCGGAAGGCGAAAAGATCACGGCGTTCCAGGCCGAGTCCGAGCGCGCCGAGGTGCGCTACGTGATGGAGAAGATCAAGGAGCACGTGCGCGAAGGCGCCGCGTACCGCGACTTCCTCGTCCTGTACCGCACGAACGCGCAGTCGCGCTACTTCGAGGAAGGCTTCCTCGCCGAAGGCATTCCGTATCGCGTGGTCGGCGGCGTCGGCTTCTACGCGCGCACCGAGGTCAAGGACATGTTGTCCTACCTCCGGTACATCGTGAACCCGTCGGACGCGGTCGCGTTCCGCCGCATCGTCAACGTCCCGCGCCGCTCGATCGGCCAGCAGACGCTCGCGTCGCTGCTGGAAGCCGCGAACAAGGAAGGCGTGTCGGTCGGGCAGGCCGTGTTCGACTCGAACCTGCTCAAGCGCGCGGTGCCGAAGAAGCAGCGCGAGCTGGAGCGCTTCGCCGAGCTCGTCAACGACCTGCGGGAGAAGGCGCAGTCGTTTTCCGTGAGCGACCTGCTCGTCGCCGTGATGGAGGAGTCCGGCTACCTGCGTGAGCTGCAGGCGGACGAGACGCCCGACGGCCGCGCGCGCGTCGAGAACTTGCAAGAGCTCATCAGCGTCGCGCGCGAGTACGAGCAAAACCCGGAGACGGGCTCGACGATCGACGACTTCCTCGCCAACATCGCACTGATCAGCGACATCGACACCCTCGACCCCGACTCGTCGTTCGTCACCCTGATGACGATGCACGCGGCGAAGGGCCTCGAGTTCCCCATCGTCTTCCTGACGGGGCTCGAAGAGGGCGTCTTCCCGCACACGCGCGCGCTGACCGACATGACGGAGCTCGAAGAGGAGCGCCGCCTGGCGTACGTCGGCGTGACGCGCGCGATGGATCGGCTCTACCTGAGCTTCGCGGCGCGGCGCACGCTGTTCGGCAACACGTTCTCGCATCCGAAGTCGCGCTTCATCGAGGAGATGCCGTCCGTCGAAGTGATCGGCGGCGTCGGCATCGGGCCGCGTCCCGGCGGCGGGCGCTGGCGCGAGGTTTCGATCCACGAGAACGCCGGCGCCGGCGTCGGCATGGATTTGAGTCCCGGCGACAAGGTGCGACACCCGAAGTGGGGCGAGGGCACCGTGGTCAACACCGTCGGCGCGGGCGGCGATGGGCTGCTGACGATCAACTTCCCGAACGTCGGACAGAAGATGGTCATGCTCAAATACGCTCCCCTGGAGAAAGTCTAGCAGCGCTCGGATGAGACACCGAGCGCAGACGCCGTGAGAATCGGCGTGGCGGGCGCGCTCGGACGGCTCGGGCGCGTCGCATGTGCGGCAATTGACGCCGCCGACGGCATGGAGCTGTCGGCGGCGTTCGCGCGCCGCGCGGGCGAGACGGTGTCGGGCGCCAGGACGACCAGCGATCTGGCGGCGTTCGTCGGATCGGGCCTCGACGCGATCGTCGACTGCACGGTGTACCCGACGACCCTCGATGTTGCGCGCGGCGCGATCGACGCTCGGGTGCCCGTCGTGATCGGTGCGACCGGCTGGACCGATGACGATCTCGCGGCGCTCGGAGCACGGTGCGACGCCGCCGGCGTGCCCGCAATGTTCGTGCCGAACTTCTCGTTCGGCGCCGTGCTGATGATGCGGTTCGCCTCGCAGGCGGCGCACGTGTTCTCGCGCGCCGAGATCGTCGAGCTCCACCACGACGCGAAGCGCGACGCGCCGAGCGGTACGGCAAAGCTGACCGCGCGCCGCATCCGCGAGGCCGGCGCGCCGCTGCCGCCGATCCACAGCGTCCGGCTGCCGGGACTGGTCGCGCACCAGGAGACGATCTTCGGCGGGACGGGCGAAACGCTGACGATCCGCCACGACTCGCTCGCGCGCGAGTCGTTCGGCCCGGGCATCGTCGCGGCGGTTCGCTCCGTGCGCGAGCAGCGCGGGCTCGTGATCGGGCTCGACGCGATCGTCGAACGGATGCTGGCTTCTCGACGAGCTCAGGACGTGCTGTCGTGATGGAGCCGATGGCTGCCGGCGTCGCCGCGCTGGAGAACGAGGCGCCGCCGCTGCGCATCGGGATCATCGGCGTGACCGGCGTCGTCGGCGGCACGATCCTGCGCGTGCTCGAGGAGCGCGACGTCAACGTCGAGGCGCTGCTGGCGTACGCGTCGCGCGATCGCGCGGACGGGCTCGAGTTTCGCGGCGCGATCGTGCCGGTCGCCGGCGCGACGCGCGAGCGCCTCATCGCCGACCGGCTCGACGTCGCGTTCTTCGCATCGAGCGACGATGCGAGCGCCGAGCTCGCACAGGCGCTCGCCGACGCGGGCACCGTCGTGATCGACAATTCCTCGACGTTCCGCATGGCGCCCGGCGTACCGCTGGTGATCCCGGAAGTCAATGCGCACGCAGTCGAGCCGGAGCACCGCATCTTCCCCGTTGCGAACTGCACGGCGATCGTGCTGACGGTCGCGCTTGCGCCGATCGAGCGTGCCGCCGGCCTGCGCAGCGTGCGCGTCGCGACGTACCAGGCGGTCAGCGGCGCGGGTCGCGCCGGGCTCGACGCGCTCGCGCGCGAGCAAGGCGGCGATCCGCCGGACGGAACGTTCGCCGCGCCGATCCATCGCAACGTCGTGCCGCAGGTCGGCAGCTTCGAGGGCGACGGCGACACGGGCGAAGAGCAGAAGGTCGTCGCGGAGACGCGCAAGATGCTCGGCCGGCCCGACCTCGTGCTGGCAGCGACGACGGTGCGCGTGCCGGTGATGCGCGCGCACAGCGAAGCCGTGTTCATCGAGACCGCGCAGCCCACGACGGTCGCGGCGCTCCACGACGCGCTGCGCGACGCGGACGGCGTCGTACTGCACGAGCGGGGGATCGTCACGCCGCGAGACGTCGAAGACACCGACCTCGTGCACGTCGCCCGCGTGCGCGCCGAGCCCGACGACGCGAGCGGGACGCGGTTCCAGATGTGGGTCGTCGGCGACCAGCTGCGCAAGGGCGCCGCGACGAACGGCGTGCAGATCCTCGAGTTGCTGGTGCGCTCACGACACCCCGCCCTTCGACGAGCTCAGGATGACAAAGAGCCGTGATTCTCGTGCAGAAGTTCGGCGGCTCTTCGCTTGCGACGCACGAGCTTCGCGAGATCGCCGCGTCGCGCGTGCTGGACGTCGTGCGGCGCGGCGATTCGCCCGTCGTCGTGTGCTCCGCATTGGGCCGCGCACCGGAGCCGTATGCGACCGATTCGCTCGCGGCGCTGCTCGGGCCGGCGCCGGACGGAGCGAACCGCGATCTGCTGCTGGCGTGCGGCGAGATGATCGCGTGCGCGGTGTTTGCCGAGCTGCTGTGCAGTCTCGGCGCGCCGGCGCAAGCGATGACCGGGTTGCAAGCCGGCATCACGACGGACGGCGACTTCGGCGACGCCGAGATCGTCGAGGTCGACGCGACGCACGTCCGCGCGCTGCTCGAGCGGCGCGTGATCCCCGTCGTTGCGGGGTTCCAGGGCGGGACGGCGGACGGCGCGATCACGACGCTCGGCCGCGGCGGCAGCGACCTGACCGCGGTCGCGCTCGGCGATGCGCTCGGGGCGTCCGCGGTCGAGATCTACACCGACGTGTCGGGCGTCATGACGTCCGATCCGCGGCGCGTCGCGGGCGCGCACCCGGTCGAGCGCGCGACGCAGGCGGAGATGGTCGAGCTCGCCGGCAACGGCGCGAAGGTGATGCACCACAAGGCTGCGGAGCTCGCGCACGCGACGCGCACGCCGTATATGGTGAAGGGGCTGCGCAGCAACGTCGGCACGACGGTCGACGACGAGGGGCCCGTGGATCCGCAGCGTCCGGTCACCGGGCTCACGGTGATCTCCAACGTGACGTTCTGCCGCATCATCCAAGGCCTCACCGACGACGTCGATCGCGCCGATGTCGACCGTGACGTGCTCGCGCGCGTCGCCGAGCGCCGCATTTCGGTCGACATGGTCAACGTCAACGACGCGGGCGTCTTCTTCATCGTCGACGACGAGCACGCGGACGCGGTTCGTCCGGCGCTCGCCGACCTCAACCTTGCGTTGCGCATGCGGCCGCACTGTGCGAAGATCTCCGTCGTCGGCGCCGGGATGCGCGGCACGCCGGGCGTCATCTATCGCGTCGTGAAGGCGGTGACGGACGCCGACGTCGAGATCATCCACTCGACGGACTCCAACATCACGATCTCGATTCTGGTCCCGGCGGACCAGGCGCGCACTGCCGAACAGGTGCTGCACGACGCGTTCCGCCTCGGCCGAGGAGCGGTGGCACGATGAAGTCATTGGGTCGACTCCTGACCGCGATGGTCACGCCGTTCGACGCGAACGGCGACGTCGACGTCGACGAGGCGGCGCGCCTCGCGCGCTTCCTCATCGAGCGCGGGAACGACGGCGTCGTCGTCGCCGGCTCGACCGGTGAAGGCAACGCGCTCGAGGCCGACGAGAAGCTCACGCTGTTCCGCGCCGTGAAGCGCGCGCTCGGCGATTCGGGCGTCGTCGTCGCGAACACCGGCACGAACAACACGCGGCAGTCGGTGGAATTCACGAAGGCGGCCGAGCAGTGCGGCGTCGACGCCGCGCTGATCACCGTGCCGTCGTACGTGAAGCCCACGCAGGAGGGGATGCTCGCGCATTTCGGCGCGGTCGCGCAGGCGACGGCGCTGCCGCTGATCGTCTACAACATCCCCGGGCGAACGGCGGCGAACATGCTGCCCGCGACCTTCGCGGAGCTGTGCCGGCGGCACCGCACGATCGCGGGCATCAAGGAGTCGACGTCGGACATCAACCAGTTCACCGCGATCCTGCGCGAGCGCGCGCGCGCCGACGTGACGTTCTGGTGCGGCGACGATCACATGTACCTGCCCTCGCTCGCGGTCGGCGGCTACGGCCTGATCTCCGTGTCGGGACACCTCGTCGGGCGCGAGATCAAGGCGATGGCCGAAGCGTTCGATGCCGGCGACGTCGACACCGCGGCGCGCATCCATCAGGATCTCGCGCCGCTGAACGGCGCACTCTTCACGATCACCAACCCGATCCCGGTGAAGTGGGCGACGGGGACGCTCGGCTTCAGCGTCGGTTCGTGCCGTCCGCCGCTCAGCGCGATGCCGGACGCGCTGAAGGCGACGCTCGAGCCGCTCGTCGCGCCGTACCGGCCTTCGCCGATCACCGCCTGAGGCGCATGACGATCCTCGGCTGCCGCGTCGACGCCGTCGGCCGCGACGAGGCCGTCGAGCGCATCGCCGCGCTCGCGAACGCCCGCGCTGCGGGCGTCGTCGTGACGCTCGGCGTCGAGATGGTCATGGCGGCGCAACGCAACTCGGCATTTCGCGACGCCGTCAACGGCGCTGCAGTGGTCACGTGCGACACGATCGGGCTGCTGATCGCCTCGAAGCTGCGCCACGGACCGCTGCGCGAGCGCGTCACCGGCGTCGAGCTGGTCGACGCGCTCGCACGGCGCTCCGCCGAGCGCGGAGACGTGCGGCTCTACCTGCTCGGCGGCAGCCGAGACACGGCGGAGCGCGCGGCCGCGGCACTGCAGGCGCGGTATCCCGGCGTGCGCATCGCGGGCGCACGCGACGGCTACTTCGACGAGCGCGAAAGCGATGCGGTCGCGGCCGCGATTCGGGCGACCGGCGCGAACGTGCTGCTCGCGGGTCTCGGCTTTCCGAAACAAGAGCTGTGGCTGACGCACCATCTTGCGGCGAGCGGATGCGGTGCGGGCGTCGGCATCGGGGGCTCGCTCGACGTGTACGCGGGAAAGGTGCGCCGCGCGCCGGTCGTGCTGCGCCGGCTGGGTCTCGAGTGGGCGTACCGGCTGGCGAGCGAGCCGCGCCGGTGGCGGCGGCAGCTGGCGCTCCCGCGATTCGCGGTCGCCGCGCTGCTCGAGGCCGTGAGCCGCCGCAAAGCGGGGAACACTGGCTCCTGATGCGCGCGATGATTCTCGCGGGCGGCATGAGCACGCGTCTCTACCCGCTCACCAAGCAAGTTCCGAAGCCGATCGTACCCGTCGCCGGCGAGCCGATCAGCGGGCACGTGATGCGCTGGCTGTCGTCGTTCGGCTACGACGAGGTCGCGATCAACGTGTTCTACCTCGCCGGCCTCGTGCAATCGGCGTTCGGCGACGGGTCGGGCTACGGCGTGAAGCTGCACTACCTGCGCGAGGTGGAGCTGACGGGGAGCGCAGGCGCGCTCAAGCAGATGGAGGGGTGGTTCGACCGCACGTTCGTCGTCGTCGGCTGCGACGATCTGACGAACGCCGATCTCGCCTCGCTCGTGCAATTTCACACGCAGCGCCGCGCGCTCGCGACGATCGGCCTGGTCGAAGTCGAGGAGGTCGATCAGTACGGCGTCGTCGTGCTCGGCGACGACGGGCGCATCACCGGCTTTCAAGAGAAGCCCGCAAAGGGCACGGAACGCTCGAAGCTCGCGAACACCGGCATCTACGTGTTCGAGCCGGCGATCTTCGAGCGCATCCCGGCGAACACGTTCTACGACTTCGGCAAGCAAGTGTTCCCGGAGATGCTGCGCGACGGCTTGCCCTTCTACGGCATGCACCTGCGCGGCGCGTACTGGCGCGACGTCGGCACCCCGGACGAGTACCGCCGTGCGACCGAGGACGTGCTCTGCGGCCGCGTGCAGATTCGCGGCGCGCGCGCGACCGGCGTGCCGCCGAGCGCGCACGTGGCGACCGACGCGACGCTCGAGGGGGCCGTGCGCGTCGGCGAGCACGCCGAGATCGCGAGCGGCGCGCGCATCGTGGGGCCGGCCGTCGTCGGCGACGGCGTGCGCGTCGGCGCCGGCGCTCTGCTCGACCGCGCGATCGTATGGAACGGCTCGACGATCGGCGCGCGCGCGACGGTGCGCGACACGATCGTCGGCGAGCGATACATGGTCGACGACGGCGCGACGCTCGACGGCGCGATCGTCGCGAACGAGCCGAGCCCGGCGTAGCACCCTAGCCGCGTCCGCCTGCCGGCGTGATGGACCGGCGTGCTGGATCTTCTGCGGTCGTGGCTGTTTCCGCCGGCATGTGCCGCGTGCGATGCGCCCGGCCCCGCGCTGTGCGCGGCGTGCGCGCCGACGCTCCACGACGCCGTCGACTTCGATCTCGACGGCGTCCCCGCGTTCGCGCTCGGCGCGTACGAGGGCGCGCTGCGCCGCGCGATCGTCGCGCTGAAGCACGGCGAGCGCGATCCGCTCGATCTCTTCGCCGACGTGCTCGCGGCGCGAGCGCCGCTGATCGGCACGCTGATCCCGCTGCCGACGACCCGCGCCCGAGCCGCCGCGCGCGGGTTCGACCAGAGCGTCGAGATCGCGCGCCGGCTCGCCGGCCGCCGAGCGGTGCCATGGGCGAACGTGCTCGAGAAGCGCGGTCGCGCGCAGGCCGGCCGCGGCAGGCTCGCACGGCTGGCGGCGGGCGGCCGCTTCCGCATCCGGCCCGGCGCGCCGCTGCCCGAGCGTGCGACGATCTTCGACGACGTCGTCACGACGGGCGCGACCGCGGCCGACGCGCTCGCCGTGCTGCGCGCGGCGGGCGTCAACGTGCGGCGCATCGTCGCGCTCGCGCGCACGCCGGGACGAGCCGCCGGAACCAACGGAGGCCGAGCGGTGTCGATGACCTGCGTGAAAGCAGTGTGGAAAGGCGCGGTCCTCGCGGAGAGCGACCGCACCGAAGTCGTCGAGAACAACCATTATTTTCCGCCCGACGCCGTGAAGCGCGAGTACTTCGAGTCCTCGCAGACGCACACGGTGTGCCCGTGGAAAGGCACGGCCAGCTACTACACCATCGCGGTCAACGGCGATCGGAATCCCGACGCGGCGTGGTACTACCCGCAGGCAAAAGACGCGGCGAAGAACATCGAAGGCTACGTCGCGTTCTGGAAAGGCGTCGAGGTCAAGCCGTAGACCGCGACGGCACGTACCTCGCGCGCGCGGTCGAGCTCGCATCGCGTGCGATCGCCGACGCCTCGCCGAATCCGCCCGTCGGCTGCGTCATCGTGCGCGACGCTGCGACGCTCGGTGAGGGCCGGCACCGCCGCCGCGGCGAGCCGCACGCGGAGGTCGAAGCGTTGCGCGACGCGAGCGCGCGCGGCAACGACGTGCGCGGCGCAACGGCGTACGTTTCGCTCGAACCGTGCAATCATCACGGCCTCACGCCGCCCTGCACGGGCGCGCTGATCGGCGCCGGCGTCGAGCGCGTCGTCGTCGGCGCGCTCGACCCGAATCCGCGCACGGCGGAAGGCGGCGTGCGCGCGCTGCGCGCGAGCGGCATCGCGGTCGACGTGCGGGACGACGCCGCAGCCTCGGCGCTGCTCGAGCGTTTTCGCTGGACCGTCACGCACGCGCTGCCGTTCGTGACGCTGAAGATCGCGGCATCGCTCGACGGGTTCGTCGCGTCTCGCACCGGCGCGCAGCAATGGCTCACGGGCCCGCTCGCGCGCGAGCGCGCGCACGACCTGCGTGTCGAGCACGACGCGGTCATGGTCGGCGCGGGCACCGTGCGTGTCGACGATCCGCAGCTCACCGTTCGACCGCACGCGTCGCGGCGAAAGCCGTACGTACGCGTCGTCGCGTGCGAGGCCGGCGACGTGCCCGCGACGAGCCGGGTGTTCGCCGCGCCGTCCGATGCGCCGCCGGGTGCCTACGCCGCGACGATCGTGCTCGTGCCGGCTGGATCGGTTGCGGCGTACGGCGCGCTCGACGGCATCACGGACGTCGTTCCCGTCGGGCCGCCCGGCGCTGTGCGCCTCGACTTGCGCGCCGCGCTGGCGGCGCTGCGCGAACGCGGCATCGCGAGCGTGCTGTGCGAGGGCGGTCCGACGCTCGCCGGCAACCTCCTTGCCGGCGGTCTGGTTCAGCGCCTCGTCTGGATTCTCGCGCCGCTGCTGCTGCGCGCCGACGGCGCCGTTCCGGCGCTCGCGAGCGGCGATGTGTCGCGCGCGAACGGGTGGCGGTTCGACCGCATCGAACGCGTCGGCGACGACATGCTGCTTTCCGCGGACCTCTCCTCGTGTTCTCCGGGCTGATCGCGTACGCCGGATCCGTCGGCGCCGCGGACGGCGATGCTGTGCGCGGCCTGACCCTGACGGTCGAGGCACCCGATGCGATCGCCGACGGGGTCGCGATCGGCGATTCGGTCGCGATCAACGGCGCGTGCCTGACCGTCACCGCGGTGGACGGGCGCACCATGCGCTTCGACGTCGTCCCCGAAACCGTCGCGCGCACGGGCTTCGATCGCCTGCGTCCGGGCGCGCGCGTCAATGTCGAGCTCTCGCTGCGCGTCGGCGATCGTATCGGCGGACATTTCGTGTACGGGCACGTCGACGGCACGGCTTCCATTCTCGCGAAGGAGCCGGAAGGTCAAGGCTTTCGGCTGCACGTCGTGCTGCCCGACGATCTCGCGCCGTACATCGTCGACAAAGGCTACGTCGCGATCGACGGCGTGAGCCTGACGGTAGCGTCGGTGAACGCCGAGCGGTTCACGGTCGCGCTGATCCCGGAGACGGTGAAGCGGACCACCCTCGGCACGAAGGGCCCCGGCGACCGCGTGAACCTCGAGATCGATCCGGTCGCGCGGTACGCGTACGGTGCCGCTGCGGTATACGCGCAGCGCGATGCGGGACCGACCGCCGACGAGGTCGCGTGGGCATACGAGATCTGATGTGAGCGAAGCGCGCGATCCGGTTCGCGTCGGACCGCCCGTGCGCGAGCGCGTACGCTGGAGCGATGTCGACGTCATGGGCATCGTGTACTACGGGCGCTACCTGCGGTTCATGGAGGCCGCGGAGACGGAGTTCTTCCGAGACGCGGGCTTCTCGTACGGCGTGCTCGCCGATCGCTACGGCGTGTGGATCGCGCGGGTGCGTCTCGAGTGCGAGTACCGCGCGCCGGCGAAGCTCGACGAGGAGGTCGTGTGCCGCGCGGAGCTGCGAAAGCTCGGCGGATCCTCGATGACGTTCGCGTTTCCGATCGAGCGCGGCGACGGTACGCGGCTCGCCGACGGCACGCTGGTGCTCGCCGCCGTCGACCGTGCCACGCTGCGCCCGGCGCGGTTGCCGCCGCCGCTCAAGGAGGCGCTGCGCGCGCGCGGCTGACGCTGTCAGACCGTGCACGCACGAACACGCGGACGCCGCCGACGTCCGCGCGCAGCACGTAGTGCGCCCCGATGAACCGCGCCAGCTCCGGAAAGGTCTCGAAACCCTCCGTCGTACGATCGGTGTAGCCGAATGATCCGGGCGCGACCGCATCGACGAACACGTGCGGCGGCGACGCCTCGAGATCGCGCAGGTACCGCGCGCGAAAGTAGTCACGGTACGGTCCGACATCGTGCTCGCGAGCGGAATTCGCGTCGCGGCCGGTGACGACCGTGTCTGTGTCGATGAAGTACTGCGCCATCCACCCCCATACCAGCAGCGTGTCGCCGGGCGGCGCGTACCGCGAGATCGCGCTCGCGACGGCGCTCGGCGGCGGCGTGTCGTATCGCAGTGCCGGCACCAGGATCGTCGGCTGCACCAGCGCCACCGCGATCATCGCCGCCGCGAACACCGCCGCGAACGCCGCACCCGCGACGCGCTCGATCCGGTCGCCGCGGCGCCGCGCGCGCAGCGCGCGCCGGGCGAGGCCGACCGCGTTCGTCACGAGCCATGCCAGCGGGAACACGAGAAAGTGAAGGTAGTGCGGAAATTCGCGGTGGGGGACGACGACGCACACCGCCCCCACCGCCACCAGCAGCACCGCGGACGCCGTCGCGGCGAGCTCGGGAACGGTCGGGCGAACGCGCGCCGCGACGGCCGCTCCGAGCGCGAGCGCGGCCGCCACGACCGCGAGCGACGCGAACACGGCGAAGGACGGCACCGTCTGCGCGAGGCGCACGAGATCGAACGTCCGACCCGCCGCGGCTTCGACGTACGAGCTCGGCCACAGAATGTACGAGACGACCGCGTCGTACCAGTTCCCGGTGACGAGGACGGCGCCGACGACGATCACCGCCGGAGCGAGCACCGCGGCGGCGGCCGTGATCGCCTCGCGGCGCCGGCGGCCCGCGCTCCGCACGATCGCGAACGCGAGGTACGCGAGCAGGGGCACCATCAGCGGGATCCCCTGCAGCTTTGCGAACGGTACGCACCCGAGCGCGGATCCCGCGACGGCGATGGCAACGGTGCGGCCGCGCGGCGGCCGGCCGCCGCGCATGAGATACGCGCAGGCCGCGAGCGCGCACATCGCGAGGAACAGCGGTAACACTTCGCTCGTATAGTGCTGGAAGTCGGTCGACGTCACGGTCGCGCACAGCAGGACGAGCGGGATCAGCGCCAGGCGCGCCGTCCGCTCGCCGTACGTCCAGCGACCGGCGCAGTACACCGCGATGATCGTTCCCAGCTCGAGCGCCGCCTCGATTACGCGCGTCGAGAGGTAGCCGATCCGCATGCCGATGAGCCACGGGAGCGCGAGGACGTCGCTGTCGAGCGGCCCCATCGTCGCACCGTCGATGCCGCGCCACGGTACGATGTCGACCGTCGCCTTGATCGCGTTCGCGATCATCTGCGCTTCGTCCGGATTCAACGAGTAGGCGAAGACGATCGCCGCCCACCGCCACGCCACGAACGTTCCGACGACGGCCGGGACGAAGAAGCGAGCGCGAACCGGCGCTCCGCGAACGGCGAGCCCGAGGAACACGAAGGTCGCCGCGACTGCGATCCCGTCGTAGGCGGCGGGGCGATCGGCGAACCACGCGTAGAACGCACCCATCGTTCCGTTTTTTCGGACCGAACCGACGACTCGTCCTGGCCGCCGCCGCTCAAAGAGGCGCTGAGCGCGCGCGGCTGAAAAATACCGCGCGAGAGCGCGGGCTAACAACGTGGCGAGTTTCGACTACGACGTCGTCATCGCGGGCGCGTCCTTCGGCGGCGTCGCGACGGCGCTTGCGGCCGCGGCCGGCGACGTGCGCGTCGTGGTGCTCGAGGCGACGGAGTGGGTCGGCGGGCAGGCGACGTCGCAGGGCTGCACACGGTGGGACGAAGCCGCGGCGGCCCTCACGGAGACGACCGCGACGCCGAAGTCGTATCGCGACCTGCGCGACGCCATCCGTGCGCGCTACGACGGCGTGAAGTCGGCGATGGGCCGCGAGCAGGTGTACTTCAATCCGGGCTTCAGCGGCGTCGGACCGCCGTTCACGACGCCGTCCGGACAGCGCAAAGGTCATCCGTTCGCGGCCGACCCGCAGATCGTGCGCGCCGTCATGACGGGGATGCTCGCCGATGCCGGCGTCGATGTGAAATTCAACGTCCGCGTCACCGCGGTCGACACCGCGAACGGGCTCGTGCGCGGCTTCGTTGCGGGCGGCGACACGTACACCGGGCACGTGTACGTCGACGCGACCGATCTCGGCGATCTCTTGCCGCTGGCCGGCGTGCGCTGGGTCATCGGCGCCGAAGCGCGTTCGGACACGGGCGAGCAGCAGGCCGAAGCGGCGGCGCATGCCGGATGGATTCAGCCGTTCACCGTTCCGATCGCGCTCATCTGGCGCCCGCCGGGCGAGGACCATCGCCTTCCGAAGCCGGCGAACTACGATGAGATCCGGCACGCGCAAGGCTTCGACCGCTTGAAGATGCCGGGGCCGCACGGCGGCGAAGGCGACATTCACGTCGTCTACAATCCGGCGCAAGAGAGCGACACGCTCTTCAACTACCGGCAGTTCATCGATCCGCGCAACTTCTCGGACGGGCGACCGCCCCGCACGACGATCAACGTCGGCAGCAACGACTACCTCGCGCGCGCGATCCCGGCCAGCCCGAGCTCCGCCGCCGCGGACGCAGCGGTCGTCGAGGCAGCGCGCGCAGTCTCGATCGCGTACGTCTACTACCTACAGAACGACGTCCCGCGCGACGACGGAAATGGTACCGGATATCCGAACCTCCAAGTCGATACGGATGCGTTCGGAACGGCGGACGGTACCTCGCCCGCGCCGTACGTCCGCGAGTCGCGCCGGCTCGCCAACGCGCACGTGCGCGTCGCGCAGAACCAAATCGACGCATCGACGCATCCGCTTCGCGCGCAGAACTTCCCCGACAGCTGCGGCATCGGCTGGTATGCGGCCGACGTGCACGCGGGCTGGTATTCCGCGGACGGCGATCAGGCGCACGCGACGACGCCGAACATCGGCACGCCGTGGCACAGCATCCCGACGGCGCCGTTCCAGGTGCCGCTCGGCACGATGCTGCCGCGCGAGCTCGCGAACTTCGTTGCCGGGTGCAAGAACATCTGTGCCACGCACCTCAGCTCGGCGGCGTACCGCGTGCATCCGGTCGAGTGGGCGATCGGCGAAGCCGCCGGTGTGCTCGCGTCGTACTGCGCGAAGCAGGAGGTCACGCCGGGCGACACGTGGCGCGACGCGGGACGCGCCGTTGCGTACCAGAGCCGCCTGCTCTCGCGCGGCACGCCGATCTTCTGGTGGGACGACGTGCTCTACGAGGTGGACGAGCGCGCGTACGCCGCGATCCACCTGCTCGGCACGCGCGGTACGTTCGAGGGCGACGGCAAGACGCGGAACTTCGATCCGGGCGGCGACGTCCCGCAGGCGGACCGCGACGCGATCGACGAGCGGGAGAACCGTGCGTTCGCATGGCCCGACGGCGCGCTCACGCGCGCGGAAGCCGCCGTGCTGATCTGCGAGCAGT
This sequence comes from Vulcanimicrobiota bacterium, assembly GCA_963771525.1. Taxonomy (GTDB): domain Bacteria; phylum Vulcanimicrobiota; class Vulcanimicrobiia; order Vulcanimicrobiales; family Vulcanimicrobiaceae; genus Vulcanimicrobium. The sequence continues at coordinate 948,904 of CAVYTL010000001.1, read as the reverse complement.
TGGGTTTGCCGCTGTAGCGGACGCGCTCAGCCCTCGTCGGAGGAGAGCAGGTCGTAGATCTGCTTGCGCGCGTCCTTGAGCACGTCGACGATCTGGTCGACCGTTTCATCGCTGCTGCCGCGCGCGTTCAACACTGCCACGCCGAGCTTCGCGGCGGCCTCACGGAGACGATGGTGCGCGTGCGGTCCCTCGTCTTCGTCGTCACCCTCGGGCTCCGCACGCTCGGCGAGAAGCGCGCGGCCCTGCTCCGTGATCGAATAAACGCGCTTGCCGTCGACCTGATCGGAGCTGACGAAGCCGCCGTCCTCGAGCATCTGCAGCGTCGGGTAGATCGACCCCGCGCTCGGGCGGACGTGCCGCTTCGCTTCGATCGCCGTCATGATCTCGTAGCCGTGCTTCGGTCCGTCGGCGAGCATCTCGAGCACGACGAACTTCATCTCGCCCCGGCGCAGGGGCCGCCCCATGCCGCCGCGCCATCCGCCGCCCCAGCCTTTGTTGAAGCCCTGGCCCCAAAACTCGCGGAACACCTCGCGCCGGCCGTGCCGGAACCACCTCCGGCCATGTTCATGCATCATGTCGCGATACTAAACGATATATCGTGATAAGTCAAACCGTGGCGCAGCGCAGCGCGTGTCGCCGACGACGCTGCGCGCGCAATGCGCGTCTTGACAACTGAAAAGCCGGCTCCCGTGTCTTAGCGAGCGTGGAAGACTTTTCGGACCAGCTTCGGTCGGCGATGGCCGAGGCCGGTGTCACGTCGGCGCAACTGGCGCAACGGGCCGGGCTCACCGAGGCGGCGATCTCGCTGCTTCGAAGCGGGCGGCGTCAGCCCACGTTCAACAGCGTCCGTAAGCTTGCTTCGGCTTTGCCCGCGTTGAGCCGGCGTCTGGACCCGGAACACAGCACCATGGATTCGATCGAGTCCGCAATCGCCGATGTTCGCGCGGGCAAGATGGTTGTCGTCATGGACGACGAGGACCGCGAGAACGAGGGCGACCTCGTCATGGCCGCCGAGAAGGTGACGCCCGGGGCGATCAACTTCATGCGCAAGGAAGGCGGCGGACTGATCTGCGTGCCGATGACGTCGGAACGTCTGGATACGCTGCAGATTCCGAACATGGTCAACGACAACACCGCGCCGCTCGGCACCGCGTTCTCGGTTTCCGTCGAAGCGCGCGGACGCGTCACGACCGGCATTTCGGCGCATGACCGTGCGAACACGATCCTCGCGCTGATCGATCCGAAGTCGGGACCGTTCGATTTCCTGCGGCCCGGACACACGTTTCCGCTGCGCGCGCGCGAAGGCGGCGTGCTGGTGCGCGCGGGACAGACCGAAGCGTCGGTCGACCTCGCGAAACTCGCCGGACTGTATCCCGCCGGCGTCATCTGCGAGATCATGGACGAGGACGGCTCGATGATGCGCCGCGACAACCTGCGGCTGTTCGCGAAGAAGCACGGGCTGCGCATGATCACGGTCAAGGACCTGATCGCGTACCGCATGCGTCATGAGAAACTCGTCGAGCGGATCGCGGAGTTCTCGCTCCCGACCGTGCACGGCGATTTTCGCGGCGTCGCGTACGAGACCAAGACGGACAAGACGGCGCACGTTGCGCTCGTCATGGGCGACGTCGGCGACGGGAAGAACGTGCTCGTGCGCGTGCACAGCGAATGTCTCACGGGCGATGCGCTGCACTCGTTGCGCTGCGACTGCGGTCCGCAGCGCGACGCGGCGCTCGCCGCCATCGCGCGCGAAGGCCGCGGCGTTTTTCTCTATCTGCATCAGGAAGGGCGAGGCATCGGGCTTGCCAACAAGCTGCGTGCCTATGCGCTTCAGGACGCCGGTGCCGATACGGTCGAGGCGAACCGGCTGCTCGGGCTTCCCGTCGACAAGCGCGACTACGGCATCGGCTCGCAGATCCTCGCCGACCTCGGCGTGCGCGAGATGCGCCTGTTGACGAACAACCCGAGAAAGATTGCCGGACTCGAAGGCTTCGGGCTCGCGATCGTCGAGCGCGTGCCGATTCAGATCACCCCGACCGTGCACAACGTGCACTACATGCAGACGAAGCGGGAGAAGATGGGGCACATGTTCGGCGCGCCGAACCCGGTCGGCGCGGAATGAAGACTGACCGCGCGCAGAACGACCGCGCGCAGAACCTGCCCGATGCGAGCGGCAAGAAGTTCGCGATCGTCGTGGCGGAGTTCTACGACGATCTGGCCGCGCAGCTCGTGGATGGTGCGCGGCGCGGGCTGCGCGACTGCCGCGTCGCCGAAGACGACGTCGGAGTCGTCCACGTGCCGGGCTGCTTCGAGCTCCCGATCGCCGCGCGGCGCCTGATCGCCGGCGACCAGCTCGACGGCGTCGTCGCGCTCGGCGTGGTCATCCGCGGCGAGACGCCGCACTTCGATTACGTTGCGGGCGAGTGCGCGCGCGGCATCATGAACGTCCAGCTGTCGACCGGCGTCCCGATAGGCTTCGGCGTGCTGACGACGGAAAATCGAGCGCAGGCGGAGGAGCGCGCGGACCCCGCGCGCGGCGACAAAGGCTACGAAGCCGCCCTCGCCGCCGCGACGGTCGCGGTCATCGAGCCCAAGCGCGAAGCAGGCCGAATCGGTTTCCGCTGACCCCGCGTGCTCGTCAGCGACTGCTTCCGCGGCCGCGCGTCCCGTGAGCGGCGCTATTGCGCTACGTACGTGACGCTCAGGAGATACGTCGACGCGACGGGCTTGCAGCGAAAGATTTCTGGAGAATAGGTCGAGCTCCGCGCCGCCGCCAGTGCCGAGTTGTTCAGAATCGCCGACGGCGAGGACCACACGCGCGTCGCGGTCGGCGTGCCTTGCTCGTCGAGCACGACCTGGATCCGAACCACGCCGAGGATGGCCTGCTGCCGGGCCACCGGCGGAGTGTCGGGCTCAGCGGCTCGGAGGACCGCGGGCGGGGCGTTGGGGCGCGCGCAGGTTGGCGGTGGTACGGTGACTTCCAGCGCGAGCGTCCGCACCGGCATGCCCGGAGGAGACTCGCCGATTTTTTGGCCGGCCGATATGACTGCGTGAAACACGCACGCTGCGTGAAGCGGCGCGAACTCGATGCCGTCGATCGGCGCCGGTGCGCGCACGACGAGGGTATGCAGGTTGCCCGAGTTCAGCCAGTTCGCGGATGCCTCGGAAACCGTATCGGTCCACGCGCGGTCGGCGCTATACGCCGTGATCTTGCCCGCCGGCGATGCCGTCGCCGCGACGTGAATGACCACGGCGGTGCGGTCCGCCGAGACCGGGATCGGATCGAGTCCGTCCATGCACCCGCCGTACGCCGCGTCGCCGCCGGGAGCGAGGGACGGAGCTGCGGCGAGCGTGGCGAGCAGCAGCAGCGGTGGGAGCATGCCAAGGATCGAGCGTCGCACGGGCGCTGGTTCGCGCTGCGCACGGACCCTCCCGGAGCAGACGGTTCCTCTGCCCGATTGCCAAGACGTGCCGCCTACCGTATACTGCCCCCTACGACGCTGGCCATCGCTCGGCGTCGTATTTTGCATCCATCCCAAGGGGGGCCGGGCGGCGACGCTTCCGGCCGAGGTCGGTGTACGAAAATAAATCCTTGATCTGCAAAGACTGCGGCAACACGTTCACCTTCACGGTCCGCGACCAGATGTTCTACGCCGAGAAGGGTTTCGAGAACGAGCCGCAGCGGTGCCGCGACTGCCGCGCTGCACGAAAGACGCAGCGCGATTCCGGCCTCGGCCAGGCGCCTTCGTCCACGGCGGGACTGCGCGAGATGTTCGACGCGGTCTGCGCGCAGTGCGGGACCGCGACGACCGTGCCGTTCCGCCCGCGCGGCGACCGGCCCGTCTACTGCCGCAACTGCTACACGGCGATGAACGCCGTACGGGCCTGACGGTAGTTCACTGACCCCCGCCGAATCCCGCCGGGTGGATTCGGTCTGGTTCGACGGCGATGCCGTCGGCTATCTCGATCAGCGAGCGCTTCCCCAAGCGGTCTCGCGTCAGCGCGCCGCGTCGGTCGACGAAGTCGTCGATGCGATTCGCACGCTGGCCGTGCGCGGGGCGCCGGCGATCGGGATCTTCGGCGCGTACGGCGTCGCGCTCGCCGCGCGCACGTACCCGAACGACCGCGCCGCGTTCGAGGCAGCCGCAGCGCGCATTCGAGCGGCGCGTCCGACCGCGGTGAACCTCGCGTGGGCGGTCGATCGCATCCTCGATGCGCCCGGCCGCGAGCTCCACGAAGCGCAGCGCATCCACGACGAACAGCGCGACGTCGATCGCCGCATCGGCGAAGCATCGGTGGAGCTCTTCCCCTCGAGCGGCAACCTGCTCACGCACTGCAACACCGGGCCGATCGCGACGGGCGGCGACGGCACGGCGCTTGGGTGCTTCATCGCCGCGCACCGCGCCGGGAAGTCGCTCCACGTGTTCGTCGACGAGACGCGCCCGCTGCTGCAAGGCGCGCGGCTGACGATGTTCGAGCTGCACGAGGCCGGCGTTCCTTGCACGCTTATCGTCGACTCCGCGGCGGCGGTCACGATGCTGCGGCGATCCGTTCGCGCGGTGGTCGTCGGTGCCGACCGCATCGCGCGGAACGGCGATACGGCGAACAAGATCGGCACGTACGGCGTCGCGATCGCGGCCGCGTTTCACGGGATCCCGTTCTACGTCGCAGCGCCGCGCTCGACGTTCGACTTCGCAGTGGCGTCCGGCGATGCGATCCCGATCGAGGAGCGCGCCGCGGACGAAGTGCGACTCGCCGAGCATCACGACGTGTACAACCCCGCCTTCGACGTGACGCCCGGCCGCCTCGTCACCGGCTTCATCACCGAGTACGGCATCGTGCGGCCGCCGTACTCCGACACGGTCGCCGACCTCGAGTACCGCCCGCGCATCCCGTTGCCCGCGGCGTGAAGTTCTACGATTTCCTCGACAAGAGCCCAAAGATCGAGGGGCTCGTCATCATCGAGGGCGAGGATCCCGTGCTCGCGCAGCGCGCGCTCGACGTGCTGCTCGACCGTCTGCTGGCGGAGGACATGCGCGCGCTGAACTGCGACGTGCTGGACGGGCCGGAGTCCGATGCGATCGGCCGCGCCGCGGGAGATGCGGTGAACGCGATGCCGTTCCTGGCGGACCGGCGCGTCGTCGTCGTGCGCAACTGTCACCGGCTGCGCGCGCAGCCGCGCCGCGACCTCTGGGCCGTGGCCGAGAACGTGCCGGCCGGGAACACATTGATCCTCGAGGATCTCTTCGCGCCGGCGAAGCGCACCAAGCCCGAACCGTACGGTCAGCTCGCCGGGCGCAACGCGCTGCGCATCGACACGACGCCGAACCCCGACGTGCGCGAGCGGTTCGTGCGCGAGACGCTCGAACGGCTCGGCGCGAAGGCGCAGCCGCGCGTCATCGCGCTGCTCGCGGAGAGCGACTCCGACGTGGGCTCGATCCGCAACGACCTCGAGAAGCTCGCGCTCGCGGGCCGCACGATCACCGTCGCCGACGTCGAGCGCGAGAGCCTCAGCGTCGAGGACCCCAAGGCGTGGCAATACGCGGCGGCCGTGGTGGAAGGGCGCAGCGACCAGGCGCTCGAGATCGCCTTCGATCTCTTCGCGAACGACCCGCGCGGCGCCGCGGTGCCGCTGGCGAGCGCCCTCGCCGGCGAGTTCGCGCTGCTGTGGGAACTCGCGCGGCCGAACGGCGGCGAGCTCCCCGCTCGGCACCGCTGGCGGGAGCGCACCCTGCGGCCGATCGCGCGGCGCATCGGCGAGCGCCGTGCACGGTACGGCTACGAGGCGGCGGTGCGGGGCTTCGAGGCCGTCGTCACGGGTCGGATCGACGACGGACGGGCGATGATCGAGCTCCTGACCGTCGATTTGGCGGGGCGGCTCGCTTCGCCGCGTTGACGAACCGAAGGATTCACCTCCGCCCGAATCCAAGGTCGGGCGACTATCGCGGGTTGCTTTTGGCGGCTCCGCGTCGCTGCTTGTCCTCGGCGCCATGAGAGGCACCTCACGAATGCGCAGTCTCCTCGCCCGCCTCGCCGTCCTCGGGGCGTTCGCCGTGACGATGACCGCCTGCGGCGGCGGGATCGGTACGTCGTTGCCGTTCGCGGGCAACCCGAATGCCGCAGGCGGAAGCGGCGGCACCCTGCAGAGCGGATCGAACGGCGCGGCGCTGCTGCGCTTCGTCAACGGCTCGCCGCAGCCGGGTGCCGCGGCGGTCGACGTCTGCGTCGACAATCTGGCGTTCAACGTGACCGCTCCGAGCGTCAATTACGGCCAGACAACAGGGCTCTACGCGATCGCCGGCGGCATTCCGCATACGGTCGCCGTGTACACGAAGATCGTGCCGTCGTCGGGCAGCGTGCCGGGCTCGGAGTGCGCGACGGCGCCCGGGCCCTATTTCGGATCGATCGCGCTTGCCGTCACGACACTGTCGCCCGCGAACGATGTTCGACAGACGGTTGTGCTCGGCGGCACCGGGGCAACGTTCGGCCTGTACGCGTTCACGGAGCCGACGTTCGTCGTGCAGCCCAGCACCGATGAGGTGATCTCGCACAACGCGGCGCCCGCGTACAGCGCGGGCAAGACGAACGGTGTCGGCTTCGGACAGTGCACGACGACGGTGACGCCCTGCGCCGTCGCCGTCGTGCTGCCGGGAGCGAACGGCCTTGCGGCGCCGAAGATTGCTACAGCGACGGCCGCCGTGTTGAACTCGACGGTGACGTCACCGATCAACGCCATCCCGCCCGGACTCTACGATGGAATCGGCGTCCCAGCGGGATCGCCAGTCCCCATCACGTCAATCGCTGCACCAAATGCCGCGGGTGGACAGCCCTATGTCTTAGATTTGTATGCCGTTGACGCTCCAGCGGGTGGGTTAAATCTCGTCGCGGTGCCCGAGCAGACGACTGGATTCGGCTTCTAAGTACGGGCGCGGACGGTAAAGGCTGCGATTCAGCCGTCTTCTTGCCGTGGTAGTAACTAATAGGACTGGTAAACGTCGAACACGACGCCGACGGTCAGCAAGCCGTATTGCGACGTCGGTGCTGGATCATAAGAGTCGCAGCCCGGAAAGTCGGGATACCACTGCGTCGATGACTGCGCCGACGGATTCGACCAAGTGAATTGCGCAATATTCCCGACCGCATCCTCGACGATTGCTGATCTGAGTTCGTCGACGTAGGTATTCTCAAGCCACGGGTATTCCGCGCTGACGGCGGTGGGAGTAGAAACCACTTGGTTTCGCGATATGAATACGGATGGCTCCCCGAAGCCGATTGGCGCACTTGATGGCGCACCGGTCCCAATTTGTGGCCACTCAATCGGATTCGCCCCAGGAACGGATGCGAACGCACTGTATGGGGCACAGCCGTCAATCATGCCGGAAACTTTTGTGACCTGAAACAACAATTCGTGAGCTGAGTCCGTGGGCGGCACCGCGGTCTGCACGACGAATGGCGGGAAAAGCTGTACTTCCTGCACCTGATCGACGTACCAGCACGTTGAATTGTCCGCCGCGCATTGCGTCGCAGGTACGACGTATTTCGTGAATTGCTGGTTCGTTTCCGGAACGATGAGGTGATAGCACTTGCCGTTCTGCACGAGATCGCAGCCTTGCGGTGTCGGCGTCGCGGCCGGGGCCGCCGAAACGGCCACGACGACGGTCGCCGAATCGGCCGTCGCGCCTGCGACTGCGCTCACGTCGGCTTGCACGGCGATCGTGCACGTGCCGGCCGACAGCGCGATCGCCGCGAACGCCGTCCCGGACGGCTGCGATCCGGCGGGCGACACCGAGCACGTCGCGTCCGCGCTCTGAGCGCTGATCGGCACGGTCGCCGGTGTACCGGCCGGCACCGACAGCGGGTTCGTCAACGTTGCTTGCGCGGTGACGGCGTCCGATGCGCCGACCGCGATCGATGCCGACGACGCGGATGCGGTCACGTGATAGTGCGGCCCGCTGACCGGCGCGCAGCCGCCGGCAATCGGCGTGTATCCGGGCGGACACGTCGGCGACGACGTCGGCATCGGCGGCAGCGTCGCGGTCGTGCACGTAGCGCACGGCGTGGGCAGCGGCGCGAGCGTCGCCGCGGGCCAGACGGTGTACGCGACGGAGCCGGTCGACGCGAGGTCGATCCGGCACGGTACGTAGCGATCGGCCGAGCCGCCGGCGGCGGTGATCGTGAAGTGAAATGCGCCGCTCGGCGGACACGCGGTCTCGGGCGTCGTCGTTGCGTCGCCGAGACGGAAGCCCGGTCTGCCGGCGAGCAGTCCCGTCGCGTGCAGCACGAAGGCGAACGGGGCGGGCCCGAGCGCCGACGTTTCGGCGATCGCGGCTCGCGTCTGCACGACCGGCATCGTCGTCGCGACGAGCGTGCCGTTCGGTCCGGAGGTCAGCACGCGCACCTGCGTGCCGTCGCCGAACCCATCCGGCGCGAAGACGATCGTTGCGCCGCTGGTCTCCCGCGCAATCGTGCGCGTGGCGTCGAGCAGGCGGTCGAACTCCGTCGCCGCCGTAGCCACCGCGAGCGAACGCGACGAGAGGGACAGGCCGATCCCGGCCGCGACCGTCGTCGCGACGATCGCAACGGCCACGATCATCTCGATCAGCGTGAAGCCGCGTTCGCCGCAGCGGGTGCGTCCGTTCACCGGCGATGACGGTGCCCTACCGCGCGCCTGCCGATTCCTACGAGCGGGCGAGGTCCTCCCTGCCTGCCGTCTTCGCTGGGTCGAGGCCGTTCTTCGGCATCCCGCGAAATCGACGCGCCGGACCGTGAACGACACCAGCTACGCCTCGCCGTTTTCGTGGCGCTACGCGCGCCCGTCGCTGCGGGAGCTCTTCTCGGAACGTGAGCGGCGGAAGCTGTGGCGTGCGGTCTGGGTCGCGCTCGCCGAGGCGCAGCAGCGCGCGGGCCTCGTCTCGGACGCCGAGCTCGACGACCTGCGCGCGCATGCGAACGACATCGATCTCGACGCGGCCCTCGCGATCGAGCGCGAGATCGGACACGATCTGATGGCCGAGATCCGCGTCTTTGCCGGGCAGGCGACCGTCGGCGGCGGGAAGATCCATCTCGGCGCGACGTCGATGGATGTCGAGGATACCGTCGAGACCTTCCGCATGCGGCGCGCGCTCGACACGATCCTCGCCTCGCTCGACGATCTGCTGCGCGCGTTCGCCGCGCAGATCGAGCAGCATGCCGGCCTCGTGTGCATGGGCTACACCCACTTGCAACCGGCGGAGCCGACGACGCTCGGGTACCGGCTCGCCGCCTACGCGCAAGACGTGCTGATCGATCGCGAGATGCTGCTCGCCGCGCGCGCGCAGCTCACCGCGAAAGGCATCCGGGGCGCCGTCGGAACGTCGGCTTCGTATGCGGCGCTGCTCGGCGGTACGGCGCTCACGCCGCAGGCGCAGGAAGACGGCGTGCTGTCGCGCTTCGATCTCTCCGCGCGCGACGTTGCGACGCAGACGTACCCGCGCAAGCTCGACTACCTGCTGCTCTCCACGCTCGCCGGGCTCGGCGCGTCGCTCTCGAAGTTCGCGTTCGACGTGCGCGTGCTCTCGAGCCCGGCGTTCGGCGACGTCGCCGAACCGTTCGGCGCGAAGCAGGTCGGCTCGAGCGCGATGCCGTTCAAGCGCAATCCGGTGATGTCCGAGCGCATCGACTCGCTCGCGCGCCTGCTGCCGGCCTACGCGGACGTCGCCTGGCAGAACGCGTCGACGAACCTCCTCGAGCGCACGCTCGACGACAGCGCGAATCGACGCACGATCCTTCCGGAGGCGCTCTTGTGTGCTGACGAGCTGCTCTCGCTCGCACGCAGGATCGTCGAGGGGCTTCGCATCGACGAGCGTCGCATCGCCGAGAATCTCAAAACCTACGGTCCGTTCGCGGGCACCGAAGCCATCTTGCTGGAGGCGGCGAAACGCGGCGGCGACCGCCAGGAGCTTCACGAAGTGATTCGCGAGAGCTCGATGCGCGCGTACGACGCGCTCGCGACGGGAAGCTCGAATCCCCTCGCGACGCTGCTGGCGGACGACGAACGGATCGCACGCTGGGTCGACCCGGCCGAAGTGCGCGAGCGTCTCGATCCGTCCGAACACATCGGCGATGCGCCCGAGCGCGCGCGGCGTCTCGCGCGGCGCATCCGCGACACCGTCGACACCGGAAAAGAGCGATGAACAAAGGACACGAGATCGCGCGCGGCAAGACCAAAGTACTCTACGAGCTCGACGGTCAGCCCGACATGGCCGTCGTCATGCAGGGTGACGCCATCACGGCGGGCGACGGCGCCCGGCGCGACGTCATCGACGGCAAGGGGCGGCTCGCGGCGCAGACCTCCGCTCGCGTCTTCCGGTTGTTGAACCTGTGCGGCATCCCCACGCACTACCACAACGGCGGCGAAGATGACGACGACAACGAGATGCTCGTGCGGCGCTGCCAGATGGTGCCGCTCGAAGTGGTCGTGCGCGGCGTTGCGGCGGGCTCGTTCGCACGCCGGCGCCCCGATCTGCCGCGCGGCACGATCCTCGCGCCGCGCGTGATCGAGTTCTTTTTGAAGGACGACGCGAACCACGATCCGCTGATCACGCCTGCGGAGATCGTCGTGCGCCGCATCGCGATTGCCGACGAGATCGCGACGATGAGCGAGTACGCGCGGTTGACATACGAGATTCTCGCGCATGCATGGGGCCGTCGTGACATCATGCTCGTCGACCTGAAGGTCGAGTTCGGGCGCCTGGCCTCCGGCGAGAACAAGGGAACGCTCGTCATCGCCGACGTCGTCGACAATGATTCGTGGCGCATCTGGCCGCAGGGCCGTGAAGACCTCGCACTCGACAAGCAGAACTATCGCAACCTTTCCACCGTGACGGACGACGCGCTCGCGAAGATCAAGGACGACTACGAATCCGTCGCGCTCATGGTCGGCAGCTTTCCGCAGCTGCGCCAGGGCATCGTCGCGATCGTCATCGACGGACCGGAGCTCGTCGAAGCCGCGGACGTGCTCGGCCGCGCGCTCGGGCGCTTCGGCGCCGCGATGGTTCGCCAAGTCGTCACCGCCGGACGCATGCCGGACCACGTGGCGATGATCGCATCGTCGCTCGACGCCAACTTCCGCCGCGGCCGCCTCGTGTTCGCCGCGGTCACCGGCGCCGAGAGCGCGTTGCCGTCGATCCTCGAGCACGCGACGGGCCAGCCCGTCGTGCGCTGCGACGTCACGAAAGCCGAGTTCGACGCCGCTGCCGCGCGCTGCGCTCGCGTGCTCGCGCTCGACGACACGGTGCTGTTCGGCCGCGTGCTGCTCGCCGACACGCAAGCGCGCACGCAGACGCTCAGCGCGAACGCGCAGCTCAACCAGCCGCCGCCGGCCGCGGCTTCCGGCACCGCGTTCGCGTAGCATGGCGGCCGTGCTCGACGACGCCGTCGCGCGAGGCCGCACGCTCGGCCTTGCGCTGTCGGACGACGAGATTCGCCGCATCGGCGAACACCTGGGTCGCGTGCCGACCGACACGGAGCTGTTCGCGTTCGACGCTCAGTGGAGCGAGCATTGCTCGTACAAGTCCTCGCGCGAGCACCTCGGCAAGCTGCCCACGACAGGTCCGACCGTGCTGCTCGGGGTCGGTGAGGACGCCGGCATCGTGCGCCTCGGCGAGTGGAAGGGCGAGACGTACGGGATCGTCGTCGCGCACGAGTCGCACAATCACCCTTCGCAGGTCGTGCCGTTCGAGGGCGCCGCGACCGGCGTCGGGGGCATCGTGCGCGACGTATTGTGCATGGGTGCGGAAGTCATCGGCATCGCCGACCCGCTCCGCTTCGGACGCCTCGAGAACCAGCACTGCCGCTACGTCGCGCAGCAAGTCGTCGACGGCATCGCGGCGTACGGCAACGCGATCGGCGTGCCCAACCTCGCCGGCGATGTCTTCATCGACGACTCGTTCGATGACAACGTCCTGGTCAACGTCGTCGCGCTCGGGCTCGTCAAGGAGCGCGACATCATCCATTCGCGCGCGCCGCAGGGCAGCGCCGGCTGGGACATCGTGCTCGTCGGAAAGGCGACGGACCGCAGCGGTTTCGGCGGCGCCGCGTTCTCCTCGCTGACGCTCGACGGGGATGACGCCGATGCGAACAAGGGCGCGGTCCAAGTCCCCGACCCGTTCCTGAAGAACGTCATCATGCGCGCGTCGTACGCCGTGTTCGCAGAGCTGCGCGCGAACGGTGTCGAGGCGGGCTTCAAGGACCTCGGCGCCGGCGGCCTCGCCGGCTGCAGCGCGGAGCTGTGCGCCGCCGGCGGCGCCGGGGCGGAGATCGAGCTCGACCGCGTGTCGACCGCGCAACGCGACCTGCCGCCCGAAGTGATCGCGATCGGCGAGACGCAGGAACGTCTCTGCTGGATCGTTCCTCCCTCGTTCACACCGACGCTGCTCTCGATCTACAACGAGATGTACTCGCTGCCGCGCATCGCGCGCGGCGCGTGCGCGGCGATCGTCGGGAAGGTGACGGACAGCGGCCGCTACGTCGCGCGCCATCGCGGCGATACCGTCATGGACGTCGACCTTGCGTTTCTCACGGGCGGCGTTCGCTACTCGCGCCCGTACGTGCTTCCCGCGCCGCCGTCCGACGGAGCGGGCGACGAAGCGCTGGTCGCCGGTGCCGTGCACGTCCGCGGGCTCTCGATGTCGGCGCTCCTCCGCCACGTGCTCGCGCACCGCGACGTGGCGTCGCGCGCGACGATCTACCGCCGCTACGACGGCGTCGTGCGCGGCTGCACGGCGATCCCGCCCGGCTACGCGGACGCCGGCGTGCTGGTGCCGATTCCCGGCGCGCCGTTGGCGGTCGCGGTCGGCGTCGGGGGCAACCCGCGCTACGGCAAGGTCGACGCGCGCGGCGCCGCCGAGCTCGCGGTGATGGAAGCGATCGCGAACGTCACCGCCGTCGCCGCGACGCCCGCCGGCCTCACGGACTGCCTGAATTTCGGCGACCCGACGATTCCCGAGCACATGGGCGCCTTCGTCGCGGCCGTGGACGGCTTGAGCGACGCGGCGCGCGCGCTCGGCGTGCCGTTCGTCTCCGGCAACGTCTCGCTGTACAACCACTCGTCCTCCGGCGCGCACGTCGCGCCTTCGCCGATCGTCGCGTGCGTCGGCACGCTCGGCGACGTGTCGCGCACCGCGACCGCGAGCCTCAAGCGGCCGGGATCAGCGCTCGTGCTGGTTCGCACACGGTGCGACGGTTTCGCCGGCTCGGTCGTCGCGGAAATCGCGGGCGTCCGCGCGTCGGGGCTGCCGCGCGTCGCGTTCGATGCGTTCGCGGCCGCGTGCACCGCCGTGCGCGATGCGTTCGTCGACGGGATCGTGCTCGCCGCGCGCGACGTGAGCGACGGCGGCTTCGCCGCGGCGCTGGCCGAGATGGCGTTCGCGGCGCTCGACGAGCGCGGCATCGGTTTCTGGCTCGACGACGCCGCGTGCGGTGCGCAGGCGTTCTCCGAGTGTCCGGGATTCGTGCTCGAGGTCGATCGCGCGGCGTTGCCGCATGCGTTGCGCGCGGCGGCGCGCGCCGGCGCGCAAGCGCGCAAGATCGGCGAGACGATCGCGCAGCCCGAAGCGGTGTTCGGACCCGACCGCGATCCCGGCGGGCGCAGCGAGCGCGTTCTGCTCTCCACGCTGCGCGATGCGTGGAACGCCACGCTGCGCTCGTTCTACGCCGCGCCGGCGGCCCGATGAGAACGAGGACCCCACGCGTCGCGGTGCTCGTCTTTCCCGGCACGAACAGCGAGGACGAGACGCTGCGCGCGCTGCTCGCCGCCGGGCTCAATGCGACGCTCGTGCACTGGTCCCAGCCGGACGCGCTGACGGACTTCGAGGCGTTCGTGCTTCCCGGCGGCTTCGCGTACGAAGACCGGATTCGTTCCGGTGCGGTCGCCGCGCACGACGCGCTGATGGACGGCGTGATCGAGGCGGCGCGCGACGGAAAGTTCGTCCTGGGCATCTGCAACGGAGCGCAGATTCTCGCCGAAGCCGGGCTCGTGCCCGGGACCGGGCCGGTGCGCCGGCCGACGGCGGCGTTCGCGCCGAACGCGAGCGGGCGTTATCACTCCGTGCACGTGTACATGAAGCTCACGCTCGCACCGGAGCGCATCGCGATTCTCGGCGGGATCGAGCCCGGTGAAGTCATCCCCGCGTGGGCGTCGCACGGCGACGGACGGCTCGCGGCGCCGGAAGACGAGCTCGCGCGCATCGCGGCGGATCATCTTGCGTTCGTGTATTGCGACCGCGCCGGGAGGCCCGTCGACGCGCCGAACGGCTCCGCGCTCGGCTGCGCAGGCATCGTCAACCCCGACGGCAACGTCCTGGCGATCATGCCGCATCCCGAGCGCGACGCGTGGACGTTCCAGCATCTCGACGCCGACCCGCACGCGGTCCGCGCGGGCGCCGCCGAAGCGCTCGCACCGTCGGGCGGGATCGCGCTGTTCGAGTGCTTCGCCCGCGCCGTGCTGGCAGAGGCGGTCGTATGATGCGCACGTTCGCGGTGACGCTCACCATCCCGGACAACGAGGCGTTCACCGCGTACGAGACGCTTGCACGCCTCGGCGTCCCGGTCGCGCGCGTGACGCGCGCCGACATCTGGCAGTTCGACCTCGACGTTCCGATCCCGGATCTCGAGCGCACCGTCGCCTCGATCGAAGTTATCCACAACCCGAACAAGCATCGTCTCGCCGAGCGCGATGCGCACCGCCCCCTCCCGGGCGAAGTCTGGATCGCCGCGCGCGAAGACGCGCCGTCGACGAACGTCGCAGGACGCATCGTGCCGGGCGTGCGCGGCGTGCGCCGCCGCACGGCATGGCGGCTCCTCGACGACGGCGGCCGCGACGTCGCGTCGGGTCACCTGGACCGCGCCGTGGAGACGTTCCTGTGCAACCCGGCGTTCCAGGTGGCGATACGTTGACCGCAAATATGGAATGGCATGACGATGGTCGTTGAGCCGCTGCTCGAGGCGAAATCGCGCGCGACCGGCATCGGCGACCTGTACACGATCGCGACGCTGGGCTCGCACTCGGCGCTGCAGATCCTCAAGGGCGCGCACGACGAGGGCTTCAAGACGCTCGCGATCGCGAACCGCGACACGGAGCGGCTGTACAGCTCGTACGCGTTCGTCGACGAAGTGATCAAGATCGACCGGTACAGCGACTTCATGGCGCTCGTGCCCGAGCTCGAGCAGCGCAAGATCATCATCGTTCCGCACGGATCGTTCGTCGCGTACCTCTCGCTCGAAGAGCACAAGAAAATGCGGATCCCGTACTTCGGGAACAAGGCGGTGCTCGACTGGGAAGCGAGCCGCGAGATGCAGCGCGACTGGCTGCTGCGCGCGGGGCTGCGGCTCCCGCGGCAGTTCAAGACGGGCGCCGAGATCGACCGGCCCGTCATCGTGAAGCTCTACGGCGCGCAAGGTGGCAAGGGCTATATGTTCCTGCGCGATGCGATGGACTTCGAGGAGCGCGCGTCGCTGCTCGCGCGTCAGAACTACATCCTGCAAGAGTACATCATCGGCGTACCGCTCTACATCCACTACTTCTACTCGCCGCTGACGCACAAGCTCGAGATCATGTCGATGGACCGGCGCTACGAGACGAACGTCGACTCGCTCGGACGGATTCCCTCGACCGCGCAGGCCAGCATGGACCTCGATCCGTCGTACGTCGTCGTGGGAAACCAGCCGATCAGCCTGCGCGAGTCGATGCTCGCCGAGGCCTATCGGATGGGCGAAGACGTCGTGCGCGTGAGCCAAGAGATTCTGCGGCCCGAAGGGACTCTTCGGCGCATTCTGCATCGAGACGATCATCACGCCCGACACGCAGTTCTACGTGATGGAGATTTCGGCGCGCATCGTCGCCGGAACGAATCTCTTCATCGACGGATCGCCCTACTCGTACCTCAACTACAGCGAACCGATGTCCACCGGACGCCGCATCGCCCGAGAGATCAAGCATGCCCTGCTCTCGAACTCGCTCGACGCCGTTCTCGACGACAGCACGATCCGTTCTGCGTAGCGTCCTCGCTGCGTCCGCCGCGCTGATCGTCGCCTTCGCGCCGGCCGCACCGGCACGTGCCGCGCTCGACGTCGATCCGCAGCAGCTGTACCGGCAGATGAAGCTGGCGTTCGACAAGGGTCAGGCCGCCGGCTGGCACCTCGCGGACCACCTCGATTACTTCTCGACGGTGCTCGACGCCGGCCGCGCGTACGAGCTGCGGCGTCGCGACGATCCCGAGAACGCCGCGCTGAAGCGCACGACGGTCGACGTCGCGAGCAAGCTCGCGTACGATCCGCTGATCAGCGACGACGCGGCGGAATGGTACGTGCGCCTCGCCGCGCAGGCGAACGCCGACGATCCGGAAATCGGCCCCGAGGCGCGCGGGCTGCTGGCGAAGCTCGACGCCGAGGACGCGAGCAACACGACGCTCGCGCACGATGCGGACGCCGATGCGGCAGCCCTCGTCGTCGCCTACCCGGACGACGTGCAGGCGCTGCTGCTGCAAGTCGACGCCGACCTGCGCGCCTACAATCTCACGCAGGACACCCGCTGGCGAACGATCGCGCTTGCGCGCGCGGCGGCGAGCACGTTCCCGATCGTGTCGGTGCCGCAGACCCTCGGACGCGTGCTCTTCCCGATGGTCGACGCGGCGCGCAACGCCGCGCCCGGCTACAGCGAGGCGGAGCGCGAGAACGCGAAGGCAATCGCCTCGCACCGCGCGCTCGCGCACGGGCTGCCCGTGATCGGACACGTGCTCTCGCACAACACGTACCTGGTCATCACGGCGCCGGCGGACGAGTACTTCGGGCACACGAAGCTCTCGCCGATCGGCGTGCGCAACGAGCTCGCCCGCATCGACAAGTACCTCGACGCCGGCTGGGGCGGCCGCATGACGGGCGACACCGTCTGGGTCGTCGACTCGCTCGACGATTGGCAGCACCAGTATCCGCGCGACTACGAGCTCCCGCGACTGTACAAGCGCGTCTACGACGTGCTGGGGCGCGAAGGCACGCCGGAAGCGAAGAAGACGCAGGCGGTCGTGCGCCGCACGCTGCTCGTGAACTATCCCGCGTCGAGCGAGGCGCGCGCATTCATCGCGACGTGACGCGGTAGCGGCGTGCCGTTCGACCTGCGCCGCACCCTGGCGTCGTACGACGCGCGCAAGCTCACGCTGTGCTCGGTCGGCAGCCATTCGGCGCTCGAGGTCGCGTCCGGAGCGCGGGCGCAGGGCGTTCGCAACCTGATCGTCACCGAGCGAGGGCGGCACCGGACGTACGACGAGTTCTACGCGCGCCGCGAGGACGATCCGCCTCGCGGCTGCGTCGACGCGACGCTCGAGGTCGCGCGCTTCGCGGACCTGCTCGACGGCGGCGTGCAAGAGCGTCTGCGCCGCGAGAACGTCGTCTTCGTGCCCAACCGCTCGTTCGAGGTCTATCTGCATCAGCGGTACAGCTACGCCGAGATCGAGGACGGGATGACGGTACCGTTCTTCGGCAACCGCCGCTTGCTGCGCGCCGAGGAGCGCGACGAGCCGGACAACCAGTACGCGCTGATGGAACGCGCGGGCATTCGCTTCCCGAGGCGCGTCGCGAGCGCCGAGGCGATCGACGGCCTCGTGATGGTGAAGGCGCCGCACGCGAAGGTCTCGTTCGAGCGCGCCTTCTTCCTCGCGCGCAGCCGCGATGAATACGCGCGCACCGCCGAACGGCTGCTCGCCGACGGCACCATCACCGAGGACGGCCTGCGCGGCGCCGTGATCGAGGAGTTCGCGCTCGGGCCGACGGTCAACCTCAACTTCTTCTGGTCGCCGGTGCTGGGCGAGCTCGAGCTGATGGGCACGGACACGCGCCGGCAGACGAACCGGGACGGGTTCGTCGGCCTGCCCTTCCATCAGGCGCGCGAGCTCGCCGATGAGCCGGTGCGCATGGAAGAGGCGGGTCACATCGCGGCGACGCTGACGGAGTCGATGCTGGAGAAGGCGTTCGACCTGGGCGAACGGTTCGTGCGCGCGGCGCGCGACGCCGACGGCATCGGCGTGATCGGCCCGTTCGCGCTGCAGTGCGTGATCGTGAGCGGCCCGCCGAAGGACTTCGTCTGCTACGACGTCAGCCTGCGCATGCCGGGCTCGCCGGGGACGCGGTACACGCCGTACTCGGCGTACCGGTGGGGGCGCGACGTCTCGTTCGGCGAACGCATCGCGATGGAGCTCGTGTGGGCGCGCGACTCGAACCGGCTGGAGGAGATCCTGACGTGACCGCTTCGGTGCGCGCGCGGCCCGCGACGGTCGTGATCCTCGACTTCGGGTCGCAGGTCAGCCAGCTGATCGCGCGGCGCGCGCGCGAGGCGAACGTGTACTCCGAGCTGCTGCCGTACGATGCGTCGTGGGACGAGATCGCGCGTCGCGAGCCTGCGGCGATCGTGCTGAGCGGCGGGCCCGAGTCAACCTTCGGCGACGACGCGCTCGACTGCGATCCGCGCGTATACGAGAGCGGCGTCCCGCTGCTCGGCATCTGCTACGGGATGCAGATTATGACGAAGCGCTTCGGCGGCGGCCTCGTGCGCCTGGGCCGCAGCGAGTTCGGCCCGGCGCAGCTCGTGCTCGACCGGCCCGAATCACCGCTCTTTCTCGGCGTGCCGGCCGAGTCGCGCGTGTGGATGTCGCACGGCGATTCGGTCGAGAGCGTGCCCCCTGGTTTCACGCCGCTCGCGCACACGCCCAGCTCGCAGGTCGCCGCGATGAGCGACGCGGAGCGCCGGCTCTACGCGACGCTGTTTCATCCCGAGGTCGTGCACACCGAAGCCGGCAGCGCGATCCTGGAGAACTTCCTGCACACGATCGCGGGAATTCCGCCGGCATGGCGCATGGACTCGTGGGTCGACGACGCGATCGAGAAGGTTCGCGTCCAGGTCGGCGATGCGAACGTGCTGTGCGCGCTTTCGGGCGGCGTCGACTCCGCGGTCGCCGCGACGCTCGTCTCGCGCGCGATCGGGAAGCAGCTCACCTGCATCTACGTCGACACCGGCCTGATGCGGAAGAACGAGTCGATCGGAGTGCTGGCCGCTTTCCGCGATGTGCTGCACCTGAACGTCGTGCACGTCGAAGCCGAGGCGCGCTTTCTCGAGCGGCTTGCCGGCATCGACGATCCGGAAGAGAAGCGGATTCGGATCGGCCACGAGTTCATCGCGATCTTCGAGGAAGAGTCGAAGAAGATCCCCGGCGTGCGGTTTCTGGTGCAGGGCACGCTATATCCCGACGTGATCGAGTCGAAGACGCCGGGGTCGAAGGCCGGGCACAAGATCAAGTCGCACCACAACGTCGGCGGCTTGCCGGAGCGCATGGCGCTCGGCCTCGTCGAACCGCTGCGCGCGCTCTTCAAGGACGAGGTGCGCGAGGTCGGGCGCGTGCTCGGGCTGCCGAACGCGATCGTCGAGCGGCAGCCGTTCCCGGGACCGGGCCTGGCGGTGCGCATCATCGGCGATGTGACGCGCGAACGCCTCGCCGTCGTGCGCGAGGCGGACTTCATCGTGACCTCCGAGATCGACGCCGCGATCGGCGAGGGGCGCCTCTCGCCGCGTCCGTGGCAGTACTTCGCGGTGCTCACCCCCGTGCGCAGCGTCGGCGTCATGGGCGACGGACGCACGTACGGAAACCTCGTCGGCGTGCGCGCGATCACCAGCGAGGACGGCATGACCGCGGACTGGGCACGTCTGCCGCACGACCTCCTCGAGCGCATCTCCGCGCGCATCGTGAACGAGATCCGCGGCGTGAACCGCGTCGCCTACGACATCACGTCAAAGCCGCCGGCCACCGTCGAGTGGGAGTAGCGACCACGCAATTCGCTGCGGCGTGTCGTTGCGGCGGACCGTGCCGATGTGCGTGAGGCGCTGCAGGTGCGCGAGCGTCTCGGCGACCGCGAACTGCTGGTGCTCCGGGGAGAGCTGATCGAAGCGGTCGCCGCGGCGGCGCCAGCGGAGCGCGCCGGCGACGCTTGCGGCGGTGTGCGGCCCGTCTTCGAGCGCGTGCAGCACCTCGCGCTCGCGCGCCGCTTCGTGCTCGAGCAGCTCGTCGACGCGGCGCGCGAGCTCTTCGAACGCCTCGCCGTGCGCGGGCAGCGCGCCGGTCGTCTCCAGCGCGCGCACCGAGCGCAGGGACTCGACGTACTCGCCCATCGGATTCCGCCCGCTGTCGTGCCACAACCCGACGTGCGGCGTGACGGGATCGAGCACGTGATCGCCCGTGAACGTGCGCCCGGAGACGTCGTCGACGAAGCAGAGGTGGCCTGGCGAATGCCCCGGTGTCCACACGACGCGCAAGCGGCCGACGCGATCGCCGTGCTCGAGCAGACGCGTCGGCTGCACGAAGTCGAAGCGCATGTACGGCGATTCCTCGTCGTCGGGTTCGACCGGCAGACCGTTGCGTTCGAGCCACGCGTTGACGATCGAGTCGTCCTCGCCGCGGCGCTCGCGGCGCGCCTTCAGAAAGCCCCAGTCGCGCTCGTGCATGCCGAGCTCGGGCACGCCGCGCGCGACCAGCGTGCCCGCCAAGCCGTAGTGGTCGTAGTGAAAGTGCGTGACGAGCAGGCGTCGCACGTCGCTCACCCGATGGCCGAGCTGCGCTAGGCCCTCTTCCAGCGCCGCCAAGACGTCGTCGGCCTTCCAGCCGCAGTCGATCAGCGTCAAGCCGTCGTCATCGTCGAGCAGGTAGCCGTTGATGTAACGCATCGGGTTGCCGGCCATCGGCAGGCGAATCTGCGCGATGCGGTCGCCGATCTGCGTAACCGGCGGCAGGTGACTCGGAATCGACAAGGAGGAGGCCTTTACACCGGCCGAAGCCGCATCCTCCGTGACCGAACAGCGCCACCTCGCGTTCTGGCCCAGGCGCCGCCCGCGCGACTTCCCGACGCCGGCGACGAACCTCGCGCACAATCTCGCGACGACGGCGACGCGGTGGCCCGACCAGCCGGCGATCATCTATTACGACACGCCGATCGCGTACGCGCGGATGTGGCGCGAGGTCGAAGCGCTCGCCGGCTACCTGCAGCGCCGCGCCGGCGTGGCGGCCGGCGACCGCGTGCTGCTCTTCATGCTCAACTCGCCGCAGTACATCATCGCGTACTACGCGATCCTGCGCGCGAGCGCGGTCGTCGTTCCGCTCAACCCGATGCTGGTGGCGGAAGAGTTGCCCGCGTACATCGACGACAGCGGAGCGACGGTTGCGATCGCCGGTCAGGAGCTGCTGCCGCGTCTCGCGCCGCATGTCGGCTCGCGTATCGAGCGCGCGATCGTCGCGGCGTACCGCGACTATGTCGAGCGCGACACCGATCTCGATCTCCCCGCGGCGGTGGCGGCGGCGCGCGCCCCGCTTCCGAGCGGCGCGTTCATTGCGTGGAGCGATGCGCTCGCGAGCGGCGATCTGCCCGGGCCGATGACGGCCGCCGCGGACGACATGGCGATTCTGCCGTACACGTCCGGCACGACGGGACGTCCGAAGGGCTGCGTCCACACGCACCGGTCGATCCAGCGCACCACGTGGGCGACGCCGATGTGGGGCGGCACGATGGGACCGGGCGGGCGTCCGCTCTCGGTGCTGCCGTACTTCCACGTCACGGGCATGACGGGCGACATGAACGCCGGCATGTGCAACGGGTGGACGCTCATCGTGATGACGCGCTGGGATCCGGCGACCGCGCTCGCACTCATCGAGCGCCACCAGTGCACCGGGATGACGGCGATCAGCACGATGGTCGTCGATTTGCTCTCGCATCCCGCGTACCGCGCCGACGCGCTGCGATCGCTGACCGCGATCGGCGGCGGCGGCGCGCCGCTGCCTGCTGCCGTCGGCACGGAGCTCACGTCGCGGCTCGGCCTGAGCTACATGGAAGGCTACGGCCTCACCGAAACGATCGCGATGACGCACGCGAATCCGCCCGACCGCCCGAAGCTGCAGTGCCTCGGCGTCCCGACGTTCGGCGTCGACTCGCGCATCATCGATCCCGAGTCGCTGCGCGAGCTCGGCGCGAACGAAACCGGCGAGATCATCACCTCCGGCCTGCAGGTGATGCGCGAGTACTGGCGCCAGCCCGACGCGACCGCTGAAGCGTTCCTCGAGATCGACGGCAAGCGTTTCTTGCGCACGGGCGACCTCGGCTACGTCGACGAGGACGGCTACTTCTTCCTCGTCGATCGCGTGAAGCGCATGATCAACGTCGCCGGCTTCAAGGTGTGGCCCGCCGAAGTCGAGACGAAGCTCTTCTCGCATCCCGCGATCAAGGAAGCGTGCGTGATCGCCGCGCAGGATCCGCGGCTCGGCGAGCACGTGAAGGCGCTGGTGATCCTGCGCGAGGGTGCGAGCGCGAGCGCAGCCGACATCGTCGCGTGGGCGCGCGAGCACATGGCCGCGTACAAGGTGCCGGCGAGCATCGAGTTCGTCGACTCGCTGCCGCGCTCGGCGTCGGGCAAGGTGCAGTGGCGGCTCTTGCAAGAGGAAGAAGCGCGCCGGGCAGGTACGCCGACGCCTGCATGAAGGTTCTCGTCGTCGGCGGCGGCGCGCGCGAGGACGCGCTGTCGTGGCGATTGGCCGCATCGCCCTCGTGCGAGACGATCGTGCACGCGCCGGGCAACGCCGGCACCGCGTCGCGCGGAGCAAACTGGAGCGATCTTTCGGCGACCGACGCGCGCGGCATCGCGGCGCGCGCGCGCGAGCACGCGATCGATCTCGTCGTGCTCGGCCCCGAGACGGCGATCGCCGCCGGCGTCGGCGACCGCTGCCGTGAGGCCGGCATCGCTGTGTTCGGCCCGAACCGCAGCGCGGGACGCCTCGAGACCAGCAAGTCCTTCGCGAAGCGGTTCATGGAGCGGCACGGCGTGCCGACCGCGCGCTTCAAGGTGGTGCACAACGCCGCGCAGGCGCGCCGCGCCCTCGACGGCTGGACCGGCGGCGCCGTCGTGAAAGCCGACGGGCTCGCTGCGGGCAAAGGCGTCGTCGTGTGCGACGACGCGGCTGCCGCACGTGCGCTGCTCGACGAGTGGTACCGCGCCGCGGCGATTCCCGGCGGCGGCAACGACGTCGTGATCGAAGAGCGGCTGCACGGCCGCGAGGTCAGCGTGTTCGCGATCGGCGACGGGCACCAGCTCGCGCCGTTCGCCGCCGCGTGCGACTACAAGCGTGCCGGTGACGGCGACAAAGGCCCGAACACCGGCGGCATGGGCGCGTACTCGCCGCCCGCCGGCTTTCCCGGCGATCTGCTCGCCGTGGTCGCCGAACGCATCACGGCGCCGGTGCTGCGCGGGCTGCGCGCCGGCGGCGAAGAGTACCGCGGCGTGCTGTACTGCGGCTTGATGCAGACCGAGCGCGGTCCGTACGTCATCGAATTCAACGCGCGCTTCGGCGACCCGGAGACGCAGGTGCTGATGCCGCGCGCGGACGGCGACTTCGCGCGCTACCTCGCCTCCGCCGCGGACGGCGCGCTGGACGCCGGCGCCGTGACGTGGTCGGACGACGCGTGCGTCGGCGTCGTGGTCGCAACCTCCCGCTACCCGTACGAGAGCACGCCCGTCGGCGGCATGCCCGCGAACGTGAATCTCGGCGACGGCGCGACCGCGTTCTGGGGCCCGTCCTCGCGCGAGAACGGCACCGTGTCGTCGCCGGGCGGGCGCGTGCTCACCGTCACCGCGCGCGGCGCCGGCGTCGAGCGGGCGCGCGAACGCGCGTACGCGGCGGTCGACGCGCTGAAGGAACGGTTCCCGCGGGGCGTGCCGCTCACGTATCGCGGCGACATCGCGCGCCTGCCGTGACGGCGCTGCGCGATCTCGCGTCGCGGCCGGCCCGGACGTTCTTCACGGCCGCCGGGATCGCGATCGGCATCCTCGCGCTGACCGTCGTCGGCTCGCTCGCCGAGCGCCTGCACACGATCGTCGCGCGCTCCACGGCGCTGAACACCGATGTCGTGTTCGCGACGATCCGGCGCGGGACGCTGATCGCGCCCGACGCGCGCGAGACCGTACGCGCGGCGTACGGGCGCCTCGTGAAGCTCCAGGGCGTCCGCGCGGCGGTCCCGGAAGTGCTGGTGCCGTACGAAAGCGGCTTCGCCGCCGCGCGTTTCGGCCCGCCGTCGTTCGTGTTCGGCTTTCCCGAGCGGGCGCGCGCATTGCGCCGCGAGCTGCTCGTCGTCGCGCACGGGCGCATGTACGCGCCGGCAGAGCGCCGCGTGGCGGTCGTCGGCCCCGACTTCGCGGCCGCGGAGCACGCGGAAATCGGCGACGTCCTCGCGCTGCAGGGCAACTCGTTCGAGGTCGTCGGCGTCCTCGACAAGACGTTCACGGTCTTCGACGCGGCAGTCGTCGTGCCGTTCGCGGACGCGCAAGACCTCTTGCTGCAAGACGTGCCGCCCTTCGTCGCCGCGATGCCGCGGGATCCGGTCTCCGCGTTCATGGTGGTGGCGAAGAAGGACGTCGACGTGAGCCTCCTCGCGCGGCGCATCGCATTGATCGACGGGCTGGCCGCGCGCGACCCGCACGAGGTCGCGAACGCGGTTCGCTCGACCCTCGGCATCTTCGATGCGATCACGTTCGGCGCGGCGCTGATCGCGCTGCTCGTCGGCGCGTTCTCCGTCATCAACACCATGACGATCGCCGTCACCGAGCGCACGCGCGAGATCGGCATCCGCAAGGCGATCGGCGCCACGGATGCCGACATCTTGCTCGGCTTCGTCGGTGAAGCGGCGACGATCGGCGCGCTCGGCGGGCTCGCCGGCATCGCACTCGGTCTCGCCGTTGTGGCGGGGATCGACGCCCGCAGCGCCGCGGGCGGCAACCTGCAGCTGTTCGCGATCTCGCCGCGCGTAGCGGCGGGCTCGTTCGCGTTCGCCGTGGCGCTGAGCGCCGTCGCGGGATTCGTCCCGGCGCTCGCGGCGGCACGGCTCGCCCCGACGGCGGCGCTGCGCCGGTGAGCACGGTCGTCGACGTGCGCGACCTCGTGAAGGTGCACGCGCCCGGGACCGCAACCGAAGTGCGCGCGCTGGACGGCGTAACGTTCGGCGTGCGCGCGGGCGAGTACGTCGCGATCGTCGGCGAGAGCGGCAGCGGCAAGACGACGCTGATGCACGTGGTCGGTGCGCTGGACCGGCCGTCGTCCGGCGACGTCGTCGTCGGCGGACGTTCGCTCGCGCGCACGTCGCGAGGCGAGCTCGCCGCGATCCGCGCGCGCACGATCGGCTTCGTGTTCCAAGGCTTCAACCTGCTGCCGAACCTCGATGCGCGGGAGAACGTCGCGCTTGCGGCTCGCTACGCGCGCCGTCCCGCAGCCGAGGCGCGCGCTCGCGCGGAACGCTCGCTGCGGGACGTCGGCCTCGGCGATCGCATGCACCACCGGCCGTCGGCGCTCTCGGGCGGACAGCAACAGCGGGTCGCGATCGCGCGCGCGCTCGTCAACGATCCGGCCCTCATCCTCGCCGATGAGCCGACCGGCGAGCTCGACTCGCACACCGCCGAGACCGTCATGGAGCTGCTTGGCACGCTGAACGCGCGCGGCCAGACGCTGATCGTCGTGACGCACAGCGAAGCGGTATGGCGGCGCGCGAACCGCGTGATCCGGCTCGCGGACGGCCGCATCGTCGGCGACGATGCGCCGTAGCGCCGCGCTCGCGACGCTCGCCGCACTCGCCGCATGCGCGCGGCGGCGGCACGTCGACGAGGCTGCGGCCGTGCATCCCGGAAAGGCAGTGCGCATCGTCGCGCTCGGCGACTCGCTCGCGCTCGGCCAAGGCGCTTCCGCGCCGCGCGACGGGTTCGTGTTCCGGTCGTACCTCGCCGTGCGCGCACGCCGGCCGGGCAGCCGGATCGACTCGTTCGCGATGGGCGGCTCGACCGCGGCCGACGTGCTGCGGCTGCAAGTCCCGCGGCTCGCGGGCCCGAGCGCCGATGCCGTGATCGTGTGCGTCGGCGGAAACGACGTCGTCCGGCGTACCTCGCCGGCCACCTTCGCGTCCACGTACGCTCGGCTCGCCGCCCGCGTGCGAACGCTGCAGCCGCACGCGGCGATCGTCTGCTGCGGCGTGCCCGATGTCGGAACGAGTCCGCTGTTCACCGGCTTCGAGCGGCTCGCGGTCGCGAGCCTCGCGCGCGTCGACGATCGCGCGGTGCGCACCGCGGCGGCGCGGATCGGCGCGACGTTCGTCGATCTCTTCGACGCGACGGATCGTGCGCAGCACGACGTCGACCGCTTTCTCTCCGAGGACCGTTTCCATCCCTCGGACGCGGGCTATCGCGCGCTGGCAGCGGTTTTGACGCCCGCGCTGCTGCGCGCGCTCGACCGCTAGCGTCGGCGCGCCTGTTACAGCAGCGCGAGCTGTTGGCCGCAGCGGTCCGGTGCGGGTGCGTGATACCGCGCGAAGCGCGTCGACGCGCAGACGGCGTGAAACCGATCGGTCACGGCGCGCGCGTACGGCGCGTCGACGTATTTGCCGCGCTTGAAGAGTCGTTCGTACCGTTCGACGAGCTCCGGGCGGCGATCCGCGAGGAATGCGAAGTACGCATCGCGCGTGACCTCGCCGAGGTTCAGCGTGTTGTGCCACACATGCGACGCGCCCGCCTCGGCAGCGGCGTGCACCACCGCCGACATCGATGCCTCGTCGTCGGTGAGGTCGGGCAGCACGGGCGCGACGGCGACGCCGACGCGAACGCCCGCGGCGGCGACCGCGCGGACGGCGCGCAGGCGTTGCCGCGGCGGCGCAACGGTCGGCTCGATCTCGCGCGCGAGCCGTTCATCGAGCGTCGCGATGCTCACGTTCACGGAGACCTCCGCGCGCCGCGCACACTGTGCGAGCAGGTCGAGGTCGCGCACGACGAGCGGTGAGCGTGTCGTGATGTGGAAGGGCGCGCGCGCATCGCGCAGCGCCGCCAGGACGCCTCGCATGAGGCGGAAGCGGCCTTCGATCGCCTGATACGGATCGGTCGCCGTCCCGATCGCGATCTCCTCACCGCCGTAGGCGCGCCCGGCGAGGTCGGCCCGCAGCACGTCCGCGAGGTTGACCTTCGCGGCGAGCACGGAGCCCCACTCGCGCACGCCGTCGAGCTCCCGGTACGCGTGCGTGGCGCGCGCATAGCAGAACGTGCACTGATGAGCGCAGCCCGTGTACGGGTTCAGCGACCACGTGAAGCCCATGCCGCGCACGCGGTTCAGCGCGCTCTTCGCGGCGATCTCGGTGACGCGGACCTCGCTCGGCCGCCGGGCGACGGGAAGACCGTCCATCGAACATATGTTCGATATCGCTTTGCGGTCGCCCTTCGACAGGGCGGCGCTACGTACCGGTGCGGATGAAGTTGTTCCAGTACCATACGCCCCACGCGCCGACCAGGGCGGAGTACACGATCAGCGCGACGCCCCAGCGCGGGAGCCGCTCGCGGACGCCGATGCACATCAGCGCGAACACGTACGGCAACATGTCGAGGAAATGCCGCATGCCGAACTGCACCCAGCCGTTCAGGTAGTACGTGAACTCGGGGATCGCGACCAGCAGCGTCGTGATCCAGAGCGCGCGCACGACGTTGCGCGGCGTCTTCGCGAGGAGCGCGAGCAGGAGGGCTGGGCTCGTGAACGTCAGCGCGATGCCGTTCGTGTCCGGTTTGACGTACGGCCACTGTACGTGCTGTAGCCACTCGACGAGGATCGGCGCGCGGAAGAAGAACGAGTAGATCTGATACGGCGCGTACGAGAGCTGGAACGGCGATCCCGTCGGCGAGCCCCACGCGTCGGCGTGGAAGTACACCGTGTGCCCGATGTCGAGCACCGTGCCCCACATGAGCTCGTCGTAGCCGACGAACGCCGCGACGGAGCACACACACACGATCGCAGCCGAGCGCAGCCGTGCGATGCGCTCGGCGCGCGTCGGCGTGCGTTCGGTGAACGCGCCCGTCCACAGGGCCCACGCGAGCATCGGGAACGCGACGACTTCGGGAAAGCGCGCGCCTGCGGCGAGCACCGCGCACAGCGCCACGATCCATCCGCGCGCCTTGCCGCGCAGCTCGACCAGCGCGCCGAGGATGAAGGCGACCGAACACAGATGGGCGAGGAACCACACATCGCCGAGCATCGCGCACCACCACACGTCGGTGCCGGCGACGAAGAACAGGATGAGGTAGACCTTCGTCGCGAGGTCCTCGACGCCGAAGCGCTCTGCGAGCCTCCACGCCAGGCCCGTCGCCGCCGCGGCGAACGCGATCGCGACGAGCGTCTGGTTCGCGGCG
The DNA here is from genome assembly GCA_963771525.1 of Vulcanimicrobiota bacterium. Lineage (GTDB taxonomy): Bacteria > Vulcanimicrobiota > Vulcanimicrobiia > Vulcanimicrobiales > Vulcanimicrobiaceae > Vulcanimicrobium. The sequence goes on along the minus strand of CAVYTL010000001.1, from coordinate 920,643 downwards.
TTGCCCCAGATCGCCACGAAGGGCAGCATGAAGAGCGCGGGCACCGGGCCGTCGACTCCATAGTAGTGGCCGTTGTACTGCACCGCGTCCATCCAGCGGCCGGGCCAGTCGATCCACATGTGGCCGTGCAGCCATGCGTACGCGACGCGCACGTAGTTGTTCTGGTGCGTCGAGCGCAGGTGCGAGCTGGCCAGCATCACGACGAAGGCGATCGCCGCGGCGGCAGGCGCGCCGAACGAGCCGCGCGCCGACGCCGCCGCGGCCCGAGAGCGAAGCGCGGCGACCATTGGCGGGGCGGATTCGGCCGAACGTAACCGTCGCCCCGCCCCGGTGGTAGAAGGGGGTGATGTTCCAACCGCTCTCATCGAGGCAGATGCCGCGCTACGGACGGCCGCCCTTCGGCGGCGGACCGGCCGTCGGCACGTCCGCGCTCCTAGGCCAGGTGCTCGGGATCACCGGCGTCGGCTTCCTGATCACCGCCGCGGCGGCGTACCTATTCCGCGGCGTGTCGCCGCTGGCGGGGATGCTGGCGTTCATCGGCGGCTTCATCCTGCTCTTCGTGATGAACGCCGTGCGCGAGAGCCCGCAGGTCGCGCTGCTCTGGTTCTACGCGTTCACGTTCCTCGAGGGGATCGGTCTCGCGCCGATGATCGCGCGTTACGTCGCCGCGTTCGGACCGGACGTGGTCGTGAACGCCGCCGCGACGACGGGCTTCGGCATGCTCGTGCTCGGCGGCGTCGCCTTCGTGTTCTCCGTCGATTGGCGGCGCTTCGCCGGCGTTGCGTTCGGTCTGCTGATCGCGCTCGTCGTCGTCGGCATCGTATCGGCTTTCACGCACTGGGTGCATCCCGACACGTACTCGTGGCTCGTGCTCGGGGTCTTCACGCTGCTCACGCTCGTCGACTTCAGCCGCATCCGCGCGGGCGGCGACGGTCTCTCTGCCGTCCAGCTCGCCGTCTCGATCTACCTCGACGCGATCAACATCTTCCTCGCGCTGCTCGAGCTGTTCGGATCGCGCCGCCGCTAGCGGCGCCCTTCGCCCTTCGCCCTTCGCCCTTCGCCCTTCGACAAGCTCAGGATGACCGCTCGGGATGACGGCTCGGGATGACGTAAGGACGGGGTGATTACGCCCGCTCGCGGCGAAGGGGCGGAGTAATGTGCGGGATCGCCGCGATCTACGCGCCGGGCGACGACGTCGCCCGGCTCGCCTACTTCGGACTGTACGCGCTGCAGCACCGGGGACAGGAGAGCGCGGGCCTCGCGGTCGGCGACGGCGTGCGCATCGACAGCCATCGCGAGATGGGCCTCATCACGGGAGTGTTCGACGAGACGATTCTGGCACGTCTGCGCGGGACCGTCGCGGTCGGGCACACGCGCTACTCGACGACGGGCAGCTCGGTCATCGTCAACGCGCAGCCGTTCGTCGAGGGATCGAGCCTGGGGCCGTTCGCATTCGCGCACAACGGTAACCTCACGAACGCGGACGACCTCGCAGCGCGGCTGCCGGCGGACGTCCGTCTGACCGCATCCTCGGATAGCGAGATCCTCGCGAAGACGATCGCGCTCGCGCCGGGCGAGACGTGGCCGGAGAAGATCGAGGCGGCGATGCGCGTCGCGGAAGGCGCGTACTCCGTCGTCATGTGCACGACGGATGCGATCTACGGTTTCCGCGATCCATGGGGCGTGCGCCCGCTGTGCATCGGCACGTACGGCGACGCCGGGTACATGATCGCCTCGGAGTCGTGCGCGCTCGCAACGGTCGGCGCGCGGTATCTGCGCGAGCTCGACGCGGGCGAGGTCGTGTGCGCGGACGCGCGCGGGCTCCGCACGGCGCACAGCGAGGTCGTGAAACCGCCGTCGCTCTGCATGTTCGAGTACATCTACTTCGCGCGGCCGGACAGCGTGCTGAACGGCCGCTCGCTGTACATGGCGCGCTACGAGATGGGCCGCGCGCTCGCGCGAGAGCACCCCATCGAGGCCGACGTCGTCATGGCGGTCCCCGACAGCGCGATCCCGGGCGGTATCGGCTATTCGGCGCAGAGCGGGTTGCCGTACGTCGAAGGGCTCATCAAGAACCGCTACATCGGGCGCACGTTCATCAGCCCCGACCAGAAGATTCGCAGCCAAGGCGTGCAGCTCAAGTTCAACCCGATCGTCGAGAACCTGCGCGATCAGCGCGTCGTCGTGGTCGACGATTCGATCGTGCGCGGCACGACGACGCCGCGCATCGTACGGCTGCTGCGCGATGCGGGCGCGCGCGAGGTGCACCTGCGCATCACGTCACCGCCGATCATGCACCCGTGTTATCTCGGGGTCGACATGGCGACGTACGGCGAGCTGATCGCCGCGAACCTGAGCGTGCCGGAAATCTGTCGCCGCCTCGGCGCCGACACGCTGGGCTATCTCAGCATCGAGAGCCTCGTCGACTCGACGGACCGCGAGCGCCGCGACTTCTGCCTCGGCTGCCTGACGGGCCGATATCCCAGCGTGCCGGGAACCTCGCATGGCAACGTTCAGGAGGACCGCCAGCCGGCCCTCAAAGGCTGAGGCGCTACGCGCCGGGTTCGGATGCGGCCGGCGGATCGCTCGCCGGGAACGACTCCGCGACGGCCTCGTCGTACGCGTCCTCTTCCTCGGGCTGATCGGGCGGTTTCGGATCGCTGACCGGCGCTTGCGGCGTCGTCGGCGGATCGTTGTCCGGCACGTCCGGCCGCTGCGTGCTCATGCGAGCGCCGCCACTTTGCTCTTCGCCACGCCGTTGCTCGGCGTGCCGTTCTTCGCGAGGTCCTCGACGATCGAGACGAACGCGCGCACGGGCGTGCCCGTCGGCCCCTTGGCCATGAAGGGTGACTCGGCGTCGAGATAGGCGGTGCCCGCGACGTCGAGGTGAATCCACGGCGTGTCCTCGACGAATGCCTTGAGGAACGCGCCCGCGGTTTCCGCGCCGCCGGGACGCCCGCCCGTGTTCTTGAGGTCGGCGATGTCGCTCTTGATCTGCTGATCGAAGTCCGGGAAGAGCGGCAACTGCCAATAGCGCTCGCCGCAGTCGGCGACGACTTTCAAGAAGCGCTCGACGAACGCGTCGTCGTTCGACATCGCCCCGCTCGCCGCGTGTCCGAGCGCGACGACGCATGCGCCGGTGAGCGTCGCGGCATCGACGATCTTCGTCGCTCCAAGCGTGCGCGCGTAGCAGAGCGCGTCGGCGAGGATCAGCCGGCCTTCGGCATCCGTGTTCAGCACCTCGATCGTCTTGCCGTTCATCGCGCGGAGGACGTCGCCCGGCTTCATCGCGCTCGGCCCCGGCAAGTTCTCGGACGACGGCACGAGACCGATCACGTTGATGCGCGGCTTCAGCTTGCCGATCGCCCACAGCGCCGCGATCACACCCGCGCCGCCCGACATGTCGTACTTCATCTCGTGCATGTTCTCGGCGGGTTTGATCGAGATGCCGCCCGAGTCGAACGTGAGGCCCTTGCCGACGAGCGCGACCGTATCGCTCGACGACGGGTCGCCCTTGTACGTGATCACGCTCAGCGTCGCGGGCTCGTCCGAACCGCCCGAAACGCCCAGCAGCGAGCCCATCCCGAGCTCGCGCATGCGCGCCTCGTCGAGCACGTCGACCTCGAGGCCGGCGTCCGCGGCCATCTCTCGCGCGCGCGCCGCGAGGTGCGTCGGCGTCATGTCGTTGGCGGGCGTGAGCGCCATGCGGCGCGCCGCGTTGACCGCTTCACCGAGCACGGCGCCGCGCTGCACGCCGGACTCGAGCGTGCCGCGCTCCGAGTTGCCGCGCAGGATCGCGACACTCGAGGTGACGACCGGTTTATCCACCGCGGTACGGTAGATCGTCGTGTCGAGCGTCGCCGCGATTGCGCCTTCCGCGGCGAACGAGCCCGCAAGCGTCGCGTCGACGCCGTCCGGCAGCGCGATTGCGATCGAGTCGACGCCGCGCTTCCCGAGGAATCGGACTGCCGTGCCGGCATACTTCGCGACGACGGAGGGCGTGAGCTTCCCGCGGTCGCCGATGCCCACCGCGAGCACGCGCTTGAAGGGTTTGTCCTTCGCGTGGATCAGCGACGTCTCGTTCAGCTTGCCGGCGATCTCGCCGCTCGACAGAACGTCGGCGATCGCACCACCGAGGACGCGATCGACCTCGGCAGCGACGCCGTCGACGGCGTCGCCCGCGAAAACCGGAACGACCAGCGCGCCGGCTTGCACCGACGTCGCGGAATCGTTCGAGACGTGGACCTGCATGGATTCCTCCGGAAGGACAGAAGCGGTCGAGCGACCGTGATGGACAACCTGTTCGCGTTTACGCGTGCCGACGGCGCGTCCTGCCCCCGTCCACGAGGGGCCAACCGGAGGTGAGCGACGCGTACGCGCGCGCCGGCGTGGACATCGATGCGGGCAACGTCGCGGTCGAGCGGTACCGCGACGTGACGTCCGGCTGGTCGCATCCGGACCAGCTCGGCACGCTCGGCGGCTTCAGCGGACTGTTTCGCCTGCCCGGCGATCCGCGACGGGCGCTCGTCGGCTCCACGGACGGCGTCGGCACGAAAATCCTCATCGCCGCGGCGGTGCGGCGGTACGACAGCGTCGGCGCGGACCTCGTGAACCACTGCGTGAACGACATCCTCGTCACGAACGCCGACCCGCTGTTCTTCCTCGACTACCTCGCGGTCGGCAAGCTCGATCCCGACGTCGCGGCAGCGCTCGTCGCGGGCGTGCACCGCGCGTGCCGCGCGAACGGGTGCGCGCTGCTCGGCGGAGAGACCGCCGAAATGCCGGGCGTGTACCGCGCGGATCACTTCGATCTCGCCGGGTCGATCGTCGGCGTCGTCGATCTCGACGCGATCCCCGATCCGAACCGCGTCGCATCGGGCGACGCGATCGTCGGCTTGCCGGCCGCCGGGCTGCATACGAACGGCTACACGCTCGCGCGCGCGCTGATCGGCGAAGACGAGTACGGCGCGCCGTTCGCTGGAGCGACGTTTGCCGACGCGCTGCTCGCACCGCACCCGTCGTACCTCGAGAGCGTGCGCGCGATTCGCGCGGTCGCGGACGTGCGCGCGATGGCGCACATCACCGGCGGCGGCCTGATCGACAACGTGCCGCGCACGCTGCCGGAGGGCGTCGCCGCCGTGTTCGAGCAATCGCGCTGGGACGTGCCGCCGCTCATGGCGGAGCTGGTCGCACGCGGCCGCCTTGCGCACGAGGAACGCTACCGCACCTTCAACATGGGCGTGGGCTACACGCTCATCGTGCCCATCACCGACGTCGCCGCGACGCTCGCCGCCGTGCCGAGCACGCGCGTCGTCGGCTTCGTGCAGCCGCGCCGCGAGAGCGATCCCCGCGTCGTCGTGCGGCCCACGCGCACGGGCTGAAGCGCCGGCGCGTGCGAGCCGAGCCGTACCGCACGACCATCTTGGCGTCCGGCACGGGGTCGAATGCGCGCAACGTGCTCGAGCGCGTCCGCGCCGGTGCGCTGCCGCTGAAGATCGTTGCCGTGGTCGCGAACGACGTGCAGGCCGGCGCGCTCCTCGCGGCGCGCGAGCACGACGTGGAAGCGCGCGCGGTCGTCTGGCAACGCGGCACCGAGACGCGCCCGGCATACGACGCGCGGCTGATCGAAGCGGTCGCCGCCACTGAACCCGATCTGGTCCTGCTGCTCGGCTGGATGCATCTGCTGCCGCCCGCGTTCTTGGGGCGCTTTCCGGAGACGCTCAACCTGCATCCGGCCTTTCTGCCGATCGACCCGCGCGACGACGTCGTCACCGCGCCGGACGGCACGACGATTCCGGCGCTGCGCGGCGCGCACGCGCTGCGCGACGCGCTTCGCGACGGTATCTCGTGGGTCGGTGCGACCGTGCACCGCGTCACCGCGGCGACGGATCGCGGCGAGGTGCTGGCGCGCATGCCGCATGCGGTGGGCGATGCGACGACGGAAGCAGCGCTGCGCGAGCAGGTCCGGCCCGTCGAGTTCGCCGCCGTGGAGGAAGCGATTCTGCGCTGGTGCGCGGAACGCTGAGCGCATGGACGACGACGGGTTGGTGCGGCTTCCGGTCCCCGTCGGACCCGACGACCACGTTCGCGGGCCGCACGACGCTCCGGTCACGCTCGTCGAGTACGCCGACTTCGAGTGTCCGTACTGCGGCATCGCCTACGGCGCGGTGCGAGCGCTCGAACGCCGCTTCGGCGCGCGGCTCCGCGTCGTGTTCCGAAGCTTCCCGCTCGAGCAGCATCCGCACGCGGAGAAGGCGGCTGAGGCGGCCGAGTTCGCAGCCGACGCGGACCGCTTCTGGGAGCTGCACGACGCGCTCTTCGAGCACCGTGACGCGCTCGACGAGGAGCATCTGCTGCAGTATGCGCGCGACGTCGGTCTCGACGCCGAGGCACTCGCGCGCGCCCTGCACGACGACACGTACGCGGGCATCGTCGAAGACGTGAAGGACGGCGCGACGGACGTCATCCCCGGCACACCGGCCTTCTTTATCAACGACGTGCTGTTCGAGGACGATCCCACCGAAGCGAACCTGGCGCACGCGATCGAGTACCTGCTCGAGCACGGCACGCTCGCGTGACGCGCGCGCAGCGCGAATCTAGCTGAACTTCAGGTTCGGGTCGGCGACCAGCGTGCGCGGATCGGCGCGCGCGGTTTCGCCGCGGCGGTCGGCCGCCGCCGCGATCATCGCCGCGTTGTCCGTGCAGAATCGGCGTTCGGGCACGAACGACGGCATGGCGCGTGACGCCGCGAGCGCGGTGAACGCCGCCTGCAGCACGCCGTTCGCGGCAACGCCGCCGCTCAGCACGATCGCACGGTAGTCGCGCACGTCGAGCGCTCGCCGCATGCGATCGATCAGCACGTCCACGACCGCGGCTTGGAACGACGCTGCGACGTCGGCCGGGCGCGCGCTCTTGCCGTCGTCGCTCTCGAGGAAGTAGCGCACCGACGTCTTCAGCCCCGAGAAGCTCAGGTCGAGCGTGCCGGCGTCGGGCCGATGGCGCGGAAACGCGAATGCGCGCGGATCGCCGTCGCGCGCGAGCGCTTCGAGCGCCGGCCCGCCGGGGAACGGAAGGCCGAGCAGGCGCGCCGTCTTGTCGAACGCTTCGCCCGCCGCGTCGTCGCGCGTCTTGCCGATGACGCCGAGCACCGCGGGCGATTCGACCTCGACGATCTGCGAGTGACCGCCGGACACGAGCAGCGCGAGGAACGGATACGGCGGCGTCTCGTCGCGCTCGAGGAACGGCGCGAAGAGGTGACCGTGCAGATGGTTCACCGCGTACAGCGGCAGATCGGCGGCGAACGCCAGCGCCTTCGCCGCGGCCACGCCGACGACGAGGCTCCCGATCAGGCCGGGACCCGACGTGACCGCGATGCCGTCGATGCCGTCGAGCCCGACGTTCGCGCGCGTGAGCGCATCGTCGACCGCGGCCGAAAGCAGCGCAGCGTGGCGGCGCGACGCGATCTCGGGCACGATGCCGCCGTACTTCGCGTGGAAGGCGTCCTGGTTGGTCGAGACGTTCGCGAGCACGCGCACGCCGTCACGGACGACCGCGGTCGCCGTGTCGTCGCAGGACGTCTCGATCCCGAGCAGCAGCACCGTCGTTCCGACCACCGCGGCAAGGTGCGCGGTTGCGGTTCCGGTACCATAAGCCGGTGCGCGTCGAACCGCGGTACCTCGCCGTCGCCGCTTGCGGAGGCACCGCGTTCCTCGACATGTACGCGACGCAGCCGCTGCTGCCGGCACTGCGCTCGCAGTTCCATGCGGGCGAGGCGGCGGTCGGGGCGACGATCTCGGCGCTGACGTTCGCGTGCGCGCTCGCCTCGCCGTTCGTCGGTCCGCTCGCGGACGCGCTCGGGCGCAAGCGCGTCATCGTCGCGGCGATCTTCGGCCTCGCGCTCGTGACGTTCGCGGCGGCGAGTGCGACCACGCTGGACGCCTTGGTCGCGTGGCGCTTCGTGCAGGGCCTTTTCATGCCGGCCGTGTTCGCCGTGACGCTCGCGTACGTGGCGGAGGAGTTCGCGCCCGGCATCGGCGGCCGCGCGATCGGCGCGTACATCACGGGCAACGTGCTCGGCGGCTTTCTCGGGCGCTACGTCGCGGCGCTCGTTGCCGGCGCGTCGAGCTGGCACGTCGCGTTCGTCGTGCTCGGCGCGCTCAATCTCGCCGGCGGCGCGTTCGTGCTCGCGCTGCTGCCGCGCGCGGCGCACTTCTCGCGGCAGTCCTCGGCGCGCGGCGCGGTGCGCGCCGTCGGGCGCTTTCTGCGCGATCCCGTCCTGCTCGCGACGTGCGCGGTCGGCGGGAGCGTGCTCTTCACGCTGGTCGCGGCGCTGACGTTCGTGACGTTCCACCTCGCGGCGCCGCCGTTCGGTCTCGGCACGATCGCGCTCGGCAACGTGTTCTTCGTCTACCTCGTCGCCGTGATCGCGACCCCGCTGGCCGGGCGCGTGATCGATCGGGCCGGCCACCGCACCGCGCTGGTCGCCGGACTCGCGACGAGCTCGGCGGGCGCGCTCATCACGCTCGTTCCGGCCGTGCCGGCGATCGTCGCCGGGCTCGCGGTGCTGTCCACCGGCGTGTTCGCCGCGCAGGCGGCATCGCAAGGCTACATCGGCGTCGTCGCGCGCGAGCGGCGATCGACGGCAGCCTCGCTCTACATCACGGTGTACTACGCGGGCGGCGGGCTGGGCGCCGTCCTGCCGGCGGTCGTCTGGGACCGCGGCGGGTGGCCGGCGGTCGTCGCGCTGATCGTCGCGGTCCAGGCGGCGGCGGCGGCCGCGGCGGCGCTCCTATGGACGGCGCGCCGGCCGCTCGGCTCCGAGGCCGTCGTTGCCGAAATACTTGGTAGCTAGCTCTGCGGCACGACCGCGGGGCCACACGGAGTCGGAACCCATGCTCAGTGTCGCGACGGCTCCCGTCGACGCACGCCAACGACTCATCGCACTCGCCGTCATCTTCGTTTTGACGGCGGCCACCTTGGCGATTCTGCCGGCCGCGACGGCATCGCTCCCGCCCGCGCCGGCGATGGTGCCGATGATTCTCGGCATCGCGTTCGCCGCGCAGCTCGTCACGGCGTACCTGCTGATCAGCCAGTTCGTCGCAAGCCGCGTGCTCGGAACGGCATTCCTCGGCGGCGCGTACCTGATCGGGAGCCTGTCGGTGCTCGCGTACGGCGTGACGTATCCCGGCGTGCTCGGGCCGCACGTCGCGATCGGCGTCGCCCCGTGGGTGTGGATCGTCTGGCACTTCGAGTTTCCGCTCGCCGTGCTGGCGGCCGTGTGGCTCGACCGCGTCAAGCGCTTCACCCACGACGAGCCGGCCGCGATGCGCTGGATCGCGTGCATCACCGTCGGCGCTGTGCTCATCGTCGCCGTCCCCACGATCCTGCTGTCGATCGCGGGCGACCGGCTTCCGATGCTGATGCTCGGCACGGGACCGCGACCGCCATGGCAGGCCGGCATGCGATGGCTGCTCGTCGCCGTGAACCTCGGGACGCTCGCCCTTGCGGTCGCGTGGACGCAGGGCCGCACCGTCCTGCATTCGTGGCTGATCGTCGCGCTCGTCGCGGCGAGCCTCGACGTGCAGCTCTCACTCGCCGGGGGCATGCGGTACGCGCTCGGGTGGTACGCCGGGCGCGGGCTCGTGCTCATCTCATCGGCCGCGGTGCTGTACGCGTACCTGCGGCAGATGGACGTGCTCTTCGGGCGGTTGCGCGATCTCTCGATGATCGACGGCTTGACGGCGATCGCGAACCGCCGCTACTTCGAGTCTCGGCTGCACGACGAGGTGCGCGCGGCGCGGCGCATGGATCGCAAGCTCGCCGTCGTGATCGCCGACGTCGACGCGTTCAAGCAGTACAACGACACGTACGGTCATCTCGCGGGCGACGAGGCGCTGCGTGCCGTCGCCGCGGCGTTGCGCATCGCCGCGATGCGCCCCGGTGATGTGGTCGCCCGCTGGGGCGGCGAGGAGTTCGTCGCGTTTCTCGCCGAGACGGATCTCGAGGGCGCGTACCAAGTCGCGGACCGGCTGCGTGCGGCGGTCGCCGCGCTCGCGATCCCGCACCGCCGCTCGCCCGTTCCGGCCGGCGTGATCACGATCAGCATCGGCGTCGCGACGCTGGGCGGACGCGACGACGACGCGGACGCGCTCGTGGCGCGCGCGGACGCCGCGCTCTACCGCGCGAAGAACGCCGGCCGCAACACCGTCGCAGTCGAGCTCACGCCCGAGACCGACGACACGCCGGCGCGGGCTTAGGTCTTCGAGGCGACGCGCTGCGCGAGCTCGCCCGCGAACTCGTCGACCGTTACCGTTCGCTTCTCCTCGACGCCGCGCTGGTTGACGTTGACGGTCCCTTCCTCAGCCTCGCGCTTTCCGACGACGAGGACGTACGGGATCTTCTGCGTCTTCCAGTGGCGGATCTTGTAGCCGAGCTTCTCGTTCGAGGAGTCGGCGTCGATGCGGAAACCCCGCGCGCGCAGGCGGTCGCGCACGGCGTAGGCGACGTCGAGCTGATGCTCGGAGATCGGCACGACGATGGCCTGCGTCGGCGCGAGCCACGCCGGGAAGTTGCCTGCGAAGTGCTCGATCAGCACGCCGAAGAAACGTTCGAGTGACCCCGCGAGCGCGCGGTGGATCATCACGGGGCGATGGTCCGTCCCGTCCGAGCCGCGGTACTTCAGCCCGAAGCGTTCGGGCAGTACGAAATCGACTTGCACCGTGCCGAGCTGCCACTTGCGGCCGATCGCATCGCGCAGGTTGATGTCGAGCTTCGGTCCGTAGAAGGCGCCGCCGCCCGCGTCGACCTCGAACGGCAGGCCGTGCGACTCCAGCGCGCGGCGGATCGCCGCTTCGGCGATCTCGTCGGTCGATTCTCGGTGCTCGCGCGTGCTCAGCGCGTACTCGAAGCCGCTGAAGTTGAAGGCGTTCATCAGGCGCAGCGCCTCGTCGAGCGTCTGCTCGAACTCGCCCTGCAGCTGCTCCGGCGTGCAGAACAGATGCGCGTCGTCCTGCGTGAAGCCGCGCACGCGCGTGAGCCCGTGCAGCGTGCCGCTGAGCTCGAACCGGTACACGGTGCCGAACTCGCTGTAGCGCAGCGGCAGATCGCGATACGAGCGCGACTCGTTCGCGTAGATCAAGATGTGGCCGGGGCAGTTCATTGGCTTGAGCCGGAAGCGCTGGCCCTCAACTTCGAGCGGCCCGAACATCCCGTGCGCGAAGTTCTCCAGGTGTCCCGACGTCGCGTAGAGATCCTCGTGCACGACGTGCGGGGTGACCACGGGCAGGTAGCCGCGCTCGCGCAGGCCTTCGCGGATGAAGTCCTCGACGATGCCGCGCATCAGCGCGCCCTTCGGGTGCCAGAAGATCAGCCCGCCGCCGGCGAGCTCGTCGACGTGGTAGAGGTCGAGCTCGGCGCCGAGCTTGCGATGGTCGCGCTTCGCGGCCTCCTCGATGAACGCGTGGTAGTCGTCGAGCTCCTGCTGCGTCGGGAACGCGGTGCCGTAGATGCGCTGCAGCATCGGGTTCTCGGACTTGCCGCGCCAGTACGCGCCCGCGACCGACTGCAGCTCGACGGCGCCGATCGCGCCCGTCGAATCGGCATGCCCGCCGCGGCACAGGTCCGTGAACTCGCCGATCGTGTACAGCGTGATCGGCTCGCCGTCGGGGATCTCGCGCGCGATCTCGGCCTTGTACGGGTTGTCACGAAACCGTTCGAGCGCTTCGTCGCGCGAGACGCGGCGTCCGGACATCGGGTAGTCCGCGGCGACGATCTCGCGCATGCGCGCCTGCAGACGCTGCAGGTCGTCGGGCGTGAACGCCGCCGCGCGGTCGAAGTCGTAGTAGAAGCCGTTCTCGATCGCCGGCCCGATCGTGGGCTTCGCGTCCGGAAACAGGTCCTGTACCGCATACGCCAGCACGTGCGCCGCCGTGTGGCGGAGATGGGCGATGTCGACGGCGGGCGCCGGTTGCGTCGAGGTCGTCACGTGCGCTCTCTTCGCCGCATGCGTTCGGCGTGCCTCACGCCCATGCGAGGGATGACGAAATGCGCCGGGTCGGGTACCATCGCCCGATGATCCCGGCGAGCGACCACGAGCACCACGGCGGCGGCACGCAGACGATCCGCGACCTCGTGCTGGGGATGGCCGACGGCCTGACGGTGCCGTTCGCGCTCGCCGCCGGCGTGACGGGCGCGGTCGCCGCCAGCACGCTGGTCGTGACGGCCGGCTTGGCGGAGATCGTGGCGGGCGCGATCTCGATGGGCCTCGGCGGCTACCTCGCCGCCCGCTCCGAAGCCGCGCACTACGCCAAGGAGTATGCCCGCGAACTCCGCGAGACCGAAGAGATCCCGAACGAAGAGAAAGCCGAGGTCGCGCAGATCCTCTATAACTACGGCGTGCGCGAGCCGGTGCTCACGCGCGTCGTGAACGAGATCGCAAGCGACCGCGAGCAGTGGGTCGAGTTCATGATGCGCAACGAGCTCGGCCTCGAGCGGCCCGATGAACGCGCCGCGCCGCGCAGTGCGGCGTTCGTCGGCGGCGGCTACGTGCTCGGCGGCATCTTCCCGCTCGCGCCGTACGTGTTCATCGCGAACGCGCACGACGCGCTGGTGTGGTCGATCGCGTTCACCAGCCTCGCGCTGCTCGCGTTCGGCGCGGTTCGCGCCCGCGTGCTCGCCACGCCGGTGCTCCGCGGTTCCATCCAAACCTGGGTCATCGGCGCCCTCGCCGCGGGCGCCGCGTACGGCCTCGCACGCCTCGTCAACCATGCGGTATGATTGCACGTTCGAGGCGCAGGGTTCCGATCTCATGTACCACAAGACAGCGCCGTTCCGGCACGTCAGCGATTTTCAACGGGGAGTAAGAGTATCATGATAAAGGGCTCGTTACGCGCCGTCGCTCTTGCGGCGGCGATTGTTACCTTGCCGCAGGCCGCGTCTGCGGTCGTTTCCGACAAAGTTCCGAGCCCGAAACCTATCACGTTCAGCGACGGTGCTATCGCGACACCATACGATCATTGCGGCGACGGCGACGTCTGTGCGACGATCGCATATCCGAACGGAAATCTTTTGTCGATTTACTCGGAAGGCGCGGCGTACTGTCAGCCATACTATCTTCACTTTGTCCTTACGCACGGCGAGCATACGATTTACGAGTTCACCCGAATGATCAACCACGACGTCATCAAGCCGGGAATGATTGGAACGCATTGTGGAAATTCACATGCAACGCAGATGACAATGGACCATGGCCTGGTGCACATGACCGTCGACGAACGACTCGATGGGTCCTTGTGGACGACGTTTTCGCAGACGAAACAGGCGCCGCCGCAAGAACCTGCCGACTCACAACAATAGAAGAAGAAAGAAAGCCCCGGCGTGTTTGCCGGGGCCTTTCTTCACATGGTGGGCGGCACAAGGATTGAACTTGTGACCTCTACAGTGTCAATGTAGCGCTCTCCCACTGAGCTAGCCGCCCGTCCAAGGAGCGAGTGTAGCCGATTGCGCCGGTCGGCGTCAAACCCCTTGGCGGCGCACGCGGCCCGCGGCCGCGGCACGCTCGGTCAGGATGCCGGGCGACGACGCAGCGCGCCGCCGAGCCCGCCGGGCACGAAGAGAACGAGCACGATGAAGAGCACGCCGAGCAAGAACAGCGGCTCGGAGAGCGGCACGCGCAGCATGCCGGGCAGCGTCTGCACGGCGTTCGTGTTCGAGAGCGCGACGAGCCGGAAGTCGAGATACTGGTACACGACGCCGCCCAGCACCGCGCCCCAGAGCGTTCCGACGCCGCCGAGCACGACCATCACGAGCAGCGCCAGCGTGAAGTCCGCCGTCGTCACCTGCGGGTTGGCGCCGCCCTGCAGCAGCAGGTACACGACGCCGGTCGCGGATGCGAGGAATGCGGACAGCACGAACGCGCCGAGCTTGTAGAGATACGGGTTCAGACCGAGCACGCCGACGCGCCGCTCGTTCTCGCGGATCGCTTGCCACACGCGCCCCGGCGGCGAGTTGACGGCCCGCCACGCGACGGCGTAGATCACGATCAGCAGCGCGAGCGCGATCCAGTACAGGTTGCGCGTGTTCGCGACGCCGACCAGAAATGCGGGCAGCGTGTCGCCGCCGAGCGCGAGACCCTCCTCGCCGCCGGTCAGCCCGCCGGGATTTTGCAGCACGAGGATCGAGCCGGCTTGCGCGAACGCGAGCGTGACCATCGCGAACGGGATGTCGCGCATCCGCAGGCAGATCGCGCCGAGCACGAGCGGCAGCACGAGGGCGACGACCGCCGTCAGCGCGATCGCCGAGGCGAGGTGCCAGTGCCAGCGCGTCACGGCGATCGCCGTCACGTACACGCCCGTCGCGAAGTACAGCGCGTGCCCGAACGAGAGCAGCCCGACGTAGCCGAAGACGAGATCGTACGTGAGCGCGAGCGCCCCGAAGACGAAGCAGAGGCCGAGCAGGTTCAGCGTGCCCGGCGCGTTGAGTGCGTCGCCAAAGACTCCCGGGAGCGTGATGCCGATCGACGGCAGCGCCGCGATCAGCACGCACGCGAGGACGGCGATCGCGAGCGTGCGCCGCCGCCGCGTCACGTCGACGCTCCGGCGAAGCCGCCGGGCCGCACGAGCAGCACGACCGCGAGCAGCAGCACCACGGAGAAGTCGCCGACGCCCGTCGCGCCGTAGTAGTTCAAGAACTGCTGCAGCTCGCCGACCACGATCGCCGCGACCGCCGATCCCGTGACGGAGCCGAGCCCGCCGATGATCACGACGATGAACGCGAAGATCAGCATCGACGTGCCGCGTCCGGGATCGATCGTGCCGTAGTACGTGCCGGCCAGCATGCCGGCGAGGCCGGCCGCCATGCCGCCGATCGCGAACACGAGCGTGAACGCGCGGTGCACGTCGATGCCGAGCGCCTGCACCATCGCGCGGTTCTCGACGCCGGCGCGGACGATCAGGCCGAAGCGCGTGCGCCGCAAGAAGAAGAGCAGCAGCAGAAACACGATCAGCGCGCACGCAATCACGAACGGTCGCGTGTTCGGAATGTTCGTGCCGCCGATCGCGATCGTGTTCGTCATCCACGCGGGCAGGTCGAGCTTCTGCGGGTCGCTGCCGAAGCCGCCTTGCACGAGGGCGATCGCGGCGAGCGCGAGACCGACGGTTACCAGCACTTGGCCGACGTGCCGGGCGTAGAGCGGACGGATCAGCACGACCTCCGTCAGCGCCGCGAACACGCCGCCGACGACGATCGCGACGATGACCGCGAGAACCCACTGCGTGCCGGAGGAGGCGTTCGGAATGGCGCGCGCGGCGCTCCATCCCGCGTACGCGGCGACCGTGAAGAACGCGCCGTGTGCGAAGTTCAGTACGCGCATGAGGCCCCAGATCAGAGAGAGCCCGGCGGCGATCAGAAAGTACAGCGCGCCCAAACCGAGACCGGTGATCAGCAGCAGCGCGATCGTCGACACGTCAGTGCGCTCCGGCGGCCGCGAGCCCGAGGTGCCGGCGCGCGAGCGCCGGGATCGCCGATCAGCTGATCGACGTCGCCGGTGAACGACACGCGCCCCTGATCGAGCACGACGACGTCGCGCACGAGCGCGTGCGCGACGCTGAGGTTCTGCTCGACGAGCAGGATCGTCGTCGCCTCGGCCGCGCGCCGCAGCGCGTCGACGACGTGCCGCACGACGAGCGGCGCGAGGCCCTTCGTCGGCTCGTCGACCAGCAGGATGCGGTTGTCCGCGTTCAGGAGCGCGCGCGCGAGCGCGACCATCTGCTGCTGGCCGCCGGAGAGCGTGCCGGCCTTTTGCGCCGCGCGCTGCTGCGAGCTCGGGGAACAGGTCGTACACGAGGTCGTAGCGCAGCGTCGCGCCGGCGCGCTCTGCAAGGCGCAGGTTCTCCTCGACGGTCAGTCCCGCGAACACGTCGCGGTCTTCCGGCACGTACGCCACGCCGCGGCCGACGATCTCGTGCGTCGGCAGACGCGTCGTCTCGTCGCCTGAGAGCCGCACGCTGCCCGTGCGCGGGACGAGGCCGAGGATGCCGCGCAGCGTCGTCGTCTTGCCGACGCCGTTCCGCCCGAGCAGCCCCGTGATGCCGCCGCGCCGCACGGCGAACGACGACGCCCTGCAAGATGTGCGCCTCGCCGATCGAGACGTTGAGGTTGCGCACGTCGAGCAGCGCGGCGTCGACGTTCACAGCGGATCTCCGAGATACGCTGACTGCACGGTCTCGTTCGCGATGATGCGTTCGGGCGTGTCGATCGCGAGCAGCGAGCCGTGGTGCATGACCGCCATGCGGTCCGCCAGGTCCATGACGAGGTCCATGCGGTGCTCGACCATCAGCACGGTCTTGCCGTGATCGCGGTGGATTCCGCGGATCACGTGCCATCATCTCCGGCACGTCCTCGACCGCGATGCCGGCCGTCGGCTCGTCGAGAAGCACCACGTGCGGATCGCCGCACAGCAGCAGCGCGAGGTCGAGCTTGCGCTTCTCGCCGTGCGACAGCGACGCGGCTTTGACGCGAAGCGCGCGCGTCCAGGCCGACGGCGCCGAGCGCGTCGTGCGCGCGGGCGAGCGCGTCGCGCTGATCGTCCGCGAGCACCCACAGCCGGCTCGATCCGCCGAGGTGCGCCTGCGCGGCGAGCCGCGCGTTCTCGAGCGTCGTCAGCTCGGCGAAGATCGTCGAGGTCTGGAACGTACGCCCGAGACCGAGGCGTGCGCGCGCGTACGGCGGCGCGTTCGTGACGTCGGTGCCGCGCAGCGTGACGCGTCCCGACGTCGGCTTCGCCACGCCGGAGAGCAGGTTGAACAGCGTCGTCTTGCCGGCGCCGTTCGGGCCGATGATGACGAGGAACTCGCCCTCGGCGACGTCGAGCGACACGTCGTCGACGATCACCGCGCCGCGGATCCGCAGACCCAATCCCGCGGTCGACATCACCGCGGCGCGTGCCGTCTCGATCACGCCGCTACTTGAACGGCTTCACCGGCGGCGAGACCGCCTGGAACGGGATCGTGCGCAGCAGAGCGCGGCTCGAGCGCGGAACTCTTGCCTTCGAGCTTCGCGACGAACATCGGCTGCAGCATCGCGTGGTCGGCCGCGCGGATCGTCTGGTGTCCCTTGGGTGCATCGAACGACCAGCCCTCGAGCGCGGAGATCATCTTGCCGACGTCCTCGCCGTCGGCCTTCTCGATCGCGTGCACGATCATCTCGGCCGCGACGAACCCGTCGGGATCGAAGATGTCGGGCACCTTGCCCGACTTCTTCGTCGCCGCGATCAGCGCGTCGTTGACCTTGTTCTTCGGCGCCTGGTAGAAATAGTGCGACAGGAACGTGAGCTTCGTCGCCGCCGCGCCCATCGTCTCGTACGACGAGCGCTGGTCGAGCCCGGTCACGACGCGCACCGACGCGAAGATGTTCGCATCGTCGAGCGCCTTCCACATCGCGGGCGCCGTCGCGCCGGCCCACGCGATGAACAGCAGGTCGGGCTTCGCGTCCTTGATCTTCTGCGCGAACGGCGCGAAGTCGTTGGCCGTCAGCGGCGCGAGCACGCTCGACACCTCGCCGCCGCCGCCGCCGAGCACCGCGCGCACCGCGCCGACGTTGGCCTGGCCGAACGCGGAGTCTTGCGCGAACACGACGACCTTCTTGCCGCGCACGTTCGAGCCGACGATCGTGCCGGCGGTCAGCACGTCCTGGTACGTCTGGCGCCCCGAGCGGAACGTGTTGCGGTTCAAGCCGGTGATCGCGTCGCTGGCGGCCGCGCCCGAGATGAACAGCACGTTGTTCTGCGCCGCGAGCGGCCCCATCTGCAGCGCGACGCCGGAGGCCGTCGAGCCGGCGAGGATCTTGTATCCCTGGCCGATGAGCTCTTTGCCGGCCGCGACCGCCTTGGAAGCATCGCCGGCGTCGTCGCGCTCGGTGACGTTGATCTTGTGCCCGGCGGCGACGCCCGTGCCGTGCGTCGCGTAGTCGAGCCCGGCGGCGAAGCCTTCGGCATACTGCGCGCCGTAGCTCGCGAGCAGCCCCGTCTTCGAGTAGATCAGCCCGACGTTGACCGGCGATTTCGCCGGCCCGGCGGCCCGCGCGGGCGCGCTGCCGCCGAGCGCGACGAGCTCGGCGACCAGCGCCGTCGTGGCGAGCGCCGCGAGCACCTGACGTATTCTCAAGACCTGTTCTCCCATACGAAGTCGCCGGCGCTCGAACAACGCCGCGGCCCCGCTACGCGGTCGTTACACCCGCGCGGCGGCAATCTCTTGCTTGCCGTCCGGGCGCGCGAGGCGGCGCGCCGGGAGGCCGATTCGGACATCAGCCTTTTTGCTGCTTCACCGGCATCTCGCAGCGGTTTAGCACCAGGATGCGGTCCGCGTGGCGCAGCGCCGAGCAGCTTCTGGTCGTAGTAGACCTTGACGAGCTGCCCGGAGTGCAGGCTCTTCATCTGATACGTCGACTTGCCGTCGCTCGAGAAGACGTGATCGAAGTGCGGCACGAGCGCGAAGCTGAGCTCCTTGCCCGTCTTGTCGTCCTTGACCTTGATGTTGCTGTCGAGATGTGCACGAGCGTGCCCTCGACCCACGCGGAGCCGACCTTCGCGGCGTTGGCGGCCGGCGGTGCGCCGACGAGCATCGTGCAGAGCGGGCAGCGCCATCAGGCCGGCTGCCATGAGAAGAGTACGCATGCCCGCCTGATACCCGTCAAGCGGCCTGTTTGCGGCCGGGCGCACGCTTGCGGCGCGTGCGCGCGCTTCGCGCGCTCGGCTGCGCAGCGACTTCGCGAGCGCATCGGCGATGCGGCGCGTTCTCGCGATTCGATGATGCGCTCGATCAGCGCGAGCACGGCCTGCTCGTGCGGGTCGAGCGCGTGCGGCGAGGCGCGCTTCACGGCCTTCTCGACCAGCTCGCAGCGCGCCGTTCGCGACGAACGTCGTCCACCACGCCGGGGATAGACGTACGACTTCTTGCACACGGCGGGCGTGTTGCCGAGGTGCGCGGCGACGCGTCTTGATCGCCTCCGCGACGAGCCGCTTGCGCTCGGTCTGGCTCTGCTCGGCCGCGTCGATCGGCGGCGAGCTCGAGCGCGCACATCATCGTCGCCTCCCACGTGCGGAAGTCTTTGGCGGTGAAGTCGCCGCCGCGCGACCGTCGCGCAGGTAGTCGTTGACGTCGTCGGAGTGCACCGGTCGCGGCGTGCCGTCGTCGTCGAGGTACTCGAACAGCTGCTGGCCCGGCAGCTCCTGGCTGCGCTTGACGATGCGCGCGATGCGCTCGTCGCGCACCTCGACCTGGTGCTCCTTGCCGCTCTTGCCGCGGAAGTGGAAGCGCACGGTCGCGCCGTGCACGTCGACGTGCTCCTCGCGCAGCGTCGTCAGGCCGTAGGAGTCGTTGTCGCGCGCGTACTCCTCGTTGCCGACGCGGATCGCGGTGCGCTCCATCAGCGAGACGATCGTCGCGAGCACTTTCTCGCGCGGCATGCCCGGGCAGCGCGATGTCGCGCGCGACCGCTTCGCGGATCGCCGGCAGCGCCTTGCGCGAACTCGAGCATCCGGTCGAACTTGTTCTCGTCGCGCACCGCGCGCCAGCGCTTGTGGTAGCGGTACTGCTTGCGGCCGCGCGCGTCGCGGCCCGTCGCCTGCAGGTGGCCGTTCGCGATCGGACAGATCCAGACGTCGGTGTACGCGGGCGGGATCGCGAGCGACTTGATGCGCGCGATCTCGGCCTTGTCGCGGATCGGCGTGCCGTCGGGCGCGACGAAGGCGAAGCTCTTGCCCCGCTTCACCCGGCGGATCCCGGGGACGGCGTCCGTCGTGTAGCGCAGTCCCGCGGCTTTCGCCGCTTGCGGCGCTTCGGTCGGCAGCATCGCAGCGCGTTCTACCCGCGCGCCGGCGAGGCAGCCGCCCCGCGGTTGACAGGGGCGCCCCGGTCGGGCAGAATACGCGGGTTCGCCGATCGGCTGGACGTGGGCGCGTAGCTCAGTGGGAGAGCATCCGCTTCACACGCGGGGGGTCGTTGGTTCAATCCCAACCGTGCCCACCATCCGAGATGGCGCTGTAGCTCAGTTGGTTAGAGCGCCGCCCTGTCACGGCGGAGGTCGAGGGTTCGAGCCCCTTCAGCGTCGCCACGACACCGAGCGCCGGAGCCCGCAGCGGGGCTCCGGCGTTCGCCGTTTCGAACAACGGCGGCCGTGGCGGCGATCGCCGTCGAGCACCTCACGAAGCGGTATCCGAACGGCACGCTCGCGCTCGACGACGTCGAGCTCGACATCGCGACGGCGAGTTCGTCGCGGTCGTCGGCCCGAGCGGCTGCGGCAAGAGCACGATGCTGCGCATCATGGCCGGACTCGACGTCGCGACGTCGCGGGCGCGTCGACGTCGCGCGCGCCGGCGCTGCGCGCCGACGAGCTGCCGAGCGCGACGGTGTTCCAGGAGGCGTCGCTGTTTCCGTGGATGCGCGTCGGCGAGAACGTCGGCGTTCGCGTTCGACTCGCTGCGCGTCCCGCGCGACGACGTGCGCGCGGCGCGTGCGCGACGTGCTCGCGCTGGTCGGGCTCGACGAGCTACGAGCGCGCGTGGCCGCATCGAGCTCTCCGGCGGCATGAAGCAGCGCGCCGCGGTCGCGCGCGCGTTCGTCACCGATCCGCCCGTGCTGTTCATGGACGAGCCGTTCGGCGCGCTCGACGAGCAGACGCGCGTCGGCCTCGCGAACGAGCTGATGCGGCTGTGGGAGCGCTCGCCGAAGACGGTCGTCTTCGTGACGCACGGCATCGAGGAAGCGGTCACGCTCGCCGACCGCGTCGTCGTGCTGAGCGCGCGGCCCGGCGCACGTGCAGGACGATCATCCCGATCGGCTTTCCGCGCCCGCGCGACGCCGATCGCGATTCGCGGCGAGCCGCGGTTCGGCGAGCACGTCGTGCGCATCTGGAACCTGCTCCGATGACCGCGCGCCGCTGGCTCGCGATCGCGGCGCCGCTGTCGCTCGTCGCTGCTGTGGCAGATCGCGGTGTCGACGCGGCTTTCTGAACCCGGGTCTCTTTCCGCCGCCGAGCGCGATCGCGGCGAACTTCGTCGGCGTACGCCGCGAGCGGCGAGCTCGCGACGAACGCATACTGGACGCTCTCGCGGCTGCTCGTCGGCTCGCTGCTCGGCGGCATTCCCGGCACGCTGCTCGGGCTCGCGATGGGCATGAACGGCTGGGTGCGCGCGTACTTCGGGCCGGTGATCGCGCTGCTGTACCCGATCCCGAAGATCGCGATCCTGCCGCTGTTCTACTTCCTCTTCGGCACCGGCGAAGCGGCGAAGTGGGCGGCCGTCGCCGTCGGCGTGTTCTTCCTGATGGCGATCAACACCGAAGCCGGCGTGCGGCAGATCGAGACGATCTATCTCGACGTCGCCCGCGCGTACCGCATCCGGCCGGCGACGTTCTTCTTCCGCGTGCTGCTGCCGGGCGCGCTGCCGAACATCTACGCCGGCGCGAAGCTCAGCATCGGCATCGGCATCGTGCTCGCCGTCGCGGCGGAATACCAGCTCACGCGCGTCGGGCTCGGCTTCGCGATCTTCAACGCGCAGCAGCTGCTCGACGTGGAGCGCCTGTACGCGGCGCTGGTCGCGGTCTCGCTGCTCGGCTTCGTGCTCGTCGGCGATCGTCGACGCGCGTCGAAGCGGTCGCGATGCCGTGGCGCCGCGCCCGGCGCACACGCTGACGCGCCGTGCAAGCGGGCGGGCAGGGCCGCACTCGACCCGCCGAACCCGGGTAGGTCGCGCCGAGATAGCTCAGTTGGTAGAGCACAGGTCTGAAAAACCTGGTGTCCCGAGTTCGACTCTGGGTCTCGGCACCATACAGCGCCTGGCTTTCTCGGAGGTCGGGCGTTTTATTTTCTCGGCTCCCACGGCGATCGCGACAGCGACGCTCGTCAGCAGAGAATTCCTCAAGCCGCGGCGTACCGTTTGCCGGTGGACTCGGCGGAACAGAATCTCCGCGCGCTCGAGGCGAGCGCCATCGCGATCGTTCGCGACGCGTACCGCCTGTTCGCGCCGTCCTGCGTGCTGTGGTCGATGGGCAAGGACAGCACCGCGCTGCTGTGGCTGATGCGCAAGGCGTTGCTCGGCACGGTTCCGATGCCGGTCGTGCAGCTCGACACCGGCATGGAGCTGCCCGAGGTCTACGCGTTCCGCGACCGCATCGCGCGCGAGTGGAACCTCGACCTGCGAGTCGAGAACGTGCCCGCCCGAAGACGCGACGCGATCCGAGCGCTGCCGCCGCAGTCGCGCGCCGCCGCGCGCAAGACGGAAGGGCTGCGCGCGCTGCTCGCGCGCCAAGGTTATCGCGCCGTCTTCGTCGGGCATCCGCCGCGACGAGCAGGCGACGCGCGCGAAGGAGCGCATCGTCAGCCCGCGCGCGCTCGACGGCGCGCTGGAGCGTGCGCGAGCAGCCGCCGGAGTTCTGGGGCTACACCGTGGCGCGCCGTGCCGCACGGCGGACACGTGCGCGTCCATCCGCTGCTCGCGTGGACCGAGATCGACGTGTGGCGCTACACGCGGCCGAGAGACGATCCCGATCGTGCCGCTGTATCTCGCGCGCGACGGCTTGCGCTACCGCTCGCTCGGCGAGAAGAACATCACCGTGCCGATCGCGAGCAACGCGTCGTCGATCGACGCGATCATCGCCGAGCTCGAGACCACGCGCGAGCCCGAGCGAGCCGGGCGCACGATGGATCAGCGAGAGCGAGTCGTCGTTCGAGCGGCTGCGCAGCGGCGGGGTACATGTGAGCCGCGACGCGCGCATCGTCGTGCTCGGGCACGTCGACCACGGCAAGTCGACGCTGATCGGCCGGCTGCTGTACGACACCGGAGCGCTCGCCGACCGCGCGCGTCGACGAGGTCATCGCGAGCAGCCGCCGCCGCGGACTCGGGCCGGAATGGTCGTTCGCGCTCGACGCGCTGCAGGACGAGCGCGATCAAGCCGTCACGATCGACACGACGCGCGTCTGGTTTCGCGCACGCGCGGCCGACGGTTCGTCGTCATCGACGCGCCCGGGCACGAAGAGTTCCTCGCGAACGCGATGACCGGCGCGAGCGACGCGGATGCGGCGGTGCTGGTGGTCGACGCGGCGCGCGGCGTCGAGGACCAGACGCGCCGTCACGTGTACCTGCTGGGGCTGCTCGCGATCGCGCAGTCGATCGTCGCGGTCAACAAGATCGACGCGGCGGATCGACGAGACGCTTCGACGCGGCCGGCGACGCGGCGCGCGCGGCGCTCGCCGCGGTCGGCATGATGCCGGTCGCCGATCGTCCCGGTGTCCGCGCGCGACGGCGACAACGTCGCGCGCGCTCGGAGCGCACGCCGTGGTACGCCGGCCCGTCGCTGCTCGAGCTGCTCGCAACGCGTCGCGCCGCGCGGCGAGGACGCCGCGCGTGAGCCGTTGCGCATGTGCGGTGCAGGACGTCTACCGTCGCGGCGACGAGCGCGTCGCGGCCGGCCGTCGCGCGCGCGGCACGCATCGCGCGCCGGCGACGCCGTGCGCATCGCGCCGTCCGGAAGCGTCGCGCGCGTCGCCGCGCTGCGCGCGTGGCCGACCGACGTGCTGCGGCGGTCGCGGGCGAGCCGGTCGGCGATCGTCTTCGACACGCCGGTCTACGTCGATCGCGGCGACGTGCTGTCGGCCGTCGACGACGCGCCCCGTGACCGTGCGCTCGCTGCACGTGCGCGCGTGCTGGTTCGACCGCGAGCCGCCGCACGTCGACGAGACGGTGCGCCTGCGCGCGGGCACCGCGGACGTTGCGGCGCGCATCGTCGCCGTGATCGATGCCGTCGACCCGCGCACGCTGGAGCCCGCGGAGCACCTCGCCGCGACGCGCGGCACGATCTATACGCTGGCGCTGCGTACCGCGACGCCGGTCGCGCTCGACTCCGGCGAGCGCTGCGCGATCGCGCGCGACGGCGTGCCGATCGCGGCCGCGCACGCGATCCGCGCTCGAAGCCGCCGGCGCGAACGTCTTCGCCACCGCACACCTCATCGACGCGGCGGCGCGCGCGCAGCGCAACGGTCATCGCGGCCTCGTGCTGTGGCTGACGGGGTTGCCGGGGGCGGGCAAAACCACGATCGCGATGCGCGTCGAGCGCGAGCTGTTCGACCGCGGCTACACGTCTACGCGCTCGACGGCGACGCGATCCGCACGGGGCTCACCAGCGACCTCGACTTCTCGGCCGACGGCCGGGGCGAGAACATCCGGCGCGTCGCCGAGGTCGGCAAGCTCCTGGCCGACGCGGGAACGATCGCGATCATCTCGCTCGTGTCGCCGTCGGCGAACGACCGCGCGCGCGCGCGGGCGATCGTCGGCGACGCGTTCCGCGAAGGGTACGTGTCGCGTCGCTTGCGACGTGCGAGCGACGCGATCCGAAGGATCTGTACCGGCGCGCGCGTGCCGGTGAGATCACCGGCTTCACGGGCGTCGATGCGCCGTACGACGTGCCGGAGTCGCCCGACATCGTGTTCGACACGGAGCGGCCGACGTCGAACGGAGCGTCGCCGATGCGGTGGGCTACGTGGTGGCGGAGACGCGCACGGCCGCGACGTTCAGCCGGCTCGCGTAGCCGGCGGCGGCGCCCAGCCCGAGCGCGAGCCAGAACGCCTCCCCGACCTTCGTGAAGAAGAACAGGTCGTCGCCGATCTGATGCACGGCAAGCGCGACCGTGGCGGCGAGCATGCCGATCGCGACGGCGTCGCGCGTGCGCGCGCGAACGAGCGCGATGACGATCACGGCGAACGCCGCCACTGTCGCGAGCAGTCCGAGCACGCCGGTCTCCGCGAGGACTCTGCAGGTAGAGGCTGTTCGCGTGCGTCCGCACGCCGGGCAGTCCGACGGCGGGAAGGTCGAGCTCGTAGTTGCCGGCGCCGACGCCGGTCAGCGGCGAGCGGTGCCACAGCGCGATCGCCGCGTGCCAGAGCAGGGCGCGATTGGCGAGACCCGTCTGCGCGTACGGCGTCGGGTCCACGCCGTAATAGCCCGCCGGCGCGCCCTTCCGGAGAACGAACGCGACGCCCGCGGCACCGACGGCGGCATCGCCGCGGCGATCGGCACCGCGACGCGCGCGTGCACGCGCGCGGCGACGAAGACGTACCGCCACGCGCGATCAGCGCACCCAGAAAACCGAGCCGTGAAAGGGTGAGAACGTCGACGAGACCGACGAGCAGCGCGACGGCCGAGCGCGACGCGGTCGCGCGCGAGCACCGCGCGCGCGACGAGCAGCGGCATCACGATCTCGCGCCAGCCCGCGAGCTGGTTCGGTCCTTCGAGCGCGCCGGCGATGCGCGGAAACGCGTGCCCGCCGAGCACGATGCCGGAGTGCGCGCCGACGAGGTACTGCGCGAGCGCGCCCGCGGACACGACGATCGCCGTGCCGTCAGCGCGAGGCGGAACGGGCGTCGTCGTCGTCCGCCGCGCGCGCACACCGCGGCGACCGAAACACGAGCAGGTACTCCGCGTTCTTCGCGAGCTCGCGCAGCACCGCGCCGCGGTACGCCGCGTGCGGCGCGCTCAGCACCATGGTGAGCAGGACGACGCCCAGCGCCGCGGCGATCGCCAGCACCGTCGGACTGCGCAGCACGCCGACGCCGGGGCCGTGCAGCGCGAGCCCGGCGACGACTCCGAGGAGTCCGGCTTTGAAGAGCGTCACGGTCGTCGGTCCCGCGTAGCGCGCGACCGCGAACGGAACGAGCGCGAAGAGCAGCGCGAGCCCGATCGCGGGACGCCGCCGCGTGACGACCGCGAGCACCAGGGCGATGGCCAGGAACAGCAACGCGCTCGGCACGTCGAGCGGTATCGACGGCGGCGACGTGAGCGTGACGTCGCCGGGCTTCCAGTCGACCCCGAACGGATTCACGTCGCGGCTTTTCCGGCCGGCGCCTCCGTGTCCCGCACAAGGGAATCGCGGGACACGGCGAACGGCCGGACGGGATGTCCGCCTCGGACCACGGGCTCGACGCCGCACGTTCGCGACGCCGCCGCGCCCGCGTCGCTCGCCGACTGCTACTACTACCATACGATGGACGTGCCGGGCGCAGGCCTCGTCGAAGGCGAGTGGGACTTGCGCGACGATGTCGACGCCTATCTCGGACGCGAGCCCGTCGCGGGACGGCGCGTGCTCGAAATCGGTACGGCCAGCGGCTTTCTGTGCTTCGCGATGGAGCGGCGCGGCGCGGACGTGGTCGCGTTCGATCTCTCGGCGGACGACGCGTGGGACATCGTCCCGTACGCCGGGGTGGACCCGGACGCCGAGCGCCGCAGCGGAGCGCGCACATCGCGCGCATCAACAACAGCTGGTGGTTCAACCACCGCGCGTTCGGCTCGCGCGCACGCGTCGTCTACGGGACCGTGTACGGGATTCCGGCGCGATCGGCGCGGTCGACCTCTGCACCTTCGGCGCGATCCTGCTGCACGTGCGCGACCCGTTTCGCGCGCTTGCCTCCGCAGCCGCGCTGCGACCGGGAACGATCGTCGTCACCGGAGTCACGCCGCGCGCGGCTCGGCGCGCTGTTCGCGGGTCCGGCGCGGCGTACGCAGCCCCGTCTTCCTCCCGGATGCACGCACGGGCGAGCCGCGCGATGCGTGGTGGGCGTTCACGCCGGCGGTCATCGCGAACATGCTCGGCGTGCTGGGCTATCGCTGCGAGCGGGTGGTCCGGCACGCGCCGCGCTATCGCGGCCGGCGCGCGCCGATGTTCACGCGTGGCGCGGCGCGGCTGCCCTTGCGGGCCTGTCGCCGTCAGCTCGTAGACGTCGGGACCCGGGATCGCCGCGGTCGCCCGCAGCACGCCGTCGTGCAGCGTTCCGGTGAAGTGCACCGACCGCACGTCCGCCGATGTCGAACCAGATGTGCTGCCGTCCATGCCGCCCGTGACGTCCCGGGCCTCCGTCGTACGGCGATAGTCCCGCTGACGATGCCGTCGCGGTAGACCGTCAGCGCGAGCGTCCCCTCGTAGGCTCCGGCATGATACCGCTCCGTCAGCTCGCTCGGGAACGTGTACTGCTGCGGCTGGCTGACGCCGGCTGCCGGGCCTGCGGCCGGCAGCGCCGCCGCGATCATCGCCGCGGACGCCGCCGCGGCTCGAATGAAGTCTTCATGCTCGTTTCAACCGCGCGCGCGCCGGGTGCCGCGGCGCGGCTTTCGCGCGCTTATCTCTTCTGGTTGGGCAACGGACCGCCGCGATGGCTCGCTCGGCGGCTCGACGACCGGCTCGAGCCGCTCGCGGGCGACTTGTCGTGTTCGGTCGTCTGATGGTGCGGTGCACGCTCCAGCTTCTCGAGCCCCTCGCGGTGCGCGTCGACCGGGTTCTTGCGATGCTCGTCGTCATGTGCATCGCTTACCCGCATCCGCGCGGTCCTCCGCGCAAAGGTTCAAGCGGGCGTGAAGACGGGTACTCGGTCTGCAAGGAGGTATGCCGATGGCAACCCGTCCAAGAGCACGCGCTCGACCTCGCGCAAAAAGAGCACCGGCCGCAAGAAGACACGTCGCGGAAGAAGAGCACCGGCGGCCGCAAGAAGAGCACGTCGCAAGAAGAGCTCCGGTCGCAAGAAGTCGTCGACCCGCAAGAAGATCATCGGCCCGCAAGAAGAGCACCGAGCCGCAAGAAGACACCGGCCGCAAGAAGAGCACGAGCCGCAAGAAGAGCACGTCGGACGCAAGAAGAGCACGTCGGGCGCAAGAAGAGCGCCGGCCGCAAGAAGAGCGCTCGGGCCGGAAGTACAGCCGCAGCGTCGGGCGACAGCGTGCGCAAAGAGATGCACGAGTACAAGCGCGGCAAGGCGCGCAGCGGCCGAAGGGCGGCAAGGTGAAGAGCCGCAAACAGGCCATCGCGATCGGACTTTCCGAGGCGCGCGATCCGGCAAGAAAGTCCCGCGCGAACCCGAACCGCTGGCGCGCAGCGCTCAGCCGAAGTCGTAGTCGATCGTGACGGGCGCGTGGTCGGAGAAGCGCTCGTCACGATAGATCGACGCCGCGCGGACGCGCGGCGCGAGATCGGGCGTGACGAGCTGGTAGTCGATCCGCCAGCCGAGGTTGTTCTCCCACGCGCCCTTCCAGCCGGACCACCACGTGAACCGCTTGGGGTTCGGGTCGACGACGCGAAACGCGTCGACCCAGCCGACGCGCTCGATCACGTCGTCCATCCACGCGCGTTCCTGCGGCAGAAAGCCCGTCACGCCCGTGCACGACTTCACGCTGAAGACGTCGATGTCGCGATGCGCGATGTTGTAGTCGCCGCAGACGATGAACGGGTGGCCCTCGTTCTTCATCTGCGCGAGCTTCGCGATGAAGCGGTCGAGGAAGCGCTCCTTCACGGCTTGGCGCGCGGGCCCGGTCGTGCCCGACGGCACGTAGAGCGACGCGATCGACAGGCCGCCCTCGAAGTCCATGCGCACGAAGCGGCCCTCGGCGTCCATGTCGTCCATGCCCAGGCCGCGCACGATGCGCACGCGGCGGGCGCTTCGCGTAGATCGCGACGCCGCTGTACCCTTTCTTCTGCGCGTCGACGAACGCGCGAGTGGTAGTGCGTGAGGTCGAGCGCCTCGGGCGGCAGCTGATGCTCCTGCGCCTTCGTCTCCTGGAGGCAGACGACGTCGGGGTCCTGCGCGTCCATCCAGCGAAAGAAGCCCTTGCGCGCGGCGGCGCGGATGCCGTTGAGGTTGCAGGTGATGACGCGAAACACGACCCGGAAGATTGAGCCCGGACGGTTCGCGATCCCTCGCGACCGCGAAGCGGCCGTCGTGCATCCCGACGGCAAGGACGTCGCGCTGACGAACCTGCGCAAGCCGTTCTGGCCCGAGCTCGGCATCACGAAGGGCGACCTGCTGCAGTACTACGCCGACGTCGCGCCGTTCCTGGTGCCGTACATGGCCGACCGCGCGCAGGTGATGAAGCGCTATCCGAACGGCGCGGCGGGCGAGTTCTTCTACATGAAGCGCACGCCGTCGCAACGCGCCGCCGTGGCTGCGCACGTGCTCGATCGAGCACGGGTCGGGCAGCGTCATCGCGTTCCCGATGATCGACGACCTCGCCTCGCTGCTGTGGGTCATCAACCTCGGCTGCATCGACCTCAACGAATGGTACTCGCGCTGCGACGACACCGACCGGCCCGACTACCTGCACTTCGATCTCGATCCGGTCAAGGGCGGCGGCACGACGTTCGCGACGGTGCGCACCGTCGCGCTGCTCGTGCACGAGGCGCTCGAGGAGCTCGGCATCCCCGCGTACGCGAAGACGTCGGGCTCGTCGGGGATCCACGTCTACGTGCCGATCGAGCGCGGGCCGCGGCAGAAGGAGGTGTGGACGTTCGCCAAGGCGTTCGCGCAGACGATGGAGCGCATGCATCCCGACGTCATCACCGCGGAGTACCGCATCGCGAAGCGCCCCGCGGGCGCGTGCTCGTCGACTACAACCAGAACGCGTGGGGCAAGACGCTCGCGTCGGTGTACTCGGTGCGCGCGCAGCCGCGCGCGACCGTGTCGACGCCGGTGACCTGGGACGAGATCGCGGCCGGGCTTCGAGATCGAGGACTTCCGCCTCGACAACGTGCGCGAGCGGTTCGCGCGCGTCGGCGATCTGTGGGCGCCGATGAAGGCGAAGACCGGCCGGCTCCAGCTCGAGCGCTTCATCCCCGAGCCGGCGAAGCAGCGCCGCGACCGCGCGCAAAGGTTTCGCGGGTACGGACGCAGCCGCGTGATCCCGTTCGGCTATCCGCCCATGGAGATGCGCGCCGTCGCCGACGTCCCCGACGGCCCGCAGTGGCAGTACGAGCCGAAGTGGGACGGCTTCCGCTGCCTCGCGTTCCGCGACGGCGCGCGACGTCGCGCTGCAGTCGAAGGCCGGGCAGCCGCTCGGGCGCTACTTCCCGGAGATCGCCGACGCGCTCGCGCGCGCTGCGCACGAAGCGGTTCGTCCTCGACGGCGAGCTCGTCGTCCCGCTCGCCGGCGCGCTTCTCGTTCGACGCGCTGCAGCAGCGCATCCATCCCGCCGCATCGCGCGTCGCGATGCTGGCGAAGCAAACGCCGGCGTGGTACCTCGTCGTTCGACCTGCTCGAGCTCGGACGGCCGCGATCTCGTCGATCTGCCGCTGTCCGAGCGGCGCGCGCGGCTCGAAGCGCTTCGCGCGGCAGTTCGACGGCGAGACGCTGCGGCTGTCGCCCGCGACGCGCGACCGCCGCGTCGTCGACGACTGGTTCGCGCGCGTCGGCGGCGCGCTCGACGGCGTGATCGCGAAGCGCGCCGACGCCGCGTACGCCAGCGGCACGCGCGACGCGGCGGTCAAGGTCAAGCGCGTGCGCACCGCCGACTGCGTCATCGGCGGCTTCCGCTACGCGAAAGGGTCGACGTCGCAGATCGGCTCGCTGCTGCTCGGCCTCTACGACGACGCCGGACTGCTCGACTACATCGGGTTCTGCAGCGCGTTCCCGGCCGAGGAGAAGCGCGCGCTGCTCGCGCGGTTGCGCCCGCACGTGGGCGAGCCGGGCTTCACGGGCAGGCGCCCGGACGACGCGCCGAGCCGCTGGAGCCGCGGCCAAGAGCGCGACCGCAGCTACGTGAAGCTCAAGCACGACCTCGTGCTGGAGGTCGCGTTCGATCAAGTGACCGGCGGCCGCATCCGCCACGGCACGCGGCCGGTGCGGTGGCGACCCGACAAGGCGCCGCGCCAGTGCACGAGCGAGCAGCTCGCGACGCCGGATCGCGCGCTCGCGCTGCTCGAATGAAGGCTCGGACCGCGCGAACGCTCATCGTGATCGCCGCGTGCGGCGTCTCGCCGTTCGCCCGCCGGCCGGGGACGCGGAGCCGTCGCGCACGCCGTCCCCTACGCAAGGCTAGCGCGGTCTGCAGACGATGTCGCCCGGCAACGCCGCGGGCGCAGTACCGCGCAGCGATGGAAAGGACGACGAACGGGCGCGCGTCTCCTCGCGGGGAGACGCATCGCGCGCGCCGCGCAATCGAAGCTCGTCTCGCGGCCGTCAGCTCGTCGTCGTGCGTCACGCGCAGGCGCTCTACGAGAAACCCGGCAATCCCGAGAAAGTGCTGCTCAGCGATCTCGATCGGACGAGCCCGCACTGGTGGCAGGCGACGTTGGCGCCGAACAAGTCCATCCAAGCGCTCGATACCGCGGACCCGCGGTTCGTCGGCGCGGTCGTCGGATTCGAGCGGTCGATAGCGGCGTACGTGCTGCTGAACGACCTGCTGGCGGCGATGAGCCGTTTCCTCGCGCCGGCTGCGCGGCGCTGTTCGCGCATGGATGGACTTGGCACCCGCCGTCCTCGCGGGGTTGCTGCGAGCTCGCGAGCGAACCGCGGCAGAACGCGGCCTGAATGACGCCGTGCGAAGCGCATGGCGCGTATGGCGGCCGAACGCGCCGACGGTGCGGCCGCGTCTGAGCGAAACCATCGCGCGCGTCGGCGTGAATCCCCCGGTGGCGAGCGTTTACCACGACGAGGGGCTTTCCAAACGGTCCGGGCCGATCGACGTCGTTCGCATCGGAGGCGCGCAGCGCACGTACGCCATGGTCTCTGCCGCGATGAAAGAACCTATCAAGCTGCACAAGACGACAGCGTTCTGTGTCGTCGGCGACGGAAGTGCGGGGCGTATCGTGTGGCCGTGATCGTCGAGCGCGGCCGGTCGTGGCGTACGGGATGATCGCGCGCGCCCGCGGGCACCGCCGACGGTGTGATCGGTGCACGGCGCGATGCTCCCGAGGACGCGGCGATCCTGTGGGACGTCGCGATCGACGTCGCGCTCGAGCGCCAAATCGGCCTCAATTGGTGCTGGGCTGCGATCGCGAAGGGGATCGTCGAGCATTACGGCGGTCCTCGAAGGAAGCAATGCCGATATGCGACCACGTTCCTGCGGCAGCGGCGCACGTGCTGCGGCCGCGCGATCCCGCCGCCGCGCTGCGACGCGGCGCACGATCTCGATACGGTCCTCGCACGCTACGACGTCTTCGCGCCGCCGCCGGTGTACCGTCCGGTCCGCCTCGAGACGCTGCGGCGCGAGCTCGATCGCGATCGGCCGGTCGTCGCGCTGTTCCGATTTCCGTCGGCGGTCCATGCGGTCGCGATTCGCGCCGTCAGCGTCGCGGGACGCCGCATCGGCTTTGCGGACCCGTGGTACGGCCCGCAGCCGGCCGCGATGGATGCGCAAGCGTTCGCGCAGGCGTACGAGCGCCGCGGCACGTGGTTCTATACCATTCTGACGCGCCCGCGCGGTCGCGCTCGCACGGCGCCGCGCGTCTCGCTGCTGCGCGACCGTGCGCCGCGCCACGACGTCGCGGCGCGGGCTGCGCCGGTGGGTGACGAAGCGGTGGAGATCGATCTCTACGAAGCGGATCCCGCGCAACTGGCCCGCGGCGACGGGCTGCGGTCCGCGGAGCGCGCATCGCGGTAGACGTTCACGCTCGACGTCGCGCCCGGCGGCGACGATGCGTCGCTGCGGCTCGACCGCGAGCTCACTCGGATGCGCGCGGATGTCACATCGCGTCTCGAGGCGGCTTCGAGGTCCACATCGTGCGCTGCTTCGCGCTGAAGTTCGAGGCGCTGTGGTCGTCGATCCGGCGGACACGATGCACCGGCGCGACCACTACGTCCCGATTCCGCGCGTCCCGTACTACCTCGAAGCCGGGCACGAGTACAGCGCCGGCGAGATGGCGGCGGCGCTTGCCGACGCGGCGCGCCTCTGCCTTCCGAGCATCGAGACGGGCCGCGCGTTCGTGGACCGGACGCTCGCCGAGGCGGCTTCGCCCGGACGACCGACGCGATGATCAGGCGGCGACGCGCTCCATCGGGGCCATCCTGATCTCGAACGCGAGGTCGATCTCGATCTGGCAGTCGAGGCACCGGACCCGGTGCCCGAGGCCCGCGTCGCCCGGGTCGGCGTGCTCGTCGCCGCAGTCGGGACAGAGATATGTCGTGTCCATGGCCGACCATAGGGCGCGCGGAGTGCCCACTGGGTGGCATCTGCGCGCGCTGCTCGGCCTAGGGACGGGCCGCTCGCCGCCGATACTTTGACAGAATGTCGGTCGAGCGGCGTTTGGAGCGGGTCCTCGAGATCACGCGGGACATCTTGCGCCTGCGTGAGCTCGACCTTGCCCTGGAGTCGATCGCTCGCGGCGTCGCCGACCTGTTCGGCTTCCGCTACGTCACGATCGTCCTCGCGGACGGCAACCAGACGGACGAGATGACGCGGCGCGTCCTGCTCGGCTACGACGCCGCCACGATGCGCGAGCGCAAGAACGAGCGCATCGCCAAGGCCGATATCCTCGAGGTGCTGGCGCCGACGTACGAAGTCTTCGAAAACGCCTACTACATCCCGGCCGAGCGCGAGTTCCACTGGGAGCGCGCGATCTACGCCGGCGAGGCCGACCGCGAATCGCCGCGCGCGGCCGACCGACGCGTGGCACGAGCGCGATTCGATCTGCCTCGTGCTGCGCGACTCCGACGGCGACATGATCGGGTATCTGAGCCCGGACGGTCCCGCCGACGGGCGCATCCCGAATCGCGAGACGCTGCGCGGACTGCAGCTCTTCGTCAACCTGATGGGCCTCGCGCTCGCGAACGCGCAGGCGCACCGCGCCGAGATCGACCGCCGCCGCCTGCTCGAGGCGAACCAAGCCCGGCTGCGGCACGAGGCGACGCACGACGCGCTCACCGGCCTGCCGAACCGCACGTCCTTTCAAGAACGGCTCGCCGCGACGCTCGAGCACGCGCGCGCGCGTCCCGACCACGTCTACGCGGTGCTCTTCGTCGATCTCGACGAGTTCAAGTCGATCAACGATTCGCTCGGGCACATCGCCGGCGACGCGCTGCTGATCGCGATCGCAGACCGCATGCGCGCGACCGTCGCGCCCGAGGACTTCATCGCGCGCATCGGCGGGGACGAGTTCGCGATCCTGCTCGCGCAGCGCGCGGACCTCGGCGACGTCGCAGGATGCCGTCGAAACGATCCAGGACGCGCTCGTCGCGCCGATGCACATCGACGGGCGCGCCGTCTACAACACCGCGTCGATCGGCATCGCGGTGATCGAGCCGTCGGAGGAGCGCATCGAAGGGGTCCTGCGCAACGCCGACACGGCGATGTACCACGCCAAGTCGCTCGGCCGCGGCCGCCACGCGTTCTTCGACGATCACATGCACTACGAGGCCGCGCGCCGGCATGTCGCTCACCAGCGATCTGCGCGCCGCGATCGAGAACGAGCGAGTTCTCGCGTCGATTATCAGCCGATCGTGCGTCTGCGCGACGGCCGCATCATGGGCTTCGAAGCGCTCGTGCGCTGGCGCAATCCGGTCACGGGCGAGGTGCTGCCCGGCGAGTTCATCCCGCTGGCGGAAGACGTCGGGCTCGTCGTGCCGATCGGGCGCTTCGTCTTCGTCGACGCCTGCCGGCGGCTGGCCGAATGGCGGCGCCGCGCGCCCGAGCTCGACCTGCGCATGCACGTCAACCTTTCCGTGCAGGAAGTGCTCGAGCCCGATCTCGACGCGTTCGTCGCGCGCAACCTGCGGCGCTTCGGGCTCTCGTCCGACGACATCGTGCTCGAGATCACCGAGAGCGCGGTGATCCGTTCGAACACGCTGTCGCTCGGCTCGCTCGCGCGCTTGCGCGCGACCGGCGTGCACCTCTGCATCGACGACTTCGGCACCGGCTACTCGTCGCTGCGCTACCTGCACCAGCTGCCGTTCGACGCGATGAAGATCGACCGGTCGTTCGTCGAGAGCGCCGACGGCGGCCTCGGCAGCGCGCCGATCGTCCGGATGCTCACGCAGCTCGCGCGCTCGTACGGCATCGACGTCGTCGCCGAAGGCGTCGAGACCGCGCGGCAGGCCGAAGAGCTGATGAGCCTCGACTGCGAGTACGCGCAGGGCTTCCACTTCTACCGGCCGATGAACGCCGACGCCGTCAGCGCGCTGCTCGACGCCACGCGGAGCTGACGAAGCCGCGAGCTGATCATCAGCGGCAGAGCAGCAGCCGCGCGTCGAACGCAACGGCGGAAGCCGCGCCGATGCAATGGCCAGAAGCATCCGTCGGAACGGACGAGATCGTCCGGGCACGACCCGGCCAAAGCCGAGCAGCGCCTACCGCACGGCGGCGCCTTGCGTGACGCTCCTGAGCCAGAGGTCGTGAAAGGCCGGTCCTTCGGGCCCGTTCTTGAGCGAAGGCGCGCTGGACACGACCGCGGTCGTCAAGGTCAAGTTCGCGCCGAACAGTCCGTTGTACTGAACCCACGGCGTTTGTTCCGTGATGAACTCGAGATGGTTGGCGGTGTACCACTCGGGCCCGTTGTCGGTGACGTCGTCGGCGGCGAACGTGTCGTCGGGAACGTCCCGACCGAGGCGTGGCTCGCGTGTGAGTGCCATGACGAGTAGACGAGGAACGGGCGGACGTCGCCGACCGGGCGCGGTGCGAACTTGTACGGGAAGACGGCGTAGACTTCTTCGTTGCCGTGCCATTCCATCGTCACGTCGAGGAGTTCGACCATCTGCGTCGCGGCGGATAGGCTTACGCGCGCCGTGACGCGCTCCCAATCGCCGATGTGCGCAAGATATCCCGTGTTGTCGGCGAGCGGGGGCGTGTCCCACTGGCGAACCAAGCTCGGTGCGAGATCCCCGTTGTACGGATCAGAAGAAGTGATACGTCAGGAGATAGTACGCACCCGATCGTGAGACCCGGCAATACGCAGGCGCGACGCAGCGGCCGTCGACGAGCGGCATACCGAGAAGCGTCTGGACCTGGTAGCGCGACAGCGGCGAGGGGTGTCCCGACGAAAACGGCCCGCGGTCGTACACGCCGGAGGTACCCAGAGCGGCTTCCATCGGCCACAGCGACATCGAGTCCGTTTCGCCGCGCGCACCGAACTCGCTCCCGCTCGAAAGCCGCTGAACGTCGAAGGCGGTGAGCGGACCGTTCTCGACGAGCGCGAGACCGTCCGGCCGCGTGAGGCGGAAGCCGACGTCGGCATAGCGCATCGTCACCGCACCGCGCACGAGCGACACGCGGTTGAGAAACCAGTCGACGGATGACGGACGGTAGTTGTCACGCGAGTGCAGCCGCACGACCGGCGCCAGCTTCCGCGCGACGATCACAGCGAAGTCGGAGTCCCGCCCGTCGAGCCGCTCCTGTCCCGCGCCCGAGGAGAACGTATACGAAAAATTGTCGAGAGCGCGGAACCGATTCGCGGCCGCCTCCATCACGCGCGTCGGGGGCTGCGTGGTGAAGTCGTACGCGCACAGCCGCTCGTCGACCACAGTCAAGAGCGGTAACGGCGTAGGCGTGACGCCGTTGAATCCCTGCATCATGAGAAAGAAGCTGTCGACCGTCCCGAGATTGTCGGTCGAGTCCGGCGCATTCTCAGGCGCGGTGATGAACCGCGGTCTCTCAGGATGGCCGCCGAGATACACCTGCTGGTTGTACGAGCGGATGATGGGGCCGTCGACACTGAGGTACACCGTCGAACCGACCATCACGGTCCACCGCACGATCCCCGGACCATTGAATCGCTTCATCAGATAGACCGCATAGTAGTCGCGGAACAACGCGCCGAGTTCCGTCGACTCGTTCGCCGGTATGAACGCGCCCTGCGTCGACAGATGAAGGACGGACGGGTACCCGTCCTGATTCACGCCGAGGGGCTCCGAGACGAGCACGCCGACGCGCGCACCCTGAATGCAAAGCGAGATCTCTTCCGAGGAGAAGAAGATCGCCGGCCGGGATGTCGGTATGTTCGCGAACCGCACGGCCAGTGCCGTCGTCCAGCTCGCGGTGTTCGGGATGAACATCCGCGTATTGTCGAGCGTCGCGTACCCGCCACCGGACGTATGCAGCACGTAGTTGCCGCTCGCGCCCGCGAAGCGCCGCGGAATCGGCGGAAGAATCTGCGCTACCGCACGTCCCCGCATCAACGCGGCACCCGCGCCTGCAGCCGAGCCCATCGCAAGAATCGATCGCCGCGTGAACATCGACTCACCCCATCCTTACAAACCGCGCCGCACTCGAAGGCGGCGTCATTGCGAAAAGGTCGTGATTGTCCCCGATCGCTCCTGCACAGAAGCGAGCGCTGCGATACAGCGCGACGCGCGGCTCATCGCGCGAATCGTGCGAACATCGGGGGGGAGAAGAGAAGGGGGAGCGGGGAAAGTGCCGCCCCCGCGACTCGCCCCCTTTGACAAGCTGAGGTCAGTGCACGAGGAACCCGACCAGCAGCAGCGCGACGATGTTGAGCACCTTGATCATCGGGTTGATCGCGGGGCCGGCGGTGTCTTTGTACGGATCGCCGACGGTGTCGCCGGTGACGGCAGCGGCGTGCGCGGGTGAGCCTTTGCCGCCGTAGTTTCCGTCCTCGATGTACTTCTTCGCGTTGTCCCACGCGCCGCCGCCCGCGGTCATCGCGATCGCGAGGAAGAGGCCCGGTGACGATCGAGCCGACGAGCATGCCGCCCATCACCTGCGCGCCTTGCGTGCCCTGGAAGACGCCGATCATCGAGAGGATGACGACGACGATCGGCACGCCGACGGGGATCAGCGCGGGCACGATCATCTCTTTGAGCGCGGCGCGCGTGACGATGTCGACGGTCGTGCCGTAGTCGGGCTTCTGCGTGCCGTCCATGATGCCGGGCCGCTCGCGGAACTGGCGGCGCACCTCTTCGACGACGGAGCCGGCGGCGCGGCCGACCGACTGCATCGCGAGCGAGGAGAAGATGTTGCGTGCAGATGCCGCCGATGAACAGGCCGCACAGCACGTACGGATCGCCGATGCTGAAGCTCACGCCGTTCGCGCACGCCGGCGCCCGGCGCGTCGTGGCACTGGTCGCTGAGCTCTTGCAGGAACGACGCGAACAGCACGAGCGCGGCGAGCGCGGCGGAGCCGATCGCGTAGCCTTTCGTGACGGCCTTCGTCGTGTTGCCGACCGCGTCGAGCGGATCGGTCACGTCGCGCACCTCTTGCGGCAGCTCCGCCATCTCGGCGATGCCGCCCGCGTTGTCGGTGATCGGGCCGAACGAGTCGATCGCGACGACGATGCCGGCCATCGAGAGCATCGCCATCACCGCGATGCCGATGCCGTACAGGCCCGCGAGCGCGAACGAGAACAGGATCGCGAGGACGATGACGAGCGCGGGCAGCGCCGTCGCCTGCATCGACACCGCGAGGCCGGCGATGATGTTCGTCGCGTGGCCCGTGACCGACGCCTTCGCGATCCCCTTCACCGGCGCGGAACGTCGTGCCGGTGTAGACCTCGGTGATGTACGTGATGAGGCCGGTGACGGCGAGGCCGACCAGCGCGCAGACGAAGATCTGCCAGCCCGCGATCGTGCGCGCGCCGGCGGTCGACGCCGGCGCCGAACTCGCTCGCCGAGACGAACCAGAACGCCGATCGCGGAGAGCACGCCGGCGACGATCATGCCGCGGTACAGCGAGTTCATGATGCCGGACTTGCGGATCTGTGCCGCGTCCGACGAAGAGCGTGCCGATGATCGACGTGACGATCGAGAGCGCGCCGAGCACCAGCGGGAACGTCGTCGCGCCGGGGACCGTGCCGAGGATCAGGTGGCCGAGCAGCATCGCGGCGGTCGTCGTGACGACGTACGTCTCGAACAGGTCGGCGGCCATGCCGGCGCAGTCGCCGACGTTGTCGCCGACGTTGTCCGCGATGACGGCGGGATTGCGCGGGTCGTCCTCGGGGATGCCGGCTTCGACCTTGCCGACGAGGTCGGCGCCGACGTCGGCGGCCTTCGTGAAGATGCCGCCGCCGAGACGCGCGAACACCGAGATCAGCGAGCAGCCGAACGCGAGGCCGACGAGCGCCGCCGAGCGAACGCGCTTCGTCGCCGGCGTTCGCCGTGAGCAGGATCCAGTAGTAGCCGCTGACCGCGAGCAGGCCGAGGCCGACGACGAGCAGCCCGGTCACCGAGCCGCCGCGGAACGCGAGGTTCAGCGCCGGTCCGAGACCGCCGCGCGCCGCTTCCGCCGTGCGCACGTTCGCGCGCACCGAGACGATCATGCCGATGAAGCCGGC
This sequence comes from Vulcanimicrobiota bacterium, assembly GCA_963771525.1. GTDB lineage: Bacteria > Vulcanimicrobiota > Vulcanimicrobiia > Vulcanimicrobiales > Vulcanimicrobiaceae > Vulcanimicrobium. Next base: position 881,624 of record CAVYTL010000001.1, on the reverse strand, counting down.
GGCGCCCGAGAGGATCGAGCCGATCGCGAAGCCGATCGCCGCTTCCCAGCCGAGCGGCGCGGGCAAGAAGCCGATGACGATGAAGAGGACGACCGCGACGACGGCGACCGTCGTGTACTGACGCCGCAGGAACGCCATCGCGCCCTCTTGGATCGCGGCCGCGATCGCCTGCATCGCGGCGTTTCCGGCCGGCTGCCGGAGTACCCACGAGATCAGGTAAAGACCGTACAGAATCGCCACGATACCGGCGATCAGGCCGAGCTCGATCCCGAGCTGAGATGTCAACGTCAAACCGCTAGTCCTCTTCGAGACACAAAAGAAAGGCTCGACGGTCGTCGAGCACCTCGAACGGTTCGTCGTTTAGCGCAGCCGTGATGGGGTCCTCCGCGCACAACGGGCATCGCGCGGCGCTCCGCGAAGGGGCGGGCCCGATGGAGTCGACCGAGTTCTTGGTGGTCGGCTGCGGGCCGGCGGGCGGCACCGCGGCCCGGGAAGCCGCTCGCCAAGGCGTCGCGACCCTCGTGCTCGAGCGCGACTCCGTCGTCGGCGCGAAGCGCGTGTGCGCCGCCGGACTGCGGCCTGGGTTCTGCGAGGAGTTCGATGTGCCGCGCTCGATCGTGCACCTCGATCCGCCGGCGATCTCGCTCACGACGGCGAAGCGCACGTACGCGTTCGCCGTCGGCCCCGCGCACACGACGACGCGCGAGGAGCTCGACGGCACGATCGGCGAGCTCGCGCGGCGCGAAGGTGCCGAGATTCGCACGAACGCGCTGTTCCGCGGCCTGCGGCGCGACCGCGACGGCGTCGTGGTCGAGTACGCCGACACGCGGCGCGGCGAACGGCGCACGGTGCGCGCGCGCTCGGTCTTTCTCGCGCAGGGCTCGAGCGCGCGGCTCGACGACGTCGATGCACGCTTTCGCGATGCCGGCTGGAACGCCGGGCTGATCACGTGCTTCCAGTACCGCGTGTACCCGCAGCGGCCGGCCGCGCCGGACGCGTACGGCGTGCTCGAGATGCATTATTACGTCAGCCCGCGCTCCGAGCGCAACGTGATCGCGTGGATGTTTCCGAAGCGCGACCACCTCTCGATCGGGCTCGGCATCCAAGCGAAGATCGCCGGCGCGGAACTGCGCGCGGAGCTCGACGCGTTTCTCGCGAGCGTCGAGTCGCGGCTGTTCGCGGGCATCCCGTATACCGTGCGCGAGGAAGGCAACTTGCTGTACGGCGGCGCACCGCGGCCGGCGATCGCGGCCGGCGGCGTGATGGTCGGCGGAACGGCGGCCGGGCTCGTCGATGCGACGACGGGCGAAGGGATTTACGAAGCGGCGATGACCGGCCGCTACGCGGCGGCGGCGGTCGCCGGCCTGCGCGGCGGCCGCGCGCGTGACGCGGCGCCGTCGTACGAGCGCGCCGTGAAACGCGCGTTCTACGGGCGCCTGCGGCACCGCCACAAGCTGATGACGTTCCTCGAACGCAAGCCGGAGCGGTTCGACGTGCTGTTCCGCCAGCTCGAGACGACGCCGCGCTTCGCCGGCATGCTGCAGGGCGATCGCAACGCGTTTTCACCGCTGGAGTGGCTCTATCTCTACGCGCAGGCCGCGCGCTTCTCGCTCGCCGCGCTGCGCGTCTGATCGGATGCTGCGCTTCCTGGTCGAGCGGATCGTTCGCCTCGTGTTCGTCCTGCTCGCGATCACGGTCGCGAGCTTTTTGTTCATGCACGCGATCCCGGGCGACCCGATCGCGCTGCGCCTCGGCGAGCACGCGACGCCCGAGGAGATCGCGCACCTGCGCACCGCGTTCGGGTTCGATCGCCCCTGGATCGTGCAGCTCGCCGACTACGTCGCGGCCGTCGCGCACGGCGATCTCGGGCAGTCGGTGTTCGACGCGCAGCCGGTCGTGCAGAAGCTTGCACAGTACTTCCCCGCGACGCTGGAGCTGACGCTGAGCGCGATGCTCGTCGCGATCGCCGGCGGCATCCCCGCCGGCGCGATCGCCGCCGTCCGGCATCGCAGCGCGATCGACGCGCTCGTCATGAGCGCCGCGGTGCTCGGCGTGTCGATCCCCGTCTTCTGGCTGGGATGGATCCTCGTCTACGTGCTGGCGGTGCTGCCCGCGCTGCACGGCGTGAACCTGTTCCCGGTGTCCGGCCGCATTGCCGTGACGTACGTCGTTCCCGCGCGCACCCACCTGATCGTGCTCGACGCGCTGCTCGCCGGCAACGGCCGCGCCGCGGCCGATGCGCTGTGGCACCTCGTGCTGCCCGCGCTCACGCTCGGCACGATCCCGCTCGCGATCGTCGCGAAGATCACGCGCGCCGGTATGCTCGACGTGCTCGCCTCCGACTACATCCGCACCGCGCGCGCGAAGGGGCTCGGCGTTCGCGCCATCGTCGTGAAGCATGCGCTGCGCAACGCGCTGATCCCGATCATCACGGTGCTCGGCTTGCAGACGGGGCTGCTGCTCGGCGGCGCCGTGCTGACCGAGTCGGTGTTCGCGTGGCCCGGCGTCGGGCGGCTCGCGTTCGAGGCCATCTCGAACCGCGACATGCCGCTGATCAACGGGTGCATCCTGCTCTTCGCGACGACGTTCGTGCTCGTCAACGCGGCGGTCGACGTGCTGTACGCGATTGCCAACCCGCGAATACGGTATAGCTAACACGAGCATGGCGATTGACCGAACGCAGCAGCATCGTGCCGGAGTGCCGACGATGTTGCGAGGTCGGGTCGGGGGACCTGCGATGCGACGCATCGCGGGGGGCGCGGAGCCGGGGGCGGAGCGCCTTTGTTAGAGATCGCCGACGACGACTTCACCGCCCTGCGCGACATGATCCGCGAGCGGTACGGGATCTGGTTCGACGACCAGAAGCGCTTTCTGCTGCTCAGCCGGCTCGCGACGCGGCTCGCGCGGCGCGGCCTCGAAACGTACGGTGCGTACGTCGACTTCCTGCGCCGCGACGTGCGCGCGGCGGAGGAGTGGGACGACCTCGCCTCCGTGCTGTCCAACAACGAGACGTACTTCTTCCGCGAGCGCGCGCAACTCAAAGCGCTCGCCGGCACGATCCTCGACGAGCTCATCAAGCGCTCCGGGCGCGTGCGGCTGTGGTCGGCGGCGTGCTCGTCGGGCGAAGAGCCGTACTCGCTCGCGATGACGCTGCTCGAGAGCGGGAAGCTCGCCGACGCGGCGCTTTCGATTCGCGCGACGGATGTCTCGCCGCGCGTGCTCGACCTCGCCGCGAAAGGCTTCTACCGAGCGCTTTCGTTCCGCGCCACGGAGCCCGTGATGATCCAGCGCTGGTTCGCGCCGCAGGGTGACGGCTTCGTCGTCGACGAGCGCGTCAAGCGGCTCGTGTCGTTCGGGCGGCTGAACCTGCTCGACGGCGCGCGCGTCGCGGCGGAAGGCCCGTTCGATGCGATCTTCTGCCGGAACGTCCTGATCTATTTCGAGCGGGCGACGCAGAAGCGGGTGGTCGAGTCGTTCGCGAAAGCCCTGCGCCCGAGGGGATATCTGTTCTTGGGTCACGCCGAGTCGCTCTTCCACCTCACCGAGCTGTACGAGCCGATCGTGGGTGCCGACGCGATCGTCTACCGGTTGCGGACGTGACGACGAGCGAGTCGCGCGACCGCGTCGCGGTCGTCGTGATCGACGACTCCGCGTTCATGCGCCGCGCGATCCAGAAGATGCTCGAGACATCCGCGGCAATCCGCGTCGTCGGCACCGCGGCGTCGGGCGAGGAAGGCGTCGCGATGACGGAGCGGCTGCGCCCGGACGTCGTCACGATGGACGTCGAGATGCCGGGGATGAGCGGCCTCGACGCGGCGCGCGCGATCGTCGAGCGCAGCGGCCCCCCGGTGATCATGGTGAGCGCGCTCACGCGGGAGGGGGCGCAGACGACGCTGCGCGCGCTCGAGGCCGGCGCGGTCGACTTCATCCCCAAGCCCGACTCCGCGCTGATCGACATCGTGAACGTCCAGCGCGAGCTGATCGACAAGGTGCTGCACTTCGGCCTGCGGCGCGCGTCGCTGCGCGCGATGCGAACGCCGCCCACCGCCGCGCCGCGGGCGGCGTCGCCGGCCGCGCGGACCGCGCCCTTCGGGTGCGTCGCGATCGGGACGTCGACGGGCGGACCCGTCGCGCTCTCGCGCATCCTCACGCGGCTGCCCGCGGGCTTCCCGCTGCCGATCGTCGTCGTGCAGCACATGCCGCCCGGCTTCACGCGCCCGCTCGCCGAGCGCCTCGACGCCTCGTGCGCGATAACCGTCGTCGAAGGCGCCGACGGCATGCCGCTCGAGCCCGACACCGCGATCATCGCACCTGCAGGAGTGGAGCTGCGCATCCGGCGCGCGGGCGGTGCGATACGCGTCGCGCTCTCGCCCGGCGCCGGCGCCTCGATGCACGTCCCGAGCGTCGATTTGATGGTCACGTCCGCCGGTGAGACGTACGGTTCGGGCACGCTGGCCGTCATCCTCACCGGCATGGGACACGACGGCGTCGACGGTCTGCGCGTCGTGAAAGAGCGCGGCGGCTACGTCCTCGGTCAAGACGAGGCGAGCAGCGTCGTGTACGGGATGCCGCGCGCCGCGGCCGCAGCGGGGCTCGTCGACCGCGTCCTGCCGCTCGATGCCGTCGCACCCGCGCTATGCGAGCTTGCCGGCGTCCAGACGGAAGGTTGACACAATGTTCGCCCGCTGGAGGGGAGGACTGCGCGTACGAAGGGAACACACCGGAAAACCGGGGCGGGTGTCCCGTCATGGGAGCGTGCCGTGAAAGCACTCCGCGATACTCCCCGGTATGTGATCGGCGGAGTAGAGCTCAGTCGTGAGGAGATCGTCCACAAGTACCTCCACCTGGTGAAGTACGTGGCCGGACGCATCTCGATCAATCTCCCGCCGAACGTCGAGATCAACGACCTGATCAACGACGGAATCCTCGGTCTGATCGACGCGATCGAGAAATACGACGACGCCCGCGGCGTCAAATTCGAGACCTACGCGATCACGCGCATCAACGGCGCCATCCTCGACGCGCTGCGTGCGCTCGACTGGGTCCCGCGGGCGGTGCGCCAGCGAGCCCGCGAGCTGGAGCGCGTGTACCAGCAGCTCGAGATCGAGTTCGGGCGCGCGGCGACCGAAGAAGAGGTCGCCGAGAAGATGGGCCTCACGCTCAAAGAGCTCGACGTTCTGATGCAAAAGATCCGCGGCACCTCGGTCCTCTCGCTCGAGGAGTTTCTCCCGAACGAGCGCGGCTACGAGATCCCGCTGCTCGACACGCTGCGCGACGACGGCACCGAGGTTACGAGCGCCGTCGAGGCGCGCGAGGTGAAGGCCGCGCTGATCCGCGCAGTCGACGAGCTGCCGCCGCAAGAGCGCACGGTGATCTCGCTCTACTATTTCGAAGGCCTGACGCTCAAGGAGATCAAGGGCGCGCTCAACGTGTCCGAGTCGCGCGTCTCGCAGATCCACGCTCAGGCCGTGATCCATCTCCGCTCGAAGCTGCGCGCGCTCAAGTCGGACCTCGGCTACCGTGAGGGCGACCCGACGGTGAAGCAAAAGTACACGCGGCGCGCACCGCCGCCCGGCCCCTCGAGCCCGCCGGCGAGCTCGGGTCAGGCCGGCGCGACAGGCTGAAGCAGCATGGCCATCCGCCCGACGGACATCCAAGGAGCGATCTGGCAAGCGTCGCAAACGGCGCCGCTGGCGCAGCGCGCGGAAGACGCGCCGCGCGCCGCGCAGCAGGCGGCGCAGGCGTCGTTCGCCGCGCACGTCCAGGAGCGCGAGGAGCGGATCGGCGAGACGGCGGAGACGATCGGCAACCGCGTCGATCCGAACGGCGAGCGCGACGGCCGCGGCGACACGTACGAGCCCGACGAGCGGCGTCCGCGCACGGCCCGCGCGCAGGCCGCGGCGCCGGAGACCGACCCCGACGAACCGCCGCACCTGATCGACTTCACCGCGTGACGTGAGCGTCGACGGGGCTGGCGGCGTCACCGCCGGAAACGCCGACCTTGCCGCGCTCCTCGACGCGGAGCTCGCGCAGCTCGCCGCGGACGCGCAAGCGTTGCGCGCGCTGCTGGTCGAGGGCGCCGTCGTGACGGCGCGCGTGCTGCCGTCCAACGGGCTCACCGACCTGCTCGAGATCGCGGGCCGCCGCGTCGCCGCGTCCCTTCCGCCGACGCTGACACCTGGCGACGTCGTGCAGGTGCAAGTCACCGGTTTCGACGGCGACCGCATCCTCATGCAGATCGTCGGCGACGGCACGGACGCGACCGTGGAAGCCGGGCCGCCGCCGCCGATCGCGCCGCCCGTAGCGGCGTTCGTCGCCGCATCGATCCGGCCGGCGCCCGAAACGCTGTGGATCGAGCCGCGTGCCGCGGCGCCTGCACCCGCCTCGCCGCCGGCGGCCGTGAGCGCGATGCCGGCGGCGCCGAACGCGGCCCCGCACGCGCAGGCTCCGCCGAACGCGATCCCGCCGGCGCGCGGCGGCGTCGGGGCGCTCTTCGAATCAGTCGTCGGCCGCGCCGGCGTCTCGCCGCCGGGGGAAGGTACGTCGCCGGGCCCGCCGCGCGCGGCCGCCGCTCCGGCGCCGGGCTCGCCGGCGGCGCTGGAACGGCCCGTCATCGCGGCGCCGCGCGCGCCGGGCGCGCCTCCGGCGCGACCCGTCGTGATCGAGACGGAAACGAACCCGATCGAGGCGCGCCTCGACGCGGTGCGGGCGTCGGCCGCCCAGCCGCCCGCGTCGGGATCGCCCGGCGCCCGCCTCGCGGCGCCGGCGGCGGCGCCCGCTGCACCGCCCGCGCGGTTCGTGCCCCCGCCGGCCATCGAGGCGAAGCCGTCGCCCGCCGCGGCGCCGCGCGCCGCGACCGCCGCGACCGCCGCGACGTACAGTGAACCCGCCGCGCTGCTGCGCGCGCTGCGCCTGCCGGTGACGCCGAGCAACGTCGCGTCCGCGACGATGGCGCTGCAGCGGCCGCAAGCGCTGCCGGCCGCGCTGTCGGCGCTCGAAGTGGCGCTGCCGCCTGCGGGCGACGATCCGAACGTGGCGACGCTGCGCACGCTGCTCGCATTCGTCGGGCGCGTCGACCCGCGCTCGCCCGCGCTCGCGACGCAGGTCGAAGCGTTCGTCGAGCACGTCGTGACCGGTGCCGAGCCGAAGATCGCGACGCTGCTCGCCGCGCGCGGCGCGGCCGGCGATGCGTCGCCGATCGCATCGGCGCTCGCCGCGGAGCGCGGCGCGGCGCTCGGCGTCGACTTGAAGCAGACGATGCTCGCCCTCGCGGCCGATCCCGCGACGCCGGCCGCCCTCGCGCCCTCACTCGCCGGCGCGATCACCGCGCTCACCGCCGCGCAGCTGTCCGCCGCGCAGTCCCTCGCCGCGAACCCGAACGGGCTCGCGTTCACGATTCCGCTCGCGACGCCGTCGGGGCCGGCGAGCGCGCAGATCACGATCGCGCGCGACGCGCCGGACCGCGGCCGCGCCGCGTCCGCGAACGCCGCGAACTTCCGCATCGCGTTCGTGCTCGAGACGGCACACTACGGCACCGTCGCGATCGATCTCGTCACGGTCGGCCGCGACGTCACGGTCGACGTGCGCACGGAGTCGGCCCTGGCCATGCGTGCGTTCCGCGACGCGCTCGACGGCCTCACCGCGCGCCTCGAGTCGCTGCGCTACCGCGTCGCGTCGGCGAACGCGTCCGTCGGCACGACGTCGACGGTCACCGTCGATGCACCGCCTGCGGCCGCGCCTGACCCCGACGCGACGGTGGACCGCTCCGCGTGAACGCGCGCTACTACGACGCGCGCCGCAACGCGCCGGCCCGCCCCGCGGCCGCCGCGCTCGCGTACGATCCGGTCAAGTCCGATCCGCCGGAGATCGTCGCGATCGGCCGCGGGCTCTCGGCCGAAGAGATCGTGCGCCTCGCCCGCGAGCACGACGTGCCGATCCATCAGGACGCCGGCCTCGTGGAGGCGCTCGCGAAGCTCGAAGTCGGCCAAGTCCTGCCGCGCGAGCTGTACGCCGTCGTCGCCGAGGTGCTCGCCTTCGTCTACTCCGTCGACGCCGCATCACGGTAACCGGGCGAAGGGCGGCGCGGTTCGCGCGCGAACGGCGTCCTCCGTGACAATGCGTAGTCTTCGCCGCGCGCTGCTGCCGCTCGTGCTCGCGCTCGTGCTCGCGCCGTGCGCCGCGTTTGCCGCCGATCCCCCGCCGGCCGTGACGCACCATTCCGTGACCGTCGGGGGCCGCCCGCTCGCATACACGGTGCGCGCCGGGACGGTGCCGCTCCGCAATGCCGACGGCGACGAGATCGCGCGCATCTTCATCGTCGCGTACACGGCCGACGGAACGAATCCGCGCACCCGGCCCGTCACGTTCCTTTGGAACGGCGGTCCGGGCACCGCGTCGATGTGGCTGCAGATGGGCTCGTACGGTCCCATGCGCGTCGCGGTCCCGTCGAACGCGACGCTGCCCGCGCCGAACACGCCCGTGATCGAGAACCCGGAGACGCTGCTCGACACGTCGGACCTCGTCTTCATCGACGCGCCCGGCACCGGTTACAGCCAGATCACCGGGAAGGGCACGCCGAAGATGTTCTACGGCGTCGACGAGGACGCGAACGCGTTCGACCTGATCATCCGCGCGTGGACGACGGACAACGACCGGTGGGCGTCGCCGAAGTTCTTGTTCGGCGAATCGTACGGGACGATGCGCGCCGCGACCGTCGTGGCGCGGCTGCAGCGCGACGGCATGGCGATCAACGGCGTCGTGCTGCTCTCATCGGCGCTCGACTACAACGCGCTCGACATCGGCCAAGGCCCGGGCGAGGACTATTCGTACATCGGATTCCTGCCCTCGCTGGCCGCGGTCGCGTGGTATCATCACGCGCTGCCCGCGACGTGGGACCTGACCGCGCTCGTGAACGAGGTCGAAGCGTTCGCGATCGGCCCGTACGCCGACGCGCTGATGCGCGGCGACACGCTCGATCCGGCGACGCGCCGCTCGGTCGTGGCGAAGCTGCACGCGTACACGGGGCTCGACGAAGGCTACATCGACCGCGCGGACCTGCGCATCGATCCGTCGCGCTTCGAGCACACGCTGCTCGCATCGCGCGGGCTGGTGACCGGCCGCGTCGACGCGCGGTACCAAGGCCCGGAACTCGACCGGACCGCCGATTCACCGGCGTACGACCCGTCGTTCTCCGACGCCATGACGGACGCGTACGTCGGCGCGTTCACGCGCTACGTCCGGGAGGACCTCGGTTACAAGATCGATCGCGCGTACATCGGCGGAAGCGGCTCGGTGAACCGGCAGTGGAACCTGCGCCGCGCGAACAGCATCGTCGCGCCGAACGGCGCGGGCGACCTGCGCTCGGCGCTCACCAAGAACCCGTCGCTGCGCGTGTTCTCCGCCAACGGCTACTTCGATCTCGCGACGCCGTTCTTCGGCACGCAGTACACGCTGCAGCACCTCGCGCTCGATCCGTCGGTGCGCTCGCACGTGGAGTTCGGCTTCTATCGCTCGGGGCACATGGTCTACCACAACGACGAGTCGCGCCGCGCGCTCAAAGCCGACCTCGTGCGCTTCTACCACGAAGCGGAAGGGCGCTGACGATGCGCCGCACCATCTTCGCACTCGCGATCGCGGCCGCGATCGCGGGCCCCGCAGCGGTCCCGGCACGCACGAGCGCGCAGAACGCGCCCGCACCGTCACCGACGCCCGCGTTCCGGCCGGTTCCGGGCGTCAAGGACGCCGTGACGCACCATACGATCGTGCTCGGCGGACGGACGATCGGGTACACGGCGCGCGCCGGGACGATCCTGCTGCGCGACGGCGAGAACGAGCCGACCGCGAGCATGTTCTACGTCGCGTACACCGCGGATCGCACCGACGCGCGCACGCGGCCCGTGACGTTCTTCTGGAACGGCGGCCCCGGGTCGTCGACGATCTGGCTGCACATGGGCTCGTTCGGTCCAGTGCGCGTCGACGTGCCGAAGAACGCCACGCAGCCGCGGCCGAACCCGCCGCTGCGCGACAACCCGCAGTCGCTGCTCGACGCGAGCGACTTGGTGTTCATCGACGCGGTCGGCACCGGCTGGAGCACCATCGTCGCGCGCGGCAAGACGTCCGACTACTACGGCGTCGACGAGGACGCGAAGGCGTTCGCGCAGTTCATCGAGCGCTGGACCACGCGCAACGCGCGCTGGCAGTCCCCGAAGTTCCTGTTCGGCGAATCGTACGGCACGACGCGCGCGGCGAACGTCGCGAACGTCCTGCAGCAGGCGGGTGTCGCGGTGAACGGCGTCGTGCTGCTCTCGGCGGCGCTCGACTACAACGTGCTGCCGATCGGCAACGGGCCCGGCGAGGACTTCGCCTACATCGGGTACCTGCCGACGGAAGCCGCGGTCGCGTGGTATCACCACAAGGTGCCCGGCAACCCGCCCGACCTCGTGCGCTTCGTCGCGCAAGCGCGCGCGTTCGCAGGTGGTCCGTACGCGCAGGCGCTGCTGCGCGGCGACACCCTCGACCCGGCGACGCGCGCGCAGATCGCCGCCAAGCTGCACGACTTCACGGGCCTCGACGCTGCGTACATCGAGGCGGCGAACCTGCGCATCGATCCGAACCGTTTCCAGCAGCAGCTGCTGCGCAGCGAGGGCAAGAACGTCGGACGGTACGACGGCCGGTACTCCGGCCCGGACATCGACGCAAATGCGACCTACGTCGACTACGATCCGTCCGACACGATGACGGCGGCCGCGTTCATCGCGGCGCTGAACCACTACGCGCACGACGTGCTGCACTACAAGGACGAGCGGCCGTACGACGTGCTCGACTTCACCGTCAACAACGAGTGGAAGTACCAGCGCGGCCGCGACGCGGGCGCGGTGAGCGTCGTCGCCGACCTGCAGGCGGCGATCGTGCAGAACCCCTCGCTGCACGTGCTCTCGGCGAACGGATACTTCGACCTGGCGACGAGCTTCTACGGCACGGAGTACTTCCTGAACCACATGAACCTCACGCCCGAACAGCGCCGCCGCTTGCACTTCGCGTACTTCTGGTCGGGGCACGAGGTGTACCTGAACCACGACGCGCTGGTGCAGTTCAAGTCGGAGATGCTGCGCTTCTATCGCGAGGCAGGCGCCATGTCACCGTAGCACCCGGATCGTCATCCTGAGGCTGTCGAGGGGCGCGTTGTCATCCTGAGCTTGTCGAAGGGCGCGTTGTCATCCTGAGCCTGTCGAAGGGCGCGTTGTCATCCTGAGCTTGTCGAAGGGCGCGCTGTCATCCTGAGCTTGTCGAAGGGCGCGTTGTCATCCTGAGCGTGTCGAAGGGGCTCAGCGCTTGCGGCGCGCTTCCCAGGTGAGGTGCGCGTCGATGCGCTGCAGCACGGCGTCGTCGGCGATCGCGACGCGCTCGTCGTCGTTCGACTGCATCGCTGCGGAGAGCGTGGCGAGCGCGCCGGACACGTTGAACGGATCGCTGCCCGCCGCCGCGATCTGCCTCGCCGCGACGGCGCGCAAAGCCACGATGCGACTCGCGACGGCCGCGCGATACTGCGGCGCCGCGGGCGCCGCGCTCCCGGCGACGAGCCGCCGCGCGTCGGCGGAAACGCCGGCGATGCGCGTATCCTTCGCGACCGCCGAAAGCCGGCCCAGAACGTCGGACGCGGTGCGCAGGCGGTCGCCCAGGGCGGCTGCGAGCGGCACGCGGCGGTAGCCGATCGCGAAGCCGTTCGCGACGCCGCCGTTGCCGCGCTCGCTGAAACGCACGATCGAGAGCGAGCCGTTCGGCGCGGTCACCGCGTCGAATCGCACGCCGAGCCAGCGGTCTTCACCCGGCGCCATCGCCGCGAACACGATGCGTCCGCCGCGCGCGAGCGGCACCGGCTTGGCGCCGACGACGCCGGCGGTTCCCGCCCGCCACATCGTCGCCGAACGCGGGTCGGAGTCCATCTGCACGACGATGTCGCGCCGAACTCTCGCGCCGTTGTGCACGATCGCGAACGCCTCTCCGCCCGCACCGCCCGCTCCCGAGGTCAGCAGCAGGTTGCGCTGTGCCTTCTTGTTGTCGCCGACGACGTTGGGATCGGTTCCCGACGGTCCCGGCGATCCACCGAGCAGTGACGGCGGCGCGTACGGATCGCCGGGAACGCTGAGTTGCACCGCGAGGCACACGTGTGACGACGCCGTCGCCGGCAGCGTCCAGGCGTGGCCGGGCGTGAACGCGGTGCTCTGCGCGGCGTTCATCGTGACGCTCTCGGAACCGAGGTCGGCGAACGGGACGCCGAGGCCGAAGTCGGCCATGAGGAAATCCGCGGAGATCGTCGTCGCCGCGAGCGTCGACGCTGCCGGCGCGCGCCGCGAGACGCGCGCGAACGCGTAGCTCTGCGCGCCGCGAACCGGAAGGTCGCCGGCGACCCAGTCGTTCACGAGCGGCTCGACCACGTTCGTTGCCTGGTCCCACACGTCGCTCGTGTCGTAGAAAGCGGCCGAGGTCGACGGTTCTTCACCGCCGTCGTGGCTGCTCGCGTTCACGGTCCAGTCGCGCACGAAGAACGACGAGGGCAGGTCGCTGACCGCGACATAGGCGTGAATGGTGTGGTTGCCGGTCGCCGCGAGATCGCTCGGCGCCGTTCCCGACGCCCAGATGTTGAGGATGCGTCCGCCGCCGACGGCCAAGCCGTTGTAGTCGCCGTACTTCGGAAAGCCGCCGCCCGACGCGGCGTTCTGCGGCTGGATCGTGCACTGCGTCGCGTCCTGCAGCTCTCGCGTCCCGGCGCCCCAGCCGCTCGCGCAGTGCTGATCGTCGGTTCCCATGAGATCCGTCTCTTGTCCCGCGACGAGCGCGCCGTGGCGCAGCGACACGCTGCCGCGATAGTAGCGTGTCGCGTCGTTCGGATGCGCGACGGTCGTCCCGGCGGTGCGACGGTCGTACCAACCGGTGTACGCGACGCCGCCCCACACGCCGAGCCACGGCATGAAGCGCTTCGCCGTCGCGCCGCCGTCGGCGGCCGCGGGCGTCCCGAACGTGACGTTGCCGCCGGAGTCCGCGCGAAAGTCGTTGACGTAGATGTCTTGTCCGGTCTGCGCGGCGTTCGCCTGCGCCCAGCCCAGATAGACGTGGCCCGCGTCCGTGTCGTCGACGGCGATCGTGGGGCTCGCGAGGGTATTGCCGTCGTTGCAGCGGTCGAGTCCGGTCACCGCGCCGCCGGAACACGTCGATCCGTAGAGGTCGGTGAACGTGTACGTCTGCGGGAAGCCGAGCTGCTCGACGAGTCCGGCGTCGCAGCTGCTGAACTTGTCGACGTCGATCTGGTTCTCCCAAGTCCGCGAGACGACGTACACCATGCCGTCGCGGCCCACGGCGACGCGCGGAAAACCGAACGTCCCGCTCGATGCGGGAACGGGGCTGCCCCAGTTCGTCCCGGAGTTCGACGAGCACGCGACGCGCGAGACGAAGTTGCCGGTCTCGTGCCAGACGACGTAGACCATGTCGCCGCCGCTCGACGATGCGTTCCAGCGATCGGCGGCGATGTGCGGCTGGTCGACGTTCGTCGCGCCGGGTTGTCCGGTGCTCCGGTTCACCGCCAGCGTCACGTAGTTGAAGTGCGCGCCGCCGTCGGTCGACTTGGCGAAGGCGACGTACTGATTCGCGCCGCTCGATGCCAGCTGCCCGAGGTAGAAGTTACCGCTCGGGCCCCACGTGACGGTGCAGTCGCCGTCGAGGCCCGGCGGGATGCCGGTCCAGTTCACGGCGCTTGCGGCGAACGTTTGTCCGCCGCTTCCGGAGTACGAGATCGCACACGCCGCGTCGGTGACGAACTGCGTGCCGTCGTTCGATGCGGCGGCCTCGATCTCGCCGGCACCGCCGACGCGCTGCGAACCGCCGCGTGTCCGCGGTGCGCGGGGCGCGACCGGCCCGCGTGCGATCGCCGCCGGCGCCCGCACGCGGGCGTTCACGCGCGGCGGCGCCGACGTTGGCAGCGACCGCAGCTCGGTCTGCGTTTCCGCCGGTTGCGCGCCGGGCGCGGTGAGCCGCCGGGCGATCGTCAGAGCGTCGTCGGCGAGCGAAGGCGGCGCGCCGGGCTGCAGCAGCGTATCGAACCGCACGACGTACGTTCCGGCCGCGACCGCGGTGATGACTCGGTACGTCTTCTCCGCCGAGCCGCGGTACGCGCTCGCGTCGCCTTCGCCCGGATGCTGGAAGGGAACCAGCGAGCGGCGTTCGACGGCGGGCCAGCCGGCGATCACGACGTAGGTGCTGTGCGCGGGATCGCCGGCATACACCGACGCGATCCGCTTGAGCGCGTCGGCGTGGCTCGGCCGATGCTCGATCCGAACGGAGGTCGTCGCGTCGGACGAGGCGGTGGCGCCGCGGTGCTCGAGCAGATACGAGGCGCGCGAGTCGCGCGCCGCCGTCCACCCGCTCGGAACCGCGACGACGATCGACGGTGCGAGGCTGAAGCTCTTGAGCGCATCCGCGGCGCAGAGACCGGAAACGGCGAGCGCCGCGACGAGGAAGCGACGTATGCCCATGCGGCACCCCCGAGCTGCCGGGAGAAACAAGCAGCCGCCCAAGCGTAGCAGCGGGCGCTGCCGGTTGTCAAACGCGCTACATCGCCAACTGCTTCATCGGCGGGAAACCGTGCTGCGCGCGGCCTTCGTCCGCGTCGTTCTTCGCCGTCGACTTGTAGAGCTCGAGGTGGCCGTCCGTCGCGCCGTCCCGGTACTTCTCGCGCAGCGCCTGCATCGCGAGCTCGTCGAGCGCCGCGAAGTCCGTCGCGATGCGCACGTGGTGGTCGAGTACGTTCTGCGAGTCGATGCCGGTGATTGTCGTCAGCACGCCGGGCAGCGACATCGCGTAGCGCAGCGCGTCGTCGGCATCGACCCCACCCGCTTCGAGCATGCGGCCTTCGGCGAACGCCTTCATGCCGAGCGCCTTGATGCCGCGCTCGCGCGCGAGCGGCAACACGTTCTTCTCGAAGCTGCGGTAGTTGCAGTCGAGGACGTTCAGCGGCATCTGCACCGTGTCGAACGGATAGCCGCGCTCGATCATCTCGCGGTGGATGCCGGGATGCTTGTGACCGGTGAATCCGACGAAGCGTACGGTGCCTTCGCGCTTCGCCGCGTCGAGGGCTTCCAGCACGCCGCCCTTCGCGTAGTGCCGCGCGGGATCGTCGTCGTACACGCACTCGTGCACTTGCCAGAGATCGAGGTAGTCGGTGCGCAGCCGGCGCAGCGACTCCGCGAGCTGCCGCAGCGCGACGTCCTTGCCGCGCCCGTGCGTACAGACTTTCGTCATCAGGAACACGTGCTCGCGCCGGTTGCCGTCGGCGAGCGCCTTGCCCATGCGCTCCTCGCTCGCGTGCTCGTTGTATTCCCACGCGTTGTCGAAGAACGTGACGCCGGCGTCGATCGCGGCGTGCACCAATCGAATGGCCTCGCCTTCGCCGATCTTCTCGGCCAAGTGGTAGCCGCCCAAGCCGATCGCCGACACGGCGACGCCGGGCGCGATCTCGCGCATCGTCAGCATGCGGGCTTCGTACCCACCCCCGACGAACGGCTCGCGAGCGGTGAGCTGGTTCGGCAAGATCAAGACGGCGCTGAGCCGGACGCGCGAGGCGTTCGGCGGCGAGCTCGAGACGATGGCCCTCGCGCGGCGGCCGGTCGACGACGATCTGTGGGATGATTTGGAGGAGATTCTGCTGCGCGCGGACTTCGGCGTGCCGACGACGGCGAAGATCGTCGACGCGCTCAAGGCCGTCGCCGCGCAGGACCGCTACGCGAGCAGCGACCAGGTCGTCGCACGCTTCCGGCGCGACGTGCAGAACTTCCTCACGCTGCCCGACATGCAGCTGCGGCTCGACGCGAAGCCCGCCGTCGTTCTGGTCGTCGGCGTCAACGGCAGCGGCAAGACGACGACGATCGGGAAGCTCGCGACGATGCTGCGCGCGCGCAAGCGCGTGCTGGTCGTGGCGGCCGACACGTTTCGCGCGGCCGCCGCGGAGCAGCTCGAGATTTGGGCGCAACGCAGCGGCGCGGAGTTCATCCGCGGCGCGGAGGGCTCCGATCCCTCGTCGGTCGTCTTCGACGGGATGAACGCCGCGAAGGCGCGTGGCGTGGACGTCGTGCTCGTCGACACCGCCGGACGCCTGCAGACGAAAACGAACTTGATGGAAGAGCTGAAGAAGATGCGCCGCATCATCGAGCGCGAGACGGGCGCGCCGCCTGCCGAGACGCTCCTCGTCGTCGACGGGACGACCGGCCAGAACGCGCTCTCGCAGGCCAAGCTCTTCAACGAGGCGACGCAGCTCACGGGCGTCGTGGTCACGAAGCTCGACTCGACCGCGAAAGGCGGCGTGCTCGTCGGCATCGTCGACCAGCTCGTCGTTCCCGTGAAATACATCGGCCTCGGCGAGGCCGCCGACGCGCTCGCGCCGTTCGATCCGGCGTCATTCACGCGAGCGCTGTTCGAGGTCGCGCCCGCGGCCTGATTACTGCACGCGAGCGATGCGGTCGATGCCCGGCTCGGTGAACCGAATCCCCGTTGGAGCGCCGGCGATGCCCGAGGGCAGCGCGCCTGCCGAAATCCCGATCGAGAACTCCGTCACGGTGCCTCCGACCGTGATGCGCGCGACGCGATTCGTGCCCTGCTCGGTGAACCACAGGTTGCCGTCGGGTCCGGGCGTGATGCCGAACGGCTGCGCGCCCGCGCTGATGCCGGTCGAGAACTCGGTGATCACACCGGTCGTCGTGATGCGCCCGATGCGGTTGCCGCTGTACTCGGTGAACCACAGGTTGCCGTCGGCGCCCGCCGCGATTCCCGTCGGCGCGGCGCCGCTGCTGAGCCCGGTCGTGAACTCGGTGATGCTGCCCGACGGCGTGATCCGCCCGATGCGATTTCCCGTGCTCTCCGTGAACCAGAGATTGCCGTCGGCGCCGGCGACGATGCACGTCGGTGCGGACACGGGGCTGATGCCGTCGGTGAACTCCGTCACCGCGCCGGTCGCCGAGATGCGGCCGATGCGGTTGGCAGAGACGAACTGCTCGGTGAACCACAAGCCGCCGTCCGAACCCGAAGCGATCCAGTACGGATCGGCCGCGATGCCGCCCGAGTGCTCCGTGACGTTGCCGGCGAGCGTGATCGAGGCGATGCGCGGGCCGTTGCGCTCGGTGAACCACAGATTACCGTCGGGCCCAGTGACGATGCCCGACGGCGCTGATCCGGTGGTGATACCGCTTGCGAACTCCGTGACGCCGCCCGCCGCGGTGATGCGGCCGACGCGATCCTGCGCGGGCTCGGTGAACCAGAGGTTACCGTCGGGTCCGCTCGCGATCGCGAAGGGCGCCGAACCCGCCGTGATCCCGCTCGCGTATTCGGTGATCGTCCCCGCGATCGTACGCGGTCCCGACGGCGTCGAACTCGACGATCCGCCGCCGCCTCCGCCGCAGCCGGCGAGCAGCGTGCCGAGCGCGATCGCGGCGAGGCAGCGGCGGAGCACCGTCACGACTACCAAGCCGACGCGGCATCATCCTCGCGCCGCGTCGCTCTACGGAGCGAGCTTGGCGTAGCGATCGAGCAGCGCTTCGTAGCGCGTCTCGGCGTCCGGGCCGTCGACGCCGGTGAGCACCGCGCGCAGGACGTCGAGGTGCGCGTGCCAGCCCGCGGCGACCGACTCGAACGCGTGCGCGGGCAGCGCGCGGTGCGTCAGCGTCAGACGCACGCGGTCGCCGAGCGGCGTCAGCTCGAACCGGACGGTCGAGTCGGTGATCGTCCCGCTCGGTGAGGGCACCTCGACCCAATCGTACTCGAGCATGTGCGGCGGGTCGTACGCGCGCACGCGAAAGCGGATGACGCCCCCGGTTCGCCGTCTTCGCCTTCCCACGATGATCCGAACTCCGCCCCGACCGTCGGCGGGATTTCGTTTCCGTAGAGCCATGTCGCGGTCAACTCCGCTTTGGTGAGGTAGTCCCAGACGCGCTCGATCGGACCGGGAAGGTCGCGCACGAAGCGCACGGACTGCGCGTCGAGGATCGTGCCGAAGTCGTCGGCATCGGGCGTGCGGGTCGCATCGGTCATCGGGAACCTCCGAGTTCGTGCTCGAGCGAAGCGAGGCGGTCGTGCCAGAAGCGGCGGTAGCGCGCGAGCCATGCGTCGAGCTCGGCGAGCCCCGCCGGATCGAGCGCATAGATGCGACGCTGCGCGTCGCGCCGGACGCTGCACGAGGCCGGCTTCTCGCAGCAGCTTGAGGTGCTGCGAGACGGCGGGCGCGGTCATGTCGAAGCGGCGCGCGATATCGCCGGCGGCAAGCTCGCGCGCCGCGAGCATCTCGACGATGCGGCGTCGCGTGGGATCGGCGAGCGCGGCGAACGCCTGCATCTCCGCGATTATATAGCAGAGTCTTAAATAAGTAAAGTCCGAAATAAAAGCGAAATCGAACAGAGGTTCGATGCCTGCCCGCTCCGAAGTGGAGCCCTAACTACGCGTCATCCGCTGGCCTCAGGACGGGGCCTTGCCGGCGCGGGAGCAGGTGGGAATGTCCGGCGACGGCTTCGCACTCTGCCACGCATCTGGCACGGTGGCGCGATACCGTCGGATCAAACCGACAGCATTCTGCCGCACGGAGCATCATGGCCGACGAAAAACAACTCGCCCTCTCGAACGCGCTCGCACAGATCGAGCGTCAGTTCGGCAAGGGCTCCATCATGAAGATGGGCGAGTTCACGGACAAGATGGCGTTCGACGTCATCTCGACCGGATCGATCGCCCTCGACCTCGCGCTCGGCGTCGGCGGGTTGCCGCGCGGACGCGTCATCGAGATCTACGGTCCGGAGTCGAGCGGCAAGACGACGCTCGCGCTCCACGTCATCGCCGAGGCGCAGAAAGCCGGCGGTACCGCGGCGTTCGTCGACGTCGAGCACGCGCTCGACCCGACGTACGCGCAAGGGCTCGGCATCGACCTCGACAACCTCCTCGTCTCGCAGCCCGACGCCGGCGAACAGGCGCTCGACATCGCCGAGATGCTCGTGCGCTCGAACGCGGTCGACGTCGTCGTCGTCGACTCCGTCGCGGCGCTCGTCACCAAGGCCGAGCTCGAAGGCGATATGGGCGACACGCACGTCGGCCTGCAGGCGAGGCTGATGTCGCAGGCGCTGCGCAAGCTCACGTCCGCGATCTCGCGCTCGAAGTGCGTGATGATCTTCATCAACCAGCTGCGCGAGAAGGTCGGCGTCATGTTCGGCAGCCCCGAGACGACCTCGGGCGGCCGCGCGCTGAAGTTCTACGCCTCGGTCCGCCTCGACGTTCGCAAGCTCGAGCAGATCAAGGTCGGGCAGGACGTCGTCGGCTCGCGCACGCGCGTGAAGGTCGTGAAGAACAAGGTCGCGCCGCCGTTCCGGCAGGCCGAGTTCGACATCACGTACGGCAAGGGCATCTCGAAGATGGGCTCGATCATCGACGTCGCACTCGAGCGGAACATCATCGGCAAGTCGGGCTCCTGGTACACGTACGGCGAGCAGCGCATCGGCCAAGGCCGCGAGAACGCGAAGTCGTTCCTCGAAGAGCACACCGACCTCGCCGACGAGATCTCCACGAAGATTCGCGAAGCGCTCAAGGCGACCGTCTCGACGAACGGCCTCGCGAAGCCGGTCGGCGCCGCTGCCGGCAAGCGACGCCGCCTCGACAAGCTCAGGATGACATCGAGCAGGGATGACGGGCAATGCTCGCGTCACCGCCCTGCGCCTGTTGGCGCAGCGGCGGCTGACGGAGGCTCAGCTGTACGCGAAGCTCGAGCGCAAGGGTTTCGACGACGACACGATCGCCGCGGCGGTCGCGTCGTGCAAGCGCGACGGGCTGCTCGACGACGCGCTCTACGCGACGCTCTTCATCGAGACGAAGCACGCGCCGCTCGGCGACGCGCGCCTCGTCGCCGAGCTCGTGAAGCGCGGGATCGATCGCGAAGCCGCGCGCGAGCGCGTCGGCGCGGCGCCCGCTCTCCGAGTCCACGCGCGTGCGGGCGGCGTACGAGCGCATCAGGCGCGCGAAGCCGGACGCATCGTATCCGACGGTCGCGCGCAAGCTCGAGCGCTTGGGGTTCCCGGCGTCGCTGATCTATCGCGTGCTGCGCGAACGCGCGGGCGCCGAGTTCGCCGAGACGCTCGGCGACCTCGCAGAGTGTAGGGGCTGGAATGCCTCCGGGACGGCATGGTATGGTCCGCGTGACGATGCGATCCCCGATCGTTCGCGCGGCGTTATCGACGCTCGCGGCCCTCGCGTTGCTCGCTCCTCGGCCCTCCGCGGCGATCGAGCTCGACGCCGTCTCCAAAGCGGCCGCCGGCTACTCCGTCTCCGACCCGAAGCTGCAAACGATGTATCGGTCGGCGCTGCTGAACACGGGCAAGCAGATCACGATCGCGAGCGACGGGACGACGTACGTCAAGACGGGCGACATTCCGGCTGAGTGGCTGCGCGACGCCAGCGTGCAGGTGCGGCCGTACCTGTTCTTCGCGAAGAGCGATCCCCAGGTCGCCGGGCTGCTGCGCGGCACGATCGCGCGCATGGGCAAGTACCTGCACGCCGATCCGTACGCGAACGCCTTCACGCTCGACTATCGCGTGTGGGAGCGCAAGTTCGAGCTCGACTCGCTCGCGTACCCGATCACGCTCGCGTGGACGTACTGGAAGACGACCGGCGACTCGTCGATCTTCACCGGCGATCTCTCGCGCGGCTTCGACTCCGCGCTGCTCACGATGGAGCGCGAGCAAGACCACCCGCGGAACTCGAAGTACGTACACAAAGAGATACCGCAGGGCGGCAAGGGCAATCCCGTCGGGTACACGGGCATGATCTGGACCGGCTTCCGGCCGTCCGACGACGCCTGCACGTACAACTATCTGATCCCTTCGGAGATGATGGCCGTCGTCGCGCTCGGCGAGCTCGAGGAGATCGAGCGCGACGTCTACCACAACATCATCAAGGCGCAGCGCGCGAAGACCCTGCGCGAGGAAGTGCAGACGGGCATCCAGACGTGGGGCGTGATCTTCAAGCCGCCGTACGGCTACGTCTACGCCTACGAGGTCGACGGGCTCGGCAACGCGACGCTGATGGACGACGCCAACGTGCCGTCGCTCCTCTCCGCGCCGTACATCGGCTACGGTAAGGGCAGCTCGTTCGTCTACCAGAACACGCGCAAGTTCTTGCTCTCCAAGGACAACCCGACGTACTACGTCGGCAAGTACGCGCGCGGCATCGGCTCGGTGCACACGTCCGACAACTGGGTGTGGCCGATCGCGATGCTGATGCAAGGGTTCACCGCGACGAGCGAGGCCGAGCGCAAGGACGTCCTGGCGCAGCTCGTCGCGTCCGACCCCGGCGACCACCAGCTGCACGAGTCGTTCGACCCGAACGATCCCGAGAAGTTCACGCGCGCCGACTTCGGCTGGCCGAACGCGCTCTTCAGCGAGTACGTGATGACGTCGTTCGAGGGCATCGCGCCGCTGCCGGTCGGCAACACCGCCGACCTCGATTTCAGCGGCGGATAGCGCGACGAGCGTCATCCTCGGGACGCCCGAGCCCGGGCGCCCCCTCGACGTCTGCGTCGGCATTCAGTGGGGCGACGAGGGCAAGGGGCGCATCGTCGACCTGCTCGCGCGCGACTACGGCGTCGTCGCGCGGTTCGGCGGCGGCGACAATGCCGGGCACTCGATCGAGGTCGGCGAGACGAAGCTCGCGCTGCACGTCGTGCCGTCCGGCGTCCTGGTCGAGGGCGTCAAGCTCCTGATCGGCGCCGGCACCGTCGTCTCGCTGCGCGGGCCTCGCGGCGGAGCTCGACACGCTCGCGCAGCTCGGCGTCGACGTCGCGCGCATCTCCGTCGCTGTCGCGCGCGCACGTCGTCTTTCCGTACCATGCGGCGCTCGACCGGATCTCCGAGCGGCAGCGCGGCGCCGACGCGATCGGCACGACGGGCCGCGGCATCGGTCCGGCATATGTCGACCGCACCGGCCGGCTCGGCGTGACGTTCGGCGACCTCGCCGACGCCGAGGCGCTCACCGCGAAGATTCGCCAAACGCTGCGTGCGCGCGCGCCGCTGTTTCCCGAAGAGGAACGGCCGCAGGAGAGCGAGGTGATCGCGCAAGCACTCGGCGACGCGCAGCGCATCGTACCGCACGTCGTCGACGACGTCGCGTTCGTGCACGATGCGATCGCGCGCGGCGAGACGAATCCTCGCCGAAGGCGCGCAGGGCACGATGCTCGACGTGACGTTCGGAACCTATCCGTTCGTGACGAGCTCGCATACCGTCGCGGGCGCCGCGTGCACGGGGCTCGGCGTCGGGCCGACGGCGGTCGGACGCGTGCTCGGCGTCGCCAAGGCGTACTGCACGCGCGTCGGCGCAGGACCGTTTCCGTCCGAGTTGCACGACCGGCTGGGCGAGCGCTTGCGCGCTCAGGGGCGCGAGCTTGGCGTGACCACCGGTCGGCCGCGGCGCTGCGGCTGGTACGATGCCGTCGCGGCGGGCTATGCGGCGCAGCTGAACGGCCTGACCGATCTCGTCGTGACGAAGCTCGACGTGCTGTCGGGCTTCGAGCGTGTCGGCATCGTCACGGGGTACCGGCGCGCGGACGGCACGCCGTGCGGTGTCGCCGCGATCTCCGATCCGCTCCTGCAGGTGGAGATCGAGGAGCTGCCCGGCTGGGACGACGACATCCGCGGCGTGCGCCGCATCGCCGAGCTGCCGGCGAACGCGCGCGCGCTCCTCGACCGCATCGCGGCGCTCACGGGCGTCCCGATCGTGGCGACCTCCGTGGGGCCCGGAGCGCGAGCGAGCGTTCGCGAGCCTGAGCGACCCCGTTTAAACAACGGCGCGTGCCCGGCCGATAGTATCCACAGCACCGAGCAAGGACGCACGGTGGACCATGCCACGGTCGGCATACCCACGGAGCGGCTTTCTTGCGGCTCCGCTAAGGTGGCATTTGGACCGTCTGACCTCGTCTGTCGCGTCATACCCGGATCGTATCCGGGTCTGGTGGAGCGCGCAGACCGCGACCAATCGCCTCGTGTACGGCGCGATCGGTTTGACGCTCGTCCTCGCTCTCGCATTCTTCGGCGCGTTCCGTTTGCGCGGCCCCGACTATGCGGTGCTGTTCTCGAACATGCAGCCGGACGAGGCGAATGCCGTCATTCAGAAGCTCGATGCGGAAAAAGTGCCGCACCGCCTGGCCGACGGCGGCGCGACGATCCTCGTGCCGCACGAAGACGTGTACGAGCAGCGCGTGCAGCTCGCGGGCGAAGGGGTCGTGAAGGCGGGCGGCGGCACGGGGTTCGAGCTGTTCGACCGCACCAACCTCGGCATGACCGACTTCCAGGAGAAGATCGCGAAGACGCGCGCGACCGAAGGCGAGCTGCAGCGGACGATCTCCGGGCTCGCGACGGTGCAGTCCGCGCGCGTGCACATCGCGATGCCGGAGGACTCGCTGTTCGTGGAGACGCAGCGCCCGACGACCGCGTCGGTCGCGATCGCGACGCGTCCGGGCATGCAGCTTTCACCGCAGGAAGTGCGCGGCATCACGCAGCTCGTCGCGGGCGCCGTCGAAGGCCTCAAGCCCGAGAACGTGACGATCGTCGATCAGAACGGGACGATCTTGCGCCCTTCGGCCGTCGACGATACCGTCGCCGGCGACGGTTCCGCGCTCAAGCACACGCAAGACCAGATGGTCGCCAAGGAAAAGTACGAGTCCGATCTGCAGCAGTCGCTGCAAGGCCTGCTCGACACGACGATCGGAGCGCACCGCTCCGCCGTGCGCGTCGCGACCGAGATGAACTTCGACGCGACCTCGACCGAGACGAAGTCGTACGCGCCGCAGGGCACCGTGCTCTCGGAGAAGACGAAGCGCGAGTCGCTGGCGGGGGCCGGCGCGCGCCCCGGCGCGATCGGCGTTCCGGGCACGACGACGAACGTCGTGCCGACGTATCAGGGCACGCAGAACAACGGCGGCAACACTCGCTATAACGGCAGCGAAGCGACGCGCAACTATCAGGTCGGCGAGCAGAACGTCAAGCACGTGGACGCGCCCGGCAAGGTGACGCGTCTTTCCGTCGCCGTGCTCGTGAACGTTCCGCCGCCCGCGACGAACGCGGGCGCGAGCGCCGGGCCGTA
Organism: Vulcanimicrobiota bacterium; assembly: GCA_963771525.1. Lineage (GTDB taxonomy): Bacteria > Vulcanimicrobiota > Vulcanimicrobiia > Vulcanimicrobiales > Vulcanimicrobiaceae > Vulcanimicrobium. The sequence goes on along the minus strand of CAVYTL010000001.1, from coordinate 857,480 downwards.
CGTCGTCTCCGCGGCGACGGTCCAGAAGATTCGCAGCGCGGTCTCCGCGGCCGCCGGCATCGACACCGCACGCGGCGATCAGCTTTCCGTCGAGGCGATCCCGTTCGCGCCCGAAGCGACGGCCGGCGGCCGTCTGCTCGCGGGCTCGTCGGCGACGACGGTCCTCGGCGTCCCGCTCGTGCCGTTCGTCGCACTGCTCGTGATCCTCGGCCTGGTCGGCGCCGGCTTCGGCCTCGCGGCGCTGCGCCGGCGCACGTTCCGCCCGACGACGGAGCTTCCGACGTTCGACTCGACGCTCGCCGAAGAGCTGCCGTCCTTCGAAGAGCACCCGATGCTCGACGGCACACCCGCGATCGCCGCACCGATCCGCTCGGCCGCGGACCTCACGCGCGAGCAGATGATCGAGTACGTCACGGCGGTCGCAAACGAAAACCCCGACAACATCGCAAAGCTGGTGAAACTGTGGCTAGCCGAATGAATCGCGTGCTCGACTGCACCATGTTGTTCAGCGCGCCCTCGCGGCGTAATGCTCGTACCACGATCGTGAGCGCGCGTGAGCCATGGGGGCCCTATCGCGAAGCGATGGGGGGCCAGGATTCGGCCGTCGGCCGAATCCATCGGTCCGAAGGACCGCAGCGCTGCGCGCTGGGGTGCTGCGCACCCGAGCGGGGCGGAGCGCCTTCAAACATGATCCACGACAAGCCGATCCTCGCGCTTGACGACGATCCGATGGGCGGCCTCGGCTCGCCGTTCCCGATCGAGACGTACGCGCCGCCCGCGATGCCCGACATGGCGGGCCCCGAAAAGGCCGCGATCCTGATGATCACGATCGGGCTCGACCTCGCCGCGTCGATCTTCAAGTTCTTGCGGCAGGACGAGGTCGAGCGCATCGTGCTCGAGATCGCGAAGATCTCGACCGTTCCGATCGAGAAGCGCGACGCGGTCGTCCAAGAGGCGTATCAGCGCGCCATCGCCCTCAAGTACATCAACGAGGGCGGCATCGAGTACGCCAAGGAGATCCTCGAGCGTTCGTTCGGCGCCGGCCAAGCCGACGACATGACGAATCGGCTCTTCGCGGCGCTCAAGCACGGCAACCCGCTCGAGCTCGTGAAGAAGACCGAGCCCGCGCAGCTGCTCGAGTTCATCAAGGAAGAGCATCCGCAGACCGTCGCACTGATCCTCGTCTACATGTCGCCCGATCAGGCGGGCGCGGTGCTCTCGCAGCTGGAGCCCGGCGCTGCAGGGCGAGATCGCGATGCGCATCGCAATTCTCCAAAAGACGGCACCCGAGATTCTCGAGCAGCTCGACGAGCTGCTCGGACGGAGACTCCTCGTGAGCGGCAGCGACTTCACGAAGGCGGGCGGCGTGCAATCGCTCGCGGCGGTCATGGGCTTCGTCGACCGCGAGACCGAGAAGAACATCCTCGAGGGGCTCGCCAAGCGCGATCCCGAGATCGCGAACGAGGTCAAGAACCTGCTGTTCGTGTTCGAGGACATCATCAACCTCGACGACCGCGCGATCCAGCGCGTGCTCAAGGAGGTCGACGGCAAAGACCTCGCGCTCGCGCTCAAGACCGCGAACGACGACCTGCTCTTCCGCGTGTACAAGAACATGTCGACGCGCGCCGCGACGACGCTCAAAGAGGACATCGAAGTGCTCGGGCCCGTGCGCGTGCGCGAGGTCGGCAAGGCACAGCAGAACATCGTCGACGTGATCCGCACGCTCGAGGAGAACGGCCAGATCATCATCGCGCGGGGCGGGAAGGATGACCGCATCGTATGACGTCCGCCGCGCGCGAGGGGCACGTGTAGCCCTTGGGCCGCGTTCTCAAGGGCGTCCAGCTTCGGGTCGAGCGCTACCAGCACTCCGTCCCCGAGATCGCGCCGCCCCCGCCGGAACCGACGCCTTCCGCCGATGATTTCGCGGAAGGCTTCGGCTTTTCCGACGACGGCCTGATCGCCGACGCGCCGCTGGGCCTCGCGTCCGAGTCTTCTTTCGATATCGCGGCGATCGAGGCGCAGGCGCAGGCGATGATCGAAGAGGCGACGCGCAACGCCGAAACGCTGCTGGCCGACGCGCAGCAGCGTGCGCGCACGCTGGTCGAGGACGCGGCCGCGCGCGCCGACGGGATTGCCCAGGACGCTCGCAAGCGCGGGCACGGCGAAGGCTTCACGGCCGGTCGCGACGCGGCCGACCGCGAGATGAATGACATGCTGGTCACGATGCGCGGGCTGCTCGAAATGGCGCGCGCCGAACGCCACAAGCTCATCGAGTCGGCGGAGCCGGAGCTCGTGCGCCTCGCCGTCGGAATCGCCGAGCGCGTGCTGCACCAGCAGATCGCGCTCGATCGCGGCGTCGTCGTCGAGATGGCGAAGGTCGCAATCGCGCGCCTCATCGAGCGCGACACCGTCACCGTGCGCGTGAACCCCGCCGACCTCGAGCGCATGCGCGACCACCGCGACGAGCTGATCGCGATGGGCGACATCCGCAACCTGCGCGTGGTCGAGGACCAGCGCGTCGACCGCGGCGGCGTCGTCGTCGACACCGACGCGGGCACGATCGACGCGCGCGTCGGCACGCAGCTGGAAGAGGCGCGCGCGGTGCTGCACATCGAGGACGACGTGATCGTCGAGCCGGCGCCGGTCGACGTCCTGCCGAAGTCGGATTTACCCGCGACGAAGGCTTCGTAGTGGCCGAAACCACGCCGACCGCGGAGCCGTCACGTGCGGCGCACGCACCATCTCACGGCGCGCAGCGACACGGGCCTCGGCGTGTTTTCGATGCGACGCGCTATCTCGACGAGCTGAACGACTCGGATCTCGTCCGCACCAACGGCAAGGTCAGTCAGGTGATCGGCACGGTGATCGAGTCGAACGGGCCGCCGATGGCGATCGGGGAGACCGCGTCGATCGCGTACCGGCGCACCGCGCAGCCGGTGCTCGCCGAAGCCGTCGGGTTCCGCAACGCGAAGGTTCTGCTGATGCCGCTCGGCGAGCTCGGCGGCATCGCCGCGGGCTCGACGGTCGTCGCGCTCGGCAAGCCGCTGCGCATCGGCTTGTCCGACTCGCTGCTCGGCCGCGTGCTGGACGGCTTGGGCCGCCCGATCGACGGGCTCGGCGCGATCGTCGACGCGCGCCGTGCGGAGGTCGTCGGCACGCCGCCGAACGCGCTGCTGCGGCGGCGCGTGTCGGAGCCGCTCGGCGTCGGCGTTCGCGCGATCGACGGCATGCTCACGGTCGGCAAAGGCCAGCGCGCCGGCATCTTCGCGGGCTCCGGCGTCGGGAAGTCGACGGTGCTCGGCATGATCGCGCGCAACACGGCCGCCGACGTCAACGTGATCGCGCTCGTCGGCGAGCGCGGCAAGGAAGTCCGCGACTTCCTCGAGCGCGACCTCGGCGAAGCGGGGCTGCGGCGCTCGGTCGTCATCGTCGCGACGTCCGACCAGCCCGCGCTCGTGCGCATCAAGGCCGCGTTCGTCGCGACGCGCATCGCGGAGTTCTTCCGCGACGAAGGCCTCGACGTGATGCTGATGATGGACAGCGTCACGCGGTTCGCGATGGCGCAGCGCGAGGTCGGGCTCGCGATCGGCGAGCCGACGACGACCCGCGGCTACACGCCCTCGGTCTTCGCACTGCTGCCGAAGCTCCTCGAGCGCACCGGCACCTCGCAGCACGGCACGATCACGGCGCTGTACACCGTGCTGGTCGACGGCGACGACATGAACGAGCCCGTCGCCGACGCGGTGCGCTCGATCCTCGACGGCCACATCGTGCTCTCGCGCAAGCTTGCGGCGGCGAACCACTACCCCGCCGTCGACGTGCTCGGCTCGGTGAGCCGCGTCATGCCCGACGTGGTTCCCCCCTCGCACCTCAGCGCGGCCTCCGCCGTGCGCGACATCCTCGCGACCTACCGCGAAGCCGAAGACCTCGTGAACATCGGCGCGTACGTTCCGGGCTCGAACCCGCGGGTCGACCACGCGCTGGCGCGCATCGATCAAGTGCGCCTGTTCCTGCGCCAAGGCATCTACGAGCCCGCTACGTTCGACGACGCGCAGAGCGCCGTCATGGGCCTGACGTAGCATGCCTCCGTTCCGCTTTCGGCTCGATCCGGTGCTCGGACAGCGCGCTCGCGTCGAGAACGAGCGCGCGGCGGACCACGCGCGCGCGCTTGCCGGCCAGCTCGCGGCGCAGCGCGTGCACGACGGCCTGCTCGAGGGGCGCGACGCGCTGCGAGGGCACCTGCTCGCCGAGCACGCCGACTTCGACGCGGAGACCCTGCGCGCGACCTACGCGCACCTGGACTATCTGGACCGCGCGATCGCGGCGTCGCAGCAGCGCGTCGACGCGTGCACCGCGGAGACGGAACGCGCGCGCGAACGTCTCATCGACGCCGCGAAAGACCGCAAGGTGCTCGCCACCTTGAAGGACCGACGCCGCGAGACGTTCGACCGCGAAGCCGCGCTCGTGGAACAGCGCGAGAGCGACGACGCCAACGCGCGCGCGTTCGAGCGAACCCACCCTGCCCGAGGACGTACGCCGTGATCGTCACCCGTCAACGCAAGCGCCGCAGCCATGCCGGACGCATCGTCATCCCCCTCTTGATCTGCGCGGTCGTCGGCCTGCTGATCGGGTTCCCGCCCACCCAGCGGATCATCGCGAACAGCCCGTTGCGCCCGGTGTGGCTGGCGGGCGCGCGTGTCGCCGGCGTGATCCAGCGTCCGCTCACGTTCGCCGGACAGCAGGCGACGATCGCCGACCGCAACCGCGAGATCCGGACGCTGAACGCGCAGCTCGAAGCACAGCGTCAAGCGAAGGCCGATGCGGACGCTCGCGCGACCGCGTTGCAGAAGCAGCTCGCCGCGCAGGACGACGCGTCCGCACCGGACACGCCCGCGCCCGTCGTGCGCGCGAAACCGAGCACGCCGGGCGGGTTCGCCGCGGCCGCGAGCGCCGGCGACCGGCGGCTCGCCGCCACGTGGACGGCGATGGAGCCGGAGAAGGCGGCGGCGCTCGTGCAGCGGCTGCCGGACGAGACGGTCGTGCGCGTGCTGGCGCAGATGGATGCGGACGGGGCGGGCGCGATTCTGAGCGCGCTGCCGCCGAAGGTCGCCGCGCGGCTCAGCCGCGCCGAGGCTCAGGTGGCGTCCGCCTCGGGCCGATAGAGCAGGTAGGCGCCCGGATTCGGGCGTCCGTTCACCTTTGCGAAAGGAGGTGACACCCTGAACCCAATCTCGATTCCACCCCTCCCCGAAGATCGGGCCGTCCGGCGGCACGCCGACGACGGCGCCCCCCGGGTCGAAATCGCTCGGCGGCGGCGGCTTGTTCCGCGCGCAGCTCGACGACTCGCTCGGCGCGCTCGTCTCGCCTGCGGCGAAGACTCCGGCCGCGACATCGACCGGCACGTCTTCGACGTCCGATGCGGATCTCGCAGCCGCGATCAAGGCCCAGCTCGACCGGGGAACTTCGCTCGACGACGTCATCGCGCGTTTGGCGAGCTCGCTCGCGACTTCGGTCGCCGCGCAGCTCGGCATCACGACGGCGGCGGCGGCGCAGCGATTGACCGCGTCGTTCACGCAGGCGCTCCAGCCTTCCGGGGCCGGGCCGCCGGGCACGAACGCCGATAGGGCGTCATCCCTCGTCTCCGCGTTCCGGCGAATCGCCGGCGTCGCGACGAGGGTGGCCGACGGAGACACGGGGCAACCGATCCGAACGATCGCAGCACAACGCTCGGACGCCGATGAGGCGAAAGCGACTGCAGCCCCGACCACGGACTCGCTCATCCGCGACGCGCTGACCGCGCTCGCGGCTCCCGCGTCTCCCGCGCCCGATGCGACCGCATCCGGCGCGACGGCTCCCGCCGCGACCGCATCCGCCGTTTCCGCCGCTTTTGCGGCGAGCGACGGCCGAACGGTCGCAATTTCCCCCGCGTTCGCGATCGCGACCGGCGGCGACACGCCGCTCGGGCGCATCATCGCGCGCGCCGCTCTCCCGAGCGCGCAGGCGGCTCCCGCCGCCGTCGCGACCGGCGAGACAGCCGCGCGCGGCACGGCCGCGAACGCGGCCGCTGCCAGCGCATCGAACGCATCCCCGGCTCGTTCGGAGTCCGGCACGCTCGACGCGTTCGTCACCGCGTTCGCGAGCGCGCTTGCGAACGATGCCGAACGCGACAAACGCGACCTCGCGGCGCTCGCGGCACCGGCCGCGAACGCAGACTCGGCGGCGACGTCCGCCGCATCCGCGCAATCGGCCGCATCGCTCGCGATGCCGGTCACGCGCGACGCGGCGAGCATCATGCCTCCGGCGCCCGCACCGCCGCTGCCGCAACCGCAGCCGGTCGATGCGAACGCGGTCGTCGACCAGCTGCTGCGCGGCATCTCGGTCCGCACGACGGACGGCTCGTCCCAAGTGCACCTGCGGCTCGTCCCCGAGACGCTCGGCGACGTCAGCGTGAAGCTGGTCGTCTCCGGCGGTTCGGTCGACGCATCGATCACCGCGCACACACCGGAAGCGCAGAGCGCGCTCGCCGGCGCCCAGTCCCAACTCGCGAAATCGTTCGCCGACGCCGGGTTGAAGCTGCAGAGCTTCAACGTCGGTCTCGCCGGCAGCTTCGCGGACGCACGCGATCAGTCACGCTCGAACGAATCGTTCGCGCGCTCGGCGACGCGCCGCATCGGCGGCGTGGCGGCGGCGCAGGACGAATCCGACGACGCGCTGCTCGCGACGCCGAGCATCGGCCCGCCGATCTATTCGGCGCGCTCGCTGCCCGGCGCTTTCAACCACCTCGCATAAGAGGAACCACATGTCAACCACGATCAACCAACTGATCAATCCCGTGCCGACGACGTCGCAGACGACGGCGTCGGGCTCATCGAGCAACAGCCAGCTCGGGCAAGGCGCGTTCCTGCAGCTGCTCACCACGCAGCTGCAGAACCAGGACCCGCTCAACCCGATGGACGACACGCAGTCGGTTGCGCAGCTCGCGCAATTCTCGAGCGTGCAGGCCATCACGCAGCTCAGCGACTCGTTCACGGCGTTCCAGTCGAACTTCTCCGTCATGCAGTCGGCCGGGCTTCTCGGCAAGACGGTGTCGGCGCAGACGACGGACCCGAACGGCAACACCTCGACGGTCTCCGGCATCGTGAAGACGATCTCGGTGATCAACGGCGTACCGGAGTTCACGCTCGCCGACTCGAGCGGGAACCTCCTCACCGACGCCAACGGCAACGCGCTCGAGCTGCCGACGTCCGCGATCCTCTCGATCGGGACGACGGCTGCCGCGGCGACGACCGGAAGCTAGCGGACCATGGCCGACAATCGTATCGACGGGCTGCAAATCCCGCCGGCGATCACCCCGGCCGCACGCCCGCAAGGCGTGCCGGTGCAGATTCCGCCCACCGGGACGGGATCGTTCCGCGACGTGCTCCGCACGGCGCAGGCACCGTCGGTCGCGCAGCCGCTCAAGTTCTCCGCGCACGCGCAGCAGCGCCTCGCCTCGCGCAACATTCAACTCAGCTCGGACGACGTCGCGAAGATGAACGCGATGGCGGACAAAGCTGCGGCGAAAGGCTCGAAGCAGTCGCTGTTCATGATGCGCGACGTCGCGATGGTCGTGTCGATTCAGAACCGCACGGTCATCACCGCCGTCGACCAGAGCAGCATGAAGGAGAACGTGTTCACCAACATCGACTCCGCGGCCGTCATCGAATGACCGCGGCCAACAACATTTTCACTCCGGGAGCGGACCACTTGGTGGCGCTCTCCGCGCGGCCGATCGAACGACGCCGCGTGATCCGCTGACAACGAAGGGTCAACCATGGCTTTCGATTCGTTGTTCGTCGGCGTAACCGGTCTGGAAGCGTATCAGAACCAGATCGACGTCATCTCGAACAACATCGCCAACGTCGGGACGACCGGCTTCAAGGGCCAGGACGTCAACTTCCAAGACATGATCTACCAGGCCACCAGCTACGCGACGGCGCCCACGCAGACGACGGGCGGCGTGAACGGGCAGGACATGGGCCTCGGCGTCAAGATCGGATCGATCGACTCCGACTTCTCCCAGGGCGGCCTCACCACGACGGGCGTGAACACGAACCTCGCGCTCAACGGCGACGGGTTCTTCATCCTGCGCAAGCCCAACGGCAACGGGTCGCCGGTGTACACGCGCAACGGGGACTTCTCGCTCAACTCGAACGGACTGCTCTACGACGGATCGAGCGGCATGGCCGTGCAGGGCTACATGGCCGACAAGAACGGCAACATCACGCAGACCGGTCAGCCGAGCGACATGACGATCCCGCTGGGACTCACCCAGCAGGCCGTCGGAACCGGCTTGAACGCGGCGGAGAAGTTCGGCGCGACCGGTGACCAGGTGTTCGACGTCTCGCTGGGCGGCAATCTCGACCAGAGCCAGTGGGCCAAAGAGGCGAGCGGGCTGCAGGCGAACCCGCCCGCGGCGGGCACGGGCACGCCGTACACGATCACCACGACCGTGTACGACTCGCTCGGCAACGCGCACCTCGCGCAGATCACGTATAAGCCGGACGCCACCGGCGCGGCGGCGGGTCCGCCGCCGGTGAACGGCCTGCCGGGCCAGGTCGCCGACGCCGACGGACAACTGCACAACGCCGCGTCGCGCTGGCAGGTGTCGGTGTCGTTCGCCGACGGCACGACGTTCGACGCGATCCAGACACCGGGCTCGATCAACGCGGGCGGCGTCACGACGCCGGCCGTCACGACCGCCGCACCCGTCTCGGCGGGCATCGTCGGCTACGCGTACTTCGACCAGAACGGCAACTACATCAACACCTCGTCGGTCGAAGGCGTCGCCGCCGGCCAGAACATCACCGGCGCGAACGTGCACACGGCCGACACGGCCGCGTCCCTCGCGAACGGCAACCAGCTCAACATCCGCGCATGGGGCACGGGCTCGACCGACGCGGCGATCGCGCCGACGGCGGGCGGTCCGGCGCCGCAGACGGGGCCGATCGGGCTCGACTTCCACTCGTCCTCGGCGCAGTCGGGAACGTACTCCGCGACGACGCTCGCGCAGAACGGCTTCGCCACGGGCATCCTGTCCAACATCACGGTCGGCCAGGACGGCACGATCAGCGGTGCGTTCTCGAACGGCCAGACGACGACGCTCGGGCGCGTCGCGGTCGCGACGTTCCAGAACGAGCAGGGTCTCCAGCGCCTGGGCGGCAGCGATTTCGCTCAGACGGCGAACTCGGGTCTCGCGCTGCTCGGCACCGCCGGCAACGGCCGGTTCGGGTCGATGACGTCGGGATCGCTCGAGTCGTCGAACGTCTCGATCGCCAACGAGTTCACCAAGATGATCGCGGCGCAGAACGCGTATCAGGCGAACTCGAAGTCGATCACGACGGCATCCGAAGACATGCAGACCGTTATCGGGCTCATCCGCTGACGCTCGCGGACATCGCGGGTACGGCGCTTCGTCGTCCGTACCCGCGCTGTCCGCTCTGGCATGATAGGAGTTGCGATGATAGCCTTACGACGGCTCAATAACGAAACCGTCATGGTAAACCCGGATCTCATCGAGTTTCTGGAGTCGACTCCGGACACGGTCGTGACCCTCACGTCCGGCAACAAATTCATCGTACGCGACACCATGGACGAGGTGCGCGAGAAGATCATCGAGTTCAAGCGCCGGATCTACGGCGAGGACGAACAAGCAGCCCCTCGCTGAGGGGCGGCGAAGGCCTCAACTGGGCGACAGGGGGCGCCGATAGACTGTCTGATGGATTTCGCAACCATCATCGGTTTGCTGCTCGCCCTCGGCGCTCTGGCGCTCTCGGCGTGGATCGGCAACGTTGACGCCCGCATCATTTTCGCCCGCTACGAAGCGTTCATTCTCGTCTTTGGCGGGACGATCGGCGCGACGATGGTGTCCTTTCCGTTCCGCGCGTTTGTGCGCGGCATCACGGATGGGCTTCGCACCGCGTTCGTCGAGCCCGTCTACCACGAGCGCGAGGTGATCACGACCCTCGTATCGTTCGCCGAAAAGGCGCGCCGCGAAGGCCTTCTGGCGCTCGAGAACGAGGCGGCCGCGCTGGAAGACGACTTCATGCGCAAGGGCATCCAGCTCGTCATCGACGGCCGCGACACCGACATCATCCGGAAGATCCTCGAGACCGAGATCGGCTACGTGCAGGAGCGCAACCAGAAGGCCGAGGCGGTCTTCATGACGATGGGCGGCTTCTCGCCGACGCTCGGCATCGTCGGCACCGTGCTCGGCCTGATCGCGATGCTCAAGGCGCTCGGCGGCCTCTCAGGCTCCAGCAACATCGCCGGAAAGCTCGGGGTCGCGACCGCGCAAGCGTTCGTCGCGACGTTCTTCGGCATCGCGCTCGCGAACTTGCTGTGGATCCCGCTCGCGTCGAAGATCAAGGAGCGCGCCGGCGAACAGCTGCTGCTGCGCGAGATCATGGTCGAGGGCATCCTCTCGATCCAGGCCGGCGACAACCCGCGGCTGCTCGAGGAGAAGCTCCACGCGTTCCTCGATCCGCTCGAGCGTGAGACCGAGATCGAAGCGGGCGGCGCCGTGGGCGAGCCGGAATTCGCGGGCGCGTGACGCGGAGCGAGGCTCGCTCGAGGCTGCGGCGCGGCGCAAACCGCGAGTCGCTCGAGAGCGCCGGCATGATGCGCTGGCTGCTGACCTACGCCGACATGATCACGCTGCTGCTGGCGCTGTTCATCATCCTCTTCGCGATCTCGAACATATCGGCGGTCAAGTTCAACCGCCTCGTGCAGGCGATCTCCGGCGGGTTCAACAGCACGAGCGAGATCAATGCGCCGCCCGCCGGCGGCACGACCGGCGCCGAGCGCGGCCGCACGTACGACGCGAACATGGTGGCAATGAAGGACCGGCTCGACAAGTACATCGCGCAGGCGCGCCTGCAGTCGAAGGTCGAGACGCGGCTGGACCGGCAGGGCCTCGTGATCACGCTGCTCAGCGACAAGGCCTACTATGACTCGGGCTCGGCGGATCTGCGGCCGGAGACGAAACGGTTGCTCGACGTCGTCGCGGCGCAGGTTCGCGGCGTGAAGAACGACGTGCGCGTGGAGGGGAGCACCGACAACGTGCCGATCGCGACGTCGGCGTATCCGAGCAACTGGGAGCTGTCGGCCGCGCGCGCGACGGGCGTGACGCGCTACCTCGTGGAGCACGAGAAGATCGTCCCGACGCGCATCTCGTTCGCGGGCTACGGTCAGTTCCACCCCAAGTTCGCCAACGACAGCCCGGCGCACCGCCAGCAGAACCGGAGAGTGGACATCGTGATCCTCAACGTGACGGCGGGCGCCTGAGCATGCTCAGCCAAGAAGAGATCGACGCGCTGGTCAGCGAGCTCGCGACCCCGCAAGAGCTGGCGGTTCCCGATGCGCGCAAGATCAAGTCGTTCGACTTCCGCTTCAACAAGCGCCTCGACAAGTTCGGCACGAACCAACTGCAGACGCTGCGCACGCTGCACGACAACTTCACGCGGCTGCTGAACAACTCGCTCTCGGTCTACCTGCGCACGCGCGTCGAGGCGACGGTCCTCTCGATCGACCAGATCAGCTACGGCGACTTCGTGTCCTCGATCGGGACGCCGTCGATCCTCTCGATCTTTTCGATGGACCCGCTGCCAGGCTCGGGCATGGCGCAGATCGATCTGAACCTCGTGTTCTCCGTCATCGACCGCCTGCTGGGCGGCCCGGGCTGGTTTCCGCAAAAGCTGCGCGACCTCACGGACATCGAGCGCACGCTCATGCAGCGCTTCATGGCGCGCATGCTCAACAGCTACCGCGAGTCGTGGAACTATCTGCTCACGCTCTCGCTGAAGATCGAGGCGCTCGACTCGAACCCGCAGTTCATCCCGCGCATCATCCCGCTCGACCAGATCGTCGCGTACGTCACGTGCGAGCTGAAGGTGGGCGACATGTCGGGCGCCATGAATTTCTGCCTGCCGTACGCGGTGCTGCAGTCGATCGGCGCGCAGCTCTCCGACTTCCAGTGGTCGCCGAGCGTGGTGGCCGGCCGCGGCGTCACGGAGGAAGACATCGCGCAGCTCGCGCGCAACGTCGAACGGGCTCCGGTCGACGTGAAGGTCGAGCTCGGGCGAACCGTCGTCTCGCTGCGCGATCTCATCGCGCTGCAGCCGGGCGACCTCGTCCTGTTCGACAAGCCGGTGGACGAGCCGCTGAGCGCGACGGTGAACGAGCGGGAGAAGTTCGAAGTGTTTCCCGGCGTGAACCGCGACCGGCTCGCGGTGCGCGTGAGCCGCATCGTCGAGAGCGAGGACTGACCGTGAACGACACCCTGCAGCCGATTGCCGGCGCGATGTTCGACTCGGCGGCGAGCGTGCTCGGCACGCTGGCGGGCCGCGCCGTCACGGCCGGAGCATCCGCAGCGCGCCGAGAGCGAGGGCTCGCTCCGCATCGAGCCCGACGTCGTCGCGACGGTCACGCGCATCCCGTCCGCGGACCTCGCGTTCGCCGCGCGCTACCGCAAGCGCGACCTCGCGCGCATCGTCGAGCTGATGCTGGGGACGCCGGGCGACGGCGGTGAGCTGGACGCGATGCAGCTCTCGATCGTTGCCGAGACGGTCGCGCAAATCTCGAGCGCGATGGGCGAGGCGCTCGCCGCCGCGACGAACCACGCCGCGGAGGGCATCGAGTCGACCGTCGCCGCCGACGCGCATGCGTTCCCGGCGCCGCCGTTCGCGACGTTCAGCGCGCCGCTCGAGCTCGGCGAAGGGTTCGCCACGACGATCACGCTCGACTTCGATGTGCTCGCGCAGCACCGGCTGGCCCCGGCGCCGTCGACGAGCTCGCAGTACCGCCCGCCCGCGCAGCCCGCGCCGGCGCGTCCACCGGCCGCCGGCCGCGCGGTGACGTTCTCGCCCATGCAGCCCACGCCGGTTCGCACGGCGCCGCCTGGACACGCGAACCTCGACCTGGTCCATGACGTGCCGCTCGAGATTTCGGCCGTGCTCGGTCAGACGGAGCTCTCGCTGCGTGAGGTCGTCTCGATGCAGACGGGCAGCGTCTTCGAGCTCGACAAGCAGTCGACCGAGCCGATCGACCTCTACGTCAACAACATCCTCATCGCACGGGGCGAGGTCGTCGTCGTCGACGACAAGTTCGCCGTCAAGATCAGCGAGCTGAACCCGGTCGTCGATCGGGTCTGAGTTCCATGGACCTCGCACTGCGGGCGATCTGGGCCTTCGCGGTCGTCGCGGTGCTGCTGATCGGCCTGACCTATGCCGTGCGCGCGCTGAACCGCGGGCGCATCGTGGCAGCGACGGGCCGCCGGCTGGTCACCGTCGTCGAGTCGACGTTTCTGGCGCAGAACGTGACCCTTCACGTCGTCAAGGTCGGCGACCGATACTATCTGGTAGGCGGAGGATCCGCCGGCGTGACGCACATCGCCGACGTCCCGGGTGACGTCGTCGATCCGTACATCGAGATGCAACGGAAGGCCCTCGGCGATCAGCGTGACGCGCTGCTTCGCCTCTTGCAGAGATTCCGAAAGCAGCAGTGAACCGCCGACTCCTCATCCTCCTCGCCGCGCTCGGCACCGTGTTCGCCGTCGCGTGCTTCGCCGTGCCGGCGCTCGCGCAGACCGCGCCCGCCAACCCGACCATTCCGATCCCGCGCGTCAGCATCGGCGTCAGCCCGGCGACCAAGCCGTCCGACGTCGCGCTCTCGCTGCAGGTGCTCGTGCTGCTCACGGTCGTGTCGCTCGCGCCGACGCTGCTCGTGCTGCTGACCTCGTTCACGCGCATCGTCGTCGTGCTCTCGTTCGTGCGCACGGCGCTCGGCACGCAGCAGGTGCCGCCGACGCAGGTCCTCGTCGGCCTCGCGCTGCTGCTGACGTTCTTCGTGATGAACCCGGTGATCCAGGACGTCAACAAGAACGCGCTGCAGCCGTACCTCGCGAACAAGATCTCGCAGCAGGTGGCGCTCGACCGCGCGCAGGTGCCGCTGCGGGCGTTCATGTTCAAGCAGACGCGCGAGAAGGACATCGCGCTGTTCTACACGCTCTCGAAGGAGCCGCGTCCCGCCAAGCAGGCCGACGTCCCGACGTACCTGCTCGTGCCCGCGTTCGTGATCAGCGAGCTCAAGACGGCGTTCCAGATCGGATTCGCGATCTACATCCCGTTCATCGTGATCGACATGGTCGTCGCCTCGGTGCTGCTCTCGATGGGCATGATGATGATCCCGCCGGTCATCATCTCGCTGCCCTTCAAGATCCTGATCTTCTTGCTGGTCGACGGCTGGAACCTCACGGTCGCCGCCCTCTTCGCGAGCTTCAATAGATGATGCCCGTGGCGGAGCGCGTTTCCAAATGACGTACGCGGCGGCGCTCTCGCTCGGGCGCGAGGCGATCTTCGTGGCGCTGCTCGTGTGCGCGCCCGCGCTGCTGCTCGGGCTCGCGACCGGACTCATCGTCTCCGTGTTCCAGGCCGTCACGCAGATCCAGGAGCCGACGCTGGCGTTCATCCCGAAGATCGTGGTCGTCGCGCTGGCGATCCTGCTCTTCGGCCCGTTCATGCTGGCGCTGCTGACCGACTTCACGTCGCGCGTCTTCACGGGCATTCCGACCTTCGTTCAATGAACGTCTTCGCGCTCTCGACCGCGCACGTCGAGACGATGCTGCTCGTGCTCGTCCGCATCGGCGTGATGCTCGCCCTGATCCCGGTGTTCTCGCAGACGCAGCTCCCGCATCTGCTGCGATTCGCGATCGGCCTGCTGCTCGCGCTCGTCATCGCGCGCACGGTGCCCGTGATCGCGCCGCTCAACGGTCTCGGCGATCTGGTCGTCGCGATCGCTGGCGCAGGCCTTCGTCGGCGTCGTGTTCGGCTTCGTCGCGTTCCTGCTGTTCATCGGGGATCCAGTTCGCGGGCGAGATCATCGACGTGCAGATCGGCTTCGCGGTCGTCAACATCATCAACCCGCTCACCTCGCAGAGCGTCACGGTGATCGGCGAGTTTCAGCTCGCGCTCGCAACGCTGCTGTACCTGGCGGTCGACGCGCACCACATGCTGCTGGCCGGCATCGCGGGCTCGTTCTCGCTCGTCCCACTGCCGTACGCGGCCGCGCCCCAGTTGCTGGCGGGCGACGTGATGCGCTTCTTCGCGCAGTGCCTGTTCATCGTGTTCCAGATCGCGGCACCCGTCGCGGTGGCGCTGTTCCTCGTCAACGTGATGCTGGGTCTCATGGCGCGCGTCGCGCCGCAGATGAACGTGTTCGTCGTCGGCTTCCCGATCCAGATCACCGTCGGGCTCATCATGCTGATCGTGTCGATCCCGCTGCTCGGCGCGGTGTTCCCGTCGCTCGTCGACACGTCCGCGCGCGAGATCGATGCCGTGCTGCGCACGATGGCGGTACGCTGAGCGATGGCTCGTCACGACGCGACCGAGAGGGCCACACCGAAACGCCGGCGGGAGGCTCGCGAGCGCGGCCAGATCGCGCGTTCGCAGGACGTCGGCGGGCTCGACGGTCTTCCTCGCGATCGTCATCGCGCTGCACGTCGGTTTCCTCGCGGCGATGCAGGCCGGCGCGCAAGCATTCCAGGTATCCCTGTCACACGCAGGGTCGATCGACGACATCACGGTGCGCTCGGTGGGCGGAATGTTCGTCTCCGCGGTGATGCCGTACACGCCGCTGCTGCTGATGGCGTTCGGCTCGGCCGTCGTGCTCGCCGTGCTCGCGAACGTCCTGCAGTTCGGCGTGCTGTTCTCGCCGCAGCTGATCGCGCCGAACTTCGCGAAGCTCAACCCGCTCAGCGGCCTGCAGCGCATTTTCTTCTCGCCGCAGACGCTGGTGCAGCTCGCGAAGCAGCTGCTCAAGCTGTTGATCGTCATCCTGATCTGCTGGTTCGGGGTCAAGGACAACCTCACGATGCTGTACGCGCTGGCGCACGCTTCGCCGCACGACATCATCGTGTCGATCGAGGGCATCGTCTTCGGGATCGGCGTGAAGGTCGGCATGTCTGCTGCTGCTGCTCGGCATCGCCGATTACGCGTGGGAACGCCGCCGGCTCGAGCAGTCGCTCAAGATGACGAAGACCGAGGTCCGCGACGAGCACCGCCAGTCCGAAGGAAACCCCGAGGCGAAGAGGCGCGATGCGGCAGAGGCAGCGCGCGATGGCGCGCAAGCGCATGATGGCGGCCGTGCCGAAGGCGACGGTCGTCGTCACGAACCCGACGCACTTCGCGGTCGCCCTGGAGTGGGACGAGCTCAAGATGGCCGCGCCGGTGCTCACCGCGAAGGGCGCGGACCTCATCGCGAAGCGCATCCGCGACCTTGCCGTCGAGCACGACGTGCCGATCCTCGAGAACGCGCCGCTCGCGCGCACGCTCTACGCGAAGGTCGAGCTGGACTCGCCGGTCCCGCCCGACCTCTACGCCGCCGTCGCCCAGGTGATCGCGTTCGTGTTCAAGCTGCAAGAACAAGACGATCGCCTGAACGTCACCGTCGACCGGTGCTTCAGCTGCCGAAGCAGCGGAACCCGCGCGTGCCGAGCGTCCCGTTCGAGTAGTTGGCTGGAGCTGTACGTCAGCCCGGAGGCGTACGCCGTCGTGGGCTGCGTTCCCGCGCTCGCGGTGAACGTCACATTGCCGCCTGCGGACGACGTGCAGGTGACGTTGAACGTCTGCGACCCGTTCGTCGCCGGCGGTGTGGTCTGCGAGATCGGCGTGAACGTCACGATCGCCGCCGGCGACGCGGTGATGGTGACGGGACCGTTGTCGTACGCGGTGCCCGGCATGACGATCTGACCCGAGCGCGCGTCCTGGATCTCGTACCCGATCGTCGCCGTCTGATTGAATGACGCCGTCTGCGCTGCCGAACCATTGCGCGATGTCGGCGACGCCGAGCAGCGTCACCGTCTGCGCGGGGTTCGTGCCCGCCGCCACCGTCATCGTGAACTGGCCTTCCGACAGGATGAGCCCGGTGAACGCCGGCGGCGTTCCGGTGTCGAGCACCCGGCGCGAGATCGAGCCGCCGGGCGGGACGTAGCCGCCTTGGTAGTCGCCGTACGCCGTGAACCCGAACGTATGCGCCGTCGCGCTCGCCGAGATCGTCAGCGTGCACGTCGAGGCGAGGTTTCCTTTGCGTGCAGTCGCCCGGGGTGACGATCGGTGCCGCTCGAGGTCGCAAAGAGCGTCGAGAACGCCGGCGACGTGCCCAGGAGAATGTTTGCCGCGTACACCAGCGTCGCGCCGTCATAGACCGCGAGCGCTTCGGTGCCGTCCGAGACGTAGCTGCGGCGCGCGCGCCGCCGACGACGCCGTGCGGTTCGGGATCGCGATCGCGATCATCGTGGTCCCGGTCGCGTGCGAACCATCGCCCCCGGCGCCGCCGGTGACGCCGACGGCGACCCGCCGCCGCATCCGGCCGCGGCGATGCGCGAGCGCGAGCAAGAATCCGTGATGAAGGCGCATCAGTGCCTCTTCGACTGGATGGTGATCGGGACGTCGCCCGACGCGGGATCGCACGTGAACGAGATCGACTGGATAGTCGCGCCGGAGTAGTTCGACGTCGAGTACGTGAGCCCGGACGCGTATGCCGTGTTCGGTTGGGTCTGCGTGTTGAACGTCATCGTGACGCTGCCCGCCGGCCGCGTTGATGCACGTGACGTCGAAATTCTGATCGCCGAGCGACGCCGGCGGCGTCGCGAACGAGCTCGGCGCGATCGTCACGATGCCGGTGGGCGAAGCCGTGATGGTGACCGGCCCGTTGTCGTACGCGTTGCCGGGCTGCACGATCTGCGAGTTCGTCGAGTCCTGGATGCGGAACCCGTACGTGACCGTGTCGTTGTATGCGGCCTCCGACAGGCCGGCGTAGATCACCTGAGAGGCCACGCCGAGCAGCGTGAGCGTCTGCGCCGGGTTCGTCCCCGGGTTGAGCGTCACCGCGAGCTCGCCTTCGGACGCGATGATCCCGGCGAACGTCGGCAGCGTCGCGGGGGGCGGCGTGGCCTGCGAGTTCGGATAGGTGATCACGTCGAACTTGTGCGCGCCGACGTTCGCGGTCAGCGTGAGGCTGCACGTCGCCCGGCTGCTCGTGAACGTGCACGTACCGGGGGTAACCGTCGTCGGGCCCGAGGAGGCGTACACGGTCGCGAACTGCGACCCGCCGTCGAAGCCGGTGTTCGCGGCGTACGCGAGCACCGTGCCGTCGTAGATCGCCATCGATCCCGTCCCCGGCGAGAGGAACTGCGGCGCGCGGCCCCTCGACGACGGGTTGCGTGGAATCGTCAGCGTCAACGGGATCTGCCCCACGGCGAGCGGCGCTGCGGTCGGCGCGAGCGCACCCGTGCCACCGGACGCCGTACCGCCGCCGCCTCCGCCGCAAGCGGCGAGCGCGGCCGCGGCGGCGGTCGCAACGGCGAGATACGAGATCTTCATGAAGCGGATCCTCATTGCACGGTCACCGGCACCGCCGCGGAGTTCGGCACGCACTGCAGCGTCGCCGTGCCGAGGGTGCCGCCGCCGTAGTTGCTGCTGTTGTACGCGAGCCCGGATGCGTACGTCGTGTTGGGCGACGTGCCGGCGGACGCCGTGAACGTCGCCGTACCGTTGTTCGCGCACGTCACGCTGAACGTTTGGTTTCCGGGCGACGCGGGCGGCGAGGTCTGCGACACCGCCGTCATCGTCACGATATTGCCGCCGTCGGTCTCGGCGATCGTCACGGGCCCGTTGTCGTAGTTGCCGGGTGGGACGATCTGGTTGCCGGCTCGCGTCGTCGATCGCATACTGGAACGTGTACGCCGTTCCGATGATGCCGACCAGGGCGCCGGTACCGTTGAGCTGATAGGTCAGGGCCGGCGAAACGAACGTCGCCTTGTCGGCGACCCCGAGAGGCGTCAGCGTCTGCGCGGCGTTCGGTCCCGCGACCAGCGTCACGGTCAGCTCGCCTTCCGAGAGTATGAACCCGGTCGGCGTCGAGCTGGTCTGCGGACTACCGTACGCCATCAGATCGAATGCGTGCGTTCCGACCGACGTCGTGAGCGTGATCGTGCACGTTGCAGGCGCGCCGTTCGTGCAGCCGCCGCCGGTGACGACGGTCGGCCCCGACGTCGCGTACACGGTGTTCAGCGTCGGCGGCGAGCCCGGCCCGACGTTGCCGACGTAGATCAGCGTGCGACCGTCGTACGCCGTGAACGACAGCGTGCCGGGCGAGACGTACTGCGGCGATCGTCGGACGGAACCGGTTCCGCCTCCGGTGCTCGGCACGACGACGGTGATCGCGAAACTCGCGACCGCCGGCGTCGCCGTCGGCGCCGGCGATGCGGTCGGAATGACCGTCGGCGAGCCGCCGGGGCGCGGCGTGGGCGAAGGCGTCGGTGTCGCCGCGACGAGCACGACCGGCGCGACCGGCGCGCCGCTTCCGCCGGAGCCGCCGCACGCCGCGAGTACCGCGGCGATCGCGACGGGGACGAGCGCGAGCAGCCGCAGCGCGTCGCCTCGGCGCGCGCTCACAGGTGCACTCCCAGGCCCACATACGGGGCGTTGACCGTCGTGTTCGACGGCGCGTTCGTCTTCGCGTTCGCGCGCTCACCGGCGTAGCCGAAGTCGACGAACACGCCCCCGGTCTTCCCGAAGCTGATCGTGCCGCCGACGCGGTACTTCCAGTACGAGTACGAGAACGGGACCGTCTGACCCGACAGCGGCCCGAGATACGGCGACGTCGGATACGTGTAGTTGCCCGAGACCTGCGGGTAGTACCACGCGCTGCCCTCGAACGACACGGGCGCGTCGAGATCGGGCAGCTTCGTGATCCCGAGCCCGACGCCGGAGATGCGCGGGTACCCCAGATAGTTGTACGTCTTCGAGAGGTAGCCGGCGCCGAGGTAGACGCGCGGCTCGAGCACCTTGAAGCCGACGCGCACGTCGCCTTCGTTCTCCTCGCCGCTGAACCCGGCGACGTACGCCTGTCCGAGCCCGTTGTACGCGATGATCGCGGGGTAGCCGGCGACGGTGACGCAGCCGGGGTCGTTCGTCGACGGGCACAGGCCCGTGTTGTAGACCTGATTGCCCACTACCGTGCCGCAGCCGGTCGTGCTCCCCGGCGCGCAGGCGCCGACGGTCTGCAGCGCGGTGTGCGCGAACTGGTAGTGCCGGAAGTCGGCTTCGATCATCGCCGGCAGACTGAAGAGCGGAAACTCGACCGCGCCGCGGATGTCGTACGAGCCGGTCGCGGTGTTCCCGGGGCTGGCCTCGTTGTACATCTTCGGTGAGATCAGGAAGTCGCCGGCGACGAACGCTTCGTTGTGCCGTGCCGGCGGCGGCTGCGGCGTGGGCGCGGGCGGCGGAGGCGGCGGCGGCGGCGCGGGGGTCGAGACCGGCGGTGGCGGCTGCGGCGCTGGGGTAGGCGCCGGCGGAACGGGCGCGCTCAAGAAGCGCACGACGACGACCCGGCGGTCCGGCACCCACTGCACGTACGCGCCCATCGCCTCGGAGATCACGCGCACCGGCACGAGGATCGAGCCGCGGTAGACGATGGGCGGCACGTCGAGGGGGCGTTCCTCGCCGTTCACGACGACGACCGGCTTCCCGAGCGTGACCTTGACGTCGGCGCCCGGCTTCACGGCGTCGACGGTCCGCGTGCTCGCGTCCCACGTCACCGTCGCGCCGAGCTGCTCGAACATGGAGCGCAACGGCACCAGGATCTCGCCGTCCCGGACAAGCGCGGCCAAGACGCGCCCCGACCGCAGGAGGTCGGGCTTCGCGTAGACGTGCTGGTCGTCGAAGAGAATCGGGACGTCGCCGGACGGCGGCCGCCCGAAGTCGCGCGGCGGCGAGGTCTGCGCGAAGGAGCCGAGTGCGAGCGTGACCACGCTCGCGGCAAGCGCGCCGATGCCTAGGACGCGGACGAAGCGAAAGCCGATATGACGCTTCAAGAGCAGCCTCCAAGCCGAAGCCGACCGCGTCGAAGAGCGGTACAGGCCTTAAGCCTTCGCCCTCCGGAGCCCGGATGAAACGAGGCGTCCGTCTCTAGGAGAGCGGGACATGCGTCCCTATGGTCGCGTCGCGCAGGCGCCGCGGCCCGCCTCACGGCCCGCACTTCGCGCGCCGATAACCGTAAAGACGTGAGGACCGTGACCTAGTGGCAACGGCCGCTCCGGCACGCCCGGGCCTGCTCGACCGGATCGCTTCGACCTCCCATGCCTGGGTGGCCGCGGCTTCGGTCATCCTGATCGTGCTGATGATCGTCCCGGTGCCGCCGTGGGTGCTCGACCTGCTGCTCTCGACGAACATCACGCTGGCGCTCGTCATCCTGCTGGTGACGCTCTACACGGAGAACGCGCTCTCGTTCAGCGTCTTCCCGACGCTGCTGCTGATCATCACGGTCTTCCGGCTCGCGCTCAACATCACGGGCACGCGCACGATCCTGCTGCACGCGTACGGCGGTCAGGTGATCGAAGCGTTCGGCAACGTCGTCGTCGGCGGCAACTACGCCGTCGGCATCGTGATCTTCGCGATCCTGGTCGTCATCCAGTTCGTCGTCATCACGAACGGCGCGGGACGGGTCGCGGAAGTCGCCGCGCGCTTCACCCTCGATGCGATGCCCGGCAAGCAGCTCGCCGTCGACGCCGACCTCAACGCCGGCCTGATCACCGAAGCCGAGGCGCGTCAGCGCCGCAAGGACATCCAGCGTTCCGCCGACTTCTACGGCGCGATGGACGGTGCCTCGAAGTTCGTGCGCGGCGACGCGATCGCCGCGATCATCATCGTCTTCATCAACATCGTCGGCGGCCTCGCGATCGGCGTGCTGCAGAAGGGCATGTCGCTGCCGGAGGCCGCCTCGCGCTTCACCCTCCTGACCATCGGTGAAGGCATCGTCACGCAGATCCCCGCGCTGCTGATCTCGACCGCAACCGGCATCATCGTCACGCGCGCCGCCTCGGAAGGATCGTTCGGACACGACGTCACGCGTCAGCTCGTGCAGGAGCCGCGCGTGCTGCTCATCGCCGGCGTGCTGCTGATCCTCTTCGGGCTCTTCGGCCTGCCGCCGTGGGCGATGTTCACGATGGCGGCGATCGTGCTGATGCTGTTCGTGCGCGGCCGCGCGCAGAAGAAGGCTGAAGCGCTGAAGCCGGGCGCTGCCGCGAAGGGACTGCCCGGGGCGATCGGCGCCGCGGGCGCGCCCGCCGTGAAGCCTGCGGAGTCCGTCGTACCGCTGCTCTCGTACGACCCGATGGAGCTCGAGATCGGCTTCGGGCTGATCCCGCTCGTCGACGTGTCGCAGGGAGGCGATCTGCTCGAGCGCATCACGATGATCCGCCGGCACGCGGCGCGCGATCTCGGCATCGTCGTGCCGCCGATCCGCGTGCGCGACAACCTGCAGCTGAAGCCGTCGACGTACGTCGTGAAGATCTACGGACTCGAGGTCGCGCGTGCCGAGGTCATGGTCTCGCGCCTGCTCGCGATGAACCCCGGTACCGCGACGGCGCCGGTCGACGGCATCCCGACGACCGAGCCGGCGTTCGGTCTGCCCGCGGTCTGGATCGCCGAGGGCGGCCGCGGCGACGCCGAGATGGCGGGCTACACCGTCATCGACCCGACGTCGGTGATCGCGACGCATCTCACCGAGATCATCAAGACGCACGCGCCGGATCTGCTCGGGCGCCAAGAGGCCTCCGCGCTGCTCGACAACGTCAAGCAGCACTACCCCGTCGTCGTCGACGAACTGATCCCGAACCTCCTCACCGTCGGCGAGGTGCAGCGCGTGTTGCAGAACCTGCTGCGCGAGCGCATTCCGATCCGCAACCTGCTGCTGATCCTCGAGAACCTCGCGGACGGCGCGCGGGCGTCGAAGGACGTCGACTACCTGACCGAGCGCGTGCGCGCCGCCATGGCGCGGCACATCTGTGCGGAGTACGCGGAGAACGGCTTGCTGTCGGTGATCACCGTCGACCCACGGCTCGAGACGCTGCTCGGCGAAGCGGTGCGCCGCGGCGAGGACGCGTACGCGCTGCTCGATCCCGCGACCGTCGCGAAGATCTACGCGTCGCTCACGAAGCGCATGCAGGACGCGCAGCAGGGCGGCCTGCAGCCCATCGTGCTGACCTCGCCAGGCACGCGCCTCGCGCTGAAGCGCCTGACCGAGCGCGCGGCGCCGGCGCTCGTCGTCCTCTCGTACAGCGAGATCGCACCCGGCCTGCGGGTCGAGTCGATCGGGCAGATCACGACGACGGAAGAGCCGGCGGCGGAGTTCGCGGGGGCCGCGAGCTGATGCTGCAGCTGCTCGGATTCGGGCGCAAGCACGCGCCCCCGCAGCTCAAGCTGAAGCTGCCGCAGGTGAACTCGTTCGTCGACGTGATGGTCACGAACGGCGGGCCGCGCGGATCGGTCTGCGTCGAGTCGTACGGCGATCGCACGCTGACGGTCGGCGGCCTCGGCGGCGTCCAAAGCGGCGACGTCGCGGTTTTCAGCTACACGAACCCCGTCGGGCGCTTTCGTTTCAGCGCGCGATGCGTCGCGATGCGCGAGCGCGCCGCCGTCTTCGCGATCCCCGATCGCGTCGAGACGCTGCAAGTCTTCTCCGGTGCGTCGCAGCGCACCGCCGTTCGCATCGAGGCGACGCTCCCTGCTCAATGGCGGCCCGCGACCGGCGGGAAGGGCGCGGGCGACTACATGCGCGGTTCGGTGACCGATCTCAGCCGCTCGGGCGCGTCGCTGACGATCGATCGCGAGGTGAAGAAGGGGGCGTACATCGAGGCGCGGTTCGCGGTCAGCACGGCATCGTCGCCGCTCGTCCTTCTGGGCGAGGTCATGCGGTTGAACGGCGTCGAGTCGACGAAACGGTATTCGATCGGCGTGCGATTCCACGGCATCAAGCCCGAGGACGATCGCGCAATCTTGGACTTCATCAACAAGCGGCAAGCCGAACGGCGCAGCCGCGGCTTGGCGTGAGGGGAGAGCAGGGAAGTATGACAGCGAAGAGGGTTCTCATCGTCGACGACGCGGTCGTCATGCGCATGATGATCAAGGGCATCTTGAGCAAGAACGGCTACGAGGTCGTCGGCGAAGCGCAGAACGGAGCCGAAGCGGTCGAGAAGTACCGCGAGCTCGGCCCGGATCTCGTGACGATGGACATGGTGATGCCGGAGATGGACGGCATCTCCGCGGTCAAGCAGATCGTCGCCGACGATCCGCAGGCGCGCATCATCATGTGCACGTCGATGGGCCAGCAGGCGCTGGTGGTCGAGGCGATTCAGGCCGGCGCGAAGTCGTTCATCACGAAGCCGTTTCAGCCGCCGAAAATCCTCGAGACGATCCAGAAGGTGCTGGCATGAGCACCACGACGCTGACGCTGACCGAACTGCAGCGCGACGCGCTCAAGGAAGTCGGCAACATCGGCGCGGGCCACGCGGCGACCGCGCTCTCGCAGCTGCTGAACACGACGGTCAAGCTCTCCGAGCCGACGATCGACGTGCTCAAGTTTCGCGATCTCTCGCACCGCGTCGGCTCGCCCGACCGCCCGGTCGCGGCACTGCACATGTACATTCGCGGCGAGGCTCCGGGCCAGATGGTCGTGCTGTTCGACCGCGAGCAGGCGCACGAGTTCGTCAACGTCTTCATCAAGCGGATCATCGGCGACATCCAGATCTTCGACTCGATCATCGACTCGACGCTCAAGGAGCTCGGCAACATCATCGCCGGCTCATACCTCACGGCGCTCGTCTCGCTGACGGGGATCAACCTGCTGCCGTCGGTCCCGACGCTCTCGTACGGCACGGTGCAGGCCGCGTTCCGCACGCTGATGTCGATCCTCCCGGATCAGGACGTGTTCCTGATCGAGTCGCAATTCCTCGACAAGGACCGCGCCGTGTCCGGCCAGTTCATCCTGATTCCGGAGACCGGTTCGCTCGAGCCGCTGCTCTCGGTGTTCGGCGTAGACTGACTTGGCCGACGAGTTCTTCGATCGTTCGGAGTTCGTTCAATACTTCCGCGACGAGACGGATGAGCTGCTGCACGCGATCGAGGCCGATCTGCTGCGGCTGGAGCAGTTCGTCGACACGGGCGGAGCCGACCCGGAGATCGTGAACTCGCTGTTCCGCGCCCTGCACACGATCAAGGGCAGCGCCGGAATGCTGCAGTTCGCCGCCGTGCAGCACGTCGCGCACAAGCTCGAGAACGTCTACGACCTGCTGCGCAAGGACCGCATGCCGCTCACCGAAAGCGGCGTCAACCTGCTGTTCGAGGGCCGCGACGTGCTCAGCGCGCTCGTGCACGCGGCGGTCGGCGGCGGCACGGAACCCGACGGCGTCGACGACTACGTCGCGCGGCTCGACGCGGCGGCCGGCGTGTACGACGCGACGGCGCAGGCGATCGAGGGGCCGCGCGCCCAGTCGGACTTGGACGACGAGGTCCTCGCGCCGGTCGACGAAGCCGAAGTGAACGCGTTCGAAGCCGAAGTGGCGCTCATGCTGGCCGAGGCGCAGCGCGCGCAGCCTCGTTTCGCGGGACCGCCGCGCGCGACGGAGGCGACGCCCGCCGCCGCCCCGGCCGCTCCGCCGCCCGCCGCCGGCGCGGCGAAGGCCGCGAAGAACGCGACGATCCGCGTGGACATCGACCGCCTCGACCTGCTCCTGAACCTCGTCGGCGAGCTGGTCATCAACCGGACGCGCATCTCCGACATCGCCGCGACGTTCGGCCGCGAGCTCGGGGCGGACGACGCGGCGACGAAGACGCTCGCATCGCTCGCGAAGGATCTGACGGAGTCGTCGGCGCTGCTCGCGCGCACGACCAACGAGATCCAAGAGAGCATCATGAAGGTGCGCATGGTGCCGATCGGGCAGGTGTTCGACCGGTTCCCGCGGACCGTGCGCGACCTCGCCAAGGCGCGCGGCAAGGAGATCCAGCTCGAGATCGCCGGTGCCGACACGGACCTCGACAAGACGATCGTCGACGAGGTCGGCGAGCCGCTGATGCACCTGATCCGCAACTGCGTCGACCACGGCATCGAGGCGCCCGACGTGCGCGAAGCGCGCGGCAAGCCGCGCCACGGCACCATCAAGCTCAATGCCTACCACGAAGGCAACCAGATCATCATCGAAGTCTCGGACGACGGCGGCGGCATCGACCTCGCGCGCGTGCGCGACAAGGCGCTCCGCATGGGCGTGATCACCGACGCCGACCGGCTCTCGGACCGCGAGACGATGGAGCTGATCTTCGCGCCCGGCTTCTCGACGGCCGAGAACATCAGCGACGTGTCGGGCCGCGGCGTCGGCATGGACGTCGTGAAGAAGAACATCCTGCGCCTCAAGGGCGTCTTCGACCTCGAGTCCGTGCCGGGCGCCGGCACGTCGTTCACGATCAAGCTGCCGCTGACGCTCGCGATCATTCAGGCGCTGCTCGTGCGCGTCGCGCACGAGCTCTACTCGATCCCGCTCGATGCGGTGATCGAGTCGCAGCGCATCGCGGCGCAGGACGTGCGCACGGTGCACGGCGGCGAGGTGATCACCCTGCGCGGCCAAGTGGTGCCGCTCGTGCGTATCGCCGAGTTCTTCCGGCTCGACGCCCCGCGCGATCCCGACAAGGTGATGATCGTCATCGTCGGCGTCCAGGGCCGCCAGGTCGGGCTCGTCGTCGACTCGTTCCAGGGCGAGCAAGAGATCGTCATCAAGCCGCTCTCCGACGTGATCGGCCGCATCCCGGGCATCTCGGGCGCGACGATCCTCGGCAACGGGTCCATCTCGCTCATCATCGACGTCCACTCGCTGATCGCCGCCGCCGGCGCGGGCCGTTCCGCTCGCGCCGAATTCTCAGGAGTCTGAAGCATGTCCGACACGGTCCAAGTTGTTTCGTTCAAGCTCGGCGCCGAAGAATACGGCGTCGACATCGACCAGGTGCAGGAGATCAACCGCATGGTCTCCGTGACGCACGTGCCCCGCGCGCCGCGGTTCATGGAAGGCGTGATCAACCTGCGCGGTCAGCTGATCCCGATCATCGACCTGCGCACGCGCTTCGGGATGCCGCGCGCGGAGCACACGAAGAACACGCGCATCGTCGTGACCGAGATCGGCACGAAGCGCGTCGGCATGGTCGTCGACTCGGTCTCCGAGGTGCTACGCGTGCCGTCGGAGCAGATCGAGGACGCGCCCGAGATGCTGACGGGAGTCGACACGGAGTACATCCGCGGGGTCGGCAAGGTGGAAGACCGGCTCATCATCCTGCTCGACCTCGCGCGCATCATCTCGACGAGCGAACGCCGCGAGCTCGAGACGACCGAGGTCGAGTCCGCCGCCTAACGTCGCGCTCGATCCGCGCCCTTCGACAAGCTCAGGATGACAAGCCCTTCGACAAGCTCAGGATGACAAGCCCGTCGACAAGCTCAGGATGACAAGCCCGTCGACAAGCTCAGGATGACAAGCCCGTCGACAAGCTCAGGATGACAAGCCCGTCGACAAGCTCAGGATGACAAGCCCGTCGACAAGCTCAGGATGACAAGCCCGTCGACAAGCTCAGGATGACGAGCCCGTCGACAAGCTCAGGATGACGAGCCCGTCGACAAGCTCAGGATGACAAGCCCGTCGACAAGCTCAGGATGACAAGCCCTTCGACAAGCTCAGGATGACAAGCCCGTCGACGAGCTCGGGATGACAAGCCCGTCGACGAGCTCGGGATGACAAGCCCGTCGACAAGCTCAGGATGACAACAGGGGTGCGGGCCCGAGGGAATGTCATGCTGAGCTTGTCGAAGCACGGCCCGTCGTGACCGAGCAGACCAGCGCGCCGCCGACCGAGGGGCAACCATCCGCCCCGCAACGGACGGGATTTCCGCTCACGCAGACGCTCCTTTGGGTCGCGGTCGCGGGAGCGTCGGTGACGCTCACCTACCTGGCGGTGCGGGCGCTGTTGCGCTCGCCGGCCCCGTCCGCGCCCGATGAGACCGCGGACCGCATTCAGGCGCTGATCGACGAAGCGAACCGCCTGATCAAGACCCTCGACGAGAAGAAGCAGAACTGAGCGGCCTCGTTCCGGGGACCGTCGCGTCGGTGCGGTTCACGGACCTTCTGGCGAACGGCCAGGCCGTGGGCCGCGCGAACGGCTTCGTCGTCTTCGTGAACGGACCGTTGCCGGGCGAGCGGGCGCGCGTGCGCGTGACGCAGGTGAAGCCGAAGTACGCCGTCGCCGACGTCCTCGACTACGAGACGCAGTCGGAGATGCGCGCGAGGCCGTTCTGCGCGGTGTTCGGCGTGTGCGGCGGCTGCCAGGTGCAGCACCTCGCGTACCCGGCGCAGCTCGCGTGGAAGGAGCAGATCGTGCGGAGCGCGCTGCGCCGGATCGGCGGCTTCGCCGACGCCGACGTGCGCCGTCCGGTCGGCATGACGTACCCGCGCAACTACCGCAACAAGATGGCGCTGGTCGTCGATCAGGCGGGCGGCGAGACGTCGTTCGGCTTCTATCAGGCGCGCTCGCACGCGCTCGTGCGCATCGACACGTGTCCGGTCGTCCTGCCCCAGCTCGACGCGGCGATCGCGGGATTGTACGACGCCGCACGGGCCGATGATTCGCGCGACGCGTTCGCCGGCGCGAAGCACGCGATCGTGCGCGCCGGCGCGTCGTCCGGACAAGCGGTGCTGTCGGTCACGACCGACCGGCAGTCGGCCGAGATTCGCACGCGCGCGCCGGCGATCGCGCGGCGCGTGCGCGGCGTCGTCGGCGTGTCGAATTCGTTCGAGCCGCGTACGGCGAACGCCGTGCTCGGCCGCAAGATGGCGTACGTCTGGGGCTCGCGCGAGATGGACGAGTCGATCGAGGGCGTGCGCTACCGCGTCTCGCCGGCGTCGTTCTTTCAGGTGAACAGTGAGATGGTCGGGCGCATCTTCCGTTTCCTCGCGCCGGGCGTCGCGGCCGGAAGCCGCATCGTCGACCTCTACTGCGGCGCGGGCACGTTCGCGATCTTCTTCGCGGCGCGCGGCGCGAACGTCGTCGGTATCGAGGAGAATCCCGCCGCCGTGCGCGAAGCGCGCGAGAACGCGGCGCTCAACGCGGTCGAGGACCGCGTACGGTTCGTCGAAGGCCGCGTCGAGGGCACCGTCGCGAACAAGGAAGGCAAAGGCGCGCTCGACGCCGCGCAGATCGTGTTCCTCGACCCGCCGCGGAAGGGCAGCGACGAAGCGACGCTCGACGCGATCGCATCGGCCGGCGTGCCGAACCTGTGGTACTTGTCGTGCAATCCCGCCACCCTCGCGCGCGACCTCGCGCACCTCGCGAAGCGCGGCTACGCCCTCGGCGTCGTGCAGCCGTTCGACATGTTCCCGCAGACGGGCCACGTCGAGACGCTGGTGACGCTGCACAAGAGCGGCGCACCGGACAATGTCGCACTGCCGGAGCGCGAAGCGACGCCCTGGGACGACCGCATTCCGGAGTGGCCGTCCGATGACAAGTACGCGAAGAGCGAGTACCCGGAGTTCGTCGAGCAGTAGACGCGCCCGCCCCTTCGCATACCCAGTATTGGGGAGAAAGCCCCACACAAATCCCGGGCATAGGCCCCCTCAGGAGTAAGGAGGGGGACGTCATGATGACGAGGCTGGGACTGGCGAGCGCCTGCGTTGCGCTGAGCGTGCTGTGCGCCTGCGGCGGCGGCGGGGCGACACCTCCGCTGTCGGGCACGACATCGGGCGGGACGGCGGCGCAAGATTTCTCGGGTCTGTCGACGACGCCGATGGCGGTGGGCGACTCGCGCGTGTTCACGCCGAACGAATCCGGCTACGGCGGAACCTACTCGGCGGGCTCGGCCGCGCCGAGCGTCGTCTCGGTGAACCCGGCGAGCGGCACGGGCCCGTTCACCGCGAAGGCGCAAGGGCCGGGTTCGGCGACGATCACCGTTGCCGATCAGAACGGCCATTCGAGCGCCGTCACGATTCCGGTCGGAACGGTGGGGTTCGGCGCCCTCTCGAGCGCGCCGTTCGCCGTCGGCGAGCGGCGCGCGTTCACGCCGAGCGAGGCCGCGTACGGCGGCGCCTTCACGGCGACGTCGTCGGATCCGGCGACCCTCGCGGTCGCCCCCGGAACCGGGGCCGGCCCGTTCACCGTCACGGCGATGAAGGCCGGACAAGCGACGATCACCGTCGCGGACCAGAACGGGCACCAGGCCTCGTCGCTGCTCACCGTGAGCGGGTCGGGCTCGGGTCCGACCGCCGCTCCGACGGCCGCACCCTCCTCGGCTCCGACGGCGACCCCGTCCTCGGCTCCCACCGCGGGTCCGACGTCCACGCCGACCGCATCGCCGGCGCCCGCGATCGCTCTGTCGCAGTCGAGCCTGACGATCCCCTGGGCGGGGACGGGCTCCGTGTCGGCGACCGACGCCTCCGGAACGGTCTCCGCGAGCGTCGCGAATCCGACCGTTGCGACGATCGTCTCGGCGGGCGGCGGCTACCTGATCTCCGGCAACGCGCCGGGCAGCACGACGATCACCTTCTCGGACGCTGCCGGACATACGGCGCAGCTTCCGGTCACGGTGCCGCCCGCTCCGGCCCCCGCGATCAGCCTGAACGCGACCGGCATCACCCAGGGCCAAGCGCAGATCGGCGTCGATGCCGTCGAGCTCGCCCCGACGGAGACGGGCTATAGCGGGTCCTTCACCGGGACCCTGACGACGAACGCGATCGCGACGCTCACGCAGCTTCCGAACAACACGTTCGCGGTGACGACGGCCGACCAAGGTTCATCGATCGTGACCGTGCGCGACACGAACGGAAACTCCGCGAGCGCCGGCTTCACGGCGCAGTGACCGGATCGCGGTGGGCATCTGTGCCTGAAACGATCGCGTACGACGGGCTGGCCGGACTGTGCGACCGCACCACGTTCCGCGCGTGCGGGATCGAGGCGGTGCGTGCAGCCGGTCCGCTCGCCGTCGCGATCGTCGCGATCGACGGTTTCCGTGCCGTGAACGACACGCTCGGCGAGCGCGAGGGCGATCAGATTCTCGAGATCGCCTCACGTCTCGGTGCGCGCGCCGCGGCGGGCGACGTCGTCGCGTGTCTCGGCGGCGATACGTTCGGGATCATCATGGCCGGCGCGCGCCGCGCCGAGGTCGAAGGCCGCGTCCGGCGCTGCGCGGAGGCGTTCGCCGATGCGCTCGACGCGAGCGGAACGGACGAAGACGATGTCTCGCTCACCGCCAGCATCGGCGTCGCGGTCGCACCCGAGGACGGCGAGGATTTCGATGCGATCTGCGCACGCGCCGGCGCCGCCGTGCACGACGCCAAGCAGACTGGCCACGCGTGCTGCACGTTCTTCACCCGCAAGGTGGAAGACGATCTGCACGCGGCGCGCCGGCTCACGCACGAGCTGACCGAAGCGCTCCGCCGAAACGAGCTCCTGCTGCATTTCCAGCCGCACGTCGAGCTACGCACGCGGCGCGTGGCGGGTGCCGAAGCGTTGCTTCGTTGGAATCATCGCAACCGCGGTCTGGTGGCGCCGTCCGAGATCGTCGCGTTCGCCGAGCACCACGGTCTGGCGCAGGAGCTCAACATGTGGGTGCTGCGCGAGACGCTCCGCCTCACCGCCGCCTGGCGTCGTGCCGATCCGGCGTTCACGGCGTGGTTCAACCTCTCGGCGTCGGAGTTGCGCGATGCCTCGCTGGTGGCGCGCATGGCAGACGCCGGTCGCGGCGTTCACGGCGTCGGCATCGAGATCACCGAAAGCGCCGTCATGGCCGCATCGAGCGAGACCGTGTCCGCGATCGCCGCGCTGCGCGATGCGGGCTTCAAGATTGCCCTCGACGACTTCGGCACGGGATACTCGTCCCTCGCGCACGTGCGTCACTTGCCGATCGACGTGATCAAGATCGATCGTTCGTTCGTCGCCGGCGTGCCGTGCGACGACCGCGACCTCGCGATCGTCGAAGCCGTGATCTCGATCGCCCAGCGGTACGGATTCGCGACGGTCGCGGAAGGCGTCGAAACGCTCGAGCAGGCCGCCGTCCTGTCGCGCGGCGGCTGCACGTACGCCCAGGGCTATCTCTACGCTCGCCCGATGCCGGCCGAGCAGCTCTATCGCTGGCTCGACGCCTGGAGCGGCGCACGCACCGCGGCGCGCCACGACGTCGCGTGAAGCGCTCGCGCCGCCTGACACGAAAGGCAAGCAGTAGCTCGACCTGCTTGCGGCGCCGTTGAAAACCTGCATTGCAGATTTCCGGGATTTCTGCTATCGTCCAGCCATGGTGCGAGCGGCAAAGACGCTGGTCGAGGTTTCGGATCGAGGTACGTTGACGCTGCCGAAGGCGTACCGCGATTCGCGGTTATACGAGGTCCGGCATCGCGATGGCGGGGGCGTCGAACTGATCCCGCAGCATACGGTCGACGCCTCGCAAGCGTGGTTCTGGTCCGAGCGTTGGCAGGCGATGGAGCGCGAAGCGGATGCCGACGTTGCCGCGGGCAGGATCACGCGCTTCGAATCGGCGGATGCACTGATCGACGAGCTTGACCGCATCTGAAGTTCGAGCTGACAGCGTCGTTCCGTGCGGACTACGCGCACCTCGACGATCGCGAGCGCGCATCGTTCAAGAAATGCGTGCAGGCACTCAATGGCGCGTACGAACGGCACGTCGCGAGCGCGTCGGCCGGGCGAATGCAATGGCCGAAGGCGCTTCGCGTGAAAGATGTCGAAGGCGCTCCGGGAGTTTGGGTAGTAACGTGGTCCTTCTCGGGACCGGACGGTCGCGCTACGTTCGAGTACGTCGAGGCCGGCGGCGAGGTCGCCATCCGCTGGCGGCGCATCGGCGGGCACGCCATCTTCAAGCACCCCTGAGCAGGTCGATCAGCGTCAGCGCGTTTTTCGGTGCGTAGCCGTTCTGGTCGTTGTTGAAGTAGACGAACGTCTCGTCCACCTGCGGCGCCATCGCGCTGATCACCGCTGCCCACTGCTGCAGCCGCTTGCGCGAGTACGATCCGGCATACGCGCGCACCGGGCCGTGCAGGCGCACGTACAGCACAGGGCCGGTCAGGACGTGCGGCGTGACGCTCTCGCGCATGTCGTGCAGGCACAGCGACATGCGGCGCTCGCGGAGGATCGCGTAGACGTCGTCGTGGTACCACGTCGGGTTGCGGAACTCGACGACGTAGCGGTGCTGCGGCGGGAGCGCGTCGAGGAAGCTGCGCAGTGCGTCGTCGTCGCGCGCCCAGAACGGCGGAAACTGCGCGAGGAAGTTCGCGATGCGCGGCACGAGCGGCGCGATCCGCGTCATGTAGTTCTCGACGAACTCGCGCGGTTCGCCGGGACGCTTGCGGTGCGTGATCAGCCGGCTGAGTTTCACCGTGTAGACGAAGCCGGGCGGCACGGCCGCCCACCGCGCGAGGTCGTGCTCCTTGGGCAGCCGGTACGTCGTGACGTTCAGCTCGACGGTCGCGAAGATCGTCGCGTAGTACGCGAGCCACTCCCGCTGCGGCAGCTTCGCGGGATAGAACCGCCCGCGCCAGTCCTTGTACGTCCAGCCGCTGGTGCCGATGAGAATGCTGCGCCGCGCACTGGCGGGCAAGATCGGCACGCGGCGACTGCTACGATGTATATGCGGTGCCGTATGGAACGTTGGTCAACGATTTGAAGCCGCTCTGCACGGGGCCGTTGGACTCGGCGGGACAGCCACTGCCCGGATCGTATCCACTGAATGCGCCGCTTGCGGAGATGTCGAAGATGTAGCGTCCTCGTTTGCCTGCCGCATTCGACTGCAGCGCTATCAGCAGCTTCGTGTTCGAGAGCCACGTCATGGAGCGGACCGCGGCCAGACCGATGAACGCATGCGACTCCTGAAAGTTGGGCCGGCCGCGCCGGGCGAGCATAAATCGCGCGCGAGCGAACGAGCGCGGCGATCACTCGATAGATACGGTGACTCCGGCGCCAGCACCTATGACGAAGGTCCAGTCGAGCTACAGTTCGAGCTGGCAGAGGCCGTCTGCGGCTCGAAATCACCGTGAACCCCAATGAGAATCCGTCCCATGCGCGCAATCTTCGCGCACCATGGATACGGAACGTCTTTCGCTGCGCGAGCCGGAGGAGGGGGACGCCGAGGAGCTGCGCGACTACTACCACCGCAACGCCGAGCGGTTCGCCCCATGGGAACCGCCCCGCCCGGACGACGTCGCCGCGCACCGTGCCTGGGTCGCGTCGGCCTGCGCGAACAGGCGGAATGGCAAGCCCACCGCATTCCTCGCGCTGGACCGCGGGAACGGCGCGCTGGTCGCCCTCGTCGACCTGCACGGATTTTCGACCGAAGGCGACGGAAGCGCGATGATCAGCTACACGGTCGACGGCGCGTACGAAGGCCGCGGCTTCGCGAGCGAGGCCGTCGCGGCGGTGATCGACTTCGCGCGACGCGACCTGGGCCTGGCGTCACTGAGCGCCTATTTTGCGCCCGGGAACGTTCGAAGCGCGCGGCTCCTGGAACGCGCCGGTTTTTCCGTCATCGCGCAGACACCCGTCATCGCCGGGTTCGAGCACCTCATGCGCGAGCAGCACGTCGCCGTGATCCGGCTCTGAGATGTCCGCGGAATCGCTGGACGCCCTTCGCGCGCGCATTCACGATGATGCCGCGCTGGCCCGGCAACTGGCCGCCGTTGAGGATGCCCATTTCACCGCCGCGGTGCTGCGGCTCGCGAACGACGCAGCCCTCGACGTGACGGCCGACGACGTCGCGCGCGCGATCGAAACGCGCCGGCGGGAGTGGATGCTCCGATGGATCCGGTGAATGTCGAATCGCTCGACGGATGGATTCCCGTTCGGGTGCGAGCTCACGAGCCAGCAGTCGAGTGGGCCGTGCTGAACGAGCCGCTGACTGCGCCTTTCTTCGAGCAAACCGTGGACCGCGCGATGCACCGCCCATTCAACGGGGTCTTCGCGCGAGTGACGCCGCTCGAGACGCTGGATGCTCTCGCCGACGTGGCGGAGCCGGTCGTGCCCGCCGGTGTGATTCTCCACATGTCGCGCTGCGGGTCGACGCTGATCACGCAGTTGCTTTCCCGGATACGCGGCGTCGCGGCGCTGTCGGAGCCTCAACCGCTCGATGCTGTCTTGCGGCTGCGCGGACGAGCACCCGGCGGCGATGCGACCATTGTGCGGTATTTGCGCGGCCTCGTGCACGCTTTCGCGAGCGCGCTGCCGCAGCGGCGCATCGTGCTCAAGTTCAATGCATCCCATGCGCTGCTGTTGCCGCTGATCGCCGAGGCGTGGCCGGCCGCGCCGCGGCTCTTCGTGTTCCGCGAGCCGCGCGAGGTGCTGCGCTCCCAGCGCCGCAGCAGCGGGCCCGAACTATTTCCAGGCGCCATCGATCCGCAGCTTCTGTGTTTCCACGACCCGCCAACGGACATCAGTGAGTACGGGGCGCGCACGCTGGCCGCGTTTTGCGAGGCTGCCTTGGGCGACTCGTCCTCGCCTCGAATGCTGTTCGTTGACCATGCGAGCCTGCCGGACGCCGTGTTCACGCGGATTGCGCCGCACTTCGGCATCGTGTTGAGCGACGAAGACCGCGATGCGATGCGCGCGATTACGGCCCTCGACGTCAAGGCGAACGTCATTCGGCCCGAAGCCGAAGACGACGCGCTGGCGATCGAGAGCATCGATCGGCTCGCCGTGCGATGGCTGGACGAGCCGTTCGCGCGGCTGCGCGCTCGAACGGTTACGCCGGCTGCAGCAGAGCGATAATGTTGCCCTCGGAGTCGATGGCGTAGCCGAACCGCCCCAGCCCAGGGATGTTCTGGACGCGCGCTTGCTGCCCGCCTTTCATCGCGATGTCGACCATCGCTTGATCGATGTTGTCGACTTCGATCGTCGGTACCGGAGCACTGATGACGTCGGGCTGCCGCGTCGTGATGGCGGCGGGGATGCCGGCGCCGTCCCGTCCGTCGCCGCGCATGACGAGGTACGGCACCGGCGAGCCGGCATACGGTTTCGAAGTGCCATCCGAACACGTCTCCGTAGAACTTTGCCGCGCGCTCGACGTCATCGGCGGGGAGATGGAAGTTGACGATCTTCGGCACGCTCAACGCAACTCGATGCCGCGCGCAGTTGCCGCAGCAATCTGGTCGTTCGTCACGGTAACCGAGAAGATGAACCGACTCGCCTCGCCGCGCCGATCGTCCAACGACGGCAGCCCGCGCGATGCTAGGGTTCGCGTCATGCTGTCGGCGGCACTGAGGATCCCGTCGACTTCGCCGGACGACAGCACGCCGGCAAGCTGCACGACGCCGTCGTACAGCGAGATGCCGCCCGCGAGATAGCGCTGCGTTACCGCGGCGAGTCGCGCACGAGTGCCCGCGCTCAACGCGCTGAGTGCGGTCTCCCGTGCCTCGGACCGAGCGCGCTCGATGCGCGCGACGGTCTCCGGCGCCATCGGCACCGGCTTCGCAGCTCCTACGCGTACTCCGGCGGTGATCAGCCGGCGGTCGGCGAGCAGCTGCGCCGACGGCGATTTCAGCATTCGCGGAAGTGACGGTACGGCGTTCGGCCCGAGGGAGTCGACCGCCGCCATATGACGACCGGAAGACTTGAGCGCCGTCGGACTCGTCGGAAACATCCCCGCGACGGCGATGATGACGCCCATCGAGGTGTTCGGCAGCTTGAACGTCGTCTTTCCGTCGCCGCCCGCGATCGAGCCAAGTATGTTGAAGAGTTGCCGATTTTCCGCGATACTGAGCCGTTGACCCTGAGCGAGCTGCCAACCCGGTGGCGCCGCCTTTCCGTCGAACCGGCGCGTTTCACTGATGATCGGCTGCGAGAGAACTGAGCTCGGAATCGGATCGGCCGTTTCCGGCACCAGGCGGCCGCTGAAGGTCGGCGTAGCCTTCCTGGTGCTGGTATTGAGGGCGACACCCGGCAGCGCCCGAATCGTCTGGTGACCGCCGCAGCCTGCTAAGATCGAGGCTGCCGTGGCCCCGAGAAACGGGGCGCGCTTCATGATTCAGTATTCCTTTGCTTGGTGGCGCGGTTCCGCGGTCAGTTACGGGACGGGAACACGCCTTGCAGCGCGATACAGAAGTTCAGCGTGAGGTATGGCTGACGGTTCTCGTGCGGCTGGCTTCCGCCGATGCTGGTGACCATCTGCGAGGACATTGCCACCATGTTGTTGCTGCCGCCGGAGTACAGCAACGTGCTGCCGGTGTCGGCCATGTATGCGTTGTTCGGAGTGAAAACGGTATTGTCGCCGGCCTTGACGTCAGCTGTCGCCGGATGGATGTGAGCCGGCATCTCACTCTGGATGATCGTGTGCGCCTCCTCGCCGGCGCGCTCGCCCAAGACGTGTCCGCTGCCCTGGTGCATCGCGGCGCGGCCCTGGAGGTTGGGAAGGGCGAACGTCGTTTGACCGTTGCCCCCGTACGTCGTCCCGAGCAAAGAAAACAGCGCCTGGTTCTGATCGATCGGCAGGAACTGGCCGTTGCAGAGC
Source organism: Vulcanimicrobiota bacterium (assembly GCA_963771525.1). Taxonomy (GTDB): domain Bacteria; phylum Vulcanimicrobiota; class Vulcanimicrobiia; order Vulcanimicrobiales; family Vulcanimicrobiaceae; genus Vulcanimicrobium. The sequence goes on along the minus strand of CAVYTL010000001.1, from coordinate 820,080 downwards.
GCCCAACCCTTGGGCGCGAAGTTGAACGACATGATCCTGATCTCGGACAGGAAAGGTGTTCCCATTGTCTTCCTCCGTCCTACCCGGCGCTACGAGCGCGGCGGGTAGATCCCTTGCAGAGCGATGCAGTAGTTGAGCGTCAGATACGGCATTAAGTTGTTGTGGGGCTGGCTGCCCCCCGCGACGCTGACCATCGCGGGATTCATGAAACCGGCCTGCGGCGTGCTGCTGACAGAGAATGTCAGCACCGGGTTCGCGTTTACCTGAACGGCGCCGTTCGGCGAGTTCGTCGTTGCGTTGACGTGATTCGCATCCCCGCGCATCGTGTGAGTGTGCGCCGGCATCTCCGACGTCAGGAGCGTGACGTAGTCTTCGCCGCCTGCTTGACCGATGTCAAAAGAACCGAAGGGGCTGTTGCCACTGTACTGCGTGGTATGGATCGGTACCGATCCCTGCAAGTTCGGAAGACCGAAAGTCACCTTCGCATCGCCGCCGTAGAACGTGCCGAGCAGCGAGAAGAGCGCTGTGTTCTGTGAGATCGAAAGCAGCTGACCATCGCACATCGCCCACCCGGTCGGAGCAAAATTGAACGGGAAGATGCGGATCTCGGCTACGAATGGGCTCGACATGCGTACCTCTACGTCGGGCTCGGATAGATGCCGAACAGCGAGATGATGAACGTGATCGTTAGATACGGCTGGAAGTTGTCGTGCGGCTGCGAGCCGCCCTGGACCGGCAGCGTCGCCGCGATGAGATTTTGCCAGAGCGGGGGATGCGGCGCGGATCCGGGCACCGTGTAGAGATTTCCCGCAGGGGTGTTGGCGAGATAGTCATTCGTGGGGCTTCCGCTCGTCGCCGCATTGTTGTCGGCGACGATCGGATGGGTGTGGTTCGGGATCTGATTGGTATTCAGCGTCACGTTCGTCACCCCGCCGTTTTGCGCCAACGTGTACGTCGACGTGCCGTTGTCGCCGGTGTGGATCGGTGTGCGCGCGGCGAGGTTCGGCAACGCGAACGTGCTTTGTCCGTCGCCCCCGTACGTGGTCCCGATCAAGTTGAAGAGGGTGTCGTACTGGCTGATCGCGAGCAGCTGTCCGTCACACGTCATCCACCCGGCTGGTGCGAAGGATCCGCCGAACATACGGATCTCGCCTACATAGGGCTGACTCATTGGCTCCTCCGCCTAGGATTTGTACGCGGCAGCGAACGGCTTGTTGGAAAAGAGTTGAAAGGCTTTCTGGGCCGGAATCGTACCGACGGGCTGACAGCCTGCGGCGACGTTGCCGTCTGTCCACTGCGTCGGTGTCGTCGACGACGCGGTGTCGAAGATGTACAGACCCTGCGCCGAGGCGAGGTTCGACTGTAGGCTCACCAGAAGCCGTGTATTCGAGAGCCAGACCAACCCATTCACGACCGCGCTCGAGCCGTAGACGTATCCCCCTGAGCACGAGTTGTTGTTTTCGGCGTCAAACGGGATCGCGTTGAAGAGTGGCGTCGGAGCCGTCCCATTCATGGCATTGGTGTAGATCTGCACTTGATCGCCGGCGATGGCCGTCGTGTACGCCACGGCAAAGAGCCCCGCTCCGTTGGCTGCGACCAAGTACGGGTTCTGGTAATCATCGAAGTAATCGTGGCTGTCGGTCTTCACAAACGTCCCGGCCGTGGTGTAGAACACGACGCTCGGGTGCCAAGCGCCGAAGTTCGCCACGATGAGCTGGCTGTTGACGTTATCCCACGTGATGCCGAACGGTTCGTCGATGTGGAACGTCGACGCATCCGCCATTGTCGTGCTGATACCGCTGTTGTTGAAGAGTACCACCTGCGATGTTCCAGCCGAGCCGCAGCTCTTGTGCGCGGGATCGACCTCGCAACCGTCCGTGAGGGTCGCCGCGAACGTCCCGGCCGCGAGTGACGGCATGTTGACGAGTTCACCGCCAACCGTTCCGTTGCTGGCGTGGAGGCTCGTTGAGCCGGCCGTCGTCGAAGCAGTGTAGTTTCCGGTCAGCACGTACTGCGCGAGCGGCGGCGTTCCGCTGTTCGCGTTGTTGTTTACTGCGACCGTGCCGTTGCGCGACTCGTACGCGAGCCCGACCGGGTCGTGAATGTTCGCGGTCACCGTCGTCGACGAGTTGGCGCCGGTTGCGATCGCGCCGACGGGGACGCAGGCCAGGTTGCCGTTGCCGGAGCTGCCGCCGTTTCCGATCAGCAAGTCGCCGGTATTGTCCCACGCGAGGTTGACCGGGTTGTCGACGTCGTTCTGCGTGGCGTCGTTGGTGGACGCGGTGACGGCGAGGCTCGCCGGGCTGAACGCCGCCATGCCGGTGGCGAAGCCGTTCGGCCCGCCGGCGTCGGTTGTCAGGTTGAAGAAGTCCACCTTGCCGCTGCCGACGCCGGTCTGCTCGACGGCCGCCAGGAACTGATGCGTCGGCGGAGCCGTGCCGGTCGAGAACGTGAACGTCTTCACCGCCGGGAATCCGGCGCCCAGCCCGTCCGAGCCGCCGTTCGAGTTCGCCGGAACCACCTTGACGTTGACCGACGCGTTCGTCGTCGTGCTGTTGCTCGGCGTGAGCGTGAATGTTTGGGCGGACTGGGTGATCGTGAAGGTCACCGTACCGCCGGCGCCCTGGATCGTCCCCGACGAAGACTGGTACGTCGCGTTTTCGTCCTGAATCTCGATCGTCGCTTGGCCCGGCGCGAAGATCGTCTGCCCGGCGAGATCCTTCGTCGCGATCGTGAAGTTCACCGGGCTCGTTCCGACGGAGCCGAACGCCGAACCGACCGGGCCGCTCTCACAGCTTCCGTTACCGCTCACGATCAGCGTGCCGACGTTCGCGTCGAGGGTTGTGCTGAAGTTGTTGGCGTTGCCGGTCCCGCCGCTTCCGCCGACCGTGACGGTGAACGTCTGGATCTGTTGCGAGAGAATGTGGCTCGACGAGTCCTGGGCGGAGATCGTGAGGTTGTCGCTTCCCGGCGGCAGCTTGACCGTCAGCGTGCAGGTCCACGGTCCGGAGCCAGGGCACTTGGCGCTGTTGAGGGTCACCGCGAACGTGCCGAGGCTGCTCGTATTGAACGAGGTGACTTGCGACGTGTTCAGGCGGCTCGCCGTGTTCAGCGTGAAGACGATCTTCGATGTGGATGACGAGACGTAGCTCGGGCGGCGCAGGTTGCTGCTCGTTTTTGGCGGCGGCGGGATCGTGATCTTGAACGTGGTGTCGGAAAGCGGGCCCGTGTAATCTGCGGTACCGTTCGACAGAATGGCTTGCGGCAGCGCGCTGCGCGAACCGCCGCCGCCGCACGCCGCGAGCGACACCGCCGCGACGGCGGCGAGGAACGAGATGGAGAACTTGCCGAGCCGTTTCATGGACACCATTCCTCAGCCGCCGCAGCGGGTGAACGAGACATTTCTGTAGACGGAGCGGGGCGCCGGCTCGGTGCCGGCGCGCCGCTGGGAGCCCTGGTTTCTAGCGGCGGTGCTTCGACGAGGCACCGATCGACGAGGTCGTGTACGTGACGGTCAGTGTCGCGGATCCGTCCGTCGAGTTGGTCGACAGGCCGTCGCCGACGGTCACCGGGCACGCGCCCGCCGTCGGGGTCGCGCCGCTCTCGGTTGCGGTGAACGGCGTGCCGTTCGTCGTGCTGTTGCTTCCTGCGGAAACCGCCGCGAACGACGAGAGCGGGCCGGCGGACGTGCACGACGGCGTCGCGGTGACGAGCAGCGCCTGACCGTACGGCGAGTTCGTCCAGCCGCTTTCGGTGAACGACTCGGTGCCGGTGCTGCCGATGCCGCTCGTGTTGAAGAGGTCGATCTCCGCCGAGCCAGGCAGCGCGACGCCGGACGGCGTTGCGACCGTGCCGTTGAACACCGGCGCGTTGAGGTTCGGCTGGATGCTTGCGGTGATGCTCGTTACGCCGGGCGCCGACGCCGTGAGCGTGACGGGGTTCTCCGCGAGTCCGTCGTAGCGGACCGTCGCGCCGGAGTCCGGTCCCGCGAGCGTGACCGACGTCCCGGCGCCGCTGGTGCACGGCGTCGTCCCGCCCCCGGACTCGACGCATGTGCCGTACGCGTTCGCATCGGGATCGGCGATCGTGATCGACACCGGCGCGCCGGTCGCGTCGACATACGTCACCGCGGGACTCTGGCTCGTCGGGATCGTGTTGCCGGCGGCGTCGTTCGCGATGACGCTCACGAAGTCGGTCTGAGCCTGCGTTCCGGCGTTGAACACATTCGTCGGCGCGTTCGAGATCGCCGTCAGGGTCGCCGGGATCGCGCCCAGCGTCACCGTCTCGGCGTTGTTGGCTCCCTGGGTGATGGGCACGCTGTTCTTCTGCGCGGCGTTGAGCGCGTGACCGCTCGCCGGCGTCGCGTTGTCGTACGTCACGATCGTGAACGAGTCGGTGCCGGGCGGCGAAGGCGGCCCGCTCACAGTGCAGCCCGAGCTGCACGTGCCCGCCGCGATCGGCGTCGTCGCGGGGTTGTTCGGGATCGAACCCGCCACGATCCCCACCGAGTCCGCCGTCAGCGTGATCACCACGGACAGCGTGGCGCTCGAGACGTATTTCGGCGTCCGACCCTTCGCGCTGTTGGAGCGCGCCGGGATTTTCAGCGTGAACGTCGGCGTCACGTAGTTGCCCTGCGGCGCGACCGGCGCGCTCGTGGGTGCAGGCTGCTGCTGTTGGGGCGTCGGCGCGGAGCCGCCGCCCCCGCCACCACAACCGGCAAGCGCCATGACGATGGCGAGACTGAGGAACGTACGCATCTGGGAACTCCCTTGCGGTTGGGTGGTCATTACCAATGGCCGCCTTGGATGACGAAGCCGTTGGTGGTCATGTAGACGTAGGTGGAGGACGTCTGTCCGTGCGAGTCCGTGAAGTTGACCCGGCACTGGCCCGCGTTGACCCCGGTCACGGTGAACGTCGCGGACGGTCCGCTCGCGCTCGACGGCGTCACCGTCACGATCGCGCTTCCGCCGGTTCCGCAGGCCGGCCCGCTGCCGCCGCTGCCCTGGTCGTTCATCGTGAACGTGCCGTTGTAGCCGGTCTCCGAGACCGTCACGGTCTGCGCGCCGCTCGCGCCCGTCTGCGTGACGTTCGTGGTCGACGGGCTTACGTTGAGCGCGCCGGGAACGGGCGTCGGCGTGGGCGTCGGCGTCGGCGTCGGCGTCGGCGTCGGCGTCGGCGTCGGTGTGGGTGTGGGTGTGGGTGTCGGTGTGGGTGTGGGTGTCGCAGTGGCCGTCGGCGTGGGTGTCGGCGTCGCGCCGACCGGCGTGGCCGTCGGGGTCGGTGTCGGCGTCGCGCCCACCGGCGTGGCGGTCGGCGTCGGTGTCGGCGTCGCGCCCACCGGTGTAGCGGTCGGTGTCGGAGTCGGCGTCGCGCCCACCGGCGTGGCCGTCGGGGTCGGAGTCGGCGTCGCGCCCACCGGCGTAGCCGTGGGTGTGGGCGTCGGCGTCGCGCCGACCGGGGTGGCCGTGGGAGACGGCGTCGGCGTCGGAACGGGCGACGGGTTCGGGGCGGACGGCACCTCGACGGTCACACCGAAGCACAGCTGCTGGTTCTGCACGAACGTCAGCGTCGACGAGCCCGTGTAGGTCACGGCCTGGTTCGACGCGGTCACGGGCCCGGCGTAGAAATACCACGTGCCGCCGATGTTCTGATAGAGAAACCACTTGACGTCGGCGGTGAGGTATTGCTGCGGCGCCGTGAAGGTGAACGTCGGCGGCGCGTTCGTGGTGAGCGTGATCGTCAGACCGCCGTTGCTCGTGGACGTCAGCGTGAAGCACGCGTAGAGCACGGTGGTATGGGGCGGCTGATCGTCCTGAATCCGGCGCCCGGCGCCCAGCGACGTGAGGCCGTTCGGCACGGACGACGAGTACGTCGCCGTCATGCTCGTACCGGGCGGGACGCTCGCGATCGGCAGCGCGACGGAGCCGCCGAAGCCCATCGTCGTCGGCAGCTGCACGGTGCTGATGCCGTTCACGGGCTGCGGCACCGGTGAGCTCGTGCTCTGCGAGAACGACGGCACCGGCGGCAGCGTCGCCGGCGTTCCGGTGTTGATCGTCGGGGGGGTGGTCGAGCCTCCTTGGCATGCCACAAGCGTGACGACGGCACCCAGCAGCAACAAAGGAACGGAAGCGAGTCGTCTCACGCGATGACCTCAAGGAGATCCATGAACAAAGCCGCTCTACTTCACCCCAGCGGAGCGCGGCCCATGGACAAGAAGTCGCATGCGCCGGTACGGACGTGTACGGCAAGCGGCCGACGCGCACCTACCCACCGCGTGAGGCTTTCGGACGGACGGACCCGGGCCGAATTGCGCGAATCGGGGCAGGCACCATGTCCACGGAGCGAATCGACATCCGGCACGTCGCCCGTCTTGCGCGCCTCGCGCTGACGGACGCCGAGATCGCGACGTTCGGACCCCAACTCGGGAGCTTGATGACGCACGTCGACGCGCTCGGTCAGCTCGACACCGAGAACGTCGCGGCGACCGCGCAGGTCGTGCCGTCGCGGAACGTGCAGCGGACGGACGCGCTGCGCCCGGAGACGGTGCTGTCGCGTGATGCGGCGCTCGGCAACGCGCCGCAGGCGCAGCTCGGCTTCTTCCGCGTGCCGCGCATCCTCGCCGAGGAGGGCTGAGTGGACCCGGTCACGGCGTCCGCGCGCGCGATCGCGCGGGACGTGAACGCGCGCTCCGTCGGCGCCGCGGAGATCGCCGAGGCGCTCATTCCGCACGTGGCGGCGGCGGACGAGCGGGTTCGCGCCTTCCTTGAATGCACGCCGGACGTGATGCGCGCGCACGCGCGCCGCGTCGACGAGCGCGTGGCGGCCGGCGAAGCCCTGCCGCTGGCGGGCGTTCCCGTCGCGATCAAGGACAACATGTGCCTCGGCGGCACGCGCACGACGGCCGGCTCGAAGATCCTCGAGTCGTTCGTCGCGCCGTACACCGCGACGGCCGTGGCGCGGCTGCTCGGCGCGGGCGCTCTGCCGGTCGGCAAGACGAACCTCGATGAGTTCGCGATGGGCTCATCGGGCGAGAACTCGGCGCTCGCGTTGACGCGCAACCCATACGACCTCGACCGCGTTCCCGGCGGATCGTCGGCCGGCAGTGCCGCCGCGGTCGCGGCCTTCGAGGCGACGGTTTCGCTCGGAAGCGACACCGGCGGTTCGATCCGCGAGCCGGCGGCGTTCTGCAACGTCGTCGGCTTCAAGCCGACGTACGGCCGCGTCTCGCGGTACGGGCTGATCGCCTTCGCATCCTCGCTCGATCAGATCGGCCCGTTCGGGCGAACGGTCGAGGACGCGGCGCTCGTGTACGACGCGATCGCCGGCAAGGACCCGCTCGACGCGACCAGCGTCGACCGCCCCGTCGAGCCCACGGCGGACGCGCTCCGCGACGACCTGCGCGGCGTGCGCGTCGGGCTCGTGAAAGAGTTCGGCCTCGACAAGCTCGACGCCGCGAGCCGCGCGTCGTACGAAGCGGCGTACGCCGAGCTCGAGCGGCTCGGCGCGCAGCTGGTCGACGTCGCCTTGCCGACCGCGGACTACGGCCTGGCGACGTACTACCTGATCGCGCCGGCGGAGTGCTCGTCGAACCTCGCGCGCTTCGACGGCGTGCGGTACGGCCTGCGTGTGGACGGCGCGGACGTCGGCGAGATGTACGAGCGCACGCGCGCCGCGGGCTTCGGCCCCGAGGTGAAGCGCCGCATCCTGATCGGCACGTACGCGCTCTCGTCGGGCTACTACGACGCGTACTACGTGAAGGCGCAGAAGGCGCGCACGCGCATCGCCGAAGACTTCGCGCGCGCGTTCGAGCGTTGCGACGTGATCGTGTCGCCGGCCGCATCGTCGCCGGCGTTCCGGTTCAACGCGAAGAGCGATCCGGTGACGATGTACCTGATGGACTACTACACGATCCCGAGCTCACTCGCGGGCCTGCCGTCGCTCTCCGTGCCGTGCGCGCCGGCGATTCCCGAAGACGGCGACCGTCCGATGCCGATGGGCCTGCAGATGACGAGCCCGCTGTTCACGGAACGCGAGCTGCTCGGCTACGCGCACGCGTTCGAGCAGGCGACGCACTACGCCGAAAAGCTGAAACCGGTAGTGACTGCGGCCGCTCCGCCCGTAGCCGACCCGCACGCCGGCGCGGCAGCCGAGCCGCACGCGAATGTCACCCTGAGCTCGTCGAAGGGTCGGAGCTAATCGTGGTCGAGCAGCGGCATATCGACCGGCCTTGCTGGGCACCGTTGCCGACGTGTATACTTCTGGATACACCATGACCGAGACCAAGATCGCCCGCTATGGCAACAGCCTTACCGTGCGTGTCCCGGCGGCGCTTGCGCGCGAGCTCGATTTTCACGAGGGAGACGTCGTAACGGTCCGGCGAATCGACCGAGGTATCGCCGTTGAGCGGAATCCTCGATCGGAACTGGATGCGCTGCTCGCGACAGTGCACGAGTCCGAAGCGGAGGAGTGGGGCACCGGATCGGCTCTCGGTAACGAAGTCTTCGAATGACCGCCCCCGAGCGTGGTGATCTCATCGTCATCGATTTCGACCCGCAGGCCGGGCGCGAGCAGATGAAGCGGCGACCGGCGCTCGTGATCTCGCCGGCATCGTTCAATCGTGCGTTCGGTCTCGCGTATGTTGTGCCGATTACAACGAAGCCGAAGGGACACGGATTCGAGGTCCCGTTACCCGCGGGGTTGCGCGTCAAGGGAAGCGTCATGGTCAATCAGCTGAAGTCTTTCGATTGGCAAGCGCGTGGGGGAAAGGCTGCCGGGAAGGCGCCGTCCGACGTGCTCGACCGTGTTGCGCGCATAATCAAGTTGATCGTGAGCTGATATGAGCATCGCTGCTCCCGCGAACAGCACGCCGGAACTGCTCAACAAATACGAAGCGGTCATCGGCATCGAGTGTCACGTCGAGCTCAAGACCGCGAGCAAGATGTTCTGCGGCTGTCCGAACGCGTTCGGCGGCGAGCCGAACACGAAGGTGTGCCCGGTCTGTCTCGCGCTGCCCGGCGCGCTGCCGGTGCCGAACGCCGCGGCGATCGAGCTGATGCTGCGGGCGGGGCTCGCGTTCGGCGCGACGATTCCGCCGCACTCGAAGTTCGACCGGAAGAACTACTTCTATCCGGACATGCCGAAGAACTATCAGATCTCGCAGTACGACCTGCCTTTGACGGAAAGCGGCGTCGTGCGGTACTGGATGGAGGACGGCCGCCGCGGCGAGTGCCGCCTGACGCGCATCCATCTCGAAGAGGACACCGGCAAGTCGACGCACGCCGGTTCCGCCGACGGACGGCTCGCCGGTTCGACCTCGTCGCTCGTCGACTTCAACCGCGCCGGCGTGCCGCTGATGGAGTGCGTGTCGGAGCCCGATCTGCGCAGTGCGGACGAAGCGGTCGCGTATCTCGAGACGCTCGCGCGCACGTTCCGGCAGATGGGCGTGAGCGACGTCAAGATGGAGGAAGGCTCGCTGCGCTGCGACGCCAACGTCTCGATCCGCCTTCGCGGCGCGAGCGAGTACGGCACGAAGGCCGAGATCAAGAACATGAACTCGTTCCGCAGCGTGCGGCGCGCGATCGAGTCGGAGATCCGGCGGCAGATCGAGGTCGTGGAGAGCGGCGGCCGCGTTATCCAGGAGACGCGCGGCTGGGACGAGGCGGCGGGCGAGACGCACAGCCAGCGCTCGAAAGAAGAGGCGCACGACTACCGCTACTTCCCCGACCCGGATCTCGTGCCGATGGACGTCGGGCCGGACGTCGTCGCGCGCCTGCGCGCGACGCTCCCGCCGGCGCCGTACGAGCGCTACGTGCGCTACGTCGACCGGCTCGGTCTGGACTCGAAGCGCGCGACGCAGCTCGTCGACGACGCGCCGCTCGCGGCGTGGTTCGATCGCGCCGTCGAGGCGGCCGGCGGCAACGCGCTCGGCGTCGCCGCGTTCGTGCTCGGCGACCTCGCGCGGCTCGCGAACGAGAGCGGCACGCCGCTCGCGGCCGGCAAGGTCACGCCCGAAGCGCTCGCGGAGCTCGTGGCGCTGACGTCCACCAACGCGATCAACTCGAAGGCGGCGAAGCAGGTGCTCGAGGCGCTGTGGCGCGACGGCGGCTCGGCGAAGGCGATCGTGGAGCGCGAAGGACTCGCGCAGGTGAGCGATCGCGGCGCGATCGAGGCGATCGTCGACGAGGTGCTCGCCGCGAACCCGAAGGTCGTCGCCGACTACAAGGGCGGCAAGACCAACGTGATGGGCTTCCTCACCGGCGCCGTGATGAAAGCGTCACGCGGCAAAGCGAACCCGTCGCTCGCGCAGGAGCTGCTGAAAGAGAAGCTCGGCGGCTGACGGGATGATCGCAGCGCCCGCATTGCAGGCCGCCTATCCCATGATGCGCGGAGCCGGCGTGTTCGTGTTCCTGATCGGCGCCGGAATCATGGCCGGCGGCGTGCTCGGCGCGCGATACGTCCCGCGGACGCTCATCGCCGGCGGCGTGCTCGCGGTGCTCTCGCAAGTCGTCCGGATCCGCGGACTCAACGACAGCGCCGTCGCACCCTCGCCGGAGCAGTTCGCGGTGCTCTATGCGGGCATCGCATTCGAGGCCGTGCTGATCGCGGCGGTCGTCTATTTCGTTCGCGACCGGCGTTCGCGCGAATTCTGGCTCTGGATTCTGCTCGTCGTCGGGTTGCACTTCTGCGTGCTCGCATACGCGCAGGGTCCGCTGATGCTCGTGCTCGGGCTCGTGTGCATGGTGAACGCCGTGGCCGGCATGCGAATGCGCGCCATTCCGTACCTTCGGTTCTGGACGATCGACGGCGCGTTGAAGCTCGCGTTCGGAGCGCTGATGTTCCTGGCAGCGTAGCAGCGCGCTTCTACGGCGTCAGGATCAGCCGCATCGCCGCGAAGTCGAACGTCACCGCGTAGTGCCGAAGGAACTTGTCCGACACCATGCCGGCGGCGTGGAACGGAAAGCCCGCCATCGGCGATCCGCCCGGCGTGTAGATCGCCGGCACGTCGCGCTGGCACGCCGTCCCGATGCAGATCCGATCGGCGACGGCGGGAACGAATCGCACCGCGCCGCCGCCGCCCATGCCCGTGCTGGCCTTCTCCGGCATCGTGCGGATGTGCGCCGCTTCAACCGTCGCGGCTTCGGGACCGAAGCCGCCGCCCGCCAGGCCGGAGTCGATCATGAAGAGCTGGTTGTCGAGCGCGTTCACCGAGCCGCGCGCGAAGACGAAGTGATCGCCGACGAGCCACATCCGCACCGACGTCGCGCCGGGCTTCGCGGCGGCGCGGAGGTCGCGCTGCTCGAGCACGAGACGATTGTGCGGATAGTCGATCGTCGCGAGAAACCGCGACAGGAAGATCGTGCCGACCACCCCGTCGACGCGAACGCCTTCGTACGGCAGCATGCCGCGCGTCGGCAGAATGCCGACGGTGAGATCGTGGACCGCGACCGAACCCGCCTCGACGGAACGCACGTGCGCTTCGCGCACTTCGGCGGTGCGGCCGCCCGCGAAGGTGCCGGTCGAGCCGCCCGTGACCGTCAAGCCGATCTCGTGCGCGTATTCCGGGTCCAGCACCACATCGGGCGCGCCCGTGTCGAGGATGAGGTTGGCGTCATGCCCGTCGACGCGCAGCCGCAGCAGCGGCAGCGGCTCGCTGCGCACGAAGGGAACGACGATGCCGGCCGGCGGCACGTGCATTCCCGCCGCGAGCCCCTGCAGGCGCTCGCGGTCGCCCGCCGTCGAGAGCACCCGCTGCGCGACGACGTTCTTCTGGTCCGCGACCAGGACGTCCGACGCATGCTTGATCGCGGCGTTCAAGTCGTTCTCGTACAGCTCGACGCGCGCGAGGCCGGCCTCGGCGGCCCGGTCGGCGCCGTCCGCGCGCAGCGCGGCGGCGTAGAGCGCCTTCGCCCCGTCGAAATCACCGCGCTTGAACGCGGCATCGCCGTCCGCGACGGCCGCGGCCGGGGCGGCGGCCGTCGCCGCCGCACCCGAAGCGCTGAGGAGACTGACGGCCATCCAGGCGGCCAGGGCTGCGCGTCCGCTCATAACCGAAAGAATTCGGTGTAGGCGGTTTCGGTCCTGGCTCGGGCACGGCGCGCAGTAGGCGCGCGCGCCCGGGCGGAATTCGGGCCGGTCATGCTCATCGACGAGCGCGGGCTCGAGGTGCTCGACTTCCACCGCATTCGCGAACGGTACGCGGGCCAGACGCATGCCCCGCAGTCACAGGCGCGCGCGCTGGCGTGCGATCCCAGTGCCGACTTCGCGTGCGTGCAGCGGCTCGTCGGCGAGACCACCGAGATGCGCGCGCTGATCGTCGATGCGGGTTTCGCGATGCAGCGCATCGAGGACGTCGATGAGGCCGTCGCAACCGCCGTGCGCGGCGTACCGCTCGGGGCGCGCGATTTGCGCGCGGTCGCCGACGCCCTCGCCGCCGCCGCCGCCGCCGTGAAGGCCGTGCGCGAGACCGGGACGGACGCGCCGCTGTTGCGGGAGCGCTGCGCGCCGTTTCGCGCGCTGCCGCAGATCGTGCACCGCATCACCGACGCGATCGACGAGCGCGCGAACGTGGTCGACCGCGCGTCGGCGGCGCTCGCACGCATCCGGCGCGGCATGCAGCAGGCGCAGGACGACGCGCGCGACCGCGCCGCTGCGATCGTGCGCTCCTCGCGCTACGCGAACGCGATCCAAGACGCGATCGTGACGATGCGCGACGGCCGGTTCGTCGTGCCGGTGAAGGCGGAGTTCGCGGGCCAGGTGCAGGGCATCGTTCACGACACGAGCTCGTCGGGACAGACGCTGTTCGTCGAGCCGCTCGAGACGCTCGAGGCGAACAACCGGCTGCGGCAGCTGCGCGTCCAGGAAGAGGTCGAGATCGCCCGGATCCTGGCGGAGCTCTCGTCGCTGGTGCAGGCCGAGGGCACGCAGATCGAGACGAACGTCGACACGTACGTCGACCTCGACCTCGCGGCGGCGCGCGCGGCCGTCGCGCACCGCATGGCGGCCGTCGCGCCCGAGCTGGTCGACGACGCCGTGCTGCACATCGTGGACGGTCGCCACCCGCTGCTCGACGAACGCGCCGTGCCGCAGAGCGTCCGCCTCGACGACGACGTCCGCATCCTGATCGTGTCGGGCCCGAACATGGGCGGAAAGACGGTCGCGCTGAAGTTCGTCGGGCTGACCGTCGCCATGGCGTCGTGCGGCATGCACGTGCCCGCCGCGTCGGCGACGGTCGGACGGTTCGAGCGCGTGCGCACGGACATCGGCGACGAGCAGTCGATCGCGCAGAACGCGTCGACGTTCTCCGCGCACCTGCGGCGGCTGGCCGAGATCGTCGCGGATGCCGGCGAACGCACGCTGATCCTGATCGACGAAATCGGAAGCGGCACGGAGCCGAACGCCGGCGCGGCGCTCGCCGTCGCGCTGCTGGAGCGGTTTCTGGAGCGGGGAGCGCGCGTCGTCGCGACGACGCACGCGACCGAACTGAAGCTGTTCGGCGCCGACCACGAGCACGTCGCGAACGCGAGCGTGCGGTTCGACCCCGACACGTACGAGCCGACGTACGAGCTCGACGTCGGCTCGCCCGGGCAGTCGCTCGCGTTCGCGCTCGCGCGGCGGATGCGGCTGGATCCGGACGTCGTCGCGCGCGCGGAGCAGCTGTTGTCGGCTCAAGAGCGCGACTACGACCGCGCGCTCGCGGAGGTCGCCGAAGAGCGCATTCGCGCGACCCGCGAACGCGAGGCGCTCGCGCGCGAGCGCGCGCACCTGCGCTCGCTCGAGGACAACGCGCGGCGCCGTACGGAGGCGCTCGACCGCGAACGCCGCGAGCTCGCGAAAAAGGCCGACGCGCAGCTCGGCGACGCGCTGCGCCGCTTCACCGCCGAGCTCGCGCAGCGCCAGGCGCCGGACGCGCGAACGCGCGCGCCGCGCGTGACGCCGGGTCAGGCCGACCTGCTGGCGCGAACGCTCGATGCGATGCATCGCGAGCTCGGCATCGCCGTGCCATCGAGCACCGCGGAGAACGGTGAGGCGCCGCCCATCGCGGCGGGCGATCGCGTGCACGTCACGTCGTGGGCTCAAGACGGGACGGTGCTCGAGGACCTCGGGACCGACGCGCTCGTGCAGATCGGCGCGATGCGGATGACGGTGCCGAAAAACGAGCTGCGACAGGCTCAGGACGACAAGAAAACGGTTCGCGGGCCCACCAAGGGCGGCGCCGGCTCCGGTACGTCAGGCTCGGGCGAGGCGGCGTTCGAGGCGGCGACGAACGCGCAGACGCAAATCGACGTGCGCGGGAAACGCTTCGTCGAAGCGGAGCCGCTCGTCGAGCGCTGGATCGACGATGCGATCCTGCTCGGGCACTCGCCGCTGCGGCTGATTCACGGGAAAGGAACGGGCTTGCTCGGCAAAGGCCTGCAGCAATACCTCACGGCGCATCCGTTCGTGCAGAACGTGCGCTACGGCAACGCCGACGAGGGAGGCGGCGGCGTGACGGTGTTCGAATTGCGGAGCCCGACGGCATGAGCACACCCTCGGCGCTGACGGCGCGCGAACGCGCGCTCGCGCTCACGGACGGCTGCGACCACGTCGAGACGCTCGTGGAGCTCGAAACGCGGCTCCAGCGCGGCCGGCCGCTGCGCGTGTATCTGGGCCTCGACCCGACGTCGCCCGACCTGCACCTCGGGCACGCGGTCGTGCTGCGGCTGCTGCAGCGCTTCGTCGACGACGGCCACGACGTCATCCTGCTCATCGGCGACTTCACGGCGCGCATCGGCGATCCGAGCGGCCGGAACGCGCTGCGCCCGCCGCTCGGCGACGAGCAGATCGCCGCGAACATGCGCACGTACGCGGCGCAGGCCGGCAAGGTGCTCGACATGAGCCGCGTCACGCTGCGGTACAACAGCGAGTGGCTCTCGAAGCTCACGTTCGACGAGATCTACAAGCTGCTCGCGCAGACGACGGTCGCGCAGATGCTGCAGCGCGAGGATTTCAAGCTCCGCTACGAGAGCGGCACGCCGATCGCGCTGCACGAGTTCGTCTATCCGGTCGCGGTGGCATACGACTCCGTGGCGATGCATGTCGACGTCGAGCTGGGGGGTTCCGATCAGCTCTTCAACCTGCTGATCTCGCGGCCGTATCAAATCCACGCGGGCCAGGAGCCCGAGATCTGCATCACGGTGCCGCTGCTGGAGGGCATCGACGGCGACAAGAAGATGTCGAAGTCGCTCGGCAACCACATCGGGCTCACCGAGTCGCCGAACGACATGTTCGGCAAGACGATGCGCATTCCGGACCGCCTCATTCCGCGCTACGCGCGGCTGGCGGCGTGGTGGCCGCGGGAACGCGTTGCGGGCGTGGAGTCCGGGTTGACCAACGGCACCAGCTCGGCGATGGACGAGAAGAAGAAGATCGCCGAGGACATCGTCGCGCTGTACCACGGCGCGGATGCGGCGCGCGCCGCGCGCGCGTGGTTCGAGCGCACGATCCAGCGCGGCGAGATCCCTTCGGACATGCCGGAGCTCCCGCTCGACGGGCACACGAAAGTGGTCGACCTGCTCCTCGCCGCGAAGTTCGCCGATTCGAAGCGAGCGGCCACGCGGCTGATCGCCGACGGAGGCGTTCGCATCGACGGTACGGTCGTCAAGGACCCGGCCGCGCGATGGACGGCAACGGCTCCGGCGGTGCTTCAGGCCGGATCCCGAAGGTTCGTTCGCATCGTTCCGTGAGCGGCCGCAGTGCCAAGAATTGGAGATCCTCTCAACCCTATGGCGACCCACAAACCCGCGGCCTCGCCGGCCGCGATCACCTACACCCCGGCGCTCAGCATCGGGGGGCCGACGTTCACCTGCCTGCGCTGCACGCGCGTCTACCCGTTTCCGCAGGATCACGGCGCGCCGGTGCGATGCGAGTGCGGCTGGTGGTACAGCAACCTCGGCCACGGCAAGATCGCCGAAGAGTTCCGCCCGCGCATCGGCGGTGCGAAAACCAAAGGCCCGGAGGCCGCCGCAAAACCCTAGCTCCCTTACCCTAGGCGCTCTGCTAGGCCCAGGACGTCGTCGGCACTGAGCACGTAGGTCTCCCGGCAGAACTCGCAGGTCGCCTCGGTCCGCGGCTGCTCGCGTGCGATCTTCGCGAGTTCGTCCTTGCCGAGCCCGAGCAGTGCGGTTTCCACCTTCTCGCGCGTACAGCGGCAATCGAACGTGACGCTGAGGTCGTCGAACGGCTTGACGTCGAGGTCGCCCGCGACGGCGCGCAGGAGCGCGCCCGCATCGGCTCCGCCGGCGATCTGCGCCGTCACCGCCTGCATCGCCGCGGCGTTGCGCTCGAGCGTCGCCACCGTCATCTCGTCGGCGCCCGGCAGCACCTGCGCGATCACGCCGCCCGCCGCGCGAATGCCGTTCGGATCGGCCAGCACGCCGAGGGCGACGACGCTCGGAATCTGCTCCGAGTTCGCGAGGTACGCCGCGACGTCGTCGCCGATCTCACCGCTGACGAGACGCACGATGCCGCTGTACGGCTGCCCGATGTCGTACGTCTTCGTGACCTGCAAGTTGCCGCGCCCGACCACGCGCGCCACGTCGAACTTCCCGCGCTCATTGAGCGGCACGTCGGCGCGTCCGTTGCGCGCGTACGCGCGAGCTCCGATCGCGCGCTCGCCGGCACTCCATGCGTCCGCAGTCAGCCCGCCGATCGGACCATCGGATGCGATCTGCAGGCTGAGCCGTTCACGGCCGGTGAGGGACACGCCGAGCAATGCGGCGGCCGTCAGCAGGCGCCCGACGGCGGCGCTGGCGGTAGGCGCGAGATCGTGGCGTTCGCGCGCCTCGCGCACGAGCTCCGTGGTGATGCCGGCCACGATCGAAACGCTGCCGCGCGCGGCCGAGGCGGTGAGGATACGATCCATTCGAAATACGGTAACCCGTTGCGGGAGGAGCGGGCTGCGTGCAAGCGTATCCTCACCCGGGCGAGCGGCACCGCTGGGCGTTCGGGGCCGTCCCGCGCTGAAATTTTTTCGAGGTGCACGTGACCAAAGCCGATATCGTCGACTCGCTGTCCAACGAGCACGAGTTGTCGAAACGTCAAGCCGGCGAGATCGTCGATATGATCCTCGACGAGATCACGACGGCGCTCAAACAGGGTGAGAAAGTTCAGCTGATTCCGTTCGGAAGCTTCGTCGTGCGCGAGCGCAAAGCGCGCACGGGCCGCAACCCGCAAACGGGCGCGGTGCTGAAGATCGCGGCCCGCAAAGTACCGGCATTCGCGCCGGGCAAAGGCCTCAAGGACGCGGTCGGCGGCGCGAAGCGCCGCAAGAAGTAAGGCGCTCCCAAATGCGCGCGCGGTGGTTTTCCGTCTTCGCGTGCGCCGCGGCGCTGGTCGCGTCGGGCGCATCTCCCGGTGCGAGCGCCGACGCCGGCGTTCCCATCTCGAAGCTCTCGCTGCCGGAGCGGCTGCGCACGGCTCCGGACGCTACGGCCGTGCAGCTCGGCACGCGCACGACGACGCTCGGCGCGCTCCGCGCCGCGCATCGTGCGCGGCTCTCCGGACTGCTGCGGGCGCGAGCGCTCGGGACGTTCGTCCACGGCAAACTGGCCTTCGGACCCCAGCCGTTCATCGAGCCGCCGTCGCAATACGCGAACGCGCCCGCGGACATGAAAGCGTTCTGCGCCGCGGCACAAGCGTCGGCATGCCTCTATCTGCCGCCGGGCCAGGAGGTCACGATCGAGTCGACCGGCGTCTCCGACTGGGACGGCATGGTGACGCAGCCGCAGTGCGCGCAGCAGGGCGGCGTGTGGCAGGGAATGTGGAACGCGTACTTCTGCGCATTCACGTATCCCGCGGCGGTCACCACGCACTTCGCGCCGGCCGCGAACTTCAAGGTCTCGCAGTCGGCGCAATGCGACACGTCGATGTACGCGTACAAGGTCGACACGCACGGAGCCGTGTCGATTTGGACCACCGTGGCGCCCGTCATCATGACGACCGGGCCGAACGTCGCGTGCGTCGTCACCGTCACGCCGGGCGGTTGAGTCAGGGCGCCGTCGGCGAAGAAAAAAACCGCGCGGCGGACGCGGTTTTTTCATGGTCGGGCAGACAGGATTTGAACCTGCGACCCCCAGTCCCCCAGACTGATGCGCTACCAAGCTGCGCCACTGCCCGACGGGTCTGCGTGCAGGTATTCAGCCGCCGGACGGGGTTCCCCCTCTCCACGTGAAGGCTATGCTCTACGCCGACGGCGGTTCGCGCGGCAACCCCGGACCGGCTGCGTCCGGCGCCGTGCTGTACGGCGACGACGGCGAAGTGCTCGAGGAGATCGGCACGTTTCTCGGCGTCACGACGAACAACGTCGCCGAATGGACCGCCCTGCTGGAGGGACTCAAAGCGGCGCTCGCGCGCGGCGTCGACGACATCGCGGTGCGGCTCGACTCGGAGCTCGTCGTCAAGCAGCTCTCCGGCGCATACCGCGTGAAGCATCCGGGGCTGATCCCGCTGCACGCGGAGGCGAAGACCCTGCTGCGCAAGTTCGCGCATGCCGACGTGCAGCACGTGCGCCGGAAGGCGAATGCGGCGGCCGACGCCCTGGTCAACCAGGTGCTCGACGCGCACCGCTGACACCGCCGGCGCGCGCGGACGGTTGTAACGATGCGGATGCGCCGGTTCCCCACCACGCTCGTCATCCTCGTCCTCGCGGTCGTCGGGCTCGTGAGCGGCTGGCTGTTGTTCTACAAGCCGGAGACGCAGCGATTCGCGCAGGTGCAGACCGTGCGCAACCAGCGTTCCGAGTTGCACTTCAGCGAGACGGTGTCGCACGCGACCGGCCCGATCTCGCGCGAGACGTGGCGTCTCGACAACGTGAACGGCAAGTCCACGGCGTTCTACTCCGCGGAGAACCGCGCCGGCACGCGAGTCGCGAAATTCATCGAGCCGATCGGGGGATACGACGTGACGTTCGCGTTCGAGAAACTGGTGCAGGACGGCATCTGGCAGCTGCAGACGCGCCCGCTGCGCGGCAATACCAGCGCGATCTACGACGTGTCGGTGCGCCAAGTCGCGGGCGATCGCTCCGGCTCGCACCGGTTCACGTTCTGCGATCCGCATTATCTCGCGACCACGGCCGGACGGCAGTACGAGATCCATCTCGACAAGCACAAGCCGGTGCCCGACCTGCTCACGCTCAGCTCGACCTCGAACGCCGACCCGCGATATGAGCGCGTCGTGGACGACTTCGCTTCGTTCGGGCCGCCGCGGTTCAAGAAGACCGTCGCGGCGGCGCGTCAGAAGCTGCTGAAGTCGTGACCGTCGAGCGCTGAACCGTGCCGTACGAGAGCCGGCTCTTCGTGAAGACGTCGCTGGTCGCACTCGTGCTCGCGTTCGTCTGGGGCGCCGCGATGGCGATCGCCGAATCGGCGGGCGTACGGTTTCCCGCGATCTGGGCGGTGGAGCACGCCCATCTCGCATTCGTCGGCTGGCTGGTCAACGTCGTGATGGGGATTGCGCTGTGGATGCTGCCGCTGGCGCGCGATCGGTATCCGGCCACCGCGGGCCGCTATCCCGCGCGGGCGCCCGTCTGCGTGTACGCGCTGCTCAACGGCGGCCTGGTGCTGCGGATCATCGCGGAACCCGCGCTCGATACCGGGTGGTTGGCGCACCTCGCGCTCGCGGTGTCGGCCCTGGCACAGCTCGCCGCGGTTCTGCTGTTCGTGCTCGTCGCGTGGCATCGCGTCCGGGGGCCGTCGCACCCGGCGCCCGGCGTGCGTTGATCCGTCGTAATTCCTTCTGAAAAATCGCGCGATTTTCCCGAAACGAGGGCCGGAAATGCCGGATTGGCGGCGTATACGCCCGGCGACGCGGCTCGCCTTGAGCCGAAGCGACCCTGAAAGGAATCCATGACCAAGAACGAGCTGGCGAGAGAGCTCGCCGACGACTTCGAGCTTCCCCGCCGTCAGGCCGTCGAGTTCATCGAGGCGATGCTCGACCGTATCACCGCCGTGCTGAAATCGGGCGATCGGGTGCAGCTCACGCCGTTCGGCCAGTTCAAGATTCGCGACCGCGCGGCGCGCGTCGCGCGCAATCCGCAGACCGGCGAGCCGGTCAACGTGCCGGCGAAGCGCGTGCTCAAGTTCATCGCGGGACGCAGCCTCAAAGAAGCGGTCGGCACCGCGAAGCGCGGCGGCGAAGAAGTCGTCCGGCGCGGCGAAGAAGTCGTCCGGCGCGGCGAAGAAGTCGGCGGGCGCCGCGAAGAAGGGCGGCGCGGCGAAGAAGGGCGGCGCGGCCAAGAAGTCCTCCGGCGCGGCCAAGAAGGGCGCCGCGAAAAAGGGCGGCGCGAAACGCCGTTGAGCTCAGGCGTAGACTTTTCCGCCGGCGGCGATGAAGCCGTCGGCGTGATGGTGGCGCGGATCGCGGTGCGTCCAGTGGACGATCGGCGGAAAACCGTGCGGGCGGATCAGATCGCCCTGCACGGTCACGCGGTCGCCGGGATGCACCGCGACGCGCGGCGCGATCGTGACGTTGTCGACGACGCGGAACGCCGAGCCGTCCGTCGGCGCGCACGTCGAACTGCTCGTGGGTGTTGTGCGAGCGGCGCGAGGAGAAGAACGTGGGCTCGCTCGTCACCGTGCCGCTATAGCGAACGTGCATCACAGCCTCCGGCCGCGAGATCACGCGCGGAAGGCGCACGGCAAGGGGCCGCCGTAGGGCGAACACGATGAGGGCGCTGCGCCGCCAGCGGCTGACGCTGGTTCCGGTCGACGGCCGCAACGCGCGCGAGTTGTGGGAAGTCCTCAACGCGCCCGACCTTCGCAAGTATCAGGACATCCCGCGCCTGCGCGCCGAGGAGTTCGAGCGCCAGGTGCGCGCGCGCCCGAAGGCGCTGCGGGCCGGGGCGACGGGCCGCTTCGAGTGGCTCGTCAAGGCCGGCGATCCGCCGCTCGCCGTCGGCTGGATCTCGCTGCGCGTCAACGACCGCACGCCGCGCATCGGCGAGGTCGGCTACAGCCTCGTCGCCGAGGCGCGCGGGTACGGCTACGCGAGCGAAGCGCTCGGCACCGTCGTCGACGAAACGTTCATGACCGCCGACCTCCACGAGCTGCAGGCGTGCATCGTCCCGGAGAACACCGCGTCGCGCGCCGTGCTCGATCGCACGGGCTTTCGCGAGGAGCGCATGCTGCGCAGCGGCGCCGTGATCCGCGGGCGCCACGTCGACGTGATGCTCTTCACCCTCACGCGCGCGGAGTGGCAGCGCGCTCGCCGATCCCGCACCTGAACGGCCGGCGCTCGCGACAGCCGAACGGTTCAGCCGGACGGCGGATACCGGGCCGCGCCCCCCGGAGCTAGCATGACGCGACATGAATTCCGCCGTGCTGGAGCTCGGCCTGATCGCGCTGACCGCGCTGTCGTTCTGGCTGCTCGACCGCTACGTCGTCGGCTGCGAGAAGATATGACGCTCGACCTCATCGCCGGCCTCGTGCTGGCCGTCGCGGCGCTCGTCTATTTGACGTACGCGATGCTGCGCCCCGAGCGCTTCTGAGATGCTCTCGTCATGACGCTCACGGGGTGGCTGCAAGCCGCCGTCGTCTTCGCGCTCGTGTGCCTGCTGGTCAAGCCGGCCGGCGCGTACATGGCTCGCGTCTTCGAAGGGGAGCGCGTGGTCCTCACGCCGATCGTCGCGCCGCTCGAGCGCGTGATCTATCGGCTGTGCCGCATCGACGCCGCGCGCGAGATGAGTTGGAAGTCGTACGCCTTCGCGGTGCTCGCGTTCTCGCTGGTGAGCCTCGCGTATCTGTACGCGCTCCTGCGGCTGCAAGCGTTCCTGCCGCTGAACCCACAGGGATTCGGCAACCTTGCGCCCGATCTCGCCTGGAACACCGCCGTGTCGTTCATGACGAACACGAACTGGCAGTTCTACAGCGGCGAGTCGACGATGAGCTATCTGTCGCAGATGGCCGGCCTGGCGTGGCATAACTTCGTGTCGGCCGGCACCGGCATCGCGATCGCGATCGCGCTGATGCGCGCGCTCGCGCGCCGGCAGATGGCGACGATCGGCAACTTCTGGGTCGACCTGACGCGCTGCGTGCTCTACGTGCTGGTGCCGCTCGCGGTCGTCGGGTCGTTGCTCCTGCTGTGGCAGGGCGTGCCGCAGAACTTCGACGCGTACACGGCCGCGACGACGCTCGAAGGCGCGAAGCAGTCGATCCCGCAAGGTCCGATGGCCTCGCAGGAGATCATCAAGGAGCTCGGCACGAACGGCGGCGGTTTCGTCAATGCCAACTCGGCGTCGCCGTGGGAGAACCCCACCGGCCTGAGCGACCTGATCGAGCTCGTCTGCATCTTCGCGATCGGTGGCGCGCTCACGTACACGTTCGGCCGCTACGTGAAGAACCAGCGCCAAGGCTGGGCGCTGTTCGCCGCGATGACGGTCCTCTTCGCGGGCGGCTTCGCCGTGGCGTACGCGGCCGAGGCGGCCGGGAATCCCGTCATGCACGCGCTCGGCATCGCCGGCGGCAACATGGAAGGCAAGGAGACGCGGTTCGGGATCGCCGCATCGGCGCTGTTCGCGACGATGACGACGGACACGTCGTGCGGTGCGGTCAACGCGATGCACGACTCGTTCACCGCGCTCGGCGGGCTCGTGCCGCTCTTCAACATGCAGATGGGCGAGGTGGTCTTCGGCGGCGTCGGATCGGGCTTCTACGGCATCGTCTACTTCGCGATCCTGACGGTGTTCATCGCCGGCCTCATGGTCGGCCGCACGCCGGAGTATCTCGGAAAGAAGATCGAGCGCCGCGAGGTGCAGCTCGCGATCCTGGCGGCGCTCGTCGTACCGGTGTTCGGCCTCGTGCCCGCGGCGATCGCATCGGTGCTGCCCGCCGGTCTCGCGACGCTGAACAACGCCGGGCCGCACGGCTTCAGCGAGATCCTCTACGCGTATTCCTCGGCGGTGAACAACAACGGGTCGGCGTTCGCGGGACTCGGCCCGAACGCGTGGTGGAACGTGTCCACGGGGATCGTCATGCTGTTCGGGCGCATCGCGATCGTGATTCCGGTGCTCGCCCTCGCCGGCTCGCTGGTCCGCAAGCAGCCCGTCGGCGCCACCGCCGGCACGTTCCGCACGACGTCGCCAACGTTCGTCGTGCTGCTGATGGGGGTCATCGTGATCGTCGGCGCGCTCACGTTCTTCCCCGCGGACGCGCTCGGCCCCATCGTCGAGCACCTCGTCAACGCGCAAGGGGAACTGTTCTGATGGCGTCGCGAACCCGTTCGCTGCTCGATCCCTCGATCGTGCTTCCGTCGGCCCGCGCCGCGTTCGTCAAGCTCGACCCGCGCGTGCAGATGCGCAACCCGGTGATGTTCGTCGTCGAGGCCGGCGCGCTGGTGTGCCTGCTCTTCGCGTTCCGCGACGCGCGGAACGGTCAGGCCGGGTTCGACGTCGCGATCTCCGCATGGCTGTGGTTCACCGTCCTCTTCGCGACGTTCGCCGAAGCGATGGCCGAGGGTCGAGGCAAGGCGCAAGCCGAGTACCTGCGGCGAACGAAGACCGAGACCGCGGCGCGCCGGCTGCGTTCGGCGGCGTCCGGCGGAACGTGGCTCGAGGAACGCGTCTCCGCGGCGCAACTGCGGCGCGGGCGACCGCGTCGTCGCCGAGACCGGCGATCTGATCGCGACGGACGGCGAGATCGTGGAAGGCGCCGCCACCGTCGACGAGTCGGCGATCACCGGCGAGTCGGCGCCGGTCATCCGCGAAGCCGGCGGCGACCGCTCTTCAGTGACGGGCGGCACGCGCGTGCTGTCCGATCGCATCGTGTACGTGGTGAGGGCAAATCCCGGCGAGACGTTCCTCGATCGCATGATCGGCCTGGTCGAAGGCGCGCAGCGGCAGAAGACGCCGAACGAGATCGCGCTGGCGATCCTGCTGTCCGGCCTGACGATCGTCTTCGTGATCGCCGTCGCCACGCTCGCCCCGTTCTCGATCTACGCGGGCGCGACGCCGAGCGTCGTCGTGCTGATCGCGCTCCTCGTCTGCCTCATTCCCACCACCATCGGCGGCCTGTTCAGCGCGATCGGGATCGCGGGAATGGATCGCGTGCTCCAGCGCAACGTGCTCGCGATGTCGGGACGCGCCGTCGAGGCCGCCGGCGACGTCGACACGCTGCTGCTCGACAAGACCGGCACGATCACGCTCGGCAACCGGCAGGCCACGGAGATCATCGCCGCTCCGGGCGTCGGCGCAGACGAGCTCTACCGCGCGGCGTACTTCGCCTCCCTCGCCGACGAGACGCCGGAAGGACGCTCGATCGTGCTGCTCGCGTCGTCGCCCCTTCGACAAGCTCAGGATGACCCGGGAGTCGTTCGGCGCGACACCATCAACGGCGCGCGCGACGGAGCGCCGAGCGCGCTGCCGCACGACGCCGAGGTCGTCCCCTTCAGCGCGTACACGCGCATGTCGGGCGTCGACTACGCGGACGGAACGCAGCTGCGCAAGGGTGCACCGGACGCCGTGCGCGCGTGGGTCGCACAGAGCGCGGTGCCCACGACGGGTTCGGACGTCGCGCTGAGCTCGCCCAAGGGCGATTCGTTCGCGATGTCGGCCGACGTCGAGAAGATCGCGCGCGCCGGCGGCACGCCGCTGCTGCTCGCGGAGCGCGGGCGGGTGCTCGGCTGCATCGCGCTGCGCGACATTCTCAAGCCGAACATGCGCGCGCGGTTCGACCGGCTGCGCGCGATGGGCATCCGTACCGTCATGATCACGGGCGACAACCCCCTCACCGCGGCGGCGATCGCGCGCGATGCGGGTGTCGACGACTTTCTCGCCGAGGCGACGCCCGAGACGAAGATGGCGCTGATCAAGCGGGAGCAGGCCGAAGGCCGGCTCGTCGCGATGACGGGCGACGGCACGAACGACGCGCCTGCGCTCGCGCAAGCCGACGTCGGCGTCGCGATGAACAGCGGCACGCAGGCGGCGAAAGAGGCGGCGAACATGGTGGACCTCGACTCCGACCCGACCAAACTGATCGAAGTCGTCGAGATCGGAAAGCAGCTCCTCATGACGCGCGGCTCGCTCACGACGTTCTCCATCGCGAACGACGTCGCGAAGTACTTCGCGATCTTGCCCGCGATGTTCGCCGCGGCGTATCCCGCCATGGGCGCCCTCAACGTCATGCGGCTGGCGACGCCGCGGAGCGCGATCCTGTCCGCGATCATCTTCAACGCGCTGATCATCGTCGCACTGATCCCGCTCGCGCTGCGCGGCGTCGCGTACCGGCCGCGCGGCGCGGATGCGGTACTGCGCGATAACGTGCTCATCTACGGCCTCGGCGGCCTCATCGTGCCGTTCATCGGCATCAAGGCGGTCGACCTGATCTTGTCGGGCTTGCATCTCACCGGGGCAATGACGGAATGAAGACGACGAAGGCGGCGGGTCGCGGACGACGGCACGCTGCGGCATCTCGCGACCTCCTTGCTCTACACCGCCGTCGTCAGCGTGGTCGCGCTGGGTCTCGTGTATCCGGCGGCGATCTGGGCGCTCGGCACCGTGCTCTTCCAGCACCAGGCCAAGGCTCGCTGATCGCGGGCCGCAACGGGACGCTCCTCGGCTCCGAGCTCGTCGGCCAGAACTGGACGAAACCGCGGTACTTTCACGGGCGTCCGTCTGCCGCGGGGAAAGGCTACGATCCGACCTCGACCGGCGGCACGAACGACGGGCCGACGAGCAAGAAGCTCGTCGACGGCGCGAAAAGCGCGATTGCGGCGCTGAAGAAGGACAACCCCGATGCGACCGGACCGATTCCGGTGGATCTTGTCACGTCGAGTGCGAGCGGCATCGACCCCGACATCTCGCCCGCCGGCGCGTACTATCAGGCGCGCCGCGTCGCGAAAGCGCGCGGCATGACGCCCGCCGCGGTGCGCGCGATCGTTCGCCGCGCAACGTGATCCCGCGGCAGTTCGGCCTGCTCGGCGAGCCGCACGTGAACGTGCTGCGCTGAACCGCGCGATGGACGCCCAGGGCGCCATGGGGAAGTGATCGCGATGCGGACGGTCGCGGCAGCGGCTCTCGGCGCCGCCGTGTTTGTTGAGCGCTCCGCGCGGCGCGGCGCAGACGCCGGCGACGCCGTCGCCGAGTCCGTCCGCCTCACCGAACGCGATCGGCCCGGCGCTCGGGGCCAACGATCCGTGCACGTCGATCGCCGCGATCGTCACGCGTCCGTCCGTCACGAACTCGGTCTGCACCGTGCGTCCCGGACCACGTCGAGATCGAAGGCGGCTACGTCAACTCGACGTCGAGCACGGGCGGCGGCAACACGGTGACGTATCCGAACTCGCTGATCCGCGCCGGCACGGCGATCCCGGCGCTCGAGCTGCAGATCGCGCCGCCGTCGCTGATCCGAACGAGCGCGGGCGGCGTCGGCGACGGCCACGGCCGACACCGGCGCCGGACTGAAATACGTCTTCGGCTACACGCCGAAGTTCAGCTACGGCGGGCAGGCGAACTTCACTGCGCCGACCGGCGTCAACGGCGGTTCCGCGAACGGCACGACGTCGGCGTACGCGCTGAACCTCGCGTACGTGGTGAGCCCGGCGTTCTCGCTCGGCAGCACGCGTCTCGACCGAGCTCGCAGACGAACGGCGCGCAGCGCTGGTCGTCGTTCGTCCCGACGCTCGTCGTCGAACGCGTCGCTGCCGAACTCGACCGGACTCTTCGCCGAGATCGCGTCGTTCTCGAACGCGATCGGCCCGGCGTCCGCGACGCGCACGCAGTACATGTTCGGCGTGACGCGCGACCTTGGACCGCGGCTGCAGCTCGACGCGTCGAGCGCGTTCTCGCCGACGACGGCGACGGGCCGGTACCACACCGTCGGTTTCGGCGCGAGCTACTACTTCTGACGCGGTACGAGCACGAGCAACTCGCGCGCGCCGGCCGCCAGCGCGCGGACCGCGAACGACCGCCGTCCGAACAGCAACCGCCGGCGCTTGCGCGGCGACTCGACGACCAGCACGTCGCCGTCCTCCAGCATTCGGGCGATCGCGCTCCGCCGGATCGCGCGCGGTCTCGGCGAGGAACGTGCCGCTCAACGCGACCGTCGCGGCCGCCAGACGCTCGGCGCGGCGACGTTCGAGGCCACGTCGTCGCGCGCGGCGACCATGACGACGCGCAGCCCGATGCCGAGCCGCCGCGCGAGGCGCGCGATGCGCGCTCGATCAGCGCGTGTCCCGTTCGCGCGGCGCGACGCCGAGCACGACGCGCGCGAACGGCCGCTCGCGCCGGCGCGCGGAGCGCGCGCGCCGCACCTCGCGCACGGCGAGCTCGCGCAGCGCGGCAAGATTCTCGGTGCGGAAAAAGTTGCTCAGCGCCGCCTCGATGCGCTCGCGCGCGTAGATCTTGCCTTCGCGCAGGCGCTGGCGCAGCACGTCCGGCGTGACGTCGATGAAGATCACCTCGTCGGCGGCTTCGAGCACGCTGTCGGGCAGCGTTTCCTGCATGCGCTTGCCCGTCAGCCGTTCGACCGCGTCGCCGACGCCTTCGAGGTGTTGCACGTTGAGCGTCGTGATCACGTCGATGCCCCTGCGCAGCACGGCGTTGACGTCCTCGTAGCGCTTCGCGTGCGCGCCGTCGCCTTGGTTCGTGTGCGCGAGCTCGTCGATGAGCGCGACCCGCGGTGCGCGCGCCAGCAGCTCGCCGACGTCGAGCTCGCCGTTCGGCAGTCGCGGAATCCGCTCGATGCCCGTCAGCAGCGCAGCCGTCTCCGCGCGGCCGTGCGTCTCGACGAGCGCGGCGACCACGTTCGACGCCTTCCTCGAGCAGCTGGTGCGCGCGGTCCAGCATCGCGTAGGTCTTGCCGCTGCCCGCGACCGAGCCGAGGTAGATCGTCAGCTTGCCGCGCGTGCCCGGCACGCGCTCCGCGCTCGCCGCGTCCGTCGCAGCGAGCCGTGCGCCTGCGGGTCCGGCGGACGGGTCCGCCACGAAGACGTCGCGATCCACGGCGCGCCGAGCACGCGATCCGCGAGGTCCCCGCGCGGCACGATGAGCAGCGACGCGCGCGCGCTGCGCAGCTCGCCGCGCTCGATCCCGTCCGGCATCGCGACGACGCCGCCCTCCGCGCGCACCGTCACGTCGGCGAGGCGCTCGCGATCGACCCCGCCGGCGGCCGCGACTTCGAGCGCGAGGTCCAGCGCGTCGGCGAACGCCGCCGCGCGGCGCACGAACGGCTCGGGGTCCGCCGCGCTCGTCACGACGGCGAGCGCCGTCGACACCTTGCTGGGCGCGACGACGGGGATCGTCAAATCGTCGACGACGCGCAGCAGCAGCTCGCGCATCATCTCGAGCTTCGCCGGCTGGAAAGGACCGCTCGCGGCGCGCTCGACGTCCTCGTCGCGCACGATGCGGCCGCTGCGAAGCCGCGACTCGAGAATCGACGGCGCGACGTCGAGCGCGATCACCCGGTCGGCACGCCGCAGGAAACCGATCGGCACGAGCTCGCGGATCGGATAGCCGGCGATGCGTTCCGCGACGGGCGCGACCGTGTCCAGGTGCATCACGTTGAACGCGCCGAGGACGGACTTGCCGGCCTCGCGCAGCGCGAGGGCATCTTGCCAGCGCTTCGCGTGCTCGGCTCCGGGCGGGTTCGCGTGCGCGAGCTCGTCGAGCACGATCGTATCGGCATCGCACGCGAGCGCGGCCGCGAGGTCGACATCCTCGACGAACAGCTCGGTGGCGGCGAACCGCCGCGGCGGGATGCGCGGAATGCTCGCCGCGAGGCGCTCGAGCTGCGGGCGGTGCTTCAGCTCGATCCAGCCGATCGCCACGCGGCGGCCCGCTTTGATCTCGCCGAGGGCGTCCATCAGCAGCCGGTGCGTCTTCCCCGCGCCGGGCGCGCTGCCGAGGTAGATCGTGAGCTTCGGCGTCGTGCCGAGCTCGGCGAGCAGCGCCGCGCTCTTCGACCGCCGTAGCGCCGTGGCGTCCCGATCGTCGCGCACCGTCGACGCTTTCGGAGGGCCCCCCGGCACATCCCCGAAGCCGCCCACCGTGCGCGCGCAACCCGTCGCCGCGGCGGCGTTCACGCTGCTGCTGGCCGTGTTCGTCGTCGACGCGCTCACGCCGCAAGCGCTCGTCGTCGCGATTCTGCTCGACGTTCCGATCGTGCTCGCCGCGCTCACGCAAAGCCGGCGCCTCACGTTCGTGCTCGTCGTGGCGGCGCTGGCCGCCGACGTCGTGGCTGCCTTCATCAATGCCGCGCACGACGGCTACCGCTGGGAGCCGATCGGTGTCGGCGACCGTTTCCTCTCGATGCTCTCGATCGTGATGGTCGGCTACTTGAGCACCGCGGTGCAGGAGCGCGCGCAGCACGTCGGGCGCCTTGCCGCGCAGGAGGCGCGCGCGCGGCGCGAAGCCGCGCTCGCCGCTGCCGCGGACCGTCTGCACGCGTCGCTGTCGCGCGATCTCGTCACGCGTGCGATCGTGCGCGAAGCGGCGCGCCTGCTCGGCGCCGAGGCCGCGTTCTGGTATCCGGCGGGCGAAGGCGAGATGCTCGCGGTGCGCGACGGCGCCGGCGAGGTGGACGTCGTGGACGAGCGTCCGCCGCCGGAGATCGTCTCGCTCACCCACCGCGCGGCCGACGATCGGTCCGTGACGATCGTTCGCGCGCTCGATCCCGTCGGGCGGCTCGTGCTCGACGCGTACGGCGCGCGCAGCGCGGTCGCGATCCCGCTCGCCGACCGCGGAACGGCGTTCGGGGTCGTCGTCGCCGCGTCGCGCGACGACGTCGCCGCTGATGCGGTCGGGCTGGCGCGCGCGTTCGCGACGATCGCGGTCGACGCGCTCGCGCAGGCGCGGCTCTTCGCCGAGCTCGCGGAGCGGAACGAGGCGTTGAGCGAGCGGCAGGACGTGATCCGCGACCTCGTGTACGCACTCTCGCACGATCTGCGCACGCCGCTCGCCGCGCTGTCGATGACGCTGCGGCAGGCCGCCGGCGGCGCGTACGGCGCGCTGCCTGACGCGTACGCGGGCGTGCTGCGCGAAAGCCTGATCTCGGTCGACGACCTCGCGCGGCTCGCCGAGACGCTGCTGCTGGTCGCACGCTTCGAGTCCGGCGAGCGCCGAACGGAGCGCGAGCTCGTCGACGTTCCATCGCTCGCGCGCGAGATCGCCTCGGAGATGCGCGCGATGGCGGAGGCGCGCGGCGTCGCGCTGAGCGCACACGCCGAGGTAGCCGCGACGACGCGCGGCTCGCGCGCGGAGCTCAAGCGCGCGATCGCGAACCTCGTGGCGAACGCCCTGCAGCACACACCGCGCGGCGGCAGCGTCGACGTGCGCGTCGCGTCCGCCCGCGACGCCGTCGAGGTCGCGGTGGCCGACGACGGTTACGGGATCGACGACCGCACCCGCGGCACGCTGTTCCAGCGGTTCTCGAGCGGCGCGCGCGCTGGCGGAACGGGGCTCGGGCTGTACATCGTGCGCCGCATCGCCGAAGAGACGTCGGGCTCGGTCGCGTACGAGCCGCGCGCGCCCCGCGGATCGTCTTTCGGCTGACGCTGCCGAAGGCGAGCGCATGAGCGCGATCCGCGTCGCGATCGTCGAGGATCATGCCTTGGTTCGGGCGGGCCTGCGCACGTCGCTGGAGGCCGCGGGCATCGATGTCGTCGGGGAGGCCTCCGACGGCATCGCGGCGACCGCCGCGATCGAAGCGTCGAAGCCGGATGTCGCCGTCGTGGATCTCGGACTTCCCGGCAAGGACGGGATCGCGCTCACGCGCGAGCTCAAGTCGCGTCCGGACGCGCCGCGCGTCGTGATCCTCACGATGCACGACATGGACGACGAGGTGCTCGCCGCGCTCGCCGCCGGCGCCGACGGTTACTGCGTCAAGTCGTCCGATGCGAGCGTCGTCGTCGACGCGGTCCGTGCCGTCGCGGCGGGCGGCGCGTACTTCGACGCGCGCGTCGCGCACGTCGTGCTGAGGCGCGCGGGGGGCAGACCGTCACGCCCCGACCCCTCTCCCCTGACGCCGCGCGAAACCGAGATCCTGCGGCTGATCGCCGACGGCGTCGGCAACCTCGAGATCGGGCGCCGGCTGCACGTGAGCCTCGGCACGGTGAAGGGTCACGTCGCCGACATCCTCATGAAGCTCGCCGCGGAGGATCGGACGCACGCGGCCGTCGAGGCGTACCGCCGCGGGCTGATCGGCTAACCGTTCAGGCCAGCCCGCACAGGTCGAGTGCGAGCGCGACGATCCCTTCGACCTGCTCCGCCGCCATGTCGTCGTCGAGCGCCGCGTCGCGTCCGAGCGCCACCGCGAGCGCGACGAGCGCGTATGCGGCGAAGCGCGGCGAGGCGACCGTCGCGACGCCCGACGCGCGAAGCGATTCGAGATACGCGGCGACCTGGTCGACCGCGGTGTCGACGGCCCGGCGCCGTGCCTTCACGACCGCATCGTCGGCGTTCGAGTAGACGTGCCACGCGCGCACGACGCCGCGCCGCACGCGCGCGTCGTTCGCCGTATCGCGCAGCCACGCCGCGACACGCGCGTGCTCGTCGGGGCGCGTTCCGGCGGGCGCGGCGAATGCGGCCTGCACGTCGGCCATCGGCAGACCGTCGCGGAGCAGCGCCTCGCGCACCGCGGTCGCGCGGTCGGCGAAGTAGCGGTAGAACGTGCCGTACGCGACGCCCGCTTCGCGCGCGATCGTGCCCGCCGAAAGGGACTCGGCGTCGCCGTTCGCGAGCAGCCGCGACACCGCGTCGAGCAGCCGCTCGCGCGACGACGGCTTCGCCGGCCGTGCGGGCAGGCCGGCATCGACGGGATCGACGCGGCCGAGATACGTCCAGCGCCCGCGGACGCGCCGCGTCTCCGGATCCCGAAAGCTTTCGACCCGGTACCGGTACGCCCGCCCGCTGACGCGCTTGATAACCTCGTAGGCCAATGCAGCCTCGCTTTCCTGGGAGCAACTTTAGACAAGCGCTGGCAACCGCCTCTGCCGCCCGCGACCGTTCGGCCGAGAACTTTACGCACCGGGCCGCGCGACGCTTGACTGCCCCTCGGGGACGTTAGCCGGGTAAAGGCCGCGCATGATCGATGATCGCCGGCGCCGTGACGAGCAGCGTCTTCGTCGCGCGCAAGAGATCGCGGCCACGCTGCGCGAGCGGCGGGCCGAGCTGCTCGAAGACCTTCGCCGCCGAGCGCAGCGCGGGCCGAACGATCCGATCCCGCTCGCCGCGTACCGGCGCCGGCCCGCGTTCTGGTCGCTGCCGGACGACGTCTGCTAGGGCGTCAGCGCAGCCGGCGGTAGAACCGCTCGGTGTTCGCGATCTCCTCGTACGCCCGCTGGTGGGGCGTGTACTGCAGCGTCTCTTTCGACGACAAGCCGAGGTAGCCGAGGCGCACGATGCTCTCGAAGACGACCTGGTGCGCGCGGTACGCGAGCGACCGATTGAAGTGTGAGATCACGTTGCGCGCGAAGACGAGGTGGAACTCGTTGAACGAAGCGTCCGTGACGAGGTTGTGCTGCGCGAAGACGATCTGCTCGCGCAATCCGGGCTTGAACACGCACTGGGCGCCGATCACGTCGACGTAGTCGGAGAAGCGGCGCGAGCCGCCGGCCTCACGGTAGCGCTCGGCGTACTCGTCGAGAAGCTCCGCCGAGAACGTGCCGGCCTTCGCGCGGTCGACGGCGGCCTCGCCCGCGAGCGTCGCGTAGATCCGCGTGCGATGGTAGAACTCCGCCTCGCGCAGCAGGATCGCCAGCGAGTACGCGTCTTCCCCGCAGCCGATGACCCACGCGCGCACGTGCGGGAACGTGCGCAGCCGCGGCAGCACGCGTTCGCGGAACGCGGTGAAGAACTGCGGCTCGCGGAACGGCGAGCCCGGGTTGTGCGCGATCGCGTCGACGAAGCGCGCCATGGCCGGCGGATCGTGCAGCACGCGCTCGAGCAGTCCCGAGATCGTCGCGACCGACTCGAGCCGCACGCGCTCCGCGACGCGTCGCTTCAGCGTCGCCGGCGCGTACTCGCGAAAGTCGAACCCGGAGACGCGATACACCGCCTCGAGCAGAAGGTGCAGCTCGAGGTCGGCGACACCGACGCCGTTCGAGGCGCCGTTTCCGCTCGAGCCGAGCGCGACGACGGCCGAACGAGGCGGAGCCGAAGGCTCGGCCGCTGCGCCTTTCGCTAGCAAAGCGGTCTCCGCTTCGCTGGATAAAGGCTAGCGAACAAAGCGGCCCCCGCTTCGTTCGACAACGGGACTCATGCCGCGACGTTCAGCCAAACGCGTACGAGCGCGACCAGCTGGTCGATGTCGACCGGCTTGGAGATGTACTCCGACGCGCCGGCGGCGAGACACTGCTCGCGGTCGCCGAGCATCGCCTTCGCCGTGAGCGCGATGATCGGAAGGTTCTTCCACTCATCGCGCGCGCGGATGCGGCGGATCGTCTCGTAGCCGTCCATCTCCGGCATCATGATGTCCATCAGGACGACGTCGATCTCGGCGTGCGTGCGGAGCAGGCCGATCGCTTCCGCGCCCGACTCCGCGCTCAGGACGTTCATCTTGAAGTCCTCGAGCGCGCTGCGCAATGCGTAGATGTTGCGCGTGTCGTCGTCGGTGATGAGGATCGTGCGGCCCTCGAGTGAGTTGCCGTTCGTGTTGCCATGGTTCACGGGACGCTTCGCCTCCGGAAGCCTCGCCTCGACCTGGTTCAGGAAATACGATGTCTCTTCGATCAGCCGCTCCGGCGACATCGCGTCCTTGACGATGACGGACTCGGAGAGGCGGCGGATCGCCGCGTCTTCCTGTTCCGTCAGCTCGCGGCCGGTGTAGACGATTACCGGTACGCGCACGTGGGCGGGATGGCCTTTGATCGCCGCGATCAGCGCGGTGCCTTCGATGTCCGGCAGGCCGAGGTCGACGATGACGCAGTCGAACCGCGCGCCGTCGAGCGCGGCGAGCGCCTGCGCGCCGGTCGAGACGGCCGTGACGATCACCTCGCCCGACTCGATCAAGTTCGCCATCGCGGAGAGCTGCGTCACGTCGTCCTCGACGACGAGCACGTTGCGCGACGCGGCATCGGCGAATCCCAACAGGTTGTCGAATGCCTGCGTGAGCGCTTCCTCGCTGGCGGGCTTCTTGAGGTGCGCGAAGGCGCCGCTGTCGAGCGCCTTCTGCCACTGCTCCTCGCCGGAGATCACGTGCACGGGGATCGCCTTGGTCGCGGGATCGCGCTTCAGCTGGTCGAGCAGCGACCAGCCGTCGACGTCGGGCAGTCCGATGTCGAGCGTGATCGCATCCGGCACGAACTGCCGCGCGAGCGCGAGCCCTTCCGCCCCGGAGTTCGCCATGAGCCCCTTGAAGCCGCGGTCGCGCGCGAGCCCGAGCAGGATGCGCGCGAACGTCGCGTCGTCCTCGACGATGAGCACGACGCGATCCTCCGGGCGCACGGCGCCGCGGTCGTCGTCGACCGGTCCCGTGATGAGCGGAACCGGGGACGTGATGACCGGCACCGGCGCGAACGTCCGCGCGGCCGACCGCGGGCGCGGCGGCGCGGTCAGCATGTCCGCGTTGCTGCGCGCGCTGCGCTCGACCGGATGGTAGAACGTGAACGTCGAGCCCGCGCCGGGCTCCGACTCCACGGTCATCTCGCCGCCGAGCAGGCCCGCGATCTCGCGTGAGATCGCGAGTCCGAGGCCCGTGCCGCCGTACTTGCGCGCGGTCGACATGTCGGCTTGCTGGAACGCCTCGAAGATCACGTTGTGCTTGTCGGCCGGGATCCCGATCCCGGTGTCGCGCACGGAGAACGCGACGAACGGCGCGCTCACGCCGTCGATCGTGCGGATCGCGCGGCTCACGTCGAGCTCCACCGAACCGTGGCCCGTGAACTTGAACGCGTTCGAGAGCAGGTTCTTGAGGATCTGCATCAGGCGCGTCTGGTCGGTCTCGATCCCGTCCGGCACGCCGTCGCCGACGTGGATCGCGAAGAGCAGGCCGCGCTCCTGGGCGACGCCGCGGAACGTGCGCTCGACGTCGTCGCAGATGTCGGTGATGCGCTGCTCGGCGATGTCGACCGAGGTCGTCCCCGACTCGATCTTCGAGAGGTCGAGGATGTCGTTGATCAGCGTGAGCAGGTCGCTGCCGGCGCGGCGGATCGTCTGCGCCATCTCGACCTGCTTGCCGGAGAGGTTCTGCTCCTTGTTCTCGCTGAGCTGCTTCGAGAGCAGCAGCAGCGAGTTGAGCGGCGTGCGCAGCTCGTGCGACATGTTGGCGAGGAACTGCGACTTGTACTTCGAGGTGAGCGCGAGCTGCTCGGCCTTTTGCTCGAGCGCGCGGCGCGCTTCTTCGATCTCGCGCGTGCGCTTCTCGACCTCTTCGTTCTGCTCGGCGAGCAGACGCGCTTTCTCCTCGAGCTCCTCGTTGGTCTGCTGCAGCTCCTCCTGCTGCGACTGCAGCTCGATCGTGAGCGACTGCGACTGCTTCAGCAGCTCTTCCGTGCGCATGTTCGCCGCGATCGTGTTGAGCACGATGCCGACCGACTGCGTGAGCTGGTCGAGGAAGAGCAAGTGGTTGTCGCTGAACGTCTCGAACGACGCCAGCTCGATGACGGCTTTGATGTCGCCCTCGAACAGCACCGGCAGCACGACGACGTTGAGCGGCTGCGAGTGGCCCGTCCCCGAGCTCACCTGCAGGTAGTCGGCCGGCACGTTCGCGACGAGGATGCGGTCCTTCTCGACGATGCACTGGCCGACGAGCCCTTCGCCCGGCGAGAACTGCAGCGTGCCGCGGCGCTTCGGCGCCGCGTAACCCGCGGTGAAGCGCAGCGAGCGGCGCGTCGTCGATCGGCTCGTTGAGGTAGAAGATGCCGACCTGCGCGTTCACCAGCGGCGCCAGCTCGCTCATGATGAGCTTCGCGACCGTCTTGATGTCCTTCTGGCCCTGCAGCATGCCGGTGAAGCGAGCGAGGTTGGTCTTGAGCCAGTCCTGCTCTTGGTTCTTGCGCGTCGTGTCGCGCAAGTTCCGGATCATCTCGTTGACGTTCTCGGTGAGCTGGCCGACCTCGCCCTGCGCGCCGACGTCGATCGTGCGCGAGAGGTCGCCCTTCGTCACCGCGGTCGCGACTTCGCCGATCGCGCGGATCTGCGAGGTGAGCTGCGCGGCGAGCTGGTTCACCGAGTCCGTCAGGTCGCGCCACAGGCCCGCGGCGCCGGGAACCTCGGCCTGACCGCCGAGCTTTCCTTCGAAGCCGACCTCGCGTGCGACCGACGTCACCTGGTCGGCGAAGATCGCGAGCGTGTCGATCATCCCGTTGATCGTGTCGGAGAGCGCCGCGATCTCGCCCTTCGCATCGACGATCAGCTTGCGCTGCAGGTCGCCGTTCGCGACCGACGTGACGACCTTCGCGATGCCGCGCACCTGACTGGTCAGGTTGCCGGCCATCGTGTTGACGGAGTCCGTCAAGTCTTTCCACGTGCCCGCGACGCCCGGCACCTGCGCCTGGCCGCCGAGGATGCCTTCGGAGCCGACCTCGCGCGCGACGCGCGTCACCTCGCCGGCGAACGCGTTGAGCTGCTCGACCATCGTGTTGATGGTGTCCTTGAGCTCGAGCATCTCGCCGCGGACGTCGACGGTGACCTTCTTCGAGAGGTCGCCGTTCGCGACGGCGGTCGTCACCTTCGCGATGTTGCGGACCTGGTTCGTCAGGTTCGCCGCCATCGAGTTGACCGAGTCGGTGAGGTCCTTCCACGTGCCGCTGACGCCTTGCACCTGCGCCTGGCCGCCGAGGATGCCTTCGGAGCCGACCTCGCGCGCGACGCGCGTCACCTCGCCGGCGAACGCGTTGAGCTGGTCGACCATCGTGTTGATGGTGCCCTTGAGCTCGAGAATCTCGCCGCGGGCGTCGACCGTGATCTTCTTCGAGAGGTCGCCGCGTGCGACGGCCGTCGTCACGTCGGCGATGTTGCGGACCTGCGCGGTGAGCGAGCTCGCCATCGAGTTGACGGAGTCGGTGAGGTCCTTCCACGTGCCGCCGACGCCGGGGACGACGGCCTGACCGCCGAGCTTGCCGTCGGTGCCGACCTCGCGCGCGACGCGCGTGACCTCGGCCGCGAAGCTGTTCAGCTGGTCGACCATCGTGTTGACGGTCGCCTTCAGCTCGAGCATCTCGCCCTTGACGTCGACGGTGATCTTCTTCGAAAGATCGCCCTTCGCGACGGCGGTCGTCACGTCGGCGATGTTTCGCACCTGCGAGGTGAGGTTCGACGCCATGAAGTTGACGTTGTCGGTGAGGTCTTTCCACGTGCCGCCGACGCCCTGCACGTAGGCCTGGCCGCCGAGGCGTCCTTCCGATCCGACCTCGCGCGCGACGCGCGTGACTTCGGAGGCGAACGCGTTGAGCTGGTCGACCATCGTGTTGACCGTGCTCTTCAGTTCGGCCAT
Organism: Vulcanimicrobiota bacterium; assembly: GCA_963771525.1. Lineage (GTDB taxonomy): Bacteria > Vulcanimicrobiota > Vulcanimicrobiia > Vulcanimicrobiales > Vulcanimicrobiaceae > Vulcanimicrobium. The sequence goes on along the minus strand of CAVYTL010000001.1, from coordinate 782,686 downwards.
CTCGCCGCGCACGTCGACGGTGATCTTCTTCGAGAGGTCGCCGTTCGCGACCGCGGTCGTGACGTCGGCGATGTTGCGCACCTGGTTCGTCAGGTTCGCGGCCATCGAGTTGACCGAGTCGGTCAAATCTTTCCACGTCCCCGCGACGCCTTCGACCTGCGCCTGTCCGCCGAGCCGTCCTTCGGTGCCGACCTCGCGCGCCACGCGCGTCACCTCACCGGCGAACGAGTTGAGCTGGTCGACCATCGTGTTGATGGTGCCCTTGAGCTCGAGCACCTCGCCCTTGACGTCGACCGTGATCTTCTTCGAGAGGTCGCCGCGCGCGACGGCCGTCGTCACCTCGGCGATGTTGCGGACCTGGTTCGTCAGGTTGCCGGCCATCGAGTTGACCGAGTCGGTCAAATCTTTCCACGTACCGGCGACGCCGCGCACGTCGGCTTGTCCGCCGAGGCGTCCCTCGGTGCCGACCTCGCGCGCGACGCGCGTCACCTCACCCGCGAAGCTGTTCAGCTGGTCGACCATCGTGTTGATCGTCGTCTTCAGCTCGAGCACCTCGCCGCGCACGGAGACGGTGATCTTCTTGGAGAGGTCGCCGTTCGCAACGGCGGTCGTGACTTCGGCGATGTTGCGAACCTGCGCGGTGAGCGACGAGGCCATCGTGTTGACGGAGTCCGTCAAGTCTTTCCACGTGCCGGCCACGCCTTCGACCTGCGCCTGTCCGCCGAGGCGGCCTTCGGTTCCGACCTCGCGCGCGATGCGCGTGACCTCGCCCGCGAACGCGTTGAGCTGGTCGACCATCGTGTTGACGGTGACCTTGAGGTCGGCGACCTCACCCTTCACGTCGACGGTAATCTTCTTTGAAAGGTCGCCCTTCGCGACGGCCGTCGTCACCTCGGCGATGTTGCGGACCTGGCCCGTCAGGTTGCGCGCCATCGTGTTGACCGAGTCCGTCAAGTCTTTCCACGTGCCCGCGACGCCTTCGACGACGGCCTGGCCGCCCAGGCGCCCTTCGGTGCCGACCTCGCGCGCCACGCGCGTCACCTCGCCGGCGAACGCGTTGAGCTGGTCGACCATCGTGTTGATCGTGCCCTTGAGCTCGAGCACCTCGCCCTTGACGTCGACCGTGATCTTCTTCGAGAGATCGCCCTTGGCGACGGCCGTCGTCACTTCGGCGATGTTGCGGACCTGGCTCGTCAGGTTGCCGGCCATCGTGTTGACCGAGTCGGTGAGGTCTTTCCACGTACCGGCGACGCCGCGCACGTCCGCTTGTCCGCCGAGCCGTCCTTCGGAGCCGACCTCGCGCGCGACGCGCGTCACTTCGGCCGCGAACGTGTTGAGCTGGTCGACCATCGTGTTGATGGTCTCTTTCAGCTGCAGAATCTCGCCGCGCGCCTCGACGGTGATCTTCTTCGAGAGGTTGCCGTTCGCGACGGCCGTCGTCACCTCGGCGATGTTGCGGACCTGGCTGGTCAAATTACCGGCCATCAGGTTGACGGAGTCCGTCAGGTCCTTCCACGTGCCGGCGACACCGCGCACGTGCGCCTGTCCGCCGAGAATACCTTCGGATCCGACCTCGCGCGCGACGCGCGTGACCTCGCCCGCGAACGAGTTGAGCTGATCGACCATCGCATTGATCGTGCGCGCGCTGCGCAGGAACTCACCCTTGAGCGGACGTCCGTCGACCTCGAGCGACATCTGCTGCGAGAGGTCGCCGCGCGCCACCGCGCCGAGCACGCGGCTCGCTTCCGCGATCGGATGCGTGAGGTCGTCGATGAGGCGGTTGACGGCGAGCAGCTTGTCGCCCCACGACCCGGGTGCTTGCACCTCGGCGCGCTGGCCCAGCCGGCCTTCGTGTCCGACGACCGTCGAGATCCGCTCGAACTCGCGCAGCATGCGCGCGTCCATCGCGACGAGCTCGTTGAACGCTTCCGCGATGTCGGCGTCGATGCCGTCCCATGAGTTCGGCAGCTTCACCGTGAAGTCGCCGCGAGCGACGGCGCGCAGCGCGTTCAGCAGCTGGCGTTTCGTCGCGTCGCGTGGGCCGGCGTGTCCGTTCGTCGACGGTGACGGCTTTCCGTTCGCTTTCGGCTTTCCGGCGGCGAGCGCGGCGGCAGAGGGCATGCGCGATTTCTCCTGGGGACGATGCGCGACGAAATGGCCAAATGGCCGCACTCTCCGTATCGGCATTTACGGAAGAGAAACGGCACCGTCCAACGAGCAAGCTACCCGTCGGCCGCGTGCGCAAAACGAATGCGCTGGAATGTTGGACGTACGGATCGGAGGCGCCCGCCGTTACCGTGCGACCGAGGGGTACTCCGCGTACGCGTCCGAAGTGTGACGCGGCGTGGGGCACACGGATTCCGGGACCGCCGACGAGCTGACTCGCGCGCTGCGGACGAGCGAAGAGCGGTACCGCCGGTTGGCCGAGGCGATGCCGCAGCTCGTGTGGACGCTCGACGCGAACAACGCGCTCGAGTTCGTCAACGAGCGCTGGGTCGCATACACCGGCCTCACCCTCGAGGAGACGGCGGGTCCGGGCCGCGAGCGCGCGCTGCACCCGGTCGACCGCGTGCCGCTGATCGCGCGCTGGGTCGAAGCGGTGAAGACGCACGAAGCGCTCGAGCTTCCGTGCCGCATCCGCCGCGCCGAGGACGGCGTGTACCGCTGGTTCCTCGTTCGCGCGGCGCCCGCGTTCGAGGCCGACGGCTCGCCGGCGGGATGGGTCGCCACCGCCGTCGACGTCGACGACCGCTTCCGCGCGGAGGCGGCGCTCGCATTTCTCGCCGCCGTCAGCGATGTGCTGGCGAGCGCGACCGACGAGCAGCAGATCTTCGACGAGGTCGCCGCGCTCGCGGCGCGCAGCATCGCCGATTGGTTCGCGATCTACATCCGCGAGCCGGGCGGCGGCGTTCGCGTCGTCGCGCTCGCGCACGCCGACCCCGAGCGCCTCGCCCGCGGATGGGAGGCCGCGCGGCGCTACCCCGTGCGGCGCGAGGATACGATCGCGCAGCTGATCGGCGCCGGCCGCAGCATGCTCGTGCCGCGGATCCCGCCGGAGCAGATCCGCGCGTCGGCACGCGACGAACGGCATTTCGCGTTGACGAGCGAGCTCGACCTCGCCAGTGCGATCGTCGTGCCGCTCGTCGTGCGCGGCGAGCGCACCGGCGCGCTGCTGCTGCTCCGCGGCGCGGAAGCGCCCGCGTACGACGACTCCGACCTGAACGTCGCCGAGCTGCTCGGGAAGCGCGTCGCGCTGGCGTACGAGAACGTGCGCCAGTACCGGCTGCAGCAGCGCATCGTCGACAGCTTTCAGCGCGCGGCGCTGCCGAAGACGCTGCCCCAATTCCAGGGCCTCGTGCTGGACGCAGTGTACATCGCCGCGTCCGACGAGCTGAGCGTCGGCGGCGACTGGTACGACGCGTTTCCGCTGCCGGACGGGCGGCTCGCGATGACCGTCGGCGACGTCGCCGGCAAAGGTCTCGACGCCGCGGTGCTGATGGGCGCCGTGCGGCAGTCGATCCGCGTGGCGGCTCTGCAAGGCCTCGAGCCGAGCGCAATCCTCCTCGCGACGGAGGCGGCGATGCAGCTCGAATACCACGAACGGCTGGTCACCGCGTTCGTCGGCGTGCTCGACCCGCGCTCGTGGTCGCTGGCATACGCATCGGCGGGGCATCCCGCGGGACTGATGCGGCGTCCCGACGGCACGCTGCTCGCGCTCGAGGGCGCCGGGCTCCCGCTCGGCGTTCCCGTCGCAGCCGAGCGGCGCACGCGCACGCTCGTCGGCATCCCGCCGGGATCGCTGATCGTGCTCTACACCGACGGCTTGATCGAGGCGACGCGCGACGTGATCGAAGGCGAGGCGAGGCTCCGAACCGCGCTGGCGCGCGACGCGGTCATGCACGCGCAGTCGCCCGCGAACCTGATCCGGGAGCTCGTCCTGCGCAGCGCCCCGCGCGACGACGTCGCGATCCTCACGCTCACGCTCGGGCGCGAGACGCACTGGTCGTTCGAGTCGGCCGATGCGATCGCCGCGCAGAGCGTGCGCGCGTCGTTCGTCGCCGCGCTCGCGCGCGAGGCGACCGACGATTCCGACATCGGCGCGGCGGAGCTCATCTTCGGCGAGCTGATCGGCAACGTCGTGCGCTACGCGCCCGGCGCGATCGACATCGATCTCGAATGGGGCGGCGAGGGGCCGGTGCTGCACGTGCTCGACCGCGGCAGCGGGTTCGACCTTCGCTCGACGCTGCCCGACGACGTGATGAGCGAGCGCGGCCGAGGTCTGTTCATCGTCGCGACGCTCGGGCGCGACATGCGCGCCGATCGCCTGCCGGAACGCGGCAACCACGTGCGCGTTGCGCTGCCCGTTCGCCGCCGGCGCGTTTGAGCGCCGCCGGCGCGGGGAAGGGGAGCGTGATCGAAAACCGGCCCCTCGCCGCATCTTTGCGGTTCCTCGTCTCCGCGAGCCGTGAGCTCGCGGAATCCTTCGACTACGCGCAGATGCTCGACGCGGTCGCGCGGTTGGTCGTGCCGTCGTTCGCCGAAGGCTTTTCCGTCGACATCGACGAGGGCGACATCGCGACGACGATCACGCGCGCCGGCCGCTTCGGCGATGCGCAGACCGTGTTTCCGCTGGTGGCGCGCGGCAAGAAGCTCGGCGTCATGCGGGTCGCCGGCGCCGCCGTCGAGCCGGATGCCGAAAGCGGGCTCGACGTCTGGGACGAGCTCGCGCTGCGCATCGCGGTCTCGGTCGATGCGGGACAGGTCTACGCGCGCGAGCACCTCGTCGCCGACACCCTGCAGCGCGCGCTGCTGCCGGAGCGGCTGCCGATCGACGACCACCTGACGTTCGACGCGGCATACCTGCCCGGCGCGGAGGAAGCGATCGTCGGCGGCGACTGGTACGATGCGTTCCGCATCCCCGACGGTCGCATCGCCTTCTCCATCGGCGACGTCGCGGGCCACGGTCTGCGTGCCGCGATCGTGATGGGCGAAGTGCGCCAAGCGTTCCGCGCCGCGGCCCTGAACCCGAACTCACCCTCGCTCGTGCTCGAGCGCGCGAACACGATCGTCAACATGCGCGCGAACCCGGTCATGGTGACGGCCATCTTCGGCATCGCCGACCCGCGTGAGGGGACGATCACGTACGCATCGGCAGGCCACCCGTCGCCGGTGCTCGCGCTGCCCGACGGCGAGGCCCACGTGCTGCCCGAAGGACGGCGTGCCGCTCGGCATCACCGATCGCATCGATGCGACGGACTGGACCTTCACGCTCCCGGGCGGGGGGCTCTTCGCGCTGTACACGGACGGGCTGATCGAGCACGACCGCGACGTGATCGAAGGCGAGCGGCGCCTCGTGCGCGCGGTGCGCGACGCGGTCGTTGAACCGCGACCGCGAGCCGGCGCGCGCCCTGCTGCAGCGCGTGTTCAAGGGCGACCGCAACACGGACGACGTCGCGACGCTGACCGTCTCGGCGGCGGAGATCGCGCCGCGCGCGTTCGCCTTCACGTTCACGGCCGTGCCGGTCGCCGTCGGGCTCGTGCGGCGCAGCCTCGACCGCTACGCGCGCGACGATCGGGCTCGACTCGGAGACGCGGTTCGCGCTCGTCGTCGCCGCGGGCGAAGCGCTCGCCAATGCGGTCGAGCACGCGTACGGCGGCGTCCCGGGGCTCGTGCGCATCAACGCCGAGCACACCGACGGCACGCTGCACGTCGTGGTCGAGGACGAGGGCAAGTGGAAGCCCGCGGCGCGGCGCGAGGACCGTGGCCGCGGTCTGCCGATCATGCGCGCGCTCATGGACGGCGTCGAAATCCGCACGCACCACGCGCGAACGGAGGTGCGGCTGACGCTGCAGGTCGCATCCGCGTCGTGAAGTTCTGCCGGACGCCGTCGACATTCGAATGTACGGGTATGACAGTCTGCGATGCTTGCGGGCACAGCAGAGAAAAACCGGTTTCTGAGCGGGGTCGCGCCGGCGCCGCGGAAGCTCTTCGAGTCGCGCATGACGGTGCACGGAGGAGGCATCGGCGACGTGCTGCACGCGCCCGGAGCCGCGATCGAAGCGCTGTGGTTTCCGTTCTCCGGCATCGTTTCCACGCTGCGGCCGCTCGAGAGCGACGTGAACGTCGAGGTCGACGCGTCGGGCGCCGAAGGTTTCCTCGGGAGCGAGCTCGCGCTCGGCTCCCGTGCGACGCCGGACACCTGGGTCGTGCAGTCGCCGGGACGCTTCGGGCGGCTCGACGCCGCGGTGTTCCGCGACGTGTTCGAACGTGACGCGTCGTTCCGCGAAGCGGTGTTCCGCTATCTGGCCGCGCAGCGCGCAGTGCGCGGGCAGTGGATCGCGTGCAACGCGCGCCACACGATCGAGCAGCGGCTGGCGAAGTGGCTCCTCACGACGCGCGACCGCGTCGGCGACGACATTCAGATCACGCAGGACGTGGTCGCGATGATGCTCGGCGTGCGGCGCGCGAGCATCGTCTCGGCGTTCGGGCGCTTCGTCGACGAGGGGATGGTCGCGCACGGCTACGCGCGCGTGCGTATCATCGACCCCGTTCGCCTGACCGGCCTCTCGTGCGCGTGCTACGCCAAAGCGGCGGAGTTGCTGCGCGCGGGGTTGCCCGCCGCGTAGTCGATCCCGGCGCGCCGCAGGTCGCTGCGCATCGCGGCGGCGATCGCGTCCCACGTCGAGCGCGTGCGCCTTCGTCGTCGCCGCGCGCGGCGCGCGCGCGCGTCGCGGCTCGCGCGCGCGCGCGACGAGCGCGATGAAGTCTTCGCGGTCGCGGGCCACGTGCACGACGTCGGCATGGTCGGCGACGACGTCGGGAACCGCCGTGCTGACGACGGGCAAGCCGGCGGCGAGGTACTCGAGCGTTTTCGTCGGCGAGATGTTCTCGGTGTGCTCGTTCAGCGCGAACGGCATCAGCGCGACGTCGAAGCCGGCGAGGATCGCGGGCAGCTCGGCATACTCGCGCTTGCCGAGGTACGCGATGTTGCCGCGCCGCGGCAGCGACGAGGGATCGATCTTCACGACCGGGCCGACCATCGCGACGACCGCGTCCGGATCGCGCTCCGCGAGCGCGTCGACGAGCTCGAGGTCGATCCGCTCGTCGATGACGCCGACGTAGCCGAAGACCGGCCGGCCCGCGTAGCGACGCGAGGTCGGGATGCGACGGCCGTCGCGCGCGTGCGCGCGAAGTGCTCGACATCGACGCCGCTCGGATAGCAGCGCACCGCGCGCGCCCGGTGCTCGACCGTGTGGAACAGCGAACGCCCGCCGGTGAAGACGACGTCGGCGCGTTCCAGCAGCCGCATCTCGCGCGTGGCGATCCGCGGGTCCGCCAGCGCGAACTTCGCGAGCTCGTCCATCTTGTCGTAGACGACCGGCGCGCCCGGGAACGCGTCGGCGAGCGCGAGCATCATCGGCGTGTACAGCCACACGAGCGCGCGCCGCGAGCCGGCAAGGCGGCGCACGGTTGCGAGCGCGGCGTCATCGAGCGCGTCGCGCGGGCCGCGCCGTGCGGCGCGGCGTGACGACGTGACGCCGCCGCGCTTCCCGCACGCGGTCCTCGTCGGCCGTGATGCGTTCGGCCGGCGCGTGCTCCGTACGGGCGTCCGCGACGAGCGGCTCTTCGAGGACGATCACCGGAACGTCGCGCGCGATGCGCGAGAGAAGATGGTTGGGCCGCTGCCAGACGCCGCCCCAGCGCAAGTGCAGGCCGACGACGACGACGTCGATGGGATCGTACGGGATTGAACGTTCTCCTTGGCGAGAAAGCAAGCTAGCGGCGTCTGCGAGATTTCCGGGTATACGCGGCTTACCCAACCCACGCCGTCGTCCCGGTGCGCAAGCAACCGGGCGGAATTGAGATTAGGTGTACGACTTCCTCGTGGTCGGCGCCGGCTTGGCCGGCAGCACGATCGCCGAGCGGCTCGCGAGCCAGCTCGGAGCAAGCGTCTTGGTGATCGACAAACGGCCGCACGTCGCGGGCAACACGCACGACCCGCTCAGTCCGGATGGAGTTCGCTTCCATCAATACGGCCCGCATATCTTCCACACCAACGCGCAGCACGTGGTCGACTACCTGAGCGCGTTCACCGAGTGGCTGCCGTACGAGCACCGCGTGCTCGCGCGTGTCAAGGACCTGCTCGTTCCGATTCCGATCAACCGCACGACGATCAACCGCCTGTACGACCTCGACCTCGACCCCGAGGGCGTCGGGCGATTCCTCGAGGGCCGCGCCGAGCCGCATCGCGCGGATCGAGAACTCCGAGCACATGATCCTCTCGCGCGTCGGCCGCGAGCTCTACGAGCTGTTCTTCCGCGGCTATACGCGCAAGCAGTGGGGCCTCGACCCCTCGGAGCTCGACGCGACGGTCTGCGGGCGGATCCCGACGCGCACGAACGACGACGACCGCTACTTCACCGACGCGTTCCAGGCGATGCCGAAGGACGGCTTCACCGCGATGGTCGAGCAAGATGCTCGCGCACCCGCGTATCGAGGTCGTGACCGGCTGCGACTTCGCGTGGATCCTCGACCGCGCGCGCTTCAACCACGTCGTCTACACCGGCCCGATCGACGAGTACTTCGAGTACAAGTTCGGCAAGCTGCCGTACCGCTCGCTGCAGTTCGAGTTCGAGACGCGCGACGTCGCGTGGGTGCAGCCCGTCGGCTGCGTGAACGAGCCCGACGGCAGCCGTGCCGTACACGCGCACGACCGAGTACAAGCACCTCACCGGGCAGCGGCACGCCAAGACGATCCTGAGCCGCGAGTACCCGTCGAGCGAAGGCGATCCGTACTATCCGATCCCGCGGCCCGACAACCGCGAGCTGTACCGCAAGTACGCGACGCTCGCCGCCGCGCAGCGCCACGTCACGTTCGTCGGCCGCCTCGCCGAGTACAAGTACTTCAACATGGATCAGGTCGTGGCGTCGGCGCTGGTCACGTTCGAGGACCTCGCGCGCACGACGGCGGCGGTCGCGTCCTAGCGTGCCGTCCGAACCGCCGTGCGACGCAGCGTTCCGGAGATCTGGGCGTCCCCCGAGCCGACGGTCGCGCGCATCGACCGCTTGCGCACGCGCGATCAGCTGCGCGAGACCGGGCACGAGTTCGCGCGAGAGCGACATCGATCTGCATCGCCGGCCTCGGCGTGCGCGCGACGCGGTATCCCGTGCTGTGGGAGAAGGTCGCGCCGCACCATCCGGACGTGCGCGACTACGCGTGGGCCGACGCGCCGGCTGCGCGCGCTCGCGGAGCGCGGCATCGAGCCGATCGTCACGCTGCTGCACCACGGCAGCGGGCCGTCGTACACCGAGCCTCGTCGATCCGGCTTTCCCCGCAGCTGTTCGCCGAGTACGCGGCCGCGACGGCGCGCCGCTTCCCGTGGATCAAGCGGTGGACGCCGATCAACGAGCCGCTCACGACCGCGCGCTTCTCGACGCTCTACGCGACGTGGTATCCGAACCGGTTCTTCGACGACGCCGCGTTCGGGCGCGCGATCGTCAACGAAGCGCTCGGCGATCGCGCTCGCGCGCGAGCGCATTCGCGACGTCATCCCGGACGCGACGTTCCTGCTGACGGAAGATCTGCAGAGCTTCACCGCCGCCGACGACGACGTCGCGGACGTACGTCGAGCACAAGCGCGAGCGCATGTTCCTCTCGTGCGAGCTGCTGCAGGGGCGCGTCGTCGACGGGCACCCGATGGAGCGCTACCTGCGCGAACGCTGCGGCGTCCCGCGCGCCGAGCTCGAGCAGCTGGCGCGGCGCCCGCAGCCGCCGGACGTGATGGGCTGGAACTACTATCCGAACTCCGAGCGCTGGATCGAGAGCGACGGCGAACGGCGGACACCGCAACCTCGGCATCGTCGACCTCGCGCCGGAGCGCATGGACATGCGCGCGCTGCTGCGCGCCGCGCACGCGCGGCTCGCGGCTGCCGATGGCGCTCTCCGAAGTGCACGTGCTCGGCAACGAGCGCGAGCGCGCGCGCTGGATGCTGCAGCGCTTCGACGACGCGCTCGCCGTCCGCGCCGAGGGCGTCCCGATCGTCGCGTTCGGCGCGTGGGCGGCGTTCGGCATGGTCGACTGGATCGTCGCTGCTGTGCCGCGACGAGCAGCGTGCTGCGAGGACGGCATCTTCACCTGCGCGGGCCCGCGCGGCGAGCCGCAGCCGCACGCTCGTCGCCGACGTCGTGCAGGAGCTCGCCGCGGGCCGCATCCCCAGCGCGCCGGCCGAGCCGGCGTGGTGGGAGCGTGACCGCACCGCCGTCGCCTGACGCGGTCCTCTCGAACGGCGTGGTCGAGGTGCGCGTGCCGGCGACGCACGGGCCGCGCATCGCGCACTACGGGTTCGCTCGGCGGCGTCAACGTGCTCGGCGACGGCGCCGGCGTGCGAGCGCGCGACGCCGCGCGGCCTTTGGCGCGCGCTACGGCGGGCACCGCCTGTGGGCCGCGCCGGAAGTCTTTCCGGACACGTACACGATCGATGACGAGCCGCCGGCGATCGACGCGCGGCGAAGCGCCGCATCGTCGTGACGCGGCCGCGCGACGCGCCGACCGGCCTGCACGAAGAGCGTTCGCCGTCGAGCTCGCCGCGAGCGGCACGGGCGTCACGCGTCCGGCACACGATCGCGAACGACGGGCGGCGAGCCGCGGACGCTTCGCGCCGTGGGCGCTCACGGTCGCGCGCCCCGGCGGCACGGCGCTGATCCCGAACCCGCACTTCGCGCCGCAGCCGGAGGCGCTGCTGCCCGCGCGCACGCTCGCGCTGTGGCGCTACACCGACCTTCGCGACGCGCGCTTCGCGTTCGGCGAAGCGTTCGTGCGCCTGCGCTGCGACCCGGCGTCGCGCGAGCCGAACAAGATCGGCGTCGCGTGCGAGCGCGGCTGGTTCGCGTACCTGGTCGACGGCACGGCGTTCGTGCATCCGCGCGCGCGTACGACGCCGAGCGGCGACTATCCCGACCGCGGCTGCTCCGTCGAGGTCTACACGCAGGGCGCGTTCTGCGAGGTCGAGACGCTCGCGCCGCTCGTCGACCGTGCCGCCGGGCGGCGCGGCGGCCACGTCGAGCGCTGGTCGCTCGTCCGCGACGTCGGGCGCGGCGACGATGCGTCGCTGGCGCGCGAGCTGGGCGAAGCACGTCGGAGAGTGAGCGACGACGATCCGCGCCCGCGGACGCCGGCGCGAGTCGGAACCCGGAATGCACGAAGAGCACGATCACGATCGCGCGACGGCCGGTACCTGATCTACTACACGTTCGGACGCCGAGCGCGACGACGCCGATGCGCCGGCCCCGGCGTCACCCGAGCCGTCGAAGGTGGAGCCGTTCGTCGCGACGGCAACGCGCGACGCCGGCTCCGGCGTCACCCTGAGCTCGTCGAACGGTGAGCGAGCATCATGGCGATCGGCACGACGACCTGGCGCGAGATGCCGCGCATCCTTCGACAAGCTCAGGATGACGACGAGCGCGACAGCAGCTCAGGGTGACACGCGTCGTGAGCGAGCTGCGCTGGCATCCGCTGCTGGGCGAGTGGGTCGCGACGGCGACGCAGCGTCAGGACCGCACGTTCTTTCCGCCCGAAGACTACTGCCCGCTGTGCCCGACGAAGCCCGGGAAGTTTCCGACGGAGATTCCGGCGCCCGAGTACGACATGGTCGTCTTCGAGAACAAGTTTCCGTCGCTGCAGCGCGACCCGCCGGCGCCGGCGGTCGAGGGCACGCCGCTCGAGCCGGTCGAGCCGGCGCGCGGCGAGTGCGAGGTGGTCGTCTACACGTCGGATCACCACGCGACGCTCGCCGAGCGCCTCCGTCGCGCGCATCGAGCACCTCGTGCGCGTGTGGCGCGACCGCACGCGCGCGCTCGAGGCGCGCGACGACATCGTGCACGTCTTCCCGTTCGAGAACAAGGGCGCCGCGATCGGCGTCACGCTGAGCCACCCGCACGGACAGATCTACGCGTATCCGTTCGTGCCGCCGGTGCTGCGCCGCGAGATCGCGCAGGCCGAGGCGCACCGCGCGCAGCACGGAGCGATGTCTGTTCTGCGACGTGCGCGACCGCGAGATCGACGACGGCCGGCGCATCCTCGCGACGGAGCACGGCTGGGTCGCGTACGTGCCGTTCTTCGCGCGCTATCCGTACGAGACGCACCTCGTCGCGACGCGCTGCGTGCGCTCGCTCACCGGCCTCGACGACGACGAGGTGCGCGGGCTCGCGCGCATCCTCAAGCGCGTGCTCGTCGGGTTCGACGCGCTGTTCGACGTGTCGTTTCCGTACATCATGGCGGTCCACCAAGCGCCGAAGACGGACGATCCGTACCACCTGCACATCGAGTTCTATCCGCCGATGCGCACCGCGACGAAGCTGAAGTACCTCGCCGGCTCGGAGGCGGGCGCGGGCATGTTCATCGACGACACGCTCGCCGAGGAGAAGGCCGCGGAGCTGCGCGCGAAGATTCCGGCGCCGTCGCTGAGCGCGGTCGAAGGATGATCGAGCTGAACGGGCTGCGCGACGCGTTCGCGCAGCTGAGCGATCGTGCGCCGCGGTTCTACCGCGCGCCGGGACGCGTGAACCTGATCGGCGAGCACGTCGACTACAGCGAAGGCTTCGTGCTGCCGATGGCGATCGATCGCGCGACGGTCGCCGCGGCCGCGCCGCGCGACGACCGCATCGTGCGCGTGCGTTCGCTCGACCGCAACGAGACGCGCGGAGTTCGACCTCGACGACGCCGGATCCGCAGGCCGCCGGCGTCGTGGAGCGACTACGCGCGCGGCGTCGCGCTCGCGCTCGCGCGCCGCGTGCCGCTCGACCGGCACCGACGTCGTGCTGCGCACCGCCGTTCCGATCGGCGCGGGCCTTTCGTCGTCGGCGGCGTTCGAGCTGGCGGTCGGCCTCGCGCTGCTCGGCGCGGCCGGCGCGACGATCTCGCGCGCACGAGCTCGCACATGCGGCGCAGGAGGCGGAGAACGGCTTCGTCGGCCTGCGCAGCGGGATCATGGACCAGCTGGCGTCCGCGTTCGGCGTGCGCGATCACGCGCTGCTGATCGACTGCCGCTCCGAAGAAGTCACGCCCGTGCCGATCCCGAGCCGAGGCCGCGATCGTGGTCGCCGACACCGGCGTGAAGCACGAGCTGTCCGGATCGGCGTACAACGACCGCCGCGCGGAGAGCGAGGAAGCGGCGCGTCTGCTCGGCGTGCGCACCCTGCGCGACGTGTCGATCGCGGACTTCGCGCGCCGCGGCGAGTCGCTGCCCGACCTGCTGCGCAAGCGCGCGCGGCACGTCGTCGGCGAGAACGCGCGCGTGCTCGCGACGGTGGTCGCGCTGCGCGCCGGCGACCTCGTGACGGCGGGCGCGCACATGAACGCATCGCACGACTCGCTGCGCGACGACTACGAGGTCAGCGCGCCCGAGCTCGACGTGCTGGTCGACGCCGCGCGCGCGCGTCGACGGCGTCTTCGGTGCCCGCATGACGGGCGGGGGATTCGGCGGTTCGATCGTCGTTCTCGCGCGGCACGACGCCGTCGCGCCGCTCGCCCGTGCACTCGATTCGGCGTACGCCGCGCGCTTCGAACGCAAGGTTTCTGTAACGGAGGTGAGAGCTTCGGACGGCGCGGCACCGATCGAGTAGCCGACTTCGTTAAAGTGGTGTCGGCGGATGCCGATCGATCGAATCGAGCTACGACGTGGTTTCGTTACCGAATCCGCTTCACGCGGCATTTCAAGGAAAGTACCGCAATCCGGTCCGCGCCGGAGACTTTCCCGACCCCTCCGTCATCCGCGTCGGTGAGCGCGGCTTCTATGCCGTCACGACGTCGACGGACTGGGCGCCGTTCTTCCCGATCTTCCGATCGCACGATCTGGTCGACTGGGAGCTGGTCGGGCACGTCTTCGCCGAACGGCCGGACTGGTGCGCGGGGAACTTTTGGGCGCCCGACTTCGCAGAGAAGGACGGGCGTTTCTACGTTTACTACACGGCGCGCCGCAAGGACGGCCCGCTGTGCATCGCGGTCGCCACGGCGGACCGCCCGGAAGGCCCGTACGTCGACCACGGTCCGCTGATCGGGCAGACGTACGGCTCGATCGACGCGATGGCGGCTGACGACGCCGACGGCAGCCGGTGGCTGCTCTGGAAAGAAGACGGCAACGCGTACAACAAGCCGACGCCGATCTGGGCGCAGCGGCTCTCGGACGACGGCCTGATCCTGCTCGGCGAGAAGATCGAGCTGCTGCGCAACGACGCGCCGTGGGAAGGCCGCCTCGTCGAGGCGCCGCACGTGATCCGGCGCAACGGCTGGTTCTACATGTTCTACTCGGGCAACAAGTGCTGCGGCGAAGACTGCGCCTACGCCGTCGGCGTCGCGCGCGCGCGCACGCTCACCGGCCCGTGGGAGAAGTGCCCGCGCAATCCGGTCCTCGCGAGCAACGACGCCTTCCGGTGCCCCGGACACGGCGCGCCCGTCGACGACGGCAAGGGCAACTGGTACTACCTCTATCATGCGTACGAGCAGCGCGCCGACGCGGTGTTCGTCGGGCGCCAGCTCTGCCTCGACGCGATCCGCTGGAACTACGACGGCTGGCCGTCGATCAACGACGGCCGCGGACCGAGCCGCGTCGCCGACGCGCCGTTCGCGCGTCATGCACCACTCGCCGCTTGCGCACGCGATGGACGTCCGACTTCAGCGCGGCGCTCGACCGCGGCTGGCAGTGGCCGCAGTCCGGCGCGCCGGCCATGGAGACCGACCGCGGCGCCCTCGTCCTCACCGCGTCGCACCAGCGCCGCGGCAGCGACCCGCTCGCGGCGGTCGCGGCGCGCACGGTGACGACGGGCGACTATGCCGCGACGGCGATCGTCGACGCGCGCGACCAGTCGCCGGACACGATGGCGTCGCTCTGCGCGTACGGCACGCACCGCGACGCGCTCGGGATCGGCGTGCACGACGGCATGGTGACGGTATGGCGCCGCCGCGGCGGGCGGCTGGTCGAGCTCGCGGTGAACCGCGCCGCGCGCGAGCGGGTGCACCTGCGCTGCACCGCGCTCGACGGGCAGGCGTACCGCTTCGCCTACAGCATCGACGGCAAGTCGTGGACGACGCTCGGCGGCCGCATCGACGGCTCGTGGCTGCCGCCGTGGGACGCCGGCGTCCGCATCGCGCTCGCGGTCGGCGGCACGACGGGCGCGTCGGCGCGATTCACCTCGCTGAAGTTCGTCCCGGCCCAGGCGCCGGTCACCGCGATCGAGGAGCGCAAGACCCGCCGCGCCCGGATCGCCGAGATGCTCGCGCGGGTCGCGCCGCTGCGGGCTCGCCGCGCGCCACTGAGCGCTTGCCGGGGCGTGTTTGCGCCGCCTGCGGAGGGGGTACCATGCGAGCGTGGGATCGCATACCTGCGATCCCCTTGCCTGAACCGGTTCGGAGGTCGAGCTGCATGGATAACCTGGTGCTTTGCCCCTGCGGACACGCGCTCTCGCAACACGATCATCCCGGCTGCTCGGGCGACCGCAGCGGCTCGTGCGAGTGCACCAGAGACCGGTACCTGGCCCTGGAGGCGGCCGTCGACAGCGTGAAGACCCTGCCCGTCTACAGCACGTACGCTTCTCGGGGAACGACGCCGCCTAGCGCCTCGACGTTTGTGGGTTGACGCCTCATCGACGGCGGTGTAGGATACGGCCCTATGCCCCTCGGCGGATAGCGGCATAACGGAAGAGCGAGGACCCCTCACTCCGGTGGGTCGGTCGTTGCCTTTTTCGTATGCGGCTTCGCTTTCGCCGAGCCAGCGTGCGATCACGCAGGAAGACCCCTAGAAACAGAATGGCGACGAAAACGACGGCGGACAAACCCAAGACCTCGCGCAGCCGCAAGAAGACCGACGCGGCACCCGCAGCGCCGAACGGATCGGGTACCGCGGTCAAGCAAGAGAACATCGCGAACGCGAGCTTTCACGTTCCCGAGGAAGCGTTCACCGTCGAGCTGCCCGAGGATCCGGGTGCGAAGCGCGAGCGTCATTCGTTCGCGAAGATCGTGGACGTCCTGCAGCTGCCCGATCTGATCGAGCTGCAGAAGGCTTCGTTCAAATGGTTCATCAGCGACGGTTTGAAGGACGCGTTCGATTCGATCTCGCCGATCAAGGACTTCACCGGTAACCTGGTGCTGGAGTTCGGCGAGCACAGCCTCGGCGAGCCGAAGTACTCCGTCGAAGAGTGCCGCGAGCGCGACATGACGTACAGCGCGCCGCTGCGCGTGCGCGTGCGCCTCATCACGGCGGAGTCGGGCGAGATCAAAGGCATCCCGGACCAAGAGATCTTCATGGGCGACTTCCCGCTCATGACCGACAAGGGCACGTTCATGATCAACGGCGCGGAGCGCGTGATCGTGAGCCAGCTCGTGCGCTCGCCGGGCGTGTACTTCCTGCAGGACGTCGACACGAACAACCGTCCGACGTTCAACGCGACGATCATCCCGAACCGCGGCGCCTGGATCGAGTTCGAGACCGACAACGGCACGAAGAACGACGAGACCGAAGGCACGATCGGCGTCCGCATCGACAAGAACCGCAAGATCTACGCGACGACGTTCGTGCGCGCGCTCTCGCGCCCCGACCTCGGCCACAACTGGGAGTCGGACGAGGCGATCCTCGATCTCTTCACCTACAAGCACGCCGACGGCTGACGCGCCCCTCGGCCTTGATCGCGAACTGCCTCGAAAAAGACAAGGACATCAAGACCAAGGAAGACGCGCTCAAGGAGATCTACAAGAAGCTCCGCCCGGGCGAGCCCGAGAACGCGGAGAACGCGGAGAAGCTGCTCGAGTCGCTGTTCTTCGACGAGAAGCGCTACGATCTCGCCGGCGTCGGCCGCTACAAGCTCAACGGCAAGCTCGAGGGCGCGCGCGATCCGGAGATGCGCGAGTACACCGCGGCGAAGCTGCGCCCGCCGGACATCCACAAGAAGGCGCTCACGCGCGAGGACATGATCGCGGTGCTGCGCCGACTGATCAAAGTGCAGGCGCGCACGGTCCACAAGGACGACATCGACCACCTCGGCAACCGCCGCATCCGCTCCGTCGGCGAGCTGCTGCAGAACCAGTTCCGCGTCGGGTTGCTGCGCCTCGAGCGCGTCGTGCGCGAGCGCATGACCGTTCAGGACATCGAGACCGTCACGCCGCAGGCGCTCATCAACATCCGCCCCGTCGTCGCGGCGATCAAAGAGTTCTTCGGCTCCTCGCAGCTCTCGCAGTTCATGGACCAGACGAACTCGCTCGCCGAGCTGACGCACAAGCGGCGTCTGTCGGCGCTGGGGCCGGGCGGCCTCTCGCGCGAGCGCGCGGGCTTCGAGGTTCGCGACGTCCACCACTCGCACTACGGCCGCATCTGCCCGATCGAGACGCCGGAAGGTCCGAACATCGGGCTGATCGGCTCGCTCGCGACGTTCGCGCGCGTCAACCGCTACGGCTTCATCGAGACGCCGTACCGGGTCGTGCACGACGGCGTCGTGACGAACGAGATCCGCTACCTGACGGCGGACCGCGAGGACGAGTACATCATCGCGCAGGCGAACACCGAGATCGACGACCGCGGGAAGATCATCGCGCCGGCCGTGGTCGCGCGCTACGCGGAGGAGTACGTCGAGGAGCCGCCGCTCAAGGTGCAGCTCATGGACGTCTCGCCGAAGCAGATCGTCTCGGTCGCGACGGCGCTGATCCCGTTCCTCGAGCACGACGATGCGAACCGCGCCCTCATGGGCGCGAACATGCAGCGTCAAGCCGTGCCGCTGCTCCGCCCGCAGGCGCCGATCGTCGGCACCGGCATGGAGTACCGCGCCGCGAAGGACTCGGGCGGCTGCGTGCTCGCGCGCTCCGACGGCGAGGTCGCCGCGGCCGACGCGCACGCGATCGTCATCAAGCACGACGACGACGGCCTCGAGCACAGCTACGACCTGCTCAAGTTCACGCGTTCGAACGCCGGCACGTGCATCAACCAGCGCCCGATCGTCGCGGTCGGCGACAAGGTCGTGCGCGGGCAGATCCTCGCCGACGGGCCGTCGTCCGATCAGGGCGAGCTCGCGCTCGGGCAGAACGTGCTCGTCGCCTTCATGCCCTGGGAAGGCTACAACTACGAGGACGCGATCCTCATCTCCGAGCGGATGGTCAAGGACGACCGCTTCACCTCGATCCACATCGAGGAGTACGAGTGCGAGGCGCGCGACACGAAGCTCGGGCCGGAAGAGATCACGCGCGACATTCCCAACGTCGGCGAAGACTCGCTCAAGGATCTCGACGAGAACGGCATCGTGCGCATCGGCGCCGAGGTGCGTCCGGAAGACATCCTCGTCGGCAAGGTGACGCCGAAGGGCGAGACCGAGCTGACGGCCGAGGAGCGCCTGCTGCGCGCGATCTTCGGCGAGAAGTCGCGTGAAGTGCGCGACACCTCGCTGAAAGTTCCGCACGGCGAGAAGGGCAAGATCATCGACGTCAAGCGCTTCTCGCGCGAGAACGGCGACGAGCTCTCGCCCGGCGTGAACCACCTCGTCCGCGTCTACGTCGCGCAGAAGCGCAAGATTCTGCAGGGCGACAAGATGGCGGGCCGGCACGGCAACAAGGGCGTCATCGCCAAGGTGCTGCCGGAAGAGGACATGCCGTACACGGAAGACGGCACGCCCGTCGACATCGTGCTCAACCCGCTCGGCGTTCCGTCGCGCATGAACCTCGGGCAGATCATGGAGACCCATCTCGGGTGGGCCGCCGCGATGCTCGGGTTCCACGTCGCGACGCCGGTCTTCGACGGCGCGCACGATGAAGACATCAGCGAGTGGCTGCAGGACGCGGGTCTGCCCGCGGACGGCAAGACGTGGCTGCGCGACGGGCGCTCGGGCGAGCGCTTCGGACGCCCGATCACCGTCGGCTTCATCTACATGCTCAAGCTCGCGCATCTCGTCGATGACAAGATCCACGCGCGCTCGACCGGCCCGTACTCGATGATCACGCAGCAGCCGC
The DNA here is from genome assembly GCA_963771525.1 of Vulcanimicrobiota bacterium. Classification (GTDB taxonomy): domain Bacteria; phylum Vulcanimicrobiota; class Vulcanimicrobiia; order Vulcanimicrobiales; family Vulcanimicrobiaceae; genus Vulcanimicrobium. Next base: position 763,705 of record CAVYTL010000001.1, on the reverse strand, counting down.
TGGGCGGCAAGGCGCAGTTCGGCGGCCAGCGCTTCGGCGAGATGGAAGTCTGGGCGCTGGAAGCGTACGGCGCGGCGTACACGCTGCAAGAGCTGCTGACGGTCAAGTCCGACGACGTCGTCGGCCGCGTCAAGACGTACGAGGCGATCGTCAAGGGCGAGAACGTGCTCGAGCCCGGCGTTCCCGAATCGTTCAAGGTGCTGATCAAGGAGCTGCAATCGCTCGCGCTCGACGTCAAGGTGTTGACGGAGCAGCGCGAAGAGGTCGAGATCCGGATTCAGGACGACGACATGGCGGAGCGCGCTCAGGAGATCGGTCTCCTGATGGGCGACGAGGATCCGCGTCTGTCGCAGACGGCGCTCGCCGAACGGGAAGCCGAACGCGACCGGATCTCGCAGGCGGCTGCGGCCGCGATCGGCGTGCCGGTCGAGGAAGAGGAAGCCGAAGGCGAGGTCGCCGCAGTCGTCGAGGAAGAGCCCGAAGAGGAAGAAGAGGAGCTCGACGATTCGGCTCCGCTCGTCGCCGCGGCACCGGCGCGCGGTGGACGCGTGCCCGACGACGAGCTGATCCCCGCGAGTCCGCTCGGCGGTCTGCGTGCGACGATGACGGACGACGGCGAGATCGTCGTCGACGAAGTCGTCGACGAAGAAGTGCCGGCGGTCGCCGAGGAGGAGGAAGAAGAAGTCGGTTACGTGCTCGAAGACGAGGACGAAGAGTACAAGGAAGAAGAGGAAGAGGACGAAGGCCCTCTGGCTCATTCAACCGACGACGACTACTGATCCCTCGCCCTTCGACAGACACGGGCTGACAGGCTCAGACGAAACACACGGCCCGGACGGAAACGCCCGGGCCTTGCGTTTCGCAAAGATCACCGCGTCGCCGGTCTCCCCTTCCTTGCTCGGCGATCACGCCACGCCGGGTACGACGTGATGCATGACGACCACGGCTCGCTGCGCGCACGACGCATGCCTGTGCACGCGGCCCTACTCCGCGCAGACGCAGGCTTCCGCGACGGAGCGCCTCGACCCCGATGCCGAGTACTGCAGCCGCCGCTGCGAGGACGCGGCGCTCGCGGGACCCCTCGGCGACGGCGCTTGTCTATGCGGGCACGTGGAGTGCTCCGCGAGCTCGGACGCCGCCATTCCGGAGATGCAGTAGCGCGCCGCGGCGCGCGATTTCAGCTTCGCTCGCGGGAGATCAGGCGCAGGTAGCGGCGCGGCGCGAACGAGCTGTCCGCGTCGACGCGGCGAAACGCTTCCTCGCGAATCTGCGTCGCCAGCTCGCGGCGCTGGCGCATCGCGGTGTCGAGCTCGCGGAAGGCGCGCTCGAACTCATCGCCTTCGAGTGACGAGATCTGCTTCTTGAGTCGATCGATGTCGCCGCTCAAGCGACCTTGCAGCTCGTGACTCACTTCGCGCTCCGTCGACTGGATGCGGTTGAGCAACGTGTTCAGCTCCTCGACCGTCGGCAGCCCGAACGCCGCGCGCGACGGTTCCGGCGGGGATGCCGCGGCGCGCACCGGACGGGGCCGGTTCGTCGGCCGCGGAGCGTCGAAGTCGGGGTAGAGCCGGATGATCGACTTGATCCGCTGCGGTCCCTTGGGTGACTGTAACCCTTCGGCGATACCGGCCATGATCAGTCGCGAACGCAGCGCCGTGTCGTTGATGACGCGCAGATGCTGCGTTTCGACACCGGTCGGGCGCCGGTTGCTCCCGAAGAAATCTTCATCGCGCGCCGCCGGAAGGCTCATGGCCTTCTGCCACAGCGTGGCGCGCGCACCACGAGTCCCATTCACTCGGGTGCAGTTACGTTAGGGGTTACACGTCACCTTTCGGCACGAGACGAGCGTGCGCCGGGCTCGTCGCCGAGCTCGCGCACCGGCTCCTCGGTCTCGGCGATCGTAATCAGCCGTTCGCCGGCGAGCATGCCGGTGTCGTCGGCGGCGATGACCGCGGCGTCGAGCGAGTCGGCGTCGGGATCCGCGGCATCGTCATCCCGGGCGGGGGAGCGGTCGTCATTCATGCGATCCGTGTACCGCGGGTACGAACGGGTCATGCCAAGCAAAGGGAAACACGGGGAGTTTGCGCCGCTTCCTTCGACGCTCGAGCGCTCGCCGAAGAAGGCGCAGAACACCTACGAGGAGACGCTCGAGAGCGCCGAGCGCACCTACGGCGGCGACGAGGAGCGCGCGCACCGCGCGGCGTGGGCAAGCGTGAAGCACTCCTTCGAGAAAGTCGGCGACCACTGGGAGCCCAAGGACAACCGCGGGCCGTCCGATCCGCGCGCCGCGCAGCACGGACCGAACGCGAAGGGCCGCTCGTTCGGCGGCGTCGACGTCGAAGGCAAGACGAAGGACGAGCTGCTCGAGGAGGCGCGCCGGCTGGGCGCGCACGTGACGACGCACATGCGCAAGGACGAGATCGCCGACGCGATCGCGCGCGCCAACGAGCGCGAGACGCGCGCCGCTCGCACGGCCCGCTAGCCCTTCAGCTCAGGATGACGCGTACGAAGCTCAGGATGACGGCGCGGTCGGCGCTTGCCGCCGCGCTGTTCGTGCTCGCCGCCGCGGCGGCGAGCGCGAAGCCGCCGTTCGATTTCGATACGAATCCCGGCCGCCTGCCCAAGACCGTCGTGCCGGTCGAATACCACGTCGCGATCGTTCCGAATGCATCCGAGCATACGCTGACGGGAACCGAGTCGATCGCGCTGCGCGTGCGCGAGCCGGTGACGACGCTCATGTTCAACTCGAAGAACGAACGGCTCCGCGACGTGACGTTCGACGGCGCCGCGGTCGCGGGCGTCGCGAGCGACGACGCGAAGGAGCTCACGACGGTGACGCTCGCGCACGGCGCCGCGGCCGGTATGCATACCCTGGCGTTCGCGTACGACGGCAAGCTCGAGTCCGCCGCGCAAGGGCTCTTCGTGCAGCCGTATCGTGCGCCCGGCGGCGCGAACGGCGTGCTGCTCTCGACGCAGTTCGAGGCGACGGATGCGCGCCGCATGTTCCCCTGCTGGGACGAGCCCGCATTCCGCGCCGTGTTCGAGCTGACCGCGACCGTGCCCGCGTCGTGGACGAGCACGTCGAACATGCCGGCCGTCTCGCGCACGGTGCACGGCGACCGCGCGACGACGGTGTTCGCGAAGACGCCGGCGATGCCGACGTACCTTCTCGAATTCTCCGCCGGCGATCTGGCGCATGTCGACGCGACGTCGAACGGCCGCCTGTTCCGCGTCTGGGCGGTGCGCGGCCAGGAAGCGCAGGGCGCGTACGCGCTCGCCAACGCCCAGCAAATCCTCGCCGACTACGACGCGTACTTCGGCTACGCGTACCCGCTGCCGAAGCTCGACTCGATCGCCGTGCCCGGCGGCTTCCAGGGGGCGATGGAAAACTGGGGCGCGATCACGTACAACGATCAGGCGCTGCTTGCGCCGAGCGATGCGCCGCTCGCGCGCAAGGAGCGCGTCTTCAGCATTCAGGCGCACGAGATGGCGCACCAGTGGAACGGCGATCTCGTGACGATGGCGTGGTGGGACGACATCTGGCTCAACGAGAGCTTCGCCTCGTGGATGGCCGCGAAAGAAACGGAACTTCGCAACCCGGCGTGGGCATGGGGCGAGCACCAGGACGCCTCCAAGGAAACCGCGATGGCGGCCGACGCACGGCTCACGTCGCACCCGATCGAACAGCACGTCACGAGCGAGCTGGACGCGGAGGCGTCGTTCGACTCGGCGATCACGTATGACAAGGGCGAAGCCGTCCTGCGGATGCTCGAGGCGTACCTCACGCCCGATGCGTTCCGCGACGGCGTCCGGCGCTACATCAAGGCGCGCGCGTACTCCAACGCGACGAGCGGTGATCTTTGGGCGGCGTTGTCCGCGGCGAGCAAACGCGACGTCGCCGCGGTGGCGTCCGGATGGACATCGCAGGCGGGCTTCCCGCTCGTCAGCGTGCATTCGGTCTGCGGTCCCGCGGGACACCGCCGCGTCGTCCTGACGCAGAAGCGATTCCTGCTCGACGGCACCGACCCGAAGAACCCGCGCTGGAGCATCCCGCTGCGAATCCGATCCGGATTGAACGGGCCGGTGCAGAGCGAACTCTTCACCGACGACGGGCTCACGGTGCGCACCGGGGCGTGCGATGAGCCGCTCACGCTGAACGCGGGCGACCTCGGTTTCTACCGCGTCGCGTACGACGAGGCGACGCTGTCGGTGAACCGCAAGCACTTCGGTGAATTGCCCGACACCGACCGCATCGCGATGCTCGACGATCAGTGGGCGCTCGCGGAGGCCGGCGCGGCGAACCTCGGCACGTACCTGTCGCTGGCGTCGTCGATGCACGGCGACATGAACGCGCGCGCGTGGGCGCAGATCAGCGACGCGCTCGGTGCGATCGAGATCGACGAACGCGGTATGCCCGGACACGACACGTTCGCGGCATACGCGCGCACGATCGTACGGCCGGTGTTCGATCGGCTCGGCTGGGATCCGAAGCCGAACGAGAGCCCGAGCACGGAAGAGGTGCGCCGCGCCGCGCTCGCCGATCTCGGCGCGTGGGGCGATCCGGCGATCGTCGCCGAGGCGCGGCGGCGCTTCGCGGCCGCCGACGCCGGCAGCGCTCCGCTCGACGTCGAGGCACAGGGGATCGTGCTGCCGATCGTCGCGCAGTACGCCGACCGCGCGACCTTCGATCGGCTGCACGCGTTCGCGAAGGCCAGCCGCGACGAAGCGCAGGCGCGCGTCGCGTACGCCGCGCTGGCGAACGTTCGCGATCCGCAGCTGCTGCACGAGGCGCTGGATATTTTGATCTCGTCCGAGATGCCGCCGCAAACGGCGGCGATTCGCGGCCGTCTCGTGCTTGCCGCGGCAACGCACGATCCGAAGCTCGTATGGGCGTTTTATCAGGCGCACGAGGCGCAGCTGACGAACCCCGTGTCGCAGTTCGCGCGCGCGCTCGCGCTCACGAACGTCCCGGCGACGTTCTGGCGGGCCGCTCCGCTCGACGAGCTGCAAACGTGGGAGCGCGCGCACGCACTGCCGGGCTCTGCGCCGTACATCGCCCGCGGCATGGAGCGCGCGCGCATCGCGCTCGATCTGCAGAAGCGCCTCGTCGCCGACGCAGACCGCTTCGTCGCACAAACGCACCCGGCAACGCACGCCGGCCGACCATAATAACGCCCCTGAGCCCGTCGAAGGGCGTTTTGTCATCCTGAGCCCGTCGAAGGGCGTTTTGGTCATCCTCGAGCCGGTCGAAGGGCGTTTTGGTCATCCTGAGCCCGTCGAAGGGCGTTTTGGTCATCCTGAGCCCGTCGAAGGCGTTTTGGTCATCCTGAGCCTGTCGAAGGCGTTTTTGTCACCCTGAGCCTGTCGAAGGGCGCGCCGCAACCGCGTGGGAGGGGCTGTCGCGGCCGGTGCGAACATATGTTCGTCCCAGCGATGCCAGCTCGCCAGATCGCGCTTTTCGCCTCCGCCGCCGCACCGACGCGCCTGGTCGGCGACCGCGGCGACGTGACGTACGTCCCGGAGTTCCTCGACCGCGCACTTGCGGACGCCGTCGTCCGCGAGCTCGACGCCGACACGCAATGGCGCGCGGACTCGCGCCTGATGTACGGCAAACGCGTCCTCGTGCCGCGCGAGGTCGCGGGCCGCGGCGAGAAGATGCCGCAGCCGTGGACGCCCGCGCTGGCGCTCGTGCGCGAGATGTGCGAGCGGCACACCGGCACGACGTTCGACTACTGCTTCCTCAACCGGTACCGCGACGGCAACGACGCGGTCGCGTGGCACGGCGACCGCGACGGCTCACGCGACGCGCGATTGGTCGTCGCGTCGCTTTCACTCGGCGCAACGCGCACGTTCCAACTCAGGCCGAAGAAGGACAGCGGTTTGCGCTACGATCCGATCGGCGTCGACGTCGCGCACGGCGACCTGATCGTGATGGCGGGTGACACGCAGCTCTACTGGGAGCACCGCGTCCCCCGCGACCCGCGCGTCACAGGCACGCGCCTCAACGTCACGTTCCGGCAACTCCGCGCTCGCGACTAGCCACCCCCGTCGTCATCGAGCGAATGCCCTTGTCATCCTGAACGAATACCTTTTGTCATCCTGAGCTTGTCGAAGGGCGCACAACGCACAGTGTAGGGGCATGAAGCGTTTTTGGACGTACATGCTGCGCTGCCGCGATGGCAGCTACTACGTCGGCATCAGTTCCGCGCCCGAGCTCCGGATTGCAACACACAATATCGGAGTCGATCCGAAGTCGTACGTCTATCCACGTCGGCCTGCGGTACTCATTTGGAGCCAGGAGTCCGTATCGCCCGACGATGCAATCCCGCGCCGAGAAGCAAGTCAAGGGCTGGTCACGCGCGAAGAAGGAAGCGCTGATCCGCGGGGATTGGTCCGCGATCAGTCGCTTAGCACGATCGAGCGCCCTTCGACAAGCTCAGGATGACGACGAGCTTGTCGAAGGGCTCGTCATCCTGAGCTTGTCGAAGGGCTCGTCATCCTGAGCTTGTCGAAGGGCTCGTCAACCTGAGCTTGTCGAAGGGGCTTACGCTGCGGCTGTTGCGGTGAACTGTGCTTCTTCGGTGCTGCCCGTCAGCGCCGTCGTCGACGACTGGCCGCCGCCGACGACTTTCGCGAGCTCGTCGAAGTACCCGGTGCCGACTTCGCGCTGATGGCGCGTCGCGGTGTAACCTTCCGGCTCGCTCGCGAACTCGCGTTCCTGGAACTCGGCGTACGCGGCCATCCCGCGCTCCGCGTAGTCGTGCGCGAGCGCGAACATCGAGTGGTTCAGCGCGTGCCAGCCGGCGAGCGTGATGAACTGGAAGCGGTATCCGTAGGAGAACAGCTCCGTGCGGAAGCGCGCGATCGTGTCGTCGTCGAGCTTGCGCTTCCAGTTGAACGAGGGCGAGCAGTTGTACGCGAGCATCTTGCCGGGGAACTCCGCCTGGATGCCGTCGGCGAACGCCTTCGCCTCCTCGAGCGAGGGATGCGAGGTCTCGCACCAGATCATATCCGCATACGGCGCGTACGCGAGCCCGCGCGCGATCGCTTGATCGATACCGGGCCGCACGCGGAAGAAGCCCTCCGGCGTGCGTTCGCCGGTGAGGAACGGTTTGTCGCGATCGTCGACGTCGCTGAGCAGCAGGTTCGCGGCGTCCGCGTCGGTGCGCGCGACGAGCACGGTCGGGACGTCGCACACGTCGGTTGCCAGGCGCGCCGCGATCAGATTGCGCACCGCTTGCGAGGTCGGGATCAGCACCTTGCCGCCGAGGTGCCCGCATTTCTTTTCCGACGCGAGCTGGTCTTCGAGGTGCACGCCCGCGGCGCCGGCCGCGATCATCGCCTTCGTCAGCTCGAAGACGTTCAGCGGCCCGCCGAATCCCGCTTCCATGTCGGCGACGATCGGTGCGAACCAGTCGCGCTCGCCGCTGCGCCCTTCGATCGTGTCGATCTGGTCGGCGCGCACGAACGCGTTGTTGATGCGCTCGACGACTTTCGGCACGGAGTCGTACGGATAGAGCGACTGGTCGGGATAGATTTGGCCCGCGCTGTTCGCATCCGCCGCCACCTGCCAGCCGGAGAGGTAGATCGCCTTCAACCCGGCCTTCACGGCCTGCACCGCCTGACCGCCGGTCATGCACCCGAGTGCGGCGACGGGCTCGTTCTCCGCGAGCAGCTCCCGAAGCCGCCCCGCGCCGCGGCGCGCGAGCGTGTGCTCGACGCGAACCGATCCGCGCAGCCGCGCGACGTCGTCGACCGAATACGGTCGCGCGACCTCGTGGCAGGTCGGCGGCTTACCGTTCGCGTGGCCGTTGGCGGAAGGCTTGGACGGATCCGGCACCGGTGCTGTTCTCCTGTCGAAAAGAAGCTGGCGCAAGTATAGCCGCATCGGTGTCCGGCAGCGTGGGCGCGCTGCGCGAACGGTGCGATCCGGCGCCTCACCGGTCGATTCGGGAGCGCGAACGGACGCCGCGCAGGGCGGACCGCGACGTTCGGACCGTCAGAACGGCAGCGGGATGCGGTGTCCGCGCGGCGCGACGCCTTCGTCGATTTCCGTCATCCGGTCGAGCCGCAGCCACGTGCGCGCGACGCGTTCGGCATCCTGCACCGAGACGGCGCGGTACAGCGCGGCGAGCGTCGCGACGTCGTCCGGCGCGCGGTCCTCGACCGCCGCACGTTGCAGCAGGCCGAGGATGCCGTCGGGCGACGCCTGCGTGCGAAGCGCGGCGGCGATCAGTTTCCGGCGCGCACGCTCGAGCTCGTCCGCGCCGATCGGACCCGCGCGCAGCTGCTGCAGTACGTCGCGTACCGCAGCGCGCGCCGTTGCGAACTTCGCGCTCGACGCGTCGAAGTACAGCCCCAGCCAACCGCGGTCGGCGTCGTAGAAGCTGGCCGTCCCGTACACGAGCCCGCGCCGCTCGCGCACCTCGCGCATCAGCCGCGTGTCGAAGTCGCCGCGGCCGCCGAGAATCGCGTTGACGAGCGACATCGCGGCAAAATCCGGCTGCTCGCGGCGCGGCACCGGCTGCAGGATGAACCCGGCGGCGGCACGCGGTGACGCCGGGCCGAACGAGATCGTGACGTGCGGGGGCGGCGTCCATCGCGCGGCTGCGGCGCCCGACGGCGTTGCCGCGGGCGACGGACGGTCGGCGCCGAACGCGCGGACGACCGCGGCGTATACGGCGGCGGAATCGACGTCGCCGGTGACGGCGATCCACGCGCCCGCGCGCACGCCGTGCTGCGGCACGCGGCATGCGTCGCGGACGATCGCGATCATGTCGGGCAAATCGCGAGCGTACCCGTGTGCGTCGGCGTCCATCCCGATGTCGAACACGATCGCGCGCCGCTCCGCGCGCGAGCGCAAGCTCGCGTTGGTCATGCGCTCGCAAAAATACGGCACGCCTCCGTTGCGACCGCGGACGTACGCGGTGTCTGATCCCGGCCGTCGCGCGACGAACAACCGCAGGCCGTTGGGCAGAGAGAACGCATCGACCGGCGGCAGCGACGGTTCCGGCAGCGGCGCGATGCGCGCCCATCGGGGAAGCGTGAGCGGCTCGAGCCGAGACGGCGCCGGCACATGCTCGGCGCGTGCAGAGCGAACCGGCTCGACGCCCATCGTGACGGCGGCGATCCTGCCCGCCGCGATTCCCGCGCCGGCCGGCGTCGCCCAGCGGCGCAGGACCGCGACGACGGCAGCGTCGGGCATCGCCGCGATGCGCCGGTCCTCCTCGGGCGGCGTCACGTGCAGCGTCGCGAGCGTTTCCCCCCAGAGGTCCGCCTCGTCGGCGAGCGCGTCTCGCGCGTAGTCGGTGTTCGCGCGATCGGCGCGGCGCACGGCCGCGAGCGTTCCGTGCGGCACGGAGCGCGCCAGACGCGCGAACGTCGTCCGCATCGTGCGCAGCGCGGCATCCGCGTCCGCGTCGCGATCGAGCGCGCACACGACGTGCACGAGCCCGCCGAACCGCTGGCTGTCGTCGTCGATCGCGTAGGACACACACGGCCCGTGGCCGACGAGCGCGTCGCGCAGTACACCGTGCGTCGGTTGCAGCAGCTCCACGGCCAGCTCTTCCGCGAGGGCATCGCGCGACTCCGTGCCGTGCTCTTCGAGCGCGAGGTCGACGAGCCGCACGCTGCGCGCGCGCCGACGCACGACGAAGCCGCGCGCCGCGAGCGGTTCGCTCCGAGGACGGACGTCGTGCGCGCGGCCGCGGATCGGTCCGAACAGCGCCCGCACGACCTGCAGCGTGCGTACGGGATCGACGTCGCCGGTGATCGCGAGCAGCGCATCGTCGGGCGCATAGCCCGTCTCGTACACGCGCCGCAGATCCGAGGCGGTGATGCGCGCGACGTCGTGCGGCGTGCCGGCCTGATCGTGCTCGAACGCCGTTCCGCGATACGCGGCGGCGCGCACCGCGTCTTCGAGCGCGCTGACGTCCGAGGTCGCGTAGCCGGCGAGCTCGGTGAGAACCGCGCCGCGCTCGAGGTTCCAGTCCGCTTGCCGAAGGCGCAGGCCGCGCATGCGGTCCGCCTCGATGTGCAGCGCGGCGGCGACGGTGTCCGACGGCACGGTTTGATAGAAATGCGTGTACTCGTAGTCGGTGTCGGCGTTCGTGTCGGCGCCGAGCCGGGCTTCGAGATCGGTGAGCGCCGCTCCGGAGAGAGCGCGCGTCCCGCGGAACATCATGTGCTCGAGTGCGTGCGCGGTGCCGGAACGGCCGGGCGGATCGGCCGCGCTGCCGACCCCGTACCAAAGCGCGACCTGCGCGAGCGGCAACGCATGATCCTCGATGATCGCGACGCGCAAGCCGTTCGGAAGCGTCGTTCGCGTGACGTGCGGTTCATCGCCGCTGGTCGCGGCGCTCGAGCCGGGAGCCACGAGGGCGAGCGCTGCGACGAGCACGGCCGCGGCGCACGTCCGCAGCACCGAGCCCATTGCGGACGCCGTCGATCGCACCACGGTTCAGCGTACCCCGGAGACGCCGTCCTCAGCGCGACAGCGTCAGCGTCGTCACCGTCGCCGCGCGGACCGCGGCGTCGCTGAACGGGAGCGTCGTTTGCGCGAAGCGCTCCCAGCCGGCCGTTTGATCCGTGTAGTGCGGCGAGCCCGGCTCACCCGATTCTCCGGCGTCGATGTCGATCGTGCCGCGGTCCCAGTCGCCCGCGATCCAGAACGCCCGGAACGACTGCGCGTGGTCGTTCCACTGCACCGCGGGCGCGAAACTGCCGCCGCGCCCCGGCATCGTCGGACCGTTCCAGAACGCGAACCCGAACGGCGCGAGGGCGTGCTTCAGCGGCTGCGCGGCATACGCGCCGAACGGCGGAACGTCCGCATCCGGCTTCGCGCGCAGCGCGGCGCCCACGCGACGCAGCGACGCGAGCACGAACGCGTCGTAGTCGTCGTGCGGCACCCAGCCGCGCGGCCGCTCGCGCAGCATGCGCAGCACGACCTCGAACCCCGCGCCCGACGGCGGCTCGATGCGCGCGAGTTCCGCCGGCAGGTGCAGCCGCGCGAGCTCCGCCACCATGTCGCGGCGCAGCGCGACGACGATCGTCGCCGCCTTCGATTCGGGCGTCAGCGCGCCGTCGAACCCCGTGAGCGCCTCGACCAGCGCGTCGTCCTCGGCGTGCGTCTTGAACCCGGTGATCGACACCAGGCGCGCGAACTCGCGCTCCGCGGGCGAGACGTCGTCGCGCTGCTCGGCGGCGATCGCGTCCGGCGACCATCGCTCGCGCATGGTCGTGCCGCCGCGCGCCGGTGCGTGCAGCGCCGAGCGGATCTCGTACGCGCGATACGGCGGCGGCCAGTACGGCGCGAGGCGCATGCCGCGCGCGCTGGGCCGGTTGTTCGACGTCACGACGACCGTGTCGCGCGACGGGTCGAGGTGGGGTGCCGCGTCGTACTGCAGCTCGCCGCGCGACGGACCGGCGTTCGCCCAGCGTCCGAACTCGGGGTCCAGGGGAACGCGCCCGGCAAAGTGATACGCCGCGTTGCCGGCATCGTCGGCGAACACCACGTTGAGCGCCGGCTCTGGCAGCGCGCGCATCGCCGCGACGCCGTCCGCCGACGTGCGCGCCGTCAGCAGGTGCAGGAACGGCGCGAGCGGCGAGACCGGCGCGCGCTGCATCGGCCAGTCCATCACGTACGCCTCGCGGCGGTCGATGCTGTGCGCGATCACGACGCCGCGCGGCGTGCGGAGGATGTCGGCGTCGATGGTGCTTCCCAAGCGCACGCGGATCATCTCGTGCAGGTGCGTCGCGCCGAGCCAATGCCGGTTTTCGTACAGCCGATCGCCGAGGACCGGCTCGCGATAGACGCGCATCGCCGCGGTCTCGCCGGCGGTGACGCCCCACGCGAGGTGCTCGTTGTGCCCAAGCGTCACGCCGGGCGTTCCCGCGAGCGCGGCGCCCGCAACGTGTATGCCCGGCGCGCTGCCCTCGAACAGCCACCATATGCCGGGCAGCCCGATGTCGAGGTGCGGATCGTTCGCAAGGACCGCGCGCCCCGCCGTCGTGCGATTCGCACCGAACGCCCACGCGTTGCTGCCCACCGGATCGCGCTCATCCGCTGCGCCCTTCGACGAGCTCAGGATGACACGAGATCGATCGCTCGCGCCGATACGACGCTGTTTGTCATCCTGAGCTTGTTTCGTGTCATCCTGAGCTTGGTTCGTGTCATCCTGAGCTTGTCGAAGGGCGGTCGTGGGCGGCGGCAACTCCGGCAGCTTCGCGATCGGGCCCGGTGCCGTACCGTCGGTCGGCACGTCGTACTTCGGGTCGGTCAGCGGATAGAACGCGTCCGTTCCCGCCGGTCCGAGCAGTTGGCGAACTTCGTCGCGGATCACGACGTCGTCGGGCTTATCGTCGAGGTCGAGCACGGTCGCGAAGCCGACGGCGAGCGAGTCCTCCGGCTTCCACGGCTCGAACGAGGCGAACAGCGCGCGGTACTCGGGCGGCGTCGGCTCGCGCTGCGCGGCCGCGTTGACGCCGTCGGCGAACGCGCTCAGGATCGCGCGCTCGTCCGGCGACGACCGGGCGAGCACGCGCGTCGCGACGTCGTGGATCGTGTACCGGCGCATCCGGCGGTCGACGCGGACGAGCGGGCTGCCGAGCAGCTCGGCGAGACGGCCGTAGACGAACCGGCGGGTCAGGTCCATCTGGAACAGCCGGTCGGACGCCATCGCGTAGCCCTCGGCGACGATGAGGTCGTGCAATGAGCCGGCCCGGACGTGCGCCACGCCGCGCGCGTCCCGCGCGATCGTCGCGGGCGCCTGGACCGGGACGCCCCTGCGCGCCCCGTCGACGGCCGCGACGCCCGCCTTCGTGGCCCGCACGATATAGCCGGCATAGCCGCCCGCGGCCAGCACGAGGATGAGGACGAGCGTCACAACGGCGGTGACGACGCGGCGGAGCCAGAAGGCGAGCAGGCTGCCGGCCGCCGCACGCGACGCGTCGTTCATGCCGGGTCCGCGTTCGACGGCCTGCTCGAACGCTTCCCGCCGTGCGCGGATCGTGGTATGCTACCTGCCTATGCCCTTCGGCCGATAACGCGGACCCAAGGAACGTCGGATCCGGCGTCTCCTGGGCCCGCTTCGCGTTGCCCTTCGCCCTCCTTCGCCCGTTCGACAAGCTCAGGATGACACGAATCCTGAGCGCGGCGTGGAGAGACGGCGGCATCGCAAGCACCCAGGCCACACGGCTCTCACGACGTGTCCCGGCCGCCTCTGTCGCGCCGACGCGCTGAGCAAAGGAATCGATGAACCTCCTCGACGTCAACAATTTCGACGCGATGCGCATCGGGCTCGCATCGCCCGAACAAATTCGCGCGTGGTCTTTCGGCGAAGTCAAGAAGCCGGAGACGATCAACTACCGCACCCTCAAGCCGGAACGCGACGGGCTCTTCTGCGAGAAGATCTTCGGCCCGACCAAAGACTGGGAATGCCACTGCGGCAAGTACAAGCGCATTCGCTTCAAGGGCATGATCTGCGATCGCTGCGGCGTCGAGATCACGCGCGCGAAAGTGCGCCGCGAGCGCATGGGCCACATCGAGCTCGCCACGCCCGTCACGCACATTTGGTATTTCAAGGGCGTGCCTTCGCGCATCGGCATCTTGCTCGACATGTCGCCGCGCCAGCTGGAGAAGGTGATCTATTTCGCCGCGTACGTGACGACCGACCCGGGCGACACCACGCTGACGAAGCGCGAGATCCTCACCGAGCAGAAGTACCGCGAGAGCCGTGAGAAGTACGGCACGCGCTTCAAGGCCGGCATGGGCGCGGAAGCGATCCGCGAGCTGCTGCGCGATTTGAACCTGCGCAAGTTGCAAGAAGACCTGCGCCGCGAATTCAAAGAGACGTCGGGCCAGAAGCGCATCAAGGCCATCAAGCGCCTCGAGGTCGTCGAAGCGTTCCTCTCGAGCGGCAACAAGCCGGAGTGGATGATCCTCTCCGCGGTGCCGGTCATCGCGCCGGAGCTGCGCCCGATGGTGCAGCTCGACGGCGGACGCTTCGCCACGTCCGACTTGAACGATCTCTACCGCCGCGTCATCAACCGCAACAACCGCCTCAAGCGGCTGCTCGAGCTGAGCGCGCCCGAGATCATCATCAAGAACGAGAAGCGCATGCTTCAGGAAGCGGTCGATGCGCTGATCGACAACGGCCGCCGCGGCCGTCCCGTCACCGGGCCCAACAACCGCCCGTTGAAGTCGCTCTCGGACATCCTCAAGGGCAAGCAGGGGCGCTTCCGTCAGAACCTGCTCGGCAAGCGCGTCGACTATTCGGGCCGTTCGGTCATCGTCGTCGGCCCGAACCTGAAGCTGCACCAGTGCGGGCTGCCCAAAGAGATGGCGCTCGAGCTCTTCAAGCCGTTCGTGATGAAGAAGCTCGTCGACCGCGGTCAGGCGCACAACATCAAGAGCGCGAAGCGCATGGTGGAGCGCGTGCGTCCGGAAGTGTGGGACGTCCTCGACGAAGTGATCCGCGAGCACCCGGTGCTGCTCAACCGCGCACCGACGCTGCACCGTCTCGGCATTCAGGCGTTCGAGCCCGTGCTGGTGGAAGGCAAGGCCATCCATCTGCACCCGCTCGTCTGCACGCCGTACAACGCCGACTTCGACGGCGACCAGATGGCCGTCCATCTTCCGCTGAGCGCCGGCGCGCAGGCCGAGGCGCGCATCCTGATGCTCTCCTCGAACAACATCCTGCAGCCGTCGTTCGGCAACCCGGTATCGATCCCGACGCAGGACATGGTCCTCGGCCTGTACTGGCTCACCTTCCAGCCCGAGGAGTACAAGGGGCCCGCGAAGGCGGCGCTCGCGGACGACGCGCTCTACGCGGCGCCGGTCTATCGCAACGGCGCGACGCGCCGCAACGAGGACGGCTCGGCGATGCTGCCGGCGTTCAAGGACGGTCAGGAAGCGGTGATCGCGTACGAGCACCGTCTGATCGGATTGCACGAGTGGATCGAGGTCCGCATCGGCGGCAAGCGCGTGAAGACGACCGTCGGGCGCGTGGTGTTCAACGAAGCCTTCCCGGCCGAGTGGAACTACCCGTACCTCAACCACATCGTCGACAAGACGGCGCTCAAGCGGCTGATCACCGAGTGCTACCGCAAGTACGGCAACGCCGAGACCGCGGAGTTCCTCGATGCGATCAAGGCGCTCGGCTTCCACTACGCGACGCAGTCCGGAACGACGGTGTCGATCAGCGACATCATCGTGCCGCAGTCGAAGCACGACCTGCTCGACAAGGCGCAGGGCGAGGTCGACGAGCTGCACTCGCTCTACGACCAGGGCTTCATCTCGGACGACGAACGTTACAACAAGACGATCGAGATTCTGGTCGCGTGCCGGTGACGACGTCACGGGCGCGATGCAGGCGGCGCAGAACCCGCTCAACCCGGTGTTCATGATGGCGACGTCGGGCGCGCGCGGCTCGATCGCGCAGGTCAAGCAGCTCGGCGGCATGCGAGGCCTGATGTCCGACCCGTCGGGCCGCATCCTCGAGATCCCGGTGAAGGCGTCGCTCAAAGAAGGCCTCACCGTCCTCGAGTACTTCATCTCGACGCACGGCGCGCGCAAGGGCCTCGCCGACACCGCGCTGCGCACGGCGGACTCCGGGTATTTGACGCGCCGGCTCGTCGACGTCGCGCAGGACGTCATCATCCGCGAGGAAGACTGCGGCACGCCGAACGGCATCACCGTGGGCGACATCGCGGTCGGGAAAGAGACGATCGAACCGCTCAGCGACCGCATCGTCGGGCGCCGCGCGGCCGAGGACGTCAAGAACCCCGAGAACTCCCGCGAGAAGCTCGTCAAGCGCGACGAAGAGATCGATGAGGAGAAGGCCAAGGCGATCATCGCCGCCGGCATCACGTCGGTGAAGATTCGCTCCGTGCTCGCCTGTCAGGCGAAGTACGGCGTGTGTGCGATGTGCTACGGCCGCAATCTCGCGACCGGCCAGAAAGTCGACATCGGCGAAGCGGTGGGCATCATCGCGGCGCAGTCGATCGGCGAGCCTGGTACGCAGCTCACGCTGCGCACGTTCCACACGGGCGGCGTCGCGCAAGAGGACATCATCACCGGTCTCCCGCGTGTCGAGGAAATCTTCGAGGCGCGCAAGCCGAAGGGTGAGGCGCCGGTCGTCGAAAACGCCGGCGCGATCAAGTTCGGCGAGGAGAAGGGCAAGCGCGTCGTCTTCGTCACCGACGACGAAGGCGTCGACCACGAAGTCGACGTGCCGGCGAACACGCACCTCAACGTGGTCGAAGGACAGCGCGTCGTGGCGGGTCAGCCCGTCGCGGAAGGCTCGCTCAACCCGCACGACATCCTGCGCATCAGCGGCGAGACCGCGCTGCAGAACTACCTCGTGCAGGAAGTGCAGAAGGTCTACCGTTCGCAGGGCGTCGACATCAACGACAAGCACATCGAAGTGATCGTTCGCTCGATGCTGCGGAAGGTCAAGATCGTCGACGGCGGCGACACGCGGATGCTCCCCGGCCAGCTGGTCGAAGCGTCGGTGTTCGCCGAAGAGAACGAGAAGCTCAAGAGCGACGGAGGCGGCAAGATCGCGGAGGGCACCCCGGTGCTGCTCGGCGTGACGAAGGCCTCGCTCGCGACGGAGTCGTTCCTCTCGGCCGCATCGTTCCAGGAGACCACGCGCGTTCTCACCGACGCCGCGATCAAGGGCAAGCACGACCCGCTGCTCGGTCTCAAGGAAAACGTGATCATCGGCAAGCTGATCCCGGCCGGCACGGGGATGTCGCGGTACCGCAATCTCCAGATCGAGCCGGAAGGTCAGGACCTGGACGAAGAGGGCCGTCCGAAGAACGTGTTCCTCGACTTCAACCCCGACGGCGACGGCATGACGTCGTACGGCGACGTGATCGCGCCGAACGGGCAGGAGATGAACCCGAAAGTGCTGGGCCCGTACGAGCGCCAGCGGATGGCGGAGAACACGGTGCAGTACGAGGGCGAGTACGAGGACGCCGCAACCGTCGGCGCGCCGGGCGTGCGAACGCAGTACAAGCCGAAGGGCATCAACCCGGAAGACCTCTGATCCAATCCGGGCACACGCGAAAGGCCCGCTCGAAAGAGCGGGCCTTCTTCATGACACGCCACCGCACGGTGTCATCCTGAGCTCGTGGAAGGGCGCGAGCCGGTGCCCAGAAACGAGACCTGCTTGAAAAAGCGGGCCTCGTGTTATATTATTGTTCTAACATGCGTGCTTCGCTTCAGCAGATCGGTAATTCACGCGGGATTATCATTCCGAAGCCGATCCTGGCGCAGGTTGGGCTCGTTCGGGACGTTGAGATCGAGGTCGAAGACGACGCTGTGATCTTGCGAAAGCCAAAGCGCGCGACGCGTGCCGGGTGGGAAGAAGCGGGTCGTGCGCTCGCGGCGTCCGGCGACGATCGACTCGTCTGGCCGGAGTTCCCGAACGAAGCGGACGAAGATTTGGTGTGGTAACGCGCGGCGAGGTCTGGCTCGTGACGCTCGATCCGACGATCGGCTCCGAGATTCAGAAGACTCGCCCGTGCGTCGTAATCTCGCCGCCCGAACTGAACCGCGTGCTTCACACGGTCATCGTGGCGCCGATGACGACGGGCAGCAAGCCGGCACCGTATCGAGTGCCCATCGGATTCGGCCGGAAACGCGGCCTCATTGTGCTCGATCAGCTTCGAACCGTCGACAAGCAGCGTCTGGTCAAGCGACTTGGCAAGACGCCGGCGCGTGTCATCTCTCAGACGCTTCGGGTGCTTCAAGAGATCTTCGAGGACTAGTACTGTCGTTCGAGGTCGGTGACGTTGAATCGCTCTCGAACATGTCAGAGAAATGGACATCGCGAACGGGGTCGGAACTGCGCGGCGGTATTTCCAAGCCGCCAAATCCGGTGAGAAGTTGTACTAGGGTCTCCGTAGGCGCCCTTTCCGCGTTGTCATCGTCGGTACGGGTCGCGCTCAGTTCATCAGGCATCGTCCCACGGTATCGTCGACGGTGGCTCGCGTCCATACCTCAGCTCGATGCCGGAGCTCCCTGACGTCGAGGCGTACATCAGCGCGCTGCAGCCGCGAATCGTCGGCAAGCGGCTGGAGCGCGTGCGCCTCGCGAGCCCGTTTCTGCTGCGCACCGCCGATCCGCCGATCACGGCCGTCGAGGGCCGCACCGTGCGCGAGTTGCGGCGGATCGGCAAGCGCATCGCGATCGGCCTCGACGACGATCTCTGGCTCGTGCTGCACCTGATGATCGCCGGGAGACTGCACTGGCGTCCGCCGGCCGCGAAGCTCGCCGGCCGCAACGCGCTGGCGGCGTTCGACTTCGCCGACGGCTCGCTCGTGCTCACCGAAGCCGGGTCGAAGCGGCGCGCGTCGCTGCACGTCGTGCGCGGCGAAGCGGATCTGCTCGAGCTCGATCCCGGCGGCATCGAAGTCTTCGCGAGTGACCTCGACGCGTTCCGCGCCGCGCTGCGCGCGGAAAACCGCACTCTCAAGCGCGCGCTGACCGACCCGCGGATCCTCAGCGGCATCGGCAACGCGTACTCGGACGAGATCCTCCACGCGGCGCAGCTCTCGCCGATTGCGCTGACGCACGACCTCACGCCCGAGCAGTGGCAGAAGCTCTACGATGCGACGCATGCGACGCTGCAGCTCTGGGTCGACCGCCTCCGCGACGAAGCGCGCGACGCATTCCCCGAGCACGTGACCGCGTTCCGCGCGCACATGGCGGTGCACGGCCGCTACGGCAGCCCGTGTCCGCGCTGCGGACGCGCCGTGCAGCGCATCCGCTACGCGGACAACGAGACGAACTATTGCGCCGTCTGTCAGACCGGCGGCAAGCTGCTCGCGGACCGCAGCCTTTCGCGAGTGCTGGGGCGCGACTGGCCGCGGACACTCGACGAACTCGAAGGCCTCAAGCGCCCGCGCGCAAGGCCCGGCTGACCCCACGGCGGATCCGCTGGGCCGCCCGTCCTTGGCGCCGTAGGAGAAAGGCCCCGTCCGCGGGATCACGCCGCCCCGCCTGGGTAGCCGCCACGTACCGTGAGCCGCCACAATGTCATCCTGAGCTTGTCGAAGGGCGCACCACGCGCCAGGGCGATCACGCTAGGAGACCATCCCGACGTCACCCTGAGCCACCACCCCAATGTCATCCTGAGCCACCCCAATGTCACCCTGAGCTTGTCGAAGGGCGCACTCATCGTCGCAGCGCTTGCGGCTTTGGCCCTCATCGCGGGCGTCATGCGCGCGCCGGCCGGCGCGAACGAGATCGCCTTGGCGCAAGGCACGATTGCGATCCATGAAGCCGCGGCCGGCGAGCAAAGCCCCGCGTGCGCGCAGCTGACCGTGGAGGCGCGCGACGGCCTCGACAACCACTTCATTTCGAGCGCTCCCGCGAAGCTCGCGGCCGACGGAACCTGCCGCTACGCGCTCAGCGTGCCGGCGCAGCAGGGCGTGTGGCTTCGCGTGCGGCCGACCCTGGTCGCCGGCGCGCGCGTCGGCGGCGCGGCACTCGGCAGCAGCGGCGGCGTCGGTGCGTACCGCAGCGCAAGCCGCGTCTCGAGCCGCGCAGTGCAGCTGCGCTGGACGGTGATCGCACCGAACACGTACTTCTTCGCGCCGAACGAGACGAAGACGGTTCCGCTGAGCTACTGACCACAGCCGAGCACGTGGAGTGACCGCGCGAAGGACGACTCCTCATGAGCCGCAGGTATTCCGTTTGAAGCTCTCGCTTCGCGGGACGCGTCCGGCGATCTGGCGGTTGATCGAAGTAACCGGCGATACGACGTTGGCGCGACTGCATCGCATCATTCAGGCCGCGATGGGCTGGAACGACTACCACCAGCACGCGTTTCAAATCGGTTCGGCGACGTACGGCGTTCCGGACCCGGAAGGGGGCTGGAACGTCGCGAACGAGCGCGGGCGTCGTGTGGATGACGCCATCGCTCCGGGAACGGGACGCTTCACGTATGTCTACGACTTCGGAGACGATTGGATCCACGACGTCATCGTTCGGGCCGTGACTCCGCCGGTGCAAGGAATAGCGTACCCGCGCATTCTGGATGCTCGGCGCGCGTGCCCGCCCGAAGATGTCGGCGGAGTCCCGGGATTCGAGGCGTTTCTCGAAGCCTTCAACGATTCGACCCATGACGATCATGCCGAACTCGTCAGCTGGGTCGGTGGCCGGTACGATCCTGAAGTCGTCGACATCGACGCCGTGCGGGCCCGCCTCGCGCGTCTCGGTGCCGCTGCGACCGCAAAAGTCCGAAAACCGCGCTAGTTCGAGTACTCGATGTCCGAGAGCAGGAAGCGGACGCCGCCGGTCGCGATCGAGAGCGCGTCCTTGATCGCCGCCTGTCCTTCGGGCGTCGCGACCGCCGCGCACGCGCTGGGGTAGTCGTCGAAATAGAGGTCCGCGGTGCGGTAGGCGGGCGTCGGCGAGCCGTCCTCTTTCGGAAATACCTTCGCGAGCTCGGCGCGGCGAACGTTCGGGACCTTCTGCGCGAGCGGGACGTGCACGCTCTTGTAGTGCTCCTCGAACGCGGCGGGGTCTTTAGGGTTGTCGTAGACGACGGTCAGTTTCACGGCCATACCGTGTTCGTACCGCGTCGCCGAGCGCGACCCTGCGCGGCGGGCGGCTCCGCCGCGGGAGTCCGTTGAGCACAATCCACGCGTCGCCTGGGACGAGCCGTCACTTTTTCGGGCCTTTTTTTGGGCGATCGATACCGGCGGCGTACCGTCGTGCGCCGTCGTGAGCACTGCCGCGCCTCGCGGACAGGGCGTAAGCCTCGCGGACAATAGCGCAAATGCGAAATACCTTGCTACTCGCCTCCAATGCGTAGCGGTTGCACAAGGGCCCTATTGACCGCGCTGTCGGATGATAGAGCGTCGTTCGCACGATAGTCCGTGGCGACCGCGTCGTCGCGTTCGCTGCATCGCGCGGTCGCGGGACGGGACACGCTCTGTTGACGCGCGGATCGAAAACGAAGGCGCAACGGGAGCCGAAGCACCGATTGGCTTTGATCGGAGCGTCGTACGGCAGCGTCCGCGAATCGCGCGCGGCCGTACAGAGGAGATAGACCGCCGGGCGCCAACCCCGCGGAGAGCCAGCACTTACGGGTGTGGGCGATTCGCTATTGCGGTGGTGGAGGGGCTTATGAGACGAGCTTACGCGTTTGCGCTGGCGGCGCTTGTGCTCGCGGCATGTGGCGGCGGCGGAGGTGGCGGCGGTACGACCGTGCCCGGACCGACGTCGACGCCGACTCCTCCACCGATCCAGACCACGAGCGTCCAGCGCGGCGATGTCAATCAGGCGTTGTCCGTGGCGGGGGCGACTGGCAACATCTACACCTTCGCGACCGTCACCGGATCCTCGACCGCGCGTCACGTCATGGCCGCGGCGCGGCAGGCGATGTCGGGATGGCGCGCCGGTGCCTCCCGCACGGCTTCGGCCCAAGGGCTGCTCCGGCTCAGCAGCGTCGTGTACTCGAGTTGCTCGAACGGTGTCGAAAGTGCGACGAACGAGATCTCGCAGAGCGAGGATCAGCTGTACGAGCGCATCTTCTACGATAGCGCGTGCACGCATCTCTTCCAGGACATGTTTATCGACGCCGTCGCGACGTCCGCGAGTTCCGTGACGGCGAGCGGTACCGACGCATACTACACGAGCGCGGGGCAGGTCTACGACTACGCGACGCTCACCCTCACGATCACCGACACGGGCGCGAATTCCGGCACGCTCAGCGTCCATGCGACGGATGCCGCGAGTGCAACGGCTCCGCAGACGTCGGCGACCGGCGTCTCGTGCAGCATCTCGTCGACTTCCATCGGCTGCGGCTCCGGCGCCGTCGCCCACGAAGCGTCCCTGTCGACCGATTTCGGCGATACGCTCGCCTTCAACGCATCCGTCAGCTCGACGTCGAGCACGGCGACGGTCGTGATCTCCGGCACGGGTTCGTCGTTCTCCGGAAGCCTCAATGCGCTCTCGCTCAGTGCCGGCACGTTCCCGGCCTGGATCGTCACCGGCGGCACGACGCTCGACATTGCGAGCTTCAGCGGATCGGTGACCTTCGCGTCGAGCGGTGCCGTCGCGTCGATCACGCTGACGCTGACCGACGCCGCCAACGACGGCACCGTCGCGATTAGCGCAAGCGGCAGCCCGGCGGTCATCACCGGCACGGTCAAGCAGACCGATACCGGTACGACGCTCGCGACGTTCACGGTCGACGCATCCGGCAACGGAACGATCACCTACAGCAACGGCACGACCGCCCCGATCACCAACTGGATCGTGCAAGGCTAAAGCGACAACACCGCGAGAATCCGGGGCACTGTGCCACCCTGCTGGCGCAGTGCCCCAATACCGTTGGGCTCGTACCGGGAGCCTCGTCCTTGCAACTTCTCGACCGCGCGGTCGTCCTGTCCGCGACCGATCTCAACAACTTCCTCGCGTGCGCGCACCTCACGGCGCTCGACCACGCCGCCGCGCTCGGAAACGCGCGGCGTCCCGAGGGCCGCGGCGGGCAGGCAGAACTGCTCGCGCAGCTCGGCTTGCAGCACGAGCGGCAGTACCTCGACCGGCTGCGCGGCGAGGGCTACGCCGTCGCCGAAATCCCGCGCGCCGACGAATCGCTGCCGCGAGCGGGAAAGTACCAAGCGGCTGCGCGGGCGACGGAAGATGCGATGGCGCGCGGCGAGCGCATCATCTACCAGGCGACGTTCTTCGACGGCACGTGGGTCGGGCACGCCGACTTCTTGCGCCGCGTCGACGAGCGGCTCGACGGCGGCCGGTGGGACTGGCACTACGAGGTCGAGGACACGAAGCTCGCGCGCCACACCGAGCCGTACTTCTTGCTGCAGCTGTGCTACTACAGCGATCACGTCGCGCGCGTGCAAGGCGCGGCGCCGCGGTTCATGTACGTCGTCCTCGGCGACGGGCAGCGGCAGCGCTTTCGCGTCGATGATTTCGCGGCGTACTACCGCAGCGTTCGGGACCGGTTCATGCACGGTCTCCACGCGAACGGAACGACGTACCCGCTGAAGGTCGACCACTGCAAGCTGTGCGCGTGGGATCCCGAGTGCGACGCGCGCCGCCGGCGTGACGACCACCTCAGCGGCGTCGCGGGCATCATGCAGCTGCAGACGGACCGGCTGAACGCGCATGGCATCATGACGCTCGCTGCGTTGGCAATCGCGCCCGACGACAAGCGGCCGCGGCGCATGGCCGCCCCGACGTTCGAGAAGCTGCGCCGCCAGGCGCGGCTGCAGGACGAGCAGCGCCGCGCGCTCGCCGACCACGAGCCGGACTGGCAGCGGTACGAATTCGTCGCGGACGCGCCCGCGAAGGGCCGCGGATTCGCCCTGCTGCCGGCCCCGTCGCCCGGCGATGTGTTCTTCGACATGGAAGGCGACCCGTATTACGACATCGGCACCGGGCTCGAGTACCTGTTCGGCGCGTACACGGCCGACGAAGGTTTCCGCCCGTTCTGGGGCTGCGATCGCGACGAGTTGCCGCGCAGCGACCGGCTGGCGGAGAAGAAGGGCTTCGAGGACTTCATCGACTTCGTGATGGAGCGTCGTAAGTCGTATCCAGACCTGCACGTGTACCACTACGCGTCCTACGAGAAGACGGCGCTCCAGAAGTTGTGCATCCGGCACGCGACGCGGGAGCGCGAGGTCGACGTCATCCTGCGCGAGGAGGTGCTGGTCGATCTGTACCGCGTCGTGCGCCAGGCGCTGGTCGTCGGTCAGCCCAGCTATTCCATCAAGAAGATCGAGGAGTACTACGGAAAGCGCGGCGATGCGTCCAGGGTGAAGGGCGGCGATGACTCGATCCTGCAGTTCGAGGAGTGGCTGGTCTCGCGGCGCGATCCGGCGACGCGCGATGATGCGATACTCGCCGACATCATGCGCTACAACGAGTACGACTGCGAGTCGACGTACAAGCTACGCGGCTGGCTGCTGACCCTACGCGCGAAGGCGGAGCAGCAACTCGGCGTGGAAATCCCGCCGTACGCGGGCAAGCCGGCGGAAGAAGAAGACGCGGAGCAGGACGTCGGACACGGCTACGACGACCTCGTCGGCCAGCTCCAGGCGCGGCTCCCGGCCGATTTCGATCCGACCAACGACGATCCGCTGATCGCGAGCGCGCGGCCGTACTTTCTCACGCGGCACATGCTCGAGTACTTCTGGCGCGAGCTCAAGCCGCTCTATTGGGCGTTTCACGATCGCTGCGAGACGTTCCACGAAGATCCGGATCAGCTGTGTGAGGACGCCGAGACGATCGTCGGCCTCGAGCTGATGTGCAGCGAAGAGCTGCCGCGTGGCTCCGTCGTGCACACGTTCCGCTTTCCTTCGCAGCTGCACAAGCTCAAGAACGGCGACGTCCGCGATCCCGCGACGAAACGGCCTACCGGAAACATCGATTCGATCGAAGACGGCGACCAATTCGGCATCCTCAGGATGAAGCGGGGACCGAAACGCCGCCAGCTCCCGATTCCGACAGCGATCGTGCGCCTGAAGGCCGTCGACCCTCGGTCCGTCCTCGACGCGCTCATGCGGTTCGGTGAAGCGTTGCTCGCCGACGCGGGTGCATGCCGGTATCGCGCTGCGTACGACGTTCTCACGGGGCGCGCGCCGCGTCTTCGGGCTCGGAGTGCCGGCAGCCGCATTCAGCCCGAATGCGTCGACGAGGCGTCGGTTCGCGAGGTCGTCGACTTGCTCGATGATAGCTATCTGTTCGTGCAGGGGCCGCCCGGGTCGGGCAAGACGTACGTCGGCGCGCGGCTGATCGTCGACTTGCTCCGTCGCGGAAAGCGCGTCGGGGTAACGTCGAACAGCCACAAGGCGATCCACAACCTGCTTGCCGAGGTCGAGAGGGCCGCCGCCGAACGAAACGTGATGTTCCGAGGCGTGAAAAAGGTCAACAAGTCCGAACCGGACTCGTTTTATTCTGCGAGCGCGCTGATCCGGAACGAGCCCGGCAACATCGACCCCGACGGCGCCGACCTGATCGCGGGTACGGCGTGGGCGTTCGGTCCCGAGACGATGGATCAGCAACTCGACTATCTCTTCATCGACGAGGCCGGCCAGATGTCGCTGCCGGCCGCGATCGCGACGATGACGTCGGCTGCGAACGTCGTTCTCCTCGGCGACCCGTTGCAGCTGCCGCAGGTGACGCACACGCGGCATCCGGGCGACGTCGGCGCATCCGTGCTCGAGCACGTACTGCGCGATCCGTGCACGCCGGCGGGCGATCGGGGTGCACTGCGCCCCGTCGAGCCCGACCGCGGCATCCTGCTGACGAACACGTACCGGATGCACCCGGGCGTCTGCGAATTCATCTCCGAGCTACTCTACGAAGGCAAGCTGCATTCCGCGTCTGGGCGCGAGCGGCAGCGCGTCGAGAGCCGGGGCCTGTCGGGTACGGGCTTGCGGTACATCGCGGTGCCGCACGACGACAACATGCAGCGTTCTGCCGAGGAGGCGAGCCGCATCGCCGACGAGGTCGACCTACTGCTGCGGGGCACGGTGACCGGCATCGACGCGTCGATGCGTCCAGCGCGCTCGAGCGACGTGATCGTCGTCGCGCCGTACAACGCGCACGTGCAGTGCATCCGGCACGAGCTCGATGGGCGCGGTTTCACCGACGTCGCCGTGGGGACCGTCGACAAGTTCCAGGGCCGCGAGGCGTACGTCGTGTTCTACGCAACGGGCGCGTCGTCGCCGGATGCCGCGCCGCGCGGGATCAGCTTCATCTTCGACCGGCAGCGGTTCAACGTCGCCATCTCGCGCGCGCGTGCGCTCGCCGTGATGGTCGGCAGCCCGGGGCTCCGTCCGCGCAAGTGCTCGTCGGTCGAGGACGTGCGTGTGGCGAACGGAGTTTGCCGGTTTTTGGAGCTCGCAGCGACCTCGACTTAGGGTCTGAACATGTTCGAACTGTGCCATTCGAGCGCCGAACGGTCCGGACGCTGTTCCGCCGCTTCAGGCTCACGGATCGGCTGTTCATCGAGATCGTAATATACGAGTCCGTTATTGTATTGATCTCGAATCCGCGTGCTGACGCGGAAGCGGAGGTCCGGCGTGATGGTCACGTAGCCCTGATCGAATAGCCGGTGAATGTCGCTTCGCATCAGAATGCCGTTGCGGACTTCATGTGATCCGACTTCGCCGAACGGCCGAATGTGCGCGGCGTCGAGCGCCGGCAGCGTTCGCTCGCCCGTGACCGCGCAACGTCGCCCGTACGCATCCATCACCATGAAGCGAAACGCGCCCTGGCCGCGCCGCGGCAGATGAATGGCCGGTTTTTCGTAACCGCCCGGAACGCTCAACAGCGGGCTCGCATACGAGGGCGCGGGCGCTGCGGCATTGAGTTCCAGCCAGACGCGAGCGCCTTCCCCGAGCGTGAGGTCGTCGTATCGTCCGCTCTGCGTCTGCGGCCGCCAATTGGTCGGAGCGTCGATGTAACGCTCCGGCGGTAAAACTGTCACGTCCGATAGCACCACGCAGCCGACCGCGTCGTCGTGCGTGTCGCCGCTTCGCAACGCGGCGAGGCGTGCGCGCAGCTCGGCATAGGACTCGACGCCGTTCGCTACACCGAATGTCTCCCAGGCGATGCCGGACGGCGCCTCGGTGTAGTACGAGAAGATGCCGTATCCCGCGATCTTCGGCGCGCCACGCACCTTGAAGATCCAAGGCTCGCCCGGATCGATGTTCAACCGGCGCGGGCTGGGCTGCCAGAAGTTCGCCTCACGGACGTCGTGCTGCCGCAGACGCCGAAGCCAGTCGGGATCCGTAACCGCGACGTATCCCCGCACGACCGATTGCTAAGACGCAGTCGCCGCGGGCACCTGTCCCGCGCCCTTCGACAAGCTCAGGATGACGAACAGACGCTCAGGATGACGAACAGACGCTCAGGATGACGAACAGACGCTCAGGATGACGAACAGACGCTCAGGATGACGAACAGACGCTCAGGATGACGAACAGACGCTCAGGATCACGAACAGACGCTCGGGATTGACGGCAAAAAAGAACCCGGCGCCTGGGCGCCGGGTCGGGGTTCTCCGCTGGATCTCGGGGACGCGTTAGCCGTGGAGTACGACGCGGTTCGCGATGAACGTGCCGTTCGACCAGTAGCCGAACACGGCGACGCGCTGGCCGGACTGCGGCGTCGCGCCGGTCGGCTCGATCACGGTGCCTTCTTTGAGGTCGACGGTCGTCGTGTCGCCCATCGTGTTCGTGAGCGTCAGGCGGCCCGTCTTGAACTGTCCGACGGTCCCGAGCATCATGTGGTTACGGTCGTACGCGCCGGTGTCCCACGTCGATTGCCACGAGGTGACGTTGTTGTAGGTCGGATCGAACGTCGACCACGTCGACGGTCCGTAGGTGTTCATCGCCCCGGGCGCGCAGGGACTCGACGCTTGCGCCGCCCCGATCGCCGCGGTTGCGCCGAAGATACCCAGGCCCAGCGCGACCGGCCGGAAGATTTCAATTGCAGTCTTACTCATAGTGGCTCTAGTCATACCCGTACGAGCGTAAAGTGTTGCCGACATGCCGCCCGCTTCCACGCCCGAAAAACCGCAGCAATGCAACGGCTGCTTCGCGCATCGTGTCATAGCAGGCAACAGCATGGCAGCACTTGATTTCGCGATATTCGACACGGCCATCGGACACGCAGGTATCGTCTGGAGCGTGCGCGGCATTCGCGGCGTCCACTTGCCGGAAGCGACCGAAGGCGCCGCGTGCGCGCAGCTGCACCGCCGCTTTCGCGACGCCGTCGAGAACGTGCCACCGCGCGACATTACCGAGGTCATCGAACGCATTCGCGCGCTGCTGCGCGGCGAGCCCGCCGAGTTCGACGGCATCGCCGTGGACATGGACGGCGTCTCCGATTTCGCGCGAACCGTGTATACGATCGCGCGCGCAATCCCGCGCGGAACGACGCTGACGTACGGCGAGGTCGCCCTGCGCGCCGGCACGCCGCACGACGCCCGCGCCGTGGGGCAGGCGCTCGGCGCGAACCCCGTGCCGATCATCGTGCCGTGCCACCGCGTCGTCGCGGCCGGTGGCCGGATGCACGGGTTCTCCGGGCCCGGCGGCGTCAGGACGAAGCTGCGGCTGCTGGAGATCGAGGGCTACGAAGCGGTGCCGGGGCCGTCGCTGTTCGCCCCTTCGACAAGCTCAGGCCCTTCGACAAGCTCAGGATGACAGCGGTAGTCGCTCGGGATGACGCGGCGGTCACAACCTCTCGCTTCGGCTAACTTCGCAGGCGTGAGCATCCGATATTCCTTGGTACCGGCGGCCGCCGTATACCATCGCGAGAGGAGTCCCACCAATGGATTCGGGTCTTCGCGCGCGGCATGCGTCTGCGCGCTCATCGGCCAAACCCCGGGTCGCCCGCCCGAACGGCGTCGAGCTGTTCATGTTCGGCCTCATCGCGGTCGCGCTCATCGACTGCACGGTGATCGGGCTGCTCGTCGCGCGGGGCTTCGGCAACTAAGCCGGCCGCCGACCCCCAGATCGGAGGGGCGCCGCATGGTCCGGCGCCCCAGGACTGAAGACCCATACACCAGGGGCCGAAGCCCCCAAGCCTCAGGACGTAAGGCGGGCATAGTCCCACCTTGTGGCGGCGAAATGTGAGCATGCGCACCGATGCGCACGCCGACCGCGAGGATCGCCACGACATGGCAGTCGTCCTGGAACATGAGTCCGCCGCCCTTCCGCATGCAGATGCGCGCCATGGCGTGCATTCTTTTTCGCGCGGCTGGGTCGCGGCGCTGGTGCTCATGGACTCCGGGCTGTTCCTGGCCGCGACGTTCCTGGCGTCGATCTTCGTCAAGCACTTCTGGCTCGCGTCGGTCGAGCTGCGGCACGTGGCCGTTCCCGCCAGCCTCACGGCACTGCTTGAGCGTCATCGTGTTCTGGCAGCTGGGCCTCTACCAGCGCTCGTTCGCGCTGTCCGTTCGCGACGAGCTCTACCACGCCGTCGCGGCGCTGGCCCTCGCCTCCGCGCCGGTGCTGATCTTTTTCTCGATCTTTCCGCTGATCTCGACGTCGCGCGTCGTCGTCATCTTCGGCCTCATCTTCGCCATCGCGTTCGTCGGCACGGCGCGCGCGATCGCCCACCGCATCCGCGACGCGATGATCCTCGCGCGGCCCCGCCGCATCGCGGTCGTCGGCCACCCGACGCGGCTCGAGTACGCGGAAGACGCGATGCGCACGCTGCCGAACGCGCGTGTCTTCCGGCTCTCCGTGGCGAACATCGACGCGGTCGGCGCGCTGACCGCGGACGCCGTCGCCGCGCTGCCGTGGTTCGAGGCGGCGGTCGCGTGGCGCTGCGACACGCTCGTGTTCACCGAGATCCTCGCGCCCTCGATGATGCCGCAGATACTCGCTGCCGCGCAGCGCGTCGGCATGACGATCGCATTCGCGCCGCCGCGCATCCGCGTGCAGGCGTACGACCTCACGATGGAGTCGATCGGGAAGCAGGCGCTGATCGTCGCGCGGCCGCTCCGCGCCACGCAGCCCGGCGCCATCCTCGGCAAGCGCCTCTTCGACCTGACGATCGCGGCAATCGCGGTCGTGTTCTTCGCCCCCGTCATGGCGGCCGTCGCGGCGGCGATCGCGATCGAGGACGGCGAGCCCGTGCTGTACCGCCAAGAGCGCGTCGGCCGCGACGGCAAGACCTTCGAGATCCTCAAGTTCCGCTCGATGGGGTTGGACGCGGAGAAGGACGGCGCGCGCCTCGCGAGCGCCGGCGACGTCCGCGTCACGCGCGTCGGCAAGTTCATCCGCCGCATGTCGCTCGACGAGCTGCCGCAGCTCTTCAACGTGCTGCGCGGCGACATGTCGGTCGTCGGCCCGCGCCCCGAGCGTCCCGTCTTCGTGCAGGAGTTCGAGAAGAAGTACCCGCGCTACACGGAGCGCCACCTCGTGCCGCCGGGGATCACCGGCTGGGCGCAAGTCTACGGCAAGCGCGTCCTCAACTTCGACGACGTGCCCGACAAGCTGCGCGCCGATCTCTTCTACGTCGAGAACTGGTCGCTGTTCATGGATGTCGCGATCTGCCTGAAGACGGCCGCGGAAGTCCTGTTCCACAAGGCCGCGTAGCCCGGCGATGAGCGCCGCACGCGTCCAACGTCCGTACTACTCGCACGTCGAAGGGCTGCGCGGCGTCTCCGCGTTGTACGTCGTGCTCTACCACGTGTGGCAGGCGGCGATCGCGCATCCCGCGACGGCGACGCTGCCGATGCTGCTCGCCGCGACGCCGTTCTTGCAGTACGGGCACTTCGCGGTCGCGGCGTTCATCGTGATCTCGGGCTACTGCCTCGGCCTCCCCGTCGCGCAGCGCGCCGGCAAGCCGTTCGATGCGAAGAAGTTCTTCCTGCGCCGCGCGCGCCGCCTGATGCCGGCGTACGTTCCCGTCGTGCTGCTCTCGGTGATCCCGTTCGCGGCGGCGACGATCGTCACGGGCGGCCGCGTGAACGTCGCGCACCTCGCGCTGGCCGCGCTCATGCACATCGCGCTCATCCACAACCTGTTCTACGCGACGAACGAGTATTTGAACGGGCCGCTGTGGAGCATCGCGCTCGAGTGCCAGATCTACATCGTGTTCGCGCTGCTGCTCGTGCCGCTGTGGAGGCGCTTCGGCGTCGCGGCGCAACTGGCCGTCGCGCTCGCGCTCGGCTTCGTCCCGCACCTCGTGCTGCACCGGTTCGACTGGACGATTCCGTGGCTGCTCGGCCTCTTCGGCATGGGCGTCTTCGCGGCGGACATCACCGCGCGCAACGCGTGGCCGCGCGTGCCGTGGCGCTGGCTGCCGGTCGTGCCCGCGATCGTCACGCTCGTGCTGCTGCTGCAGTTCCGCGACGGCGGCGGCAACGACTGGCGCACCTGGCCGGCCGACGTCGCGCTCGGCGCGACGCTCGCGCTGTTCTTCATCGCGTCGGCGCGCGACGACCGCATCCCCGCGGCGCGGTTCCTCGCGTTGCGCCCGATCGTATTCCTCGGCACGTTCTCGTACAGTCTCTACCTGATCCATGCGCCGCTCGTCGATCTCACGGGCGACGTGCTCGCGCGCTTCCGCGCGGCGCCGGTCGAGAGCGCGATCGTGTGGTGCGCGCTGATCGTCGCGATCGTCGCCGCGGCGTACGGATTCTACCGCGTCTTCGAGCGGCCGTTCCTCACGCCGGCGTTCCGCGAGGCGATCGACGCGGACCTCGAGCGCACGAGCCCTCAAGACGCGCCGAAGGTGCTCGCGCCGGCCTCGTGAGGCTGTGCGTCGTCTCGGCGAAGTACCCGTTCGGACAGGGTGAGGCGTTCCTCGACACCGAGCTGCGCGCGCTCGCGCCGTCGTTCGCGAGCGTCGTCGTGTATCCGGCGACGGCGCGCGAGCGCCGCGCCGGCTACGTGGACGTGCCTGCCGAGGTCGTGTGCTCGCCGCTGCTCGGCGCACGCACGTTCGCGCGCGCGGTTCGCGCGTTCGCGCGGCGGCCTGCGGCGGCGCTGCGCGCGGTCGGCGCGCTCCTCGCCGCAGGATATCCGCTGCGCGCGAAGCTGAAGAACCTCGCGGTCGTCCCGCAGGGGCTCGCGCTCTCCGAGCTCGTTCGCGAGCGCGGGATCGAGCACGTGCACGCGTACTGGCTCTCGACGCCCGCGACGGTCGCATGGCTCGCGTCGCGCATGACCGGCGTCCCGTTCAGCGCGACCACGCACCGCTGGGACCTCTACGAGAACAACATGGCGGCGCGCAAGCTGCGCGATGCGGCGTTCGTGCGCACGATCTCCGAGCGCGGCCGCCGCGACCTGCTCGCGATGACGGGCGGCGATCCCGCGAAGCTCGCGATGGTCCGGCTCGGCGTCGCGCTCCCCGCCGCGCCGCAAGCGGATGCCGCCGGCGAGGCCGCGGGCCCGCTGCGCATCCTCTGCGCGGCGCGGCTCGTGCCGGTCAAAGGGCACGACGTCCTGATCCGCGCGCTCGGCGCGCTGCGCGATTCGAGCGTTCCGTTCGCGTGCACGCTCGCCGGCGAGGGTGAGCTGCGCGACGCGCTCGCCGCGCAGATCGCGGCCGCCGGGCTCGAAGACCGCGTCCGGCTCACCGGCGCGATCCCGCACGACGCGCTGCTGGACCGCCTGCGCGCCGGCGACTACGAGGTCTCCGTGATCGCCTCCATCGAGCGCCCGGGCGGCCTGATGGAAGGCGTTCCGGTCGCACTGATCGAGGCGATGGCCGCGGGCGCGGTCGTCGTCGCGACCGACTCGGGCAGCGTCCGCGAGCTCGTCGACGAATCAACGGGGGTGCTGGTGCCTCATTCCGACCCCGGCGCGCTTGCGGACGGGCTCGTCCGGGTCGCGCGCGATCCGGCGCTGCGCGCGCGGCTGCGCGCCTCGGCGCGCGCTCGCGTCGAGCACGAGTTCGACGGGTCCCGCACCAGCGCGCGCCTCGCGGCCCTCATCAACGGTGTCGCGGCAACCGACCACGGGTACAGCAAGGACACTTGCATGGAGGCACAGCGATGCTGACGTCGGGCGCGATCTCGCGCCCCGACCTCACCGACCGGCGCACCAGGCTCGCCCTCGGCATCGCCGTGATGGGCGCGCTGGCGGCTGCGCTCGTCTACTCGATCGGCACCGGCGACGTGCGCCTCACGGTGCTGGTCGCGGGTCTGGCGATCGCGCCTGCGCTGCTGGTCCTCGCGCTCAAACGCTCGTACCTGTTTCCGTACGGCATCTACGTCGTGCTGATCCCGTTCGACAACATGCTGAAGATCTCGGGCTCGTCGACGCTGACGAAGATGCTCGGCATCCTTTCGACGCTCTTCATCATGGTCTACGCGTTCCGGCGGAAGGGCCTCAACGCGCCGCCGGTCAGCCTCTACATCTGGCTCGCGTACCTCGCCTGGCTGGTGCTCAGCCTGCTGTGGTCCGCGGACGTGCCGAACGGGCTGACCGACGCGCAGCAGACCGTCTCGCTGATCGGCATGTACGCGGTGCTCGCGGTCGCGCCGGTCGAGGAACGCGACCTGCGCGCGATCTGCACCTGCATCGTGCTCGGCGGCATCGCGTCCGCGCTGTACGGCATGTACCTGCTGCACGACCAGCCGATGATCCAGACGCTGGGCGGCGAGGGCGGCCGGCTCATGATCAACGTCGACAACCGCACGATCGACGCGAACCACTTCGCCAACGCGATGCTCACGCCGATCGCGCTCTCGCTGGTCGCGCTGCTCAACTCGCGCAAGCCGCTGAAGATTCTCGGCTCGCTGGCGGCGCTCGTCATCCTGTTCGCGGGCGAAGCGATGGCGCTCTCGCGCGAAGCGATGCTGGCGTGCCTGCTGATCCTCGCGATCACGATCTGGTGCTCGCGCCGCCGCCTGCTCGGCTTCTTCGTGGGCGGCACCGCCGTCGTGCTCGTGCCGCTGCTCGTTCCCTCCATCTTCGCGCGCATCGCCGACGCGGCGGCGACGGGCGGCGCGGGGCGCACGAGCATCTGGCAAACCGGATGGGCGGCGTTCAACGTGCATCCGCTGATCGGCTGGGGGGCCGGCGGCGCGATCGAAGCCTACGACCGAACGTACCTGCGCGTCTTCCAGTCGTACAACGCCGGCTGGGGTCGCCCGCCGCACAACACGCCGCTGCAGGTCGCGATCGAGCTCGGTCTGATCGGCCTCGTGATGTTCGTGATCGCGTACGCGGCGACGTTCAAACAGTTCCGCGTGATCCCGCGCGGCAGCGACCTCTACGATTTGCGCGTCGCGTTCACCGCGTCGCTGCTCGGGCTCGCGCTGTGCTCGCTCTTCATCGGGCTCGAGACGTACAAGTACGTGTGGGTCGCGCTGTGCACGACCGCGCAGCTGCGCACCGTCGCGCGCGCCCGGACGCGCGCGATGCCGGGGATTCTGTACGAGCCGCCTCCGGCGGTCGCGCCGCAGCCCGTGCGGCGCAGGATGCGCCGCGAACCGACACCAGCGCCCGCGTCGTGAACGTCGCGGTCGCCGTCTCCGGCGGGCCGCTTCCGCGATGGAAGGCTTGGTGCATCGACGCGCTGCGGCGCGACGGGCGTCTCGGCGTGCGCGTCGTGCCGGCGCCGGACGCGGCTCGCGCGCCGCGCCGCGTGCGCGCGCCGCTCGGCTGCGGCGCGCTTGCGCCGGCGCCGGTCGCGCACGATGACGGCGAGCTGTCCGGCGCCGACGCGATCGTCGACCTGACGGAGCGCGGCGTCACGGCCGAAGCGCGCTTCGGCGTGTGGCGCTTCCGGCTCGGCGACGACGACGACGAACGGCTGCCCTTCGCGCGCGAGACCGCCGACACGCGCACGACGTTCGGCGTCATGCTCCTGCGGAGGCGGCACGGGTCCGACGAGGTGTTGCGCGCCGGGAGCTTCGCGATCACGCGGTGGTATCCGACCACGGTGCGCATCGCGCTCGCGGAGTGCGCGCGCTGGCCCGCGACGCTCCTCGGCGCGATCGCCGACGGCATCGACGTGCCGGCGCTGTCGGCCGTGCGCCGCTCGGCACCGCGGCGGCTCGGCCCGTGGACGCGGCTGCGCTTCGCGGCCGCGCTCGCGCGGCGTCTCGCCTCGGCGCTCGTCACCGGCTTCTTCGAGATCGCGGAGTGGAACGTCGGCTTCGTCGAGGGCGAGCCCGCGCGGTTGCTCGCGCGCGAGCCGCTCGAGGTGCGCTGGCTTCCCGCGCCCGCGCCGCACACGTTCATCGCCGACCCGTTCATCGTCGAGCGCGACGGCGTGCGCGCGCTGTTCGTCGAGACGTACGCGGAGGACGAGGGTCGCGGCGCCATCGAGGTGCTCGTGCTCGACGACGGCGACAACGTCGTGCGCCGCGTCCGCGCGATCGAGCGCGACACGCACCTGAGCTATCCGTATCCCGTCGAGATCGACGGCACGCTCTACCTCGTGCCCGAGAACTGCGCGGCGAACGAGGTGGCGCTCTACCGCTGCGTGAGCTTCCCCGACGCGTGGGAGCGCGAGACCGCACTGTTCCCCGCGTTCGACGGCGTCGACACGACGCTCTTCGCGCACGGCGGCCGCTGGTGGGCGTTCTGCACGCGCTACTCGCGCGGGTCGACGCTCGCGCTGAACGTTTTCTACGCGCCCTCGCCGCGCGGCCCGTGGTCGCCCCACGCGCTGAATCCGGTCGTCGTCGACGTGGCGAGCGCGCGGCCCGCGGGGCAGCCGTTCGTGGTCGACGGCGTGCTGTACCGGCCCGCGCAGGACTGCTCGGGCTCGTACGGCGGCGGGCTCGTCATCGCGCGCGTCGACGAGCTCTCGCCGACGGCGTATTGTCAAGAGATCGTTCAGCGGCACGGGGCTGCCGGCTTCGGCCGGTGGAGTGACGGTATTCACACTGTCAGCTTCGCGCGCGGCCGCTTCGTGGTCGACGGCAAGCGCACGTACCGGGATGCGCGCAAAATCGTAAGCGCAGCAATGAAAATTCGATCGGTCGCGCTTCGACGCTTGCTCCGCCGGCCGCGGGCGAGCGAGGAAACCGAGTTCGCTTAAGCAGGCCGCCGATCGTCCGATAATAGTGAAGCAACGTTCACGTTGACGCTTCGTCGACGCTGAGCGCAAAGAGCAAAAAAGAAACGCTACACCACCGTTCTGCCGGCAAGCTAGGCGGCGGTGCAGCGTCCTCGCCAGCAGCCTCTCGGCGTGCCGACTTTCGTGTAGTGTAGCGCAAGTCACGCGTCGAGCGCAATCACCCGGTTCGGAGTTCGCTCATGCGTGCGCGTCGTTTCGCGTTCCTGGTTTCTCTTTGCCTTGCGCCGGCCTGCCTCGCTGCCTGCGGCGGCGGCGGCGGCGGCGGGGCCGCGAGCATCATGCCGCCCCAGGCCGGCCCGTCCGGAACGTCGAGCGCATCGTCCGCGCCGGTTTCCGTCGCGATCTCGATCGCGGTGCCGGCCGCGTCGACGAGCTCCACCAAGCGCGCGGTGCGCTACGTCTCCGCCGGTACGAAGTCGGCGACGGTGACGACCGGCGGAAACACGCAGACGACGAACTGCACGTCGAGCTGTTCGCTCGTCGTCAACGTCGCGCCGGGATCGCAGACGTTCGCGATCACGCTGTACGACGCCGCGAACGCGACCGGGCACGTGCTCTCGAGCGGGCAGACGACCGCGACGATCGTGGCAGGGACGAACAACGCCGTCAGCGTGACGTTCGACGGCGTCGTGGCATCGGTCGCGGTCGCGCTCGGCGCGTCGAACGTCGTCGCCGGCACGAGCGCCACGATTCCGGTCACCGTGACGGCGAAGGATGCCGCCGGCTACACGATCGTCGGCGGCGATCCGTACGCGTCGCCGATCGCGCTGAGCACCGACGACTCGACGGGCGCGTTCACGCTGTCCGCATCGAGCGTCGCGGCTCCGGGCGTACCGGTGAACCTCGCCTACAACGGACACGCCGGCATCGCGGGCGTGCACGTGAGCGCCGCCATCGCCGGTGCGTCGATCGCGACCACGGCGGCGACGGTGATCGTGCAGCCGGCGCCCACGCCGACGCCGGTGCCGAGCGCCGCGCCCGCGCCGACGCCGGTGCCGAGCGCGCCGCCCGCCGCACCGGCACCGAGCGGCAGCGTTCCCTCGCACGTGACGACGTGGTACTACTACGGCCTCGACGACGTCAACGACGCGATCCCCGCTTCGTACATGGCCGCGCACGCCGACTACGTCGAGATCGATGCCGCGAACACCGTCGCGCAGGGACAAGCGTTCAAGAGCGCCGGCGGCAAGTACGTCGTCTCGTACGGCGACCCGGGATTCTCGACGTACTGCAGCGCGCCGTTCACGGCGCCCGCGGGCGGCTGCCGCGGCCCGATCGGCTCGCTCGCGAGCTCCGACGAAAGCGCGTGGCTGCACGGCGCCGACGGCGCGCGCGTCCATCGCTTCATGAGCTCGCAGTATCAGTACCAAGAAGCGTTCAACCCGGCGTCGGCGAGCGCGCGCAGCGCGTACGCGACGGCGACTGCGAGCGCGGTGTCCGCGATGCCGCAGCTCGACTACTTCTTCGGCGACGACTCGGGCGGCGTGTTCAACGGCTCCGACGGCACGCAGCTCTCGGGCCTGCTCCTCAACTTCAACGAGCCGTCGGTCGAGATCGGCAGCGATGCCGCATTCGTCGCGGCGGAGAAGGGGATGCTCGCATCCGCCGCACGCCCCGTGTTCATCAACGGCGCGACGCCGTACACGATGCAGCCGTCGTACAACGGCGCGTTCCTCGGCGCGCCGAACGTCGCCGGTCAGAACTTCGAGGGCTGCTACGGCGACGAGAACGGCGCCGTCGGCGACACGCCGAGCAGCGGCCCGCGCTGGAGCAACATGTCGAACGCGCTGCTCGCGGTGTACGCCGACGGCGCGCCCGCGATCTGCATGAACGTCGCGTCGGCGACGCCGGCGAACCGCCTCTACGTCCTCGCCTCGTGGTGGATGACGTACGATCCGGCGCGCTCGATCATCGCGCCGGTGACGGCGGCGAGCGACGGCTACGCCGTCTTCCCGGAGATGGACATCGTGCCGCGCCAGCCGCGCGCGACGGCGAGCGGCGCGATTTCCGCGCTGAAGTCGGGCGGCGCGTACATCCGCGAGTTCGGCGCGTGCTACCAGGCCGGCGCGGCCATAGGTCCGTGCGCCGCGGTGGTCAACCCGTCGGGCGGCACGGTCAACGTGCCGGCGCTCGCCGGTCACTACTCGAGCGCGCTGGTGCTCGACCCGCGCAGCGCGTACACGGGCGGCACGGCCGCATGGAGCGGCGCGATCCCTGGACAACTCGCGTCGGAAACCGCCATCATCGTGCGGTGAACCTGTCCCTCGTCGTCCCGACCAAGAACCGCCCCGAAGAGATCCTGCGCTGTCTCGACAGCGTGTACGCGCACAGCCCGCAGATCGAGGAGGTCGTCGTCGTCGACCAGTCGTCGGCACCGTACGACCTCCGCGCGTACCCGAGCGTCACGCACCTCTACCGCCCCGAGCTGGGCGGGCTGACGGCCGCGCGCAACGCGGGCATCGACGCGTCGCACGGCGCGATCGTGCTGTTCCTCGACGACGACTGCCTGTTCGTCAACGACGTCGTCACGGCGATGCTCGCCCTGTTCGACGCGCACCCCGACGTCGTCGGTGCGCAGTCGCGCCTGGCCGATACCGAGTACGTGCCGCCGCCGCTCTCCGCGCGCATCTTCGAGCACGGGTTCTTCGACGTGTACACGCCGGGGCCGCATCACGACATGCGCCGCACCGCGGGCGCGGGCTGCGCGTTCCGCCGCAGCGTGTTCGCGCACGAACGCTTCGACGACGTCGGCCTCGCCGGGTACTGCTACGGCGAGGATTACGACTTCTCGGCGCGCGCGCGCCGCTGGGGCCGGCTCGTGTTCGCCCCCGACGCCGTCGTCGAGCACCGCGCATCCGACGCGAACCGCTTCGATCGCCGCCGCTCGTTCGAGACGAAGTGGAAGAACCTCAACTACATCTACGCGAAGCACCGTCCGCACCCGTCCCTCGGCGACCGCGCGGCGCACGCGTGGTGGTCGTTCGGCGAAACGCTGCGGTGGCTGCGGTACGGTTACGGCCTGCCGCGCGCGCCGCGCTGAGCGCGCTCAGCGCGCGAGAATCACGCCCGACTGCGGCGGCAGCGCGGAGGGCACGGCGCCGGTGAACCGCGCGCGCCCGCCGGAGAGCTCGTCCGCGTCGTCGAGCACGAGTGCGTGCGCGTAGCGCCCCGTCAGCTTCGGCAGCGGCACGACGCGCAGGCTCGGGTTGACGACGGCCGCGCACGGACCGAGCTCCGCGCGGTCCTGCGTGCACGCGCGGAACTCGCGCGCGTACGCGCCGGTGTCCGTGCGGAGCGACGCGACGTGCTCGCCGGGATCGCGCAGCGGCGCGCGCGGCACGATATCGAGCTCGGGCAGGATCGAAGAGCGCCCCGGCGCCATCGCGTCGATCGGCGCCGCGATCGACCAGCGCGGGTCGTACGAGAGCCACCACGACGCGAGCGTGTACGCCCGCGTCGCCGGCGTCGGCCGTCCCATCATGAAGCACACGGCATACCGCTGCGTCGCGGTGTTCGCGAGCAGCGAATCCTCGATGAAGGCCCAGCGATCGTCGGCGGCGAGCCGTTCGCCGCGAAAGCAGCTCTCGTGCAGCTCGCCGCGCACGTTCGCCGACCGTAAGATCGCGCCGCCGTACGAGGGCAGCCCCGTGCCCGGATCGTAGCCGTTCACGAACAGCGGCCGCGGCGCGACGCTCAAATATGCGATCCACGCGTCGCGGAACACGTCGTCCGATGTGATCTCGGTGCCCGCCTCGTTGAAGTCGTAGAAGTGTCCGCTCTTCGGCGAGCGGTCGCGCGCGTGCAACGGTCCGCCGGAGTCGTCGGCCATGAAGAAGTCGACGAGCGGTGCGTCCTTGAGGATCTCTTCGCCCGTCGCGCGCCAGGCGCCGCGCGCGGCGGGTGAAAGCGGGTTGAACGCTTCCTGGTACTGGAAGTGCGGATCCATGTAGCGGCGCACGCGCGTGCCGTCGGGCCCGTGGAAGAACGCGTCCTCCTTGCCGGTCAGCAGACGCCCGATCGGGCCTTCACAGCGGCCGGCGGGCGGCGCGAACGGCGGATGACAGTACGGCACGTACGCGGGATCAGTGTACGCGACGGCGAACGCGCCGCCCGCGCGTTTGAACGCCGTGAGCCGCGTCGAGTCGTTCAGCGCGTCGTCCTCGACGAAGTCGGCGTAGCGCGCCATCGTCGCCGCCGGCACGCGCTCGTTCAAATCGCCGATGCCGTAGTAATACCACGTCAGCACGTGCGCCGGCGCCGCACCGAGCGTCGCGGCGAGCAGCAGCAGCGAGACGAGCGCGCGGATCAGGGCTCGCGCCCGGGACCGTAGAGGACGTTCGCGACCGCGAGCTTCAGCTGCAGGCCGAGCGGGCGCCAGCGCTCGATCGCGGCGGCGCGCACGCCGGGCCGCATGACGCGGTAGTGCCGCGTCACGAGCACGTCGTTCGCGTAACGCGCCTTGTAGTCTTCGGCGCCGCGCATGAAGTCGAAGCGCCGGAAGCCGGACTCGATCGCCATGCGGATCGCGTGCCCGACGATGCCTTTGCCGGGTGAGAGCTTGCCGTACTCCTCGTCGAAGCCGATCATGTAGAGCCCGAACCATCCACGCTCGACGTCGACGAACGCCGCACCGCCGGCGAGCGGACGCGCGCCGTCCCAGTACACGACCATCCGCAGGATGCCCTGATCGTACGCGTTGCGGAACAGCGGGCCGTACCAGCGGCGCGCCTTGCGCAGGTTGCCGCCTTGCCGCGAGTGGTTCACGATGATCATCGCCTCGACGTGCGCGTCGATGTCGTCGTCCGTCGGTTCCGAGATGCGGAACTCCGGCAGCGCCTCCGCGAGGCGCCGCTCGACGCGCAGCATGTTGACGCGCGTCTTCGCCGAGATGCACTTCGTGACGTAGGCGTCGAACGAGTCGGGCAGCTCGCACGACAGGCACCGCGTCCCATCCGTGGAGACGAGGTTCGTGCCGCGGTCGCAGATCCGGCGCACGAGCGTGTCGATCTTCGGATCGGAGACGTCCTGGGCGTTGAAGCCGTCCCACGGCTCCGCGACGATCGCGTCGGCGAACGCGCCGATCGCGGCTTCCGCGTGCTCGGGCGCCGCGAGCATTCCCGTATAGTCGGCGGCGGGATTGCCGCCGAGGTAGAGCTCGCGGTCGATCCACGAGCGGTTGCGCGCGATCGGGAGATACGCCACCGTCTCGGCGTCCGCGCGCGCGGCGAGGATCGACCAGCGCAGCCGGGCGGCCGGGAGATACGCGCGCAGCCACATCCAGCGCATGAAGGCCGTGACGTCGGGATCGCGGCGCTCGATCGCCTCCCAGCGTTCGCGCTCCGCGTCGAACTGCTCGATCGTCGAGATGCGGTACACATCCATGTTCGCGATCATCGTGTCCCCGGGCGGACGGCCTCCGTAACGGAATCGCGCGCGGGATTCCGCGCTGCGGCGTACAGTTCGAGCATACGTTCCGCCCACACGTTCAGGTCTCCGCCCGCGGGTGCGCCCGCGCGCGGCCCGTCGACCGCGGCGCGCAGTGCGGCCGCGAACGCGTCGGCATCGTCGGCGCGCGCGAGGCGCACGCCGGCGTTGCGCGCGGCGAGCTCGGCGGCCCACGGCAGCTCGGACGCGACGACCGGCACGCCGCACGCGAGCCCCTCGAGCGCGACGAACGGCATGCCTTCGCCGCGCGAGGGCAGCGCGAGCGCATCGGCGGCCCACAGCACCTCGCGCACGTCGTCGGTGAACGGCACGCTCACCGCGGTGGCGTGCCGCGCGAGCTCCGCCACCGTCGCGTCCGGCGTCGCGACCGCGACGACGGTCACGGCGTCGAGCCGCGCCAGCGCGCCGGCCAGCAGGTCGGCGCCCTTGATCGCGGGGTCGCGGCCGAAAAACGCGATCGCCGGTTCGGCGCGGAGCCCGAGGCGGGCGCGCGCCGCCGCGCGCTCCTGCGCCGACGGCGGCCGGAAGCGTGCCGTGTCGACGGCGTTCGGCACGACCGCGAGCTTGCGTGGCGGCACGCCGAGCCGTCGCGCGTCGGCGGCGATCGTGCTCGAGACGCACACGACGGTGCGGACGCGCGCCGTCAGCACGCCATACTTCAGCGTTCGCCACGGCGAGCGGCGCGCCGGTCCCGGCCGACGCTCGAAGCTCGAGTGCAGGTGCCACAGCAG
Organism: Vulcanimicrobiota bacterium; assembly: GCA_963771525.1. Classification (GTDB taxonomy): domain Bacteria; phylum Vulcanimicrobiota; class Vulcanimicrobiia; order Vulcanimicrobiales; family Vulcanimicrobiaceae; genus Vulcanimicrobium. Next base: position 721,987 of record CAVYTL010000001.1, on the reverse strand, counting down.
CCGCGCGCGCGACGGCCACACGGCGAGGGTCACCGCCGCGAGCCAGTCGAGGAAGTGCACGTGCACGACGTCGCCGCGCAGCGCGGCGACTCGCCGCGCGGCCTCGAGCGGGCGGTCGGGGACGACGTGGAGGTCGACACCCAGCGCGCGCACGTCGCCGTGCCACGCTGCCGTTCCGATGTCGGGCACCACGAGAGCGAAGGCGTCGCCGCGGGCCAACGCGCGCCGGGCGACGCGCTCGAGGGCCGGCACGAAGCTGCCGCTGTGGCGGCCGCCGTACGAGGCCGCCCAGACGATGCGCATGCTACAGACCGCTTGCCCGCCGCACACCGGCGTAAAACGGGAACACCCTCGTCGAGCAAGGAGGCCCCTGGTGCGCGTCGCGATCCTCTCGCAGTTCTACCCGCCCGAACCGCTGGCCGCCGCGAACCGGATCGCGGCGATGGCGCGCGCGTTCGCCGAGGCGGGCGACGAGGTTCGCGTCTACACGGCGATGCCGTCGTTCCCCGACGGCGTCGTCCCCGAGGGCTATCGCGGCCGCACGCACGCGCTCGAGCGCGACGGCGCGGTGACGGTCGAGCGCGTCTGGACGTACGCGTCCGCCGCCTCGCCGGGGAACCGCATCCTGAATTGGCTGTCGGTCGCGCTCGGCATCGGACTGCGGGTCGTCGCCGTCCGCGAGCGCTTCGACGTCATCGTCGTCTCCTCGCCGCCGATCACGCTCGCGCTGCCGGCGCTGCTCGGGGCCGCGGCGCACCGCGCCCGGCTGGTCGTCGACATCCGCGACGTGTTCCCCGACGTCGCGGTGAAGATCGGTGCCTGGCAGGCGGGGTCACCGATCGCGCGGATCGTCGGCCGCGTCGCCGACGCGCTGTACGCGCGGGCGGTGCTCGTCACGTCGGTGACGCAGCCGCAGTGCGAGGAGATCGTCGCCCGCGGCGTGCCGCGCGCGAAGGTGCTGCTCGCCTCGAACGGGTTCGACCCCGTCGAATCGTCGGCGGAGCCGCCCGTTCCGCCCGTGCCGGGCGTGCGCGACGTCGTCTACGTCGGCAACATGGGGCTCTCGATGGGTCTCGACGTCGTGCTCGACGCGGCGGCGCGGCTGCGCGACGACCCGACGATCCGCTTCGTCATGATCGGCGGCGGTACCGCGGCGGCCGGGCTGCGCGCCCGCGCCGCGGCGGAACGGCTGACGAACGTCGTCTTCACGGGTCCGCGGCCGCGCGGCGAGGCGGCTCGCGCGCTCGAGGTCGCCGCGGCGATGGTGGTGCCGCTGCGCGCGTCGATCACCGACACGCTGCCGACGAAGCTGTTCGACGCGATGGTCGCCGGGACGCCGATCGTGCTCAGCGCGGGCGGCGAGGCGCGCCGCGTCGTCGAGCTCGCCGAGGCGGGACTCGTCGTGCCGCCCGAGGATCGCCGGCGCGCTCGCGCGCGGCATTCGAGCGCTGCTCGCCGACCCCGCCCTGCAGGCGCGGTTCCGCGCCGCCGGCCCGGTCTTCGTCCGCGCGAACTACGACCGTTCGGCCGTGATGAGGGGGCTCGCTGCGCGCGTGCGCGCGCTGAGCGCGCGGTAGAGGGACGCATAGCGGCCGGCCTGCGCGGCGACGTCGAACTCGATCGAGGCATGGTCGAACGCGGCGTCGGCGCGCTGCGCCGCCGGCGCCGGCTGCTCGAGCGACGCGCTGCAGCGCGGCGGCGACGTCCTCCGGCGTGAAGCCGCCGGCGACCAGACCGAAGCGCCCGGCGCCGAGCATCGCGTCGGCGCCGGCCCAGGGCGTCGTGACGATCGGCACGCGCTCCAGCATCGCCTCGATGAGCGCCAGCGGCATCGCCTCGCGGGCCGACGTGAGGAGCGCGACGTCGGCGCCGGCGAGCAGCTCGCGCGCGTCGGTGCGGAAGCCGAGGAAACGGACGCGCTCGGCGACGCCGAGCGCCTGGGCCTGCTCCGCGAGCTGAGCGCGCAGGGGCCCGTCGCCGATCAGCACCAGGCGAGCGCGGTCACGCAGCTCGCCGCGGCAGCGCGGCGAGCGCGCCGACCGCGATGTCGAGGCGCTTCGGCTCGAACAGGCGCGCGACGGCCACGATCGCGATCTCGCCGGCGGACGCGCCGAGCGCCTCGCGCGCCCGCTCGCGGCCGCCCGGGACGGGGGCGGCGCGGCGGGACCCCGTTCGGAATCACGACGATGCGGTCGGGGGCCATCCCTTCCGCGGCGGCGAGGCGGTCGCGCTGCGTCGGCGTGAAGTCGATGAACGCCGACGTGCGTGGGTTCAGGACGCGGTTCAGCGCGACGAAGAGCGCTCGCGGAGCCGGCGGGATCAGCTCGGAGTTGTGCTCGGTGTGCACGATGACCGGCACGCCGGCGAGGACCGCGGCCAGGCGCCCCCAGTAGCGGCCGTGGTGGCCGTGCGTGTGCACGACGTCGGGGCGGACGCCGCGCAGCCGCCGCACCATGCGGAAGAGGAAGCCGGCGTCCTTGCGGCCGCGCGCGTTCGATCGCGATGACCGGCACCCCGACGCGCTCGCGCGCCTCGGGATGGTCCGAACGGTTCACCGTCATCACCGAGAGCTCGACGTCCGGCTCGCGCGTGTGCCGCATGAGGAGCGCGACGACGTTTTCGGCGCCGTACAGCCCGAGATCGCCGCAGACGTGGACGACGCGCATCGGCCTAGCACCTACCCCGTTGCACGCGCGGTACCGCTCCTTACCGACGACCGCGGAGCGGAATCACCGGCGTTAGCTCGCTCGCTTTTCCGGGGCACACGGGAACCGCCATGAGGGACGCGATGCTCACGGTGGAGCACGTCGACAAGTCGTTTCCCGTGATGCATGGGTTCGGTGCGATGTTCCGAGCCCTGGCCGGTCATCGCATCCCCCGCGGTCAGGTGCTGTTCGACGTGAGCCTTCGCGTCGAGCGAGGCGAGCTCTTCGGGCTGCTCGGCCCGAACGGCGCCGGCAAGTCGACGCTGCTGAAGCTGCTCGCGACGCTCACGACGCCGGACCGGGGCCGCATGACGGTCGACGGGGTCGACGTCGCCGCGGAGCCGCTCGAGGCGAAGCGCCGCCTCGCGCTCTGCGCCAGCGACGAGCGATCGTTCTACTTCCGGCTGACGGCGCGGCAGAACCTCGCGTTCTTCGGCGCGCTCGCCGGCCTTGCCGGAAAGCCGCTGCGCGACCGCATCGACGAGTGCATCGAGCGCGTCGACCTCACCTCGCACCTCGACCGGCGGGTCGGCGGCTTCTCGTCGGGGATGCGGGTGCGGCTCACGGTCGCCCGCGCGCTGCTCGGCGACCCGTCCGTGCTGTTCTTCGACGAGCCGACCCGCGCCGTCGACCCCGTCCACGCCGAGGACATCCGCGCGCTGATCCGCCGCGACCTGGTCGAGCGCGCCGGCAAGACGGTCATCGTCGCGACGAACCTGCTCGACGAGGCGTGGGAGATGTGCGACCGCGTCGCCGTGGTGAACCACGGCCGTATCGTCGCGCTCGGACCTCCGAAGGAGCTGGACGGCGACCTCGGCGCCGTCGCGCGCTACCGCGTCACGCTGGCCGAGGTCGACGACGACCTCCTCGCCCGCACGCGGACGATCCCGGGCGTACGCGACCTGCGCGTCGTCCGCTCGGACAAGGGCGTCGACCTGCACGTCGAGCTCGAGCCGCGCGAAGGCGCGCTCGGCGCGCTGATGCGCGCGGTCTCGTGGCACGGGGCCGACCTGCGCGACTTCCGGGCCGTCGATCCCGAGGCGATCGACATCTTCAAGAAGGTAACCCGCGAGGGCGACGATGAGCGCCGCCGTTAGGACGCTGCCGGCCTTGCCGCTGGCGAAGGTCGCCGCGATCTTCCGGCGCGACGCGATCGTCGCGCTGTCCTATCCGGGCAACTTCGCGCTCTCGTGGATCTCGATCGTCGTCGAGGTCACGGTCGCGTGGTACATCTCCTCGCTGATCCACCCGTCCGCGAAGTTCAGCTCCGGCGGACAAGTCGTCCCGTACTTCCAGTTCATCGCGATCAACTTCGCGTTCGTGCGCTTCCAAACGGCCGCGCTGGCGAGCTTCGCGGAGGCGATCCGCGACGGCCAGCTGACCGGCACGCTCGAGGTGGTGCTCGCGACGCCGACCACGCTGCCGGTCCTCGTGCTTTCCTCGGGCGCGTGGTCGTTCGCGCTCACCGCGATGCAGACCGCGGTCTATCTCGGGGTCACGGTCGCCTACGGCCTGGACCTCACGCACGTCAACGCCGTCACGGCCCTCGTCTTCCTCGTGCTCACGGTCGCCGCGGTCTCGCCGCTCGGCGTCCTCGCGGCCGCGCTGGCGATGGTGATCAAGAAGACGGGCCCGGTCGAGTGGGCTTCCTACTCCAGCGCGAGCCTCTTCGCGGGCATGTACGTGCCGCTGTCGTCGATGCCGTGGGCGCTGCAGCTCGTCGGCTGGTGCCTGCCGATCACGCACTCGCTGAACGGCTTTCGCGCGGCGGCCGCCGGCGTCGGCGTCGGAGCCGTCGCGTCGGATGCGATCTGGCTGCTCGTCGCGTCGATCGTGCTGATGCCGCTCTCGCTCTGGATTTTCGTCCGCGGCGTCAACAAGGCGCGCGTCGACGGAACGCTCGCGATGTACTGAGGCCGTCCACGGTTTTATAGGACCTTTATCCTAACGAAAGGGGACTGGGGTCAGGTCAGCCGCGTCGAAGCTACGGGCAACACTCATTCAACCGCATAAGGAGATGAGTATCACGATGTGGATCGTTCGCCCGGCCGCTGTGGCGGTCATGGTCGTTCTGACCGGACTCCCCGCGCTCGCCCAGCCGATCGAGATCGCGACCCTCGGGCGTGCACCTCTGATGGGCCAGTCTACGAACGCAGCCGAGCTTCAGTACAACTTCAAGAAGAATGAGTCGCTCATGCGCCAGGCCGGGATGGATCTGGGCCTGACGAGCGAGCAATACGAGCAGTTCCGCCTCGCGCTCGAGGTCGGAAAGCCGAACTGGGTCACGGTGCCGCGTCATCTCGACGCGATGACGTGGGCCTCCGACGGCCGTGTGCACGTCCTGCACGACGTGATCATCCCGGCGAACCAGAAGGGCGTCGAGGTCGACCTCCACGCCGGCGACAAAGTGATCGCGCTGTTCCTGCCCGCGAAGTGCGGCAACCTGTCCGTCATCCGCCGCACGGTGCCGCGCGTCGCGACGAACACGATCCGGAACTTCCCGGTCCCGCACGTCGCGCCGGTTGCGCCGCCGCAGTGCGCAGCGGGCATGGCCGGCACCTATCCGAACTGCTCGACGGTCGCTGCGGCGCCCCCGCAGCCCTCGCCGATCGTCGCGGCGGTCGCACCCGCGCCGCCGGTCCCGGTCGCCGCGGTCGCGCACCACGGTCTGGGCTTGCTCCCGCTGGCTGCAGTCCTGCCGTTCCTGTTCCACTCGAACTCGACGCCCGGCGTACCGAACACGCCCGGAACCGGTACGGTCGTCGGGCCGCCGCCCTGCCCGTAGCATAAACGGCCCGGGCCGGCGGTAACCCGCCGGCCCTTCGCGTAGCCCGAACGAAAGGAGTCGTGACGGTGAGAATCGGCAGTGCGTCCCGCACGGTGACGCCCGCTTCGCTGTCGGCCGCCAACCCGGCCGCGGCGAAGGCCGCGATGCTGTATACTGTCCGCAGGAGCGCGTGGAACGCGAGCGCGGACGGAGACGTTTTCTCGTCGACCTCGTGGCTCGTCGCCGCCGAGAACGTGGCGGCGGCGATCCACGCCGCCGCTTTCCCGGACCACGCGAAGCCGCCGCTCGATTCCGGGAAGTCGTCATGAGCTCTCGCCGTTCCATCGCTCCGTTGCGCATCGCCGCCGTCACTCTTCTCGCTGTGATGCTGCCGCTCGTCGCGGCCCCCGTCGCGACGCGCGCGCAGCAGAAGCCGCAGCCCGTCATGACCGCGAACCCGGACACGCCCGCGCCGTCCGCGTCGCCGTCGGCCGCGACCGACGCCGGCGTCTCCGTGTCGAACGCGATCCACCCCGGCGACACGCTCGCGATCTCCGTGTACGGCGACAACTCACTGCCAGCGACCGTGGTCGTGCAGGCGGACGGCACGATCCAGTACCCGCTCGTCGGACGTGTCTTCGTCGGTGGGATGAGCGCTGCCGAAGCGCGCGACGCGCTGGCCGTCGCGCTCAAGAAATTCTACAAGCATCCTGCGGTGTCGCTGGCGGTCCAGCAGACCGGGATGATCAACGTGACGATTCTCGGTAACGTGAAGACTCCCGGGAAGTACGCGATGCGCAGCGGCGCACGGCTGAGCGACGTGATCGCGGCCGGCGGCGGCGTCGGCACGATCGGCACGCAACCGCCGATGGCGCGCATCCAGCAGCTCGACGGCACGATGCAGACCGCCAACGTGACGAAGCTGATGCGCGAAGGCGATCCCTCGCAGAACCTGCCGCTCGAGGAAGGCTCGTACGTCTACGTCACCGGCGGCGAGACGCTGCGCGTGCAGGTGCTGGGCGCGGTGTCGCGCCCCGGCAACGTCGAGGTGAGCGAAGGCGACCGGCTCGCGATCGCGCTCGCGCGCGCCGGCGCGGAGACGACGACGCGTCCCGACCTCAGCCGCGTGTTCCTGACGCGCACGGATCCGGCGACGGGCAAGACGACTTCGTACCGGGTCAACCTGCTGAACGCGCTGGAAAAAGGTGAGCAGCAGTTCGACCCGATCTTGCAAAAGGACGACAAGATTTGGGTACCGGAGGCACGACAGATCAGCTCCGGGCTCGCGGCCGGGCTCGGTATTCTGGGCCGGTTGCTGGGTTTCTAGGAAAGGATTCCGATGTACGAACCTGCGCGACTTCCGGGGGGCACGATACCGCTCGCGACCCCCGTCGGGCTGCGGCAAGCGCCTGCGGACGTCGATCCGGTCGTCATCTGGCACAGCTTCATCGGCACGCTCTCGCGCCGCCGCATGCTGTTCGCCGCCGTGTTCCTCGGCATCGTCGCGATGGTCGCGATCGTCACGATCGCGACGCCCAAGCGCTATACGACCGAGACGAAGATGATCGCCGGCAACCCCGGCGGCATCGCCGCGAACCCGCAGAGCGCGCAGACGGGGCTCTCGGCGCTGAACGCGCTGCTGATCCCGAACCTCGCGCAGTCGTCAGAGACGTACGCCGAGCTGATCAGCGAGACGCCGGTTCTCACGAAAGTCATCGACCACCTCAAGCTGAACACGACGGTCTCCGCGCTCAAGGGCGCGATTCGGGTCAAGCCGGTCACGAACACGAACATCCTCTCCGCGCAGGTGACGTGGAAGGACCCGGACACGTCGGCGAACATCGCCAACGACCTCGCGAACGTCTTCGTCTCGCGTGAGGCGGAGCTCGTCTCGGGCTCCGCGAGCGGCGCGCTCGACGTGCTCGCGAAGCAGCTGCCGGCGGCGCAGAAGCGCCTGGCCGACGCCGAAAACGCGGTCAGCCGCTTCGAGACGACGCACAACCTCGCGGACATCGGCACCCAGACGACGTCGCTCGTCGCGCAGGCGAGCACGATCGATGCGAAGATCAACTCCCTGCAGCTGGACAAGCAGCAGGCCGACGCGCAGATCTCCAGCCTGTCGACCCAGCTGCGCGGCATCAGCGCGACGACGGGCGGCGGCTCGAGCGTCGCGCAGAACCCGGTGCTGCCGACGCTGCGCGCGAACCTCGCGCAGGCGCAGATCGACCTCGGCGCGGCGGAGGCGCAGTACACGGACTCGCATCCGACGGTGATCGGGCTCAAGCAGAAGATCGCCGATCTGCAGCGTCAGATCAAGCGCGCCCCCGCGACGGTCGTCTCGTCGACGAACACGATCGCGAACCCGCTCTACCAGCAGCTGAACCAGCAGCTCGCGGGCGCGCGCGCGCAGAGCCAGAGCGACGATGCGCAGCTCGCCGAGGCCCGGCAGCAGCGCAAAGCGATCAACCCGCAGCTCAGCGCGCTGCCGCGCCAGTCCGCGACGCTGCTCTCGCTGCAGCGCGAGAAGAAGCTCGCGGAAGACATGTACAACACGCTGCAGCAGAAGTACAACGACGCGACGATCGCGCGCAGCACCGGGATCAGCGACGTGTCGATCACGGAGTACGCCGATGCGAAGCTCGCGGTGAAGTCGCCGCGGCTCGGCATGAACCTGATGATCGGCGCGGTCGTCGGCCTGCTGCTCGCGCTCGGCGTCGTGTTCCTGGTCGACTGGTTCGACGGCCGCATCCGCGACGAGCGCGACGTCGAAGGCGAGCTCGGCCTGCCCGTGCTCGCGTCGATCCCGCTGCTGCCGTCGGGCGACGGTACGGCCGCGGTTCCCGCGAACGTGCGCACCGCGGCGATGGAGTCGTACTTCCAGCTCGTGCTCGCGATGCGCTACAGCTCGGACCGCCCGCTGCGCAGCGTGACCGTGACGAGCCCGCTCAAGGGCGACGGCAAGTCCACGGTCGCGATGAACATCGCGGGCGCGTTCGGCGAGATCGCGGTCTCCAGCATCGAGCGCGAGGCACGCATCCTGATCATCGACGCCGACATGCGGCGCCCGTCGCTGCACAAGAAGTTCGACGTGTCGAACGAGTTCGGCCTGAGCGACATCCTGATCGGGCGCGCGACGCTCGCGCAGGCGGTGCAGCGGACGGACCGTCCGGGCGTCGACGTGCTGACGAGCGGGGCGCACTCGCCGAACCCGATCAAGCTGCTGCAGTCGAGCCGGTTCGATGCACTGCTGCGGGAAGCGCGCGAACGCTATGCGACGGTCATCGTCGACGCGCCGGCGCTGGTGCCGGTGTTCGATGCGGCGATCCTCGCGAACAAGACCGACGGCACGGTGATGATCCTCTCCGCGGGTCAGACGGACCGGCGGTCGACCCGGCGCGCGATCGCGCGGCTCGAGACGGTGGGCGTGAACGAATTGATCGGTACCGTCGTCAACCGCTCGACGTCGAGCGTCGCGGACTACGGCGATTACTTCGCCGCCGGCAAGCCCGCGCTGCGCGAGCTGCCGCCGAGCGCGTAAGCCGAGCGCGGGCACCGCGACGGTGCTGCGCGAGCGCTGCCAGCTCGAGAACACGGTCTATCGCTATCTGTTCCCGCTCGCGACCGCGCGCGCCGTCCGCCGCGCCGTGCGGCGCGCGCCGGCGCGTTTCGCGCCGCGCGCCGGGATCGGCAAGCCGTCGCGATTCCAGGTCGGCGATCCCGTGCGCGTCAAGGACGCGAACGCGATCCGCACGACGCTCGACCGCGCCGGACGGCTGCGGGGCCTCGCGTTCACCGAGGAGCAGTGGGCGTACTGCGGCGCGACGTTCGTCGTGGACGCCGTGGTGACGCGCATGATGGACGACCACGGGCGTATGCGCGCGATCGCGCGCACGGTCGCGCTCGACGGTGCGACGTGCGACGGCGTCGACCGCACGGGCGGCTGCGGACGCGCCTGTCCGCTGCTGTTCCGCGACGAATGGCTCGAACCGTCGTCCGCCGATCGCATCGCGCCGCCGGCGCCCGTGCGGTTCGCGCGCGTGAAGAGCATCGACGCCATTCTGCGCACGCTCGACGCGTCGGGCCGGCGCGACGGCGTGCTGTTCATGCCGGCGATGGAGCGCTATGCCGGCGCGCGGCTGTCGGTGCTCAAGCGCGTGATGCCGGTGGCGGCAGCGTGGTGGCGCCGGCCGGGCGCGGAGTTCTACGTGCTCGACGGCGCGCGCTGCCGCGGTGAGTCGCTCGGCAGCGAAGGCCCGTGCGACCGCCGCTGCGCGCTGCTGTGGCACCGCGACTGGCTCGAGCTCGAGCCTTCGCCCCTCGCCCTTCGCCCTTCGACAAGCTCAGGATGACGGCAGTTGACGCTCAGGATGACGGCAGTTGACGCTCAGGATGACGGCAGTGGCGGCTCAGGATGACGGCAGTGGCGGCTCAGGATGACGGCAGTGGCGACTTAGGATGACGAGCGCTTCGCCTGCATCGTCGTCATCCTGAGCTTGTCGAAGGGCGGCGCGCTATGCGCCGCGCCAGCCGAGTGTTTTTGCGGCCAGCTCGACGCGGTTGCGCGCGCGCGTCTTGAGCATCATGCGCTTGATGTGATCGTGCGCGGTCGACTCGGCGATGTCGAGCGCGCTCGCGATCTGCGGCGTGCCGTAGCCTTTCAGCACGAGCGCCAGCACCTCGAGCTCGCGCGAGCTCATCGCGAACTTGTCCGCGGCCAGGCGCAGCGGGTTGCGCGAACGGTAGCGCTCGACGAGCACGCCGATCTTCGGGCCGGCCGCGCCGCTGAGGGGCGCGACACGCACGACCATGAACGGCAGCGGCACGACCGTACCGTCGATCCACGTCGCGGGGTCGTCGGTCCACGACGCCGTTATGGAACGGACCGCGCTCTCGACGACGGGCGGCAGCGCCTCGTCCGAGATCTGGAGGATGTTCTGGAGCACGTCGTTGGGGTCGTCGTTCGGGACCCACTTCGATTCGACAGCGTAGTCGCGCGTCAGCACGAACTGCGCCGCGGACGCGCGCTCCGCGGTGCGCTCCTGAGCGCTCTGCTCGCCCTCGAACGTCGAGAGGCGGCGCATCAGCTCGGAGCCCGCCCGCAGCGTCCCTTCGATCAGCTTGCGCTCCTCGGGTGCGAAGGGACGCGGCCGGGCCACGATGGCGAGCGCGAAGATCGTGCGGTCGACGCCGTAGACGGCGATCAGCCCGCGGAGTCCGTCCAGCGCGATCATCGCGTCGGTGACGCGCGGGATCCCCGCCTCGGACCGCGACTGCAGGAGGCGCTCCGCCTGAAGCCACTCGCTCTGCCGGGACGCGTTGCCGCTGCCCTCGGACAACACCATCTCCGTCTGGAGCCCGTTCTGGTCGTACCGCGAGAACAGCACGTACGTCGCCTTGATCAGCGAGCGGAGCTCTCCGACGAACGCGCGCGTGCGGTCGGCTTCGGGGACCGCGGTCAGCACCGCCGCGGCGGCGGAGGTTCGTCGAGCTGGCACCTCGTTCTCGTATCCTTTTCGTCGCCCGGCATCACGGCCCGGTCGCCAGGCAGGTCCCGAGCCCTACAAACCCCCAATTATGGGGAGTTCATCCGGTCCCGTTTCCAGCCACACTAGGAAGGGCCTAGTACGACGGCCCTTCCCCAACGGACTGAGGAATAGTAGATGCTCGGATCGATCGCCCCCAGTAGCCCAGCCGCCCCGAGGCCCGTGCGCGTTTTGGTCATCGAGGGCCAGGCCCTTTTCGGCAAGGCGCTCTGTCAGGTGTTGGCCAGCGATACCGACATCGACGTCGTCGGCGACGCCGATTCCGTCGCGAACGCACCGCTGCGCCGGTTGCGGCCCGATCTCATCGTGCTGGACCTGGACGGGCACCACATGGAGTTCGCCGAGGCGATGCGCACGTGCCGCGAGCTCGCGCCGCAGGCGAAGGTCTGCGTGCTCTCGACGCACGTGCAGCCGGAGGTCATGCAGCGGTGCCTCTCGGCCGGCGCCGACGGCTACGTCGTGAAGGACATCCTGCCGGCCGAGCTGATGCGCGCGGTCAAGACGGTCGCCGGCGGACACAACTACGTCGACCCGCGGGTCGCCGGCGGCGTGCTCAAGCGGCGCTCGAACGGCTTCGGCCGCACGGCGCAGAACGAACTCTCGGTGCGCGAGACGGAGATCATCCGCCTGATCGCGCGCGGCATGTCGAACAAGGAGATCAGCTCGAAGCTGCACCTCTCCGAGAAGACCGTCAAGAACCACATCAGCCGCATCTTCGCGAAGCTCAACATCACGGCGCGCACGCAAGCCGCGGTCCACGCGATCAAAACGGGGCTCGCATAGGGAAGGGACCCGCCGCAGAGCTTCCCCAGGGGGCTGGGTGGTGCTTAGGACCCAAGCCTCCGTGTGAGAGGACCCCGGTACGTGGTACCTGCCCAAGGTGGACTCGTACGTCGTTGAACCGCAGTCGCTCTTCGTTCCTTACCTGAGCGACGTTCTGGCGCGGGCGGACATGCGGGTCGTGCGGGTCGCGCCGACTCTCGACGTCGACGACATCCGCGCCACGAGCCCCGACGCGCTCTTCGTCGACACGGACTTTCTCGACGTCGACGCGGTCGACGCCGTGAGTGCGATGCGCCAGGTGCTGCCGCGTGCGTTCATCTGCGCCTATACCGAGGGGGAAGGCGCCCGGGCCGACCGCCTGCGCTTCGCCGGCGCGAACTGCGTGATCTCCAAGCGCTCCGGCGCGCACGAGGTGACGCAAGCGCTCCGCACCGCACAAGAACGGCCCGCAGCCGCAACCTGACCGCCCGGAGCGGGTATCGTTTGAGGCGTCATGGATGATCGCCGCGTCGTACTGATCGAGTTCAACGAGCTCTCGCGCACGTTGCTCGACCGCTTCATCGCGGAAGGCGCGCTGCCGAACTTCGCCGCGTTCCGCGCGCGCTCGGACGTCTTCACGACCGACGCCGGCGAGACGGGCGCAACGCTCGTCCCCTGGATCCAGTGGCCGTCGGTGCACACGGGCCGCCCGTACGGGGAGCACGGCATCTACCACCTCGGCGACGCCGCCGGTTGTGGCGACCCGACGATCGCCGGCGAGCTGTCAGCGGCCGGGATCCCGGTCGGCATCTTCGGCGGCATGAACGTGCCGTCGCGTTCGGTGCGCGGCTTCCGTCTGCCGGATCCGTGGGAGCCGGACGCGCGCACCGAGCCGCCGTCGCTGCAGCCGTACTACGACGTCACCGCCGAGCAGGTGAAGGAGTCGTCGCATCACGGCCGCCTCACGGCGCGCGACGCGCTGAAGCTCGCCGTCTTCTACGCACGCACCGCGTTCCGCGCGCGTACGGCGTTCGCGATCGTGCGGCAGCTGATCGCGGAACGGTTCGACCGCGGCGTGAAGTGGCGGCGCGCGGCGCTGTTCGACCGCATCCAGTACGACGTCTTCCGCGCGCTCGTGCGCAGACACGGCGTGCGGTTCGCGAGCTTTTTCTCGAACTCGACCGCGCACTACCAGCATCTGTACTGGCGCAACATGGAACCGGAAGGCTTCCCGGACCCGCCGGATGCGAAGGACCACGCCTCGCTGCGCGACGCGATTCGCTACGGATACCGTTCGATGGACCGGCTCATCGGCGAGTTCGTGCGCGACTTCCCGGACGCGATCCTGATCTTCGCGACGGGCCTGAGCCAGGAGCCGTACACGGGGCCCGTGATCCGCAACTACCGGCCGATCGCGTTCGAGCCGCTCTTGGCGTTCCTCGGGATCGAGGGCGCGCGCATCGCGCCCGTGATGTCGCAAGAGTTTCACGTGCTGTGCGCCGATGCGCCGGCAGCCGAAGCCGCGGAGCGCGCGCTGCTCGCGCTCGAAGTCGACGGCACGCGCGTCTTCGCGGCGCGCCGCGAAGACGTCGGCGTCTTCGCGGGATGCCTCTACCTCGACCCCTCGGTGATGGACGCCGACGCGGTCGACACGCGCACGGGCGCGCGGCGCCGTTTCGCGGACCTGTTCTATCTGGTCGACGGCTACCGCAGCGGCCACCATCACCCGGAAGGCGCGCTGTGGATCCGCACGGGCCGGCCGCGCGCGCACGCGGAGCCCGTCTCGATCGTCGACATCGCGCCGACGGTGCTCGCGCTGTTCGGCGTCGCCGCACCGCCGACGATGCGCGGCTCCGTGCTGCCCGTCCTCGCCGCGCCCGGCGCGCGTGTACCCGCGCACGCGCTGTGAGGCGCGTCGCGGGCTACTGCAGCATCCACCACTCCGCGCTTCGGCGCCGCCGTCCGCCGACGTAGAGATAGCGCCCGTTGCGCACCACGCGCGGCGGCGGCGTGAAGATCGTGTCGTCGCGCTCCAGCTCGAAGACGAGCTCACCGTCGCGCGTGTAGCGCAGCAGCCGTCCGTGGCCGGTGAGCACGACCTCGCGATGCGTCGCCTCCGCCATGCCGTCGAGCGGTGTGAGACGCTGCGCGTCCCATCCGCCGTGCTGTTCCGCCGGGACGAGCGCCCACCCGTGCAGCGAGGCCATCGAATAATACGATCGGAGCACGCCCGTCACGCGCAGCTCCCCGCCCGTCGCGGACGTGCGCACGGTGAGAATGCACGGCTTTTCCGCCCACTCGTAGAGTTGGCGTAAGAATACTCCCACCCGCAACACACCCCACCTTTTCTTACTGGATGAGCGCAGAGTTGTACGCCGTTCGGTACCCCCGGCTCCTGGCAAGAATTCCCCAGATATTGCGAGACGGTTGCGAGTGCGCAGACGACGAAGCGATGACGCTCATGGGAGAGGCGGACGAGCTGCGAGCGGCGCTCGAGCGCTGGTTCGGGTTTCCGTCGTTCCGTCCGTCGCAAGAGGCGATCGTGCGCGACGTGCTCGCGGGCCGCGATGTATTTGCGCTGCTGCCGACCGGCGGAGGGAAGTCGCTGTGCTATCAGCTGCCGGCGGTGCTGACGCCGGGATTGACCGTCGTGATCTCGCCGCTGATCGCGCTGATGAAGGATCAGGTCGACGCGCTCGACACCGCCGGCGTTCCCGCGACGGCGCTCAACTCGTCGCTCGAACGCGCGGAGCTGCGTCGACGCTCCGACGGTCTGGAGCGCCGCACGTACAAGCTGCTGTACGTCGCGCCGGAGCGCTTGACGATGGCCGGCTTCGCGGACGAGCTCGAGCGCTGGGGCGTGGAGCGGTTCGTCGTCGACGAGGCGCACTGCATCAGCGAGTGGGGACATGATTTCCGGCCCGAGTACCGGCGCATCGCGCCGCTGCGCGAACGCTTTCCCGGCTTGCCGTTCTGCGCGTTCACCGCAACCGCGACGGGCCGCGTGCGCGACGACGTCGTCGCGCAGCTGGGTCTGCGCCGCCCCGCGGTGCACGTCGCCTCGTTCGACCGCCCGAACCTCGTATACCGCGTGCTGCACGCGCCGCGCACGATCGATTCGCTGCTCGCGTGGCTCCGCGCGCGTCCGGACGACGACGCCGGCATCGTGTACGCGGGAAGCCGCGCGAACGCCGAGCGGCTCGCCGACGCGCTCTCCGCGGCGGGTGTGCCCGCGCTGGCGTACCATGCCGGGCTCGACGCGCCCACGCGCGCGCGGCGGCAGGAGGAATTCATCCGCGACGACGTGCGCGTGATGTGCGCGACGATCGCGTTCGGGATGGGCATCGACAAGTCGAACGTGCGGTTCGTCGCGCACTGGGACATGCCGCGCAGTCTCGAGAGCTACTATCAGGAGACCGGCCGCGCCGGGCGCGACGGCCTGCCTGCGGAGTGCGCGTGGTTCTTCGCGTACGGCGACATCGCGCGCGCCGAGCGTTTCGTCGCCGAGAAGCCGGAGCTCGAGCAGCGCGCGGCGCACGCGCAGCTCGAGCGCGTCAAGCGCTATGCGTACTCGAACGCCTGCCGGCGGCGCGAGTTGCTCGCGTACTTCGGCGAGTCGTACCCGCATGCGCGCTGCGATGCGTGCGACAACTGCCTCGAGCCGCGCGCTGCGATCGACGCGACGACGGACGCGCAGAAGCTGCTCTCGTGCGTGTACCGGCTCGCGCCGAACGGCCTTCGACCCGGCTCAGGATTCGGCATCGCGCACGTCGTCGACGTGCTGGTCGGCGCGAAGACGGAGAAGATCGACCGCTGGTATCACGACCGGCTCTCGACGTACGGCATCGGCAAGGACCGCGACCGGACGGCCTGGCGTCACCTGGCCGACGAGCTGCTCCGGCTCGGCCTGATCGAGCAGGACGCCGCGCGCTTCGGCGTCGTGTCGCTGACGGACGCGGGCAGGCGCGCGCTCGTCGAGCGCACGCCGATCGCGATCCGACAGGCGGCCGCGCCCGTCCGCGCGCGCCGTCCGCGCAGCGGCTGCCGCCGCGACCGACGAGGACTACGACCGCGACGTCTTCGCCGTGTTGCGCGACCTGCGGCGGCGCATCGCCGCGGAGCGCGACGTTCCGCCCTACGTCGTCTTCAGCGACGCGGTGCTGCGCGCGATGGCGCGCGAGAAGCCGCGCACGCCCGGACAGCTGCGTGGCATCAGCGGCGTGGGCGAGAAGAAGCTCGCGGATTTCGGCGCGCGCTTCCTCGCCGCGATCGCCGAGCGCGCGTGAGCGCGCCGCGCAGATTAACGCTCGGCGAGATGCGAGGCGTTCTCAGGGACAGCACAGACCGCGATGGCAGGATTTCGCACGATATGGGCAGGGCACGGAGCCGCTGGCAAGCGGTAGCGCTCGCTCTCGCGCTGTTCGCAGGGATGTTCGTTTCGGGCGCCCCCGCGGGCGCACAGAGCTCCAGCGATACCGGGATCATTCAGATCACCGTCATCGACGCGGCGACGCAGCAGCCGCTCGCGGACGCGCGCGTCTTCCTCATGGGGCCGACCGTCGCAAGCGCGCTCACGACGAAGAGCGGCATCGTCAAGTACACCGACGTGCCGAGCGGCATCTACCGCGTGCGCGTCTCGAAGAGCGGCTTCACCGGCCTGACGTCCGCCGCGTTCGAGGTGCTCGGCGAGAAGCAGGTGTCCGTCAGCGTCGACATGGGCGTGCAGAAGCCGGCGACGGGAGCAACGCAGACGACGTCGACGACCGACGCGACGACGGGCCTGAGGATCATCGGATCCGTGCACGCGCACGTGACGGTCACGACGAACGACGTCGATGAGAACAGCGCGGTGCGCCGCATCTCCGACTCGCTCACCGACGCGCTCTCGACGATCGGCGGCGTTGACGTGACGCAGGACTCGAACGATCCGAACGCACCGCAGACGATCTCGCTGCGCGGTCACGACGAGTCGCAGACCGCGATCACGCTGGACGGCATCCCGCTCGGCGCACCGGGCAGCGCGGTCAACCTGCGCTCGGTGAACACCGACCTCTTCACGGGTGCCGGCGTGAACTTCGGCGCGCAGGCGGGCGCGCTCGGCGGCTCGGTCAACTTCCGCACGCTGCAGCCGACGCAGACGTGGCAGTCGCGGTTGGCGTCGTCGTACGGCACCTTCGACAAGTACAACTACCAGATCGGCGAGACGGGATCGATCGGGAAGCTCGGCATCGCGCTGCTGCACACGAAGCGCGCCGGCAACAGCGCGCTGACGTTCCAGGACTACCTCGACGAGAGCGGCATCGACTACGTCCACGGCGGCGAGAGCGCGAACATCGGCGACTACGTCAAGCTGCGGTACGGCCTCACGGACCACACGACGCTGATGTTCACCGCGCTGCAGAACAATCAGGCGAACTCGGCGCTGTGCACATCGTACGTCACGCCGCTGCCGTGCGGCATCGGGCCGGAGAACGGAAACTCGGGGAAGTTCCGGTTCGCGTACGGGACCGTGCAGTCGCTGATCGGCGAGACGGCCGTCTCGGTCACGACGTACGTCAACAACAACGTCAACCTGACGAATGACCTCAACCGCTACATCGTGAACACCTGCCCCGGCACGACGCCGGGGTGCGTCGCCGGTCCGCAGCTCAGTCCCAGCGCGTCGCAGACGAGCTCGCTCGCGCGTGGCATCGCCGCGAGCGCGACGATCACGAAGGACAAGCACACGATCACCCTGTCGGGCTCGACGTATGCCGGGACCACGACCTTCTTGCCGCTGGCCGGCGGCGAAGGGTTCGTCGTCCCGTCGGCGTTCAGCACGGCGTCGCGGCAGATTCAGATCTCCGACCAGTTCAAGGTCAACGACAAGCTCGCGGTCGGGCCGAACGCGTCGTACGCGGGGACGACCGGCGCGGGCTCGTCGATTCTCGCCGGCTTCAGCGCGAACTGGCGCCCGCAGCCGATGGACACCTACAACGCGTCGATCGCGTACGGCAGCTCGCAGCCCGGTAACGGCTTGATCCGCACGTTCAGCGACCCGCAGTCCGCGCGCGTCAACTGCTTCGCGCAGACCGCGCAGGTGAGCGGCCCCGGCGATCTGCCCGCGCACCAGTCCGCCGCGAGCTACGATCTCTCGTGGACGCACCAGTGGGCGCACGGCCAGTTCTCGCTCGCGACCTACCGTCAGGTCCAGGGCAACCAGCTCATCAACGCGACCGTGACCGGCGACAGCCTCGGCCTCGATCCGAGCAACCCGTTCTACGGCGCGGTGACGGGCTACTACGACAACCTGTGCGGGACGTCGTCGGTGCCGAACCTATACGTCTCGCAGCAGATCGGCGGCACGACGCGCCTGTACCAAGGCTTCACCGCGCAAGCGAACATCGGCATCGGCAAGAACGTCGTCGTCATCCCGTCATACACGACCAGCGGCGCGAGCGTCGTGACGGCGAACCCGGCGTTCGTCGGCCTCGACTCGACGCTGATCCTCGGCGCGCAGCTGCCCGGGCGTCCCGTGCACACCGCGAACCTCACGCTCGACGCGCTCGAGCCGCATAGCGGGACCGAGTTGCTCGCGAACGCGCACTACGTCGGCGCGAACAACAACCAGTACATCGCGCCGTACGTGCTCGTGAACGCCGGCCTCTCGCACGTGCTGGGACTGGGGCGCATCACGGTGTTCGCATCGAACCTGTTCAACACGGAGTCCGGCGACTTCTCGACGCTCCGGTGGTCGGCGCCGATCCCGCTCAGCGGCGGCGGATATCTGCTGACGGCCGCGCGTCCCAACGCGCCGCGCCAGTACACCGTCACGTACTCGTTCAACACGGGCTCGCGTCCGGGCGCGGGCTTCTCGCGCGGTGCCGCCGGCGCGCGCGGGACGCAGACGGCGGCGGCCGGCGCGAGCCCGCAGCCGCGCGGCGGTCTGGGCTTCGGCCGCTTGACCTTCGTGCCGCCGCCGCCCGGTACCGACCCGCTGAGCGTCGCGGCGAGCCGCACCGAATGCACGGCCGAGCTCAAGCCGGAGGCGCAGAAGGTGCTGGCGCAGCTCGGCGTCGCGGTCGCCGCGTACGGCGCGGGACAGCCCCTGCCCTCGGTGGAGGGCCTGACGCTCACGCCGCACGGCGATCCGAAGGCGGCCTGGTACGTCGCGCTCGGGCCGAACATCCCGCAGAGCGTGCTCGACAAGATGCGCGCGCAGGCCCAGGCGAACGGCGGCGGCACGGGCGGCGCGCGGCGTCGCGGTGCCGGCGGCGAGCCGGGCGGTCCCGGCGGGCCCGGCGGCCCGCCCGTTTTCCAAGACCAAGTCACGGCGGCGTCCGGCGAGAGCCAGCAGCGTACCTTCACGCCGCCGCCGGAGCTCGCCGCCGCGCTCGAGCCGCTGCGCGCCGTCGTGTCGTGCGCGTACGGCACCGTGCTGACGACAACCGAGGCGAAGGCGAAGGGCTTCGACATCGAAGCGCCCGGCGCGCGGCTCGCGCGCGCGGCCGGGGCCTCTCCCGCGCCTTCGCCCTCGCCGCGGCCCAGCGCGAGCCCCGGCCCGCGGCGCGGACCGATGGCGAACGCGATGTACTATGCGCCGGGCATCGGCCTGTTCGTCGTGCGCCCGCCCGACCTCGGAACGGGCGGCGGAAGCGTCGGCGGCAGCTCGCCGGCGCCGCGCGCGAGGCCGACGCCGAGCCCGGCTCCGGCGGCCAGCCCCGCCCCCGCAAGCGCTTCGGCCAGCGGCGTCAAACCGTAGGCACCATGGCGGCTGCAGCGCGGGTCGTGGTGATCGACGACGAACGCAACATGCGCGATCTGCTGGAGCTCGGGCTGGCGGAGGACGGCTTCGAGGTGAAGAGCGCGCCCGACGGCCGCACGGGGCTGCAGCTCGTGCGCGAGTGGCGCCCCGACGCGATCGTGCTCGACGTGATGATGCCGTTCGTCGACGGCCTCGAGCTGCTCCCGATGCTGCGGCGCATCACGGAGGCCCCGATCCTCATGCTGAGCGCGAAGGCCGACACCGACGATCGCATCAGCGGGCTGCGCCGCGGCGCCGACGACTACATCTCGAAGCCGTTCGAGATGTCGGAGCTCGCCGCGCGGCTGCACTCCGCGCTGCGGCGGCCGCGCCTCGAGCAGCCCTCGATCGTCGCGTACGCGGATCTCGACGATCGACCTCGACCGGCGCGACGTCAAGCGCGGCGACCATCGCATCGAGCTCTCGGCGCGCGAGTACGCGCTGCTGCTCACGTTCGTGCGGAATCCGGAGCGCGTGTTCACGCGCGATCAGCTGCTCGACCTCGTGTGGGGAACGGACCGCGACGTCGGCCCCGGCGCGGTCGAGACGTACGTGTCGTACCTGCGCGCGAAGATCGACGCGGGCTTCGAGCCCAAACTCATCCGCACGATCCGCGGCGCAGGCTACGCGCTGCGCGCGCACTAGCATGTTCCTCTCTTTTGCGCGGCGCCTGACCAGCTGGTACGTCGTCGGCGCCGTGATCCTCGCGCTCGCGGTGTCGGGCGCGTTCGCCATCATCGGCATGATCGCGTACGTGCACGTCATTCAGGACGGCGTGGAGGCCGACGCGCGCGAAGCGCAAGCGTTCGCGGTGCGCGCCGCCGCGCGGCACGAGTCGTTCCAATCGGCGGCGATCGAGCTCGAGACGCGGCTCGCGCGGCCGGGGATCAAGATGGTTGCGACGATCGGCCCGCCCCGGCCGCGCCGCCACACGCTCGGCTCGCGCACGCTGAGCGGCCCGCTGCTGATGCGGCCGGGGACCCCGCAGCCGCGCTCGACGAGCGACCGCGTCGGCGGCGGGGCCGTTCCGCGCGGCGCGCCCGACGGCACGCCGCCGCCCGCCGTCATCGGCGGCAAGGTCGTGCGTCTCGCGCCCGGGCCGGTGACGGGAGGAAGCCGGATCGGCTTCGCGCTCGGCACCGCGTTCGGCGCGCACTTCGACCGCGTCGACTTCGGCGACGGCGATCTCCGCATCTTCCCCGATCCCGACGCGACGCAAGAGGTCGCGCTGCTGATGCTCGCGGGCATGCTTCTCGTGAGCGCAGCGGCCGGCGGCCTGGCGTGGTTCGTCGGCCGCTACGTCACCTCGCAGGTGCTGCGGCCGCTCGTCGACGTCACGCACGCGCTGCAGCGGTTCGCGACACGCGATTTCAGCCCGCAGCCGATCGCGGTCGCCGGCAAGAGCGAGTTCGACGCGATCGCCGTCGCGTACAACGCCGCCGCCGCCCAGGTGGCCGCCGCGTTCGCGGAACGCGCGCAAGCGGAGACGCAGATGCGGCAGTTCGTCGCCGACGCGGGCCACGAGCTGCGCACGCCGCTCACGATCGTGCTGGGCTACATCGACCTGCTGCGGCGCAAGGCCGACGGCGGGGACGACCGCTCGCGGCGCATCTTCGCTTCGATCGCGACCGAGGGCGGCCGCATGCGAACGCTGATCGACAACCTCGTCCTGCTCGCGCGCATGGAAGGCGCCGACGTGCGGCCGCCGGAGCCGTTCGAGCTTTCGCCGCTGCTGGAGCAGATCGCCGAAGCGCGGCGGCTCATCAACCCCGGCGCGCAGCTGCAGATCGAGTGCGCGATCGAGGCGAACGTCATCGGCAACGAGACCGAGATCCACGAAGCGATCGCGAACGTCGTCGACAACGCCATCAAGTACGCGCCGGGCGCGCCGATCCGCATCGTCGCGAGCGCCGCCGACGGCGGCGTCGAGGTGCGCGTCATCGATCGCGGTCCGGGCGTCCATCCGGACGACCGGGCCGGGATCTTCGACCGGTTCTACCGCGGCGCGACGCGGGGTGACGTCGAGGGATCCGGACTCGGCCTTGCGATCGCGAAGCGCGCGGCCGAACGCGCGGGCGGCACGCTGACGCTGACCGACACGGGCCCGCACGGCACGACGTTCACGCTTCGCCTGCGCGCCGACCGCGTGCGCGGCCGCGAGACGTCCGCGGCGAGCCTCTAGCAAGCGAGTCCTTTCAACGTAAGGAACGCGCTCCGGCGGGAACGTCGCACCCATGAGCGATCTCGGAACGAACCAGGACCAGTCGATTCGCTACGATTCCGATGGCGTCGCCGCGGAGAACGAGCGGCATTCCATTCCGACGTACGTGAGCGACATGCTCGCGCTCGAGCAGCACATCGCGCAGCCGCTGAAGCGTCAGCTCAACATGGCGGAGAGCGCTCGATACGGGCAGGCGGACGAGCTGATCGCGCAGATGCACGCGACGAACGCCGCGCATGTCGCCGCGCTGGAGCAATGCCTCGCGCGGCTCGGCGGTCACGAGGCCGCGGGCGTGAAGTCGGCCTGGAGCACGCTGCTCGGCGCGAGCGCGGCCGCGATCGACGGCATGCGCAAGACGAAGGTGTCCAAGAGCTTGCGCGACGACTATACGGCGCTGAACCTCGCCGCGATCAGCTACACGATGCTGCACACGACGGCGGTCGGTCTCGGCGACGCGGCCGTCGCGGAGCTCGCCGTGCGGCACCTGGCCGACTACGCGCGCCTCGTGATGCAGATCGCGCAAGCGATCCCCGAGGTCGTGCTGCAGGAGCTGCGCGACGACGGCGAGGTGGTGGCGATCGGCGCGGCCGAGCAGATCCGCGCGCAGACGAATGCGGTGTGGAAGACCCAGGCGGACGTGACGCACTGAGCGCACGCGCCGGCCGCCGGAGCGATCGCGCTGCTGTAGGAGGCCCGTTGCCGCGGCGGCCCGTAGCCGATGCAGCGGACTTCGCGTCGACCCGGGGACGGTGATCTTGGTCGCTTCAACCTCCGCCGTGCGCGCAGTGCGGGCCGCACCGCGGCACACGGCGCTGACGTCGTGGCTGCCGGGATTCGGGTTCGCCGCCGCGGTGACGGCCCTCGTCGAGATCGCGGCGCGCGCCGGCGCGCTGTCCGCATACGTTCCGCCGCCGTCGGTCACCGCCGCGGCGCTCTGGCGCGGGCTGCTCGGCGGCGACATCACCAGCCAGGTCGGAATGACCCTGCTGTGCTTCGCCGAGGGGCTGGCGCTCGCGGCCGTCCTGGCGGTCGCGGTCGGAATCCTGATGGGAGCGATTCCGGTCGTGTACGACGCGCTCAAGACGATCGTCGAGCTGCTGCGTCCGATCCCGTCGGTCGCGATGATCCCGCTCGCGATCCTGTTTCTCGGACTCGGTGCGCCGATGCGCGTCGCGGTCGTGACGTACGCGTCGTTCTGGCCGCTCCTGATCAGCACGCTGTACGGCGTGCGCGCGGTCGACCCGGTTGCGCTCGACACCGCGCGCAACTTCGGCGTGCCGCCGCTCGAGGCGCTGTACCGCGTGACGCTCCCTGCCGCGCTCGTCAGCATCGCGACGGGCTTGCGCGTGTCGGCGTCGATCGCGCTCGTCGTCACGGTGACGACGGAGCTCGTCGCGGGGAACAGCGGCCTGGGATTCTACGTCGCACAGATGGAGCAGGCGACCCGGCTGCCGGAGATGTACGCGGGAATCGTGCTGACCGGGATCCTCGGGTACCTCGTGAACGTCGTGTTCTTCAACGTCGAACGGCGCGTCGTGTTCTGGTCTCCCGCCAGCCGCGAGGGCGCGCAGTGACAGACGCATCGTTGCGGCAGAAGCGGCTTGCCCGGCTCGCGCCGCTGCGGCGCAACGCGTTCGGCATCGCCGTCGTCGTCGCGGCGCTCGTGGTGTGGGAGATCGTCGCGCGGCTGAAGGCGAGCGTGTACGTCCCGCCCGTCAGCACGATCGCGGTGACGTTCGTGCACGAATGGTTCTCCGCGCAGTTCCGGGACCAGGCGATCCCGAGCCTGTACCGCATGGGCGCCGGCTACGCGTGCGCGTCGGTGCTCGGCATCGCCCTCGGCGTGCTGACCGGTGCGTACAAGCCGCTCTTCCGGCTGCTCGACCCGTTCCTGCAGTTCTTGCGCGCGATCCCGCCTTCGGCGATCATCCCGGTCGGCATCCTGCTGATCGGCATCGACGACCGCATGAAGATCGTCGTGATCTGCTTCGGCGCGTGCTGGCCGATCCTGATCAACGCCGCCGACGGCGCGCGCAACGTGCCGCGCGAGCGGCTCGATACGGCACGCATCTTCGGCGTGAGCCGCTTCGACGAACTGACGTCGGTGACGTTCCCCAGCGCGTTGCCGGGGATCTTCGCGGGTCTCCGTACGGGGCTCTCGATCGCGTTCATCATGATCGTGGTCTCGGAGATGATCGGGAGCACGAACGGGCTGGGCTACTACATCCTCCAGTCGCAGCGAACGTTCGCGATCCCCGAGATGTACGGCGGCATCGTGCTGCTGGCGATCCTCGGCTACGCGCTGAACGCTGCGTTCCTCGCCGTCGAGCACAAGGTGTTGGCGTGGCATCACGGCCAGTCGGCGCGCGCGGTATGACGAACGGCTCGGCGCGGCCCGCCGACGTCGTCCTCAGCGTCGAGAACCTGGCGAAGCGCTACACGTCGGGTGGAACGCTCGCGATCGAGAACGTGACCATCGACGTGCGCCGCTCGGAGCTGGTCTCGATCGTCGGACCGTCGGGCTGCGGCAAGACGACGCTGCTGAAGACGATCTGCGGCCTGCTCCAACCGTCCGCGGGAACCGTCACGCTCGACGGCCGGCTCGTGACGTCGCCGCCGCCCGAGATGGTCCTCGTCTTCCAGGACTACGCGCGCTCGCTGTTTCCGTGGCTCACGGTCGAAGGCAACGTCGCGTTCCCGCTCAAGAAGAAGCGGCTTCCGCGCGAGCAGCGCGCGCGGCTGATCGGCGACGCGCTGCGCGCCGTCAGCCTCGAAGGCTTCGCGAAACGGTATCCGTGGCAGCTCTCCGGCGGGATGCAGCAGCGCGTCGCGATCGCGCGCGCGGTCGCCTTCCAGCCCGAGATCCTGCTGCTCGACGAGCCGTTCGCCTCGGTCGATGCGCTCACGCGCGCGGAGCTGGAGGATCTCGACGCTCGCCCTGCGCGACACGCTGGGCATCACGATGCTGCTCGTCACGCACGACATCGACGAGGCCGTGTACCTGTCGGACCGCGTGTTCGTGCTTTCGCCGCCGCCCTCGGTCGTCGTGCGCTCGTTCGACATCCCGCTCGGCCGCGGCCGCGACCAGGAGCGCACGCGCAGCGACGCGCGCTTCCTGGAGCTGCGCAACGCGATCCACCAGCTCATCGGGCGGCCGCGACCGGTCTCCGCGCCGCCGGCGCAGGAACTTCTGCGATGACCCCACGGCGCCGTCTGATCGTCGGGGTGTCCGGCGCAAGCGGCGCGATCTACGGGTACGCGGCGCTGCGCGCGCTGCACGCCGCGGACGTCGAGGTGCACCTGGTCCTCTCGCAGCAGGCGCGCCAGACGATCGAGCTCGAGACGGAGCTCACCGCGAGCGACTACGAGTCGCTCGCCGACGTCGTGCACCGCGAGGGCGATCTCGCGGCGGCGATCTCGAGCGGCTCATTCATCACGGACGGCATGCTGGTCGCGCCGTGCTCGATCAAGACGGCGTCGGCGATCGCGCACTCGTTCAACGACAACCTGCTCGCGCGCGCGGCGGACGTGTGCCTGAAAGAACGGCGCACGCTGGTGCTGATGGTGCGCGAGACGCCGCTGCACCTCGGGCACCTGCGCATCCTCACCCAGCTCGCGGAGCTGGGCGCCGTCATCCTGCCGCCGGTACCCGCGATGTACGCGCGCCCGCAGACGATCGACGACATCGTGGCGCATGCGGTCGGCAAGGCGCTCGACCAGTTCGGCATCGCGCACTCGCTGTTCCGGCGGTGGACGGGCGTCGCAGCGGAGCCGTGACCGCGCCGGCCGCGACGGGACGCGGGCGGCCCGATCGGATCACATGCGCGCCGAAGCCGCAATCGTTCAAGACGCGGGGGGTGTTGCTTCACCCGCTGGGTTGACGAACCGGGGGAACCCCCGCTAGAGTATGAACAATCGCTAGCCCTTCGGGGCCGATGCGATGGGTTTGGACGAGGCGCGGGCGGGGCCGCGTGATTCAAGAGCCGGGGGCGCGGGTGCAAGAATCATCGTCGGGCGGTGCCGTCGCACGACCACCGCAGCCGCATAGGCGGATCGCCGTTTTCGCCATTCACGGTGTCAGCCCGATCCAGCGTTATGCGTTTCAAGACCAGTTTGCGGAGGCGCTGAAGGCAGCTCTCAACGCAGCGAAAGCAACGAACGCGAAGACGTGGGTGACTGCGCCGTACTGGCCGTGGGTCGATCCGGGCGCCAATACGACGTCACAAACGGTCCGTGCACGCGCGCTGCGGCTGTACGGAGAAACGGACGACCCTGAGAACCCGGCAGGCGGATTCATCGACGTCCATGAGGGCTACTGGAGTCCGCTTAGCAAGAACAAGAC
The DNA here is from genome assembly GCA_963771525.1 of Vulcanimicrobiota bacterium. Lineage (GTDB taxonomy): Bacteria > Vulcanimicrobiota > Vulcanimicrobiia > Vulcanimicrobiales > Vulcanimicrobiaceae > Vulcanimicrobium. The sequence continues at coordinate 695,864 of CAVYTL010000001.1, read as the reverse complement.
GAATGCCGCGTCGCTCGTTCAGTGGCTCTTCAGCTGCCTGTTTCTCGCTGCTAGTGCGACAGCCGGCATTCCGGCGCGCGCCGCAAAGCTGCGCTGGGATCTCCAATATGTGTTCGGGGCGCTCGCGATCGCGTGCGTTCTCCTCGTCGGAGCGCTGGCGACAGGGACGTGGGCGTTCCAATTGTACGCCGCCGCGATCTTGAAAAGTATGAGCGCTGCCGGACAAACACCGCCCGCCGTCTTGAAAAACGGCACATTTGCATCGACGCTGGTGGCGTCGCCCTTAGCTTTGTTGACTGCACTTCCGTGGTGGTCGTACGTTGAACTCGTCCTCTTCGCCGTGACGGCGTACGCCGCGTTCGAGCTCTATGTCGTCGCGCGGTCGTCACGCGACGTCGCGGACGACGCCGCCGCGCTCCGCGGAGCGGCTGGTGGTCACCTCATTCGTCGTGTGATCTCGGCACGCACGTGGCATCGCTGGGCCAAGATGGCGCTGACTCTCTTCGTGATAGCACTAGTCCTGATCAGTATTGCGGTTGGAGTGGTGCTCGCGCGATACTTTTCCGTCGACGCACTTGCCCTGACCGTCTTCGGCGTGACCGCGGTTGCAGCCGCCGGCCTTCTCCGCGGCGCCCGGCTCCTCTTGGACTTCATTATCGAGAACGTCCTCGGCGACGTCCAGGTTTACACAACGCACGACACCAACGCCGCGTTTTACGAAGTTCGCGAAGCGATCATCGCAACGGTCGCCGACGCGTTGTTGAGCGTGATTCGTGCGCAGACCCAAGGCGGAAAACCGCTGTACGACCGGATTCACATTGCGGGACACAGCCTCGGTTCTACCGTGGGACTCGATGTGATCATTCGGCTTCGACAGCTGGCGCTCGAGCGCGGGATCGACATTACATCGGACTTTTTACGGATTCGCTCGTTCGTCACGTTCGGGACGGCTTTGGAAAAAACGCGCTTCTTGTTCGACGTGCGTCAGCCGACGCCGAGCGCCGCGTACGACCAGTTCGACAACGATCTCTACGGAGAGCTGTTCTCGGCCAACATCGCCTCACTGCGAATGCAATGCGCGGATCAAGGGATCTTCTGGCGCAACGTCTGGTACGAGCGGGACGTCGTCGCAAACGGCATAGTGACCTACAAATCGGATGTGAATCCGCTGGCGGGTCCCGCTAACTGGCGCGCGACGACCGGCCAGCCCGAACGGACCATTTGCGACGATGTCGCCCTTCCTTCAGTCTGGCCGAAGTACGCCTTCATCCATGGGAACTACACCGGAGACGTGCGCTTCTGGAATGAGGTCGTGCCTATTCTTACGACCGACACGACCATATAACGTTGTTCGGCGGCACCCAGCTTCACTGTACGTGATCGGAGTCTTGACAATGCGACGTTCCGTTTTGTCGTCGAGTTGCGCGGCGATGGCCGCGCTCGGAATGATAACGTATCTCATTGCGACGCCGCGACCCGCCCTTGCCCAGGGCTGCCCCGTGCAGATGATGATACACAGCACGCTCGTTCCGGCGGAGACGCCAGCGTCGGGCTTGATCCGGACCACGGATGGGACCGTGTTCGTCCGGGTCAAGCCCGCTGGACGTGCGTACTCGGGCTGGCGAGTGCAGTCTTCGCTCGATAAGTACGATGCGCGAAGCGTCGTTGGGCGAAGAACGGTTCCCGCGTTTTCGTCTCGACACGGATTCATCGGAAACTTGCACGAGCTCGACGAAGAACGTATCGATGTTTCCGGCGGCCCGGTGGCGGCGCACGTAGTTCTCACGGGAGGCACTCCATGTTCCGTGCCCGTCCACTTCGTTCGAGTCCCGCTCACCGCCGGCAAATGTGATGCCATTGCCGTCCTGGTCGAGAATACGTCGTGGCAACCGCAGGGACTACCGGACGTTCAGCTGCGCGGCGGCAATCTTCTCACGAACGCGTTCGCGGCATACGACGGACGTGTTCTTCGATTGCTTGGCCGGCTGAAGTTGAACGCGCAGTTCGTGTCCCGGAACGTGGTCGCTTTGTCGACCGACCGCGACGGCGCGTTCGACATCGCAAGCGGCGAGGGTGCGACATTCACGATCCCGTCGCGAAAGGGCTCCGGCTGGCTCGAGCCGGATCTCGTCGTCGAGGGTATTCCGTACCAAGATGAGCAGTTGAGGGGCGGACAATGCAAGGGGCACGCAGCACTAGCACTGCCCAGCAACGTCTATATCAATTCGCCTGATCGTAATCGCCTTGAGCCGCTGACAGCGTCGAAGTGCAGCGGCGGCGTCGTCACGGCGTTCGAATGGACGGAGGCATCGAATCAAGGCCCGACGATCGTCGGCTGGACCAGCCACGACCGCGGCGGCGACAACAGCGGCGACAAATTCGGCGTGTGCCCGCACATCACGAAAGTCGACGTTACCGTCGGGCAGCCCGCGAATGCGTCGAACTCGGTGCTTGTCGGCGACGGAGCGCTCGACGTACTCACCGCTGCCGAAAGAAGGGACTCGCATGGCTGCCTCGAGGCTTTGCGAGCACGCGGAAAGCTCGATGAGAGCGCAGCGCCGAAAATCGTCGAGATGGGACTGTTAGCGACCGCGCAAGGGTCCGTCGTACCGACGGCTCACGTTGTCGATCCGACCGGCCAGAAGTTCTTCCAACACAGCGCTTCCGGCTTTTCTGTCTGCTCCATGGATGCGCAGTTCGACAGCGACGGGATGGTGATGACGTTTGCAGGCGTTGTCCGAGCTCAGTTGGTGAACGTGCCGACGAGCTTGGCTTCACCATCGCCGCAGAAGCGTACCGCACCGGCCGCGTTGCCGCTCAACGCCTGCGCTCCGGCGATCGGACCTCGGCCGACCGTTCCCGCTGACGGCACGAACGCGCGTACGATGACGATCAATGTCGCGAATGTCACGGCACGAGTCGACACGAACGACATCCCGAACGTTCAGCAAGCCAAGTATTGGAAGAACTTCTCATTCCAAAATGCAACTGTCGATGCGGGGAAGACCAACTCACTCTTTGGGCATGCGATCGTGCAATGCACGGACGCACAGCACACGAGCGACAAAACGAAGATATCTCTTGCTGCGAACACACTTTGTCTCGGCGTTCACCTGTCTCCGCACGAGACGGCGGACGACGCGCCGGACGTTGCGTTCGGAATACTCCGGCTGTGTGCGCAAACGGGTCCCGCCAATTCCGTGACTGCGACAAGGACGGTGCTCCTGTCGAGCGCTAGCAACGGCAGCTTTGCTTGCCCCGCTTGGGTTCCGGCGCCGTCCGATGCGATGGCGGTGGTGGGTTTCACCGCGCAGCTTCCGACGAAGGAGCCGGCCCGCGTGCGGCTGGGGGTCGGCAGCCTCCTGATCAGCGGCGTTTCGATCGACGTGTTGAACGACTCGACGGCGTTCGAGAAAGCGATCGGATTGGAGCGCCTGCAATTTCTCGGCTGTGACAATTTGTCCATGGCGGGAACTGCCGCGGTCGCCGCGCTCAACACAGGAAATGCTCCGGCGGGTCCGGCGGCAACCCTCACGGGGGCGACTGCCGCCGCAGATGCTTCAATCGCATCCGATTCGAGCTTGGGAAGCTTCACTGCGGTTCCGACGTTTGCAATGGGCGGGGGATGCTCGATCTTCTCGCTGCAAGGATTCTTGCCGATTCACCCGACGCCGCAATCGCTCGTCGTCATTACATCGCTGGTGATCGCGGCCTCGAAAGACCGTGACGGTTCGGATTTATTTTTCCTCAACGCGGCTGGGACAGTCACGAACGCGAACGTCACCGGTGTTTTTCAAGCCATCGGCTTCCGTACGCTCGCAAAGCGGACCATCGGAAAACCCGCAATGAGCGATGGATGCGCCCGCCGAGACTCGAATCCTGTCGCCGCACGCAACAGTAAGCAGCATCACGAGACGCAGTACGGAAATCTTTGCGTCGTCTCGGATATCAACTGGCCGCTCACGGCCGGCATCACGGCCGCGCAAAATGCGAATCAGATCGGACAAGCGATCGCAGCGGCCGGTGGGGCACTTCTCGGCATCGCGGTCAAGCACTGAGCTCCTACGAGCGGTTCGTGGCAGCGCTCACCATCTCACGCATCCGCGGGTGGTCGCGCTCCTGCAAGCGCATCCATTCCTCGAGATCGGGCACGCCGGCGCCCGTGCGAAACCGCCAGTAGTACACGTTGAGATCGCCCATGAACGCGAAGCGCGTCTTCGCATCCTTGCGCGCGGCGTCGTAGTCCGCGAACGACGCCTGGTACGCGGCGACGGAGCCGAACTCGCGCTCGAGCGCGAGCAGTGCGCGCGCGTTCTTGATCGTCGCCTCGATCTTCGACTTCGAGTGGATGACGCCGTCGGTGTGCATCAGCCGGTCCACTTCCATGTCGCCGTAGCCGGCGACGCGCTCGACGTCGAAGCCCTCGAAGGCCGCGACGTAGTCGTCCCACCGCGCGTCGATGAACGCCCACGAAAGGCCCGCCTGCATCACGGCGCGCGTCATGACGGCGAGGTGATCGCTCAGCGTCGGCTGCGCGACGACGCGCGGGATCCGTTCCGGAGGCGTCGGGCGGTTCGGGACGCGCACGGGCGGCGCGGCTTTCTTCTTCTTCGTGGCCACGGCGAGGACGCGCTTCGCGTCGTGCGAAGCGCATCCCGTGCCCAAGACGTGGGTCCTGGTCGCGGCGATCCTCGGTTCGGCGATGGCCTTCATCGACGCGACGGCGGTCAACGTCGCGCTGCCCGTCATCCAGCGTGACCTCGCGGCAGACGCGGCGCAGATGCAGTGGGTCATCGAAAGCTACGCCGTGTTTCTCTCGGCGCTGATCCTCCTCGGGGGCTCGCTCGGCGATCTCTACGGGCGCAAGCGTCTGTTCCTCGCGGGCCTGACGGTGTTCGCGCTCGCGTCGGCGGCGTGCGCGTTCGCCGGCGACGTGCATGCCTTGATCGCGGCGCGGTGCGTGCAAGGAATCGGCGCCGCGTGCGCGATGCCGGAGTCGCTGGCGCTGATCAGCGCGACGTTCACCGGCACCGAACGCGGCCGCGCGATCGGCACGTGGTCGGGCTTCGGCTCGATGATGGGCGCGATCGGCCCGGTGCTCGGCGGATGGCTCGCGCAGCACGCGTCATGGCGGTGGGTGTTCGTCATCAACCTTCCGCTGACGCTGCTCGTGTTCGCGATCGCGTGGCGCGGGGTGCCGGAGAGCCGCGACGAGACGATGGAGCAGCGGCTCGACGTGCCGGGCGCCGCGCTCGCCACCGCCGGTCTGGGAGCCTTCACGTTCGGGCTCATCGGCGCGCAGGGCGGGCGGCCGAGCGCTCTCGCGACGTCGCGCTCGCCGCCGGCGTCGTGCTGCTCGCGGCGTTCGTCGCGGTCGAGCGGCGCTCAACCGCACCGATGCTGCCGCTCGAGCTCTTCCGTTCGCGCGCGTTCTCGGCGGCGAACGTCTACACGCTGCTGCTGTACGCGGCGCTCGGCGGAAGCCTCTACTTCCTGCCGTTTTTGCTCGTCGACATCCAGCGCTACACCCCGACCGCGGCGGGCGCCGCAGGCCTGCCGTTCATCATCCTGATGTTCGTGCTCTCGCGCTGGTCCGGGGGGCTCGTCGCCCGCATCGGCGCGCGCGTGCCGCTCGTCGCCGGCGCGCTGCTGGCCGCCGCCGCGTTCGTCGCGTACGCGGTGCCCGGCCTCGGCGGATCGTACTGGACGACGTACTTTCCCGCGGCGGTGCTGCTCGGGCTTGCCGGCGCGTGCTTCGTCGCGCCGCTGACGACCGCGTTGTTCGAGGCGGTCGATACCGAGAAGAGCGGCGTCGCGTCGGGCGTGAACAACGCCGTCGCGCGCACCGCCGGACTGATCGCGGTCGCCGCGCTCGGCGTCGTGCTCGCCGGCATCTTCAACGTCGGCTTCGATGCGCGCATCGCGCGGCACCACGTGAGCGCGCAGACCGCGCGCATCGCGCGCGATGATCGCGCGCGGCTCTACGCGGGCACGGTGCCGCCGGACGTGCCCGCGGCGGATCGGGACGCGGTCGCGGCGGCCGTGCGCGAAGGATACCTCGCGGGCTTCCGCGGCGTGATGGGCGCCTCGTCGCTGTGCTGCGTGCTCGCCGCGGCCGTGGCGCTCGTTGCCATCCCAGCGGGAACGGCGAATCAGTCGCGGCGGAAGGACCGCCCGTCGTAGAGGTTCGCGTCCGACGCGATCAGCGCGTCGGCGAAGCCGACGTCGTCGCCGAAGGCCGCGACTCCCCACGAGATGCGGGCCGGCGTGACGAGGTCTTCGGCGAGCACGGCGAGATCGCCGGAAACGGCTTCGAGCATCGCGTGCACGCCGTCCGGATCGACGCCGTCCCAGATGCCCGCGAACTCGTCGCCGCCGATGCGGTAGATCTCGCCGCGCGGTCCGGCGCGCTCGCGCAGGCAACGCGCGGTCATCTCCAGCGACGCATCGCCCGCGGCGTGACCGAACCGGTCGTTGATCGCTTTGAGACCGTCCAGATCGATCATCGCGACGCAACCGGACCGCGGCGGTGCGACGATCGCATCGAGGAACGCGGCGCGGTTCGGCACGCCGCACAGCGCGTCGGTGAACGCGGCTTCGCGCAGCGCCCGCTGCACGGCCCGCAGCTCGACGTTGCTGCGTTCGAGCTCCGCGTGCGCGATGTCGGTCGTCACGACGACGATCGCGACGCCGAGGACGATGTCGAGCACCGCGGTGACGTAGCTTTCGAGGCCGAGATACGTCGCGGGCAATACGGCGCCGAGCGCGCTGAGCGCGGGCACGTGTGCGTAGTCCACCGTCAGCGCCCCGAGTGCGACGATCAGCAGGCGCGCGCCGAGTCCGGCCGGGCGAGCGCGAACGAGCTCGGCGACGGCGATGCCGAGCAGCGCCGCGAAGCACGCCGCGTGCAGCCGGTAGACGTCGAGGAAGAGCGGCATCCGCAGCGCCGCGGCGGCGACGGCCGTGACGGCGAGCAGGACGGCGGCGATGAGCCATCGCGGCAGCGGCCGCGCGCCGCGCTGCGCGCGCGCTCCGACGACGAACGCGGCGGCCGCGAGGTCCTCGAACAGCGCGTACGCGATCGTCCAGGCGGGCGTCTGCGGAACGAGGCGCGCGTCGTGGCCGATCGCACCCGCCGCCAGGAGCACCAGGGCTATGGCGTTCGCCGCGAGCCCCGCGGTCCACGCATCGAACGGGCGCCGGTCGAGAGACGCGCGGACGAGCATGGCCAGGCCCGCGAGCAGCGCCAGGACGCCGAGCTGCAGGACCATCGACAGATAGCCTACGAGATGCGCACCTAACGGAGCCATCAGGTTTGGTATCGGACGAACCCAGCGCCGGCATGATCCAGGTCGCGCAGTACCTCGCCGCGAGCGGCGCTCGAGCGGCGGGAATATGGCTTCGCGATGACCGCAGCGGACGAGCTCGGCCCTCCGCGCGACGAGCCGACGCCACGTCGCGTCTTCTTGCCGAAGGTCGCCCGTGCGCGGGTCGACGCAGTTGCACGCGCGCGCGACGCGCTGCGTCGCGACGGGCTCACCCCGATCGCCGCGTTCAGCTTCAAGACGAATCCGGGCGCCATGCTGATCGGCATGGCGCGCGAGCGCGGCTTTCGCGCCGAGGTGATCTCGCCCGACGAACTGCGGTGGGCGCGTGAGCTCCGGTTCGGCGCCGGCGAGATCGTGTACAACGGCCCGCATCCGCCGCCTGCCGGCGAACCCATCGGCGTGATCTTCGCGGACAGCATCGAGGCGTTCGCGGCGAACGCGCGCGCATCTCGCGCACGGCTGCCGGGCGTGCGGCTGCGGCCCGCGATGCTGCCGTCGCGGTTCGGCGTGCCCGTGGAGGACGACGCGGCGCTCGCCGGGGCGGTCGCGGCATCGGATGACGATGCGCTCGGCGTGTCGTTTCACGCGCGGCGCGGCGACTTCCACGGTGCGAGCTGGCGCGAGGTCGCCGGCGACGTGCTGGACCGCGCGGTCGCGCTGCAGGCGCGCACGCATCGAGCGATCCGCGCGTTCGACGTGGGCGGCGGGTGGACGCCCGAGGAGTTCGACGCGACGTTCGCCCCCGACATGACGTGGCTGGCGGAACGCATCCGCGCGGAGCTGCCCGCGTGCGAGGAGCTGATCTTCGAGCCCGGGCAATCGCTCTGCACGCCGACCGAGGCGCTGCTCACGCGCGTGGTCGAAGTGCGCGCTCGTGACGGACGCCGCGAAGCGATCGTCGATGCGGGATACCCGGAGTGGCCGCAGATGCACTCATACGTGCACGGCTTCTTCGCGTGGCGCGACGGCGCGTGGCGCGCGCTCGGGCGCGGCGGCGACCGGCTCGGCGGCCGGACGTGCCTCGAGTACGACGTGATCGACGGTTTGCGGTTCCCCGACGGCGTGGCGCCGGGCGACGTCCTGCTGATCGACGGAACGGGTTCGTACGATCGTTCGATGGCGTTCGATTTCGCGCGCGGCGCAACATAGCGAGCGACCGCCGCGCGGCGTTTGTCGAGCCGCCAAGCAGGGGTACGGATCGTGCCGAGATGCCCCCGCTCATCGCCGATATGACGTACGTGCTGCCGATTCGCCGCACGGCCTGCAACGGCGACGACGATCTCGGCGCATATCTCGATGAGATCGCGCGCGTCGTTCCCGTCGTCGTCGTCGACGGCTCGCCGCCCGAGGTGTTCGCGCAGCACCGCGAGCGCTGGCCGCGCGCCGTGCAGCACGTTCCCGTCGACGAGGACCGGCGCATCGACCTGAACGGCAAAGTGGCGGGCGTCGTGACGGGACTGCGGCGCGTGCGCACGCCGAAGGCCGTGATCGCCGACGACGACGTGCGGCACGACGCGTTTACGCTGCGCCGCATGTCCGTGCTGCTCGACGATGCGGACGTCGTGCGGCCGCAGAACGTCTTCGATCCGGCGCCGTGGCACGCCGTGCTCGACATGGGTCGCACCCTGACCGCGCGCGCGACCGGCGGCGACTGGCCGGGGACGCTCGGCGTGCGCCTCGACCGGTACCGGATCGCGCGCGACTACGATGGCGACGTGCTGTTCGAGAACCTCGAGCTGGTTCGCACGCTGCGCGCGGCGGGCGGGCGCGAACGGATCGCGCTCGACCTGTTCGTGGCGCGCCGGCCGCCGACCGCGCGCCACTACGTTTCGCAGCGCGTGCGCCAAGCGTACGACGAGCTCGCGCGTCCCGGGCGGCTGCTCGCGCAGCTGGCGCTGGCGCCCTTCCTCGTGCTGCTGGCGTGGGCGTTCGGAGCAGCGGGGATCGCGGCATTCCTCGCCGCCGCGATCGCGCTGGCGGAGATCGGCCGGCGCCGCGGCGGCGGCGCGCGTGTCTTTCCGGTGCTCGCCGCGCTCTGCGCGCCCGCGTGGGTGCTGGAGCGCGCGGTGACGGCGTGGTGCGCGCTCGCGTTGCGCGTCGCGTTCGGCGGCGTGCGGTACTCGCACGGGCGCCTCAAGTGCGCGGCGCACTCGGAGGCGTCGATCCGCGAGCGTCTGTCGTCCGCCGCGGGCGCACGGCACGCCGAGGTTCGACGGTGACCGAGGCGTCGCTGGAACACCTGGAACGGGCGTGGCACAACCCGTTCGACAGCGACGCCGCGCGTGCACATTCCGCGTACCACGCGACCACCGGGGACGGTATCATCCGCCTGCTGGAAGCCGCGCCGGCGAACGCGTTCGCGCGCGTTGCGAACGCGGCGTTCCGCGCGTTCGTGCTCGACGAGCGCTTCTCGTGCCTGGGAGCGAAGGCGTCGATCCGCCGCGAGACGTACCGCATCGGGACGTACGCGCGGATGGACGCTGCGACCGTCACCGAAGGGCTCGCCCGTGACCTATACGCGTTCGCCGCGGAGCGGCGCGGTCTCGCGGGCGACTTCACGACCTACATCGCCGTCTTCCGCGAGCGCGAATTCGGAAGCGAGGAAGCGTTCGAGCGCGCGCTGTGGTCGCAGCTGCAGCGGCTGCACGATCTGGACGCGCCGCACCACGCGTGGGATCCGCGCGTGAGCTCCGATCCGGCGGACGCGCGGTTCTCGTTCAGCTTCGCCGGCGACGCGTTCTTCGTCATCGGGCTGCATCCGTCGGCATCGCGCGGCTCGCGCCGCTTCGGATGGCCCACGCTGGTATTCAACGCGCACGAGCAGTTCGAGCACTTGCGCGAGGACGGCCGGTTCGGCGGGCTGCAGCGGCAGATTCGCGCGCGCGAATTGCACCTCGACGGCGAGCTGAACCCGAACCTCGCGGACTACGGTGCGCACTCCGAGGCGCGGCAGTACTCCGGGCGCGCGGTCGAGGAAGCGTGGACGTGTCCGTTCGCGCGACGCCCGTGACCCGGCTCGCGCCGCGCACCGGCACGGCCTTCAGCCTCGACCGTGGCGACGTCCTCACCGTGATCGACCCGGAAGGCGAGCAGGTCGCCGACCTCACCGCGTTCGCGGCGGACGACCCGCGCGAGTCGCTCTCGAACGGCCGCACGTTCGACTACGAGGGGACCCTGCGCCTGACCGCAGGCAACCGCCTCTGGTCGAACCGCTCGCGGCCCCTGCTCACGATCGTGCGCGACGACGTCGGGACGCACGACTTCCTTTTGACGCCCTGCAGCCGGGATACGTGGCGCATCTGCTACGGCGGCCGGCACGACGACGTGCCCGGCTGCTTCGGCAACCTCGCCGCGGCGCTCGCCGCCTTCGGCATCCCCGGCGATGCGATCCCGACGACCTTCAACATCTTCATGGACGTCGCGGTCGATGCGAGCGGGCGGCTGGACGTGCGTCCGCCGCGCTCGTGCGCGGGAGACCGCTTCTCGGTGCGCGCGGAGGAGCGCTTGATCGTGGGGCTGACGGCTTGCTCGGCGTCCCGGTCGAACGACGGGAACTGCACCGCGATCGAGTATGCGGTCGAGCGTGCCGTCTCGCTCGAGCCGCCCATCCCGTTTGACCCGCAACGGGCTTAATGCTATATTCTGACGGTTCCGGCCGGACCGCCGTGGTTCGGTCGATTTTGTGTGTAATCCGGAGTACGAGTGCCGACGATCTCCCAGCTGGTCCGTAAGGGCCGCGAGAAACAGCAGAAAAAGGTGAAGACCCCGGCGTTCCGCGTCGTCTCGACGGGACCCAAGCCGGGCCACCCCGACCTGCCCAACCGGACGTTCGAGGTCGCGGGCAATCCGCAGCGCCGCGGCGTGTGCACTCAGGTCAAGACGATCACGCCGAAGAAGCCGAACTCGGCGCTGCGTAAGGTCGCGCGCGTGCGCCTCACTAATGGTGAGGAAGTCACCGCGTACATCCCGGGAATCGGCCACAACCTTCAGGAGCACTCGGTGGTTCTGATCCGCGGCGGACGCGTCAAGGATCTCCCCGGCGTGCGCTACCACATCATCCGCGGGACGCTCGACACGTCCGGCGCGGCGAACCGCAAGCAAGGGCGCTCGAAGTACGGCGCCAAGCGCGGCGCCAAGAAGAAGTAAGGAACCGCGTACCGCCATGCCGCGTAAGGGACCCGTCCCCAAACGTCCGATTCTGCCCGACCCGAAGTTCGGATCGAAAGTGCTCGCGCGCTTCATCAACAAGGTGATGCTGCGCGGCAAGAAGTCGGTCGCGGAGCTGATCACGTACGAAGCGCTGGAGCTCGTCGGCAGCAAGACCGGCCGCGACCCGATGGACATCTTCACGCAGGCGCTCGGCAACGCGATGCCGCTCGTGGAGGTGCGCCCGCGCCGCGTCGGCGGTGCGACGTACCAGGTGCCGATGGAAGTGCGTCCCGACCGCCGCCAGGCGATGGCGATGCGCTGGCTGATCAGCTACGCGCGCCAGCGGCCCGGCAAGTCGATGACCGAGAAGCTCGCCAACGAGCTGATGGACGCCGCGAACAACCAAGGCGCTTCGATCAAGAAGCGCGAGGACACGCACAAGATGGCCGAAGCGAACAAGGCGTTCGCGCACTACCGTTGGTGACCGGCCTGAAGACTCGTTAGGATCATGCCTCTCAAACGCGAATATCCGCTCGACCGCACCCGCAACATCGGGATCGCTGCTCACATCGACGCCGGCAAGACGACGGCGACGGAGCGGATTCTTTTCTATACCGGCCGCACGCACAAGATCGGCGAAGTGCACGACGGCGCCGCGACGATGGACTGGATGGTCCAAGAGCAGGAGCGCGGCATCACGATCACGTCCGCCGCGACCGCTTGCACGTGGCGCGAGACGCGTATCAACATCATCGATACGCCAGGCCACGTGGACTTCACGGTCGAGGTGGAGCGCTCGCTGCGCGTGCTCGACGGCCTGGTCGCGCTCTTCGACTCGGTCGCCGCGGTGCAGCCGCAGTCCGAGACCGTCTGGCGCCAGGCGAACAAGTACGCCGTCCCCCGCATCATCTTCGTCAACAAGATGGATCGCATGGGCGCGGACTTCTTCAACTGCGTCCGGCAGATCCGCACGCGCCTCGGCGCGCCCGCAACGCCGATCCAAGTGCCGATCGGGGCCGAGGCCGACTTCCAGGGCGTCGTCGACCTCTTCACGATGCGCAAGATCATCTACACCGACGATCTCGGCTCGACGTCGGAGTCGACGCCGGTGACCGAAGCCGACGGCGAGCTCTACACGACCGCCCAGGAATGGCGCCAGTCGCTGATCGAGGCGATCGCGGAGCAGGACGACGAGCTGCTCGAGATGTTCTTCGCGGAGCAAGAGATCGCCGTGGACCGCCTGCACAACGCGCTGCGCGCGGCGACGATCCAGGGCAAGGTGCTGCCGATGCTGTGCGGGTCGGCGTTCAAGAACAAGGGCGTGCAGCCGCTGCTCGACGCGGTCGTCGACTTCTTGCCTTCGCCGATCGACGCGAAGCCGATCGTCGGCATCGACCCGAAGACGGAGGGCGAGGCGACGCGCAAGCCGGCCGACGAGGAGTCGTTCGCCGCGCTCGCGTTCAAGATCGCGACCGATCCGTACGGCAACCTGACGTACTTCCGCGTGTACTCGGGCGTGCTCGAGAAGGGCTCGTACGTCTACAACGCGCGCAGCGGGCGCAAGGAGCGCATCGGACGCATCCTGCGGATGCACGCGAACCATCGCGAGGACATCGACGCGATCGGCGCGGGCGACATCGCGGCGGCGGTCGGTCTCTCCGACACGCGCACCGGCGACACGCTCTGCGATGAGAAGCATCCGATCCTCCTCGAGTCGATCACCTTTCCGGAGCCTGTCATCTCGCAGGCGATCGAGCCGAAGACGAAGGGCGATCAGGACAAGCTCGGCATCGCGCTCACCCGTCTCGCGCAGGAAGATCCGACGTTCCGGATGCGCACCGACGAGGAGACGAAGCAGACGATCATCGCCGGGATGGGCGAGCTCCATCTCGAGATCATCCTCGACCGCCTGAAGCGGGAGTTCAAGGTCGAGGCGAACGTCGGCAAGCCGCAGGTCGCGTACAAAGAAGCGATCACGAAGATCGTCGAAAAGCAAGGGAAGTTCGTCCGGCAGACCGGCGGCAAGGGCCAGTACGGCGACGTATGGGTGCGCCTCTCGCCGGGCGAGCCGAACACCGGCTACGTGTTCGAGTGGGCCATCGTCGGCGGCGTGATCCCGCGCGAGTACCAGAAGCCGGTCAACGAAGGGATCCGCGAAGCGGCCGAAACGGGCGTGCTCGCGGGTTACCCGGTCCTCGACTTCAAGGCGACGGTGTTCGACGGCTCGTTCCACGACGTCGACTCGAGCGAGATCGCGTTCAAGGTCGCCGGCCAGATGGCGTTCCGCGAGGCGAATCGCTCCGCGGGCCCGATCCTGCTCGAGCCGATCATGGGCGTCGAGGTCACGGCGCCGCGCGACTACATGGGCGCGGTCAACGGCGACCTCAACCGCCGCCGCGGACAGATCCAGTCGCAGGACGAAGCGATCGGCGGCGCGGTGGTGATCAAGGCGCACGTTCCCTTGAGCGAGATGTTCGGCTACGCGACGGACCTGCGGTCCGCGACGCAAGGCCGCGCAACGTACACGATGGAGTTCTCGCACTACGAGAAGGCACCGCGCTCGGTCGAGGAAGAGATCGTCGCAAAAGCTCAGGGCAAGAAGCTCGCAACCGCATAAGCACGACTAGCACGTAAGAAGCAAAGGACCACCAACAAGGCATCATGGCAAAGGCAAAGTTCGAGCGGTCGAAGCCGCACGTCAACATCGGGACGACGGGACACGTCGATCACGGCAAGACGACGCTTACGGCTGCGATCATCAACTGCCTCGCGACGGAAAACGCCAACATCCAGAAGCGCAACGTCGACGACATCGACAACGCGCCCGAGGAGAAGGAGCGCGGCATCACGATCGCCATCTCGCACCAGGAGTACGAGACGGCAAAGCGTCACTACGCGCACGTCGACTGCCCGGGCCACGCCGACTACATCAAGAACATGATCACCGGCGCCGCGCAGATGGACGGAGCGATCCTGGTCGTCGCGGCGACCGACGGCCCGATGCCGCAGACGCGCGAGCACGTGCTGCTGATGCGCCAGGTCGGCGTGCAGCGCATCGTCGTGTTTCTCAACAAGGTCGACCTGGTCGAGGACGAGGAGCTGCTCGAGCTGGTCGAGATGGAAGTGCGCGAACTGCTCTCCAAGCAGGAGTACGACGGCGACAACATCCCCGTCATCCGCGGCTCCGCGACGAAAGCGCTCAACAGCTCCGGCAAGCGCGGCGATCCCGACGCCGATGCGATCTTCAAGCTGATGGACGCCGTCGACGACTACATTCCGACGCCGGAGCGTCCGGTCGACAAGCCGTTCCTGATGCCGGTCGAAGACGTTTTCACGATCACGGGACGCGGCACGGTCGGCACGGGGCGCGTCGAGCGCGGTCAGATCAAGGTCGGTGAGGAAGTCGAGATCGTCGGTCTGAAGGACGAGAGCCGCAAGACCGTCGTGACCGGCATCGAGATGTTCCGCAAGCTGCTCGACATGGGCATCGCCGGCGACAACGTCGGCGTGCTGCTGCGCGGGGTGGAGCGCAACGACATCGAGCGCGGCCAGGTGCTCGCGAAGCCCGGCTCGATCAAGCCCCACAAGAAGTTCAAAGCCGAGGTGTACGTCCTCTCGAAGGAAGAGGGCGGGCGCCACACGCCGTTCTTCGCGAACTACCGCCCGCAGTTCTACTTCCGCACGACCGACGTGACCGGCACGATCAAGCTGCCGGAAGGCGTCGAGATGGTGATGCCCGGTGATAACGTCCAGATGGACGTCGAGCTGATCACGCCGATCGCGTGCGAAGAGGGTCTGCGCTTCGCGATCCGCGAGGGCGGAAGAACCGTCGGCGCCGGCGTGGTCACTACCGTGGCGGATTGATCGTCCGGCCATCTGCTTCGTTGACGAGGGGATCGTGGTCCTTAGACCACTTCACCCCTCGTCGCTTCGCATCTGACCGAACGCTCAACCCGCTGAGCAGACTCTCTTGAAAGATTTCTATGTCTAAGCAGAAGATTCGCATCAGGCTCAAGGCGTACGATCACCGCGTGCTCGATCAGTCGGCCGAGCGCATCGTCGACACGGCGAAGCGCACGGGGGCATTCGTCAGCGGTCCGGTGCCGCTCCCCACGGAGATCAACCGGTTCTGCGTCAACCGTTCGCCGCACGTCGACAAGAAGTCGCGCGAGCACTTCGAGATGCGCACGCACAAGCGTCTCATCGACATCCTCCAGGCGTCGCCGAAGACGATGGACGCGCTGATGCATCTGGACCTGCCCGCGGGCGTGGACATCGAGCTGAAGGCGTAGCCGACAGCGTCGTCATCCTGAGCTTGTCGAAGGGCGAGGGCGAAGGACGATCCGAGAAGAGAGGGCCGCGTACGAGGGCCCCGGCGACGCGTCGGGGTCTTTCGCTTTCGTTCCGGGCCGCCTCGCCGCCGGACCGGGCGGGCCTCGGGGTGCTCATACGTCGAACCGGGCGAGCATGCCGACGCCGATCGACGTCACGTACGAACGGACGTTCAACGGGACGACGCGCCGCATCTTCGAGCTGCTCGCCGATATGGGGACGTCGGCAGACCGCGTCTGGCCCTTCGCGTCGCAACCGTTCATGCGCAGTCCCGGCCCGCTCACGCCGGGCGTCACCGAGGAGTGGCACAGCGGCCTGCACGCCGTGCTCGCAGACGTCGAGCCGGAGAAGCGCATCGTGTGGCGGATCGACACGGAAGGCGTCGACGGCACGCACGCGTTCACACTCGAAGCCGAAGGACGGCGCGTCACCGTGCGCCACCGGCTGACGGCGACGCTCGACGAGGTGCAAGGCCGGCTGCTGTGGCGGCGGCTCGAAGAACAGCACGAGCGCTCGATCGAAGGTCTGTTCGACAAGCTCGCGCGCGTCCTGAAACGCTGAGGCGCCGGCGGCGGTCGCACGAGACATGAATCAACGTCGCCTGGGCCGCAACGGTCCCCTCGTCTCGGAGCTCGGCCTCGGATGCATGGGGATGTCCGAGTTCTACGGCGCGCCCGACGATGCCGAATCGATCCGCACCATCCATCGCGCGCTCGATCTGGGCATCACGATGCTCGACTCCGCCGACATGTACGGCGTCGGCGCGAACGAACGGCTCGTCGGGCGTGCGATCGCCGATCGCCGCGAGCGTGTCTTCCTCGCGACGAAGTTCGGCATCGTGCGCGACCCCAGCGATCCGAAGCGACGGCGCATCAGCGGTGCGCCTGACTACGTACGGCAGGCGTGCGACGCATCGCTGCAGCGGCTGGGCGTCGACCACATCGACCTGTACTACCAGCACCGCGTCGACACCGATACGCCGATCGAGGAGACCGTCGGCGCGATGCACGAGCTCGTGCGCGCGGGCAAGGTGCGCTATCTCGGCCTCTCGGAAGCGTCGACGGCCAACATTCGCAAGGCGGCCGCGGCCGCCCCGATCGCCGCGCTGCAGACGGAGTACTCGCTTTTTACCCGCGAACCGGAAGAGAACGGCGTCTTCGCGACGGTGCGCGAGCTCGGCATCGGCTTCGTCGCGTACAGCCCGCTCGGGCGCGGCATCCTCACGGGTGCGGTGAAGAACGTCAACGACCTCGCTCCGAACGACTTCCGCCGCACGAACCCGCGCTACGCGGAGGGAAACTTCGACCGCAACGCGGCGATCGTCGCGCGGCTCGAAGAGATCGCGGGCGAGATCGGCGTGAAGCCCGCGCAGCTCGCGCTCGCGTGGGTGCTGGCGCAGGGCGACGGCATCGTACCGATCCCCGGCACGAAGCGCGTCCGCTACCTCGAGGAAAACGCCGCCGCGGCGGACATCCGGCACACGCCGGAGCAACTCGCGCGCATCGACGAGGCGGCGCCGCGCGGGGCGGCCGCCGGCGACCGCTATCCGGACATGTCGTTCGTGAACCGGTAGGCTACGCGAACGCGCTCTCGCCGGTGATCGCCTGCCCCAGGATCAGCGTGTGGATCTCGCTCGTGCCCTCGTAGGTGAGCACGCTTTCGAGGTTGTTGCTGTGCCGGATCACCGGGTACTCGAGCGTGATGCCGCTCGCGCCGAGGATCGTGCGGGCTTCGCGGCAGATCGCCAGCGACTCGCGCACGTTGTTGAGCTTGCCGAACGACACGTGTGCGGAGTGTGCGTTGCCCGCGTCCTTCAAGCGGCCGACGTGCAGCGCCACCAGCAGTCCTTTGTTGATTTCCAACATCATGTTGACGAGCTTTTCCTGCGTGAGCTGGAACGCGGCGATCGGCCGCTCGAACTGCACGCGCGTCTTCGCGTACTGCAGCGCGCTCTCATAGCACGCGCGCGCCGCGCCGAGCGCGCCCCACACGATCCCGTAGCGCGCCTCGTTCAGGCACGAGAGCGGTCCGCGTAGCCCGCTGACGTTCGGCAGCATCGCATCGGCGGGCACACGGCAGTCCTCGAGGACGAGCTCCGACGTGATCGACGCGCGGAGCGAGAGCTTCTTCTCGATGTTGCGCGTGGAGAAGCCCCGCGTGCCGCGCGGCACGAGAAAGCCGCGAATCGTCCCGCTGCGGTGACCGTCGTCGGGGTCGGTGCGCGCCCACACGACCGCGACGTCGGCGATGCCGCCGTTCGTGATCCACGCCTTCGAGCCGTTGATGACGTAGTCGCCGTCGTCGCGGCGCGCGGTCGTGCGCATGCCGCCGGGATCGCTGCCGAAGTCCCACTCGGTCAGGCCGAAGCAGCCGATCGCGTCGCCGGCCGCCATGCGCGGCAGCCACGCCGACTTCTGCTCCTCGGAGCCGTGCGCCAGGATCGCGTACATTGCAAGCGACCCCTGCACCGACACGAACGAGCGGAACCCCGAATCACCGGCCTCGAGCTCGAGACATGCAAGGCCGTACGCGACCGCGCTCGTCCCGGCGCAGCCGTAACCGTGGAGGTGCATCCCGAGCAGTCCGAGGTCGCCGAGCTCTTTCGCCATCGCGTGCGGGAACGTGTGGTCCTCGAACCACTGCGCGATGTTCGGCAGCACGCGGTCGCGCACGAACGCGCGCACGGTGTCGCGGATCAGCCGCTCGTCGTCGGTGAGCAGTGCGTCGATGCCGAGGAAATCCGCGGGCGAGGGCGCGGGCACGTGCGCGCGATGGCTGTCGGGGCGAGCGGTCGTGGCCATGCAAACCGCCTTCGGTCGGCTGGGGTCCGCTCCTGGCAAACGCGGCCGAAACGAACGGACGCCGCGCTTGTTTCGGCGGGAGACCACGTGATAGCGTCAGCGTGGAATGGTCGCTACGCCGATTCCTCGCTGGCTCGCAGCGCTGGACGAAGAGCCGCCGTACATCGAAGTTCTCGACGGCGAGAAGCAGCCCGACGTGAGCCCGTGCCGGGATCACGGCCGGCTTGCAGTTCGCATCGGTGCGCCGCTCGATGAGTGGGCCGCAGACCGCGGTAGCGTCGCCGCCAAGGCGCGTTTCTACGTCCAGCATCACGACGGAATGTGGTCGTCGGTGCTGCCCGACGTCGACTACATGTCGAAAGCGCGGCTTCCGAGCCGCCGGCGCGATGAGGCACAGCGTCCGCGGATTGCGCCGGACATTGCGGTGGAAATACTCTCGCCGTCCGACCGTCCGGGGCGCATGAGACGCAAAGTCCAGCTGTATCTGGAGTTCGGCGCGACCGCCGTGGTCGTACTCAACCCGCGGAAGCGGACCGTCGCGGTCCAGCGCGCCGACGGAACGGTGGAGTGCCGCGACGCGCGCGGCGCGTGGGCACTCGGGCCGTTCCACGGCCTCGTGCTCGACTGGGAGCGGATTTACCGCAACGTCGACGTCGAGCGGTAGCGCCGCCCCGCCCAC
Organism: Vulcanimicrobiota bacterium; assembly: GCA_963771525.1. Classification (GTDB taxonomy): domain Bacteria; phylum Vulcanimicrobiota; class Vulcanimicrobiia; order Vulcanimicrobiales; family Vulcanimicrobiaceae; genus Vulcanimicrobium. Next base: position 676,575 of record CAVYTL010000001.1, on the reverse strand, counting down.
GGGCGATCAGGCGAACGCATCGACGAAGACACCGAGCGCCACGACCGGCACCTGACCTTCGCGCCGCGGTGCCGCGCCCGGCGAATCGACGTGCAAACGGTGCTCGCGGCGTCGCGGAACGGCGCGCGCGACGGGCTGCGCACGCCCCGCCGGGACCGCCGGGCGGCTGTCGGGGATCGCGGGAGGCATCGCGATCGGTACCATGAGCTCAGCGTGCCCGCGCGTCGGGGCTGCGCACCGCGAAGGGTCCGAAAAGCCCAACCGCAGGGGCCGAAAAGCGACCGACGACCCGCCTGCTGGCTGATGCGCGGGACATCCTCGACCCGGATCGCCGAACGCCGGGCACCGTGGAATCGTTCCGGGCGCGGCCTTGACGCCCGTGCGGCGAGCCGGTACACTGTGCCGGTTGTGGTCCGCGCCGCGAACGCCGTTTGGCGTGCGCGGCGGAAGGCGTAACTGATACGCCAGGACCCGTGGATATCCGTAAGGGATCGATCAGCGTGAAGAACATCATCGGCCGGAAGGTCGGGATGACCAGCGTGTTCACGGACGACGGGCGGAGCATTCCGGTCACCGTGATCCAAGCTGGTCCGTGCATCGTGGTACAGAGGAAGACGTTGGAAACCGACGGCTACGAAGCCGTCGCGCTGGCGTTCGGCGACGTCAAACCGTCGCGGCTCACCAAAGCGCTTCAGGGACACTACAAGAAAGCCGGCATCGCGCCCAAGCGCGACATCCGCGAGTTCCGCACGGGCATCGACGGCATCGAGCTCGGCGCGACCGTGACCGTCGACGGCTTCGCCGCCGGCGATCGCGTCGACGTGCAAGGCGTCTCGAAGGGACACGGCTTCGCCGGCGGCATCAAACGTTGGAACTTCTCGGGCGGCGGCGCGAGCCACGGCTCGATGATCCATCGGCAGCCGGCGTCGAACGGCGACACCAACGCCGGACACACGCCCCGGGGCAGCCGGCGTCCCGGCCACTACGGCGTCGACACCGTGACGCATCAGAACCTCGAGGTCGTGCGCGCGGACGCCGAGCGCAATCTGCTGCTGGTGCGCGGCCCGGTTCCCGGACCGAAGAACGGTCTCGTCATCGTGCAGCACTCCGTAAAAGTGAAGGCGAGCGCGTAATGGCGCAGGTGATCGACGCGCAGGGCAAGGTCGTGCGCGAGCAAGAGACGCCGGCCGCGTTCAGCGGCTCGACGGACGGCAAGGCGAACGCCGTGTTCCGCGCGGTGTTCCGCGAGCTCGCGAACCCGCGCGCCGGCACGGCATCGACGAAGAAGCGCGACGAGGTGCGCGGCGGCGGCAGGAAGCCGTGGCGCCAGAAGGGCACCGGGCGCGCGCGTCAGGGTTCCACGCGCTCGCCGCAGTGGACGCACGGCGGCGTCGTGTTCGGTCCGCAGCCGCGGTCGTACGTCTCGAGCCTGAACAAGAAGGAGCGCCGCGCCGCGATGCACGCCGCGCTCTCGGACAAGTTCCAGGGGGGCAGCGTCACCGTGCTCGACACGGCGTCACTCGACCTGACGAAGACCAAGGCGTTCGCGTCGCTCCTGTTCGGCTCGCCGAAGGCGGCCAAGACCGGAACGCGCACGCTGGTCGTGTTCGCAACCGAGGAGCTCGCGCGGGTCGGCACGCCGCTGCGCCGGGCCGGCCGCAACCTCGAGCGCGTCGCCGTGACGCACACCGGCGAGCTCGACGTGAAAGATGTCGTCGGCTGCGCGCGCCTCGTGCTCACGACCGCTGCGCACGACGCGCTCTCCGCGAAGTACGCGACGAAGGAGACGAAGTAACCGTGGACGCGAGAGACGTCATCATCGCCCCGCTCATCACCGAGAAGTCGATGGCGGGAACCGCGGTGCAGCAGTACACCTTCGAGGTGAACCCGCACGCGACGAAGACGCAGATCAAGTCCGCCGTCGCCGAAATCTTCGGCGTGACGGTGACGAAGATCAACACCGTCAACGTCGGCGGCAAGAAGAAGAACTTCGCCCGCCGCGGCCGCCGCTCGTCCGGCGTGCAGTCGGACTGGAAGAAAGCGATCGTCACCCTCGCGCCGGGCCAGAAGATCCAACTAGCCGGCGTCAACTACTTCGAGCAGTGATTCGCATGCGCCTCACCATCGATCGCTTCATAGCTCCTCGCTCACGTGCCATAGCACGCTTCGCTCGTCGCGCCTCGCGTTCGATGGCGATGCGCACGCGAATCGGCGCCGAGAACTAGCATGGCCGTTAAGAAATATAAGCCCACCTCGGCTGCGCGACGGTTCATGACCACCGCCGACTTCAGCGAGATCACGAAAAAGGATCCCGAGAAGTCGCTGCTCGAGGTGCGAAAGAAGCACTCCGGCCGCAACAACAACGGGCACATCACGACGCGCCACAAAGGCGGCGGGTACCGCAAGCAGTACCGCATCGTCGACTTCAAGCGCACGAAGGACGGCATTCCGGCCAAGGTCGCGGCGATCGAGTACGATCCCAACCGCACCGCGCGGCTGGCGCTGCTGCACTACCGCGACGGCGAGAAGCGCTACATCCTCGCGCCCGCGCTGCTCAAGGTGGGCGACTCGGTCGAGTCCGGTCCGGCGGCCGACATCAAGACGGGCAACGCCCTGCCGCTCAGCAACATCCCGCTCGGCACGGTGATTCACAACATCGAGCTGCAGCCCGGAGAGGGCGGCAAGCTCGTGCGGTCCGCCGGCGGCTCCGCGCAGCTCATGGCGAAGGAAGGCGAGTACGCGCAGGTGCGCATGCCGTCGGGCGAGGTACGCCGCATCCTCGTCGTGTGCCGCGCCACCATCGGTCAGCTCGGGAATCTCGATCACGAGAACGAGATCATCGGGAAGGCCGGGCGGCAGCGTCACCTCGGCAAGCGTCCCTCGGTGCGCGGAATCGCGATGAACCCCGTCGATCACCCGCACGGCGGCGGCGAAGCGCGCTCGACGTCGGGCCGGCCGCCGACCACGCCTTGGGGTCAGATGACGATGGGCAAGAAGACGCGCCGCAACAAGCGCACGACCAAGATGATCGTCAGAAAGAGAAAGTCGAAGTAGCATGGGACGTTCGCTCAAGAAGGGCCCGTTCGTCGCGGACCATCTGCTGACGAAGGTCGAGAAGATGAACTCGACCCGCGAGAAGCGCGTCATCAAGACCTGGTCGCGCGCATCGACGATCGTTCCGGCGATGGTCGGTCACACGATCTCCGTGCACAACGGCAAGGCGCACATCCCGGTGTTCATCACCGAGAACATGGTCGGACACAAGCTCGGCGAGTTCTCGCCGACGCGCATCTTCAAAGGCCACGCCGGCGACAAAGCGAAGGTGGCGTCGTGAGCGTCGCGGCGACGGAGCGCACCGAGGCGGTGGCGCATCTCAAGTTCGCGCGCATGGGTCCACGAAAGCTCCGCCGCGTCGCCGACGCGATTCGCGGCAAGAGCGTGCGCGAAGCGCTCGTACTGCTCAAGTTCGCGGGTATCTTCGCGTCGGAGCCGATCGAGAAGCTGCTCAAGAGCGCGGTCGCGAACGCGGAGAACAACCACGACATGAGCTCGGACGGGCTCTTCGTCACGCGCATCACCGTGGACGGCGGGCCGGGCGGCGGGTTCACGAAGCGGCTCGATCCGCGCGCGCAAGGCCGCGCCGCGTTCAAGCGCAAGCGGCTCTCGCACGTGACGATCGCGGTCGGACCGCAGCCCCCGAAGCATCAGCCGAAGCGCCGCTCCGGTGCGGCGATCAGCCTCAAGACGCGCGCGCAGCGCCAAGCCCAGGCCGCGGGCGGCCGCAAGAAGAGCTCGTCGGGCGCCGCGCCGCGCCGCAAGAAGCAGACCGCCGCGGCGGCCGGAGCATAGCATGGGACAGAAGATTCATCCGGTCGGGCTGCGTCTCGGCATCACGAGGACTTGGGACAGCCGCTGGTTCGAGAAGAAGAACTACGTCGCGTGGCTGCACGAGGACGTCGCGATCCGGAAGTACTTCGGGCGCATGACGCGCGCGGCCGCGATCTCGCGCGTCGAGATCGAGCGCCGCGCGAACCAGGCGCGCGTGATCATCAACACGGGCAAGCCGGGCATCATCATCGGCAAGCGGGGCGTCGGCATCGACGACATCCGTCGCAACCTCGAGCGGCTCACCGGCAAACAGGTGCAGGTCAACGTCGTCGAGATCAAGACGATCGAGCTGGACGCGCGCCTCGTCGGTCAGAACATCGTCGATCAGCTCGAGAAGCGCATCGCATTCCGCCGTGCGATGAAGCAGGCGATCATGCGCACGATGAAGGCCGGCGCACGCGGCGTGAAGGTGCAGGTATCGGGGCGTCTCGGCGGCGCCGAGATCGCGCGCACCGAGCGCAACCACGACGGAAAGGTGCCGCTGCACACGCTGCGCGCCGACATCGACTACGCGCACGTCGAGGCGTTCACCACGTTCGGCCGCATCGGCGTCAAGGTGTGGATCTACAAGGGTGAGGTTCTTCCGGACCAGCCGCGCGGCGACCGCGAGGGCGGCCCGGGAGCGGCTCGCGGCGCCGACGGTGCCCGCGGTCGCGACGGACGCCGCGGTACGCGCGGCGGCCGCGGACGCGGCGGCGAAGGACGTCCCGAGGCGCGCCCCGCGCGTCCCGCCCTTCGACAAGCTCAGGATGACACGCGACAAGCTCAGGATGACACGCGACAAGCTCCGGCTGACACGCGACAAGCTCCGGATGACACGCGACAAGCTCCGGATGACACGCGGCAAGCTCAGGACGACGCGGCGGCTCCGGCGCTCGATACCGCCGACGCGCTGCGCGTGGCCCAGGCCGACGCGCAGTCGGTGGCGTCGGTCATCGACGGGGCGCCGCCCGCGCACGGTGAGAAGCCGAACGCGCCGCATTCCGGCGCCGACACCGGCTATCGCGCGCACGCCACCGCCCACCGCGGCGTGACCGGCGAAACGTCGCAGACGAACCCGGATTCACAAGGCACCGTCGACGAAGCGGAGCGTCCGGGCGCGCATTCGAGCGCACCGACCGCCGACCATACGGAGCCCGCGACCCCCCTTCGACGAGCTCAGGACGACACGGGTAACCGCCCGGAGCTCGCGAGCGGGCCGGAAGATCACAACGCCGGCGCCGGGGAGGTTGGACGCTGATGCTTACTCCGAAGCGCGTCAAGTGGCGCCGCCAGCACCGCGGACGCATGCGCGGCAAGGCGCTCGTCGGCAACACGCTCACGTTCGGTGAGTTCGGCCTGCAGGCGCTCGAGCCGGTGTGGATGACGAACCGTCAGATCGAGGCCGCGCGTATCGCGATGACGCGCCACATCAAGCGCGGTGGAAAAGTCTGGATCAAGATCTTCCCGGACAAGTCCGTGACGAAGAAGCCGGCCGAGGTTCGCATGGGCTCGGGCAAGGGGAACCCGGAGTTCTGGGTCGCCGTCGTGCGGCCGGGCCGCGTGCTGTTCGAGCTCGCCGGCGTTGACGAAAAGGTCGCGCGCGAAGCGCTGCGCCTCGCCGCGCAAAAGCTGCCGATCGCGACGAAGATCGTGACCCGCGCCGAGCAGAGCGCCGAGGTGGCATCGTAATGAAGCGTAACGACCTGCGCGCTCTGCGCGAGCTCTCGCTCGCCGAGCTCGAGCAGCGTGCTCGCGAGACCAAGGAAGAGCTGTTCAACCTGCGGTTCTCACTGCGGACCGGACACCTGTCCGACTTCTCGCGCGTCAAGCTCGTGCGGCGCAGCTACGCCCAAATCCAGACCGCGATCTCCGAGAAGAAGATCGTCCTTCGACAGACACAGGACCGAGCCGAGGCACGTCATGGAGCAGCGTAACACTGTGGAGCGCACGAACCGCCGCCGCATCAAGCAGGGCCGCGTCGCGAGCGACAAGATGGACAAGACCATCGTCGTCGTGACCGAGACGCGCGTGCCGCATCCGGTCTACAAGAAGGTCGTTCGCCAGTCGGCGCGCTTCAAGGCGCACGACGAGACGAACGAGGCGAAGGCCGGCGACCTGGTGCGCATTCAGGAATGCCGCCCGATGTCGCGCGAGAAGCGCTGGCGTCTGATCGAGGTCGTCGAGCGAGCGAAATGACGACCTTCAGGACGAAATTGGAGACTATCACGCCGACTGCGGAGGCGCCACGTGCGGCGCTGGGTTCGTGTGATGCCTCGCAGAGGCATCACAAATGATTCAACAAGAGACGCGGCTCAAGGTGGCTGACAACTCCGGCGCGCGCGAGCTCCTGTGCATCCACGTCACGGGCGGGTCGCGCCATCCGTACGCGCACGTCGGCGACGTCATCGTCGGCACGGTGAAGAGCGCGATCCCGGGCGCCGCGGTCAAGAAGGGCCAGGTCGTCAAGGCGGTCATCGTCCGCACGAGCGCGCCGTTCCGCCGCCCCGACGGTTCCGTGATCAAGTTCGACGAGAACGCGTGCGTGATCATCAAGGGCGAAAAGGACAACCTCGACCCGCGCGGCACGCGCGTGTTCGGGCCGGTCTGCCGCGAGCTGCGCGACCGCGGTTTCCTGAAGATCGCGTCGCTCGCCCCCGAGGTGCTCTAGCATGGCGACGAAGATCGTCAAAGGCGATACCGTCGTGCTGCGGCGCGGCAAGGAGAAAGGCAAGCGCGGCGTCGTGAAGCACGTGTGGCCGAAGGACGGCTGCGCGACGGTCGAGGGTCTGAACGTGGTGAAGCGCCACACGAAGCCCGGATCCACCGGCGTGAAGAGCGGCGGCATCCTCGAGAAGGAGGCGCCGATCCCGCTCTCCGCGCTGATGGTGATCGATCCGAAAACGGATCGGCCCACGCGTATCCGACGGATCAAGCGTGCCGACGGAACGAGCGTGCGCGTCGGCAAGTCGGGCGAGGAACTGCTCGTGCCGAGCAAGGCGAAATAATCATGGCTGCGAGATTGAAAGAAAAGTACGACAACGAGGTGCGCGGGAAGCTGCAGGAGCGGTTCAGCTACAAGAACCCGATGCAGGTACCGAAGCTCGAGAAGGTCATCATCAACATGTCGGTCGGCGACGCGATCCAGAACGCGAAGGCGCTGGACAAGGCGGTCGAGGAGCTGACGACGATCAGCGGCCAGAAGCCGGTGATCACGAAGGCGAAGAAGTCGATCGCGGCGTTCAAGCTGCGCGAAGGGATGAACATCGGCGCGAAGGTCACGCTTCGCGGCGACCGCATGTACACGTTCCTCGACAAGCTGTTCAACATCGTGCTGCCGCGCATCCGCGACTTCCGCGGGCTGAACCGCCGCTCGTTCGACGGTCGCGGCAACTACAACCTCGGTCTGCGGGAGCAGCTCGTGTTCCCGGAGATCGACTTCGACAAAGTGGACAAGGCGCGCGGGATGGACATCGTCATCGTGACGACGGCCAAGAACGACGAAGAGGCGACCGAGTTCCTCACCCAGATGGGGCTGCCGCTGCAGAAGGCGCCGGCTTCGAGCGGAGCAAGTCGATGATCGCCTTCACCACGGAAGACAGCACGATCGTGCCGGCTGCGGAGGCGCCACGTGTGGCGCTCGGTTCACGCAGTTTCGGCCCGAAGGGACGAAACTGACATGGCCAAGACCTCGCTGATCGAGAAATCGAAGCGCACGCCGAAATTCAGCGTGCGCGCGCACAACCGCTGCAAAGTCTGCGGCCGGCCGCGCGCGTACTATCGCAAGTTCGGCATGTGCCGCATCTGCCTGCGCGAGAACGCGCACCGCGGCTTCATCCCGGGCATCACCAAGGCGAGCTGGTAATCATGGCTGGAGGCAACATGAACACGACGATCGTGCCGGCTGCGAAGGCGCCACGTACGGCGCTGGCTTCTCGGTGCGGCCGGGAGGGACGCAACTAATGGGCGTCGTCACCGATCCGATCGCCGATCTGCTCACGCGGATCCGCAACGCGAACACCGCGAACCATCAGACCGTCGACGTCCCCGCGTCGAGGATGAAGAAGGCCGTCGCGCAGATTCTGCTGGACGAAGGCTTCATCACCGGCCTGGAGGAGCTCAAGGAGGGGCCGCAAGGCACGCTCCGCATCACGCTCAAGTACGGGCCTGAAAAAGAGAAGGTCATCACCGGCCTTCGCCGCATCAGCCGCCCCGGTCTGCGCGTGTACACCTCGAAAACGGAGATCCCGCGCGTCCTCGGCGGGCTGGGTCTCGTCATCATATCGACCTCGAAGGGCATCATGTCGGGCAAGCGCGCAAAGCGCGAAGGCTTCGGCGGTGAAGTCCTCGCGTACGTTTGGTAACTGCTCATGTCACGTATTGGAAAACTGCCGATTACCGTTCCGTCGGGCGTCGACGTCGCGCTGAACGACTCGACCGTCGTCGTCAAAGGCCCGAAGGGGCAGCTCTCGCAGCACATCCTTCCGGTCGTCGAGGTCGCGATCGACGGCGGCCAAGTCGTCGTCACGCGAAAGCGCGACGACAAGCCGGGCCGTTCCGCGCACGGTCTCACGCGCACCCTCGTCGCGAACATGATCGACGGCGTCACGAAGGGCTTTCGCAAGTCGCTCGAGCTCCAAGGCGTCGGCTTCCGCGTCAGCAAGGCCGGCAACGACCTGAACTTCTCGCTGGGCTTTTCGCACCCGGTGACGTACGCGGCGCCGGACGGCATCGCGTTCACCGTCGAGGGCACGAACCGCGTGCACGTCGAGGGCATCGACAAGCAGCGCGTCGGCCAAGTTGCTGCGGAGATCCGAAATTTGCGACCGCCCGAGCCCTACAAGGGCAAAGGCATTCGCTACGCCGGCGAAGTCGTGCGCAAGAAGCTCGGCAAAGCCGGAAAGGCCGCTAAGAAGTAATGCCGGTGTCACGCAACGACCAGCGCCTCAAGCGGCACACGCGGCTGCGCAAGAAGGTCGCCGGCACGGAGTCCCGTCCGCGGCTGCAGATCTTCCGCAGCCTGCACCACACGTACGCGTTCGTCGTCGACGATGCGAAGGGCCACACGCTCGTCGCCGCATCGACGCGCGAAGGCACCGTCGCCGAGGGCCTGGGCTCGCGCACGAACGTCGAAGCCGCACAGAAAATCGGCTCGACGATCGCGCAGCGCGCGAAAGCCGCAGGCATCAACGCCGTCGTGTTCGACACGTCGGGTCACAAGTATCACGGCCGCGTCGCGGCGCTCGCTCAGGCAGCGCGCGAAGCCGGATTGGAATTCTAGATGATGGTCATGGAGCGAGCGCAGCAACACCGCGCCTCGACTGCAACGTATCGTGCGAGCTCGGACCGGTGGCCCCACGCAGTGGGCGCGGAGTCCGGGACGGAGCGCCGTCAGAATGTATAACAGGGGCGGTCGCGATCGCGACAACCAGGGCTTCGAGGAAACCGTCGTCCGCATCAACCGCGTGGCGAAGGTCGTGAAAGGCGGCAAGCGCTTCAGCTTCTCCGCGCTCGTCGTCGTCGGCGACAAGAAGGGACGCGTCGGCTTCGCCATCGGCAAGGCCGGCGAGGTTCCGGAAGCAATTCGCAAGGGCGTCGAGCAGGCGCGCAAAGCGCTGATCACCGTGCCGATGGTCGAACGGACCATCCCGCATCAGGTCAACGTGCAGGTCGGCTCCGGCCACGTCATGCTCAAGCCGGCGTCGCCCGGAACGGGCGTGATTGCGGGCGGCGCGATGCGCGCGGTGCTCGAGCTCGCCGGCATCCACGACATCGTCACGAAGTCGCTCGGCACGAACAACCCGATCAACGTCGTGCTCGCGACGTTCGAGGCGCTCGGCTCGCTCAAGACGGCCGAGAAGGTCGCCGCCCTGCGCGGCAAGACGGTCAGCGAGATTTTCGCATGATGCCCCTTCGACAAGCTCAGGATGACAAGGACGATGGCTGAACAGTTTTCTCTCGCGACCCTCAAGCCGAATCCGAAGTCCCGTCCGAAGCGCGTGCGCATCGGGCGCGGGCACGGTTCCGGCATGGTGAAGACCGGCGGCGAAGGCGGCAAGGGGCAGACGGTGCGTTCGGGCGGCGGCAAGGGGCCGGCATTCGAGGGCGGCCAGACGCCGTGGGCGCGCCGTTTGCCGACCAAGCGCGGCTACTCGCAGAAGGCGCGCGACATCGGGCACTTCCGCGCGACGTTCGCGGTCGTCAATGTCGGCGATCTCGCCGGCTGGGACACGTCCGTCGAGGTGAGCCCGCAGTCGCTCCGCGACGCGGGCAAGGTCAAGAACCTCAAGGACGGCGTGAAGATCCTCGGCGGCTCGACCAAGTCGAACGCCAAGGGCGGCACGCTGCCCGCCGGGCTGCGCTTTCGCGACGTGCTCTTCTCCGCGTCGGCGCGCGAGGCGCTCGGCGCCGTCGGCGCCGACTTCGGCGACACAGAACCCGCCGCTGCGCAGTAGACTCACCTCGTGCTGAACACCCTTCGCAACGCGCTGACCGTGCCCGACATCCGCAAGCGGATCGGGTTCGTGTTCTTCGCGTTCGCGGTCTTCGTCTTCATGATCCACGTTCAGCTCCCGAACGTGAACCAGGCGAAATGGAACCAGCTGATCCAGTCGGGCGCGTTCTACCAATTCCTGGGCTTCCTCTCCGGCGGCGCGCTGCAGAAGCTCTCGATCATCGCGATGGGCATCACGCCCTACATCAACGCGTCGATCATCATGCAACTGATGACGGTGGTGATCCCGCAGCTCGAGGAGATGGCGAAGAAGGGCGGCGAGGAAGGCCGCAAGACGATCAGCCGCTACACGCGCTACCTGACGATCGTGCTGGGGACGATCCAGGCGACGTCGATGGCGGTCGCGATGAGCCGCGGCGGTGTCTTCTACGACCCGTCGTGGCAGTTCATCGCGTACGCGGTGATCGCGTTCGTGTCCGGCACGATGTTCCTGATGTGGCTCGGCGAGCAGATCTCCGACAAAGGTATCGGGAACGGCATCTCGCTCATCATCTTCGTCGGCATCGTGCTCCGCTTCCCGACGCAGGTCGCGCAGACGTTCTCGCTCGCGAACAAGGGCAACGTGAACTGGCTCGGGCTGGGGCTGTGGCTCGGCATCGCGCTCGTCACGATCGTCTCGATCGTCTTCATGTACCAGGGCCAGCGCCGCATCCCGGTGCAGCAAGCGCGTCGCGTGATCGGCCGCAAGATGTACGCGGGCCGCTCGAGCTACATCCCGCTGCGCCTCAACAACGCGGGCGTCATCTCGATCATCTTCGCGATCTCGATCCTGCTCCTGCCGCAGCAGGCGCTCTCGTGGTTCAACGCGGGCGGCAACAAGGGCGCCGCGGGCACGATCGCGTTCTACCTGCAGGCGTACTTCGGCCCGAGCTCGGTGCTCTACAACGTCGTCTACTTCTTGCTGGTCGTCATCTTCACGTTCTTCTACTCGGCGATCGTAGTGAACACCAAAGACATCGCCGACAACCTCAAGAAATCGGGCTCGTTCATTCCGGGTATCCGCCCCGGTCAGCCGACGATCGACTACATCAACAAGATCCTCGTCCGCATCACGACCGCGGCCGCGATCTACTTGGGCCTGCTGGCGGTGCTCCCGTCGCTCCAGCGCGACGTCGGCGTGACGTCGCTGTACATCGGTTCGACCTCGCTGCTCATCGTCGTCGGCGTCGCGCTCGACTCGATCACGCAGATCGAGGCGCGCCTCGCCATGCGCGACTATCGCGGGTTCATCAACCGGTGAACCTGATTTTTCTCGGGCCTCCCGGCGCCGGCAAAGGGACGCAGGCGAAGGTGCTCGAGGAGCGCTTCGGCTACCGGCAGTTCTCGACCGGCGACATCCTGCGGCGCCACCGCGCGCAGACGACGCCGCTGGGCGTCGAGGCGCAAGGATACATGGACCGCGGCGAGCTCGTGCCCGACGATCTGATCATCCGCATGGTGGAGGACGAGCTCGGCGCATCGCCGTCGGACGTCATCTTCGACGGCTTTCCGCGCACGGTCGCGCAAGCGCAGGCGCTCGACGCGCTGCTCGCGCGGCGGAACCGGGACGCGGTAGCGATCGCGTTCGACGTGGACCGCGACGTGTTGACCGGCCGGCTCACGGGTCGCTGGACGCACGCGCCGTCGGGGCGCACGTATCACGTCGTGCACAATCCTCCGAAGGTCGCCGGCGTCGACGACGTCAGCGGCGAGCCGCTGATCCAGCGTCCCGACGATCGTGAGGACACGATCCGGACGCGGCTGGCGGAGTACGAGGCGAAGACCGCGCCGCTGATCGGCTATTACGAGCACAGCCCCGTCACCAACCTGGTTCACGTCGACGCGCTCGAGCCGATCGACCTCGTCAGCGCGCAGCTCGTCAACATGGTCGCCGGCGGAATGCGGACCGGCGCGGCGTGATCACGATCAAGTCGCCGCGCGAGATCGAGATCATGCGCCGCAGCGGCAAGATCACCGCGAAGACGCTCGCGATGCTGATGCAAGCGGCGAAGCCCGGCGTCAGCACCGGCGAGCTCGACCGCCTCGCCGATGCGTCGATCCGCTCGATGGGCGGCATTCCGACGTTCGTCGGCTACAACGGCTACCCGTCGGCGATCTGCACCTCGGTCAACGACGAGGTCGTGCACGGCATGCCGGGCGACCGCGTGCTGTGCGAGGGCGACCTGCTCTCGATCGACATCGGGACGACCCTGGACGGCTACGTCTCGGACTCGGCCGTCACCGTGGCGATCGGCACCGTGAGCGACGCGGCGGCGCGTCTCATGCGCGTCACGCAGGAGTGCCTCATGCACGGCATCGCGGCGATGCAGCTCGGAAACCGCCTGGGCGACATCGGTTCGGCCGTGCAGCGGCACGCGGAAGCGAATGGTTACGGCGTCGTGCGAGCGCTCGTCGGACACGGTGTCGGGCGCAAGATGCACGAGGACCCGCAAGTCCCGAACTACGGCACGCCCGGCGAAGGAACCGCGCTCCGCAGGGGGCTCGTGCTCGCCGTCGAGCCGATGATCACCGAAGGCACCTTCGAGGTCGCAACCCTGGAGGACGGGTGGACGGTCGTGACCGAGGATGGTAAACTAGCGGCGCACTTCGAGCATACGATTGCGATCACGGACGACGGTCCGAAGATCCTGACGTTGCGTGACGTCGCCGAGCACCCGGACGTAGCTCGCTATCGTCCTATCGAAGAAACCGTAAGAGTAGCATCATGAAAGTTCGCCCCTCCGTCAAACGCATCTGTGACTCGTGCAAGATCATTCGCCGCGAAGGAAAAGTGCGCGTGATCTGCACCGTCAATCCGAAGCACAAGCAGGTTCAAGGCTGATGGCTCGTATCTCCGGCATCGATCTACCGCGCGAGAAGCGCATCGAGATCGGCCTCACATACATCTTCGGGATCGGCGTGCCGACCGCGAAGCACATCCTGCGCCAGACGGGCGTCAACCCGGACACGCGCGTCAAGGACCTGTCGACCGAGGACGAGCAGCGGCTGCGCGAAGTCATCGAGACGCTCAAGGTCGAGGGCGACCTGCGGCGTGAGATTGCGTCGAACATCAAGCGCCTGACGGACATCGGCTGCTATCGCGGTATCCGCCACCGGCGCGGCCTGCCCGTGCGCGGACAGCGGACGAAGACGAACGCGCGCACGCGCAAAGGCCCGAAGCGCACCGTCGCCGGGAAGAAGAAGACCGCGACCAAGAAGTAACGCCGGTCGGCTCAGCTCCCCGGCGCGACGACCGATCCGGACGAAGCGGTCTGCGTCGATCCGGCGCAGCGCGTGCTCGACCTGGGCCGGCGTCGTGCGCACGATCTTGGTCCAGAACGCGCGCTCGTCGCTCTGCGTCTCACTCGCGGAGCCGCGCCCTCCTCGTCGGCGAGCGCCGGGCGATACGCGAGGCTAGCTGGGGATCGCCAGACGCGTGCCGCGCCCTTCGATGATGCAGCGATCGTACACGTGGCTCGCGGCCGCGATGTCCCACAGGCCGATGCCCAGCGACTCGAAGAGCGTGATCTGGTCGTCGCTCGTGCGCCCCAGCGCATGGCCCGCGACGACGTCGCTCAACAGCGTCACGCGGTCCCAGCTGATGGCGCCGGCTTCGTTCGCTGCGTGCAGATCGCCCGACTCGACCTTCGCCTGCGCGACGTCCTCGACGGCGATCACGTCCGCGCGGCGGACGGTCTCGATGTCGATCTCCTGCGCGTTCGCTCGATTCGATCCGGCCGCGTTCACGTGCGTGCCCGCTTTGAGCCACGCTCCTTCGAGCACCGGCGTCGACGAGCTCGTCATCGTGCAGATCACGTCCGCGTCCGCGACGGCGGCGCGGGCATCGTCGACCGTTTCGACGGCATGCCCGATCTTCGCCGACATCTCCTCGGCGAACGCCGCGCGCTTCTCCGCGCTGCGGCCGTAGACGACGACGCGCGTGATGTTGCGCACGTGAAAGCACGCTTCGAGCTGGGAGCGCGCCTGCCAGCCGGTGCCGATCACCGCCAGCGTGTGCGCGTCGTCGCGCGCGAGGAAGCGCGTCGCGACGCCGGAAGCCGCGCCGGTGCGAATCTGTCCCAGAGTGTCGGCTTCCATCATCGAGAGCATCTCGCCGTTGTCGTTGAACAGCAGGTACCAGAAGCGCGCACCGCGGCCTTTCATCGCGACGGTGTACGTCTTGTGGCCCATGCGGCCGGCGTACGACGCCGCGAGCACCTGAATCACCGAGGACGGCAGGTACGCACGCTGCCGCGGGCGGTTCTGCGCGCGGCCTTCTGCGAGGGCGCGCGCGGCATCCTCGACCAGCGCGAGCGCCTCACGCACGCTCAGGGTCGCGGCGACGTCGCCTTCAGTGAGGTAGAGCGGGCTCACGCCTGCCCGGACCCGACGACGGCGGGATCCTTGTCGCCGAACCCGGCGGCGATGTAGCGGTCGAACAGCGCAGCGACGCACGGTACGACGTCGAGCTGCGTGCCGTGCCGCGCTGCTTCGTCGATCATCAAACGGAGATCTTTGCGCGCCATCGTCAGCTCGAACGTCGGCGCGTAGTCGCGCTCCGCCATCTTGCGGCCGCGGCCTTGAATCGCGTTACCGGGATTGAACTCCGCGAAGAGCGCGAACGCCTCCTTCGGGTCGATTCCGAGCGTGCGGCCCAGCGCGTACACGTCGGCCAGACCACCCGTGATGACCAGCAGCATCATGTTGCCGAAGAGCTTGAACGCGGCCGCGCGCGCCGGATCGTCGCCGAGCTCGAGCACCTTGCCCGTCATCGGCTCGAGGCGCGGCTTGACGCGCTCGCGCACGGCACGTTCGCCGGAGAGCAGCATCAGGCCGGTCGCCTCGCGGGCGTTCGCGGGCGCCATGAACACGGGCGCGTGCGCGAACGTGCGCCCTCGGCTCTTCCACCGCGCGACGCGCTCGGCCGTCGGCGTGGGCGCGGTCGTCGTGTGATCGGCGATGATCGCGTCCGGCGAGATCGTGTCCGCGAGCGGCTCGAGCACGCCGTCGACGGCCGCGTCGTCGCTGAGCGTCAGATGGATCTCCGAGGCGCCGCGCACCGCGTGGGCGGCGTCGTCGAACGCTTTCGCACCGTCGGCTTCCAGCGCGCGGGCCTTGTCGCGGCTACGGTTCCACACGTGCACGGTCTCGCCGCGCTCGAGCATCTTGCGCACGAAGTTCGCGCCGAGCATTCCGGTTCCGAGGTAGGCGATCACCGGCGGTTGTTCTCTCCCATGGCCTCAGGGCGCTCGTATGCCGCGACCGCGCCGATGCGAGCGACGACGCGATACCTTTCCCGCGTGAGGACGGCGCGAATCCGCGGCAGCACGCGCCGCTGGAAATCCTCGTCGGGATAGTCGGTCGCGAACACGACGTACATCGCATCGTAGGGGTGCGGTCCGATGCCCAGCACCGAGGCGCCCGGACGGCGGGCGGCGATCGAGGTATACCACTCCGCGTGCGTGGCGACCGTGGCGCGTTCGGGCACGGCCGCGAGCACCGCGCGCGCGTCACCGAGAGCATGGTACGACGGGCGCAGGTCATGCAGCGCGTGCGCGGGACCGACCGCCAGAAGCACGAGCGCCGAAAGCGCAAACGGGATGGACGTCCAGCGCCGCTGCCGGCGCGTGGTCGCGACGCCTGCCGCGAACGCGATCAGCAGCCACGAAAACCACAGCGCGGCATCGTGCGCTCCGGCGCGCGACACGGTGCCGCCGTGAGCGAGCATAACGATCGCGAATCCCGGTACTGCGAGCCATGCGAGGCGCGTGCGAAACGCGACCAGCGCGAGCGGCACGACCGCCTCGAGCACGTATGCGAACGGGCCGGCCGTGACGGGATTCTCGTACGCGTGCGGCGGCCACGGGCCTGCGCGCGGCAGCACGGCAAGCAGGTAGATCGCGCCGGAGACGAGCGCCATGCCGGCGGACGTGAGCGCGCCGCGCGCGGTGCCGGGGTCGCCGCGGCGCCCCTCCGCGATCGCGACGGCGATGCCGAGCACCGCGAGCTCGAGGCAGACGTCCTCGCGCAATCCGGCGAGCAGCGCGGCCGTGATCGCGACCCACCGCCACGAGCGTCGCTTCAGCGCCAGCCACCAGCCCAGCACGAGCGGCGGAAGCAGCGCCAGCTCGCCGAGCTCGCCGCACGCGACGGCGACGAGCGGCGGATACACAAGCGCCACCGCGCCGACGCGGTCGGCGGCCCCGCGCGTGAGCCCGCGTTCGCGCGCGATCGCGGCGAGCAGCGGTGCGCACGCGACCGTCGCCGCGGCGACCGCGGTCTGCAACGCCCACACGCTTCGCGTGGCCGCCAGCAGCGGCCACAGGAGCAACACATCCGGCGACCAGTGGACGCGGTGGCGCGTCGCCTGGTCGATGCCGTGCATCCGGCCGAACGGGTCGAGGATGGTCTGCACGAACGATCCGGTCTGGGCGCCGTACGTCCAGTCGGCCGCCCGCACGGCCGCCAGCACGCCCAAAACGACGAACGCCGATGCGGCGCCGATCCAGAGAGCGGACGGTCGGTTCCGGCCCACGGCCGCCGACCTTGGGCATAACATACTTGCGTAAAGTCAGACGGGACTAAAGAACCACGACGCCGCAGGGACCTTTGTTAGCAAAAGTCCCACATGTCTCTGCGTAGGTTAGCAAATCGAGCTACCCTTTGGGTTGTATGGTGGCCGCCATGGATGCGCAAGCGCCTCAGGCACCCGGGGCCGCCGACCCGCCCGTACCGCTCACCGCTGACGACCGGGAAGTTGCGCGGCGATGGCTCGTAGGGTACTCCGATTCGCTGCTTCATTCTCTTTGGTTTCAACCAACTGAATCAACACGGCAACTGCTAATTCAAGCGTTTGGACGCGCGCCTGAAGGTCTCGAACCGCCTGATCGTCCGCCATCGCCGTCTACCCCCGGGTGAGGTGCTATAATGCTCGGGGATGCCGCGCGAGAAGCCGTTAAACCCGCTGATTCCGCTCGACGACTTGAAGAAGTTTGTCGCCGGATTGGTGCGCGTTCCGAAGGACGCGGTGACACGACCGAAACCGGAAACGCCGGAGACGAAGGGATCGGACGACGCTGGGTAACTCTTTGGTTTGTGCTTAAACGATACGCCGAAGCGTTCTATCAGACGGGTTCGCTGCTCGGTATCATGCAAGCGCAGGCTGACGTTCGGCCGCCCGAGCTGACCAACGTTAAAGTCCTTGGTGCCGTAAACGTTACGATTTGGCAGCGCCTCAAGGAAGTCATACCGGAGGCGCTTAGTGAGCGTATTTCGCAACTTGATTTGCCCCTTTCAAGCAAGACCGTTCATCGGCTTGCGATTCTTCTTAATGACCCCCTTGCGGAACACGACAAAATCGCGGCTTGCGTCCAAGAACTTGATCGTCGCATCCGCGATGAGTTGACTGATCGCGTCCTGTTTTACGTGCCGCCCGAACGCGCCGCCTTGTACGATGAGTTTCGCAAAGGGTGGGAGGCGGCGCTTATGAAGTTTCCGATTGCTGCTGATGTCGAAGAGGCGCAAAAGTGTTACGTCTTTGAGCGTTGGACGGGGTGCGTGTTTCACCTTATGCGCGTCGCCGAACTCGGCGTCAACGCGCTCGGAAAACATCTTGGCGTTTCTAACGCCACGCTAGAGCGGCCGTGGGGAGACGTCGTAAAAGAGGCAGGCGACAAAGTCAGGGTTATGCCACACCGCACGAGCGCGGACAAGGCGAAGCAAAGTGAGGCCGCCGCGCTAGTCGATTATCTCTTCCAGGTGAACCTTGCCTGGCGCATCCCCTCCATGCACCCGGCAAGAACACCCGGAGACAAATATACCGAGGAAGAGGCCACGGATGCCATCGCGCGGCTTAAGTCATTTATGCGCGCTCTTGCCGACGCTATAGCTTAGCGCCTGGCTTTCTCTGTAAGCGCCTTCCAAGTGAGCCGGCGACCATCGGCGCGCTTCGCGGCCTTCGCGAACCGGGGTCCGTCAGTGTTCTTTCGCTCGTCAAACCGATACACTTGCTCCGCGAGATAGCGGTCCAAATGGCGCGGGTGAACGTGAATATACGTTCCGCCGATCGTGCGCTTGAGAACGGCCCAAAAGCACTCGATGTTATTCGTGTGGACGTTCCCGCGAACGTACTCCTCGATGGAATGATTCACCGAGGAGTGGGTCAGGAAATACTCGTTAATGTGCGTGTACAGCGTCGATGCGTCGGTGTAGACCGTGGCGTCGTGGTCGATGCTCGCGCGCAGTTTCGGGAGCAACGTCGCGTGCTGCGTGTCGGGAACCGTCCACGCGCGAACGCGCCCGCCGCGCTCGACCATGCCGAACACGGCCGTCTTGTCGTCGCGCGGACGGTTCGTGATACCGCGCGCGTCCCGGCGCTGTTGCAGCTCGCGGCGCTTCGAAAGGGATTTAATTCTTGAAGCGCCCGCCGATGTACGCTTCGTCGACCTCAACCGTGCCGGTGAGCATGGAGAACGTATCGTCCTGCATGGCCTCCCGGATGCGGTGCAGCATGAACCACGCCGATTTCTGCGTGACCTCTAGCGCGCGAGCGATCTCGTATGACGAGATTCCGTTGCGGTTGCTCGCGATGAGCCACATGGCCGGGAGCCACTTGTCGAGGCCGATGGGCGAATCTTCAAAGATGGTCCCGATCTTGGCCGAAAACTGTTTCTTGCACTCGTTGCAGTACCAACGGCGCACCTTCGGCATGAACGCGACGGCGGCCGAGCCGCAGCCCATCCGGGGGCACGCTACGCCGTTCGGCCAGCGAATCTGAACGAAGAAGTCGTGCGCGACCTGCGGGTCAGCAAACTGCCGTACCGCTTGAAGCATGGTCGTCGGAATCGTCTGCTTCTTCGTGTCCATGGCCCAAGTATAACGCCGGTCAGTCACTTGAGTCAAGTATGTTATACCCCCGACCTTCTGACCCTTGCCGCACAGCTCCGCCTTGTGCTATCGTAAGCCGTTGTGTCCGGCCACGGGCGCAACGCGCGTTCGCGCGCCTGCCGCATTCGCCACGCGGATTTCGAAGAAGGTCGGGGTGTCTCGCGGACGCGGGCCCGCCGGTCGAGGCGACGACACCGGGCCGCGCCCGGCAAGATAAAAGCACCAGAGAGCAGTTTCCGTTTGGCCGCCAAGAAGCAGACCAAGACCCGCAAGAAGCGCGAGTTCAAGAATGTCGGCGCGGGCGTCGCGCACATCCACTCTTCGTTCAACAACACGATCGTGACGATCACCGACAACACGGGGTCGACGATCGCGTGGGCGTCCTCCGGCAACCTCGGCTTCAAGGGCTCGAAGAAGTCGACGCCGTTCGCCGCGCAGATGGCCGCCGAAGCGGTCGCGCGCAAGGCGATGGATCACGGCATGAAGACCGCCGAGGTCTACGTGAAGGGCCCGGGAGCCGGGCGCGAGGCCGCGATCCGCTCGCTGCAGGCCGCCGGTCTCGAGATCACGCTCATCAAAGACGTCACGCCGATCCCGCACAACGGTTGCCGCCCGCCGAAGCGCCGGCGCGTGTAGGGAGTTAGAGAACACAAATGGCCCGCTACACTCAAGCCGTGTGCCGACTGTGCCGTCGCGAGACCGCGACGTCGAAGACCGGCGAGAAGATCAAGCTTTTCCTCAAAGGCGACCGGTGCCTGTCGAAAAAGTGCGCCGTCGAGCGCCGCGGCACCGCGCCCGGACAGAAGACGCAGAACACGAAGACGCGTCAGAAGGTGTCCGAATACGGTCGCCAGCTTCGCGAGAAGCAGAAGATGCGCCGGTACTACGGCGTGCTCGAGACGCAGTTCACGAACTACTTCCGCGAAGCGCAGCGCGTCAAAGGCCAGACGGGCGCGACGTTCCTGCAGCTTCTCGAGCGTCGCCTCGACAACGTCGTGTACCGCCTGAACCTGGCGCAGAGCCGCGCGCAAGCGCGCCAGCTCGTGACGCATCGCCACTTCCGCATGAACGGCCGTATCGTCAACGTGCCCTCGATCATCGTGAAGGCCGGCGACGTGATCACGATCGCCGAACGCTCGCTGAAGTCCGATCTGCTCCAAGCCAACGTCGAGACCGCGAAGAACCGCCGCCATCCCGAGTGGCTCGAGTTCAACGAGACCGACGCATCGGCGAAGGTCCTCGCACTGCCGAGCCGCGAGCAAATCGATACGCCCGTCGACGAGCAGCTCATCGTCGAGTTCTATTCGCGGTAATCGCGGCCCGCTCGCGGCGTTGCCGGATGGCTCGCGTACCGTCGTACGCTTCGCCATCCGGCCTCGCGATCGGACACGTTTACCGCTCTGGCGAGATTACGCCTAGACCATACCACTACCGCCGCTAGGCGTGCGATCGTCTCGAGGAGATCGGGGCGGATAACGTAAGCGGAGAAAGACCATCAACCGAACATCATGACCGTTCTCGAAGCGCCCGCCGGCGCCAACATCGAAGTCCGCGAACGCCGCGAAAACTACGCGAAGTTCGTGATCGAGCCGCTCGAACGCGGCTTCGGCATCACCCTCGGCAACGCGCTGCGCCGCGTGCTGCTCTCGTCGATCCCGGGCGCGGCGGTCACGTACGTCAAGATCGACGGCGTGCTGCACGAGTTCTCCACGATCAACGGCGTCGTCGAAGACACCGTCGACCTGCTGCTGAACCTAAAGGGCCTCCCGATCAAGCTGAACACCGAGGACCCGAAGGTCCTCGCGCTCAGCGTGAGCGGCGCGAAGGAAGTGACGGCGGGCGACGTCACGCCCGACGCCGACGTCGAGATCCTTCAGCCGAACTACCACATCGCGACGCTGTCGAAGAAGGACGCGAAGCTTTCGATGGAGATCGGCATCGAGAAGTCGCGCGGCTACGTCACGTCCGACAAGCAGCGCAACATCGAGCACATGATCGGGCTGATCCCGATGGACTCGATCTTCTCCCCGATCCGCAAGGTCAACTTCAGCGTCGACGACACCCGCGTCGGTCAATCCGTCGACTTCGACCGCCTCACGCTGGAGGTCGAGACGAACGGCTCGATCACGCCTGACGACGCGCTCTCCGAGGCCGCGCAAATCCTCACCGAGGAGTTGCGGCTCTTCATCGGATTCTCGACGGAAGAGAAGCCCGTGGCGAGCGCGCCCGCGAGCGAGTGGGACGTTCCCGTCGAGACCCTCAACCTCTCGGTCCGTTCGTTCAACTGCCTCAAGCGCGCCGGCATCTCGAAGGTCTCGGAGCTCCTCGACATGACCGAGGACGAGATCATCAAGATGCGCAACTTCGGCAAGAAGTCGCTCGACGAGATCAAGCAGGTCCTCGACGAGCGCGGCCTCGCGCTGCGCGAAGGCTGATCGAGGAACCACCAGCCATGCCGCATCAAATCGCCAACAAACGTCTCTCGCGAACGGACGGGCACCGCAAGGCACTGCTTCGCAACCTCGCGACGTCGTTCTTCAAGTACGAGAAGATCGAGACGACGTCGACGAAGGCGAAGGAGATCTCCAAGGTCGTCGACCGCCTGATCACGCAGGCGCGCCGCGGCGACCTGCACTCCCGGCGTCTGGTCGCGTCGTACCTCACCGAAGAGCCCGTCGCGAAGAAGCTGTTCGATCAGATCGCGCCATCGCTCAAGGACAAGCCCGGCGGCTACACGCGCATCACCAAGACGCGCGTGCGCCCGGGCGATGCGGCAGAGCTGGCGCTGTTGGAACTCGTCCGATAGCCCTGTAGCGATTCTCTCGGCCTGCGGGCGGCGTTGCGGCGCGAACCACGCGCCGGGCGAGGCGCCTAGCCAAAGGCCCGGAGAATCGCTAAAGTAAGGCCTATCCCTTATGGTCACGACGACGGCGGACGATCCGCTCAGTCTCACCTCGATCTCGCGATCGTTCGTCGCGGACAGCATCACGCCCATCTCCGCGTACCTCGCCCTGGCCCAGCCGGGGCGTTCGTGTTTGCTGGAGTCGGTCGAGGGCACGGAACGGATCAGCCGCTTCTCGTTCATCGGGCTCGACTACCTCGAGTCGTATACGATCGACCGCGATCCGCGCATGCTCGAGCGCATTCGCGCGACGACGCGCCGCTACACGCTCGACCGGGCGGACCTGCCGTTCCCCGGCGGCGCAGTCTGCGCGTTCACGTACGATGCGGCCCGCGCGCTGGAGGACGTGCTTCGACGAGCTCAGGATGCGGACCAGAACCCGCCGGCGGATGTGCGCTTCGCCGATGCGCTGGTCGTGATCCCCGGGACCTGGCTCGTCTTCGATCACTTCACGCACCGCGTCACGCTGATCGCGTTCGCGCGCGAGGAGGACGAGCGCGCCGCACTCGACGCGCGTCTCGACGCGTACGTCGCGCGGCTGCTCGACCAGCGCCCGACGGTACCCGGCGCCGTGCGCGCGGACGGTCCCGTGACCGCGTCGATGGACGAGGCGATGTTCGTCGATCGCGTTGCGCAGGCGAAGCGCTTCATCTACGACGGCGAGGCGTATCAACTGCAGGTGGGCATCCGCTTCGCGTGCCCGCTCGCGGGCACCGCGTTCGATTTCTATCGGCAGATTCGCGCGCGCAACCCGTCTCCGTACATGTTCTTCGTGGAAGGCGGCGGACGCGCCGTATTCGGTGCGTCGCCGGAGTTTCTGGTTCGCCTCGACGGGCGCACCGCGCGGATCCGCCCGCTCGCGGGGACACGGCGGCGTGACGCCGACCCGAACCGCGATCAGCGCATCGCCGACGAGCTGCTCGCCGACCCGAAGGAGCGCGCCGAGCACGTGATGCTCGTCGACCTCGCGCGCAACGATCTCGGCGCGGTCTGCCGCGCGGGCACCGTGCGCGTCGACGAGCTGATGGTGATCGAGCGGTACTCGCACGTGATGCACATCGTCTCGAACGTCGTGGGCGAGCTGCGCGACGACAAGGACGCGCTCGACCTGTTCGCGGCGTCGTTCCCCGCGGGCACCGTGACGGGCACGCCCAAGATCCGCGCGATGCAGCTGATCGACCGGCTCGAGCCGGTAGCGCGTGGATTCTACGCCGGCAGCGTCGCGCACCTCGACTTCGACGGCGACCTCGACTCGTGCATCATCCTGCGTTCGGTCGCCGTCGCCAATGGACACGCGTATTGGCAGGCGTCGGCGGGCATCGTCGCCGACAGCGTGCCGTCATCCGAGTACGCCGAGGTGCTCGCGAAGACCGCGATCGTGCGCGCGGTCCTAGGACTTCCATGAGGCTTCTCCTCGTCGACAACTACGACTCGTTCACGTGGAACCTCGCGCACCTGTTCGGCGCGCTGCCCGGCGTCGACGTCACGGTCGTTCGCAACGACGATCCGCAGCTGCTCGACGGCGTGACGCTTCGGTACGACGGCGTGATCGTCGGGCCGGGACCGGGGCGCCCGGCTGCAGCGGGCCGCACGAGTCCGATCGTGCGCGAAGCGGCGCGCGAGCGGCGACCGTTGTTCGGCGTGTGTCTCGGTCTGCAGGCGATCGGCGAGGCGT
This sequence comes from Vulcanimicrobiota bacterium, assembly GCA_963771525.1. GTDB lineage: Bacteria > Vulcanimicrobiota > Vulcanimicrobiia > Vulcanimicrobiales > Vulcanimicrobiaceae > Vulcanimicrobium. The sequence continues at coordinate 652,752 of CAVYTL010000001.1, read as the reverse complement.
TCGGCGGCCGCGTCGTGCACGCGCCCGCGCAGATGCACGGGAAGACGTCGCAAATCACGCACGACGGCGGCGATCTGTTCGCGGGGCTGCCTTCGCCCTTCACGGCGACGCGGTACCACTCGCTGGCCGTCGATCACGACGGCTTTCCGGCCGCGCTGCGTGCGTGCGCCGCGAGCGAGGACGGCGTGATCCAAGGCCTCGCGCACCGCGCGCTGCCGATCGCGGGCGTGCAGTTCCATCCGGAATCGGTGCTGACCCTCGAAGGTCCGCGGCTCGCGGCGAACGTCGTCCGGTGGATGCAGGGCGCGCCGTGAGCGCCGACGGCTATCCCGCGCTCCTGCGCGGTGTTCTCGGCGGGCGCGATCTCACCGCGGACGAGATGGCGAGCACGGTCGGCGCGATCATGGACGAGACGCTCTCGCCGGTACGCGCCGCCGCGCTCCTGGCGGCGCTCGCGGCGAAGGGCGAAACCGTGGACGAGGTGGTCGGCGCGGCGCGTGCGATGCGCGAGCGCAGCGTCCGCGTCGAGCACGGCCTGCCGCGGGTAATCGACGTCGTCGGCACCGGCGGAGACAACGCCCACACGATCAACATCTCGACGGCCGCGGCGCTCGTCGTCGCGGGCTGCGACGTTCCCGTCGCGAAGCACGGCAACCGAGCCGCGTCGAGCGCGTGCGGCAGCGCCGACGTCCTCGAAGCGCTCGGGGTCGCGCTCGACCGTTCGCCGGACGAGTCGGCGCGCATCCTGCGCGAGCACAACATCGCGTTTCTGTTCGCGCAGCGACACCACCCGGCGATGCGTGCCGTCGCGCCGGTGCGCCGTGAGCTCGGCGTCCGCACGGTGTTCAACGTGCTCGGTCCGCTGACGAATCCGGCGGGCGCGACGTGCGCGGTCGTGGGCGTCGCGCGACCGGACCACCTCGACGTGGTCGCAGGCGCGTTGCGCATGCTCGGCGTCGAAGCGGCAGCGGTCATCCACGGCTCCGACGGGCTCGACGAGATCTCCGGCGATGTGCCGACCGACGTCGTCCAGTTCGACGTTCGCGGCGTCCGCCGGTGGTCGCTGGATCCCGGCGCGTATGGCGTGCGCGCGACGCGCGCCGACCTCGCGGGCGGTGACCCCGCGACGAACGCCGGCGCGCTGCTCGCGATCCTCGACGGCGAGCAGTCGGCGCGCGCGAGCGTCGTGCTGCTGAACGCCGCACTCGCCCTCGTCGTCGCCGGCGAAGCGGTCGACGTCGAGGACGGCTTGGTCCGCGCCCGCACGTCCGTCGAGAAGGGCCGGGCGCGCGCGGCGCTCGACGCGCTGCGCGGTGAGGCGCGCAATCTCACGGCCACCACGGCAACCGCACGCTGACGGAGGATACGGCACGAACTCCATGACCGACATGCTCGAGAAGCTCTACGCCGCGAAGGCGCGCGTCCGCGCCGCCGACGAGGTGAGCGAACCGCTCGACGTCGTGCGGGAACGCGCGGTCAACCGCGTCCGCGAGCGGCGCGGGTTTCGCGCCGCGCTCGCAGCGGCGAGGGGCCCCGCGATCGTCGCGGAGATCAAGCGCGCGTCCCCGTCGGTCGGGCTGATCGTGCCGCACCTCGATCCCGCCGAGATCGCGACGGCGTACGAGGCGGCCGGCGCCGACGCGATCAGCGTGCTGACGGAGGCGGACCATTTTCTGGGCGATCTCGCCTACGTCGACGTCGCGCGCGGCGCGACGCGGCTGCCGGTGCTGCGCAAGGACTTTCTGTCGACGCCGTACGACGTGGCGCAGTCGGCCGCGTACGGCGCGGACGCTATCCTCGCGATCGTCGCGGGGCTCGACGACGCGCAGCTGACCGCGATGCTCGAGCATGCGCGCGCGTACGCGCTCGACGTCCTGGTCGAGGTGCACACGGAGGCGGAGCTGGGCCGCGCGATCGCCGCGGGTGCGAGCCTGCTGGGCATCAACAACCGGAACCTGCACACGTTCGAGACGGACCTCGCCGTCACGGAAGAGCTGCTGCCGCTCGTGCCGCGCGGTACGATGGTGATCAGCGAGAGCGGCGTCAAGTCGCAGGACGACGTTCGGCGCCTGGTCGCCCAGGGTGCACGCGGCGTGCTCGTCGGCGAGTCGTTGATGCGCTCGGACGACAAGGCGCACGCGATCCGCGCGCTCAAGAGCCCGGCCATGACCGCGGTGTAAGGTGCGTACGCGCGTCAAGATCTGCGGCTGCACGAGCGCGCCGGAAGCCCTGATGGCGGTCGACGCCGGCGCGGATGCGGTCGGCGTGATCCTGGCCGAGGTATCGCCGCGTCGCGTGAGCATCGAACGCCTGCGCGAGATCGCGGCCGCGGTGCCGGCCTTGATCACCGTGATCGGCGTGTTCGTCGATCCGCCGAGCGCGCTCGTCGACGAGGCACTCAAGGCGGGTGCGATTCCGCAGTTCCACGGCGAGGAGCCGGCCGAGTCGTGCGAGGCGTTCGCACCGGGCCCGTACCTCAAGGCGTATCACGTTCGCGAGGGCCGCGTGCCCGCGCGCGAGCGGTTCGACGCGTTCGCGCGGCCCTACGAGCATGCGACGTGGCTGTTCGACACCGCGGACGAGGGCGGCCGCAGCGGCGGCGTGGGCCGCACCTTCGACTGGAACCTCGCGAAGGATCTGGGCGTCGGCCGGCACTTCGTCGTGAGCGGCGGGCTCACGCCCGAGAACGTCGGCGAGTGCGTGCGCGCGGTGCGTCCGTACGCGGTCGACGTGCGCAGCGGCGTCGAGACCAACGGCACGAAGGACGCCGCGAAAGTACGCGCGTTCGTGGCGGCGGTCCGCGAAGCGGACGCATCGGAGGCACGCATGTCGTGAGCCGGCCCGACAACGGCGCGTCGCTGCCCGACGCGCGCGGCTACTTCGGTCGCTTCGGCGGCATGTTCGTGCCCGAGGTGCTCGTCGAGGCGCTCGCGCGGCTCGAGCGCGCCATGCACGAAGCGTTCGACGATCCTGCGTTCTGGGCCGAGTACGAGACGCTGCTGCGCGACTACGTCGGGCGGCCCTCGCCGCTGTATCACGCGGAGCGGCTCGTCGAGGGGCCGCACGCGACCGTGCTCTTGAAACGCGAAGACACGAACCACACCGGCGCGCACAAGATCAACAACACGGTCGGCCAGGCGCTGCTCGCACAGCGCATGGGCAAACGGCGGCTCATCGCGGAAACAGGCGCGGGACAGCACGGTGTCGCGACGGCAACGATCGGCGCGAAGCTGGGCATGCAGGTCGACGTGTACATGGGCGCGGTCGACGTCGAGCGGCAAGCGCTGAACGTGTACCTCATGAAGCTGCTCGGTGCGACGGTGCATCCCGTCGAAGGCGGGACGCGCACGCTCAAAGACGCGACGAACGAGGCGTTCCGCGAATGGGCGGCGCGCGTCGAGGACACGTTCTACGTGATCGGCTCCGTCGTCGGCGCGCACCCGTACCCGTACCTCGTGCGTGAGTTCCAGAAGGTGATCGGCGTCGAGGCGCGCGCGCAGGTTCTGCAGCGCTACGGGCGGCTTCCGAGCGACGTCGTCGCGTGCGTCGGGGGCGGATCGAACGCCATGGGAATCTTTCGCGCCTTCGTCGACGATGCGGACGTGCGGCTGTGGGGCGTCGAGGCCGCCGGGCACGGCGTGCACTCGGAGGATACTGCCGCCTCGCTGAACGCGGGTACGGTCGGCATCCTGCACGGCTCGCGCAGCTATGTGCTGCAAGACGCCGACGGGCAGGTGAAGGACACGCACTCGATCAGCGCGGGGCTCGACTACCCGGGCGTCGGCCCCGAGCATTCGTACCTCAAGGACAGCGGCCGCGCGACGTACGTGGCCGTCGACGACGGCGACGCGCTCGCCGCGTTTCACCGCACCGCTCGCCGCGAGGGGATCGTGCCGGCGCTCGAATCCTCGCACGCGATCGCGTTCGCCGCGCGGCTCGCCGCGGAGCGCGGCCCGTCGGGACTGGTGCTCGTCAACCTGAGCGGACGCGGCGACAAGGACGTGCGCACCGTCGCCGCGCTGGAAGGAACGGACGCCCTGCGATGATCGCGAGCATGCCGCTCGACGCGGCGTTCGCGCGCGCACGCGGTGAGGGCCGCGCGGCGCTCGTCGGCTACGTCGTCGCCGGCGACCCCGATCGCGATACCTCGCTCGCGGTGATCGACGCGCTGACCGAAGCGGGCGTCGACGTGCTCGAGCTCGGCATCCCGTACGGCGACCCGCTGGCCGACGGGCCGACGATCGCCGCCGCGGGGCAGCGCGCGCTCCGTGCGGGAATGACGTTCGCGGGAGCGATCGCGCTCGCATCGGAAGCGCGCACACGCGGCAGCGCGCCGCTGCTGTTCTTCACGTACCTCAATCCCGTCGACCGGTACGGTGCGGAGCGGTTCGCGTCCGGCGCGCGTGACGCCGGCGCCGCCGGGGCGATCGTGCCCGACGTGCCGCTCGAAGAGCTCGACGCCTTCGCGCCGCCGCTGCGCGCCAGCGGGCTCGCGATTCCGCTGCTGATCGCGCCGACCACGCCGGACGCGCGCGCAGCGCGCATCGCGCGCGCGTCGACCGGCTTCGTCTATCTCGTCTCGCGCCTCGGCGTCACCGGCGCGCGGCGCGAGCCGGACGTCGCGTGGGCCGCGACCGCGGTCGAGCGCTTGCGCGCGTCGACGCCGCTTCCGATCGCCGTCGGATTCGGCATCTCGACGCCGCGGCACGTCGCCGCGGTCGGCACGGTCGCCGACGGCGTCGTCGTGGGCAGCGCGCTGATCGACGCGTATGCCGGCGCGAGCGGCCGCGACGCCGCGCGCAAGGCAGGCGATTTCGCCGCGTCGCTGCGCGCCGCGCTCCCGCGCCGCAAGACGTAGCGATTCAGGCGCGATACGCTATTTGGTGAGCCCGGCTATACCTGCAACGATGAACGACGCGAGGATCCAGCCGAGGAGCCGGTGGAGAAAGAAATAGTATCGCGCCCATCCATGTAGCTCCACATCGGCATCAGGCTTGTACAGCGTCACCAGCGGCACGAGCGCATCGAAACTGTAGACGAGCCCGAATAGGGGAAACCGGTCAGCGCCGGAGGGCAGTGCTGCGAGTCGGCGGCGTTCATGTGATACCTGCAGAACGATGACACCGAGCAGCAACATGCCGAGGATCCAGAACAGCGCAAAGTACGGGTGGTAGCCAAATCCGACGAACGCGCGGTCGAGCCAAAGCAGCTGGTATCGCGGAAAGGATGCGTGTCCAAGTTCGTCGTTCCTTTCCTGGTACAGGAGTTGCGTTGCTGCCTCCGGATGCCCGAGTTGGCGAAGCACGGTCGCCAGTTGTTCGTACGGTTGCGTCGATAGTGGCTCACGGCCGAGCCACTCCCTCCAGCGGCCAACGTCGCGCTCCGACATGTCGCGGAACGTCGAGGTTGCGTGCATCCACCCGCCGCGCGGCATGCTTTGACTCAAATTGCCGAGCTGCTCATATGAAAAGCCACTGAGCTGAATCGTCTTGGGCCACGGGTCCGGGCAGCCTGCTGCGATGTCGGCGCAGGAATCACTCCGGTCTTCGAACGCGTGCACGGATGCGTTACGCAGTACGAGCGCTCCATCGTCTCGCCACAAATCGGGCTCGCGTGCAAGTACGAGGTCACCGTCGGCGTGCGATGAAGTGAGGTTGACAACGCCGAACGCGCGTTCGCCGTTCCCCGAGCCGGATAGCGCAATGTTGCCAGTCGTTGTCAGGTAGCCAAAGTCGGCTCGACGGCGAATTATCGTTCGCGAAATGTCCAAGTCTCCGTGGAGATGCAGATGGTCACACACGCATTTGTTCTTCAGTTCGGCGTACGTGAGCTTGAGATGTCCGCCGCTCGACGCGCCGCTAAGGGCTAAATGCGTGAGGGTAACGTGCTGTATTTCAATGTCTCCGTCGGTTTGGGTCGCCGACAAATTTAGTGTACCGATCCGTGAGTTGCTGCGTACGAATAGCTGATTGCCGGCGCGCAATCCATACGCCGTCATCGTATAGATCGTCGCGCCCTCGACGACAACTTGACTCGACACGCGAGCATTGATGAGTAACAGCACCTTGATGATCGATGCGCCGCGAATGTAGAGACTGCGATCGATCGCACTGCCGCTGAGCGTAACACTTCTTGCCGTGGCGTTGCTGAGCGACAGATAGCCGCCCACGTGTATGTTGCTCATGTCGATGCTCGCGGCGTTCGTGGCGCTCAGATCGAGGTAAGAGCCGAAGTCTGCGTCGTTCAGCGTCACGTTGCCGACGCGACCGGACATCGATCCGTGACCGCGTACGCTGATGCCCTGCAAGTCGACAGTACCAGCGACACTGAGCGGACTGTTGTCCGTGCTGTCCATTTCGAGCGACGCGGAAATCTGCGCGTTTTCTAATTCGACCCCCTGGCGAAACGTCGAACCGTCGAAGCTGAGATCCGGTGCCGCCATGCCGTTGAAGTCGACGTCTTGATCGAAAACGCAGCGCTGGAGCCAGAGCGGATACTTTGGAGACGTATATTCCAGATTCAGGGGTTCTCGAAAATGGGCGCCGATGATGAAGATGGTCCCCCGAAGCGCGCTACGGTACGGCTCATCCTCGATGATAGTATTCAGAAACGCGTCCGACAGGGTGCGATCGCGCGGCGCGTCGCGTGAAGTGAGATCCGCGGCGTCGGTCGCGCATAACCGCGACCATACCCAGCGCTCTGTTTGCGTCCATGATCCGAACATTTCGACGCCGCACCAGGGGTGCGGGTGCGGGCGGGCACCCGCCGCGGCACTCATGACGGCGAGGCCGGCAGCCAGCACGATCGCCGCGGCAAGCGTGGAGCGGCGCAGACGCGAAACGGTTCCGGCACGCATGCGCATCGATGGTCCCCTCTAACCATGTTGCTGTGCGGCAGCTCGATGGCGAACGGTTGGATTCGGCCATTCTGCTTACCTGCGACGGCGGAAGCCGCGAAGGGCGGGCGCCCCGCTCCCGCGCGACCGGCAGGAATCGTTCCCGGCAAGGCGCATCCCGGGTGCAGTTTTGATCCGCTTTCCGGAGGACGTGTCGATGTCAGCTCGCCCTATCGCCGCGGTCGCCGCGCTCGCGCTGCTCGCGGCGTTCGCCGCGCCGGCCATTCCGGTCGCCGCCGCCGGCGACACGATCCTGTTCGGCGCGCCGATCTCGCTGACCGGCAGCCTCACGAAGGAAGGGCACCTCACGCAAGAGGGCTACGAGGTCTGGAAGACCTACGTCAACTCGCACGGCGGGCTGAAGGTCGGCGGTAAGACGTACAAGGTAGACATCAAGTACTACGACGACGAGTCGAAGAACGACACCTCGGCGCAGCTCGCGGAACGCCTGATCGATCAGGACCACGTGAACTTCTTGCTCGGACCGTACGGCTCGGGCACCAGCTTCACGGTCGCGGGGATCGCCGAGCGCAAGAAGATGCCGATGGTCGAAGGCAACGGCGCTGCCGAGCGCATTTTCAACCAGGGATTCAAGTACACGTTCGGCGTGCTCTCGCCGGCAAGGCGCTACCTCGAAGGCATCCTCGAGCTCGCGCGCGCGCAGAAGCCGGCCGCGCAGACGCTCGCCGTCACCGCCGCGAGCGACGCGTTCTCGCAAGAGGTCGCACAAGGCGCGGCGGCGTGGGCGACCTCGCACGGCATGAAGGTCGTCTACAACAACAAGTATCCCGACACCGCGACCGACGTCTCGTCGCTCGTCTCCGCGCTGAAGGCGACGAACCCCGACGTGATCCTGAACGCCGGTCATCTGCAGGACGCGCTGCTGGTGCAGAAGGCGCTGCGCGAGCAGAACGTTCTCGCGAAGGCCTACGGCTACTCCGTCGGGCCGGACACGCCCGACTTCGCCAACTCGCTCGGGCCGGACGCGAACGATGTGCTCGGCGGCGCGCAGTGGTCGGAGTCGGTGAAGTACCACGGCGATCCGGGCTTCTACCGCACCGCGCCCGAGTACGCGAAGGTCATCGAGAACACGTACCACCACCACGCCGACTATCACAACGCGGAGTCGACGGCCGCGTGCCTCGCGTTCCAGTACGCGATCGAGCGCGCCGGATCGCTCGACCCCGAGAAGGTTCGCGAAGCGCTCGCGAAGCTCGACGTGACGACGTTCTACGGCATCATCAAGTTCGACAGCCGTGGCCTCAACGTGTACAAGCCCATGGTGGTGAACCAGATCCAAGGCGGCAAGCTGCTGACGGTGTGGCCGCGCGGCCTCGCGGCGGCGAAGATCGTGTACCCCGCGCCGCCGTGGGGCCAGCGGAAGTAGCGGCAGCGCCGCATGGAGCTCCTGGCGCAGGATCTCGTCAACGGTATTCTCGCGGGCGGGATCCTCGCCGTCGTTGCCCTCGGCTTCTCGCTTGTCTGGGGCATCATGAACATCATCAACCTCGCGCACGGGGCATTCATCATGCTCGGCGCGTACACGACGTACCAGCTGACGAAGAGCTTCGGGCTCGACCCGTTCCTGACGCTGCCGATCTCGTTCGTGCTGCTCTTCGCGCTGGGCTATCTGACCCAGCGGCTGCTGATCAACCGCGTCGCGCGGGCGCCGATCCTGATCACCTTCCTGCTCACCTTCGGGCTCTCGCTCCTGATCGTGAACCTCGCGCTGATCGTGTGGACGGGCGACACGCACGGCGTCACGACGTGGTACTCCGGCGCAAACTTCACCCTCGGCGGCATCACCGTCCCGTGGGTCAAGCTCGCGACGCTGCTCGCGGCGCTGCTGATCACGGCACTCTTGCAGCTGTGGCTCACCCGGTCGCGCCTCGGACGAGCGATTCGCGCGACGTCGATGGACATCGGCGCGGCGCAGCTCACCGGGGTGCGGGTACGGCAAATCTACGCGATCGTGTTCGGTCTCGGCGCCGGCCTCGCCGGCGTGGCCGGAACGCTGATCAGCCTCTCCTACGCCATGACGCCGAGCATGGGCGATCCGTTCCTGATCAAGGGATTCGTCGTGTGCGTCCTCGGCGGGCTGGGCTCGGTCAAGGGCGCGCTGATCGGCGGGGTCGCGTACGGGATTATCGAGGCCTTCGCGACCCAGTACAACCACACGTTCGGCACGCAGACGATCAGCGGCTCGGGGCTGCAGGATGCGATCGCGCTGATCGCGCTGCTGATCGTGCTCATCGTGCGCCCGACGGGGATCGCCGGGAAAGCCACCGCTTGAAGCGGATCGGGCTTGGCGGGATCACCGGCAGCCCGGTCGCGTTCGCGTGCGTGCTCGGCGCGATGGCGCTGCTGCTCTTCGTGCCGTTCACCCACAACGGCTACATCGAGATCGTGTTCCGCAACATCCTCATGTACGCCGCGATGGCATACGGATGGAACCTGATCGGCGGCTACACGGGCTACGTCTCGTTCGGCAACGTGACGTTCTTCGGGGTCGGCGCGTACTGCTCGGGCGTCCTATCGGCGCACGGCGTGCAGAACCTGTTCGTCTACGTCGTCGTCGCGATGATCGTGAACGCGGCGTTTGCCGCACTCGTCGGGCTGCCCGTGCTGCGGCTGCGCGGACACTACTTCGCGATCGCGACGCTCGGCATCGGGCTCGCCGTCTCCGACATCGTCGAGAACCTCGACGTGCTCGGCGCATCGAGCGGCATCCACCTGCAGCAGGTCGACGAGGCGCACTTCTCGGTCTACTACTACGCGATGTGGCTGGTCGCGCTCGGCGCGATGCTCGCGACGTTCCTGATCGCGCGGTCGAAGCTGGGCTACGCGTTCGTCGCGATCCGCGAGAACGAGGATGCGGCGGCCGTGCTCGGCATCGCGCCGACGCGCTACAAGATCACCGCGTGGGCGATCAGCGCGATGATGGCGGGTGCCGCCGGCGCGATCTTCGCGCCGGCGAACGGCTACATCGACCCTTCGATCACCTTCGCGGTCGACTCGAACGTCTTCCCGATCGCGATGACGATCCTGGGCGGGATCGGAACCGTGGCAGGGCCGTTCATCGGCGCGCTGCTGCTCGCCGGCGCGAACGAGGTGCTGCAGAACTACTTCGTCAACTCGCACACGCTGTTCTTCGGCTCGATGATCGTGCTGATCGTGCTGCTGCTGCCGCGCGGGCTCGTGTGGCTGTTCGGCCTGCGCGGCGGCGCGCGCACGTGGCTCGAGAGCCTCGCGGCGTACCGCGCGTGAGCGACGTCGCGCTGGAGATTCGCGATGTCGGCATGCGCTTCGGTGGCCTCTGGGCGCTGAGCCAGGTGACCTTCGACGTGCCGCGAGGTTCGGTGCTCGGGCTGATCGGGCCGAACGGTTCCGGCAAGACGACGCTGATGAACGTCGTCAGCGGCGTGTACAAGCCGACGACCGGAGAGGTGCGCTACGGCGGCCGCCGCATCGCCGACGTGCCGACGCACGCGGTCTGTCACCTCGGCATCGCACGCACGTTCCAGGTCGTGAAGCCGTTCGCGAACCTGACCGTGCTCGAGAACGTCGCCGTCGGCGCGATGTACGGGCGCACCGGCGCCAAGCGTTCGACGCGCGGATCGTTCGAGCGCGCGCAGGAACTGCTCGAGACGGTCGGCCTCGCGCGCGTCGCGGAGCGTCCGGCGAGCGATCTCACGATCCCAGACCGCAAGCGCCTCGAGGTGGCCAAGGCGCTCGCGCTCGATCCCGACGTGCTGCTGCTCGACGAGGTCATGGCCGGACTGAACGCGACCGAGGTCGACGAGGCGCTCGATCTGCTGCGCACGGTGCACGCTCGCGGCGTCACGCTCATCGTCGTCGAGCACCTGATGAAGGCGATCGTGTCGATCTCGACCACGATCGTCGTGCTCGCCGAGGGCAAGAAAATTGCGGAAGGCGAGCCGGCGGACGTGCTCGCTTCGCCGCAGGTGGTCGAGGCGTATCTCGGCTCGCGCTGGGCGAAGCGGCAGGAAGGCCTCGCGGCGATCGAGCGCGAGCGCGCCGACGCCGAGCGCCTGCGCGCGGAATCGCCGCCATGAGCGCGGCGGTGCCCGCCGCGCGCGCGACCGCGCCGTTCGTCGTCGAATCGCTCGACGCCGGCTACGGCGATACGCAGGTGCTCTGGGACGTCTCGCTGCGGGTCGAGCCGGGCGAGATCGTCGCGCTGATCGGATCGAACGGTGCCGGAAAGTCCACGACGTTGGGCGCGATCAGCGGGCAAGTCGCGGTGTGGGGCGGCGAGATTCGCTTCGGCGAGGAACGTCTCACCGGACGCGAGCCGGACGCCGTGGTGTCGGCGGGCATCATTCAAGTACCGCAGGGCCGCCGGCTGTTCGGATCGCTCAGCGTCGAAGAGAACCTGCTGATGGGCGCGTACCTGCGCCGCGACGCCGAGGTGCGCAGCGATCTCGAACGTATGCTCGCGCTGCTGCCGCGCCTGCGCGAACGGTACGACTTCCTCGCCGGCCGCCTCTCCGGCGGCGAGCAGCAGCAGGTCGCGATCGCGCGCGCGCTGATGGCGCGGCCGAAAGTCTTGCTGATCGACGAGATGTCGCTCGGGCTCGCGCCCGTGCTGGTCGACAGCCTCATCGAGTTGCTGGAACAGATCCACCAGACCGGCGTGTCGATCCTGATCGTCGAGCAGGACGTGCAGACCGCGCTCGAGGTCAGCTCGCGCGCGTACGTGCTGGAGACGGGACGCATCACGCTGAGCGGTCGGTCGTCACAGCTGCTCGACGACCCGCAGGTGAAGAAGGCCTACCTCGGCGTGTAGATGCGCGGCAACGTGGAAGAGGCCGCGACGTCGAAGGCGTAACGGCACGCATGCCGATCTCCGCCGTGACCGAGCTGCGCCGCATGGCGGCGCCCGTGCCCGAGCCGCAATCGATCGCCTTCGACGGCGCGCACCTGTGGGTCGGGTCCCGCGCGACGCGGCGCATCGTCGAGATCGATCCGGCGACGTGGAGCGCGCGCGAGGAGACGACCGCGCCCGGCATTCCGTGGGGCATGACGTTCGCGCGCGGCGAGCTGGTCGTCGTCTACGGCGTCGGCGACGACGACGACCGCGTCGTGCAGCGCTACGTGCCCGGCCGCGGCTTCGCCGGCGCTCCGGTGCGCGCGCCGGACGGGACCGGATCGCAGCTGAGCTGGGACGGCGATCTGCTCACGATCAGCCAGTGGTACAACCGCCGGATCCTCGGCGTCGACGCGAACGGCGCGGTGGAGCGAACCGTCCAGGCGCCGCACGGCATCTGCGGCCACGTCGTCGTCGACGGACGCTTCTATTGCGTGACCACGGATGATGAAGATGCCGGCGACTACTGGCTCACGCGCATCGATGCGCGCGGCGACGAAGTCCACGCCGACGACATTGCGCTGATCGGCTTTCCCACGCGCGCGCTCACGTTCGACGGTGAGAACTTCTGGACGAACCACCGCGCCGCGAACGAGATCGTGTGTTTCGCTCCGCCGGCCGACGTGTAAGGGTCGTGCGTATTCCATAGTAAATCTTTGGTGTGTCGACGTTGATCTACATCACCGGTCGTCATTCGATGGTTACATCGAGGACGAAACCGGTGCCTTCGATTGGGACAGTCCCGACCGCCATACCCAGTCGCGAGATTCCGTCCGATAGCGTCGTCCATCGGCTCCACTCATCGGTGTCGGTGTCGACGACCTGGTGACCACGCTCGCCGCGAATCCGCAGCGGTCGACTTCCCGGTGCCCGACATTCCGGTGATGAGAACCTTTAGCATCGAGGAGCCGGGGGAAGCTTCAGGCTGACGACGTTCCCGGCTTCGCCGCCGTCGGGAGCGCGTCGTGCTCCCACTCCATCCACGAGCCGTCGTAGACGGCGACATCGTCGAAGCCCGCCTCGCGCAGCGCGAGCCACGCTCCCGACGCGGAGACGCCGCTCCCGCAGGTGACGATCGTGCGCGCGTGCGGATCGAGGCGGGCATCGCGCACGAGGCGATCGAGCACGGCGCGGTCCGCGACGCGCCCGCCGCGCGCATCCTCGAGCAGCAGGTTGCCGCTGAGGCGTACGGCGCCTTTGATGTCGCGGTCGCGCTGCGCGTACGTTTGATCGCGCTGCGTCTCCACGAGCTGCGCGCGGCTGCGGCCCTCCGCAATCGCGAGCACGTCGTCGCGCAGAGCGCGCAGTCCCGGGTGCACCCGCGGCGTGAACGTCGCGGTCGCGGGGGTCACCGGTGCGGTGCTGACCGGATATCCCGCGGCAACCCACGCCGGATAGCCGCCGGCGAGGACGTACGCTTCGTCGTGACCGTAGTAGCGCAGCATCCAGACGAGCCGTGCCGCAAAGGGAATCGTGCCCGCGTCGTACGCGACGACGATCGTGTCGTCGCCGATGCCGTGCTCGCCCATCACACGCGCGAAAAGCTCGGGCGGCGCCACGCGCGCGGCGTACGGCGTCGCCGGATCGCTCAGATCGTCGGCGTAGTCGAGGTGCACCGCGCCGGGGACGTGTCCCGCGGCGTACTGCGCGCGTCCCGACGGCATCGCGACGACGCCGCCGTGCGGCACGCTGCGCGCGTCGACGCAGCGCAGGCGCGGATCAGCACGGTGCTCCGCGACCCACTCGACCTCGACGAAGTCGCGCGGCACGCGGCGTTACACCGCGATCGACGTGCTGCTCAGGTCGAACCGCTGCTCGGCGTCGTCGGCGATGTACTTGCCGATCGCGAGCGACGACGTCGCTGCGGGTGACGGCGCGTTGCGCACGTGCACCACGCCTTCGGCGCCCTCGAACACGAAGTCGTCGACGAGCCCGCCGTCCGCCGTCATCGCCTGCGCGCGCACGCCCGACGGCCCGGGCAGACAGTCCTCGGGCTGCAGTTCGGGGATGTAGCGCTGCAGCGCTTTCACGTACGCCGAGCGGATCAGGTCGCGGTACATCTCGCCCGCGCCCATCTCCCAATACTTCGTCGCCATCTTGAAGAAGCCGGGGTACGTCAGCGCGTCCCAGAGCTCGGCGGGATTGATCGTGAAGAACGAGTAGCCTTCGCGCGCGAACGCGAGCACCGCGTTCGGGCCCAGCCAGATCGAGCCATCCATGCGCGGCGTGAAGTGCACGCCGAGGAACGGGAACTCAGGATCGGGGACGGGGTAGATGTTGCCCTTGACGAGGTACGCCTTCTCCGGCTTGAGGATCAGGTAGTCGCCGCGGAACGGCACGATCTTCGGGTCGCGATCGCCGCCGGTCATGCGGCCGAGCTTGTCGCTGTAGAGCCCGCCGCACGTGATGACGTACTTCGCCTGCACTTCGCCCTTCGGCGTCTTGAGCACCGTGATGCCGCCGCGCCGCTGGATCGCGGTCACTTCGTGGCCGAGGAACATGTCGGCGCCCAGCGCGCGCGCGTCCTCGCCGTAGCCGCGCGAAACGAGTCCCCAGTCGACGATGCCGGTGACCGGTGAGAAGATCGCCCGGATCCCGCGGCAGTGCGGCTCGCGCTCGGCGATCTGCGCCGCATCGAGCATCTCGAGTCCTTCGACGCCGTTCTGCTTCCCGCGATCCCACAGGTCGTCGAGGCGGCCCAGCTCGGACTCCTCCGTCGCGACGATCAGCTTGCCGACGTTCTTGTACTCGATGCCCTTCGCGTCGCAGTACTCCCACGCGAGCCGGCGGCCTTCGGTGCAGAGCTTCGCTTTGAGGGACCCGGGCTTGTAGTAGATCCCGGAGTGGATGACGCCGCTGTTGTGGCCGGTCTGGTGCTTGCTCCAGACGTCCTCTTTCTCGACGTTGGCGATTCGCAGCTTCGGATGGCGGAGGAGCAGCTCGCGCGTCGTCGCGAGCCCGACGATTCCCCCGCCGACGACGGCGACGTCATAGACCATGGCCAAAACATTCTCTCAAGCCGAAGGAGCGTCCGCTACGACTTGGGTTCCGCCGTGCAAGGGTGCCCAGACCTAAGGGACGGGCTGCTCGGTCGGTAGGCGAAAGATCGGGATGCGCGGCGGGGGTTTGCCGCTCGCGGCAGACCATGCCGCGCCGCGCGCAAGCTCCGTGAGCTGCGCAAACAAAACGTTGAGGCGCGGATCGTCGCCGGGGGAGAATTCGAACTGCACGATCGTCCCGCAGCGTTTCGCGCTGATGGTGCGAGAGATCGAATCGAGGCCGAGCGGGCCGCGACGCGGGTCGAGCGTGAAGAAGCCCGCGTCCACGACCATGCGCGACGCGGCGGCGAACAGCACGGCCGCATCATCGGGGCGTTCGACTCGACGGGGCCGGCTGTAGACGTACCGTACACCGCGAAACATCGGACCGGTTCGGCTGAGCTCGGCCCACCGATCGAGCTCGACGTACGCGCCCGGAAGCCCACGCGGGAACGGATCTTCCATCCACGCGACGTTCGAGACGTCGCTCACGGCGATCCCCGAGCCGCAACCTGCGGCAGCCGGCGCCAGCCGTGCGACGATCGTGCCGATTGCGACCACGATGCCGAGCATCAGCTTCGTGCGCTGCATCAGACTCATGCGCCGGCGTTCCGCGCGCACAGGGAACGGCACTCCCAATAGCGGAGCCCTCGCGGCTATGCTGACTGCCCCGCGTACCGTCTCGCCGTTCCGTAACGAGCCGATCCGCGACTTCTCGAATGCCGCGGACCGGCGTTCGATCGCGGAGGCGATCGCGCGGGCTCGCGCCGATTTGGGCCGGCGGTATCCGCTAGTGATCGGCGGTGAGAGACTGCAAGGCGCGGGGACGATCGCTTCGATCAACCCTGCGCGGCCCAGCGAGATGGTCGGGGTGGTCGACGAGGCGTCGATCGCGCAGGTATCGGCGGCGCTGGATGCGGCGACGGCGGCATTTGCCGCGTGGAAGAAGACGAGCGCCGAGGAGCGCGCGGACTTCCTGTTCCGCGCCGCGGAGCGCATCCGCGCGAGCAAGGACGACTGGAACGCGCTGCTCGTGCTCGAGGTCGGCAAGCCGTGGATCGAGGCGGACGCCGACACCGCGGAGGCGATCGACTTCCTCGAGTTCTACGCCCGCGAGGCGCTGCGGCTGGCAAAGCCGCCGCCGCTCACGCCGATCGCCGGCGAGAAGAACTGGCTCACGTACCTGCCGCTCGGCGTCGGGGTCGTGATTCCCCCGTGGAACTTCGCGTTCGCGATCATGGCCGGTATGACGTCGGCGGCGATCGTGACAGGGAATTGCGCGATCCTCAAACCGTCGTCGGATGCGGCGGTCATCGCGGCGCGTTTCGTCGACCTGCTCCACGAGCTCGGGCTGCCGCCCGGTGTGTTGAACTACGTCCCGGGCGACGGTGCGACGGTCGGCGAGGCGCTGGTGACCGATCCGCGCACTCGGTTCATCTCGTTCACCGGGTCGAAGGGCGTCGGGTTGCGGATCAACGAGCTCGCCGCGAAGACACCGCCGGCACAGAAGTGGATCAAGCGCGTCGTCGCGGAGATGGGAGGCAAGGACGCGATCGTCGTCGCCGACGACGCCGACCTCGACGCCGCGGTGGGCGGCGTGGTCGCTTCGGCGTACGGGTTCTCCGGGCAGAAGTGCTCGGCGTGCTCGCGCGCGATCGTCGACGCGGCGGTCTACGACCGCTTCGTCGAGAAGCTCGTCCCCGCCGTCAAGGCGCTCGCCGTCGCCGATCCCTCGGTCGACGGCTCCGGAATGGGCCCGGTGATCAACGCCAAAGCGATCGAGAAGATCGCCGGCTACATTGAAATCGGTAAGCGCGAGGGCCGGCTCCTCGTCGGCGGCGGCCGCGTCGCCGCGGAAGGGTTCTTCCTCGAGCCGACGGTGATCGCCGACGTCGACCCGCAGGCACGCATCGCGCAGGAGGAGATCTTCGGTCCGGTCCTTGCGGTTATCAAGGCGCGCGACTACGACCACGCGCTCGAGATCGCAAACGGGACCGAGTTCGGGCTCACCGGCGCGGTCTACTCGGCGAGCGAGGAACGTCTGCGGCGCGCGGAGCGCGAGTTCTTCGTCGGCAACCTCTACCTGAATAGGAAGTGCACGGGCGCGCTGGTCGGCGGGCAACCGTTCGGTGGCTTCAACATGAGCGGCACCGACTCGAAAGCGGGGGGTTACGACTACCTCTTGCTGTTTGTCCAAGCGAAGTCGATCTCGCGGAAGATCGCGGCGCAGGGGGGCGACGATCTTGCCGCGGGGATGGACTGACGGACGCTCGATCGCTCGCCCGCTCTGTGCATAGACCGGTGGACGCTACGCGCCGCGTCGAGGTTGACTTCGCATACGCGCGGTGGTAGTCTATCGGACGTTGACTCTGACGCCGAGCCCCTTTGGTGCGGTCAGTGATCCGGTCCGAAACGGGCCTGGCGGAAGCGTCCGTTCCTTGAAAACTGAACAGTGCAGTAGCGCATAAGTCTGTGGGTCTCCGGCCCAAGGCAGGCAGTGCGCGGACCGAAAGGCCCGCGTTTTTGTTTGCCCTGGTCGAGAGATTGAAGGATTCGTGTCGCGGCTCTCCCGGCTCCACCGGAAGCTCCGCACATGGCACGGATCCCGTACAACTTTATGACGACGCCGGCGCAGCAATGCGGCGGCGAGGTCCGGCTTCGCAAGCCGGATCGATCGGCGAGCTCGAGCGATCGAGGTCGTCCGATGCGTTAGCGAAGATAGAGCTTTATCAAAGCTCCATGATTTTTATGGAGAGTTTGATCCTGGCTCAGGATTAACGCTGGCGGCGTGCCTAACACATGCAAGTCGAACGAGGTAGCAATACCTAGTGGCAGACGGGTGAGTAACGCGTGGTCAACCTACCGTTGAGTGGGGGATAACTAGCCGAAAGGTTAGCTAATACCGCATACGTCTCCGAGAGGCATCTCTTGGCGATAAAAGGAGCAATCCGCTCGATGACGGGACCGCGTCCCATTAGCTAGATGGTGGGGTAACGGCCTACCATGGCACCGATGGGTAGCTGGTTTGAGAGAGCGACCAGCCACACTGGGACTGAGAAACGGCCCAGACTCCTACGGGAGGCAGCAGTGAGGAATTTTCCGCAATGGGCGCAAGCCTGACGGAGCGACGCCGCGTGTGGGAAGAAGGCCTTAGGGTCGTAAACCACTGTCGAAGGGGAAGATAATGACGGTACCCTTGGAGGAAGCCCCGGCTAACTACGTGCCAGCAGCCGCGGTAAGACGTAGGGGGCAAGCGTTATTCGGAATTATTGGGCGTAAAGCGCTCGTAGGCGGATCAGGAAGTCGGTGAAGAAAGACCTGGGCTCAACTCAGGGAACGGCACCGATACTCTTGGTCTTGAGGCAATCAGAGGGTGATGGAATTCCCGGTGTAGCGGTGAAATGCGTAGATATCGGGAGGAACACCAGTGGCGAAGGCGATCACCTGGGGTTGTTCTGACGCTGAGGAGCGAAAGCTAGGGGAGCAAACGGGATTAGATACCCCGGTAGTCCTAGCCGTAAACGATGGATACTAGGTGTATGTGGTATCGACTCCATATGTGCCGTAGTTAACACAATAAGTATCCCGCCTGGGGAGTACGGCCGCAAGGTTAAAACTCAAAGGAATTGACGGGGGCCCGCACAAGCGGTGGAGCATGTGGTTTAATTCGACGCAACGCGAAGAACCTTACCGGGGCTTGACATCCTGCGACATCCTACGAAAGTAGGCTTCCGGGCAACCGGACGCAGAGACAGGTGCTGCATGGCTGTCGTCAGCTCGTGCCGTGAGGTGTTGGGTTAAGTCCCGCAACGAGCGCAACCCTCGTCGTGTGTTGGTCCGCAAGGATCTCTCACGCGAGACCGCCGATGAGAAGTCGGAGGAAGGTGGGGATGACGTCAAGTCAGCATGGCCCTTACGTCCCGGGCTACACACGTGCTACAATGGGTAGGACAACGGGCTGCGAGCTAGTGATAGTAAGCTAATCCCTCAAACCTGCCCTCAGTTCGGATTGAAGGCTGCAACTCGCCTTCATGAAGTCGGAATCGCTAGTAAACGCAGATCAGCTACGCTGCGTTGAATACGTTCCCGGGCCTTGTACACACCGCCCGTCACGTCACCTGAGTTTAGTGTACCCGAAGCCGCCCGTGCAACCCGCAAGGGAGCAAGGCGTCTAAGGTGTGCTAGGTAAGGGGGACGAAGTCGTAACAAGGTAGCCGTATCGGAAGGTGCGGCTGGATCACCTCCTTTCTAAGGAGTACATGTCGTTGGATCTCGCCTAGCGCGATCGCAACGGCGTATACATTCTAGGTCGACCACAGACGATGCCGCGCGATCAGGGTTCAGCCGGCTCATTGGAGCTAAGGTCTGGATGAGATCAGCGGCCGGATGTTTTTCAGCATCCGTTGCGCGGCTTCCGCGATGGAAGTCACCGAATGTGATTGCCCGAATTTTTGTCGAGCGCGAGGAGCGAGGAAGCGAAGTGGTCTAACGATCACGAGCGACCGAGCGACGAAGCCGATCGGCAAAAAGGCGCGCAATCACCGGGCTGCACTGTTCAGCTTTGAGGGCACGGACCAATCGCGTTCGCGCGATTTGCGAGTCCTCGTACCTTGAAAACTGCATAGAGAAGAACTTTCATGTGCCAAACATGAGAGCGGGTCCATGCGAGAGCATGGACTGCAATTTCAGAAATTGTGTTCCTTTGAACGCGTCTTAGTAAGTAAACAAGAGCACATGGTGGATACCTTGGCACGACAGGCGATGAAGGACGTAGCAGGCTGCGATAAGCTTGGGGGAGCTGCCAACGAGCAATGATCCCGAGATTTCCGAATGGGGCAACCCACGTGTCGTCATGGACACGTACTCCGCGATGAATACAATAGTCGCGGTAGAGCATACCCGGTGAACTGAAACATCTAAGTAGCCGGAGGAAAAGACATCAACCGAGATTCCCGTAGTAGTGGCGAGCGAACCGGGAAGAGCCTAAACCCCGCACGTGTAAGCGTAGCAGCGTTGCGTGAAGGGGGGTTGCACGGCGATCAGTCGAGGGTGCTGCACCTCGAGGTCAGTAAGAAATCCTTTCGATAGACGAAGCCGGCTGGAAAGCCGCACCAAAGACGGTGATAGTCCCGTAGTCGAAATCGGTTGGACTGACTCGATCGTTCGTAAGTAAGGCGGGGCACGAGAAACCCTGTCTGAATCTGGGAGGACCATCTTCCAAGGCTAAATATTCTGTCGTGACCGATAGCGCATAGTACCGTGAGGGAAAGGTGAAAAGAACCCCCGAAGGGGAGTGAAATAGAACATGAAACCGTGTGCTTACAAACCGTGAAAGGCCCATGCGCAAGCAAGGCTGATCGCGTGCCTATTGAAGAATGAACCTGCGAGTTACGTGGTACAGGCTTGGTTAAGGTGAAGAGCCGGAGCCGCAGCGAAAGCGAGTCTGAATAGGGCGATTCGTCTGTATCAGTAGACCCGAAACCAGGTGATCTATCCATGGCCAGGCTGAAGCATGATTAACCTCATGTGGAGGGCCGAACCTGTTGTTGTTGAAAAAACATTGGATGAGCTGTGGATAGGGGTGAAAAGCCAATCGAACCTGGAGATAGCTGGTTCTCCCCGAAATAGTTTGAGGACTAGCGTTGCGTATTAAACCTTGGGGGTAGAGCACTGACAGGGCTAGGGGCCTTACCGGGTTACCGAACCCCATCAAACTCCGAATACCAGGGCGTATTGCGCAGCAGTCAGACGGTGGGGGATAAGCTCCATCGTCAAAAGGGAAACAGCCCAGATCATCAGCTAAGGTCCCTAATCGATGCTCAGTGGTAAAGGAAGTCGTTTCGCACAGACAACTAGGAGGTTGGCTTAGAAGCAGCCACCCTTGAAAGAGTGCGTAATAGCTCACTAGTCGAGTGAGGCGGCGCCGAAAATGTAACGGGGCTCAAGCATCGAACCGAAGCTATGGGATGTGCAAACATCGGTAGGGGAGCGTTGTCGCGTAGGCTGAAGCCGAACCGTGAGGATCGGTGGACGAACGACAAGTGCGAATGCAGGTATAAGTAGCGATAAATGCGGGTGAGAACCCCGCACGCCGGAAGTCTAAGGTTTCCTGAGCTACGTCAATCGTCTCAGGGTGAGTCGGGTCCTAAGCCGAGGCTGAGAAGCGTAGGCGATGGCCAAGCCGTTCATATTCGGCTACCACCGACGTCAGTTTAGACTCTTCCGAACAGCGGCCGGCCTCGAGCGATCGAGGTCCGTTCGGTGTTCGCAAGAGTCTATGAAGTGAAGGGATGACGCAGGAGGATAGGTCAGCACACTATCGGATGTGTGTCGAAGCAGGTAGGGGGTCAGGTAGGCAAATCCGCCTGGCAACTCCGAGATGCGAGTGCGAGGACCCTTGTGGTCCGAAGTGATCGACTCCACGCTGCCAAGAAAAGTCTCTAGCAATGACATAGGTGCCCGTACCGCACACCGACACTGGTAGACTGGCAGAGCATGCTAAGGCGACGGGAGAATCCCTGTTAAGGAACTCGGCAAATTAGCCCCGTAACTTTGGGAGAAGGGGTGCCCCTTTTGGTCTAGTCTTCACGACGAAAGCCGAGGGGGGTCGCAGTGAATAGGCCCAAGCGACTGTTTAACAAAAACACAGGTCTCTGCGAACGCGAAAGCGGACGTATAGGGGCTGACTCCTGCCCGGTGCTGGAAGGTTAAAAGGAGAGGTTAGCGCAAGCGAAGCTTTGAATTGAAGCCCCAGTAAACGGCGGCGGTAACTATAACCGTCCTAAGGTGACCAACGTTGCCTTCCCGTGCGGTAACGCACGGGTTCATACCTGGCTATATGCGGGAACATCCTGATAGCCCGGCCTACTCGGATCGCTCGCGATCCAGTAACAACGGCCCGGGATTGGACAATCCGCAGGAAACCCGGCTCGTCCGGGGATCCTCAGAGACGATACGCCAGGCATCCGAGCTCGAAAAGGAGCTGGCAGTCGCAATGGAACTCAGTCCGGATTGGGTGGTCGGATTCGTCGATGGAGAAGGATGCTTCTTCGTCGGAATCCAGCGAAACCCGACGGCCACGATCGGGATGCAGGTCATTCCGGAATTCCGCGTCGTTCAACATAATCGTGACCTCGACGTCTTACACGCCCTGAAGCGATTTTTCGGCTTCGGACGCGTGTGTCGAAATCACGGCGAACGATGGGAGTACCGGGTGCGCCGCATCGAGCATCTCCGCGAGATCGCGCGATTCTTCGAGCAGCATCGTCTGCGAACGAAGAAGCGTGTCGATGCGCTGAAATTCTCCGACGTCCTTCGCATGATGGACGAGCGCCGGCACTTGACCGTCGATGGACTGCGCGACATAGCGAAGCTGGCAGCTTCGATGAATACCGGCGATCGCCCAAGATTGTCGGAGTTACTAGATTCGGATGAAGATAGAGTCCAGTCCGACGTGAAAGCGTCGGAATAAACTGAGCGAAATTCCTTGTCGGGTAAGTTCCGACCTGCACGAATGGAGTAACGACTTGGGCACTGTCTCGATGGGGATCCCGGCGAAATTGCAGTACCAGTGAAGATGCTGGTTACCCGCGGCAGGACGGAAAGACCCCATGAAGCTTTACTGTATCCTGATGTTGGGTCTTGAGATTTTCTGTACAGGATAGGTGGGAGCCGACGATCCGCGGGCGCTAGCTCGCGGGGAGGCAACCTTGGGATACCACCCTGAAAATCTTGGGATTCTAACCTACCGCCGTAATCCGGCGGGGAGACAGCGTCAGGTGGGCAGTTTGACTGGGGCGGTCGCCTCCTAAAGAGTAACGGAGGCGCCCAAAGGTTCCCTCAGGACGGTCAGAAACCGTTCGACGAGTGCATAGGCAAAAGGGAGCTTGACTGCGAGGCGGACAGGCCGAGCAGGTGCGAAAGCAGGGCTAAGTGATCCGGCGGTACCGAATGGAAGGGCCGTCGCTTATCGGATAAAAGCTACTCTGGGGATAACAGGCTTATCTCCCCCAAGAGTCCACATCGACGGGGAGGTTTGGCACCTCAACATCAGGGGTGACATGATGGAAACATCATGGCAAAGTTCCGGCTTATAACGGTGAACTCCAATCGTCTTAGGACTGAAGACGAGGACAATACCGTGGGAAGTCTGTCGGAAACTCTACACTCGATCGTCGTCGGGTCCCTACTCGGCGACGGAGCAATGCGGTGCAAGAAGAACGCATTGCTGGAGATCAATCATTGCTACGAGCAGCCGATCAGGAACGATTGATGTCCATGCTGGACGGACAGTTCGGGATTCGATCTTCGATGAACAAAGACAAGAGCTACTGCGAATAGCCGTGGCGAGCGTGCCGCTGTTCAAGGAGATCGTTCGGCCGAACATCCTTCCGGAGTTCGAGTACAAGTTGCCGGCATGACCCCGTAACGACTGATCCATCCCGTCCGGGATGGTGAGATGGTGCGTTCTGCTCGTGAATGCGAGCAAATCTATGACCGCCATCAGACGCCGGCCCCTCGCTCAGAAATTTGAGCAGGGTGAAGATATAGTCTGCGCCATCAGTAATGATGGAAAACGCGCGATGTCGGATCGTCGCATCCTGGGGCTGTAGTAGGTCCCAAGGGTTGGGCTGTTCGCCCATTAAAGCGGTACGCGATCTGGGTTCAGAACGTCGTGAGACAGTTCGGTCCCTATCCGCCGTGGGCGTAGGAGATTTGAGGAGTGTCGACCCTAGTACGAGAGGACCGGGTTGAACGAACCTCTGGTGAACCGGTTGTCGTGCCAACGGCATAGCCGGGTAGCTACGTTCGGATCAGATAAACGCTGAAAGCATATAAGCGTGAAACTGACTTCAAGATGAGATCTCAATCCCGCAAGGGTGAAGGGTCGTGGGAGACTACCACGTTGATAGGCCGGAGGTGGAAGGCGAGTAATCGCTGCAGCTGACCGGTACTAATCGCCCGGAAACTTATTACGCACGCTAACAACGAACGCAATTGCGTTTGGCCCATGGAAGTTCTTCTCTGTGCAGCTTTCGCCCGCGATCGCCTCGAGCTCCGGCTCGGCGTCGCGGTGCGGATCAAGTTTCTGGCGGCCATGGCGGCGGGGTTCCACCCGTTCCCATCCCGAACACGGCAGTTAAGCCCGCCAGCGCCGATGGTAGTCGGACCGCAGGGTCCCTCGAGAGTAGGACGCCGCCAGATAATCCGTAGCAGCGAGCCCGCCGATCAGCCGATCGAGCGGGCTCGTCGCTTTTTCAGAACTCTTGCGCTTGGCTCGCGGTCGCGAGCGTCGCGTCGCGCTGCTCGTCTGTTGCGGTCCCCCGTGCGCTCGGCGGGGCGACGTCGACCTCCGCGTCGTTCGCGAGGCGGCGCGAGAGCCACCGGAAGCCGATGAACGCGCCCGCGAGAAAGCCGAGCAGCACGCGCTTGCGCAGCCGCGGACGTCGCCTCGCCGGCGTCTCCGCCGACGTGAGGCCCGCGACCTCGTCCGCGGCATTCCCCGCGACCGCGAACGAGTGCGGATCGTACCGGTTCAGCTTCACGTTGACGTGCCACCGCTCGGCTTCGGGGATCCCGAGCGCCTCGACGAGGACGTCCGTGAGCCGGTTGCGCAACGCGAACCAGCTCTTTTCATCGACGCCCGGGGCGCTGATCTCCAGGTGCGTGTCCGCGATGCCGCCGTCCGAGACGAGTCGGCCCGCGATCGCGAACTCGTCGGCTTGGAAGGGCGTGAAGTGTACGCTCGTCCACTCGGGCTTCTCATCGGGCAGGATGTCGAGGACCGTCGCGGTCAGCTCGTCGGCGAGATGGCGCTTCGCGCTTTCGCCGAGCGGGAGCGAGGAGAGGCGCAGGTACGGCATGGTAAATTCGTACCCGATCGGCCGCTCGCTACGCAGCAGGGCCCGGCGCAATGGCGCCGGGCCCATCCGCAATCACCCGCTCGCGCTCATCGACGCCGTCGCGTGTGCGCGTGCGCGCGAATCCGCTCGATCTGTCGTATCGCCGCCTGCCACCGCGATGACCGCTCCGCCGACGTGAACGTCTCGCTTCCGGTAATCGTGATGTTGCCGGTGACGTTCGACGAGTTCGGGCTGGTGCTCGTGAACGCGAACGAGCCGCTGCCGGTGCTGCGCGTGACGTTGTTGATCGTCAGCGACGTGAGCGGACCTTCGTCGATCAGAGTGAGTTGGTAGGGCACGCTCGGCGTTTGCGGCGCTCCGTCGCCGAACGCGTTATCCGAGCCGCTTTGGAAAGGCCGGGCCTGGCCGATCGTGCCGCCCGGCGGCTGCGTCAAGATCATCGTGAAGCACCCGGAGCCTGCCTGCACGGTGTACGTCCCTCCGGCGAGCGCCGTGCCGGTGAAGGGCCCACTCCACGTATATTGACCGTAATAGAACGTGATCATGACCGGCGTCGGTGTCGGCCCCGGGGTGGGCGTCGGTCCGGGACTCGGAGTCACGGTCGGTCCCGGTGAGGGCGTGACGGTCGGCGTCGGAGACGGCGACGGCGTCGAATACTGGTCGATCGAGAACACGTTGTCCGGCGACGTTCCGTCCATCGCATACGTGTTGCCGGTGACGTTCCCGCTCGTGACGATCGATACGTAGTTGCCCGGAACCGTCGCCGCAGGCACCGAGCACGACGTCGTTCCGACGGGACTTCCCGTCGGCCCGGGCGTCGGCGTCGGGGTTGGCGTTGCCGCGCCGGTCGGCGTCGGGGTCGGCGTCGGCGTGCGTGTCGGCGTCGCGGTCGCCGTCGGGGTCGGGGTAGGCGCACCGGGGCTCCCGCTCGGCTTCGGCGTCGGTGTCGGCGTCGCGGTCGGTACCGGAGTCGCCGTCTGGGCAGGCGGCGTGGTGTTCGCCGTGCCGCCGCTGCCGCTGCAGGCGGCCGCGAAGCCCCCGAGCGACAGCACCGCTGACCAAGCAACGGTACGCAAAGAATGCTGAAGACGCGCCATGGCAACCATGCCTCGCACTCGCAGGGGCTCGGCTACTTCGTGGCATTATTCGTGCATCCTGCAGGCGCTGACGACCAACAGCCCAAGGGTCCGCTCGCAGCGGCCGAGATTCGGCGATCCGCGACGGGAACGATTTTGCCATGGCCTTCTACGCACGCGCGGGGCGCCTCCCGAACAAGCGACACACGCAGTTTCGTTCGCCGGCCGGCGCGCTGTACGCCGAAGAGCTGATGTCGACCAAGGGTTTCGAGAGCGTCTACTCGCTCTCGTATCATCTGCGCCCGCCGACGGCGACGCTCGACGTGCAGCCGTGGGAGCGCCCGATCGTGCGCTTCCTGCCGAACGATCCGTTACGCAATCGGCATTGGTTCACGGGCCGGCAGCAGCAGCGCGGGGATGCCGTGGAAGCCCGCGTGCCGCTCGTCGGCAACGACGACATCGTTCTCTC
Source organism: Vulcanimicrobiota bacterium (assembly GCA_963771525.1). GTDB lineage: Bacteria > Vulcanimicrobiota > Vulcanimicrobiia > Vulcanimicrobiales > Vulcanimicrobiaceae > Vulcanimicrobium. Next base: position 626,520 of record CAVYTL010000001.1, on the reverse strand, counting down.
GACGGCTGTCGTCACCGAACGGATGGAGTACTTTTTCCGGAATGCCAGCGGCGATGAGATGCTGTTCGTGCAGGCGGGGAGCGGTACGCTCGAGTCGCCGTTCGGCGCGCTCGCGTACCGCGCGCACGACTACCTGTACGTGCCGATGGGGACCACGTATCGTCTGCAGCCCGACGCGCCGACGACGCTGTTCGTCGCGGAATCGTCCGGTCAGATCACGATCCCGCGCAAGCTCCGCAACGAGTTCGGACAGCTCGCGGAGCACGCGCCGTACTACGAGCGTGACTTTCGCGCGCCGGTGCTGCAGGACCCGATCGATGCCACGGGCGCCTTCGACGTGCGCGTGACCGCGAAGGGCCGGCACGCGAAGTACGTCGTCGCGCACCATCCGTTCGACGTCGTCGGGTGGGACGGATACTGCTATCCGTGGGCGTTCAGCGCGGACGAGTACGCGCCCATCACCGGCAAGCTGCACCAGCCGCCGTCGTCGCACCAGATCTGGGACGCGCCGGGCGCCGCGTTCATCCTGTTCGCGCCGCGCATGTTCGACTACCATCCGCTCGCGGTGCCCGCGCCGTACAACCACTCCTCGGTCGACTGCGACGAGATCATCTACTACGCGTCCGGCAATTTCATGTCGCGGCGCGGCATCGAGACCCAGTCGGTCACGCTGCACGCCGCCGGCGCGCCGCACGGCCCGCAGCCGGGCGCGGTCGAAGCGTCGCTCGGCAAGCCCTCGACGGACGAGCTCGCGGTCGCGATCGACGCGTACGCTCCGCTCCGGATCGCGGAGGCCGCGGCGGCGGTCGAGGACGAAAGCTACTTCCGCAGTTGGGCGGCGCAGCCGGCGGGCGCGTAGCGTGGCGTGGCGCGGCGAGCGTCGTCGGGCCGCGTCGCGTTCATGGACGTGCCGTGGATTACGGCCAGTTCCCGATTTGGCGCGCATTCATCAGCTCGACCGTGCCGTGGGTGCTGGACGCGGTCGCAGGGCCGGGCGCGCACAGCCGGCTCGTCGATCGCTGATCGCTCAGTGCAGCAGCTTGTCGAGCCGCACGGGCAGCTCGCGGAGACGGATGCCCGTCGCGTCGTAGACCGCGTTCGCGACCGCGGCCGCGGTCCCGACGATCCCGATCTCGCCGACGCCCTTCGCGCCCATGGGATTCACCTGCCGATCGTACTCGTCGATCCAGGCGACGTCGACCGCGCCGACGTCCGCGTTCGTCGCGATGTGGTACTCGGCGAGGTCGTGGTTCGCGAAGTGTCCGAACGCCGCGTCGAGGACGGACTCCTCGTGCAGCGCCATCGACAGTCCCATCGTCATGCCGCCGAGCAGCTGCGAGCGCGTCGTCTTCGGGTTGATCACGCGGCCGACCCCGAACACGCCGGTGATGCGCGGCACGCGCACTTCGCCGGTGTCCGCGTCGACGCGCACTTCGACGAACTGCGCGCCGAACGCGTGCATGGAGAGCTTCTTCGCTTCCGGATTCTCGCCGGCTTCGCCGCGCGCTTCGAGACCGTCCGCCGGCACGGAACCGCCGTGCTCGCGCAGGCGCGCCTGCAGCTTCTCCGCGGCGTCGCAGATCGCCGTCCCCCACGACGCGATCCCCATCGAGCCGCCCGCACCGGGTGCCTTCGGCAGCGAGGAGTCGCCGATGTCGAGGTGCACGCGCTCGTACGGCGCGTCGAGCGCGTCGGCCGCGATCTGGCGCAACGCGGTCCACGTGCCCGTGCCGAGATCGGATGCGTCGATCAGCACGTCGTACCGGCCGTCGCGGTTGAGTCGAACCAGCGCGTTCGACGGGCGGCGGCGCGTCGGGTACGTCGACGCCGCGACGCCGGTGCCGGCGTACCAGCGGCCGTCTCGCCGCATGCCGGGCCGCCGCGCGGCGCTCCACCCGAATCGCCGCGCGCCTTCGCGCAAGCACGCGACGAGCCCGCGGCTGCTGTACGGATGCCCTTCCTCGGGGTCGATGGACGGCTCGTTGCGCACGCGGAATTCGACCGGGTCGAGCCCACACACCAGCGCCATCTCGTCCATGGCGCATTCGAGCGCGAACATGCCGGGACACTCGCCCGGCGCGCGGAAGATCGTCGGCGACGGCATGTCGAGTCGCACGAGCCGATGCGTGGTGCGGCGGTTCGGCGCGGCGTACATCGTTCGCGTCGCGACCGCCGTCTGCTCGGCGAACTCTTCGATGGTCGACGTCTGCTCGATCACGTCGTGCGCGATCGCGGTCAGCGTCCCGTCGCGCGTCGCGGCGAGCTGTACGCGCTGGATCGTCGGCGTGCGGTAGCCCACCAGCGAGAACATCGCCTGTCGCGTGAGCTCGAACTTCACCGGGCGCGCCGCGAGCTTGGCCGCCATCACGGTGAGGATCACGTGCGGGTGCGTGAATGCCTTCGAGCCGAACGCGCCGCCCACGAACGGCGAGATGATGCGCACGCGCTGCGGCGGCAGCGCGAACGCCTTCGCGACATCTTCGAGGATGTTGTGCGGGCCCTTGGTTCGCGTCGTACAGCACGAGACCGTCGTCGTTCCACTCCGCGATCGTCGCGTGCGGCTCGAGCGGGTTGTTGTGATAGTGCGGCGTGACGTACGTCGCGTCGTGCGCGAGCGCGGCGCTCGCGAGCGCCGCGGCGAGGTCGCCGTGCTCGGTGTCCGTCTCGAATTTCGGGTTGACGTGCGGCGGCTTGTAGAGGCCCGGATGATCCGCGCGCAGCACGACGTCGTGCGCGTCGTGGTTGTAGCGCAGGCCGATCAGTGCCGACGCTTCGCGCGCGATCTCCGGCGTCTCGGCGACCACGGCCGCCACGATCTGCCCGTGGTACGCGACGGCGTCCGTCTGGAGGACGCGCAGCGCTTCGTCGTCGGGCGAGGCGATGCGCGGCGCGTTCTCGTGCGTCAGCACGAGGATCACGCCGGGCAGCGCGCGCGCCGCATCGGCGTCGATCGACGCGACGCGGCCCTTCGCGATCGTGCTCTGCACGACAAACAGGTAGCCCGGGCGCTGCGCTCGATGTTCGAAGGCGTACGTCGCGGCGCCGGCGACCTTGAGCGGAGCGTCGGCGCGGTCGAGCGGAGCGCCGATGGCGCGTGCGGCAATCATCGCGACACTCCGGCGAGGTCGGCCAGCACGCGTGTCACGAGGTTGCGCGCGAGCGTCACCTTGAACGCGTTGTCACGCAGCGGCCGCGCGGCCTCGAGCTCGCGCTCGATTGCGGCGCGGAACGCAGCTTCGGTGGCCGGTCCGCCCCGTAGCGCGTCTTCGGCGCGCAGCGCGCGCCACGGCTTGTGCGCCACGCCGCCGAGGGCGAGGCGCACATCGCGGACGGATCCGCCGTCGACGTCGAGCGCCGCGGCGACGGAGACGAGGGCGAACGCGTACGACGCGCGGTCACGCGCCTTGCGGTACGCCGAACGGGCCGCGAACGGCAGCGCGGGAACGTCGATCGCCGTCACGAGGTCGCCGTGGTCCAGCACGGTGTCGCGCTGCGGCTCATCGCCCGGCAGCCGGTGGAACTCCAACAGCGCGATCGCGCGCTCGCCGCCAGCGCCCTGCACCCGCACGGTCGCGTCGAGCGCGGCGAGCGCGACCGCCATGTCCGATGGATGCGTCGCGATGCACGCCTCCGACGCGCCGAGGATTGCCAGGTTGCGGTGATAGCCGTCGCGCGCGGAGCAGCCGCTGCCCGGTCGGCGTTTGTTGCACGGCTTCGAGGTGTCTTGGAAGTACACGCACCGCGTCCGCTGCAGCAGATTGCCCGCCGTCGTCGCGACGTTGCGAAGCTGTCCCGACGCGCCGGCGAGAAGCGCTCGCGAGAGCATCGGATACCGCTCGCGCACGCGGCGGTCTGCCGCGAGGTCGCTGTTCTTCACCGTCGCACCGATGCGCAGGCCGCCGTCCGGCAAGTCTTCGATGCGATCGTACGGCAGTTTCGCGACGTCGACCAGCAGGTCGGGCGTCGCGACGCCGAGCTTCATCAGGTCGACGAGGTTCGTGCCGCCGGCCAGATACGTCGCGCCGCGCTCGCGCGCGAGCGTCGCGACCGCGGCGGCGCCGTCCGACGCGCGCTCGTAGCGGAACGGGATCATCGGTGCGGCCCGTCCTGTGCCTGTCGAAGCGCGACTTCCGCGATCGCGGGCACGATGTTCGCGTATGCGGCGCACCGGCACAGATTGCCGCTCATCCGTTCGCGGATCTCGTCGTCGTCGAGCGTGACCGCGTCGGCGGCGAGATCGCCCGTCACGTAGCTCGGCCAGCCCGCGCGCACTTCCTCGTACATCGCGATCGCGGAGCAAATCTGGCCCGGCGTGCAGTAGCCGCACTGGAGTGCGTCGTGCGCGATGAACGCGCGCTGCAGCGGGTGGAGATCGTCCGGCGTCCCGATACCCTCGATCGTCGTGAGGTCGGCGTCCTGGTGCGCGACCGCGAGCGCCAAGCAGCTGTTCGCCCGGCGGCCGTCGATCAGGATCGTGCACGCACCGCACTGGCCGTGGTCGCAGCCCTTCTTCGGGCCCGTGATGCCGAGGCGCTCGCGAAACGCGTCGAGCAGCGTCGTTCGCGTATCGACCGTCACGCGCCGAGCGGCGCCGTTGACCTTCAGGGTGATCTCGACGTCCATCGCGGTCGGTCTACCCGCCGCGTGGACCGTCGCCCTTCGACAAGCTCAGGATGACACGGTTACAAGCTCAGGATGACACGGTTACAAGCTCAGGATGACACGGTTGCAAGCTCAGGATGACGCGGTTGCAAGCTCAGGATGACGCGAGGAGGGCGCCCGCGCGTTTGGGGAATAGATGATGCCGTGGCCGACTATATTCTGATCCCGATTCTGCTTGCGGTGATGAGCATCGCACTCGTCGCGCTCATCTACTGGGGCGGCTTCGTCGAGGAACGCCGCAACCGCGTCTAGTGTTCGATCGGCGCTGATCGCGCGGAGCAAAAAGGACGCCCTGCGGCGTCCTTTTCGCGTGACCGCGCCCGGCCGTGGCGCTACGCGACGTGCGCCGGCGCGAGATCGCGCTGCTGGAGCACCAGCCCCGGCGTGATGATGTGCTTGTTCATGCCGAGCAGCGTCGGGTCGACCCCGAGCGCCAGCGCGACGAGTTGCGGAAGGTGGAAGATCGGCAAGTCCGTGCGACCCCAGCGCGACACCGCGTCGGCCTGGTATCCGTCGAGCGCGAGGTGGCACAGCGGGCACGGCGTGAGCACCGCCTCGGCACCCTGGTCCTTCGCCATGCGCATGTTCTGACCGACCATGTTCGCGGCGATGCCGTCTTTCTCGAGCTGCACGTGGAAGCCGCAGCAGCGCGTCTTCCCGGCGTACTCGACGGCCTCGCCGCCGAGCGCGACGATCAGGTCCTCGAGCGAGTGCGGATTGCGCGCCGATTCCCAGCCGTTCACGGATTCCGGCCGGATGATGTGGCAGCCGTAGAACGGCGCGACTTTCAGTCCGTTGAGCGGTTTCACGACCATCTTCTCGAGCTCGGCGAGGCCGATGTCGTCGATGAGCAGCCACAGCAGATGCCGCACCATCACTGTGCCTTCGTACTTCGCGCCGAACTTGCCGAGGATCGCGTTGGCCTGTCCCATGTGGCCTTCGTTCTCGAGCAGCTCCTTGTTCGCGGCGCGCATGTGGCCGGTGCACGTCGAGCAGATCGTGATCACGTCGTCGAGGCCGAGCGCCTCGGCCTGCGCGTACGTGCGCGCGTTGAGCACGCGCGCGACATCGCGGTTCGTGTCGTTCAACACCGAGGCGCCGCAGCACGACGCCGCCGTCAGCTCGACGAGCTCGATGCCGAGCCGGTCGGCGAGGTGCATCGTCGAGTTGAAGAGCTCCTTGCACGACTCTTTGGCGACGCAGCCCGGGAAGAAGCCGTACTTGCGCATTTGCGCGGACTTCGACTTGCCGCGGATCTGCGGTTTCTCCAGCGTAGCGGTCATCAGAGCGTCGGAGCCTCCAGGGTCTCGAAGATGGTCCGGATTTCGTCGACCTTCGGCACGGGCTTGAGGAACATCGGCGGCATCTTGCCGGCCAGCGTCAAGCGGATCGCGAACGGCGAGACCTTGATCAGGCCCCTGATGTTGAAGCGCCCGACCGTCCCTTGAACGACCTCGGTCTCGTGCAGCATCCCGGTCTGCTTGATCGTCTTGGCGACGACCAGCGCGTGGCGCGGGCCGGCCGCGTCGGTGATGCCTTCCTCGATCGTCGCGCGCTTGACCGCGATGATGTCGTCGTGCGGGTCGACGTGCTTGGGGCAGTACGAGCACGCGTAGCAGTGCGCGCACAGCCAGAGGTAGTCGTCGCTGATCTGCGCGGCGCGCTCCTTGCGCTTCGAGTCGCGTACGTCCTCGATGAAGCGGTACGCGTACGCGATCGCCGCAGGGCCGGCGAACGCCGGATCGACGGACACGACCGGGCACAGCGCGTAGCACGTCGCGCACATCACGCAGTTCGCGACCGCGACGAGCTTTTTCATGTCCTCGGGCGACACGCGCCGCTCGGTCGTGTGATCCGAGTCCTTGTCCTTGGGCTGCAGGTACGGCTTGAGGCGCGTGTATTTGTCCCAGAACGGGTCCATGTGAACCACGAGGTCCTTCATGGGCTGGAAGTTCGGCATCGGGTCGATCGCAATCGTGTTGTCGGACTTGAGCACCGAGCGCACCGGCGTCTTGCACGCGAGGCCCGTCGTGCCGTTGATGTTCATCGAGCACGAGCCGCAGATCGCGGAGCGGCACGACCGGCGGAACGTGATCGAGCCGTCGATCTCGGCCTTCGCGTGCTCGAGCGCATCGAGCACGGTGACCGTATCGGGCAGCTCGGTGATCTCGACGCGATCCCGGTGCGGAATCTCGTCGGTCGCCTGATCGAAGCGAAAGATGTCTAAGGTGTAGGCCATACTAGTACGTCCGGACCGCGGGCTGCCATTTGGTGATCGTCACCTTGCGCGAGTAGTCCGGTTCCGGATCGCGCGTCGGGCCGCGGTAGTGCATGAGGGTGTGGACCATCCACTTGTCGTCGTCGCGCTCCGGGAAGTCCGTGCGCGCCTGCGCCCCGCGCGACTCCTGACGGTTGAGCGCGCCGAGCATGATCGGCTGCGCGACGTCCGCCAAGAACTCGGTTTCGAGCGCGCCGATCAGGTCGGTGTTGAACGTCTTCGACTTGTCCTGAACCGTCATCGTCTGCGCCATCTCGCGCGCCCGGCGGAGCTCGTCCATGCCGGATTTCAGGTCGGTCTCTTCGCGGAAGATGAACGCGTGGTCGCTCATGGCGTCGTTGACGGCCTTGCGCACGCGGCTGTGCCGCTCGCCGCCGCTCCGCGCGAGCATGCCGTCGATGCGGTCGCGTTCGCGCGCGAGCGTCGCATCGCTCGGGCGCACGTCGCCGAGCTGCTTGATGTAGTCGGATGCGTGCTGTGCGGCGCGCGAGCCGAACACGATCGTTTCGAGCAGCGAGTTGCCGCCGAGGCGATTCGCGCCGTGCACGGACACGCACGCGCACTCGCCCGCGGCGTACACCCCGGGAATCTTCGTTGCGCCCCATTTGTCGGTCGCAATCCCACCCATCGCGTAGTGCATACCCGGCAGGATCGGAATCGGGGTGTCGATCGCGTCCTTGCCCGTCGCGTCGAGCGCGAGTTCGCGGATCTGCGGAAGGCGCTCGAGGATCTTTTCGCGGCCGAGGTGCCGCAGGTCGAGCAGCACGCAGCCGTCGATGCCGCGGCCATCCGTGATCTCGGTCCACTCCGCGCGGCTGACGACGTCGCGCGAGGCGAGCTCGCCCTTGTTCGGCGCGTACTTGAACATGAAGCGCTCGCCGTCGGCGTTCAGCAGGTACGCGCCCTCGCCGCGCGCCGCCTCGGAGAGCAGGACGCCGTTCTCCTTGAGCGAGGTCGGGTGGAACTGAACGAATTCCATGTCCATCAGCGGGATGCCGGCGCGGTAGGCGATCGCCATGCCGTCGGCCGTCGACGCGTAGCCGTTGGTCGTCTTGCGATAGACGCGGCCCAGCCCGCCGGTGGCGAAGATGGTCGCCTTCGCCGCGACGAGCTCGAGCTCGGCGTTGCGCATGTTGTAGGCGACGATCCCGCTGCCGATACCGTCCTCGACGCACAGCGCGGTCGCGAAATACTCCTCGTAGACCTTGACCCCGAACCGTTCCAGCTGCTCCCACAGCGTGTGCAGGATGACGAGGCCGGTGACGTCGGCGGAGTAGCACGTACGCGGCGATCCCGCGCCGCCGAAGGGACGCTGTGCGATCCGGCCATCGGGCATGCGCGAGAAGATGCAGCCGCGGTGCTCGAGCCAGATGATTTGGCGCGGCGCATCATCGGCCATCGCCTCGATCGCGTCCTGGTCGCCCAGGTAATCCGAGCCCTTCGCGCAGTCGAAGGCGTGGTTCTCGGGCGAGTCTTCCTCGCGATTGCCGAGCGCCGCGTTGATGCCGCCCTGGGCGGCGCCCGAATGGCTCCGAACCGGGTGCATCTTCGAGACGATCGCGACGTCCGCGCCGCGCTCCGCCGCCTCGACCGCGGCACGCATCCCAGCGAGCCCGCCGCCGACCACGACGATGTCGTGCTTGATCACCTTGTCAGCTTGGTCCCTTCGGGACGAGGGAGTTCAACGGATAGAGTGTACGAGAAACCGCTTGCGCGACGCACAACCTTCGTCGCACGCGGTCGCCGGCCTCGACGCCGCTCACCGACCCGCCCATCGCCGCGGCGTTCCAGCCCTACGGCGCTTTCGCCCGAGCGGCGGCGCGCGCGGCGTCGAGCAGCGCGCGCAACTCCTCGCCGTCGTTGGGAAACACGGCGATCCCGGCGGAGCACGGCACACCCGCTTGCGCGAGGCGGTGGTTCAGGCGGGCGAGCGCAGTGACGGCGCCCGACCGGCCGCACTGCACCATCAGTAGGACGAACTCGGATTCGCCGTAGCGTGCCGCGACGTCTCCGCGCCGGGCGCCTGAACGCAGCGCGTCGGCAAGCAAAGCGAGGGCTCCGTCGCCTGTGGCGGCCGGCGCGCGCGGCCCGGTGCCGCTCCGCTCGGCAACGTCGAGCACGAGCAACGCCATCAAGCCGCCGTAGCGGCTGCCGTTGTGCAGCTCTCGCTCGGCGAGCACCTCGAACGCGCGGCCGTTGGGCAGCCCGGTCGCGGCGTCGGTCTGTGCCAGCTCCTCGCGCTCGGCCTCGAGCGCGGCGACGCGGGCGCGCAGTTGCTTGATCTCGGCGCGGAGCGCGTCGAGCTCGTCGGTCCCCATGGTGTCACTGCTTCGAGAAGCCACGGCTGTGGGAACTGTTCTCGTCCGAAAAGGGTTGGTGTCCTTCGCAGGGCGCGCGTGTGATTCCAAGGTAGACGTGCGCGTTGCCGCGTCTTTCACCTCGCAGGTTGATTTCTCGTTGAGCTCGTTCGTCCATCTGCACGTGCATTCCGAGTACTCGCTGCTCGACGGCGCGTGCCGCGTCGACGCCTTGTGCCAAACGGCCGAGCGGCAGGGTGCGCCGGGGATCGCGCTGACGGACCACGGGGTGATGTTCGGCGCCGTCGAGTTCTACGACACGGCAAAGAAGGTCGGGCTCACGCCGATCATCGGCTGCGAGGCGTACATCGCGCCGCGCGGTCGCCTCGACCGTTCGGTGCGCGACGAGGCGCACGTCACGCTGCTCGCGGCGAGCGATGCCGGCTACAAGAACCTCACGACGCTGATCTCGAAGGGCTTTCTCGAAGGCTACTACTACAAGCCGCGGATCGACATGGACCTGCTCTCGCAGCACAACGAGGGATTGATCGTCCTTTCGGGCTGCATGTCGTCGCTCGTATCCGCACCGCTGCTCAAGAACGACTACGAAACCGCGAAGAAGAACGCCAACGTCTTCGGCGAGATCTTCGGCGACCGGTTCTACATCGAGATCATGCGGCACGGCATGCCCGAAGAGGACGCGATCAACGAAGGGCTCGTGAAGATCGCGCGCGAGCTCGGATATCCGCTGGTCGCCACGAACGACTCACACTACCTCACGCAGGGTGACGCGCAGGCGCACGACGTGCTGCTCTGCATCGGGACCGGCAAGACCGTGCAGGACACGAGCCGGCTGAAGTTCTTCTCCGACCAGTTCTACGTGAAGTCGGCGGCGGAGATGCGCGAGCTCTTCGCCGACATCCCGGAGGCGTGCGACAACACGCTCGAGATCGTCAAGCGGATCGACATCAAGATCCCGGAGAAGGTGTTCTACCTGCCGGACTACCCGGTGCCGAAGGTTGAACGGCGCTCCGCGCCCGCGACGCCCGGCGCGCTCGATATGTTGGCAAGCGTCGACGCCCACGGGGGCGCCGACACAACGTACCAGCCCACCGCTGAGGAGTACCTGCGGCTCATCTGCGAGGAAGGGTTGATCGAGCGCTACGGTGCGGAGCGGGCGAAGAACGATGCGGCGCTGCGCGAGCGGCTCGACTACGAGCTGGGCGTCATCAACACGATGGGGTTCGCGTCGTACTTTCTGATCGTCTGGGACTTCATCAAGTACGCGCGCGATTGCGACATTCCGGTCGGTCCGGGGCGCGGGTCCGCCGTCGGCTCGATCGCGTCGTACTGCCTGCGGATCACCGACCTCGACCCGCTCAAGTTCGGCTTGATCTTCGAGCGTTTCCTGAACCCCGAGCGGATCTCGATGCCCGACATCGACACCGACTTCTGCGTCGAGCGCCGCGACGAAGTGATTCGGTACGTGTCCGACAAGTACGGCAAGGACCGCGTCGCGCAGATCGTCACGTTCGGCACGATGGCCGCGCGCGCGGCCGTGCGCGATGCGGGCCGCGCGCTCGGCGTGCCGCTCCCGGACGTCGATCGCGTCGCGAAGCTGATCCCGTCGGGCCCCGGCGGGCTGACGATCCCGGAGGCGCTGCAGCAGATTCCCGAGCTGGGCGTGCTCTACAACCACGACCCGCAGATGCGCAAGCTCCTCGACACGGCGAAGTCGATCGAGGGCCTCGCGCGCAACGCATCGACGCACGCCGCCGGCGTCGTCATCTCGAAGAACCCGCTGACCGACCACGTCCCGCTGGTGAAAATCGGCGAGGACGGCGTCAACACACAGTACGACATGACGATGGTGGAGCGCGTTGGCCTGCTGAAGATGGACTTCCTGGGCCTGCGCAACCTCACGGTGATGAAGGCGGCGATGGACGAGATTCGCCGCACCGTCAATGCGGACTTCGACATTGCGACGATCCCCGACGACGACGCGAAGACGTACGAGATGATCGCCCGCGGCGAGACCCTGGGCATGTTCCAGCTCGAGTCGGACGGGATGAAGCGCATCTGCGTCGAGATGAAGCCGAACGCGTTGGAAGACGTCATCGCGCTCGTTGCGTTGTACCGGCCGGGCCCGATGGAGTGGATCCCCGACTATATTGCGGGCAAACTCGGCCGCAAGACGCCGACGTACATCCATCCGAAGCTCGAGCCGATTCTCGCGGAAACCTATGGAATTGCGTGCCTACGTGCTGGCACACCGGTTTGGTACGCTGACGGCACCATGAAGCCGATCGAGAATGTTCAACCGGGTGACGAGATTCTGACGTTCGACGATGGCGTCGTTCGGCCGGGCCGCGCCGCGAAAGTGTGGCCGAGCGGCAAGAAGAAGCTGCTGCGGATTACCCTGTCCACGGGCACGGTGATCGAGTGCTCCGAGGATCACCGATTCCCGACACCGGTGGGCGACGTCACTGCGCGCGACTTGCGACCAAATCAGGCATATAAGCAACGGTCGGCGTACTTGTATACGGAGCCGAAATCGATCCTGTTCGAGGCGTGGCCGCTACGATGCACCGTTCCGGAATGGGAGATCGGTGAGGATCGCGCGTATCTTCTGGGAATCATGATTGGCGACGGTCACCTCGTGGGTTCGTCGCCCGAAATCGCGTGCGGGACGAAGGATCAGGCCGAGGATATCGCTCGGCGCTTCCGCAACGCTTTTGGAGCGCGCACGACCGTCCATTTCAACACGCGCGCGTGGTATGTACGGCCGGCGTTCGACACCTCTCCGAAGCCGACACCGCTAACCCTATGGCTCGATGAGATCTATGGAGAGCGTTCGTGGCGTGTCAGGTCGCCGGACAAGTTACTACCACTCAACACGAATGTGTTGGTTGAACGGGATCGCATCGCACTGCTGCGCGGCCTTTGGGACAGTGACGGCTCCTACGGCCAGAACGTATACTTTCGCTCGAGCTCACCGATGCTCGTGCATCAGGTGTCGCAGCTTCTAGCGTCGTTGAAAGTCTCGTACTACACCCATCTAACCGCCGTCTTTGTCCAGGACCGTTCGCGCTTCACGAAGTTCGTTGGACGTCCCACTCTTCCCGACAGGCACTACAGAGTCGAACGGCAGCGAAATGCGCTGCCGGTACTTACCGGCGCTTTGGCCAGCAATGTGCGGGCAGGCGTTGCCGTGACGGATTACGCGGCCCGGAAATGCCTCAAGCGCGCATGTTCCGCTGCCTTCGTGAAGCTCCAACCGGGCAGCGCGTATCTTCGGCGCATCCCCGAGTTTTGGGCGGCCTATGCGAAGACGTACGAGGATCTATACCTAGGGGCCACACGGCCCGCGTTTATCGATAGAATCGAAGACGCCGGTTATGACGACTGCTTCGATATTCAAATGGCCGACCAAGGCGCGCCGTACTTTCTCGCAAATGGCACGGTAACGCACAACTGCTATCAAGAACAGGTGCTCAGGATCGCGCGCGATCTCGCGGGCTTTTCGATGGGCCAGGCTGACGAGCTTCGCAAGGTCGTCGGCAAGAAGCAGAAAGAAAAGATCCCGCAGTACAAAGAGAAGTTCATCAAGGGCTGCATCGACAACGAGATTCCGCGCGATGTCGCCGAGCGAGTGTTCTCGTTCATCGAACCGTTCGCCGGATACGGCTTCAACAAGGCGCACGCCGTCGCGTACGGCTGGATCGCGTATCAGACGGCGTATCTGAAGGCAAACTACCCGCTGCAGTACTTTGCGGCGCTCATGTCGTCGGTGCGCGACAAGACCGACAAGCTCGTCGAGTACATCGACGAGGCGAAGAAGATGGGCATCGCGGTCCTGCCGCCCGACGTCAACGCTTCGCTCGTCGACTTCGCCGTGGTCGGGAGCGAGATTCGCTTCGGTCTGGCTGCGGTGAAGGGCGTCGGCGAGAACGCCGTGCGCGCCGTGCTCGAGTCGCGCGAGAAGGGCGGCCCGTTCCTGGACCTCTTTGACCTCGTGCAGCGCATCGATCCGAGGATCGTCAACCGCAAAGTCCACGAAGCGCTGATCAAGTGCGGTGCGCTCGATCCGCTGCCCGGCAACCGCGCGCAGCTCCTCGACGCGCTCGATGCGGCGCTCGAGGTCGCCTCACGTGAGGCGCGCGACCGCGAGATGGGCCAGGCATCGCTGTTCGGGACGATCGAGGAGCCGCACCCGGCGCTCGCGCCGTCGCTGCGCCTGCTGTCCGCGCCGACGACGATGGAGCAGCTCGCCTGGGAGAAGGAGACGCTCGGGATCTTCGTCTCCGGGCACCCGCTCGCGGACGTCGCCGAGGCGCTCGCGCGTACCGGCGCCGTTGCGGTGCGCGACCTGCGGAACCTCGAGGACGACAGCCCGGTCAAGATCGCCGGGCTCGTGACGTCCGTCCGGCGTACGTTGACGAAGGCGCAGATGCAGATGCTGATCGCGACGGTCGAGGACATGACCGGCACGGTGGAATGCGTCGTCTTTCCGAAGCAGTACGCCGACTTGCAGGCGCGTTTCGTCGAGGACCAGATCGTCATCATCATCGGACGGCTTCGGCTGCGCGAGCGCCGCGGCGCGACGCCGGGCGAGGAGCCGCCGCTCGAGCTCAACGTCTCGGTCAACGAGGTGCAGGCCTTCGACCGCAGCAGCGTGCGTTCGGCGCCGCCGCCTCCCGACGGCTGGCACGTCACGGTGTCGTCGCGCCAGCACGTCGACCAGCTCGGCGTGCTGATCTCCGAATGGTCGGGGACGACGCCGCTCGTGCTCCACATCAACGGCACCGCGGTGCGGCGCGCCGTCGCCTCCGATCGGCGCGTCCGCGAGAGGCTCGTCGCGATCGTCGGCGAGCCGAACGTGCGCGAAGGCGCTCCGTGAGCGCGCGGGGCCGCGCGTGAGGCTTCCCGCCGGGGTTCGCGACTGGCTGCCGCACGAGCTCGCGCGGAAGCGCGAGATCGAGCAGCAGATGCGTGCGGTGTTCGGGCGCTGGGCATACGAAGAAGTCCAGACGCCGATCATCGAGCGCTTCGACGTGCTCGAGCGCGGTCTCGGCGAAGAGACGACCGAGCTTCTCTTCCACTTCAACGACCGCCGCTCGACCGCGCTCGCGCTGCGGCCGGAGATGACGACCCCGGTCGCGCGACTCGTGTCGACGCGCATGCGCGAGTCGCCGCTGCCGATCCGGCTCGCGTACATCGCGCCCGTGTTCCGGTACTACGAGCAGCCGCAAGAAGGCCGGATGCGCGAGCTCACGCAGGCCGGCGTCGAACTGATCGGCGCGGCCGGCGTCGATGCCGACGCCGAGACGCTGTTCATGGCGATCGAGGCGCTCGCCGAGATCGGCCTGAACGACGCGCGCTTCGACATCAACGACGCGCGCGTCGTCGACGGCATCCTCGACGGCGTCGGACTGCACGACGCACGTGCGAACGCGGCGAAGGAGCACATCAAGCGCCGCAATCTCGTCGCGCTGCGCGGCTTCGGCGTGCCGGAGCTCGTCGAGTTCGCGCACCGGCGCGGAGGTCGCGACGCGATCGACGCGGCGCGGCGCGTCTGCCGCACGCCCGAGTCGCGCGCAGCGCTCGACGAGCTCGAGGCGATCCTCGGGCGTTCTGCGTCGCTGGGGTACGGCGACCGCGTCACCGTCGACTTCGCGCTTCTGCGCGACCTCGAGTATTACACCGGCTTCCTGTTCGAGGGCTACGTCGAGGAAATCGGCATGCCGCTGTGCGGCGGAGGGCGCTACGACTCGCTGCTCCCCCGCTTCGGCTTCGACGTGCCGGCGGTCGGCTGGACGGCGGGCGTCGAACGGCTGCTGATCGCGCTCGAGCGGCGCGGCAAGCACGTGCGCCAGCGCCGGCACCGCATCGACGTGCTCGTCGCGGGCTCGGACATCGTCGCGGCACGCGAACGCGCCGCGGGCAACGTCGTACGCTATGCCGGCTCCGATCTCGGCGACGAGGCGCTGCTCGAGGAAGCGCGCGCGCACTCGATCCCGCGCGTCGTGATCGCCGTCGACGGCGCCGTGCGCGAACTGCGTGTCGGACCGCGCGTCGGCTCGCTGCCGGTACCGCGCACGCTCTCGAACTGGGACGCGCGCTAACGTGAGCAAGCCGCCCGAGTCTCGGAGCGATTCGCTGACGATCGCCGTGCCGAAGGGCGCACTGTACGCGGACGCAGCCGCGCGTTTGCGGGCCGCCGGCATCGACGTGCCCGAGGAGGTCGGCCGCCGCCTCACCGTAGCGACCACCGATGGTACGACGCTGGTGTTCCTGCGCCCGTCCGACGTGCCGGCGTACGTCGAGTTCGGCTCGGCGGACTGCGGCATCGTCGGCAAGGACGTGCTGTGGGAGACCGACCGTAACGTGGCCGAGCTCGCCGATCTCGGATTCGGCTACTGCCGCCTCGTCGTCGCCGCGCGGCGCATCGATCGCTACCACGAAGGCGCGCCGTTCCCGACGTTCTTGCGCGTCGCGACGAAGTTCACGCGCTCCGCGGAGTCGTTCTTTGCCGAGCGCGATCTCCCGGTCGAGCTGATCCCGCTGCACGGCTCCGTCGAGCTCGCGCCGCTCGTCGGCCTCGCCGATCTCATCGTCGACCTCGTCGCCACGGGCGGCACGCTGCGCGAGCACGACCTCGTCGTCGTCGAGGAAATCGACGACAGCACGGCGCGGTTCGTCGTGAATCCGGTGCGCTTTCGGGCGAAGTACGATGCGATCACGGCACTGCTCGACCGGTTGACGGCCGTCCCCGCGTGATCCGCGCGTGAAGATCGTCGCCGCGGCCGATCGGCACGCGCTGCGCGGGCTGTACGCGGGCGGCTGGAGCCCGCCGCGCGAGGTTGTCGACGCCGTGCGCGCGATCCTCGAGGACCTCCGCGAACGGGGCGATGAAGCGCTTCTCGCGTACACGCGCCGCTGGGACTTCGCGGACGCGAGCATGCGCACGCTGCGCGTTCCGATTCCCTCGCTCGACGACGCGCGCGCGCTGGTACCGCCCGAGATCGCCGCGGGTCTGACGCTCGCGCGGGACCGCGTCGCCGACTTCCACAGCCGCCAACTGCCGCAGCCGATCGAGTACCGAGCCGCCGACGGCACGCGCTATGCCTTCCTCGCGCGACCGCTCGCAGCCGTGGGCGCGTACGTGCCCGGTGGAACGGCGCCGCTGCCGTCGACGGTCATCATGACGGTCGTGCCGGCGAAAGTCGCGGGCGTCGAGCGCGTCGTCGTCGTCACGCCGCCGCAGCGTCACGGCAGCATCGATCCCGCGGTGCTCTTCGCGTGCGCGCTCACCGGTGTCGACGAGCTGTACGCGGCCGGCGGCGCGCAGGCGATCGGCGCGCTCGCGTACGGCACGGCGACGATCGCGCCCGTCGACAAGATCGTTGGTCCCGGGAACGCGTACGTCACCGAGGCGAAACGGCAGGTGTTCGGCGCTTGCGGCATCGACGGGCTCGCCGGTCCGTCCGAAGTGCTCGTCGTCGCCGACGGGCGCGCGAAGGCCGAACTCGTGGGCGGCGAGATGGTCGCGCAGGCCGAGCACGATGTGTTGGCGCGCGTCGCCGCGGTGTCGACGGATCGCGCGCTGCTGGAGCGCGTCGGCTCGCTGCTCGATGGAACGTTCGGCCGCTCGAGCGGTCGCGACGCGATCGTGGGGCGCGTGCTCGACGAGCGCGCGTGGCTCGTGCACGCGGCGGACGACGACCAGGTTCTCGAGGTGATCGAGCGATTCGCGCCCGAGCACCTATCGCTGATGGTCGGCGACCCGTACGCCTGGGTGCCGCGGATCCGCCGCGCCGGCGCCATCTTCGTCGGCGACGACACACCGGTCGCCGCGGGCGATTACATCGCCGGCACGAACCACACGCTGCCGACGTCGGGCGCGGCGCGATTCTCGTCGGGGTTGCGGACGTTCGATTACTTGCGCACGATGTCGCTCGTCGAGAACAGCCGCGCGCGCATGGCGTCCGACGCGTCCGCGCTGGCCGCGCTGGCCGGCTTCGAGGGACTCCCGGCGCACGCGCGGACCGCGCGGATGCGCGGCGGGAACGAGCGGTAGATGCCGCCGATTCGCCTCGTCGCCCTCGACCTCGACGGAACGCTGGTCGGCGAAGATCTCGTGCTGCGCCCGCGCGTCGTCGCGGCGGTTCGCCGCGCGCGCGCCGCCGGCGTCGACGTCACGATCGTCACGGGCCGCATGTTCCAGGCGTCGCGCCCGTTCGCCGAGCGGCTGGGCATCAGCGGCCCGATGGTCAACTACCAGGGCGCCGCGATCTACGACATCGCGAGCGGTAAGCTGCTGCGGCAGACGCCGGTGCGCGCCGACGTCACCCACGACGTCCTCACGTGGGCGCACGCGCACGCCGTGCACGCGCAGTGTTATGCCGGCGACACGCTGTACGTCGAGCAGATCAACCGCTTCTCGAAGCGCTACACGGATCTCGCCAAGGTCGAGGCCGTGCTCGTTCCGTCGCTGACCGAGGCGTTCGCGACGCGGCCTTCGATAAAGCTCGTGCTGGTGACCGACGCCGACCGCGCGGACGGCATCATCGAGTCGGTGCGCGGCGTGGTCGGCGAGCGCGCGTACCTGACGCGCAGCCACGTCGACTTCGTCGAGGTCGTCGATCCGGCGGTGAACAAGGGTGAAGCTTTGGCGTTCGTTGCCGAACACTACGGCGTGGCGCTGGACGAGACGCTCGCCGTCGGTGACGCCTGGAACGACGTTCCGCTGATCGAAGCGGCCGGCATCGGCGTCGCGATGGGGTCGGGCCCGCCGGAACTGCTCGCGCGCGCCGACCACGTTGTGGCCGACGTCGCGCACGACGGCGTCGCGGAGGCGATCGAGCGTTACGTGCTCGATCTCCAGCCGGCGCAGGACGCACGGTGAGAGCGCGAACGACGGCGCACGCGTTGCCGCGGCGCAAGAAGCCGTCCCTCGCCGCGCGGGTGCGGCCGTTTTGGGTCATCGCGGTGCTGCTCGCGGCACTTGCCGGCTGGGGTGTCGCGTGGCTCGCGCACTCGCCGTGGTTCGTGCTCGCGCGCCTGACGGTCGACGTGCCGCTCGCTTCCCCGGTTTCCGCCGGAGACGTTCGGCGCGCGGCAGCGATCGCACCCGATGCGAACGTCTGGCTGGTGAATACGCGCGCGATCGCGTCGCGCGTCGAGGCGATCCCGTACGTCGACCGCGCTTCGATTCATCGCGGGCAGTTTCCGAAGCCCTTCGTCGATCTGGCTATCACCGTGCGGCGGCCGTCGGGGTGCGTGCGGGCGAGCGGCCGCGAGGTCACGATCGACGCGACGTCGCGCGTGCTGCAGCTCGGGTGTGCCGACGCGGCGGCGACGCGCATCGAGGCCGGACCGGCGGCCGTGCCGGAGCCGGGGCAGACGATCGGCGATCGCGACGTCGGCCGGCTGCTCGCCGACGCGGAACTCCTCGCCCAGGCGGACGTCCCGGTGCGCAGCATCGGTCGCGACGCGTGGGGCGGGCTCCGCGCCGTCGATGTGACCGGGGTGACGCTGCGCTTCGGCGATGACGCCGATCTGGCGCAAAAAGCCGCGCTCATCGCACCTGTGCGCGCGGGCATCGGGACCCGCCGCGTCGTCCGCGCGCTGGACCTCCGCACCCCGGGGACGCCGATCGTCGAATTCCGCTGATCCATCCCCAAGCGCTGTGGATGGAATTGGTGGGACCCGTGTGGATGATGTGGTAGGTGATCGCTTGCCGAACCACAATATACTGGGCCGCAAGTGAAGGCGACAACGGATGGCTAGGGGCGAGACGATCGCCGGCCTGGACATCGGCACCACGAAGACGTGTGCCGTCGTCGCAGCGTCCGGCCCCGACGGTCTGGAGATCATCGGCGTGGGCGAATCGCCGTCGAGCGGCATGCGCAAAGGCGTCGTCACCGACCTCGAGGCGACGGTGCACGCGATCGAGGCCGCCACCGAAAAAGCCGAACGCATGGCGGGCGTGCACGTCTCGCACGTCTATGTCGGCGTCACCGGCGAGCACATGCAGTCGACGAACAATCGCGGCGTCGTCGCTGTCACGGGCGACGATCGCGAGGTGATCGCGAACGACGTCAAGCGCGTCGTCGACGCATCGAAGATCATCAACCTCGCCGCGGATCGTCAGATCATCCACTCGCTGCCGCGCCACTACACGATCGACGGTCAGGACGGCGTGACCGATCCCGTCGGCATGAGCGGCGGCCGCCTCGAAGTCGACACGCACATCGTCACCGGCGGGTCGAGCTTCATCTCGAACGTGCTCAAGTGCGTGCATCGTGCCGGTCTCGAGCCGGCCGGTATCGTGTTCGAGCCGCTCGCATCGTCGGCGGCGACGCTGTTGCCGGAGGAGAAGCAGGTCGGCGTCGTGCTGCTCGACATCGGCGGCGGCACGACGGACATCGCGGTGTACGCCGACGGCGGCGTGCTGCACTCCGCGACGATCCCCGTCGGCGGCAACATCCTGACGAACGACATCGCGCTCGGCCTCAAGACGACGTTTGCCGAGGCGGAGAACGTGAAGCGCACGTACGGTTCGGGGCTCGTGCGCGCCGACGAAACCGATCAGACTTTCCAAGTCAAGACGCTCGACGGCCGCAGCACGCGCGAGGTGACGTCCTCGCAGCTGCGCAGCATCGTCGTGCCGCGCGTGCTCGAGATCTTTCGTCTCGTGCGCGCCAACATCGTCGAGCGGATCCCGCGCGATCAAGTGCTGAGCGAAGTCGTCCTCACCGGGGGCGGCGCACACCTGCGCGGCATCGACACGACGGCGGCGGAGGTGTTCGGCCTCCCCGTCCGTATCGGCGTCCCGTCCACGGTGGCGGGACTGACCGACGCCGTCAAGCAGCCGGAGTACGCGACGGCGGTCGGCCTCGTCCTCTTCGGTCCTCGCGGAGAATCGGCACCGCATCTGAACGGCGAAGGCAACAACGTCTTCGCGCGGTTCTTTACCTGGTTCAAGTCCCTCTGGAACTAATCGGACCCCGATCGTTGCTCCCGCTCTTCCCTGAAGAGGAACAACCACACATGGCAGATGCGAAACGGTACGTGCCCGAGCACGCGGCGACGATCAAGGTGATCGGGCTCGGCGGCGGCGGCTGCAATGCGGTGAACCGCATGATCGAGGCGGGCCTCTCCGGCGTCGACTTCTTCGCGATCAACACCGACGTGCAAGCGCTGCGCAGTTCGAAGACGAACAACACGGTGCAGATCGGCAGCGGCCTCACGCGCGGCCTCGGCGCCGGCGCCAATCCGAACATCGGCCGTGAAGCGGCCGACGAGTCGCGCGAAGACCTCGCGATGATCCTCGACGGCGCCGATCTCGTGTTCATCACCGCGGGCATGGGCGGCGGCACGGGCACGGGCGCCGCGCCCGTCATCGCCGAGCTCGCGCGCGAGTCCGGCGCGCTCACGATCGCGGTGGTCACGAAGCCGTTCGGCTTCGAGGGCCGCAAGCGCATGGCCGCCGCGGAGCGCGGCATCACCGATCTCGAGTCGAAGGTCGACACGCTGATCACGATTCCGAACGAGCGCATCCTGCAGATCATCGAGAAGCGCACGCCGCTGAACGAGGCGTTCGCGTGCGCCGACGACGTGCTGCGCCAGGGAATTCAGGGCATCAGCGACTTGATCACGCAGCCGGGCCTGATCAACCTCGACTTCGCCGACATCAAGACGATCATGACGGACGCCGGCTCCGCGATGATGGGGATCGGTGAGGGCTCGGGCGAGCACCGCGCGGCCGACGCGGCGCAGAAGGCGATCGCCTCGCCGCTGCTCGAGACGACGATCGAAGGCGCACGCGGCGTGATCTTCAACATCACGGGCGGCAGCGATCTCTCGATGTACGAGGTCAACGAGGCCGCGGAGATGATCGCGCGTGCCGTCGACTCCGAAGCGTCGATCATCTTCGGCGCCTCGATCGATCCGGCGCTGCAAGGGAAAGTGCGCGTGACGGTGCTCGCGGCCGGTTTCGGCACGCGCCCGTCGCGCTCGCAGTCGTCCTCCGCTCTGCTCGGCGCACCGCTGGAGTTCGACAAGGTCGCCCCGGTCAACATGGACGACATCGAAGTCCCGGCGTTCCTGCGGTACCGCAGCTAAGACTACAACCGGGAAAGGGCGCGCGCAGTGCCCGCGATTGGGAATTGCGCGCGCCTTCGACGCGGTCGTCGCCGGCGTCGGTGATACGCGGTACAATCAGACGAGCTGGTTCACCGGCACGAGCGGGCATAGGAGCGCGCGTGCGCGAAGCCCGCGACGTGGTGTCCAGTGCCGTTCTGCCCTCCCCCGACGCCGTGTCCCATGCGACCCAGATTCGCCGCGAGATTCACCGGCATCCGGAGCTCGGGTTCGAGGAGTTCAACACGCAGGCAATCGTGGAGCGGGAGCTCGACGCGATCGGCGTGGAGCACCGCCGGATCGCGAAGACGGGCGTCGTGGGTATCGTGCGCGGCGCCCGTCCCGGACGCGTCGTCGGCTTGCGCGCCGACATGGACGCGCTGCCGATCACCGAGGACTCGGGCGAGGCGTGCACCTCTCAGGTCGCCGGGAAGATGCACGCGTGCGGACACGACTCGCACACCGCGATGCTGCTCGGCGCGGCGCGCGTGCTGCAGGAGTCGCGCGATTCGTTTCACGGCACCGCGGTGCTCCTATTTCAGCCGGCGGAAGAAGGGCCGGGCGGAGCGCAGCCGATGATCGACGAGGGCGCGCTCGACGACCCGCGCGTCGAGGCCGTCGCGATGCTGCACGTCGACGTCCGCGTGCCGACCGGCGCGATCGGTATTACGCCGGGCGCCGTCAACGCCGCAGCCGACGAGTTCCACCTGTCGATTCACGGCAAGGGCGGTCACGGCGCGTATCCGCACAAGGCAGTCGACGTGATTCCGTGCGCGGCAGCGACCGTGCTCGCGCTGCAGAACATTGCGGCGCGCGAGACGGATCCGCTCGCATCGATCGTCGTCACGATCGGCACGATCGAAGGCGGCTACCGCAACAACGTCATCGCGGACCGCGTGCTGCTGACGGGGACGCTGCGTACCTACGACGCCGACGTGCGCAAGAATGCGTCCGAAAAGCTGCGCCGCATCATCGACGGCGTGGCGAGCGCGTACGGCGCGCGTGCCGAGGTGAAGATGCTGCTGGGCTATCCCCCCGTCGTGAACGACGCGGATCTCGCGGCGTCGTTCGCCGCGTACGCGCGCGCGAACGGATTCACCGTCGAACGTCCCGCGCCGACGATGGGCGGCGAGGACTTCGCGTACTTCGCGCAGCGTGTTCCGGGACTGCTCGTGCGGCTCGGGATCTTCGACGAAGACGTCGGCAGCGTCCACACCGGCCACAGTCCGCAGTTCCGCCTCGACGAGGGCGCGATTCCGACCGGCATCGCGACGCTGGTGGCCTTCGCGCGCGGGGTCGGCGACGGGTCCGTTCAGCTCGGCCCTTCGACGAGCTCGGGATGACAGGCCCTTCGAGAGGCGCAGGATGACGTCGTCGGTGCTAGGATGACGGTGGTCCACCGCATGCACAGGGTCGTCCACAAGCTGTAGTGCTGTTTGTGGACGGGGTGCACAATATCTTGTGGTTCGTGAAAGGATCAGGCCCTACGGAAGCGCGAAATGCGGAGTCCATGGCAATGCCGTCCGTCACCCTGGACCGGCCGTCGCCGCGGGCCCTCCACCGGTCCCAAGACGTCGCTTCGCCGGCGCGCACGGCCTTCGACCTCGTCTGCGAGGTCGAGAAGTGGCCCGTGTGGCTTTCGTTTCTCCGCAGCGCTCGCCGCGTCGATCAGGCCGAGCCCCTCGACCTCGGCAGCGAGATCGCGATCCGCTCGAACCTGCGCGGCGAGGAGGAAGAGCTGTTCGAGGTCGACCGGTTCATCCCGGGCCACCAGCTCTCGCTGGTCGGCGCGTTTTCCGTGCGCCGCCGCATCGACATCCGGATCGAGCAGAAGAGCGAGCGCTCGAAGCTCGTCGTTCGCGTCGACTACCCCACGTACGGCGGGATCCTCGGCGCGCTCATCGATCGCTTCACGCGCCGCAGGAAGCTGGACATCGCGCTGAACGACTCGCTGATCCACTTCAAGGGACTGTGCGAGTTCGACCAGTCGTGCCCGATCCTCGACGACTTCTAGCACTCGTTGACGACGTCTGCTAAACTAGAGTCGACATGCCGCTCTACGACTATCAATGCCGCGCGTGCTCGAAGGTCACCGAGGTGCGCCACGGCTTTCGCGAGTCGTACGACGGCGTTTGCCCGAAGTGCGGCGGGGCGCTCGCTCGCGTGTTCAATGCCGCGGGAATCGTGTTCAAGGGCTCGGGGTTCTACGTGACCGACAGCCGCAAGGCGCCTTCCGACGGCGCGGCCGCGTCCAAGCCCGACGCCCCTGCCGGCTCGTCCGGCGAGTCGAAGACGACCGACTCCGCCCCGAAGTCCGACACCACCCCGAAGTCGGACTCCGCCCCGAAGTCCGAGTCAGCGCCCAAGCCGAAGTCCGAGTCGAGCGCGGCGTAGGCGGTGCCGGCGCACGCCGCCGTGTGGTGGATCGTCGCCGCTCTGCTCGTCGCGATCCTCGCGGCGTCGGTCGTCCGGCTCGCGCACGCGCTGGGCTCGCTGCATCGTGCGGTGACGCGGCTGGGCGAGGCCGGCGATCTGCCGGTGCTCCGCGCGCTGGCCGGGGCCGAGCGCGACGTCGAGCGCATCAGCGACGCCATCGATCGCGTTCCCCCGCTGATCGTGCGCGCGAACGCGGCGGCCGCGGTCGTTCGCAAGGGCCCGATTCCGCCCGAACTGCCGGCGGCGGTCGCGCGCGTGCGGGCGGAGGTGGGCTCGTTCCGCGCCTGCGCGCGGTACTGACCGACTAGCCGCCGCCGTTCGGCGGCTCGACCTCCTCGTCCGGCGGCTCCCACGTCCAGCCGAATCCCGTCTTCGGCTCGCCTGCCGCGCCGAACGGTGCGTCCTCGCCGAGCGGCTCGTCGGGAAGCGCGAAGGGCGCGCCGAAAGGCGGCGCCGGCGCGCGCGCCGGCGGCGGAGGAGGAGCCGGCGGAGGCTGCTGCGGCGAGGGGGCCGGGGCCGGCGCGCGCGCCGGCGCGCTCGCGGCCGGCGGTGGGACCGGCGCGGGAACGGACCACCCCGGGGGCTCGGCGAGGGTCGGCGGGGCCGGCGCGCCCCACGGGTCCGGCGGTCGTGCCGGAGCGGGCGCGGGCGCCGGAGGCAGGCGCCGCGGTTCGGGGGCCGGCGCGGGCGGAGGCGCCGGCGTGACGTTCGGGCGGAACGCGGCGCCGCTTCCGGCCGGCAGCGAGTCGCCGGCCGCGGTGCCGACCAGCACGATCCGCGAGAGCGGCAGCAACTGCGCGTCGGGCCGCGACGCCATCGCGCGGAGTTCGTCGAGGTACGGCTTCGGCAGCTCCTCGATCGCCATTGCATCGAGGATCATCGAGAGCGTCTCGGCGACCGATCGCTTTGCGGGTATGCGCGTGAACGTGAACAGGTTCTGCCACACGCCCGCTTTGACGACGGAGAGCAGCTTGCGCCAGTACTCGATCGGCTGATAGCCCTCGAACTGCCCGCCCTCGCGCTTCGCGCGTGCGTAGAGCGACGCGATGCGTTTGCCGAGCGGGTCCGCCGGCGGCGAGGGCTCGACGATCGCCACGCGCTTCCCGACGCGCGCGAGCTCCGATACCGCCTGCGCGTGGAAGCCGGGGTCGATCTCGTGCAGGAAATGCATCGCGATCGCGATGTCGTACGCGCCTTCGGGGGCGCCGAGCATCGTTGCGCTGCCGCGTACGGGCGTCGCGCCGATCCGCTCGCAGAGGGCGATCTGGGCCCCCGTCGTGACGAGCACCGTCGCTTCCACGCCGATCTGCACGGCGCGTTCGACCCAAGCACCCTCGTTCGCCATTCCGAGGAACAGCGCGCGCTCACCGCCGCAGAGCGCGAGCGCGTTCCAGAATCTGCTCGTCGATGCGATACGACTCGCGCTCGAACTCGGTGACGTCGTTCACTCTCTCGCTCATCCGGGCTGCATCGGTGTTGCACGCCGCGAGCATCCGTCCTGGGTTCTCGGGTCACGCTTGGTCTTTCGCGCCCCGATTCGACGAGCGCGGAGGTCCCGCACGTCCGGCGGCGGCTGCCTGGCGGTCGTCGAAGGCCCATCGGCCGGCATTCGCGGGCGCGAAGTTGCACGATCCCGCGTGATCGTCTACGTTCAAACGGCGGTCGTGTCCGACACACCGTGAGCTGACCATTGAAATCAAAGCCCGCCGTTTGCGAAAGGATCCGCCAATGCGTTCCACTGCTCTTCTCGCGCTCGTCGCCGCGTTGGTGATCGCGCACGTACAGATCGCCGGTGCCGAGGAACAAGCCTCACCGCAGCCGTCGAGCCAGCCGGCGGCGGCGGCCGCACCGGCGGCTCTTTCGGATCAAGAGATCCGCGACGCGCTCGTCGGAAAATCGTACGTCGAGATGAGCGGCCGGAACGAAATGACCATCGAACTGAACGCGAACGGTACGGCGTCCGGCTCGATCGAGCACGGCTGGATGGGCGGAAACCGACGCGGGGGCGGCTCGGCGTACGACTCCGACTCAGGAACGTACAAGATCGAAAACGGGAAGCTTTGTCTGGCGTTCACCGGCGCCTGGTCGGCGAAGGACGGAAAGCCTCGGTGCCGTGAGGTGACGAAGGACGCGAAGACATACTTCCTCGGCTCGAAGCCGATTCGCATTTTGCCCGGCAAGTAACGACGCATCGCGCCCGGCTTCGGGCTGCCGCGATCACTGGGGAAGGTGGGACTCGAACCCACATGAGCTCTCACTCGGTCGCTTTTGAGGCGACTGCGTATACCGTTTCGCCACTTCCCCGCCTTCGCTCGCCGGAGCCGGATTCGCGTTGACCCACGTGCGCTCCGCCTGCTCGAGTGCGGGAAGCTCGCTCGCGCTCGTCGGTCGGAGCGCGGCGAACGTAATGCGCCGCCAACCGCCGGGCGCGAGCACGAGGCGCAGCGTCCCGTTGCTCTGCGCCGGCGCCCACGTCGCCGACTCGACGTCGCCGGGATTCCACGCGACGACCACCGCGCGCGCCGTGCCGCCGGCCGATGCAGGCAACGTGAAGACTGCGTCTCCCGCGGCTGGATCGATCGCGGCGCTTGCGTGCGCGAGGCCCGCGAGCGCGTCGAGCGAGACCGCGCGCTGCGGCGCCGGTGCGAGCCCGGTGACGGTGAAGCGCTCGTCGACGACGAGCCGTTGCGCGGCCGCGGCGAGCGTGATCACGCGCTCGAAGCGCGTGCGCGCCGCGCCGAGGTCGGGCGCGTCGTACCGCAGGTAGACGCCCGCGCCGCGCGGTGCCGCGAAGGTGCACGCATCGTACCGACGATTGAACGTCCCGGCCGGATACGTGTGCGTGTAGCGCGCGATGCGATCGGTCTTGGACGGCGGGGGCGGCATCAGCACGTCGTCGCGCGCGCCGCCCGTCGCGTCGAACACGTTCTCGCCGAGCCACGGCAGCAGCGATGTCGGGTTCAGTGTCGCGCTATAGTGACCGAAGTCCACGATGCGTCCGCCCGCGTCCGGCGTCACGATCGCCAGCACGCGGTCGTTCTGGAGCACGATCTCGTGCGAGCCGTCCTCGAAGACGTCCGACCGGTACGCATGCACTCCGGACGGCTGATGCAGCTGCAGCGCCGGATCGACGAACCGCGCGCGACGCGCCGCGTCCGCGGCGAGGCGAATCCCCGGGTCGCCGATGCGATCGATCGCGATGACACCGCTTGCGTGACGTACCGGCGCGCGGGGCGCGACCGTGACGAACGCGGTGTCGTCGAGCGTCCAACGGTTCGTCGCTCCGGCGATGCGCGCGTCCACGGTGCAGCGCACCGGGAACGCCGGACGGCGCGCGAAGTCGACGCGCGGTACGCCGAAGGTGACCTCTTGCGTGGCGCTGTGCACGACGCGGCAGCTCGACGTGATGCGGTCGCCCCGCGCGTACGCGCGCGAAAGGTACGCGAGATCGGCGTCGACGGCGACGATGCGCGCGTCGCGCGGAGCGAGCGAAAACGGAGCCACGCGCGCGGCGATGCGGGGTAGCGTCCGCGCGTCGTAGCGCACGATGCTCCCGGTCCAGTTCTCGACGACGACGAACACCCCGTGCGGCCCGCGCAAGACCGTTGTGCCGGGCGCGCGAGCCGCGTCCGCCGCCTCGCCGACCGACGCGATGCGCCGGACGCCGAGGCGCGCCGCGCGCCGCGCGAACGCGCCGGGCGGCACGACGACGTAGCGGAACGCGCGCAGGCGCGCATCGCCGACCACGAGCGGATCGATCGCATCGCATGCGATGCCGCGCTCGCGACAGGCGGACAGCTCCGCCTTGAGCACCGCCGCCGCGCGGAAGGCGTCGCGCCGTCCGTCGTAGGGCAGCGCGACGTCGGCGACGCGATGCGACTCGGCGAGCGCCGGACCGTAGAGCGCGAGCTGTGCGAACATGTCCGAGGTCGGCACCCAGCGCGGCGCGAGCCGTCCGCCGACGCTGTACGCGGCATCCCACGCGTAGAATGCGTTCGAGAACGGCGCTTCCCATCCGAACGGCGCGAGCGTGTCCTGCAGCGGGAAATCGATCAGGCCTTTCACGCCCCAGCCGGCGAGCTCGCCGAGCGCGAGCGCCGTGTTCGTCGGATCGGCGGCGCGCGGCGTCGGATCGGCCGGTCCCGCGAGCCAGCCCGCTTGGAACTCGCTCACCGCGAGGGGCCCGCGCGATTGCGTGCGCAGGGTCGCCGTCGCAAACGCGAGCTCCGCCCGATCGTGCTCCCCGATCGCGAACGCGTCGCTCTGGTACCAGTTTCCCATCGCCCACATCGGCGACGACGCCGGGACCTTCATCTCGAAGGTGTTGATGAACACCGGCGTACGCGGGCCGACGACGTCGCGCACCTGCGCTTCGAGCCAGCGCAGGTACGCGTGCAGATGCGGCGCCGGATAGGTGTCGTTGTCGAGGTACGCACCCTCGTCGTCGTCGAGCTGCACCGCGAGCACGCGATCGGCGACCGGGCGGAATTGCGCAAGCGCGCGACGGAGCCAGCGCGCGGCGTAGGAGCGGTGCGTGCGATTGCGCAGCCATTGCGAAGCCGCCGCGTCCGACTGCGCGTTCTGCAGCGTCGCGGTCGCCGGATAGCGGCCTTCGAGGACGTCGTGCAGCGGCATGCCGTACTCGGGACGGCGCAGCAGCCACGCGGGATAGCCGCCGTTCCGCCATTCGTTGCGAATCACGGGCCCGGGCCGTACGACGAAGTGAAAGCCCAGCTCCTTGCCGAGCCGCAGCACCTCGCCCAAGTCGCGGCGCGGGCTCGTGCGGCCGGTGAAATCGAAGTCGCCGTCCGCGAGCTCGTGCCAGTTCCAGGGGATGTAGAGGTCGAGCGTGTTCGCCCCGATGTCGCGCATCTGCAGCATCGCGCGGCGCCATTCCGAGCGCGGGATGCGCTCGTAGAAGAACGCGCCGCCGAGGAAGAAGAACGGTTTGCCGTCGACGCGCAGCAGCGGTTCGCCGGCGGCATCGCGCGCGATGACGGCGTGCCCGAACGCGGGCGCGTTCGCGACCGCCGCGGACGCGGGCAGCACGATGCCGGCGATCGCGACGATCGCGGCCGTGGCGGCGGCGAACGGCCACAGGCGCGCGACGCGCGCGCGCACGAGGTAGACGATCGCACCCGCACACAGCGTTCCGATGCCGAACGCGATCGGTGCGGCGCCCGTCGAGGCGAACAGGAACAGCCAGCCGGCGAGCGCGATCAGTGCCGGCAGCGGATACAGCGGCACGCGGAAGGGCGCGTCGCGCTTCGCGGTCCGCACGACGGCGAGCGCGACGATCTGCGCCACGCCTTGCACGAGTACGATGCCGGCGGTGAGCGCCGCGATGACGACGTCCAGCGGAAGGAGCGAGGCCGGCAGCGCGAGGAGTCCGAGGGTGACCAGCGACACGGCCGGAAAACGGCCGCTGCGGTGCAAGCGCGCGAACGGCGCGAGAAAGTCGCCCTCGAGCGCCGCGGCGTACGGAATGCGCGACGCGGCGAGCAGCAGCCCGTACGTCGAAGCGAACGCGGTGACCATGACCGCGACGGTCACCGCGACCGCGAACGGTGCGCCGAACGCGTGCTCGGCGACGACCGACGCGATCGTGCTCGAGCGCATGATCTGCGCGGGCGAGACCGCGACGGCGACGCCCAGGTTCAGCAGAAGATATGCGACCGCGACGAACGCGACCGAGAGGACGACGGCGCGCGGGATCGTGCGTGCCGGAGCGATCACCTCGTCGCCGAGCGCGCAGACGTCCGCGTACCCGCTGTAATCGTACAGCGTCAGCACGAGCGCCGGTCCGAGCGCGGCGATGCCGGCGCCGAAAGTCAGCGTCATGGGAACGGTGTGCGCGAGGGGCGCATACGGATGCGCGAAGCCGGCGACGGCGACCGCCAGCAGCGTGACGAGCGCGACCGTGCCCAGCACGAGCGCCGTGCGCGCGATCGCCGGAATGCGCCGGTACAACGCCGCCAGCGTCACGACGCCGACGGCACCGGCGACGAGATGCGTGGCGAGCGGCGACGCGATCGCCGGGACGAGATATGCGGCGTACTGCGCGAAGCCGATGTAGCCGGACGCGATGACGAGCGGCGCCCAGAACAGGAACTGCCACACGAACAGGAACGCGACGAACCGTCCGGCGCGCTCCGGCCCGAACGCCTCGCGCAAGTACGCGTACGTTCCGCCGCTGCGTGGGTACCGCGACGACAACTCCGCCCACACGAGCCCGTCGCACACGGCGATCACCGCACCGGTCACCCACGCGACCGCGGACACCGATCCGTGCAGCGCCGCGACGACGAGCGGCAGCGTGATGAACGGGCCGGCTCCCACCATGGTCGCGACGTTGATCGCAACGGCCGAACGCAGGCCCACGCCTCGGATCATGGCGAACGCCCTTCGCCGTCCCGTGAACGAACTCTCGCAACTGCAAGGTCTGCGCGGAACGCTGCGCATCGGCTTCGTGGACAGCGCGGCGCTGCGCGGCAACCCGCTCGGCGATCCCTCGGTGCGTCCCGTCGCCGTCTACACGCCGCCCGGCTACGATCCCGAGGGCTCGCGGCGCTACCCCGTGCTGTACTGCCTGCACGGCTTCACCGGCGACACCGGCGCGCTGATCGCGACGCGGCCGTGGGAGACGAACGTCGTGCAGTGGGCGGACCGGCTCGTCGCCGAGGGACGCATGCCGCCGGCGATCGTCGCGCTCGTCGACGGCGTCACGCGCCTGGGCGGGTCGCAGTACGTGGACTCGGTGCACAACGGCGACTATGCGACGTATACCGTGCGCGACGTCGTCGGCCACGTCGATGCGAACTACCGCACGATCGCGCGCGAAGGCGGCCGCGCCGTGTTCGGCAAGTCGTCCGGCGGTTTCGGCGCGCTGCACCTGTGCCTGGCGCACCCCGGCGTGTTCGGGGCGTTCGCGTCGCACAGCGGCGATGCGTACTTCCGGTATGCGCACTTCCCGTCGTTTTCGACCGCGCAGCGCGTGCTCGAGGAGCACGGCTCGATCGAGGCGTTCGTCGCAGCGTTCGAGGACGAAGCCGAAGCGCCCGCAGCACTTCTACACGGCGATCGAGATGATCGCGTACGCGGCGGCGTACTCGCCGCGCGCTCCCGAACGGTGGGCGATCGACCTCCCGTGGGACGCGCAGAGCGGCGAGCTGCGCGACGACGTGTTCGCGCGCTGGCTCGCGTACGATCCGTGCGAGCGCGTCGCGAACGGCCGTGCGGCGCTCGAGCGCCTGCGCCTACGCTACCTCGATTGCGGGCGGCGGGACGAGTACGGCCTCGACATCGGCGCACGCGTCTTCACGAAGCGCGTGCGCGCGCTGGGCCTCGACGTGCGGCACGAAGAGTTCGACGACGACCACCGCAACGTCGGCTACCGGCACGCGGTCTCGCTGCCGGCGCTTACCGAAGTGCTCGATCGCGAATGAGTTCCTCGAAGGACGAGAGCGCGATGCTGCTCGTCCTTCGACGGCCTCAGGATGACAAGCCCATCCGCAGCGCAGATGACGGAGCGAGTTACTGCGGCTGCTGCTGGTGCTGCGCGCCCTGGCGCAGTTCGCGCATCTTCTCGCGGCTGACGCCGAGCTGGAGCAGGAAGCGTCCCGCGTCGTTGCCGCCGCGGCGGCCGACGTTGTGCGATCCGCCGTTCGGGCCCGGCGCCGGGCCGTTTTCCGTGCGCGCCGGCATGCTGGAGCGGATCGTCGACATCATCTTGTCGCGCTCGCCGAGCACGGCCTTCGCTTCCGTCGGGCTGATCGACGCGTCGATCTGCTGCACCGCGGCGCGGATGTCGGTGAGCTGACCGTTGTTGACCTGGTCGATGATCGACTGGACCTTGGCACGGTCGGCGGGCGAGAGGTCGTTGAAGGCGGCGTTCTTCGCGCCCTCGCGCGCCGCTTGCATCTGTGCGCGGATCTCGGGCGATGGGCCGTTGTTCTCGGCCGCGTTGCCCTGTTGCGCGCAGGCGGCGAGAGGAAGCCCGGTCGCCACGACGAGCGCGAGCACCGGAAGTGATAATTTCATATGGGTACGGTAGCGACCGCCGCAAAGGTTGGGCTGGGAATACGGTGAGCGGCGGATGAAAATCGCGGGCTGCCGAGCGCTCACGAGGTCGGCCCACCTTCGTTCTGCGTCGACGGAACGCGGTCGGGGTCCGGCGGATCGCCCGCCCGTGAACCCTCGCGCGTCGCGACGCCGGCCAGCGCGAGCGTCGCGTCGAGCGCCGCACGCAGGTCCTCGATCAGGTCGCGCGCGCTCTCGATGCCGACCGAGAGGCGCAGCAGCCCGTCCGTGATGCCTCGGCGGTCGCGCTCGTCCTTCGGGATCGAGCCGTGCGTCATGCGCGCGGGGTGGTTGATCAGCGACTCCACGCCGCCGAGGCTTTCGGCCAGCGAGAAGAGCTTCGTTCGCTTCGCGACCTCGAGCGCGCGCGACTCGGGGCCGCGCAGCGTCATCGAGATGATGCCGCCGAAGCCGCGCATCTGCCGCCGTGCCAGCTCGTGCTGTGGGTGCGAGGGCAGCCCGGGGTAGTACACGGCGGCGACGTCGTCGCGCTCGCTCAGGAACTGCGCGATCGCCATCGCGTTGCGCTCGTGCTCGCGCATGCGGACGGCGAGCGTCTTCGCGCCGCGCGAGATCAAGAAGGCCTCGAACGGGCTCAGGTTCGCGCCGAGCGTTTTTTGGAGGAAGCGCAGCTGCTCGGCGATCCCCGGGTCGTTCGTCATCGCGGCGCCGCCGATCGCGTCGCTGTGCCCGCCGATGTACTTCGTCGCGGAGTGGATCACGACGTCGGCGCCGAGGGTCAGCGGAGATTGAAAGTACGGCGTGCAGAACGTGTTGTCGACGACGACGATCTGGCCGGGCGCGCGCAGCGCCGCCATCGCCGCGAGGTCGACGATGCGCAGCATCGGGTTCGTCGGCGTTTCGATCCAGAACATCTTCGTGTTGGGCCGAACCGCCGCGCGCACGGCGCCGGCGTCCGTCATGTCGACGAAGGTGCAGGTCAGCCCGAAGCGCTCGAGCACGCGCGTGAACAGCCGGTACGTGCCGCCGTACGTGTCGTCGCTCACGACGATATGGTCCCCGGCCGAGAGCAGGCTCGCGATGGCGGTCTCGGCGCCGAGGCCGGACGCGAAGGCGACGCAGTGCGCCGCTTCCTCGAGCGCGGCGAGCTGGACCTCGAGCGCGTTGCGCGAGGGGTTCGCGACGCGCGAGTAGTCGTAGCCCTTGTGCTCGCCAACCGCCGACTGCGTGTACGTCGACGTCGCGTAGATCGGCACGATGGTCGCCCCGGTCGCCGGATCGGCGTCCTGCCCCGCGTGAATGGCGCGCGTCGCGAAGTCCATGATTCGCTCGTCGCTACGTCTGCGACGAGAGGAACGAGATGATGTCTTGGCGCGTGACGACGCCGACCGGCTGTTCGCCGTCGGTCACGACGATCGCGGAGTTCGCCATCGTCAGCAGCTTGTAGGCGCGCTCGACTTCGGTGTCGTGCTCGAGCATCGGGAACGGCCGGCCCATTACCTCGCCGACGGGCTTGTGCATGATGTCGGCGTGGTCGAAGACCTGCTGCATCACGGCCACGTCGTTGATCGAGCCGACGACCTCGTTGGCGCGTATCACCGGCAGCTGCGAGATCTCGTACGTCCGCAGCAGGTCGAGGGCGACCTTCACCGTCTGATCCTCGGTGAGCGTGATCATCGGCGGCAGCGGCCGCTTCGTGCGCAGCACGTCGCCCACGGTTTCCTTCCGGCGAGCGTCCTCGAGGAAGCCGTTGGCGTGCATCCATTCGTCGTTGAAGATCTTCGACATGTAGCCGCGTCCGGAATCCGGCATCATCACGACGAGGATCGCCTCGGCGGGCAGATCCTTCGCGATGCGAACCGCCGCGGCGACCGCGGTGCCGGACGATCCGCCGACGAGCAAGCCTTCCTCGCGCGTGACGCGC
Organism: Vulcanimicrobiota bacterium; assembly: GCA_963771525.1. Taxonomy (GTDB): domain Bacteria; phylum Vulcanimicrobiota; class Vulcanimicrobiia; order Vulcanimicrobiales; family Vulcanimicrobiaceae; genus Vulcanimicrobium. Next base: position 592,736 of record CAVYTL010000001.1, on the reverse strand, counting down.
CGCGCCATGAGAAAGCTCTCGCGGTCCGTGATGCGCAGGATGCGATCGATCACGCGCATGTCGACGGTCTGCGGCAGATAGCTCATGCCGATGCCCTCGACCTTGTACGACTTCGGCGTGTCGCCGCTGTAGATCGAGCCCTCGGGGTCGGCGCCGACGACGACGACGTTCGGGTTTTTTTCCTTGAGGTAGCGTGCCGTTCCGGAGATCGTGCCGCCGGTTCCCATGCCGCTGACGAAGTGCGTGATCTTGCCGGCGGTCGCTTCCCAAATCTCGGGGCCCGTCGTCTTGTAGTGCGCGCCGGGATTCTGCTCGTTGTGCCATTGGTCGGGCTGCACGGCGCCGGGAATTTCGGCCGTGAGCCGGTTCGCGACGCCGTAGTACGACTCGGGCGAATCGTTCGGCACGTTCGTGGGCGTGACCACGACCTCGGCGCCGTACGCACGCAGCATGTCGATCTTCTCTTTCGACATCTTGTCCGGCATGACGAGGATGCACCGGTAGCCGCGGATCGCGGCGGCCATGGCGAGCCCCGTACCGGTATTGCCCGAGGTGGCTTCGATGATCGTCGCACCCGGCTTGATCACGCCGCGCGCCTCGGCGTCCTCGATCATCGCGACGGCCGCCCGGTCCTTGACCGACCCGCCCGGGTTGACGTACTCGACCTTGGCGAGAAACAAGCACGGCGCGCCGTCGGTGACGCGGTTCAGCTTGACGAGCGGGGTATGACCAACTGCGCCGAGGGCATTCTCATAGTAGGTCATCCCGGTCGCCGGGCGCGCTTCGGTCATTGCCATGACCAGGTCGCGTTCCGCAACTCCGGGAGGGCAGCCTGCGTCCAAGCAAGTGCCGGGAGTTCGAGGAGAAGTAGACGATGGCCACCGATTTCCGCCACGGCGAGTTTCCGCGCCGCGGCCGTGAAGGGCTCGACGGATTCCTGTGGCTCGCACGCGTCTTCGACAAGGCTCGCGCGGCGGCGAACGGCACGATCTACGACTACATCTATCCCTGTCCGATGGACCGCGGCATCTTCGACCGTTGGGGCATCACCGCGCGCATGTTCGACGCGGCGCTCGACACGTGTCAGAACGACGACGAGATCGTGACGTGGATCAAGGCGCGCGTCCCCGACTCCAGGCGCGACGAAGCGAACCGATGGCTGATCGAGGAGAAGGCCGACAACCTCGACCGCCAGGACGCGGAAGAGGGCGTGCTCACCGCGTGAGGCGACTGCGCGCAATCGCCGCATCGTTCGCACTCGCCGCGCTCGCCGCGTGCGGCGGCCCGGCCGTGCCCGCTGCGCAGAACTACGGTACGATCACGGGTCGCGTCTACGATGCGACCACGAACCAGCCGATCGCGGGCGTCGTCGTGACGGTCGATACGATTTTGTCATCGCCGAGCGGCACCGACGGCACGTATCGCATCGGAACGGTGCCGCTCGGGACGTATCAGGTCGCCGTGCAGTCCGTCCCGTCCGGGTACTCTGCGCCGAACGTCTCAGCCGCGCCGTATGCCGGCAGCATCGTCGCCGGACAAACGATCGTCGTCGACGTTCCGCTGACGAAACAGTAGGCGCGCCGTGCGCGTGGTGATCGCGCCCGACAAGTTCAAGGGCAGTCTCGACGCAGCCGCCGTCGCGGGGGCGCTCGCGCACGGTGTTCGCGACATCGTGCCGGATGCCGACTGTGCGCTCGTGCCGATGGCGGACGGCGGCGACGGTACGGTCGAGGCGTTCCTTGCGACGGGTGCCGTCGCGCGCACCGTGCGCGTCACGGGACCGCGTGGAACGCCGGTGGAGGCGACGTACGCACGCGAAGGCGACCTCGCCGTCGCCGAGATGGCGGCGGCCTCCGGCTTGGTCCTCGCCGGGAAGCCGCTCGAACCGCGCCGCGCGACGACGCGCGGCACCGGCGAGCTCCTGCGCGACGCGCTCGACGGCGGCGCGAAGCGGATCGTGCTCGGCATCGGCGGCAGCGCGACGACCGACGGCGGGGCAGGCGCGCTCGCCGCGCTGGGCGCGCGCTTCCTCGACGGCGGCGGCAAGGAGCTGGACCCGGCGCCGGAAGGCCTCGCGGACGTCGCGCGGATCGATCTCTCCGGGCTCGACGAACGGCTGCGGGCGGCCGACCTCGCGGTCGCGTGCGACGTCGACAACCCGCTGCTCGGCCCGCACGGCGCGGCGGCGGTGTACGGCCCGCAGAAGGGCGCATCGCCGGACGACGTCGCGTTCCTGGACGGCGTGCTGGCGCGCCTCGCCGACGCGATGGCCGGCGCCGGCCGCGACCTGCGCGACGTGCCGGGCGCGGGCGCCGCGGGCGGCTTGGGGTGGGCGCTCGCCGCGGCGTGCGGCGCGCGGCTCGAGCGTGGAAGCGCGCTGATCGCCGGCGTTCGCGGGCTTCCGAAGACGCTGCGCGGCGCCGACTGGTGCTTCACGGGCGAAGGCGCCATCGATGAGCAAACCCTCAGCGGCAAAGTCGTGGACGGCGTCGCGAAGCTCGCCCGCGATGCGGGCGTCCGGGTGATCGCGTTCGGCGGCAACGTCGATCCCGGCGCGGAACGCGCGCTGCGCGAGCGCGGCGTCACGTGCGTGCCGATCGTGACGGGGCCGTGCTCGCTCGACGTCGCGATGCGCGACACTGCGGTGAACTTGCGCGCCGCCGCCGCGCGGATCACCGCGCTGATCGCGGGACGATAGGACCTGCGCGAGCACGCACGCTGCGCGTTCGGTTCGTCTTCAGGTCGCGGGCGCGGTGCCGGCGCTCGAGCGGAACCGCACGTAGCTCGCGCGCTCCTGCACGGCGTCGTCGATGATGCCGACGACCACCGCGGCGAGCCGGTCGCTGTCGTGCCGAACCGTTGCCGTCTCGCTGATCACGTTGGCGCGCACGACGCGCACGCCGAGCGTGCGCAGCGCGTCGTCGTCGAGTGCGACCGGCAGCTGCCCCTCTTCCGCGTAGGCCTCGCGCAGCTTGCGCGGGAGCTCGTCGTTGACGACGGTGACGTCGCAGATCCGCGCGCCCGCGCCGCGCAGGAGCGCGTGGATGTGCGCCGACGCGGCGTAGCCGTCGGTTTCGCCCGGCTGCGTCATCACGTTACAGACGTAGATCTTCACGGCGCTCGACGCCTCGATCTCGCGGCCGATGCGGTCGACCAGCAGGTTCGGCATGATCGACGTGTACAGCGAGCCGGGGCCGAGCACGATCGCGTCCGCTTCGCGCAGCGCGACGATGACCTCGTCGAGCGGTGCGGCGTACGGCGGGTCGAGGTAGACGTCCTCGATGACGCCGCGCGCGTTCGTGATCTGCGACTCCCCCTCGACGATGCGGCCGTCGGTCATCTTCGCGCATAGCCGCGCGACCGCGAGCGTCGACGGAAGGACGCGTCCCTTGACGTTGAGCACGCGGCTCGACACCTTGATCGCCTCGTCGAAGTTGCCGGTGATGCCCGTCATCGCGGCCAGGAACAGGTTGCCGAACGAATGTCCGCTCAAGCCTTGGCCTTCGGAGAAGCGGTAGCGGAAGAGCTCCGTGACCAGCGCTTCGTCGTCGGCGAGCGCGACCAGGCAGTTGCGAATGTCGCCCGGAGGCAGAACGCCGAGCTCTTTCTGCAGCCGGCCGGACGAGCCGCCGTCGTCGGTGACCGTGACGACGGCGGTCAGGTTCGTCGTGATCTTCTTGAGCCCGCGCAGCATCGTGGAGAGTCCGGTGCCGCCGCCCACTACGACGATCTTGTAGCCGCGCTCGAGCCGCCGCCCGCGAATCTTGTCGATCACGTCCGACGCGCCGTACGGCGCGACCGCGGTGACGATCGAGTTGAGCCACCGCCAGATCCCGAGCGCGACGAGCAGCGACCCCGCCGCCATGAACGTCCACGAGAGGTACGCGGGCGGGAAGAACTCGGCCACCGCGGCATCGACGAGCTCGTTGACGCGCAGGGTCATGCCTTCATCGGTCAGGTAGCGCGAGACGCCGTTGACGAACAGCGCCGCGCCGACGATCGCCAGCAGCAGCCAGCGCTTGACGCCGAGGCCGGGCTGCAGCCACCGTGCGAGTCCCAAGGACCGGCGCATGCGCGTGCTCATCGGTTCACGTCCCGTGCGTCGAACGTCGCGAGCGCTCCGGTCGTCTCGCCGAGGTGTCGCTGCAGCCGCCGGCCGAGGTACACGCTGCGGTGGCGGCCGCCGGTGCAGCCGATCGCGACGGTCACCTGCGACTTGCCCTCCTGCTCGTAGCGCGGCACCAAGAAGTCGAGCAGCCCGAAGAGGCGCGTGAGGAAGTCTTCCGTATCCGGGATCGCTTCGAGGTACGCGGCGACCGGCGCGTCGGCGCCGGTGAGATCCCGCAGCGCTTCGACGTAATTCGGATTCGGAAGGAAACGCACGTCGAAGACGAGGTCGGCGTCGCGCGGGATGCCGTACTTGAAGCCGAACGCGACGATCCCGATGCGCAGCCGGCGCGCCTCCGCACCGACGAACGTCGCACCGATGCGGTCCTTCAGCTGGCCGAGCGTGAACCGGCTCGTGTCCCATACGATCGTCGCGCGGTCGCGCAGGTCGGCAAGGGACGCGCGCTCGGCGGCAATCGCGTCGACGAGCCCGACGCCGTTCTGGCCGAGCGGGTGCCGCCGTCGCGTTTCGCTGAAGCGGCGGATCAGCGTGTCGTCCTCCGCGTCGAGGAAGAGCACGTCGATGCGCGAGACGTCCCCGGCGATTGCGTCGATGGCGCCGACGGCGTCGCCGAACGGGCCCATCGTGCGAACCTCGAGCGCGATCGCGGCGTTCGCGTAGCCCGCGTCGCGTGCGAGGTTCACGAACGGCGGCGCGAGGACGGGCGGCGCGTTGTCGAGGCATGCGAAGCCGAAGTCCTCGAACGAATTCATGGCCTGGCTCTTGCCCGCGCCCGAGAGCCCCGTTACGATGACCACACGGCGCATATGAAGCTCTTTTCGGCCGAGAAAGCGAACGCCCTCATCCCGGTGCTGGAGCCGCTGCTCGAGGAGCTGTGGGAGCGCCGTCGCGACCTGGCGATTCGCTTGCTGGAAAGCGATCCGGCGCTGCGAGCGAACGGCCCGGACAACCTGCGCGACCGCCGCCGCTCGCGCGCGTTCACCGAGCTCAAGGCGGAGATCGTTCGCCTGATCAACCGGATCGAAGCGCACGGCTGCGTCGTGAAGAACCTCGACCTCGGGCTGCTCGACTTCCCGTCGATGCGCGAAGGGCGCCCGGTCTATCTCTGCTGGAAGGCGGGGGAGGCGGAGCTCTCGCACTGGCACGGCACCGACGAAAGCTTCGTCGACCGCAAGCCCCTCTGATCCCGCGCCGAGCGGGTCAGGTGCCGGCGCGCCCGGCAGGTCTAGGCCGGAACCGCCGCCGGGTCGACCTTGATGAAGTCCTCGGCCAGGCCCTGAAGTCGGACGTCACCGAAGACGACCGTGTACGCGCCGGCCGCAAGGTCGGTCACCTTGCCGAACTCGGGCACGTTCGCGAGCTGGGGGACCTTGGCGCGGATGTCATCCGGCAGCCGAACCGTGTCGCCGACGTCGAGCGCGGGCTGCTCGAACAGCTTCTCGAGGTCGTTCATGAGCAGGTTGAGCGGGATGCCGTAGCCTTCGCTGACTTGCTCGACCGTTTCGGTTTCGCTGATGGAGCAGTGCGAGCAGCCGCCGAGGTGAAAGCGCGCGAACACGCGCTTCGCGCCGGCGTGTGTCTTGAAGGCCTGCTCGACGGTCATGTCCTTGGTGAAGTGCGCCACGGTCGACATCATTCGATCAGACCGGAAAGCGGCCCCGCCGGTTGCGAGCGCAGGTCCGCCGCGCCTCGTCCCGCGTCGTCCCCAGCGTGTCGATGGGCGCGCAACCAGGCGGCGGCGTCGATGGTGCTGCGCAGCGCCTCCACCGGCGCGTCGGCGGCGAGCACGCGGGCGAGTTCGCTCTTCACCGCGGCGGTGTGCAGCGCGTCGAGCGCGGCGCCGAGCGCGGCGGCGACGGTCTCGACCGTCGCGATCTCGTCCGGCGCGTACGTCTCGCCGTTCGATTTCGACTCCAGCGTGACGACGCCCGTGACGACGTCGCGAACCGTCATCGGGAACGCCCACTCGCCGGGCAACGACGTTGCGACGTCCGCCAGCGCGACCGGTTCCCGCGTCGCGCGCAGCCGCACGAGCGCAGGGTCGTCGACGTCGACGGGGAGCGCGTTTCGGTCGACGCGGACAGCGGACGCCGCGTCGACGATGTAGACGGCGGCGTCCGACGCGGTCGTGCGCCGCACGAGTTCCTCATGTGTGCGGTCGATCGCGACCCGCGGCTCCGCGATGTACCCGACGTCGCGCGCGAACGCGCGCAGCGCGCGGTCGGCGTCGTGTCGCGCGCGGAAGAAGAGGTCGTCGATGAACCGGTCGACCCGCGCGTGGATGCCGCGAAGGGAGAACCCAAGCACGAGCGCCAGGCCGAGCTCGAGCGCGGCCGACGTGATGTGCGAGATTCCGCACGAGCACGTTGCCGAGCAGCCACTCGAGCGCGCCGAACGCCAGCAGCACGAGGCCCGAAACGGTGCCGAAGACGAGCGCGCGGTTTAGCACGAAGCCGACGTCCACGACGCGATGCCGAAGGATCGCATAGCCGAGGCCGATGGGGATGGCGAGCAGGGTCAGCCCGAGATACTGCATCCAGTCGACGAGCGGCACGTGGGCGAGGACGATGACGAGCGTGATCAGGGGCCCGGAGAACCCGACCGCGACCGACGACCATATCCACGCGACCCGCTGCTTGTCGCCGCCGGCTGCCGTGCGGTGCGCGATCGTGAACGCGACCGCGATCGCGGCGAAGTAGACGAAGGACAGAGCGGCTGCGAGCGGTTGGATCCACGTCAGCGCCGGACGCGCGGGCAGGACCTCGAACGCGACGCCGACCCACTGCAGCGCGAGGAGCGCGCCCAGCAGCCACGGGTTCGCGCGTGCCAGCACGGCGCGGGGACCGCTCACGCTCGGCTGCGGAAACGCGACGGCGATCGCCAGCGCGGCGTATGCCGCGAAAATTTCCGCGAACGGCGTCACGACGAGCAGCATGATGCCCGCGAGCCAGATGGGCGTGAGGGGGCCGTTCACCTCGATCAGGGCGGCGATGCTGAAGAAGAACATCGCGAGCATCCGCGCGACGCCGTCGGCGGGCCGGCGGACCGCGACCAACACGCCCGCCGCGATCAGAACGATCCGCAGCAGCTGATAGACCCACGTTGCGACGCCCGGCATCGGGGCGGCTTGCAGGGTCGCGACGAAGGATACCGGCGCGCCGTTCGGGCGGACGCCCGTGAAGGCGAAACGGTCGCCGGCGCGTTGGCGCCGCAGCGCGAGCCGGTTTCCGAGTGATCGGTCGGCCAGTCCGACACGATCGCCGACGCGTACGACACCGGCGATCGCGCCGGGATGCGTCACGCGGGTGACGACCTCCGTGACGGACTCCATCGGCGCGTGCGCCGTCTCCAACGGAAGCTCGCCGAGGGCGAGCGCGATGCCGGCGACGTCGAGGGCGGTCACCGCCAGAAGCGCAACCCCGACCGCGACCGCGACCGCCTGCCATGCGCGGCTGTTCACGGGAGATCGTTCGCGACGCTGAGCGGAGGACGCCTGTACGCCGGATTCTGTCAAAGCTTCCGAAGAAGCCGTGGCCGTCATCTCTCTGGGACCGCTCTCACGAGCGGCCTCGGTGCGACGTGAGCTCGCTACGCCGGGCCGGCGTCCGTCGATCGGCTCGGATGAACCGAGGACGATCTCAGGGGAACGAGCGGTCTTGCTCCGGGTGGGGTTTACCCGCGTCCGCGTCACCGCGGAACGCCGTGCGCTCTTACCGCACGATTTCACCCTTGCTCTTCACCCGCTCAGTATCCCGAGTCGCCTCAGTCATCCCGAGTCGCCTCAGTCATCCCGAGCTTCCTCAGTCATCCCGAGCTTCCTCAGTCATCCCGAGCTTCCTCAGTCATCCTGAGCTTGTCGAAGGGCGGTATGTTTCTGTGGCACTTTCCTTCGAGTTGCCCCGACAGGACGTTATCCTGCACCCTGCCCGATGGAGCCCGGACGTTCCTCGACGCATCCGCGCCGTGACGGCCCGGCGTCCTCCGCGGGATGAATGCTAGCGGAAATTCGTCAGCGCAGCAAGTCGCGGTGGCTGCGGGACCACCATGACGAAAGCCGCGCGTGCTGCCGGCGCCCGCGGCGCGACGTCAGCTCCGGCTTCGGGCCGTTCTGCGGCCACACCGAGAACGAGCGGATCGGCGCGCCGCACAGAAAGCCGATGATGTCCGCGCGCAGATCGGAAATCGACGCCGGGATGAGATGCACCGCCGCGCCGAGCACGCGCACGCCGTCGAAGCGAAACGCGATCGAGCAATCGGCCCACGACGTGCGGCGAACCTCGACGTCGGAACGTCCGCGCGCTACGCGCACCGATGCGCGTTCCCGCACGAGTCGAACACCCGGAATCAACATCGGGATAAGCAGCTCGAGATCGTCCGCGAAATGTTCGAACTCGACGCTGTCGGCTGAACGGGCGCATCCATGTGCCGCGAACCTCTCCTTAGGCAACACCCCGGACCGTGACTGTATCGCAGCGAGAGAGCGCGAGCAAGGTTCTTTGCCGAAGTTTTGCGCGCGCAGACGTTTACCGATACAAAAGCCCGCGCGTGCGCGGGCTTTGCGAGAGTGTGGAGGATAGGAGACTCGAACTCCTGACCCCCTGCATGCCATGCAGGTGCTCTACCAGCTGAGCTAATCCCCCGGCCGGAGCGACGTGCATTCACGCCGTCGCGGCCGTGGTCCTGGGCCGTGCGCGCGCTAGAAATCCTTGATCGGCGGACCGAACGGCAGCGGGATCAGCGGCGCGTCGTAGGGGCCGCGTCGCCGCTTGCGCACGCGAGGTGCGCAGACGGGTCCGCTGCGCGGATAGAGTGCGAGCGTGGTGAGAGACGCACCGCAGAAGAAGCCGACGAGATCGGCTGCGAGATCGTTGAGACCGCGGGCGGACAGCGGTACGCCGCCGGAGAGCACGCGCTCGAATCCGTGACGGAACACGATCGTCGCGGTGCCGCCGCGCTGCACCGTCACCTCGCACGTCGCCGAACCGCGGCCGAAACGCAGGCCGTCCTCGCGCGGAGCGACGCGCACTTCGGGGAGCAGCGTGGCGAGCGCGCCGGCAAGCTCCTCTTGAAAAACATCGAACGGAATGGAATCGCAGGTGTCGTCGCGCCGCGCTACGGTAGCTCGCATCGCATCAACTCGCGAGACGATTCGAAAGACGAGCCGCTCGTAACGCAACGCGACGAACGGACGAGACATGCGCCCACATGGTCCGGTCCTCCCTGATACACCGGTTGTCGGCGGACCAAGACGAGCCGCGCAGGTGAGAACTGTCAAGGATCGAGCAGATTCAGTCCGTCCGCGTGGTGGTGTGACGCGCGTCACCCACACGTCACGCTCACACGCGGGTAGGACTGGTTGTCGAGCCGATCTGGCGCAACTCCGGGGTGATCGTCTGGTTGACGGTCGACGTCCTCATCGCGCTGACGGCCACGCCATTGACGGTGGCTTCGCCGTAGCCCGCCTTGCTGAAGGCGACGGTGTACGTGTCGGGCACGACGCCCACGAGGCTGTAGAAACCCTTGGCATCGGTGGTGGCCGTGTAGCGACCCGATGGGGCGGCGACGATCACGTTCACGGCGGCGACGGGCTGGCCGGCGGACGTTACGGTTCCCTGAATGTTGCCCGTCGTCGTGTCCGCGAGCGCCGGGGCCGCGGTCGTAGCGACGATTGCGGCCGCGAGCGCCATTCCCGTGATGCCGCGCCAAGATCGCTTCAGCGTGGGTGCGATTCGATGGAGCACGTGCTTCCTCACAGACAAAGAGGCGGAATGAGCGGAACAGCCGGGTGCGCTGTGGAGACGAGGGGACTCGAACCCCTGACATCCTGCTTGCAAAGCAGGCGCTCTACCAGCTGAGCTACGTCCCCGCGCTTCCTGTGATTCGGCCGAGAGGTGGATCGTAGCCTCTGGCGAGCATAGTCAGCGGGATGTCCCCGGCCGCTACGATGCCCCTCTCGTACCCCGACGCTCCGCGCGTAGACCAGATCGACGAGTACTTCGGGCGACGGGTCGCCGATCCGTACCGGTGGCTCGAGGACGTCGATTCGCCGCAGACGCAGCGCTGGATCGCCGAGCAGAACGCGCTGACCGAGTCCGTCCTCTCGACGGTGCCGGACCGCGCGGCGATTCGCTCGCGGCTGACGGACGTCTGGGACTACGAGCGGCGCTCCGCGCCCGAGAAAGCCGGCGAGCTGTACGCCTACTTCCGGAATACGGGGCTGCAGAACCAGGCCGTGCTCTACGTGACGCGCGACCTCGACGAGCCCGGGCGGGCGCTCCTCGATCCGAACACGCTCTCGCCGGACGGTACGGTCGCCCTGACGGGCTCGGCCTTCAGCGACGACGGTGCGCGCCTGGCATATTCGGTCTCGTCGTCGGGATCGGACTGGCAGGAGTGGCACGTCCGCGACGTGGCGACCGGAAAGGACCTGCCCGACATCGTGCGCTGGTCGAAGTTCTCCGGCGCGTCGTGGCGGCGCGACGGGAGCGGCTTCTATTACAGCCGGTACGACGAGCCCGCGTCCGACGTCGCGCTCAAAGAGACGAACTTCAACCATAAGCTGTATTTCCACCGGCTCGGCACGCCCCAGTCCACGGACGTCCTCGTGTACGAGCGGCCCGATCACAAGGACTGGAACATCGCCGGCTTCACGACCGACGACGGGCGCTACCTCGTCATCGACGTCAGCGAGGGAACGGCGCCGGAGAACGGCGTCTTCATTCACGACATCACCGCGAGCGGCGGCGTGGTCGAGCTCATGGCGCCGGGCGACGCGCGGTATACCTATGTCGCGAACGACGGCGGCACGTTCTTTTTCGTCAGCACGAAGGACGCCGAGCGCGGGCGCGTCGTCTCGATCGACGGGCGCGATCTCAGCATGCGCGAGGTCGTACCTCAATCAGCGGACTCGCTGGATGGTGCGACCGCATTCGGGGACCGCATCGTCACGCAGTACCTGCGCGATGCGCTCGCGCGGGTTGTCGTCTACGGTTTCGACGGCCGGCAGATCGCCGAGATCGCATTGCCCGGCCTCGGCAGCGTCAGCGGGTTCACCGGCAAACGCCGCGACGCCGAGACGTTCTACACGTACACGAGCTACACCGAGCCGACGACGAACTACCGGCTCGACGTGAACTCGCTCGTCTCGACGCGCGTATTTCGGCCGCAGGTCAAGTTCGACACGAGCCTCTTCGAGAGCGAACAAATCTTCTACGCGTCGAAGGACGGGACGCGCGTGCCGATGATCGTCACGTGGAAGCGCGGTACGCCGCGCGACGGCACCGCGCCGGCGATCCTGTACGGCTACGGCGGCTTCGACATCTCGGTCACCCCGGTGTTCACGTCGGCGCAGCTGGTGTGGCTCGAGATGGGCGGGGTCTACGCGGTCGCGAACCTGCGCGGCGGCGGCGAGTACGGCGAGCGCTGGCATCGCGGCGGCATGAAGGCGGTCAAGCAGAATACCTTCGACGACTTCATGGCCGCCGCCGAATACTTGATCGCCGAGAAATGGACGAGCTCATCGAAGCTGGCGATCCACGGCGGGTCGAACGGCGGCCTGCTGGTCGGCGCGTGCATGACGCAGCGGCCCGAGCTCTTCGGCGCTGCGCTCCCCGCGGTCGGCGTGCTCGACATGCTGCGTTTCCAGCGGTTCACGATCGGCTGGGCGTGGACGTCGGACTACGGCTCCGCGGACGACCCCGCCTACGTCGGGACGTTGCTCGCGTACTCGCCGTATCACAACGTGCGCGCCGGCGTGCGTTATCCGCCGACGCTGATCACGACGGGCGACCACGACGACCGCGTGTTCCCGGCGCACTCGTTCAAGTTCGCCGCCGCGCTGCAGCACGCGCAGGCCGGCGATGCACCCGTACTGCTGCGCGTCGAGACGAAGGCGGGCCACGGCGCGGGAAAACCGACCGCGAAGATGATCGACGAGGTCGCCGACCGCTATGCGTTCCTCGCGAAGGTGTTCGCGATCAGCGCCGTTTGAGGTCCGCCTCGAGAATCGTTCGGAGCCGGTTGCCCTGCGCGGACGCCACGTCGTTGATCCGCCACGCGCCGCGGTCGCGGATCAGGAACATATGGATGACGTGACCGGCAGTCACGTGCGGATAGTGAATCGTCACGGGGACGACCGCCGAACGCGGACCGCTCGTCGCCGCCGGCGCGCCGGGCGTCGCGCTCGACGCTTCGATCTGCGCGTCGTCGAATGGATCCCAGTCGAGGATTGCCTCGCGCGTGCGCCGCTGCAGGGCGAGCACGTTCGTGAGATCCGCGTACAGCGCGGGCGAGAGATACGGTGCGGCGGCGCGTAGTGCGCGCGGGTCTTCCCAGCCGCCGGGCCGCGCGCGATTGGCGGCGAAATACCACCGGTAGAACGCGCTCACCACGGCGGTCGGCGAGTCGATCGCGGCCGCGGGCGTCGCGTTCATCGCGAGCGCGATGCCGGCCAGCAGCATCACCGTACGAACCATCTGGCTGCGCTCCGTGCACCGGCGAGATCGTTGGTGGGCCATCCTGGTCTCGAACCAGGGACCTCATGCTTATCAAGCATGCGCTCTAACCAACTGAGCTAATGGCCCGGGCGACGGCGCTTAGTGTAGACGAGCGCGCCGTCCTCCGTCAACGACGGCGGATCGGGCGCAGCCCGAACGCGACGGATTCGTCGAAGACCACCCTCTAGATAAGCTTGATCCACGCGCCGACGTTCATGTCGTCGCGCTTGACCTGCTGCATCGCCAAGTCCCGCAGGATGTTCATCTCACGCTGCGCCTCCGCGCGGGACGCGGCGATCGCGTCGAACGTCGACTGGCGTTGGAGGGCCTCGAAATCGTTCGGCGTCGCGGGCGCGGCGACGTGCGCACCGCCGGCGTGCGCCGCGGCATGAGCGGCCGCAGCGCCGGTCGGGCGCTTCGCGGCGGCCGGCGCCGCGCGCGCCGGGCGCTGTGCCGGCGGCGCGGGCTTGACGGGCGCGGCTTCCATCAGCCGATGGTCCGGATGAACTCTTTGACGATCTGATTGTCGGCCTTGCGCTGCTGCATCGCGACGTCGCGCAGTGTGTTCTGCTCGCGCAGCAGTTCCGAACGCTCCGAGGTCGTCTCATCGAACTGCTGCGACTGCGCCTGCAGCTGCAGCTGGAAGACCATCTGCTGCGCGTTGAGCGCCTCCGTCGCGGCGAGGTAGCCGCCGTCGACCGCGTTCTGTGCGCTGTTGCTCAAGCCGCCGACCGTGTTCGCGCCGTTCGCGCCGAGGGCGCCGGTGAGCGCCCCGGCGCCGATGGTCAGCGGGTTCGCGCCGAAGATCGCGCCTTGCGCCGCGCCCGAGAGCGCCCCGAGAACGTTGAAGCCCATGGTGGGGTCCTTTCTCTAGTCGGTGTCGTCGTCGCCGGACCCGGTCGACGGCGCGATGTCGCGCTCGCGGCCGTCGGCCTGCGGCAGCGGGTGGTACGGCGGGAGGCTCGGCGAGATCAGCCCGCCGGCGGGCATCGACGCCGCCGAAGACGGATCGAGCGCGCCCGTCGTCGACGCCGCGGAGTTCGCCGGCAGCGCTCCGGCGGAGGCCGCGGCCAGGGCGCGCAGGCCGTCGACCGCCGACGCGGCGTCGCGCACGTCCGGCGTTGCCGACGCAGGAGCGGCGCTCGTCTGCCCGCCGAGCCGTGCGTAGTGGCGCAGCACGGAGTCAGCGTAGCCGACCGGCCGGCCGTCGCCCCAGTCCGTCAGCGTGCCCGTCGCGGTCGGCGAGCCGCTGTTGTACGCGGCAAGCGCGGCGCGCACGCTCCCGTACTTCTGAACGTTCGAGCCGATCATGCCCGCCGCGTACTCGGCGTTCCGCGCTGGGTCCATCGCGCCCGGCGTGCGGGCGAACGCATGCCAGCGATCGTCGATCTGAAACAGGCCGTGTCCGTGGCCCCCGTCGCCGACGATGTTCCTGCCCGAGTCGCTGCTCGGGCCGCCCGTCTCCTGTGCGGCGACGGCCGCAAGCAAGCGCGGATCGAGATTGTGACGCGTCGCGGCGGCGCTGATCTGCGTGCCGTAGGCGACGGTGAGCGAAGTGTCCATTGCGCCGGTCCATTCACGCCGACCGAGCGCGTTGACAAGCCCCCTGGGCTGGTCTACCATGAGTCGGTTGCATGGGGTTCTCCTCGCGGGGGACCCCGTTCTGTGATATGGCTTCTGCACTGATCGACGTCGGCACCGTCCTGTTCGCGGGGCGCCCGATGTCGCTCGACGAACGCGTCGAGATTCCGCCGTTCTCCTCGTTCACGTTTCCGCGGCCGGCGTATGCCCGCTTGGAAGTGCGGCGCGTGGACCGGGGTCTGAACATCGCGGGGGTCATCGAAGTGAGCGCCGCGGGGTCCTGCGACCGCTGTCTGGACGATGTTGTCGTTCCGATCGCGGTCGAGGTCGAGGAACGTTTCGATCCGCCGAGCGGAACGAGCGACCCTTTCGGCGAGAACAACGTCCTGGACGGTACGGCCCTCGACGTCGGCGACCTCGTGAGACAGCTCGTGACCAGCGCGCTCCCCCTCACGCTGACGTGCGACGAGAGCTGCCGCGGACTGTGCGAGACGTGCGGACGCAGCAAGAACGAGGGCGGCGGATGCCCGTGCGCCCTTCGACAAGCTCAGGATGACAACGGCGCTCAGGATGACAACGGCGCTCAGGATGACAACGGCGCTCAGGATGACAACGGCGCTCAGGATGACGATCAGTAGGCACTCGGAAAGGCGATCATGGCGAACCTGAAGTGGAAGACTCCGCGGTCGAAAACGCGCAGCCGCCGGGCGGCGAACTGGAAGCTCAACCCGGTGACGACCGTGGAGTGCCCGCAGTGCCACCAGCCGAAGCGGCCGCATTTCGTGTGCGATTTCTGCGGGACGTACGACGGCCGCCAGGTCGTCGTCAAAGACGACCACGCCGGACATTCGCACGGCTAGTGCCTTCGCCGCCCGATTCCGGTGCGGTGCGCGTGTCGCGGCGCCGCGCACGCTGTAGATGACTCCTACGGGGGTCCGCATCGCGGGCGTCGGGCACCACGTGCCCCAGCGCGTTCTCACCAACGCCGACTTGGAACTGATGTTCGACACGTCGGACGAGTGGATCACCTCGCGCACCGGGATGAAGGAGCGGCACATTGCCGCCGAGGGCGAGCCGACGAGCGACATCGCCGTCGCCGCGGCTCGCAACGCGATCGCATCCGCCGGGATCGAGGCTGCGGACCTCGACTGCGTCATCGTCGCGACCGTCACGCCGGACTATCTGTTTCCGGCGACCGCGTGCATCGTCGGCTCGAAGCTCGGGATCCCGGGCGTGCCGGCGTTCGACATCGAGATCGCGTGCAGCGGCTTCATCTACGGCCTCACCGTCGCCGCGAGCATGGTGCGCACCGGCGTCTTCAAGCGCGTGCTGCTGATCGGCGCCGAAGAGCTCTCGCGCATCATGAACTACGAGGACCGCTCGACGTCGGTGCTTTTCGGCGACGGCGCGGGTGCGGTCGTGCTGGAAGCGAGCGCTGTCGACTCGTTCCTGGCTGCCGAACTGGGCGCCGACGGTTCGGATCCGAAGAATCTGTACATCGAGGTGGGCGGCACCGCCGCGCCGCCGATCTGCGCCGACGACATCGCCGGCAAGCGCAACAAGGTCGTGATGAACGGCCGTGAAGTCTTCCGCTTCGCCGTCACCAAGATGATCGAGGCGACGAACGTCGCGCTCGACCGCGCGGGCGTCGCGCCGCGCGATGTGGCGTGGCTGATCCCTCACCAGGCGAACCGCCGCATCATCGACGCTGCCGCGAAGCACCTCGATCTGCCCGCGGAACGCGTCGTCGTCAACATCGAGCGCTACGGCAACACCAGCGCGGCGTCGATTCCGATGGCACTCTCCGAGACCGTCGAAGCCGGAAAGCTCAAGGACGGCGACATCGTGCTCTTCGTCGGATTCGGGGGAGGCCTCAGCTGGGGTGCCGTCGCGTGGCGGTGGACCGGCGAGGTCAAGCCGTCGCGGAACGGCAAGATCGCGAGCGCCGGAACGCACGCCTGATGCGCGTCTGCGTCATCTTTCCGGGACAGGGATCGCAGACCGTCGGCATGGGTGCCGACGTCGCGCGCGCATACTCCGCCGCGGCCCAGTGCTTCGCGGCGGCGAAGACGATCCTCGGCTACGACTTGCTCGCGCTCTGCGAGCGCGGTCCCGTCGAAACGCTGACCGAGACGCGCTACGCGCAGCCGGCGATCTTCGTGACGAACGTCGCGCTGGCGCGTGCGGCCGGCGAGATGCTGCAGCCCGTCGCGAGCGCGGGACATTCGTTCGGTGAGTTCTGTTCGCTCGCGCTCGCGGGTGCGCTCACCTTCGAGGCCGCGCTCGGTCTCGTGAACCAGCGCGGGCTCGCGATGCATCGCGCCGCGACGACGGAGCGCGGAGCGATGGCCGCCGTGCTCGGGCTCGATCCGGACGCGCTGCGCGCGGCGGTCGCGCGCGCCGTGGAAAGCGGCGCCGGACGCGTGCAGCTCGCGAACTTCAACGCACCCGGACAGATCGTGATCAGCGGCGACGCGGAAGCGGTGCGCGTCGCCGGCGAGTATGCCGCCGAGGCCGGCGCGAAGCGCGTCGTGCCGCTCAATGTCAGCGGTGCGTGGCACTCGGCGCTGATGGATCCCGCGCGCGCCGAGTTCGAGGCGCACGTGCGCGCGGCGGCCGTGATGCCGCCGGCGTTCACCGTCATCTCGAACGTCGACGCGAAGCCGTACGGCGACGTGGACGCGATCAAGACCAACCTCGTGCGCTCCGTGACCGAAGAGGTGCGGTGGCACGACGCGGCGCTCGCGCTGGTCGCGACGGGAGCCGATCTGATCGTCGAGTTCGGCGCGTCGCCGGTGCTCGCGCCGATGTTCAAGCGCATCGAGGGTGCGCCCAAGGCGATCACCGTCTCCGACGCCGACGGCGTCGAGAAGCTGCGTGAGCAGCTCGCCGGCACGCACAGTCCGGAGGCCGCGCCGCGATGACCGGCAAGGTCGCCGTCGTCACGGGCGCGAGTCGCGGCATCGGCCGCGCGATCGCCGTCGATCTGGCGCGCAGCGGCGCGGACGTCGCGCTGTTCGGACGCGACACGCTCGCGCTCGAGGAGACAAAAGCCGCGTGCGTCGCCGGCCGCGCCGCAACGAACGTCACGGTGCACGTCGGGGACGTCGCGCGCGAGGACGACCTGTCCGCCGGGATCGACGCGGTACTGCAGGCGCACGGCCGCATCGACGTCGCCGTGGCGAATGCCGGGCAGGCGAAGGACGGTTTGATCCTCCGGTTCCGCGGCGACGATCTGGATCGCTTGCTCGACGTCAACCTGAAGTCCGCGTTCTACCTGAGCGCCGCGGTCGCGAAGCCGATGATGAAGCAGCGCGGCGGCGCGATCGTGCTCATCTCCTCGATCGTCGGCCTGGCCGGCAATCCGGGCCAGAGCGCGTACGCCGCGTCGAAGGCCGGACTCCTCGGTCTGGGCAAATCGCTCGCGAAGGAGCTCGGCTCGCGCAACATTCGGGTCAACGTCGTCGCGCCGGGGCTCATCGAGACGGCCATGACGACGGCGATGCCTGCCGCCGCCCGCGAGCACTACCTCAGCACCATTGCCCTCGGACGCGCCGGCGCGCCCGAGGACGTCGCCCCCGTCGTCACATTTCTCGCGTCCGACGCCGCCCGATACGTCACCGGCCAAACCGTGGTCGTCGACGGCGGGTTTTTGATGTAGCTTGCCTCTCACAGGAGAAACCGAAGATCACCATGGCCGCTGATACATTCGATCGCGTCAAGAAGATCATCGTCGAGCAGCTCGGCGTCGAGGAGAACGAGGTGACGCCGGAGGCATCGATCACGGACGACCTCGGCGCCGACTCGCTCGATCAGGTCGAGCTCGTCATGGCGTTCGAGACCGAGTTCGGCATCGACATCCCCGACGAAGAGGCGGAGAAGATCAAGACCGTCGGCGACGCCGTCGCGAAGATCGACACCGTCGCGGGCGCGAAAGAGGCCTAGTTGCTCGAGGCCCTTTCCGATCGCTTAGGCGCGATCTTCGACCGGCTGGCGAACCGCGGCCGACTCTCCGAGTCGGACGTCGCCGCCGTGTTGCGCGAAGTCCGCATCGCGCTGATCGAAGCCGACGTCGCGCTGCCCGTCGCGAAAGACTTCGTCAACGCGATCAAAGAGAAGGCCGTCGGGTCCGACGTCCTGACATCGCTCACGCCGTCGCAGACCGTGGTCAAGCTCGTCCACGACGAACTGGTCGCGCTGATGGGCGGCGCCGCGGCGCGGCTGACGTACAGCGACGCGCCGCCGACGGTGTACGTGCTGGTCGGGCTGCAAGGTTCCGGCAAGACGACGCACGCGGGCAAGCTCGCGCTGCGGCTCAAGGAGCAGGGACGGCGCACGCTGCTCGTCGCCGCGGACGTGTACCGTCCCGCTGCGATCGAGCAGCTGAAGACGCTCGGCAAGCAGATCGAGTTGCCGGTGTTCGACGAAGGCCAAGGCGACCCGGTGCGCATCGCGCGCGACGGCGTCGCCGAAGCGCGCCGGCTCGGGATTCCGACCGTCATCATCGATACCGCCGGCCGGCTGCAGATCGACGAACGCCTCATGGAGGAGCTCGAGCAGATCAAGGCCGCGGTCCGTCCGACCGAGATCCTCTTCGTCGCCGACGCGATGACGGGACAAGAGGCCGTGAACGTCGCCAAGACGTTCAACGACCGCCTCGGCATCACCGGCGTGATCCTCACGAAGATGGACGGCGATGCGCGCGGCGGCGCGGCGCTCTCGATCCACCGCATGACCGGCGCGCCGATCAAGTTCGTCGGCGTCGGCGAAAAGGTCACCGCGCTCGAGCCGTTCCATCCGGATCGGCTCGCATCGCGCGTGCTCGGCATGGGCGATGTGCTCACCCTGATCGAGAAGACGCAGTCGGTCTACTCCGAGCAACAGGCCGAGGCGCTGGCGCAGAAGATGCGCCGTGCGCAGTTCACCCTCGACGACTTCCTCGACCAGCTGCGCCAGGTCCGCAAGATGGGTTCGATGACGGACATCATGAAGATGATCCCCGGCCTGTCCAAGGCGCTGCCGAAAGACGTCGCGATCGACGAGCGCGACATCGCGAAGATCGAGGCGATCATCTGCTCGATGACGCGGCGCGAACGCGAACGGCCCGAGATCCTCAACGGCTCGCGCCGGAAGCGGATCGCCCTCGGCAGCGGCACGCAAGTCTCCGACGTGAACAAGCTCGTCAAGCAGTTCGAGACGTCGCGGACGATGATGAAGCAGTTCTCGGGGACGAAGAAGGGGCGCTTTCCGAAGCTTCCCGTCGGTGTCGGGCGGTGACGCCGGCGGCACGGCACGATTATCGCTTTGCTCTCTCTCCAATCGCCCGCGTGGAAGTTTTTGCGGGACTTTCTAGAAAGTCGACATGGTCAAAATTAGATTGCGGCGCATGGGCGCCAAGAAACAGCCTACGTATCGCTTCGTCGTCGCGGATGCTCGGTCGCCGCGGGATGGGCGATTTCTCGAGATTCTTGGGCACTACAATCCGCGCACCGAACCGCGCACCGTCGTCGTCGATGAGACGAAGGCTCGCGAGTGGATCGCGAAGGGCGCGCAGCCTTCGGATCCCGTTCGGCGTTTGTTCGCCGAGCTGGGCATCGTGGAACGCGGTCCTATTCCGGAACAGAAGCGCGCGCCCAAGGGGAAGAAGAGCTAACTTCGTGGCGGGGTTCGCGCGATGAGCGCTTTCGACGACGAGTTCGGCCTATTCGGCGATGAGGCGGCCGCCGAAAAGGATGAAGAACGCACCTCGACGCTCGGTGCGCGGCGCATCGCTTCGGACGAAGCCGCACACGACGACATCGAGCCGGAAGACGAACGTCCGCGCCGCGGGCCTCGCGGCGGCCGGCGCGAGCGTTCCGCCGGCGGCGGCGGCGAGCCGCGCGGCGGCGGCGGCCGGCGCGAGTACGGCGACCGCGGACCGCGCAAGACCGACGATCCCAAGGTTGCGCAAGAGCGCGCGATGGATCTGCTCGCGTTTCTCGCGCGGAAGTTGGTATCGAAGCCGAGCTCGGTGCTCGTCGAAGAGGTCGCAAGCGACAACGGTCCGCTCGTCGAGCTCGTCGTCGAGCACGAAGATCTCGGCAAGGTGATCGGGCGGAGCGGCCGCGTCGCGCAAGCGTTGCGCACGCTCGTGCGCGCGAGCGCGGAAGGCCGCATCAGCATCGACATCATCTCGTTCGAGGACGAGGGTTCGGACGGTGCCGACGCAGCCGGCGAGGCGGCGGACGGCACGCCGTCGGACCGCGTCGCAGCGGACGCGGAGGCCTCCGGCGACTGACGTCAACGCCGGCCGGCTGGCCGGCGTTTTCGGTCTGCGCGGCGAGCTGAAGCTCGTGCCGAGCCGCATCGGCGAGGCTGCGGTCGCCGCCGGTGTCGCGTTGCGCGCGGTGTTGCCGGGCGGCGCGTCGCGCGAGCTGCGCGTGCGCGCGCTGCGGCAGCATCAAGGCCGGCCGCTCGTGACGTTCGAGGGGTACGACGACGCGACGGCCGCGGAAGCGCTCGCCGGTGCGACGCTGTACGTCGCGCGCGACGCGGTCGCGCTCGACGAAGGCGAGTACTTCGACGACGATCTCGTCGGATGCGTACTCGTCGACGCGCACGGCACGACGCTCGCGCGCGTGCGCTCGGTGGAGCACCATCCCGCGCAGGACGTGCTGATCGTGGCCCTTCGACAGGCTCAGGATGGCAGCGTTGCAGCTCACGATGACACGCGCGAGCGGACCGCGATGGTGCCGCTCGTGCGCGCGTTCGTCAGGGCGGTCGACGTGGGAGCGAAGCGGATCGTCGTCGATCTGCCGCCGGGGCTGCTCGACGACCGCAACGCCGAGGAAGCATAGGGGCTAGCGGCGGCGCGCGTGCGGCGGGTTGAGGTAGGCCGCAACCGCCGCGTCGACGGCGCGTTCGACCGCCGTCTGCAAACCGTGCGGCCCCGTCGCCTCACCCGAACGGCTCTGGCGCCACAGCACCTTGCCCGCACAGCTTTTCGCGAGCAGCTCGAAGATTGCACTGCCGCCGTTGTTCGACCCGTTCGGCTTCACGGCGAGAACGCCGGACAGGATGGCGCGCGGCGTGCGGCCGTCGCACGCGGCTGCGGCGCTCGACGCGCGTTCGCCGCCCGCGCGCGACTGCAAATGCGCCGCGGCGAGGTCGCGCAGCGCGGCGTCGGGTGCACCTTCGACCGGCAGCACGGCGAACGATGATGCCGCCGGTGCCGCGGGCGCCTGCGCGACGCTCGCGATCCGCGGCGGAGCGGACGGCGCGGCCGTCGCGACATTCGTCAGCGCGGCGGCCGGCGCGGATGCCGCGGGCTTCGACGCCGGCGACGGCGTCGACGTATTCCTCCGGCGGCCGAAGAGCCGGCTCAGGTTCGCCTCGGGGCCGGTGCTCGGCAGGGGCGACGGGCTCGTCTGCGGCGCCGCCGCCGGAATCTGCGCGAGACCGCGGTTCGCGTGATTGGAAATGTAGGTCGCGAGATCGTCGCCCTGGCCGGCGGCGTCCTGATAGGTCGTGAGCTGCGTGCTCTGGCTGTAGACGACGATGCCCGTGGTGGTCGACACGACCTGCTCGACGACGGAGACGCCGGCACCGAGCGGCGACAGGAAGCCCGAGACATAGTAGTCCGCGCCCTGCGTGCGCGCGACCGTCAGATAGTCCTTGCGCTCAGTGCCGGGCGGGGGCGGCTTCACGACGACCTTGCCGGTGCTCGCCATTTGCGTGGCGATGATCGTAGCCAAGCGGGCACTCGCCTCGCGGTCGATCGAAGTCGTCGTCGTCGTGAACGGATACACGATGACGGCCGGCTTGGCGTAGAACGCGTTCGGCGCCGCGGCGAGCAACGGCAGTCCGAGCATCGCGAGAGCCACGGCGAGGAAACGGCGCACACGAGCGCGTTCGGCCGCGGCGGGGACGATCCCTTACGAGGCGAGCGGGAGCGCGCCCGTCTCGCGGTCTTTCTCCCACGCCGCACTGACGTGCGCGCCGAACAGAAACACGACGCCGATCAGATCGAGCCACACCAGGAGCACGAAGAGCGCCGAGAGCGCGCCGTAGACGTGAAACGCGTTCGCCGCCAGCGTCGTGTACACGGCGAACGCGATCTGCGCGATGGAGTATCCCGCCGCGCAGGTAAGCGCGCCCGGCATCACCGCGCCCCAGCGCGGGCGCCGATTCGGCAGGTACGCGTACAGCAGCGCGGAGACGAAGAACACGAGCAGCGCCGAGCCCGCGTACGACGCGATCTGCGGCGCCCAGCGCAGGGATTCCAAGCCGGCGAACTGCACGAACAGCGTGATGAGGACGGGCAGCACCGTCGCCACGATCAGGATCATGCCGGCGATCGGCACGAGCGTCAGCGCGATCGCGACGTCCCATACGATGTGCCGGTAGCGCGTGATCCCGAGCGAACGGTTCAGCGCGTACGTCAAGGCTTGAAACAAGT
Source organism: Vulcanimicrobiota bacterium (assembly GCA_963771525.1). Taxonomy (GTDB): domain Bacteria; phylum Vulcanimicrobiota; class Vulcanimicrobiia; order Vulcanimicrobiales; family Vulcanimicrobiaceae; genus Vulcanimicrobium. The sequence continues at coordinate 570,094 of CAVYTL010000001.1, read as the reverse complement.
TCTTGCCGGACCACGTCAAGCCGATCAAGCCGATGATGCCGCTGATGCCGCGCAGCTTCACGATCGTCGTGAGGTTGTTCGAGAGCAGGTCTTCGAGCGCCGGCGCATAGGCGAGGATCGCGAGGTTCGCGCGCGCGATGCCTTCGGCGGTGCCGTACACGAACGCCAGCATCGACACGCCGAGCAGCGTCAGCGGCACGAGCGAGAACAGCGCGGTGAACGCAATCGCCTGCGCCATGAACGGCGCGCCCTCGGCCGAGAAGCGCAGCGCGGCCGCGCGAAAGACGCGCGTCACCCGTGACATGGATTCACGCGCCCGTGCTCGCCGCCGCCGTCGCCGTCGTGGTCGACGGCGCGTTCGTGCCGAGCGCTCCGCCCGCCGTGCTGCGCGCGGGCCGCGTGGTCGCGCCGGCCTTGGTCGCCGCGCGCATCGCGGACCGCGTCGAGCGCGCGCCCGACGGCACGTTCGTCGCCCTGCGCGGCGAGCGCCGCTGCGCGCGCGAGACCGCTCGCGAACAGCGATCCGGCGCTGCTCGAGCTCGCGCCGCTCGCGCGATGCCTGGGCGCAACGCACGTCGCGTTCGACACGCGCTCGAAGACGCTGTCGATCGCGTTTCCACCGCGCTCGGCCGTCAACAGTCCAGCGCCGTTCGACTCCGCGGCACCGCAGGTCTCGCCGACGACGGTGTTCACGCCGGAGCCCGCATCCCCGACGCCGCGCGTGATCGACACCGGCTCCCCGCGTCCGCGACGCACCGCGATCCCTGTCTTCGCGCCGCCGCCTACAAGCCCGCGTCCGAAAGTGCTTTGACCCACCGCTGCGTGTTCGGGTCGTCCCACCAGTTCGCGATGCGCGCTTCCAGCACGGGGATGCCGCGCAGCACGCCCGCGTGGTGCTCGACGGCCGACGGATCGGGCTCGTCGGCGCTCATCTCGGCACGCAGCGCCTCGACGGAGCCGGCGGCGTGCGCGTCGTCGCCGAGCGCGGCGCGCAGCTCGTCATAGGGCGGGTGCGGAACGTCGGGCTTGTCGGCGTCGGCCATGCTCGAGCGGTTTCCCCGGATCGCGCCTTCGCCCCGCCGCGGATCACGGCCGCCGGGCGCTGCGCACGAGCGCCCGCGCCGCGGCGAGTCGTGCAGTGACTTCGCGGTCCTGGAGTGCGGTCGGCGTGCCGTCGCCCGATTCAATGGTCATCAGGAGACGGACCAGCCCGGCGTTCGCCCGGTCGAGCTCGCCGGCGGATTTCGGATCGCGTGCGCGCAACCGGTCCGCGGCGTCGTACGTGCGATTGGCGCCGATGACGAGATCGCCCGCGACGACGTACTGCCGCCACAGCTCGACTGGCGGCACGCTCGATCGCGGATCCTTGATGACGATGAGCGTCTGCGAGCTGCGCATGCCGTCCGCATCGACTGTGACCACGTAGCGCCCCGGTGGTACCATCGGCCCCTCGGGCTCGAGGGGCGTGTCGTGCGGAATCGCCGCGATCGTCGGCTCGTACGAGCGCGCCCGAGGGACGGGCCCGCGCAGATCCCACACGAAACGGTGCACGCCCGCGGCGGTCGCCGGGAACGGCTGCGGCGCGATCCACGACGCGGGGACGTCGAGCGCGTTGACGTCCGTTGCTCGCGGCGGATCGTCCGATGCGATGGTGCGCACGAGGCCCGGGTTCCCGGAGACGAATCCGAACGGCGTCGCGACCGTGCGCTTCGGCGGTGCGTTGCTGCCAAATGTGAAGACCTTACCTGCCCACACGATGGCGATCGACACGCGCTTCGCGTCGTGCGGCAACACGTAGTCGATCACGGCGCCGGCAGGCGGATTCGCCGCGAACGGTTCGTCCGGCGGCAGCGGCGTGTCCGTGTTCATGTCGTTGCGCACGCGCCATGCCGGAGCTGGAACGAACAGCGTCGGGCGCGATGATGCGAGCAGTTCCGCCTGCCGAAGCGGCGTGACGTCGTCGAGGATCCAGAAACCGCGGCCGTGCGTTCCGATCACGACGTCGTCGCCGTGGACGACGAGATCGCGCACCGACGTCGCGGGCAGGTTCAACCGCAGCGACGACCACGACGCGCCGTCGTCGAACGACACCCACACGCCACGTTCGGTGCCCGCGTAGAGCAGACCGCGGCGTTGCGGATCGGCGCGCACGACGTTGGTCGGCGTCGCGTCGATGCCGCGGTCGATCTCGGTCCACGTGCGCCCGCCGTCGTGCGTGCGGAACAGCTGCGGGCGCTGCTCGTCGAGCCGGATGCGGTTCACCGCGACGTACGCGCTCGCCGCATCGAAGGGCGAAGCGTCGATGATGCTGATCTTCGCCCACGCCGTGAGGCCCGGCGGCGTCACGTTCGTCCAGTGCTTTCCGCTGTCGCTGGTGCGCCACACGAGGCCGTCGTCGGTGCCGGCCCAGATGATGTTGCGATCGCGCGGCGAGAGCCCGAGGGCGTAGATCACGCCGCGGTGCGGCGCCTTCGCCGGCGCGCTCGCGGCGAACGCACCGAGGTTCGGAGGCGTCGCGGGATCGGGACGTGCGAGATCCGGGCTGACGACGCGCCAGTGCGCTCCGTAATCGGCGGACGCGAAGAGCACGTTGGAACCGAGGTACAGCGTGCGCTTGTCGACTGGCGAGAACGCGAGCGGTGCCGTGCGCTTGAAGCGGTAGCGCGGATCGCCGCGCCACGACACGACGGGCCCGACCTCGCGCGTCTGTCCCGTGCGCTCGTCGAAGCGCGTCACCTTGCCGCCGAATACGATGCCCGGGTGCAGCGGGTCGGGCGCGACGTAGCCGTACTCCTCGACGCCGACGGGATGCCAGTCGCGGAACGTGATCGCGCCGTCGTTGCCGCGCGAGAGCACCTCTGCGCTGCCGCTCTCCTGCTGCCCGCCGTACACGCGGTACGGAAAGCGATCGTCGGTTATGACGTGGTAGAACTGCGCCGTCGGCTGGTTGTACCACGACGTCCACGTCGCGCCGCCGTTCACGGTGAGGATCGCGCCTTGATCGCTTGCGAGCAAGATCGTGCGCGGGTCGTCGGGCGCGATCCAGATGCTCTGGTAGTCGTCGCCCCCCGGCGCGCCGCGAAACGCCGTGAACGTCGCGCCGCCGTCCGTCGACTTGTACGTCGACGTGTTGGTGACGTACACGGTGTCGCGGTCGCGCGGATCGACGCCGAGCGTCACGAGATCGTCACCGCGTTCGATGACGCGCGCGCTGCCGTTGACCGCGTGCCACGTTGCGCCGGCGTCATCGGAACGGTAGACGCCGCCTTTCTGCGTGGCGTCCGCGAAGGCGTAGACGCGCTTGGCGTCGCTCGGCGCGACGGCGACCTCGACGCGGCCGATCCCTTGCGCCGCCGTCGGGAGCCCGCCCTCGAGACGCGTCCACGTCGCCCCGCCGTCGGTCGACTTGTACAAGCCGCTGCCCGACTGAGGGAGCTCGAACGAGGCCCCGCCGAGGGTTTCCCACGGCGACTGGCGCGCGGCCCACAGCGACGCGTACACCGTTCGCTGATCCACGGGATCGAGCGCGATGTCGAAACCGCCGGCGTTCGCGTCGGTGTGCAAGACGCGCTCGAACGTCGCACCGCCGTCGCTCGAGCGGTAGATGCCGCGCTCGTCGTTCGGCCCGTACGGATGGCCGAGAACCGCGACGTACAGCCGGTTCGCGTCGTGCGGATCGACGACGATCTTGCCGATCTGCTCGCCGTCGCGCAAGCCGAGATGCGTCCAGTGCGCGCCGCCGTCGGTCGACTTGTAGACGCCGTCGCCGACGGAGAGATCCGGCCGCTGCCGGCTTTCGCCGCTGCCGACGTACACGGTGTCCGGCGCGGACGGCGCGACGGCGATGGCGCCGATCGACGCGGACGGCTGATCGTCGAAGATCGGCGTCCACGTGCGCCCGCCGTCCGTCGTCTTGAACACGCCGCCGTTCACGGCGCCGATGTAGAACTCGTGCGGGCGCCCGGGGACGCCGCTCGCCGCGACGGTGCGGCCGCCGCGGAACGGCCCGATCGCGCGCCAGTGCAGCACCGCGCGGAGTCGTTCGGGAACGCCCGCCGGCCCGGTCGCCGGGATCGCGGGCGCGAGGGACCCGCAGAACAGAAGAAGCGCTGCTGAGAACACGGTGCGTGCGAACACACTCGCGGCTTCCGCTCGCCGGACCCGGCGCCTCCCGCAGCGAGCGCGATGCGGCGGAGATCGTCATCGGGCCTCGCGCGGCACGGCCAGGACGGCACCGTGTCGTGGAGCGCGACGCCGGGCTGCCACAGGCCTTCGGCACCGTCGACGCGCTGCTCGACGCTTCGCGCCGGGGCTGATGCTCGGGCACGCGGGCATCGGGCACGTCTTCCTGCGCTTCGCCGATCCGGCGCTGCGCTCGGTGCTCGCGCCGGCCGGCTAGCGCGTCGCGTTCAAGAACGCGTCGACGATCGCGAAGATGCGGTCGGGCTGATCGTACATCGCGAAGTGCCGCGCCGGCGAGACGGAGATCACCTGCAGCCGCGGGACGCCCGCCAGCAGCGTACGGAAGTACGCAACCTTCTCGTCTTCGGTGTACGGATTCGGCGAGCTCGCCGTGTCCGGCGCGTTGTAAGGAACGATCTCCAGCATCGGCACGGCGATGCGCGAGAGATCCGGGCGAAGGTCGGTGCTCGCGTCTTCCTTGAGCCACTCTGCGACCGCGGCCGGATCGCTGCGCCCTTCGAGATCGGCCAGCGGCGCGGCGAGCTCGGGATCGATCACGCCGTACGGGCCGCGCATGTACGTCTGCTCGTACGCGAGGAATTGGTCGTGCGACTGCGCGAGGATCGGCCCGGTGATCTGCGCCGCCATGGTCGTGCGCTGCTCGGCGGTCCCGCGCTCCATGCCGGGCAAGATCGGCAGTCCTTCGAGCGCGACGATGCCGCGCAGCCGCTCCGAATGCTGTTCCGCCAAGGCGATCGCCAACGTGCCGCCGAGACTGTGACCGATCACGACGGGTCGCGCGATCTTCTGCGCGTCGAGCAGCGCCCAGAAATCGCGCGAGAAGCGGTCGAAGAGCGGCGGCGTCGCGGCCGGACGCCCGTCGAACCCGGGCAGCGCGATCGCATAGACCGTGTAGCGCGGCGATAGGCGGCGGATGAGCTCGGCCCATTCCCACGGTCCGGTCGTGAGACCGGGCAGCAATACGACGGGCTCGCCCCGCCCGTAGCGCAGCACGTGCAGGGAGCCGGCGTCCGCCTGCGCGTCCGCGATCGGAAGCGTCGGCGGCGTCGCGGCGCGCGCCGGCAGCGCGGTCGCGCATGCGAGCGAAGCGCCGAGCGCGAATGCCGCGACGGCGGCGCAAGCGGTGGTACGCGAACGAAGCATCAGACCGACGTTCCGTGGAGCACGTCGCGCGCCTCTTCGCGCAGGCCGCGGTACGCGTCCCACGTCTCCGCGACGAGAAAGCCGGCGCCCGCGGCGATCGCGAACGTGCCGACGGTGGCGACGAGCAGGCCGACCTCGGTGATGACCGGCGCGATCTCGCCGCGCGCGTGCACGAGCGACGCGATGCCGCCGCCGAGCAGCTCGGAGAACGTTCCCGTCGCGAACGACGCGACCGCGACGTAGAAGGCCGTGAGCGCGCGGTTCAGCATCAGCGCGCGGCGCGTAACCCGAACGAGCATCGCCTCGCGATGCGGCTCCTCGTGCTTCGTCTCGAGTTGCCGCGCACGGTCGACCGCGCGCGCGAACCGGTTCGACGTCGAGAGCACGAGCACGGAAGACGCGTTCGTGAGCAGCGCGGGCGCCGCGATGAAGGTGAAGAGGCTGAAGGCGTTCTGCGTGTCGAGGGCCATGCGTGCGCTCAGTGAATCTCCGGTTCGGTCAGCGGCGGCCCCGGCGCGAGCACGTCGAAGTCGCAGCCCTCGTTCGCCTGCGCGACGTGCTGCGCGAAGATCGCGCCGTAGCCGCGCGCGAGCCGCGGCGGCGGCGGCTGCCACGCGGCGCGCCGGCGAGCGAGCTCTTCGTCGGAGACGGCGAGATCGAGCCGCCGCGCCGGAACGTCGAGCTCGATCACGTCGCCGGTTCGCACGAACGCGAACGGCCCTCCCACGAACGCCTCCGGAGCCACGTGCAGAATGCACGCGCCGTACGACGTGCCGCTCATGCGCGCGTCCGAGATTCGCACCATGTCGCGAACTCCTTCGCGCACCAGCTTCAGGGGGATCGGCAGCATTCCCCATTCCGGCATGCCCGGTCCGCCGTGCGGGCCGGCGTTTTTCAGCACGAGCACCGTCTCGGGCGTGACGTCGAGATCCTCGCGGTCGACGGCCGCCGCCATCTCGTCGTAGCTCTCGAACGCGAGCACCGGACCGCGATGGCGCAGCAGGTGCGGCTCCGCAGCGGGCGGCTTGATCACGGCGCCGTCGGGCGCGATGTTCCCGCGCAGCACGGCGATGCCGCCTTCCGGCGAAACGGGATCGTCGAGCGTGCGGATCACGTCGTCCTTCCACACCTGCGCGCCCGCGACGTCCTCGCCGAGCGTGCGGCCCGACACGGTCGTGCACGCGAGGTCGAGGTGCTCGGCGAGCCGCGCTAGGAACCCGCGCATCCCGCCCGCGTAGTAGAAGTCTTCCATCAGGAATCGCCCCGAAGGGCGCACGTCCGCGATGACCGGCACGCGGCGAGCGATCTCGTCGAAGCGGTCGATCGTCAGCGGAATGCCGGCGCGGCGCGCGATCGCGACGAGATGGATCACGGCATTCGTCGAGCCGCCGAGCCCGGCGTGCGCGACGATCGCGTTGTCGAGCGAAGCGCTCGAGACGATGCGGTCCGGCGTGAGGTCCTCGCTAATCATCGCGACGATCCGGCGCCCCGCCGCGGTCGCCATGCGCGCGTGCGCGGAGTCGGCCGCGGGGATCGACGATGCGCCGGGCAGCATGAAACCGAGCGCCTCGACCATCGACATCATCGTCGCCGCGGTACCCATCGTCATGCACGTTCCGAACGAGCGCGCGATGCCGCCTTCAATCTCGTGCCAGTCCTCGTCGGTGATCGCACCGGCGCGCTTTTCGTCCCAGTACTTCCAGGCATCCGTCCCCGAGCCGAGCGCGTCGCCGCGCCAGTTTCCGCGCAGCATCGGCCCGGCCGGGACGACGATCGCCGGAACGCGCGCCGAGATCGCACCCATCAGCAGCGCGGGAATCGTCTTGTCGCAGCCGCCGAGCAGCACCGCGCCGTCGATCGGCTGACTGCGGATCAGCTCCTCGGTCTCCATCGCGAGGAAGTTGCGATAGAGCATCGTCGTCGGTTTCATCAGGTTTTCCGAGAGGCTCATCGCGGGGAGCTCGAGCGGAAAGCCCCCGGCCTGCCAGACGCCGCGCTTCACCTCGTCCGCGCGCGTACGCAGGTGGACGTGGCAGGGGTTCGCATCGGACCATGTGTTCACGATGCCGACGACCGGCTTGCCCGCGAAGTCCGCGCGGTCGTACCCGATCTGCAGCAGTCGGGAGCGGTGGCCGAATGCACGCAGGCTGTCGGTGCCGAACCAGCGGTGGCTGCGGAGCTCGTCAGCGCGTCGCGGCATCGCGTATCGCGCGCAGCGTCGTGCGCGGCGTGATGAGCTCGGGGTCGGTGCGCAGCTCGAGCAGCGCGGGACGGCCCGCCTGCAGCGCCGCTTCGAACGCGCCGGGGAAGTCTTCCGTGCGCTCGACGAGCGCCGCATGCGCGCCGAACGCTCGCGCGTACGCGACGAAGTCCGGGTTCCTCAAGTCCGTCGCGACGGTGCGGCCGGGATACGCGCGCTCTTGGTGCATGCGGATCGTACCGTACATGCCGTTGTTGACGACGATCGCGACGACGTTCGCGCCGTACTGCACCGCCGTTGCGAGATCGGAGCCGGTCATCAGGAAGCCGCCGTCGCCGGCGAACGCGAGCACGGTGCGGTCCGGATGCAGCAACTTCGCGGCGATGGCCGCCGGAAGCCCGTACCCCATCGCACCGGCCGTCGGTCCGACCTGCGTGCCGAAGCGCTTGTACCGGTAATACCGGTGCAGCCAGCCTGCGAAGTTGCCGGCGTCGTTGCAGACGATCGCATCGTCGGGCAGCCTCGCGTCGAGAAAGCGCACGACGTGGGCGAGATCGAGCGCCGCGCGCGGCTCGCCCGGCTCGAACGCCGTTTCGTAATCGGCGCGCGCCGCGGCGGTGTTCCCTTTCCAGCGCGGATCCGCGATGGGCTGCAGCCGGCCGAGCGCGCGCGCGAACTCCGCGGGCCCGGCGTTGATCGCGAGGTCAGCCTCGTAGACGCGGCCGAGCTCGTCGGGATCGGCGTGCACGTGAATCAGCTTCTGCCGCGAGCGCGGCGCTTCCAGGAGCGTGTATCCGCCCGTCGGCGTCTCACCGAGGCGCGCGCCGATCGCGAGCACGAGGTCGGCGTTCTTGATGCGCTCGACGAGCGGTGGATTCGGGCCGAGGCTCAAGTCGCCGGCGTAGCACGGATGCCGGTTGTCGAACAACGACTGTCGCCGGAACGAGCACACCACGGGGAGCTCGTTGCGCTCGGCGAAGCGCACGATCGCATCGCAAGCCGCGGCGTCCCAGCCGCCGCCGCCGAGGATCATGACGGGAGAGCGCGCGCGCTCGAGGAGCGCGTGGACGCGCACGAGGTCGTCGGCGCCAGGGCGCGCGGCGACGCGTTCGACGCGCGCAAGGTCCCGCACGTCGGCGGTCTCCCGCAGCACGTCTTCCGGCAGCGCGAGCACCACCGGACCGGGTCGTCCCGACATCGCGACATGGAACGCGCGCGCGACCAGCTCGGGTATGCGGCGCGCGTCGTCGATCTGCGCGGCCCACTTCGCGAGCCCGCCGAAGACCGCGGCGTAGTCGATCTCCTGAAACGCTTCGCGGCCCTGCATGCCGCGCTCGACCTGCCCGACGAACAGGATCATGGGCGTCGAGTCTTGGCGCGCGATGTGGACGCCGATGCTCGCGTGCGTCGCGCCCGGCGCGCGCGTCACGAATGCGATGCCGGGCCGTCCGGTCAGCTTGCCGGTCGCTTCGGCCATGTGAGCGGTTGCTGCTTCGTGGCGGCACGACACGACGCGGATCGTGCTGTCGCGCAGCGCGTCGAGTACGGCGATGTAGCTCTCGCCGGGAACGCAATAGACGGTCTCGACGCCGTTGGCGACGAGCGCGTCGACGATCAGCGTCCCACCGGTCCGCATGGGCATGAGACGCGTCGTCCGTCGGCAAGACGGACGCGTCCTGTTTTTTCGAACGCGCGCCGCGCCCCGGCGGCGCGATCCAGGAAAGCGGCTTGGTGGGCGCGCAACGTGGCGGTATGAGCGTTCAGGTGTCCACGCAGCGATGGGTTCGGTTCCGCCGCGACGGCCGCGCGGCGTTCGGCACGCTGGACGGTGACCGCGTCGCGCCGTACGAGGGGGACATGTTCGGCGCCTGCGCGCCGTCGGGCGAGCCCGTCGCTCTCGCCGACGTGACGCTGCTGCCTCCGACCGAGCCCTCGAAGATGCTCGGTCTGTGGAACAACTTCAAGGCGCTCGGCGAGAAGCTCAACCTCGCCGTTCCCGATGAGCCGCTATACTTCATCAAGGCGCCGACCGCGTTCATCGCGGACGGCGAGACGATTCGCAAGCCCGAGTTCTACGACGGCCGCGTCATCTTCGAGGCCGAGCTCGGCATCGTCATCGGCAAGCGCTGCTCCGGTGCCGACGAGGACACGGCGCGCGCGGCAATCTTCGGCTATACCTGCATCAACGACGTCACCGCGTTCGACGTGCTCAACAAGGACCCGTCGTTCGCGCAGTGGGCGCGCGCGAAGAGCTTCGACACCTTCGGTCCGTTCGGCCCCGTCGTCGCGACCGGTCTCGACCCGGAAACCCTGACGATCCGCGGCGTCCTCGACGGCGAGGAACGCCAGAACTACCCCGCGAGCGACATGCTGATCAAGCCCGTACGGCTCGTGAGCCTGCTCTCGCACGACATGACGCTGCTGCCGGGCGACGTGATCGCGTGCGGCACGTCGATCGGCGCCGGGCGCATGAAGCCGGGCAGCACGATCGAGATCGTGATCGACGGCATCGGCACGCTGCGCAACCGCTTCGAGTAGGGGATCTTCGCGTGAGAATCTGCATCATCGGCGCCGGCGCGATCGGCGGCATGCTCGGCGCGCGGCTCGCGCTGGCCGGCGAGTCGGTGACGTTCGTCGAGAAGAACGCCGCGCACGCGGACGCGATCCGCTCCCGAGGATTGCGCGTGGAGGGCGAAGGCGCCGACGTCGTCGCGACCGGCATCGGCGTGACCGCCGACATGCGGGCGCCGGGCGAGCAAGACCTCGTCATCGTGGCGGTCAAGTCGCATCAGATTCCGCCGATCGCGCAGGACATGCGGGCGCTGTTCGGCCCCGAGACGACCGTCATGACGGTGCAGAACGGCATACCGTGGTGGTATTTCTTCAAGCACGGCGGTCCGTACGACGGCCGGCGCATCGAAGCCGTGGACCCCGGCGGCACGATCGACGAAGCGATCGAGCGCGAACGCATCGTCGGCTGCATCGTGTATCCGGCCGGCGAGGTCGTCGCGCCGGGCGTGATCCACGTTGTCGAAGGCAACCGCTTCTCGGTCGGCGAGCTCGACGGCGCGCGCACCGGCCGCATCGAAGCGCTGCAGGCGCTCCTCGTGCGCGCGGGATTCAAGTCGTACGTGCTCGACGACATTCGCGGCGAGATCTGGCTCAAGCTCTGGGGCAACCTCTCGTTCAACCCGATCAGCGCGCTCACGCGCCAGACGCTCGCAGGCATCTGCCGCAATCCGCACACGCGCGCGCTCGCCGCCGCGATGATGGGCGAGGCGCAGCAGATCGGCGAGAAGCTCGGCGTCACGTTCCGTCACACGATCGAGAAGCGCATTGCCGGCGCCGAGGGCGTCGGCGAGCACAAAACGTCGATGCTGCAGGACGTCGAAGCGGGCCGCGCGCTCGAGATCGAGGCGCTCGTCGGGGCCGTCGTCGAGCTCGCACGCCTCACGGAAACGCCGGCGCCGCACATCGAGTCGGTGTACCAAGCGGTGAAGGGCCTCGACGAAACGCTTGCACGCCGGCCGGTGCCGGTGCTCGCATAGCGGACGACATGCTGCGCGGCGGGGTGTGCACGCTGCGGCGGTACGCGCTCGACGATGCGCCCGCGCTCGCCGCGATCGCCGACGACCCGCTCGTCGCGCGCTGGATGCGCGCGGGGCGCTTTCCTTCACCGTACACGCTCGCCGATGCCGAGCGCTGGGTGCGCGCCGTCGTCGACGAGCCGGTCGAGACCCATTTTCTGATCGAGGTCGACGGCGAGCCCGCGGGCGGTCTCGGCATCCTGCCGCTCACGGACGACGAAGAAGGCGTCGCGACGCTGGGATACTGGCTCGGCCGGCGCTTCTGGCGGCGCGGCGTCGCGACCGACGCCGTGCGCACGATCGCGCGCTACGCGTTCGACGCACGCGGCTTTCGCCGCATCGAGTCGGCGGTCTACGCACCGAACATCGGATCGGCGCGCGTGCTCGAGAAGGCGGGCTTCACGCCGGAGGGACGTCTGCGCGCGCACGCGCGGCTGCGCGACGGCAGCATCGCCGACCAGCTGGTGTACGGCCGTCTGGCGACCGACCCCGAGCCTGACGGGAGCGTCGATTTCGGTCCGGAATCGACCGCGCGATGAACGATCCACGCTCGCTCGCCCGTACCGTCGCGTTCGTCACGGGCGCGAGCTCGGGGATCGGCGAGGCCACGGCCGAGGCGCTCGCCGCGCACGGCGCAGCCGTCGCGGTCGTCGCGCGCCGTAAAGACCGGCTTGAAGCGCTCGCCGCGCGCATCGGCTCGCGCGGCGGTGACGCTTTCGCGATCGAAGCGGATGTCACGGACCAGACGGCTGCGCGCGCCGCCGTCGATGCGACCGTCGCGCGCTACGGACGTCTCGACATCGTGATCAACAACGCCGGGCTCATGCTGCTCGGACCCATCGCCGATGCGGATGTGACCGAGTGGACGCGCATGCTCGACGTCAACGTGCGCGGCGTGATGTTCTGCGCGCATGCGGCGCTGCCGCACCTTCGGAAAGCGGCGACGAGCGAGCCGCGCCGCGTCGCGGACCTGGTGAACATCAGCTCGGTCGCCGGCCGCGTCGCACGGGCGACGGCCGGCGCGTACAACGCGACGAAGTTCGCGGTGAACGCATTCAGTGAGGCGCTGCGCCAGGAGATCACCACGCAGTTCGTGCGCGTGGCGCTCGTCGAGCCGGGGTTGGTCGACACCGAGCTGCGCACGCACAACCGGCCCGAGATCCAGGAGCAGCTCGCCCGCGGCTTGAGCGTCGAGTACCCGCTGCAGGCGGCGGACATCGCCGACGCGATCGCGTACGTCGTCACGCGCCCGCGCCACATCGCGATCAACGAGCTGCTCGTGCGCCCGACCGAACAGGCGCGCTGAGCGGGTGGGCGCGCAGGGTCGGCTGGCCGGAAAGACGATCCTGATCAGCGGCGGGGCGAGCGGCATCGGCCTCGCGACCGCGCAGCGCGCGCTCGCAAGCGACGCGCACGTGGCGATCGGCGACATCGACGCGGCGAGCGGCGAGCGCGCGGCCCGCGAGACGCCCGGCCTCCACTTCGTGCGCCTCGATGTCACGAGCGATGCGAGCTGGGCCGCGGCCGTCGAAGACGTTCGCCAGCGTTTCCGTGGCCTCGACGGCGTCGTGAACAGCGCCGGCATCTTTCTCATCGGGGACGTCGAGACGATCTCGGACGAGGCGTGGAAGCGCACGCATGCCGTCAACGTCGACGGCGTGTTCTACGGCTGCCGCCACGCCGTGCGCACGATGAAAGAGCGCGGCGGTTCGATCGTCAACATGTCGTCCGTCAGCGGCATCGTCGGCGGCCACAACGTGATCGCGTACAACTCGTCCAAGGGCGCGGTGCGCATGCTGACCAAGTCCGTCGCGCTGCACTGCGCGAAGCGCGGCTACGGCATTCGCTGTAACTCGGTGCACCCGACGTTCGTCGACACGCCGATGTTCCGCGACACCGTCGCCCGCGCGCGCGACCCGGAGCACATCCGCAACGCGCTGCTGGCGCAAGTGCCGCTGGGCCGCGCGGCGGAACCGTCGGAGATCGCGGACCTGATCGTGTACCTGCTGAGCGACGAGTCGCGCTTCGTCACGGGCACGGAGCTGGTCATCGACGGCGGCCTCACCGCGCAGTAGCGGCGGCTACGTTCCCGGACGCTTGGCGAAGAGGATCGCGACGAGCGCCAGCAGCGGTGCGGCCGCGAGCAGCATCAAGAGGTCGCGGAAGGACAGCACCGCCGCCTGGGCCTCGATCATTTGCGCGAGGCGCGGCACGACGGCGTGCGCGCCCGAGCGGGCGACGATCCGCGCGAGCTCGTGGTTCGTCAGGAGCATTCGCGACGCGAGCGCGTCCCACCAGAACGCCTCGCGGCGGTCCTGCAGCGTGGTGATCGCGGCGATGCTCATGCTGCCGCCGATCTGCGCGCTCAGGTTGAAGATCGCGGCGCCGTAGCCGATCTGCTGCGGCGGCAGCGACCGCAGCGCGATCACGCCGAGCGGGGTCCACAGGAACGCGAATGCGACGCCCACGATGATCATGCCGGGCAGGAAGCTGTGCGCGTCGCTCACGGGCGTCACCGCGCCCGCGAGCATGTACGTGCCGACTGCGAGCGTGACGAAGCCGAACGAGGCGGCGACGCGCGGTGAGACGATGCCGCGCTGCAGCATGATCGTCGCGAACGGCGCGAGCAGTGCCGTCGGGATCGTCCGCACCACCAGCACGAAGCCCGCGGCGAGCGCCGTGAAGCCGAGCGATGTCTGCAGGTACAGTGGCAAAATGAGCAACGACCCGAACAGGTTCGCGCCGAGCGCGAGGGTCGCGATCGCCGCGACGGTGAGGTTGCGGTGGCGCAGCGTTCGGAGGTCGAGGACCGGATGCGGCGTGCGCAGCGCGTGGATCACGAACCAGATCAGCGCCACACCGGCCCAGAGCGCGGCCGCCGTGATGCCGGGGTCGTCGAACCATTGCTTGATCTCGCCGCGCTCGAGGAAGTACTGCAGCGAGGCGAGGCCGCTCACGAGCAGCAGGATGCCGAGCACGTCGACGGGACGCAGCTGCGTCGCCGACTCGCGCAGCGTCGTCGCGAGCGCGATCACGCACAGTATCCCGAGCGGCAGGTTGATGAAGAAGATCAGCGGCCAGTTGAACTCGTCGGTGAGCCATCCGCCGATCGTCGGGCCGAGCCCGGGCCCGAGCACGGCGATCATCGCGAAGATGCCCTGCGCGACGGCCGCGCGCTCCTTCGGAAACGCCGAGACGAGGATCGCCTGCGACGTCGCGACGAGGCCGCCGCCGAAGAGTCCCTGCAGCACGCGCGCGGCGACCAGCGCGCCGAACGACGTCGCGAGGCCGCACAGCATGCTCGCGAGCGTGAAGCCGACGATCGAGAACAGGAAGTAGCGCTTGCGCCCGAAGCGCAGCGCGAGCCAGCCGGTCAGCGGGATCACGCCGATCGCGGCGAGCGAGTACGACGTGACGACCCAGCCGATCTCGTCGAACGTCGCGCCGAGGTTGCCGCCGATGATCGGCAGCGCGACGTTGACGATCGTCGAGTCGAGGAACTGCATCACGGCCGCGACGCTGACGCCGGCCACGACGATGACGAGGCGCAGGCCGTGCTCGACCTGCGAGTCGGTCTGCTGCACGGACGGGACTGCTAGCCGGAGCGGGCGACGTAGGTGAACGACGCGGAATTCCACGCGCACACGCTGCGGTCGCGCATCACGAACGTCTCGCAGCCGTCGACTTCGGGGTTGAAGTCGGCGTTCTCTGCCTTCGTCGCCGGCCAGTCCACGTTGGGGTCCTGACGCGCGGCCGCGCGCGCCTTCGTGTACGAGAACTGCGGCGACTTGGCGAGCGCGTTCAGCGCGCGGGCGAGCGACTGCGCGTGCGTCATGCGCTCACTGGCGCTGCGCCTGGCGCCCGGTCCAGCGGTACAGCGCGAACACCGTGGCGACGAATGCCAGCGCGCCGAGGATCGTGCCCCACAGCGCGAACGCCGGTCCGAGGCCGAACACCGCGAGCGGCTCGTCCTTGCGCGACGCGACGATGATGCCGACAGAATCACGCCGAACAGGCTCTCGCCGACGATCAAGCCCGATGCCAGCAGCACGCCGAGCCGGCGGGCGACGTCCGGATTGCGGCGCGCCGACGCCCAGCGGTCGTACGCCTTGCCGGCGAATGCGCCGACGACGACCATCGCGGTCACCGACATCGGCAGGTAGATCCCGAGCGCGACCGCGAGCGGAGGGAACTGCCGCCGCGCGGTGCGCCGCAGCACCTCGTCGACGACGACGATCGCGATGCCGACGAGCGCGCCGAGGCCGATCAAGTTCCACGGCAGTTGGCCCGTGATCACGCCGTTCGCGAGCGCAGAGATCAGCGTCGCCTGCGGAGCGGCGAGCGGCTGCGCGGTGATGCCGTGCATCGGCGAGCCGGCGAAGCCGTACGCTCGGTTGAGAAGATCGAGAACCGGCGGGATCACGATGGCGCCGAAGATCACGCCGAAGACGAGCGCGAGCTGCTGCCGCCACGGCGTCGCGCCGACGAGCTGGCCGGTCTTGAGGTCTTGCAGGTTGTCGTTCGAGATCGTCGCGACGTTGAGGATCACGGCCGTCACGAACAGCGCGAACGCCACGAGCGCCTTGCCGGCTGCGGGATCGCTCGGCTTCGCGAGCGCGAGCAGCAGCAGCGACGCTCCGAGTACGGTGAGGATCGCGAGCCCGGAGACCGGCGAGTTCGACGAACCGATCAGCCCCGCCATGTAGCCGCAGACGGCGGCGACGATCAACCCTGCGACGACGACGTAGATCGAGCGCGCCCAGCACGAGACCGATCGCGCCTCCCGCGAGCGGAGTCCCGCGCAGGAAGATCGCGAGCAGCACGGCGAGCGGCACGAGGCACGCGGCGCTCGAGAAGAGGACCGTGCCGAACGGAATGTCGCGCTCGGTGATCGGCAGCGTGTCGCCGTCACCCGCGCGCCGCGCGCGCGACGCGCGCAGCGACGACACGACGCCCGCGACGACGGGCCCCGCAAGCCGCCCGAGCGACCACAGCGCGGCGACGCCGATCGCGCCGGCGCCGACGAAGCGCACTTCCTTGCGGAACACCGTGCCGGCAAGGGTCGCGACGTCGGCCGTGGCCGGATGGAACGACGAGAGCAACGGGACGAACACGCCCCACGCGAGCACGATGCCGGCGAGCATCGCGACGCCGACGGTCACGCCGACCAGGTGGCCGACGCCGACGAGCGCGAGCGAGAGCCCGATGTCGAGGCCCGTGACCGACGCGCCGGCGCGGAAATAGCCCGCGACCTCGCCGGCGAACAGCTTCGTGCCGATGATCGCGGCGAACAGCGCGCTCGCGATCGACCCCCACACGACCGTGACGAACCCGGCTCTTGTTCTCCGCGACGGCCGCCGCATCGTCGCGCCGCGACGACCGCCGGCGCCGACCTTCAGCACTTCGGCGGCGGCGACGCCCTCGGGATACGGCAGATCGCTGCCCGTCACCATCGCGCGCCGCAGCGGGACGCTGTACATTACGCCGAGGATGCCGCCGACGACGCAGATGCCGAACGATTGCCAGAACGGGAATCCGGTCCACCAGCCGATCATGACCAGGCCCGGCAGCACGAAGATGATCGAGGAGAGCGTGCCCGCCGCCGACGCGACGGTCTGGACGATGTTGTTCTCCCAGATCGTCGCATTGCGGAAGCCGCGCAGAACCGCCATCGAGATCACGGCGGCCGGAATCGACGATGCGAACGTCAGCCCGACCTTCAGTCCGAGGTACACGTTGGCCGCGGTGAACAGCAGCGTGATCAGGGCGCCGAGGACGACGCCGCGGAGCGTGAGTTCGACCCGCGCGTCGCGGGACGCGGCGCGCAGGCCGATGAGACGGACTCCATGCCGGGCGAGTATCCGCGCCGCGCCGGTCGAGTCCTACGTCGTGGCCGAACGCGGCTGCTGCGGCGCGGCCGCCGCGATGGGCCAACTGACGCAGGGTGCGTCGGCCGCTACGGCATAGCCCGTGGCGATGGCTACCGACCTTCGTGATTTTCTCACGCTTCCGTACGGCGAGCTCGAAGAGCTGAACCTGGAGGCCAAGAAGCAGCGCCGCGACCGCATCGGCGGCGGACAAGATCCAAGAGACGCGCATCAAGTACCTCACGGACGAGAAGCGCATCAAGGCCGTGACGGTGCTGTTCTCGGACCTCGAAGGCCGGCTGCACATGCTCGACTACGACAAGAAGTTCTTGTTGAAGTCGGCCGACAACCTGACGTTCGACGGGTCGTCGATCCGCGGGTTCACGCCGCAGCGCGAGAGCGACCTGCGCTTGGCGCTCGACTGGGGCGCGTTCTACTGGGGTCCGTCCGACTTCTTCGGCGAGGGCAAGGTGCTCGTGTTCGGCGAGGTGCTCGACCGCGACGGCACGCCGTTCACCGCCGACATCCGCGGCGTCCTGAAGAAGCTCTCGACCGACCACTTCGAGAAGAACGGCTACACGCTCAACGCGGCCAACGAGATCGAGGGCTTCGTGTTCGCGGGAATCGACGCCGAGCGGCGCTTCCACGAGACCGGGAAGTTCGAGTACGTCAACACCGGCGGCTACTACCACTCGCTGCCCGGCGATCCGCTGCGCTTGTTCATCGACACCGTCGCCGAGGTGCAGCGCGCGATGGGCTTCGAGAACGAGAAGGACCATCCGGAGGTCGCGCCTTCGCAGTTCGAGATCAACTACAACTACGGCGAGGCGACGGGCGCCGCCGACACGATCCAGCTCTACAAGCTGATCTGCCGCCAGGTGGCGACGAAGCTGGGCATGACGGCGAGCTTTTTGCCGAAGCCCGTCGTCGGGCGTGAACGGCAACGGCATGCACACGAACGTCTCGGTCTCGCAAGGGCGGGAAGAACCTGTTCTGGGACGCGGGCGCCGAGCACAACCTGAGCCAGTTCGCGTGGGACTTCGCCGACCGCATCCTGACGGCGGGCGACGACACCTGCCTGATGTTCAACTCGAGCGTCAACGCGTACCGCCGCCTCGATCCGCACTTCGAGGCGCCGAACCAGATCAAGGTGTCCGCGGTCGACCGCGGCTCGATGGTGCGCATCCCGATCGGCAACGAGCGCAGTGTTCGGCTCGAGGTGCGCTCGGTCGCGCCCGACGCGAACCCCTACATGGTGATGCTGGCGGTGTTCAAGACCGGTCTCGAAGGCTCGATCGCGAGCATCCCCAACCTGCGTCAGGCGGAACGCTACCTGCCCGACAACATCTACGACGCGCTCGAGGACTTCCGCGACGTCGTCATGGACGTCGTCGATGCTCGGCGCCGGTCGTGAAGGAGCGGTACGCGGACCTCAAGCAAGCCAGCGCGGACCGCTGCCCGCGGCAGCTCGGCACGTTCGTGAAGGCCCAGGAAGTCCAGTACCACCACGAAGTCTACAACCAGTACCTCTGGAACTTGTTCTGATCTCGCGCGACTAACCGGACACCGGCGTCCGCGCGCGCGCGGCCGGAAGCGGCGCGCGCGCCGAGCCGAAGACAGCGCTGCGATTGAAGTGTCGCGCCTGCCGCTTCGTTGACGACGGAGTCGGGTGCGGGAACCCAAGCGCATCGTACGCCGCGGCGTCGAACAGAAAGACGCGGCCTTCCAACGTGGTGACCCACACCTTGCCGTCCGGGCGCACGGCGATGCCGTTCGGCGACGCGCCGCCTCCATAACCGGGAAGCAGATAATGCGTTACCGTTCCGGACGCCTCGCGGTGACCGATGTTGCCCGGATTGGCTTGCGTGAACCAGACGCTGCCGTCGGGCGCGGGTGCGATGGCCCCGGCAGCCGGATCGAACGAACAGTCGTTGCACAGCGTCGTCACCGTCTCGGCTCCCGAGAGCGCCACGCGTGCGAGCTCTCCCGCGCCGTCGTCGTACCATACGCTCTGGTCGGGTGTGTCGAGGGCCAACGTCCGCGGGAACCATGAGACGGCGTACGGCGTAGCGACGACTTGTCCGGTTGTCGCCACGCGCACGATCGAGAACGGCGGCGTCGCGCCGGCGCTCAGCCAGAGCGTCCCGTCCGGGCCGGTCGCAAGCGCCCCGGCGATCCCGAGCGGAAGCGGAAAGCTCGTGATGACACCGCTGTTGCGATCGATCGTTTCGAGCGCAACCGTCGTCGCGCCGCCCTTCGAGATATTGGCGTTCTGATACGTGAGCCACGGATTGCCGTCGGGCCCGATCGTCAGACCACCGAGCGCTCCGTTCGAGTTCGGCGCGACGAGGTTGAACATGGTTTGCGTCCCATCCGGTGCCGTCCGCGTGACGCTCGGCGAAAAAATGCCGGAGGTCGTGGACGACCATGCGTTTGCGGAGCCGTCGACGACGATGCGAAATGCCGACGGTGCCGCGGGATACTCGGTGATGCCGTTGGTGGTCACGTGCGCCGTCATGCCGATCTGCTCGCTGATCCACGCGGTGCCGTCCGGCGCTTCGGCGATGGAGCCGGGCATCGCGTTGAAGGTCGGTGTGGTGAGCTCAGCCACGAGCGGAAACGGCTGCTGCGGCGGCTGCGAACCGGTCGTGACGTACGAGTCGATCTCCGAGAACGTCCCAAAAAAGTCGCAGTCGTCGAGGTAGAGCTCGTGGTCGGCGCTCGAGAGCGCGAGGCCGATCGGCAGCATGAGGATCGCGTGCCTGCCGTTGCCGCGAAACGATCCGTACGCACCGTAGCCGGCGGCAATGGCCGTCGTGCCGGAGGGCGTCATCGTCCAGAGGACGTGATCCATCGAGTCCGCCACGAAGAAACGATCAGCCGACGCGTCGTACGCGATGTCGCTGGGCGCGGCCAGATGCGCGCCTTTTCCGGACCCCGGAACCATCCCGGGATAACAGAACGAAATACCGCCGCCGGCGGCGAGCGCGCACGAGCCCGCGACGGTGGTGACCGACCCGCTGGTCGTGACGCGTTTGACCGCGGTGTTCACGGGGTCCGTGACGTAGAGCGCGCCGTCGGTCGTGTCGAACGTCACGTGCGGAACGGCGAACCCGAGGGGGTCGCCGCCGGGGTCCGTCACCGTGCCCGGCGGCGAGATCGGCTTCGCCGCGCCGTTGGAAACGGTCGCGATGTGATCGTCGTCCACCGCGAAGACGTCGCCTGCCAGGTCGACGCAGAGACCTTCGATTTGCCGAAAGCCGGACGCGAGCACGCTGACGGCGCCGGCGGGCGTCGCCTGGTAGATCGTCGTCGCGCTCGCGAAGTAGATCGCGCGTTTCGCGTGCGAGTACGCCATCGCGCGCACGAACGCGTCGGGGTCGTTTGGCGGCATCGCCGCGAACAACGCTCCGCCGACGACCGTGATGCTTTTCCCCTGGACCGCGAAAAGCAGCCGGTCGTCATCGTCCCACGCGATCGCGGCGCTTGGGTTCAGCGTACCTACGAACGCAACATCGCCTTGCACGCCGGTCGACGCGGGTAGGGTCGGCGCGGGCGTTGACGGCACCGTCGCTACGGACGCGCTTCCCCCGCCGCCTGCGCCGCCGCATGCGGAAAGCACAACCGCCAACAAAGCAAAAGCAGCCGTACGCCACGCCATCGATTGATTCGAAACCCCGCGAAAACGTGCAAAAGGCGGCGTGTGTACGCGCCGCGCCCCCCGATGATTAGGCAGCGCCGCGAGTGCGTCCTCGGCGATTCCGCGCGACAACCGTTCGCGAACGCACATTGTGCCGCGCTCGCGCGAGATACAACGAGAACGCGCTCGTCTGCTTCTCGCGGCCGATTGGGCCGCGCCGCGCCGGGCTTCTCGCTATGCGCGCTCCGAGCGCAGGTACGTGTCGCTGCCGTCGAGCCAGTCTTCGCGCGGCGGTGAGAAAACGTCGATGTCGATGGTGTCCTCGAGCGCGACGGCGCTGTGCGGAAGGTTCGGGGCGATGACGAGGACCTCGCCCGCGCGCACCGTCACCTCGCGGTCCTGCGCTTCGCCCAGGGTGAAGTGGAGCGCGCCCGCGGTGATATAGGTGATCTGCTCGTTGTGGTGCGCGTGCTTCGGCACGACGTCGTCCTTCGCGAGGCGCACCTCGGCGATCATCATCGAGGTGCCGCTGATCATCCGGCGCGTGATCGAGCCCTTCATCGGCTCGGCGGTCATCTCGTCCCAGCGGTAGTGCTCGGGCGCCTTCGCATCGATCATCTTCGGCGGTTCTAGGGGCCCGGGCACGGCGCCTGGAACGGCGTGCGCGCGACGATGCACGTCCCGCCGCTTCGGTGTCGCAGGGTGATTCGACGCCCCTGATGCGGAAGCGGACGCGCGTGGCTGTTCCGAGGCTTCTCGCGGCCGTCGTGATGGCGCTCTCCGTACTGGTCGTCGGCCCGCGTGATGGTGTCGCCGCGCGAGCGGACCCGACGCCGGCGATCCGTGTCGTGCAGATCGGACGCGGCATCACGCTGCACTACGTGGACGAAGGCCGCGGGACGCCGATCGTCTTCGTGCACGGTTCCTTGAGCGACGGCGGCTATTGGTCGGACCAGATTCCCGCATTCGCGCGGCACTTCCGCGCGATCGCGTACAGCCGTCGCTACAACGCTCCGAACGTCAATCCGGCCCGGCCGGGATATTCGGCGATCACGGACGCGGACGACCTCGCCGCATTGATCGGAACGCTGCACCTGCGCCGCGCGTACGTCGTCGGACACTCGTACGGTGCACTGACCGCGATGTTTCTCGCCATTCGGCACCCGCAGCTGGTTCGTGGACTCGTGCTGGCGGAGCCGCCCGCGGTCTCGCTGCTGGCCAGCCTGCCCGGCAAAGAACGCCCCGTCGGCAGAGCGATGCTGGTCGACATCGAGAGACGAATGGTCGCTCCGATGCGCGCCGCGTTCGCTCGAGGCGACCGCGAGGGCGGCGTGCGTACCTTTATCGACTATGTCTTCGACGATCCGCACGCGTGGGACGACATGCCGGCCGCCTCGCGTGCGGCAACGATGCGTGACGCGCACGAATGGGACGTCATGCTCACGACCGGAAAACTCTTTCCGGCCGTTCCGGTCGAGGCGGTCCGCCGCATCACGGTCCCCGTTCTGCTCCTGTCCGGAGATCGCAGCTACCCGTTCCTCCGGCTCATCGACGAAGAGCTTGCGCGTTTGCTGCCGCGAAACGAGAACGTCATCGTACGCGGCGCGGGCCACCAGATGTGGATTCAGCAGCCCGCGTTCTGCCGGAACGTCGTTGAAACGTTCGTGCAGCGAGGAATCGCCGCGGCCCCGTCGCTACCGCGAGAACAAGCCCAGGTACGTGCCCTGCCCGATGACGTTGCCGTCCATGTTGAACGTGACGTACGCGCCGGTCGCGTTCGCGGGCATGCCGGTGAGCATGATGCTGAGCGCGCTCACCGTGATGTGGTAATGGTGGGCACCGTCGCCGACGGGCGGGCACGGTCCGCCGTATCCGAGCGCGCCGTAGTCGTTGAGCCCCGACGTTCCGACCGGCGGGTTCGTGCCCGCGCCCAACGCGATGCTCGTCGTCGTCGGCGGAATGTTGTACAGCACCCAGTGCCAGAAGCCTGAGCCCGTCGGAGCATCGGGATCGAACTCGGTGATGACGAAGCTCTTCGTGCCGGCCGGAGCGCCGCTCCACGCGAGATCGGGTGACACGTTCGTGCCGCCGCAGCCGTTCTGCGCTTCCGGCGACGGGATGGTCGCGCCGTTCGCAAACGCGGTGCTCGTGACCGTCATCGAGGCCGGCGTTCCGAACAGCGGCGCGCGCACGCTGACGGTGGGATTCGTCGACGTGGTCGCCGTCGAGCTCGGCGTCGACGTGCTGTTGCTGTTACAACCGGCCGCGGCGAGCAGCGCGGCTGCGACGGTGAGCGACATCCAGGAACGCATGGCGGACCTCCCCTTCGGCGGCTCGGGCCGGATACGCGGCTTTCGTTATTCGGCTGCACGGCCGTCCCTGCACCTCCGAGGGCGGCGCGCGCCGCGGGCGAACGACGCGCCCGATGCAGACGACCGTTCCGAAGTCGGGCCGCGCTGCGGTTCTCGTGCGCCAGCCGAGCCCGCGACCGTACGCCGAAAGCCGCCCGATCGAGATCGCGGACGTCGCGCTCGACGAGCTCCAGTACGGCGAGGTTCAGGTCGCGATCGGCAGCGCGGGCGTCTGCCATTCCGATCTCTCGACCGTCGACGCGACGTTCGTCCGGCCCACGCCGATGGTGCTGGGACACGAAGCCGCCGGTACCGTCGAAGCGGTCGGGCCGGGCGTCGACCGGCTGAAGCCGGGCGACAAAGTCGTCTTCTCGTTCATCCCGACGTGCGGACAGTGCACCGAGTGCGCGTCCGGGCGGCCGGCGCTGTGCGTGCCCGGATGGCGCGCGAACGCGGCGGGCACGCTGATGCGCGGCGCGCAGCGCATGCGGCGCGACGGCGAGCCGCTCTTCATGCAGCTCGGCGTCGGCGGCTTCGCGGAGCGCACCATCTGCGCGCAAGAGTCGCTGGTGAAGATCCCCGACGACACGCCGCTGCACGTCGCAGCGCTTTTCGGGTGCGCGGCGCTGACCGGCCTCGGCGCCGTGCTCAATGCGGCGCAGGTGGAAGCGGGGACGAGCGTCGCGATCTTCGGCGCGGGCGGCGTCGGCTTGATGACGCTGCTCGGTGCGGTCGTCGCCGGCGCGACGTCGATCGTCGTCGTCGATCCGATCGCCGAGAAGCGCGAGCTCGCGATCGAGCTCGGAGCGACGGCGGTCGTCGATCCGACCGACGGCGGCGGCGTCGAGGGCGTGCGCTCCGCGCTCGGCGGGCGCGGCGCGAAGTACGCATTCGAGGCGGCGGGCAACGCGAAGGCGCTCGAAGGCGCGTTCGGCGCGACGGGCAGCGGCGGCGTCACGGTCGCGGTCGGCTTGCCGCGCAACGAGGCGACGCTGCCGGTACCGCACAGCCTGCTCGTTCGTCAGAGCCGCACGCTGAAGGGCAGCTTGATGGGCGACTCGGTCCCGCAGCGCGACATCCCGCGTTACATCGCGCTGTGGAAGGCGGGACGACTGCCGATCGAACGGCTGATCAGCGGCCGCATCGGTCTGGAGCAATTGAACGAGTCGCTCGACGCGCTCGCGGATGGCCGCGTCGTGCGCAGCATGCTGGTGCCGTAAGGAGGCGCATCGCGCGTCCGGCGCGGAACACGGCGCCATGCTGCATCCGCAGGCTCGCGTTTTTCTCGAGCGGCTCGCCGAGATGAACCGTCCGGCGATCGAAACGATGCCCTTGTCCGAAGCGCGCGCCCTGTTCGAGGAGACGTTCACGCGGCTCGGCGGAAGGCCGGTCGATGTCGGCGCGGTGCGTGACGTCGAGGCGCCGGGGCCGCGCGGGCCCATTCCGATCCGCATCTACACACCGGAAGGCCCGATGCGGATTCGCCCGCTGTTCGTCTACTACCACGGCGGCGGCTACGTCTGCGGCAGCCGAGACAGTTACGATGCGGTGTGCCGGCTGCTGACGCGGGAAAGCGCGTGCGTCCTCGCGTCCGTCGACTATCGCCTCGCGCCCGAGCACCCGGCCCCCGAGCCGTTCGAGGACTGCTGGGCTGCGCTCGAGTGGATCGTCGCGCACGCCGCCGAGCTCGGCGCCGACGCGTCGCGGCTCGCGATCGGCGGCGATTCGGCGGGCGGCGGCCTCGCCGCGAGCGTCGCCGTGAAAGCGCGCGACGTCGGCGCACCGCGCATGTCCCACCAGATGCTCGTCTATCCCGCCGTGACCAGCGACGACGGCAGCGCATCGTTCGCAGAGTACGGCGAAGGCCACTTTCTCACGCACGACCGGATCGAGTTCTACGAGCGCTGTCACGTTCCGCGCGCGGAGCTCCGCGAAAATCCGTACGTGAAGGCGATGAGCGCGCAGACGCTGCGCGGGGTGGCGCCTGCGACGATCATCCTCGCCGAGTGCGATCCTCTGCACGACATGGGCGTCGCGTACGCCGAGCGGCTGCGCGCCGACGGCGTGCCGGTGGATCTCAAAGTCTACGCGGGCATGATCCACGCGTTCTTCTCGTTTCTCGACATCTTCGACGACGGCCGCGCGGCGGTGACGTATGCCGGGCGCGCCGTGCGCAAAGCGCTCGACGCGGTCCCGGCCGGCGCGAGCGGCTGAAGCGGGCACCTGTGCGAGGATCTACCGTCGTCGCCGCTGCCGGGCTCGCAGCGCTGCCCCTCGCGGGCACGGCGCAGGCGGCGCTTCCCGGGCCCGCGCAAGCGGTCGGATCGTTCGCGCCCGCGCGCGTGCAGTACGCTGCGATGCCGATCCCCGTCGTCGTGCGCTCGCACGTCGCCGGCGAGGCGAAGCCGTGGGTGCGGTACGTGCAGTGCCAGATCATGTTCGACGTCGGGCTCGATCGCCGGCGCTGGCTGCCGCAGGTCGCGGATCCCGTCGAGCAGCAGCACAAGATCGCCCAGTGCGTGCACACGGCGCTCGAGGAGCACGCGGACGTGCTGATCCTGCCTGAAGTCGCATCGGCGATTCCCGCGCCGGCGCGCGATCGCGTCTTCGAGATGCTCGACTCGACCGCGCAGTCCGCACGCATGCTGATCGTCGCCGGCAGCTACTACGACGACCGGCGGCGCAGCCGCATCGCCTATTTCGGGCCGGGCTGGCGCGAGCTCGGCTACAAGATCCGGCCGTCACGGTTCGAGGTCTCGCCCGTCGCCGGCCACGGCATGGCCGGCGGCGACGCGATCCTGTTGCTGCAGACCGAGCTGGGCAACATCGCGACGATCACCTGCGTCGACCTGATCTCCGACGACGTGCAGGCGTCGGTGCGCCGCTTGATCGACGAGCGCCGTCTCGACGTGCTGATCAACATCAACTACAACCCCGCGTCGTGGGAGTTCCTCATCGAGGCGAACAGCCTGGCGCGCCGCCACCCGGTGTTCGTGTCCATCACGAACGCCGTGCCCGCTCCGTCCGGCTACAACAAAGCGGCATGCAAGCCGGACACGGGCGAGGACGACGGGTACTGCTACGGCCACAGCGCGATCTTCACCGGCATCAATGCGAACTACGGCGCCGACGATCTCGGGGCCGACCTCGTGCCTCGCGACTTCCTGATCCCGGACGCACCGCCCGCGACCGCACAGCGCGCTCCGCGCAAGCAGCTCGCGTACAACTTCATGATCGCGGACACGGGCACGTTCCGCGAGCGCGCGCTCGTGTACGAGCTGAACATGCGCCTTCCGCGCCTCGCCGCGGAGACGACGGCTCCCGATACGGGCTACCCGACCATCAGAAACGTGAAGCTGCGCGATCTCGCGCCGCAGTGAAAGGAGACACCGTGAAAGTAACCGGCATCGACACCGTCTACTACACCGTCGGCGACGTGGGCGCGTGCACGAAGTTCTACAACGAGCTGCTCGGCGCGGAGCCCGCGACGACGTGGCCGGGGCGCTTGGCGGAGTGGGAGTTCGCCGACGGCAACAGCTTCGGGATCTACGGCAGCGAAGGCGTCCAGAAGGGCCGCAACGGGAGCGCGATGTTCGCCGTCGACGACGTGGCGCAGGCGGTGCGCGAGGCGCAGGTACGCGGCGTGAAGTTCCACCAGAACGGCGAGATCACCGACACACCAGCGTGTCACATGGCGTTCGGCGAGGATCCGGAAGGCAACCAGTTCATCCTGCACCACCGCAAGTAGTGCTGACGGCCATGGCGCGCTCGTCGATCAGCCGGCGAAGTAGCGGTCGACGAACGCGCCGTACGGCGTGCCTTCGATGTCGAATCCCGCGGCCGTGATCTTTTCATGGGCGCCGTGCGCGCCGCTGCCGTCCTTTTCCGAGAGCACGATGCCGGCTGCGACCGCAGCGCGCGTCGCGCCCGCTCAATGGATGAGGACGGGTCCCTCAGCGGCATCGACCGCTTCGCGGATGCGTGCGACGTCCGCGTTCGTGACCGTGTCGATCGTCCACGGAACGTGCACGTAGTCCACGTCGCTACCCTCGAGCGCGGATCCGGTGATGTTGCCCTCTTCGGCGTCGCCGCGAATGTTGACGACCGTCGCGAAGCGGCCCGCCGTCAGCTCCTCCGCCGACGGTTGTCCGCCGACGGTGATTCCACCGATAACCGTCTCGTTCTTCATGGAGCGCCCTTTCACGAATCGCGTTCCGGCCACGTTCCACGCGCCGTTCGGCCGGCCATGCGCGGCCGCGGGCCGCATGCGCGGTGACGCCGTGCGACGGACGGCGCGCAACGGAAACACCGTCGTGCGCATCGCCGCGGCCCTGGGCGTGGCCGTGAAGGCTTGCGTTGCAGAACACTTTGTGTTACAAAGTATGTATGCGGGCGCTTTTCAGATACCCCAGCGCGTACCTGCCGATCGCGTTTTCGCTCTTCGCGCTCATCGTCGTTCTCGCGCACGTCGCGCGCCACGGCGCCGTGCATGAGACGGACGAGGGTACTGCGGCCCACCTCTTCCAGCTTGCCATGGCCGGGCAGGTGCCGATCGTCGCATTCTTCGCCATCACATGGTTGCCGCGCACGTTCGGCGCGGCGCTCGGCGTGCTCGCGCTCCAGCTCGCCGCGGCTGTCGCAGCGTGCGCGTCCGTATTCTTTCTCACGTAGAAGGTCGGCCGTCACCGGCGCCGCCTTCCGGCGGCGATCATCGCGCACGTGTCTTCGATGCGCTGCTTACGCACCTCGCGTTTTTTCGCCACGTCTACCCAGCCGATGAAGTCCCTGCGCTCGATCGGAGTAAGCGCGCTCCATTGAGCCTTTGCCTTCGGTGTAGCCGTGAGTGCTTTATGAAGATCGAACGGCACGATCGAGTAACAGCAAGGGCGTCGTTTGCCAGCCGCAAGCATGTCGCATGCCCTCTCGAGCCGGCGCCGGCGGGTTTCGGGTTGTTTGGCTGAGTCGATCCAACTGATGAAGTCCCTGCGCGCGATGGCCGTAAGCTCGGTCCATTCAGCCTTTGCAAGCGGAGCAGCGGCGAGCGCTCTGCGAAGATCGGTTGGAATTCTCGCTTCGGATTCGACGACGGCCGATTCTGCGTTCGCGGCTTGCTTGTGTCTCATCGTACGCGATGCCCGGTGAAGTCTCCGAGCTTCGCGCCCTCTTGCCAAAAGCTGCCGCTGAACGAGCTGTCCGCGACCGAGAAACTGCGCACGCGCACTTCGCCCGTTGAGATGGTTCCCGCACAATTGATCTCACGGTACGGGATCATCTGCGGAACCGTGACGACGGCGAAGGTCGTCCGGAGATGCGTGTCGCGCTCGCAAGGCGACGCAGGCCGTCCCGCGACGGTTTCCTTGTGCGCGTCGAACGAGACCGCATTGCTGCCGGACATCACCGCCTGGCCCACCCACACGATCGTGCCGACGCGAACGTTCGCCTCGTCAACCTCCCAAGACCCGACGGGCGCACCGTTCGCGGTCGCGACGATAGTGCGAGGCGCGGAAGTCGCCGGCAAGGTTGGCGCCGGCGCGGCCGTTGCGGCGGCGGTTCGCATCGGCGTCGCTGCGGTGGGCAACACGCGAACGGCCGGCGTCGACACCGCGGGATCGGCTGCCGACTGCTTCGCAGCGGTATTCGTGCGCACGGCCGTCGCGGTCGCGACGCGTTGCGCGCGCTGCTCCGGGCCGCGAGCGAAGGTGGCGAGCCATGCGCCGATCGCGAGGCCACCGATGACGATGATCGCCGCCGGCAAGGCGGCTCGGATTCGCGAGCTCATGGGGGAAGAAGTGGTCCGTCCGTCGAGCGCCGCATGAGGGCTCGATACCCGAACGGACGCGACACGTGTGCCTGCTTGTCGCGGGCTACCGCGAGGCAGGGCGACTTCAGGCTGCGATACAGCAACGGCGAGGGGTCCGCATGCCGGATCCCTCGCCGTTGCTGTCGGATTTCTCCGCGTTGCCGCCTTAGACCGAACCGGCGAATGACGGGCTCAGCTGCAGCCGCTCGTTGTGCCGCAGCTGTCGCACTTCAGGCACGTGCCGTTGCGCACGAGCGTGAACTGTCCGCACTGCGTGCACGCATCGCCGCTGTAGCCCTTCGCGATCGCTTCACGCGCTTTCGCCGCGACGATTTGACCGCGCGCGGGCGTCGCCGAGGCCGCCGCGACCGCGCCGACCGGCTCCGGGACACGCGTGACGACCGCCGTCGCGACCGGCGTCCCCGCCTTCGGCGGGATCGCGGGCGTCACGTACGTCACCTCGCCGCTGTCCTCTTCGGCGACGAATTCGGGCTCGGGTCCCATCGCGTCGAGCGCTTGTGACGGCTGAACCTGCGCGAGGTCGTAACGGCCGAGATAGCTCACGGCGAGCTCGCGGAAGATGTAGTCGAGGATCGACGTCGCCATCTTGATGTTCTCGTGGCCGACGACCGGACCGTTCGGCTCGAAGCGCGTGAACGTGAACGCGTCCACGTACTCCTCGAGCGGAACGCCGTGCTGCAGCCCGAGCGACACCGCGATGGCGAAGTTGTTCATCAGGCTCCGGAAGGCCGCGCCCTCCTTGTGCATGTCGATGAAGATCTCGCCGAGCGCCTTATCGTCGTATTCGCCCGTGCGCAGGTAGACTTTGTGTCCGCCGACGATCGCCTTCTGCGTGTAGCCGCCGCGACGATCCGGCATGCGCCGGCGCTTCGCGATGTAGCGGTACACGAGCCGCTCCGCAACGCGGACCGGGCTCTCGAACGGCGCCGTCGCGGGTTCCTCGCCCGCTTCGGGATCGCCGACGTCGTAGCTGGCCGCAAGCGGCTGCGAGAGCTTCGAGCCGTCGCGATACAGCGCGACCGCCTTGATCATTTTTTCCCAGGCATACCGATATGCTTCCTTGACGTCTGCGACGGTTGCCGTTTGCGGCAGGTTGATCGTTTTGCTCAATGCTCCGCTGATCGACGGCTGAGCGGCGGCCATCATGTCCACGTGTGCGAGCGGGCGAATATAGCGCGACCCGTGCTTGCCACAAGGCGTTGCGCAATCAAATACCGGCAGATGCTGCTCCTTGAGGAACGGAGCACCTTCGAGCGTCATGCGGCCGCAGATGACGTCCGACGCTTGCTCGATCTGCGACTGCGTGAAGCCCAGCGTGTCGCGCAGGATCGAGTGGTTCCAGTCCGCGAGCTGCGCATCGGTCATCCCGAGCTTTTCGCGGCAGAAGCCCTCGCCGAGCACGTGCTGGTTGAACACGAAGCCGATCTCGAATGCGCCGAGCAGTTGCGACTCGATCTTCGCGACCGCCTCGTCGTCGAATCCCTTCGTCTTGAGCGTCGCCTTGTTGATGTGCGGCGTGCCTTCGAGCGTGTTCGTGCCCTTCGCGAATGTCTCGATCGCGGCGATCTGCTCGTTGTTGTAGCCCAGACGGCGCAGTGCCGGCTCGACGGACTGGTTGACGATCTTGAAGTAGCCGCCGCCGGCGAGCTTCTTGAACTTCACCAGCGCGAAGTCGGGCTCGATGCCGGTCGTGTCACAGTCCATCGAGAGCCCGATCGTGTTGTGCGACACGAAGCCGTTCGCGATGTACGTGACGTTCGCCGGCACCGAGAGGTCGTAGGTCAGCTGCTCGCCGCCGTCCTCGTTCGAGGCGACGTCGTCGTAGAAGAACTCGAGCGCCGACGCAATCTTCGGGTTCAGCGTGCGGTCGAGCAGCGCCGTCGCCGTCGCGCGGCTCACCGCACCGTCGTTCCGGGGGCGGTATAGCTGCGTGCGCGCGTACAGATCGCTCTCGGTCGGCACCAGCGTGCGTACGAGCGCGTCCGGGCAGGAAGACGCGGTCGCCCTTCGTGCCTTGCCACGACTCGCGCACCGAGACGGCTTCGTGCTTGCGCGCGCCGATGAAGCCGATCTTCTCGACGAACGCGGTCGCGTACGACGCGTTGCGGACCGGCACGACGTACAGCTCCGACTGTCCCCAGCCGGACATGTCGACCTTGGTGCGGGTCGGAATGCCCAGGTGCAGCATGAGCGTCTTGACGTCGTCGGAGAACGACTTCGTCACGGTCGACCAGCAGGCCGCGCCGTTCGTCACGGTGCCGTCCGCCTCGAACACGCCGCGCACGAACGCGCCGTACACGGCCGCATCGTTCGAGGCGAGCACCGCGTCCGGAACACGCGCGACGTAGCCCTTCCCGCGATGGTCCGCGGACGGCGGCAGCTTCGCGAAGCCGCACGCTTCCCACCACTCCGTGAGCGCCACCGAGTGCGCGGCGATCTCGACATAGCCGCCCTTCGGCGTGATCTTCGATTCGATGCCGAACAGACCGCGGATGCTGCTCGTGAGGTGCGCGAGCACATCCTTGTCCGCGGCGGCGACGCAGAACCGCAGTCCCTCTGCGTGCAGCGAGCCGTCGCCCATGAAGTAGCCGATCAGTTCCGCGAGCTGAGGCGTCATCGTGCGCGGGACGCGCGTCGTGTAGTCGGCCGTCCAGTACTCTTCACCGAACGGCGGTAACTTCACCGTGCGCGGAGCGCCGGCAAGCGCGCCGAGCGAGAGCGCGACGACGTCGGACGAAGTCACCTCCGCGAAACGCTTCCACTGAAGGTCGCCGGTCTTCGGATCGACGACCTTGATGCGGTGCGTCGGCGTGCCTTGGATGACGTAGCCGCTTGCGGTCGTGATGCGGCGCGTCGGCTCGACGCCGTTGACGAAGAACTTCGTCGCCCGCTGCTCGCCGTCATCGGTGAGCACGCGGAACTCGACGTCCTGCCACTTCTCGCCGTCCACGTCGCCCAGGCGGTTGAGCCGCATGAGCCCGCGGTCCGTCGCGACGAGCGAATCGCCGACGAGGCAGCCGGTGGGCGCAATGCAGGTCACCTGCGCGTTGCGGTATCCGGCGACTTCACCGATGGCGAGCGCGTTGTCCCAGACCGATCGCGCGAGCGCCCAGGTCTCTTGCGTGAAGAGCGTCGGCGCGTGCGTCGTCGGCTTGACGGTCAGCTCTTCGTACTGCTCGTCGGGCACCGCATACGCCGCCGCCCGATGGTTGCGCAGCACGCGACCCATGTGCTCCGAGTTCGCGTCGTACCGCGGGAACGGCCCGAGCTCGCGTGCCATCTCGGCGGACGCCTTGTAGGCGGCGCCCGTCGTCAGCGACGAGATCGCGGCGCACCAGCCGAAGCCTTCCTCCGAATCGTAGGGCAGCCCCATGCGCATGAGCATCGTGCCGAGGTTCGCGTACCCGAGGCCGAGCGTGCGATAGTCGAACGACCGCTGCGCGACCTGTTTGCTCGGGAACTGCGCCATCAGCACGCTCACCTCGAGCGTGAACGTCCAGATGCGGCACGCTTCGGCGAAGCGCCGCGCATCGAAATGCCCCGCCTCGTCCGTGAACTTGACGAGGTTGAGCGAGGCGAGATTGCAGTTGTGCGCGATCATGCCCTCGACGATCACGGAGCGCGTGACGGGCTCGGTGACGTCGTAGACGACGGTCGTGCCGGCCGGCTCGATCGAGACGACCTTCGGCGCACGCGGCTGCTTCAGGGCGTCGCGGAAGGGCCCGCCGAGCAGCGCTTCGGCGCGCTGCTGCTTCGCCGATGAGCACGGGAATCCGACGACGTTCAGGAACGTACGCGCCTGCTGGTTGAAGACGTGCAGCTGCCCTTGCGGATTCGAGCGCCCTTCCGGATGCGACCACGTGATGCGCGAGGTGATGCCGATGTCGGACAGCAGCAGCTGCACCGACCGCAGCATCTCGCGCGACGACGAAGCCAGCATCACCTGCGGCTCGGTGCCGGACTTGTTGTCCATGATGCAGCCGTCCGCGGAGAACAGGCCCTGCAGGTACGCGACCTTGAGGTCGTCGGCGACCGCATGGATCGTCGACGGCACGTCCTTTGCGATCGCCGTTCCCTGACGGTAGCCGTAGCGGTTCTCGAGGTACTGCACGAGCGAGGTCTGCGAGGTCGTCACCTGCATGACGCCGCTGCGATGCACGCCGACGTTCGACGGGCGCACGGGCGCGTCGCCTGCGGCCGCGGCCTTCAGCTCGTTGAGCTGCTCGGTCATCGCGATCGCGGTGTCGCGCTCGTTCGGACCGAACACCAGCGCCACAGTGTCCTTCGAGAACACGCCGTCGCCGCTGAGCCAGCCCAGCATCTGCCAGCGCTTGACGTCCGGCTCGGGAGACGTGAAAGCAACCGGATTTCCGCTCTCGCGGATCGCGACGCGGTCGTGTCCCGGCTTGAGCTCGTCGAGGCGCTTCCATTCACCGCCCTTCGTGAGGAAGCGATGGTCCTCGGTGGCCCGGATCTCACGGCCGTCCTTCAGCGTCATCCGGTACACGTCGCGCACGCCGACCTTCGTCACGTACGCGGGACGATGTGACGTCATCCGGCGGTGGTCGTGCTCCCCGTGCAGATCGGTCGTGATCGTAACGCGTCGCCCGCTCTGCTGCTCCAGGTACAGATCCTCGACCGTGCGCAGGCCGTTCGGCGTGCTGATCCGGGTTTCCGGAGCGAAGCACGCCGTGTCATCGAGGAACATGTACTCGGAGCAGTTGTGGACGACGACGCCGTTCGCGACGAAGTGCGACGTGTCGGGTTCCGTGAGGTCGTAGACGTTCTCGACGCCGTCGTAGCGCACGAACGCGAGCTCGTCCGCAAGATACGCGCAACGCGACGGCGCCGGCGCACCGATGTCGTGCAGCGCCGGCGCCTTCGCGGACGCCGCGTGGAAGCCGATCTCGCGCGCGAACGCGTGCTGCGCGGAGCGGAGAATGCGCAGTGAGTGCGTCTGCGACTCCGAGCCGCGCGCACGGTGGATCTTTGCTTTGACCCCGAACGAGAGCAGAAGCAGCTGAACCTGGCCGAGCAGCTCCGTCGACGTCGAATCAAGCGCGACGTACTGGGTGTGCTGTCCGGAGTTCATGACGGCCCCGTCCGCCGTGAACACGCCGCGCAGCATCGCCGCGGTCGAAGCACGGTCGAGCTCGTGCACCGCCGAGCTGAATCGGCGCGCGCCGGTCATCGCGTCGACGGTGACGAACTCGTGGAAGAGCTCGACGACCGTCGACGTGGTCGTCGCGACGCGCGCGGCCACGCGCGTCGCGTGCTGCGTCGTGCGACGCTGCACCGCGTCCTGGGTCGTGATCGTCATGGGAACGGACTGCGTGCGTTCGTGGCGCGAGGCCGAGCCGTCGCCGATCATCAGCCCGATCGACTCGGCGAGGCTCGCATCGAGCATGCGCGACCCGAACCCGGACGAACCGAGCATCAGCCGCTCGCCGATGATGAGGTCCTTGACGGCGACGTCGCCGCGTTCTTCGGTGAAGATCTTGTGGTCGGCGGTGACGCGCAGCTGGAAGCCCGAGCGCGTGCGGAGCGTGTAGACAGACTTCGTCCCCGTCGGGAAGATGCGGTTGACGAAGTGCGGCTTGCCGTCGGCGCCGACGACGAACGCGGCCGTGCCGACCAGCGAGTCGATGCGCCGCAACCCGTCGGCCGTCGCCACGAGCGTATCGCCCGTGACGCACGGGTTGCTCGCGTTGATCGGACCGTCGGCGGGACACGTGTGCCACTCGTTGATCGTCGTGTCGTACTGCACGCCGGGGTCGGCGCACTGCCACGCCGCGACGGCGATCTTCTCCCAGAGATCCGCGGCGGGGACGGTCTTGATCTTCGCTGCGCTGCCGTGCCCGTATTTCATGGCGCGCGGAACGAGGTCCCACGTCTGCCCGGCGTCGAGCCGCGCGAAAAACTCGTTCGGCACGCGAACCGAGTTGTTCGAGTTCTGGCCCGAGACCGTGAAGTACGCCTTCGAGTCCCAGTTCGTGTCGTACGTCTCGATCGCAAGCTCTTTGTAGCCTTGCTTCGCGAAGTCGAGCGCGTACTGCACATTCGCCTGCGGGATGCCCATGCCGAGCGCCGTGCGGATCGCCTTCTTGAGGCCGACGTTCAAGGTCGGATCGAGGCGCGCTGATTCCGGAAGCGATTCGTCAGTGGCGGCGTTCATGACGGCATTGAGGTGCTTTTCGCACACGATGGATCCCGTGACGAGGTCAGAGACCTTTTGTTCTTCGCTGACCTTCCAACCGATGAATTCCTCGATATCCGGATGGTCGAGATCGAGGCAGACCATCTTCGCCGCGCGACGTGTCGTGCCGCCGGATTTGATCGCACCGGCTGCACGATCACCGACCTTCAGGAAGGACATGAGGCCGGACGATGTACCGCCGCCGGACAGCTTCTCGCCGGCGCCGCGAATCTTGGAGAAATTCGAACCGCTACCTGAGCCGAATTTGTATATCCGCGCTTCACGAACCCAAAGGTCCATGATCCCGCCCTCGTTGACGAGATCATCCTCGACTCCCTGAATGAAGCAGTTGTGAACGACGATGTTGTTCGTGAGGAACGCGTGCGACTCAGTTTCGATGTCATACACGTCAATGTCGCCGACATACTCGATCGCCGTAATGACTTCGTCGCGAACGCGCGATACATTGCGTCCCGGCATCGCGAGCGCATTTTCGAGCTTGCCGCGCTTTTCTGGCGAGACGAAGCCGATCTGGTCCGCGAACTTTCGCTTTGCATTCGCCCACGCAATGACGACGTGGTAGTACGGCTGCCGGTCTTCGCGGCTGTCGTGCCCGACCTGGACGCGGTTGTAGATTCCAAGGTTATGGAGAAGCTTGCTGACTCCGGTCGCGAGCTTCGGCGAAATCGTGCCGAACACGACGTCGCTCGAGGCGCGCTCTTCGCGAATCCGAACGCATCCATCAGCTTGGAAGAGCGCGCGAAGGTACGCGACAACGACATTCGCACCGCTGGATTCTACGATCGGGGGAACTTGCATCTCGAGGCGCCGGTCCAGCAGGCCGTATCGCTCGACGAACGGACGCAGGTCCTCGCCGTAGAGCCGCAGGCGCCGAACGTCGAGCGACGCGTTCTTGCTCTCGACGCGGCGCTCGTGTGAATGCGCGTCCCCGAATACGGTCGCAACTAACGTGCCGACGTACTCGCGCTCTGCGTCGTCGATCGTCAGCGCTTCGACAGTTAAACTGCGGTTTGTGCCCCTCTGGTACTGACCGACGAAGCCGTCCGCTTGCAGCCAGCCTGCCAGCGCCGCCTCGACGACTTGCATCCTGTCACCCACGGACTCAATCGATGTGTCCGTGCGTTGGACGAGCCGCATCCCGGGCGTCAGCGTTCGGACTTCGCGCCAAATGCGCTCGGTCTTGTGGCCGTCGCACGCCAAAACGAGGTGGTCGGCCGTCGCTTCGATCGCGTTGCCGTTCGCGAGACGCACGCGATACACGGGCTTCACGCCGTTGTATGCCGTCGCAACGACACGGGTCGTCCCGCGCTCGTCGTAGACCGGGAGGCCGACGAGGTTGTTCTCGACGATCGCGCCGATCGCTACGGGGCCGTCGGGTGTCGTCACCGTCGCATGGTACGGGAGGCAAGCGTGGGGCGAAGGCCGCTCGTATGCGGACGTCGACTGCGAGAGCTCCCCCGTCTTGGGATCGACGTAGCTGTGGCCTTGCGCGGGGCCGGCGATGCCGTACGCCCAGTGCAAGCCCGTGTTGAACCACTGGGGCGAGTTGGGCGCGGCGACCTGGCGCGCGAGCATCGCGCACATCTCGTCATAGTAGGCGCGCGCCTCGAACTCGCTGTCGAAGTAGCCGTGCTTGAATCCCCAGTACGTCCAGCAGCCGGCGAGGCGATGGAAGACCTGGCGGGCGTCGCTTTCGCCGCCGAAGACCGCGTCGTCGGCCGGCTCCGACCGCCAGAGCCACTCCGGCACGCCCTCCTCGGCGACCGGCACCGTCTTGCTCGGCACTCCGGCTTTGCGGAAGTACTTTTGAGCGATGATGTCGGTCGCGACTTGCGACCAGCCGGCCGGAATGGCGATGTCGGCCGCCTCGAAGACGACCCTGCCGTCGGGGTTGGCGATCCGCGAGGTGCGGGGCTCGAAAGCGATGCCCGCGTACGGGTCGCCGGGGGCGGAATAGGTTCGCGCGAACTTCATGCCGGCTGCGTCCTCTAGGTCGCGAAAAGCGGTGAGCGGGGCTTCAGAGTATCGAACAGGAGTTCGATTTCGTCAATCCCGAAGTGCCCCAGGGCGATAAGCCGACACAATCGCTTGTGCCTCTCCCCGCCGGGCTGTACTAGATATTGTACTCCTTGGGAGAGACCTTGTGAATGGGCGTGGACGACTTTTCGATTTTGGTGGACGGCCGCACGGGTCGCTGTGGAAGGGCTGCGGCCGGGGTGAGCGGGCTGTGGAGGGAACCGGGGATAGCGTGGAGAGGTTCCGAGCCGACGGTCACGCGGATACGCTTCCGGACGTCCCGCTCGACGGGCTGGCCGCCGCCGGCATCCGCGGCATCGTCGTGGACCTGGATAACACCGTCTGCGCCTACCGCCGGCCCGAGCTCGCTCCGGGCGTCGCCGAATGGGTGTCCGCCGCCCGGGACCGCGGCTTCGCGATGGTGCTCGTGTCGAACAACTTCACCGAGCGCGTCGCATCGATCGGAGCGCAGCTCGGCATACCGATCGTGCCGAACGCGCTCAAGCCGCTGCCGTTCGCGTTTTTGCGCGCGCTGCGCGTGCTCGGCACCGCGCGCCGTGCGACCGTCGTGATCGGCGACCAGCTCTTCACCGACGTGCTCGGCGCGAAGGTGCTCGGCATGCGCACGATCCTGACGAAGCCGCTGGTCGAGACCGACTTTCCGCTCACGCGCGTGCTGCGTTTTCTCGAGCGCACGATCGCCGGGCGCACGTAGCGCGTGTCCGTCGCGGCGGTCGTCTTCGACCTGTACGGCACGCTGCTCGCGATCGGCACGATGGTGGAGCACGCCGCGCACGAGGACGTCGACGATCCGGAAGCGTTCGTCGCGGAGTGGCGGCGGACGCAGCTGGAGTATGCATTTCTCACCACGCTCGCGGGCGCGTACCGCGACTTCGACGAGCTCACGCTGCTCGCGCTCGAGCGCACGTGCGCGCTGCGCGGCGCCGCCCTCGACGCATCGCGGCGTGCCGCGCTCGCGGCGCGCTGGCGCACGATGCCGTCGTTCGACGACGTCGCGCCGGCGCTCGCCGCGCTGCGCGCGCGCGGCGTCGCGCTCGCGGTGCTAACCAACGGCACGCCGTCCTCCGCGGACGCGGCGCTCGGCGCCGCGGGGGTGCGCGCGCTGCTCGACGACGTGTTGTCGGTCGAGTCCGTGCGCGCGTACAAGCCGGATCCGCGCGTGTACGCGCTCGCGACCGCGCGCTTCGCGTGCCTGCCGCGCGACATCGTCTTCGTCTCGTCGAATCCGTGGGATGCGTGGGGCGCAGCGCGCTTCGGCTTCCGCGTCGCGTGGTGCAATCGCGGGCGCGGTGTCCCCGAGACGCTGACGCCCGCGCCGGAGGGGACGCTCGCCGGCTTGCACGAGCTCGAGCCGTTCGTCGCAGCGCGCCGCTGAGGGGTACATCGATCATGCTGCGGCGACCGAGAGGTGGTCGCCGCTCGCCCGCAGAGGATGCATGCGACCGCCCGAGTCGAAGAGGGCCGATCCACTCGCTCGATGAGGTGACCGATGAACGATCGTACGAAGGACGAAGGCCGAAGCGCGGGCGACGAGCCCGCGCTGACGGAGAGGAACTCGCGCACGATTCGCGGTGAAGAGGCGCTCGGCGCCGACAAGACGGCCGTGGAGTCGAACCTCGACGCGCGGACCGCCGCGCGCACGAAGATCGGTGTGGTCCCGTCCTCGTACGGCGCGGGCGGCGGCACGACCGACGCGACGGAAGAAGGCGGCGACGGAACCGGGATCTAGCATGAGCGGCGGCGAGCCCGGCCTGCGGCGCATGAAGGAGCCGTCGATTCATCGCATCTGACGCTCCGCTCTTGATTGCCGGGGGCGGGATCGGCGGTCTCGCGGCCGCGGTCGCGCTCGCTCGCGCCGGGCGGCGGGCGGTCGTTCTCGAAAAGGCGCAGCGGTTCGGCGAGATCGGCGCCGGCTTGCAGCTCGCGCCGAATGCGTCGCAGGCGCTCGCGCGCCTCGGCATGCTCGACGCGATCGCGCCGTACGCCGTCCACCCGCGGCGCCTGCTTTGGCGCGACGCGCGTTCCGGTGCGCGCGTCACCGCACTCGACCTCGGCGAGCGCTTTCGTGCGCACTTCGGCTACCCGTACGTCGTCATGCACCGCGGCGATCTGCTCGACGTGCTGCTCGCCGCCGCGCGCGCCGAAGATCGCATCGAATTGTTCGCGTCGCGCGAGGTCACGGGCGTCGCGCAGGACGACGACGGCGTGCGCGTGCGCTGCGCGGACGGCGAAACGTACGACGGCGCCGCGCTGATCGCGGCCGACGGGCTTTGGTCGCGCCTGCGCAAGCTCGTGCACGACGACGGCGACCCGCTGCCTGCGCGGTACGTCGCGTACCGCGGGACGCTGCCGGTCGCAGAGCTGTGGGAAGGCGCAGGCCTCGACGACGTGACGCTGTGGACCGCGCCCGGCCTGCACTTCGTGCAGTACCCGATCCGCGGCGGGCAGCTGTTCAACCAAGTCGCGGTGTTCCGCAGCGCGCGGTTTGGCGCGGGCTCGGACGACTGGGGGACGGCCGACGAGCTCGACGCGGCGTTCGCGGTCGGCTGCGATGCGGTGCAGGCGGGAATCGCGCGGATCCGGCGCGATCGGCGCTGGACGATGTACGACCGCGAGCCGATCGCGCGGTGGAGCAGCGGACGCGTCGTGCTGCTCGGAGATGCAGCGCACCCGATGCTGCAGTACGTGGCGCAAGGTGCATGTCAGGCGCTCGAGGACGCCGTCGTGCTGGCCGGCGCCGTGGCCGCGCTCGGTGACCCGGAGCGCGCGTTCGAGGCATATCGCGACGCGCGGTACCTGCGCACGGCCCGCGTGCAGTACAGCGCGCGCCTGTTCGGCGAGATCTGGCATACGAGCGACGTCGGCGCGACGCTGCGCGACGCAATGCTCGCGCCGCGGCCGGACGACGACTTCGCTCACATCGAATGGCTGTACGGATGGAACCCGGAGACGACGGCCGCCGCGGCGTATCGATAGCGTGACCATGGCGCGCCGACCCGAGCTTCCCAAGACGTACGATCCGGCCCAGGTGGAACCGCGGCTCTACGCCGCATGGGAACGCAGCGGCGTCTTTCACGAGGAGCCGGATCCCGCGCGGCCGCCATTCGTGATATCCATGCCGCCGCCGAACGTCACCGGTCGCGCGCACCTCGGACACGGCTCGACGTACACGCCGATGGACGTGCTCACGCGCTACCATCGCATGCTCGGCGAGAACGCCGATTGGATTCCGGGTCAAGATCACGCCGCGATCGCGACGGAAACCGTGCTCGTGCGCGAGCTCGCGAGCGAAGGTCTCACGCGCGACGGCCTCGGGCGTGACGCGTTCATGGAGCGCGCGTGGCGATGGCGCGAGCAGTACGGCGGCGAGATCAACGAGGCGTTTCGCCGCCTCGGCTTCGGGCCGGACTGGGACCGCGAGCGCTTCACGCTCGATGCCGGGCTCTCGGACGCGGTCGTCAAGGTGTTCGTCGACCTCTACGACGAGGGGCTGATCTATCGCGGCACGCGCCTGGTGAACTGGGATCCGGTCGCGCAGTCGACGTTGTCGGACGCCGAGGTCGAGGACGAAGAGACCGACACGTTCCTCTGGCACATCCGCTATCGCGCGGAGGACGGCGGCGACGGTGTCGTCATTGCGACGACGCGGCCGGAGACGTATCTCGCCGACGTCGCCGTCGCGGTGCACCCCGGCGACGAGCGGTATCGCGATCTGATCGGCAAGCGCGTCATGCTTCCGCTGATCGAGCGCGCGGTCCCGGTGATCGCCGACGGCGCGGTCGAGCGCGAGTTCGGGACCGGCGCGGTGAAGGTGACCCCGGGGCACGACCAGACCGACTACGAGATCGGGCGCCGGCACGATCTGCCGATGCCGACCGTGATCGACTTCGACGCGCGCATCGTCGCGCCGGTCTGGCGCTACGACGAGACGGCGGAGCGCCGCGCGCCGATCGACGCGCAAGCCGCGGCGATGGCCGCATACGCCGGGCTCGACCGCTTCGAGGCGCGAAAGCGCATCGTGGCGGACCTGCGGGCAGCCGGCGCGCTCGTCGAGGAGCGGCCCTACCGCACGCGGCTGCCGATCAGCTCGCGCTCGCACGCCGTGATCGAGCTGCTGCTCTCGCTCCAGTGGTTCGTGCGCATCGCGCCGCTCGCGCAGCCGGCGCTCGACGCGTACCGTGACGGTCGCATCCGCTTCGTGCCGGAACGGTTCGGCCGCACGTACGCCGCGGGGCTCGAGGGAATCCGCGACTGGAACATCTCGCGCCAGGTCTGGTGGGGCCATCAGCTCCCGGTGTGGTACACACCGAACGACGACGTCGTCGTCGCCCATGACGAAGCCGAAGCGAAGCGCGTCGCGCGCGAGCGGCACGGCACCGACGAACTGCGGCGCGATCCGGACACGCTCGACACATGGTTCAGCTCCGGGCTCTGGCCGTTCTCGATCCTCGGCTGGCCGGAGAAGACGCCGGAACTCGAGCACTGGTATCCGAACCAAGTGATGATCACCAGCCGCGACATCATCTTCCTGTGGGTCGCGCGCATGGTGATGCTCGGCATCCGGTTCCTCGGGGAAATCCCGTTCGAGACGGTGTTCGTCACGCCGCTGGTCTTCGACATCCAGGGCCGCAGGATGTCGAAGTCGCTGGGAAACGGGATCGATCCGATGACCGACCTCGTCCCGGTCTACGGTGCCGACGGCACGCGATTCGGCGTGCTGCGCCAGATGCGGCTCGAGTCGCAAGAGCTTCGGTTCGACGAACGCTACTGCGACGAGGCGAAGCGCTTCTGCACGAAGCTGTGGAACGCGCTGCGGTACACGACGTCGCTGCCGGAGGATCTGCCGCGGGCGACGGTGCTGCCGCCGGCGGAGCAGCTTACGGTCGCGGACCGGTGGATCCTGACGGAGCTGCGCGTGTGCGTCGAGACCGTCACGCGCTGCTACGACCGCTTCGAGTTCGGCGTCGCGGCCGACACGCTCTTGCAGTTCGGCTGGCACACCTTCTGCGACTGGTACGTCGAGGCGACGAAGGCGGATGGCCAGCAGACGACGCGCGCGGCGGTGCTGTCGTTCGTGCTCAACGCGTTCGTGCGCGTGATGCACCCGATCGCGCCGTTCGTCACGGAAGAGATTTGGCAGACGCTCCCGCACGACGGCGCGACGATCGTCACGGCGTCGTGGCCCGACGTCGCGGAGATCCCGTCGTTCGAGACGGACGCGGCGACGTTCCGCGCCGTGATCGAGAAGGTCGAACAGCTGCGCAACGCGCGCTCGGAGTGGGGCGTGCAGCCGAAGGACTGGATGCGGGTCGAGATCCCCGCCTCGCTCGAGCCCGAGCGCGGCGTCGTCGCAGCGATCGTGACGCTCGCTCGCGCACGGATCGTGACCTATGACGGCGGCGATGGGAGCGTGCGCGACCGCATCCTCGCGGTGCGCGGCGTCGCGGACACCGCGAAGCTGCGCGAGCGATATACACGCGAGATCGCCCGGCTGGAGTCGGAGGTGGCGCGCTCGGAGAAGAAGCTCGCGAACGAAGCCTTCGTCGCGAAGGCGTCGCCCGATGTCGTCGAGGCCGAGCGCGCGAAGCTGGACGAGTACCGCCGCGAGCTCCAACGCACGCGCGAAGCGCTCTCGGCACTACCGCATGAAGGTGCCTGAATTGCCGCGATTGCCCGCGAGTGCTCATACGTCGGGATAGAGGTCACCTCGGCATCGGCACCGCGTGCGCGGTGCTGCGGCCGTAGCTGCGCCGGAGGCGAAGGCCTCCCGAGGTGACGAACGTCCGCCCGATGCAGACCGCGGTCGCCCGGCGGCGCGTGCTCATGTCTCCCGACGAGATCGAACGGGCGATCGCGCGCATGGCCCACCAGATCGTCGAGCCGGAAGACGTCCAGGAAGGTCTCCTCCTCGTCGGCATCCGCCGCGGGGGCGAGGCGCCGGCGCGCCGGCTCGCCGCCAAGATCGCCGAGATCCGCGGGACGGCGCCGAACCTCGGATTCCTGAACATCAACCTGTACCGTGACGACGACGTCGCGCGCGAGCTGCCGGAGTCCGAGATTCGCTCGGCGATCACCGGGCAGACCGTCGTGCTCGTCGACGACGTGCTGTACACGGGCCGGACCGTCCGCGCCGCGCTCGACGCGGTCACGGACCTCGGCCGCCCGCGCGCGATCCGGCTGGCGGTGCTCGTCGACCGCGGCCTGCGGGAGCTGCCGATCCAAGCCGATTACGTCGGCAAGGCGATCGCGAGCAGCCGCCACGAGCACATCGACGTCACGCTCGCGCCGCAGTATTCGGAGGCCGACGCCGTGACGGTCTCCGAGCTCGAACGTGCGCCCGCGTAGCCTGCTCGACGTCGACGACCTCTCTGCTTCGGAGCTCGTCTCGGTTCTCGACCGCGCCGTCGCCTTTCGCGAAAGCCTGCCGCCGCGCGATCTGCTCGCCGGCGTCGCGGTGCTCAACCTGTTCTTCGAGGCGTCGACACGCACTGCCACCTCGTTCACGCTCGCCGAGCAGCGCGTCGGCGCGGACATCATCTCGTTCGCCCCGGGTGCGTCGAGCCTGGGCAAGGGCGAGACGATCAACGACACCGCGATCACGCTGAGCGCGATCGGCGTGCGCCTCATCGTCGTGCGACACCATGAGTCGGGCTTCGCGCGGCGCCTCGCCGACTGCTTCGACGGACACGTCGTCAACGCCGGCGACGGCACCCACGCGCATCCGACGCAGGCCCTGCTCGACCTGATGACGCTGCGTCAGGAGTTCGGCCGGTTCGAAGGGCTGCGCGTGGCGATCGCGGGCGACATCCTGCACTCGCGCGTCGCGCGGTCGAACATCGTCGGGATGCGCGCGCTCGGCATCGACGTGACGCTCGTCGGCCCGCCGACACTGCTCCCGGACGGGTTCGCGAGCGACGGGGTGCGCATCGAGCGCGACTTCGACGCGGTCCTGCCGCGGGTCGACGCCGTGATGATGCTGCGCATCCAGCGCGAGCGGATCGAGGTCGGTCTGCTGCCCTCGCTCGAGGACTACACGCGGCGCTACCAGCTGAACCGCGCGCGCCTGCGCGCCCTGCGCAACGATGCGGTCATTTTGCACCCCGGCCCGTACAACCGCGGCGTCGAGCTCACCGACGAGGTCCTCGACGACCCGCGTTCGCGCTACGTCGCGCAGGTCCGCAACGGCGTCTACGTCCGCATGGCGGTGCTCGACATGCTCGTGAACGGGGCAGCGGTATTCGCGGCATGACGGCGAGGGGCGCCTTTACCACGTGCGCACGCTGATTCGGGGCGGCCGGCTCGTCGATCCGCTGCAGGGCCTCGACGCGAACCGCGACGTGCTGATCGAGGACGGCTTCGTGGCGTGCATCGGCGAGCACCTCGACGCCGACGGCGCGCGCGTCGTCGACGCGACGAACGCGATCGTCGCGCCCGGCTTCATCGACATGCACGTGCACCTGCGCGAGCCAGGGCAGACGCACAAGGAGACGATCGCGACCGGCGCCGCGGCGGCGGTCGCCGGCGGGTTCACCGCGGTGGCGTGCATGCCGAACACCGAGCCGGCGCTCGACTCGGCGGCGATCGTCAGCGAAGTCGTTCGTCGCGCCGACGCCGCCGGGCTGGCGCGCGTCTACCCGATCGGCGCGATCACGCGCGCGCGCGAAGGCCGCGAGCTCGCGCCATACCATCTGCTCGCCGAGGCCGGC
The DNA here is from genome assembly GCA_963771525.1 of Vulcanimicrobiota bacterium. Taxonomy (GTDB): domain Bacteria; phylum Vulcanimicrobiota; class Vulcanimicrobiia; order Vulcanimicrobiales; family Vulcanimicrobiaceae; genus Vulcanimicrobium. The sequence goes on along the minus strand of CAVYTL010000001.1, from coordinate 525,322 downwards.
TGCGTCGCGTTCAGCGACGATGGGTCGACGCCGCGCGACGCGCGCGTGCTGCGCAACGCGGCGTCGTACGCCGCGGACCTCGACTGCCCGTTCATCTCGCACTGCGAGGATCCGGATCTCAAGGCGGACGCCGTGATGAACGAGGGCGTCGCCTCGCTGCGGCTCGGCCTCGACGGGGCGCCGGGGCTCGCCGAGGACGTGATCGTCGCACGCGATCTCTTGATCGCCGGCGACTGCGCGAAGCGCTGGCACATCGCCCACGTGACGACCGCGACGTCGCTCGACCTGATCCGCTGGGCGCGCTCGCGCAGCGTGCGCGTGACGTGCGAGGTGACGCCGCATCACCTCGTGTTCCTCGACGACCGCTTCGACGACTATCACGCCGACTCGAAGGTGAACCCGCCCCTCCGCGATGCCTCGGCGCGCGAGGCGCTGCGCGCGGCCGTGCTCGACGGCACGATCGACGCGTTCGCGACGGACCACGCGCCGCACGGGATCGAGGAGAAGGCGCAGCTGTTGTCCGCCGCGCCCGTCGGGTTCAGCGGCCTCGAGATCGCGCTCGGCGGCTACGCGTACGCGTTGCCGGAGCTGTCCGTCGCGCGCTTCGTCGAGCTGCTGTCGTGCAATCCGGCGCGCATCCTCGGCGTTCCGGGCGGAACGCTGGTTGTCGGCAGTCCCGGCGACGTGACGGTGTTCGCGGACCGCGCGTGGACCGTCGATGCGCGCCTGTTCTTCTCGAAGGGCAAGAACACGCTGTTCGACGGCATGACGCTGTCGCGGCGCGCGCTCGCGACGATCGTGGACGGCGTCGTCGCATTCGAGCACGGCAACGTGCTGCCGCGCGACGAGGTCCCGGTATGAGCACGCCGGCGACACTGCTGCTCGCGGACGGCACGCGTTTCGACGGCGACGGACTTGCCGCGACCGGCATCGCGCTCGGCGAGGCCGTGTTCTACACCGGCATGACCGGCTACGAAGAGGCGATCACGGACCCGTCGTACGCCGGGCAAATCCTCGCGTTCACGTACCCGCTGATCGGCAACTACGGGGTGAGCGGCGTCGTCGCGCAGCACCCGCATCCGTGCGTCGCGGGCGTCGCGGTGAAGCACATCGCCGCGCATCCCTCGCACCACGCGTCCAAGCAAGATCTCGCGTCGTGGCTGAACGAGCAGTGCGTGCGCACGATCGTCGGCATCGACACGCGCGCGCTGACGATCGCGCTGCGCGAGCACGGGACGATCGCCGCCGCGCTCGCGGTGGGCGACGAGGCGGTCGCGAAGGTCGAGACGACGCTGCGCGAGTTCGCGCTCTCGACCCAGGGGCTGGTCGCATCGGTCGCGGACGCGTACGCGCCGGGCGAGACGATCGGCGAGGGCCGCAAGCACGTCGTGCTGCTCGACTGCGGGGTGAAGAAGAACATCATCCGCGATCTCTCCGCGCTCGACGCGCGCGTGACCGTGCTGCCGTACGGCGCGAACGCCGAGCAGATCCTCGATCGCAACCCCGACGCGATCGTCGTCTCGCCCGGTCCCGGTGACCCGCGCGACCTCGGCGGCACCGTCGACACGCTGCGCGAGCTCATCGGCAAGAAGCCGGTGTTCGGCGTCTGTCTCGGGCACCAGCTGTTGGCGCTCGCGTGCGGCGCGGAGACCTTCAAGCTGCCGTACGGGCACCGCGGCGGAAACCAGCCGGTCAAGGACATGGTCCGCGACGAAGTGCTCGTCACTGCGCACAATCACGGCTACGCGGTCGACGGCGACTCGCTGCCGGCCGAGCTCGAGGCGACGATGATCAACCTGAACGACGGCACGAACGAGGGCTTCCGCCACCGTACCCTGCCGGTCGAGGCGGTGCAGTTCCATCCCGAGGCGTCACCCGGCCCGTTCGACGCGCGGAGCCTCTTCGCGCGATGGCTCGATCGCGTCGAAGCGTAGCGGCGCTCGCCGCGCTGTGCGCCGCCCTCGTCGCGAGCGCGGCCCCGGCGGCCGCGCTCCGCACGCTGCACGTCGACGCGCTCTCGATGCGGGCCGATCGCACGCGCGTGCACGTCGGCGAGACGTTTCACCTGGCGATCCACGCGCGCGTGCGCGAGAACGTCGCCGCGCTGGACGAGTTGGTGATCCCGGACGTCGGCACGATGCAGATCGAGGGCGACGAGCGGCACGTCAGCAGCGCGCCGGGCGGCACGGACGTCGTCGAGACGCTCACGCTCGAGCCGACGCAGGCGGGGCCGTACGCGTTCCCGGCGGCGTACCTCGACGCGATCGACGCGCGCACCGGCAAGCCCTCGCGCTTCTCGGCGAACCCCGTGCGCGTCGTCGTCGAGCCCGCCGGCAGCGTCCTTGCGCCCGCTGCGGACCTCGTGCGCACGGTGCGCGACGCCGTGTTCGCGACCATCGTCCTGGCCGCGCTCGCGGTTGCGATCGTGGCGCTCGCGATGATACGCCGCTCGCGCAGGCCGCGCGTGGCGCCGCCGCAGGTCGTCCCGGCGCCGGTGCCGGCGCCGCGGACGCCGCGTGACGCGGTGCGCGACGCGCTCGCGACGTACCGCGTGACCCCGTCGCTCGACGTGCTGATCCCGCTGCGCGCCGCGCTGTTCGCCGCCGCGGGCGTGCCGGCCGGCGCGACGCTGCGTGACGCGCTCGCGGCGGCGGACGGCCCGGCGCTGCGCGCCGCGCTCGGTGCCGCCGAGCGTGCGGCGTTCGGCCCGGCGTCCGTGCGCGACGCCGCGGCGCAGCAGCTGATCGCCGCGACGGAGGAATGGCTGCGATGACGCATCCGCGCGAGGTGCTGGACGCGCTGCACGCGACGATCGTCGGGCAGAACGGCGTGCTCGAGGCGATGCTGCTCGGGACGATCGCCGGCGGTCACGTGCTGCTCGAAGGCGCGCCGGGGGTCGCGAAGACGCTCGCCTGCCGAGCGCTCGCGGCCGCGATCGCCGGTGCGTTCCGGCGCGTGCAGTTCACGCCGGATCTGCTGCCCTCCGACATCGTCGGCACGCGCGTCTTCGATCAGAAGAGCGGTGAGTTCACGACCGTGCTCGGCCCGCTCTTCGCCAACGTCGTGCTTGCCGACGAGATCAACCGCGCGCCGGCGAAGGTCCAGTCGGCGCTGCTCGAAGGGATGCAGGAGCGTCGCGTGACGATCGGCCCGCAGACGCACGATCTGCCGTTTCCGTTCGTCGTGCTCGCGACGATGAACCCCTACGACGCGGAAGGGACGTACCCGTTGCCGCTCGCGCAGCTCGACCGTTTCCTGGCGAAGGTCGTCGTCGCGTACCCGTCGCGCGACGAGGAGCGCGCGATCGTCGACCGGTTCGGCGCGGGCGAGCCGCCGCTGCGCGCCGGCGTCGCGACGCTGGACGACGTGCGGCGTCTGGCAGCGCGACGCGCACGCCGTGTTCGTCGACGACAAGGTCCGCGACTACGCGGTGGACCTCGTGCGCGCGAGCCGCGGCGCCGACCTCGTCGCGCACGGCGCGAGCCCGCGTGCCGCGCTCGCGCTCGTGCAACTCGCACGGGCGCGGGCGTACCTCGAGGAGCGCACGTTCGCGGCGCCCGACGACGTCCGCGACGTCGCGCCCATGGTGCTGCGCCACCGGCTCTCGTACGACGACCGCATCGCGATCGCGGGCGGCGATCCCGAGGACGTCGTGCGCGGCATCGTCGCGTCGGTGCGCGCGCCGTGAACGCGCTGCGCGCGGCGATCCTGCGCGGTGCACGCGCAACGCCGCGGCCGGGCGGCACGATCGTGAGCCGGCGGCCCGGCGACGGCTTTGCGTTCTCGCAGCTGCGCGCGTACGCTGAAGGCGACGACCCGCGGCGCATCGACCACGCGGCGACGGCGCGCGCGGGATCGCTGCAGACGCGCGTCTACCTCGAAGAGACGGCGCTGGTGCTCGCCGCCGTCGTCGACGAATCGGGCTCGATGCGCGTCGGACGGCGGCGGCCTCTCGCCGACGCCGCGGACGAAGCGCTGCGCCTGTGGTTCGGCGCGATGGAAGGCGAGGACCGCGCGGCGCGCATCGTCGACGCACGCGTCGTCGCCGACCGCCGGGCGGCGCCGCTCGTGCGCGCCGCCCGGCCGTTCGGCTGCACGGAGGCGCTGCGGATCGCGCTCCGCGCGGTTCCGCGCGGCGCGTCGCTCCTCGCGCTCGTCGACGGCTTCGACGTCGCCGACGACGAGACGCTGGCCCGTACGGCACTGCGCTTCGACGCGACGGTGCTGATCGCGCGCGATCCGTGGCGCGACGAGCTGCCCCTGCGCGGGTTCGTCACGCTGCACGACGCGGAGGACGGGCGCTCGCTGCGAACGTACGTCGGCCCCCGCGCGCGCGCGCGGTACCGCGAGGCCGCGCACGCGCGCGAGCGCGAGCTGCACGCGCGCTTCCGGCGCGCCGGCTGGCGCACGGGGACGCTGCACGAAGCGGACGGGCGCGCCTCGCTGCTGGGCGCGTTCGGACTGGGCGCGTGACGGTCGCGCACCCGCTGTGGCTGATCGCGGGCGTCGCGCTGGCGGCCGCGTTCGTGTGGGCGGCGCGCGTCGCGAGCCGCCGCGCATCGGCAGGCGTCCTCGCGTACAGCAGCGTCGCGTTCTACGCGGCGGCGACGCGGACGCGATTCGATCCCGCCCGTCTGTTCGTTCCCGCCGTGCTCGCGGGGATCGTTGCGCTCGGTGCGGCGCTCGCGCAGCCGCGGTTCACCGCGAACGTGCCGGTGCGCGGCGGCGCCGTCGTGCTGTGCGTCGATACGTCCGGATCGATGCGCGCGACGGACGTCGAGCCGACGCGCTCGGACGCCGCCGCCGCCGCCGTGCACGCCTTCATCGATGCCGTTCCGGACGGAACCCGCGTCGGCATGGTCGCGTTCGCGAGTGCGGCCGGCGTCGTGCAGCCGCTGACCGGCGACAAGGACGTCGCGCGCGACGCGATCGCGCGCATCCCGCCGCCGAACGGCGGCACTGCGATCGGCGACGCACTGGCCGCCGCGGCGCGCCTGCTGCCGTCGGGCGGCCGGCGCGCGATCGTGCTCGTGACCGACGGCGTCAACAACCTCGGCGCCGACCCGCTCGGCGTCGCGCAGCAGCTGGGCGCGAGCGGCATCGAGATCGACACGATCGGCATCGGCACGAACGACAGCGGGCAGTTCGTGCCGGGAACGGACGTCGCGGCGTCGATCGACGAGGACGCGCTGCGGCAGATCGCGTCGTCGGCGCACGGCGCATACGCGCGCGCGAACGACGCGAGCGCGCTGCGGGCGCACCTTGCGGCGCTCGCGACCAGCACGACGCGCGAGAAGAAGCGCATCGACGCGTCGCTGCCGCTCGCGGTCGCCGGCGGCACGATCGTCGTGCTCGCGCTGGGCGGCGGCCTGCTCGCCGGGCGCTTTCCGTAGAGGCGAGGCCGATGGACGAGCAGATCTTGGCGCCGGCGTACGACCTACGAACGCGGCGAGCTCGACGCGACGCTCGTCGCGAGCGATCCGTTCGAGCAGTTCCGCGCGTGGCTCGGCGACGCGCTCGCCGCCGACGGCGTCATCGAGCCGAACGCGATGACCGTTGCGACCGTCGGTGCGAGCGGTCACCCGTCTGCGCGAATCGTCCTGCTCCGGCAATGGGACGCACGCGGCTTCGTGTTCTACACGAACTACGAGAGCCGCAAAGGCGGCGAGCTGACCGTGCACCCGCACGCGGCCCTGCTGTTCTGGTGGGGCGCGCTCGAGCGCCAAGTGCGCATCGAAGGCCGGGCCGAGCGCGTGCTCGAGGTCGAGAGCGACGCGTACTTCGCGACGCGGCCGCGCGGGCACCGCTTGAGCGCGTGGGCGTCGCGACAGAGCGCGGTGCTGACCGATCGCGAGTCGCTGCAGCGCGCGATGGACGACGCCGGCGAGCGTTTCGGCGAGGAGGTCCCGCGGCCGCCGTTCTGGGGCGGATACCGCGTCGTGCCGGTGCGCTTCGAGTTCTGGCAGGGGCGCCCGAACCGCGTGCACGACCGCATCGCGTACGCTCGCACCGACGACGGCTGGACGATCGAGCGGCTCTCGCCCTGATTCAGAGCGCGAGGATGTCGGCGTCGCTCATCGTGTCGAGCTTCGTGCGCAGCGTCGTCAGCGCGCTGCGGCGTTCGGACGCGAGCGATGCGTCGCGGAGCTTTGCGTCGAGCACCATGGCGTATGCCGTCGCGAGCGCACGGTCGCCGGCGACCGCGACGTCGGGCTTCACGCCGGTGCCTTCCCAGTTCGTCAGCGTGATCGGATTGCGGGCGCGTTCCATCGGCACGAAGATCTCGAAGTGGTCGTCGATGCGCTGGTCGTGTCCGGGGTTCGCGCCGCCGCCCGTCACCTCGCCGACCAGCGTTCCGCGGTGCAGCGCCTGCACGTCGTACGCGCACTCCTCGCCGCCGGAGAACGTCCCGTGCGAGGTGAGCACGTACACCGGGGCCGCGATGCGCGGCCCGGGCACATCGCCGGTGTACGTGGACTGGACCACTCGAGGATCGCCGTCGCCACGGCCGACGAAGTCGTTCAGATGCGTCTTCGCGGGTAGGAAGTGGCTCAGCAGGCGCGCGACGGAGCCGGGCGACCCGCCGCGGTTGCGGCGCAGGTCGAGGATGACCGCGTCGGCGTACGCGACCGCGTTCACCATCCCGTCGAACACCGTCATCGGATCGGCGTCGGCCTCCGGAAAAAAGCGCACGTCGAGATAACCGACGTTCCCGCGCAGGTGCGCGACGCGTCCGAGCCCGTAGCCGGCGTCGCGCATGAACGCGGCGAGGGCGGCGCGCTGCTCGGGGCTCGTCTTCGACGACCCGCTCGCTTGCGGCGGCAGCACGTCCGCGGAATATTCGAGGCGCACGTGCTTGTCGTGCAGGACGGTCGCGACGTCGGCCGTCACGCGCGTCGCCAGCGCGGCGGCGCGCAAACCGTCGTAGACGCCGTTCGCCGCGTGCGCGCGCAGCATCACGGCGGCGTCGCGCCCGCGCGACGGATACACGTAGAGGGTTTCCAGCTGCGCGGCCGCGCCGTCGGCGACGGAACGCGCCGGGTCGTCGGCGCTCGCCGCGAGGGCCGGGACAGCGATGAACAGGACCGCGAGGGCGAGCGCGGCGGCACGGATCGTCATGCGATGAGTATAGCGCGGGTTGCGCTGCGTTTCACACTGAATTCGGCAGGAATGCAGCCGCTTGCGGAGCTTTACCGGGTAATGGATCATATCGACCGCGCAATTCTCAGGTGCGTTCGTGACGACGCGCGCATCAGCTACCGAGACCTCGGCGACGCGGTCGGTCTCAGCGCGAACGCGGCGGCGGAACGGCTGCGACGGCTGGTCGCCGCCGGGGCGATTCGACGCTTCCGCGCCGAGATCGATCCGAGCGCGGGCGGCGCGCGGCTTGCGGCGTTCGTCGATCTGCGTTTGGCCGGCGGAACGGCTGCGGATAGTTTCGAGACCGCGCTGCGCCGTCTGCCGGGCGTCACGTCCGCGGCGCTGACCACGGGAAACTTCGACTACACGCTGCGCGTCGCGGTCGCGGACGAGCCGGCGCTGGTCGAGCTGATCGAAAGCCTGCGGCGGAACGGTGCTGCGGAAACGCACAGCCGCATCATCCTGCGCGAGACGACGCTCGTATAACGTCGTCTCGCAAGCCCAACCGAGCCGTCGCCGGTCCCGCGAACGCACGGTTCAATCACGAATCGCGAAACTATAGTTGCGCGAGCGTTGGTAAAACGGAAACCCGCTTCACCGTCGCAGGTTCGTGGGGAGCGCCAAGAAAGGCACAAAACTGAATGAACTCCACCACGACAGCCGCCCCGCGCAGCGTCCACGACAAGTACCTCGGTATCGTGCAGCTCGCCCGCACGATCGACAAAGCGAAGATGCTCGCGAACGGCACCATCGGTGAGTATCACTACGACTGCACGATGGATCGCGCGTTGTTCGACGAGTTCGGCATCGACGCCAAGCGGCTCTCGGCGATCGTCGCCGACGTCGCGAAGGACGCGACGCACGCCCCGGCCATCGAAGCGTACGTGAAGCCGCTCGTGCAGAAGAAGACGCAGCTCGAGCTCGAACGCTTCAACCGCGAGACGCTGAGCCGCAAGCCGACCGGCGAAAGCCTCGAGGCGTTCACCAAGCTGCGCGCCAAGATCGCACCGCAGCGCACGGACGTCACCTCATGGCCCGACCTGCTCGACCTCGACGAAGGCCGCTCCGTCCCGAAACGGACCTCCTAAAGCGAGCCGAGGGCGCCGAAAGGCGTCCTCTTTCATGCGTGCGACAAATCCTCAAGCGCCGTCCTCCGCGCGCGGAGCGAGGCGTGCGGTGCGCAGCCGCCACAGCCATGCGGTACCGAGCGCGAACTCGACGATGACGCACGCGAGGGCCGCGCGCGGTCCGAGACCGGCGGAGCGCGCATCGCAGTACTGCACGAGCGGCCCGGTGATCGCGGGCGCGACGACTTGAGGGATCGCCGCGGCCAGGTTCCACACGCCCATCGCGGCGGCAAGTGCGCTGCGCGGCAGCACGGCGTACGCGATCGCCCAGTCGGCCGTGAAGAACGCGCCCCACGCCGCTCCCGACGCGAGCGCGCACACGAGCGCGACCGTGAACGTCGGCGCGGCCGCGAACGCGCCGACGGCGACGGCGATCGCGCCGCACGCGACGCTGACGACGACGCGCTTGTCCGCGCGGTCGGCGGCGCGCCCCGCGACGGCGGCGCCCGCGACGCCGGCCACCGTGAAGACCAGGATCAGCACGCCCGTCGCGGTCCGCGCGTCGGCGACGCCGAGCGACTCGCGAACGAAGAAGAACAAGAAACCGAACAGCGTGTAGAAGCCGACGTTGATCAGCGCGCGGGAGATCAGGACCGTGATCACGTCGGCGTCGATGCGCAGCGGCGCGGCGGCGCGGGAGACCGGCGCGAGCCGCGCCGCGTGCGCGTCGGAGACGCGCCAGCCGATCGCGAGAGCGGCGGCGAGCGCGCCCCCGAGGGCGACGCCGTGCAGCAGCGTGGCGAGCACGATGCCGACGACGCTGCCGGAGAACTGGTGCACGCTCATCCACGCGGAGGCGCGACCGACGCGCTCGTCCGGAACGTAATCGCCGACGACGCCCTGATACGGCCCGCCCGCGACGTTCATGCCGAGCTGCAGCACGAGCCACGCCGCCCACAACCACGCCACCGACGGCGCCAACGGCAGCGCGACGATTCCGGGCACGGCGATCGCCACGCCTGCGGCGTAGAACGCGCGCCGGTGTCCCGTGCGTGCGCGCACCCGGTCCGATGCGAGCCCGGCGACGACTTGCACCGCTGCCGCGAAGAGCGCGCCGCTCGCCGCGACGAAGGCGTACGTCCCGACCGCGTGCGGCGCGAGCGCCGTGATGCGGTCCTGCAGCACCACGCCGAGCACCGCCGTCCAGACGACTTGGATGCCGAACCACATCGCGCCGAGCCGGCGCGGCTCGGCGCTCATCGCCGCGGTGTCCGCGTCGCCGCACGCGTGCGCGCGTAGTCGTACTCCGCGAGGGTGTCGACGTCGAAGCACAGTCCCGGATCGCAGCCGCGGATCGCCGCGACCGGGACGCCGAGACGCCGCCGCGCCTCCATTTCGAGCTCGGGGATGCGCAGCCGCCGCGCCGCGAACCGGACGATCGTCGCGGGCCCGATCAGCAGCGCCATCCGCAGCAGGCTCTTGCGCGCCTCGAAGAAGCGCGTCGCGAGCGCGCGCGCCGGTGCGACCGCCTCGGGTGCGACGACGAACGCGTTGCCGTTCGCGACGCGCTCGCCCCCGATCGCGACGCTGTGCTCCGGCGCGCCGGGAAAGCATGCGGCGTACGCGTCGACGTCGGCGAGCGCCATCGTGAGCGCGAACGGCGTGCTGCGGTCGATGAAATCGCGCACGCCGGACGCGTTCGCGAACGGAAGGTCGGAGGTGAGGAACACGAAGCGCTCACCCGGCCAGGCGTCGAGCGCGCGCAGCAGGTTCGCGCGGCCGTCGGCGACGGCGTCGAGCACGCGGACGCCGCGACGCCCGACGTGCGCGCGTACTTCCACGCCGCCGACGACCGCGACGTCCTCGACGCCGGCGCCGTCGCACGCATCGAGTACGGCGTCGATCGGCGTGATCGCGCCGAGCGGTACGAGCGCTTTCACGGTCGTGCCGGCCGCGGCTGCGAACGTTCCGTCGATCAGGCCGCCCGCGGTGATCACGGCACGCATCAGCGGACTCGGATCTTCGCCATCATCCCGAGATCCTCGTGATCGAGGATGTGGCAGTGATACACGAAGACGCCGCGGACGACGGGGTCGCGGAAGTCGACGATGACGCGCACGCGTCCCGGTACCGTGCGACCCGCATGGTCGCGGCGTTGCCGCGGGACGTCGACCGTGTCGCGCCACGCGCGCGGCACGACGCGCACGCCGTCGACGGCGTCGACGACGAAGTGTACCTGGTGGACGTGGAAGTCGTGCGACTCGTCGGTGCGGTTCTCGATGGTCCACGCTTCGACGGAGCCGGAGCGCGCGACGACGGCCGGCGGATCGCTCATCCGGAACGCGCGGCCGTCGATGAAGAATCCCTGCGCGTTCTCGGTGAAGCGGATCGTGCGCCGAGCCGCCGGCCGCGGCAGCGGCGCAGACAGCACGTTGCGCGGCAGCGCGCGGCCGGCCCGAAGCGGCGCGTTCGCCGCGCGCGGCGGCGCGGCCGGCGACGGATCGACGAGGTGCGCGAGCACGACCGCGGGGTTCGCATCGCCGGCCGGACCGGTATCGACGCAGGCGGACCGCAGCACGCTCGGCGCCGGCGGGCCGGTGACGACGAACTCCGCGCGGCCGGCCGGCGGCACGAGTACGTGACGCACGGTTCGCACCGCCGGCGTGCCCGGATACGCGTCGAGCGGCACGCCGTCGAGGGCGACGAGCTGCAGCGTGCTCCCGTCGACGGCGAGATCGTAGTAGCGCGCCGCGGACGCGTTCACGACGCGAAACAGCTGCCGCTCGCCGGGTGCGATGGCGATGTGCGCGTCGTCCCTGCGGTTCAGGGTCGGCTGCAGCGTCTCGGCGCGGCACGGGTTCGCCCGGCGCCGGAGGCGATGCATCGGCGGCGGGCTGCCCGACATCACGGGCATCGCGGAAACCGGTATGTCCTCATCGACGTATCCGGGGCCGCTCGGAACGTCGCGCAGCACGATGATCCGCTCGCGCATCGTCGCAAGCGCCGGGAGATGCTCCTGCAAACCCTCGACGACGATCGCACCGGACATGCCGTTCGTCACGTCGTAATACGCCTCGCCGTGCGCGTGCGGATGGTACCAGAAGAGTCCCGGTTCGTGGTCGCGCGGGATGACGACGTGATACCGCAGCGTCTCGCCCGGGTGCGCGACGCGCATGACGTCGTCCGACGGCACGTTCGGCGACACGACGAGCCCGTGGAAGTGCACGCTGACGTCGTCCGAGCGCCCTTGGAAGGCCTGCATGTCGTCGTGCACCGTCATGTCGATCGCGTCGCCGGCGTGCACCCGAATCGTCGGCACGACGCCGAGCCGCGCGTCCCACGCGAACGTCGGGAACCCGGTGACCGGATCGATCACGGCGTGCAGCTCGACGCGCGCGACGCCGTGCACGGCGCGCACTTCCGGGATCGCGGGAAAGGTGTCCGCGGCGCCGGTCTGCGCGACGGAGTGCGCCTGCGATCCCAGAGCGATCAGCGCCGCCGCGGCCGCCGCGATGCCGAAGCGCCTCATCCCATCCTCTCATCGCCTCGACCGGAGGGTTCCTTCGCATGAATCGTGCCCGAGCCGCGCGCCTTACCGCCGTGTGGCTGTCCGCCGCTATCCTGGTCACCCTGGCGGCGCCGTCGCCGGCGCAGAGCGTCACCGGGCCGGACCTCGCGGCGATGCGCCGCGCGATCGCGCACGTCATCGTCATCTATCAAGAAAACTGGAGCTTCGACGGGCTGTATGGCACGTTTCCCGGGGCCAACGGCATCGCCAACGCGGCGGCGACGACCCCGCAGCGCGACAAGTTCACGCACGCGCTCATCACGGCGCTGCCGCAGCCGCTGATCCACGGCGCGCCCGATCCGGACTTCGCGGGCGTCGCGGGCAAGCCGGTCGGCCCATACGACGCGAACGCGTACGTGAAGCCCGCGCAGCTGACCGGCGATCTCGTGCACAAATTCTATCAAGAGTTCGGGCAGGTCGACGGGGGCAGCATGGACGGCTTCATGACGTGGAGCGACAATCCAGGCCTCGTCTTCAGCCGGTTCGACGCGACGGAGATGCCGGAGGGACGGCTGGCCGCGGAGTACACGCTCGGCGACAACGGGTTCCACAGCGCGTTCGGCAGCTCGTTCATGAACCACATCTTCTTGGTGTGCGCGTGCGTGGCGATGTTCCCGGATGCGCCCGCGTCCGTACGCGCCGCGGTCGATGCGGCGGGGACGCGACTCGCGCTCGATGCGAACGGCAAGATCGTGCACGACGGCTTCGCCACGCCGGACGGGTACGTGGTCAACACGGCGTTCACCGTGAACGATCCGCACCCCGCACACGCGGTTACGAATCTGCTCGTCCCGAATCAGACGGCGCCCACGATCGGCGATCGTTTGAGCGCGGCCGGCGTCTCGTGGAAATGGTATTCCGGCGGCTGGAACGACGCGCTCGCCGGCAATCCGGACCCCGAGTTCCAGTTCCACCACCAGCCCTTCGCGTACTTCGCCCACTTCGCCGACGGCACGCAGGCCAAGCGCGACCACCTTCAGGACGAGAGCAACTTCCTCGCGGACCTGCACGATGGAAAGCTGCCCGCGGTGTCGTTCGTCAAGCCGATCGGCGAGAACAACGAGCATCCCGGCTACACCTCCTTGCTGCGCGGCCAGGAGCACGTCGCGAACCTGGTGCACGCGATCGAGGCGAGCCCGTATTGGAAGAACACGGCGATCGTGATCACGTACGACGAAAACGGCGGCCGCTGGGATCACGTGGCGCCGCCGAAGGGCGATCGCTGGGGCCCGGGGTCGCGTGTGCCGTTCATCTTCGTGTCGCCGTTCGCGAAACGCCATTTTATCGATCACACGCAGTACGAGTCCGTGTCGATTTTGGCGTTCATCGAGCGGCTGCACGGTCTGCAGCCGTTGAGCGCGCGCGACGCCGCCGCGAATCCGTTCTCGAACGCGTTCGACTTCTCGGCGGCGCGCTGAGCGGGAGCGAGCGGGTGCCGCCGGAGGGACGGGTGTCCCGCCGGCCGTAACCTCGGCGGGATGCAGCGGCGAAGCGTCATGGTGATCGGGTCTGGCCCGATCGTCATCGGCCAAGCCGCCGAGTTCGACTACGCCGGCGTGCAAGCGTGCCGCGCGCTGCGCGAGGAAGGCCACCGCGTCGTCCTCGTCAACTCGAACCCCGCGACGATCATGACCGACCCGGAGATCGCCGACGCGGTCTATTTGGAGCCGCTGACGGTGCCGTCGGTCGAACGGATCATCGAGCGCGAGCGGCCGGACGCGCTGCTCCCGACGCTCGGCGGCCAGACGGGGTTGAACCTCGCCGTCGAGCTGGCCGAAGCCGGCGTCATCGAGCGCTACGACGTCGAGCTTCTCGGCACGCCGCTCGACACGATCAAGCTCGCCGAAGACCGCCAGCGCTTCAAGGCCAAGATGATCGAGATCGGCGAGCCGGTGCCGCAGTCGACGATCGTAACCGACGTCGAGGCCGGCGTCGCGTTCGCCGCCGAGACCGGCTACCCGCTCGTCGTGCGGCCGGCGTACACGCTGGGCGGAACCGGTGGCGGCGTCGTGCGCGACGAGGCCGAGATGCGCGCGACGCTCCAGACCGGGCTCGCCGCGTCACTGATCCATCAGGCGCTGGTCGAGACTTCGCTGCTCGGCTGGAAAGAGATCGAGTACGAAGTCCTGCGCGACCGCGCCGGCAACTGCATCATCGTCTGCAACATGGAGAACATCGATCCGGTCGGCGTGCACACCGGCGACTCGATCGTCGTGGCGCCGTCGCAGACGCTCTCCGACCTCGACTACCAGATGCTGCGCACCGCGAGCATCAATGTCATCCGCGCGCTCAAGGTGCAGGGCGGCTGCAACATCCAGTTCGCGCTGCACCCGGACCGCAACGAGTACCAGATCATCGAGGTGAACCCGCGCGTGTCGCGCAGCTCGGCGCTCGCCTCGAAAGCGACCGGCTATCCGATCGCGAAGATCTCGACGAAGATCGCGCTGGGCCAGACGCTCGACAAGATTCCGAATCCCGTCACCGGCGGCCGCACGAAAGCGGCCTACGAACCGACGCTGGACTACTGCGTCGTCAAGTTCCCGCGCTGGCCGTTCGACAAGTTTCCGCTCGCGGATTTCCGGCTCGGCACGCAGATGAAGTCGACCGGCGAGGCGATGGGGATTGGCCGCACGTTCGCGGCCGCGCTGATGAAAGCGGTGCGCGGGCTCGACCTGAAGTTCGAGACGCTCACCGGCGGGACGTTTCTCGAGTGGAGCGACCACGAGCTGTACCGCACGCTCGAGGAGCCGACGCACGACCGGCTCTTCGCCGTGTGCGAGCTGCTGCGGCGCGGCCGCACCGTCGAGGAGCTGCACGCGGCCTCGACGATCGACCGCTTCTGGCTATGGGAGCTGCACGCGCTGGTCGCGCTCGAAGAGCGCCTGCGCGCGGGCGGAAGCGCCGCCGACGTGCGCTTCGCGATGGAGTCGGGATACTCGTCGCGGGGGCTGAGCGTCCTTCGACAAGCTCAGGATGACAAGCCACAAGCTCAGGATGACAAGCCCAAAGGTCAGGATGACAAGCCCAAAGGTCAGGATGACAAGCCCAAAGGTCAGGATGACAAGCCCAAAGCTCAGGATGACGAGCCCAAAGCTCAGGATGACGAGCCCAAAGCTCAGGATGACGAGCCCAAAGCTCAGGATCACGAGCCCAAAGGTCAGGATCACGAGCCCAAAGGTCAGGATCACGAGCCCAAAGGTGAGGGTGACGGAGACCCATCTCGTGTCATCCTGAGCTCGTCGAAGGGCGACGGCGCGGCGTTCCGCATGGTCGACACCGCGGCGGCCGAGTTTCCCGCGACGTCGCCGTACTATTACCTCTCGCGCTTCGAGACCGACGAGATCCGCGCGCCCGACCGGGAGGCGGTCGTCGTCGTGGGCAGCGGGCCGATTCGCATCGGGCAGGGCATCGAGTTCGACTACAGCTGCGTGCACGCGGCATGGGCCTTGCGCGACGCCGGGCGTGCAGCGGTGCTGATCAACAACAACCCCGAGACCGTCTCGACGGACTTCGACGTGAGCGATGTGCTCGTGTTCGAGCCGCCGGGTGCGGACGAGGTCGAAGCGACCGCGCGCGCGACGAACGCGCGCGGCGTGATGCTGGCGTTCGGCGGGCAGACGGCGATCAATCTCGCCGGCGAGCTCGCGCGCCGCGGCATCACGATCGTCGGCAGCGATCGGCGTTCGCTCGACATGGCGGAGGACCGCGAGAAGTTCGACGCCGCGCTCGAAAAGCTGGGTGTCGCGCGCCCGCGCGGCCGCGCGGCGAACACGTTCCGCGAGGCGCGCGCGATCGCGCGCGAGCTGGGTTTTCCCGTCCTCGTGCGGCCCTCGTACGTGCTCGGCGGCCGCGGCATGGAGATCGTCTACAACGAAGGGCAACTCGCGAGCTACGTCGAGAGCGCGCCGCCGATCACGCCGGGTGCGCCGCTGCTGGTCGACAAGTACATGCGCGGGCGCGAGGTCGAGGTCGACGCCGCGTTCGACGGCGACGACATCCTGATCCCGGGCATCTTCGAGCACGTCGAGCGCGCCGGCATCCATTCCGGCGATTCGATCAGCGTCTTCCCGACGCAGACGGTGTCCGAGGAGATGGAGCGCCGCATCGTCGATGTGACGGAGGCGATCGCACGCGAGCTGGGCATCCGCGGGCTGATCAACATCCAGTTCGTCATTCCCGAGGGCACGGACGAGTTGCTGATCATCGAGGCGAATCCGCGCGCAAGCCGCACGGTGCCGATCATCTCGAAAGCCACCGGCATCAACCTCGTCGCCGCCGCGACGCGCGTCGCTCTCGGCGAGAAGCTCTGCGACATGCCGTGGGGCGTGGGCCGGCGGCCGAAGCCCGCCTACGTCGTCGTCAAAGTGCCCGTGTTCTCGTTCGCCAAGATGCACGGCGTCGAGACGATGCTCGGACCGGAGATGAAATCGACTGGCGAAGTGCTCGGCATCGACGCGACGTACGCCGGCGCGCTGCGCAAGGGATTCATCGGGGCCGGGATCCGCCTTCCGCGCGAAGGCGGGCGCGTTCTGGTCTCGATCAGCGATGAGGAGAAGGCGGCGGCGGTAGGCCTGCTGCGGCGCATCGTCGCGCTCGGCCACCGACTCGTCGCGACGCCCGGAACGTACGAGTTGCTCGAGGCCAACGGCATCGACGGCGAGCGCGTCCACAAGATCGGCGAGGGCGATCCCGACGTACTGGACGTGATCCGCCGCCGCTCGGTCGATCTTGTGATCAACGACTTCAGCAGCGGTCGCGGGCAGACCGACAACTACCGCATTCGCCGCGCCGCCGTCGAGGCGTCGATCGCGTCGCTGACGTCCCTCGACACGGCGCACGCGCTCGTGACGGCGCTCGAGTCGCACGCCGGCCCCCCGCGCTCGCTCCAGGAGTACCAGGCGAGCGCGATCGCCGTCGCCGCGCCCTAGCCTCGGCGAGCCCTCCCCGGGTGGGAACGGGACCGCCGGCCGTGGTATGGTGTCGCGGTGCGACGCAACCGCACCCTGGATCGCTTGCGGCGTCCGCTCGATCCCGAGCGTAAGGCCGACGTCATCAACCGGCTCAAGTCCGCGCGCGGCCACTTGGACCACATCATCACGATGCTGGAAAGCGACCCATACCCCGTCGACGTGCTGCGGCAGATCGCCGCCGTGCGCGGCGCGCTCGATGCGACCGTGCGTGCCGCGCTGCGCCATTATTTCGAGCGCACGTTCGTCGACGCCGTGAAGAGCGGCAAGACCGAAGCGGTCGTCGACGAGCTGATGAGCGCGCTGACGTTTCTCCGCCAGATCGACTGACGCCGCGCGGCGCGGTGGGTAAGGATATACGGTCCAAACGACCGACATCCGAACGGAGCGAGAGACACGCGTGGCAACCGTCAGCGATTTTTTGATCGAGCGCCTGATCGCTTGGGGCGTGAAACGAATCTACGGCTTTCCCGGCGATGGGATCAACGGCATCATCATCGCGATCGAAAAGCACAAAGAGAAGATCGACTTCGTGCAGGTGCGTCACGAAGAGCAGGCCGCGTTCATGGCGTGCGCGCACGCGAAGTTCACCGGTGAGCTCGGCGTGTGCCTCGCCACGTCGGGACCGGGCGCGATCCACCTGCTGAACGGACTGTACGACGCGAAGAACGATCACATGCCGGTCCTCGCGATCTGCGGTCAGTCGGCGACGACCGCGATGGGCAGCGAGTTCCAGCAAGAAGTCGATCTCCAGAACCTCTACAAAGACGTCGCCGGCGAGTATGTCACGACGGTGACGAGTCCCGCAGCGGCGCGGCACGCGATCGACCGCGCGGTGCGCGGCGCGCTCGGTGCGCGCACCGTCACGGCGCTGATCTTCCCGAAGGACATTCAGGAAGAAAAAGCAGTCGAGAAGATGCCACACGTGATGAATTACAACCACTCCAGCGTCGGGCTCGCGCGCGGCCACATGCTGCCGAGCGACGAGGATCTGCGCCGCGCCGCGGACGTCCTGAACGCCGGGAGCAAGGTCGCGATTCTCGCCGGTGCCGGCGCGTTCGGCGCAGAGAGCGTGCTCGAGCAGGTTGCCGACACGCTGCAAGCCGGATGCGCGAAAGCACTGCTCGGCAAAGCGGTGCTGCCCGACGACCTGCCGTGGGTGACGGGGACGCTTGGCCTGCTCGGCACCGAGGCGTCGAGCGACATGATGACCGACTGCGACACGCTGCTGCTCGTCGGCACGAACTATCCGTACGCGCAGTTCCTGCCCAAGGAAGGCCAAGCACGCGGCGTTCAGATCGACACCAACGCATCACGGCTCGGCGTGCGGTTTCCCACGGAAGTCAACCTACAGGGCAGCGCCGCGGAGACGCTGCGCGCGCTGTTGCCCCTCCTCGAGAGCAAGACGGACACGGCGTGGCGCGAGAAGATCGCGAAGCTGCGCGAGAAGGGCGCGCGCGTCGGTGCGACACGCGAGGAGATCAAGGGCACTGCCGGGATCAACCCCGAGGTGGTGTTCACCGAGCTCGACCGGCGGCTGCCGGACAACGTCATCTTGACGGCTGATGCCGGCACGTCGACGAACTGGTCGGCGCGCCATCTTTCGATGCGCCGCGGCATGAAATGGTCGCTGTCCGGCGGCCTCGCGACGATGGGCTCCGCCGTGCCGTACGCGATCGCCGCGAAGTTCGCGTTCCCGGATCGTCCGGCCATCGCGATCACCGGCGACGGCGCGATGCAGATGAACGGCATGAACGAGCTGATCACCGTGGTGCGGTACTGGAAGCGCTGGAGCGATCCGCGGCTCGTCTTCCTGGTCGCGAACAACCGCGATCTCAATCAGGTTACCTGGGAGTTGCGCATCGAATCCGGCGCGCCCGACTATCCCGCCTCGCAGCACCTGCCCGACGTCTCGATGGCGGAGTTCGCGCGCATGCTCGGCCTCGAGGGCATCCGCGTCGATCGCGCCGACGACGTCGGCAGCGCGCTCGAAGCGGCGCTGCGCGCCGACAAGCCGTGCGTCGTCGAGGTGCTGACGGACCCGAACATCTCGATGCTGCCGCCGCACATCAAAGTCGAGCAGGCGAAGTCGTTCACCAAGGCCATGCTGCACGGCGACCCGGAGGAGGGTCCGGTTCTGGTGCAATCGGTGAAGGGCGTACTGGCAGGCATCTTCCCGACGCACAAGCCCGAGCACGCGACGACGGACACCGATACACGGTGAGCACCGCAGCCTCGGCGGTCCGCACGGCCGACCTCCGCGTCGATCTCGACGGCAAGACGGCCATCGTAACCGGTGCGGCTACGGGGATTGGCCGCGCGATCGCGCTGCGCTTCGGCGCGAGCGGCGCGAACGTCGTCGTCGATCATCGCAACCAGCCCGAAGACGCCGACGCCGTCGTCACGCAGATCGCGCGCGGCGGCGCGAAGGCGATCGCGGTATCGGCGGACATCACCGACGAGAACGCAGTCGAAGGGCTCGTGCAGCGCGCCGTGGGCGAGTACGGCGGCCTCGATATCCTCGTCAACAACGCCGGCATCGAAGAGACGCGGCTGATGGTCGACACACCGCTCGCGGTGTGGGAGCGCATCCTGCGCGTCAACCTGACGGGAACGTTCTTGTGCACGCGCGCCGCGGCGCGGGCGATGATCGCGCGCGGCCGCCCCGGCCGCATCGTCAACATCTCGTCGGTGCACGAGGACGTCGCGTTTCCCGGCAACGCGGCGTATGCTGCGTCGAAGGGCGGGATCCGCATGTTCATGCGGACGATCGCGCTCGAGCTCGCCGAGCACGGCATCACCGTCAACGACGTCGCACCCGGCGCGATCGCGACGCCGATCAACGCCTCGGTGCGCACGAACGCGGAGGAGCAGAAGCAGCTCCTTGCCGAGATCCCGCTCGGCCGCGTGGGCGACCCCGACGAGATCGCCGCCCTCTGCGCGTACCTCGCCTCGGACGCCGCCGGCTACGTCACCGGCTCGACCTTCGTGATCGACGGCGGCCTGACACGGTACACGAAGGGACTGTGAGGGGCGGCCGGCCAATGGCAAGCGACCTTCCCATTTCCGGCGCTGCCGCAAGCACAAGGCAGCCTCACGGCCGCCAAACGCAGCAACATGTCCGAACGGGGAGACGCATCTAAGTAACACCGCCGGGAGGACAAGGACCAAGCTGAGCGTGAAGCTGGCCCGATTCCGTGGATAGGTTGTGATTGGACATCAGGCCGCGGCGCTCTTGCGTCGTTCGTATTCGGCGGGCGAGACGTAGCCGAGAGCTGAGTGTCGGCGATGCGGGTTGTACCAACCGTCGATGAAGTCGAAGACCGCCAGCGCGGCCTCGCGCTGCGTTTGAAAGCGGTGCCTCACGAGCAACTCGCACTCGAGCGTCGCGTTGAAACTCTCGCACATCGCGTTGTCGTAGCAGTCGCCCACCGATCCCATCGAAGGGACGACGCCGGCGGCTTTGCAGCGTTGGCCGAAGGCTATCGACGTGTACTGCGAGCCGTGGTCCGAGTGATGGACGACGCCTACCGGCTTACGCCGGAAGATCGCCATGTTGAGTGCATCGACGACGAGCTCGGCGCGCATGTGGTTGGCCATCGACCACCCAACGACGCGCCGGCTGAACACGTCGAGCACGACTGCCAAGAACAGAAAGCCTGAGCAGGTCGGAATGTACGTGATGTCCGCGACCCACAGCTGGTCAGGCGCGTTCGCAGCGAAGTTGCGGTTGACCAGATCGTCCGCCGACTGCGCATCGCGATCGCGAACCGTCGTAATGACGGACTTGCGCCGCGAAGCCCCGCGCAGCGACCGCTCGTGCATCAGGCGCGCCACGCGCTTGTCGGAGACGAAGATGTTCTCGTCGCGGAGTTCTGCTTGAACCCGCGGCCGCCCATACGTCGAGCGCGACTTACGATGAATCGCTTCGATCCGATCGCCGAGCAACGTGTCGCTCAGGCTACGAGCGGAGGGAGCGCGATTGCGCCACGAATAGTAGCCGCTCGTGGAGACTTCGAGCACGCGGCACATCGTGGTCACGGCGTAACGGGCCTGGTACGCTCTCACGAATCCGAAGGCTTCTTCGGAATCGCATCGGTCTCCCGAGCGAACCAGGCCGCGGCTTTTGACAATATCTCTTGCTCGATCGTCAGCCGCTTCACTTCGCGACGCAGGCGCGTGAGTTCGGAGCGCTCGTCAGTGGTTAGGACGTCCGTGCGCCGGCCGCTATCGGCGTCATCTTGCTTGAGCCAGTTGCTGATCGTCTGCCGACTGACGTTGAACCGTCGAGCGACGGCATTCCCGCTCTCGCCAGAGCGGATGAGCTCGAGGATCTTCTGACGGAACTCAGGCGGGTAGACCTTGGGTGGCTTGGCCATGGTGGACTCTTTCTATGCGAGTGAGAAAGTGTCCACGGAACCGGGCCAGCTTCAACCGCAAGCTCTAACTGACACATTAGCGCGTGACAAAAGCCGTTTGCTTAGATGTGCATTGAGCGCGCAGAGTGCATCAGGAAATCAAACAGCAAAATGTCCGCACGCCGCGGCGTGGATCGAAAGTCCAACCGGATTTGAATCCGCCAAGCTTAGTGTCCCCAGCGGGTC
Organism: Vulcanimicrobiota bacterium; assembly: GCA_963771525.1. Classification (GTDB taxonomy): domain Bacteria; phylum Vulcanimicrobiota; class Vulcanimicrobiia; order Vulcanimicrobiales; family Vulcanimicrobiaceae; genus Vulcanimicrobium. The sequence continues at coordinate 503,976 of CAVYTL010000001.1, read as the reverse complement.
CATGGGCGTCTCCGAGACTTTAATTCCGTAACGGCGCCGTTCGCGCATCGCGTCGCGGTGCATCCGGTCGAATCCGGACACAAACCGATGTGCTGTTACAAGACCGCTAGGCCGACGGTAGCGCACTTGCGGGAGGTCATGGTGGAGTTTCCGGGTCGCTTGTGGGCATCGGACGGTCTCGCTTCACGACGAAGTCATCGACTAACGCTTGATATACTTGCCATAGCCCCAAGAGCAACAGCGCAAAGGAAACCCACGCCATTGCTGTGTCTGACGCTACGACAAAGACGACGACGCCACATGCGGCGCTTAATAACCAGTATCGTCCCATCGTGGTGGCGCGGTCAAGGAAGTCGCTAAGAAGTGTCTTTATGCTGACGCCGCCCCGGTAATCCGGGCCACCTGACACCGTGGGTTCTCCGGCCGCCAGGCCGAAAGGAACCCCGTCATGCGGAAGTCCCGCTTCACCGAGACGCAGATCGTCTCGATCCTGCGCGAGCACGACGCCGGCGCCTCGTTCGTCGAGCTCAGCCGCCGGCACGGCGTGCACCCGAACACGATCTCGGCCTGGAAGAGCAAGTACGGCGGCATGGAGAGCAGCGAGATCGCTCGCGGCCGTGCGATCGAGGACGAGAACGCGCGGATGAAACGGATCATCGCGAACCTCTCGCTCGAGAACGATGCGATGAAGGAACTGATCGCAAAAAACTCTTGGGGCCCTCGCAGCGAAAAGCCGCGGTGAGGGCCCTCCAAGAGCTGGGCGTGAGTCAACGTGCGGCATGCCGCATCGCTCGTTGTCCGCGATCGGTAGTCCAATATCGCATTCGTCGCGTCGACGACCCGCGGTTGCTCGAACGGCTGAACTCGCTCGCTCACGAGCGCCGGCGATTCGGGTACCGCAGGCTAACGCTGATGCTGCGGCGCGAAGGCTTCGTCGTCAACCACAAGCGGGTTCACCGGATCTATCGCGCTCACGGGCTTCAGTTGCGCGCGCGACGGAAGCGGGGCGTCCGGTATGTTCGCGGCAATGCCGTTGCGCCGGTGTCGCGCCCGAACGAACGCTGGTCCTTGGACTTTGTGCACGACCTGCTCGGCAACGGGCGCAAGTTCCGGACACTCACGATCGTCGACGACTTCACGCGGGAGTCGATCGGCATCGAAGTCGACTTCTCGCTGACGGGCGAGCGGGTAGTTCGAGTGCTTTCGCGGCTCGCTGCCGATCGCGGTCTTCCGCCGACGCTCAAGTTCGACAACGGTTCGGAATTCACGAGCAATGCGATGCTGGGCTGGGCGGCAGAAGCGAAGGTCGAGCTGCACTTCATCGACCCCGGCCGGCCGATGCAAAACGGTAGCGTCGAGAGCTTCAACGGCCGCTTTCGCGACGAGCTGCTCAACGAGCATGTGTTTCCGACGATCTTTCACGCGCGCGCCGCGATCGAAACTTGGCGCCTGGACTACAACACCCGCCGGCCCCATACGTCCCTCGCCGGCTTGACGCCGGCCGAGTTCATCGAGCAATATCAACGAACCTCAAACTCACGGTCGGTCGCGGCCTGACAGCTGGGGCGGCCTCAGAACCTCCTGAGCGAGCATGCCATCAGGTGCAGATGACCACTGACCGGGGTCGTCGCTCGTCTCCATTACCAGTAAGCAGTCGTGCTCCACGACACGGGCTGTGCAAAACCCGCTCGGGTCACTGTACTGATAGGGATTATTACTGTTCCACATGTACGGCTGCTGTGACATGGGATCGTGCAGGTCGCCGGCATACGCGTCGGGCGTGTTCCATTGGCCGATCGATGCGTCGAACGTGCGCACGCCTTGCCAGGTGTTGTTGTCGAGGGTCCAGCCGTCGGCCGTCAACTTGCCGTCGTACTCGGTGAAAATGGCAAGCGACCTTCCCATTTCCGGCACTGCCGCAAGCACGAGGCAGCCTCATGACCTCGCTCGTGGCGAGTCGCGCGGACGGCACCTCCGCAACCGTGCCGATTCCGGTGAATATCGCCGCACCGTGAGCGTCGCAGATGACTCACCGGCTCGACGTTCGTCATCGACGGCGGCGTGAGGCGCTTCACGAAGGGGCTCTAGGCGCTACGCCGCTTTCGTGCGCAGCTTGTGGAGCGCGCGCGCGAGCAGCTTCGAGACGTGGCTCTGCGAGAGACCGAGCTTGCGCGCCAGCTCCGTCTGCGTGAGGCCCGCGCCGAAGGTGCCGAGGACGATTGCGCGCTCTCGCTCGGCCAATTCGTCGACCGCGACCGTCAAGGCGACGCGATCGTCGATGGAGAGGCCCGGCCGGCGGTCGGCGAGCAGTTCGACGCGTTCGGGGCCGTCGTGCGCGTCCGGCTCCGGCAGCCCGACGTGCTCGACGCGGCGCATCGCGCGCAGCTCGCCCACGACGTGCACCCCCACGCCCAGCTCCGCGGCGATCTCGCTTGGCGTCGGCTCGCGGTGGTGCGAGGTGGTGAACCCGTCCCACACGTCCGCATAGCGTTTTTCGAGCGCGATCATTGCGCGCGGCGCGCGCACGAGCCTTTCGTGATCGCGGACGTAGTGCATCAGCTCGCCGACGACCATGATCCATGCGTATGCCTGGAACGGCGTCTGCATCTCCGCCCGATAGTTCTCGGCCGCCTTGATGAGGCCGACCGCTGCGACCTGTTCGAGATCGGCGCGGTCGTTGTGCGCGCGCTTGAACTTGCGCGCTCCGCGCGTGCAGAGATGCCGATAGGCGTCGACGACGGCGTTCCGCCGCTCGATCGTGCGCTCGGCGCAATACTTCGCCATCAGCGCGTCCCGCAGACTCATGTCGATACACTCCCGATCAACGCGTAAAGAGGGATGAAGACGGAGAACACGATGAACCCGACGACGCCGCCGAGGACGACGATCAGCGCTGGCTCCAGCAGCGCTCCGAGCGTCGCAACGGCGGCCTCGACGTCGGACTCGAAATAACGAGCGACGTTCAGCAGCATCTCATCGACCAGGCCGGTCTCCTCGCCGACGCGGATCAGCGCCACGGCGAGCGGGTCGAACAGGCGCGCGGCTTCGAGCGGTGCCGTCAGCGGCTCGCCGGCACGCAGCGCGAGATCGACGCCCTCGAGCGCACGCGCATAGACGGCACTTCCGGCGACGGGTCGCACGACGGCGATCGCGCTCACCAGCTCGATGCCGGACCGCAGCAGCGTCGCGAGCATGCGTGCAAGCCGGGCGGTGATCGCTTTGTGCGCGAGGGGCCCGATCACCGGCACGGCGAGACGCGCGCGGTCGAGCATCAGCGCGCCGCCGCGCGTCCGCCGTGCGAGCCCGATGCCGGCGAGCGCCGACGTCATCGCGAGCGCGACCCCGATCCACGGGGCGGGCGCCTGCAGCGCCGACGCGACGGCCAGCAGCGCGCGCGTCGCGGGCGGCAACTCGACGTGAAACGCCTCGAACATCTGCCGGAACATCGGCACGATGCGCACCAGGAGGAACAGCACGAGTCCCGCCGCCCCCGTGACGACGACGGCGGGATACGCGAGCGCCGAGCGCAGCTTCTTGTGCAGATCCGCGTCGCGCTCGAGGAACGATGCCAGGCGGTCCAGCACCTCGTCGAGGATGCCGCCCGCCTCGCCCGCGCGCACCATCGCGACGGCGAGCGGCGCGAACGCGCGCGGCCGGCGCTCCATCGCGTCGCTCAGCGCCAAACCGTGCTCGACGTCGGCGAGCACCGAACGCAGCGCTTCGCGCAGCGCTCCGTCGCGCGTGCGCTCGATCGTCACGTCGAGCGCGCGGCGCATCGACACACCGGCGCGCACGAGCGTCGAGAACGAGCGGAAGAACGTCAGGAGCGCTCGGCGCGAGGGCGCACCCAGGTTCAGCGACCGCGCGACGCTTCGCGCGGCGGCGGATTCGCGCCGCACGTCCGTGACGAACAGTGCGCGCATCCGCAGGCCGGCGAGCACGGCGTCGGCCGAGGGTGCCGCCATCGTGCCGCGAACGGCCTCGCCGCTCGCGGTCCGCGCGGCATACCGGTAGGCGTCCACGTCAGGACGCCGCTCGCGCGAGCGCGCGCACGTCGTCGGGGCGGACCGCCGCGGCGCGTGCGTCGTCGAGTGCGACATCGCCGCGTACGACGAGGTCGGAGAGGTGTGACTCCAGCGTCTGCATCCCGGCCGCGCGCCCCGTGAGAATGGCGTTGCGCAGCTGGTGCGTCTTGCCTTCGCGAATCAGCGCGCGCACGGCGTCGCTCGCGATCAGTACCTCGGCCGCGGCGCGCCGGCCGGCGGCGGTCCGGCGCGGCACGAGCCGCAGCGTAACGACGCCCCCCAGCACCGATGCGACCTGCGTGCGGACCTGCGCCTGCGCCTCGGACGGGAACGCGTCCACGATGCGGTCGACCGTCTGCGCGGCGTCGTTCGTGTGCAGCGTCGCGAGGACGAGGTGGCCCGTCTCGGCCGCCGTCAGTGCCGCCGAGAACGTCTCGCGGTCGCGCATCTCGCCGACGACGATGACATCGGGATCGGCGCGCAGCACGCCGCGCAGCGCGTGGGCGTGGTCGGCGACGTCGCGCCCGATCTCGCACTGCGTGACCAGCGAGCGGATCGGTGCGTGCGCGTACTCGATCGGGTCTTCGATCGTGACGATGTTGCGCTCCGACGTGCGGTTGACGCGATCGATCAGCGCCGCCAGCGCCGTCGTCTTTCCGCTGCCTGTCGGGCCCGTCACGAGTACGAGCCCGGCGGGCCGCTGCACGAGCGCCGCGACGGCCGGTGGCAGGCCCAGCGACTCGAACGACGGGACCGACGCTGCGAGCAGCCGGATCGCGGCGCGCGTGCCGCCGGAGCCTCGAAAGGCGTGCACGCGGTACGGTGCGCCGTCGGCCGCGCGCGGCGCCGCGCCGTCCCCACAGCCGACCGCGTCGAGCCGGGCGAGCTGCTCGCTCGTCAGCACGGTCGCGAGGAATGCACGCAGGCCGGCCTCGTCGATCGGCGGCACGTCGACCGGGCAGAGACGGCCGTCGATGCGCAGGGTCGGACGTTCGCCGGCGCCGACGTGCATGTCGCTCGCGGCGCGCGCGCGGGCGGCGCGCAGCACGTCGGCAAGCCGCACCGGTGCGAGCGTCACGACGCGCTCCAGCCGACGACCCGGCGCACTTCGTCGAACGTCGTCCGCCCGGCCAAGATTTTCTCGAGCGCGTTCTCACGCATCGCCCGGTAGCCGGCGCGCGCGGCAATCTGCGCGACCTGCACGCTGGACGCGCCGGTTGCGACAGCATCGCGCAGCGCGTCGTCGACCTCCATCGCTTCGTACACACCGGTGCGGCCGAGATAGCCGGTATTGGCGCACGCACGGCATCCGCGCGCCGCATACCACGCGTCGTGCGTGTCGCCGATTTCGCGCCGCACAGCGGGCGGAATCGGTTCGCGCGCGCGGCACTGCTCGCACAGCGTTCGCACGAGGCGCTGCGCGACGACCATTGTCAGCGCCGCGGCCAGCGAGTGGCGTGCGACGCCGAGCTCGAGCAGACGGTCGATCGTGCGCGCCGCGTCGTTCGCGTGCAGCGTCGTGAACACGAGCTGTCCCGCGAGCGCGGCCGACACCGCGACCGCCGCCGTCTCCGCATCACGCATCTCGCCGACCATCACGACGTTCGGATCCTGGCGCATGAAGGCGCGTAGCACGATCGGAAACGTGAGCCCGGCGCGTGGATTGACGTGCACTTGCGCAGCGCCGCCGATGCGCAGCTCGACCGGGTCCTCGACGGAACAGACGTTGCGGCCACGCGCGTCGAGCGCCGCGAGCGACGCGTACAGCGTCGTGGTCTTCCCGCTGCCCGTTGGTCCCGTCACGACGACGAAGCCCCAGGGCGCGTTCACCGCGGCGCGATACCGGTCGAGCAGCGCGGGCGGCATGCCGAGCTCGGCGAGCTGCGGCGTTGCGCCGAAGCGGTCGAGGAGCCGCACCACCAGCTTCTCGCCGTCGATCGTCGGAATCGACGCGACGCGCGCGTCGACCTCGCGGCCCTCGAACGGGATGCCGCACCGCCCGTCCTGCGGCGACCGGCGGTCGGCGATGTCCATGCCCGCGAGGAGCTTGATCCGCGAGACGAACGGCGCGAGCAGCTCGGCCGGAATCGGCTCGAGATCTTGCAGGATGCCGTCGACGCGCAAGCGCACGCGCCCGCCGGCGACGCCGGGCTCGACGTGGATGTCGCTGGCGTGCGCCGCGATCGCGCGCGCGAAGACGAGATCGACGGCGCGCACGGCGGGCGCGTCGTCCGAACGCTCCCGCTCGGCGCGCGACGCCTCGCCGTATGCGGTGTGCAGGTTCGCGCGAATGGCGTCGCGCGGCATCGCGAGCGGGCGCACGCGGAGTCGCGTCGCGGCGCGCAGCGCGTCGATGACCGACGCGTCGCCGGGGTCGGCGAGCGCGACCGATAGGACGCCGCCGCTGACGTGCAGCGGCAGCGCATCATAGCGAAACGCGAGGGAGCGCGGGACGCGGGCGACGGCCTCGGGATTCGCGGCGAAGTTCGGCATGCGTCACGAATCGGAAACGTATGGACGCGAATCGAGGCAACATTCGGGTCGCCGGCTTAAATTCTCATAACCGTGCGCTGCGCGAAGTACGTTTGTCCACCGACGGAGAACCACTCTCGATACGATGGATGCCACGACGAGCTTCACCGACTACCTAACGATCACGACGCCGGCGCGCTACGAGATCCGCGACATCACGGAGCACGTGGAGCGTGTGCGCGCCGCCGCGGCCTTGCGTGACGGCGTCGTGCTCGTCAGCACGATGCACATCACCTCGAGCGTCTTCGTGAACGACCATGAGTCCGGTCTCTGGCGCGACATCCTCGAATGGGTCGAGAAGCTCGCGCCCGCCGGCCGCGACTACGCGCACCACGCGACGGGCGAGGACAACGGCGACGCGCACCTCAAGCGCATGTTGCTGGGGCATCAGGTGCTCGTGCCCGTGACGAACGCGCGCCTCGACCTCGGGCCGTGGGAGCGCGTGCACTACGGGGAGTTCGACGGGACGCGTCCCAAGCGGGTGCTGCTCAAGGCGTTCGGGCTGCACGCGTAGTTCGTCGGCAGACCGGCGAGGTGTAGTGCCACCCTGCTGGCACAGCGCCGCCCTAGCCTGACGTTGCGAGCGCGTGAAACGGCGTTCGCCATGCGGAGCAACGAAGGAAGTACAGACCATCGCGCATCACCAGACTCGCCAATGCGACCGATCCCGCCGGGGCTCGTCCCCGACGCGATGCTGCACAAGTATGAGGTCAAGAACTGGCGCAACGCCGTCCAAATCCTCGCCGGCTCGTATCCGGACGAGTGGGAGGACGTGTTGGAGGTGCTCGACCGCTTCGTGCTCCGCAAGACTGCCGTGGTGGCGGCCGGCGGGCGAAAGTCGAGCATCTCGGACGCGATCGACTCGGAGTTCGCGTCGCGCGGCTGGGCGGAGCGTCAAGTCGTGACGAAGGTAACCGTCGACGGCGTCGATCGCGAGTCCCGAACGCACAAGATCGACTGTTTTCGCAACCGCGTCGGGCTCGAGATCGAGTGGAACTCGAAGGATCAGACGTACGTGCGCGACCTCAACACGTTCCGCATCCTCTTCGATCTGCAGGTGCTCGACGTCGGAATCATCGTCACGCGCGCCGATCACTTGCAAGAGATCTTCACGACCGTCGGCATCGGGGCGAAGTACGGCGCGTCGACGACGCACATGGAGAAGCTGGTCCCGCGCATCGAGGCGGGTGGAGGTGGAGGTTGTCCCGTCCTGGTCTTCGGCATCACCCGCAACCTGTACGACCCGAGCTCGTAGCGCTGCCACCGGCGGAGTCGCTGCTGGCGTACGCCGGGGACACGCGCTTTCGCACGATCTACGCCGATCCGCCCTGGCGCTTTCAAAACCGCACGGGGAAGATGGCGCCGGAACATCGGCGGCTGTCACGCTACAGCACGATGACGCTCGAGGAGATCTACGAGCTTCCGGTCGCGACGATCGCGGCCGAGCAGAGCCATCTGTACCTCTGGGTGCCGAACGCGCTGCTGTCCGAAGGTTTGGAGACGATGCGCCGGTGGGGGTTCACGTACAAGTCCAACGTCGTCTGGTACAAGGTCCGCAAGGACGGCGGGCCGGATCGCCGCGGCGTCGGCTTCTACTTTCGCAACGTGACCGAGCTCGTGCTGTTCGGCGTGCGCGGCAGGAACAATCGCACGCTCAAGCCCGGGCGCACCACGCCGAACATCGTCGAGACGCGCAAGCGCCGGCATTCGCAGAAGCCGGACGAGATGTGGGACTTGATCGAGGCATGCTCACCCGGACCGCGGCTCGAGATGTTCGCCCGCCACTACCGGCACGGATGGCATCAATGGGGCGATCAGGTCGAGGCGCCGCCGCTGCGCGTCGTGAAATGACCGCTCGACGTCAGCGGCCTATCCGATCCGCACGCTGAGCATCGAGATCGACCCTCCGTCGCCGCCCTCGACGGGATAACTCACCGCATCGCCGGGCTGCTCCGCGCCGGCGACGTACAGCAGCGGAAGATAGTGCTCAGGCGTCGGCACCGAGAGGAGCGCATCGGAACCGAAGCGCTCGTAGTCGATCAGCGGCGTGTGATCGTGCGCGTCGAGCGCCGCGCGCGCGAGCGCCTCGAAGCGCACCGCCCAGTCGAACTGCTCGATCGGATGCCGGCCCCACGCATACGCGTGCAGATTGTGCACGACGTTGCCGCTGCCGACGATGAGCACGCCCTCGTCCCGCAACGGCGCGAGGCGGCGACCGAGTTCGTAGTGGAACGCGGGCGGCTGCGTCTCGTCGATGCCGAGCTGCACCACGGGGACGTCCGCGTCGGGATATGCGTGGATCAGCACGGACCACGTGCCGTGATCGAGGCCCCAGCGCTCGTCGCGCTCCACCGCGACCGGCGCGAGCAGATCGCACACGCGCTCGACCAGCGCGGCGTCGCCCGGCGCCGGATACTGCACCTCGTACAGCGCGCGCGGAAAGCCGCCGAAGTCGTGGATCGTGCGCGGACGCGCGGCGGCGGTGACGTGCGTGCCGGGGAGATACCAGTGGGCCGAGATCGCGAGGATCGCGCGCGGGCGCGGGATCGATGCGCCGATGTCCACCCAGCCGCGCGTGTACGCGTTCTCCTCGAGCGCGTTCATCGGGTTGCCGTGTCCGAAGAAAATGGCCGGCAGACGCGACATCGTCGCTACACGCCGGAGAGCGCGCGGCGCGCAGCGAACGCGTCCGCGAGCAGCTCGTACGAGCGCGCGCGTGACGCGTAGTCCGGCGCGATCGTGAGCACCATCGCTTCGTCGGCCTCGTGCGCCTTCGCGAGCTCCTCGATGCGCGCGCGGACTCCCGCCGGCGTGCCGAGCGCAAGGCGGCGGCGGTTGTGCGTGACCTCCTCGCGCTCGTACGGCGTGTACGGATACGCGCGCGCTTCCTCGTGCGACGGCACCGGCAGATCGACGCCGCGGCGGATGCGCAAGCGCCAGAGGTCGATCGTCGACGCCAGCGACTCGGCGAGCCCGGACGACTCCGCGGCGAGCGCCGCGACCGCCAGCAGGACGCGCGGTTCGGCCGATCGCTCCGACGCGCGGAAGCGCCGGCGGTAGCCGCGCGTCACATCCTGCGCGTCACCGCTGATGAAGTGCGCGAACGCGAACGGCAGCCCGAGCTCCGCGGCGAGCGCCGCGCTGTAGTCGGACGACCCGAGCAGCCAGACTTCCGGCGACGCCTCGCCGCTCGGCATCGCGATCAGCTTCGCGAACGGGTGTGCCTCCGGCAGCGAGCGCTCGAGAAAGCCGAGCAAATCGGCGACCTGGCGCGGGAATCGCTGGACGTCGGCCGACTCGAGCGCCGTCGACACGCGCTGCGAGCCGCCGGGCGCGCGGCCGATGCCGAGGTCGATCCGGCCCGGCGCGAGCGCCTCGAGCATGCGGAACTGCTCCGCGACCTTCAGGGGCGCGTAGTGCGGCAGCAGCACGCCGCCGGAACCGACGCGGATTCGCGATGTCTCGGCGGCGATGCGCGCGAGCAGCACCTCCGGCGCGGGATCCGCGAGGCCGCGCATCGCGTGGTGCTCGGCGAGCCAGTAGCGGTGGTACCCGAGACGCTCGGCGTCGCGCGCGAGGGCGATCGTCGCGAGAATCGCATCACGCGGCTGCGCACCCGCGAGCACGGGCGACTGGTCGAGGATGCCGAGCGGGAGCGTCATGCCGGACGCCATGACCTCGTGCGAGGGCGCGCAGATGCGCCGCAGCCCGGGCGTTCCGGATGCCGAGCGGCGGCTACGGCCGGATCGCGACCTCGAGCACCTCGGACGCGGCGTGCGGCTCGAAGCGCTTGAAGTTGTCGGCGAAGAGTCCGGCGAGATGCTTCGCTTGCGCGTCGTACGCGGCTTTGTCCGCCCACGCGTTGCGCGGGTTCAGCACGTCACGCGGCACGTCCGGCACCTCGTCGGGGATCTGCAGCCCGAAGAACGGCTCGCGCTCGAATCGCAGGTTCGCGAGGCGGCCTTCGATCGCCGCGTTCAGCATCGCGCGCGTGTACGCGATCTTCATGCGCGAGCCGACCCCGTAGCCGCCGCCCGTCCAGCCGGTGTTCACGAGCCAGCAGTTCACCTCGTGCTGCGCGATGCGCTCGCCGAGCAGCTTCGCGTAGACGGTTGGATGGTGGACCATGAACGGCGCGCCGAAGCAGGTCGAGAACGTTGCGACCGCGCCCTTCACGCCGCGCTCGGTACCGGCGACCTTCGCGGTGTAGCCCGAGAGGAAGTGATACATCGCCTGGGCCGGCGTGAGCTTCGCGATCGGCGGCAGCACGCCGAACGCGTCGGCGGTGAGCATCACGATGTTCGTGGGATGGCCCGCCATGCCGCTCTTCACGTAGTTCGGCAGGAAGCTGATCGGGTACGCCGACCGCGAGTTCTCCGTCAGCGACGCGTCGTCGACGTCGAGCTCGCGCGTCTGCGGATCCATCACGACGTTCTCGAGCACCGTGCCGAAGCGGTGCGACGCCGCCCAGATCTCCGGCTCCGCTTCTTGCCGCAGCTTGATCATCTTCGCGTAGCACCCGCCCTCGAAGTTGAACACGCCGTCGGAGGACCAGCCGTGCTCGTCGTCGCCGATGAGCGGTCGGTGCGGGTCGGACGAGAGCGTCGTCTTGCCGGTGCCCGAGAGGCCGAAGAAGATCGCGACGTCGCCGGCGCGCCCGACGTTCGCCGAGCAGTGCATCGAGAGCACGTTGCGCAGCGGCATCAGGTAGTTCATGACGGTGAAAACGGACTTCTTGGTCTCGCCCGCGTAGCGCGTGCCGCCGATGAGAATCATCCGCTTCGCGAGGTTCACGAGGATGAACGTCGAGGACGCGGTGCCGTCGCGCGCCGGATCGGCCTCGAACAGCGGCACGTTGACGACCGTGAACTCGGGCGCGAACGACTTCGCGCCGTCGGCCGTGTCGATGAACAGATCGCGCGAGAACAGACTGTGCCACGCGAACTCCGTGACGATGCGCACCGGCAGCCGGTAGTGGGGATCCGCGCCGACGTAGCAGTCGAGGGCGAACACGTCCTTGCCGCGCAGGTAGTCGCCGACGCGCGCGAGGAGCGCGTCGAACGCCTTCGCCTCGATGGCGTTGTTGACGGACCAGTCGATGTGCGTCTCGCTGCCCGGCTCGCGCACGAAGAACTTGTCGTTCGGGGAACGCCCGGTGTGCTTGCCGGTCTCGACCGCGAACTGGCCCGCGGAGGCGAGCCGCCCTTCGCCGCGGCGCAGCGCGTACTCGTAGAGCTGCGCCACGCCCAGATTGCGGTACGCCGTCCGGACGTCGCCCAGCCCGAGCCCGGCCAGGTGCGCGTCGAACGACTGCGAGGGGGTCGGTATGGTGATAATGGGCGTACTCCTCAACGGCCGAAGGGGCCGACGTTCGCTTGCTCGGCGTCGCGCGCCTCGTCACCAACGCCGCTGGGAATGGTTTTAAGGAATTCGGTGCACGAGCTCTTCACCGTCATCCCGCCCGGCGAGGCGTTGGCATCCTTCGGCCGCATTTGTTCCCCAATCGAGCGGTCGGAAATCGTTTCGCTCGACGCCGCGCTGGGCCGCGTGCTCGCGGTCGACGCCATTGCCGCGGAGACACTGCCCTCATTCGCGCGGGCGACCATGGACGGGTACGCCGTGCGCGCCGCCGACACGCACGGCGCCTCCGAACAGTCGCCGGCGTACCTGCGCGTCGCGGGCGACGTGCCGACGGGCGTGGTGCCGGATCGCGCCGTCGGCGCGCGCGAGGCGATTCGCACCCACACCGGCGCGATGCTGCCGCCGGGCGCCGACGCGGTCGTGATGGTCGAGGACACGAACCTGCTGCCCGGGGCCGGAGAAGTCGAAGTCGTCGCCGCCGCGGCGCCGGGCGAGAACGTGCTGACGGTCGGCGAGGACGTCGAGCGCGGCGCCGTCGCGGTGCCCGCGGGACGGCGCCTCCGCGCGGCCGACGTCGGCGGGCTCGCCGCGCTCGGCGTCACCCGCGTCGCGGTGCGCGAACGGCCGCGCGTCGCGATCGTCTCGACGGGCGACGAGGTCGTCCCGGCCGACGTACGTCCCCGCGCGGCGCAAGTGCGCGACGTGAACGCGACGACCGTCGCCGCGGTCGTGCGTGAGGCGGGCGGCGTGCCCATCGCGTGCGGCATCGCGCCCGACGAGCCGCGCGCGCTCGAGACGGCGCTCCGCGCCGCGATGGAGGGCGCGGACGCGCTCGTGCTCTCCGCGGGCTCGTCGGTATCCGCCCGCGACCTGACCGCGGACACGGTCGGACGCCTGGGCGTGCCGGGCGTGCTGGTGCACGGCATCGCGATCAAGCCGGGAAAGCCGACCGTGCTCGCGCTCTGCGACGGTACGCCGGTCGTCGGCCTTCCCGGCAATCCGGCCAGCGCGCTCGTCGTCGCGTGGCGCATCGTGGCGCCGCTCGTACGGCTGCTCGGCGGCGAAACCCCGTCGTCCGCGGCGGAACACGCAGGCGCGCTCAACGCGGTGCTCGAGGTCCCCGTGCCCTCGCGGCCCGGCCGCGAGGACTACGTCCCGTGCACGCTCGCGCACGACGAGGCCGGGTCCGTTCGCGCGCGTCCCCTCTTCGGCTCGTCGAACCTCATCTTCACGCTCGTCCGCGCCGACGGCCTGATCGCCGTGCCGCTGGATCGCAGCGGCCTCGCGGCGGGCGAGCGCGTGCGCGTGATCGTGCCGTGACCTCGCCGCGCGAAGTCTTTCTGCACGACATCCCGCTCGACGACGCGCGCGCTCGGTTCGAGCGCGCGCTCGATGACGCCGGCGTGCGCAACGACGCCGTCGAGACGCTCGCGCTCGACGCGGCACTCGGGCGGGTCGCGGCGCGCCCGGTGATCGCGCGGCTGTCCTCGCCGCACTATCACGCCTGCGCGATGGACGGCATCGCGGTGCGCGCGTCGCGCACGGCGGACGCGCGCGCGACGCAGCCGGTCGAGCTCGACCCGGCGGACGCGGTCGTCGTCGATACGGGCGACGCGCTGCCCGAGGGATGCGACGCGGTCGTCCCGATCGAGCAGGTCGAGCCGCGCGCGGACGGGCGCGTCGCGATCCGCGCACCCGTCGCGCCGTTCGAGCACGTTCGCGCGGTCGGCGAGGACGTCGTCGCGAGCGAGATCGTCGTGCCCGCACTGCGACGGCTCGGTCCGGCCGACCTCGCGGCGTGCGCGGCGGCCGGCGTCGGCGACGTGACGTGCGTGCGGCTGCCGCGCGTCGCGGTGATCACGACCGGCGACGAGCTCGTCGACGTCGCGACCGGCGCGCCCGAGCCGGGCGCGATCCTCGACTCGAACGCGGTGCTGCTGCGCGCGTGCGTGCGCGAGTACGGCGGCACGGTGTCGTTCGACGCGCGCGTCGCGGACGATGCGGACGCGATCGCGGCCGCCGTCGCGCGGGCGATCGCGGACAGCGACGTCGTGATCGTCAACGCCGGCTCGTCGGCCGGGCGCGACGACCACACGGCGGCCGTATTCCGCCGGTTCGGCGAGGTGCTCGTGCACGGTGTCGCGATCCGCCCGGGCCATCCGCTCGTGCTCGCGGTCGCCCTTCGATCCTTCGACAAGCTCGGGACAGGCCCTCAGGACGACGCGCGCGCGGTGCCCCTGCTGGGGATCCCCGGCTATCCGGTCAGTGCGGCGATCTGCAGCGACCTGTTCGTGCGGCCGCTGCTGGCGCGGCTGGGCGCACGCGAGGACGACGCGCCGCGCGAGATCGAGGTCGAGCTCGCGCGCAAGCTGTTCTCGCCGCTCGGCGAGGACGAGTTCGTTCGTGCCGTCGCGGCGCGCGTCGACGGCCGGCTCGTCGCGACGCCGCTGCGGCGCGGCGCGGGCGTCATCACGTCGCTCTCGCGCGCGAACGTGCTGGTCACGGTGCCGCGCTTCAGCGAAGGCGCGCGCGCCGGGACGCGCATGCGCGCGCGCGCGCTGCGTCCGCTCGATCACATCGAGCGCACCCTGCTCGCGATCGGCAGCCACGACGTCGCGCTGGACGCGATCGCGGGACGTCTCGCACGCCTCGGAACCGAGCTCGTGTCGGCGCACGTCGGCAGCATCGCGGGGCTCGGCGCGCTGCGCGACCGCGCGGCGCACCTCGCGGGGACCCACGTGCTCGATCCGGGGACCGGGCGCTACAACGACGCGGCGGTGCGGCGGTACGGGCCGCGCGAGCCCGTCGCGCTCGTGCGCCTCGCGGAACGCGAGCAAGGTCTGCTCGTCGCGCCCGGCAATCCGCAGGGCATCGCGTCGGTGCGCGACGTCGCACGGCCCGGCGTGCGCTACGTCAACCGCCAAGCCGACGCCGGCACGCGCATCCTGTTCGACGCGCTGCTCGCGCGTGCGGGGCTGAGCGGCGCGCAGGTCGAGGGCTACGACCGCGTCGAGTTCTCGCACCTCGCGGTGGCGCAGCTGGTCGCCAACGGCACCGCCGATGCCGGCCTGGCGATCCGCGCCGCCGCGCGCGCGTTCGCGCTGGACTTCGTGTTCGTCGCCTGGGAGCCGTACGAGCTGGCGCTGCCGGCGTCCGCGCTCGACTCGCCGCGCATCGCGCAGACGATCGCGCTGCTGCGCGACCGCGACGTGCGCGCGGAGATCGTCGCGCTCGGCGGATACGACTGCGCGCGCGCCGGCGAGGTGCGCATCGTCGAGCCGGCCGTGGTGGAGGCGTCGTGAAGGTCGAGCTCTTCGGGATGGCGCGCGCGATCGCGGGCGTCGCGCACGTCGACCTTGCGATGGATGAGCCCGTGACGCTGCGCGAGTTCCTGGGCGCGCTCGTCGATGCCGTCCCCGGTCTCGTGCCCGACGTGATCGCGCCCGCGCGCGACGCCTTCGTCGAACCGAACATGCTGCTGCTCGACGGACGGCGCGCGCCCGCCGGCGACGAGACGTTCGGCGCCGCGGACAATCCCTGCGTGCTGTTCCTCGCGAGCGGCGGATGAACGGTGCGCGCGAACGCGCGGGCCGCTACGCGGGTCCGCGCGACCTGCTCGAAGTCGACCTCTCCGCGCGCACGTGGCGGCACACGGCCCTCGGTGATGACGTGTTCGCCGATGCCCTCGGCGGCGTCGGTCTCGCGGTGCGTCTGATCGACGAGCGCGTGCGCGGCGCGATCGATCCGCTCGGCGCAGCGAACCCGATCGTGATCGCCGCGGGTCCGTTCGCCTCGACACCGGTGCCGGCCGCGAACAAGCACGCGCTCGCGACGATCTCGCCGCTGACCGGCTTGCTGAACGAAGGCCTCTCGTCGAGCCACTTCTCGGCGGTCCTGCGCCGCTGCGGTCTGGCAGCGATCGTCATCACGGGGGCGGCCGACGCGTGGACGATGCTCGTCGTCGACGGCGAGCGCATCGCGCTCGAAGACGCGTCGGCATCTCGCCGGCCTTTCGGCGCGCGAGACGACCAAGGCGGTGCGCGAGCGGTACGGCGACCGGTCCGTACGCGTGTGCGCGATCGGCGCGGCCGGCGAGCGCGGCGTGCGCTTCGCGTCGGTCGAGAACGACGGCCGCCAGGCCGGGCGCGGCGGCACGGGCGCGGTGTTCGGCGCCAAGCGGCTCAAGGCGATCGCGCTGCGCGGACGCGGCGAGGTCGCGATCGCGGATGCCGCGGCGACCGCGGCGATCGCCGGGGCGCTGCGCGCGCGCGCGCTCGGGCCGAAGACGGCGAAGTATCGCGTGCTCGGAACCGGCGCGAACCTGCGCGTGCTGCAGCGCATGGGGCAGCTGCCGACGCGCAACTTCAGCGCGGCGCAGTTCGACGGCGCGGAAGCGGTCACGCCGGAGCGCGCGCGCGAGTCCGGCGGTGCGTACACGGAGCTGCGCGCCGGCTGCGCCGGCTGTCCCGTGCAGTGCGAGCACATGTACGTGCGCAAAGGCCGCGACCGGCGCGAGGCCGCGGCGAGCGAGTACGAGTCGGTCTGGGCGTTCGGTCCGAACTGCGGCGTCGGCGACCTCGACGCCGTGCTCGACGCGATCGGGCGCTGCGACCAGCTCGGGCTCGACACGATCTCGACGGGCGGCGCGATCGCATTCGCGATGGAGTGCGCGGAGCGCGGCGCGGTCGCGCGCAACGCCTTCGGGCCCGATTTGCGGTTCGGCAACGCGGCCGTGCTCTTGCCGGCGATCGACGCAATCGCCGCGCGCCGCGGTCTGGGCGACATCCTCGCCGAGGGCGTGCGCGCCGCGGCGCGGCGCATCGGTAACGGCGCCGAGCGGTTCGCGATGCACTGCAAAGGTCTCGAGCTGCCGGGGTACGAGCCGCGCGCGCTGCCGACCTACGCGCTCGGGCTCGCGACGTGCACGCGCGGCGCCTGTCACAACCGCGCGGCGACGTACGACAAGGATTTGCGCGATCCGTCGAGCGATCCGGGCGACGCGGCGCGCGCGCGGGACGCGATCGAGGCCGAAGACCGTGCGGTCGCGTGGGACAGCCTCGTGCTGTGCAAGTTCGTGCGCGACTGCTTCGACGACTTCGAGCCGGAAGCGGCCACGCTGTGGAGCGCGGTCAGCGGCCTGGCGATGAACGGCGAGGAGCTGCGCGCCGCGGCACAGCGCACGTGGGAGCGGAAGCGCGCGATCAACGCGCGGCTCGGCTGGACGCCGGACGACGACACGCTGCCGTCGCGGCTCTTCGACGAGCCGATCGCGAGCGGACCGAATGCCGGGCGCCGCGTCGATCCGCTGCGTCTCGATGCGCTGCGCGCGGCGTACGAGGCGGAGCGCCGCGAGCGTTCGCGCTACGGCGTGACCGGCTCCAGCGCCGCGGCAGACGCCGCGTTGCGCCCGTAGCGCGCCCACTCGAGCGGCGTCGCGTCCCAGAGCGCGTCGCGCACGTCGGTGCGCGCGCCGTGCTCGAGGAGGAACGCGATGACGTCCGCGCGGTCGTCGCCGGCCGCCTGGTGGAGCGCC
The DNA here is from genome assembly GCA_963771525.1 of Vulcanimicrobiota bacterium. GTDB lineage: Bacteria > Vulcanimicrobiota > Vulcanimicrobiia > Vulcanimicrobiales > Vulcanimicrobiaceae > Vulcanimicrobium. The sequence goes on along the minus strand of CAVYTL010000001.1, from coordinate 486,525 downwards.
GTGCTGTGCGCGTGGACCGGGAGTCGCGCGTCGACGTCGGCTCCCGCGCGCACCGCAAGCCGCGCGGCCTCGACCTCGCCGTTGATGACGGCGAGCCCGAAGGCGGCTTGCACGTCCGACCGTGATGCGGTCGGAAGCAGCTCGCCGAGCGCGTGCAGATCGCCGAGCGCCGCGGCGACCGGCGCGGTGAGCGGCGCCCCGTGCGCGATCGCCTCGCGCGCCGCGTCCAGCTCGCGATGCGCCGCCGCCATGTGCATCGCGCGCTCCGTCGCGACGGCGCCGCCGTCGATGAGCTCCCGCACGAGCGGGCATTGCAGCCGTTGGGTGCGCAGCGCCCCGCTGGTCATGACGAGCTCGAGCGCGTAGTCGCGGTCGTCCTGCGCGACGCCGCGCCGCAGCATCGCGCGCGTCACCTCGACGAGGTTGTGCGGCATGCGCTCGACGAGGACCGGGTTGTTCGCGATGAACCAGAAGAGCTTCGGGTCGCGAAAGTAATCGAAGCGCTTCGCGAGGCGGTACGCCTGCGGCCCGGCGTTGCGCTCGTGCAGCAGCGCGGGCCGCACCGTCAGCAGGTCTTCCAGGACGCGCACGTCCCCGGCATGGATCGCGCGCACCGCCGCGCGAAACGACGGCTCCGCGATGCTCGTGCGGTCGAGCAGTGCGACGATCGCGGAACGTTCGCGCGAGCGGCCGAGCCGTGCGGCGTCGAGCGCCGTTCGGCCCGCGCCGTCCGGCTGCCACTCGAGCGCGCCCGCCACGATCAGCGCTTCGACGAGCGCGCGGTGTCCGCGGCGCGCGGCGAGGTGCAGCGGCAGATCGACGCCGTCGCCGGCGCGCGGGTTCGCGCCGTCGAGGAGGCGTTGCGCGGTCTCGAGATCGCCCGCGCGAATCGCCGCGAGCAGCGCCGAGCGCGGGCGGGTTCGGTTCACGCGCGGGTCTGCTTCGCAGCGCCCGCGGTGCCCTTCGGCCGGAGTCCGGGTCGCCTGCGCGAAACCGCGCACGATGCGACGACCTCTCGCGCTCGCGCTGCTCCTGGCGTGCGCCGCGCCCGCCGCCGCGCGCACGCCGGTGCCGATCGGCACGTTCGCGCCCGGCGCCGTCGACGGCATCACCGACGTCGCGGGCGTGCGCGTCGCGCACGTGACGAAGGTCGATGGGACGTCGGTTCGCACCGGCGCGACGGCGGTCGTGCCGAACGCCGACACCTGGAACGACCGCGTCGCGGCCGCGACGTTCGCGCTGAACGGCAACGGCGAGATGACGGGCGCGCATTGGGTCGACCAGGCCGGATTCTTGGAAGTGCCGGTCGTGCTGACGAACACGTTGAACGTCGGACGCGTCGACGACGGCGTGGTGTCGTGGCTGATCGCGAAGCACCCCGCGATCGGCGTGCGCGACGACGTGCCGCTGCCGGTCGTCGCCGAGTGCGACGATCAAGGCATCAACGACATTCAAGCGCGGTCCGTGCACGCGGAGGACGTCATCGCGATGCTGGACGCCGCGAAGCCCGGCGACTTCCCGCGCGGCAACGTCGGCGCGGGCACCGGCATGCGCGCGTTCGCGTTCGCGGCGGGCATCGGCTCCTCGTCGCGCGTGCTGCCCGCGGCGCTCGGCGGATACACCGTCGGCGTGCTCGTCAACGCGAACACCGGGTCGCGCGCGGAGCTGCGCATCGACGGCGTGCCGGTCGGGCGCGCGCTGCAGAACGAGCTGCTGCCGGTATATCCCCGCAGGACGGGCTTCGTGCCGCCGGCGCGCGGCCGCGCGGCGGACGGCAGCATCATCATCGTGATCGCGACCGACGCGCCGCTCGACTACGCGCGCCTGCGCGACGTGGCGAAGCGCGCCGGCATGGGGCTCGCGCGCACCGGCGCCACCTCGCACGTCTCGAGCGGAGATCTGTTCATCGCGTTCTCGACGACGCACCGCTATCCGCGCGCCGGCGGCAGCGCCGGACCTCCGCTCCTCACCGACGAGAGCCGCGTCGACGCTTTATTCGAAGCGACCGTCGAGGCGACGGAGTCCGCGATCGACGATGCGCTCTTCAGCGCGCACGACGTCACCGGTCGGGGCGGCGTGACGTACCACGCGTTGCCGTACGCGCGCGTCGCGCCGATGCTGCGGCGCTGACCGCGGTCGCGGCGAGCGCTCCGGAGAGGGGGAGATTCGAACTCCCGATACCTTTTACAGTATGCTCGCTTTCCAAGCGAGTGCATTCAACCGCTCTGCCACCTCTCCGCGGCCGCCCGTCCACTACACCACGCGCGGCGCGATCGCCTGGAAACTCAGATGCGCGCGGGGTGCCAGATCGTCTTGAGCTCCGTGAACGCGAGCACGCGGTCGAGGTCGTCGTAGCGCTCCTCGAACCACGCCGCGCGCGCGGGAGCGTCTTCGAAGTGCGTGCGCTTCACGTTCTCTGATGCGAGCTCGCCGAGACGCTGCTCCGCCGCCGCCTCCAGGCCGAACGTCGCGATCGCGTTGACGTCCATGTGCGCGGCGAGAACCGGCGCGAGCTCGGAGCGCACGCCGGTCAGCACGTTCGCGGCACCGGCGGGCAAGTCGCTCGTCGCGAGGCACTCCGCGAACACGACGGCCGTGCGCGGATCGCGTTCGCCGGACACGATCACCGCGGTGTTGCCGCTGACGAGCACCGGCAGGACGGCCGTGACGAGCCCCAGCAGCGCGGGCTCGTCGGGTGCGATCACGGCCACGATCCCGGTCGGCTCCGGCGTCGAGAAGTTGAAGTGCGGGCCGCCGACGGGGTTGCGCGTCGACGCCAGCGCGAGGTACTTGTCGCACCACCCGGCGTACCAGACCGCGCGGTCGATCGCGGCCGTCACTTCGGCCGCGGCGTCGCCCGCTTTGACGGTCCCGCCCGTCGCGAGCTGCTCGGCGAGCTCCGCCTTGCGCGCCTCCATCATCTCGGCGAGGCGGTACAGCACGAGCCCGCGCACGGCGGGCGTCTGTTCCGACCACGTCGCCAGCGCCGTTCGCGCCGCGACGACGGCGTCGCGCGCGTCCTTGCGCGACGCGTGCGCGACGTTCTCACCGTCGATCTGATCGCTGCGGCCGGATTCGCTACGCGCGAACGCGCCGTTGATGTACAGCTTGTACATCTTGCGGATAGCGACCCGGCCGTTCGCCTTCATGCGAGGACGTGTTCCGGGGCGGCGGCACGCTTCCTCGCCCCCAGCCCGCGCGGAGGGTTGTCAGGGGGCCGGGCGGGTACACTTCCGGCGTATGACGACGACGAACAATCAGCCGTTCCTGAGCGATGTTCGGGAACTGCGCCGGCGCGCTCGCGAACAGATCGAGAAAGGCGCGATCACGCCCGACTACGAGCTCGATCCGAAGCAGTCGATCGAGCTGCTCCAAGGCGCGCTCGCGACGGAGATCGTGTGCGTGCTGCGCTACACGATGCATGCGGTGGCGGCCACCGGCATCGCGAGCCAAGGTCCCAAAGCGGAGTTCATGGAGCACGCGGACGAGGAACGCCAGCATATGTCCTGGATCGCCGAGCGCATCAACCAGCTCGGCGGCACGCCGAACATGAACCCCGACGGCCTGGCGATGCGCTCCGCATCGCAGTACGGGCGCGACGATCTCGATCTCGTGGCGATGATCAAGGAGAACCTGATCGCCGAGCGCATCGCGATCGAGCATTACCGCGAACTGATCCGCTTCTTCGGCGAAAAGGACCCGACGTCGCGCGTGCTGATGGAGCGCATCCTCGCCGTCGAGGAAGAGCACGCGAACGACATGCACGATCTGCTGGTCGCGCACGAAGGGAAACCGCCGCTTCGCACGTGATCGGGAGCCCGTGCAGCTGATCTGCGTGCGGCACGGGCGCACGGCCTGGAACGCCGGGCGGCGTTTCCAGGGCCACACCGACGTCCCGCTCGACGACGAGGGCCGCGCGCAAGCCACGGCCCTCGCCGCGTTGCTGCGGCGCGAACGGATCGACGCCGCCGTCAGCAGCGACCTTGCGCGCGCGGCCGAGACCGCCCGCATCGTGCTGGGCCCGCGCGTCGTACCGCTGCGGCTCGATCCGGACTGGCGCGAGATGCGCTTCGGCGCGTGGGAAGGCCTGACGTGGGATCAGATCTGCGCGCTCGACCCCACGCTGGACCGCGCGGGCGGTACGTCGGTGCACGCGTACCGTCCGGCGAACGGCGAGACGTTCGGCGAGCTCTGCGAGCGCGTGCGGCACGCCGCCGATCGCGCGATCGACGGCGTGCCGGAGGACGGGACCGTGCTCGTCGCCACGCACGCCGGTCCGCTGCACGCGCTGCTGACGGTGCTGCTCGGCGACGTGGACGCGCTCGCGCTGAAGGTCCGGTTCCTCACCGCGTCGCTGACGCGCTTCCGCCGCGCGAACGGCGTCTGGACGCTCGCGCGCCTGAACCAAACGGCAGCGAGTATGTCATCCTGAGCCTGTCCATGGGAACGTCATCCTGAGCCTGTCCATGGGAACGTCATCCTGAGCCTGTCGAAGGGCGCTGCGTGACCCTCGCGACCCGCCAGAACCGTCTGAACCTGCCGCTGGGCGACCGCGCGCCCGACGAGATCAACGTGATCGTCGAGATCCCGAGCGGCTCGCGCAACAAATACGAGTACGACAAGGCCCTCGACATCTTTCGACTCGATCGCGCGCTGCACTCGCCGATCTTCTATCCGGGCGACTACGGATTCATCCCGCGCACCCTCGCGCTCGACGACGACCCGCTCGACGTCCTGATCATGGTGTCGGAGCCGACGTTCAGCGGCTGCCTCGTCGCGGCGCGGCCAATCGGCGTGCTGCGCATGATCGACGCCGAGAAAGAGGACGACAAGGTTCTCGCGGTGCCGGTCGGCGAGCCGGATTTCGCCGACGTCCACAACTACACGCAGATGTTCCCGCACCAGCTGCGCAAGATCCAGCACTTCTTCGAGACGTACAAGCTGCTCGAAGGCAAGGAGACGAGCACCGCCGGCTGGGACGACGCCGCTGCGGCGCGGCGGGTCATCGTGGAATCGGCGCAGCGCTTCGACGAACCGGCGCAATAGCGCCGGCGCTGCCCGCGGGGAATCGTCCGGTGACGGCCGCCGCGAACAGTTCCGCGGTGTCGACCAGACGCGGACCGGGGCGGTTGACGAACGCGTTCCCGTCCATCGCGTAGGCTCGTCCTTCGCGCACGGCGCGCAACGACGCGAACGCGCTCGCCCCCGTCGGCGCGCTCAGGATCACATCCGACGGCAGTGCGGCGATCTCGCGCTGCGTGCGCTCGAGCCCGAAGCCGCACGGCGCGACGATCACGATGTCCGGATCGCTCGCGACGATCTCGTCCCACGCGAGCGTGCGCGAGTTCGTGCCGCGATCGCCGAGCACCGGAACGCCGCCGGCGAGCTGAATCAGCCCGGGCGTCCAGTGTCCCGCACTCATCGGCGGATCGGTCCATTCGAGCACGAGCACCCTGGGTGGAACGGTATCGTGCGCTCGTCGAAGGGCGCGCACACGCCCGCGCAGATCGGACAGCACGCGGTCGGCGCCGGCACGCGTTCCCGTGAGATCACCGAGGAACGCGATCGTCGCGAACACGTCCTCGAGCGACGACGGCTCGAGCGAGACGACCTGCGGCTGCACGCCGGCCGGTGCGGATGCGCTCGAGGCGTCGCCGCGGAGACGCTTCACGGCGCGGTCGACGATCTCGTATGACACCGCGCACACGGCGCACAGCTCCTGCGTGACGATGAGGTCTGGTGCGAGCGAGGCGAGCTTCGCGTCGTCGAGCCCGTACAGCGACGACCCGGCGTGCACGCGTGCGCGCACGTGGCGGTCGATGCCGGCCGCGTCGAGCTCGCTCGGCAGCAGGGTCGACGTCAGGATCGCGCGCGTCGCCGCTTCCGGCGGATGGTCGCACTCGTGCGTGACGCCGACGACCGCATCGCCCGCGCCGATCGCGAACAGAATCTCCGTCGCGCTCGGAAGAAGGCTGACGATTCGCATCCCCGCGCCCTTCGACAAGCTCAGGATGACACCCGACAAGCTCCGGATGACACCCGACAAACTCAGGATGACACCCGACAAGCTCCGGATGACACCCGACAAGCTCCGGATGACACCCGACAAGCTCCGGATGACACCGGTCGCGCGAGGATGACACCGGCAGACAGGCTCGTGACCCCGCGCGGGGAACCTTGCGCGGTCCCGCCCGCGCGCGGGGCGTGCCCTCGCTCGCAGGAGAACCGGCCCTGGACAAGATCAAGGTCAAGAACCCGGTCGTCGAGCTCGACGGCGACGAGATGACGCGCATCATCTGGCGGTTCATCAAGGACAAGCTGATCCTGCGGTATCTCGACGTCGACCTGAAGTATTACGACCTCGGCATCGAGCACCGCGATGCGACCGACGACCGGGTCACGCTCGACGCCGCGCGCGCGATCAAGACGTACGGTGTCGGCGTCAAGTGCGCGACGATCACGCCGGACGAAGCGCGCGTGAAAGAGTTCAACCTGAAGGCGATGTACCGCTCGCCGAATGGGACCATCCGCAACGAACTGGACGGCACGATCTTCCGCGAGCCGATCATCTGCCGCAACGTGCCGCGACTCGTGCCGGCGTGGACGCAGCCGATCGTCATCGGCCGCCATGCATTCGGCGACCAGTACCGCGCGACCGACTTCAAGGTGCCCGGCGCCGGTCTCCTCACGCTCACCTTCACGCCCTCGGACGGCGGCGCGCCGATCGTGCGCGATGTCTTCGCGTTCGAGAACCCCGGCGTCGCGCTCGCGATGTACAACCTCGACGAGTCGATCCGCGGCTTCGCGCGCGCGAGCATGAACTACGGTTTGCTGCGCAATTGGCCGGTCTACTTGTCGACCAAGAACACGATCCTCAAGGCGTACGACGGCCGCTTCAAGGACATCTTCCAAGAAGTGTACGACTCGGAGTTCAAGGGTGAGTTCGAGGCGCGCGGTCTGACGTACGAGCACCGCTTGATCGACGACATGGTCGCCGCGGCGCTCAAGTGGCCGGGCGCGTTCGTGTGGGCCTGCAAGAACTACGACGGCGACGTGCAGTCCGACACCGTGGCGCAAGGGTTCGGCTCGCTCGGCCTCATGACGTCGGTCCTGATGACGCCGGACGGGCGAACGATCGAGGCCGAAGCGGCGCACGGCACGGTGACGCGCCACTACCGCCAGCACCAGAAGGGTCAGGAGACCTCGACGAATCCGATCGCGTCGATCTTCGCGTGGACGCGCGGCCTCGCGCACCGCGGCCGCGTCGACGGGACGCCGGACGTCACACACTTCGCCGAGACGCTGGAGCGCGTCTGCATCGACACCGTGGAGTCGGGGAAGATGACGAAGGACCTTGCCCTCCTCATCGGACCCGACCAACCGTGGCTGACCACGACGCAGTTCTTGGACGCGCTCGACGCGGAGCTCCGCCGCCGCATGGGAGCCGCGACCGCGCCCGCCGCCGTGTGAGCGCGCGAAGATGAACGGAGAGCAGACGCTCGCGATTCTGGTCGGAGGCGGGCCCGCGCCGGGGATCAACGGCGTCATCGCATCCGCGACGATCGAGGCTCGCAACCACGGCGTGCGCGTCCTCGGCATCTACCAGGGCTACCGCCACCTGGTGAAGGGCGACACCTCGCACGTGCGCGAGCTCGACGTCGACGACGTCTCGCGCATGCACTTCGCCGGCGGCTCGATGCTGCGCACGTCACGCACCAATCCGGCCGCCGATCCCGAGGCGCTGCGCCGCTGCGTGCGCGCCCTCACGATGCTCGGCGTCCGCTACCTCATCACGATCGGCGGCGACGACACGACATTCGGCGCCGCGCGCATCGCCGCCGAGACGAAAGGCCGCATCGGCGTCGCGACGGTGCCGAAGACGATCGACAACGACTTGCCGCTGCCCGACAACGCGCCGACGTTCGGGTTCGAGACGGCGCGTTCCGTCGGCACCGCGATCGTCGAGAACCTCATGGAGGACGCGCGCACGACGTCGCGCTGGTACCTTGCGGTCACGATGGGGCGCAAGTCGGGCGCGCTCGCGCTCGGCATCTGCAAAGCCGCGGGCGCGACGCTCGCGGTGATCCCGGAAGAGTTTCCCGGCGAGCGCATCGCGCTGGCCGACATCGTCGACACGATCGTGGGCTCGATCGTCAAGCGCCTCGCGTACGGCCAGGACCACGGCGTCGCCGTCGTCGCCGAGGGCCTCGCCGAGCGCATCGCGCCCGAGGAGCTCTCCGCCGTGATGACCGCGGCGCGCGATGCGTACGGGCACGTCCGCCTCGCCGACGTTCCGCTCGGGAGCGTGCTGCGCGACGCCGTGCGCGCGCGGCTCGGCGAGATCGGGATCGACGCGACCGTCGTGCCGAAGGACATTGGGTACGAGCTGCGCAGCGCGAAGCCGATCCCGTTCGACGCGGAGTACACGCGCACACTGGGCTACGGTGCCGTGCGGTATCTGCTCGGCGGCGGCAGCGGCGCGCTGATCGCCCTCGCCGGCGGACGCATCGTGCCGGTGACGCTCGAAGAGATGCTCGACCCCGAGACCGGTCGGATCCGCGTGCGGATGGTCGACGTGACGACCGAGTCGTACGAGGTGGCGCGCAAGTACATGATTCGTCTCGACGAGCAGGATCTGACCGAGCCGCGGCTCTCGCGCCTTTCCGCGCAGACGAGCCTCGATCCGGACACGTTCGCGGCACGCTTCGGCCGGCTGTTCCCGGCCGCGCCGGCCGGAGGGCGCGCCGGCTAGCGGCGCGACGGCAGCGCCGCGATGCGCTGCTCCAGCTTCGCGAGGCGGCGCTCGACGAGGACGAGACGCTCGCCGAGCGTCGACCCTTCGCCGGAGGCCAGGTAGTACGGGTCGACGCCGAGGTAATGCGCGAGGCGAAGCCCGACGACGAAGCTCGGGCTCTTCACGTTGCCCGTCTCCATTTGGCGGATCGCGCCTTCGGACACGCCCACTTCCGCGGCGAGCTCGGCGATCGTGCGGCCGTGCTCGTCGCGCAGGCGCCGCAAGCGCTGCGCGAACGACTCGTTCACGCCGGCGGCTCGTTGCGGCGAGTGAGACGGATACTACGGTCAGCCCGGACGATCTTGCGCACCGGCGCGGCGGCGGTGAGCTCTGCAACGACTGCATCACGAGGCGAGATGCCGACGGGTGAAGCGAGCTCGAACAAGGAGTTGCAGCGCCGCTTCGGCGGCGCGTTCCGCGACTCCCTACGCCGAAACGGCCAACGTCGCCGCGGTCACACGCGCAGCGGCTCGAGCTGCGACTCGACGCGCGCGACCGCGCGGTCGAACGCGCCGTCGCCGTTCCGCGCGAGCGCGTCGTAGAGGGCGATCGCGCTCGTGCGCGTGAGGACCATCGCTCGGTACCACGCGGACGTCGGCGCGAGCGAGGCGACGCCGCGCCTCCGCTGCCATCGCGCCTGCAGCCGCGGCGCCACGACGTGCATCGCATGCACGGACAGCACGTAATCGTGATCGCTGAGGTGATTGACGAAGGCCTCGAGGGGTGCGGGATCGGCGCCGAGCGCGAACCCAGTTCCCGCCGGCGTCACGAGCCCGTACGCGACCGGATCGACGTTCGCCACGATCGCGGCCGCGCGGCACCACGCCGTGACCTTCGCCTCGTCGCCGAGCGACGGCGCAGCGTGCGCCGACAGCAGCGTCGTGACGAAGCGGGCGTCGTGGCCGCGCGCAAGCGCCTCGGCGCCCGAGAGGACGTGGTGGCCGCCCGTGCCCGCGATCGTCAGCTCGTCGAACGGCGTGCCGTCGTCGTTCCAGCCGAACACGACGGTCTTCATCGCGTCGTGATAGAGCGCCGCCGCGATCGCGGTGTCGCGCGAGACGGTCGGGCGGCCGCCGAAGTAATGCCGGTCGTACGCGCTCGCGAACGCCTCGGCGACGGTCGCATTGAACGACTCGTGCATCGCGAGGCCGCCCGGATAGGCGTGGTGCGATCCTTCCGGCGATCCGGGCGCCGCCCAGAACGGCTGGATCGCAAGCGGCGACGCCGGCTCGGTCCCCGGCGGAAAGATCCCGCGCACCGGCGCGTCCGCCGCGACGAAGCCGGCGCGAGCGAGCGCATCGCGCACCGCCGTGCGCGCCGCCGGCGTCGGATGGCGCGCGGCGTACTGAGCGCGCGGAACGCGGATCAGATCGAGGACGCCGGCGCGCAGAGCCGCGTCCTCGATCGATGCCGCCAGCGCTTCGACGCGCGCGTACGTCGCGGCGACGAGATTCGAGCGGCCGGCGAGCGCGGCGGCGGCGGCGTTGCCGCGCGAGAGCGGGCCGCGCGGCTCGGGCAGTGCGGCGCCCGGCGTTTCCGCCGCGGCCGCTTCGATGCCGGCGATCCCGCCCAGCAGCGGGGCGGCCGCCGCCGCGAGCACGCCGACGAACTGGGGCCGGCTCAGCGCGCCGCGCGCATCCCCGACGCACATGGTGCGAGCGGTCGTCCGTGCGGGAGGAGAAATCCTCCGGGTCCCCAAGTCGCCGGACCGGTATTTTGTATGCCAAACACCAACCGCATCCGGCGAGTGCCTTGGCCGCGCTCGCGCTAGACGCGATCCGCGCCGAGACGAGCCTCGCGGCGCGCGTCTATGAGGCGATCAAGGGCGCGATCTCGGCGACGAACCTCTACGAGATCGAGGAGGCTGACCTGCGGCTCGACGAGCGCGAGCTCGCCGCACGACTCGGCGTCAGCCGCACGCCCGTCCGCGAGGCGCTCGTGCGGCTCGAGCACGAAGGCCTCGTGACGAGCGCGCCGCGGCGCGGCTACTCCATCGCGCGCAAGACGAAGCGCGAGCTGCTCGAGATCATCGTCGTCTGGGCGGCCCTCGAGAGCATGGCGGCGCGCCTCGTGGCGCAACACGCGAGCGACCAGGCCGTCGCGTCGCTGCGCACGATCTTCGCGACGTTCGACGGCGAGCGGATCGCGGCGCACGTCGACGAGTACTCCGAGGCGAACCTGCGATTCCACCAGCGCATCATCGAGTTGTCGGGCTGCGAGACGCTGCGGCGCACGGCCGACGGCATCCTGATCCACGTGCGGTCGATACGCCACCGGACGATCGGGGAAAACCGGCGTTTCGAGCGGTCGATCGTCGATCACATGCAGATCATCGAGGCGCTCGAGCGGCGCGACGCGGACGGGGCGGAACGGCTCGTCCGCGACCACGCGCTCGCTCTCGCGGCGCACGTCGACGCGAACGACAACGACCTGGAGTGAGAGGTATTCATCGATGAGTACGAACGGCGCTTCGAGCAACGGTGCGACCGACGGTCAGCAGGTTCGCAAAGCGCTGGACGGCGTGAACGTCCTGGACATGACGCACGTCCAGGCCGGCCCGTCGTGCACGCAGATCCTCGCCTGGCTCGGTGCCAACGTCATCAAGGTCGAGCTTCCCGGGCGCGGCGACATCACGCGCGGTCAGCTGCAAGACATCCCGGACGTCGACAGCCTCTACTTCACGATGCTCAACTGCAACAAGCGCAGCATCACGCTCAACACGAAGACGCCCGACGGCAAGGCGATCTTCGAGAAGCTCATCGGCTACTGCGACGTGCTGGTCGAGAACTTCGGCCCGGGCGTCCTCGACCGTCAGGGCTTCACGTGGGAGCGCATTCGTGAGCTGAACCCGCGGATGATCTACGCCTCGATCAAAGGCTTCGGGCCGGGCAAGTTTGAGGACTTCAAAGCGTACGAGACGGTCGCGCAGGCGATGGGCGGCGGCATGAGCACGACGGGCTGGCCCGACGGGCCGCCGACGAGCTGCGGCCCGCAGATCGGCGACTCTGGCAGCGGCATCCACATGGTCGCCGCGATCCTCGCGGCGCTGTACCAGCGCACGCACACCGGCCGCGGCCAGCGCGTCTCCGTCGCGATGCAGGACGCGGTGCTCAACCTGATCCGCGTGAAGATGCGCGATCAGCAGCGCTTGGCGCACGGGCCGCTCCGTGAGTACCCGAACAAGGAATTCAAAGATTACGTACCGCGTTCCGGCAACGCCTCGGGCGGCGGGCAGCCGGGCTCCGCGCTGCGGTGCGCGCCCGGCGGCGAGAACGACTACGTCTACGTGATCGTGCAGCCGCAGGTATGGGCGCCGCTCGCGAAGCTGATCGGGCGATCCGAGCTGGTCGAGGATCCCGCGTGGGCGACGCCGGCCGCGCGGCTCTCGCACCTCGACGAGATGTTCTCCGTCATCGAAGCGTGGACGAAGAAGTACACCAAGCACGAGGTGCTGGAGAAGCTCAACGAGATCGACGTGCCGTGCGGACCGATCATGTCGACGAAGGATTTCATCGAGGACGAGTCCCTGCGCGCCCGCGGCATGATCGTCGACGTCGTGCATCCGGAGCGTGGCGTCTTCAAGAACGTCGGCTGTCCGCTCGTACTGTCCGACACGCCCGTCGACATGAAGAGCTCGCCCCTGCTCGGCGAGCACAACGAAGAGGTCCTCACCGAGATCGGCTGGGACGGTAAGGACGCGAAGGCGCTCCACGCCGCCGGCGTGCTGTAGTAGGAGAAGAGAGAGTCCATGCTGCTCGAGCGACAAGCCGTCGACCAGTCCGCCGTTCGTGCGGTGCTCGACCGCGTCAAATCCGAGAACCGCAGCGCGCTGAGCGCGCCGGAAGCCAAAGCCGTCGCGGATGCGTACGGGCTGCCGGTTCCGCAGGAGGCGCTCGCGACATCCGCCGACGACGCCGCGCGCGCGGCGGAGCGGATGGGCTTTCCGGTCGTGCTCAAGATCGTCTCGCCGGACATCCTGCACAAGACGGAGGCCGGCGGCGTGCTCGTCGGCGTCGAGAATCCCGACGCGGCGCGGCGCGGCTACGACACGATCGTCGCGAACGCGAAGAAGTACAAGGCCGACCCGACGATCACCGGCGTGCAGGTGCAGCAGATGCTGCCGACCGGCGCGCAGGAAGTGATCGTCGGCGCCGTCAGCGACGGCAGCTTCGGCAAGCTGGTCGCGTTCGGGCTCGGCGGCGTGCTCGTCGAGGTGCTCAAGGACGTCACGTTCCGGCTCGCGCCGACCTCGCGCAACGAGGCGCTCTCGATGCTGGACGGCATCCAGGCCGCCGAGATGCTCAAGGGCGTCCGCGGCGGGCAGCCCGTCGACCGCGACGCGCTGGCTACGATCATCGAGCGCGTCTCGCAGCTCGTCACCGACTTCCCCGAGATCAGCGAGGTCGACCTGAACCCCGTGTTCGCGACCCCGAAGGGCGCCACCGCGGTCGACGTGCGCATCTTGGTCGACTTCAACCCTCCGGCCCGGCGGCGCAGCTACTCGCAAGAGGAGATCGTGCGCGCGATGAACCGCATCATGCGACCGGGTGCGGTCGCGGTGATCGGCGCCTCGTCGGAAGACGGTAAGATCGGCAACTCCGTGATGAAGAACCTCATCAACGGCGGTTACAAGGGGCAGATCTATCCGATCAACCCGAAGGCCGACGAGATCCTCGGCTACAAGGCGTACCCCTCCGTCAAGGACATCCCGGGCGAGGTCGACGTCGCCGTGTTCGCGATCCCGGCGAAGTTCGTCGCGGCGGCGCTGACCGAGTGCGGCGAGAAGAAGATCCCGGGCGCCGTGCTGATTCCGTCCGGCTTCGCGGAGACGGGCAACGAAGAGGGTCAACGCGAGAATCCAGGAGATCGGGCTCAAGTACAACGTGCGCCTGATGGGGCCGAACATCTACGGCTTCTACTACACGCCGAAGGACCTCTGCGCGACGTTCTGCGTCCCGTACGACGTCAAAGGCTCGGTCGCGCTCAGCTCGCAGTCGGGCGGCGTCGGCATGGCGATCATCGGGTTCGCGCGATCGGCGAAGATGGGCGTTTCGGCGATCGTCGGACTCGGCAACAAGGCCGACATCGACGAGGACGACCTGCTGACGTTCTTCGAGCAGGACGACGCGACGCAGGCGATCGCCATGCACATGGAAGATCTCAAGGACGGCCGCTCGTTCGCCGGCGTCGCGAAACGCGTCTCGAAGAAGAAGCCCGTCATCGTGCTGAAGGCGGGACGAACCGCCCTCGGCGCGCGCGCCGCGAGCTCGCACACGGGCGCGCTCGCCGGCGACGACAAGATCTACGACGACGTGCTGCGGCAGAGCGGCGTCATTCGAGCGCGCGGCCTCAACGAGATGCTGCAGTTCGCGCGCGCCGTGCCGATCCTGCCGACGCCCAAGGGCGAGAACGTGGTCATCATCACGGGCGCCGGCGGGTCGGGCGTCCTGCTCTCCGACTCCGTCGTCGACGCGGGCCTCTCGCTGATGAAGTTCGATCCCGACCTCGACGAGGCGTTCAAGAAGTTCATCCCGCCGTTCGGCGCGTCGGGGAACCCCGTCGACATCACGGGCGGCGAGCCGCCGAAAACCTACCAGAACACGATTCGTCTGGGTCTCGAAGACGACCGCATCCACGCGCTGATCCTCGGGTACTGGCACACGATCGTCACGCCGCCGATGGTGTTCGCGAAGCTCGTGGTCGAAGTCGTCGAAGAGTTCCGCGCGAAGGGCATCGACAAGCCGGTGGTGGCGTCGCTCGCGGGCGACGTACAGGTGGAAGAGGCCAGCGAGTATCTCTACGACCACAAGATCCCCGCCTATCCGTACAACACGGAGACGATGGTCGCCGCGCTGGGCGCCAAGTATCGCTGGGCGCGGGCAGCGGGACTGCTGTAGAATGCGGCACGAAACGTGCGTTACCAAACCCCCTACGACCCGGTGACCGAGAGGACGATTGAATGAACTCTGGATTGCGGAATCCGTGGGTGCAGCTCGTGACAGGCGTCATCTGCATGGCGATGATCGCGAACCTGCAGTACGGCTGGACCGTTTTCGTCAACCCGATCGGGAGGGCGCAGGGCTGGGGGAGCGCGGCGATCCAGGTATCGTTCGCGATCTTCGTGCTCGTCGAGACGTGGCTGGTTCCGTTCGAGGCGGCTCTGGTCGACCGCTACGGACCGCGCATCATGGTCGCCGTCGGCGGCGTGCTCGCCGGGCTGGCGTGGGTGATCGACGGCAACGCGAACTCGCTGCCGATGCTGTACTTCGGCGGCGCCGTCGCCGGTGTCGGCGCGGGCATCGTGTACGGCACTTGCATCGGCAACGCGCTCAAGTGGTTCGCCGGCCGCCGCGGTCTCGCGGCCGGTCTCACGTCGGCGGGCTTCGGCGCAGGCGCCGCGATCACGGTCATCCCGCTGACGATCATGATCAAGAACAGCGGCTACCAGCACACGTTCATCTTCTTCGGCATCCTCCAGGGCGTCGTGATCCTGATCTTCTCGATGCTGCTGATGAAGCCGCCGAAGGCCCCCGCGGAAGCCGCCAGCGTGAACCCGCGCGTGCTGCAGAGCAACCGCGATTACTCGCCCGGACAGGTGTTGATCTCGCCGGTGTTCTGGGTGATGTACGTCATGTTCGTGCTGGTCGGCTCGGGCGGTCTCACCGCCGTCGCGCAGCTCGCATCGATCGCCGGCGACCGCTACATCGACGTCATCCCGGTCACGATCCTCGGCATCACCGCGCCGGCCCTGACCTACGCGCTCTCGCTCAACAACATCATGAACGGTATCACGCGGCCGGTCTTGGGCTTCGTGTCCGACCGGATCGGCCGCGAGTGGACGATGTTCGGCGCGTTCATGCTCGAAGGCATCGGCATCTGGGCGCTGATGCAGTTCGGCACGACGCCCGTCGCGTTCGTCGTCCTCTCGGGCCTCGTGTTCTTCGCCTGGGGCGAGATCTACAGCATCTTCCCGGCCACGACGCGCGACCACTTCGGCCAGAAGTATGCCACGACGAACTACGGGATGCTGTACACCGCGAAGGGAACCGCATCACTGCTGGTTCCGTTGGCGAGCGTGATCACGAAGGCCACCGGCAGCTGGTCGGCGGTGCTGTTGATCGCCGCGGTGTTCAACATCATTGCGGCGCTCATGGCGGTCGGCATACTCCGGCCCCTGCGCGTACGCGAAATTCGCAAGGCTCCCCCGATGGCGACCGCCGCGACGGCGACCGCCACCTAGAGAGAGGAATACGACTATGAAGATCACCTCGCGAGCCCTCGCGGCCGGCGCCGCGGCGGCCGTTCTGGCTCTCGCCGCTCCCGCGGCGCCGCGCCCGGCGGATGCGGAGGGGACGCAACTCTCCGCGCTCGTCGCGTCCAACGCGAAAGGGGCATTCGAAGAGCTCATCAAGGACTTCGAGTCCAAGCACAAGGGCGTCACCGTCAAAGCGGAATATCTCGGCGGCGCCACCATCGGCAAGCGGATCGACGGCAGCGAGCCCGTCGACGTCGTGCTGGTCGGCAGCACGATCCTCGACAAGGAAGAGCAGCTGATCGACCCGCCGACGGCGGTGCTCCAGAACAAAGAGACGATCCTCGTGCCGAAGGGCAACCCGGCGAAGATCAAGAGCCTCAAAGACCTCGCCAACCCGGGCGTGAAGCTCTCGATGGGGACGCCGACGTCCGCCGTCGGCAAGCTCGCGAGTCAGGTGCTGCAGAAGGCGTCCGCCGACTACGGCTTCGACTTCATCACGAACGTTCGCAAGAACATCGCCGTGCAAAGCGAGAAGGGCAGCGACGTGGTCGACGCGATCGGCCCGAAGGCGAACGCCGGCATCACGTTCGCATCGGACGTCAACCCGGCGAAGTACGACGACATCCAGATCGACGACAAGTACAACGTCGTGTCGATCTATTCGATGACCGTCACGAAGAACGCGAAGAACGCCGCCCTCGGCAGAGAGTTCGTCGCGATGGTCGCGGGACCTCAGGGACAAGGAGTCCTCAAGAAGTTCCACTACATGCCGCCGCCCGCCAAGTAGGCGACGGGGTAAACGACGACAACGAAGACGGGCGCCGTGCGAACGGCGCCCGTCTTCGTTCGCGCCCCGACGCGCGTCAGCGGTCGTACGCGCGGCGGAACGTCGCGTACACGTACGGATAGTCCGCGTAGAACCAGTTGCGCAGCGACCGCCGCACCAGCGTGCTCGCGGTGACCGGGGATGCACCCTTCATCACGTAGTGCATCCCGTCGAAGAAGTCGGCCGAGTACCGCGGGTACGACGCCATCGCCTCGAAGCCGGGGAACGGCGCGAACGGCGTCGCGGTCCACTCCCAGCCGTTGCCGACCAGGTCGTGCACGCCCCACGCGCTCGCGCCCGCCGGCGACGCGCCGGCCGGTTCGGGGTCGAAGCGGCGCCAGCCGAAGTTGCCGTGGCGCGCGGGGTCGGGCGCGTCGTCGCCCCACGGGTGCGGACGCTCGTCACCGTGCGGCGTCCCGTACGCGGCGCGGTGGAACTCCGGCTCGGTCATCAGCCGCGCGCCGCTCCACCGCGCGAACGCCGCGGCCTGCTGCTGCGTGCACCACACCGGCCACGAGTGCGGAAGCGGCAAGTCCTCGAAGCACGCGCGCAGCATCAGCTCGCCGTCGCGCTCGACCCAGTTCGGGGGCGTCGGGCCCCCGTCGCGCAGGAACTCGAGGTACTCGCCGTTCGTCACGTCATGCGCGTCCACGGCGAACGCCGCGACGTCGACCGCGTGCTCGTCGAACTCGTTGTCCCAGCCGAATGCGAGCGCATCGTGCGGTGCGCCGAGCGTCGCGCGGCCTGGGGCGATCGCGACGGGATCGCGCCGCGCCGGAGCGGCATCGCGATGCGCGCCGAGCGGCCCGCGCTGCAGCTCGCGTGCGAGGCGGTGCACGATGTACGTGAGCGTCTCGTGGTGCATCTCCTCGTGCTCGAGGATCGTGTACGCCGCCTGCGCGCGCACGAGGCGCGGGTTCGCGTCGTCCTCCAGCCGCGCGTGCGCGAGCGCATCGAGAATCGCTCCGTCGCACGCGTCGCCGAACGCGCGCACGGCGGCGCGGTCGGGCCACGCGGAACGTTTGTGCGCCGAGGCCGCGGATGCGTCACGCGGGTCGATCCCGCGGTCGAACAGGCGCTCGAGGTGCGGATCGATCGACCCGCGGCCGAGCGCGTCGCGGACGAGCGTGACGTACGCGAACCCGGGGATGTGGCCGTCGTAGAACACGAAGGGGTGCCGCAGCGGGATCGGCGCGGTCTCGTACGCTTCGGGCGCGATCAGCGCGAAGAGATTCGCCGTGCGCCGGCGGTTCGCGCGATAGCGCGCGACCATCGCGTCACGGTCGACCCGCGCGGCGTGAGCGAGCGTGTCCACGGCTGCGGTCTTACCCGGGCGCGGCCGCTTTCCCTCAGCCGGCCACGTACGGGCGCAGCCCCGCGACGCCGCCCTCGCGGCCGAATCCGGACTCGCGAAATCCGCCGAACGGCGAGCTCGGATCGAACTGGTTGAACGTCGAGCACCACACCACGCCCGCGTGCAGGCGCTGGGCGACGTACATCGACTTCGCGCCCTTGTCCGTCCAGACGCCGGCGGACAGGCCGTACGGCGTGTTGTTCGCTTTCTCGATCGCCTCGTCGGCCGTGCGGAACGTCATGATCGAAAGCACCGGGCCGAAGATCTCCTCGCGCGCGATACGGTGCGACTGCGAGACGCCGGTGAAGAACGCGGCGCGGTGGAACCATCCGCGTTCGGGAAGATCGCACGACTGCTGGTGCAGCACGGCACCCTCCGCGACCCCGCTCTCGAGGAGCTCCGCGATCTTCGCGTGCTGCGCGCGCGAGTTGATCGCTCCGATGTCCGTGTTCTTGTCGAGCGGGTTGCCGACGCGCAGCGTCTCGATGCGCTCCCGCAGCCGCGCGACGACATCGTCGTGGACGGACTCCTGCACCAGCAAACGCGAGCCGGCGCAGCACACGTGACCTTGGTTGAAGTAGATGCCGTTGACGACGCCTTCGACGGCTTGGTCGAGCGGCGCGTCCGCGAAGACGATGTTCGCCGCCTTGCCGCCGAGCTCGAGCGTCATCGGCTTGCGCGCGCCGGCGAGCGTGCGCTGGATGATCTTGCCGACCTCGGTCGAGCCCGTGAACGCGATCTTGTCGATCCCCGGGTGCCCCACGATCCCGGCGCCGGTGCGGCCGTCGCCCGTGACGACGTTCACGACCCCCGGCGGGAGATCGGCCTCCTCGCAGATTTCCGCGAGCAGCAGCGCGGTGAGCGGCGTCGTCTCGGCGGGCTTGAGCACGACCGTGTTGCCGCACGCGAGCGCCGGCGCGAGCTTCCACGCCGCCATCAGCAGCGGAAAGTTCCACGGCACGATCGATCCGACGACGCCGACGGGCACCGGGTCCGGCACGCCGTGGAACGCGAAGCGCAGCTTGTCCGCCCAGCCGGCGTAGTAGAAGAAGTGTGCGGCGGCCTGCACGACGTCGAAGTCGCGCGACTCCTTGATCGGCTTGCCGCCGTCGGTCGACTCGAGCACCGCGAGCTCGCGCGAGCGCTCGGTGATCGCGCGCGCGATGCGATAGACGTACTTCGCGCGGTCGGCCGGGCGCATCCGCTTCCAGTACTTCTCGAACGCCGTGCGCGCCGCGGAGACGGCGCGGTCGACATCTTCCGGCGTCCCGACCGCGACCTGCGAGAGCGTCTCCTCGGTCGCCGGATTGACGGTCGCGAACGTCGCGCCGCCGCTGGACGGCACCCACGCGCCGCCGATGAAGTGCCCGTACCGCGGCGCGATGCGGACCGGCGTCGATTCGAGCGAGGGGGCGTACGCGAGGGCCACGCCGGAAGATTCGCCGCGCCGCGCCGCGCCCCCGGCGCGGCGGGGCGGCGGGCGTCCGCCTCCTGGGGCGCGAGGAGCAGCTGCGGGGGCGGCGTGACCGGACGTGTCTCGCGGGTACACCGCAGCGGTGACGGGGCATTCGGAGCTGCGCATCAACCGCGAGACGGGCGACGCCGAGACGCCGGCGCAGCTGCGCCACGCGCTCGGCGCCTTCCTGAACGCGATCGACATCGAGCCCGCGCTGCGCGACGACATCGTCATCGCGGTCGGCGAGGCGGTCGCCAACGCGGTCGAGCACGCCTACCAGACGCAGGCGCCGGGACGCGTCGAGCTGCACGCGTCGACCGACGACGAGAACACGCTCCTGGTCGACGTCTACGACCGCGGCTCGTTCATCGACCGCGAGCTGCGCGAAGGGCGCGGTCTCGGGCTGCGCATCGTGCGCGCGATCGCGCGCGCCGTCTCGATCGACACCGAGGGCGGCACGCGCGTCCGCATGGTGTTCGACGCCGGCAACGCGTCCGCGAAGGACGGCGCCGCGCCCTAGCCTCGTCGTCGAAGGGCGCGAGAACGTCTCAGTCCTTGGCGATGTAATCCAAGGAACCGTAGCGTCCCGTCGCGAGCTTTTCGCGCTGCATCAGCAGGTCGTCGAGCAGCGCCGAGGCGCCGATGCGGAAGAGGTCGGGCGAGAGCCACGGCGCGCCGAGCGTCTCGTCGAGCAGCACCAGGTACGCGATCGCGGCCTTCGTGTTGCGGACGCCGCCCGCCACCTTGAGGCCGCGCCGCTCGCCGGTCCGGCGGTTGAAGTCGCGGATCGCCTCCGCCATGACGAGCGCCGTCGCGAGCGTCGCCGACGTGCCGATCTTGCCGGTCGACGTTTTGATCACGTCGGCACCCGCTTCGAGCGCGAGGTCGCTCGCGCGCCGCGTCGCGTCGTACGAGCCGAGCTCGCCCGTCTCGAGGATCGCCTTGAGGTGCACGCCGCCGCAGATCCGTTTGACGGCGACGATCTCGTCGAACACCTGCGCTTCGTCGCCCGCGAGGAACGCGCCGCGGTCGATCACCATGTCGATCTCGTCCGCACCCGACGCGAGCGCGGCCTCGGTGTCGCGCAGCTTGACGTCGAGCGAGGAGAGGCCGCTCGGAAACGCCGTCGCGACGGAGGCGACCTTGACGTCCGTGCCGCGCAGGGCTTCTTTCGCCGCCGCGACCAGGTTCGGATACACGCAGACCGCGGCCACGCGGGGCGCACCGGGTGCGGGAAACGCGGCCTTCGCACACAGCGAGCGCACGCGACCGGGCGAGTCGCGCCCTTCGAGCGTCGTGAGGTCGATGCAGCGGATCGCGAGATCGATTGCCGCGAGCTTCGCCTCGTTCTTGATCGAGCGCTTCGCGAAACCGGACGCGCGCGCTTCGAGCATGACGGCATCGACGGTGGGTGAGGGCGGCGTCAGCAGCAGCGGCATGCACCGCATTTCGACTTGACCAAGGTTGGTCACCTCCGCTATGCTGGTCGCGTGGACCCCGTCAACATCGCCGAGGCGAAGGCGAAGCTGTCGCAGCTCATCGACGCGGCGGAGCGTGGTGAAGAGGTCATCCTCGCGCGGCACGGACGACCGGTCGCGAAGATCGTTCGTCTGAACGACGCGCCTGCCGAGAAGTATCCGAATCGCGGCTTCGGCATCGACCGCGGGCTGTTCGAGGTTCCCGACGACTTCGACGACCCGCTGCCACCGGAGATCCCCCGCTACTTCATGTGAAGCTACTGCTCGACACGCACATTTGGCTCTGGTGGAATCTCGGCTCGGAGCGGTTCGGTGAGTCGACGAGGCGAGTCTTGTTCGACCCGGCCACGTCGCTCTATCTGTCGACCGCGTCGGCGTGGGAGATATCGATCAAGTACGCGATGGGGAAGCTCGCCCTTCCTGCTCCGCCGGCATCATATATCGCGGCGCGTGCGCAGCACGGCGACTTCCGAGTGATCGACGTTCGCCTCGAGCACGCGCTGGCGGTGGCGGATCTCCCACGCCATCACGACGACCCGTTCGATCGCATGCTGATCGCTCAGGCGATCGTCGAAGGGTATCGCATCGTGACGGCGGACCGCCGCTTCTCCGCGTACGCCGTCGGCCTCATCCCGGCGTGACCTCGTATCGGCCGCCGCTCGACGGCATTCGCGTGCTCGAACTGGGCTCGTCCGTGGCGGGACCGGCCGCGGGACGGCTTCTCGCCGACCTCGGCGCGGAGGTCATCAAGGTCGAAAGTGCCGAGGGCGACGGCCTGCGCACGTGGGGCCCTCCGGCGCCCGACGGCACCTCGTGGTGGTTCAAGTCGCACAACCGCAACAAGCGCTTCGTGCGGTTCGATCTGCACGACGAGCGCGACCGCGCGACCGTCCGCGCGATCGCGCTGCGCTGCGACGTGCTGCTCGAGAACTTTCGGCCCGGACGGCTCGAGGCGTGGGACCTCGGCTACGACGCGCTGCGCGCGGAGAACCCGCGCATCGTGTACGCCTCGATCAGCGGATACGGCCAGGATGGCCCGTACCGCGAGCGCACGGGCTTCGGCAACATCGCCGAGTCGATGAGCGGATTGCGGTACGTCACGGGATATCCCGACCGGCCGCCCGTGCGCATCGGCATCTCGCTCGCCGACGAGCTCGCCGCGCTGTACTGCGTCGTCGCGATCGAAGCAGCGCTGTTCGCGCGCGAACGCGACGGCGCCGGCGACCGCATCGACATCTCGCTGCTCGAGTCGTGCGTCGCGCTCACGCAGGGCCAGCTGCCCGAGTACGACGCGCTCGGCATCGTGCGCGAGCGCTCCGGGAACTTTCACAACGCGGTCGCGCCCTCGAACGTCTACCCGACGCGCGACGGGCGCTGGATCGCGATCGGGGCCAACGCGAACTCGCTGTTCCGCCGTTTCGTTGCGGCGATCGGGCGCCCGGAGCTGGCCGACGAGCCGCGCTACCGCGGCAACCGCGAGCGCACCGAGCACGCGGCCGAGATCGACGCGCTCGTCGCGGAGTGGACGCGCGCGCGCGACGCCGGTGACATCGCGCGCCTGCTCGCCGACGCCGGCGTCCCCGCCGGGCCGGTGTACTCGATCGCCGACATCGTCGCCGACGAGCAGGTGCGCGCGCGCGGTGTGGTGCGGCGCCTCGAGGACGACGCCGGCAACCGCGTCGCGACGACGGCGCCCGTCCCGCGGTTCGCCGCGCATCCGACCGTGTCGGACCACGCGGCGCGCGCAATCGGCGCGGACACGGATGACGTGCTCGCCGAGCTCGGTATCGGAGGCGCGCCATAGCGCCGATCATCGCGCTCGAGCGCGTGTCGAAGACCTTCGAGACAGGCTACACGGCACTGCGCGACGTCGACCTCGACGTCACGTCGCAGCGTTTCGTCGCGCTCGTCGGACCGTCCGGTTGCGGCAAGTCGACGACGCTCTCGCTCATCGCGGGGCTCGACGGCGCGACGTCGGGGACGGTCCGCGTGCGCGGGCTTCCCGTGAACGGCATCACCGCGGGCATCGCGTTCCTGTTCCAGCGCGACGCGCTGCTGCCGTGGAAGACCGTGCGCGACAACGTCTCGTTGCCGCTGACGCTGCGCGGCATCCGCGGCGAGACGGCGCGCGCGCGCGTCGCCGACTGGGTCGCGCGCGTCGGGCTGCGCGGCTTCGAGGGCGCGTACCCGCACCAGCTGTCGGGCGGGATGCGCAAGCGCGTCGCGCTCGCGCAGACGCTCGTCTACGACCCCGAGATCCTGTTGATGGACGAGCCCTTCGCGGCGCTCGACGTGCAGACGCGCAACCTCATGGAGGCGGAGCTGCTCGGCCTCTGGCAGGGCTCCGGCAAGACGGTCATCTTCGTGACGCACGATCTCGAGGAAGCGATCGCGCTCGCCGACGAGGTCGTCGTCATGACCGCGGGCCCGGCGCGCGTGAAGGCGCGCTACGCGGTGCCGCTGCCGCGGCCGCGCGACATCGAGGCGATTCGCTTCGATCCGCGGTTCACCGAGCTGTACTCGCGGATGTGGAACGATCTGCGCGACGAGGTCCTGGAGAGCTATGCGCGAGCGAACGCGGCCGGTTGACCGCCGCATCGTCGCGGCGATCCAGGTCGCGCTGCTCGCGGCGTTCCTGCTGGCGTGGGAGGGCGCGCGTGCGCGCGGGCCGCATCGATGCGTTCCTGTTCGCGTCGCCGTCGCAGATCGGTGCGACGATCGCGGACTGGTGGCGCCACGGCTATGTGGCGAAAGACGTCGCGATCACGATGGAGGAGACGATGCTCGGTCTCGTGATCGGCGGCGCGGCCGGAGTCGTGCTGGCGGTGCTGCTCGCCGCGAACCGCTGGCTCGGCGCGACGTTCCTCCCGGTGCTCGTACTGCTGAACTCGCTGCCGCGCGTCACGCTGGTGCCGCTCTTCATCCTGTGGTTCGGCTTGACGACGCTCGCCTCGAAGGTGGTCAGCGCGGTCGCACTGGTCGTCTTCGTCGTGTTCTTCGCGACGTACGACGGGATCAAGGACGTCGATCCGACGCTCGTCGCGAACGTGCGCGTGATGGGTGCGAAACCGCTCGCGGTGATCCGCCACGTGCTGATCCCGTCCGCGCTGACCTGGATCTTCTCGTCGCTGCGGTCGGCCGTCGGCTTCGCGCTGATCGGCGCCGTCGTCGCCGAGTACTTCGGCGCGCAGGCCGGCGTGGGCTACCGCATCCAATCCTCCGAGTCGCAGCTGAACACGAGCGGCGTGTTCGGCGGGCTCGTCATCCTGATGGTCCTCGTGTTCGCGATCAATCTGTTCTTCCAGTGGCTCCAGCGGCGGCTGCTCGTCTGGAAGCCCGCATGAGGCCGCTTCGCGAACTCTTCGCGTTCGGCCGTACCGGCCGATCCGCCCAAGGGAGTAGGTCATGGCTCGATTTCCGATCTCACGGCGCAGCGTGCTCGGCGGCCTGGCGGCGGCGGGCGCGACGACGGCGTTCGGCGCGCCGGCGATCACGATCGCCGCGCCGCCGAAGGAGAAGGTGCCGGTCGTGGTCGGCGCCGAGCACGGCCTGGTCTACTTTCCGTGGGATCTCGCGAAGTCGCTCGGCTATTTCGACGCGGAAGGCCTCGACGTCGACTTGACCTACGTGAAGGGCGGCAGCGAGGCCGCTGCGGCCCTCGCGTCCGGACAGTGTGATTACAGCGGCAACGCCATCGACCACGCGATCGCGGCGGCCGAGCACGGCAAGTCGCTCGTGATGGTCGCCGACTTCATGAACCAGCCGGGCATCTCGCTGGTGGTGCGGCCCGGCGACCGCGACAAGTACAAGACGTTCGCGGACTTCAAGGGCAAGACGATCGGGATCACGTCGATCGGCTCCGCGACGAACGTCCTCGCGATCTGGATGGCGCACCGCTCGGGACTCTCGAAGGACGACGTGAAGATCGTCGGCGTGGGCGCGGGCAGCACGATGATCGCGGCGCTGAGCGGCAATCAGGTCGACGTCGCCTACGGCGTCGACCCGTACGTGACGACGCTGATCAAGGCCGGCCGCGGCGTGCAGTGGCTCGGCATGTTCACCTCCGGCGACACGCGGCGCGCGCTCGGCTTCGGGCAGTACTGCTTCACCGGCGCGCTCACGCGCGGCGACGTCCTGGAGAAGCACGGCGACCGCACGCAGAAGGTCGTCAATGCGCTGGTCCGCGCGCAGAAGTTCATGGCCACCCACACGTCGGCGCAGATCGCCGCGGTGCTGTCGGACGAGATGCGGGGCGGCACGCCGGCGGGCGATTGGGCGGCGTCGTACAGCCATTCCCGCCCGGCGTACACGCAGCACGGCGAGATGGCGCTCGAAGGCGTCCGTGCCGTCATCGAGACGAACAACTACTTTCTCGCGAAGCAGTCGACGGTCGACCCGAACGAAGCTGTTCGACAACAGCTACGTCGAGCGGGCGGCGAAGTCGGTCAAGGTCTGACCGGCTGCGCCGCGGAGTGCGTCACGCCGAGGTGGAGCGCGCTCTTCGGGTTGAGATTCTGGATGTGGCCGCTCTCGGTGCCGGCGGTCGGATCGATGATCGCATTGATCAACGCCGGCTTGCGGGACGCGAGCGATTCGCTCACCGCGGCCTGGAGCGAGCGCGTGTCCTCGCAGTAGTAGCCGCGGCCGCCGAACGCTTCGATGATCTTCTCGTAGCGCGCGTTGGCGATGAAGCCGGTCGGTGACGGCGCCGCACCCGGTTTGTCGCCGCGGTAGATGCCGCTGTTGTTGAAGATGACCGTCGTCACCGGCAAGCCGTAGCGGCAAATCGTCTCGAGCTCCATGCCGCTGAAGCCGAACGCCGAATCGCCCTCGACCGCGACGACCGGCTGTCCCGTCTCGACGGCCGCGCCGATCGCGTAGCCCATGCCGATGCCCATCACGCCCCACGTGCCGGAGTCGAGGCGGTGGCGCGGCTTGAACATGTCGAGCACGTTGCGCCCGAAGTCGAGCGTGTTCGCGCCCTCATTCACGATGTAGACGTCGGGGTTGCCGGCGATCGCGTCGCGCACCGCGCGCAGCGCGCTCGAAAAGTTCATCGGGCTCGGATCCGCGGCGAGGCGCTTCGCCATCTTGTCGACGTTCGATTTCTTGCGCGCGCCGATGTCGTCGAGCCATTGCGCGCTCGGCTTGACGCGGCCCGGCTCGAGTGCCGCGTTGAACGCCGCGAACACCGACTTGATGTCGCCCACGACGGGCGCCGCGATTGCGCGGTTGCTGTCCATCTCCGTCGCCGAGATGTCGACCTGGATGAGCTTGGTGTCGGGCGACCACAGCGGCCCCCTGCCGTGCGAGAGCAGCCAGTTCAGGCGCGCGCCCGCGATCAGCACGACGTCGGCCTGCCCGATCGCGAACGAGCGCGCCGCGGCGGCCGACTGCGGATGGTCGTCGGGCAGCAGGCCCTTCGCCATCGACATCGGGAGGAACGGGACGCCGGTCGTCTCGATGAACGTGCGGATCTCGTCGTCGGCCTGCGCGAACGCCGCGCCTTTGCCGAGCAGCACCAACGGACGCTGCGCGGAGGCGAGCACGTCGAGCGCGCGCGCGATCGCCTCCTGCGAGGCGGGCTGCGCGGGCGACGGATCGACGACCTTGATCAGCGAGCCGCGCGCGGTGTCCGCATCGACGACGGCCGCGAGCGCTTCGGCGGTGAGGTCGAGGTAGACGCCGCCCGGACGCCCGGACGAGGCGGCGCGGATCGCGCGGGCGACGCCGAGGCCGATGTCCTGCGGGCGGTTGACGCGGTATGCCGCCTTCGCGTGCGGCCGCGCGACGCTCAGCTGGTCCATCTCCTCGTAGTCGCCCTGCTCGAGGTCGACGATGTTGCGGTCGCTCGACCCGCTGATCATCACCATCGGGAAGCAGTTGACCGTCGCGTTCGAGAGCCCGACCAGACCGTTGAGGAAGCCGGGCGCCGACACCGTCATGCAGATCCCCGGTTTGCCCGTGATGAAGCCCGCGATCGCCGCGGCGTTCGCGGCCTGCTGCTCGTGCCGGAACCCGATGTAGCGCAGACCTTCGGCGTGCGCGAGGCGCAGCAGATCCGTGATCGGGATGCCGGCGACGCCGTAGATGTTCTCGATGCCGTTGACTTTCAGCGCATCCACGACGAGGTGGAAGCCGTCCGTCAACGTTCGGGCGTTCGGTTGGCCGTCGGCTTGCCCGTTCGTCTGCCCGTTCGCCGGGGCGGTCGCTGGTGCGTTCGTCTCTGCGCTCATGATGTTCCGCAAGTCCTTTCCCGCCGAACTACGACGCCGCGCGGTTCGGCACCGCCACGCTCGCGGACGAGCTCGAGAGCGCGGGTCCCCGCACGAAACCGTGCGAAGCCGAGCGCGTGGCGCAGTACGTGTACTCGATGTTCCGGGTCGGCAAAAAGGTACCGCCGAACCGGCAGATCCTCAAGGACATCTCTCTGAGCTTCCTGCCCGGCGCGAAGATCGGCATCCTCGGCCTGAACGGTGCCGGCAAGTCCACGGTGCTCCGCATCATGGCCGGCGCCGACACCGACATCGAAGGCGATGCGACCCCGATGCCGGGGATCAGCATCGGCTACTTGCCGCAGGAACCGCAGCTGAACCCCGAGCGTACCGTGCGCGAGGCGGTGGAGGAAGGGCTCACCGAAGTCACGGCCGCGCGCGCGCGTCTCGACGCGATCTACGCGGCGTATGGTGAGCCCGGCGCCGACTTCGAGAAGCTCGCCGAGGAGCAGGCGAAGCTCGAAGCGGTACTGTTCTCCGCCGGCGGCGACGACGTCGAGCAGCAGCTGGAGATCGCGGCGGACGCGCTGCGCCTCCCGCCGTGGGACGCGCGCATCGGGCCGCTGTCGGGCGGTGAGAAGCGCCGCGTCGCGCTGTGCCGGCTGCTGCTCTCGAAGCCCGACATGCTGCTGCTCGACGAGCCGACGAACCATCTCGACGCGGAGAGCGTCGAGTGGCTCGAGCAGTTTCTGCAGCGCTTTCCGGGCACCGTCGTCGCGGTGACGCACGATCGCTACTTCCTCGACAACGCCGCGGAGTGGATCCTCGAGCTCGACCGCGGCCGCGGCATCCCGTGGAAGGGCAACTACAGCAGCTGGCTCGACCAGAAGCAGGCGCGGCTCGCGCAGGAAGAAGCCTCGGAATCCGCCCGGCAGAAGGCGCTCAAGCGGGAGCTCGAGTGGGTGCGCTCCGGCGCGAAGGCGCGGCAGTCGAAGAACAAGAGCCGCATCGCGCGCTTCGAGGAGCTCTCGACGTACGAGTACCAGCGCCGCAACGAGACGCAAGAGATCTTCATCCCCGTCGCGGAGCGCCTCGGCGAGCAGGTCATCGCGTTCGAGGGCGTGCGCAAGGCGTACGGAGACCGTCTGCTGATGGACGACGTGTCGTTCACGGTTCCGGCGGGCGCGATCGTCGGCATCATCGGCCCGAACGGCGCGGGCAAGACGACGCTGTTCCGCATGATCGCCGGCACGCAGCAGCCCGACGCGGGCGCGATTCGCATCGGCCCGACGGTGAAGCTCGCGGTCGTCGATCAGACGCGCGAATCGCTCGAGGACGCGAAGTCCGTCTTCGAGGACGTCACCGGCGGGCGCGACGTGCTGCAGATCGGGCGCTTCGAGATGCCGTCACGCGCGTATCTCGGTCGCTTCAACTTCAAGGGTGCGGACCAGCAGAAGGCGGTCGGCACGCTGTCGGGTGGCGAGCGCGGACGATTGCACCTCGCGAAGACGCTCATGGCGGGCGCGAACGCGCTGCTGCTCGACGAGCCCTCGAACGATCTCGACGTCGAGACGCTGCGTGCGCTCGAGGACGCGCTCAGCGAGTTCGCCGGGACGGTCATGGTCATCAGTCACGACCGGTGGTTCCTCGACCGGATCGCGACGCACATCATCGCGTTCGAAGGCGATTCGCGCGTGTTCTTCTTCGAGGGCAACTACCAGGAGTACGAAGCGAACAAAAAGGCGCGCCTCGGCGAGGAAGCGGCGCGCCCGCACCGCCTGCGGTATCGCCCGCTGACGGTCGGCTGATTCCGCTTGCGGCGAAGTCGTGAGCTACGTCGTCGGGCGAAGTCCTGAGCTACGTCGTCGGGCGAAGTCCTGAGCTACGTCGTCGGGCGAAGTCCTGAGCTACGTCGTCGGGCGAAGTCCTGAGCTACGTCGTCGGGCGAAGTCCTGAGCTACG
Source organism: Vulcanimicrobiota bacterium (assembly GCA_963771525.1). Lineage (GTDB taxonomy): Bacteria > Vulcanimicrobiota > Vulcanimicrobiia > Vulcanimicrobiales > Vulcanimicrobiaceae > Vulcanimicrobium. Next base: position 457,185 of record CAVYTL010000001.1, on the reverse strand, counting down.
TCGAAGGGTTCCAGAGCGCCGCGAGGCGCGAGACGATGGCCGCGTCGTGCGGCTGCAGGCCGTTGCCGCTGCAGACGCGGCACGGAGCGGGCGCGCAGTCTTCGCACTCGCCGGTTCCCGTGCAGTGGCGGCAGTCGTCCTCCGGAGAACGGCGCTTCTTGCGCTTGAGCGGCAGCGTCCAGCGCTCCGCGGCGGCGCGCCGCCGCGCCTGCGCGTTGAGCTCCGACTCCTTGAGCAGCGCGTAGAACCCGAGCACGGACATGCATGCGAGCGCGCCGACCATGAAGTCGGCGAAGCTGCGGTCCCTCATTGACCGGGTTATCGGAGGACGGGTTCGGGAGTTGAGCGCCCGAGCGGGGCGAGCACGACCTTGTCGCGGCCGCCGTGCTTCGCCTGGTAGAGCGCGGCGTCCGCCGCGGCGAGGAGGTCGGCCGGCGTCATGCCGGACTCCGCGGGGCGTGTCGAGGCGACGCCGACGCTGACGGTGATGATTCCGCTGGGCGCCTCGGGATACGGGATCGCGAGCGCGCGCACGTTGTGCCGCACGCGCTCGCCGACGACGCGTGATGCCTCGCCCTCCGCCAGCGGCAGCACGATCGCGAACTCCTCGCCGCCGTAGCGCGCGGCGACGTCGTCGGGGCGCAGCACCGCGGTCTGCACGCCTTCCGCCACGCGGCGCAGGATCTCGTCGCCGGCCTGGTGGCCGTGCGTGTCGTTGTAGCGCTTGAAGTGGTCGACGTCGATCATCAGCACGCCGAGCGCGGTGTGCGAGCGCCGCGACCGGTCCCACGCGCGCGACATCGCGCCGTCGAACGAGCGGCGGTTGGCGATTCCGGTCAGACCGTCGAGGGAGATCAGCGCGGAGAGCGCGCGGTTCCGGTCGGCGAGCGCGAGCGCGAGCAGCAGTGCCTCGAGCGAGAGGCCGGCGTCGAACGCGCGCGTCAGGTTGCGGTGCGGGAAGAGCAGCCCGTGCAGGTTCAGGTCGTTGACGAGGATGCCGGCGGCGGCGAACGCGAACGCCACGAGATAGAACCGCGCCGGCTCGAAGCCGTCACGCTTCGCCGCGACGCCGCGCGCGAAGAGCAGCGCGAGCAATGCCGCCTGCAGCGCCTCGTCGAGCACGGGACCCGAGCCGCGCCACACGCCGAGCTTCTCGACGAAGATCAGCACGACGTTGGCCAGGAGCACGGGCAGCGTGAAGGCGTCGAGCAGCTTGCGCCACCGCACGAGGCTCAGGAACGAGCGGCAGAACCCCGTCAGCGCGATGTAATACAGCGCGAGCGTAACGGCCTCGCTGACGTGCTGCAGCTTGACGGTGCCGGACCCGAGACCGCGCGTTTCGACGAGCGTGAGTCCCACGAGCGAGAACATCGACGTCGCGTACCATCCGAACGGGACGTCGCGCAGCACGATGTAGAGCAGCGCGTTGAACGCGCCGATCGCTACGAAAAACCCGAGGAAGAAGGATGCGTCGCTAGAGATTTCCGCGTTTCGCTTGTTCCTGCTCGATCGACACGAACAGCGCCTTGAAGTTGCCCTTGCCGAACGACAACGAGCCGCGACGCTGAATGATCTCGAAGAACAGCGTGGGCCGATCCTGCAGCGGCTTGGTAAAGATCTGCAGCATGTACCCGTTATCGTCCCGATCGACGAGAATATCGAGGTCGCGCAGGACCGCGACGTCCTCCTCGATCGCCCCGACGCGCTCGCCGAGCGTGTCGTAATATGTTTGGGGAGTGTCAAGAAGCTCCACGCCGTTGGCGCGGAGCGCGCGGACGGTGTCGACGATGTCGTTCGTCGCGATCGCGACGTGCTGGACGCCCGGGCCGCCGTGGAACTCGAGATACTCCTCGATCTGGGACCTTTTCAGCCCCTGGGCGGGCTCGTTGATGGGCATCTTGACCTTGCCGCCCGGGCTCTGCATCACTTTCGAGCGCAGCGCGGTGAACTCCGTCGAGATGTCCTTGTCGTCGAAGCCGATCAGCTGCGTGAAGCCGAGCGCGTTCGCGTAGTAGTCGCACCAGCGGTCCATCTCGCCCCAGCCGACGTTTCCGACGCAGTGGTCGACGCGCACGAGCCCGACGTCGTGCGACGGTGAGAGCACGGCCGACCACGGACGGTAGCCGGGAAGCCACACGCCGCCGTAACCCGCGCGCTCGACGAAGGTGTGCACCGTGTCACCGTACGTCGCGATCGTCGCGACCGCGGCGCGGCCGGCCTCGTCGCTGCGTTCCGCCGGCGCCCCGACGGGGTGCGCGCCGCCCGCAACGGCGGCGGCGAAGGCTTCACGCGCGTCGGACGTGCGCAGCGCCACGTCGCGCACGCCGTCGCCGTGGTGATGCACGAACGCGGACACGGGGTCGTCGGGGCGGAGCGCCGAGGTGAGCACGAGCGTCAGGTCGCTCTGGCGCACGACGTACGAAGCGCGGTCACGCAAGCCGGTCTCCGGGCCGGCGTACGCGAGCGGGTGGAAACCGAACGCGGTGCAGTAGTAGTGCGCGGCCTGTTTGGCGTTCCCCACCCAGAGCTCGAGGTGGTCGAACTCCAGCGTCCGGAGCGCCGGAGAGCGCTGCGGCGACAACGTGCTCACGCTCGTGGGTGTACCCCGCGGCGGCGCACGGCTCCCGCGCTCGGCGAGCGAGCCGTTCCCGTAACGGTGGGTAGAGTGTTTGCCGACGCTCTTCTACTGGCGAGGGATGGAATGCAGACAGACGTCCGAGAGACGGCACAAAACGCAGTCAATCAAGGCAAATCGTTCGTAACCAAGCAGATCGACGACCGAACGACCGAGATCGGGCAGCAAGTCGGTTCGGTCGCGCAAGAGCTGCGCAAAGTCGGCGACGAGCTGCGCGCGAGCGGCCCGATCGGCCTCGCGGCCGACTACGTCGACCAAGGCGCCGACTTCGTGGACGGTATCGGCCGCTATCTGCAGGACGCCGACAGCGACCGGCTCCTGGGCGACCTCGAGAACATCGCGCGCCAGCAGCCGTGGGCTGCGGCGGCGGCTGCGCTGGTGGTCGGTTTCGCGGTGTCGCGCTTCCTCAAGACGTCGAGCGCGCGGCGCTATCGCGAGCGCCTCGAGTCGTCCGGCGACTCGAGCGGATCGTCGAGCGAATACGGCGGCAGCGGATACGGCGGGACGACGTACGGCGAAACCACGTACGGTGACCGTTCCGGCGGGAGCGGCCATGCGAGCTGACGCGCCGCGCGAAGCCGATCGTCCGATCGGCGAGCTCTTGCGCGATCTCGGCAACGAGCTCTCGACGCTCGTACGGCAAGAGCTCGCGCTCGCCAAGGCGGAAATCCTCGAGAAGTCACGGCCGGCCGTCGCGTCCGCGGGAATGTTCGGCGGCGGCGCGCTCTTCGGGCTCGGCGCGTTCGGCGCGCTGACGGCGTTCCTGATCGCGGCGATCGCGCTCGCCGTGCCCCTGTGGGCAGCGGCGCTGATCGTGACGGTCGTCTACGGCGTCATCGCCGGCGTGCTCGTCATGACCGGCACGAAGAAGTTGCATGATGCGGCTCCGCTCATTCCCGAGCAAACCGCCGCCACCGTAAAGGAAGACATCGAATGGGTAAAGACGCGAGCGAAATCCGGCGCGAGATAGAGGAGACGCGGGCGCGGCTCGGCGACACGGTCGAGGCGCTCAGCTACAAGGCGGACGTGCCGGCGCGCATGAAGGACGCGGTGCACGAGCGCGTCGAGACCGTGCGCGGAACCCTCGCCGATGTCGTGGACAGCGTCAAGGAGACCGTTTCGGGCGCGGCGGGCACGCTCGGCCACACGATGGCCGGCGCAACCGGTACGCTCGGCGAAACTGCCGGGGCGGTCGGCGTGAGCGCGTCGGGAACGTTGAACGTCGCGAAAGGCACGCTGAACGACGCCGCAGGGCGGCTCGGCGGTGCGACGCGCGTCGTCGTCGACGCGGTCGACGGTGCGCGCGGAAAGGTCGGCACGGCGCTCGGCGGCGCGTCGCGCACGGCATCTCAGACGTTGTCCGCCACCACCGACAAGATCGACGACGCAAGGAGCACCGTGGGGAGCAGCATGAGCAATTTGACGAGCAACGTGACGGACGCGGTGGGCGGGGTCGCGCAGAAGCTCCCGAGCCCCGGCGAGGTAGGCAGCGTCGCACGGCGCGGCGTGGGCATCGTGACGGAGAACCCGCTCGGGCTCGCGCTCGGCGCACTGGCCGTCGGGTTTCTCGCCGGGCTCGCGGCGCCGGTGACCGACCTCGAGCGCGAGAAGATCGGGCCGCTGCGCGATGAGCTGATGGACCGCGCGAAGACGGTCGGCGCGGACGCGCTCGAGCACGGCAAGCAAGTGATCCAGGAGACCGCACAGGCGGCGCTCGGAGCGGCGCAGCAAGCCGCGCAGCAGCACGGCGCGCAAGTGCTGAGCGAAGCCAAAGGCGAGGGCGAGCACGCACCGGATGAGGGCGGCGGCGAGAGCCAGGCGCAGAGCAAACCGCAGAGCCAACGGAGCCAAACGCGGAAGAACACCCTCGAGGTCGGATCGCCGGGGACCGCATCGCCGTAGCGGTCGCGCGCGCATCGTCGAGCGCTTACGGCACGACGGTGATCGAAATCGGCAGCTGCGCTGACACGCCGTCGAGGCGGGACGCGGTCAGCGTCAGCTGCGCGGGGCCGGGCGCAAGCCCGGCCGCGCTGAACGTGTACGCGGACTCCCACGCGCCGGGCGCGCTCTGGCCGATCTGCGTCACGAAGCCGGGGTACGCGACGGCGAGCCGCACGACGTTCGACGACGTGACGGCCGTGAGATGCACTTGTGCGCCGTTGCGCAATGTCGTCGGACCGAAGCGCACGGCGTAGATCCGCGGCGGATCGTTGGGCCCGGCCGCGGTGCTCGCCGGCGTGGTGCCGAACGTGAAGACACCCGGCGCCGCGGACGCGGCGGCGAGGGGCGACGCGGATGCGCTCGCCTGCGCGGCCGGTACGGAAGGCGTGCCGGGCACGGGCGACCCTCGCACGGACGGCGCCGTCGCCGGAACGCTCGTCGGCGCGGGAGTCGGCGGCGCGCGCCTGCGGGCGGCGGGAAGGCGCGTGCCGGGCGGCAGCGTGGGCAGCGGCGCGGCCGTCGGCGCGTCCGGAAGGACCGCGCTGCGCACGAACGCACCCGAGCCCGGCGTGACGATGTGCGGCGTCACCGCGATGACGAGCTCGTTGCGCTCGTAGCTGGTCTCGGAATTGCGGAAGAGGCGCCCGACCAGCGGCAGATCGCCGAGTAGCGGAATTTTCATGTCGGTGCGCGTCGATGTGTCCTGGATCAGGCCGCCGATCACGAGCGTCTCGTCCTCGCGCATCGCGACCGTCGTCTGAGTATCGCGCGTCGCGATCTGCGGGATGCCGTTCGTGATGCCGGCCAGACTGTTCACCGTCGGGTGCAGCGAGACGGTGATGAAGTTGCCCGCGTTCACGACGGGCGTGATGTCGAGGCTCACGCCGGTCTGGAACGTCTGCAACTGCGTCGTCGCGACCGTGCCCGTTCCGCCGCCCGTCGTCGTGAGGATCGCGATATTGTCGCCGGCGCGGATCGTCGCGGTGCGCCCGGAGATCGTCGTGATGCGCGGGTCCGCCAGCACGCGCCCTTTTCCGCTCTGCACGAGCAGGTTCAGGGTGATGCCGAACGAGATCGGCGAGCGCGTCAGCGGCTGGAAGCCGATGAACGGCGGCGGCGTGCCGCCGTCCGGCGCCACGGGCGTCGTCTCGTTGAACGTCGTGCTCACCGTCGGCGAGGTGAAGGAGAGGCCGAGGTTTTTCGCCGCGTTCTCGTCGACTTCGAGGATCTCGGTGTCGAGCACGACGAGCTTCTGCTCGACGTCGAGCTGATCGATGAGCTGCTTCGCGAGACGGATCGCGTACGCGCCGCCCGTGAGCACGAGCTGCGTTCCGTTCGGCGGCACGGTGATGTGCAGGTCGGGCGCCTGCGACTGCAGCGCCTGCGACACCGTCGTCGCGATGTCGGCCGCCGACGACGAGGGCGCGCCGTTGAGCCCCGGTGCGGCCGCCTTGAGCGCGATGACTTCGACGGTCGCGCTGCCGCCGCCGGAGAGCTCCGCCGATCCGGGCTGCTGCACGGGCGGCGCGCCCGCGATGCCCGGCACCGCGTCGAGCTGCGCGAGCGCGTCGGCGATGCGCGCGTGCTCCGAGGGCGTCGCGACGACGGAGAGCGCGTTGAGCGCGACGTCGGGAACGACTTGCGCGTCGCGGAACGACCGCGCGATCAGATCGCCGACCGAGCGCGCCTCGACGTAGCGGAGCCGATAGATCTGCGTGTAGCGCACGCCCGCCTGCGGCTGGTCGATGAGCGCGACCAGCGCCTTCGCCTTACTGACCTCGTCGGCCGGACCGCTGAGCACGACGGAGGATCCGGCGACGGACGCGCGCACCGTGCGAAACTGGTGCGCGACGGCGCGCGCCACGTCGCGTGCCGACGCCTTCGTCACGCGAACCGCTTCGACGGGGCCGGCGACCGCGGGCGTCAGCGTCGCCGGCGGCGTGTCGACCGCGGCGATCAGCGCCTTGATCTGCGCGAGGTCGCCCGGCGTCGCCGCGATGAGCAGCGTGCGGTTCGGCCCGGTCTCGATGCGTGCGCTCGGGTAGAGGCCGCGAATGCGCGCCGCGACGGCAGACGGCGACGCGCTGTGCAGCTGCACGGCCTCGGTCGTGGCGCGCATCGGACCGCGCACGTCGATGCCGGCGAGCACCGTGCGCATCGCGGCGACGTCGTCGGGCGGCGCGACGACGAGTACCGCGTTCGCGGCGCGGTCGACGCGGATGCGCGCGCGCGGAAACAGGCCGTGCAGTACCGCTGCGGCGCGCGCCGCCGGGATGACTTGCGCCTGCAGCACGGCGGGCGGCGGCGCGGGCGTCGCCGTCGCGCGCGGCGGAGCAGCTGCGGCGGCGCGCGGCGCGGACCACGGGACCGCGCCTTCCGCGATCGCCAGCGTGGCGACGGCGGCACCGAGGATCATCCCGGCCCGGCGAGCGTCATGGCTAGTCATGGCTACTATCAGTATAGCAGGATATTGCGTTTCGCCGACAGAGCGCGTAGAATGAAGCCCGCTCGGGGCGGCGGTCGTTGACCGTCCGCGGCCGGGCGAGTTGGGAGCCGATGGGGTGTGGTGACCGGGCGATCACGCAGGACATGGCCGATGACAACCCTCGCCGTTGCGATCGCGACGGGAGGCACGGCCGCGGCGAATCCGACCGCGGCGGTCCGCGTGGCAAACGCCGCGACGGCATTCGACCTCGTCTACGCGGCGAGCGCATCGACGCTCGGCGGCTACGTGACGTCCGACAACGCGCCGCTCCCGACGATCCCACGCGGGACGACGGACGCGTACACGATCGCGTCGACCAGCGCTCGCGCGCTGGCGGGCGCGCTCATCTACCGTGCCGTCGATGATCCCGCGCGCGAGTGCACCTTCCGGTACACGCTGACGTACGCCGGAGGACGGTTCGCCCTGAGCACGGATGCGCGCGCGAGCTGGACGGGCCAGGTGACGTGCACCGCGGCTTCCACACCACCGGACAAGACCAAGGGCGACTTCACCGTGACGTTCACGATGAAGTAGCCGCACCCCGACATGCGACGAGCGGACGGCGCTCACTGGTTCACGGCGACGCCGCCCGCTCGATCCGTCCATCCGCCCTGAAACGGGCATCCGAACGGGAGAACCATTCATGATCCGTAGTCTCAAAGCCCTCGCGATCGCGGCCGCCGTGGTCGGCGGCGCGCTCGGAGCGACGGCCGCGCAAGCATCCGCCGCGAACTTCACCGTGTACTTCGCGGTGCAGGACAACGACGCGTCGAACAACATGGGGCTGTTCAACGTGCCGTCGAGCGTCACGGGCCTCAGTGCCGGACCCATTTCTCCGGGCGCGACTGACCCGTCTGCCGGCGGGCACGGAGTGTGGTCCGACACGCTTCCTCCGCTGGGACAGTACAAGTCCGTTCCGATCCAGGCAGGGGTATACTCGAATGACGCATCGCCGTGCTCGTTCACGCTGCAGATCTCGCATGACAGCAACCCGAAGCCGTACCTGCTACAGATCAGCGTCGACACTCCGTCGCGATGCACGGTGCCGACGATCTCGAACCCGCGCACGACCGACGGCCAGTTCACCTCGCAGACGTACATCCTCGGCTGGACCTCGTAGTCCCTGAACTCCAACCCACGGCCCGGGCGGCGTCCGCTGCCCGGACCGTGCGGGTGCATCAGTACGTGTACGGCTGGACGTCGACGCTGATGATGAATTGCGCTCCATAGACTTCTTGGCCGTCGGCGACGCCGGTTCGCGTGGTCCCGTTGACGCCATTGAAGACGGTACCGAAGTCGATGAACCCGTTGCTGAACAGGTTCGGTATCGTCTTCACCAGCGCGCCGTGCTCATCGTACTCGTTCAAGCACGCGCGCGCGTTGACGTCCACTGCGGCAATCAGTTGCGGGCAGAACGTGGACCACTGCAGGATGAGGTGATTCACGGAGTCGATCCCGATCGTCGGTGAATCGCCGCCGATCATCGCGGGATAGCCGTGCGACAACGTGCTCGAATCGAGGTCGTGCTCGAACACGCTCGATGTGACCCCGCTGCGTAGATCGACCAGTATCATCGCCGCCCGGAATGCCTCCACGTTGCCCCGGGCGTACTGACAACTCGTCGCGACAGCGGCCATGTGCGTTGCGGGGTCGACCGCGAACTGATAGCCCCCGTAGAACGGTGTGCCGCCGCCGATCGGCAGCGGTCGCGCGGACGCCGAGCTCGTCGCAAAGTCGACCGTCACCAGCTGCGGCGACTGCTGATCGCACCGCAACGTGTAGTCTTCGCTCACGATGTAGGCGCGGTCGGCGTTTGGATCGTACGCGAGGTCGACGATCGCTTCATCGTCGACGTTCGGCCCGAGAATCGACGTGACATCGACCGGAGCGCTGAACGTGCCGGTCGTCACGTCACCCGCGAGAACGTCGATCGCCCCGCTCGCGTAGTCGATCGCAAGATATGCGGATCGCGTCGGCGAGGAGTTCGTCGCCGCCGCCCAGAGCCACGTCGACGGCGATACCGTGGCGGGCAGCGTGAACTGCGTGAACGGCCCCTCGAGCGGCGTCGCTCGAAAGAAGTTCATCGTAGCGCCGTCGAGCGCGGCCTCTGCGATTGCCGTGCCGTTCTGCACCGGCGGAAAGTAGATGGAGTTCGGCGTCGTGAACGTGAGCGGTACTCCGCCGACCGTTCCGGCGTTGACGTCGAACGGTTCGTACGTATACAGATACAGCCCCTGACTGTCCGCGCTCGTGCCTGCACTGACGTCCTCGCTCAGAAAGCCGTCCGTCCCGGCCGGGTTGATGTATGCGTCGCTGATTTCGCCGCCGAACAGGGGTTCGATACCCAGGTACTGTAGCGTGTCGGCATCGCTGGCCTCGCCGACCGGCGTGCCGCCGCTCGTCGGGATCACCCGCACGTTCGTGTACGACGTTGCCGGGATCGCGGCCACGCTCGGATCGATCGTGACCGACCCTGACGTGCCGGACACGGGCACGTGGTACAGGGAGCCGGTGATCAGGCCGTCGTCATCGAGCTGACTCCCGTTGGGATTGCGAAACGTGTTCAGGCCGCTGATGTACTCGGCGTTGAAGAATGAGGGCGCCGGCGGCGGTGCCGAGAGTTCCACGATCGCGCCGGTCGCGCGCGGCACGTTGGAGACGTCGTACGTCACGGTGAACGGAGCCTTGTACGGCACCACGACGCTGTGCCACGCCGTTTGGCCCGGCGCGGACAGTAGCGGCGCCGGCGGTCTCGCCGTACCCGCGTCGATCCGTGCGAACGCCGGATCGCTTAGGTCCGATATCTCCGTTCCAGGCTGCATGTCGATCCAGAACGTGTACGTTCCGGCGCCGGCAAGCGCGGAAACCGGCACATTGATCGTGCCGTGCGTCGACGCGAGCATCGCGGAATAGTACGGCAACAGGCCGCGGCCGATCTGTACGGTTCCTTCACCGGGAACGGATACGTTGAGCACGGGGTTGGCGGCGAGCGACGCCGGGTAGCTGCGGATGTCGTATGTCACCGGGATCGTCGAACCGGTCACCGTCGCCGGCACGACGGGTGCGAGCACGAGCCGTGATGTCGCTGCCGGCGGCCCGAACGTCAGCTGAAACGTCGACTCCGCGATGACGTGCAGGCCGACCGATGCGCTGTACGTCAACGAAAGCGTGCGCGACGTGCCCGGCGTGAGCGCCATGCCCGCCGCTGCGAACAGTTGCACGGGCAGCATCCGAGCGCGCGGCGTCGTCGCGATCACGCGACCGGGCTGACCCGCGACGGTGAGGCGGTATGTCGCGTTCGCGGGAATCGCTTCCCAATCGGGCGCGATGGTGATGCACGAGTTGAGATCCGCGCCCGTGTCCGTGCCGCGGAAGTTCGCTACCGCCGACGGATCCGCCGTCGTGAATGGGCCGTCCAACTTGATGAACGCGGGATCGAGCGCGGTGACGTACGTCGCGTCGAGTACGAGGTTTTCGCCGGTTGCGAAGAATCCGCCGCTCCGGCGACCGTGCACCGCGACGCGCGCGATCCCGGGCTGCACGGGCTTGCCCGCGGCTGCGAGCAGCTGCTCGACGATGCGGCGCACGCTGACCTGCGGGCCGACGTTCGCGGCGACGTCGAGCTGCGGCGGGTTCGCGACGGGCGTGCCGGTCGCGACGAGCGCGTCGCGCACCGCGGACGGCGTCGCGAAGGGATGCCCGGTCAGCCGCGCCACCTGCATGGCCACGGCGGCCGCCGCCGCGATCTCGGGCGCGGACGCCGACGTGCCGCCGTCGATGTCGCTGCCGACGCCGTCGTACGCCGGGGCGTTGCGGTACCACGCCGCGATGTTGTCGCCCGGCGCCGACAGGTTGACCCGGCTTCCGAAACCGCTCGAGTAGGTCAGGGGCCCGTTGTACCGCGTCGTGACGAAGGTCGATTGGCTCGCGAGCGTTCCGCCCGCAGCATCCTGCGGGGTGACCGAAAAAATATCGTCGAGGGTCGTCCCGCCTGCGGCGATCGCGCCGTCGTCCGGGTCGAAGGACGGGGCCGTGCTGTAGAAGAGGTCATTGACGTTGGTGAACCCCGTCGTCGCGGCGTTCGTCGCGGCGCTGCCGCCGGACGGGCCGACGGCCGACGCGGTCAGCGTTCGCGTGCCGTCGTTCGACGAGATGCAGACGACGACGCCGGACGCGACGACGGACGCGACGATGCTCTGCATCACGGGGTCGTCCTCGAGATAGCGTCCGGGGAAGCCGTAGCCGTCGGCGCCCCAGCCGATGCTGGCCGTGATGACGCTCGGCGCGGGCACCTGGCGGGCCGCGGCGATGAACGCGCCGGCGAGGTCGCTCGCGCCGAGCGCGCCCGTCGTCGTGCCCGGCGCGATCCAGCGGTACGACGCGCCGGGCGCGATGCCGAGCAGATCGGTGCCGGCCGAGCCCACTTCCCCCGGGCGCTGCTGGTCGTGCGGCAGCGGCGCCATCACGGCGAAGTCGAGTCCGACTTCGCCGAGCTCGGCGTCGACGTTGCACGCCTCCCCGTTCGCGTACAGGTTGCCGTCGGCGTCCGACGTCCAGACCGGGATGAGCGGCATCGATGGGACGTCGAGGTAATGCTGTCCGCCGATGAGGTGCATCGTCGGACCCGAAGCCGCGACGATCGGCTGACACGGATCGTTCGGGTTCGCCGCCGCCGACGCGTCATAGACGTCGCCCAGCCCGACGTTCGTGACGATCTCGCCGGCGCCGGGCAGCTGGTTGAAGGTGCGGCCGATCTCGTCGAACGCCGCGATCGCGTCGACGCCGCTCGCGCCGAGCATCGCCTGGATGTTGAACGAGACGGCCGCGTTCGTCGGAATCGACGATGGTGCGAGCGACTTGACGGCACGTCCGAACGTCTTCGTGCTGCGCCGATAGCCGGCGATCTCGGTTTGCATGCTGGACGGGAGCGGAACGCGGCTCGCCAGCATGTTCGAGACCGTCAAGTCCGGTTCGGCGTACGCGACCGACGCCGACGCGCGCAGGCTGCGGACCGCCTTCTCGACCGACGATCCCGACACGTGCAGGACGAACGCGTTGTCGATCGGGAGCAGCGATTTCGTACTGCGCGCCTGCGCGCGTGCCCGGAGCGACGACAGCGTTCCGCGGTCGACGTTCGAGAGCAGCCGGTCGACCTTGTCGACGCCGAGCTGCATCAGCGTGAGGTTCGTGCGCGGATCCGTGGTGAACGAGTGCGGCGTCAGCGACGCGCTGCGTGCCGCGAGCCCGCGCAGCAGCGTCTGCGTCGCGGCCGGCGTGAGCGCGTCGTGGTCTCGCGCCATCGTCACGCCGGTCTTGAAGACGACGATGACGCGGCCGGGGACGTAGCGCTGCGGCGGATGCTCCAGATCGGACAGAATCCGGCTGCGCGTCACCGGCGAGATCGTGCCGCTGAGGGGACCGTAGCGCAGCGGCGAGATGCGCGTCTGCACCGTCCGCATCGACGGCGAGTGCATGCGCTGCATCATCGCGAGGAGGCGCGCCCGGCGGTCCGCGCTCGCGGCCCGCTTCGGCGGCGCGACCTGCACGCGGCCGTCGGCGTACACGGTGACGACGCGTTTGTCGCGCAAGTAGCCCATGAACGCGACCTTGGTGGAGTACGCGACCGGCTTCGATGCGATGTGACGGACCGGGCGCGCGTCGACCGCGCTCGCGCACAGCGCGAGCAGTCCGGCGAGCGCGACGGCCGCCCGAGCGCTAGAAGACATGACACACTCCTTGAGGCTGCGTGAGACCGAGCGCGGGCGGGGTCGCGAACGAGGTGGCCGCGTCCGTGCCGCTGAGGTCGAAGAGGTAGCTGGTGATTCCGCCGGCGGAACGCTCCGCGACGACGGGCTCGCGCGAGTTCGGGTCGACGGCGATCCCGAACGGACCGCCGGCGTCGGCGACCGTCGCGACGCTCGCGCCGAACGCCGGGAACGCCGTCACGCCGGACGCCGTCGTGACGTAGACCTGCGCGGTCGTCTGCGGCGCCTGGCCGGTTTGGGTCGGCGCGCCGTACGCGACGGCGATCGGCGCTGCGCTCAGCGGCGCGCTCCCGGCGCCGCCGCCGGTTTCGGAGTAGAACGCGAGCGCCGGCGAGGCCGACGCGTTGCCGATCGCGAGGCGGTCGTCGGCGCCGCTGAAGTCGCTGGAGACGAACGCGACGCCGTGCGCGTTGGCGGCGGCGAACGTCGCGGGCGCGCCGCCGTTCGGAGGGCCCCCGTTCGGCGCGAACGCCGTGACGCCGCTCGTCCCGGTCGCATAGACGTTGCCGAGGTGCGCGTCGTACGCGACGCCGTCGACGCCCGCGACGGCTTGCGGCGTGAACGACGCCGCGGGCGCGCCGTTCTCGTCGAACGCGAGCACTTCGCCGAGTCCCGCGTCCGCGACGAACACGATGCGGTCGTCGGCGTCGTACGCGAGCGCGACGGGATTCGCGAGGCCCGCGAAAGCGCCGGCCGGCAACGGAACCGGCGTGCCGTGCGGCTCGAAGCGCGCGACCGCGGGCGACCCGCCGTTCGCGTAGGCGACGTACAGCGCGCTCGTCTCGTCGACGATCGCCGAGCTCGTCGCGAGGTTGCCGTTCGCGTCGTTCGCCGTCGCGCTCAGCGCGGTCGGATACGTCGTCGTGTTCGGCGCGACCGCCTGCACCGCGAACTGGTTCGGCTGTCCCGCGACGGGGGTGACGGAAAGAAGGCCGGTGGAGCGCGCGCTCGGCGCGAGCGCGATCGCCGGCGGCGCGTCGGGCTGCAGGATGACGTTCCCGTCGGCGTCGAGCGGCGCGACCGTGAACGTCGCGGGCGCGCGCCCGACCAGCTCGTAGGACTGCGGCGCGCTGCCCGGCACCGGGACGACGTTCGCCTGATTCGCGGCCGGCCCGATGCGGATCGCCGCGACCGTTCCGATCACGGTCGCGTTCAGCGTGTTGGTCGCGTTCGCGACGATCGTCTGCGACACGCTCACGCGGCCGAGCTCGTTGCCCGCCGCGGACGTTTCGCCCGCACTCTGCGGCGCGTCGTACACGGAGATGACGAAGACGTCGGCTCCGACCGGCGCGTCGATCGCGATCGTCGACGATCCGCCGCGGGCGGGCGCGTTCGCGAAGGTGATCGGCCCGGCGGTCGGCGCGTCGGGATTCACTTCGACGACGACGCTCGCCGCCGAGGGCGAGATGAACGCCGGCCGCCGCGACGTGCCTGCGCTGCGGCGTGCCGCCGCTGCGCTCGCGGAAGCCGCGCGCTGCGGCCAGCGTATCGTGATGCTGACCGGCACACGCGCCTTCGCGGTGGCGTGCAGCGCGGGCGTGGTGTGCGAGTTGCCGCCGCATGCGGCAAGCGCGAGCGCCGTCACGATCGCGCCGGCCGTGACGCGCCGCGCTCACTGCAGCACCCCGTTCGTGATCGTCACGCCGACCGCGACCGACGCGTGCTGTCCGTACGCGTCGGCGAACGTCACGGCGCACGCGCCGGAGCCGGCAGCCGCGATCGTGAACGCCGCGGGCGCCGCCGCGCTGGCCGGCGTCACCGTCGCGACGTTCGCGCACGCGCTCGCGTCGGCCGTGATCGTGCCGGCGTAGCCCGTCTCGCTGATGCTGACGGTCGCCGTCTGGCCCACGAGGGTCAGCGCTTCGGCGCTCGCCGACGGCACCGGCGCGCCCGCCGGCGGCGCGGTCGGCGCGGGCGACGGCGTGGGGGTCGCCGCCGGCGCCACGAACGTGGCCGGCGATGGTCCGCCGCCGCCGCCGCAACCGCAGGTCAACGCGGCGGTGATGAAGGCGGCGGCGCACGCGACGAAGCGTCGGCGCGCACGAGCCGGAGTTCGGGGGACGAGTACCATTTCGGCACGATACGCGCAGCACGCGTACCGCGCTCGCTACATTGCCGCTCGCGCCCCGATGTTGGCCGAAAGGTACACGCGCGGAGCACCGGCGTCCAGCGTGCGCGCGAGCGTCGCGGCGTCGTCGCGCGCGAGCCACGTGCCGTACCGTTCGAGCACGGGCACCGCGACGTCGAGATGACGCGCGGCGTCACGCCGGCGGCGCTGCGCGACCGCGACGGCCGCCAGCATGCGTTCCGCCGACCCGCGAACGCGCGGGTTGCCGCACGCGACGGCGGCATTGCGCGCGTCGTGCGCGACGGCACGCGCCTCGTCGAAGCGGCCCGCGTCGAACGCTGCGCGCGCGCGCAGGCTGCACGCGATCAGGCCGGGGCCGCTGCGCGGCGCGAGCGTGCGCTGCACGACGCCGGCGAGCGCCACGCGCCGCTCGACGTGCGTCTCGACCTGCAGTGCAAGGACCGCCACGGTGCCGACGGTCCACGGCGCCGATCGTTCGCAGAGGTCGAGCGACTCGAGCGCGCGCTCGAAGACGTCGGTGCCGCCGAGGATGCGAATCTCGGTCGTGATGCGCTCGGCGCGCGCCACCGCCAGCGCGTGGACGTACCCGCTGCGCTCGGCGAGCTTCTCGGCGGCGTGGAAGCGGTCGCGATCGTCGCGCCCGTTCAAGCCGAAGACGCGGCCGTCCGCGATCATCACGCCGAGCCGTTCCTTCGTGTGCCCGTTTCCGAGTCGCGGCACGAGCTGCCACGCGCGGCGCACGAACAGCGACGCCGTCGCGGCGTCGCCGACGTCCCACCGCTGGTCGGCGTATGCGGCGAGCGCGCGCAGGAGCAGCGCGAGCCGCGGCTGATCTCGGCCGTCGGCCGCGTCCGGCCGGCGCACGATCGCGGGCGGCTCGAGCGATAGCGCGCACCGCGCGCCTTCGTCGCGGCGCAGCGACCACGCCGCGAAGTCGACGCGCTCTTCGGCGACGGTGCGCGCGGGCGGCGCAAGCTCGCCGCCGAACCGCGCGCTCAGCGCCGCGCGCGTGCTCGACGTGCGCGAGCGCGGCGGCGTGACGTCCGGCGTCGCGCTCGATCTCGGCCGCGAGGCACAGCGCCTCGATGCGGTGCTCCGGCGGCGCGCTCGCCACGATGTCGCCGCACGCCGCGAGCGCGAGCGCGCTCTGGCCCGAGCTCGTGCAGCTCCGACGCGCGCGCCAGGCGAAAGCGCGCGTTGTCGCGCACGACGGCGTGCGGCTCGCGCGCGCCCTCGGCTTCGGCGAACGCCGCGATGAACGCGTCGTGCGCCGAACGGCGCTCGCGCCGGATCTGACGGTCGGAAAGTCCGAGCTCGCGCGCGACGACCGCGAGCGGCTGCTTGTCGATCTCGCAGCGCAGCAGTGCCGCGTGCATGCGGCCCGAGCGCGCCGTGCAGCCGCGTGCCGCTTGCGCCGGCGACAGCGCGCGAGCGCTCGCGTGGACGAGGCCGCGCACCGCGGTCGAGCGGCTCCGCGGCGTCGCCGGCGTCGGCGCGCGCGAAGTACGATCGCACGAGCGGGTTGCGCCGCAGCTCCGCCGCGTCGTCGAGGTTGCGCAGCAGGTGCCGCGTCGCGCAGTAGGCGGAGCGCGTGGGGTCAGCGCGCGGCATCGCGAGCGCCGGTCCGGCTGAAGAAAAGGGAACATCGTCGTCGGCCTCCCGAAAGGCCGAGCGGTTCCGCCGTACACCCTTGTCGGCGACAAGTACGGTTCGGCGCGCGCAGCATCCTGTCGCGCGCGCCGCAGAACGCTCAGCGCGCGGGCGTCGCCGGCGGCGCGATGCCGAGCTCGCGGTAGAACGCGTTCGGGTTCATCGGGCCGCCCGAGGAACGCGCGCACTTCCGCATCCGGCTCCTCGAGCCGCGCGGGCGCGAGGATGTCGTCGCGGTACGCGCGCCCGGCGACCGGACTCGTGAGCCCCTGCGCCTCGAATCGCGAGAACATGTCCTGCGCGTACACTTTCGACCACAGATAGCCGTAGTAGCCCGCGTCGTAGCCGCCCATCAGGTGCCCGAACTCCGACTGCGGGTGCGTCGCCGGGCACGTACTGTGTTCGGCGTCGTCTGCGCGACCGTCGCCGCCCACACCGCCGTCGTGTCGACGGGCGGCTTGTCCGTGTGGTACTTCATGTCGACGGTCGCGTAGAGGATTTGCTGCGTGGTCTGCGAGCGCGTAGTGCACGTAGCGCGCGGCGATCATCTTGCGGATCAGATCGTCCGGGCAGCGGCGCGCCGGTCGTCACGTTCGCGCTGACGCGCTTGAGGATGCCGGGATCCCAGGCCCAGTTCTCGAGCATCTGCGAAGGCGCCTCGACGAAGTCTTGGCGGAAGCCGCTCGTGAGCGTCTCGTACGGCTCGTTCGGCGAGAATCGCGGCCATGCAGTGGCCGAACTCGTGGAAGAACGTCTCGACGTCGCCGTGCGTGAGCAGCGCCGGGCTGCCGGGCGCGGGCTGCGGCCAGTTGCCGACGATCGCGCTCTCGGCGAGCCGCACGCTGCCGTCGGGCAGCACGCGGCGCGGAACGATCCGGAAGTTCGCGAAGTGATCGTACTTGCCGGGGCGCGGATACAGGTCGAGGTAGTAGCGCCCCAGCGGCTTGCCGGTCGCGGCGTCGGTGACGTCGTACGCCTGCACCTGCGACTGCCACACCGGAACGTTGACGCGCGTGAACCGCACGCCGAGCAGCTGCTGGTAGATCGCGAGCACGCTGTCGACGACGTGCTGCACCGGGAAGTACTGCTTGATCTGCGTTCTCGTCGACCGCGTACTTCGTGCGCTGCAGCTGGTTCTCGTAGTACGTCTGGTCCCACTGATCGATCGTGTCGCGGCCGTCGGCCTTCGCCAGCGCGGCGTCCTCGTCGCGCTCGGCGCGCGCCTTCGGCAAGATCGCCGAGTCGATCTGCCCGAGGAACGACTCGACGCGCTGCGGCGTCCCGGCCATGCGGTCGGCGAGCACGTACGCGGCCCACGTCGGGTAGCCGAGCAGGTGCGCGAGGCGATCGCGCGTGCGCGATCGCGTCCTCGAGCAGCTTGACGTTCGCGTCGCCGCCGCGGTTGTTGTACGCGACGTAGAACGCCTTGCGCGCCGCCGAGTCCGTCTCGTTCTGCAGGAACGGCCCGATCGTCGACTCGTTGACGGGCACGGTGTAGCCGCCGTCCGCGCGTCTTCTTGAGCGACGCGGCGACGAAGTCGGCGGGCAGCGACGCCGCCTGCGCCGCGGTGATCGTGATCGTCGTCGTGTCGTTGCCGAGGTTTGCCTGGATACGTGTTCTGATCGTCGGTGAGCTTCTTCTGCAGCGCGACGAACTCGCGGCGCTGCGCGTCGGGCAGCCCGGCGCCGCTGCGCTTGAGCGCGGTGAGCCAGAGCTGCGTGAGCTTGCGCTGCGCCGCGCCGCGTCGCCGTGCCGCTCGCCTGCGCGGCCGCGAGCGCGCGGTACAGGTCGGGCCGCGCGGTGATCTCGCGCGAGCGCGTTGCCGGCGTCGGTCGAGCACTTCAGCGACGCGGCGCGCACCTTCGCGTCCGTGCGCGACGTTGTAGAGGAAGCTCTGCGCGGCGAGGTCGTCGTTGAAGTCGGCCGACGCGGTCTCGAGCGGCAGGACGACCGACGCGAACGTGCGCGCCGCCGGGCGGCCGCGACGATCGCGTCGGCGCGCGCCTTCATGCGCGCGATCTGCGCGCGCGCAGCGACGACGCGATCCGCGCCGGTGAGAGCGACCAGTCGATCGGCAGCACCGAGGCCGCCGGCGCCGCCGGCGCGCGCGCGGGCAGCGCGCCGAGAAGCGCGAGCGGCGCATGCCGCCGCGACGCTACGTGAGAATGCGGAGTTCATCGTCGCCGCCAACGTTCGCTGCGGCCTCCGGCGTTCCGCCTGCCGGCCGCGAGCGGCCGGCGAGATCGGTCCTTGTCGAAGCGCCCCCCGCCCGCTATCATAGGCGGGCCTCGGCGAGGGTTGGGCCTCGCGCAACGGTAATCCGTGAACCCCGCCAGGCCCGGAAGGGAGCAACGGTAAGCGGACTCCCATCGTGTGCCGCGAGCCACCTGGCCCTCGTCCTGGCCTTCTTTTTCGTATGCATGACATCATCACGGTCGCAGCGCGTCGCCGTTGCCTGCGCGCTCATCGTGACGATCGGGTACCACCTGTTCGTCGCCGCGCCGCGCGCCCGGCGGCTGCAACGCGTCCTCGACACGCACGACGGCATGCTCGGCGGCGGCGCCGGCGCGCGCGACCGACCGGCTGGCCGCCCTCGAGCGCGACAGCGCCGGCGTGCAGCGCGGCGCGCGCGCGGCGAGGCTGCGCGCGCATCGACGACGCTCGAGCGCGTCGCGCGCGTCGAGGTGCCGCGCATCGGCTTCGTGCGCTACAACGCGTTCAGCGACGTCGGCTCCGACCTCTCGTACGCGCTCGCGCTGCTGAACCGCGACGGCGACGGCGTCGTGCTGAGCAGCATCTACTCGCGCGAAGACACGCGCACGTACGGCAAAGCGGTCGTCGGCGTTCAAGCCCGCGCAGGACCCGTCCGAAGAAGAGCTCGCCGCCATCGCGCGCGCCAAGGCGGCCGCGACGTGAACGACGCCAAGAAGACCTTCATGGTCAAGATCATCCCGCCGACGGGCTACAGCGTGTACCGGCTCGCGTTCACGCGGCGGCACCTCGCGCTTGCCGGCGGCGGCGCTGCTGATCGCGCTGCTCGCGGCGGCCGGGCTGCACAGCTGGCAGCTGCACGTCGCGGAGTCCAACGTGCGCGCGCTGCAGGCGCTCACCGCCGAGCAGCAGTCGAAGCTGCAGTCGATCGACAAGCAGGCCGACACGCTGTCGAGCCAGCTCAAGACCGTGCAGCGCGAGAACGCCGAGATCAAGCGGCTGATCGGCGCCGACCGCGGCAGCAAGCCGCACGCGTTCGTGCGCGCCGCCCGCGACGCGCGCGCGCGCGGCGGACTTCGCCGCACGTGCAGGCGCGCCTGCGCGCGCTCGCGCGCGCGTCCGCGCGAACGCGCCGACGACGCGCGCGCACGTGCGCCGCGTCGCGATGCGCGTGCTGAACGTGCGGCGGCTGGCGTCGATCGCGCGCGAGCGCCTCATCGCGTCGATTCCGTCGATCAACCCGGTCGGCGGCGCGATCGCGGCCGGCTTCGGCTGGCGCACGAACCCGTGGCCCGAGTTCCACAAAGGCGTCGACCTCGAGGCGAACTACGGCGACGTCGTGCGCGCCGCGGCGGCCGGCACCGTCGTGAGCGCCGGCTGGGATCCCGGCGGGTTCGGCATCAAGGTCGACATCGACCACGGCAACGGCTACCACACGTGGTACGCGCACCTTTCGCGCGTCGCGCGTCGCGCCGGGCCAGCGCGTGACGAAGGCGCAGCCGATCGCGTACGTCGGCTCGACCGGCGAGTCGACCGGGCCGCACCTGCACTATCAGGTGATGCACGACGGCAACGCGATCGACCCGGCGCCGTTCCTGACGGGCGTGCCGCAGAACGTGCTCGCGACACTTCCCGAGCGCGCCGGGCGTATAACGACCGCGGCATGTGTCAGATCTGGGACATCGTCGACATCGTCTTCAAGCTCTACATCCTCGTGATGATCGTGTACGCGGTCGTCTCGTGGGTGCCGAGCCTGCGCGGCCGCTGGACCGACTACGTCGCGATGCTCGTCGAGCCGGTGCTGACGCCCGTGCGCCGCGATCATCCCGCCGATCGGCGGCCTCGACCTCTCGTTCCTCGTCGTCATCATCGTGATCCAGCTCGTCGACTCGAACATCGTGGTGCCGCAGAAGCTGCGCTGCTTGCCTCGTACTGACGACCGCCTCGTGATCCAGCCCGAACCCGCCGCCGTCGCGACGCGCGGCCCCGCGCACGTGCGCAACTTCTGCATCATCGCGCACATCGACCACGGCAAGACGACGCTCAGCGACCGTCTGCTCGAGTTCACCAAGACCGTCGAGCAGCGGCGAGATGGAAGAGCAGCTCCTCGACGCGATGGACCTCGAGCGCGAGCGCGGGATCACGATCAAGATGCACCCCGTCACGCTGACGTACACGGCGCGCGACGGCGAGACGTACGAGCTGAACTTCATCGACACGCCCGGGCACGTCGACTTCAGCTCCGAGGTCTCGCGCTCGCTCGCGGCGTGCGAGGGCGCGCTGCTCGTCATCGACGCGGCGCAGGGCATCGAGGCGCAGACGCTCGCGAACTACCACCTCGCGCTCGCGCAGAACCTGACGATCATCCCGGTCATCAACAAGATCGATCTGCCGGCGGCGGACGTGCCGCGCGTGAAGGGCGAGATCGAGGAGCTGCTCGTCATCGAGGCCGACGAGGCGATCCCGCGCGTCCGCGAAGGAAGGCATCGGGATCGAGGAGATCCTCGAGGCGATCGTCACGCGCGTTCCGCCGCCGCGCGGCAGCGAGCGACAAGCTGCGCGGGCTCGTGTTCGACGCGCAGTTCGACCAGTACCGCGGCGTCGTCGCGTACGTGCGCGTCGTCGACGGCGAGCTGCGCAGCGGCTCGCGGTTCATGTCGATGGCGCACCGGCGCGTCTACGAGGCGACCGAGGTCGGCGTCTTCAAGCCGGAGATGCGCAAGACGCGACATCGCTCGTCGGTCGGCAACGTCGGCTACGTGATCGCGAACATCAAGTCGCTCGGCGACATGGACGTCGGCGACACGATCACGCTCGCCGACGACCCGGCGGCGGAGCCGCTCCCGGGCTACAAGCCGATCGTGCCGATGGTCTACTGCGGCCTGTATCCGAACGAGGGCGTCGAGGTCTCCGAGCTGCGCGACGCGCTCGAGAAGCTCTCGCTCAACGACTCCGCGCTGCACTTCGAGCCGGAGTCGTCGATCGCGCTCGGCTTCGGCTTCCGCTGCGGCTTCCTCGGCCTCTTGCACATGGAGATCGTGCAAGAGCGCCTCGAGCGCAACTACAACCTCGACCTGATCGCGACGTCGCCGTCGGTCGTCTTCCGCGTGACGCTCACCGACGGGAGCGTCGATGACGATCGACAACCCCGCGAAGCTGCCGCCGCGCGACAAGATCGCGACGATGGAAGAGCCGTACGTCAAGGCGACGGTCATCACGCCGCCCGAGTACGTCGGCACGATCATGGAGCTCACGCAGAACAAGCGCGGCTCGCTCGGCAACATGGAGTACCTCGCACGACGGCCGCGTCATCCTCACGTACGAGGTGCCGCTGATCGAGGTGATCGTCGACTACTTCGACCAGCTCAAGTCGCGCACGAAGGGCTACGCGTCGCTCGACTACGAGGTGACCGGCTACAAGGAAGGCGATCTCGTCAAGCTCGAGATCCTGCTCAACGGCGAGCCCGTCGACGCGCTCTCGTTCATCGTCGCGCGCGACAAGGCGCCGAGCCGCGGGCGCGCGCTGACCGAGAAGCTGAAGGAGCTGATCCCGCGGCAGATGTTCGACGTGCCGATCCAGGCCGCGATCGGCGGGAAGATCGTCGCGCGCGAGACCGGTCAGCGCGATGCGCAAGAACGTGCTCGCGAAGTGCTACGGCGGCGACATCACGCGTAAGCGCAAGCTGCTGGAGAAGCAGAAGGCCGGCAAGGAGCGCATGAAGCGCGTCGGCCGCGTCGACCTGCCGCAGGAGGCGTTCATGGCCGTGCTGCGGCTCGACGACAACTGACGCGGCGCCGCCGGCCCGCGACGGCGCGCGCGTGCGGACGCTGATCCTCTACCTCGCGACGCGCAACGCCGGCAAGGTGCGCGAGATGGAGGCGCTGTTCGCGGGCAGCGGCGTTCGAGCTGCGGCTCGTACGACGCGTACGAGGCGCCGGTCGAAGGCGACGACTCGTACGCCGACAATGCGGCCTGAAGGCGCGCGCGCTGCACGCGCAGCTGCGCCGCGCCGGCCGGCCGGGCAACGTGCTCGCGGACGACTCGGGCTCGAGGTGGTCGCGCTCGGCGGCCGGCCCGGGGTGCTGACCGCGGATTACGGCGGCGTCGACGCGTCGTGGAGCGAGCGGCGGCGGAAGCTGCTCGCGGAGCTCGCGGCGAGGGGTCGGCGGACCGGCGCGCGCGGTTCGTCTGCGCGCTGCACTTCGTCGGCGCGACCGGCCGCGAACTCGGCGACGCTCGCGACGGTCGACGGCGTCGTGCCGGCGCGGAGCGAGGCGAGTTCGGGTTCTCGTTCGATCCGGTCTTCCTCTACGAGCCGGCGCGGCTGACGTTCGCCGAGATGACGGCGGAGGCGAAGAACGCGGTGAGCCATCGCGCGGTCGCGACCGCGGGCTAATCGCGATGCTGCGCGTGCGGGATGCTGGCGCGCGGTCCGAACGCCGGGCGCGTACGGCCTCGTGATCGCGCCTGGCACGAAAAGCGAAGCGGCCCGGTCGATCGACCGGGCCGCTCGCTTGAACTGGTGCACCGCGAAGGATTCGAACCTTCAACCAATTGCTTAAGAGGCAACTGCTCTACCGTTGAGCTAGCGGTGCGACGAAGGAGAGAGTACCCGCCCGGCGTCCGTCCGTCAAGGCCGCGGCCGCCGAGCGGGTGGATTTGCGCCCGGAGAGATTCGAACTCTCGACCAATGGCTTAAAAGGCCGCTGCTCTACCGCTGAGCTACAGGCGCGAACCGATCATCCACTTCTTTGGGGTGACTGACGGGGATTGAACCCGCGACCTCCGGATCCACAATCCGGCGCTCTAACCAACTGAGCTACAATCACCGCGCGAACCCACTCTAGTCGGACACGACCTCGGTAATTCCCTCCAGCATGGGCATGCTGTTGCCCGTCAATGCCGTGCGCATGCGATGGCACTTCGCGAAATGCGACACGATGCCATAGGGTCCGCGCGGTCTTACGCCGGTGGCAGTTCGCGCAGCGCACCTCGCACTTTGCGATCTCCGCCCAGATGCTTTTCATCGAGCGGCGGTCCCGAACCATGGCGCTGATCGCGGCGTGCTTTATGTCGCGCACATGATCGAAGTCGAGAACGACCGGGTCCGCCTCGCCGCAATCCACGCACGGGTGGGCTTCGAGATACTCCCGTACGTGCGCCGGATTAGCGTGCGGTACTTCGCGATCCACGTCGCAATGTGTGCGTGGTGCGTCTC
This sequence comes from Vulcanimicrobiota bacterium, assembly GCA_963771525.1. GTDB lineage: Bacteria > Vulcanimicrobiota > Vulcanimicrobiia > Vulcanimicrobiales > Vulcanimicrobiaceae > Vulcanimicrobium. The sequence goes on along the minus strand of CAVYTL010000001.1, from coordinate 433,189 downwards.
GCGACCAACGCGCGTCACGTAGTCTGCGCGGTAAACGCGCTGACATGGCTTGCAGATGCTGTGGCGACGAGCTTCGGCTTTGTTTCGGAATCCGAACTCGTCGATGCAGCGAACCTGCTTGCATCGCCCACACTGCTTCATGCAACCAGTGTCGTGGATCGATGTGCCAACGTGTCGGCATTACAGAATCGCTGCACGCGATGTTTGGTTCCATCCGCGCACTGTTGCGTGCGCGAACCCTGAACTCGCTCGTCCAAATAGAACCGGTCGGCGCCCGCGGCGACATGGCGCGCCCGGAGGGAGTCGAACCCCCATCTGCCCGCTTAGAAGGCGGGTGCCTTATCCGTTAGACCACGGGCGCATGTGGTCGGGACGACAGGATTTGAACCTGCGACTTCTTGCTCCCAAAGCAAGCGCTCTACCAAGCTGAGCTACGTCCCGCAGGCCCCATCGTACCACGCGCGCGAAAGGTGCGCCTCGCGATCGCCCGCTGCCGGAGGCTCTCGTTTGCGTCGCGCCCTTGCACTCGTTTTGATTGCCGGCCTGCTGATCGGCCCACGGCCCGCGGCCGGCGCAGACCTCAAGCCGCTCACGCTGGACGCGCTTCGGGCGTACGTCTCCGTCCGCGAACCGCAAATCTCACCGGACGGCAAGCGCGTCGTCTACGTGCGCGGCGTCGGCGACTTCAAGGCGGACATCGAGAAGACGGAGCTCGTGCTCGTCGACGTCGCGACGCGCGCGCGCCGCGTGCTGACGCAGGACCGCGACGGGATCTACGGGCCGACGTGGTCGCCGGACGGCACGCGCATCGCGTTCCTCGCCGCGTCCGCGAAGGACGCGCCGCACGACGTCTACGTGCTCTCGCTCGCCGGCGGCGACGCGGAGCGCATCACGCACGCGCGCGGCGGTGTCTCGGGCGTCGCGTGGCGTCCCGACGGCAAAGTGCTCGCGTACCTCGCGCGAAGATCCGCCGCCGGGAGCGCCCGCGGTGCCGTCGCCGTCGCCGTCTCCCGCGCCTTCGGCATCGGCGGCGCCCGCGCCCGCGCGCTCGCCCTCGCCCGAACCGTCGCCGTCACCGAAGGGCTACGCCGAACCGTTTTTCGTCACCGACCAGCACTACCTCACGCGCGCACCGTCGCGCTCGACGCATCTCTGGCTCGTGGACGCGGACGGCGGATCCCCGCGCCGGCTGACGCACGGCGTGCAGAGCTACGCGGGCCGAATCGCGTGGACGCCCGCCGGCAAGTCGATCGTGATCGACGAGCAGCCCGATGCGGTCTTCGCGCACTGGACGAAGACGCGCGCCGTCGTCGTCGACGCGGCGAGCGGCAGCGAGCGCGCGTTGCGCGCCGGCGTCACCGACGACGACGTCGTGCTCTCGCCGGACGGCACGCGCGTCGCGCAGCATTTCCCGCGCCACGGATCGCCGTATCTCCAGAACGACGTCGTCGTGCGGCGCGTCGCCGACGGCGCCGATGTGGCGACCGCCGCCGCGCTCGACCGCAACGTCCAATGGAACGACTGGCTCGACGATCGCACGCTGCTGATCGGCGCGAACGACGGAATCCGGTCGTTCGTCTGGCGATACGCGCTTGCCGGCGGTCCGCCGGTGAAGGTCGATCTCGGCGACGTCGATTTCGGCGCTGACGCGACGGTCGCACGCGACGGCACGCTGGCGTTCGTCGGCCGGCGCATGGACCGTCCCGCGGAGATCTACGTGCTCCGGCGCGACGGCGCGCCCGTCGCGATCACCGACGAAAACGCATGGATCGGCTCGTACGCGGTCGCGCGCTCGGAACGGATCGACTGGACCTCGGACGCCCTCCACGTCAACGGCGTGCTGACCTATCCGACCGGCTACACGGCGGGCAGGCAGTATCCGCTCGTGCTGCTGATCCACGGCGGCCCCGTCGCGACGTCGACCCGCGATTTCTCGATCTTCGCGCAGATGCTCGCCGCGCACGGCAAGCTCGTGCTGCAGCCGAACTACCGCGGCAGCGACAACTCGGGCGATGCGTTTCTCCAGGCGATCGTCGGTCCCGTCGCGAGCGGTCCCGGACGCGACAACCTCGCCGGCGTCGACGCCGTGAAGAAGCTCGGCATCGTCGACGCCTCGCGCATCGGCGTGTCCGGCTGGTCCGGCGGCGGGCTGCAGACCTCGTGGCTGATCGGCCACGCGACGTTCTGGCGTGCGGCGCTCAGCGGCGCGGCCGTCGATGACTGGTTCGAGCAGGCGACGCTCGCCGACATCAACGAGGAGTTCGTGTCCGTGTTCTTCGGCGGTCTCACGCCGTGGACGCCGGACGGTCGCGCCGCGTACCGCGCCGAGTCGCCGATCACCTACGCCGCGAACGTGAAGACGCCGACGCTGATCCTCACCGACGCCGCCGATCAGCGCGTGCCGATCACGCAGTCGTTCGCGTTCTACCGTGCGCTGCAGGGTCACGGCGTCAACGTGAAGCTGACGGAGTTTCCGCGATCCGGTCACAACCCCAGCGATCCGGTCGCGCGCGAGGCACGCGTGCGCATCTGGGTCGACTGGTTCGACGAGATGATGAAATGACACGCCGGCTCTTCGTCGTCGCGCCGCTCGCCGTCGCGAGTATCGCCCTGCTCGGCGCGGCTGCGCGCCCCTTCGATCTCTCCGACGCGCGCCGGCTCGTGAGCTATTCCGCGGTCGCGATCGCGCCCGACGCCAGGCACGTCGTCGCCGTCGAGCGGCACGGCGACTACAAAGACGACCGCTACGAGACGGCGCTCGTCCTCGTGGACGTTCGCTCGCACGCGAAGCGCGTGCTGACGCCGGAACGCACGAGCGTCGCGAGCCCCATCTGGTCGCCGAGCGGCGACCGGATCGCGTTCCTCGCGCCCGGCGGTGAGAAGAAGAGCCCGCAGATCTGGGTGCTTCCGGTCGACGGCGGCGAGGCGCTTCGCATCACCGACGCGCCGCGCGGCGTCGAAGGCTTCGCCTGGCGTCCGGACGGCGCGGCTTCGCGTACACGACGCGCGACGAGCCGCCGAACGAGAAGGCGATCGAGGCGCACGACGATGCGTTCACCGTCACGCACGAAGCCTGGACGGCGCGCGCCGCCGCGACGCCCTCGCACATCTGGCTGATCGGCGCGGCGCCGGGCCGGGCGAAACGGCTCACGTCCGGCACCTGGAGCGTCGCGGGCGGCGACGTCGCGTACCGGCCCGACGGCAAGGCGATCGCGTTCACGCGCGCGCCCGACGGCACGTTCGATACGATCTTCCGCACGACGTCGCGCTCGCGGACACGCGCACGGGCAAGGTCACGCTCGTCGGCCCGACGGGGAGCTCCTCGCCGGTCTACGAGCGCGCGGGACGAGCGCTCGCGTACTCGCGGCCGAATCCGGTCGCGAAGCGTCGAGGAAGACGTCGTGCTCGCCGACGCCGCCGGCGCGCATGCCGACGACGCCGGCCGGCGTCTCGATCGCAACGCCGGCGTGGGTGCCTTTCTCGCGGACGGCTCGATGATCGTCACCGCCGCCGACGGCACGCGCAGCCGCCTCTTTCGCGTCGCACGCGACCACGCGGCGACCGCGGTCGACACCGGCGACGTCAACCCCGGGCAGCCGTCCGTCGCGCGCGACGGAACGACCGCGTTCGCCGGGTCGACCGCGATCGACCCGTCCGAAATCTACCTCATCCCCGCGCGCGTCGCGGCCGGTGCGTCGGATTGCGGCGCCGTTGCGCGCCTGACCTCGACGAACCGCTGGCTCGCTTCGCGCGCGCTCGGCACGAAACGCACGCTGACGTGGCACGCCGCGGACGGCACGCTGCTCGACGCCGTCATCACCGAGCCGCCGGGCTTCACGCGCGCCAAGCGGTATCCGCTCGTGCTGACCATCCACGGCGGCCCGACCGGCGCGTCTCGCGCGACGTTCAGATCGCTCTCCGCGCTGCTCGCCGCGCGCGGCTGGCTCGTGATGGAGCCGAACTACCGCGGCAGCGATAATCACGGCGCGAAGTCGGTCGCCTCGTCGCTCGGTCATCCGATGTCGATCGCGGGACAGGACATCCTCGACGCGGTCGCGGCGCTCACGCGCGAGGGCGTCGTCGACCCCGAACGCATCGGCGTCTCCGGGTGGAGCGCCGGCGGGATGATGACGTCCTGGCTGATCGCGCACGACACGCGCTGGCGCGCCGCGTTCAGCGGCGCCGGCGTCGACACGCTGCTCGGCGTCGCGACGATGGGCGACGTCAACGGCTACGCGTTCGGGATCCTGCGCGGCGACCCGTGGACGGATCCGGCCGCGATGCAGCGCGCGGTCGCGGAGTCGCCGCTCACGTACGCCGACCGCGTGCGCACGCCGACGCTGATCGTCACCGACGCCGGCGATCAGCGCGTCCCGACGCCGCTTGCGTACGAGTTCTACCATGCGGTGCGCGCGACCGGCACGCCCGTCGAACTGCTCGTCTATCCGGTGAACGGGCACTTCCCGAGCGACCCGCTGCACGTCGAGGACGTCAACCGTCGCTGGGTGGAGTGGTTCGCGACGCACTTCGGGTCGCGGACGCCGTGACGGCGGCGGCACCGCCGCCCTCCGATTCGAGCAGCATGTAGCCTTCGATCTTCGGCAGTTCGTCGCGCTCGCGGATCGCGTTGATCAGGATCGCGCCCTGCTCGATCGCGTCGTCGAGCGCGACGTGCGTGTGCGGCATCCCGGGATCGATCCAGTCCGCCGGATACGAGCCTTTGCCGAGGCTGCGGTAGCGCGAGCGCGGGATGCGCCCGAACGCGAACGACTTGAGGTCGAGCGCGGCGAACCCCAGCTCCGGCACGTCGCCGAGGCGTACGCGAGATACCAGTAGAGCCACGCGCCGAAGTCGTACGCCGCGGGCGCGCCGACGGCGCACGGCCGCCCGAACGCGCGCAGCGACTTGCACCCACGCGTCGCACGCGAGCATCGACTCGCGGACCGGCTGCACGTTCTCGCGCGTGCGCGCGTACGCCGCGCGCAGCTCCGGCGTGGAGTTCCACCACGCCATGACGCGCGGGTGCTGCGCCGCGCCCGGCAGCGGCTCGAGGTTGCGCGTGAACGTCCCGACCGAGCACCTTGTCGAGCGAAAATGCGGCGATGCCGAACGACAGCATCGAATGCGCGCCGGGGATCGGACCGTCGGCCTCGATGTCGATCGACAGGTAGATCTCCGGCGTCGGCGGCTGCGCGGCTGCTGCTTGCGCGGCACGAGCGACTCGTACCCCAGGGGAGACGGCGCGAGTGTCGAGAAGCCCTCCTGCCCCAGCCGAAGGAGGCTGCCATCATGACGTCCATCTCGTGGTGCATTTCTTGGCCGGCACGACCGCCGCCGCCGTCGCCGCACCGACGCTCGTCGCCGCGGCGAGCCGCGGCCGACGTCGCCGCGGCGACGCGCGGCATGACGTTCACGACGCTTGCGCGACGGCGGCGTCGACCACGTCGGCGTGCGCACCGCCGCAGGGCATCGTCGACATCTCGCGCGCCGCGAAGGCGCTCGGCGTCGCGCAGCCGCCGCTCACCGTCGACGACGTCATCGCCGGCCGCGGCGACGTCGCCGCGCTCCCGCGTCTCGTCACGAACGCGCCGGCGAGCGCCGATTCGCACCGAGTCGCTCGGTGCAGTACGGGCCGCGTCGTCGACGTCGCCGCCCAAGATCATCTGCGTCGGCCTCAACTACCGCGCGCACATCGCGGAGACCGGCGAGAAGACGCCGCCCTTCCCGGACCTCTTCAACAAGTACAACACCACGCTCAACCGCCACAACGGCACGGTCGCGGTCTCGCAGCTGCCCGGCGTCGCAGTTCGACTACGAGTCCGAGCTCGTCGATCATCGTCGGGCAAGACCGGCGCGCAACGTCCCGCGAGGCGCGACGCGCTCAACTACGTCTTCGGCTACACGACCGGCAACGACTTCACCGCGCGCGACGCGCAGAACGCGCGTGTCGCAGTGGATGACCGGGCAAGACGCCGGACGAGTTCGCGCCGATCGGCCCGTGGCTCGTGACGGCCGATCAGATCCCCGATCCGCAGACGCTGCAAGTCCAGACGTTCGTCAACGACGAGACGACGCCGCGCCAGGACATGAACACGGCGCAGATGATCTTCAACTGCGCGCACATCCTCGAGCTACACGTCGTCGTTCATCACGCTCAGCCCGGGCGACGTCATCTTCACCGGCACGCCGAGCGGCGTGATCTTCGGCTACCCGAAGGACAAGCAGGTCTGGCTCAAGCCCGGCGACCGCGTCCGCACGGTCATCTCGAAGCTCGGCGAGCTCCACTTCACGCTCACCTGAGCGGTGCACGCCGCCGGGCGGTGTCACGCGTGCTCGCGCGAAGCGAACGCTCGTCGGCGGGCACGTGGCGGAATCGGCAGACGCGCTGGATTTAGGTTCCAGTGGGGCGACCCATCCGAGTTCGACTCTCGGCGTGCCCACCGACCCGGCTTCGTTCTTCGGGCGCCGCGAATCGTCGGTCGCGGCGGTTCGCGGAAGTAGCTCAGCGGTAGAGCATCGCCTTGCCAAGGCGAGGGTCGCGAGTTCAAATCTCGTCTTCCGCTCCAGTTCGATATGACGGCGGGCCGCTTGCCCGCCGTCGCCGCTTCCGGAGGTCTTGCTCGCACTCGTGCCCTCGACGCTGAAGCCGCTCGATCCCAACGCAGGTCGAGCTCGAGATCAGCATCACGCCGGAAGAATACACCGCGGCGCAGGATGCGGCGTTCCGCAAGCTCGTGCGCAACGCGAAGATTCCCGGGCTTCCGCCCCGGCAAAGTTCCGCGCAAGATCTTCGAGAACGCGTACGGCACCGCGTCGATCATCGACCGCGCGCTCGACGACCTGCTGAACGCGAAGTACTCCGCGGCGCTCGAAGAGCACGGCATCGAGCCGCTGAATCGTCCGGCGGTCGAGCTGCTTCCGGGCGAGGAGGACGGCGCCGCCGCGCTTCAAGGCCGTCGTCGCGGTGCGGCCCGAGTTCGAGCCGAAGGACTACACCGGCGTCGAGATCGCCGACGTCCCGGAGTCCGCCGACGACGACGACGTCGACCGCGCGCTCGAGCAGATGCGCCGCGAGGCGGCGACGCTCGTCCCGGTCGACCGCGCCGGCGCAGCTCGGCGACACCGTCGTGATCGACTACGAAGGAAAGGTCGACGGCGTGCCGTTCGAAGGCGGCAGCGCGACCGGCCAGGAGACGGAGCTCGCGGAGAACCGGCTTCATCCCGGGCTTCGTCGACGGGCATCGTCGGCATGCGCGCCGGCGAGACCAAGGAGGTCGCGGCCACCTTCCCCGACCCGTACGGCAACGCCGACCTCGCCGGCAAGGACGCGGTCTTCACGGTCACCGTCGCACGAGGTCAAGGAGCCCGAGCTGCCGGAGCTCGACGACGAGTTCGCCAAGCGCGTCTCGCGCGCGGACTCGCTCGACGCGCTTCGGACCGAGGTCCAGCGCCGGCTGGACGACACGGTCAAGCGCAACGCGCGCCGCCGGATGTCCGGCGAGCTGCTCGACAAGATCGTCGCGGCGAACGACTTCCCGCTGCCCGACGTCCTGGTCGAGCCGCGAGATCGAGACCCTGCTCGACGAGTCGCGGCAGTACGTCGCGCGCGGCGGCATGACGTGGGACGACTACCTCGCGCACAGCGGCAAGACCGAGGCCGAGCTGCGCGAGGAGTTCCGCGAGGAAGCCGAGCGCCGGGTGAAGACGACCCTGCTGGTCGAGGCGATCGCCAAGAAGGAAGGCATCCAGGCGACCGCAGGCCGACGTCGAGGCCGAGCTCGACGCGCTCGCCGCCCAGTACGGCCAGCCGCGCGAGCGCATCGTCCAGGCGCTGCAGTCCAACGTCGGCGCGCTGCTCGACGGGATCGTCCGCACGAAGACGATCGACCGCCTCATCGAGCAGGCGAAGCGCGTCCCGGCGCCGCCGGCCGCCGAACCGGCCTCTGAAACTGAAGGCGCGACCGACTAGGTCACGGAGGGCGCACATGGGACATCTGGTACCGATGGTCGTCGAGCAGAGCGCGCGCGGTGAGCGCGCGTACGACATCTACTCGCGCCTCCTCAAAGAACGCATCATCTTCGTCCACGGACCGGTCGACGACGGCGATGGCCAGCCTCGTCATCGCGCAGCTGCTCTTCCTGGAGCGCGAGGATGCCGATAAAGACATCGACATGTACATCAACAGCCCGGGCGGATCGGTTACCGCCGGGCTCGCGATCTACGACACGATGCAGCTGATCAAGCCCGACGTGGCGACGATCTGCGCCGGTATGGCGGCATCGATGGCCTCCGTTCTGCTCACCGGCGGCGCGAAGGGCAAGCGGTACGCCCTGCCCTACTCGAAGATCCTGATCCATCAGCCGTGGGTGCAGCAGGTGGGTGGCCAGGCCACCGACATCGAAATCCACGCGCGCGATCTGATCGCGACGCGGCGGTCCCTGGCCGGCATCTACGAGCAGACCACGGGCAAACCGGTCGAGCAGGTCCTCAAGGACATCGAACGCGACTACTACATGACGGCGCAAGAAGCGCTCGAGTACGGTATCGTGGACCAGGTGTTCACCAAAGAAAGCCGGACCGTCGCTTCCAACACGCCAAGCCTGTAGGTCGATCGCATGTTTCGTTTCGGGGACGAGAAAGGACAGCTGAAGTGCAGCTTCTGCGGCAAGTCGCAGGAGCAGGTGCGCAAGTTGATCGCCGGCCCCGGCGTGTACATCTGCGATGAGTGCATCGAGCTCTGCAACGAGATCATCGAGGAAGAGCTCTACAAGAACGTCGACGAGAACCTGCGGCTGCGGAACATTCCGAAGCCGAAAGAGATCAACCACATCCTGAACCAGTACGTGATCGGTCAGGAGCGGGCGAAGAAGTCGCTCGCGGTCGCGGTCTACAACCACTACAAGCGCGTCAACGCGGGCGGCACCGCGGGCACCGGCTCGGACGAGGTCGAGCTGCAGAAGAGCAACATCCTGCTCGTCGGCCCGACCGGCAGCGGCAAGACGTACCTCGCGCAGACGCTCGCGAAGATCCTCGACGTGCCGCTCGCGATGGCCGACGCGACATCGCTCACCGAAGCCGGCTACGTCGGCGAAGACGTCGAGAACATTCTGCTCAAGCTCATCCAGGCCGCGGACTACGACGTCAAGCGGGCCGAGAAGGGCATCGTCTACATCGACGAGATCGACAAGATCGCGCGCAAGAGCGAGAACCCGTCGATCACGCGCGACGTCTCGGGCGAAGGCGTGCAGCAGGCGCTGCTCAAGATCCTCGAGGGCACGACCGCGAACGTGCCCCCGCAGGGCGGCCGCAAGCACCCGCACCAAGAGTTCATCCAGATCGACACGACCAACGTGCTGTTCATCTGCGGCGGCGCGTTCGACGGTCTCGAGAAGATCATCGAGAGCCGCGTCGCGTCGAACTCGCTCGGCTTCCGCGCGAATCCCGAGTCGAAGAAGGACGCGCGCTCCTCGAAGCTGCTGCAGCAGCTGATGCCCGAGGATCTCCTGAAGTTCGGCCTGATCCCGGAGTTCATCGGCCGCCTGCCGATCGTCGTGACGCTCGACGCGCTCGACGAGCTCGCGCTGCGCCGCATCCTGGTCGAGCCGCGCAACGCGCTGGTCCGTCAGTTCCAGAAGATCATGGGCATGGACGGCGTCGAGCTGACGTTCACGAAGGAAGCGCTGATCTCGATCGCGATCAAGGCGCAGTCGCGCAAGACCGGCGCGCGCGGCCTGCGCTCGATCCTCGAAGAGATCATGCTCGACGTGATGTACGACCTTCCGAGCCTGCAAGGCGTGAAGAAGTGCGTCGTCAACAAGGAAGTCGTCGAGAAGCGCGAGAGCCCGACGCTGGTCTTCGCGGACCGGCCGAAGGACCAGAGCGCCTGATCTAGGCGATCAGCTCGACCCGCTGCCTGGAGAGCACGCGGAAGCGCGTGTCGTACGCGCGCGTCGTGTCGTCGACCTTGACCCGGCTGTGGATCAGCACGTCCTGCGTCGAGCGGCCGCCGCCGAGGTCGCGCACCGGCGCGGCGACCATCCGGATCAGCGGCACCGTGCCCGGCGAGGGCGGGCTCAAGCGACGCGCGCGCACCAGCTGCTCGACGATCGCGTTCTGCAGCGTCGTCGGCAGCGACCGGAACTCGTCGTCCGCTTTCGGCGGCGCGGCGACGGGCTTGGGCTCCGGCTTGTTGTCGACGTAGCGGACGACGGCGTCCCAGTCGTCCGCCGCGATCGCGGTGAAGCTGCAGAAGTAGCGGTGCACGAAGCGCTCCTGCGCCCGTACCGCGTCGACCTGCTCGACGTGCACGCGGCTCGGGATCGTTCGCTGGCGCAGCGTGAAGACGAAGGGGAACTCGGTCTCGGACAACGTGCGCGACGAGACGAACGAGACGCCTTCACGCCACACGCCCATGCCGAGCACGGTGATCTTGCGCCCGTCCGTGACGGCGTGCGCGTTGAACTTCCCGTGGCGTGCGGCGGCGGCGGCGCTGTCGAACCAGCGCTGCTCTCGACGCCCGAAGAGTCCCTCGAAGATCGGCATTCCTTCGGATGGTTCATCGGCACGCGAGCCCGGCGCACCATACGGTTGCGCTCTTTTCGGCCGATTTCTTGACCGTCGTCACACACCCCGCGGCCTTCGAGCGCCCGCGCTCGACGAGCCGTGAAGGGTCCCGCCGGAGCCGAGGCGCGCGCGCGGTGTCCGGGGAACAGCCGCCCCATGGAGACGAAAGGGACGCTCACCGTCACCAGCACGGTCTTTCGCGACGGCCAGACCATCCCCGCGAGCGCCGTTTTCGACGGCATGGGCTGCACCGGGCAAAACCAAAGTCCGGACCTCAAGTGGTCGAACGCGCCGGCCGGCACGAAGTCGTTCGCGGTGACCATGTACGACCCGGACGCGCCGACCACCGTCGGGTTCGTGCACTGGGTGGTCTTCGACATCCCCTCCGACGCGCGCGGCCTCGAGGCCGGTGCGGGCGCGCACAAGCACGCCGGCGTCGGCGCGACGCAGGGTTTCACCGACTTCGGGCTCAGCCGCTACGGCGGGCCGTGCCCGCCGCCGGGCGATCCGCCGCACCACTACCACCTCACGGTGTACGCGCTCGACGTCGACAAGCTGGGCGTCGACGACACCACGACCTACGCGAAGTTCCGCTTCATGACGCGCGGCCACGTCCTCGCGCAAGGCGAGATCGTCGGCCTGTACGGAAGGGCCTCCGGCTAGACGAGACCCGCGCACGCGGCGGCGGCGGCCGCGCGCACACCGGGATCCGGATCGTCGTGCACGACGTGTTCGAGCACCGCGCGCGCCCACTCGCCGCGCACCGCGGCGAGCGCGTCGACCAGCGCGAGCCGCGCCGGCACGTCGCACGCGCTCGCGCGCGCGTCGATCCCCTCGAGCCAACGCGCGCCCGGCGCCGCATCGCCGATGTGCCCGAGCACCTCGTCGGCGGCATCGAGGACGTCGTAGGGGCCGGCGACCGCGAACGGCGGTGCGAACGAGACGGAAACCGGAGCCGGCGCGCGCACGGGTGCGAAGATGACGACCGCCATCAACACGGTCGCGAGGATGACCAGAATCGCGGGCAGCTGCGCGCTCAGCACGGCACGCGCGACGTGACGTACGGCGAGAGCGCGTCGAGAAGCGCACCTCGCGCGGCGTCGAGGCGCACGTCGGCGCGGCGCGCGAGCGCGTCGTCGAAGAGCTCGAGCGGCAGTCCGTCGTACGCCGCAAGCGCGTCGTCGAGCGCGCGCGCGTGCGCCGCGATCGCGTCGGCGAGGTGCGGATCGGGTTCGCACGGCGCGTCGAGGCGCGTCACGAGCGCGCGCAGCACCGCGGGCGAACCGCACGGGGTGCCCGCAGGGACCGACCGAAGGTCGAGCGCGTGCACGAGGCCGTCCGCCGCGGCGCGCAGCCGGGCGTCGTCGAGATCGTCGGCGCACACGTCGAATCCCGGAATGCGCAACTTCACGTACAGACGGTCGAATACGTCCTCGAGCGCGCCGCGCGCTTCGTCGAACGGGAGCGCGAGCGGGTGCGATGCACGCGCCGCGCTCGGAAAGAAGAGGCGCAGCGCGAAGAGGTGCGCGAGCAGGCCCGGACCGCGCAGCGCGTGGTGCAGGCGCGCGATCGCATCGATGCGCGCGGCATCCAGCCGCAGCTCCGTCGCGTGTGATTCGCGCGCGGCCCCGCCCGCTGCCGCAAACCGCGGCTCCGCCGGCGGCGCCTCGAGGTCCGACGCAAGCTCGTCCGGCGCGTCCGGCGGGACGGCCTCCGGCAGCCGCGGGATCACGGCGGGGAAACGCGGCACGAGCGTCGCGGGCGCCACGCTGCAGCCGGCGACGTGGAAAGACAGCTGCGGCGGACGGACGGCGAACGCCGGTCGCGGCTCGACGCGCACGGCGCAGGACGCGGGCGGGCGCGCGCCCCCGTCGACGGCGATCTCCACGCCGATCGCGAGCGGTGCATCGCCGTCCGGGTCGAGCGCGAGGAGCCTCCACGTCAGCACGGTCGTCGTTCCCGAGCGCACGTCGCGAAGCTCGACGCCGGACTCGGCCGCGAGCGGCGAGCAGGCCGCGCCCGTGTCGGGATCGACCACGTCGTGCAAGGCCGTGCCGTCGATGCGGCACGATCCGAGCGCGTAGCGCGCGGCCGCCGGCGCGGGCGCGCGCAGCACGATGCCGGCGGCGTCGTCGTGCACGGTGAGCTTCAGCGCGACCTCGAACGATGTGCACGCGACCGTACGCTCCGGCGCGCACAGCTCGGCGTCGACGCGCGCCGCGCGGTCGTCGCCGAGCTCGGGCTCGAGCGCCGCCTCGCGGATGCGTGGTTCGCGAACGCGAACGGCGACGGCCGCTCGCGCGAGCTCGCCGCCGCCGCCCAGCGCGACGAGAAATGCGTCGAGGGTCGAGCCGTCCCGCGCGTCGGCCGGAACGGAAACATCAACGGGGATCCGCGCGAACGCGCACCCGCCCAGCTCGTGCGTCGTCGTGCGCTGCGGCGGCTGCGCGCCGGCGGCGGCGCCGCACCGGATTTCGACCGGCTCGTCGCCCGCGTTCAGGACCAGCGCGCCCACGCGCGCGACGGCGCCCGGCGCTGCGCTGCGCGGCACGTCGACCACGTGCAGGCGAACGTCGCGCTGGCCCGCAGTCGCGAATGCCGCGACGACCTCGTGGCTACCGAGCGTGACGGTCACCTCGCCGCGTCCGCCGGGCGGCGGCACGGCGAGCGACAGCGCGACGCCGACGCGCGAGCGCGCCGGCACGGACGCCGCGACGATGCCGCAGCCGCCGCGCCCGCCGTCGACGCGCGCGAAGCGGGCCGGGGCGTCGCGCCGACGCGCCGTCGCCGCCGCGGGGACTCCACCGATCGTCACGCTGCCGTCGATCAAACGAACGGAGGCCGGGAACGCGATGCCGGCGCGAACGTCGCGCGCTTCGACCCAGCCGTCGTTGGCGATCGCGAACGCGACGTCGACGCGGCGCCGCGTCGTCGCGAGCTCGACACTCGGCCGCGCGAGCGCCGGATGAAGCGCGACCGAGGTGCGCGCCGGGATGATGGCCGGCGATCCGTTCGCACACGCCGCGACCGCTTCATCGCAGCACACCTCGCCGATCGGCTCGACGATGCGCGCGTCGAAAGCGGTCTCGAAGCGTGCGCCGGGATCCAGCCGCAGGCACGTTTCGCACGGCGTTGCGCCGATCGGCACGCATCCCGCGGGCACGGCGACATCGAGCCGCACGCCGTGCGCGGGCCCGTCGCCCTCGTTGAGGACGACGGCACGGACGCGCACGACGTCCTCGCCGAGCGCGTCGACGAAGGTGCCGCTCGCGGGCCCGTCGAGCACGGCGCGGCTGCGCACGACGACGGTGCACGCGTTCGTCGCGAAGCGCGCGTCGCCGAGCAGCAGCGTCGCGCCGCACGTCACCGCGGTGCGGTCCTCGCACGTCGCGGGCGCGCGCGCGGAGACGGCTGCGACGACGTCGTCGCCCGGCGCTACCGGCTCGAGCGCGAGGTCCAGCGGTCCGAGCGCGCAGAGACCCTCGCCGAGCGCGAAGCGCACGACGCCGGGCGGCGTCGGGGACGCGCCCAGATTGCGCGTTCGAAACGCGACCTCTACCGTACCGCCCGCGCGAACGGACCGCGGTTCGACCGTGAGCGCGTGCAGCTCCGGGGCCGGCTCCATCGTCATGGCGGGGCGGGTGCCCGGCGCGCGGAGCGCTCATGCCGCGCCGTGGCGAGCGAACGGAGGGCGCTTCGCGCGCAGGCTGAAAAGCGGGGGAACATGATCGACGTCTCGACGCTTCGGCGCGTCCCGCTGTTCCGGGATTTCACCGACGAGGAGCTGTCGGAGGTGCTCGCCACGGTGACCGACCGGCGCTTTCCGAAGCATCAGTTCGTCGTGCGCGAAGGCGACCGCGGCGACGCGTTCTTCATGATTGCGGCGGGGTCCGTCGCGGTCTGCCGCGTCACGCCCGACGGCCGCGAGACGATCCTGTCGGTGCTGAAGGAAGGCGACTACTTCGGCGAGATGTCGATGCTCGACTCGTCGCTGCGTTCCGCGTCGATCAAGACGCTGACCGACGTCGAGCTCGGCGAGATCCGCCAGGACGAGTTCCTCGGCCTGCTCGAACGCAACCCGAAGATCGGCAAGCTGCTCGTCATCGAGCTGTCCGAACGGCTGCGCGCCGCGAATGCCCTCATCGCCGCGACGACATCGCAGGACATACGGGCCCGTCTCGCGTCGCTGCTGCTCAAGCTGGCCGAGCAGTTCGGCGAACCGGTCGAGAACGGCACGCGGATCACGCTTCGTCTCACCAACCAAGAGATGGCGAACATGATCGGCACGACGCGTGAGACCGTAAACCGCACGCTGAACCGGTTCTGGGACGACCGGCTCGTCGACATGCGGACCGCGTACGTCGTCGTCACGGAACCCGAGAAGCTCCGCGCGATCGTGCCGTAACTGCGACGCCGCCGCCCGGGGCACCGCGCGCGGCATGCGCCAGCGCCGCGACGACGCGCTCGCCGTCGTCGCGGCGGAACGCCGTCTGGCGAATGCGGCGCTCGCCCTCGCGACGGCCGCCCGCCGTTCGCGCACGGCGGTGTGCGAGGCGCTCTTCGCGGCGGTGCACGCCGTCGCGCCGCACGTCGACGGCCTGCTGCTGTTCGAGGAGCACGAGCACGCGCTGCGATGCACCTTCACGCGGGGCGAGCGCGTCGCGTACTACTGCGGCACGTCCCTCGCGCTGGACGACGCGGCGGCGCTGCCGGCGCGCGCGCTGCGCGCCGCGCACCGGGTCACGCTCGATGACGCCGGCGCGCGGTCGATCCATCCGACCGACGCGGCGGCGATCGCGGTGCCGCTCGACGCGAACGACGCCGCAGCCGTCGTCGTCTTCGTCGCGCTCCGCCGGCTGAGCGATGCGCTCGTCGACCGCATCGTCGTGCTCGCCGAGATCGCGGCACCGGCGTTCCTCGTCGCGCGCGACCGCGAGCGCGACCGCCGCACGGCGGAGTACGACGGCCTCACCGGCCTGCTCACGCCGCGCGCCTTTCGCAGCCGGCTCGCGACGCTGCTCGAGCGTGCCCGTGCGCACGCGGCGTCGACGCACGCGCTGATCTTCGTCGACACCGACCATTTCAAGCGCTTCAACGACACGTACGGCCACGCGGCGGGCGACGCGCTGCTGCGCCGCATCGCGGACGAGCTGCGGACCGCTTCACGGGAACGCGACCTCGCCGCGCGCAACGGCGGCGACGAGTTCTGCCTCATCCTCGCCGACACGGGCAAGGCGGCCGCCGTCGAGCGCGCGGAGCTCCTGCGCGCGCGCATCGCGGCGATCGACGCGGCGATCAGCGCCTCGATCGGCGTCGCCGCGTTCCCGGCCGACGCGGACTGCGCAAGCGCGCTGCTGGAGCGTGCCGACGCGGCGATGTACCACGCGAAGGCGAGCGGGCGCGACGGTGTCGCGTTTCGTTCGCCGAGCGGCGACCTCGTTCGATATCGCGGCGGTGCCTGAGCCGGGTCCGCGCGGCCGCGGCGCGAACGCAGCCTGTGATGCGCGTCGACGTCCTTCCGCACCTCAAGAGCGCGCGCTTCGATCGTCCCCTCACGTACCGTGTGCCGGACCGCATGACCCTGCACGCGGGCGACGTCGTTCGGGTGCCGCTCGGCGTGCGCGAGGTGTTCGGGTACGTGCTGCGCGACGCGGTCGAGAATGCCGGCGACGAAGCGCGGCTGCGCGACGTGATCGCGCGCGTCGACGGCCCGCGCGCCTTCGATGCGAGCGGCCTGGCGATGGCGGAGTGGATCGCGGACCGCTACGTGTGCTCGCTGCGCGACGCGCTGAATGCCGTCGTGCTCGCGGCAGCGCTGCCGCGCGCGATCGACCGTCTCGTGCCGCTCGGCGATCCACCGGACGCCGCGCGTTTCACGGCCGTTCCGCCGCGGCTCGTGCGGCTGCTCTGGACGGACTTTCGCGACGGCGTCGGCCTCGATGTGCTGCTGCGTCACGCGGAGGCGCGCCGTGCCGGGGACCGCCCGGCGCTCGTGCGCGCGCTGAGCGCGTTGCAGCGCGCCGGTGCGCTGCAGCGGCGCCGCACGTTCGCGAAGCCCGCGGTCGGCGCCGTCACGGTGCGCGTGCTTCGCGCCGGCGCCGGAACGGTGAAGGGGAAGAAGTCGGAAAGCCTCGTCGCACACGTTGCGGCGGCGGGCGAGCTGCGCCGCAGCGACGCGGTGCTGGCCGGCTTCTCCGACGCGGTGATCCGGCGTGCGGTGCAGTCCGCCGCCCTGGTCGAGGAGGTGCGCGAACTGCGGCGCGAGCGCACCGCGCGCGTCGTGCTGCCGCTCGAATCCCCGACGCCCGAGCAGCGCGAGGCGATCGCGCGCATCGCCGAGCTGATCGACGCCGGCGCCGGTGGAGCGCTGCTGCTGCATGGCGTGACGGGCAGCGGCAAGACCTTCGTGTACATTCACGCGATCGCGCGCGTGCTGCGCGCCGGCGGGCGCGCGATCGTGCTCGTGCCGGAGATCGCGCTCACACCGCAGACGGCGGCGCGCTTCGAGGCCGCGTTCGGCGACCGCGTCGCGGTGCTGCACTCGGCGCTCTCCGAGCGCGAGCGCTTCGATGCGTGGCAGGCGGCGGCGCGCGGCGAGATCGACGTCGTCGTCGGCGCGCGCAGCGCCGTGTTCGCGCCGCTCGACGGGGTACGGCTGATCGTCGTGGACGAGGCGCACGAGACGTCCTACCGGCAGGACAACGTGCCGCGCTACGACGCCGTGGCGGTCGCGCGCGAGCGGATGCGCCGCGCGAACGGCGTCGTCGTTCTCGGCAGCGCGACGCCCGCGCTGGAAGACTATGCGCGCGCGCGCGCCGGGCGCTTTCCGCTGGTGCGCATGCTCGGGCGCGCGACCGCGCAACCGATGCCCTCGGTGCGAGTCGTCGACATGGGCGCCGAGTTCGGCTCGGGCAACCGGCGCGTGTTCTCCACGGCGCTGACCGAAGCGATGGCGGACCGTCTCGCGCGCGACGAGAAGATGCGTGCTGTTCATCAACCGCCGCGGCAGCGGGCGCTTCGTGCTGTGCCGCGCGTGCGGCTTCGTTCCGGAATGTCCGCGCTGCTCCGTCGCGCTGACGGCGCACCGCAGCGAGTCGCTGCTGCGCTGCCACTGGTGCGACTTCCAGTCGGCCGTCCCCGAGACGTGCGCAACGTGCGGCGCCGGTCCGGTGCGCGAGTTCGGCGCGGGCACGCAGCGCGTCGCGGACGAGGTCGCGCAGCTCTTTCCCGAGGCCGTCGTCGTGCGCATGGATTCGGACACGACGACGCGCGTCGGCGATCACGCGCGGCTGCTCGAGCGCTTCGCGACCGACGGCGACGTGCTCGTCGGCACGCAGATGGTCGCGAAGGGACTCGACTTTCCGACGGTGACCCTCGTCGGCGCGGTCGCCGCCGACGTCGACCTGCACGTCGCGGACTACCGCGCCGCGGAGCGGACGTTCGCGCTCCTCACGCAGGTCTGCGGGCGTTCGGGACGCGCGCGTCCGGGCGAGGCCATCGTGCAGACGTATGCGCCGGAGCATCCGGCGATCACGTTCGCCGCACGGCACGACTACGACGGCTTCGCGCGCGACGAGCTCGCCGATCGCCGCGCGCTGGGGTGGCCGCCGTACGCGCGCCTCGCGCTGGTCGGCGCGATCGGGCGATCCCGCCGGGACGTCGAAGCCGCGATCGGCGCCTGGGCGGACGCGCTCCGCGGCGACGTGCGCTTCGAGGTGCTCGGGCCCGCGCCGTACCCCGTCGCGCGCGTGAACGACGAGTGGCGCTACCGCATCGCCGTCCGCACGAAGGCGATGGAGGCGCTCCGCGGCGAGCTGCGCCGCCGGGTGCTCCCCCTCGCGGCGGGCGCCGACGGCGTCCGGGCGGCGCTCACGATCGACGCTTGAACGCCCAGGCGGTACAGTTTCCGTAAAGCGCCGCAGGAGTCCTAGGTCCTTCGGGGTACTATCCCGTCGGGCGAAGCGGCGGATCCCGGAGGGATCGAGTTTTCGTGCGAAGCTATGGATGGCTGGCGATCACCTGCGTGGTCGCGTTCACCGCCTGTTCTGGGGGCGGCGCGGGCGGCGCTGCTCCTCCCCTGACCCCGTCGAGCGCGGGCGACGTGCCCGCGGACTCCGGCCGTCAGATCGAGTGCCACGTCGGCAACCCCGGCACGCCGGCGCCGACGTCGACGCTCAACCTTTGCCGGGGGACGTTCGGCGCCGTCGACGTCGTCGCCGACCGCGGCGGGCTCATCATGAGCGCGCAGTCCGCGAACACCCACGTCGCGACCGTGAGCGCCGACCAGGCGCGCGACAGGAGCACCCCGGCCGTCCACGGCAACCACGTCGACTGGTTCGACGTCACGGGCGTGGGGGCCGGGACGACGACGGTGAGCTTCAAGGACGGGTACGGCAACGTCTCGTCGATCGACGTGGTCGTCACGAACTGCGCGACGCCGCCTCCGACGCCGACGCCGACCCCGGTCGCGACGCCGACGCCCACGCCGAAGCCGACGGCCACGCCGACGCCGGTGCCCACCGCCACGCCGACCCCGCTGCCCACCGCGACGCCGACGCCGGCGCCGACGCCGAGCGCGACGCCGGTCCCGACCGCGAGCCCGACGCCGGTGCCCACGCCGACCCCGACCCCGGTGCCCACCCCGACGCCGACCCCGCTGCCGACGGCCACGCCGACGCCGACGCCGGTACCGACCGCGAAGCCGACGCCGCCGCCTCCGCCGCCGACCCCGACCCCGGCGCCGACGGCGACCCCCACGCCGACGGCGACCCCCACGCCGACGCCTTGCCCGCTGGGCAACGGCAAGCGCAGCAACACGGGCACGATCGGCGGCTGCTGACCCTGCCGGCGATGAAAAACGAGGCCGTCCCAGCGGACGGCCTCGTTTCGTATTCGGGGCTCGGAGCGGCGGCTACGCGGCCGGCTTGCCGAGCGCGCGCGCGAGGCGCGACTTCTTGCGGGCGGCCTTGTTCGGGTGGATGATTCCCTTGCGCGCCGCCTTGTCGTACTGCGCCTCGACGGTCGAGCTCACCGACGGGTCGTTCGCGGCCTTCGCCTTCTTGAACAGCGTCCGCAGGCGGGTCTTCGTGTCGAGGTTCCGCACCGTGCGCTTGTCGCTCTGGCGCACCCATTTCTCGGCGGCTTTGATGTTGGGCACGAAGGGTAGCCTACCACATCGCCGTCCCGAGGGACAAGTGCGCGTCGCGCGGTCATGCGGGCGCGGCGCCGGCGATCTCGCGGTACGAGGCGTACCTGCTCTCGGCGATCGCGCCCGCCACGACGGCGGCGCGCACGGCGCAATCGCGGCTCCGAGAGGTGGCGGCAGTTGGCGAACCGGCAGCGCGCCGCCGGCTCGCGCATCTCGACGAACAGCCACGCCGCCTCGGTCGCGGGCATCGGCTCGAGGGCGAACTCGCCGATGCCGGGGCTGTCGATCAGGAAGCCGTCGCCGATGCGGACGAGCCGCGCGGACGTCGTCGTCTGGCGCCCGCGCCCGAAGCGCGACACGTCGCCGACGACGCCGATGCCGCCGAGCGCGCGGAAGATGCTCGACTTCCCGACGCCGGAGTTGCCGACCAGCAGCGCGTGGCGTGCGGCGAGCGCCTCGCGCAGACCCTCGATGCCGCGACCGGTCTTCGGGTGCAGGATGAGCGACGGCGACGCCGATCTTCCGGTAGCGCGCCGCGATCCGCTCGGCGAGCTCTTCACCGGCGAGGTCGGCCTTGGTCAGCAGCAGCAGCGGCGCGACGTCGTGCTGCACGCGCGAACGCGATCAGCCGGTCGACCATCGCGAGATGCAGCGGCGGGTCGACGAGCGCGGCCACGATCGCGACCGTGTCGACGTTCGCGGCCATCGTCTTGGTGCGCCCGCCGGGCGTGCGCCGGGCGAGCACGAAGCCGCGCGGGTGCACGCGCATCGACGACGACGCGGTCATCGTCGATGCGGCTTGCGGCGACGAGGTCGCCCGGCACGGGCATCGCATAGCGTGCGGCCTTGCGCAGCGAAGCGGGGCGAGGCTCGGTTTCGTCCTCCGCGACGATCCATGCGGCATTGCGGCCGACCGCGATCACGCGCGCGCGGCGGAGTCCGTCCGCGCTCACGCGAACGTCTGCTCGGCCGTGATCGTCACCCGCACCGTCGACTTGGCCGACCCGCTCGCGCGCGCGAACGTCGTCGACGCGCTGCGCGGCCCCGGCGCTCCGGTCGGCGTGCTGGACCTCGCCGAGCACGGCTCGGCGCTCACCGTGCGCTTCGACGATGCCGTGACCGCGGCGGATCTCATCGACGACCTCATCGCGATCGAGTCGATCCTCGTGCCGGCGCGCAGCGAGCGCGATCTGAGCAACGACGAAGCGGCGGCGATCGCCGCGGCGGGCCTCGGCGATCCCGACCTCGACGGCACGCGCGTGCTCGAGTCGTATCTCGACGACCCGCCGCGATGAACTGGCCGCACATCGCGCTGCGCTTCACGGCAACCGACGCGATCGACATCCTCGCGACGTCGGTCCTGACGTACTATCTGCTGCTCCTGATCCGCGGCACGCGCGCGGTGCAGATCATGCTCGGGCTGTTCGTGCTCGTCGTGATCCTCGCGGTGTCGAACTTGCTGCACCTCCTCGTCCTCGCCACGGTGATGCAGTACCTTCTCCTCGGCACCGCCGTCGGACTTCCGATCGTGTTCCAGCCGGAGCTGCGGCGCGGCCTCGAGCAGCTCGGCCGCGGACGCCTCTTCGTGCGCGACCGGCGCGCCGAGGACGAGATCGCGGCCGAGCAGATTCGCGTCGTCGCGCACGCCGGCGTTCGCGCTGGCGCGGCAGCGCGCGGGCGCGCTGATCGTCATCGAGCAGCAGACCGGGCTTGCGCGAGTACGTCGAGAGCGGCACCGCGCTCGACGCGCGCCTGTCGGTCGACCTGCTGCTCGCGATCTTCAACAAGAGCTCGCCGCTGCACGACGGCGCCGTGATCGTGCGCGATCCGATCGTCGAAGGCGCGTCGTGCTTTCTGCCGCTCAGCGACAACGCGATCGCCGTCGACCGGCACATCGGCACGCGCCACCGCGCCGCCGTCGGCCTCACCGAACAGACCGACGCGGTCGTCGTCGTCGTCAGCGAGGAGACGGGGATGCTGTCCGTCGCGCGCGCGGGCCGGCTGTCGGTCCCGATCGACGACGAAGACCGCCTGCGGCGCGTGCTCGCCGCCTGCATCCGTCCGACGCGCCGCCGCCCGCCGGAAGGCGGTCTCCTCGCGCACCTGCTGACCCGAGTCCCGCGTGCTCAACGTCCTACGGAACAACTTCGGACTTAAGCTGCTCGCGGTCGCCCTGGCGGTCACGGCGTGGGCCTATTTCCACCTCGCCGCGGCTCCCGGTACGACCGCGCGCTTCGATCAGAGCCTCGCGGTGCCGATCGTGGTGACGGGGCTGCGCCCGGGCTATCAGGCCAATTACGACGTGCGCACCGCCTCCGTCGTCGTCGAAGCGCCGCGCAACGGGCCCGACCTGCGCCCGGATCAGTTCCGCGCCGTGCTCGACGTCGCCGACCTCGCCGATCCGGGCGATCACAGCGTGCACCTCACGATCGTCTCGCCGGACGTACCGATCAAGTCGATCTCGCCCGGCTCGGTGATCGTGCGCCTCGACCGCGTCGAGGACCGCACGGTCCCGATCGCATTCGACTACACGGGCGACCGGCGCGGCATCGTCGTCGAGTCCGCGCAGATCGACCCGTCCGCGACGACGATTCGCGGCGTCGCGACCGAGCTCACGAAAGTCGCGTCGGTCCGCGTCGAGATTCCGATGCCGGCGCGACCGGAGCAACTCGACGAGATGATCCGGCCGACGCCGGCCGACGCGCACGGCGAAACGGTCCCGAACGTGCAGGTGTCACCGAACCTCGTGCGCGTGCGCGTTCGCTTCGTCGCCGCGAGCGCACGGAGCCGCTAGGAGCAGCAGGATGGGCAAGTACTTCGGGACCGACGGCGTGCGCGGCGTCGCGAACCGCGATTTGACGCCGGAGCTCGCGTACGCGATCGGGCGCGCCGCGGCCGCCGTGATCGCGCACGCGCAGCCGATGCGACAAGCCGATCGTCGTCGGACGCGACACGCGGCTGTCCGGCCCGATGCTGGAAGGCGCACTGGTCGCGGGGATCGCGTCGACCGGCCGCAACGTCGTGCTGCTCGGCATCGTACCGACCCCCGCGGTCGCCGCCATCACGACGAGCATCGAAGCGGCCGCCGGCGTGATGATCTCCGCGTCGCACAACCCGATCGAGGACAACGGCATCAAGCTCTTCGCGGCCGACGGGTTCAAGCTCACCGACGCCTCGGAAGCGGAGATCGAGGAGCTGATCGAGACGCATGCGGCGCTGCCGCGACCGACGGGCCTCGACATCGGCATCGTCTCGACGACGCGCGGGCTGATCGACAACTACTTCGCCAAGCTGGTCGCCGCCGGCGCCGATCTCCGCGGCTGGACGGTCGTCGTGGACGGCGCATTCGGCGCGGGATATCTCGTCGGGCCGAAGATCTTCGAGCGGCTCGGCGCGCGCGTCGTGGCGCTGCACTGCGAGGACGACGGCAGCCGCATCAACGTGGAGTGCGGTGCGACGCACCTGCGGCCGCTGCAGACGCGTGTGCGCGAAGAGATCGCGCGCTCCACCGGCCCCGTCGCCGGCGTGGCCTTCGACGGCGATGCGGACCGCGCGCTCTTCATCGACGAAGCGGGCGACATCCTCACGGGCGACCACGTGATGCTCGCACTCGCGCGCGAGCTCGAGTCGCGCGGTGAGCTGCGCGGCGACACCGTCGTCGGCACCGTCATGTCGAACATGGGTTTCGAGAAGGCGCTCGAGCGCGACGGAATCCGCTCTCGTGCGCGCGCCGGTCGGCGATCGGTACGTGCTCGAAGCGCTGCGCGACGGCGGATACCGCTTGGGCGGCGAGCAGTCGGGACACGTGATCGATCTCGACCGCGGCACGACGGGCGACGGGCCGATGACCGCCGTGACGCTGCTCGCGGTCGCGGTGCGCGCGCGTCGATCGCTGCGCGAGCTCACGGCGGATTTGAGCGTGTATCCGCAGGTGCTGGTAAACGTGCGCGTCGACGACAAGTCGGTCGCGGAGCACCCGCGCGTGCGCGACGCGATCGCGCACGCCGAGCGCGCGCTCGCGCACGACGGGCGCATTCTCGTGCGGCCGTCGGGGACCGAGCCGCTGGTGCGGGTCATGGTCGAGGCGGCCGACGGCGCGGCGACACACCGAGCGGCGGAGTCGGTCGCCGCGGCGATCCGGGCGGTCGTGTCCGGCTAAGGCTTTCTTTACGGAACGCCGATCCCAAGGGGAGGAGATGGGCGATCCGAACGCCTATCCCCGATTCGGTGGCCCTGTGAAGTCAGGGGCACCTTCCGGCGAGCGTGTTACGCTTCGCCGGATTCACACATACCTGCTATTGGATCACGGAGTCCGGCCTAGCACGCCGGAGCGGGGGACCACTCGAGGCAGGGGTGAACGCGCCGGTCGGCGCGCGGGCGAATTCTTCCGCCCGAACCCGTCAACTAACCCCGTACGTGTGGAAGAAGGAGCAGCTCTTGCATCGTTCCATCCTCACCGGGTTGTTCGTTTGCATTCTCTCGGCCGGTCTGCCGGCCATGGCGAGTGCGCAAACGACGACGGGGGAGCCGGCCGCTGCGCCAGCCGTGACGTCCACGGCCCCGGCGCCCGGGGCGCCCAGCGCGCCCGCGGCCGACGTCGCTGCGCCTACCGACGGCGCCGACCTCGTCATGTGGAACGCGTCGCCCACGGCCGAGGAGGTCCCCGCCGCGCCGACGCCGGCCGCCGCGCGGGTGACGCGCCTCATGCACCTCCGCAAGTTCGCCGGCGGGATCGCCGCGCGCGGCGCGGCGATGGCCTCGAACCTGACCCGCAACGCGATGCGGTTTCTCGGCGTCCCGTACGCGTTCGGCGGCACGTCGAGCGGCGGCTTCGACTGCTCGGGCTACGTTCAGCACGTCTTCGCGATGATGGGTGTGCACCTGCCGCGCACGGCCGACGCGCAGTACGCGCTCGGCAAGCGCACCGACGACCCGAAACCCGGCGACCTCGTGTTCTTCCACACCTACGAGCCGGGCGTCTCGCACGTCGGCATCTCGCTCGGCGGCGACCGGTTCGTCCACGCATCGTCGAGTCACGGCGTGATGGTGTCGAGCCTGCACGACTCGTACTGGGGCGCGCGCTACGTCGGCGCGAAGCGGATCGTCAACTAGCAGCGAATACGTCGCCGTGGTTTCCGGCGACGACGAGATCGAGCTCCGCCAGCGAGCGGCCACCGCGTACGTCGTGTGGCCGCTCGCCGTGCTCGAGCTGATCCGCGAGCAGCCGGGCGCGACCGCGTGGTCGCGGCTGCACGCGCGGCAGGCGTTCGTCTTCGGCATCCTTGCGACGTTCGCGTACGTCGTGCTGCTCGCGCTCCCGCTGCTGCTGATCGTGCTGATCCCGCCGCTCGGCGGGATCGACGACCGCGGTCGTGATCGTCTACGCGATCGGACTGTTCGCCGACGTCGCCGGCGCGTTCGCGCTGGTCGGCTTCGGGCTGACGTTTCGCGAGCGCACGCTGCGCGGCGAGGTGTTCGCGATCCGCTACGTCACGCCGCTGACCGAGCGCATCTTCCGCCTCGAGCGCTGACGCCCCGCCCGAGCGGCCCGGCGAGGGAAGAAGGACGGCGGCGCGAAGCGGTCGCGTCGCACCGGTGGGGCGTAGCCAAGCGGTAAGGCAGCGGACTTTGACTCCGCCATGCGTTGGTTCGAATCCAGCCGCCCCAGCACCATGTTCGCGCGAGAAAATCGGCGGAGTCGAAGTCCGCTGTTTTACCGCAGCGCAGGCGCTTGCGCCGGAGCGCCCTTCGACAAGCTCAGGATGACAATTCCAACGACCGGGGCCCCCGGCGTGCGCAGCACGACGGGGTGCATGCAGCGGACTTTGACTCCACCATGCGTTGGTTCGAATCCAGCCGCCCCAGCACTGCCGCAGGAACGCTTCTGAGCCCGAGCAAGTCGTCCGCATGCGGCGCGTGATGCTTCTCTGTACGGCGCTCGCCCTGATCGGGGTTCCCGCCGTCGTCGCCGCGCAAACGGGCGCGCCGACGGCTTCGCCGGGCGACGCGTCCGGCGGCTACGAGCGCGGGCAAGTGCTGTTCCGCGAGCGGCAGTATGGCGAGGCGGTCGCGGCGCTCGACGCCTTCATCGCGGCACATCCCCGCGACGCGCGCGCGATCGTGCTGCGCGGCGACGCGAAGGCGAACCTCCACCAGGACGCCGAGGCGCTCAAGGACTACAATACCGCGATCGGCATCAACCCCGAGTACCAGTACGCGTACGTCACGCGCTGCGAGACACGGCTGCAGCTCGACGACAACCGGGGCGCGCTCGCCGACTGCGAGACGGCGATCCGGCTCGACCCGACGGACGCGCTCGCGTTCGAGGACCGCGCCGACGTGCACTTTCAAGACGAGGCGTACGAGCTCGCGCTGACCGACTACGACAAGGCGATCGGCCTGGGGCGCGACAGCGCGTACGTCTATGCCGCGCGCTGCGATACGGAGCGGCTGCTGAGCCGGCGCGCCGCCGCGAAGAGCGACTGCGAGCGGGCGCTCACGATCGATCCGAAGAGCCGGCGCGGCCTGTGGGCGCGCGGCCGGCTCGCTCTCACCGAGGCGCGCTACACCGACGCGATCGCCGACCTCAACGCCTACATCGCGCAGAACCCGAAGACGTCGACGACCGCGTACTACTTCCGCGGCCTCGCGTACAACCGCGTCAGCAGTTTCCGTCAGGCCATGGACGATTTGCGTACGTACGTCGAGCGCGAGCCCACGGATCCGGACGGGTACCGCGAGCGCGCCCTCGCGAGCTTCGGCCTCGGCGACAAGCAGGGCGCGCGCACCGACCTCGACGCCGCGCTGCGCGGGTACCGCAAGAGCGGCGACGCCGCCGCAGCCGACAAGGTTTCCGCGATGATCAAGGCGATCGACGCCGGCCGCGCGCCGACACCGTAATGCGCTCGCGAACGCTGCGCTCCGTCCTCGAGCGATTCGAGCGCGGCGAGCTCGACGGCGTCGCGGAGCGCTTCGCCGCGGACGGCGTGTATCGCGAGGCGCGCAAGCCCCCGGCGCGCGGCCGCGAGGCGATCGCCGCGGAGTTCGCGCGGTTCGCCGCTGCGGGGGTCCCGTTTCGCTTCGCCGTCGACGACGTCATCGAGGACGGCTCCCGCGCGTGCATCGCGTACCGGTTCGCCGTCCCCGGAGGCGAGGGCGGCGCGTGGCGCGAACGCGCCGGATGCGCGACCGTTCGCCTCGACGAGCGCGATCAGATCGCCGAATGGCGGGAGTACGAAGGATGAACGTCAACGGCAGCACGAGCGGGATCGAACCGGCGCCCGAGCACCAGGACGATCTGTCGATCCACGTGCACGTCGCGGGCGACATGCAGATCTTCGAGCTGACCGGCTCGCTCGACATCGCCACCTCGCCGACCGTGCGCGCCGCGCTGACGAGCGCGTCGGAGCGCGGGGACCACCGGCTGATCGTCGACCTCACGCGCATCGAGTTCCTCGACTCGACCGGGCTCGGCGCGCTCATCGGCGCGCAGCGCCGCGCGAAGGAGTTCGGCGGCGACGTGCGCCTCATCGCGAAGGAAGGCCAGATTCTGCGCCTGCTCCGCATCACGGGACTGCTGCGCGTGTTCAGCGTCTACCCGACGCTCGAGGACGCCGTCACCGACGGACAGCGCGTCGGCGACCTCTAGTGGGTTCAGCCCTGGGCTGAACCCTTCGCGTTCGGCGCACCTGCGCTGAGCGACTCGTCGAGCAGCTCGACGACGTGTCGCACGCGGATGCCGGGCGCGCCCGCGCGGTCGAGGCCGTTGCGCATCTGCAGCGCGCAGCCGGGATTCGCGGTCGCGACGATCTCGGGGCCGACCGCGAGGATCCGTTCCGTCTTGCGCTGCTGCAGGCGCTGCGCCATGCCGGGCTGCTGCACGTTGTAGATTCCGGCCGAGCCGCAGCACAGCGATGATTCCTCCATCTCGCGCACCTCGAGTCCCGGGATGCTCGCGAGCAGACGGCGCGGCGCCGCGGTGATGCGCTGCGCGTGCGCCAGGTGACAGGCGTCCTGGTACGTCACGACGGCGCGCACGGGTCCGAGCGCGCCCACCGGCAGGCCGATCTCGTCGACGTACTCCAGCACGTCGCGCACCCGCGCCGAGAACGCGACGGCGCGCGCGTGCCACGCGGGATCCTCGTGGAACAGGTGCCCGTACTCCTTGAGCGCCGAGCCGCAGCCGGCCGCGTTGACGACGTACACGTCCGCGCCGCTCGCCTCGAACGCGGCGATGTTGCGCTTCGCGAGCTCGCGCCCGCGCGGCATCTCGCCGGCGTGGATCGTGATCGCGCCGCAGCAGCCTTGCTCGCGCGGGACGACGACGGTCACGCCGGCCGCGTTCAGCACGCGCACCGTCGCCTCGTTCCATTCGGCGAACGCGACGTGCATGATGCACCCCGCGTGCAGGAACGCCGTCGCGCGCGATGCGTCATCCTGAGCTTGTCGATCGTCATCCTGAGCTTGTCGATCGTCATCCTGAGCCTGTCGAACGTCATCCTGAGCTTGTCGAAGGGCGGGTGCGAACGTCTGGCCGCGCGGCGTGAAGAAGCGGTCCGAGATGCGCGGCGCGAGCGCGTCGAGATCTTGCAGGCCCATTGCGCGCAGCACGCCGGAGCGCGCGGCGAGCGCGCGCAGGCCGCTGCGCTGATAGACGCGCAGGCACCAGGCCGCCGCGCGCATCCACGCGAGGTTCTGGAACAGACGCCCGATCAGCACGGCGCGCCCCAGCCGTGCCGACCACGAGCGCACCGGGGCCTGCGCGCGCACGATCTGCGTGCGCGCCGGCTCGAGGATCTTTCCGTAGTCGACACCGGACGGGCACACCGCCTCGCACGCGCGGCAGTCCAAGCACTCCGACATCTGGTGCACGAACCCGGGGCTCAGCAGGTCGAGCCGCTCCTCGGCAACCGCCTTGATGAGCGCGATGCGGCCGCGCGGTCCGGACGTCTCGACCAGCGTTTCGACATAGGTCGGACACGTCGGCAGACAGAGGCCGCACCGGACGCAGCGATCGTAGACGTCCGACGGCGGTACGTCCGGAGCGACGAAATGGGCCACGATGATGCCGCGTTCGCGAGCGCGAAGCGGCGCCCATGCCCGCCTCACCGGACCCCACGCGCGCGCGCAGCTCCGTGGTCGTCGACGGCCGCGATCGCGCCGCGGCGCGATCCTTCTACCACGCCGTCGGATTCAACGACGAAGATCTCGCCAAGCCGCTGGTCATGATCGCCAACACGTGGACCGATGCGATGCCGTGCAACTTCGGACTGCGCGCGCTCGCGGATCACGTCAAAGCGGGCGTGCGCGCGGCAGGCGGCACGCCGATGGAGTTCAACACGATCGCGATCTCCGACGGCATCACGATGGGCACCGAAGGGATGAAGGCCTCGCTCGTGTCGCGCGAGCTGATCGCGGATTCGATCGAGCTCGTCGCGCGCGGCTACGGTTTCGATGCGATCGTCGCGCTCGTCGCGTGCGACAAGACGATTCCCGCGGCCGGGATGGCGCTGCTGCGCCTCGACATCCCGGGGCTCGCGCTGTACGGCGGATCGATCGCGCCCGGACGGTACAAGGACCGCGATCTCACGATCGGCGACGTCTTCGAGGCGATCGGCGAGCACGCGGCCGGAAAGATCGACGATGCGGAGTTGCGCGCGATCGAGTACGCCGCGTGCCCCGGCGCGGGCGCGTGCGGCGGGCAATTCACCGCGAACACGATGGCGACCGCGATGGAGTTTCTCGGCCTCTCGATGGTCGGCAGCGCGAGCCCGGGCGCGACGGACCCGCGCAAGGAGAAGGAGGCGTACCGCGCGGGCGTCACCGTGATGGAGATGCTGCGCGCCGGGCTCACGCCGCGGCGCATCGCGACGCGCGCCGCGTTCGAGAACGCCATCGCCGCGGCGACCGGCACCGGCGGCTCGACGAACAGCGTGCTGCACTTGATCGCGATGGCGCGCGAGGCCGACGTGCCGCTCGCGCTCGAGGATTTCGAGCGCATCTCGGAGCGTACGCCGATCGTCGCCGACCTGCGCCCCGGCGGGCGCTACGTCGCGCTCGACGTGGACCGCGCGGGCGGCATCCAGCTGATCGCCCAGCGCATGATCGCGGGCGGGCTCGTCGACGGCGACACGCTGACGCCGACCGGGCGCGCGCTGCGCGAGGAGGCCGCGAGCGCCGTCGAGACGCCGGGACAGCGGGTCGTCGCGAGCGCGGAACGTCCGTTCAAGCCGAAGGGCGGCCTGCGCGTCCTGCGCGGCAACCTCGCGCCGGACGGTGCCGTCGTGAAGGTTGCGGGGCACGAGCCGTCGCGGCTGCGCGGCCGCGCGCGCGTGTTCGAGTGCGAAGAGGATGCGATGCACGCGGTCGACGCGCGTTCGATCGAACCGGGCGACGTCGTCGTCATCCGCTACGAAGGGCCCAAAGGCGGTCCCGGCATGCGCGAGATGCTCGGCGTGACGTCGGCGATCGTCGGACAAGGGCTCAGCGATTCGGTTTCGCTCGTCACCGACGGGCGCTTCAGCGGCGCAACGCGCGGCCTGATGGTCGGTCACGTCGCGCCGGAGGCGTTCGTGGGCGGGCCGATCGCCGCGGTGCGCGACGGAGACGCGATCACAATCGACGTCGAGACCGGGCGTCTACAGCTCGAGGTCGACGATGCGGAGATCGCGGCGCGCCTGCGCGACCGGCACGCGCCGGAGCCGCGCTATGCGAGCGGCGTGTTCGCCAAGTATGCGGCGCTCGTGTCGTCGGCGAGCGAAGGCGCCGTCACACGCGTGCCGGCGCGCGCGTGAGCGCGCCGCCATGACGCTCGTTTGCAGCGGATGCGGCGCGAAAGCCGCGGACGCCGACGCGCTCGCGTGCGCCGGCTGCGGCGAGCTGCTGGCCTTCGAGCTCGACCTTGCGTCGCTGGACGCGCGCGACGTCGCGGAGAAAGTGCAGACGCGCCGCGCGTCCGTCGACCCGCGCGACCGCAGCGGCGTGTGGCGCTACCGCGAGCTCCTGCCGCCCGTCGCGCACGACGCGGTCACGACCCTGCGCGAAGGCGACGTGCCGCTGTACGACGGGCCGCGCGGTGCGGCGTTCGCCGGCACGGACCGGCTCGCGTACCTGCACCTCGGGATGAATCCCGACGGCGTCATTCAAGGACGCCGGGATGACGGTCGCGATCTCGCACGCTCGCGAGCGCGGCGCGCGCCTCGCGGTCTGCGCGAGCACGGGCAACACGGCGGCGTCGATGGCCGCCTATGCGGCGCGCGCAGGCATGACGGCGGTCGTGATCGCGCCCGTCGACGGCATCAGCGCCGCGAAGGTCGCGCAGACGCTCGACTACGGTGCGCACGTCATCGCCCTCGAGGGCGACTTCGACGACGCGCTGCGCGCCGTGCGCGCGCTCGACCCGGCGACGGTCGCGGTCGTCAACAGCATCAACCCGTACCGCATCGAGGGACAGAAGACCGCCGCCTTCGTGCTGCTCGAGCAGCGCGCGTGGAAGCCGCCGGACTGGGTGCTGCTGCCCGGGCGGCAATCTCGGCAACGCGAGCGCGCTCGGCAAGGGCTTCCGCGAAGCGCGCGCGATCGGGCTGTGCGAGGGAACGCCGAAGCTCGGCGTCGTGCAGGCGCGCGGCGCGGCGCCGTTCGCGCTCGCCTGGCGCGACAACCGCGAGCTCGTGCCGGTGCGCGCGCAGACCGACGCGACGGCGATCCGCATCGGCGCGCCCGCGTCGTGGAGGAAGGCTCGCGCCGAAGTGCGCGCATCGGGCGGCACCGTGCTCGCCGTCTCCGACGCGGAGATCGCGGACGCGCGCGCGATGATCGGCCGCGACGGCGTCGGCTGCGAGCCCGCGTCGGCCGCTTCGCTCGCGGGCCTGCGCGCGCTCGTCGCGAGCGGCACGGTCGCGCGCGACGCGGACGTCGTGTGCGTGCTCACCGGGCACGTGCTCAAAGACGCGGCGTATGCCGCCGCCTATCATGCTTCGGGCGCGGCGCAGGCGAACGCCATCGTCCGCGGCGTCGACGTCGCCGAGTACCTGAACCTCGTCCTGCTCTCGCGCGCGTGATGGCCGACGACGGCGCGCGATCCGCGTTCACGGTCTCAGCGCCCGCGTCGAGCGCGAACCTCGGCGCCGGCTTCGACGCGGTCGCGCTCGCGCTGGAGATTCGCATGTCGGCGCGGGTGCGCGTGCGCGCGCGCGGCGACGCGACCGAATGGACCGCTGCCGGGCCTCACGCGCCGACGCACGACGGCCTGCGCGCGTGCATCGAGACGGCGATCGCCCGCATCGCGCCATCGCCGCCGCCGCTCGCCGTCGAGCTGCACAACGCGATCCCGCTGGGTGCCGGCCTCGGGAGCAGCGCCGCCGCGCGCGCGATCGGCGTTGCGATCGGCGCGCGCCTCGTCGAGCGCGCGCCGGACGACGACGCGCTCGTGCGCATCGTGGCGGAGCTCGAAGGCCATCCCGACAACGCCCTCGCCGCGTGGTACGGCGGCGCCGCGATCGGCGCGCTGGACGAGGACGGCCTCGTCTCGGCACGCTTCGCGCCGCCGCCGGTGTTCGCCATCGTCGTCGTGCCGGAGATCGCGTTGTCGACCGCGCAGGCGCGCGCGCTGGTCCCGAAGACTTTCGCGCGCGACGACGTCGTGCACGCGGTGCAGCGCGCCGCGCTGCTCGGCGCGGCGTTGGCGAGCGGGCGCGTCGAGCTCCTCCGCGAGGCCGTGCGCGATCGCCTGCACCAGCCGTATCGTGCCGCGATGGTCCCGGGCCTGGACGAGATGCTGGCGCTCCGACGATCCGGGCCTCGTCGCGGTGGCGCTTTCCGGCGCCGGACCTTCGGTGCTCGCCCTGGTGCGCGACGACGTGGAGCGCATCGGACGCGCGATCGCGGCGATCTTCGCCCGGCACGGCGTTCGCAGCGCGGTGCTGACGCCCGCGCTCGCGTTCACCGGCGTGACGGTCGTCGGGCTAGCGAGCGAGCGAGAGGGACCCCACCCGAGCGCGAGAAGGTCAACGCGAATGGTGAGCGTCAGCGTCGGTTCGCCGGCCGGAACCTGCACGGTCGCGAACCCGGCCTTTTACCGCTACGTGCTGCGCCTCGCGGAAACGCCGATGCATGCGACGCCTGCGGAGCGCGCACAGCTCGATCTGCTCGCAAACGTCCCGCACGCATACGCCGACGAAGAAGAGTGCTCCGGCGACGGCTGGCGCATCGTCCCGGCGATGTCGTACGAGGACTGGCCCGTCCTCGAAGCGACCCCGCAGCGCCTCCGCGCGGCGTTCCAAACCGCGCGCCGCCTGCTCTGGACGAACGCCGGACCGGTCGGCATCAGCGCGGGCGACATCATCGCCGTCGACACCGAGATCGAATCGGTGCTGCACGTGCTGCACCAGGCGGAAGCCGGCGGCTACAGCGTCAACGTCAGCTACGTGAGCTGAAGAGAATTCAGCCCTGGACGGGCTGAACTCATCGCGTTCGGCGCTTCGCGCCGAGCCGCCGGCGCGTTCACTGCCGCGGGTTGAACAGCGAGCCCAGCACGCCGCCGATGTTGCTCTGACCGCCCTGCTGCTGCGCCCCCTCGGCCTGCGGCTCGTGATACGTCATCGATTGCAGCCCCAGACGGCCGGGGCCGGTGAAGCGGTTCATCATCAGCGACGCGCCGCCCACGAACGCGCCCAGCGCGCCCATCAGCCCGCCGCCGCCGCCCGACTGCAGGACCGTCACCGTGTCCATGCGCACGGACGCATCTTTCCAGAGCCACGCGCCGGGCTCGACGTCGAGCTGCTCGCCCGGACCGAGCGTCTTCTCGAAGACGTTGCCGTAGCCGTGCAGCAGCAGAAGACCTTCGTCTTGCTGCGCGGTGAACCGGTCGATGAACAGTCCGGTCCGTGAGAAGAAGACGTTCGCGAGCCCCTGCTGCCAGTAGAAGTCGTAGCCGATCTGGTGCGTCGCGAGCAAGAACTGGTGCTCGCGCACGTCGACGACCTGGCCGGGCCGCAAACGCAGCGACACGATCTGGCCGGGCGCCTCGCGCGACATCGCGATGTTGCCCGGGCCTTGCGCGGTCGAGATGAAGATCTGCAGCCCGGCGAAGAACCGCTTCCCCGCGTTCTGCAGTCCCATGAAGCCGAGGCGCACCTGCGGCTGCTTCCACAGCAGGATGTGGTGCTCGAAATAGATCGTCGTGCTCGGGCCGAGCTCGACGTCGACGGCGGGCACGAGCTCGCCCTCGATGCGGACCGTCGTGTCGCCGACGACGATGGGCTCCTTCGGATTGTCGCGCTCCGCGACCGGCTCGGTATACGCGCCGGCTGCGATCGGCTGCGGCGCCGGCGCGCCGCACGACGCGCAAAAGCGCGCGCCGTCGGGGATCGGGCTCTGACAGCTCGGACAGGTCATGCGGCCGACCGTTCGCCGCTTCGCGCCGCGCGCCTACGTGCGGGCCGATCGCGCGCCGCGCGGGAAACGAGGTTAGCATGGAACGCGAAGCGATCGAAGACGACCTTGGCACCGACGACGCCGAGTTCGCGTCGGTCGAGGACACCGGACCCGAACCGGACGAGAACCCCGCCGTCGACGACGTCTGAGCGTTGAGCGCGCGACCGCCCGGGCACCAGCGCTTCTCCGTCTTCCAGCGCTCCGCCGACGACGACACGGCGCGGCGCGGCGCGCATCACGCGTATGCCGACGTGTTTCGCGGCTTCGCGTCCGTACTCGACGTCGGCTGCGGGACGGGCGTCTTCCTCGACATGCTGCGCGAGCGCGGCGTCGCGCGCGTGCTCGGCGTCGACCGCGATCCGGAGATGGTCGCGGACGCGCGCGCGCGCGGCCACGACGCGCGCGAGCTCGACGCGCGCGCACAGCTCGGCTCGCTCGGCGAGCGCTTCGACGGCGTGCACCTCGCCTTCGTCGTCGAGACGATGGACGGCGATGAAGGGATCGCCGCGCTGCGCGCGTGCGCGGCCCGGCTGAAGCCGGACGGGCTACTCGTCGTGCGCACCTTGAACCCGCGCAATGCCGCGGTGCGCGACGGCGGCCTGTGGCTCGAGCCGTGGACGAAGCGCGCGTGGCCGCTCGAGACGCTGCACATGGTGCTCACCGATCTGGACTTGCGCATCGTCGGCGCAGGCAACGAGCCGGATGGGTGGCAGCACACCTACGTCCTCGGGCGCGCGCCCGCCGCCCCGCGCGCGGACGGGGAGCGCGCGGCGACGGTGTTCCAGGGCGAGTTCTTCGCGTACAACTCGATGGCGCTCGTCAACCGCGAGCTCGCGCGCGCGCTGCTCGCCCATGATGACGTCGCGCCGGTCATCGTGCCGGACGAGCCCGCGCCGGAGCCGTCGGTGCTCGCCGACGCGCGCTTCGCGGCGCTGCGCGCGCGCACGCGCCGCGGCGTGCCGGCGTGCGATGTGCTGATCCGGCAATCGAACGGCGCCGCCGACTTTCGCCGCCCCGAGGGTGCGCGCGCGATCGTGCAGATCTTGCCGTGGGAGTACGGCACGCTGCCGCGCGCGTGGGTCGACGGGATCGGGGCGGGCGGCGCGGACGAGATTTGGACGCCGACGGAGTACTGCCGCGCGATGTTCCTGGACGCCGGCATCGCGCCCGAGCGCGTCGCGGTCGTTCCGAACGGCGTCGACCCGGAGCGCTTCTCGCCCGATCGCGCCGTCGCGCCGTATCCGCTCGAGACGCGCACGTCGTTCAGGTTCCTCTTCGTCGGCGGCATGCTGCCGCGCAAGGGCGTCGACGTGCTGCTCGCGGCGTATCGCCGCGCGTTCGCGCGCGCGGACGACGTCGCGCTCGTCGTCAAACTGTTCGGCGCGCGCACGTTTTACCAGCTCGAGGACGGCGGCGCCGCGCTGCGCGCGTTCGCGGCGGATCCCGCCGCACCGGAGCTCGTCGTCATCGACGAGGAGCTCACCGACGAAGACGTCGTGCGGCTCTACCGCGCGTGCGACGCGCTCGCGTTTCCGTACCGGGGCGAGGGCTTCGGGCTACCGATGCTCGAGGCGCTCGCGTGCGGGCTGCCCGTCATCGCGACCGCCGGGGGCGCGGCGGACGCGTTCCTCGACGACGACGTCGCGTATCGCGTTCCGGCGCGGCGCGCGCCCCTGCGCGGCGCGATGCGCGGGGAGGTGCTCGCCGGCGAGGGGTGGTGGCTCGAGCCGGACGTCGACGCGCTCGCCGAGACGATGCGCCACGTCGTCGCACACCGCG
This sequence comes from Vulcanimicrobiota bacterium, assembly GCA_963771525.1. Taxonomy (GTDB): domain Bacteria; phylum Vulcanimicrobiota; class Vulcanimicrobiia; order Vulcanimicrobiales; family Vulcanimicrobiaceae; genus Vulcanimicrobium. The sequence goes on along the minus strand of CAVYTL010000001.1, from coordinate 397,265 downwards.
ACGAAGCGCGTGCGAAGGGGCGCCGTGGCGCCGAGCGCGCGCGCACGGCATGGACGTGGGATCACGCCGCGGAGATCGCGGCGGAGCGGCTGCGCAGGCTGGCGGGCCGCGGCGCGGAACCCGCGCGGCGATGAACCAGGCCGTCGGCGATCAGCGCATCGCGGAGCGTCGCATCGTGTTCGGGCCGGCGGGCGAATCGCTGCGCGCGCTCGCGCTGCCGGAACCGGTCGCGCTGTTCGGCACCGGGCGTTCCGCCGCGCTCGTCGGCGACGACGCCCTCGGCAGCGCGGTCCGCCGCTTCGCCGGCGTGCGGCACCACAACCCGCGCGAGACGGTGGAAGAAGCCGGCGCGCTCGTCGACGCGCATGCGTGCCGGAGCATCGTCGCGATCGGCAGCTCAGCCGCGATGGATCTCGGCAAGGCCGTCGCCGACGGGCGCGACGTCGTGCTCGCGCTCGTGCCGACCGCGCTCGGCGGCGCCGAGATGTCGCGCGGATACGGCGTCCTCGACGGCGACCGCAAGGGCGGCGGACGCCTGAAGTCGCCGGCGCCGATCGTCGTCTACGATGCCGCGCTCCTGGCAACGCTGCCGCCGCGCGAGCTCGGCTCGATCGGCATCAACGCGTGGGCGCACTGCATCGAGGCGGCGTACGCGCGGACGCCGCACGCGCTGGGCACGGCCGCCGCCGTCGAGGCCGGCCGCGCGCTGCCGCGGCTGCTGAAGCGAGCGGTCCGCGAGCGCACGGCCGAGCTGCACGGCGCGCTGTTCGAGGCCGCGCATCTCGCCGGGTTCGCGCTCGACGCGCGCTCGATGGGGCTCCACCACGCGGTCTGCCACGTGATCGGCGGCCTCACGCACTTCCCGCACGGCATCAACAACGCGATCGTGCTGCCGCACGCGGTCCGCGCGAACGCGCGGCTCGCGCCCGGCGCGCTCGCCGCGGTCGCGCGCGCGCTCGGCATCGAAGACCTGGCCGCCGAGGCGGAGTCGATCGCGCGCGCCTACGCGTTACCGCGCACGTTCGCGGAGCTCGGCGCGCCGAAAGACCTGGTCGCGCTCGCCCTGCCGCGCGTCATGGCGCAGCCGCTGCTGGCGAACAACCCGGCCCAGCCGGACGAGGCGGCGGTGCGCGAGCTGCTGGAGCGCGCCGCTCGGGGCTAGGCCCTGCGCTCGGCCGGCGCGGGCGGCGAGACGACGACGACCTCGTCGTCGCTGAAGATCCGGAACTGCGTCTCGAACGTGCGCGTCCCCGTGCCGACGCGCACGCGGCTGCTGCACGCGACGTCGCGGACGGTCCGCCCGTCGTCGGCCTCGCTCCACCCGAGGGTCTGGAGGCGAATCAGCGGTGCCTGCGCCGAGGGCGGCGCAAGGCGCCCCATCCGCACGAGCTGCCCGGTCAGCGCGGCGAGCGCGCGCGAGGAGAGCAGGCGCGGGTCCTCGGGCTTGCGATCCGGCAACCCGTCGACGAACCGTGCGACGGCGACCCGGTCGTCCTCGGCCATCGCGACGAACGAGCAGACGTAGCTGTGCATCGCGCGCGACGCCTTCGTGACGAACTCTTCGCGCAGGACGCGCACCTTGCTGCGGATGCTGCGGCGGCGCAGAAAGAACGTCAGGCCGATCTCGGCGCCGCGAACGCGCAGCGGCGAGTCGAACACGATGCCTTCGCGCGCGAGGCGCGTGCCGACGATCGGAATGCGTCGCCCGCCGGCGATCGCCACGCCCTCGAAGATCCCCGACCGGCCCATGACGTGCTCGATCCAGAGCGGTTCCGGCGTGGTGAACAGGCGCCCGAGGAGACCCATCTTGATACAGGTGTCGGCAGGCGGCGGCGCACTGCTGAGAGCCGTTCGCACCCCGGGGGAGGGATTTTAGTCCTCCTCTCAGTAACGGAAATAGAGATTATCGAAACACGGAGGATCGATGGGGAAGAAGCGCGGGCCGGTGTACGCGACGCCGGAGTATCGTTCGGGCGATCCGGAGATCGCGCGGTTCGCTGACCAATACCTGACGCTGCGCGGCGCGACGCCGCGCACGTGCGAGGCGTACCAGCGCGACCTCGAGCACTTCGGCGGCTTCCTGAAGGCGCGCGCCGCCCTTCGACAAGCTCAGGATGACGTTCGACAAGCTCAGGATGACGTTCGACAAGCTCAGGATGACGTTCGACAAGCTCAGGATGACGTTCGACAAGCTCAGGATGACGTTCGACAAGCTCAGGATGACGCGGCGCCGGACGTCAAGCCGCCGCCGCCGTACGAGGAACTCGCCGGCGCGCAGTATGCCGACATCCTCGCGTACCAGACGCACCTCGCCCGCTCGCGCCGCTACGCGCCGCGTTCGGTCCGCCGCAAGATCGCGACGCTGCGGACGTTCTACAAGCACCTGCGGCACGCGGGGCGCCGCGAGGACAACCCCGCGGCCGACGCGATCCTGCCCAAGATCGGGCGTCCGCTGCCGAAGGCAATGCGCGGCGAGGAGGTTGCCAGGGTCTTCGCCGTGCGCATCGCCGGCCTGAGCGATCTGGCGCGCCGGCGCGATCGTGCGATCCTGCAGTGCCTGTGGTCCTGCGGCGTCCGCCGCGCCGAGCTGGTCGGCCTGGACCTGAGCGACGTCGATCTCGACGGCCGCCAGCTGCGCGTCGTGAAAGGCAAGGGCAACAAGGACCGCTACGTCCCGATGACGCCCGAGGCGGCCGACGCCATGCGCGAGTACCTCGCGCTGCGGCCGCGCGTGAGCGTTCCCGCGTTCTTCGTCGGGCGCGGGGACCGGCGGCTGTCGGCGCCGGCGGTCTACAAGATCGTGCGCCGGTACATGGAGCTCGGGGGCATCACCGAGTACGCCTCGCCGCACACGTGGCGCCACACGGTCGCGACGCTGATGCGCGAGCGCGGGGCCGACCTGTTGTTCCTCAAGGAGTTCCTCGGCCACGAGTCGACCGCCACGACCGAGATTTACACGAAGCTCGCGCGCGGGCGGCTGCGCACCGAGTTCGACCGCTTCCACCCCCGCGACGAGGTGACGTGAAGGGAGCCGCGACGATCGTCCGGCCCCCTTCAGCGATCCTCAGACGCGCGCGCCGCGCCCGGTGAGCAGGTTGTAGATCAAGAGAATGACGGCGATGACGATCAGCAGATGGATCAGTCCGCCACCCAGGTGAACGGCGAACCCGATCAGCCAGAGGACGAACAAGACCACGATGATTGCCCAGATGAGTCCAGCCATAGTGCGGTAGGCGCCTCCTTTTCGACCCTTGCTTGCCCGGCCAGCCGTCGTTCTAATCCCGCCCCACGTGTGACCGCCGTCGCGATGGACCGCCCCCTTGCCTGGGAAGCCTGAAACTGATGACGCCCGGACTCGCGAAGCTCACGGAGGAGGTCGCGACGGCCGCCCAGCCCGGGCTGGCCGACGACCTGTGGCGATTGATCTACACGCGTGGACACGTCGACATCGAGCGCGCGCGCCCGTCGCTCGACGGCGACTATGCGGGGGTGCTCGTGTACGCGCACGCCGTCGACGCCGTGCGCGCCCTGCTCGTCGTCGATACCGGCGAGCGGCTCATCGGAGCCCTCGCGACGGTCGGCGGATCGGCGCGCACGGGCAGTACCGTTCGACTGACGTCGACCCCGACGTCGCGCAAGGCCGCCTGGCGTCTCGTCGTGGACGAGGCGCTTCCGTCCGTCGTCGACGTGCGCTTCGACCGCATCGGGAACGGCGCGTCCGGCGCCGCGTGGGTCATCGCGTTGCGCGACGCGCTCGGCGTGATCCGCGCCACGGAGGCGATGCGCCGTGAAAGCATCGCGGCCCGCCGGCGGCGGCTGCCGCCGTATGCCGAGCCGCCGGCCGGCGACAACGTCGTGCGCGAGCGCATCGCCGCGCTGCGCCGCAGCGTCGAGCGCGAGACCGACTACACCCCGGAGGAGCTCGCCGAGCTCGACGCGGCGCGCTTCGCGCGCGCCGCCGGCACGTACTCCGAGCAGCGGCGCGCGTTCGAGCGCGAGCGCACGCTCGTGCGCGTGCGCCAAGAGCGCTTCGATGCCGGCATGCGCGCCGGACTCGCGGCGTTCCGCGAGCAGCTTCCCGTCCTGCACCGCCGGGTGCGGGAACGGCGCGTCGCGTCCGATGCGCTGCGGCACGAGCTCCAGCGACTGGAGGATGCGGAGATCGAGAGCCGCGCACGTTCGGAGGCGGCGCTCGCCGCGTCGCGCACGCTCGAGACGCTCGCGTCGGCGCCGTTCGCCGTTTCGCTGCGCGCGCCGCTCGACGTCGCCGACGATCCGGCATGCGCGCAGGCGGTGCTGCGCACCGTCGCGCTCCTCGCGCGCGCCGTTCCCCGCGCGGCGTTCGGGATCGCCGTCTAAGCTCGCGCGCGCTTCGGCGCACGTCGGCGTCCGCAGAACGCGGTAGGCGCCGTAGGTATAGCGAAGCGGCTCCGGCATGCATCCGCGCCCGACCGCGGTGAGGGCCTCGTGAGCGCGCGCGTCGTCATCCACGCGGGTGCGCCCAAAACGGGCTCCACGTACCTGCAACAGCGTCTACGCGCCGGTCGCGAACGCCTGCGCTCGCACGGCGTGCACGTTCCCGTGCTGCCGCTCGTCGAGCGGATGGCGGGCAACGCCAAGCTGCTCGCGACGGCGCTGGCCGGCGAGGCATCACCGACGTTCGCGCGTGCGTTTCCGGAGATCGACGTGCGTTCGCTCGACCCCACGGCCATCGTGCGCGAGCTCCTCGCGGAGTGGCGTGCGGACCGCGAGACCGTGGTGCTGTCCGCCGAGAACTTCCGGCCGAGCCACGCCGCGCGGCTCCGTGGGCTGCTTCCGCGCGACGCGCGCTGCACGGTCGTGCTGTTCGTGCGCCGTCAGGACGACTGGATCGAGTCATGGCACAACCAGTTGGTGAAGTCCGGTGAGATCCGCTACGGACTGCACGACTTCGTCGAGATCATCTGTTCCGGCGCGCGAAGCGAGCGTCTGGGCTACCCCGACTGGAGCCATCACCACGCCGCATGGCACGACGCGTTCGGTTCCTGCCGGATCGTGTTCTACGATGAGGCCCGTGACGACGTCTTCGCGGCGTTCGCGGACGCTGCGGAGCTCTCGATCCCTCCCGGTTTTCCCGATGTTCCGCGCGCGCAGCTCTCTCTCGATGCCCACGGGCTCGCGTACTTTCTCTCGATCGACCGCCCGTTCGAGGCGGCGGACTTCGCGCGCCGGCGTGCTGCCGTCGCGGAAGCGTCGCGCCGTCTCGGCGCGCCGCGCGCGCGCAGCGTTCTCAGCGACGCCGACCGCGCGGCTCTTCGGGCGCGCTTCGACGCCTCGAACCGCGCGCTGCTCGAGCGCGTCGGCCGCTGCCCCGACGATCCCGTGCTTGCGATCGGTGCACGCGGTCGCGACGTCGTGTCGCTCGACGACGTCTACGCCTCGCCAGAGTTCGGCACGTTCCGCGCGCTCGCGGACGCCATCGTCGTCGAGCGGGACGACCCTTCGGCAAGCCCACAAAGCGTTTAGGCTCCCGCCCCCGCGGTAGGACGTCGCCACTCCGCGGAACGACCGTGGCCGCTTGCAGCATCGCTGCTGTGCGCGTTGTGCACCGCTTGCCGGCGCGGCCGCCGTTCGGCGTTCGATCCGACTTGCGACCGCCGTGACGGTCACCTGGCCGGCCTGCGTCGCGTACTGCACCAACAGCGTCACGCCGGGGCGGCCGTCTGCGATGCGAACACGCGCTGCACGACGCTGCCGTCGAGGATCGTTGCGACGTCCGAGACGCGTTAGTCGGCGCTCGGCACCGACCACGACGCCAGGCTGCCGACGAACGGCGACGTCGACGTGCCGGAACCGCTCTCGCGAAACCGTTTGCGGCGCGACTACGGGGGTCGATCGGGACGGTCGCGGACGCGCGCCGGCGCCGCAGCCCGCCTGACGCGCGCTACGGCCGGCGCGTGGCCTCGCGCGCTTTGACGAGGCCGGTCAGCGTCTCGTTGTAGGGCGTCGGCACGCCGGCACGGCGGCCGCTCGCGACGACCGCGCCGTTGATGAAGTCGACCTCCGTCGGCGCGCCGGCGCGCAGGTCGTAGAGCATCGAGTTGTCGAGCTCGGCCGTCTGCTCGACGATGCCGCGCACGTACGACCACGGATCGGTGAACGGCAGCGGGATGCGCATCGCGTTCGCGACGGTCGCCGCTTCCTGCGCGAGGGACTTCGCGACCTCCGCCGCGTGCTCGTCGGAGAGCACGACGCCGTTGGGCCGATCGAGTAGCGCCGCGACGGGGTTGATCGCGGCGTTCGCGATGAGCTTCCCCCATAAGTGCGGGCGGATGTCGTACGCGGCGCTCGCGCGGAATCCGGCATCGACCAGCAGCCGCACGATGCGGTTCACGACGTCGGGCGACGCGCCGGCGCTGCCCAGCGCGGTCGTGCCGTCACCGATGCGGCGCACGTCGCCCGGCGCGACGGTCTCCGCGGACTCCGTCGTCGCGCCGATCACGAGTGGGATCGTGCTGCCCAGCGACGTCTTGATCGCCTCTTCGTTCCCGAGCCCGTTCTGCAGCGAGACGATCGCCGTCGCCGGGCTCAGCTCCGACGCGAACGGGCGCAGTGCCCGCAGCGTATCGGTCGCGCGCACGAAGACGAACAGCACCTGGACGCCGTAGAGGTCGCGGGACTCGCCCGTGATCGTCGCCGCGCGCGCTTCGCCGTCGACGCGCACGCCGCGAGCTCGAATCGCGTCGACGACGTCACGCCGCCGCTCGAGCAGCACGACTTCGTTCGCCGCCGCGAAGCGCTGACCGAACAGCGTCCCGAGCGCCCCGGCGCCGACGATGCCCAGTTTCATTTCGAAGGCGCTCCGCCCCGGGCTGCGCGCCCCCCGCGCGCAGCGTGGGGCCCCCGGGTCCGACCTGGCAACGGCATGCTGCAACGGGCACGATGCTGCTGCGCTCGGTCCATCACCTCACTCGTGCTCGCGGCCGGAAGAGTCCGATCAACAACACTCCTGCGCAGAAGCCTCCGATGTGGGCGAAATACGCGGTCCCGCCTTGGGACTCCGCCGCGCGCGCGCTGAGCGCGCCGAAGCCCGTGACGAACTGCAGCGCGGCCCACAGGCCGATCACGAGCAGCGCGGGTAGCCGTAGGAACAGCGGAAAGCACCCGATCGGCACGATCGTGCGGATCGGTGCGAACGGATACGTCACGAGGTACGCGCCGAGCACACCTGCGATCGCGCCGGACGCGCCGAGCTCGGGGACGTGGCTCGCCGGCGCGATCGCGATCTGCGCGCTGCCGCCTGCGACGCCGCTCGTCAGGTAGAGCAGCAAGAACCCTGCGTGCCCGCACCGGTACTCGATCGCCGGTCCGAACACGAACAGGAACAGCATGTTGAACCCGATGTGCAGGACGCCGCCGTGGAGGAACATTGCCGAGAGGATCGTCAGCGCCGGAAGCGGCGGCGACGGCGGCGCGAGCACGACGCCGTGCGTGATGTCGTACGGGATCGTCGCGAACGCGTCGATGAAGCGGTCGGGATCGGGCGCGTTGATCTCCTGCACGAATACCGCGACGTTGACCGCGATGAGCGTCCACACGACGAACGGGATGCCCGGGAGGCGGCGCGCGTCGTCGCCGATCGGGATCACGCCGGCGCCGCGGTCAGAACTGGTACTGCAGCCCGAACGCCGTGCGCCGGCCGGTGTGCAGCGCGTCGCGCTCGCCGCCGAACAGCATCAGGCCGTTCCCCAGACCGAAGTCGGCGTAGAGGTCCGTCGTCGGATGGCGCAGGTCGTACAGACGCCCCTCGAACCCGAGGCCGCCGCCCTTCGGGGGTGCGTACACGGCGCGCGCGCCGAGGCGGGAGTACAGCACGCCGCCGCCGACGGAGAGCCGCGGCGTCATGCGCATCATCGGCGCGAAGTTGAACGAGCTGTTCGCGCCGATGTCGTTCGCGCCGGCGAAGAGATACGTCGAGCCGTTCGGCGCGGCGATGACGTTGAAGTCGGTCTGCGGGCCGCGATCCTTCGTGAGCAGCGGTGATGCGCTCACGCGCGCGCCTTGCGAGTCGAGCGCGGAGACGCGCACCTGCAGCGCGACCAAGTTGCTGACGAGCGCGCCCAGCTTGTTCTTCACATTGGCCTGCATCGTGTCGGGCGCGGGCGTGCCGGCCGGAGAGGCACCGGGACCGGTGCGCTGCGGATACGTGCCGTTCGGCAGCGGCGTGCCGGCCGGCGCGGGTGTCGCGCCACGGTCCACGCCGTAGACGCTCGAGCGCCCGCCGAACTGCGCGAGCAGCGAGTTCGCTTTCTGCGCGGCGGCGTCGACGTTCGCCATCGTGTCGCGCAGCTGAGCCTGCGTCTGAACGTTTCCGGTGACGTTGCGGAGGTCGCCGGCGATCGACGCGAACGTGGTCGCGGTCTGCGCGATGCCCTGCGTGGTCGCCAGGATGTTCGTGCGCAGGCGCGGGTCGCCCGCGAGCGACTCGACGTGGTCGGCGGTGTGGTTCAGGTCGTGCGCCGACGCGTCGAGCGCCGCGACGATGCTGTCGAAGTGGCCGCTGTTGCGCTTGACGCTCGCATCGAGGTGACCGGTCAGGTCGTTGAGGTTCGCGCTGCTCTGCTGCAGCGCGACCTGCAGCGTGCTGCTGAGCGCGTCGATCCGGCTCGAGAGGTGCTCGAACGTGCGGTTCGCGGTCACGCTGATCGAGTTCGCGTTCGAGAGCGCCGACTGGAACGTGTTGAGCAGCTGCGGCTCGCGCCGCTCGAGGTCGGCCAGCATCGAGTCGAGCCGCCGTACCTCGCCCTGGCCCTGGTCGAGCAGATCCTGGATCGTCGCCGGGTTCGTCCCCTGCGGTTGCTGGTCGAGCGGGAGCCGCTCGTGCGGCAGCACTGCGATCGCAGCCGGCGCATTGGTCGGCGCGGCGATACCCGGAGGCTGCGGCGGGCGCACCGGCGGCACGATCTCCAGCGCGGCATCGCCCGTGAGGGGCGCCTGGATGATGAACCGTGCCGTGCGCGGGATGTCGACGTCGTTGTCGATCGCGAGCACGACCTCGACGCTGAAATCCTCCGGGAGCAGGCTCGTCTGGTCGACCACGCCGACCACGACGCCGCTCTCATAGACGAGCGCGCCGCGGTGCAGTCCCGCGGCCGACTTGAAGTGGACGCCGATCTTGTAGCGGCCCTTCGTCCCGTAGTTCTGCAGCACCGCGAACACGACGAACAGCGCCACGAGGGTGACGACGGTGAAGATGCCGACGATTGCTTGTCTGTTCATGGCGATCAGATCGGAATGGGACCGACTTCACTCCCTTGGAGAAACTGCTGCACGATCGGGTTGGGAGAGCGCCGCACCTCATCGACCGTTCCGTACGCGACGATCGCTCCCTCGAAGAGCATGGCGATATAGTCCGCCATCTGGTAGATGCTCGCGAGGTCGTGCGAGACCACGACGGCCGTGCCGTTGAGGCGACCCCGCAGCTTGAGGATCGTCTGGGTGAGCACGTGAGTGATGATCGGGTCGAGGCCGGTGGTCGGCTCGTCGTAGAGCACGGCGGCGGGGTTGGTGATGACGGCGCGAGCGAAGCCGGCCCGCTTGACCATGCCGCCCGAGAGCTCGGAGGGGTAGCGGTCCTCGACGTGCGCCAGCCCGACGGACTCCAGCGTCTCGGAGACGCGCCGCCGTATCTCGTCGTCGGGGAGCTTCGTGTGCTCGCGCAGCGGCAGCGCGACGTTCTCGCCGATCGTGAGCGAGTCGAACAGCGCCGAGAACTGGAAGGCGAACCCGATCGATCCGCGCAGCTCGATCAGCTCCCGCTCCCGCATCGTCGTGATGTCGCGGTTCTCGACGTAGACGCGCCCGCTGTCGGGCTTCTTCAGCCCGTTGAGCAGCCGCAGGATCGTCGACTTCCCCGCGCCGGACAGCCCGATGATGCACGTGATCGCGCCCTCGACGATGTCGAGCGAGAGGTTCTGCATCACAATCTTCGGCCCGTACCGCACGCAGACGTCGTCGAGGCGCCCCCACACCGCCATCAGGTGTGCCCGAACAGCAGGTACGAGAGCCCGAAGTTGAAGGCGAAGATCAGGATGATCGACGTGACGACGGAACCCGTCGTCGACTTACCGACGCCCGCCGCGCCGCCGCGCGTCTGCAAGCCCTGATAGGCGCCGATGATCGCGACGATCAGGCCGAACACGAGGCTCTTGAAAAGCCCGCGCAGCACGTCGGAGAACGGCAGCGCCGCGCGTGCCGAGTCGAGGAACGACTCCGTCGTGATGTGCGCGTAGAGGTTCGCGATCCACATGCCGCCGACGATCGAGACGACGACCGCGAGGATCGTCAGCAAGGGCAGCATCACCATCAGCGCGATGATGCGCGGCACGACCAGCATGCGCGTCGGCGAGAGTCCCAGCGACAGCAGCGCCTCGATCTGCTCGGTCACGACCATCGAGCCCAGCTCCGCGGCGATCGCCGCGCCCGTGCGGCCGGCGACGACGACGGCGGAGAGCATCGGCCCGAGCTCGCGCGCGCTCGCCACCGCGACCGCACCGCCGACGTAGTTGCTGAAACCCAGGGACGCCACTTGCTGCGCGCTCTCGAGCGAGATCACCATACCGGTGAAAAGCGAGGTCAACAGCACGATCGCCCACGACTGCACGCCGAGCAGATACGCTTGGTCGAGCGTCTCGCGCGCGCGGATGCGCAGCGCGAAGATGAAGCGGAACGAGTCCGCGAGGAGCTCCGCGACGCCGCCCGCGTAGGCGAAGATGCTGATCGTTCCCCGCCCGGCCTCCTCGAAGACCTTCATCGGGCGCCGAAGTTCCGCGAGCGCGCCGAGGACGCCTCGCACGGCCTCGACGCGCTTCGCCACGACGCCGCGTTCCGCGGTGAGGTTGAACTGCAGTTGGTAAAGGCGCGCGAGCTCGCGATCGACGTGCCGCAGCTGCCCGCACGCCTCACGCTCGTACGGCTCGAAGTAACGCCTCACGGCGTGCACGTACTCGTCGACGCCGCGCTCGTCGAGCGCTTCCGCCGCGAGCGCGCGTTCGACGCGGCCCTGCGCGTCGCGCATCGCGCGATCCGTGATGTGAAAGGCGCCGACGACGCCCGCGAGCGCGGCGATCCGCTCGCGCTCGGGCGTCACCGCAGCGCCTGCCGCTGGAGGTCGAAGAGATCGCGGATACCGGACTCCGCGAGGGCGAGCATCCCCTCGAGCTGCGCGCGCGAGAACGGCTCGCGCTCCGCCGTACCCTGCAGCTCGACGTAGCCGCCCGCGTCCGTCATCGCAACGTTCATGTCGACCTCGGCGCGGCTGTCCTCGTCGTAGGGAAGATCCAGGACGGTCGTCCCCTCGACGATGCCGACCGACACCGCGGCGATCTGCCCGACCAGCGGCCACGATGCGGCCTTCGTCTCGTCGAAGTGCTTGCGCAGCGCGAGCGCGAGCGCGACCCATGCGCCGGTGATCGACGCGGTGCGTGTCCCGCCGTCGGCGCCGATCACGTCGCAATCGACGAGCACGGTTCGCTCACCGAGCCGGCCGAGATCGACGACGGCGCGCAGGGCGCGCCCGATCAGGCGCTGGATCTCGTGCGTGCGGCCGCCCAGACGCCCTTTCGTCGCCTCGCGCTGGTTGCGCTCGGGCGTCGCGCTGGGCAGCATCGCGTATTCCGCCGTGATCCAGCCCGTGCCGCGGCCGCGCATCCACGGCGGCACGCGGTCCTCGACGTTCGCTGCACAGATGACGCGCGTGTTGCCGACCGTGATCAGAACCGATCCCGTCGGAAAGTGCAGGAAGCCCGGCTGAATGGTAACGGGACGCAGCTGCTCGGGAGACCGGCCGTCGGAGCGGGACATGAGATTACCCTTCGGCTTCGGCGGCGCATTCCGCTTCGTGACGTCTTCGCGTCACTCGTCAGCGTCCGTGCCGAGCTCGCGCGCTCGCTCGAGCCAAAGCTCGGCGAGGAGCGCATTTCCTTCGATGCCGGCGTCGCCGGCCGTGGTTTGTAACGTCACGATCTCGGCGACATGAGCGTTGCCGCGTACCATGGCGGCGGCGGCCTTCGACTACTCGACGGTCACCGTCTTGGCGAGGTTGCGGGGCTGATCCACGTCCTTGCCTTCGATGTCCGCTATGTGGTACGCGAGCAGCTGCAGCGGGATGACGTTGACGATCGGCGAGAGCAGCTCTTCGACGCGCGGCACCCACAGAACGTGATCGGCCATCGCGGCGGCTTCATCGTCGCCGTGGTTCGCGACCAGCACGATCGGCGCTTCGCGCGCCTTCGACTCCGCGATGTTCGAGAGGATCTTCTCCCGCACGCGCCCTTCGGTCACGATGCCGACGACCGGCGTCTTCGGATCGAGCAGCGCGATCGGGCCGTGCTTCATCTCGCCCGCGGCGTATCCCTCGGCGTGAATGTAGCTGATCTCTTTGAGTTTCAACGCGCCTTCGAGCGCCGTCGGGAAGTTGACGTAGCGACCGAGGAACAGCGCCGACCGCGCGCGGCGAATCTTGCGCGCCACCTTCTTCACGGCGTCGGACGTGTTCAGCACGACGTCGACCGCGGCGGGCAGCAGCTTCGTGCCTTCGGCGATCTCGCGCAGGCGCTCGACGGGCGCCGACCTGCGGACGCGCGCGAGGTAGAGCGCAAGCAGCACCGCGGCGATCGACTGCGAGACGTACGTCTTCGTCGCCGCGACGGAGATCTCGGGACCGCCGCGCGTGTAGAGCGTCGCGTCGGCGAGGCGCGTGAGGTGCGATCCGACGACGTTCGAGATGCCGATGATCGGCGCGCCTTCTTCCTTCGCGATCTTGACGGCCTCGATCGTGTCGGCCGTCTCGCCCGACTGCGACATCGCGACCGTCAGGGTGCGCGCGTCCATGTAGCGGTCGCCGTAGCGGAACTCGCTCGCGAGCTCCATCTCGACGGGCAGCTTGCAGAGCGCGCGCATCAAGTACATGCCGACCATCCCGGCGTGATACGCCGTGCCGCAGCCGGTGATCGAGATCTTCGTCATGGCACGCAGCACGATCTCGTCGATGCCGAGCTCGGCGGCGAGCTGCACGTCGTGGCTCTCGTCGACGCGCCCCGCGAGCGTCTCCTTGATCACGTTCGGCTGCTCGAAGATCTCCTTGAGCATGAAATGCTTGAAGCCGGCCTTCTCGGCCGAAGTCGCGTCCCACGCGATCTGCTGCACCTCGCGCTCGATCGGCTTGCCGTCGAACGCGGTGAGCCGGTACCCGTCGCTGCCGACGTCGACGACCTCGCCCTCCTGCAGGATGACGATCCTCTTCGTGTACTGCAGCATCGCGGGGATGTCGGAAGCGACGAACATCTCGTCCTGGCCGAGGCCGACGATCAGCGGCGTCGCCCCGTTGCGCGCGAAGACGAGGCGGCCCGGCGCGTCGGACGAGATCACGCCGAGCGCGAAGGCGCCGCGCACCTGCGCGAGTGTCTTGCGTACGGCCTCGACGATGTCGCCTTGGTCGTGCGTCTCGATCAGGTGCGCGAGCACCTCGGTGTCGGTCTCGGAGCGAAACACGTGCCCGTGCGCGAGCAGGTCCGCGCGCAGCGCGGCGTAGTTCTCGATGATGCCGTTGTGCACGACCGCGACGCGGCCGGAGCAATCCATGTGCGGGTGCGCGTTCGCATCCGAGGGACGCCCGTGCGTCGCCCAGCGCGTGTGCCCGACGCCCGTCGTCCCCCGCAGAGACTCTCCGTTGCGCAGACGCTCCGCGAGGTTCGAGAGCTTGCCCTCCGCCTTCGAGCCCGCGAGCTTGCCGTCGGCGTCGATCACCGCGATCCCGGCGGAGTCGTAGCCGCGGTACTCCAGCCGGCTCAGCGACTCCATGATGATCGGAACCGAATCGCGCTGCCCGATGTACCCGACGATGCCGCACATGCGGCTCGAGTTCAACGCGGGCGTCGCTCGCACCGGCCGCGGTGCTTCCCCGGCCCGCCGGGCCGAGCGGTCACCGCCGCGGGCAAACGTTCCGGCGCGATGTCGAGAATCTCGGGCCGGCTCCGACCATGCGCTGAACGGCACCGCTGCGCTGCCGCAAAGGAGAACCGATGAAGTACATGCTGATGATGACCGGGACGAAAGCCGACTTCGACTCGTACCTGACCTGGTCGAAGGAGGACCTCGAAGCGAACGTCGCGTTCATGCGCGATTTCACGCAAGAGCTGCGCGATGCGGGCACGTTCGTCGCAACCGAAGGGCTCGCGTTCCCGCACGAAGCCAAGCTCGTTCGGGCGGGCGCCGACGGGACACCCGTGACCGACGGCGTCTTCCCGGAGGCGAAGGAATTCCTGGCCGGTTACTGGATCGTCGATGTCGAGGGCGCGGAGGACGCGTACCGGATCGCCGCGCGCGCGTCGGCGGCGCCCGGCGCCGGAGGACGGTCCGGCGGGATCCCGATCGAAGTCCGGCGCGTGATGAGCGGGGCCGAAGAGTTCCTGTAGGCGCCGCTTGGAGCCGGAACCGCTTTCGCTCGAGCACCTGCTGCGGGAGCTCACGCCGCAGGTGCTCGGCATCGTCGCACGACGATCGTCCGATTTCGCCGCCGCCGAGGACGCGGTCCAGGACGCGCTCGTCGCCGCCGTCGTGCAGTGGCCGCGCGAGGGCCGCCCGCGCAATCCGCGCGCGTGGCTGGCACAAGCGGCCCTGCGCCGGCTGGCGGACCGCGCGCGCAGCGAGTCGGCGCGACGCCGGCGCGAGCACGACGTCACCCTCCACGAGCTCGCGGACGCGGCCGCCGGCGAAACGGCGACGGCAGACGATCAGCTCGTTCTCCTGTTCATGTGCTGCCACCCCGCGCTCACGGCCCCGTCCGCGATCGCGCTCACGCTACGGGCCGTCGGCGGCTTGACGACCGCCGAGATCGCGCACGCCTTTCTCGTCCCGGAGGCGACGATGGCGCAGCGCATCAGCCGCGCGAAAGCGCGCATCAAGGACTCCGGCGTCCCTTTCGCGCTCCCGAGCGCGGACGAGCTCGCGCAGCGGCTGCGCGCCGTCCTCCACGTGCTCTATTTGATCTTCAGCGAAGGCTATACGGCGAGCGCGGGCACCGATCTGCGGCGTGCCGATCTCTCGGCCGAAGCGATCCGCGTGACGCGAATCCTGCGCGCGCTCCTGCCCGAAGATGCGGAAGTTGCCGGACTGCTCGCGCTGATGCTGCTGACGGACGCTCGCCGTTGCGCGCGAACGGGTCCCGCGAACGAGCTGATCCCGCTCGAGAAGCAAGACCGCGCGCTCTGGGATCGAGCGCACATCGCCGAAGGTGTCGCGCTGCTCGCGGCGACGCTGCCGCGGGGTTGCGTCGGACCGTACCAGATCCAAGCCGCGATCGCCGCGCTGCACGACGAGGCGAACGGGACGGACGACACGGATTGGCCGCAGATTCTCGCGCTCTACGATTTGCTGCAGCGGCTGTCGGACAACCCGATGGTGCGGCTCAACCATGCGATCGCCGCCGCGATGGTGTACGGTCCGGCGCGCGGCCTCGAGCTCCTCGAGCGGCTTCGCACCGACCCCCGCATCGCGGACCACCATCGCGTCGACGCGGTTCGCGGGCACCTGCTGGAACGGGCGGCAGACCGCGCGGGCGCGGTCGCGTCGTATCGCGCCGCCGCGGCGAAAACCGCGAGCCTTCCCGAACGCAATTATCTGCTCGCGCAGGCGGCACGGCTCGCCCGCGCGTCGGACTGCGCCTCGGCTACTTGATCCCTTCGCGGGTCCGCTTGTACGGGATCTTGCCGCTGCGCACTTCGTTGAAGGCGGTCGACACCGGCTTGTTGGGGTTCACGCGCTCGGTCAGCGGCGGGGCGCCGTTGTTGAGTTGCTTCGCGCGCTTCGTCACGACGTTGACGAGGGAGAATTTCGAGTCGACGTGCCGCAGAAGGCCGTCGAGGTCGCCGAATACACTGTCGCTCATGTCAGGAATCTTCCAGTTCTTTCAGTCGGGTTTCGGGGTAGCGGTGGATTCTGTAGCGCTCGGAGCGGACGATTGCGGCGAGGTCGTCGACCGCACGCGCCGGCTGCGCTTCTTCGTTGATGACGAGATAGTCGAAGCGCCGGATGTATGTGAACTCGTCGTGCGCGATCTCGAGCCGTGCGGCGATCTGCTCGTTGGTTTCGGTGCGGCGCGCCTCCAGGCGCGAGCGCAGGTGCGAGAACTTGTCCGGAACGATGAAGACGAGGACCGCGTCGGGAAACTGCGCTTTGATCGCGAGCGCACCGTTCACTTCCGGCTTCATCACGAGGTCGTAACCCTCGCGCAGCTTCTCTTGCACGAACGAACGCGGGGTGCCGTACAACTTCCCGTTGTACTCGCGAAACTCGAGAAAACCGCGGGCGGCGCGACGCCGCTCGAATTCCTCGCGATCCACGAAGAAGTAGTCGATGCCTTCGCGCTCGCCTGACCGCGGTTCACGAGTCGTCGCAGACACGGAGTAGAGAAGCCGTTCGTGGCGCGCCTTGAGGCCCTCCACCAACGTGTCCTTCCCCGCGCCTGACGGACCCGACACGACGAACAGCAGACCGGGCCCGGTCAGAACGCCTCCCTCTTCACCACGGGCTCAAACACGGATAAATACGCAGACGGCGGGAAAGCCCCTGCGACCGATGACGACCGACTGGATCCTCGTGAGGCGCATGGCGACCGAGCTCGCGGGCGCCCTGCGAGGCGCCCGGGTGACCGACGCCGGCCTGCTCGATGACGGTCGGGTCGCCGTCCGGTTCCAGCGACGACGCACGGCCACGACGCTGGCGGTCGATCCGTTCGGCACGCCGCCCGGCACGGAGCTCACCGACCGCGAGCCGGGTCTCGCCGGCGATCCCGGGTGGCTGCGAGCGGCGGGCACGACCTTGCGCGGCATGCGCCTGACGGCGGTCCAGACGCGCCGCGGCGACCGCGTCCTCGTGCTGTCCTTCGGGTCGTCGTCGCGCTTCGGCGTGGAGACCGAGAACCGGCTCGTGCTCGAGCTGGTGCCGCGGTACGGGAACGTCGTGCTGCTGCGCGACCGGCTCGTGATCGCCGCGGCGAAGCAATTCTCGCCCGCGGAGAACGAGGCGCGTTCGGTTCAGGTGGGCTTGCCGTACGAACCGCCGCCGCTGCCGTCCGGCGCGCCGGCAGTCCCGCGCGTCCTCGCCGAGTCTGCCGCCGCGTCGGGTGACGATCCCGCGGCGCTCGCGGCGGCCGCCGAAGCCGCCGCCGCGACGGAGGATCCGGTGCACGTCTACCGCGCCGGCGGGCGGATCGTCGCCGCGCACGTCGTTCCGCTCGCACAGCACGCAGCGCTCGAGCACGAGACGAGCCTCTCGCTGCTCGCGGTCCTCGGCGAAGCGCGCACGGCGCGCGCCGGTACTCAGCGCGACGACGCGCTCGAACGCCGGCGCGCCGCGCTGCTCGCGCGCATCGCGAAGCGGGCGCGGGCGACGGCGGCCGAGCTCGACGGCATCGAAGCCCGCATCGCGGCGAGCGCGGATCGCGAGCGGCTGCGACGCAGCGGCGACGCGCTCTTCACGCACGCACTCGACGTCCCGCCCGGCGCGGCGACGTTCGTGCCGCCGACCGCCCCGGAGCTCACGGTCGCGCTCGACCCGGACCTCGACGCGAAGGCGAACGCGCAGCGGTATTTCGCGCGCTACCGCAAAGCGACCGCGGCGCTCCCGCACCTCGAGCGCCGCCGAACGGCGCTCGCCGCGCGGCGCGACGCGCTCGACGTGCTCGCGTTCGAGGCCGAGCGCGCGGACGCGCCGACCGTGCCGGAGCTCGAAGCCGACCTCGCCGCGCTCGAAGGCCGGGCCCCGCGGCGCGCGTCCCCCGCCCCTGCGCGGCGCCGCGCTCCGCTGCAGCTGGAGCGCCCGTCCGGCGCGCGCATCTACGTCGGGCGCTCGCCGCGCGAGAATGTCGAGGTGACGTTCCGCATCGCGCGGCCCGACGATCTGTGGTTCCACGCGCGCGGCGTCCCGGGTTCGCACGTCGTCCTGCAGTCGCCGCCGGGCGGCATCGCCGACGACGACCTCGACGCGGCCGCCGACGCCGCGGCGGCGCACAGCAAAGCGCGGAACGCCGCGCGCGTCGAGATCGACTACACGGAACGCAAGTACGTGCGCAAGCAGCGCGATGCGCCGGCGGGTCTCGTCTGGTACACGAACGCGCGCACGCGCGTGGGGCGCCCGGACGCGGGTTAGCGGTCTTCGCCCGCGATCGGCGGTGGCTCGCGCCGGGTCAGCTCGTCCGCCGGCGCCGCGAGCGCGGCGTGGCCGCGGAGCGCGCCGATGCGGCGATGCTCCGTAACGCCGCATCCGGTATGACGCCGTAGTACGTCGACTCGTACTCCGGTGGATGATACTGCCGGCTCCGAATCGTTCGGTACTCGTCTTCGAACGCGGCACCGAGATGGTGTTGCGAGTTCGTCGCGACGCCTCCGTGCACTTGATGAAACGTGCCTTCACCGAGCAGCGTCACGACCTCCCGTCCCGGAAGCGCGACCGCGCGCTCGAAGGTGTCGAGATTGACGTAGCCGCCGCCCGGGGACTCGAACCGCTCGTCGTATCCGCCGAGCTCGTCCCAGAGCGGTCGTCGCATGAAAAGCGCGTTGCTTTCACTCATCGGCTTGAACCAGCCGCCCACGCACGACCCCGCGAACACGGACACCTCGAACAAGCGATAGCCGTCCTCGTGCCACCTCACACCGTTCAGCAGCCGGTCCTCCGCCGCCTGATCGTAGCCCTCGAGCACGCTGACCATTTGCGTCTTTGCCCCGAGATGAAAACCGGGCGTCAGGATGATCGCGCGGTCGTGCAGCCGGCTCGCAGCCAACGCCGACGCCAGAACGCGCGGCGAGAGCATCCTCGCGCCGTCGATCATGACGCCGACGACATCCCCCCGCGCGCGCGCGATACCGAGGTTGAGCGCGCGCGCGGGGGACACGGACGCGCGCTGTGGCTCGATGCTGAGCACGACGCATTGCGGCATCCAGCGCTCGCACTGCGCAAGATCGGCTTGCCGTGACGATCCGTTGTCGACGACGATGATCTCGTACTCGTCCGGCGAGATGCCGCGCTGCATCTCCGAAGAAAGCGATCGAAGCGTGCGCGGAAGCTCGCGCGCCATGTTGTAGGCGCAAACGACGACGCTCAGAGTGGGATCTGCACGCATCGTGTGGACGCCGAGACGGCCGGCGTGAAGTGCGCTCCCCGTCGCACGCGAAAGAGGCGGGATGGAACGCGGAACGAAGGAGCGACCCACTTCCAATGGCTGCGCGGACGATCGTCTATATCGCTTGGGGTCAGCACCACGTCGAATGCGTAGCGAGATGCGTTCGCGAAAGCCGGCTGCCCCGTTACCCGATCGTCCTGGTCACGGATCCGGTGTCGGCGGTCGACGCGTTGCCGCGCGGCGTTTCCGTGATTCGCAAAGACTTTCGACTCCGAGGGAAAGAGCGCAAGCTCGAAGCGCTGGCGTCCCTGCCGTCGGACTTGGAGACCGTGTTGTTCTTGGACGCGGATACGCGAGTTTTGGACGACATCTCGCTGGGATTCGACAAGGCCGAACAGCACGGGATCGCGATGGCGCCCGCGCCGCATTATTCGCTCGCCGACTTTCGCGCGTTCGGCGAGGTCATGCGAAACGAAGGCGTCGTTCCGCGAGGGCAGCTGATCTACAACTCGGGCGTCGCGTTCTTCGCTTGGAACCGCCGCGAGGTGCGCGACATCTTCGAGCACGCTCTCGCGCTGGCCGCAAAGTATACGAGCGAGCCGTACGGCGATCAGCCGTACATCACGCTCGCCATGGAGACGGCGGGCTTCAACCCGTATACGCTTTCGCCGAGCTTCAACCACCGCGCGTTCGGCGAATTGATCAGCGGCTCCGTGCGTGTCTGGCATTCCACCGAGCCCGTTCCGCCAAACGCTGCGCACCTGGAACGCGGCTGGCTGTACCGGCACGAGCGGGGGGAGTTCGTGCGGCACATGCGCGTGCCGCTCTGACACACCGCGCGGCGCGTGCACGCTAGGCGGCCAGGAATAGCTCATCGGCCAACGTCTTGTGGCGCTGAAACGCGCTCGAAGCGCGCGCCTCCTCGAGCGTCGTCCAGTCGCCGGCGTCATCGTCGAATGCCAACGCCGCGGGCGGCTTCCGAAGCGCGTCCAACAGACGCCGATTCGACGCCGACACCCCGGCCGCCAACCGCGCACGCACGTCGGGATGCAGCAGACTGCTCGCCCTCGGCGCACCCAGCCGGCGAAACGCCTCCGTGCTCGCGACGCGCCGTTCCACGAATTCGGAGAAGGGTAGCTCGTCATCCAACGACAGCAGATAGACGACTCGATGCAGGTCGAGTGCGACTTGCTTCACATTCCCCATCATCGGCGCGACGACCGGGAGGACCGGAACGTACACGCCCTGCGCGCGCAGCGCGTCGGCGCGTATGCCCGTGCGGACTTGGAGGTATGACGAGCCCGTCTTCTGGACGCCGACGTGGAGGAGAATACGTCCCGCGCCGTCACCATATGACGCTCACGCCGAGGCCTTCGCTGACCGGGGTCGCGGTCCCCTATGGGATTTCGTATGGGCGACACGCCTGATCCCGACAAATGGATCGACGCCGTCGACGCGAGTTCGCCGCAAGCGACGCCGTTCGTCGATTCCGCCGCCACTGGATCGCGGCGGTCAGTTGGCGACGTGAACCGCACTGGCCGCAACCACTCCTTCCGCGGCCCCTTCCGCGGACACTGTGGATGTATGGGACCAAGGCTGGGAGCACGCACCGAAAATCGCGACGTTGTGTCGTGACTCGTGGAAACACCACAATCCCGCTTGGGACATCCGTTCGCTGGGATGCCGAGAATCTGGAGGAGTCCGCGGGCGTCGGACGTGTCGGTCTCGACGTGGTTCGTCGCTTCCGAGCCGCACGGGATGGTCATCGGCAAGTGGCTGGCGCTCACGATGCGCTACCGGAGCGCGGTGACGGAAGCGGACGTGTACCTGTGGTGTTACTACCGCCGCCGGCGCGCGTGATACGAAGTCTCTTGGAGCGCGACGACGCCGGCTGATCAAGGGTGTTCGAACGAATAGCCGAGGCGGGCGGCGGTCGCCCCGCAGATCGACCACACGGCAGCCGCTCTCGCGTCGCCGAACGACGGCGTTCCCATGCGATCGGGTTCGATCGCCGGCAGCGCGTCCTGCGGGACGGCCTCGGACAGCGACAAGAAGCGCGCGAGCTGTTTCCCGGCGCCGCCGGGAGACGCGCACAAGTCTTCGTACCGCAGCACCAGGCCGGCAGCGGTTCTCGGCAGGGCGGCGAGCGCGTCGGTGACGTGCCGCACTTGGAAGTCCCACGTCAGGGCGTTGCGCACGGAGTCGTCGTCGCGAGCGGCCTGGTCGGGATCCCGGCCGCGCTCACGGTACGCCGCGCAAAGAACGGCGGTGCCGATCGGATTGTCCGGCCGCGACGTCATGTGCGTCCGCCGCAGCGAGCTCGTCGTCGGATGCCGCACCAGATGAACGAACCGGGCCTGCGGGAACGCGCGGGCGACGTCGCTCACGATCAGCATCGTTTCCGGCAGCTTCCAGCCCCACGCGGCTGCGCGCGTTCCGCCTTCCGCGGGGACGATCTTCGCCGCATGCCGGCGCAACCTGCGCGCTCGCGCATCCGCACGTTCCGCGGACGGGCGGCCGAAGCACTCCATCGCCTCGATCGCCAGCGGGTAGATGGTGTCGACCCATTCGACCGAGTCGCCGCTGACGTTGATCTCGTTCCCGAGGAAGACGCCGAGGCCGCGCGCGAGCTCGGAAAGCAGGCGGGTGCCGCTGCCGCCGCGACCGAGGAGCACGACGGGAGGGGTGTCAACGATATCCATGCAGCTCCGCGAGCGGCTGTGCCGCCTCGAGAACCTCCGCGCACTGCTGCGCCGAGAGCAGCGAGGTCCAGCTGACGAGCGACGACGTGTCGATCGCGCGCCCTCGATCGGTACCACCCGGGCCGAACCCCGTGTACGCCGAATTCCAGTCGTCGAGCATGCTCGATGCGGGCAGTTCACAGTCGCGGGCGACGTGCGCGATCACGTCCTGCGCTCGGCGAACGAGGTTCTCGTACCGGAACCGACTCACGCGCATGCGGCGCGCCTCGAAGTCGGGGGCGCGTCCCGATTTCACGCGCCAGAGGACCGCGCGGCGCGCCGTGAGGGACGCCCCGCCGTCGACGAGCACGCGCAGGTCGCGCTCGTAGCGTTCGGCGATCCGCGGCCGCTCGCGCATCAGGCGGACTTGGTTTGCCACGAAATCGACGGCGCCGAGCCGCGCCATCGATGCGACGACCGCCCGCGGATCCCGTATCGGATAGACGATCGTCACCGGAACGCCCAGGCGCGGGAACGCTTCATCATCGTACGTGAGGTTCGGCGCCTTCAACACCAGGAACCCAACGTGCGGGGCAAGCCCGGTCGCTCCGTTCGCGCCGCGGAAGCGGCGGTCCGGTGCTCGATACTTCGCGCGCGCGAGCTCGAGCATTGCCTGCGCGAAGCCGCCGGCGTTCGCCGGATCGCCGGCCTGCGCATGAAACCACGGGTACAGCCCATCCGGCTCGTCGATCAGCACGGCCTCGGGATGAGCGCCGAGAATTTGCCCGGTCAGCGTCGTGCCGCTGCGCTGACAGCCGACGACCGCGATGACGCGCTGAATCGCACGCAGCGGGCCCGCCAACACGACGCGCGCCTCGCGCTTCTAGACCGCCGGCACCGCAGCGCGGTAGGCGCGCACTTCCTCTTCGACGCGCGCGTACGCCGCGTCGATCGCCTCGATGCGCTCGCGCGCGCCCTCGAGGCTGCCGGTGCGCGCGCGCGCGTCGAGCTCGGTCGCGAGTCCGTACACGACGTTCGCGCCGATGTTGCCGGCGCTGCCCTTGATGCCGTGCGCGGCGCGCGCGACGCCGCTCGCGTCGGCGTTCGCGAGCGCCTGCGCCAAGGCGGCGCGATGCTTGCGTCCGGTCTCCATCGCCATCTCGAGCAGTTCCGCGATTCCCGCGACGTCGTCCTCGAACGCCTCCTCGAGCCGCGCGATGTCGAGGATCGCCTTATCCGGCAACGCCGACACCGTGCGCGAAGCGTTCGACGACGGCGCGCAGCGCCGCGAGCTGCACGGGCTTCGCGAGGTATGCGTCCATGCCGGCGGCGAGGCACGCTTCGCGGTCGCCTTCGAGCGCGTTCGCCGTCATCGCGATGATCGGCACGTGGCCGCCGCGCGACGCTTCGGCGCGGCGGATTTGGCGCGTCGCCTCGAACCCGTCGACGTCCGGCATCTGGCAGTCCATCAGCACGACGTCGTAGACGCCGTGCGACACGGCGTCGACCGCTTCGCGGCCGTCGGTGACGGCATGCGCGCGGTAGCCGAGCTTCTTCAGCTGCTGCAGCGCGAGCTTCCGGTTCACGGGATTGTCCTCGACGACCAGCACCAGCACGCTGTCGTCGCGCGCCTCCTCGCGGGCGCCCGGAGCGTCCGGAGCGTCGGCGAACGCGGCCGGAATCGGGACGGCCGTTTCGCCGCCGACCACCGCGAGCAGCGCATCGTGCAGCGTCGCCTGGCGGATCGGCTTGCGCAGCACCGCGGCAAAGCCGCCGCCGCGCGCGTCGGGCGTCGCCGACGGTTCATCGGCGCCGGTCACGAGCACGAGCGGCAGCGAGCCGAGGCCCGGCACGTTGCGCAGCCGCGTCGCGAACGCGAACGCATCGCCGCCCGCGCGGCGGTCCACGATGACGGCGTCGAAGGGCGTCCGCCGCGCGGCGGCCGCCTTCGCGAGATCGAGCGCGTGCGCGGAGTTTCCGGTGCTCGACGCGACCGCGCCCCACGAGATGAGATACTGGTCGAGCCCCTGCCGCGCGACCGCGTCCTGATCGACGACCAGGATTCGCGTGCCGCGCAGCGTCTCGCCGCGCGCCGGCTCCGGCTCGTCGAGAACGCGCGCGAACGGGATCGTGAACCAGAACGTCGAGCCGTATCCGAGGCTGCTGTCGAACCCGATGCGGCCGCCCATCAGCTCGACGATGCGCCGTGAGATCGAGAGGCCGAGCCCCGTGCCGCCGAAGCGGCGGCGGGTCGACTGATCGGCTTGCCGGAACGGCTCGAAGAGCTGCTCGGCCGCGTCCGGCGCGATGCCCGGGCCCGTGTCGGTGACGGAGAAGCGCAGCACGACCGCCTCGTCGTCCGCTTCGTCCACGACCGCGCGCACCGTGACGCTGCCCTGCGCCGTGAACTTCACCGCGTTGCCGAGCAGGTTCAGCAGGACTTGACGCAGGCGGTCGGCGTCGCCGAGCACGCGGCGCGGCACCTCGGGCGCGACGTACGTCGAGAGCGCGAGGCCCTTCTTGCGAGCCGCCGCGCTCAGGATGTCGGTTGCGTTCTCGACGGCGACGACCGGTGCGAACGGCACGCTCTCGAGCTCCATGCGCCCGGCTTCCATCTTCGAGAAGTCCAGGATGTCGTTGACGATCGCGAGCAGCGACTCGGCGGAATCGCGCACGGTCGACGCGTACTCGCGCGCTTCGTCGGAGAGCGGCGTCTGCAGCATCAGCTCCGACATGCCGACGACGGCGTTGATCGGCGTGCGGATCTCGTGGCTCATCGTGGCGAGGAACTGCGACTTCACGTCGGCCGCTTCGACGGCGCGGTCGTGCGCCGCGCGAATCGCCTCTTCGGCGGACTTGCGCTGCGTGATGTCGCGCAGGATGATGATGCGCTCGCCGAACGCGTGCGAGTGATCGCGGCCCAGCGCGAACTCGATCGGGAACACGTTGCCGTGCGCGTCGCGCCCGGAGGTTTCGATGATCGTGCCCTCGAGAGACTCCGCGATCTCGGCGTACTCGGGCAGGATGCGCGAGATCGGCGTGCCGGTCAAGTCCTCGGCGACGAACCCGAAGAGCGCGGCCGCCGCGGGATTGACCGACGTGATCGCCGAGCGCGGGTCGACCGCGATCAGCGCGTCGGCGACGCCGTCGACGATGCCGCGCAGCCGCCGTTCGCTCGTCGCGAAGACCTGCGAGAGCCGGTTCGCCTCCGCGAGCAGCGCCACGACGAGAAACGTCGTCGCGGCGAGCATGTCGACGCGCGAAAGGTACCAGCCGAGGCTGTACCGGCTGCCCCCGCTCGCGTTCAGCAGCGCTTCGATCAGCATGGCCGCCGCCGGCACGCAGAGCCACGCATCGAAGACCGTGCCGTCCGTGCGGCGCAGCAGCAGCACGAGCGCGGCCGCCGAGAGCACCGCGATCGCACCAAGCCCGACGTACGTGCCCGCCAGGTACACGTCGCCCTCGCTCAGCGCGGGCAGCCGCGGCCCGTAGGTGAGGATCAGCTGGATCGCGGCGTACGCCGCGATGACCGACCACACGACCGCCGCGATCGAGACGATGCGCCCCACGCGGCGGCGCCGCTCGCGTCCGGCCAGCACCGCGTATGCGGCGAACGCCGCGGGCAGCGCGGTGTGCCAGACGATCCAGAAGTAATTCGAGATGTTCGGCCGCGCCCGCAGCGGCTCGGCGCTGTCGGCGCCCGTGAACGCGAGGACGTACGGGATGAAGACGATCGCGCTGAAGAGCGTCCCGCACGCGAGCGTCAACAGCGAGGGCCGGCGCGAGTGCGCGAACTGCGCGAAAAGAATGGCCGCCGTGATCGCAAGGCCCATGAGGACCGCGCCACCGTAGAGGGAGACGAAGCCCGGGAACGGCCGCGGGACGAAGCGCGCGAACGGCAGCGCGACGAACGCGACGACACACAGCGTCGCGATCGCGATCAGCGCCGTCCGGCGCTGGTTCGGCGACGCGGTCAGCGTCGCCAGGTCGAGGGCTGCAGAGGTCACGCTCGAAATGCCTTCTCGCCTCGACCCCGCCGGCCCGCACGAATTCCGCCCCACTACGCTAAGAATCGGTAACTTCGGCCGCTTTCCGCGTACGCTCGGCAAACATCGCGTCCCCGAACGAAAAGAAACGGTAATTCCGGGCGATCGCCGCTTGGTAGGCGGCCCGGACGCGCTCGTAGCCGGCGAAGGCTGCGACCAGCACCAGCAGCGTCGACCGGGGCAGGTGGAAATTCGTCAGGAGCGCGTCCACGACGCGAAACTCGAAGCCCGGCGTGACGAACAGCCCGGTCTCGCCCTCGCCGGGATGGACCGTTCCGTCCGGCAGCGCCGCCCCTTCGAGCGCCCGCAGCACGGTCGTGCCCGCGGCGATCACGCGGCGTCCTTCGCGGCCGGCGGCGGCGAGCGCAGCCGCCGTCGCGTCGGGGATCGCAAAGCGCTCCGCATGCATCACGTGCTGGTCGATCGTCGCGCCGGCCATCGGCCGAAACGTGCCGATGCCGACGTCGAGCACGAGCGGCACGACCGTCACGCCGCGCGCGCGCACGGCGTCGAGCAGCTCGGGGGTGAAGTGCAGCGACGCCGTCGGGGCGGCAACGCTGCCCGGGACGCGCGCGAATACGGTCTGGTAGCGCGCGCCGCGCTCGTCATCCGACATCGTGGCGCTGCGGTCGCCCGGCGCACGGCGGACGTAGGGCGGCAGCGGCAGCTCGCCGCGCGCATCGAGCAGCGCGCCGACGTCGACGCCCTCGTCGAATCGCACGGCGCGCGGCCCGTCCGGCAGCACGGCGACGACCGTCGCGCGCGCATCGCCGATGCGCAGGCGCACGCCGGTTCGCACCTTGCGTCCCGGCCGCGCGAGCGCAAGCCATTCCCGAGCCGCGGGATCGTACGCCGCGCGGTCGCGCGGCCGCAGGAGGAGCAGCTCGACCTCCCGGCCGTCGTCGCGGAGGGCCCGCAGCCGCGCGCGCACGACGCGCGTCTCGTTGAGCACGAGCACGTCGCCCGCGCGCAGCAGCTCCGGGAACGCCGCGAACGTGCGGTCCTCGATACCGCCGTCCGCCTCGAGCACGAGCAGCCGCGAACCATCGCGCCGCGCCGCCGGTTCGCGCGCGATCAGCGCGTCGGGCAACGAGTAGTCGTACGCCGCGACGTCGCGCGGGCCGTCGTCGGTCAGTCGCGCGACTCGGGAGCGATCGGCACGCGCTGGCGCTCCAGGTCGAGAAACGCTTCGATCTTGCGCCGGTCGCCGTCGCCCATGCCGACGAACCGGACGCCGACCTGGAACGTGTCACGCTCGAGCGCGCGGATCCAGCGGACTTCGCCGCGCGCGGTGACCGACGGCGCGCGCTTCATCGTGAACGTGTACTGCGTGCCTTTCGGCAGGTACTGCTCGGAGATCAGCCGCATGCCGGTCGCGCTGATGTCCGCGATCGCCGCGCGGAACAGCGTGAACGACTGCTTGTCCTCGACGACGACGTCGATGAACTTGCGCAGGCGAACGCCGTCGTCCGCGCGCTTGTCGTCAGCCATTCGTCACCGCCGTGCCCGGGAAATAGTGCGCCAAGATGTCCGCGGCCGACGCACCGGACCCCGCGAAGTAACGTGCACCCCATTGACACAGCCCGACGCCGTGGCCACGTCCCGCACCTTCGATCACGAGCCGCGGCTCCGCCTGCGCGGGATCGATGCGGACGGCGCGCAGCCACAAGCTGCGCACGACGTCGGTGCCGAGCGCGCGGCGAAAGTCGCTCACGGGAATCGTCGCGACCGTCGCGCCGAGCAGCTCGACCGCACGCGGGCGTCCGGTGCCGTCGGGATCCGCGAGCGCCGTGCCGGTCAGCGTCCCGCCCGTCTTCGCGCCGAATGCGGCGACGGCGCGGTCGAGCGCGATCGAACGCGACCAGCGATAGTCCGGCGCAGGCGCGCACCACGGATCGTCGACGCCGCGCAGATACGGCAGCGCGGCACCGTTCCACACGGCGACGATGTCAGCGGTGTGCCCGCCGCAGCACGACGAGTAGAACACCGAGGCCGCCGCGCCCCCGAAGGTCAGCGTTCGGCCGCGCGTGGCGTCGATCGCCGCGGTCGCTGCCGGATGCTCCGCGTCGACGCCGCCCCAGCGCTGATCGCTCTCGTCGGCGCGAACGTCCCAGGCGCGCGAAAGCGTGCGCTTTCCGAGCGCGAACGTGCGCGCGACGATCGCCTGCGCCTGCAGCGCGGCCGTGGGCCACGACGGCGGCGACTCGAGCGGCACGACGCCCGCGAGGTATTGGTCGACGTCGATCGTCGTCACCAGCGCGAGCTTGCCGTCGGGCGTGCCGACCGTCGAGGGCGCGCCGCGCCAGCGCTTGCCCCCGAACGCGAAGGTCCCGTCGCCGGCGACGCGCGGTGTCTCGCCGCGCGTGTCGCTCGCGATCAGCACGCGCACCTGCGGCGCGAGCGGATCCCAGACGTCGATGCCGCCGGTCGCGACGACGGTCGCCGCGCCTGCGCTCTTGAGGAACAGCGCGCGCGAGAGCATCACCACAGCCGCTGTTGCGTGCCCTCGTGCGCGCGCAGGCCGACGTGCGCGAGCGCCGCCGGCGTCGTCTTGCGGCCCTGGGCCGTGCGCTGCACGAAGCCGATCTTCAGCAGGTAGGGCTCGACGACGTCCTCGAGCGTCTCCACGTCCTCGGTCAGCGTCGCGGCGATCGCGTTGATACCGACCGGGCCGCCGCCGTATTGGTGCGCGACGACGTCCAGGTACGCGCGGTCGAGCCGGTCGAGCCCGCGCTCGTCGACGCCCTCGCGCCGCAGAGCCTCGTCGGCGACGTCCGCCGTGATCACGCCGCCCGCGCGCACTTCCGCGAAGTCGCGCACGCGCCGCAGCAGCCGATTGGCGACGCGAGGCGTCCCGCGGCTGCGCGCCGCGATCGTGCGCGCGCCGTCGGGCTCGATCGCGATCTCGAGGACGCGTGCGCTGCGCTCGACGATCCGCTGCAGCTCCGCAGGCTCGTAGTACGCGAGGTGATGCACGATGCCGAAGCGGTCGCGCAGCGGCGAGGACAGCATCCCGGCGCGCGTCGTCGCCCCGACCAGCGTGAAGTGCTTGAGCGGGAGCTTCAGCGTCTTCGCGTACGCGCCGCGGTCGACGACGAAGTCGATCTGAAAGTCCTCCATCGCCGGATAGAGATACTCCTCGACGACCGTGCCGAGGCGATGGATCTCATCGATGAAGAGCACGTCGCCGGATTCGAGCGCGGTGAGGATGCCGACCAGGTCCTTCGGCTTCTCGAGCGTCGGACCGGACGTCGGGCGCAGCGTTCCGCCCGTCGCACGCGCGATCAGGTTCGCCAGCGTCGTCTTGCCGAGGCCGGGCGGCCCGGAGAACAGCACGTGCTCCAGCGGCTCGCCGCGCCGCGTCGCGGCGTCGAGCGCGATGCGAAGGTTGTCGACGATCTGCTCCTGCCCGACGTAGTCCTCGAACGAGCGCGGCCGCAGCGTTGCGCCGTAGACCTCATCTTCGAGCGAGGCATCCGCGCCGACGACGCGCGGCGACGCGTCATCCGCGAGAGCCGCGTCATCCGGTCCGGGAGCGGCGTCATCCTGACCCTTCGACGAGCGCTGGGGAAGGGGCGGCGGCAGCACGATCTTTTTCCGCACGCCGTCACTCACGGCCGCTGCCTCGAAGCGGCTTTCACGCGAGCACTCCGTGCGCGTTGCGATGCCGGTAGATCTCGGCGAGCAGCGTCTCGGCGTCCGCGACCCCGGGCGCACGCTCGAGCGTCTCCGCGATCATCGCTTCCGCTTCGGCGCGCTTGTAGGCGAGCTGCAGCAGCACGGCGAGCGCCTCGCCGGCGAACTCCGGCATCGGCGCACGGTCGGGCACCTCGCGCCGCGGCGCGTCCTGGATCAGCAAGAAGCGCGCCACCTTGCCCTGCAGCTTCGCGACGATGTCGCGCGCCTTCTGCTGCCCGATGCCCGGCAAGGTCTTCAAGAAGGCGTGATCGCCTTCGTCGATCGCCCGCGCGATGCGCGCCATCGGCGCGGAGAACGCGCGCGCGGCGGACTTCGGTCCGATCGACGCGACGCTCAGCAGCGCCTCGAAGAACTCGCGCTCGATCGCGTTCGTGAACCCGAAGAACGTGAAGCGCCCGGCGTTCCCGTCGATCGCGAAGTGCGGGAAGATCTCGAGCGTCACGTCGCCGTCGTCGGGAACCTTCGCAAGGACGCTCGGTGGGAGCACGACGTCGTACGCAAGCCCGCCCGCGTCGACGCGCACGACGTCGCCGCTGCGTTCGAGAACCGAGCCGCTAATTCGAGAGAACATGCTGCAAGGGGCGCGGAGCCCGAGGCGCGGCGCCTTCGAACCGGAACGCGAAGGCGATCGCGAGCGCGAGCGCGTCGCTCACGTCGTCGGGCTGCGGCGGCGACGCGAGTCCCAGCAGCTGCACGACCATCCCCTTCACCTGCGCTTTCGAGGCTGCGCCGCTGCCCGCGAGCGCGCGCTTCACCGCGGCGTGCGCGAGGTCGCGCACGGCCACGCCGTTCGCGCCCGCGGCGAGCGCGAGCACGCCGCGCGCGTGTCCCATCAGCACCGCGGTCTGCGGGTGCTGGTACGACGTCCAGAGCTCCTCGACGACCATGCAGTCGGGCCGCGTCGAGCGCACGACCTCCACCATCGCGTCGTACAGCTGCGCCAGCCGGCGCTCCAGCGGTGCCTTCGCGTCGGGCTGCAGTACGCCGCCTTCGATCAGCCGCAGCGCGCCGTCACGCACCTCGACCACGCCGTAGCCCGTCGTGCGCAGGCCCGGATCCACACCGAGAATGCGCGGCGCGGTCATTGCCCCGAGCGCATCACGTAGATGCTGACCGCTTCGCCGGGCTTGAGCTGCGTGTTCGCCTCCGGTTCCGTCTTCACGACGAGCCCGTCTTGCTGCGATCCTTCCTGCGTGAACGCGACGTTGCCGACGACGTAGCCCTGCGACGCCAGCGCGCGCTTCGCGTCGTCGAGCGTCATGCCGGAGACGTCCGGGATGCTGCCCGAGACGCTGACGAAGATCGTCACGGTCGCGCCCTTCTTCGTCTTCGAGCCGGCCGCCGGCTGTTGCAGCGAGATCTTGCTCGTCGGGTTCGCCGCGTCGACCGTGTACGCGCGCGCCACCGTGAAGCCGGCCTGCGAAAGCGTCGCCGACGCGGCGTCCGCGTCGTTGCCCGTGACGTCGGGCACGGCGACCGCCGCGGGACCCGTGCTGACCATGACGGTCACGGTCGCGTTCGGCTGCACGGTCGCCTGCGGCTCCGGATCCTGCGATGCGATCACGTCGGGCGGGATCGTGTCGTTCTCGCTTTGCTGACCGATCACGAGCCGCAGGCCGAGCCCCTGCAGGCGTGCACGCGCATCGGCCACGTTCATGCTCACGACGTTCGGCACGACGATCGGTTTCACGCCCTTCGAGACGTTGAGCGTGACGACGGAGTTCTGCTGGACCGAGGTGCCGACGGGCGGGCTCACGTCCACGACCTGATTCTGCGGAACGGTCCCGCTGTACGCGGAGAGCAGCTTCACGCGCAGCTTCGCGTTGCGCAGCGTGCGCTGCGCGTCGTCGGCGCTGTAGCCTTTGACGTCGGGCACCGCGACCATGGGCACGCCGCCGGAGACGACGAGCGCGACCGGATCGTTGCGCCCGAGCGCCGTCCCCGCCGGGGGGTCTTGACGTATCACGCGTCCCTGCGGCACGGTTTCGCTCAGCTCGCTCGTCACTTTCGGCACGAGACCGAGCTCGACGAGCCGCTGCTGCGCCCGCGTCGCACCCATCCCTTCGACGCGCGGCACGACGACGTTCTTGAACCCGCCGAGCAGCGGGCCGCGCATCGCGAAGAAGCCGACGAGGATCGCCGCGATCAGCAGCGCCGGGAAGATGATCCACCGGCGGTCCGGTCCGTGCCGAACGTCGTCGACGAGAACCTCGCCGGCCGCTCCGGAGTGCGTCCGGTCCGGCGCGGCCGAGCGGCGCGGCGGCGGCACGCGCGTCGACGACCGCCCCGCCGGCGCGTCCGCGGAGAGGTGGGTCTGCGCGACGTTCGGCCGCTCGCGCGCATCGCGCAGCGCGCTCGCGAGCTCGGTCGCGGACGCGAACCGCTCGTCCGGATTCTTCCGCAGCAGACGCGCGACGATCGATGCGACCGCGACGCTGATCCCGGTCGCGGCGGGGTCGATCGGCACCGGCTCTTCCGAGACGTGCTTGAGCGCGACCGCGACCGGCGTATCGGCATTGAACGGAAGACTGCCGGTGAGCATCTGGTACAGCACGACGCCGACCGAGTAGAGGTCGCTCCGCTCGTCGATGTCGTGCCCCTGTGCCTGCTCGGGCGAGATGTACGCGACGCTGCCCATCACCATCCCGGGCTGCGTCACGCCGAGCGTGTGCTCCGAGACGGCGCGCGCGATGCCGAAGTCGCTCAGCTTGACGACATCGTCCTTCGTGACCAGGATGTTCGCCGGCTTGACGTCGCGGTGCAGCAGCCCCTGGCGGTGCGCGTACGCCAGGCCGCTGGCGATCTGAATAGCGTAGTCGACGGCAACGGGCTCCGGCAGCACGCGCTCGTCGCGCACGATGTCGCCGAGGGTCGCGCCGTCGACCAGCTCCATGACGATGTAGTACGAGTGGTCTTCGCGCCCGAAGTCGTACACGTTGACGATGTTCGGGTGCGAGAGCTTGGCGGCGGATTGCGCCTCGTATGAGAACCGGCGCACGAAGTCGTCGTCGCTCGCGTACTGCTCCCGCAGCACCTTGATCGCGACGCGCCGCCGCAGCAGCGTGTCGGTGCCGACGTAGACGTTCGCCATCCCCCCGTTGCCGAGCGAACCGTCGACGCGGTACCGGTTGTTGAAGACGCGCTCGGTTTGCAAGGCGCTAGAGTCGGACGGCGCGGCGCCCCCGGCTCGGGTGCGAAGCACCCCGGCGCGAAGCGCCGGCGAGCTTCGCTCGCGTGTTCCGACACGTCGGAACACATGCCCCCGACGCTTTGCGTGGGGTCCCCGGTCCGAGCTCACCAGAGACGACGCGATCAGGCACGATTGTCCGACGCTCGCTCCATGGCCATGCTGTTATGTTCGCGAGCGGGCGAGTGCGACCCGCAGGACCGCGCGGGCGATGGGCGCGGCATACGTCCCGCCGTAGCCCACGTTCTCCACGATGACCGCAACCGCGACGCGCGGCGACTCCGCCGGCGCGAAGGCGACGAACCATGCGTGCGACCGCCCGTGGGGGTTCGTCGCGGTGCCGGTTTTGCCGGCGACGGTCACCCCGGGGAGCTGGGCCGCCGTGCCTGTGCCGCGCTTGACGACCTGCACCATGAGGCTCCGCACCTCGTGCGCCGTCTCCGGGGTGATGGGCTGCGCGATCGTCTCGACCGTCGTCGCGACGCTGGTCTCGCTCCCGGCGACGCGCCGCACGAGGTACGGCCGCGGCATGGTGCCGTCGTGCGCGATCGTCGCGCCGACGAGCGCCATCCGCATCGGCGTCACGAGCAGCGAAGCCTGGCCGAATCCGAGCTGCGCAAGGATCCCCGCGTACGTGTCGGCCTTCCGCGGCAACCGATCGCGCGCGACCGGCAGGTCGAAATCGACGGCCTGGCCGAGGCGCCACCGCGCCGCGTACGCGAACCAGCGGTCGACGCCGATGCGCAGCGCGATCTGCGCGAAGTCGACGTTCGAGCTGAGCACGAACGCGCCGGCCAGGTCTTGCGTGCCCGTGCTCTCCTCCTCGTCATCGTGCACGGTGAAGTTGCCGACGGTGAACCCGCCGTCGTCGGTGAACGTCGACGCCGGTGTGACCACGCCGGCGTCGAGCGCGTCGCTCGCCGTCACGACCTTGAACGTCGAGCCCGGCGGATAGAGCCCCCCGATCGAGCGGTCGAGCAGCGGCGAGGCGGGATCGTGGACGAGGTGCGGCCACGCGGCGTCGAGCCGGTTCGGATCGTACGACGGAACGGATGCGAGCGCGAGCACGGCGCCCGTGCGCGGGTCGAGCACGACGCCGGCGGCGCGCGGATACCGCGCCAGCCCCGCGACGAGCGCGCGCTGCACGGCAAGGTCGAGCGTGGTGACGATGTCGGCGCCGCGCGGCGCGCCGTGCGATCCCGCGATGATCTGCGCGAGCTGCGAGAGGGGATCGACCGCGTCGGTGTGCGCGGCGAGCGCGCGGTCGAAGGCGTCTTCCAGGCCCGACGTGCCGTAGCGCGGCGACGCGTAGCCGACGGCCTGCGCGGTCAGCGCGCCTTGCGGGTACGCGCGGCGCGCGCCGCGGCTGACGGCGAGCGGCGTGCCGTCCGAGGCGAGGATCGAACCGCGCCCGACCGCGACCTCCGCGTGACGCGGGTTGTACGAGCTCGCAGCGAGATGCGGCCCTTCGACGACCTGGATCCACAGCTGCCGCACGGCGAGCAGCGCGAAGAGCACGACGAACGCGATGCCGAGCCGCGCGATGGCGCGGTTCGTCACGTTGTGCTTAACGGCGCTCCCTCTGCGGGCGGTTCGTCCCGTTTGACGACCTCGCTGCGCTCGCGCAGCAGCGTGTACCCGCTCGACGTGCGGACGGCGAGGTGCGCGTGGGACGCGTCGGCGGCGATCGCGTCGTTGATCAGCCGGTGCGCGAGCGCGTCGTCCAAACCGTCGACCGCGAGCACGGCGTCCACGGCGGCGTCGTCGAGCAGCACGCCCGCGACGTACGCGGCGCGCGGGATCGTCTCCCACAAGCGCTCCTCGTACCGCGCCTCGCGCCACGGCCCGCGCTTGCCGAACACCGTCGCGTGGAAGTCCCACGCGCAGAGCCGCCGCTCGTTCCAGACGAAGTGATCGCGCACGCACGTCCGGCGGCAGATCGCACACGGCACGAGGGACTCCGCCGGATGCGAAAGCGCGTCGAGCACGTCTTCGGGCACGTCGTCGGCGTTGATCACGACGTCTTCCGTGAGCGCGTCGGGAACCGGTGCGGACCATCCGACGCGCGCGAGCAGCTCGAGATCGCGCAGCGACGACACGAACGAACGCTCGTCGGCGGGATCGAACGTGGAGTCCGCCCACGCGGCGATGTTGTCCGCCGCGATGCCAACGCGCTGCCAGTTCTCACCCAGAACGACGCCGATCGGCGTCCACGCGAGCGGCACGAGCCACGCCGTCACTTGCCGGCTTTCGGGCACGAGGCGGGAGGTGAACGCAAGAGTGCTCGCGTTTCCGCCGAGCACGAATGCCCGGGCGTCCTGCTTGGCCGCGGGTTCGATGCTCGGCACGCTCATCGGCTCGGTGCGTACGGCGCCCGGTGGGTACGATCCCGCTGCATGAACGCCACACGACCACTCACGATGCTCACGGGGATAGCACTGCTCGGGCTCGGCGTCTCGCTGATCGCCCGGTCGCTCTCCCACGACGAAGACGACTCGGACGGACTTCTCGCGCCCTTCGGCGAGCACAACGACCTAGCGAGCGTGCCGTACGGGCGCGGAACGCGCATCGAGAAGGCGTTCACGATCGAACGCCCCGCGCGGGACCTGTACGAGTACTGGCGCGACCTCTCGCGCCTTCCGTCGATCATGTCGCATCTCGAAAGCGTCGAGGTCGTCGACGCGACGCGCTCGCGATGGACCGCGAAGGGTCCTGCCGGCGTGCGCGCGGAGTGGACTGCGGAAATCATCGACGATACGCCGGGCGAGCGCATCGCGTGGCGCTCGACGGACGGGAGCCTGTCCAATGCCGGTTCGGTGCGCTTCACCGAAGCGCCGGGCGACCGCGGGACGGAGTTGCGCCTCGAGATGGAGTGGACGCCGCCCGCCGGGCCGCTCGGGAAATCGTTTGCGAGCCTCTTCGGGGGCGATCCCGCGCTCATGGTCGAGAGCGACCTGCGGCGTTTCAAGGCGACGATGGAAGCCGGATACCACGCGGTCAACGGAACGGACGTGAAGGCGTGAAGGCGGTCACCTTTCACGGCAACGGCAAAGTCGCGGTCGACCAGGTTCCTGATCCGCAGATCCTCACGCCGTACGATGCGATCGTGAAAATCACGTCGACCGCGATCTGCGGCTCCGACCTGCACAT
Organism: Vulcanimicrobiota bacterium; assembly: GCA_963771525.1. GTDB lineage: Bacteria > Vulcanimicrobiota > Vulcanimicrobiia > Vulcanimicrobiales > Vulcanimicrobiaceae > Vulcanimicrobium. The sequence continues at coordinate 361,346 of CAVYTL010000001.1, read as the reverse complement.
GTACAACGGCTACATCCCGACGGTGCAGAAGGGCGACGTCTTCGGCCACGAGTTCATGGGCGAAGTGGTCGAGGTCGGCTCCGAGGTGACGAAGGTCCGCGCCGGCGACCGCGTGATCGTGCCGTTCACGATCGCCTGCGGCAGCTGCATCCACTGCCGCGCCGGCAAGACGTCGCTGTGCGACAACTCGAACCCGAACGCGTGGATGGCGGACCTGCTGCTCGGCTACACCTGCAGCGGGCTCTACGGCTACTCGCACGCGTTCGGCGGGTATCCCGGCGGCCAGGCGGAGTACGTCCGGATCGCGTGGGCCGACGTGAACGCGTTTCCGGTGCCGGCGGGTCTCGCCGACGAACAGGTGCTCTTCCTCACCGACATCTTCCCGACGGGCTACCAGGCCGCGGAGCAGGCCGAGATCGAGCCCGGCGACACCGTCGCGATCTGGGGCTGCGGGCCCGTCGGATGGTTCGCGATCCAGAGCGCCTTTCTGCTCGGCGCGCAACGCGTGATCGCGATCGATCGCATTCCGTACCGTCTCGAGCGCGCGCGCGCTCTCGGTGCCGACACGATCGACCTCGATCGCGAGGACGTCGTCGAAACGCTGAAGACGACGACCGCGGGACGCGGCCCCGACAAGGCGATCGACTGCGTCGGCATGGAAGCGCACTCGTTCGCACTCGACAACATCGCCGACAAGCTCAAGCAGTCCGCGAAGCTCTCCTTCGACCGCGCGCACGTCCTGCGCCAGGCGATCTATGCGGTCGGGAAGGGCGGCGTCGTGTCGGTGCCGGGCGTGTACGCGGGCTTCATCGACAAGTTCCCGATGGGAATCGTCGTCAACAAGGGCCTCACGATTCGGAGCGGCCAGACGCACGTGCACCGCTACCTGCCGAAGCTGCTCGAGATGATCCAAGACGGGCGCATCGATCCGAGCAAGGTGATCTCGCACGTGCTGCCGCTCGACGCGGCGCCGGAAGCCTACAAGATGTTCGTCGACAAGGTCGACAACTGCGAGAAGGTCGTGCTCAAGCCGGACGCGCCGCGCGCCGCGTAGCGCGCGTGCTACGGCCCCAGCGCCTGCGGCAGAGCTAGAGCCGCGCGAGGCGCGTGCGGGCGTCGTCGGCGAAGCCGGATTGGAAGTGCGCGTTGAGGGCGAGCGCGTGACGGAAGTCGGCGGCCGCCTCGCGGCGATCGCCGGCGTGCTCGGCGATGACGCCGGCATGATACCAGAGGCGGGGCTCCGCGGTGTTCCAAGCCGTGGCACGGCGCGCCGCCCTCCGCGCGATGCTCCACCGTCCCGCGCGAGCCGCGGTCCACGCGAGCGTGTCCTCGGCGAACACGTCGTCGCGTACGGCGAGCTCGCGCCGCGCGATCGCGACCGCGTCGCTCAGCCGAACGCCGTGGTCCGCGTACTCGAGCGCGAGGAGCCGGTCGACGAGGTGCTGCGCGTTGCCGATCCGTTCGACCGCGCGAATCTCGTCGCGCGACGCGGCTGCCGATGCCGCGTCGCCGAGACGTTCCTGCGCGTCCGCGAGCAGCCCGAGGTTCTCCGGCGACGGCGTGAGGAGCACGGCGCCATGTGCGTACGCGAGCGCATCCACCCATCGGCCGTACGCGGCCGAGAAGCGCGCGGCGTCGGTGAGCGCCTGCACGTCGCCGGGAAAACGCTCGAGCGCCGTCGTCTCCTCGCGCAGTGCCGCGTCCCCGTCCCCAGCGTCGAACGCGAGCTCGCCGAGCCGCGCGTGGAACCAGGCGCGGCGCTCGTTGGGGACGCCGTACATCGCGTCGACGCGCGCCGACGCGCGCGCGAGCAACGTACGAGCGCGGGGCAGGTCCCCGGTCAGCTCTGCGAATCGCGCGGCGACCGTCTCGCCGCCCTCGGTCTCGCCGCGACCGAAGCGCGCGATGAGATCGCGCGCGCCGCGGTACCGCCCGAGCTCCATGTCGAGCGACGCTTCGCCCATCGCCAGCGACGCATCGCCGGGTGCGATCGCGCGCGCGCGCCGCGTCGTGTCGAGCGCCTCACAAAACCGGTGCAGGGTCAACTGCGCGGCAGCGAGCTCGCGCAGCGCCGCGATGTTGCTCCGCGGCTGGATCCGGAGCGACCGAAGCGCCGCCGCCTGCGCGCGCAGCACGTCGCCGACGTCGCCGCGCTCGCGATACCGCTGCAAATACTCGGCGGCGAGCATGCGGGGCGTGATCTGATCCTCCGCATCCGCCGCTGTTCGCGTTTCCTCGAACGCGATCGTCTTGGCGCGGATCGTCGCGTCGTCGCGCAGCGGCGCCGGCGCGACGGATGCGCGCGCCGCGGCGTGCGACGCGAACGCAGGCCAGAACGTGAGGGCGGCGAGCGCGAACGCGATCAGGCCCAGCGCGCGCTTCAGAAGTGGATCCCCACGCCGACGTACGGTCCCTGGTGGTTGAAGCCGACCGGTGCGTCCGTCCGCACGTTGCTACGATCACCGAGGAATCCGGCGTCGAGGAACACCGGCGAACGGTTCGGCTGAATCGACGCGCCGATCAGGTAACGCACCTCGCGGTACGACACGCCGTACGTGCCCGATCCGAGGAACGTGTACGCGCCGCCGACGTTCGGATAGAAGAACACGCTCCCGTGCAGCGAGAAGTTCTGGTCGACGTCGGCGAGCTTCTCGATCCCGTAGCCGATGCCGCGCTCCCGCGGCTCGAAGTTCGAGCCGCGCGTGAGGTACGACACGGCGCCGTACACGCGCGGGCCCGTCACCTTGATGCCGGCTCGCACGTCGTAGTCATATTCCGACGCGGTGAACGAGGGGACGAAGCCGACGCCCACGGGTCCGATGCCGGTCGTTCGCCCGCTGCGCGTCGCGTACGAGTACGTCCGCGTCTCGCCGCCGACGTAGACATCGTCTTCGCCGACGGGGATCTCGAACGCCGCGCGGGCCGCGAACGAGCGGTAGTTGTTGCCCTTGCTCGGGCCCGCGAACGCGTCGTAGATCAGCGGCGGCGCGATGTAGTCGCCGGCGACGTAGTGCACGGTGCGGTTGACGCGCAGGCCGAGGTTCTGCTGCGGCCCCAGCGGCGGTGACTCCGTGAACGCGTTGCCCGCGTTCGGGTCGGGTCCGTATTGCGCGGGCGCCGATTGCGAACCCGGCGCCGGCCGGGTCGTCGCGCCGCCGGGTCCGGTGACGGTCGATGGCTGGGCTTCCGCGGCGCCCGCGTTCGGCGGCGTCTGCGGCTGCGTCGAGGCGGGTGCGGTCTGCGCGGACGCGGTTGCGCCGAGCGCGACGAACGCTGCCACGGCGAGCGATGCGACGCGGAAGGTCATCGCGGATCTCCGAGATACGGGAAGCCGCGCAGCGGGTGCTTCGCAGCGGGGGTGGTGTTGTCGCTGGTCAGGCACTCGGTCTCGCGGTTGTCGTCGGGCGCGAGGCCGAGCTTCGGGATCAGGCTGCCGTAGATCGCGCCGAGCGAGAGGTCGACGACCGGCGAACGCGGATCGCGGCCGCCGAAGTAGCGGTACGGATCCCCGAGAGCCTTCTTGATGCCTTCGATGCCGTCCGGCGGCACGGTGCGCACGATCTGCACCGGCAAGCCGCTCTTGCCGTTCGTCTCGACGGCGAGATAGCGCGCCGGACCCGCCTGCGACAGATCCGCCTCGATGAAGTCCGGAATGAGGACCTTGACCGCGGCGTCGGCGACGGCCGTTGAACGGCCGGCGGTGTGGATCATGTATTCGCGAATCGACTTCGCGAGCACGCCGTCGTCGGTCAGCGCCGCGCGATTCGTCGCATCGTGGTTCGCGAACGCCTCGGTCGCCTCTTTGACGGCGGGCCGGCCGAGACGCTCGACTTGCGTCCACGTTCCGTTCGTGTCGCTCGCGCCGCCGAACCGCGTGTTGATGTTGCGCACGACGTTCGCAAGCGACGCGACCGGCGACTGCGGCGAGGCGTCGGGGTCACCGTCCTTCAGCGACGTCGTCGCCCACACGTTGATGCGGCCGGGCACGCTGCCGCCGGCGAGCATCGTGCGCGGAAGCTCGACGACGAGGGAGAGCACGTCGTAACCGGCGAGAAAGTCCTTTCCGTCCTTGCGGAAGCACCGGGCGCTGTTGGGCGGCGGGTTCGGCTGGTTCGCGAAGTTCCGATCCGGCTGGATCCGGTAGAACTGCGAGAGGTCGAAGTAGAACGGGTCCTCGCGCGGGCCCGCGAACGCCATGATGCCGTGACCGAGATCGGTCGGCGTTCCGTACGGAATGTCGCCGGTGCGTGCAGATCCGACGATTTCCGTGCGCGTTCCGGTGTATGCCGGACGCGTCGGGCCGTACAGCGTGATCCGCTGACCGCTTCCCGGCGATCCGGCCTTGAACTGCAGGACGAGATCTTCCGTCGCATCCGATCCGAGTCCGATTTTGAGCTGGTACAGCACGCCCGGATCGAAGTACGTGCTCGTCCCGAGTCCCGGCGGGATCAGCGGCCAGACGTCCACCGCGAGCACGACCTTCGACGGGTCGTTCGCCGGAAAGACGTACACGTCGGTGATGTCCGCGCCCGGGCGCGCGACGGTCAGCGGCGAGTCCTGATGATCGGACGCGGCCGCATCGTGCGTGATGTACAGAATACCGGCGGCCGCGAGCGAGAGCACGCACGCGACGGCCGGCAGAAGTGCGGTAAGACGGCGCACGGTGCCTCCCGGAAACAAGATTGCTGCCGCGTACCGCGCCATCGCGAGCATTATGTACGGGGCAGCGCCCGCTTGTCCGCACTCGAAATGGACGCATCGGTGCAATCCAACGGCGCGGCGGCGCCGTTCTGTTGCGCGTGCCCCGGCGGTCTTCCAACATCGTCGATCTCGAGCTGCTGCGGGCGAGGCTCGGAACGACGTCCTACGAGCGCTACGAAACGTCGCGTCAACGCGATGGCGTCACCAGCGCGCGCCGTCACATCGGGTGGCAGTGGCCGTGCGACTGCATCGCTTTCGCGCGCGGGGACGGCCTCTATCTGTGGATCGGGTGCCGGCGGCACGACGGCGGCTGATCGCCGTGCACCGCCGGCGCTCGCCTAGGTCAACTTGCCCGCATACGATTCGAGCAGCTCCCACGCGGTGCCGCCGAACTCGCTCTTCCACCGCTTGTAGTAGTCGCCCAGCTTCCCTTTGAGCGAAGCGCGATCCGCGTCGCTGAGCTTGTTCACCGCCATGCCTTGCGACTGCAGCTTGCCGATGAGACTGTCGTTCATCTTCATCACGTCACTGCGCTGCCGATCGGTGTACTTCGACGCATTGCGCACCACGAGGGCCTGCAGGTCGGCCGGCATCTTGTTGAACCACCCCGACTCCGCCAGGAGCCAATAGCCGCCCCACATGTGGCTGCTCAAGCTCAGGTTCTTCTGCACCTCGTAGAAGCGCGCGAACTCGATGTTCGCCAGCGGGTTCTCCTGGCCGTCGACCACCCGGGTCTGAAGCGCCGTGTAGAGCTCGCTGAAGTTCATCGGAGTCGGCGCCGCGCCGAGCGCCTTGAAGAGGTCGAGGGCGATCTTGCTGTTCGGCGTGCGAATCTTCATCCCGGTGATGTCGCTCGCATTGCGGACCGGCTTGCTGCTGGTCGTGATCTGGCGCATCCCGTTCTCCCAGATCTTGTCGAACGCGTGCAGGCCCTTCGTGGCGATTTCCTGGCGGACGTATGCGCCGAGCTTTCCGTCGAACGCGCGGAACGCCGCACCGCTGTCGGTGAACGCGTAGCCGACGCTCTGGATTCCGGCGACGGGCACGACGCCTTCGAGGATCCCGCCGTCGAGCGTCATCACCTGCAGCGCGCCGGAACGGAGCTGCTGCAGCATCGCCGTGTCGCCGCCGAGCTGGTTGTTCGGGAAGACCGCGACGTCGATCCGCCCGCCGGACTCCTTGCGAACCGCGTCCCACAGATCTTTCATCGCGACGCTGAGGGGATGGTCGACGGGCTGGTTCGTGCCGGCCTTGCCGTTGAACTCGGCTGCGCGTGCCGGGCTGCGCACGAAGCCTACCGAGGCGAATGCCGCGGCCGATGAAGTGATGAACGCACCGCGCGACGCTACCTTCATGGATCGCCTTTCTGTCGTCGAAACGTGCGGATCGGCCCTGAGCTCGTCGAGGGGCCGAACGCCACGGCTTCGCGGAACCCGAAGCCACCCAGGAGTAGCGTACGGCGAACCGGCAATCCTCCGCCGATGCGCTCCGCTCCCCCGCTCGCCGGCGTCCGCGTCGTCGAGGTGGGCAACTTCATGGCGGTCCCGTACTGCGGGATGCAGCTCGCCGATCTGGGCGCGGACGTCGTGAAGGTCGAGAACCCGCGCGGCGGCGACCTCACGCGCGCGACCGGCCCGTTCATCGACGGCGAGAGCTCCAGCTTCATTCGCCTCAACCGGAACAAGCGGAGCCTCGCGCTCGACCTGAAGTCGGTCGACGGGAAGGCACTCTTCGCGAAGCTCGCCGCCGCCGCCGACGTCGTGATCGAGAACCTCCGGCCGGGCACGATGGACGATCTCGGCCTCGGATACGCCGCGCTGTCGGAGAAATCGCCGCGCCTGATCTACCTCTCGGCGACGGGGTTCGGCAACGATGGGCCGTACGCGAACCTGGCCGGGCTCGACATCATCGCACAGGCGATGTCGGGACTGATGAGCATCACCGGCGAGGCGGGCGCGCCGCCGGTGAAAGTCGGCGTGCCGATCGCCGACCTCACCTGCGCGCTGTACGCGACGATCGCCGTGCTCGCCGCGCTGCGCGCGCGCGATCGCGACGGGCGCGGACAGTTCATCGACGTCTCTCTGCTCGAGTCGGCGGTCTCGCTCGCGGTCTGGGAAGCGGGCCGGTACTTCGCGACCGGCGAGGTGCCCGCGCCGTCCGGCTCCGCCCACCAAGCGATCGCGCCCTATCAAGCCGTGCGCTGCGCCGGCGGATGGTTCACCTTCGGCGCGAACACGCAGGCGCACTGGCGCACGGCGTGCGCCGTGTTCGGACTCGACGCCCTCGCCGACGACCCGCGCTACGCGACGAACGAGGCGCGCCTCGCGAACCGGAGGGAGCTCATCGCCGACATCGAGCGCGTCACGGTGACGCAGTCCGCCGAGCACTGGACGCAGCGGCTCGGCGCCGCGGGCTTGCCGTGTGGGCCGATCCAGCGTTTCGACGCCGTCTTCGCCGACCCACACCTCGCCGCGCGCGAGTTCTTCGTCGACGCGCCGCATCGCGCGCTCGGCGCGGTGCGGCAGATCGGCTCGCCGATGCGCCTCGCGCGCACGCCCGCGCGCATCGAGCGCGCGGGTCCGCCGCTCGGCGCCGATTCGGCCGGCATCTTGCGCGAGCTCGGCGTCGGCGACGCGGAGCTGCAGCGGCTCGCGCGGGACGGGGTCACGGTGCTCGCATGATCGCCGTCGAGCGCGGCGACGGCGGCATCGCACGGATCGTGATCGACCGGCCCGAAGCGCGTAACGCGATGACGTTCGCGATGTGGGACCGTCTGCGCGACGTCGCGCACGAGCTCGACGCCGACGAGGCGGTTCGCATCGTGATCGTCACGGGCGCCGGCGAACGCGCTTTCGTCGCCGGAACCGACATCGCGGAGTTCGGCGCGTTCCGCGACGGCGACGACGGCATCGCGTACGAGGCCCGCATCGACGCTGCGATCGACGCGCTCGAAGCGATCCGGGTCCCGACGATCGCGGCCGTCGCGGGCGCCTGCACCGGCGGCGGCGTGAGCATCGCGGCGACGTGCGACCTTCGGATCGGTTCCCCGGCGACGCGTGTGGGGATCCCCATCGCGCGGACTCTCGGCAACTGCATCTCGGCGCGCAACCTCGCGCGCGTCGCCGGGCTGATCGGTCTCGACGCCGCGAAGGCGCTGATCTTCTCGGGGACGCTGCTCGACGCCGCGACGGCGCGCCGCGTGGGCTTTCTGAGCGACGTCACCGCGACCGACGACGCGTTGCACCCGCGCGCCCGCGAGCTCGCGGACGAGCTGTCGTCGCGCGCGCCGCTGACGCTGCGCGCGACGAAGGAGATGGCGCGGCGGCTGCGTGCGGCGGCTGCCATCCCGGACGATCGGGATCTGATCCGCCTCTGCTACGGGAGCGAAGACTTTCGCGAAGGCCGCTCGGCGTTTCTGGACAAGCGGCCGCCGCTATGGCGCGGGCGCTGACCGGGCGCCCGCTTCGAGCAGTGCGAGGCGCGACCGCGCGTCGTCCGCGTAGACGGCGTGGAACTGCGGGTTGAGCGCGAGCGCGAGGGTCAGCCGGCGCTCGGCTTCGGCGCGGTCCCCGAAGTGCTGCGCGATGACGGCGGCGTGATACTGCAGCAGCGCGTTCTCGGTACCGAGGCGCACGGCGCGCCGGCTGCGCGCGCGCGCCTCGGCCCAGCGGCCGTCCATCGCCGCGGCCCACGCCAGCGTGTCGTCGGTGAACACGTCGTCGCGAACCGTGAGCTCGCGCCGCGCGATACGGTACGCGTCGTCCAGGCGTTCTCCGTGCTCCGCGTAGTAGATCGCTAGGAGCCGGTCCGAGATTCGCTCCGCGTTGCCGACGCGCTCCACCGCGCGGACCAGCGCGTCGGTTCGCTGCGCGGCGGCGTCGTCGCCCGACCCGCGCTGCGCGTCGGCCTCGTAGCCCAGGACCTCGGGATAGGGCACGACGGCAGCCGACGCCGAGGCGGCCTCCAGACACGTGCTCCAGTCACGCCGCGCGCACGCGACGCGCGCGAGCACGCGGTTCGCCTCGGAATAGTTCGGAAAGACCTGCAGCGCTCGGCGTTCGTCCGCCAACGCCCCGTCGTTGTCCCCCGCCTCGAACGCGAGCTCACCCTCGCGCATCGCGAACCACGCGCGCGTCTGCGCCGCCTCGCCGAGCCGCGCGTTCGCGTACGCGCTCGCTCGCGCGAAACGCTCCCGCGCGGCACCGAGGCGCCCGGTGAGCTCGTCGAAGCGCACATACAGCGTCTCCTCGTCGAGCGCCGGCGCGCCGCGCGCGGCACCGCGTTGCAAGCTCGCGACGATCCGCCCCGCGTCGCCGTAGCGGCCCAGCTCGAGATCGAGCGACGCCTCGCGGACGGCGGGCGCGCGATCGCCCGGCTCCAGTCGTTCGACGTGCCGCGTCACGGCGAGCGCGTCGGTGAAGCGGTGCAGCGCGACGAGTGCCGAGCCCAGCGCGGTCTCCGCGGCGGCGTTCCCGTACGGCTGCGCCTGCAAGGCGAGCTGCGCCTCGTGCAGCGCGCGCTCGACGTCGCCGATGTCGCCGCGCTCGCGGTACCGCTGCATGTACTGCGCCGACAGGTTCGCCGGAGTGAGCATGTCGCCGCGCCGGTGCTCCGACGCGGCGCGCTCCCAGAAGGCGATCAGCCGATCGCGTTCGAGGTAGTCCGCGGTAACGGGCGCCGCCGTCGGCAGCGCCGCGGCGCGCGCGGCGTTCGCGCTGGTGCGCACGTATGCGGGCCACGCGGCGATCGCACCGAGTGCGATCGCCGCGATGAGCACCGCGGAGGCAGAACGAACCCTGCTCGTCGTATGCCCGCCGATCCTAGTGCGGCGCCGCGAAGTAGGGGAAGCTCGCGGTCTTCGCCTGGCTCGGATTCTGCGTCACGTTCTGCTTGCTCAGGCAGTTGTTCTCTTCGCCGTCGTCCGGCTGGACGTGCAGCGCGCTCAGCGTGTTCCCGAACAGCGCTCCGAGCGAGATGCCGATGACGTCGTCGTTGATGTCGCGTCCGCCGAACGTGCCGCCGGTCGCCCCGCCCGTCTCGACGCCGAGATACGAAGCGTTGCCGGTGGCGGCGAGGTTGACGGCCAGTTCGTTGGGATAGAGGATCGACTGCAGCGCCGCGCCGTAGTCGGCGGCGCCGCTCGGCGTCATCGCGGGCGGGCGGAGAGTGTCCTCGGTCGACTTGATCTCGGCTTGGAGCGGATCCGCAGGCGACCCCGCGTACGGCTCGACTTTGTTGGTCGTCTTGTGATCGTTGAAGTTCTCGAGCGCTTCTTTGACCGCCGGCCGCGAGAGCAGCTCGATCTGCACGTACGACGCCGTCGGCGCCGCCGGGTTGGTCGGTTGCGGCGTCGCGAGACCGCCGCCGCCGCCCCCGAAGGGCGCAACGGATGTCGCGCTGCCGTTGCAGCCGGCGAACAAGAGCGCGAGCGCGCCGGCGCCCGCAAACCGGATGATCGTGTGGTGCATCGCGCCGGCTCCTATGTGCCTGTCGACGAGTTGACCGTCGCCCAGACGTGGATGGTGGAACTCGAGTATCCGTTGGTCAGCATCGTCTTGGGCAGCTCGACCACGAACGTGAGGACGTTGAAACCGCCGCCGAGATCGGCCAGCGCGTTCTGCGCGGGATCGGTCGCGCACGCGTAGTTGCCGAGCGCCGATCCCGCTCCGGCCGTCGTGCCGGCCGGGAAGCCGTTGAACGTCGGTTTCGTGGGGTCGCGGCTCTTGTCGTACGCGGGCGCATACTGTGCCGGCACGCCGGCATTGTCGCCGTTGAAGAGCGGTCCTTGCGTCTCCGGTCCGGGATCGCTCTCGGACGTGTGCGTCCCGACGTTGCGGTCGCCCAGGAACGTGAAGAACGCGAATAGGTCGAAGAAGAACGGGTCGGCGCGCGGCCCCGCGAAGACTTTCACGTTCGGGTTGAGCTGCGTCGCCGTGTTGTAGCTGAACGAGCCCGTCGCGGGCACGAACGTGTTCGACGTGCCGACCTCGTTCGGTTTCGCCGGGCCGTACAGCGTGATCGTCTGGGTTGCGCCGGTGCCCGTGACGCCGAACTGGATCACTTGGTCTTCGGGCGACGTCGCGCCGTGCGAGATCTTGAACTGCCACATCAGCGTGGGATCGAAGAACCTTGCAGGGCCCATCCCGGCAGGGATCAGCGGCGAGACATCCATCGCCAGCACGACGTTGCTGCTGTTGGTCGGAGACGGGAACACGAAGACGTCGGTGATGTCGGCCGACGTGTTCGAGCGGTTCGCGAGGTTGTACGTGTCCTGGTGATCCGAGCTCTTGACCGGATGCGCCGTGTACAGGAAGAGGGCTGCGCCGGCGGCGATGACCGTCAACGAGCCGAGGATCCGCCGTGTGCTCATGCGGGGCCCTTCTGGAGGTGCGCGTAGCGCTGCTTCGGCACGTGCGCGCGGAGCGAAAGCGACCGATGCGGTGCGCTTACGTACTCTACGAGCCGCGTCGACGATTGGATTGCCCCGCGCAGCGAGACGCGATGGCGACGGAACTCCCGGCGGCTCGGCGTGCAGCCGAGCGTGCGATCAGCGCGGCGAGGTTTTCGTCTGCGCTGCCGCCGCGCCGGCATCGTCGCGCGCGGTGGTTCGCGTCGCGACGAGCACGACGACGAACACGGCCGCGAGCACGGACACGAGCGCACCGCTGACCGCGAGGTCGCCGGCCGGCGAACGCCAGCCGAGGATTTGTGCGAGCTCGTATGCGGCCACCGCGACGGCCAAACCCGTCACGGCCCAGATCCACACGCGCATGAGCGCGGGGAGGCGCGGCGACCGAAACGCGATCAGGCGGTGCACGAGCACCGAGTCGAGCGTGTCCGTGCAGATCATGCCCGCGGAGAACGTGGCGCCGACGATCAAACCGCCGACGATGCCGGATTGCGGGTTGAACGCGAGCGCGTACGCGAGGATCTGGCTCGACGTCTCGAAGCCGAAACCGAACAGCAGCCCGATGGGAATCGCAAGCAGCGCGCTCGAGCTCTCGCGCATGCGCTTCGGCAAGAGGCGCGTCTTCGCTCCCGCCACGCGAGTGCCGCCCTGGCGCAACGTGTGCACGTTCATCGCGGCGACGAGCAGCAGTACGGCGATCGAGATCCACGTCCCGATGCGCTCGACGAGAGCGCCGTGCGCCGCGAAGCGCGTGCCGAGCAGCCCCACGAGCGCCGAGATCGCGAGGACCATCACGCTGTGGCCGCCGGCGAACAGCGTCCCCACGAAGCGGCTCAACAGCGGCGTACGCACGTAGGCGTTGCGCGTGACGTTGTCGATCGCGGCGAGGTGATCGGGATCCGCACCGTGGCGCAGACCGAGCACGAACACGGTGAAGGCGCCGAGCGCGATCATGCCGCGATCTCCGGCGCGCTGCCCGCGTGCTGGTGCCACGCGAACGCGTAGCCGACGACCGCAGCCAGCACGAGCCCGGCGATCAGCGGCATCGGCAGCGCGACGCCCTGCTCCGAAAACCCCTCGCCGACCATGAACGACCCGATGCCGACCATCGCGCACGCGGTGACGAGCGGCGCGAGCTTCGCGACCCTGTCGAACTGCGGTCGCGCGACGAGCCACGTGGCGCTGCGAACGACGGCGATGCCGAGTCCGGTCAGCACGGCCGCCAAGCCGACGCTGAACGCAACGACGAGGACCAGTCCGTAGCCGACGTGACCCACCGCGATCGCGGAGAGCAGCACGAGGATCGCCGCGGGGCACGGCACGATGTTCCCGCTCGCCGAGGCGATGACCGCGCCGCGAAACGTCAGCGGCGCCGCCCCGGGGATCGCGTGCGCACGCGCGTGCGCATCGTCGTCGAGGTGCGCGTGGTCGCCGGCGGCGCCGTGCACGTGCGGATGCTCGTGCGGGTGAGCGTCGGCGTGTGGATGCGCATGTGCGTGCGAGTGCGCGAACGGCAGGCGGCGCCGCACTTCGTGCGCGAGCGCGCGCGAGCCGAGCACGGTGACGATGACGCCCGATCCGATCTTGAGCCACGGCTGGACCGACTCGGCGGCGATCCGCTTTCCCGCGAGCACCAGCACGATCGCGATCGCGAAGACGCCCGCGGTGTGCGCGACCGTTATGGCGGTCGCGAGGATGACCGCTTGGCGCGCCGTCGCGCGGGCGCCGACCAGCGTGACGGCGAGCAGCGTTTTGCCGTGGCCCGGCTCGAGCGCGTGCAGCGCGCCGAGCGCGAGCGCCAGCAGCAGGACGCCGGCGACGACCAGCGGATCGGTCGATCCGCGCGCGAACGCGTCCGCGAGCGCGTTGCTGCGCCCCAGCGACGGACCGCCCCCCGGCGCGTGAACCTCGCGCTGTGCGGGAACGCCGCCGTCCGAAACGTCGCGCGCGCTGATCGTGCCGCGCGCGTCGATGCGTCCCGCAAGCACGGTGCGCGCGCGCGGCGAGCCGATCAGCGCGCTCGGGTACGCGCGCAGCTCGTCGGTCGGTTCGCGCTCGGTGCCGACGACGACGTCCTTCCAGCCGAGACGGCCCGGCTCCGTGCCGTCCCGAAAAACGAAGGCCTGCGCGCGCGCCGCGATCGGCGCGGTGAAGTCGGCGGTGACGTACAGCGTCGGGAGGCCGCCGGCGCCCGGTCGCGGCCGAATCGCCGAAGACCCCGCCGTCAGCGGGACGCGGCGGCCGTCGATCGTGAGATCGAGCTGTCGCGCGACCTCGACGGCATGGACGGCCGCCCACCGGTCCCGCTCGGCGCGCGAGGGCGTGCCGTGCGCGTCGAGCGAGCGATCGAGGGCGAACGACGGAATCTCCGCGAGGTCGAGGACGTATCGAACGTGCAGCGTTTTGCCGGTCGCCGTGATGCGCGAGAGGTGGTTGACCGTGAAGTTGCCCAGCGGATGCGCGATCGCGGGGCGCGCCAGCACCATGAGGGCGGCAACGGCGATCCCCGCGATCCCAAGCTGACGGTGCATCGAGTTCCCTTCGGTCCGAAACGAGACTGACCGCTGAACGGGCACGTTCGCTCGGCGGATTCCCGCATTCGTGCCCATCCGCCGGGCGGTCCGCGCCGTCGGAGCGCTCGCTCGCCCGTGCTCAGCCGCCGCCGGTTCCGCCCGGAATCTGCGTGATCTGCTGGATGTAGGCACGCCACGCGGCGTCGACTTGCTCCGCCGACATCGTCGGGCTGATCTTGGGGCCGTTCGTCTTCTGCATCATCATGTCGGGCTGCATCGTCTTGCACACGATGCCGGACTTCGTCTCGCCCATCGTCATCGCGGTCGGCTTCTCGCCGGCCAGCGCCTTGCGGCACATCATGGTCGCGGACGCCGCGGCGTCGTGCTTCATCGCGCCGCCGCCGCTCATCGCGTCGTCGGCGCGTGCCGCCGCCGGCATCGCGAGCGCGACGCACGCCAGCGCCGCGGCGATCGAACCTTTCATCATCTGTTCTCTCCTCACCGGAACGCGCAGCGCGTCCCGGCCACACGATAGCGCGGCAGAGCCGCGGCGCGCCGTAAGCCGCGTTACCTTCCGTCAGAACGCGCGCTTCGTGTCCAGGAGGATCGTCACGGGGCCGTCGTTGACCAGCTCGACCGCCATGTCCGCGCCGAACGCGCCGGTGCGTACGGGGATGCCCTCGGCCGCGATGCCGCGCGCGACCCGCTCGTACAGACGTTCCGCCTGCTCGCCGCGCGCCGCGGCGATGAACGACGGCCGGCGGCCTTTGCGCACGTCGCCGAGCAGCGTGAACTGGGAGACGACGAGCGCGGCACCGCCCGCGTCGGCCAGGGCGCGGTTCATCGCACCGGCGCCGTCGTCGAAGACGCGCAGCCCGGCGATCTTGCGCGCGAGCGCGTCGGCGTCGTCGTCACCGTCGTCGACCGCGACGCCGACCAGCACGAGGAGCCCGCGCTCGATCGTCGCGACCGGCGATCCGCCGACGCCGACCGACGCGCGCGTGACGCGCTGCACAACCGCGCGCACGCGTTACCAGACGCTCATTGCGCGCGCGAACAGCTCCGCGAGCTCGGGCTCGCCGACCGGCAGCGGGGCGTTCGCGAGCAGCCGCTGCTGCGCGGCGGCGCCGCGCACGAGCGCGGGCACGTCGGCCTCGGCGTAGCCGAGCGCATGCAGGCCGTTCGGCATGCTCGTCGCGCGCATCAGGCGCGCGAGCGCGGCGGCGAGTGCATCACCGACCTCGTCGTCGTGCTTCGTGCGCTCCGCACCGAGCAGCATCGCCGCGCGGCGGTGGCGTTCCGGCGATGCGCGCGCCGTGAACCGCGCGACCGACGGTGCGGAGACGATCACCGACATGCCGTGCGGCACCATCGCGTGGTCGGCGCCGTATTCGGGCGGCATGTAGTCGCGCACCAGGCCCGCGACCGCGTACGCCATGCCGTGCGGCACGTGTACGCCGGCATTGCCGAAGCCGATCCCCGCGAGCGTCGCCGCGTACATCACCGCCTCGCGCGCGTCGTCGTCGCGCGCGTCGTGTACGGCGCGCTCCAGATGTTCGCCGAGCAGCCGCAGCGCTTCGGCGCACGCGAGGTCGCTGTAGGGGTTCGCGCCCTGGGAGAGCGGACGCGCACCCGGCGTGGCGGGCCTCGCGCGCGCGGTGTACGGCCGCGCCGTGTACGACTCGAGCGCGTGCGCGAGCACATCGAAGCCGCTCGCCGCGACGACCGTCGCCGGCAGCGTCCGCGTCGCGTCGGGATCGACCACGCCGAGCGACGGACGCAGACGCCGTGAAGCGATGCCGGTCTTCACGTCGTGCGCCTCGAAGTCGAAGATCGCGATCCCGGTGCACTCGCTCCCCGTGCCGGACGTCGTGGGGCATGCGATGTGCGGCGCGAGCGGTCCGGGGACCGGCGCCGCCTCGCCCAGCGGCGCGTTCACGTAGCGCTCGAAGGCCGCCGGGTACGTCGCGTAGAGATTGGCCGCCTTCGCCGTGTCGATCGTCGAGCCGCCGCCGATCGAGAGGTAACCGTCGGCACGCGCGTCCCGCGCGAACGCGGCGGCTTCGCGGAACGACGTATCGGTCGGCTCGATGCGGACGCGATCGAACTCGGCGATGTCGACGCCCGCGTCGCGGAGCGATCGGCGTGCGCGATCCGTCAGCTCGAGGCGGGCAACGTGCGGGTCGGTGAAGAGCGCGATGCGCCGGATGCCGAGCGCGGCCGCCTCCGCGCCCACTTCGGCGATCGCGCCGCGGCCGAACTTGACGCGCGGTGCCTCGACCTCCAGGACGGTTTCATACGCGCGCGGGGCCGGCTCCATCGAGCATTGAAATCCCGCTCGCACCCCGACCGATCCTCTACGAACGCGGCGCCGGCCGCGCGCGAGGGCACGGCTGAAGGCACGCTCCGCGGGCACGTCGGCGAATCGCGCGAACCAGACGAAGACGTTGTCCGCGCGAACGGGAGCGGAGCGACATTGTTCGTGCGCTCGCGAAAGAGCGCCGGCGACCGATCGCGGAAACCGCTGCGAACGGTGTACCGGCGCGGCTCCAGGATCTCGATCCCGTCGGAGCTCGGAACGGCGTGCGGGGCCGGCTGCATGGAGGGTTGAAGTCCCGCTCGTGGCCGAGCCGATCCTCCGGGCGCGCGACGTCGTCAAGATCTACGCGGGCTTCACCGCGCTCGACGGCGTGTCGCTCGACGTCGCGGAAGGCACGATTCACGCGATCATCGGGCCGAACGGCGCCGGCAAGACGACGTTCTTCAACGTTCTGTCGGGGTTCGCGCCCGCGACGCGCGGCAGCGTGCGGTTCTCGGGAGCCGAGGTCGCGCACCTGGATCCCGCCGCGATCGCGCGCATGGGGATGGTACGCAGCTTTCAGATCAACAGCATCTTCCCGCACATGACGGTGCTCGACAACGTGAAGATCGCGC
The DNA here is from genome assembly GCA_963771525.1 of Vulcanimicrobiota bacterium. Classification (GTDB taxonomy): domain Bacteria; phylum Vulcanimicrobiota; class Vulcanimicrobiia; order Vulcanimicrobiales; family Vulcanimicrobiaceae; genus Vulcanimicrobium. The sequence continues at coordinate 344,789 of CAVYTL010000001.1, read as the reverse complement.
TGCAGGCGCGCACGGAACTCTCGCGCCGCGTGCTCGCGTCGCCGAAGGTCACGGCCGTCCTGGACGACCCGGCGCGCGCCGCGCTCGACGCGGTCGGCCTCGACGATGCGCGCGGCGAGACCGCCGCGAACTTGCCCTACGGCCGGAAGCGCTCGCTCGAGCTCGCGATCGCGCTTTCGCAGGATCCGCGCGCGCTGCTGCTCGACGAACCCACCGCGGGCATGGGCCTCGAAGACATCGAGCGCACCGTCGACCTCGTGAAGCGGATCGCACCGGGGCGCACGATCGTCTTGGTCGAGCACAATCTGCGCGTCGTCGCCGACCTGTGCGATCGCGTCACCGTGATGCAGCGAGGCAAGGTGCTCGTCGAGGGAACGTACGAGGAGGTCCGCAGCGACGCGCGCGTCGTGACCGCATACCTGGGCGGAGGCGTGGAGTCACATCCTGCCGGTTCACGCCCGAAAGGCCCGGCCTGATGCTCAGCCTGCGCGACGTGCACGCATACTACGGTGAGTCGCACGTGCTGCACGGGATGTCGCTCACCGTCGAGACCGGCGAGGTGGCGACGCTCGTCGGACGCAACGGCGTCGGCAAGACGACGACGCTGCGCGCCATCACGGGCATCCTCCCGCCGCGCCGGGGCGAGATCGCGCTCGATGGAACGCGGCTGAGCGGGATGGCGTCGGACCGCATCGCGAAGCGCGGCGTCGGTTACGTTCCCGAAGAGCGCGGCATCCTCTCGACGCTCAGCGTCTACGAGAACCTGACCCTCGCGCCGATCGTCGGCCCGAGCGGCTGGACCGTGGAGCGCATCTTCGACACATTTCCGAACCTGAAGGAGCGCGCGAAGGCGGGCGGCACGACGCTTTCCGGAGGCGAGCAGCAGATGCTCGCGATCGCGCGCGTGCTGCGATCCGGCGCGCGCACGGTGCTGCTCGACGAGCCGACGGAGGGTTTGGCGCCGGTGGTCGTCGAGCGCATCGGCGAGTTGATCAGGGCGATGAAGGCCGACGGCATCACGGTGCTGCTGGTCGAGCAGAACCTGCGCTTCGCGACCGGCGTCGCCGACCGGCACCACATCGTCGACCACGGCACCGTCACGCAGACCCTCTCGAACGCGCACCTCGCCGCGCGCGAGGACGAGATCCTCGAGTTGCTCGGGGTGTAGGCCCGTGAAGATCGCCGTCACCGGATCGGCGGGCACGATCGGCACGCCGCTCTGCGCCGACCTCGCGCGCGACCACGACGTCGTTCGCATCGACCTGCACGATGCGGACGTCATCGCGGACACGCGGGACGTCGATGCGCTCGAGCGCGCATTCGCGGCATGCGAGACCGTCGTCCACCTCGCGGGAATCCCGGACGTCGAGGCTTCGTGGGAGGACGTGCTCGGGCCGAACATGACCGGGACGTACGCAGCCTTCGAGGCGGCTCGGCGCGCAGGCGTCAAGCGCGTGATCTTCGCCAGCTCGAACCACGCCGTCGGCATGTTCGAGGTCGACAACCTGCCGGCGATCTACGAGCCCGCGTCCGGTATCCTCGTCGGCACCGGCGCGCCGTACCGGCCCGACTCGCTGTACGGCGTGTGGAAAGTCTTCGGCGAAGCGCTCGGGCGGTACTACAGCGACGCGCACGGCCTGCAGGTGACCTGCGTGCGCATCGGCTCGATCACGAAAGCCGACGACCCGCGCGACCCGAGCGTCGCGAACAGCTCGGGCTGGCTGCCGCTCACGACGGAACAGAAGTACGAGCGCTACGCCGCCACATGGATGTCGCAGCGCGACTTCTGCCGGCTCGTGCGCTGCATCGTTGCGAAGGACGTGCCCTATGCGATCGTCTACGGCGTCGGCGACAACGCGACGCGCTTCTGGGACCTCGAGCCGGGCCGAGCGATCTTCGGCTTCTGGCCGCAAGACGGCGTGAAGGAGCCGGCGCGCGCCCTAGCCGTGAGCTCGATACCCTCATCGACGCCGCCCTGGCCGCCGGCGACGCGCAGCACCTGAAGCTCGGCTACAGCGCCGGCGAGGACGCGCTCAGCTCTTCGGCTTCGTCCGGATCGCCAGCAGCTCGCCGACGATCCCGCGGCGGAACAGCAGCACGCAGATCGCGAAGATCGTGCCCATGACGATGTTGGTCTTGTCGCCGATCGCCGTTTTCGAGACGAAGTAGTCCAGCGACTCGAAGACGCCCGCGCCGACGATCGGACCGAACACCGTGCCGATGCCTCCGAGGATCGACATCATCACGACCGCGCCGCTCGTGTGCCAGTCGACGCCGTCGAGGCCCGAGAGGCGGTTGCCGACGGCGAACAGCACGCCCGCGACGCCGGCGAGCGTCCCGCGACAGCACGAACGTCACGAGCTTGTAGCGGTCGACGCGGAACCCGAGCGCGACCGCACGCTGCTCGTTCTCGCGCATCGCGTGCAGCACGGCGCCGAACGGCGAGCGCACGACGCGCACGACGAACAGCGTGCCGAGCACGGCGATCGCGAGCACCGCGTAGTAGAACGCGACGTCGTTCTCGAGCGGGATCCCGAACAGCGTTCCCGCGACCGTTGAGCTGCACGCCGTTCTCGCCGCCGGTCCAGAAACCGAGCTGATACGCGAAGAAGTACTGCAGCTGCGCGAGCGCCAGCGTGATCATCGCGAAGTAGATGCCCTGGCGGCGGATCGCGATCAGGCCGACGACGAGCGCGAGGACGGCGGCGTAGACCAGTGCCGCGAGGACGGCGAGCGGGAACGGCGCGTGCGCCTTCGCGATGAGGATCGTCGAGACGTAGCCGGCGCCGCCCCAGAACATCGCGTGCCCGAACGACAGCAGGCCCGTGAAGCCGAGCAGCAGGTCGAAGGCGACGGCGAAGAGCGCGAACGCGACGATGTCGATCGCGAGCACCGGATAGATCACGAAGGGCAGCCCCAGGAACACGAGCAGGATCGCGACGCCGACGATCGTACCGCGCCGCGTTCCGAGCAGCGCCGAGGTCATTTCGCTGCCGCCGCCGTGCCGAACAGTCCGCTCGGCCGCAGCAACAGCACGACGATCATCAGCAGGAAGATCAGCGTGTCGTTGAACGCCGGGAAGATCACCGCGCCGAGCGTCTGCAGCAGCCCGAGCGCGAAGCCCGTCACGATCGAGCCGCCGATCGAGCCGAGCCCGCCGATGACGACGATCGCGAACGTGTTGATGATGACCTTGTCGCCCATCGCCGGCTCGACGTTCTGGTTCGGCGCGGCGAGCACGCCGCCGAGCGCCGCGAGCGCGACGCCGGCCGCGAACGTCAGCGAGACCAGCCGCTGCGTGTCGATTCCCAGCGCGCGCACGAGCACGGGCGCTTCGGTCGCGGCGCGGATGCGCGCACCGACGGGCGTGCGCTCGAGCACGTACCACACGACGAGGCACACGACCGCCGCGAAGCAGATCACGAAGAGCCGGTACGCCGGGAACGGCGCGAAGCCGAGGTTCACGACGCCGTCGAGCCCCGGCGGCGGCGGGTACGGCGACCCGAGCGCGCCCGCGGCGATGCGCATCGCATCCTCGATGATCAGGACGAGCGCGAACGTGAACAGCAGCCCGTACAGCGGGTCGAGGCCGTACAGGCGGCGCAGGAACACGACTTCGATCAGCAGCCCGAACACCGCGACGACGAGCGGCGCGACGATCAGCGAGATGTAGAACGGCGGCACGCTGCCGACGGGGATCACCTGGCTGCCGTAGTACGCGACGAACGCGCCGAGCATGAACATCGCGCCGTGCGCGAAGTTCACGATGCGCAGCATCCCGAAGATGATCGAGAGCCCGAGCGCCAACAGGGCGAAGTACGCCCCGTTGACGAGCCCGTTGAATGCCTGAGTGAGGACGTAGTCCGCGCTCAGGCTACCAATCCTTCTTGCACGTCGACTGCGACTCCGGACGGAACGCACGGCCCGGCGGGATGACCTGCACGACCTTGAACCACGCGTGCGGCTCCTTCACCTGGGACTTCGGGAGCACGTCGACGACGTACATCTCGTGGATCACGCGATGGTCGCGCGCGCGCCACTCGCCGCCCTTCGCGTAGAAGTCGTTGAACTGCCGGCCGTCGAGGTACCCTTGCACCTTGTCGGCATCGGTCGTTCCCACGGCCTTTACCGCGTTCAGCCACTGCATCGCGGCCGAGTAGTCCGACGCCTGAATGTCGGTCGGGCGCAGGCCGTGCATGCGCTTCGCGTACTTGTCGGCCCACGCGCGCGCCGCTCTGTCCTCGTTCCAGTACCAGGACGTCGTGATGCGCGAGCCGGCGAACACGTCGGGCAGCGCATCGACGTCGCTCAGAAAGAGCAGGCCGACGGCGATCTTCATCGTCTTGTCGATGCCGAACTGCTTCACTTGCTTCATCGAGTTGACGGTGTCCGCGCCGGCGTTGAACAGGCCGAGCACCTGCGCGCCCGAGTTCTTCGCCTTGAGCAGGTACGACGAGAAGTCGGTCGTCGCGGGGAACGGGTACAGGTCGGACGCCAGCATCTTGCCGCCCTTGCGCTCGATCGCGGCGGTGAAGTCCGCCAGCATCGACGTACCGAACGCGTAGTTCGGGACGAGCCCGTACCACGACTTTCCGTTGGAGGCCGACGCGATGTTCGAGCCGGTCGAGTTCGCCAGGGCGTACGTGTCGTATGCGTAATGATACGTGTAGCGATTGCAGCTCGCGCCGGTGAGCGCCGACGATGCGCCGCCCGTCACGATCGCGAGCTTGTGCTTCTCCTTCGCGACGGCGGAGACGGCGAGCGCGACCGCGGAGTTCGTCATGTCGAGCGCGAGCTCGGCGCCGCCGTCGTACGCTTCGCGCGCCTTGATCGCGGCGTCGGGGCCGTTGTTGCGGTGGTCGATCGCGTCGACCTCGATCGGCCGGCCCAGAACCTTGCCGCCGAAGTCCTCCGCCGCCATCTTCGTCGCCTCGACGGCGCCTTGCCCCGCGAGCGAGGCGTAGACGCCGCGACATGTCGGTGATGACGGCGATCTTGATCGGCCCCGTCTCCGCGGCGCGCGCCGCCGGGAACGGGAGGGACGAACACAGCAGCGCGAGCGCCAGCGCCGCGGGAGCGTAACGTGAAACGCGCATCAAACCTGCCTCGTTGTCGGTGGCGACGGAGTTGGCCCGAGTTTCCCATCGCGGTCGGCGTTCCTTCGGATAAGCGGTCGAAACGGCGCTTCCGGGGTAACGTCGGTCACGTGTCGCGACCGCTCGAAGACTACGCCCTGATCGGCGATACGCGAACCGCGGCGCTGGTGTGCCGTGACGGTTCGATCGACTGGCTCTGCCTGCCGAGCTTTGACTCGGGCGCCTGCTTCGCGAAGCTCATCGGCGAGGACGAGAACGGTGTGTGGCGGCTCGCGCCCAAGGCCGGCGCCGCGCCGAAGGAGCGTCGCTACCGCGAGGACAGCCTCGTCCTCGAGACGATCTGGGAAGTCGAGGGCGGGACGCGTGCGGGTCGTCGACGCGATGATTCCCGGCAGCCCGACGCCGCGGCTCGTCCGCATGGTCGTCGGCGAGTCCGGCAGCGTGGAGATGCGTTCCGTGCTGCGCATCCGCTTCGACTACGGCCGCGTCGTGCCGTGGATCCACCGTTCGTCCGGAACGTTGGTCGCCGTCGCCGGCCCCGACGCGCTCGCCGTATACTCCGACGTCCCGCTGCGGGGCGAGGACATGTCGACGGTCGCCGAGTTCACCGTGAAGGCCGGCGACCACATCGGCTTCGAGATCGTGTACTACCCGTCGTACGAAGCGCAGGCCGGCCCGTCCGACGTTCCGTCCGCGCTGCGGCGAGCCGACGTCTTCTGGCGCGAGTGGGGGCGCGCGTCGCGGTACGAAGGCCCGTGGCAGCCGATGGTCGGCCGCTCGCTGCTGACGCTCAAAGCGCTGACCGACGCTCGCACCGGCGCCGTCCTCGCCGCGCCGACGAGCTCGCTGCCGGAGCAGCTCGGCGGCGTGCGCAACTGGGACTACCGCTACTGCTGGCTGCGCGATGCGACGTTCGTGCTGGTCGCGCTGCTCAACGCCGGATACGAGGAAGAGGCGTTCGCGTGGCGCGCGTGGCTGCTGCGCGCGGTCGCCGGGAACCCCCGCGAGCTGCAGATCCTCTACGGCCTGCGCGGCGAGCGGCGCCTGCCGGAGTTCGAGGCGCACTGGCTGCGCGGCTATGCCGACTCGCGGCCGGTGCGCATCGGGAACGCCGCCTCCGAGCAGCTCCAGATCGACGTCTACGGCGAGGTCGCCGACGTGATGTACCAGGCGCACCGCGCGGGCTTGATGCCGGACACCGAGGAGTGGCAGCTCACGTGCGCCGTCGTCGAAGCGGTCGAGGAATGCTGGCACAAGCCGGATCACGGCCTGTGGGAGTCGCGCGGCAACCTGCGCCATTTCGTGCACTCGAAGGTGCTGGCGTGGGTCGCGTTCGACCGCGCGATCTCCGCGATCGAGAAGTTCGGCATGGACGGTCCCGCGGACCGCTGGCGCAAGATCCGCGCGCAGATCCACGACGAGGTCTGTCGCGAAGGCTACGATCCGAAGCGCGAGACGTTCACGCAGGCGTACGGCTCGAAGGAGCTCGACGCCGCGACGCTGCTGATCCCGCTGGTCGGCTTCCTGCCGCCCCAGGATCCGCGCGTCGCCGGCACGCTGCGCGCGATCGAGCGCGAGCTCGTCGTCGACGGGTTCGTGCGCCGCTACACGCAGCCGTCGTCGAAGACCGACGGCCTGCCGCCCGGCGAAGGCGCGTTCTACGCGTGCGGGTTCTGGCTCGTCGACAACTACGTGCTGCAGCGGCGCGACGAGGACGCGCGCCGCCTCTTCGAGCGGCTGATCTCGACGGCGAACGACGTCGGACTGCTCGCCGAAGAGTACGACCTGCACGCGAAAGCGCATGGTGGGAAACTTCCCGCAGGCGTTCTCGCACGTCGGCCTCGTGAACAGCGCGCACAACATCGCCGGCGAGTCGAAGCCGGCGGAGCAGCGCCGCGGCAAGCAGGCGGTCAAGCAGCGATAGCGCGGCGCATAGCGGCACGGCGCGGAGGGCACCGGAGCGGGTTGCACCCACTCGGAGGCCGTTCGTGCAACAACCCACAGCGCGCGAGAACGAGCGCGGCTTCACGCTGATCGAGCTGATGATCGTCGTCGCGATCATCGCGATCCTCGCCGGCATCCTGATCCCGAACTTCGTCAACGCCCGCGCGCAGGCGCAGAGCGCCGCGTGCGAGTCGAACCTGCGCGCGATCGCCACGGCGCTCGAGCTGTACTACGCCGACAACCAAGTGTATCCGACGGCGAGCGGCGCGGCGGTGCAGCCCTCGCTGCTGACCGCGAACAGCGTCGCATACCTGAACAACACGCCGAAGGATCCCGGCGGCGCAGAGCGGTGCGGCGACGTACTCGCTCACGACGACGCAGGCGACGGGCGGGAGCCCCGCATCGTACACGATCGTGTGCCCCGGCGTGCACGTCGGCTCGACGCTCGCGAAGATCCCGCTCGCCGGCGGCGCGAGCGGGACCGTGTGCGGCACGAACTGCACCGCGACGAAGATCGAGTACGTCGCGGGACAAGGGCTGCAGGTTTCGCCGTGACCGACGCGCTGGGCGAAGCGCTGCGCGCCGCGACGACGCGATCGCCCGCCGCATACCCGCTCGTCGTCGCTCGCGGGCGCGGCGAGCGGCATCGGGCCGTGCGCCGCGCCGCGCACGCTCGCCCTCGCGGCGCTCGTGCACGGCTCCGCGCGCCCCGCGTCCGTCGCGGCGGCGTTCGCCGGTGGCCTGCTGATCGCGTACGTCGCGATCGGCACCGGCGCCGGCGCCATCGCCGCGCTGCTCGCCGGGTCGCGGCTCGCGTACGCGCTCGCGGCCGCCGCGCTCGCGGCGGGCGGCGTCGTGACGCTGGCGCGCGCCGGCTCCGCACGCTGCGCGGCGCACGCGTCGGCGCCGCCGCGGCGCGACGAGCCTCGGCGGCACGCTGCTGCTCGGCGCGTCGAGCGCGCTGCTCGCCTCGCCGTGCTGCACGCCCGCGATCGCCGCGATCGCCGGCCTCACCGTGGCGAGCGGCCACGACGCGGAAGGCGTCGCGCTGCTCGCGGCGTTCGCGTTCGGGCACACGCTGCCGCTGCTGACGGCGGCGTTCGCCGCGTCGCGCACGAGCACGTTGATGCGCCGGCTCGCCACCGCGCAGGCGCCTTCGATCGTCGCGGGCACGCTGATGCTCGCGCTCGCGTGCTTCTACGGAGTGCTCGCGTGAGCGGCGATCTCGCCGGCGCGGCGTGCGGCGATCGCGCTCGCGAGCGTCGCGCTCGCCGCGGTCCTGTTTCGCGGCAACGTCGCGTCGGCGCTCGATCACGCGCGGCGACGACTTCGCTGCGCGCCGGCGACGTCGACGGCGCCGCGCGCAGCTACGACCGCGCTCGCCGGCTCGACGCGCGCTTCGGCACCGCCGCCGACCGGCTCGCGTTCGTGCTGCTGGTGCGCCGTTCGCGGGGCGATGCCGCGCGCGCGCTCGACGCGGCCGGCGAGGCGCTGCGCGACGCACCGAACGATTCGGCGCTGCTCGCCGACCGCGCGTTCGCGGAGGCACGCCTGGCGCGGTGGCGGCCGGCGGAGCGCGACTTCGCGCGCGCCGCAGCGCTCGCGCGCGACCCGCGCTACGCGCACTTCGCGGCGCACATGGCGCGACGCGCCGGCGATCCGGCGAACGAGCGCGCGCACCTGCGCGACGCGCTGCGCATCGACCCGCGCTACGCACCCGCTCGCGCGCGGCTGCAGGCGCGGCGATGACGGCCGCGCTTCCTGAGCTCGCGGCGACGGCCGGGGCGCTCGCGGCCGGCATCGTCGACGCGCGCACGGGGTTCATTCCGAACGCGATCACGCGGGCGGCGCTGTTCGCCGCGCTCGCGCTCGCGCTGCTGCGCGGCGACGGACTCCTCGCCGCCGCGGGCGCCGCGTGCTGCGGCGGATCGCTCGTCGCGCTGCACGCGTTGACGCGCGGGCGCGGCATCGGGCTCGGCGACGGCAAGCTGGCCGCCGTCGTCGGCGCGGGCTTCGGCCCGGCCGGCGGCGCGTTCGCGCTCGCGGCGGCGTTCGTCGTCGGCGCGATGCTCGCGGTGTGGCTGCTCGCGACGCGCCGCGCACGGCGCGGCGAACGCCTTGCCTTCGGTCCGTTCATCGCCGCCGGAGCGCTGCTGGCGCTCCTCGCGCGGACGGCGCGATGAGGCGCCGGGCGACGCTGCCGCTCGGCGTCGACGTCGGCGCGGCGCGCACGCGCGTCGCGCACGCCGAGCTCGACGAGCGTGGAAAGCCTGCGCTCGATCGCGGTCGCGTCGCACCCGACGGGCGGCGACGCCGCATCTGCGATCGCGGCGGCGCGCGCCGAGCTGCGGACGCGCGAACGGCGGTGCGTGCTCGCGTTGCGTGCGCCGGACTCCGCCGTGCGCAGCGTCGCGCTGCCGGCGATGAGCGGGCGCGAGCGCGCGCGCGCCGCCCGCTTCGAGGCGCTGCGCTTCGTCGATTTCCCGGCCGCCGACGCCGTGGTGCGCGTCGTCCCCGAACGCGGGGAGCGCTGCGTCGTGGGCGTCGCGCGCCGAGCCGCGCTCGAGCGCGGCGTCGCGACGGCACGTCGCGCCGGACTGCGGCCGATCGCGGTCGACGATGCGGCGTTCGCGCTCTTGCGCACGTTCCCGCACGCGGGAGCCGTGGTCGACGTCGGAGCGCGCGCCACGCTGCTCGTGATTCCGCGCGCGACGGCTCCCGTTCGTGCGCGTCGTCGGCGAGGGCGGCGCGGCGCTGTCATCGGCGCTCGCCGCGTCGCTCGGCATCGACCCCGTCGCGGCGGAAGACCGCAAACGTACGATCGGGCTCGGCGGCGCGGCCGAGCACGCGCGCGACGCGCATGATCGACGCGATCGCGTCCGCGCTGGTCGCGCACCGCGCGTCTTCTGCTGCCGACGTCGCATCAGTCGTGCTCGCCGGCAACGGCGCGCGCCTGCGCCGGATTCGCCGGCGCGCTCGAGCGCGCGATCGCGATCCCGGTCGCGCTCGGCGCGATCGAGGACGTGCCCGCGCGCGCCTACCCGCCCGACGTCGTACGCGCCGCTTCGCCCGACTGGGCGCTCGCGGTCGGGCTCGCGCTGTGGCCGGCCGCGTGACGCGCTTCAACTATCTCGCGAGCTGGACCGAACGCTGCACGGGGAGCGCGCTCGCGCCGGACACGATCCGAGCGCTGCGCGGCCCGGCGGCCGCGCTCGCCTGCGCCGTGGCGTTCGCCGGCGTGCTGCGTGCGATCGAGCTGCGAACGGCTCGATGCCGCGACGCAAGCCGGCGCCCCGCGTGCGAACGCGCGCTCGCCGCACTGCAGCCGTCGCTCGATGCCGTCCGCGCGCTCGAGCGCGACGTCGCTTCGCCTGCGGCTGCAAGCGGCGGCGCGCGCCGCGATGCGCCGTACGGGCGCCGACGCCGCGAACGAGATCGCGCGCGCCGCGAACCTCTGCCGGACGACGCGTGGCTCGCCGCGGTACGGGTCGAGCCCGCGCAGCTCGCGCTCGACGGGCGAGCGCGCACGGTGGACGCCGTCGCCGAGGCGCTGCGCGCGCTCGGCGCCGGCCGTCCCGGCCGCCTCGCGCGGCTGATCTCCGCACGCGGCGACGCGGGCGGCGAAATCGTGTACGCGCTGACGGTGGACCGCGCACCGTGACCGCAGCCGCCGTGACGCCGCTTCGCCGCCGTCCTCGCTCGTCGTCGCGGCGTACGCATTGGTCTTCCGCACCGGCGAGGCGCGCGTCGCCGCGCAGCGCGCCGACAACGCGCTCGACGCCGAGCGTCTGCGCGCCGCGCGCGTCGCGCTCGCATCGCGCGCGTCGCTGCAGCGCGAGCGCGCGACGCGCGGCGGCGGGCACGCGATCGTGCGTTGCCCGGCGACGTGCGCGCGCTTCGTTCGCGACGCCGCGCGCGCGGCGCAGCGGCGCGGCGCGACGCTGACGTCGGTCGCGGCATCGCAGCGCGCGGGCGACGGCGTCGCACTCGACGTCACGCTCGAAGGCCGTTACGACGACGTTCTGGCCGCGATCCGCGCGCTGTCGGAGACCGGCGAGCCGGCGTCCGTTGCGATCCGGACGCTCGCGAAGGCGGACGGCCGTCGGGCGGCCGTCGCGGCGAGCGTGCACGTTGGCCTCGATCCCTCGGACGCCGCGTCGCGCCGCGTGCTCCCGCTGCGCACCGCTAGCCGCGCGGCGCTCGCCGCCGTCGCGTTCGCGTCCCTCGCGGCCGCCTTCGTCGCGCCGGCGGACCGCGCGACCGGTGCGAGCGCGCTCGTCCGTCGCCGCCGGCGCGCACGCCGCCGCCTTCGCCGCGCGGCGGCGCGACGCCGTCGTCCGGCCGCGCCGCGACCCGTTCGCCGCGCCGGCTCGCGCTCTCGCCGCGACGAGCGGCCGCGCCGCCTCGTCCGCGGCCGCCGTCGCGAACGCGTCGCCGCGCTTTCCGATCGCGCTGCCCGTCCTGCCGCCGAACGCGGGCGCGCCGCCGCTGCCGTTCGCCGGGCCGCCGGTGCGCCCGCGCATCACGGCGATCGTCACCGGACCGCATCCCGTCGCGCTCGTCGCTTGACGGCGGCGCGACGCGCCTGCTCGCGGTCGGCGATCGGGTCGGCGCCGCGTCGGATCGCCGCGATCGACGCGGCGGGCGTGCGCCTCGACGACGGCGCGCTGCCCTGCAGCGTCGCACGCGCCGATCGGAGGACCGTGAGCATGCTTCGCTTCCCGCGCATCGGGGCAGCCGTGCTCCTCGCCGCATCGATGCTCGTCGCGCGCACGGGCGCGCCCGCGCAGTCCGACCGGTTCGCGATCGACGCGCGCGACGTCGAGCTCGCCGACGTGATCCGCCTGCTCGGCGCGCGCGGCGGACGCAACGTCGTCGCCGACGTCTCCGTCAAGCCGCAGCGCGTCACGCTGCGGCTCGCGGACGTCACCTTCGACGAGGCGCTCGCGGCCGTCATGAGCGCGTACGGGCTCCAAGTGCACCGCGACGGACGGCTGCTGCTCGTCGGCGAGGCGGGCGCGATGAGCCGCCGCTTCGGCACGCTCGCGGCCGAGACGATCGCGCTGCGCAACCTGCGCGCGGGCGACGCGGTGAAGCTGCTGCGGACGGCCGTCCCCGACGGCGCGCTGCTCGCCGAGGAGCGGCGCAACGCCGTCATCGTCAGCGGCAGCGCCGAGACGGTCGCGAACGTGCGCACGCTGATCGCGCAGCTCGACGCGCCGGGACGCCAGGTGATGATCGAGGTACGCGTCGCCGACGTGCAGCCCGTGAACGACACGACGAACGTCGGCGTGCTGTTCGGCGGCTCGGGCTTCGGCGCCGGCGCGCTCGGGCAGATGCCGTACACGCTCACGAAGAGCTCGATCGTCGTCAACGCGCAGATCGACGCGCTCGTGCAGCGCGGCCGCGCGTCGATCCTCGCTCAGCCCCGCATCGCGACGCTGAACAACCGCGAAGCGTCGCTCCTGGTCGGCGAGCAGTATCCTGTCGTCACCGTGAACCAGCAGACGGGCTTTCCGACGGTGCAGACGATCGACGTCGGCGTGCGTCTGCGCCTGACGCCGACGATCGGCGCGGATGGCGCGATCACCGCCGAGCTGCACCCCGAGTACTCCCAGATCATCGGGTTCAACAGCAGCTTTCCGATCGTCGCGAACCGCAAGGTCGACGCCACGCTGCGCGTCCACGACGGCGAGACGATCGTGCTGGGCGGCCTGTTCCAGGACGTGGACTCCGAGACGGTGGCCAAACTGCCGGTCCTCGGCGATCTGCCCGTGCTGGGCGCGTTCTTCCGAAACCGGCAGACGACGCACTCGAAGGACGAGGTCGTCTTCTTCATCACGCCGCACGTCCTGGCGCCCGACCCCGACGGCCCCTAGCACTCATTCCTGAAGAAAGTATGACCGAAGTACTAAGGGATGATGGTGGGCGAACGCGCCGTCGCGGGCTCGGCGGAGGCGGCTGAGCGCGCGGCGGATTGGCTCTGTGCCCTGGAGCGAACCCGTGACCTGACGGCCCCGCTCGCAGGGGTCGACGACGGCGAGCTTCCGGCGGCACCGGCGCTTCGCGCGTTCGTCGACGGGCTCCGCGCCGAGATGCTCGACTTCCGCGAAATCGTCGAAGCGGCCGCGCAGAGCGCGGCGCTCAACGGCAGCCAGCTGGAGCGGATCGTCGGGAACACCGCGGAGCAGAGCGCGATCGTGGAGCGCACTGCCGCGGCGATCGGCGAGATCGACCAGGGTGCCGCGCACGTCGCGCGCATGACGGACGGCTTGCGGACGCTGACCGCGACGCTGACCGACTCGACGACGCAGTACGACGGCGGTATCGACCGCGTGCTGGCGTCGCTGCAGACGTTGGTCTCGACCGTCGAGGGCGCCGCGGAGTTCGCGACCGCGATGGAGTCGGGCTCCAGCGAGATCCGCGAGTTCCTCGAGGAGCTCAAGCGGATCGCGCGGCAGGCGCGCCTGCTGGCGATCAACGCCGCGATCGAGGCCGCGCACCTGGGCGACCGCGGCCGCGGCTTCGTCATCGTCGCCGAAGAAGTGAAGCAACTCGCCGCGTCGACCGCCGAGTCGGCGTCGAACGTCGCCGAGATCGAGAAGTCGCTGCACGAGGCCAGCCGTCAGGTCGAGGGTGCGATCGGCGAGTCGGCCGGGATCGTGCGCACCCTGGCGAGCGATCTGGGCACGGCGCGCGAGCGCTCCGCGCGCACGCGCGAGCAGGTGGATGAGCTCGACCGCTCGATCGTCGACGTCGCGGCGATCGCCGGCGAGCAGAGCGCGTCGCTGTCCGCGATCGCGAACGGCGTCGAGTCGATGGCGCGGCACGCACACGACGTCGCAACCGCCGCGCAGCGGGCCGGCAAGCTCGCGATCGCCGACGCGATCGAGCGGTTGCGCGGCGTCATCGCGACCTACCGTCTGGGCGAGCGGCGCGCGTCGAACGGCTCGGCGTCGCTCGACGAGATCGACCTTTCCCCCGCCCTGCGGGAAGCCGCCGAGCGGCTGCGCGCGCGCGTCGACGAGGACCAGCGCGAAGTGCTGCGGCTGATCACGGCGATCGCCGTCTCGATCGCGCGCAACAGCTACGAGTGGCGCGCGATCGAAGCGGGACTCGCATCGCTGCATTCCGAGCTCGACTCGACGACGCATGCGATCGACGAGACGGCCGCGGGAGCCAACGTCGCCGCGCAGGCCTCGCAGCGCATGCGCGCGTCGCTCGATGCGATGCGCGCCGGTTTCGCCGCGTCGGTCGAGGAGCTACAGCGCGTGCTCGACCGCGTCGTGCGCGTGCGCGACGATGTGCGGCATGCCGAGACGTTCGTCGCGGCGACCGCCGCCGCGAGCGAGCGGGCCGCCGCGATCCTCGACCTCATCGACACGATCTCGAGCGAGACGACGCTGCTCTCGCTGAACGCGGCGATCGAGGCGGCGCACGCGGGCGCGGCGGGCAGCGGCTTCGGCATCATCGCCGACGAGATTCGCTCGCTGGCCGAAACGACGTCGCACGCGACGCAGGAGATCGCCGGCGTTATCGCCGGCGTTTCCGAGGCGAGCGGCGCGATGAGCGAGACGACGACGCGGGCGGTCGAGCAGACGGCGGGCGTTCACCACGAGACGACCGTCATGCAGGCCGCGATCGCCGACCTGCGGGTGCAGCTCGACGGCACCCTGGAGCGCACCACCGAGGTGGCGGGCATCGTCGAGCAGCAGCTCGCCGCGCTCGCCGACGTGCGGAGCGCGACCGAGATCGCCGTGCGCCGCGTCGAGAGCGACGCCGGCGCGGCGACGGACGACCGGCGGCTCGAGCTTGCGATGCTCGGCATGCACGCGCACGCGCTCGCATCGCGACGCCCGCTCGGCACGGTGGCGGAGCAGATCCGCGTGATCGGCCTCGCCGCCGCGGCGGAGATGGACGCCGTCTTCGACGCGGCGATCGAAGCGGGCGAGATCGCGCTCGCCGACTGCTTCGACACCGGCTACGTCGAGCTCACGGGCGCGGCGGTGCGCAAGCTGAGCCGGCTCTTCGACGTTTCGCGCGTCCCGGAGAGCGGCTTCACGCCGCCGAAGTTCGAGACGCGCTACGACCGCGCGGTCGAGGACGGCTTCAACCGGCTGATCGACGAGAACGTGCCGAAACACCGCGCGATCAAGGCGATGTTCGCCGTCGATCTGAACGGCTTCTGCTTCGGCCACTACCGCGAGTGCCGCAAGCCGTGGACCGGCGACTACGCGGCCGACCTCGACGGCAACCGCATCAAGCGCTTCTTCGAGGACGGCCTGAGTTTGCGCTGCTCGCGCGTCGGGCTCGGCTCCGCGGCGGACCGCATGCCGCAGCGCACGCCGTACGAACGCTTCCGCGAGACGGGCTGCACGCTCGACGCGATGGCCGAACGGCCGTGGGCGATCTTCACCTACGCGCGCGACACGGGCATCGTGTACAACGACCTCTCCGTCGCGCTTTACGCGCGCGGCCGTCGCGCCGGCACGATCCGCATCATCTACGACGCCGACGTCGTCTAGGCTCTTCTACGGCTGGCGGATCGTCGTCGCGCTCGGCGTGACGACGATCGTCTCGTACGGCACGAGCCAGTACCTCTTCGGGCTCCTCGTCGATCCGGTGTCGCGCGACCTGCGCATGGACGCCGCGGCGATCGGCGCCGCGTATTCGGGCGTCGTGCTCGTCGGCGGCTTCGCGGGACTCGTGCTCGGACCGGCGCTCGACCGCTTCGGTGCGCGCGCGCTGCTGTCGGCGGGATCGCTCGTGTGCGGCCTCTCGCTGCTCGCGATCGCGCGCACGCACGACCCGCTCGCGTTCACGCTGCTCTGGACGCTCGGCATGGGCGCCGGAACGGCGCTCACGTACTACCCGGTCACGATGACCGTGGTCGCGAACTGGTTCGACCGCGGCCGCACGCGCGCGCTCTCGGTGCTCACGTTCATGGGCGCGTTCTCCTCGACGCTCGCGTATCCGACCGCCGGCGCGTTGATCGCGCGCATGGGTTGGCGCGACGCCGTCACGATCCTCGCGGTCGCGCAGATCGCGGTCACGCTGCCGCTGCACGCGCTCGTCGTGCGCCGCCATCCGGAGGACCTCGGTCTCTTTCCCGACGGCGCGCCGAGCGCGGGCGCATCGACGCCCGAGAGCGGCATAGCGTTCAGCCGCGCGCTGCGCAGCGCCGCGTTCTGGCTGCCGACGACCGCGATCGCGCTCGCGTACTTCGCGAGCACCGCCGTGCTGCTCGAGCACGTCGCGTACCTGATCCATGCCGGGTACGCGCCGGCGTTCGCGGCGACGCTCGTCGGATTGTTCGGGCTCGCCTACCTGCCGGGACGCTGGCTCGTCGCGTGGGGCGCAGACCGCATCGGCGTCGCCCCCCTCTTCGCGCTCACGTTCGGGCTCGAAGCGCTCGGCATCGGCCTTCTCGCCGCGGCGCCGACGCTCGCCGGCGTCATCGCGTACGTCTGCACGTTCGGCGCCGGGTACGGCGCCACGTCGCCGCTGCGCGGTGCGCTGATGGCGCAGCGGTTCGGCCGCCGCGCGTACGGGGCGATCCTCGCCGCGCAAGGCGTCCCGGTCGGTATCGTCGCCGCACTCGGGCCGGTCGCGGCGGGACGGCTCATCGACGCGCTCGGCTACCGCGCGGCGTTCGCCGGCTGCATCGCGGCGCTGGCCGCCGCCGCCGTCGTGATCGTGCTGCCGCCGCGCGCGCCGCGAGGGCTTGCCGCCGCCGCCGAATAACCGCTGCGGTCCGAGCGACGAATTGAGGAGAGCATGATGAGCGACGACCTTTCTCGCGGCGACTTTTTCGTGGTCACGTCGGCGGCAGGCGCGGCGAGCGTCGCGCGGCCCGCCGTGGCCGCTCCCGCCGGCGCCGCGCGGCCCCTGAAGATACGCTGGTACGGAGGCGGCGTGTACGAGCTCGCGTCGCCGGACGACAAGCAGATCGCGCTCGTCGACGCGTGGATCTGGAACAACACCGGCTTCAAGGCGTTCGACATCGACAAGCCGGCAGAGCTTTCGAGCGCGTCCGCGTACGCGGCGCACCTCAAGAGCCGCAATCCGGATGCGGTCGTCGTCGCGCTCACGCACGATCACGGCGACCACATGGGCGACTATTTCGAGTTGCTGCCGGCGCTCGTAACCGCTGGGGTCAACGTCAAGACGGTCGGTCAGAGCGATCTCATGCGCGTCGGCCTCGTCTCCAAGTTCAAGGCCGCGAACCTCGATCCGACGCAGATCGTGCTGAACAACGGCGCCGGCATCAACATGGGCGGCACCGCGAAGCACGGCGCGATGCAGTTCGAGCTCGTGCCCGCCGTGCACTCGACCGCGTCCGGCTTCCCCGCGGCGGGATTCATCATCGACATCGCGGGCGTGCGTGTCTACGCGTCCGGTGACACCGACGTGTACGGCGACATGTCGCTGACGGGCGTGCGCTACAACCCCGACCTCGCCGTGCTCTGCGTCGGCAACGGGGCATTCACGATGGGGCCGCAGGACGCGGCGTACGCATGCAAGCTCCTCGGAGCGCGCGCCGCGGTGCCCGTCCACTACGCGCACAACCCGCTCGTCGTGGGACCGCAGGCCGGCGCTTTGTTCGCCGCCGCGGTATCGCGCGTCTCGCCGGCGACGGCCGTGACGATCCTGAGTCCCGGCCGGCCGACGACGCTGACCGTCGCAACCGTGGTGCGCTAAAGCCGGCCCATCGGCCCCTCGAAAACGCCCCGCCGGCGTGCCACGGTCGCGCTCGAACGGCGTCCCCGGTGCCCCGCCGTGATCGCCTTCACACCCGTCGTAAAGACGGGCCTCAGTAGGACTTTCGTCCCTGCGGCGCGCTCGACCGGCCGCCGATGCAAGTGTATGGGCAACCGCCGGCAGGATGCCGGATCCGCTGAGGATTTGAAGGTATGGAGACCACGACGTTCGTGCGCACGATGGAGCTGCGCGCCCTGCTCGAAGCGACCGCGATCGTCCGGCTCGTCGACGCGCTCGACGCGCTGATCGACGACGCCGACCGCCGTGCCGGGAAAGACGCCCTGGCCGAGCACTGCGCCGTATCGTGGCGCCGCCGTCGCGACGCGCTGCTCTCGGAACACGCCGCTTTGCTGAGCGGCGCCGTGGTCCCGTCCTGCTGAACCGCTCCGCGCGCTAGCGGTACGCCGCCTGCATCGCCGTGAAGTCGTTGCGCGCGGCGCGCAGGTCGAGGCGAGCGATGGGCGCCTCGGGCAGTCCGGTGCGATCCTCGAACGTCGGCCGCTCTTCCCGGTAGATGATCCCGAGCGGAATGTCGCCTTCGCGCGTGAGCGCCTGGAACGCCGCGACGCGGTCGTCCGGCGCGTAACCTTCCGTCACCGTGTAGTCCTCGACGTTCTCCTTGAACCACGCGTACGTGTTGATCTTGTTGTAGGTCACGCACGGCGACATGACCTCGACGATCGAGAACCCGCGATGCTCGATCGCCGCCTTGATCATCGCGACCATCTGTTTCGGCTGCGCGGAGAAACCGCGCGCGAGGAACGTCGCGCCCGCCGCCAGCGCGAGCGCGAGCCCGTTGAGCGGCGTGTCGGGGTTGCCGTCGGGGCTGACCGACGCGACGTAGCCCGTCGCGCTCGTCGGCGAGCTCTGTCCCTTCGTCAGGCCGTAGGTCTGGTTGTCCATCACGATGTACGTGACGTCCGGGTTGCGGCGCACCGCGTGCACGAAGTGTCCCGCGCCGATCGCGTAGCCGTCGCCGTCGCCGCCGGCGGCGATCACGGTGAGATCGCGGTTCGCGAGCTTCACCGCCGTCGCGACCGGCAGCGCGCGCCCGTGCACGCCGTGGAACGCGTAGCTGTGCAGGTAACCGGAGATCTTGCCCGAGCACCCGATGCCGGAGACGAACGCGACGTCCTTCGGCTGCTTACCGAGCTCCGCCAGCGCCTGCTTCAGCGCCGAGAGCACGCCGTAGTCGCCGCAGCCGGGGCACCACCACGACGGTGTCGCCGTCGCGAACTCTTTCGGACTCATGACCGCCATCTCAGAGCACCGCTCCGTCATCCTGCGCTTGTCGAAGGGCGCCGCTCATCTCGCCGTCGGCCTGAAGCGTCAGCTCCGAGGTGCTGAGCACGGCTTCGATGACCTCGATCGGACGGAACGGACGCCCGTCGTACTTGCGCACGCCGTGCAGGACGTCGAGCGGTCCGACGACTGCGCGCGCGAGCTGCATCAGCTGACCCGTGTAGTTGTTCTCGACGACGAACACATGCTGTGCACCGCGCACGAACTCGCGGATGTCGTCCTCGGGGAACGGCCACAGCGTGCGAAGCTGCAGGAAACGCGTGAGCACGCCGCCCGCGGCGAGCCGCTGCACCGCTTCGGCAATCGGCCCGCGGTTCGCACCGTAGCCGAGGATCGCGATGTCGGCGTCGGCAACGCCGTGCAGCACCGCGCGCGGCAGATCGTCCCGCATCGCGACGAGCTTGCCCATGCGCTTCTCCATCATGCGCGCGCGGTTGCGCGCGTTCTCCGTGATGACGCCGCCATCGTTGTGCTCGGAACCGGGCGCGAGGTGCATGCCGCCCGGGACGCCCGGTATGACGCGCGGTGACACGCCGTCTTCGGTGAACGCGAAGCGCTTGTACTCCCCGAAGGTAACCTCGCCGTCGGCGATCAGCTTGCCGCGATCGATCTCCACCGCGTCGACGTCGAGCGGCGCGAGCGTCGCCTTGCTCTGACACAGCGCCTGCTCGGTCAGCACGAACACCGGCAGCTGGTACTTCTCCGCGAGGTTGAACGCGGTCGCGGTCAGCTCGAAGGACTCGCGCACCGTGCCGGGTGCGATGACGACGCGCGGGATCTCGCCGTGACCCGAGTAGATCAGGTGGTTGAGATTGCTCTGCTCGGTCTTCGTCGGCATCCCGGTGGACGGCCCCGTGCGCGCGCACTCGACGACGACCACCGGAATCTCGAGGACGCCGGCAAGGCCGATCGCCTCGGTCATCAACGCCTGACCCGGGCCGGATGTCGCGGTCATCGCGCGCACGCCCGTGAACGCCGCGCCGAGCGTCATCGTGATCGCGGCGAGCTCGTCCTCTGCCTGCACGACGACGCCGCCGTACTTGGGCAGCTGCTTCGACATCCACTCCAGCACGTCGGTCGCGGGCGTAATCGGATAGCCCGCCATGAAACGGCACCCGGCGACCAGCGCGCCGTACGCGATCGCATCGTTCCCCATCATGATCAAACGGTCGCCGTCGGGTCCCGCGGTGAGGCCGTAGCCGCTCGGGCGATCGGCGAAGTTCTCGATGACGTACCGTTCGCCGGCCTCGATCGCGCGCATGTTGAGATCGACGACCTTCTCGCCTTTGCGCTGGTAGACGCCGCGCACGTCGTGGCGCACGATGTCGGGGTCCATGCCGATCAGCGCGCCCAGGGCGCCGAGCGAGATCGTGTTGCGCACGAGCTCGAGCCCGAGCTCTTCCTTCGCGATCTTCGCGAGCGGGATCTCGTACCACGTGACGTCGCCGCGGCGGAGATGTTCGGGCACCGTCTCCGAGGTGTTGTCGAAGACGACGAAGCCGCCCGGCCGCATCTCCTCGATGTGCGCCTCGACGGCTTCGAGATCGAAGGCGACGAGCCCGTCCACCGCGTCCGCCATGCCGTAGTCGTGGTGCATGCTCGCGCGGATAACGTAGTTCGTGTGGCCGCCGCGGATGCGCGACGGGAAGTCCTTGTAGGTATAGACTTCGAGGCCCATGCGCTTGAACACGCCGGCGATCAAGTCGCCGGTCGTCAAGCTCCCGTCGCCGGCTTGTCCGCCGAACATCACTTCGACGCTGTTCCAGATCACGTGAACGACGTTCGAGCGGTGGCCGGGCTGCCCTTCACCCGCACGCAAAGCCGCGGTACGCGCGTTTCACGCGCCGCCACGGCCGCTCCCATGCGGCACGCGCGTGGAGCGCCGCGACGCGCTCCAACCCCGCGATCTCGCCCGCGATGAACGCCGTCTCGCCCGAGGCGGCGATGCGCCGCAAGCGGTCGGTCGCGACGACCGCGTCGTGCTGCTCGCCGAGGATCGCCTGCACGCGCTCGGCGGCGCGTGCCAGCCGGCGCGCGCACCGTCCATGAACGGGCGCGACGGCCTCCGCGGCGTAGCGCAAACGCTTCGCGGCGATCCGGATGCGGTGCAGCTCGCGGTCGGACGCGGGGCGCGTGCGCCGGCGCACGCGCTTGCGCAGCGTCTTCCACACCTCGCGAACGAGGGGACGCAGCGCGTCGCGCGCGCGCTCCTCCGCCGCGGCTTCGAGGACCGGGTGCTTCGCGCCGTCGACGAGCGCCTGCAGCAGCACGACGTAGCGCGCGTCGCGCAGCATCGCGCCGACGCGCTCGTACGCGGCGGCGCGCGCATCGCGCAACGGCGCCAGCACGTCGTCGATGCGGTTGCGGTCCGCGTCGCCCAACGTTTCGGATCGGCGCCGGACGCTCGCGATCAGCGCGTCGGCGTCGCGCGCCGCGGACAGGCCGTCCTGCAGCCACGCGAGCCGCTCGCGCAGCCCGTCCGCCCACGCACGTTCGAGCACGGGCCGGAACGTTCGCAAGTCGCTGCGCAGCCGCCGCACGGCGACGCGCGCGTCGTGCACCGCGCGCTCGTCCGGCGTGGTGCGCAGCGTCGCGTCGTAGCGGACGAGGCGCTCGACGGACGACGCGAGCGCCGCCCGCACGACGTCGCCCACGGTGCGCCGCGTGCCGGTCGCCGGCGTTCGAGCTCCGGCGCGCTCGCGCGCTCGCCCAGCGCGCGCACGTTCTTCGGCACCAGGTCGGGCGCGCCGGCGCCGTGCGAGCGCAGCGCGTTCCCGATCGCCTGCAGCGCGCCGTCCGGCGCGCCGTCGTCGAGCTCGATCTCGACCTGCCGGAAGCGCTGCACGACGCGCGTTCCTTCGATCACGCGCACGTCGTCCTCGACGACCTCCGCGACGGCCTCGCCGTGCTCCGTGCGCAGGTGCCGGCTCACCCGCAGCGTGCGCAGCTCGGCGACCGGACGCGGCGACGCACCGCGCAGGTACGCCGTGGCGAGATCGAGCGCGCCGCTCGGCACGCCCTTGCCGCGGTCGGGAAACACGTGCTCCGCACGCGACATCCCGCCGCCGTGCGGCACGGGAAGCTTCAGCGTCCAGCCCTCGCCGCTCCGCAAGCGCAGGCTGCAGCCCCAGCGCGTGAGGCGCAGGTCCGGCGTGTCGTAATAGACCGTGTGCAGCCGTTGTGCGCGCGCCGCCGAGCCGACGTACTCGTCGAAGCGCGGCTCCAGCCGCGCGAGGGAGAAGCGCTTTCCCGGCTCGAGCTTGAGCTCGCGCTCGACCGTACCGCCGTTCATGCGCCGCTCGCGGCGGCGTCGCGCGCGCGCCGCACCGCGGCGTCGCGCACGACCGTGACGGCGCTCTCGAGGCCCAGCGACTCGGTGTCGACCACGAGGTGGTACCTGCCGGCAGTCGTTGATGTCGGCGTCGAAGTAGTGCTTGCTGATAACGCGCGCGCGCGTCGTCCGCGCGCAGTATCCGCCGCTGCGACTCGGCGGCGTCGATGCCGTAGCGCCGCGCGAGCTGGGCCGATGCGCCACGCGCGTCCCCGCGCGCAGCAGCACCGCGAGCACCGGCACGCCCTTCGGGCGCCACCCGAGCATGCTCACCCCGCCGTGCCCGATGACGACGACGTGGCCGCGGCGCGCGTGGTCCAGCACGATGTCGCGCACGAAGTCGACCAGCTGCTCTTCGTCGTGATACTGCGACGCCGGGAATCGGCAGCATCGCGCTCGCCGCGGCGAGGTCCGCCATGAGCCGCTCGCCCGCGTTCGGCGCGCGCTCGATGCGGTCCGCGACGAACTCGCGCGGGAGGCCGCTGCGCGCCGCGAGCAGCTCGATGAACGCGCGCTCGTCCAGCAGCGGCGCGTCGAGCGCCGCCGCGACCGCTTCGCCGACCGTTCGTCCACCGGCGCCGAGCTCGCGCGCGATGCTGACGATCACAGACGTTGCTCGAGCGCGCGGATCGCGTCGGGCGGGCCGGCGGCGACGAGCTCGTCGCCGGCGCGCAGCGTCGTCTCCGCGGCCGGGCGAAAGCGCATCTCGCCGTCGCGCTTGAGCGCGAGCACGAACGCTTCGTCGCCGTCGGGGAACAGCTCGACCAGCGCACGTCCCACCCAGCCCGAGCCGCTCTTGATCGAGAGATCCTCGAGGAGCAACTGGCCGTTGTTGGCCGTGAGCACGGTGTCGACGAACTCCACCGCGGTCGGCCGCATCGCGAGACTCGCCATTCGCCGTCCGCCGATCGTGTACGGCGAGATCACGCGGTTCGCGCCCGCGAGCCGAATCTTGCGCTCGGCGTCCTCGGCGTTCGCGCGCGCGACGATGAACAGCTCCGGCTTGAGCACGCGCGCCGAGAGCGTGACGTAGATGTTGTCGGCGTCGTCGTCGACCGCCGTGACGAGCCCGCGCGCGTGCTCGATGCCCGCCGCCTGCAGCGTCGCGACGTCGGCCGCGTTGCCGTGCATCACCGTGAAGCCTTCGGCACGCCGCGCGGTCGAGCGAGGCCGGGTTGATGTCGATGACGACGAACGGGATTCCCTCGACGGTGAAGTCGCGCGCGATCTCGCGCCCGACGCGCCCGAAGCCGCACAGGATGAAGTGATCACGCATCGCGGCGACGCGCCGGCGCATGCGGCGCAGCGAGACGTCGGCGCCGAAATGTCCCTCGATGATGTAGCCGAAGCCCGCGAGCACCGTGTACGTCAGCGCGCCGAACCCGAATGCCACGACGCCGATCGTCCACCACTTGCCCGCGACGATCGAGCGCTCGCGGCTCGCCGCCGCCGACCGTCGTGATCGTCGTGACCGTCATGTAGAACGAGTCGAACGCCGACCAGCCTTCGAGCAGCGCGTAGCCCGCCGTCCCGACGGCGATCACCGCGATCAGCAGGCTCGCCGCGACCAGCAGCCTGCGAGGCAAGAGCGCGGGCTCGTTCATACACGCCCCTCGCTCGTTCGCCCTTACCGCAGGGCGTTCCGCCGGAACGCGATGCGACCGCCGTCGTAGTCGAACCACCAGTCGAAGCGGCTGATCTCGTCGGTGCCGATGATGCCGTCGAGCGCGACGTCGATCGCATCCGCACGATCGTTCGGCGCTTGTACCTCGGCGACGACGTCGACGAAGCGCGCGCCGCCGAACGTCAACGCCGGCGCTCGGCGGCCCGTGACGGCGATCGTCCCTTCGAGGTAGCCTTCCATCGCCTCGACGCCGCGCGTGCCGATCGACGCTTGGCGCCACGACGCCACCACGTCGGGATAGCGCCGCGTAAACGGATCGAGTACGAACAGCCGCGGCGAGCCGGTGTCCAGGGCGAAGCGGTCGCCGGACGCGGCGCCGAACGCCGCGCGGATCGAGCGGGAGGCCGTCGTCGAACGACGCCGCGATCACCGTCGCCGCCGGATCGCGGAACGCCGGCGCCGCGGCGTCCGGCGTGAGCACCTCGACGCGCTGCGCGGCATAGTCGATGTGGACGACGTGCCCGAAGAAGAAATCGTAGCCGAGGATGCCGGCGAGCGTCCGAAAGTCGAAGCGGCATCGCGAGGGTCGACACGTTCTCGAGCGACAGCGCGCCGACGCCCATGCGCGGCACCGTCGCATGCTCGAGCGACACCGGCCAGCGGCGACGTTCCGCGATCCGTGCGTCGAGCGTGACGCTCGCGGTCCCGGTGTCGAGCAGGAACTCCGCGGGCTCGCCGTCGAGGTCGACGTCCACGACGATCGTGCGGCCGCGGAAGTGCGCGGGCAACGCGATGGTGTCGCGCGCGCCGCCCCGCGGCGCGAACGTGCGCTGCTTCTGCGGGATCGCCACGTCGATCGGCTCGAGCCGGCGCGCTTCGATGTCCTCGACCGTGACGTCGAGGTCGTGCGCGCGATCGCCGTCGGACACGTGCCAACGGCGCGGCCGCAGCATCGTGCCGAGCGGCTCGAACCCGCCGAACGATGTCACGATCGTCCGCGCCCCTTCGCGCGTGATCTCGTGGGCGATCCGGCCGGTGCTCTTGTCGACGTAGAACCAGTGCGGCTTGTCGCGCGGCGCACGGTCGACCAGCACCCACGCAGGGCCGAAACGCTCCGACTCGCCGGCGAGCTCGCAGTCCGCGAGCGCGAACGGAAAGACGCTCTGCGGAAGCCGGTCGACCGCATCGCCCTGATCGTCCGCCAGCGTCGCGTGCGCGATGCCGTTCGCGTCGGCGCGCCAGCGGATGCCGCCCCAACGCCCCGCCGAATACTCGGCATCGCCCAGCGGCACGGCGGCGCGGAAGTCGTCGCCGCGGACCGCGACGCGCACGGGCAGCACACGGCCGCCGACGGCGTACGTCCAGCGTTCGCGCCGCTGCGCGTAGCGCGCGTCGGGCGCGCCTGCCGCCTTCGCGCACGCCGCGATGCCGTCCGGCGCCGCCGGTCTCGCCGTACGCAGGTCGGGCGGATGCCAGTCCGCGCTCGCCGGCACCGCCGGAGCGAGCGCCGTCAGCGCGGCCGCGAGTGTTGCAGCGGTCCGTCTCATCGCCGGAACGTCGCTTCGAGCGCCGCGCGGAGCGGATGCTGCGGATCGCGCCACGCGTCGACGAACGAGCGCAGGACGTGCGCGGTCAGCCCCCACACGCGACGGCTCTCGAAGTCGAGCAGGTGCGTCTCCACGCTGACCTCGCCGACGGCGACGGTCCCGTGCGTGAGCTCGGCGACGATCACGTCGAGCGGGATCGTGAACACGGCGGCGGTCTCCGTGCCGTCGATCGTCAGCGGGCCGGGAGCGACGGCCGCGACGAACGGCGTCACGTCGAAGTTGTTCGCGCGCGTCTGGCGCACCATCGGCAGCTCGCCCACGATCGTCACGCGCTCGGCCGCCACGCCGACCTCCTCCCGCAGCTCGCGCAGCGCGGTGCGCCGCAGGTCGCCGCCGTCGGCCGGGTCGACCGATCCGCCGGGCAGCGCGATCTGCCCCGGGTGGTCGCGCAGGTGCGACGCGCGCTCGATGAAGATCGCGCCGTGCGGCGGCGCGGTCGAGAACGCGAGCGCCACGGCGGCCGTGCGACGACCCGATCGCATCCGCGCCGGATTGTCAGGCCGGGGCGAAACTCCCCTCCTCCGGGCGGCAACGGCGACCGCGAAGGCGAAGGGGCACGAAGGTGATCGACTTCTTCCTGCACCGGCCGGTGTTCGCATCGGTCTGCGCGCTGTTCATCATTCTCGCCGGGCTGATCGCGATCCCGACCCTGCCCGTCGCGCAGTTCCCGCAGGTCGCGCCGCCGGTGATCACCGTGACGCACGAACTACATCGGAGCGAACGCGCAGTCGGCTGAAGCCTCGGTGACCACGCCGCTCGAAGAAGCGATCAACGGCGTCGACGGCCTGCGCTACATCAGCTCGACGACGACGAGCGACGGCACGAGCACGATCGTCTGCACGTTCGCGCTCGACCGCAGCATCGATCTCGCGGCGAACGACGTGCAAACGCAGGTCAACAACACGATCGGGCGGCTTCCCGGCGCGGTGCGCGCCGCCGGGCTCACGCGTCACGAAGAACAGCGGGACGTTCGTGATCGCGATGGGCCTCGCGTCGAACGACGCGCGCTACGACCGCGTCTTCATCAGCAACTACGCGGCCAACAACATCGTCGACGTGCTCAAGCGCATCCGCGGCGTCAACGACGTGCGGATCTTCGGCGAGCGGCGCTATGCGATGCGGCTTTGGCTCGATCCGGTGCGGCTGAACCAGAGCCACCTGACGGCGACCGACGTCGTCAACGCGCTGCAGACGCCAGAACGTGGACGTCGCCGCCGGCGCGATCGGTTCGGCGCCCGATCGCGAGCGACCAGCCGTACCAGATCTCCGTGCGCGCGCTCGGGCGCCTGACCGATCCGGCGCAGTTCGCCGAACATGATCCTGCGCGCCAACCCCGACGGCGGCTTCGTGCGCCTGCGCGACGTCGGCCGCGTCGAGCTCGGCGCCGAGAGCTACGCGCAAGACCTGCGCCTGTCCGGCAAGGACGCCATCGGTCTCGCCGTGCTGACGCTGCCGACCGCGAACGCGCTGCAAGTTGCCCGCGACGTGCGCGCCGCGATGGACAAGCTCGCGACGCGGTTTCCGACCGGGATGTACTACACGTTCGGCTTCGACGCGACGCCGTTCGTGTCGGAGTCGATCCGCGAGGTGCTCAAGACGCTCGCGATCTCGATCCTGCTCGTCGTCGCGGTCGTCTTCCTGTTCCTGCAGTCGTGGCGCACGACGCTGATTCCGGCGATCACGATCCCCGTCTCGCTGATCGGAACGTTCGGCCTGATGAAGGCGCTCGGCTTCTCGATCAACACGCTGACGCTGTTCGGCCTCACGCTGGCGACCGGCCTCGTCGTCGACGACGCGATCGTCGTCATCGAGAACATCGCGCGCTTCGTGAACGAGAAGCGCATGGAGTCGTACGCCGGCGCGTCGGCCGCGATGCGCGAGATCACGAGCGCGGTGGTCGCTAGCTCGCTGGTACTGCTTGCGGTTTTCATCCCCGTCGCATTCTTCTCGGGCACGACCGGCCAGCTCTACAAGCAGTTCGCGCTGACGATCGCCTGCGCGATCACGATCTCGCTCTTCAACGCGCTCACGCTCACGCCGGCGCTCTCGGCGCTGCTGCTCGGCAAGCACACGGTGCACCGCAAGGGCGTCTACGGCGCGATCAACCGCGTCATCGATGCCTCGCGCAGCGGCTACCATGCGATCCTTCCGGCGCTGATCCGGTGGCGCGCCGTCGTGCTCGGCCTCTTCGTCGTCGGCCTCGGCGCGACGTACTTCGCCTACCAGTCGATTCCGACGGGCTTCCTGCCCGACGAGGACGTGGGCTACTTCTACGTGACCGTGCAGCTGCCCGAAGGCTCGTCGCTCGCCGACACGGAGCGCGTGACGCGGCGCGTCGAGCGCATCCTGGACCAGTACCCCGAGATCTCGGTCGTGTTCGAGCCGAACGGCACGCAGTTCGGCGTCAACGCGGCGAACCGCGCGATGATGTTCGTCTCGCTGAAGCCGTGGGACGAGCGCAAGCGCGCGCGAGCAGTCGGCCGACGGTATCATGCGGCGGCTGCGCCCGCAGCTCGCCGCGATCACCGGCGCGGCGGTGCTCGCGTTCAACCCGCCGGCGATCCGCGGCATCGGCAACCTCGCCGGCTTCCAGTTCGAGCTGCAGGATCAGGACAACGTCGGCATCCCCGCGCTCACGCGGCGGCGCGCGGCTTGATCGCCACGGCGCGCAGCGACCAGCACCCTGCGGAACGTGTCGACGACGTTCCGCGACGACGCGCCGCAGCTCGTGATCGACGTCGACCGCGAGAAGGTCGCCGCGCTCGGCATCCCGCTCACCGACGTCTTCAACGCGATGGAGGTGTACCTCGGCTCGGAGTACGTCAACGACTTCGACTACCTGAACCGCTCGTACCGCGTGTACGTGCAGGCCGACACGCCGTTCCGCAACCGCTCGGCGGCGCTCGACCGCATCTACGTGCGCACCAACGGCACGGACCCGCAACCGCCGCGACGGTGCCCGCTTTCCAACCTCGTGCACACGCACGTCGAGCGCGTCGCGCCGATCATCACGCACTACAACCTGATGCGCTCGATCGAGATCAACGGCATCCCGGCGCCGGGCTACGGCTCCGGCCACGCGCTGAGCGCGATGACCGCCGCCGCGCAGACGCTGCCGAACGGCATCGCCTACGAGTGGACCGGCATCTCGCTCGAGCAGATCGAGTTCGGCAGCCAGGCGATCGTGATCTTCGGGCTCGGACTGCTCTGCGTGTTCCTCGTGCTCGCCGCGAACTACGAGAACTACAGCGATCCGCTGATCATCCTGGTCTCGGTGCCGCTCGCGATCCTGGGCGCGATCCTCGCGCTCGACGTGCGCTCGCTGCCGAGCGACCTCTACGCGCAGGTCGGCTACCTGATGCTGATCGCGCTCGCGAGCAAGAACGCGATCCTGATCGTCGAGTTCGCGAACCAGCGGCGGCGCGCGGGGCTCAGCGCGACCGAGGCGGTGCGCGACGCGGCGCAGACGCGGCTGCGACCGATCCTCATGACGTCGCTGGCGTTCATCCTCGCGACCGTACCGCTCGTCGTCGCGTCGCGGCGCCGGCGCCGCCAGCCGCCGTTCGCTGGGCACCGCGGTGTTCGGCGGCATGGTGCTCTCGACGGTGCTGAACCTGTTCGTCGTGCCGGTCGTCTACGTCGCGATCGCCGGACTGCGCGACCGCTTCGCGCGCGGCCGTGCGCCGCGCGCGACGCGGCAGCCCGCGCACGCGAACGGCGACGTCCCGCCGGGACACGTGCCGGTGTCGGTCTACCGCGGCGACGGCGGCGAGATCGTGCTGCACTTCGCCGACGGCAGCGATCCCGTTCGCCTCTCGCTGCCCGAGTGAGCGCGCGCCGCTAGCGCGCGCGCATGATGTACTTCTCCATCTTCACCAGCGCCGGCAGCCGCTTGCGCGCGCGGCGAATCTGCCGCATCGCTGCGTGCGGGTCGACGAGGTGCGTCGTGGGGAGCTTCGCGCCCATGCGCTTGAGCACGGCGCCGATCGGGTAGCGCATCCGGCGCTGCGCGACGATCACGTCGGCGAGCAGATCCGCGCCGGGCGAGACGATCGGCCCGAAGCCGTAGCGTGCCTGCGCCCAGCCGAAGACGTAGAGGTTGCGGTACCGGTCGCTCATCATCGAACCGTACAGCTTGACGACCGGCCCTTCGATCGGCACGACGTCGCGCGAGAGAAACGGGATCGACTGGTGGAAGCCCGTCGCCGCGACGACGACGTCGAACCGCTCGCGGGCGCCGTCGGTGAACTCGACCGTATCGCCGTCGAAGCGCGCCACATCGGGATGCGGCGCGATGCGCCCTTGCTTGACGTAGTGCAGCAGCTCGCCGTTGATCGTCGGATGGTGCGCGAAGATCGCGTGATCCGGCGACGGCAAGCCGTAGCGGCGGTAGTCGCCGACCGCGACGGCGAGCATCGCGCGCAAGAACGCGCGCTGCAGCCAGAGCGGCATCCACGGGCGGATCAGCTCCACGAGCGGCACGCCGAACAGCGTCTTCGGCAGGAACCAGTACCCGCGCCGGAAGCTGATGTGCGACGACGCGCCGACGCGCGCCGCTTCGGACGCGATGTCGCACGCCGAGTTGCCGCCGCCGATCGTCAGGACGCGCTTGCCGCGCAGCTGATCCGGTGTCTTGTAGTCCTTCGAGTGGATCAGCTCGCCCGCGAACGTGCCCGGATACGACGGCCAGCGCCGGTCCCAGTGGTGTCCGACGCATGCGATGACGCCCTTGTAGACGCCCCGTTCTGCCGTCGTCGAACGTCAGCTGCCAGCGCTCCGCGTCGCCCGAGGCGAGCGGGTCCGCCGCGCGCACGCGCGTGCCGAACCGGATCCGCGGCTCGAGATCGTAGTGGCGCGCATAGTCCTCGATGTACGCGCGCATCTGCGCGGTGCTCGGGAAATCCGGATACGTCGACGGCATCGGATATTCGGTGAACTCGGTCGTCTTGCGCGACGAGATGATGTGCGCGGTGTCGTAGACGCCGTCGCGCCAGTTGCCGCCGACGCGATCCGCCGCCTCGAACTGCACGTACGCGATGCCGCGCTGCGCGAGCGCGCGCGCGACGCAGAGGCCGATCGGCCCCGCGCCGATCAGCGCGAACTGCTCGTCCGTCGATTCCACGGCCTCGACCGCTTCGCGTTCAGGCAAGCAGCTCCGCCAGCTGCGAGCGCGTTCGCCGTCGCGGCGCCGAACGCGGTGTTGTCGAAGATGCACCACGCCGGCTCGGTCGATGCGCGCAGCCGCTCGGCCAGGCTCGCGAGGGCGCGCGCGTCGTACGCGGAGTAGTACATCCGCGGCGAGCCATGCAGCCGATGGTAAGCGAAGCCGCTCCCATCCGCCCGGCGCGGCGGCGGCCGGCACGACGGCCGGATCCGCCGCGACGCGCGCGACGTCGAAGCCGCGCGAGCGCGGCATCCGCCTCGCGGGTGAACCACGTCGCGTGCCGCGGCTCGCACGCGAGCCCGCCGGCGTAGCGCGCGCGCAACGCCGTGAAGAACGCCGCGACGACGGCCGCGTCGTACGCAAAGCTCGGCGGCAGCTGCACGAGCACCACGCCGCGCTTCGTCGCCCAGCGCGGCACTCTCGCCGAGAAACGCGTCGAGCGGCGCGATCGCGTCGACGAGCCGGCGCGCGTGCGTGATCTCCTTCGGCACCTTGAGCGCGAAGCGAAACCCGTCGGGCACGCTCGCCGCCCACCGGGCGTACGTGGCCGGACGGTGCGGACGGTAGAACGACGAGTTGATCTCGACGCAGGCGAAGCGCGTCGCGTACCGCTCCAGGCGCGTGGCGCCGACGCCGAAGCGCTCGCGCACGTCCGGGCCGATGCCCCACCCTGCGGTACCGATCAGCACGCGGCGCATCCGCCATCGGTTCGCAGTCGCAGAAGCGATCCTTGCGCGGGCCTCGTGCGAAACCGACCGAGCCTCGGTGTGGT
Source organism: Vulcanimicrobiota bacterium (assembly GCA_963771525.1). GTDB lineage: Bacteria > Vulcanimicrobiota > Vulcanimicrobiia > Vulcanimicrobiales > Vulcanimicrobiaceae > Vulcanimicrobium. The sequence continues at coordinate 313,188 of CAVYTL010000001.1, read as the reverse complement.
ATGAGGGGCGTGTACGCCGAACCGCCGCAGCAGCTGGAGCAAGGGCGGCGAGCCGAGGAGCTGCGCCGCTTCCTGCGCTCGCGTCGCGCGCGCATCGCGCCGGGCGACGTCGGTCTGCCCGTCGAGAAAGGTCGCAGGACGCCGGGCCTGCGGCGCGAGGACGTCGCCGAGCTCGCCGACATCAGCGTGAGCTGGTACGGCCAATTCGAGGTCGGCCGCGCGGCGCACGTGTCACCGCGCACCGTCGAGACGATCGGCCGCGTGCTGCACCTCGACGCGACCGAACTCGGCTACCTGATGCGGCTCAGCGGGGTCGAGCCTTCGGCCGATGCGCCGAGCGTCGCGGAACACATCGCCGTCGGCGCCGCCGAGCACGTGCTGCGCACGTTCGGCGGTGGCCCCGCGCACGTGATGGACTACTGCTACAACGTCATCGCGGTGAACCACATCGCGAACGCGCTGCTGGGCATGGAAGCCGGGAAGAACGTCGCGCGCATGCTCTTCTTCTTCGATGAGCGCCGCTCGGTATTTCCGGACTGGGACGCCGTCGCCGCGCGGTTCGTCGCCGGCGCGCGCATGCGGTACGCGTCGAAGGCCGGCGACGCCGGCTACGAGGCGATCATCGCGGAGCTGCGCAGCGGCAGCGAAGACTTCGCACGCCTCTGGGACGCCGGCGATCTCGGCAGCCCGTTCGGCGAGATCGTGCGCGTGCGCCCGCCCGGTTCGGACGTGATCACGCTGACGTGGGCGATCTTTCCGCTGCCGGACACGGAGCACGTGCTCGTGCTCTCGCCCGCGGTCGACGACCAAAGTCGCAGGCGGATCGCCGCGCTCACCGCGGCAAATACGCACTGACACTGTCTTCGTCGTGCGCGACGGCCGGCGTAGCATGACGGCATGTTCACCACCACTCTCACCACCCTCGCGGCCGTCGCCGCGCTGCATTCGCAGACGATCGCCGACGCCGTGACCATCCCCACCGCAAGCGCGGTGTCCGCGCCTGAAGTGACGGCGGTCTCGACGGGTCCGAAGGCGAGCGCGCATCGCGTGCGCATCCCGGGAACGTTCGCGCTCGCCCCGGACGCGGACGTGCTCGACGGCATCGGCGCGCTGTATGCCGTCCGCTCCGGCGACGGCGCGTAACCTCGCCGCTCCGGCAAGCAGCGCAGCACTCGGGCGCGCGTCACCGTCACGGTGACCGCACGCCCGGGAGCGGCGCGGGCGGGCCGGCGCGCTCGCCCGCCAGGGCGGAGCGGAACCGATCGGAGAACGTTGGCTGCACGGAACGCGCGCCGGTCGCGGCGCTCGTCAGGTCAGCATCACGAACGATCGGAGAACACTCTCATGCTCGAAGCGGAACTCGAGAAAAACGGCGGATGCCCGGTGCCGCACGGCACCCCGCGCGGCACCCATCTCGACGCCGGAATGGTGACGAATCGGGACTGGTGGCCGAACCAGTTGAACCTGAAGGTTCTGCAACAGAACTCGCCGCTGGCCGATCCGATGGACCCGGGATTCGACTACGCCGAAGAATTCAACAAGCTGGATCTTGCGGCGCTGAGAAACGATCTGGTCGCGCTGATGACGCGCTCGCAGGAGTGGTGGCCTGCCGACTACGGTCATTACGGGCCGCTCATGATTCGCATGGCGTGGCACAGCGCGGGCACGTATCGCATTTTCGACGGCCGCGGCGGCGCCGCGTCCGGCACGCAGCGGTTCGCTCCGTTGAACAGCTGGCCGGACAACGCGAACCTCGACAAAGCGCGCCGGCTGCTCTGGCCGGTCAAACAGAAATACGGCAAGGCGATTTCGTGGGCCGACCTGATGGTTTTCGCGGGGAACTGCGCCCTCGAGTCGATGGGATTCAAAACCTTCGGCTTCGGCGGCGGCCGCGTCGACGTGTGGGAGCCCGAAGAAGAGGTCAACTGGGGTTACGAGCGCGAGTGGCTCGGCGACGCACGCTATACCGGCGAACGCGTTCTCGCGCATCCGTTCGGCGCGGTGCAGATGGGCCTGATCTACGTGAACCCGGAAGGTCCGAACGGCAAGCCCGATCCGATCGCATCGGCGCGGGACATCCGCGAGACCTTCGCGCGCATGGCGATGAACGACGAGGAAACGGTTGCGCTGATCGCCGGCGGACACACGTTCGGCAAAGTCCACGGCGCCGCGGATCCGAAGAAGTACGTCGGCCGCGAGCCCGAGGGTGCGCCGCTCGAAGAGCAGGGACTGGGCTGGCGGAACAGCTTCGGCACCGGAAACGGCGACGCCACGATCACCAGCGGACTCGAAGGCGCATGGACGACGAGCCCCGCGACGTGGGACAACAACTACTTCGACAACTTGTTCAACTACGAGTGGAAGCTGACGAAGAGTCCGGCCGGCGCACACCAGTGGACGCCGAAGGATGCCGCGGCCGACGGGACGGTTCCCGACGCGCACGATCCCTCGAAACGGCACGCGCCGATGATGCTCACGACCGATCTCGCCCTGCGCATGGACCCGCAGTACGCGCCGATCGCGAAGCGCTTCCACGAGCATCCCGACGAGTTCGCGGATGCGTTCGCGCGAGCGTGGTACAAGCTGACGCATCGCGACATGGGTCCCGTCTCGCGCTACCTCGGCCCGCTCGTTCCCGCGGAAGAGCTGCTGTGGCAAGACCCGATCCCCCAGGTGAAGCACGCCCTGATCGACGACGCGGACGTCGCCGCCCTCAAAGGCAAGATTCTCGCATCGGGGATCCCCGTCTCGAAGCTCGTCGAGACGGCGTGGGCGTCGGCCGCGACCTTCCGCGGCACCGACAAGCGCGGCGGTGCGAACGGGGCGCGGCTGCGGCTCGCACCGCAAAAGGACTGGGACGTCAACCAGCCCTCGCAGCTTGCGACGGTGCTCGGCGTGCTGGAGCGAATTCAAAGCGAGTTCAACGGTGCGCAGACGGGCGGCAAGCGCGTCTCGCTCGCCGACCTGATCGTCCTCGGCGGCTGCGCCGCCGTGGAGCAGGCGGCGAAGGACGCGGGCCACGATGTGCGCGTTCCGTTCTCGCCGGGTCGCGCGGACGCATCGCAAGAGCAGACCGACGGCGCATCGTTCGCGGTGCTCGAACCGCTGTCCGACGGCTTCCGGAACTACCTGAAGGCGAAACCGTTGGACATCCCCACGGAAGCGATGCTCGTCGATCGCGCCCACCTCATGACGCTGACCGCGCCCGAGATGACGGTGCTCGTCGGCGGCATGCGCGCGTTGGGCGTGAACGCCGGGCAAGCGAAGCACGGCGTGTTCACCGATCGCCCGGGCACGCTCACGAACGACTTCTTCGTCAACCTGCTCGACATGGGAACGACGTGGCACCCGGTGTCCGGCTCCGACGAGCTGTTCGAGGGACGCGACCGCGCGACCGGCAACCCGAAGTGGACCGGCACGCGCGTCGATCTGATCTTCGGATCGAACTCGCAGCTGCGGGCGATCGCGGAAGTCTATGCCGCCGACGACGCGAAGGGCAAGTTCGTCACGGACTTCGTCGCGGCATGGAACAAGGTGATGAACCTCGACCGGTTCGACCTAGTCGTCTGACGCTCAGGCGCGCGGCACCGTCACGGTGAACCGCGCGCCGCCGAGCGGCGAACGTTCGAGCTCGACGCGCCCGCCGGCGCGTTCGAGCACGAGCCGCACGAGCGCGAGGCCGATCCCGTTGCCGTCGGCGCGCGACGGCCCGCGCTCGCCGAACGCGAACACGCGCTCACGCTCGTCCGGCGGGATGCCGGGGCCGTCGTCGTCGACGGTCACGCGGATGACGCGCGCGTCCGTGTCGTCGACACCGACGAAGACGCCGCCGCCGGAACGGCCGTGCTTCACCGCGTTGCCGATCAGGTTGACGAGGACGAGCGTGAGGCGGTCGGCATCCATCCCGATCACGATGCCGCCCGGCTCGTCCGTCGCGATGCCGACGCGACGCGCCGCCGCCTCGGCGGAGCAGGCGTCGACGGCCGACCGCAGGGCGTGCGCGAGCGACCCGGCCGCGCGCGCCGGAAACGTCGCGTGCAAATCGAGCAGCGAGATCTCGAACATCCCTTCCACCAGCCGGCTGAGCCGCAGCGACTCGCCGTGCGCGATGCGCACGAAGCGCCGGCGCGTGGGCTCGTCGACGCGCTCGTCGAGCAGCGTCTCCAAGTAGCCGCGAATCGACGAGAGCGGCGTGCGCAGCTCGTGGCCGAGCGACGAGAAGAACGCGTAGCGCTCGCGCTCCTGGGCGCCGCGTTCGAGCGCGCGCTCCACGATCGCCTCGATCGCATCGCCGCGCGCGCCGTCGTCGAACGTCGTCCAACCCGTTCGTACTTCGAGGCGCGTCGCGGCCTCCATCGTCGCCGCGATGCGCGCGAGCGCGGAGCGCGCGTCGACCGCGACCGGGACGCCGCCTTCGCGCGTCGGCGCGACCAGCGCCGCGACGAAGACGTCGCTGCCGCCGTCGTGCGCCACGAGGTCGTCCGCGCGCAGCACGCGCGAGACGGCCGTCGAGAAAGCGGCGCTCGCCGCGCGCTCCATCGCGCGCGCGGCGCGCAGCCCGCGCCGCCACGCGACGCGCTCGATCTCGGGCAGCCGCACGACGAGGACGGGATGCGCTTCCCCGCCGCATTCTGCGAGGCGGGCGCGGAACGAAACGAGGCGCGGCAGCAGGCTGCGGCGTTCAGGAGCGTGCAAACTTGTATCCGAAGCCGTGGATCGTCTGGACGAGCCCGTCGAGGCGCGCGGACTCGTGCAGCTTCGAGCGCACGCGCCGCACGTGCACGTCGACGGTCCGCGCATCGCCCTCGAAGTCGAAGCCCCAGACGCGTTCGAGGAGCGCACGGCGCGAGAGCGCGACACCCGGATTCGACGCGAGCTCGAGCAGCAGCGCGAACTCGCGCGGCTTGAGCCCGACGTCGACCCCGTCGATGCGCGCCTCGCGCGCCGCTTCGTCGATCTCGAGCCGCTCGAAGCGCAGCACCGCGGGCGCCTGCGTGCTGGTCAGGCGCGCGCGCCGGCCCAGCGCCTTCACGCGCGCGACGACTTCGCGCGGCGAGAAGGGCTTGACGACGTAGTCGTCCGCCCCGATCTCCAGCCCGACGATGCGGTCGATCTCGTCGGTGCGCGCCGTCAGCATGAGGATCGGCATCTCACGTCCTTCGCGTCGCAGCGCGCGCACGACGTCGAACCCGTCGATCACCGGCAGGCCGACATCGAGGATCAGCACGTCGCCGCCGCCGCGCGCCGCGCGGAGCGCCGCCGGACCGTCGGGCGCCGGTTCGCAATGGTACCCCTCGCGCGCGAGATGGTGCACGAGCAGCTCGCGGATCGACGCATCGTCCTCCGCGACCACGACGCGCGTGATCATGCACGGTGCGGTGCCCGTGCCCGCGGCGCGCGATGACCGCGCCTACCGCTCGTCCTTCTGGATCAGGCCGCCGCCTTCGAGCACCGTCTCGCCGCGCTGGTTCAGGACCGTCGCGTGAATGCGCATCCGCCGGCGCTCCGGGATGAGCTCGACGACCTCGGCGCGTGCGGTCAGCGTGTCGCCTGCGAAGACCGGCCGCTTGAACCGGACGGACTGCTCCACGTAGATGCCGCCCGGCTTCTGCAGCAGCAGGCCGACGACCGTCGAGAGCAGGCTCGCCGTGAGCATCCCGTGCGCGGCGCGCCGGCCGAACCGTGTCGTCTTCGCGTACTCGGCATCGACGTGCAGCGGATAGTTGTCGCCGCTGACCGCGGCGAACAGCAGGATGTCCGCTTCGCCGATCGTTTTCGCGAACGTCGTCGCGTCGCCGACGCGAAACTCGCCGAACGACTTGATGCCGTAACTCATCGCGACGTCCGCGCGTCGACGATCAGAAACCCCGGCCGCGTTCGAAACCGCTGCGCGAGCGCGGGCTCGCGCGCCTCGCTGCCCGGCACCGGACGCGGCTCGTGCACGCGGCTCAGCGTGAAGCCCGCGGCGATGACGTCGCCGACGATGCGCTCGAGCGGCCGGTGGTAGAACCGTATCGGCACGGGGCGTTCGGCGAAGCCCGTCCATTCCTCCTCGACGAGCGCGACCGCGAAATAGTCCGGGACATCGTATGCGGTCATGAGCGGGTGGTGCGTCGAGACGACGAGTCGCCCGCCCGCGCGCAGCACGCGCGCGAACTCGCGCAGCGGGCGCGACCAGTCGGCGAGGTAGTGCAGCGTCAGCGACGAGAGCACGACATCGAATGCGGCGTTCGCGAGCGGCAACGGCTCGTCGAGGTCGGCGCGCAGAACACGCGCGGCGGCGGCGCGCGCGCGCGCGAGGCGCAGCATCGCCTCGCTCGCATCGATCGCCGTGACGCGCGCGCCGTGCTCGGCGAGCCACGCGGCATGCTCGCCGGCGGCGCAGCCCGCGTCGAGGACGTCGAGCCCGTGCACGTCGCCGAGCACCGCCTGCACGGCGGGGCGCTCGTACGCCGCGTTGGCGAGGTTCGATGCCGAGACGCGCGCGTAGGACTCCGCGAGCGCGGGGTCGGTGTAGAGCGGCCCGCCCGTCACGCCAGCGCGGCGAGGCCGGCGCGCGCGACCGTGATGTCCTCGTCGATCGTGCCGCTGCTCACGCCGATGCCGCCTGCGACCTGGCCGTCGACCACGATGGGGAAGCCGCCGCCGAGCCCGGTGAGTCGGTCGGCCGCGAGGGCGAGGCGGATCGTCGTCGTCGCATCCCCGCCGCCTTCCTCGGCCGTGGGCCGCTTGCGCGTCGCCGCGGAAACCGCCTTCGTGATCGCGATCGACACGGAACCGACTCGTGCTCCGTCGCTGCGTCCGAACGCCAAGAGGTGCCCTCCCGCATCGACGATCGCGACGTTCTCCGGCACCCCGATGCGGCCGGCCTCGGCGAGCGCGGCGTCGAGCACGGCGCGCGCGCCCGCGGCCGTGAGCAACGGAGCGGAAGCGACGTACGTTGTTCGCGAAGAGTCAGCCACGATGACGGCGCTTTTGATCGCTTCGGCCTCCCTCCTCTCCGAGCGCGGATGATCGCCGCCGACGTTCAGTTCCGCACGACGGCGAACGCGGCGGCCGCGGCTTTCGCGCAATCGCCGCCCTACCTGGCGTACAAGACGAACGTGATCGTCGACGTGCCGTCCCGGCAGATTCACAAGACGATCGCCCGCGAGGTGGAGACCCGCACGCGCGACGACTACGCCGTGCTCCAGGATCTCCCGCGCGGGCAGCGCCAGTACGCGCACAGCTTTCCGCTGATCCCGACGTTCGATGCGATCTCGTACTTCCGGGTCGTGTTCACGGGCACGCGCAACACGCTCAGCTACGTCGAGCCCGGCCCGGCGATCACGTTCCGCGATCCGCGTGAGACCTCGCACGCCGACGTGGTCGTGCTCTCGCTGCGCTACTACCGCGCGGCGTACGCCGACGACTCGAACGACCGGATCGCGCACATCGTGATGCAGCCGCTGCCGTCGCTGACGAACGGCAACAGGTCGGACTTCTACCTGCACGACGTCTACGTCGACACGGCGTCGAACCTGCCCACGCGCGTGCACTACCTCGGGCCGGCGGCCGACTTCACGTGCGACTACCAGGTCGTCGGCGGGCACTGGCTCGTGACGCACGCGAGCTACACGCAGACCTTCTTCGGACCGCTGCACATCGGCCGCCTGACCGCGACGGCAGACGCGACGAACCACGACTTCGCGTTTCCGGCTACGCCGAGCGACCCGAAGCTCGCGCAGTAGCGAGCCGGCAGCAGAACGCGACGGCCGGCGGCCGTCGCGTTCAGTGCACGCGGAGAGGGAGAGATTCGAACTCTCGGAACGCTATCAACGTTCGCCCGCTTTCGAGGCGGGTGCCTTCAACCACTCGACCACCTCTCCGTGGCCCGCTTCCCGGCGAAAAACCCGCGCAGCTGCGCGGCGGTTTCCTCGGCGAGCACCCCGCCGATCACGTCGACGCGATGGTTGACCGCGGGCGATCCGAGTATATCGATGACCGATCCCGCCGCCCCTCCCTTCGGATCGCGGCAGCCGAACACGAGCCGGTCGACGCGCGCGGCGGCGATCGCGCCCGCGCACATCGCGCACGGCTCCTTGGTGACGTAGAGCGATCCGCCGATGCGCCAGCGGCCGAGCGCGTCGGCGGCCGCGCGCAGCGCGAGCATCTCGGCGTGCGCGGTCGGATCGCCTCGCGACTCCTTCTCGTTGCGTGCCTCGAAGGTGCGGCCGCCGACCGCGAGCACGGCACCGATCGGCACGTCGCCGGACTCCGCGGCGGCAGCCGCCAGCTCGATCGCGCGGCGCATGCGCGCGACGTCGTGCTCGGCGAAAACGCGCTCCCGGCCCGGCTCGAACGGGCAACCTTCGCCTTCGGAGGGCGACACTCTATCCAATTGAGCTACGGGAGCAGGCTTCATCGCGCTGCGCCGAAGCGCCGCCCGCGAGGCGCCGCGCTTTACCGGCCGCGGTCTTCCGTGGCGGCAGGACCGGCCGGGCCCGCGGGGCCCGTCGACGGCATGTGCTTGAAGAGATCCAGCTTGTGCTCGACGAGGCCGCGGTAGAACTTCCGCACGCAGTCCGGATGACCGAAGAAGTACGTCCGCGCGTAGGCCAAGTCGTCCCCTGAGCTATCCGGCACGTAGTGGCTGATCTCGATCTCTTCCATCTGCGCCCGGTCGACCGGGTGCGGGCAGAAATCGCAGGGGATCGTCGACATGTCTGAACCTCGAGAAAAAATTGACTCGGGTAGGATTTGAACCTACGACCTAGGGCTTATGAGTCCCCCGCTCTACCGCTGAGCTACCGAGCCGTGCGCTCCCGGCGGACGCGCCGGGAAGCCGGACGTCGATTACCCACAACCCGCCCGGGGCCCTGGAGGCTGCGCGCAGCGCGTCAGCGGCCCGGAATCGCGACGGGAACGTCCTTGATCGGCGCGCCGGCGGCCGCCGCGGATGCGCCGACCGACGACGTCGCCGCTTCGAGCGAACGCACGTCGTCAGGCGAGAATTGCCCGCTCTTCAGACGCTGCCCGATCGATGCGAACGAGCCGTCGAGCGAATCGACGCCCCCGGCGATCTTCTGCAGCAGTGGATCCTTGCTCGTGTGCGCGATCTTGCTCGCGACGCGGACCTCGTGCACGGCGAAGAGCAGCGCGACACCGCCCTTGACGATCGACGACACGCGATGCGGTGCTCCCGTCGCGAACGCGCCTTGCTCGTACGGCTTCAGCACCCAGTGATGAAAGCAGAAGTACGCCACGCCGAGGTGGGCGACGAAGCGCGTCTTGTCGAGAAACGCCTGCGCCGGACGCGCATCGGCGACGAGCAACGCGCCGGCGATCAGGATCGCCGCGACGGCGGTTCGAAAGCGTGGAGAGTGGGTCACGTCGGTCCTCCTACACGCCCAGCTTGCTCAAGATGCCTCGAGCGAACGGCGGCGCGAACTGCTGCAGAACCTGCGGGTTGTTGCGAATGAAGTCGACCGCGGCCGTCTTGAGGGCGGTCGGGTCGGCTTGGCCGCGCGCGATCATCGACTCGATCTGCTGCGCGACGTCTTCGTCGCCGCCTTGCCGCGCGTTGTCCGCGGCCGTCTGCAGATGGCCGCTCAGCTCGCCGGCGTCCATCGTCGCGACGTGCGCGCCGGCGGCGTCGCCGACCGCTTGCGGGTTCGCGTTCCCGCCGAGCGCGCTCTGCACCATGCCTTCGATCTCGTTGAACATTGCGACGAAGCTCCTTCAGCAAAAACCCCGCCGGGGCGGGGTTCGAATCGCGGTCGGAGGGACTCGAACCCCCAACCTACAAGTTCGTAGCCTGTTGCTCTATCCAATTGAGCTACGACCGCGTGCGCGCCGCTTTCGCGGCGACCTCCCGGAATACGGCGCACCGGAAACGATCCCTCCATGCGCCGGCCGCGCGCATCGGAGAGGGAGGGATTCGAACCCTCGATACGATGTTACTCGTATAACGGTTTAGCAAACCGCCGCCTTCAGCCGCTCGGCCACCTCTCCCCGCGCGCACGCAGGTTCGGACGGTGCTATGCCTCGTCCTCCGGCGACGACTCTTCCGCCAGCACGAAGAAGTCGTCGAGGATCTCCTGGGCGAGGTCCTCGTCCTCGAGCAGGTCGCCGAACGCGTCCGTCACGACGAAGTCGTCGCCGCTCTCGTTGTAGCACACCGCGTACGCGTGGCCTTCGTCGTCTTCAACGAGCCCGACGACTTCGAACTTCAGCTCGGAGCCGTCCTCCATATGCAGCTCCAGCACGTCCTTGAGGTCCAGCGGCTGCTTCTCGCCGCCGCCGGCGCCGTTGCCGGCGGCCGTTCCGTTCGTGTCGATGAGGGTCTCCTTACTTCAGGTACCGCGCGACGTTGGCGTTGTGCTCTTGCAGGGTCTTCGCGAACACCGAGTGGCCGTCCGGCTTCGCGACGTAGTACAGGTACTCGGTGCTCGCCGGGTGGAACGCGGCGTCGAGCGAGGCCTTCCCAGGGTTCGCGATCGGTGTCGGCGGCAGGCCGGTGTGCAGATACGTGTTGTACGGTGAGTCGATCTGCAGGTCGCGCTTCGTGATCACGTCGTGGTGTTCCGGGAAGACGTACTCGATCGATGCGTCGACCTCGAGCGGCATGCCGAGGCGCAAACGGTTGTAGATGACCGAGGCGATCAGCGGCCGGTCCTCGTCCGCTTTCCCCTCGCGCTCCACGAGCGAAGCGACCGTGACGACGTCGGGCACGCTGCGGTGAAGCGCCCGGGCACGCGCACCCGCATCCGACGGGAGCTCCTTGCGAAACTGGCCGACAAGGAGTCCGGCGATGCGGACCGGCGAGGCGCCGGTCGGCACGAGGTAAGTGCTCGGGAAGAGATAGCCTTCCAGGTTCGGCGTGCGTGTGCCGTCGAGGCTGATGCCGCCGTCGTCCAAGAACGCGTGCACGTACGCCCCCGCATCCCCGAGCGCGCGCCCCGCGAGCGCGCCGGCGATCTCGCGCGCCGTGTAGCCCTCCGGGATCGTCACCCACACCGCCAGCTGCTCGCCCCGGACGAGGCGCTGCAGCACCTCGTCGCTCGACTCGTGCGCGGGGAACCGGTACTCACCGGCCTTCACGTCGTTCTCGACGCGGCGCAGGCGCGCCAGCAGCCGGAACGCCAGCGGATGCTCGAGCACGTTCTCGCGCCGCAACACCGCGACGACTTCCGCGAACGAGGCACCGCGCGGAACGATGACGTCCGTTTGCTGCGCGGGCAGCGCGCGGTCGACGTACACGGCGTTGCGAAACCACGTCGCGGCGACGCCGACGATCACCCCCGCGGCGAGCACGGTCGCGAGCGCCACGCCGATCAGCGCGCGCCCCGCGCGGCTCAGCGGCTGCGGCGAGCCAGCCACGTTTCCAGGATGCCGACCGCGGCGAGCTGATCGACGACCTTCTTTCGCTTCGCGCGCGAGACGTCGGCGCCGACCAGCGCCTTCTCCGCCGCCGCCGTGGTCAGGCGCTCGTCGACGCGCTCGATCGCACCGTCGAACGCGCGCGCGAGATGCGCCACGAACGCGTCGATCGCCTCGCTCGCCAGCGCGCGCTCGCCGCGCATCGTGAGCGGGTCGCCCACCACGATCGTGCGCGCGCCGCGCTCCTTCGCCAGCGCGACGATCCACGCGACGTCGTCACGCACGTTCGTGCGCTCGAGCGTCGCGTGCGGAAACACGAACGAGCCTTCGCCGACCGCGACGCCGATGCGGCGCGTGCCGACGTCGAGCGCGATGACGGCGCTCATCTAGTGGCGTTGCCCGCAATCATGAGTTGAGCTCGTACATCAGGGCACGGGACTTCGGGCGGCGGCCCAGGTGCCAGGTGACCAGGGCGTCGACGGCGCGCGTCACCTGCGGCGTCGCGAGCAGCGCGGCGCCCGCGCCGCGCTCGGCGCCCAGCGCGCGGAAGTTCGCGACGTCGGCGGCGTCGAGCGAGTGCGCGTCGCCGCGCGCACCGTAGCAGCGCTCGCAGCCGAGACTGCCGGCGTCGAGGTCGAGCCACGCGCCGTGGCGATCGAAGCCCTGGCCGCAGCGCACGCACGCATCGTCGGCCGGCGCGAGCCCGAGCGCGTGCAGCAGGCGCAGCTGAAAGCGTGGGACCAGGGTCGAGGGCGCGGCGCTCGCGGACACGGCGCGGATCGCGCCGGCGAGCAGCGCGTAGATCTCCGGCAGCGGCAGCTCGGGCTCGCAGAACAGATCGACGGTCTCGGCCAGGAGCGACGCGGTCGAGAGCGCGTCGGGACGCGCGAGCCCCGTCCAGTACGAGGCGATCGTGCGGGCCTCGACGATCACGTCGAGCGAGCGGCCCTTGTGCAGCGCAACGCGCACCTCCGAGAGCGGCTCCAGGCGGCCGCCCATCGCGCTGCGCGGGCGGCGCACGCCTTTCGCGACGGCGTCGACCTTGCCGCGGTCGCGCGTGAGCAGCGTGAACGCGCGGTCCGCTTCGCCGAGCGGCCGCGCGCGGAGCACGATCGCGTCGGTCGTCGAGCTGCGCAGGGTCAGGACGACGCCTCAGGCCGTTCAGTCACGCAGCGATGCGGCTTCGGCCTCGCGCGCGGCGGCCGCCTGGCGATCGGTGAAGATGCGCACCGTGAGGATGCGCCGGCCGCGCGTGCGCTCGACGCGCAGCCGCACCTCGTCGTTGGCCGCGATCTCCTCGCCCTCGCGCGGAAGGCGCCCGAACAGTCCCACCGTGTAGCCGCCGATCGTCTCGAACTCTTCGTGCGGCAGTACGATCCCGAGCGCCGTGTTCACGTCCTCGATGTTCGTCCCCGCTTCGACGATCGCGTCGCCCTCGCTGACGCGGTGGATCGGCTCCTCTTCGCCTTCGTCGTGCTCGTCGCGGATCTCGCCGACGATCTCTTCGAGCAAATCTTCCATCGTCACGAGGCCCGCGGTGCCGCCGTACTCGTCGAGCACGATCGCGAGCGAATACTTGCCGCGCTGCATCTCGCGCAGCAGCTCGGAGATGCGCTTGTTCTCCGGGACGAGCGTCACCGGTCGCATCAGCGACCGCAGGCTCGTCGTCGCGATCGTGCCGTTGGAGAGCGCGATCAGCAGCTCGCGGTCGTGCACGACGCCGATCACGGTGTCGATCGTCTCGTCGTAGACGGGCAGCTTCGAGTAGCCGTCCGCGATCACGAGGTCGAGCGCGCGGCGCGGCGAGGACGTCACCGACACCGCCACCATCTCGGTGCGCGGCGACATGACCTCGCGCACGATCGTGTCGCCGAACTCGATGATCGAATGGATCAGCTCGCGCTCCTGCTCCTCGAGCACGTTCTGCTCGACGCCGACGTTGACGATCGTCTTGATGTCGTCCTCGGTGACGTACGGACCGGCGTGCGGGTTTCCACCGAATATGCGCACGAGCCCGTCCGTGATCCACAGAAACACGCGCGTCACCGGCGAGAGCACGCGCGTCACGAAGTTCAGGATGGGTGAGAGGCGCAGCGCGGTGCGGTCCCCCGATCCGACGGCGATCGTCTTCGGGAGAATCTCGCCGAAGATCAGCAGGACGATCGTCATGACGACCGTCGACCAGATCGCCGCGTTCGGCACGTTCCATCGGATGAACAGCGCGGTCGCGACCGAATCGGCCGCCAGCAGCACGAACGTCGAGCCGATCAGCACCGATGTGAGCGTGCGGTTGCGGTTATCGACCATGCGCTGCAGCGCGCGCGAGCCGCGGATGTTCTTCTCCGCCAGCGCCCGCGCGCGAATCCGGTTCATCGCCACGATCGCCGCCTCCGACGCTGCGAAGAACGCGGCCGCCCCGACCAGCAGCACGAGGAGGATGATCTCGGGCCAGTGCGCCTCCACGGTCATCGCGGCGGCTGCGGGCGGCGATGGCCCCCGGGTAGCGGGTCGGTACTCAAGCGGGGGACATTATAGCATACGGGCCGCCGGCTTCCGGGGAAGCGCTCACTCGTTACCGCGCGACGAGCGCGGCGACGACGCACGCGCCCGCGGCGAGCGCGCCGAGGCAGGCGACCAGCACCGCCGCCGCCGCGACGTCCTTCGCGCGCTGCGCGAGCGGGTGATCGTGCGGTGAAACGAGATCGACCAGCGCTTCGAGCGCGGTGTTCGCGAGCTCGACCGCGACGACGAGCGCGATCGCGAGCACGACGACCGCCCATGCCCACGGCGGCACGCGGAAGTACGCCGCCGCGCCGAGCGCCACGGCGGCGAGCACGGCGTGGATCCGCACGTTGCGCTGCGTGCGCCAGGCGGCGCGCAGACCCGCGAACGCGTACGCGAACGCCGCCGGCAGCGAATGCGCGCGGCGCGGCGTCTCAGCCGAGGTCGGCGAGCGTGAGATCGTGCGCACCTTTCCAGTGCGAGCGGTACGCGGCGCGCGCCGCGGCGTCGTCCTTGCCGAGCGCCCTCTGCGCTTCGGCAAGGCCCCATTCGAGATGCGGGTCGTTCGGAAAGCGGCGCAGCTCGGCGCCGAACACCTTCTCCGCGTCCGCGGCGCGCTTCGACGACAGCAGCGCCGCACCGTAGCCTTCGCCCGGCGGCAGCTGCCAGGCGTTCTTCGGATCGCCGGGATCGCCGCTCTTGGCGGCATCGTACGCGCGCCCGTACGCGTCGACGTACGCCGCGGTATCGTGCGCGAGCTCCGCCGCAGCGGCGTCCGCCATCGGGTCGTGCGCGCGCGCCTTGCCGGTGAGCGCGGCGCGCGCCTCCTGCGCCTCGGCAGCGTCGCCGTGACGCGCGGCGGCAACGTATGCGGCCAGTGCGGCATAGCCGATGAAGCCGCCGCGTTTCGCCAGCTGCACGACGCGCTCGTCGTCGTGCAGCCGCAGCGCGGCCTTCAGCTGCATCGCCGAATCCTCGTGTTTGGCGAAGGCGCGCGCTTCGTCGTCGCGGCCGACCGTCGTCAGGCCGTACAGCACGAAGTCGACGTCGTGATCGTGATATGCGCGCATGTACGTCTGGCCCGGGCCGTCTCCTTGCGCGAACCACGCCTCGTCGTTCGCGACCGCCCGCTCGTTGTCGTCCACCATCTTCGCGTACTCGCCGAGCCTGACCCAGACGTGTCCTGCCATGTGCGGGAGGTGCGACGTCCCGGGCGGATAGCCGTACGAGCGCAGCGCGTCGGCGTCCGGCACGGCCTCCTGCGAGCGATGCAGCGACTCGAGCAGATGGATCCGCAGATGGTGCGCGCCGAGGTTCGCCGGCTCGAGCACCAGCGCGTCGTCGAGGTCGGCGAGAATCTCCCTCGCCTTTGCGGTCGGCGTCTCGTGCGCATCGAGCAGCGCATTCTCGGCGTTCCAGACGGCGTACGCGGCGATGGTCAGCACGTTCGCATCGTCGCGGTGCGCCTTCGTCCACACGCTGAGCGCGTCGGCGTACGCGTGAAACCGCTCGCGCTTCGAGCCGGCTCCGTAGCGTTTCGCGATCGCGTCCACCAGCATGCGTTCCGCCCCGCTCGCGCGGGCCAGGTGGCGCCGCCCGAGCTCGACCGCGACTGCGCCGCGCTTGTCGCCGGCGTCGGTCTGCGGCAGGTTGATGTCGATCGTGTCGGCCTCCGCTTCGCCCCAGTACGCGAGTGCGAGATCGTCGTCGCGCTTGAGCGCGGCGCCGAATGCGACGCGCGCCTCGCCGACGTCGAACGCGTAGAGCATCATCACGCCGCGGTCGACCAGCCGCTGCGTCTCCGCATCGGCTCCCTGCACGGCCCAGTGCGCGCGTGCCTCCTGCGGCGCTGGCGGCTGCGGCGGAGCGGTCTGCCCGATCGCGGACGCCGGCGCCGCGAGCGCACCGGCGAGCACCGCCGCGCCGAACGCGCGCGTCACGGGCGCAGCTCGGTCTCCGGGTAGGGCCACGGCATCCCGATCGACTCCGCCAAGCGCCGTTCTTCCGCCTCCATCACAGCTCGCTCGCCGGGCTCTTGGTGATCGTGCCCCGCGAGGTGCAGCACGCCGTGGATCAGCAGACGCTGCACCTCGCGCTCGAGCGGCGCCCCGTACTCCGTCGCTTGCCGCCGCGCGGTGTCGACGCTCACGATGATGTCGCCGAGCATTCGTTCCGGCGCTCCGCGCGCGCTCGCATCGCCGCGCGGCCGCGTGCGCGGCGTTCGCTCGAACGCGTCCGGCGGATGCAGCGGAAAGCTCAGGACGTCCGTCGGCGCGTCCTTGCCGCGGTGGTCGCGGTTCAGCGCGCGCATCGCGGGGTCGCGCACGATCGTGAGGGACACGCTGCTGGCGGCTTCGCCGATCTCGCGCAGCAGCCGTTCCAGCGCGCGCACGAGCGGCGCCGTGTCGAGCCCGCTGCCGCGCGTGCGGTTGTCGAGATAGATCACACCGCCGCGGCGGCCACGATCAGGCGTCGCGTTCGCGCGAGAGGCGATCGTACGCGGCGACGAGACGGCCGACGAGCGGGTGCCGGACGACGTCGTTCTCGTCGAGGCGTACGATGCCGACGTCGTCGATCCCCGCGAAGAGCCGCTCGACGTCGTGGATGCCGCTGCGCATCCCGCGCGGCAGATCGATCTGCGTGTCGTCGCCGGTGACGACCATCTTCGAGTTCGCGCCCAGCCGCGTGAGGAACATCTTGAGCTGCTCGTGCGTCGCGTTCTGCGCTTCGTCCAGAATCACGAACGCATCGCCGAGCGTGCGGCCGCGCATGTACGCGAGCGGTGCGACCTCGATCGTCCCGCGCTCGATGTACTTCTCCGTCGTGCCGGCTTCGAGCAGCTCCGCGAGCGCGTCGTAGAGCGGCCGCAGGTACGGGTCGACCTTCTCGCGGTAGTCGCCGGGAAGGAAACCGAGCTTCTCGCCCGCCTCGACGGCGGGGCGCGACAGGACGATGCGCGAGACGTCGCGGTTCTTCAGCGCGCGCACGGCCATCACGATCGCGAGGAACGTCTTGCCCGTCCCGGCGGGGCCGATCGCGAACGTCAGCGTGTTCGCGTCGATCGCCGCGACGAGCCCGCGCTGCCCGTCGGTCTTCGGCCGCACGTCGCGACCGCGCACCGTGACCGCGAGTGTCGGCGGGATGCCGCGCTCGCCGGCCGCGCGCGCGGCGAGCGCGACGTCGTCGGGCGTGAGCTGCGTCCCGGCGCGCGCCGCTTCCAGCATGGCACGCAGGACGTCGCCGGCGCGGCGCACCGCGCGCTGGTCGCCGCTCAGGTGCAGCTTCTCACCGTCGAGCCGCAGCACGACCGGGATCAGCGCCTCCAGCGCGTTCAGGTTCTGATCGCGGTGCCCGAACAGGCGGATCGGCTCCGCGAGCCCGCCCACGTCGAAGGTCGCCTCGGTCGAAATCGACGGCATCTCTTCGCTACAACGCGGCCGGGCCGGCCGATGGTGTCACCGCAGCGCGCGCGGCGGCCCCAGGATCTCCGCGAGGACGACCGCGTCGCGCGTGCGCAGGGGATCGCGGAACGTCGCCACGAGCGAGCGGCCGGCGTTCGATCCGGCGCGGTCGCCGAGAACGGACCTCAGAGGCTCCACGACCGCCGCCGTGCGCACGACGACGCGCGGCTGGATGACGACCGCGGTTGCTGCGGCCGCAGGGGGCGGCGCATACGGCGGGGGCGGTGCATAGGGCGGGGCCGGTCGCATCGCCGCCGCCGGGGGCGCGGCGACGGGACGCGGTGGCCCGGGCCGGCCGAACGGCCTGGGCTGCACGGGCGGCGGCTGCGGCGCGCCGGCGGCGGCGCGCTGCGCGCGCGCCGTTCGTGCCGCGCCCCTGATCGACGAGACGATCGCCCACACGACGACGATCGCGCCGATGATCAGGTTCAGCGGGACGCCGTGGCTCACTGCTGCGGCGCACTCCCCGGCGGCGGCACGTTGCCCGTATCGGGCGCGACGCTCGTGCCGATCGCGCCGCGCATCTCGGTGTCGGCCTTGACGTTGTTGATCTTGTAGTAATCCATCACGCCGAGGTGTCCGGCGCGGAACGCCTCCGCGATCGCTTCGGGGATCTGCGCCTCGGCTTCGACGACCTTCGCGCGCATGCGCTGCGTCTCGGCCTTCATCTCCTGTTCCGCCGCCATCGCCGCGTACTGCCGCTCCGACGCCTTCGCCTGCGCGATGCGGCGATCGGCTTCGGCTTGAGAGGTCTGCAGGTCGGCGCCGATGTTCTTGCCGACGTCGACGTCCGCGATGTCGATCGACACGATCTCGAAGGCCGTTCCCGCATCGAGCCCTTTCGCCAGCACGGCTTTCGAGATGCGGTCCGGATACTCGAGCACTTCCTTGTGGTCGACCGCCGCGCCGACCGCGCTGACCACGCCCTCGCCGACGCGCGCGACGATCGTCGGCTCACCGGCACCGCCGACGTAGCGGTCGAGGTTCGAACGAACGGTGATGCGTGCTTTGACGTTGAGCTGGATGCCGTTCTGGGCGACGCCCTGGAACAGCGGCGTCTCGATCACCTTCGGGTTCACCGAGGTCTGCAGCGCTTCGAGGACGTCGCGCCCGGCGAGGTCGATGGCGGCGGCGCGCTGCCACTCCAGCGGAATCTGCGCGCGCTGCGCTGCGATCATCGCGAGTACGACCCGGTCGACGTTGCCGCCGGCCAGAATGTGCGACTGCAACTGGTCGACCGTCAGCGGCAGCCCGGCCTTTCGGGCGCGCACGAGATTCGCGACCAGCAGGCCGGCCGGGACGCCGATGATCCGCATGCGGATCAGCGAGCCGATCGACAGCGGCACGCCCGCGGCGACGGTGCGAATCCACAATCCGAGCGGGAAGTAGTACAAGAACAGGATGACCGCGATCACGACCGCGATCGCGATGATCCCGACGAACACACTAGCGACCATGCGGATTCTCCAAAGCGGATTCGAGCGTTGCGGGACGCACGAAGATCCGCGCGCCTTCGACGCGGGTCACCCGCACCGGTGTTCCGGCGGGGACGAAGTCCCCTTCCGTGAGCACGTCCACGCGCTCGATGCCGAACGTCGCGACGCCGGCGGGGCGCAGGAACGAGGTCGCGACGCCCGTCGCACCCAGCAGCGCGCGGTGATCCGAGCTCGCGACGTAATCGGGACCTTGGGTACCCGCGAACGTCAGGCGCTTCGCGAACGCGTTCTCGGTGAAGACGCGCTGCAGCAGCACGATGCCGGCGACGCTGAGGACGATCGCGATCGCGAGCGCCTGTATCGCGGCGACGATGAACACGGTGCCGAACGCGAGCAGCACGGCCGAGCACAGCATGATCGCACCGACGATTCCCGCGACGCCGTGGCCCGGCAGCACGTGCAGCTCGATCAGGATCAGCAGCAGGCCGACGATCGCGAGCGCGATGACGAGACCGTTCGAGAACCCGGCGTACACGTGCGTCCCGAAGAACAGCGCGAGCGCGCCCGCACCGATCGCGCCCGCGATTCCGTGCAGCGTCTGCAGCTCGATGAGCAAGCCGAGGAATCCGACGGCGAGCAGGATGCCGCTGATGTTCGGATCCGTCGCGACGCGCGCGATCCGCTCGGCGAACGTGTAGTCGACGGTCGTGCGCGGCAGGCCACCGACGCCGAAGCCTGCGAGCGCGGCGGTGAGCGACGACGGCATCGCCTCGGAGAAGTGCTCCTTGCGGGCCTGGTCGGCGGTGAGCACGACCATGCCGTCCTTCGCCTTGTAGTCGGACGGCGCGCTGATGCTCGGATCGACCATCGCCGCGGCGAGCCGCGTGTTGCGATGGAATCGCGCCGCCGTCGCCTGGAACTCGCCGCGTAGCGCGGAGATCGACTTCGCGCTCGTCGGCAACGGGAGCGCATCGCCCATCGAGCCGCCGGGTGCGAACGCGATGTGCGACGCGGACAGCGCGACCAGCGCGCCGGCCGACCATGCGCGCGTGACGTACGCGTCGACCGGAATCGGGCTTCCGATCAGGGCGTCGCGGATCTCAGTGCCTGCGGAGACGAGGCCGCCGAACGTGTTGACGTCGAGCACGATCGCGCGCGCGTGGCGCTGCTGCGCCTCGTCGACCGCGCGGGTCACGAGGTGGGCCATGCCCTCGTCGATCGTGCCGTGGATCGGGACGACGACGACGCCGCCCTGCGGCGGCGCGGCGGCAGCGGCCGCCGCCGAAGCGGTGCCGGCGACGAGACACAGGAGGACGAGCAGACGACGGGCGGTCACGCCAACCTCTACCTGGGGGCCCGAAGCGTTGTTACGCCGAGCCGAGCTCCTCGGCGACCACCCGGCGCACGGCGTTCCCGTCGGCAACGCCCTTGAACTGCGGCATGACGGCCTTCATCACCGCGCCCTGGTTGCGCCCGCCTTCGGGAAGCTCGGCCAGCGCGGCGCGCACCGCCGCACGGATTTCGTCGGCGGACTTCTGCTGCGGGAGGTACGCCTGGAGGATGTCGCGCTCGCGGCTTTCCTTCTCGACGAGCTCCGTGCGGCCGGCGGTGCGGAACTGCTCGATGGAATCGCCGCGCTGCTTGACGAGCTTCTGCACGACGGCGAGCTGATCGCCCTCCGAGAGATCGGCGCCGGCTTCGATGCGGCGGTAGTTGAACGCGGACACGACGCTGCGCAGCGTGTCGAGGCGCACCTGGTCGCGCGCGCGCATCGCGTCCTTCATGTCGGAAGTGATCTGGTCTTTGATGCTCATGATTCCGATAAACGAGGGACCCGCGAGGGCCCCCCGGGGCTCAGCTGCGGCGCTTGCGCGCGGCGGCGCTTTTCTTCTTGCGGCGGACGCTCGGCTTCTCGTAGTGCTCGTGCTTCCGCGCCTCGGCGAGCACGCCGGCCTTCTGGGTCGCTTTCTTGAAGCGACGCAGCGCGCTCTCGATCGTCTCGCCCGGTGCGACGCGAATCTCCATCTACTCGAACACCTCCCTCCGCCACGGCCGAAGCCGCTTCGTAGCCCATGCCGGGCCCGACGGACAACGATACCATGGAGGGGGGATGCAGTCAAACGGCTGGTGTTCCGACTCATGGTCATGCCGCTGCGCGAGTTTCGCCGCTACGACCGTAGGCCCGAAGTGACCGTAGTGTTGGCGATAAAGCGATCGTGCGCGTTCGATTGGGGTGGTCAAAGCGCCGCGTGCTCGGACGATCGCGGCGTTTGGAAAGCGCCGGACGGGAACGCGGTCCGGTTCGCATTAAGAATCCGAAGGCTTCCTCAGCGTCGACTCGGCCTCTCCCGAGCGAACCAGATCGCGGCCTTTTGGGAAAGGTGTCGGCGGCGGCGAACCTGCGCCGCCGCCGGCATCGACGTGGCAGTTACAATCTAACGAACGAAATCGCGCGCAGCATGCAATGCGGCTTCCGTTCTTCCGCTACTTGCTCATGATAACGACTGCGCGAAGCAGTCAGTTATCAGGAGCGGCGTCGGTAGTTCAGTCGGAGCCGCGGTTCGCAAGCCATTAGTGGCGCGCCAGCGCATGAACGCGGTATAGCCGGCTGTCGGATCGTTTCTCGACCCAGTTCGGAACAACGACGGAAGGCTGCCCGACGCGTTCGCAATTGTGGGGTCAAAGTACGGCGGGTACGGAACAAAGAACGCCGCTTTCGATGCGTCTTCGAGTATCCATCCTACGAGCTTCCAACCATGCTCTAAGACGATGCGCTGCATTGTGATGCGGGCGCGCGAAGCCGTACGATAACCGATCGAGTAACCGTTGAAGGGCGTACAGTTGTCGCCGGCCGTCGCTGGTCCCATGAGCGCTGCCGACGTAGGGAGCCGTATGGCGAGTACGCAGAAGCACGCGAACGCTGCTCCGATGCGCACGGGCATTAAGACGTCTGAATTGGACTTGAGTTGCATGGCGTATTCGTAACCGACCCCACGACCTTTAGTAGGGTTAGAAAATTTGATAGGATCGCCGCGTTCATCGAGTTCCCATATGCGCTGGTGCGACGGTTGAAAAACTTACACCGGCACCAAATGCGGCCACGAGGTTCGGTACGAAGTCCGCCTGACCGCCGGCCGTATAAAGAACCCAGCCAACCGCTGTTTGATCACCGTTGGCGTCAATGGCATACAGCGTGGATTGGTTTACGATCGTCAGCGTGTTATTGAGGCTGACTGGTGTATTGGGGGCAGCGATGACGGCCTTTCCGGTGCCTCCCCCGAGAGAATAGCCGATCGCATAGCCGTTCACGGGCGTGCAATTGTCGCCTCGCTTCGCCGGCCCTCCAGGGTTGGCCAAGATCGAGTCGTCAAGTGCCAACCCCGGATCGAAGCATCTCTGGACCGCGGCTAAACGGGGATCCGCTCCCATCGGCCTGGGTGCTATACCGCGATCATCCCGGCGGCCACGCAAGAAAGCGGCCCGCGAGCACGTGCGCGTGCAGGTGGTGCACGCTCTGGCCCGCATCCGGGCCTTCGTTCATCACGACGCGGTAGCCGTCGGTTCCGAACCGGCGCCCGATCTCGGACGCGGCCGCGAGCAGGCGCGCCGCCGTCTGCGCGTGCGCTCCGCCGGTGAACTCGGAAAGGTCGCGCGCGTGCTCGGCCGGGATGACGAGAACGTGCGTCGGCGCCTGCGGATTCAGATCGCGAAACGCGACGACGTGCTCGTCGCGCAGCACCTCGTCGGCGGCGATCTCCTTGCGCACGATCTTGCAGAAGATGCAGTTCGGGTCGGTTGCCATCACGGTGCCTTCTCCGCGGACGGGTGCATGAGGACGAAGTGGTACGTTGTGTTCGGGCTGGGCACGAAGCCGTGGAGCGACGATTTCAAAACGATCGGGACGGTCATGTGCACGAGCGGAATCGCCGGCGCCTGGTCGTGCACCATCGCGTTCGCGGCCGCATAGATCGACGCGCGCGCGGCGTCCGAGGTCTCGGCCTGACCGCGCAGCATCAGCGCGTGGAAGCGCGCGTCGCGCCAGAACGAGTAGTTCTGCGCGGTGCCGTCGGCGTGCGCGGAATCCTGGTCGAGCAGCGGATAGAAAAAGTTGTCGGGATCGCCGTTGTCGCCCGTCCAGCCGATGAGGCACATCTCGTGCCGTCCGTGCTTGATGCGGTCGAGGAACACTCCCCACTCGTACGGCTGCAGCGTCACGGCGATGCCGGCTTGCGCGAGGTCAGCCTGCAGCGCCTCCGCGACGCGCTGCGGCTCGGGCAGATACGGCCGCGGCGCCGTCGCATAGGTGAGGGTCGTCGCGAAACCGTGCGGGAAGCCGGCCTCCACGAGCAGCGCGCGCGCCTTCGCGACGTCGTGCGCGTAGGCTTTCACCGACGCGTTCGCGCCGAGCATGCCGGGCGGCGTCCAGTTGTCGGCGACGGCGGCACCCGTCGAGTACAGGCTCTTCGCCATCGTCGCAGCGTCGATCGCGTACGCCACGGCGCGGCGGACGCGCACGTCGCCGAACGGCTTCTTCTCCACGTCCATCGCGACGTAGCTCACGTTGTTCGACGGCTGCTCGACGACACTGATGCCCGGCTGCTTCGCGAGTGCCTTCGCGTCGTCGGGGCGCGGATCGGTCAGCATGTCGATGTCGCCCTTCTCGATCGAGAGCACGCTGGTCGCCTGATCCGGGATGTCACGGATGATGACGGTCGCGAAGGCCGGCTTCGCACCGCGCCAGCGCGGGTTCGCGCTCAGCGTGATGTGGTCGTCGCGCACCCACTCCGCAACCTGATACGGTCCGCTTCCGACCGGCTTGAGCTCGAACGCCTTGGGATCGCGCGCGATCGCCGCGGGCGAGCCCAGACCGAACGACTGCTCGGCGATGTCGCGCAAGAACGGCCCCAGCGGCCGCGCGAGGCTGATGACGACGCGCGTAGCGCCGACGGCGCGTACGTCGCGGATGATGCCCGGGAAGCCGCCGAAATCGTCGGCGTAGTACGAGTACGCGAAGTCCCCGTGCGCGCGGTTCGACGTCAGCCGCCAGCGGTCGAAGTTGAACTTGACCGCGTTCGCATCGAGCGCCGTACCGTCCGCGAACACCAGGCCGGGCCGCAGGTCGAACGTCCAGAGACGGCCGCCGTCGCTCGCGGACCAGCGCGCCGCCGCGTCGCCGATGACCTCGAACGTCCCGGGCTTGAAGGTGACCAGGTTCTGCATCGTCTCGCTCGCGGTGTTCAGCGAGAGCCCGTCCGTCGCGTGCGAGGGATCGAGGACGACGGCGTCCTTCACGCGCGCCATGACGAGCGTCGGCCCGGCACCGGCGCCGGCATCGCCGCCGCCGCACGCGCAGAGCCCGACCACCGCGGCGACGACGAGGGCACCGGGCTTCACGGAACGTGAGCCCCGGTGCGCACACTGAACGACCACGAGCGCGTCTGCGTGTTGCCCGCGTTGTCCGCGATCGTCACCTTCACGCTGACGACGCCGTCCGGCAGCGGTATGCCGGGGCTGTAGGTGATGAACTGGTCGGTGCGCGTCGCCGACGCGGTCACGTCGAGGCCGTTGACCTCGATGCGCACGGCCGACGCGCTGATCCCGACGTCCGTGGGCGAGCTGTACGTCGCATAGATCGAGGGCTTGTTGTTGTTGACCGTGGAGCCGTTCGGCGGCGCGATCTCGGTGATCTGCGGCCTCGTCGTCGTGACGGCGACGAGCTGCGCTGCTTCCGCGCGCGGCGCTTGTGACCCCCCGACGGTCAGGTGGCCGTAGACCGAGGTGCGGCTGAAGTTGACGCCGTCCGGCACCGTGTACTTCGTCGTGTACGTCCCCGGTGCCGTCTCCGGGACCGGCAGGCCCGTGAGGTATGTACCGATGTCGAACGACGCTTTGCCGCCGGGCGTGCCGTGCATCGTGACCGTGAAGCTGTCGTTCGCCCGCAGCGGCCCGCGCGCCGATACGGCGAAGTCCAGGATCTGCGCCGAGCCCGCCGGCGTCGGCGTCGGCGGCATCGCGCGAGCGACGAGGATCTGCCGCTTCTCGCCGGTGTCGGGATTCAGCCGCACGGTCACGGCGTCTCCGACCTTCACGTCGGCGATCGTCGCGGGCTCGCCGTTGAGCGTGATCTCCGTGCCCTTGTCCGGCGACACCACGTAGCCGTTCTGCAGCACGAACGCGCTGGGCGACACGGCGGCGATCGTGCCGGCGCGCGAGGAGTAGCTGTCGACGACCTGGTCGACGCCGCCGTCCGCGCGCAGCCTGACGCTGACCGCGTCGCCGACGTGCACGTCGGTCAGCGACGCAGGCGTCGTCGTGCGCGTCGCGACGTCCTGAACGACGATGCGCGCGTCCGACGTGATCGCGATCGTGCGCACGGACTGCGCGCGCGTGAGCGTGATCGACTCGGGCGCGGAGTTGAGGTCGATCGCGCTGACCGTGCCGGCGACCTCCGTCGATCCACCCGCCGTGTGCCGCTCCAGCCTCGGCGTTCGGCCGACGACGGGCGAGCTCACCTCGACGCGCGCATCCGCCTTGTTCCACGACACCTGCGCGCCGAGCGAGTCCGCGACGAATCGCAGCGGCACGTACGTCGCGCCGTCGTACTCGCTCGCCGCAACCTCCATCAGCACGACGCGGTCGTCGACGCGCGCGCGGCGCGAGCCGACCGTCACCGCGATCCGCTTCGACGGCGCCGACGCGACGAGCGTGTCGCCCTCGCGGGCGACCGCGATACCGAGCGCGCCGTAAATGCGGCCGATCGGCACAAGAACGCGGTATCCGAGGATACGCGGCCCCGGCTTCGGCGCAAGCTCCTGACCGTTGACGACGATCGCGATCGGACGCGCCGCGCGAGCGTGGTGCACGCGCGCGGGCGCTGCGGACGCGGGCCACGACGGCGCGACGAGGACCGCGGCGACCAGCACCGCGCAAAGACTGCGCGTCACCGCAGCTGGTCGATCGGTCAGGAGCATGCCACCTCGCGATAGACGGCGGCCGTCGATGCCGCGAATCGATCCCAGGTATACGCCCGCAGCATGACCGCGCCCTCGGCGGCGCGCGCACGCGCGGCGGACGGATCGCGCACGAGCGCGTCGAGCAGCGAAGCGAGCGCGCGCGCGTCGCCGGGCGCGAACGTCGTCGCGAACGACGCCGCGATCGCAGGTACGGACGTCGTCGTCGCGAGCACCGGCGTCCCCGCGACCGCGGCCTCCAGCACCGGGATGCCGAACCCTTCCGCGAGCGAGGGCTGCACGTACGCGAGCGCGCCGCGATAGCGCGCCGCCAGCGTCGCGTCGTCGATGTCGCCCAGGAACGTCATCGTGCCGTTCGCGCGGCGGTGGCGCGCGCGCAGGTCCGGCTCGTCGGCACCCGTCAGCACGAGGTCGAGCTCGACGTCCGCCGGCAGCGCGGCCCACGCGGCGCACAGCATGCCGACGTCTTTGTGCGGCGCGTGGTTGCCGGCGTAGAACGCGTACGGCCGCGGCGCGGCGTACGGAACCGCGCCGGGGATCGCGTCGCCGTAGCCGAGCGGGACCACGCGCACGCGGTCGCGCGCGACGCCGAGTAGCGCGACCGCATCGTCGGCGACGCGCTCGTCGCTGACGAGCACGCGCGCCGCGCCGCGGTACAGCGGCCGCGCGATCAGCCGCCAGTACGCCGCGGTCGCGCGTGAATACAGCTGCGGAAGCCGCAGGTGAATCGTATCGTGCAGCATCGCGACGTACGGCCGCGGCACGAGCGGCGCCGCTTCCAGGTACGTGACGTGCACGAGGCCGGCACGCGCGGCGCGCAGCGCTAGCGGGTGCAGCGCGAGCGGCGCGGTCACGGCGATGATCGCGACGTCGGACGCGACGCGTGGGATGCGTTCGACGACGGCGCGCGCGTACGCACGCATCCCGGAGGACGCGCGCGGCGTGGCGCGCGCCGTGACCGCAACGCGGATCATGCCGCCGCGCTCAGCAGCTCGCGGTACAGGCCGGCCGTCGCGCGTACCGCGCGTTCCCACGTCAGGTCCGCGGTCGCATCGCGCGCGCGCGCAGCCGCGGCGGCGAACGACTCGTGCTCGTCGATCGCGCGCGCGAGCAGCGCGCGCAGCGCGGCGACGTCGCGCGCGGGGTAGCGGTGCACCGACGACCGCAGCATCGCCGGTACGGCCGTATCCGACGCGATGACCGGCGTGCCGGCGCGCAGCGCCTCGAGCAGCGGTAAACCGAACCCTTCGCGCAGCGACGGCTGCACGTACGCGAGCGCGCCGCGGTGCAGCGCCCAGACGCGTGCCTCGTCGCAGTCGCCCGCGAACACGAGGATGCCGCCGGCGCCGCGCGCCGCGAGGTGCAGCTCCGGGGTCCGCGCGCCCGTCATGACGAGATCGACGGGCGGTGCGCCGGGCAGCGAGGACCACGCCGCGACCAGCGTCGCGAGGTCCTTGTGTGGACGGTGATTGCCCGCATAGAAGAAGTACGGCCGCTCGCGGCGTTCCGCGGGCGGCACCGGTTCGGGCGCGTCGACGCCGAGCGGGATCACGCGCACGCGCGACGGATCGACGCCGAGATAGCGCTCGAGCAGCGGCACCGTTGCGTCGTCGTCGGTGATCACCGCACGCGCAGCGCGCAGCACCGGGCCGGCGACGTACCGCCAGTACGGCGCGACCTTGCGCTTCGCGTACTGCGGAAACTCGAGGTCGATCACGTCGTGCACGGTCACGACGTACGGCACCGGGATCACGCGCGGCACGAACGGCGTCGGCACGTGAGCGAGGCGCGGGCGCATCCGCGCGAGCGCGAGCGGCAGCGCGATCTGCTCCTCGAGATCGAAGTTGTCGCCGCGCCCGACGTGGAGCACGCGGATGTCCGGTGCGACCGCGGGCAGCAGCCGCCGCAGCGCGCGCACGTACGCGAGCATACCGGCGGACATGTGCGAGGTCTCGCGAACGTCCAGCGCGACGTCGGGGTTCTCGTTCACGGCGCTTACGGGGCGAGCGCTTTCGCGCGGACGACGACGCGATAGCGCGCGCTCTCCCAGGCGACGAACAGCCCGCGCCATCCATCGCGCCACCCGCCGTAGCGCACGAGCGACCACACGAAGCGCAGCGGCATCGTCGCGAGCGCGCGCAGGTAGGCGCGACGCGATGGTGCGAGCGCCGCCGCTTCCACCGTCGTGTACCGGTCGAACTTCAGGCGGTACGACTCGACGGTGGGATACGAGTCGTGCAGGATCGCGCCGGGCAGGTTCGCGATCGGGCCGTCGACGATCCAGCGCTCGTGCAGGTCGGCGCCGACCTCGTTCGCGGCGACGCGCGCGCGGTCGGTGCGGAACAGGCGCACGAGCCGCTCGTTCGACCAGCCCGCGGCGTGCACGGGACGTCCGCAGAGCATCGTCACGCGCCGCAGCGCGTAGCCCGCGACCCCTTGTCCGGAGCCGGACGAAGGGCGCGCGGCGAGAATCGCCTCGCTCAGCGTCGCGTCGAGCTGCTCGTCGGCATCGAGCATCAGCGTCCACGGCGTCGGGACGCGGCCCAGCGCGTAGCGACGCGCGTTCACGAAACCGGCCCACGCACGCGTTTCGACGTGCGCGCCGTGCGCGCGCGCGACGGCCGCGGTGTCGTCGGTCGACGCCGCGTCGAGCACGAACACGCGCACGCCCGGCATCAGCCCCGCGAGCAGCCGCCCCAGACGCGACGCCTCGTCGCGCGCCAGGACGACGACGGTGATGTCGGCGGCGTTCAGCGGTGCACGAGCGCGCCGTCCGCGGCGCCGGTGCGCGCGCGGCTGCGCTCGAGCGCCGCGCCGACCCACTCGCGGTACAGCGGCGAGGGGCGGTTCGGGCGGCTCTTGTACTCCGGGTGTGCCTGCGTCCCGACGAACCACGGGTGCACGCTCTCCGGCAACTCGATCACCTCGACCAGCGACGTGCGCCCGAGCGGATGATGTCCGCTGAACACCATGCGGTGCTCTTCGAAGAGCGGCTTGTACTTGTTGTTGAACTCGTAGCGGTGCCGGTGGCGCTCCGAGATGTCGAGCGCACCGTACGCGCGCGCGGCGATCGTGCCTTCCTCGAGGGTGCAGTCGTACGCGCCGAGCCGCATCGTGCCGCCCTTGACGTCGAGGTTCCGCTGCTCGGGCAAGAAGTCGATGACGGGATCCGGGCTCGCCTCGTCGACCTCCGTCGTCATCGCGTCGTGCAGGCCGCACACGCTGCGCGCGAACTCGACGCAGGCGAGCTGCATGCCGAAGCAGATGCCGAGGAACGGGATTTTCGCCTCGCGCACGTGCTGGATCGCGAGCAGCTTGCCTTTCACACCGCGCGCGCCGAAGCCCGGCGCGACCAGCACGCCGTCGACGTCGTCGAGCGCCGCGAGGCCTTCGGTCTCGATGCGCTCCGAGTCGACGCGCACGACGTCGACGGCGACGTCGTGGTAGATTCCCGCGTGGGCGATCGCCTCGGTGATCGAGATGTACGCGTCCTTGAGCTCGACGTACTTGCCGACGAGCGCCACGCGCAAGCGCCCGCCCGGATTGCGCATGCGCTCCGCGATCGCGCTCCAGTCCTCCAGGCGCGGAGCCGACGTGCGCAGCCGCAGCTTACGCACCGCGATGTCGGCCAGGCCCTCCGCCTCCAGGTTCAGCGGCACCTGGTAGATCGTCGAAGCGTCGCCGTTCTGCACGACGCTGCCCGCGTCGACGTCGCAGAACAGCGCGATCTTCTCCTTCAGCTCGACCGGGATCGGGCTCGACGTGCCGGTGCGCAGCACGATCGCGTCGGGCGTGATCCCGATCGCGCGCAGCTCGCGCACGCTGTGCTGCGTCGGCTTCGTCTTGAGCTCGTCCGCGGCGCCGAGGTGCGGCAGCAGCGTGAGGTGCACGAACATGACGTTCTCGTCGCCGACGAGGTGCCGCACTTGCCGGATCGCTTCGAGGAACGGCAGCGACTCGATGTCGCCCACCGTGCCGCCGACCTCGACGATGCACACCTCGGCACCGCTCGTCTCCGCGACGCGCGTCACGTGCGCCTTGATCTCGTTCGTGATGTGCGGGATCACTTGCACGGTCGCGCCGAGATAGTCGCCGCGGCGTTCCTTCTCGATGACCGACTTGTAGACTTGGCCCGTCGTGACGTTGTTGTCGCGCGTGAGCGCTTCGTCGATGAACCGTTCGTAGTGGCCGAGGTCGAGGTCGGTCTCGGCGCCGTCCTCGGTCACGAACACCTCGCCGTGCTGGTACGGGTTCATCGTGCCGGCGTCGACGTTGATGTACGGATCCAGCTTCTGGATCGAGACGGACACCCCGCGGCTCTTCAAGAGCCTCCCCAGCGACGCGGCGGTGATCCCCTTCCCCAGCGAACTGACGACCCCGCCGGTGAAGAAGATGAACTTGGCCATGGGGGATGCTGCGCTTCGGCGGAGGGCGCCGCCGCCCCCGCCGGGCCGCGCCTCCGGGAGCCCCGGCGCCTGCGCACGAACCACGCGAGCTCAGCCCTTCGTCGCGGGTGCAGTTGCGGGATGGTCGACCGGTTTCGGTATTTCTTCGTCGCCGCGGCGCTCACGGCGCTCGCCGCGTGCGGCGGGGGTGGGGACGGCGGCATCACCGCGCCTCCGCCGACGTCGCCGCCGACGAACGCGCCGGGGTCCCTGACGGCGGTCGGCATCGCGATCGCCATTCCGGCGCCGCTCTCGCCCTCGGCGCGCGCCCGGGTCACGCAGGGAACGCGCGCTCCGCGCTACGTTTCCAACGCCACGCAGCAGATCCAGATCGCGGTCAACGGCGGCCCCGCAGACGTTCGCGGTCGGCACGGGGGCGCCGTGCGGCAACGTGGTGATCCCGGCGGGCGGCAGCTGCTCGGTGTACCAAGTGCAGGCACCGGCGGGAACCGACACGTTCACCGTCACGCTGCTCGACGGGTCGGGCAACGTGCTCTCGCAAGGCACCACACAGGCGACGATCACCGCGAACGTCGCGAACGCCGTGAACCTCGTCTTCAACGGCGTCGTGGCCTCGCTCTCGGTGATCCTCGCGAACCCCGCGCCGCCGGCCGGGACGGCCGGCGCGATCGCCATCTCGCTCTTCCCGCTCGACCACGACGGCTTCACCATCCTCGGCGCGCCCGGAACGCTGCCGCCGATCACGGTGACCGACAGCGACACGTCGGGCGCGACGCTCCTCTCGCCGGCCGGGAGCGACGGCACGTGCCTGACGCGATCCGGCACGCCGTCGACGAGCGTGACCGTCATGCAAGCCGGCGCGTTCTATCCGCGCGTCTGCCTGATCTACAACGGCACGCTCGCGACGCCCGCGACCATCACCGCGACGGCGTCCGGCGGTCCGAGCGGGACCGCGACGTTTGCGCCCGCGGCGCCACCGCCCAGCACCTCGGGAGCGTGGCTGTTCGGCGCGAGCGCCGCCGGGCAGGCGAAAACGACGCTCGAGCGCATCGACGCGGGAGCGAACGTGATCAGCGTCGTCGCCGGAGCGAACACCGGCTTCAACGGGATCCCGATCGGTCTCGCGACCGACGCCGCGGGGAACGTCGACGTCGTCCAATACATGTCCGCCGGCTACGCGATCCTGGTGTTTCCGCCGAACGCATTCGGCAACGTCGCGCCGTCGAACGTCATCAACGTGACGGTCAACGCGCCGTTGCGCCAGGGTCCGTCATCGCGTTCATCCGTCGGGCAACGCCTACTATCTCGTGTCCAACGGCCTGTCGTATTGCCAGCTCTTCAAGGCGCCCCCCGGGTCAGCGACGACCACGTTTCTCGGCGACTGCCAGCAAGAGTCGAACAAGCTCCCGAACCAACACGTCTCGCCGCAGCTCGCGGCCGAAGCGCAGGGCTTGCTCGACGTCGCGTACGACGACTTCGCCGGCGATGCGAACGGACCGCAGAGCACGAACGGGCCGTCGTCGATCTATCGCTTCCACGTGAACGCCGACGGCTCGCTGACGCCGTTCAGCGCGATCACCTTCCCGGGATCGATCGACGGACCGTTGCTCATCGACACGAACGGCAACTTCCTGGTCACGCTGCTCGACCGGCAGACGGGCGTCGCCTCGATCGCGGACATCCCGTCGCGCAGCTTCGCCGACGGAACCGTCTCGTCGATCACGCCCACTTTCACGTACGACCCGTCGGTCGGCTCCGCGCTCGCGATGGACCCGGCCGGCAACCTCTACACGCAGGTGTCCGCCTCGACGGTCGGCGTCGTCGACGCTTCGACGACGGCCGTCGCAGCGACGACGAGCTTCGCAGCGGCGTACGGTGCGCCCGTCCGCAACGCATCCGCGCCGAACTCGTCGGGCAGCCTCTCGGCGATGCCGGCGTTCGTCGCGACGCCGGGCCAGTCGCCGTCCATCACCGTCTCGGAACCCGGGTATGCGGGCCAGTTCCTCGAGTCCGACACGTGCGCCGGGAAGACGACCGTCACGCCGCATTCGGCAAACGGCCCGACGGCGACGTTCGCGGTCGGCGCGGCGACGGGCGCCGGAACCTGCGTCGCGACATTCCGCGACGCCGGCGCGCAGACCGTGCAGGTGCAGATCGGCGTGACGACCACGACGCTCACGGGATCGTCGGTCCGCCGCCGCTAAAAGGGAACGGCCTCGCGTAGCGTCTCGCTTGTCCTGCGGGGCAATCGGGCGTATCATGGCACCCTCCACCGTCTCCTTTGGGGGGTGTCTCATGCGAGCTCTCGTCGCGCCCATCGTGGTCGCCGCGCTCGTCGCGTCGTTCTTCGCCGGACGCGCATTCGCGCCGTCGACGGCCGACGCGCAGGTCGCCGGCCTGTCGCACTTCCGCTGCTACACCGCGAACTTCACCGGTACGACGGGCGTGCCGGTGCCGGTGCAGCTCACCGATCAGTTCGGCGTCTCGAACGCGATGGTCACGCGCCCCTACATGTTCTGCGCGCCGGTCCAGAAGAAGCTGCTGAAAAGCGAGCCGAAGCAGTTTCCGCAACCCGCGGATCACCTGACGTGCTACGTCGCCGAGAGCAAACCGCTCGGCATCGTGCGCGCGGGATCGAACCAGCTCGGCAAGGTTCAGGCGCGCGATCTCGCGCCGCGGCTGCTATGCGTGCCGACGAACAAAGTCGAGCCGAACCCGAAGGGCTGACGCGACCTAGCCGGGCGGGATCGCGGCGACCACGAGGCGGTCGAGGCCGGCATAGTCCTGCACGACCTCGACGCCGGCCGCCGGGAGCGCGCCGCGCACCAGCGACGCGAGCGCGTGCGCGCTGGCGGGCGCGGCTTCGAGCACGACCAGGCCGCGCGGCGCGATCAGCGCCGGGAGGTCGCGCACGAAGCGGCGGTAGAGCTCGAGCCCGTCGTCGCCGCCGTCGCGCGCGAGCAGCGGCTCGAACGCGACGGGGTCCGGCGCTGCGGCGCACTCGCCGCTCGGAACGTACGGCAGGTTCGCGACGACGCAGTCGAACGGCGCGTACGGCAGCAACGGCGCGGCGAGGTCGCCGTGCAGGAAGGTCACGTGCCGGAACACGTCGTTGCGCGCGGCGTTGCGACGCGCGACGGCGAGCGCGTCCTGCGACACGTCGCTCGCGAACACGTTCAGCGCGGGCAGTTCGCACGCGAGCGTGACCGCGACCGCGCCGCTGCCCGTGCCGACGTCCGCGGCGCTTCCGCCTTCGCGACGGATCGCGCGCAGGTGCCGCACGGCCCATTCGACGCCGAGCTCCGTTTCCGGACGCGGGACGAGCACGCGCGCGTCGACGGCGAACGTGCGCCCGTGGAAGCCGGCTTCGCCGGTGACGTACGCGAGCGGCGCACCCGCCGCGCGCGCGTCGACGAGCCGCGCGAAGCGCTCGGCGATCTCGGGCGGGAGCGCGCGGTCGCGGTGCGCGAGCATCTCCGCGCGCGAGACGCCGCCGGCATGCGCGAGGAGGAAGACGGCGTCGAGCCGCCCCGTGCCGCCGACGCCCTCGAGCCGCACCGCGGCGTCGCGCAACGCCTCGCCGATCGTCAGGATGCGGCGCCCTCGCTCACGCGGCGGACGCCGCGAGCAGCTTCGCTTTCTCCCACTTCTGCAGCTCGACGATCAGCCGCTCCATGTCACCGTCGAGGATCGCGCGAATGTTCTGAAAGCTCGCGTTGATGCGATGGTCCGTGATGCGGTCCTGCGGGTAGTTGTACGTGCGGATCTTCTCGCTGCGGTCGCCCGTCCCGACTTGGCTGCGGCGCAGCGCGCCCTCCGCTTCCTCGCGCTCGCGGCGCGCGTTCGCCGCG
The DNA here is from genome assembly GCA_963771525.1 of Vulcanimicrobiota bacterium. Taxonomy (GTDB): domain Bacteria; phylum Vulcanimicrobiota; class Vulcanimicrobiia; order Vulcanimicrobiales; family Vulcanimicrobiaceae; genus Vulcanimicrobium. The sequence goes on along the minus strand of CAVYTL010000001.1, from coordinate 279,200 downwards.
AGCTGCGCGCGCAGCATGTCCATCGCGCGCGCGCGGTTCTGCAGCTGCGAGCGCTCCTCGCTGCACGCGACGATGATCCCGCTCGGCTTGTGCGTGATGCGGATCGCGGACTCCGTCTTGTTGACGTGCTGCCCGCCCGCGCCGGACGCCTTGAACGTGTCGATCTCGAGATCGCCCGGCCTGATCTCGATCTCGCCGTCGTCCTCGACTTCGGGCAGCACCGCCACGGTCGCGGTCGACGTGTGGATCCGGCCCGCCGCTTCGGTCGCGGGGACACGCTGCACGCGGTGCACGCCGGACTCGTACTTGAACCAGCGGTACGGCTCGCCGCCCTTGACGGCGATGACGACCTCCTTGTATCCGCCGGCCTCGTTCTCGCTCTCGCTCAGCGTCTCGAGGCGCATCTTGCGCGACTCCGCGAAGCGCGCGTACATCCGCAGCAGATCGCCGGCGAAGATACCCGCCTCGTCGCCGCCCGCGCCGGCACGGATCTCGATGAAGACGTCTTTCGAGTCGTGCGGATCGCGCGGCAGCATGAGCTCTTCGAGCTGAGCTTCGAGCTGCGCGCGGCGCGCCTGCAGCTCTGCCGCTTCTTCTTCGGCGAGCGCGGCCATCTCCGCGTCGGTCTTGTCCGCACGCAGTGTGTCGTTGTCCGCGACGGCGCGCAGCAGATCGCGATAGCGGCGGAACGCCGTGACCGTCTCCTCGATCGCGGCGCGCTCGCGCATGAGCGCGGTGAAACGCGGCTGATCGAAGCCGCCGCTCACGTCCGCGAGCGCGGCGTCGATCTCGTCGAAGCGTTTCGAGAGCGTCTCGAGGCGGTCGGTGTACTGCATCGGGCAAGAAAGAAGCGAGCCGCAGCACGGCTCGCTTCGGGATTCGCGTGCGGCGCCGCTAGGCGGAAGCCGGGGCGGCCTCCGCGTCGGCAACCTTGCGCGAACGGCGCGCGGCCGCCTCGGCCTTCTTCTTGTCGGCCATCGCGGCGCGCTGGTTGAACTTCTCGACGCGACCCGCGGTGTCGAGGAACTTCTGCTGTCCGGTCCACAGCGGGTGGCAGGTGGAGCAGACCTCGACGGAAATCGACGGCGCCGTTGAGCCGGTGGTGAACGTGGCGCCGCACGCGCACGTCACGCGCGCGTCCGGATGCCACTTCGGATGACCCTTGGTTTTCACAGCCTTCCTATTCTATCACCGGGTGCAAGGCGCGCCGGCCGCGATTCCGCGGCCGGCGCACGCTTGCTCGGTTAGACTCCGACGATCGACTGGATCAGGTGCCGCGCGAACGGCACGCCGATGCCCGTGTCGTAGTCGTAGCCGGTGCCGGCGACGAAGCCCGGGTCGGGCGTCGGTGAGCCGCGGCACGAGCCGTTCTGCTGGCACGCGATGACGCCGTTGTTGCCGTACACGACGTCGTAGAACGTGAACGGGTACTGCGCGGCGTTGTTGTAGATATGCCAGAAGTACGGCGCGGCGTTGCCGAGCCGGTACGCGTGCGGGCCCGCCGCCTTGTTGCAGCTCGCCGTCTGCTGGCACGCGTCGAGGACGAGCGCCCACATTGCGGCCATCTCGGGAGCGGCGACGCTGGTCCCGCCCCATTGCGAGAGCGTGCCGTAGGGCGCGCCGCCGAACGCGACGTTGGACAGGACGCCGACGCCCGTCTGCGGATCGCCGAGCAGCGAAGCGTCCGGCAGGTTGCGGAGCGATCCGCTCACGCCTGCGCCGCTCTCGAAGCTCGGTGCCGGGATGAACGACGACGTTCCGCCGCCGGTGCCGCCGCCGCTGTGCGTCTGCTGTCCCCATACCGTCATCGGGCCCAGGAACTGGCCGGCGTTGTTGAGCGGCACCGTGACGCCGCCGACGGCCGTCACGCTGACGTCGTCCGCTGGGTACTCGACGCACTTCGCGTGCTCGGACGAGAGCGAGAACGGCGCGCAGCCCTGTGCGCCGGCGTCACCGCTCGAGACGAACACCGCGACGCCCTCGGACGCCAGCGCCGCGAACTCGCTCGGACCGAAGGCCGAGGGGTCGTACTCCAGCGGGTCGCCGATCAAGAAATCGGGGTTCGCCGCGTAGAAGATCCCATTGAACGGATCCGCGCCGCCGTAGCTCAGCGAGAGCACGTCGACTTTGTTGTCCGCGATCGCTTGCTGGATCTCGTCGTCCGCTTCCGCGAGGCCCTGCGCCGAATAGCCGTACCCGGTGCTCGGGTCCTTCGCACACCCCGCTCCGCTCGGGTCGTAGCACTCGGCCGGCACGTACGCGAGGTAGAACAGGATGTTCGCATCGCGCGCGAGCGAGGCTTGCTCGCTGTCGATCTGCGCCTCGATGTCCTCCGGGTTGCACGTCGCCGTCGGCGACTCGCTGGCATTGAGGTTCGGATTGTCGTGCGCGGTGCAGTAGGGCGTCACCGGCGGGGGCGGCGCGGTCGGCGATCCGCCGAACGAGAGGAAGCCGCTGTTCCACGAGTTCGCAGCCGCCTGCGGTGTGACGTTCATCTGCGCGAGCGTCGCGCCGCCGTTCCACCCGTACGTGGCCTTGTACTGCGCGAAGTCTTGCTGCATGATCGGGCCCGTCCCGATGATGCCGACGTTGATGTTCTTTCCGGTGAATCCCGCGGCGTACGCGCCCGTGAAGTCGAACGCTTCCGCCACCTGCTGCGGCGTGTAGCCGAAGCTGAGCGAGTTGTTCGTCGGGCCGCCGCTGCTGCCCTGAACGAGATACGGCGTGCGGCGGCTCGGCGCGACTACCGCGTCGGCGATGTACCGGATCGGCAGCGACTGCGACAGGCGGATCGTGCCCGCGGGCCCGACCATCGCGACGCCCTCCGGGCTCGAGTAGTTCATGAACGACGTTCCGAGCGCTTTTTCGAAGCGCGAGGACGCGCCCGCCACGGTGAGGGCGAGCCGCTGCGGCCACATGCCGACGCGCAGCCCGTACGACGCGAAGTAGTTCGCGACGGTCCGGTAGTCGGCGGTCGTGGCGCCGAACTGATCGCCGATCTGCTGCGGCGTGAGGAACTGGCGATACCGTGCGTCGGTCGGATTGCTGACCGCCGCGGCGTAGTTCGCGAGGCCGCCCGCGTTCTGCAGGTTGACGACGACGTGCATCGTGAGCGAGCCGTTGGTGAACGCCGAACCCCTGATCGCCTTCGACGTGAACGTCGAGGAGAGGGTGAGCGTGTTGGTCAGCGAGGACTTCGAGCTCCCGCTGCCGGCCGTGCCGCCGCCGTTGGTGGACGCCGGAATCGCATGCGATCCGCCGCCTCCGCCGCACGCGCTGAGCAGCGCGCCGATCGCGACGCACGCGATCAGGCGCCAGGAACGAGCTGAGCGCTTCACTTGGTGGAACCTCCGCTCGAGAGCTGCTTCGTGAGGCTGAGCAGCGCTCGTTGATGGGCGAGATGCTCGACCCTGGCGAGCATCAGAGACTTCGGCATGATGATCCCCGCGCTCACCGAGCTCGTGGACCGCTGCGTCGACGAGGTGCCCGGCGCGTTCGAGCTTTGCAGCGACAGCGTCTCCGCGATCGTGATCTGCTCGGCCGGCGTCGTCGCCGAACCCGACGGGAACAGGCGCGGCGCGGGGCCTTCCTGCTCGCTGTAGTCGTAGAACGTCTTGATGACGTCGGACACGACCGTGCAGATCGTGCCTGGTCCCGAGACGTCGTACGAGCTGGTCGTCCGCGTCTCGATCGTGCCGAGGATGCCGTCCGCGATCGTGATGCTCTGCGTCACCTTCGTCGCGGTCGTGCCGTACTTGGCGGCGGGCGCGCACGAGGGATCGAGCGATGCGCCGGCCGTGATCGTGTCGGTCTCGACCGACGGATTGCTCGCCGGCAGCCAGTTCGGAACCGTGTTGGTCAACGCCGGCAAGTGCCCGAGGTAGCACGTCTGCGACGCGCACGGGTTGAAGTAGCGGTACGTGACCGATCCGCCGGTGGGCGCGTCGAACTTGAACAAACGCCCGTTCGGAACCGCCGGCAGATAGAGGATGCCGCTGAAGTCGGTGTTCTCGATTGCGACGTCATCGACGACCGAGATGCCGCTCACCGCGCCCGTCAGCGCACCGTTCCACTGCAGGTAGGTGCCGTCCGCGTTGACGCGGCGATCGATGCTGACGCCCCACAGCGCGTTCGTGTCGGGGTTCAGCGAGGCGATGCCCGGATCCGACTCCTTGTACTCTTCCGCCGCATCGTTCGAGAACGTGCCGGCGGTCTCGGGAAGCACGGTCGACAGACCGTTGTTCGAACCGTAATCGGTCTCGTACGTCACGCCGTTCGAGTCGGTGGCGACCGTCTTGAGCGTGCGCACGTTCGTCGAGCTGCCCGCCGACTGGTACGCGACCGTCGAGTTCGTCGTCGTCGTGACCGTCTTCTGGCCGCCGTTGTCCGTCTCGTTCGCGGTGAACACCGTGTTGCCGGACGAGTCGTTCACGGTGCTGACCGACGTCGCGACCTGATAGTTGCTCGCGTTCGGCACCGGCGTCGGCGCGATGATGTTGTTCACGACGTTCTCGCTGAGCGTTCCGGTGTACGTCGCGCTGAAGCCGCTGGCGCCGGGACGGCTGCTGGAGGCCGTGACGCTCGCGCTCGCGGTCCGCGTCGGGACCGCGGTGTCGCTCGCGCCGATCGTCGTCGTGCCGCCCGTTGGGCCGGCCGTGAACGTCGTGGACGTTCCGCTGGTCGGGCTGATCGTGCCGGCGGCCGGGTTGCTGTTCGTGAACGTGAAGGTACGCTGCAGGAACGGGAAGCCGTTCGCCGTCGTCTCCGTCGGCGTGATCGTCGCCTGCGTTCCCGCCGGTACCGGCGTCGTCGGCGCGTTGAGCGCCACCGTGCCGTCGCCGGAGAACGTGCCGGCGTGCGTGTAGAGCACGTACTCGGTGTTCGCTGCGAGCGTCAGGCCGGGGAACGCGGGATTCGCCGTCGTCGTGTACGTCGTGCCGGAATAGCTCGCCGTCGAGACGTCGTCGAAGCTGCCGTTGTTGTAGCCTTCGACGTACGCGTTGCTGCCGCTCGCCGGCGCGGTCTCGTTGGTAACCGACAACTGGAGCGGGGCGAGCACCGTCGCGCCGCCGGCGTCGATGACGACGTCCGCGACCAGCGTGTCGGTGCCCGTGGTGTATGTTTGCGGCGAGCGCTTCGAGCTCGAGACGCCGTGAGGACCTTTGCCCGGCGAGTACGCCGTGATGGTGACGGTACTGCTCTTGGAGAGCCCGCCGCTCGGCACGGTGACCGTGAACGTCGCCCCGCCGAGGGACGTCGATACGGAACCGCCCGACGGCGACACGGTGCCGCTCGAACTCGACGACGGCGGCGCCGTCGGTTTACCGGTCCGGTGCCGATGACTGGAGGCGCGCTGGAGCCGCCTGAGCAGGCGGTGCAAAGCACCGCCAGCGCTGCGAATGCGGCGAGCGCGGCGCGTTGGTTAAGCAAACGCCGATACCTCGTATGAAGGGGAAAAAGGAACGCCCGCGGAGCCCCCGGGGACAACCGGACGCAGGGCGGTGTCGGAATTCATCGAGAGAGGGCGCGCCGAAGCCTGCACGACACCGAACGATTTTCGTCATTCGGGACCGGCATGAAGACGCGCGCCGTGTGCGAACGTACACGCGTCCCTCTGTCCGGCTCGAAGAGGTCTCTTGAACTTTCCTCAAACCGCGCTCGCCACACTCGCCGTCCTTGCCGCGTGCGGCACCGCCGCCGCGCAGCAGGCACCCGCGGCCGTCGAGATCGCGCAGCTGTCCTCGCCCGCGCCCCTGGGTTCCCCGACCCCGGCGCCGAGCGGACGGCGCGGCGGCCGGCGCGCGCCGTCACCGCAGCCGAGCGCGTCGGAGACGCCGGAGCCGCCGCAGTTCTCGACGATGGACGGCGTGTGGGAAGTCCAGCTGCAGCCGCTCCTCAGCGTGCGGACCGTCTACTCGCACCTCTACATCACGCAGAGCGGCGAGGCCCTCACGGGGACGTGGCTGCGCAGCGACAAGTCGAAGCTTCCGTTCACGGGGACGTTCGACGGCCGCCTGTTCAAGCTCACCGCGACCGACGCCAAGAACGTGACGTGGACGTTCGCCGGCTACGCCGAGAACTTCGCCGACATGGTCGGGACGCTCACGACCGGCGCCGCCGGCGACAAAGGTACGCCGTTCACGGCCTCGCACCGCAAGAAGGAAAAGATCGGCGTCTGAGCGCCGCCGCCGACCTCGACGCACGCATCCTCGACGCCGTTCACGCGTACGCGCTCGACGACGCGGCGTTCGCGGCACTGGCCCGCGACCTCTTCGCGTACCAGGCGGCACACAACGCACCGTACGCGGCGTTCGTGCGCGCGGCGGGATTCGACGCCGCGCATCCGCCGGCACGGGTCGAGGACATCCCGGCGGTCCCCGCGGCGGCATTCAAGGATGCGCGGCTCGCGACGTTTCCGCGCGGCGAGACGGCGGTGTGGTTCGAGACGAGCGGCACGACGCTCGGGCGCGCCGGCCGGCACGAGATGCCGACGACGCGGTTGTACGAGGCGGCCTCGCTCGCGACGTTCGACCGCATGCTGCTCGCCGACGGCGCGCGGCTGCGGTACCTGAACCTCGTGCCGGATCCGCGCGCGTGCCCGCACAGCTCGCTCGGCTTCATGATGCGGCACGTCGCGCACGAGCGCGGTGACGGGGCGACCGGCTGGTACGTGCGCGGCGACGCGCTCGATGCGAACGCGTTCGTGCGCGACGCGGAGCGTGCGCTCGCGGACGATGCTCCGGTCTGCGTCGCGACGACGGCCTTCGCGCTCGTCGCGCTGCTCGACGCACTCGAGGAGCGCGGCGTCTCCCTCGTGCTGCCGCGCGGGTCGCGCATCATGGAGACCGGCGGCTTCAAGGGGCGCACGCACGCGGTCTCCCGCGAGGCGCTGTACGAGCGGGCGTCGGCGCGCCTCGGCGTGCCGGCCGCGGCGATCGTGGCGGAGTACGGCATGACCGAGCTGACGTCGCAGTACTACGACGCGCCGGCGTCGCGGGCTTCCGTCGGGTCCCGCGTCAAGATCGCGCCGCCGTGGCTACGCCCGATCGTGATCGACGGCGACGGACGGCCGCTGGGCAGGGGCGTCGTCGGCGCGATCCGGCACGTCGACCTCGCCAACCGCGGCTCCGCCATCGCGATCGACACGGAAGACGTCGGCGCGCTCGTCGATGCATCGGACGCGGCGGCGCCGGGGCTCGTGTTGTTCGGGCGCGAGGCGGGCGCCGAGCTGCGCGGCTGCTCCCTCGACGCGGAGACGCTGCTCGCGCGCCGTGGTTGAAGCGGGCGCCCTGCGCACGCTGCATGCGCGCCGCATCGTGCGCTTCGTCGCCGACGCGGCGGAGCGCTGGCGCGACGCCGACTTCGCGCCCCGCGTGCGCGCGACCGCGGCGATCGTCGAGCGGCTGGACTACACGCCGCCCGTCGTCGACTTCGCGCTCGACCGCCTGTTCGAGGCCGTCACGTGCGACGCGCTGGAGTCGGCGATCGTCTCCGAGCTCGGGTCGCTCGACGCGCTCGACGGCGTCACGCCGCGCGCGGGCGCGCCTGCCGCCTGGGCGCGCGGCGTCGACACGCGCCGTCATCGTCTCGAGCGACACGACGATCGGCGTCGCCGTCGTGCCGGCGATCTTCGCGCTGTGCGCGAAGTGCGACGAGGTCGTCGTCAAGGACCGCAGCGACGCGCTCGTCGCGGCGTTCTTCGTGACGCTCGCCGACGAGCACGCGGCGTTCGCGAACGTCGCGCGCGCGCGCGCCTGGCGCGGCGGCGAGGACTCCGCCGAAGCCGGCATCTTCGCGCGCGCCGACACCGTCGTCGCGTTCGGCGGCGAAGAGGCGCTGCGCGCGGTGCGCGCGCACTGCGGCAGCGACACGCGCTTCGTGCCGTTCGGCCACCGGGCCGGCATCGGCGTGCTCGCGCGCGACGCGGCCGCGGCGCTCGATGCCGCGAGCGCGGAGCGCATCGCGCGGGACGCGCTGCTGTACGACGGCGAGGGCTGTCTCTCGCTGCACGCGCTCTTCGTCGAGGGCGGCGGCGAGACGATCGCACGAGCGAGCGCGGTGCTCGCGGCGGCGTGCGAGCGCGTCGCCGTCGAGTTTCCCGGCGGGACGCGCTCGCCGCAGCGTGTCGCGCGCGTCGCGCGGTACCGCGACGCCGCGGCCTTTCGCGCGGCGTCGGGGCACGGGACGGTGCTGCGCGCCGCCGACGCGGTGCTGGTCGTCGATCCGCCGCGCGGCGATGCGCCGCCATTTCTGCCGCGCGTTCTGCCGGTGATCCCGGTCGCGGGCGACGACGACGTCGTCGCGTACGTCGCGCGCGCATCGCCTGCCGGTGCAGGTGCTCGGCGTACGGTCGCCCGACGATCGCGCCGTCGCGCTCGCGGCACGCATCGGCGCCGTGCGCGTGGCGCCGTTCGGCTCGATGCAGGACCCGCCGCTCGGCGGGCATCACGGCGGCCGCTCGCGTATCGCGGATTTCGTGCGCTGGATCGACCGCGAATGATCCCCGGACCGCGCTCGCGCGCGCTGGCCGCGGAGCTCGCGCGCTACGAGGCGCCGGGCGTGACCTACCTCGCCGAAGACTATCCCGTGTTCTGGGCGCGCGCGTTCGGCGCGACCGTTGAAGACGTCGACGGCAACGCGTACATCGACCTGACGTCGGCGTTCGGCGTCGCGACGACGGGGCACACGAACCCGCGCGTCGTCGACGCGGTCATTGCGCAGGCGCGCGCGCTGATCCACGGCATGGGCGACGTGCATCCGACCGAGGTGCGCACGCGGCTGCTGGCACGACTCGCGGCCATCGCACCCGGCGGGTTGTGCAAGACGTACCTCGCGACATCGGGTGCGGAGGCGATCGAGTTCGCGCTGAAAACGGCGCTGCTCGCGACCGGCAAGCCGCGCGCGATCGCGTACACCGGCGCGTATCACGGCCTCTCGCTCGGCGCGCTCGAGGTCGCCGGCATCGAAAAGTTTCGTGCACCCTTCGCACCGCTCGTCGCCGAGCGCGCGACGCTCCTTCCGTATCCCGGCGCCGCGAGCTCGATCGATGCGGCGATGGCCGACGTGCGCGACGCGCTCGCGCGCGATCCCGGCGCCGGCGCGATCGTCGTCGAACCCATCCAAGGACGCGCCGGCGTCGTCGTCCCGCCGGACGGCTTCCTGCGCGGCGCTGCGCGCGCTGTGCGACGAATGCGGGCTGCTGCTGATCCTGGACGAGATCTACACGGGCCTGGGCCGAACCGGCACGATGTTCGCGTGCGAGCGCGAGCAGGTCGTGCCGGACCTGCTGTGCATCGGCAAGGCGCTCGGCGGCGGCGTGCCGCTGTCGGCGACGATCGGAACGCCGCGCGCGATGGACGCGTGGCCGCGCAGCACCGGCGAAGCGCTGCACACGACGACGTTCCTCGGTAACCCGCTCGCGTGCGCCGCGGCGCTCGCGAACCTCGACGAGCTCGACGCGCTCGACGCGCCCCGCCGCGTGCGCGCGCTCGAGCCGGTTCTCGCCGAGCGGCTGCGCGCGATGCGCGCGCACCGCGCCGTCGTCGACGTGCGCGGCCGGGGCTTGCTGTGGGCGCTCGAGTTTCGCGACGCCGCCTTCGCGAACGGGGTCGTCGTGCGCGGGCTCGCGAACGGCGTGGTCCTGCTGCAGTCGGGGCCGACCGGCAGGTCGGTCACGATCGCGCCGCCGCTCGTCATCGTCGAGAGCGAGCTGCGCCGCGCGCTGGATGCCGTCGCACGCACCATCGCGGAAGTGGAGGAGTCGTCGTGAGCGCCTTACGGGTCGGGATCGTCGGCAGCGGCTTCGGCGGCGCGGTGCACGCGCCGGCGTACGCGCTGCACCCGCGCTTCGAGGTCGTCGCGATCGCGTCGCCGTCGAGCGCGGAGCGTGTCGCGCACGAGCGCAAGATTCCGCACGCCTTTCGCTCCGTCGCCGAGATGCTGCGCGGCGTCGAGCTCGACGTCGTGTCCGTCGCGTCGCCGCCGTTCGATCATCACGATTCCGTCCTTGCCGCACTGGCGGCCGGCAAGCACGTGCTGTGCGAGAAGCCCTTCGCGCGCACCCTGTCCGAAGCGGAGGCGATGACGGCGGCGGCCGAGCGCGCGGGCACCGCGCACGCGCTCGCGTTCGAGTTCCGTTACGTTCCCGCGGTCGTCGCGATCGCGGAACTGATCGAGAACGGTCACCTCGGGGCGCTGCGCGAGATCGAGATCGCACGCATGGGAAGCGATCTGCTCGAGCGCATGACGAACCGCGGACCGTCGTGGTGGTTCCGCGCCGCGCAGGGCGGCGGCGTCGCGAACGCGTTCATGCCGCACTGGTTCGACCTCGCGAACCACCTCGCGGGGCGGCCGCCGCGCGCGACGCACGGTCTGCTGCGCACCGCGAACGCGCGGCGCACGGGGCCCGGCGGCGAGACCTTTACGAGCGACGTCGCCGACGGCGCGTTCGCGTTCGTCGACTACGGCGGCGGACTCGTCGCGCGCGCGAGCGCGGACTCCACGACGGTCGTCGAGTCGCTGACGGTCGCGGCGCACGGCGAGACGCGGTCCGTCGTGGCGAACGGTGCGGGCTTCGCGGACGCGCGCGTCTTCACGCTCGCGCCGGACGAGCAGGACGAGCTCGAGATCGCGAAGTCGCCGTACGAAAAGCAGGCTGCCGTGCACGGCAACCTGCCCTTCTTCCTTCCATTACTCGACGCGTTCGCCGCGCGGATCGACCTCGGCACGCCCGGCGTTCCGACCTTCGACGACGGCCTGGTCGTGCAGCGTCAGCTCGACGCGATCGGGTACGGCCGGCCCGCCTGAACCGCGGCCCGGCCGCGCCGGACTACGGGTGCGCCGCCGCTACCGCGGCCGCCGCGTCGAGCCGCCCGGCGCCCTGCCGCGTGGAGTTCGCGCCGATGTTGTCCGCGGTCGAGGTAAGGATCGACTTCACTTGCGCCGGCGTGAGCGAGCGCGCCCCGCCGTGGTACGCCTCCATCAGCGCCGCGACGCCCGCGACTTGCGGCGTCGCCTGCGACGTGCCGTTGAACAGCACGCGGCACACGCCGCCGGAATCCGAGCATTGATCCGGCTGGTACGCCGCGGTCGTCGTCGAGTAGCCTTCGATCCACAGCAGGCGATCCGTGCCGTCCGCGTTCCCGGCATCACCGCCGGGCGCGACCAGCGTCGGGCCGGAGTTCGAGTAGCTCGCGACCGTTTCGTTGGCGATCGATGAGTACACGTTCGCGCTGTGCGTGCCGACCGCCGATGCGCCGACCGCGATGACGCCCGGGTACGCGGCGGGATAGTCCGACTGGTTGCCGTCGGTCGTCCCGTCGCCGTACTCGTTGCCGTTCGCAGCGACGACCGTGACGCCGGCCGAAATCGCCGCTTCGACGGCGGCCTGTTCCGCGGGGTCCGCGCCGTCGCTCTGCGGTGAGCCGAGGCTCAGGCTGATCACCGACGCGCCGTGCGCGACGGCGTCGTTGATCGCGGTCGCCTCGTCGGCCGTGTCGGCCTCCTGACAGTCGCTGGTGGCCGTCGCGTTCGGGAAGATCTTGTACGCCTGCAGGTGCGTCGACCAGCCGATGCCCGCGAAGCCATACGTGTTGTTCGTCTGCGCCGTCGCGAGGCCGGCGGTGTTGGTGCCGTGTCCGTTCGTGTCTTGGACGCTGCCGTTGCCGGTCGTCCGCACGCCGTTCACGTCGCTCTCTTTCCAATCGAACACGAAGTCCGGGTTGGTCTCGTCGACGCCCGTGTCGATCACGGCGACCGACACGCCGTTGCCGCCGTGCGTCAGCGCCCACGCGCCCGCGTCGACGTTCGTCTTGTAGAGGTACCACTGGTCGTCGTTGTCGAGATACTGATCGTTCGCAACCGCGTCCGACAGCGTGCCGCGGTAGTGCACGCGGTCGACGCTCTGCACCGATGCGTCGCGCCGGAGCGTCGCCGCCATCGTGGCGGCATCGACGCCGGGTGCGAGCGTGATCGCCTCGTGCACGGCCGCGCCCAACGTTCCCACATCGGACGCGCGCAGGACCGATGCGTTGTGCTCGACGCTCGCCGCGCTGCGCACGCCGGGCTTGTACGTGACGTAGAGCCGGTTCGGCACGACGCCGCCGGACGCAAGCGCCGCGCGCCGCACGCCCGCCGTGCGCGCGTAGCTGCTGCACGCATTGCTGTTGCCGGGCGTCGGCGTCGCCGTCGGCACGGCGGTCGGCGCCGCCGTCGGCACCGAGCCGCTGCCCGAACCGCCTCCCGAGCCCGGCGGGATCGTGCCGCCGCCCCCGCCGCTGCCTCCGCCGCCGCATGCGACGAGCGATGCGACGAGCGCGAACGATGAGAGAAGACCAAGAGGGCGAACGGTCATGCAGGCACTTTCGTACGATGAGGCGTCTGAAGCGAAACGGCGCGTTCTCTTTATCGGCGTTGCGCCGGCGAAAGCCCAGCCTGCGGGAGCGACTCTCACCGGGCTCACATTTCGCGCGTCTGCGCGAGTGTAGCCCGGCTTTCTGAGGTTGTCCCTACAAAGGTTGAAGTTCGTGTTAAGGCGCGGCGCGCATCACGGATGCGCGCCGGTAACGGCGTTCGCAGCGTTGAGTCGCCCCGCACCCTGACGTGCCGCCGGTTGTCCGATGTCGTCGGCGGCCGACGTGAGGATCGACTTCACTTGCGCCGGCGTGAGCGAGCGCGCGCCGCCGTGATACGCCTCCATCAACGCGATCGTGCCCGCGACCAGCGGCGTCGACATCGACGTCCCCGCCCACAGCGCGCGGCACACGCCGCCGGAATCCGAGCATTGATCCGGCTGGTACGCCGCGGTCGTCGTCGAGTAGCCTTCGATCCAGAGCAAGAAGTCGCTGCCCTGATCGCTGCCGGGATCGCCGCCCGGCGCGACCAGCGTCGGACCCGAGTTCGAGTAGCTCGCGACCGTTTCGTTGGCGATCGATGAGTACACGTTCGCGCTGTGCGTGCCGACCGCCGATGCGCCGACCGCGATGACGCCCGGATACGCGGCGGGATAGTCCGACTGGTTGCCGTCGGTCGTCCCGTCGCCGTACTCGTTGCCGTTCGCAGCGACGACCGTGACGCCGGCCGAAATCGCCGCTTCGACGGCGTTCTTTTCGGCCGGATCGCTGCCGGAGCTCTGCGGCGAGCCGAGGCTCAGGCTGATCACCGACGCGCCGTGCGCGACGGCGTCGTTGATCGCGGTCGCCTCGTCGGCCGTGTCGGCCTCCTGACAGTCGCTGGTGGCCGTCGCGTCCGGGAAGATTTTGTACGCCTGCAGGTGCGTCGACCAGCCGACGCCCGCGAAGCCGTACGTGTTGTTCGTCTGCGCCGTCGCGAAACCGGCCGTGCTCGTGCCGTGTCCGTTCGTGTCTTGGACGCTGCCGTTGCCGGTCGTCCGCACGCCGTTCACGTCGCTCTCTTTCCAATCGAACACGAAGTCCGGGTTGGTCTCGTCGACGCCCGTGTCGATCACGGCGACCGACACGCCGTTGCCGCCGTGCGTCAGCGCCCACGCGCCCGCGTCGACGTTCGTCTTGTAGAGGTACCACTGGTCGACGCTGTCGAGATATTTGTCGTTGGCCACGCCGTCGGCGAGCATGCCGCGGTAATGGATGCGGCTCACGCTCTGCACCGAGGCGTCGCGCGCGAGCGACTGCGCGAACGCGGCTGCATCGGCGCCGCTCGCCAGCGTGATCGCCTCGTGCGCGACGCCGGCGGTCGTCAAGTCCACCGCGCGTACGACCGATGCGTTGCGCTCGACGCTCGCCGCGCTCCGCACGCCGGCCTTGTACGTGACGTAGAGCCGGTTCGGGACGATGCCGCCCGAGGCGCGCGGCGCGAGGCGCCCGCCCGCAACGTGCCGTATCGCAGCACACGACGTTCCGGTCGGCGTCGCGGTCGGGGTGGGGGACGGCGTCGCGGTCGCCACGGGCGAGGGTGTCGGCGACGGCGTGCGTGCCGGAGTCGGCGACGGCGATGGCGATGGAGTCGGCGTCGGCGTCGGCGTGGCGACGGCTCCGGCCGCGGTGAACAGCGCGAAGACGTACGTCGTCCCGCCCTTGAGGGTGAGCGGAGTCGAGGCGCCGGGGAAGGTCCACGTCGTCGCGGAGCCGCCGATCGTCGCCGGACCGAGCAGCGTCGTCCATCCCGACGTCGAGCCCGGATCGTAGAATGCGACGTAGCCCGTGCTCGAATTCGGAACCGGCGTCGTGCCGGTGACCGTGAACGTGAACGACGGTGTGCTCGGGAATACGATCGTCGAGCTCGGCGTGAACGCGACGTACGCGATTCCGGCGATGCCGCTCGCGCCGATGCTCTGCGGTACGCGCGCCATGCTTTGGAGAGCGGGCGCGGGCGACGGCGACGCGCTGAAGACGAGCGCGATCGTACCGGACCCGGATGTCGACGCCGGAACGGCAGCGGTTGCGGACAGTCCCGCGGCAATCGCGGCCAGGGACGCCGAGGCCGGCGCGGCGCCTGCGTTCAGCGAGGAGATCGACGAGCTCGGCGTCGCCGTGGGCGTGGGCACCGGCGGCGTCGGCGTCGGCAGGACGGTTCCCCCGGTTGCGGTGCCGCCGCCGCCGCCTCCGCCTCCGCATGCGACCACCGCGGTCGAGAGCAGTATCGCGGCCAGAACACCCACTCCGAAGCGCATGCGAAATCCCCGTAGCACGGAACCGCTCGGCCACAAAAGCCGCGCGTTCCTTACCGGTTTCGGTCGCACCGTCCTCGTTCCTGGAGCCGGTCAGCGCGCGGCGGCGGACGTTTCGCGCTCGAGCCGCCGCCAGAGCAAGCCGAGCGCCGCGACGGTTGCGCGATCGCGCACGTCGGCGCGGTTGCCGGGAAACGTCACGCGCCGCGTCTCGACCTCGTCGCCGAACGCGAGCGCGAACCACACGAGCCCGACCGGCTTCTCGGCCGTCCCGCCGTCGGGTCCCGCGATGCCGGTCGTCGACACCGCGACGTCGACGCCAAGCCGCGCGCGCGCACCGCGCGCCATCGCGACGGCCGTCCCCTCGCTCACCGCGCCTGCCGAGCGCAGCGTCGCGTCGGGGACGTCGAGCAGCGCGCTCTTCACGTCGTCGGCGTAGGCGACGATCGCACCGCGAAACGCGGACGAGGCGCCGGCGACCGCGACGATCGCGTCGGCGACGGCTCCGCCGGTGCACGACTCCGCGGTGCCGAGCGTGAGACCGTGCGCGGCCAGCCGCGCGACGATCGCGCCCGCCAGCGTCGTGTCGTCGTCGCCGTAGTGACCGGAGCCGATGCGCTCGCGCAGCTGCGATGCGACGGGCGCGATCAGCGCCTCGGCTTCGTCGCGGCTGCGCGCCTTCGCCATCACCTTCACGTCCACCCGAAATCCGTGTGCCAGCATCGCGATCTTCGGGTTCTCGAGCGTCCGGAACAGATCTTCGACGCGGCGGTCGAGCTCCGACTCGCCGATGCCGACCGTGTGCAGCGTGCGCGTGTAGATCGCCTCACGCAGGCCGAACCGGTGCACCAGCCATGGGACGAGCTTCTCCTCGAGCATCGGCTTCATCTCGCGCGGCACGCCCGGCATGCACGCGACGAACTTGCCGTCGGCGCGCAGCGAAATGAACCCGGGCGCGGTGCCGTGCGGGTTGTCGAGCACGACGCAGCCCTTGGGCAGATACGCCTGACGGCGGTTGTTGTCGGTCATCGTGCGCCCGAACGCGCGAAAGCGCGCTTCGATCGCTCGCAGCGATGGCTCGTGCAGATCGAGCGCCGCGCCGACGGCGCGCGCGACGGCGTCCTTCGTGAGATCGTCGACGGTCGGTCCGAGACCGCCCGTCGTGATCGCGCCGTCGGCGCGGTTCAGCACGCTTTCCAGCATCGCCGCGAGACGGTCGGCGTTGTCGCCGACGGAATGCTTCGCGTAGACGTCGACGCCGTGATCCGCGAGCGCGCGCGCGACGTAGGCGCTGTTCGTGTCGACGAGGTGGCCGAGCAAAATCTCGGTTCCGATCGTGACGATCTCGACCGAGGGCATCAGCTCTCCATCCGTTCGCGCGGCGCGCCGTCGCGCAGCTCGTCCTCGAACCAGGGCGGGTACGACGCGCGCACGTCGAGCGCGAAGCCCTCGGCCGCCGCGATCATCGCGGCGCGGCGCGCCGCGGGCTCGCCGGCGAGGCGCGTGCGGTTCCGGCGCTTCTCCGCCGCGAGCCGCTCGACGAACCGCACGAACTTCGCGTCGAGCGCGCGCTGCAGGGCTTCTTTCAAGGCCCGGCCGACGCGCGGCGCGACGCCGCCCGTCGAGATGCCGATCCGCACGGGGCCGGCGCTCGCGATCGCCTGCATCGCAACGAACCCGTAGCGCGGCTGATCGATCGTGCACAGCAAAAAGCGGTGGCGCTCCGCGAGCGCGCGCAGCCGCGCCGAGAGCGCCTCGTCCTGCGGCGTGGAGATCACGAAGAATGCGCCGGCGACGTCCTCGTCGCGCAGCGTCGAACCGTCCGCGATGCGGCGCACGTCCGCGCCGACCTCGCGCAGCGCTGCCGTCTTCTCGACGGCTTCGCGGTCATCGTCGGCGCCGATCACGACGCAGCGCCGTCCGACGAGGTTGAGACTCACCGGATAGAAGCCGTTCGGCGGCAGCGGATCGTCCGTGGACATCGCGTCAGAAGTCCACCGGACGCAGGTAGAACTCGTTGATCGCCGTCGCCGATACGAGCGCGGTCGTCGGCAGATGGCGCTTCCAATGCGTCGAGTCGACGCGGCGGCGCACGAGACGCACGTCGGCCGGATCGAACCCGCGCGCAACGATCGCGTCGTCGCGGTAGCCGAGCAGGATCAGGTTCAAGATGCGGTCGGCGAGCGCGTACGTGATGCCCAGGTCGCCTTCGTCGGTCTGGTTCGCTTCGAGGTCGGCGCTGGGCGGCTTGTCGACGACCTCGTGCGGAACGCCGAGATGGCGCGCGAGCGCCCACACCTGCGTCTTGTACAGGTCACCGATCGGGTTCACCGGCGGCGTGTCGTCGGCGTGCCACGTGAAGTAGCCCATGAGACGCTCCGTCTTGTTGCCGGTGCCGACCGGCAGCGCGCCCCGCCGCGCCGACTGATCGAACAGGACCAGCATGCGCATGCGCGCCATCACGTTGCCCTTGCGCCGCGCGTCCGCGTCGGACGCGCGCTCGAGGTAGCCGTCGACGGCGCCGGTGATCTCGATCGTCTCGCCGCGGATGCCGAGCGCGTCGATCACGCGCTGCGCGTCCGCCAGCGAGTCGGGGCTCGACGTACGGTACGGCATGCGGATCGCGTACACGTTCTCCGGCCCGAGCGCGCGTGCACACAGGTACGCGACAAGCGCGCTGTCGATGCCGCCCGACAGCCCGAGGATCGCTTTGCCGACGCCGCGCCGCTCGAGCATTTCGTCGCGCAGAAACGCTTCCAGCCAGCGCGCGGTCAGCGCGGGATCGATCGCGAGCGACGGCTCGTCGAGCTTCGCGTCGATGATCCGGTACGCCGTCGCCGTCATTCTTCGAGCCGCCGGCCCACGGGGATCTCCTCGTCGAGCCAGAGATCGGGAAGCACCGCCGAGAGGTCGCCGAGCAGCGGGATCGTTGCGCGCGCGAGATCGACCTCTTGCGGCTCGAGCCGCACCGTGACGATGGCCGCCTCGAGCGGCCCCGCCGACTCCAGCACGTCGCCGCGCGGCGAGACGGCGCACGTCCCGCCCGACATCCCTTTGCCGCCCTCGAAGCCGGCGAGCCCGGCGTACACGACGTACAGTCCGTGCTCCGCGGCCGCGGATGCGAGCAGCATCTTCCAGCGCGTGTTGCTTTCGAGCTCCTCGCCGCCGCACAAGCCGCGACCAGGCGATGCGCTCGGCACGATGAGCAGCCGCGCCCCCTTGAGCGCGGCGACGGTCGGCATGATCGCGTGCCACGCATCCTCGCAGATCAGGATCGCGGCCGTTCCGAACGGCGTCTCGAACGCCGACAGCCGCCGCCCGCGCGTGAGGAACCGTTCCTCGTCGAACACGCCGTACGTCGGCAAGAACATCTTGCGGTGCACGTGCACGACGTGGACCCCGTCCGCCGCGCCGCAGCGGACGTACATCGCGCTGTTGTGGAACGTCCCGCGCGCGTTCTCGTAGAATCCGATCACCACGTCGCACGCGCGTCCGCCGCCGGCGGCGCGCCACTGTTCGTCGACGCGCTGCGCCATCGTCGGCACGTCGACGGCCAGCTCGTAGACGCCGCCTTCGAGGAAGTAACCCGTCAGCGCGGCTTCCGGGAACACGATCAAGTCGGGCGCGCTCGGCGCGAGCTGCGCGAACACATCGCGCATCGCCGCGACGTTGGCCGCGACGTCGCCCTTCCGCGGCTTGAACTGCACGAGCGCCGTGTTGAGTTTCACGCTATTTCGCTATTGCGAGCGGCGGGATCGCGCGCAGGCGCTCGGCGATCTCCTCCGCCGGGTACGTCAGGATCTCGACGAGCGTCGGGTGCAGGTGCGGGATGCGCGCGTAGTCCTGCACGCTCGCGCCGTACGCCATCGCGACGATCAGCGGCTCGATCAGATCCGACGCTTCAGGACCGAGGATCGCCGCGCCGAGGATGCGGCCGTCCTGCGGCGACGCCAGCATCTTCACGAACCCCTGCGTGCGGCCGAGTGCGACGGCCTTGCCATGCTCTTCGAATGCGTACGACGCTTTCAGGTACGGAACGCCCGCGGCGTCGAGCTCGCGCTCCGTCTCGCCCACGACCGCGACTTGCGGATCGGTGAAGATCGTGTGCGTCTTCGAGATGCGGTAGTCGGCGCGCTCGCGCGCACCGGTCGCGGCGTTGCGGCCGGCGATCTCGCCCTGCTGGATCGCGACGTGAACGAGCGGGAACCGTCCGGTCACATCACCGACGGCGAAGACGTCGGGGTTCGAGGTGCGCAGCGTGTCGTCGACCGGGATGCCGGTGATGTCGTGGTGTTCGACACCGGCCGCGTCGAGATTCATGTCGCACACGTTCGGCACGCGGCCGAGCGCGTAGAAGATTCTCATGCGCCGAGACCTCGTGCTCGGCGCCGTTCTGCGCGTACTGCACGACCTTCATGCCGTCTCGTACGACGACGCGCTGTACCTGCGCGCCGCTCTCGACGCGGATGCCCTCTTCGCGGAAATATTCCGTCAGGCCGAGGCCGACGTCGCGGTCTTCGCCCGACAGCAGCTGCTGGGAGCGGATCAGGATCGACACGGGCACGCCGGCACGGTGGAAGAACTGGCTCAGCTCGCAGCCGACGTAGCCGCCGCCGAGCACGACGAGGGAGCGCGGCGGCGCTTCCAGATCGAGCGCCGCGTCGCTGTCGATGTAGCCCGCCTCCGCGAGACCCGGCACCGCCGCAGGCACGACGCTGCTTCCGGTCGCGATGACGAACCGCGGTGCGTACAGGACGTCGTCCCCGACGCGAAGCGTCGTCGCCGACTCGAACCATGCGTCGCCGCGGAACAGTGGGAACGTCTCGATCCCGGCGACGCGGTAGTCCGCCCAGCCCTGCACGAGGCGGCGCTTGCGTTCCGCGAGCGCGCGGAAGTCGAGCTGCGGCTCGTCCGCGCGTACGGCGAGCTCGCCCGACGTCCGGATCGCGTGCAGCAGGTCGCCCGTCGCGATGAGCGTCTTCGACGGCATGCAGCCGCGCAGGATGCACAGCCCGCCGAGCGGACCGCGATCGACGAGCGCGACGTTCGCGCCGAGATCGCGTGCCGTGCGTGCGGCCGCGTAGCCGCCGCTGCCCGCGCCCACGACGATGAGATCGAAACGATTCGGAATGACGCTGCTCCCTGGTTGCCCCGTGAGTTGTGACACCTAGCTTGCCCGGGACGGTTCCGCGATCCATGCAGGCGACCGACGCAGTGCGCGCGGAACGACCGGGACCGTGGAAGTCGCCCTCGCCGGATCGGCCGCCCGGTCGAAACCCGCCGCGTTCGTGGCCGCCGTCGGGCGCCCGGCCGTCGCGACGGTCGGCGTCGCCGGTCTCACGACCGGCTTCTTCCTCTGGTACGCCGTCGCGCTGCACGCGCCGCACGGTCCGGCCTTCCTCGAAGTAACGCTCGTCGGATCGCTGATTCTCGGCATCGCCGGGGTCTACGCCGGTTGGATCGCGTACGGGCGTTACTTCGCGCGGCGCGCGCGCGTCGACGAGATCGCGGCGCTGCGGTTCGACGCGGTTTCCTGGTCCCCGATCGTGCTGCTCTGGGCGACCCTGCTCGCGCCGAGCGGCGCACACGGCACCGGCCGCGCGGTTGCGTTCGCGATCGCCGCGTTCGTGATCGCGAAGATCGCGATCGCCGCGCGGTTCAACCGCACCGTGCGCGAAGTCGCCCTGACGTTCGTCATGACGCGACTGCCGCTGCTCGCGATCGCCGAGCTCGCCGCGATGGTGATCGGACAGCGACCCGGTATCCACTACGCCGCATCGACGAACCCGCTGCTCGCCGTGTGGGGGCGCTGGGACGCCGAGCACTATCTCGGCATCGCGCGCAACGGTTACTCGGGCACCGACGCCGCGTTCTTCCCGCTCTACCCGCTGCTCATCCGCATCTTCGGCGCGTTCACGGGCTCGGAGCTCGCCGCGGGACTCATCGTCTCCAACGCCGCGAGTTTTCTGGCACTGCTCTACTTCTACAAGCTGGTCGAGCACGAGTACAATCGCCACGTCGCGCAGCGCGCCGCGTTCTACGTGTCGATCTTCCCGACGGCGATCTTCTTCTCGGCCGTCTACAGCGAGTCGCTGTTCCTGTTCCTGACCGTCGCGTCGTTCTATTACATGCGCGAGCGGCGCTGGCTGATGGCGGGCGCGATCGGCTTCCTCGCGGCCTCGACGCGCTCGGAAGGCGTCCTGCTCGCCGTTCCGCTGCTGATCGAATGGGTCGTTGCGGCGAAGGAAGGCGGGCGCGAGTTCTTCCGCTACTGGTTCGACGACGTCGTCAAGCCCTTCGCCGGCCTGGTGCTCGTCCCGCTCGGGCTCGCGACGTACATGGCGTACCTCTGGGTGCTGAACGGCGACCCGCTGCGCTTCTCGCACGTGCAGGCGCACTGGGGCCGGCACGCCGCGCCGCCGTGGACCGCCGTCGCGAACAGCGTCGCGAAGATGGTGCACGCGCACGCGCCGCAGACGGTCGCGAACGAGGTGCTCGAGCTGGCGTTCACGCTGCTGATGCTGATCGTGCTGGTCGCCGGCGTGCGGCGGCTGAGGCTGTCGTACGTCGTCTACATGGCGCTCTCGATCTTCATTCCGATGTCGACGGGCAGCTTGATGAGCATGCAGCGGTTCGCGCTCGTGCTCTTCCCGATGTTCGCCCTGTTCGGGCTGTGGGGCGCGCGCCCGACGTTCAGCAACGCGTACGTCGCGTTCTCGCTGCCCCTGCTCGGGCTGTTCACCGTGCTGTTCGCGGACTGGTACTGGGTCGCGTGAGTGCCCCGGCCTCCGAGCTGCTCCGGCGCGTGAAGGAGCGCCGGGGCGTGCGGCAGTTCGTGAAGTTCGGCATCGTCGGCGCGTCCGGGTTCGTGGTGAACCTCGTGATCTTCACGCTGCTGCAGAAAGCGATCGGGCCGACGGCGACCAAGGCCGGTCCGTACTACGCGATCTACTCGATCGCGTTTCTCGCGGGCGGCGTGTCGAACTACTTCCTCAACCGCGTTTGGACGTTCCGCTCGACGGGTCACGCGGGCCGCGAGGCGGCGCAGTTTCTGAGCGTTTCCGTGCTCGCGCTGTTCGTCGGCCTCATCGTATCGACGCTCGTCGCGCCGTTGCTCGGGCACGGACACCGCACGTGGTTCTGCGCGACCGTGTCCGGCATCGTCGTCAACTTCTTCGTGAACAAGTACTGGACGTTCCGGGCCGTCCCGTGACCGAGGGGCGGCGCTTCTGGATCGCGACGCTGTGCGTGACCGCGGTCGGCGCGGCACTGCGCCTCAAGGGTATCCACGACCCGATCTTCGATCACCCGGGCTGGCGTCAGGGCGACACGGCCGCGATCGCGCGCAACTTCGCGCAGCTGCAGTTCAACCCGCTGTTCCCGCAGACCGACTACGACGGTCCGCCGCCGAACTACGTCGAGCTCGAGCTCCAGATCGTCCCGTTTCTCGCGGCGTCGCTGTACAAGCTTTTCGGCGTGCACGAGATTTTCGGCCGCCTGATCTCGCTCGCGTTCGGCGTCGCGACGATTCCCGTGGTCGCCGCGTTCGCGCGCTGGCTGTTTCCGCTCGCCGGGCGTCCCGGTACGCTCGCGGGCATCACGGCCGCGGCCGCGTACGCGATCCTGCCCGGCGCGTGGTACTACAGCCGCACGTTCATGCCGGACACCGCGATGGTGTTCTTGATGACGTGCGCGCTGTACGCGTGCGCGCGGTGGATCCTCGACAAGCTCAGGATGACACGCGAGCTCAGGATGACACACGAGCTCAGGATGACACACGAGCTCAGGATGACACACGAGCTCAGGATGACACCGCGTGGCGCGGCTGGTGGGCGCCCGCGCTGCTGCTCGCGGCGGCCTTCCTCGCCAAGCCGGTCGCCGTCGCGGCGGCGATCCCCGTCGCGGCGTGCGCGCTCGCGCGCTTCGGCGTGCGCGGCACGCTCGCGCGCCCGCAGCTCTGGGCGCTCGCCGCCGTCGCGTTCGTGCCGCTGTACGCGTACGACCGCTTCGTGTCCGCGCACGCGGAGTGGCACTGGGCCAGCGGCATCACGCGCCTGCACGTCGTTCC
The DNA here is from genome assembly GCA_963771525.1 of Vulcanimicrobiota bacterium. Taxonomy (GTDB): domain Bacteria; phylum Vulcanimicrobiota; class Vulcanimicrobiia; order Vulcanimicrobiales; family Vulcanimicrobiaceae; genus Vulcanimicrobium. Next base: position 256,488 of record CAVYTL010000001.1, on the reverse strand, counting down.
GTCCTTGCTCGGGGCGCTCGGCTCACCGCATCTGTTCGCGCTCAAAGCGGTCGCCTTCGGGCGCGCGCTCGTGATGCTCGCCACGACGATGCTCGGCCCGATCGCGTTCGCGCTCGCGGTGATCGCATGCTTCGCGCGGCTGCGCTCGCGCTCGAACGCGCTGCTGTGGGGATGGCTCGGCGGCGGACTCCTGTACGCATACGTGGTCGTCACGGTCGAGCGCGTCGACTACTATCTCTACTTGCTGCTGCCGCTCGGGGCGCTGCTGATCGGAGGGCTCTGCGCGGCCGCGTTCGAGCGATGGCCCGCGCCGGCTGGTCGCCTTTCGGTTCGCGCGGGCGGCGTTGCGGTTCTCTGGATCGTCGCCGCGCTGATCGGGTATCGGCAGATCGCGCCGTACTACGGATGGAGCAAGGCGAACTACGTGCGCGCGAAGCAGCTCGACGCGATGCTCGCGCCGGGCGCGCTCGTCGTGATGGGGCACTACGATCCCTCGATCCTGTACACGATCGGGCGCAAGGGCTGGGAAGAGGACCCGCACCTGTGGACGCCGTTCGACGAGCAGAGCGCGATCCGCAAGGGCGCGCGCTACTTCATCGCCGTCGAGCCCGTTCGGCTGAAACAGACGAACCTCGAGCTCTTCTGCTGGCTCTCGCGCTTCCCGGTGTCGGACCCGGCGGCGGCGTGGCCGGTGTACGAGACGGACCCCGCGAAGGTGCTGCCCGGCGCCGAAGATCGCTGGCGAGCGTTCCGCAAACGCGAGATGGCGGGCGCATACGCGAACTGGCGCCGCGACTGGAAGATCACCCCGGATCCGTGCGGCGCGGCAACGTGAGACGTACCAGTCCTCGAGGGTCGTCTCCCACGGCGGCGTGGCGTGTTCGGTGGCGCCCGCAGTCGCGCCGCACGCGCGCTACGGCAGCGGCAGCAGGCTCGCAGGCGGCGCCAGGTTCTCCGTGGAGTGTTCCGGCACGCCGAACTCCACCAGCTGGCGGTACAACTGCAGGCGGCTCGTGAGCCGCGCGACCTCCTCGTTGAGCGCATAGCTCTGGCGGATCGCCGCGCTGAGATCGGAGGTGTCGTAGGTGTAGTCGAAGCGGTGCAGCGCGAGGAGGATCTCGTCGTTCTCCGTCTTGAGCTGCGCGTACGCGCGCGAGAGCGCCCGCCCGGTGACCTTGTACGACGGGTAGTTCGAGACGACGATGTCGCGCTTGATCTCAGCCTGCTCGATCTCGCTGCGCAGGCTCGCGACGCGGTCGTCCTTCGGCGAGTACCGCGACGCGACGGCGAGCGCGTCGATCGCCTCGTCGAACTTCGAGGCGGCGAAGAACGTCTGCGCGAGGCGCAGCTGCACGATCGTCAGGCCGTCCCGCGCGTGCTGGTTCTTCGGCTCGATCTTGAGCGCGAGCTGGTACGCCACCGACGCGTCGGGAAAGTTACGGTGCGCGAGCGCGACGTCGCCTTGGTGGTTGCGCTGCTTCACGATCCAGTGCGCGATGTCGGCGGCACAGCCGCTCGTTCCCAGCGGAAGCACGATCGCGGCGAGGAGCAGGAGCGCGATGCGAAGCGTTCGGTCCACGATCAGGGCTTGCCGTGGGGCCACACGTGCGCGACCGCGGCGATGTACTCCGCGGCGGGGAAGAGAATGAGCTGCGCGACCAGCGTGCCGATGAACGCGGTGACGATCAGCCAGAAGATCATGGCCGCCACGTCCTGCCGCGGGCGCTCGTCCCGCACGGTCTGGTCGACGATGAGCGCCGTGTTCGGATCGATGAAGAGCGCGAACGCGACGGTGCCGATTCCGTTCACGAGGCCGGAGAGCCCGCTCGCCGTGGTGCGCGCGCCGAGGTCGATTACGCTCGCGTAGTACGACGCGACGACGCCGACGGAGTACACCGCGAAGAGCACGACGTTGAAGATGAGCAGCGTGCGCGGCACGCGCGCGATCGGAAAGTCCGCGAGCGAGAACCGGCGCGGCCGCAGGTGCGCGAAGAGCCATCCGATCACCGAGGGATCGAGCAGCCGGGTCAGCGCGGCCGGGATCGAGCCCCGCCGCTCGAACGAGGCGATCCCGCGCGTGAACCCCGCGAGGAACATCGGCAGGATCAGCGCGCCGAGGATGATGCCTACCGACCCGGCGGCGATGATGATGCGCATCTGCAGATCGAACACGTGCAGCGCGTCGGGCGAGACGACGGTCCGGTGCGCGCGCAGCGCGGCGTTCGCCGTGCCGTCGGCCAGCGCGCCGAGCGAGGGCACCATGAAGAGCGCCGCCAGCCGGCTCGCGGTCACGAGCAGGCTGAACAGCGAGATCGCCGTCGCGATGCGGCGCGTCGTGACGCCCGCGTACCGCGCCGCGTACGCGCCGATCGCGATCGCCTGCGGGATCAAGTTCGCCGCGACGGCGAGCACGACGTTCGCGTTGACGACGCCGCTCACGCGGCTGCAGCTCCGGGGAGCCGTACTCCCCGCACCGCGACGGGACCGAGCACGCACAGGCCGCGCTGCGCCGGCGCGAGCAGATCGCGCGCGAGCGCGTCGACCTCACCGGCGCTCACCGCGTCGAAGCGCGCCTCGACCTCTTCCGTCGCGATCTGTCGTCCGTGGACCAGCAGGTTGCGCGCCAGCCGCGCCATGCGGTTGAACGTGCTCTCCAGTGCCAAGGTGAGGTTGCCCTTGAGGTGCTCGCGCGCGCGCTCGAGCTCCTCGGCCCGCACGCCATCGTGCAGCAGGCGGTCGAGCTCGGCCGAAACGACGTCGACGCACTCCTGCGCGCGCTCGGGCGTGCAGCCGGCGCTCACCCCGAACAGCCCGGCATCGCGGTATCCCTGCTGGAACGTAGAGATCTCGTACGCCAGGCCGCGTTCTTCGCGCACGCTCTGGAACAGCCGGCTCGACATACCGCCGCCGAGGATCGTGTCGAGCACCGAGAAGGTGTAGCGGCGCTCGTCGCGCAGGCCGAGGCCGGGCGTGCCGAGCAGCACGTACGCCTGCTCCGTGTCGTCGATCGCGACGTCGATCGCCGCGGTGAAGCGCGGGCGCTCGGGCCCCGGCGGCAGCGCGTCGCCGCCGAACCTGCCGAACGCATCCTCGACGTGTCGAACGACGGCGTCGTGATCGACGTTGCCGGCTGCCGTGATGAACACGGTCGAGGGCGCATACCTCGCGGAACGCCAGCCGACCAGGTCGTCGCGCGAGATCGCGCGGACCGTGTGCGCGAAGCCGATCGTCGGATCGCCGAGGTTCGCGCCGCGCCACAGCGCGCGGGCGAACCGGTCGTGGACGACCTCCGCCGGCGAGTCGTCGTACATCTTGATCTCTTCGAGCACGACCTCGCGCTCGCGCGACAGATCGTCGGCGTCGAAGCGCGCGAACTGCAGCATGTCGGCCAGCACGTCGACGGCGAGCGGCAGATGGCGGTCGACGACGTGCGCGTAGAAGCACGTCGACTCTTTGTCCGTCATGGCGTTGAGCTCGCCGCCGACGGCGTCCATCTGCTCCGCGATGTCGCGCGCGGTACGCCGCGCGGTGCCCTTGAAGACCATGTGCTCGAGCAGGTGCGAGATGCCCCGGCGCTCAGCCGGCTCGAACGCCGACCCGACGTCGCACCATACGCCCACGGTGGCCGAGCGCACGTGGGTCATGCGCTCCGTCAGCACGCGCAGGCCGTTCGGAAGCGTCGTCGTTCGGATCATCCGCGCGTCCCCTTCGACAGCGACGCGTGAAAGGCCGGGTCCCAGAAGACGCCGGTCCCGGCCGCGAGCCGAGAGCGCACGCGCGCTCGTGCCGCACGCGGAATGGTGATCGAGAACACGTCGGCGGTCGTCGGTTGCGCGAAGTCGCCGCTGACGACGGTTCCCTTGCCTGCATCGATCGGGACCGTCGCCCAGCAATCGACCTCGTCGAGCGCCGGGACCGCGGCGTACGCACCGTCGATCAAGCCCGCGATCTCCGCGTTCCAGCCGGCGAGGTCGAGCGTGCGGTGGAACCTGGTGCCCGACACGATCAGGCCGCAGTCGACGTGACCGCCCGAACGCTCGCACCGCACGCGGAGGAGCTGTGCCGCAAGCGGACGCGCGAGCAGCCGCGATGCGACGCGACGCGCCGTGTCGACATCGCCGCCGAAGCTGCGGCCGATCACGCGGGGGTCGCCGTTCGACGCGTCGAGACGCTGCGGACAGCCGAAGCTCAGGACGACGACGAGCGCCGCGAGCGCGCTAGTACGCTTGCGCGAAATAGGCCTGGTACCGCGCCGGTTCGCCGCACGGCACGCACACCGGCGCCCGCGCGTCATCCTGAGGCTGTCGAAGGGCCCGCAGGTTGCGCGTCGACGCGCTCGTCGCGTCCTTGACGGCCGCCTCGCACTCGGGACGTCCGCACCAGGGTACGTCGATCATGCCGGCGCGCTCGCGCAGCAGGCGAAAGAACTCCTCGCGGTCGAGCGTCGCGATCGTGTGATCCTGCAAGAACGTCTTCGCCTGCGCGAAGAGGTTGTGCTGGATCTGCTCGAGCACGAGCGGAATGAAAGCGATCACCTCGTCGAGCGGGACTTGCTGCTTCTGCCCTTCCTCCTTCACGGCGCGGTCGCGCCGCACGAGCGTCGCGACGCCGGCGTCCAGATCGCGGTTGCCGAGCTCGAGCCGGATCGGTACGCCGCGCATGTCCCACTCGTTGAACTTGAACCCGGGCGACTGCCCCGCACGGTCGTCGAGCTTCACCCGCAGACCCGCATCCTTGCAGCGCTGGTACAGGTCGCGCGCCGCAGCGTCGAGACGCGCCGTGTCGCCGCGCGGGATCGGCACGATCACGACCTCCGTCGGCGCCATCCGCGGCGGGATGCGCAGCCCGCGGTCGTCGCCGTGCGTCATGATCAGACCGCCGAGCATGCGCCAGGACATTCCCCACGACGTCGTCCACGCGAACTGCTGCGTCTGGTCCTCGGCCGCGAACGTGATGTCGTACGCGCGCGCGAAGTTCTGCCCGAGCTCGTGCGACGTCGCCGACTGCAGCGCGCGCCCGTCCGGCATGAGCGCCTCGATCGAGTACGTGTGGTTCGCGCCCGCGAACCGCTCGGACGCCGATTTCTCGCCTTTGTACACGGGAACCGCGCACACGTCTTCGGCGACTTCGCGGTACACCTCGAGCATCCGCGCGACTTCCTCGGCCGCTTCGGACTCGCTCGCGTGCGCGGTGTGGCCTTCCTGCCACAAGAACTCCGCCGTGCGCAGGAAGGGACGCGTGCGCTTCTCCCAGCGCATCACGTTTGACCACTGGTTGATCAGCATCGGCAGATCGCGGTACGACTGGATCCACTCCGCGTACATCACGCCGAAGATGACCTCGGACGTCGGCCGGATCGCGAGGCGCTCGGTCAGCTTTTCCGACCCGCCCTCCGTGACCCACGCGACTTCCGGCGCGAAGCCCTCGACGTGCTGCGCCTCCTTCATCAGCAGCGACTCCGGGATGAGCAGCGGAAAGTACGCGTTCTCGTGGCCGGTCTCTTTGAACCGGCGATCCAGCTCGGACTGCAGACGCTCCCACAGCCCCATGCCGTACGGCCGCAGCACGAGGCAGCCGCGCACCGGCGCCTGCGAGACGAGCTGCGCCTGATAGCACACGGCCTGATACCATTCCGAGAGGTCTGCGCTCTTCGGCGGGATGCGTTCGAGGGACCGTTCCATGACCAAACGCCCCGGGTTCGGGAATCCCGAGGGGCGTCCTGGTCGGCAAAGATGTGTGCGGCGCGAGCCGAAGCGGTCGGCAGATGCCCAAGCTGACCCGCATTTACACGCGTACCGGCGACGACGGCACGACCGGACTCGTCGGCGGGCAGCGCGTCAAGAAGAACGCGCTGCGCATCGAGGCGTACGGCACGATCGACGAGCTCTCGTCGGTGATCGGTCTCGCGCGCACGGCGCTCGCGGACGTCGCGCGCGGCGGATCGCCGAGCGATGCGGCGCGGGCGAGCGAGGTCGCGCTCGAGCTCGATGCCTGGCTGGCGTGGACGCAGGACGCCCTCTTCAACCTCGGCAGCGACCTCGCGACGCTGCCGAAGGACCGGTGGGAGGGCATGCCGCTGACCTCCGCGAGCGACGCGACGGCGCTGGAGCGCGCGATCGACCGCGCGCAGCGGGATCTCGAGCCGCTGGCGAACTTCATCCACCCGGGCGGATCGTACGCCGGGGGCTTTCTGCACCAGGCGCGCACGGTGTGCCGCCGCGCCGAACGCCTCCTGATCGGCGCACGTGAGAACGGCGAGGAGATTTCCATGGACGCCGTGCGCTACGTGAACCGTCTCTCCGACGCGCTCTTCGTGTGGTCGCGATGGATCAACCACGCCCTCGGCACGCCGGAGCACCTGTGGAGCGCGAAGGCGTCGCCTCCGGAGGTATCGTCATGATCGGACACGTCGCGCACCCTGCCTTCGACGTCGAGGCGACGCACCGGTTCTACACGGACGTGCTCGGCGCGACGCTGAAGCTCGCACGCTCGGGCGACAGCTCGACGTGGAACGGGCGCTACGTGATGGCCGTGTACGACGTCTGCGGCGTCGAGGTGGACTTCTTCTCCTACGCGGGGATCGCGCGCCCGCACCCCGACGGCCTGCCGCGCGACATCCGCCACGTCGGCATCACGCTGGACTCGTCCGACGCGGTCGCGGCGATGCGCGGCCGCGTCGAGCGCGCGAACGCCGAGCACTGGATCGAGTATCACGACGGCCCGAACGACGAGCACGTGTACGTCGTCGATCCGAACGGCCTCGTGCTGGAGTTCTCGCTGCCGGACGCGCCGTGGACGCCGCGCGACGACGCCGACGGCGTGCTCCGCGCATGGATCGACGCTACGTCTCGAGCTGCGCGATGAGCTTCTTCGGCGCGATGTTGCGATAGCTTTCGTCGAGCCAGTCGCACAGCACGTCCACGGGCGGCGCGCCGGCATCGAGCGGGAGCGTCACCCAGCCCGCCTTGCCGAGCCCGTATGCGGTCGGCTTCGCGCCGGGAACCGACATCGCGGCCTCGTGCGCTTCGGTCAGCTTCAGCGTGATCGACGCGTCGCCGAGGAACGCGAAGATCTTTTTGCCGGCCTTCACGACGGTGTCGCCCCACGGATGGTCTTCCCAGGCTCCCGGGAAGGATAGCGCGCGCGTCCGCAGCGTCGCGACGACGCTCTTCGGGTTCGTGCGTTTGCTCACGTCACGCGCTCGAGCGCGGCGCGTGCGCGCAGCAACGCCACGGCGGTGACGGCGTCGTCGATGATGCCGCGAAGGCAGGCATCGAGCGCGTCGGCGAGCGGCATGCGAACGACCTCGATGCGTTCGACCGCTTCCGGGGGCAGCGGCGCGGCGCGCAAGCCCGCACCCATGAATAGCTCGACCGGCTCCTGTACGATCGAAGGGATCTCGTAGACCTGCCCGAGCGCCGTCCAGTGTTCCGCGATCATGCCCGCTTCCTCGCGCGACTCGCGTTGCGCGCACGCGAGCCCGTCCTCGTCCGGGTGACGGCCGCCTTTGATCGCTTCGAGCACGACGCGGTCGATCGCGAAGCGCGCCTGCCGCGTGAGCAGCACGTCGCCGCCGTCGACGAGCACCACCGCGCTCGCGCGCGGCGTGACGACGACGCCGTGCTCCCCTGCGACTCCGGTCGGGTGCACGATGTCGTGCGCCTCGAAGCGCAGCCAGGGGTTCTCGTACACGACGCGCTTCTCGCGGCGCACGTAGCCCGTCTCGGTCATCGTGCCGACCCGGCGGCCAGCCGCCGGCCGAAGAGTCCCGGCAGCAGGTAGTACACCGCGACCGCGATGTAGACCACGATCGCCGCGACCGGCTGCACGAACGCGAGCAGCGTTCCGGCCGCGTAGAAAACCGTCCCGATCGTCCCCCGAAGCGACTGCCGCAGGGTGAGGCCCGGGAACGACGGGTCGACCACGTGCTGCGCGCGTACGGCATATTGCCAGTTGATCGCATACGCGACCGACATTGCGAAGAACGTCGCGCCGTAGAACGCCGTCGACGACGGCAGCGCGCCGTACCGCGCGAGCAGCGCGGTGGGATACGGGATGAAGCACACGATCCCGAGCAGCAGTAAATTCAGCGTGTTTCCGACGCGGTCCACGTACGTGATCCCCGCGAACGTTGCGTGGTGGTTCAGCCAGATGATGCCGACGGTTCCGAAGCTCAGGACGTACGCGAGAAGCGGGACGCCAAGCGTCTCGAGGAAGGCGCGCATCGCCTGGTCGGCGCTCGCGCCGCTCGTCGAGCGCAGGTCGGGCAGCCGGATCTCGAGGACCAGCAGCGTGATCGCGATGGCGAAGACGCCGTCCGTGAACGCGTCCGTGCGGCTCTTCTGCATCGGGTCCGCGTTCAGCCGCCGCTTCACCGCCCGGCCTTCGAGTATTCCAGGGCGTCCGGCTCGGGCACGTACTCGATCTCGTCCGGGTTCGAGCGCCAGAAGCCGTAGCTGAAGAAAAAGACGAGCCCGACCACCAGCGCGATCAGGAACCACGTCCAGGTCGTGTGCGACAGGCCGAACACGGCCAGGAACACCGCGAACACGATGCCGAGGATCGGGAAGAGCGGCACGAACGGCACGCGGAAGCTGCGTGGTATGTCGGGCTTGCGGCGGCGCAGGTACAGCACGCCCGCGCAGACCACCGTGAACGCGCTCAGCGTGCCGATGTTCACGAGGTTCAGCAGTTCGTTGAGCGGGACGATGAGCGTCAGGAGCGCGACCGCGATCCCGGTCAGCAACGTCGTGCGGACCGGCGTTTTGAAGCGCGGGTGGATATATGCGACGGCGGGCGGCAGCATCTTGTCGCGCGCCATCACGTAGAAGATGCGCGACTGACCGAGCAGCGACGCGAGCGCGACGCTCGTCGTGCCGGCGAACACGCCGATCGTGATGATCCACGAGACGAACGGCAGCTGCAACGGCGCGAGCGCGGCGACCAGCGGGTCCTTCACCGGCACGTGCGACCACGGCACCGCACCGACGAGCACGATCGCGGTCGCGCAGTACAGCACCGTACCGATCGCGAGCGCGCCGATCACGCCCATCGGGATGTCGCGCTGCGGGTTCTTGCACTCCTCCGCGGTCGTCGTCGCGGTGTCGAACCCGATGTAGCTGAAGAACACGAGCGCGGCGATGGGGATGATACCGTACGGCTGGTCCGCCTCCAGCGTGCCCCCGAACGGCGAGAGCGAGCCGATCCCCTTCGGATTGAAGTCCGCGAGGTTCGCGGCGTGGAACAGGAACGCGCCTGCGACGATGAACACGAGCAGCGCCGAGATCTTCAGCACGACGAAGACGTTGTTCGTCGTCGCCGATTCGCGGATTCCGACGGAGAGCAGCACCGAGAGGCCGATCACGAACAGCGCGCCGACGACGTCGTACTGCGAGTGCGCGAGGTCGTACGCGGCGGGCTGCCACCAGTCGCCGTGGATCGCGAGACTCGACGTCTGTGCCCAGGTCGGGAGCGTAATGCCCGCGGTCTTGAGCACGTCCTGCAGCGCGCCTGAAAACTGCTGCGCGACCGGCGCCGCGCTGATGCCGTACTCGAAGATCAGCGCGAAGCCGATGATCCAGGCGAACAGCTTGCCCATCGTCGCGTACGCGAACGTGTAAGCACTGCCCGCGACCGGCACCATCGCGCCGAGCTCGGCATAGCACAGCGCTGCGAAGAACGACGTCAGTCCCGCGAGCAGGTACGAGACGATCACCGCGGGTCCCGCTCCCTTCACGCCGGTCCCGATGGTCGTGAAGATGCCGCCGCCGATCATCGTGCCGAGCCCGATCGACACCAGGTCCTTGGCGGTCAGCGCGCGGCGAAGCTTCTTGCTCTTGGCGACTTCGCGCAGCTTCTCGACGGAACTGGTCGCGAAAAGCCGCGAGACGAACGCCATGCGGCCGGGCTTCGCACGGCCGCCCGAGCGTCCCCCCGCCCGGCGGGGCTACGCCGCGGCGGCTGCGGTCACCGTAGCGCGCTCGCGGTGCGCGCGCCCGTGCGCGCCGCATGCGGCCAGACCGCTGCACTCCGCCGCGCGCAGCAGCTCGTGCTGCGCGTCGGCAACGCGGTCGTCGCGGCCGCGCCACGCGGCCAGCGCGCGCTCGCGAAGCTCGGCGCCGTATGAGAACGTGAGAGGCCACGGACGCCGGCGCGGCATCGTGCGGTTCATCGCGCACAGGTACTCGGTCGCATCGTGCTCGTCGGTGCTGCCGGCCGCGAACGCGATGCCGGCCACCGCGACGGGGACCGTCAGGCCCAGCACGCGCAGCGTCGCCGCGACGACCGTCGCCGCGTCGGCGCGCTGCGCCGAGTCCGCCCCAGGGGTCACCATCGTCGGCTGCAGCACGAGGGCGTCGAGCGCGATGCCGCTCGCGGCGAGCTGCGCGATCAGCGCGCGCAGGATCCGTTCCATCGCCTGCGCGCAGTGCTCGATCGTCGATGCGCCGTCGCAGTCGATCGCCGCGTGCAGGATCGGAACGACGCGGCGTTCCTGCGCGAGCGCGGCGAAGCGCGCGAGGGCGTGCACGTTCGCGGCGATCGCGCGATCGGTCGGCGCACCGGCGTCGTTCACGGCGAACATCGCGCCGAACGTCACGAAGCCCGCGCCCAGCGCGGCGGCTTCCGTGAGCCGGCCGCGCAACCCGTCGAGCCCCTCGACGACCGTCTCGCCGGGTGCGAACGGCAGCGGCACCTCATCGGCCGACATCGCGATGCCGGGGACGATTCCGCGCGCGCGCAGCACGTCGACGAAGCGGCGCCCGCCGCTCGTGCGCTGGCGCAGCGCCTCCCGGTCGAGCTGCACGCCGCCCGCGAAGCGCTCGAGTTCCGGCGCGGTGACGGCCACCTCGCGAAACGCGCGCCGCGAGGCTTCCGAGCGGGCGATGCCGAGGAGCGAGAGTTGCGCGTTCGCGATCGCGGCAGGCTGATCCAGCGGCAGAATGCCGCGGCCGCCCGACACGAGCGACGCGGCGGCGGCGGCGAGTTCGGTCATCGTCATGCGCCTTACGATAGCCGCGCCGCGCGCGGGCGTCGCGGCGCCGTGCGCGAACGGCGCGAATCGCTTCCCGAAGTGCGCTCGGGCGCGCGCGGCGAACGGGCCGGCATGCGCGTCGTGATCCATACGCCCGTTCTCGCCCGCGAGCTCGCCGCGCTCGCCGGGCGGCACGGTGCCGAGGGCGTCGTCGTCGAGGACGCGGACGCCCTGCACCGCGCCGTCGAGGACGCCGACGCGCTGTGGATCTGGCCGGCATACTATGACGCGGCCGTCGTCCGCGCCCTGGAGCGCGCGGCTCCGCGGCTTCGCTGGGTGCAGCTGCCGACGATGGGCTACGATCCGGTCGAGCTCCACGGGGCGCCGGCGAGCGTCACGGTGACGAACGCCGGCGACGCATACGCGCCGACGGTCGCGGAGCACGCGCTCGCGATGCTGCTCGCGCTGGTGCGTCACATCCCCGAGGCCGTGAGCAACGCCGCGGCCGGCCGCTGGGACCAGAGCAACGCGCGCACCATCGGAACGCTGCACGGCGCGCGCGTCGCCGTCGTCGGCTTCGGCAACATCGGCCGCGAGGTCGCAGCTCGGCTGCGCAGCTTCGGCGCGCGGACCGTCGCGGTGACCCGCAGCGGACGCGTCGATCCGCTGGCGGACGAGGCGGCGTCGGGCACGCAACTGCACGACGTGCTCGCGCGCACGGATGCGGTCGTGCTCGCAGTGCCTCTCAACGCGGCCACGCGGCACCTGATCGACGCGCGCGCGCTTGCCGCGATGCCGCGGCACGGGATCCTGATCAACATCGCCCGGGGCGGCATCGTCGATCACGCCGCGCTGCGCGACGCGCTCGCCGGCGGCGCGCTCGGCGGCGCCGGGCTCGACGTGACGGAGCCCGAACCGCTGCCGGAGTCGGACCCGCTTTGGACGCTGCCCAACGTGCTCATCACCCCGCACGTCGCGGGCTACGGCGGCGAGGTCGCGCCGCGCCGCATCATGGCGCTGCTCGAGCGCAATCTCGAGAACTTTCGCGCGGGACGTCCGCTCGAGGCGCAGGTCGCGATCGCGGCGCGGACGTAGGCGCGGCTAGAGTCCGAGCGCCTTGCGCACCGCGGGCAGGTAGTTGCGCGAGACGGGGACCTCGCTGCGCGCCTTGTCGTCGACGCGCAGCAGGTACGCGCCCCCGAAAAACGGCTCGACCTCGACGACGCGCTCCGGGTTGACGAGATACGCGCGGTGCACGCGCAGAAAGCCGTTGGGCTCCAATCGTGCCGCCGCGTCGGCGAGGCTTCCTTTCCAGCGCAGGTCGTCGTCGAACAGCCGCACGGTCACGACGTGTCCGTTCGCCTGCACGTAGCGCATGTCGGAGACCTTCACGAGGCGCGTTCGGTCGCCATCGTCGAGCGCGACGCGCACGGCCGACGGCGTTCCCCCCGGCGGCGGCGACGCCTTGTCCGCGCGATGCGCGCGCAGCCGCTCGACCGTTCGCGCGAGGCGCGACTCGGAGACCGGCTTGACGACGTAATCGAACGCGGCGAGCTCGAACGCGTCGACGGCGTGCACGTCGTGCGCGGTGACGAACACGATCTGCGGCGGCGACTGCTGGCGGTTCACGACGCGCGCGAGCTCGAGGCCGTCGAGGCCCGGCAGGTTGATGTCGAGGAACACGGCGTCGTACGCGCCGTCGCCGAGCGCGCGCAGCGCCTCGACCGCGTCGGCCGCTTCGGTGATCTGCGCATCGCCGGCGACGCGGCCCAACGCGTAGACGAGCTCGCTGCGCACCAGCGGCTCGTCGTCGACGACCAGCGCGCGCATCAGCGGCTCACCCGGTCGTCGACGGCTCGCCCGCCGCGACGCGGAACGCGACGGTAGTGCCGGCGCCTCGAGCGGTCGTCACGCGGAGCGCGCCCGAGGGTCCGAACAGCTTGCGCAGGCGCTGGTCGACGTTGTCGAGACCGATGCCGTTGTTCTTCGCGGGCGTACCGGGCACGAAGCCGACACCATCGTCGCTGACGGCGATCTCGGTGCCGCCGCCGTCCGGGCGCGCCGTGACGCGCACGGTTCCCGCGCCGCCGTTCGGCGCGAGGCCGTGCATGATCGCGTTCTCGACGAGCGGCTGCACCGACATCACCGGCACCATTGCCAGCCGCGCGCGCGGATCGATCTCGAACGCGACCGAGAGCCGCTCGCCGAACCGCGCGCGCTCGAAGCGGACGTACTGCTCGACGTGCTCGAGCTCGTCGTCGAGCGGGACGCACTCGGCGTGCTGCGCCAACGAGTCGCGAAAGTACTCGGCGAAGTCGACGATGAGGTCGTGTGCGCGCGCGGGATCCGTGCGCGTGAGCGCCGCGATCGTCGTGAGCGTGTTGAACAGGAAGTGCGGCGACACGCGCGCGCGCAGGGCGTCGAGCTCCGCCTTCGTCACGAGCGCGGAGCGGACGTCGAGCTCCGCCGCTTCGAGCGAGACGGAGAACACGCGCGCGAGTCCGATGGCGACCTTCTCGTCGGATTCCGCGATCGGCGAACCGGCGCGGTAGAGCTTCAGCGCTCCGACCGCCGCGCCGCGCACGACGAACGGCGCGATCGTGACCGCCGTGAGCGGGCAGCCCGCGACGGGGCAGTCGATGTCCTCGCGCCGCCGCGCCGTGTACGGTTGTCCGGTCGCGATCGCCTTGTGCGTGAGGCCGGTGAGCGACGGACCGCCGACGAGGTGGTGGTCCTCGCCGCGCCCGACATACGCCAGCACGCGCTCCGTATCGACCACGGCGCACGCGTCGAGCTCGAGGTTCTCGTACACGAGGCGCGCCGTGAACGCGGCCGACTCGTAGCCGAGCCCGCCGCGGAGGTGCGGGAGCGCCTCGACCACGAGGTCGAGGACGTTGGTCGTCACGAGCGCGCCGTTCGACGGGAAGCGCGGACGTTCAGCGCGCCGGGGGCCGGAAGGTGTGCGCCGCCGCAGACCGTAAGGCCCTCGTCCGGCTCGGGGTGGAAGACGAGCTTCGATCGGGCGTGCTGCGCTAGGGGGTCTTTGCGCATGTTCACTTGGCAGATCGTCATCAAGAAGTCGGCGACCGCGCCCGGCTTCGCGTACGATCCGAATCCGCTGACCAAGGTCGAGGTCGGCGATGAGATCATTTGGGTCAACGACGATGACAAGCCGCATTGGCCCGGCGCGCCCGGAAAGCCGGCCGCGTACATGGCGAACCAGATCGCGGCGAACTCGTCGTCGACGACGTACGTCCCGACCGCGGCCGCCACGCTGAAGTATGCCGACTCGCTGACGCCCGCCGACCACGGCGGCACGATCCAGGTGACGTCATGACGCCGTTGCGGATCGCCCGCGCCGCGTCGGCCGTCGTCGTGTGCGCCGTCGGGCTCGCTTTCAGCGCGCGCGTCCCCGCGGAGTCGCAGGCCGCGCAGCACGTCGTGCCGTGTCCAGCGACGCAGCAAGCGCTGCTCGAGATGCCGGAGATCGCCAGCAACGGCGCCCACAAGCTCAAGGGCACGGTGCGCGTGAGCGACGGCATTCGCACGCTGTGGGGCCCGGCCGGCGACAGCCGCTGCGCGACGCAGTTCATCCGGTACTACTCGGGCACGGATCCCGCGAGGCCGATCAAATGGCCGGCGGGTCCGGATCCGCTGCCCGGGCCGACGCTTCGCGCGAACGTCGGCGATCTCGTCGAGCTCACGTTCTTCAACGAAGTGAACGTGAACGATTTCGGCTTCGCGCTCGACCGCGGCGACGTCGGCACGATGGGCGCCTGCGATCAGTACACGGTCGGCAGCCAGCAGCAGGGCAGCGCCGGGCAAGACACGATGCCGGACTGCCTGCACGGCTCGAGCACCGCAAACATTCACTATCACGGCACGCATACCACGCCGAGCACGTCCGGGGACAACGTTCTCATCTTCGTCCGTCCGGCGCTGCGCACGAAGACCGGCCTGACGCCGTCCGAAACGAACGCGGACTCCATTCTCGCGGCGTTCTTCCAGCGCTGCGAGACGAACGGGCCGCCGAAGCTCTGGACCGACATGCCGCTGGCGTGGCAGAACCTGCAGAAGTCGCTGCTCCAGCAGTACGACAACACGGTGCCGTATCAGGGCCATCCCGGGACGCTGCCGGCCAGCATGCGCCTGTGGCCCGCCGATCAGGCGCAGATCGCGGCGCACCTGTGGCCGCAGTATCAGCTCGGCGCGGCGCCGTACTGCTTCCCGCTGCCGAAGTACGACCCGGCGAAGATGCGCATGGGCCAGTCGCCGGGCACGCACTGGTACCACGCGCACAAGCACGGATCGACGGCGCTCAACGTCGCGAACGGTATGGTCGGCGCGTTCATCATCCAGGGCCAGTACGACACCGACCTGCACCACCATTACGCGAGCGGGCTGCGCGAGCGCGTGCTGATCATCGAGCAGCTCGCGAGCGCGCCGTTCCCGCTGATCAACCCGACGGGCGGCCCCGGTTCCGGCAAGCGCCCGCGCCTCTGGGTGAACGGACGCATCGATCCGCTCGTCGGGATGCGCCCCGGCGAGGTGCAGATGTGGCGCATCGTCAACGGTGCGTGGCGCGACGGCGTCCAGTTCGCGTATTTCAAGCCGACGCAGCCGGGGAACGCGCAGTGCAACGCCGCGAACGCACCGGCGCCCGCGCCGAGCGTCCAATGGCGACAGATCGCGCAGGACGGCGTGCAGCTCAACGTCGCGAACTACTCGACGTTCGGGGCGGTCGGGAAGCAGTTCAACCTCGCGCCGGCCAACCGCGCCGACCTGCTCGTGAAGGCGCCGTCTTCACCCGGCAACTACACGCTGTGCATCGTCGCGAACAACGGTCTGCTGCTGCAGACCGCAGCGCCGGCCGCTCCGTCCGGAGCGTTCCCGGAAGCGCCGAGCGCGCTCCTCACGGTCGCGGTCGGCGGCACGGCGGTGAGCCCCGCGATGGACTTCATCCCGAACGCGAACTTCCCGGCGTTCCCGTCGTTCCTCAACGACATCACGAGCGCCGAAGTGCACGGGCGGCGCCGCGAGCTGGTCTTCGGGCCCGGAAGCAATACGATCGACGGCAAGAAGTTCGACGACCACCACGTCGACCAGACGATGACCCTGAACACGGCGGAAGAGTGGATCGTGATGAACCAGGCCAACGACAAGCAGCACCCGTTCCACATCCACATCAACCCGTTCCAGATCCTCGAGCTGTTCCAGCCGAACGCGGCGAGCCAGCCGTGTCCGATCGATCCGAACAACCCGAACACGTTCGATCCGAACCTGCCGGGCTTCGTCCCGTGCAATGCGCGCGTGCTGCCGCCGCCCTGGGTGTGGTGGGACACGTTCGCGATCCCGACCGGGAAGCAGGGCGTACCCGTGAGCTGCACCGCGCCGGCGAACTGCCCGCAGCTGCAGCCGTACGCCCTCGCGTGCACCAACGGCGCCTGCACGATCACGGTGCCGGGCTGGTTCCGGATGCGCAGCCGCTTCGTCGACTTCACCGGCCAGTACGTCATCCATTGCCACATCCTCATCCACGAGGACCGCGGCATGATGCAGCTCGTGGAAGTCGTCCCCGGCACGTCGCCCTATTCGCACCACTGAGCCCACGGCGGCGGTGCGCGGCGGCGATCGCAACGACGATCGCCGGCGTCAGCCCGCCAGCAGCTTCTCCGGCGTGATCGGCAGGTCGCGCACGCGCTTGCCGGTCGCGTGGTACACCGCGTTCGCGACGGCGGCCGCGCTGCCGACGTTCCCGATCTCACCGATCCCCTTGATGCCGAGCGGGTTCACGTGTTCGTCGTGCTCGTCGACCAGGATGATGTCGACCGCCGGGATGTCGGCATTGACCGGAACGAGGTAACTCTCGAGGTTGGCGTTCATGTAGCGCCCGGTGCGCTCGTCGATGCGGGCCTCCTCGTGCAGTGCCATCGAAACGCCCCAGACCGCTCCGCCGAGGAATTGGCTGCGCGCCGTGCGCGCGTTGACGATGTGACCCGCCGCGAACGCGCTGACCATGCGCGCGAGGCGAACCGTGCCGAAATCCGGGTCGACGTGCACCTCGGCGAAATGCGCGCCGAACGCGTGCGAGGAGTACGGTGCCTTCTGCCCCCGATCGTGCTCGACGTCCGCGCGCGCGCTGACCGATCCTTGTCCGGCGCGCCGGAGAACCTCCACGAACGTCTCGCCCGCCGACGGCTGCGCGCGCACGAAGACGCGGCCGTCCGCGAAACCGAGCGCCTCGAACGCGCGCCCGCGCAGCGGCGAACGCGGATCGGCGCTCGCGAGCGCGCCGATGCGGCGGCGCAGCGCGATTCCGGCGTCGTGCACCGCGTTCGCGACGCTCGCGGTGAGCTGCGACCCGCCCGCCTGCGGCGCCGGCGGCATCGTCGTGTCGCCGAGGTCGAAGCGCACGCGCTCGACCGGCATGCCGATCGCCTCGGCGGCGACCTGCGTGAACGCGGTGTACGCGCCGGTTCCGATGTCGACGCCGCCGCTGGTGACGTACGCCGTCCCGTCCGCGTGCAGCGTCGCCGACGCCGATGCCGACGAGCGGTTCGAGGGATACGTCGAGGACGCCATGCCGTACCCCACCAGCAGCCCGTCCGGCGTGTGCATCGACCGCGGCTCGGGCGTGCGCCGCGACCAGCCGAAGCGCGCCGCGCCCTGCTCGTAGCACGCGCGCAGCGACTTGGACGACCACGGCTTCTTCTCTTCGGGATCGCTCTCGGCATAGTTGATCAGCCGGAGCTGCACCGGATCGACGTTCACCGCGTACGCCAGCTCGTCCATCGCCGACTCCAGCGCGAACGAGCCGCTGGACTCGCCGGGCGCGCGCATGTACGTCGGCGTGACGACGTCGTGCCGGACGCCGCGGTGCGTCGTGATCTGGTTCTCGACGGCATACAGCATGCGCGAGATGACGGCGGTGTTCTCGATGAAATCGTCGTAGCGGGAGGCCTGACTGCGCGAGTCGTGCGCGAGCGCGACCAGCTTGCCGCTGCGGTCCGCGCCGATGCGCAGGCGCTGCTCGGTGCGCGGCCGGTTGCCGAAGCCGCCGAACATCTGCGGTCGGGTGAGGACGAGCTTCACCGGACGATTCAGGGCCTTCGCCGCCATCGCGGCGAGCGCGTGGTGCGGGTTCGTCCCGCCCTTCGAGCCGAACCCGCCGCCGACGAACTTCGCGATGACGCGCACGTCGGACTCGGGGATGCCGAACACCTTCGCGATGCTCGCGCGCCGGGAGAAGACGCCCTGCGCGGCGTCGTAGAGCGTCAGGCGGTTTGCCTCCCAGATCGCGAGCGCCGCGTGCGGCTCCATCGGGTTGTGGAATTCGGTCGGCGTGATGTAGCGGTTGTCGAGCTTCACCGGCGCGGAGCCGAACGCGGTATCGAAGTCGCCGCGCGACGTGTCCGGCGGGTTCCGGTTCGCGCTCTGCGGCGTGTACTCGACCGCGCCGGGCGACTCCATCGTCGCCGCGGCCTGCGCGCGGTCGTAGGCGACGTGCACGCGGGACGCCGCGTCGACGGCGTGCTCGAAGGTGTCGGCGACGACGAGCGCGACCGGCTGCCGGTCGTAGAAGACCGTCGCGTCCTGCAGCACCTTGAGCTTGCGGTCCGCGGCGTCGGCGTTCACCCGCGGCGCGTTCTCGTGCGTCAGCACCGTCACGACGCCGGGCAGCCGCTGCGCCTCGGACGCATCGATTGCGCTGACGCGGCCGGCCGCGATCGTGCTCGTGACCATTACGGCGTACAGGGCGTTCGGAACCGGTTCCTCGTACGCGTACTTCGCCGCACCGGTGACCTTCGCGCGCCCGTCGACGCGCGGCTGCGGTGCGCCGATCATGCCGCCGCCCCTGCCGCGGCGAGCGCGCGAACGATCGCGGCGCGCGCCATCGCGAGCTTGAACCCGTTCAGCCGCTGCGGCTTCGCCGCGCGCAGCTCCGCATCGGCCGCCGCGCCGAAGGCGTCGGGGGTCGGCGCCTTGCCCACCAGCGCCGCTTCGGCGACCTTGGCGCGCCACGGCGCGTGCGCGACGCCGCCGATCCCGATGCGCACGTCGTGCACGGTGCGGCTCCGCACGTCGATGCCGGCTGCCGCGGAGACGAGCGCGAACTCGTACGACGCCCGGTCGCGCACCTTGACGTATGCGGAGTGCCGCGTCAGCGCGCTCGGCGCGAACGAGAGTGCGACGATCAGCTCGCCCGCCGCGAGGTTCGTGTCGCGCGTCGGATCGTCGCCCGGGAGCCGGTGGAAGCCGAGGAACGGCGTCGTACGGTCGCCGTTCGGGCCGTGGATGTGGATCGTCGCGTCCGTCACGAGCATCGCGACGGCGAAGTCCGAAGGGTGCGTCGCGATGCACTTCTCGCTCGCGCCGAGGATCGCCATCTTGCGGTCGTCGCCGCCGATCGCGCTGCAGCCCTCGCCGTTGCGCCGCTTGTTGCACGGCTGCGAGACATCGCGGAAGTATGCGCAGCGCGTGCGCTGCAGCACGTTGCCGCCGATCGACGCCATGTTGCGCAGCTGCGGCGACGCGGACAGGTTCAGCGCCTGCGAGAGCACGGGAGCGCCGCGCGCGACGAGCGGATGGTCCGCGGTGTCGGACATGCGTGCGAGCGCGCCGATGCGTATGCGTCCGTCGCGCTCGGCGGCGATCGACGCGAGCGGCAGCGCGTTGATATCGATAAGCGTGTCGGGCATTGCGACGTCGACCTTGATGAGATCGACGATGTTCGTCCCGCCGGCGAGGAACGCGCCGCGCGGATGCTGCGCGAGCGTCGCGACCGCATCGCCGGCGTTCGCGGCGCGCGCGTAGGCGAACGGCCGCATCAGGCGTGCCCTCCGGCCTGCTGCACCGCCGCGACGATATTCGTGTAGGCGCCGCAGCGGCAGATGTTGCCGCTCATGTACTCGCGCACGGTGGCGGAGCCGAGACTGCGCTTCTCGTTCAGCAGCCCGACCGCCGAGCAGATCTGTCCGGGCGTGCAGTAGCCGCACTGGAACGCGTCCTTGTCGATGAACGCCTGCTGCACCGGATGCAGCGCATTCCCGCGCGCCAGCCCCTCGACGGTCGTGACGTGCTTGCCTTCGACCGCGACGGCGAGCGTGAGACACGAATTGACGCGCCGCCCGTCGACGAGCACGGTGCACGCCCCGCACTGGCCCTGATCGCAGCCTTTTTTCGTGCCGGTCAGCTGCAGCCGCTCGCGCAGCGCGTCGAGCAGCGTGACGCGCGGCTCGAGCTCCAGGCGATGCTGCTGCCCGTTCACCGCGAGCGTGACGGGAATCGGCGCGGGCCCGCGCGCCGGCACGACGGTGACGGCGACGACGCTCGCCGCCGCGCGCGCGAGCCGCGGCGCACCGATCTCCATTCCGAGCGCGATGGTCGGAAGCGCCGCCCGCACCAAAAAGCGGCGGCGCGTCAGCTTCGAATGCAAATGTCGTGTCCTCGGCGGGTTACGACCGCGTACCCTTAACCGACGCGGCGACACCGAGCGGGCGGTCGAAGGCCGAGCCCGCAACCGTCGGACCATGACGCTCGAATACGACGTGGATGCTGTTTGCTTGCCGCTTCCGCCGCGGCCGCTACTGACAAGATCGATGATTGCTTCGCCGGCAAACACTCTGCGGACCCGAATCGAGCCGAAAGCGCACGAGCAGGTTCGTCACACCGGCGCCAACCCCGACTGCCGCCGCTACGATGGTTACCACGATCAACGCGATCATCAGCATATCGCCGCCGACACCGGCCTGTCCGACCCAGACGTACAGCGCGGCATCTGCCGCGAGCATCATGATCCCGGCAGTGAACCAGAAGTCCAACCGTCGTTCCGAAGCAGCATCTCAATCTGCCGATAGTCCACCGCACCCGGCAGATCACGCAGCGCGTTGCAGCCCGAGGCCGCCGTGCAATGCCGCGAGGGTCGACCGCAGCTCAACGATCGTGCCGGGTGCGGAGCGGCGCGCGGTCCTGCGGCGGCCACTCGCGAAGTCGCGGAGCGCAGGATGCGCGAGAGCGACGGAGCGCGTAGCGACCGAAGCGCAGGATGCGCGCAGGGAGCGTGCCCGCAGCAGCACCGCGCGCCGCTCCGCGCCCTCCCCACCGCCTCAAGCGGCGGAGGTCGGGCCGAGCCTAAGGCTCGTCGTCGGCCGCGCCCGCAACCACCACGCCCGGGGTGCGGACGATGACGCGCCCGTGCTTCGCATCGAAGCGGACGGTGGAGGCGAACGTGTTCGCGACGGTCGTGTCGGCGACCATGACGCGGCCCCGCACGGTGAAGGGCGCGTGCGCGAGCGCGACGCGGCGGCCGTTCAGGACGGCTTCGCGCGTGCCGACGTGCATCGTGAGGGCGTCGGTGCCGCGGCGAACGGTGATCGCGCCCGACGGCGGATCGAACGTGGTCTGTGCGCCCGCGGCGTCGGCGACGGCGCGCAGCGGCAGGAACGTCCCGTTCGGGGACGTGACCGGCGGAACGTCCGAGGCGAGACGCTGGCCGTCGACGCTGATCGTCGCCGGAGTCGACAGCGCGAGCGAGAGCGACGCTACCAGGGCGGCAACGGCGGTCGCTACGATCAGTCGTCCGTTCGGGACGAGCGCTTTGGCGCTAAACGGCGGTCGGCTCACGGTGAATTTCGTGGAGGTAGTCCGGATACTGTTCCTCGATGACGTTTTCGATCTCTCGGCGGAGGCGTCCCAGCAGATCGGCTTCGGCGAAGGTACCGACGAGCTCGCCCTTGCGGTAGATCGCCCCCTTGCCTTTGCCCCCTGCTATTCCTACATCGGCCATCTTGGACTCGCCTGGGCCGTTGACGACACAGCCCATCACCGCGACTTTGACCGGCGCCGTGTACTCTTTGGCGATGGCCTCGACCATGCGGGCGAGGTTGACGACCTCGATCTCGGCGCGGCCGCACGACGGGCAGGCGGTGATGTCGAAGCCCTTCTCGCGCAGCCCGAGCGCCTTGAGGATGCCCCAGGCGACCGGGACTTCCTCGACCGGATCGGCCGCCAGCGAAACGCGCAGCGTGTCGCCGATTCCCTCGAACAGCAGCACCCCCAGCCCGATCGACGACTTGATCGTTCCGTCGCGCGGCAGCCCCGCTTCGGTGACGCCGAGGTGCAGCGGGTACGGCGTGCCGCGTTCGTCGAGCTGCTTCGCGAGCAGCCGGTACGCGTAGATCGTCGTGACGGCGTCGTGCGCCTTGACCGAGATCATGATGTCCGTGTGGCCCAGCTCTTCGAGGATGTCGACGTGACGCAGCGCGGAGGCGGCGAGCGCCTCCGGCGTGTGTCCGAGCTTCTCCTCGAGATCGCGCGCGAGCGAGCCCATGTTGACGCCGATGCGGATCGGCGTGCCGCGCTCGACCGCAAGCTTCACGACCTCGCGCGTCTTCACCGGATCGGTGATGTTGCCCGGGTTCAGTCGCAGCTTCGCGACGCCGGCCTCGATCGCCGCCAACGCCATGCGATGATCGAAGTGCACGTCGGCGACGATCGGCACCGGCGAGCGCGCGACGATCGCCGGCAGTCCCGCCGCGTCCTTCGCATCCTGGCACGTCACGCGCACGATCTCGCAGCCCGCCATCGCGAGCCCATAGACTTGCTCGAGCGTCTTGTCGACGTCGGCGGTATCCGTCGTGGTCATCGACTGCACCGCGATCGGATGATCGCCGCCGATCCAGACTTTCTTGGCGTCCTTCGACCAGCTCGACTTGTTCTCGAGCAGCACGGGCTTCGTCAGGCGGCGGAGGCGGAGCATCTTAGAACGCGCTGTGTCCTGCGATGGCGGCGGAGACGTCGTGGAACGAGACGGCGATCATCAGCACGATGAGAAACGCGAACCCGCCGACGTGCACGAGCGCTTCCTTTTCGGGATCAACGGGCCTTCCGCGCAGCATCTCGACGAGGATGAACATCGCGCGTCCGCCGTCGAGCGCCGGAATCGGCAGCAAATTGAGGATGCCGAGCGAGATCGAGATCAGCGCCGCAAGCGAGAGGAACGGCGCGATGCCGAGCGCTTGCACCGCCATCGACGTGCGCGCGATGCCGATCGGACCTTGGAACTGTCCGGCGACCGCGGCCGGGTGCGTCACCAAGCCGCCGAGCGCGCCGAACGTCGCCGTCACGGTGCCGCTGAACCGCGACCACGCCTGCGAGGCCGCCGCGACCGCGTTCCAGCGCTCGGCCGTCGGAAACACCGGCGAGAAGCCGAGGTGGCCTTCCATCGTGCCGTCGGGGCTCGGCGAGAGCTTCGGCGTGACGGCGATGTCGTGCGCCTTGCCGCCGCGCACGTACACGACGTGCAGCAGCTTGCCGGCCGATCCGTGGATGAGGCTGACGAGTTGGTCGCCGGACGTCATCGCGACGCCGTTGACCTTCACGATACGGTCGCCGGGCAACAGGCCGGCGTGCTCGGCGACGGCGCCCTTCTGCAGCGATCCGATGACGAGCGTCGGGTGCTCGCTCTGCACCCCGAAGGCGAGGCCGACGGCGAAGAACAGCGCGAGCGCGACGATGAAGTTCGCGATCGGGCCGGCGATGACGATCGCCAGCCGCTGCAGCGGCCGCTTCGCCTGAAAGTTGTCGGGATCGAGCTCGGCGCCGCTGCGGAACTCGCGTTGCTGCTCGGCCTCGGTCGACTTGCCGTCCTCGCCCTTCATCTGGCAGTAGCCGCCGATCGGGAAGACGTTCCAGCGGTACACCGTCCCGCTGCGCGGCGACGTCCACTTCAGGATCGTGGGCCCGAAACCAAGCGCGAAGTCCGTCACCCGCACGCCGTTCCGCCGCGCGATCAGAAAGTGCCCGTACTCGTGGAGCACGACCAGAACGGAGAGCGTCAGCAAGTAGACGAGGATGCGTTCGGCGGTCATGGTCTCCGATCAGGGCCTCGCGGTCATACGGTCAACGATGAACGCGCGCGCGGCGTCTCGCGCCTCCCGGTCCGCCCGGCGTACGGCGTCGAGGCTCACATTGTTCGTATCGACCCGTTGGAGCACCGTTTCGATGCATGAGGGGATGTCTCCGAACCGGATCTCGCCCGCCACGAAGGCCGCCACGGCGACCTCGTTCGCCGCCGAGAGCACCGCGGGCGCGGTTCCCCCGGCCGCCAGCGCCTCGTAGGCGAGCCGCAGGCACGGGAATCGCTCGAGATCGGGCCGCTCGAACCCAAGTGCCGTGGCGGGGGCGCCGCGCTCGCCCCCGAGGGCTTCGATCGCGTCGTCGCTGAGCGGGCGGTCGTCGAGCCGGTCGGGGTAGGCCAGCGCGTAGCCGATCGGCAGCCGCATGTCGGGGGCGGCGATCTGTCCGAGGACGTTGCCGTCGGTGAAGACGACGAAGCCGTGCGCGACCGACGTGCGGTGGACGAGCACGTGCACGCACTCGCCCGGCACGGCGAACCACTTCGCGGCCTCGATGACCTCGAGGCCCTTGTTCATCAGCGTCGCCGAGTCGATCGTGTTCTTCACGCCCATTCGCCACGTCGGGTGCGCCAGCGCATCCTGCAGCGTCGCGCGCTCGATCGTCTCGCGCGAGGCATTCCAGAACGGTCCGCCCGACGCCGTGATGATGATCGACGCGATGCGATCGGGCGGCGCGCCGTGCAGGCACTGGAAGATCGCGGAGTGCTCCGAGTCGACGGGCAGCAGCTGCGCGCCGCTGCGCGCGGCGTGCGCGACGAGCAGCTCGCCCGCCGCGACGATCAGCTCCTTGTTGGCGACCGCGACGTCGATGCCGCGGTCGACCGCGGCGAAGACCGCATCGAACGCGACGGCGCCGTCGGTCGCGGCGAGCACGATGTCGGCGCCGCTCTCGCAGGCGACGCGGTGCAAGCCCGGCGCGCCGTCGCGCGCGTCCGCGACGACGCCCGGACGGAACCGTTCGACCTGCTGGGCGAGCAGCTCGACGTTCTTCCCGGCGGCGAGCGCGACGACTTCGAAGCGATCGGGATGGCGCGCCACGACGTCCAGCGCCTGACGCCCGATCGACCCCGTGCTGCCGAGAATGGCGACGCACTTCATTCCGGCGACCAGGCACCGCACCGCTGCGCTCGCTCCATCACCCTCACCTACGTTCCCACCAGGCGGTTTTCGGTGATGACGCCGATCAGGTACAGCGCGAAGTAGAATGCGACGCCGCCGAAGATGAACGAGTCGAAGCGGTCGAGGACGCCGCCGTGGCCGGAGATCAGGGAGCCGGCATCCTTCACGTCGGCGTCGCGCTTGAGCGCGCTCTCGACGAGGTCGCCGGCTTGCGCGGCGATCGAGGTGATCGCCGCAACGATCATGCCCTGCCACCACGTCAGGTGCAGCGCGGGTACGAACGCGATCGCGGCGCCGGCGGCGAGCGCGGCGATGAGCCCGCCGACGGCGCCTTCAACCGTCTTCTTCGGTGAGAGCCGCGTGAGCTGATGGCGGCCGAGCGCGCTGCCGACGAGCATCGCGAAGATGTCGGTGAATGCGATCAGCACGATGACCCACGCGGTCCACAGCACGCCGTCGTGCAGCGCGCGGATCGCGATGAAGTACGTGAGCAGCTTACCGATGTAGAGCACCCCGAGCAGCGTGTAGCCGCTGCGCGCGAGGTAGCCGGACGAAGCGGTGAAGGTTGCGGTCGCGAGCGCCACGATGACGGTTCCGGCGAGCAGAATGCCCTCGTAGCGGTGGATCAGCCCGAAGTGCGTGAGCAGGACGTAGGCCCACACCGCCGCCATCGCGACGGGCAGGACGAGCGCGGTGCCCTTACGCGTCGAAAGGCCGGCGAGCTCGTACGTGCAGCCGGATGCCGCGAGCAGGACGAAGACGGTGAACGCCGGTGCCCATGCGAGCGCGCCGAACCCTACGGCCGCCAGCATCAGGCCGATCACGACGCGGCGGACGCCGACGGCCGGCTTCTTCTTCGGCGCCTGCGCCGATGCGGCCGGCGTGGCGGACGCCGCGGTCGTCGTCATGCCTCGCCGCGCGCGCGGCGGCGCGCCTGGAACTCGGCGATCGCTCCCGCGAAGGCGTCGCGGTCGAAGTCGGGCCAGAACGCGTCGCGCATCACGAGCTCCGCGTTCGCCACCTGGTACAGCAGAAAGTTCGACAGCCGCGACTCGCCGCCGGGCCGAACCAGCAGGTCCGGATCCGGCATGCCGGCGGTGCTCAGATAGGCCGCCAGCGTATCATCCTCGATCGCGGCGGCGTCGAGCGCGCCTTCCTGCACGTCGCGCATCATCCGCACGACGGCGTCGCGCACCTCGCTGCGCGCGGAATAGTTCACCGCCAGGTTCAGCACGAGACCTCGGTTGTTCGCCGTCTGCGCCACCAGCCCGTCGAGCGCGTCCTTCGACGCGCGCGGCAGCTGTTCGTAGCGCCCGATGATGCGCACGCGGACGTCGTTGCGGCAGAGCTCCGTGAGCTCCGTGCGCGCGAAGTAGACGCACAGGTCGAGCAGCAGCGAGATCTCGGTCTTGTCGCGCTTCCAGTTCTCCGTCGAGAAGCCGAAGACGGTGAGCATCGGGATGCCCCAGTCGCTCGCCGCGCGCACGATCTCGCGCAGCGCGACGATCCCGCGGCGGTGGCCCTCGATCGCGGGCAGCCGGCGAGCGCGCGCCCAGCGGCGGTTTCCGTCCATGATGATCGCGACGTGACGCGGCAACGCGGCGCGCTCGAGCGCGCGCAGCTCAGAGGCGCTGGTAGCCATCGTAGCCGGCCAGCAGTTCCCACGCGCCGTCGTGTGCACCCTCGAGGGCGCCGACGCGCAGCGCGCGCAGAACGCCGACGCCTGCGGCGGGAAACGGCGGGGCGAGCACGCGGAAACGGACGGGACGGTCGCCGAGCTTCGCGAGGGCGCGGCGCCAAGGGAGCATCACGAGATCGTCCGGCGCGGAAGTCACTAGACTTCCATTATCTCCTTCTCCTTGCCGAGGACGAGGTCGTCGATCTGCTTGACGTACTTGTCCGTGAGCTTCTGGATCTGTTCGGTGGCGCGCTTGATCTGATCGTCGGTGATCGTGCCCTTCTTCGCGAGCTCCTTGACCTGATCGTTGCCGTGGTGCCGGACGTTGCGCACCGCGACCTTGTGCTCTTCGGATTTCTTTTTGATCAGCTTGACGAGGTCTTTGCGCCGCTCTTCGGTGAGCGGCGGGATCGACAGGCGAATCGCGGCGCCGTCGACGTTCGGGTTCAGCCCGAGATCGCTCGTCTCGATCGCCTTGCGGATCGCGCCGACGACGCTCTTGTCGAACGCGGTCACGAGCAGCGACCGTCCGTCGGGCGAGTTCACGCTCGCGACCGCCTTCAGCGGCTGCGTCGAGCCGTACGCCTCGACCTGGATGCGGTCGAGGAGCGCCGGCGAGGCGCGTCCGGTCCGGATCGAGGCGAAGTCGCTGGTGGTCGCCTCGACCGCCTTCTTCATGCGCGCTTCGGTGTCGCGGTAGACGTCATCGAGCATGGCCGACCTCTTCGCCGCGGAGGCGCGCCGCACTCCGTGAGACCGTCGTGCCGATCGTCTCGCCCATGACGACGCGCCGGATGTTGCCCGGCACGTTCATGTCGAAGATCACGATCGGCAGGGCGTTGTCCATGCACAGCGTCAGCGCGGTGGAGTCCATCACCTCGAGACCGAGCTCCAGCACGCGCAGATAGTCGAGCTGCGTGAAGCGCGTCGCCGAGGGGTCCTTGAACGGATCGGCGCTGTACACGCCGTCGACCTTCGTCGCCTTGAGGATCGCCTGCGCGCCGATCTCCACCGCGCGCAGCGCCGCCGTCGTATCCGTCGTGAAGTACGGGTTGCCGGTGCCCGCCGCGAAGATCACGACGCGGCCCTTCTCCAGATGGCGGATCGCCTTGCGCCGGATGTACGGCTCGGCGATCGCGTTCATCGCGATCGCCGTCTGCACGCGCGACTGCACCCCGATGCTCTCGAGCGCGTCCTGCAGCGCGAGCGCGTTGATCACGGTCGCGAGCATGCCCATGTAGTCCGCGGTCGCGCGCTCCATCCCGGCCGCTTCGTGCACCTTGCCCCGCCAGATGTTGCCGCCCCCGACGACGACCGCGGTCGTGACGCCGTCGGCGTGCACGGCCGCGATCTCGCGCGCCATCGCGGTGGTCGTGTCGATGTCGACGCTGCCGCCGCGCCCGGCGAACGCCTCGCCGGACAGCTTGAGGAGAACGCGTTCGTAGGCGGGCGCGGGCATCGGGGGGCGGGCTTCGCGATGCGCCCCGGACGCACCGCCCCGCCCGTCGGCACGCATGGTGCCGGCCGGACCGCTCGCCCGGCAAGCCGGGCTTCGGCGGCCCTACTCTCGCACGACGAGCCGGCGGATTCGCCGCTCGCCCCCGGGCGCGAAGAAGACCGAAAGAACGAATCGCTCCTTGCACGCGCGCAGCACGAGCGTGCCGATTTGCTTTTCGCGCGAGAAGAAGCGCTGTCTCGCCGAGCACGTGTCGAGCACGAAGCCCTCGAAGTCGCCGAAGCAGTCGAAGATCACCTCGCACACCTTGCCGGTGCACTCCTCCCACGCTCGGCCGGGCGCACCCGGCCCGGATGGTTTTCCCGGCCTCAACGGGACCCCGGTCGGCGACGGAACGATCGTCCCGGGATCGCCGCCGAATCCGGTGACGCGGCCTGCCAAGTACGCGACATAGCGTTCCAGAACCGGATGCCAGCGACTCGTCGCCGCCGTATGCTGGAGCCGCCACTTCATGATCGCCAGCGTGTTCTCTTCGGGAAGCAGCAGCGTCTCTTCGGTGGAGACGGGAATCGTGACCTGGAACGTGCCGACGACATAGCGCCAGTCGCGCGGGGTCGAGCCGCGCACGGCGCGCGCGTCGATCTGCGCCGGCGCATTCGTCGGGTGTTGCGGCGTGCCGCGCGTGCGCACGCGCCGAACCACGACCTCGAACTCCCCTCCCTTCTTCACGCCCTCGGGAAGATCGATCGTCAAGAGACCCGCGAAGTTCGGCCCGGTGCCGAACGGAATCGGAACGTACGTCGTGCGGTTCGCGACCGAGAACCGCACGGTGTGCTCGTCCACGACGGAAAAACCGTCCGAGGCATAGAGCAGTATCGCCAGTCGCACGATCTCGGACGCCGGCGCCTGCGGCCAGTAGATGCTCGCCACGCTGCCCGCCGGGATGCGGCCCCAGTCGATCATGAGCTCGTCGGGATATCCGGCGAGCGAGCCGAGCTTGGCGGTGCTGCGCACGCTCGGCCGAAGGTCGAACGTTTGCGGAACGCGATGCGCGAGCGGCCCGCCTGGATTCCCGGACGGCGTGATCTGGATGTTGCGCTGCGCGAGCTTGTCCGAGTTCTCCGGGCTGAGGGTGATGCCGTTCGAGTTCACGATCGGCGCCGCGTCGTACGCGATCTGCGCGACCAGACAATGATGCGTGCCGGGGAACGTCGACGCCGGCATGTCGTAGACGTTCAGATAGCAGCCGAAATACGTCCACGTCTCGTTTTGCGAGCCGTCTCCGGCGATCGAGGACTGCTCGTTCGGCCCCGGGTAGTCGGTCGCGGGCCCGCCGGCCGAGGCGAAGAACGGGAAGCTCGTACCACCGGTGCCCGGCAGCGGCCAGTTGGGCAGGCCGGCCGCGTCCGGCACGCTCAAGTACGTCGTCTCCGGCGCGTAGTCCGTGTCGTTCGTCTGTGTCGCGAACATGCGGAAAAACACGCGCACGTCGGTGGCGGGGGCGCTTCCGCGAATGCGCACGCGCGCGATCGCGAAGTTGTAACTCGGGAGGACGTTCGGGAAAACGAGCACGCTCGGCACGATCGACGACGCTTCGGTCAGGTCGTTGTGCTCGGCGAGCGTCGCGAACGGATCCGCACCGCCCTGCGTGCGGAAGCCGTTGCCGGCATCGTTCAGATAGGCCAGCAGCGATTGAACGAAGATGAACCCCGCGTCCGGACCCGACGGGAACGTCAGCCCGAACGGTATCGGCAGAAAGCCCGGCGTGACCTGAACGACGCGCAGGTCCTCGCTCAAATAGAACTCGTTGTCGACGGTCGGGTCGACGTTCGTGAAGAATGGATCCGCGCCGGGGATCAGCTCGAAGAGCGCCTCACACGCGAACGGGGTCGTGCCCACCGTCAGTCCCGCTTCGAGCACCAGCGTCTTCGGCGGCTGGGTCGGAGCGGGGAACGCTCCGGCCGGAATCGACGAGACGGTGAAAGGAAAGAGAATGCGCTGAGGCGTCGTCGCGCTGCCGCTGAAGATCGCCGTCTGCTGCTGGAACGTCGCCAGCGTGTCCTTGAACGGCCCGGACAGTGCGATCGCCGGGTTGCCGACGACGCTGGGGGCGAAGCCCTCGAGCACCACGTAGAATGCATCGGAGAAGATCCCGCCGTCTTGCGACTCGTCGCTGCCGAACGTGTTCTTCGCGGTCAGGAAGTAGAAGTTCGGCCGCGGCCGTGCGAGCCAGGTGACGGCGTTGATGTAGAACGACGAGATCGCCGACGGCTGACTCGGGTCCGAGCCGTCGAAGTCCGGCAATTGCAAGCCGAGATTCGAGCCGGTCGGCCCGACACCGGGCGTCGTCGACTGGGTCAGTGGGTCGCCGACCAGATTCTTGTTCATGTAGTGGTGGAAGGTCGATCCGGTCATGACGCGGCCGACGCCGGCCGCGTATCCGTCGTAGACGCTCAGCACGCCGCGCGTCTTCGGGTTGGACGGATTCAACGAGGGCGGGCTGGGCGGCCCATCTCCCTGAAGGTACGTCCCGTGCCCGGAGTCGGTGCCGTACGCGACGACCTCCGGTTGCGGCTGGAACCCGCCGGCGATGGGGAACTCGACGAACGATCCGGCCTGACTCGACGGCACGACCTCGACGAAGAACGCGTTCGTGTACGCGACGGCGTTGGGATTGCCGTGGCTGTCGTTGGGCTCGAACGGCACGCCCGACGAGACCGAGGCGAAATCGGTCGCCTCGCCCTCGTGCATGTGATCGGGGAAGTTCGCGATCGTCGTGCCGTCCATCGCGCGCAGGACCGAATGAATCGTGCCCGACGCCGACAAGAGCGCGCCGGTGCCGGTCTTGAGCGGTTGCGGGATCGGATCGGACTGATCGACGAAGTAGAAGTTGCCGTCGAGGCTGTCCGGCTGCAGCGTGTCGAAGCGATCGGTTCCGGAGGTGCTCGTCGCCGTGCCGACCGACGACCAATTCGGCACGAACTGCGCGAACGTCGGGTCGCTGTCGAAATTCGTCGAGAAGAACCACCGCCGCATGACGCGCACGCGGGGCAGCATGCCGCACATGTACTGTCCGATGCCGTCGTGATCGCCGACCGCGAAGAGTCCGCCGCCTTGCTGCATGAACGTCGCGAGCGCCGTCCATTCCGCGCTGCCGAGCTTCTTGTCGGCGGTCGTGCCGAGCGCGCCTCCGTTGTACCCCTCGTCGCCGATCAGCCAGATGACGTCGTACTGTTCGAGCTCGATGCTCGTGAACAGGAAGTCGCCCGAATACGTCAGGTTCACCGACGTGTCGACCCACAGCGTGTTGGACGGGTCGGGATTGTTGGCGGCCGAGAAGGTTGCGCCCCGGCGGTGCGCCGTGTCGACGTTGATCGTCGGCGTCGTGCTGCCGCGAAGCGCCGCGACGATCGCGCTGAGCCCGAAGAAGTCCGGGTTGCTCACCGGCGGCTGCGTTCCGAAGTTGAAACGCGAACCGTCCGTCACCATGAGGACGTCGATATCGGCCATGCCCCGAGCCTCCCGCGCCACCGCCACCGCCACCGAGGGGTCCCCAGCTTAGCACGCGTTCTTACCCAGCACAACGAGGCAGACATGAAGAACGGGGCACGGGTCGCCCCGGGGCGCTACTCGTCGCCCAGGGCGAACTTCACATAGCGGCGGACCTCGAGCTTCTCGCCGAGCACGCCGGACACGCTCTTCACGAGCTCACCGACCGTCTGCGAGTCGTCCTTGACGAACGGCTGCTCGAGCAGCGTGTGCTCCTCGTACCACTTGTGCAGCTTGCCGGAGAGGATCTTCTCGACGACCTCGGGCGGCTTGCCGGGCGGCACGGTCTTCTCGAGCTCCGCCTTCACCTCGGCGAGAACGCTCTCCGGGACGGCCGCGCGTTCGAGGTACTGCGGGGACATCGCGGCGACGTGCATCGCGACGTCGCGCACGAGCTCCTTGAAGCGCTCGTTGCGCGCGACGAAGTCCGTCTCGCAGTTGAGCTCGACGAGGACGCCGATCTTGCCCCCGGCATGAATGTACGAGCCGACGAGGCCTTCGTTCGCCGAACGCTCCGCCTTCTTCTCGGCCTTGGCCTGACCGAGCTCGCCGAGCCGCGCCTTCGCGCGCTCGACGTCGCCGTTCGCCCAGATCAGCGCGTTGCGCACGTCGGACATGCCGGCGCCGGTCTCCTCGCGCAGGCGCTTGATCTCGTCCGCCGTCGGTTTGTAGGCTGCGGTGGTTTCCACTCGTCTTCTGTTCGCTGACGTGTCGGGTTAGGCGCCGACGGGTTCCGGCTCGGCGAGCTCGGCGTACTGCTGGTCGTAGTCGGCCGCGTCGTACGCGGATTCGGTCTCGGTCTTGCCTTCGACGATCGCGTTCGCGATCGTCGACACCATGAGCCGGACGCTGCGGATCGCGTCGTCGTTGCCCGGGATCGCGTAGTTGATCTCGTCCGGGTCGCAGTTCGTGTCGATCACCGCGATGATCGGGATCTTCAGCTTCTGCGCCTCGGCGACCGCGATGCGCTCCTTCTTCGGATCGACGATGAACATCGCGTCCGGCAGACGGTGCATGTCCTTGATGCCGCCGAGGAACTTCTCGAGCTTCTCGAGCTCGTCGGTGAGCCGCGCGACTTCCTTCTTGGGAAGTAAGTCGAAGGTGCCTTGCTGACGCATGCCCTCGAGCTCGCGCAGACGCGTGATGCGCTTCTGGATCGTCGCGAAGTTGGTCAGCGTGCCGCCGAGCCAGCGCTGGTTGACGTAGAACGTACCGGCGCGCTCCGCCTCTTCGCGCACGACGTCCTGAGCCTGCTTCTTGGTGCCGACGAACAGAATGACGCGTCCTTCGCGCGACATCTGTTTCACCGCGTCGTAGACCTGGTTCAACATCGACAGCGTCTTGGACAGGTCGATGATGTAGATGCCGTTCCGCTCCTGGAAGATGTACGGCTTCATCTTCGGATTCCAGCGGCGCGTTTGGTGTCCGAAGTGGACTCCCGCCTCCAGAAGAGCGCGCATGGTGACGCCCGATGCCACGATGGTGATGGTTCCTCTCTGAGCCCGCGGCCGCCGTCCGTGGCGCCGTGATGAGCGCATTCGCCCCCGGCCTCCGGCCGGGTGAAGTGGTCCCCGGAGCCCGGGGCAACCCCGGGATTATAGCACGGCGGGCGTCGGGATAGAAGTTCGCGACGCGCATGATGGGCCGCCGGTGCGAGCAGGCGACCGGGAAGCGTGCGGGGTGAAGTCGCAAGCAAGCGCGGTGATCGTTCACGTCGTCGACGGCACGTACGAGCTGTTTCGACACTTCTACGCGCTGCCGGCGGCACAGGATGCGCAGGGCCGCGAGATCGCGGCGGTGCGCGGCGTGCTGGCCTCGATCCGCGCGCTCTTTCGCGACGGCGCGACGCACGTCGGCGTCGCGACCGATCACGTCATCGAGTCTTTCCGCAACGCGCTCTGGCCGGGATACAAGACGGGCGCGGGCGTCGACCGGGCGCTGCTCGCACAGTTTCCGCTGCTCGAAGCGGCGCTGGCCGAGGCCGGCATCGCGCTGTGGCCGATGGTCGAGTTCGAGGCGGACGACGCGCTGGCGTCGGCCGCTGCGATCGCGGCGGCGGATCCGCGGGTCGAGCGCGTCGTGATCTGCACGCCGGACAAAGACCTCGCGCAGTGCGTGAGCGGGACGCGCGTCGTGCAGCTCAGCCGGCGAACGCGCACGTTCTTCGACGAAGCGGGGGTTTTCGCGAAGTTCGGCGTGCCGCCGGCGAGCATTCCGGACTATCTGGCGCTCGTCGGCGACGCGGCCGACGGGTTTCCGGGCTTACCCGGATGGGGCGCGAAATCCGCGGCCGCGGTCCTCGCGCGATACGGCCACATCGAGACCGTTCCGGCGGATCCCCGCGCGTGGAACGTCAACGTCGCGGGCACGGCCAGGTTGGCGGACGTCTTACGGCGGGACCACGACCGCGCGTTGCTCTTTCGGACGCTCGCGACGCTGCGCAGCGACATCCCGCTGTTCGACGACGTCGAAGCGCTGCGGTGGCGCGGCCGCATCGAGTCCCTCCCGGATTTCGCACGCACCGAATCCGCCGGCGGTGACGTGCGCCCCTAGCCGCGAAGCAAGAACAGCTCGCGCGGGCGCCGGTGGAGCGATGCGACGCCGGCGGCGATGGTTCGGGCGTTCGCCGGATTGAGGCCGACGTACACGACCTCGACGTCGTCGCCGAGCGCGTCCGGAGCGATCACCGTCCGGTCGAAGATGCGCTTCGCCTGCTGGTGCGGGTTGCGGTCGAGGAAGTAGGCGACGCGCGAGCGGTCGGCCAGGCGGCTCGCGATGAACACCCCGTAGAAGCCGCTGCCGTAGATCGCGCTGCGGCGTCCGCGCGCGACGTCGCGCTCGAACGTCTGCACCGCTGCGCCCGCGTTCGTCCAGAACGCCGCGAGCGCGCGCGCTTCCGCGAGGTAGGGCGCGACGGCGCGCCCTTCGACAAGCTCAGGATGACACGGTTTGGGCTCGGGATGACGGAGCGGCCCGGCTTTGGCGGTGACGACGTAGGCTGCGGCGTGGGACTCTTCGTCGATGCGGACTTCGGTGAAGCCTTCGCGTGCGAACAGCAGCTGCAGCGACGTCGGCATGAAGTGGTTGACGTGGTCCACCACGATGAAGTCGCCCGCGTTGCGGCGCACGTTCGGCACCGTGAGGTAGAACGTTCCGCCCGGCTTCAACAGCGTCCGGGTGCGGGCGAGGAAAGCGCGCGGCTGCGCGACGTGCTCGAGCGCGAAGAACGAGAGCACCGCGTCGAACCGCTCGTGCCAGTCGGCAGACGGCTCGAACGTCGCCTGACGCTCGCGCGGCACGAACGCATCCCACGCGTCACGGTACGCGTCGCTGACGTCGAAGACGGCGCCGTCGAGATCCGGGCGCGACGCGAGCATCGCGCGCAGCGTCATCCCTTTGCCGCAGCCGTAGTCCAGCACCGACGCGCCCCGCGGGAGTGCGAGCTTCGCGAGCGCGACGTTCGCCTGGTGCTGCGCGCGATAGACCGGGAGGCCGTCGCACACGTCGTACAGATCGTCCGCGTCGTCGCTCTCGAGGTGCACGTTGTACGCGCGGTCGTAGTACGCGCCGATGTCTTCGACCGGCGGGGTCTGAACGTGTCCGCAACGGCCGCAGGCGTAGACGACCGTCGGCACCGCGATCGGGCGCGCGGTCGACGAGATCGAGAGCGCGCCGTCGTGCCGGTATGCCGGTTCGCCGCTCGGCGCGCCGCAAACCAGGCACGCCGTCGCGAGCGCGACGCTCATCGCGCGAGCGCCGCGGCGCGCGCTTCGGCGAGCAGCGCGTTCGCGGAGGCGAGCGACGTGCCGTGCTTGACCCCGCCCATCCAGCGGATTTGCGCGCCGTACGAGTCGCTGAAGTTGAAGTAGCGAATCTGCACGGTCCACCGGGCCCGCGTGCCGACGTTCGCGCCCGACGCGTGCAACGTGAGGAAGTCGAACGCGAACACGTCGCCGGGTTCCGAGCGCGGCGCGCACAGCTCGTACCGCTCCGGAATCGTCGCCTCATCCTCCAGCCGCAGCGCGCCGTACGCGCCCGACGCCATGTCGGCTTCGCCGCTGCCGGACGTGTCGACGAGCGGCTCGACGCCGCCTCGATGCGATCCGCGCGCGAGCACGACGGGGCCCATCTCGTCCGTGACGGGGACGAGCGGCATCCAGAACGTCACACCGTCCAGGCTGCGGAATTGGTACTGGAACTCCTGATGCCACGGCGCGAGCCGGCGGTCGTCGCCCGGCCGGTCGATACGGACGCCGTTCGCGCCGGGCGCCGTGCCGGCGAGCTGCGTGCGGCGCAGCGTGCGGTACAGGTCCGCCAACGGCTCGCTCACGATCAGCCGCTGCAACGCCACGAGGTTCTTGGCGTTGTCGTACACCAGCGGCTGCACGTCCGGGTGCGCGGCGACGAGATCGAGGTAGCCGCGGTCGAACTCCGCCGGGTCGTCGGGCGCGGTGAAGCGCGCGCCGCAGGCCCGCGCCGCGTGCTCGATCAGCATGCCGAGCTCGCGCTGCAGCGGCGCGACGTGCGTCGCCAGGTCGAGCCAGCCGCGCAGCACGACGAAACCGTCGGCGTGGAACGACTCGCGCACCAGCGATACCACCTCGGCATCGAACTTCACGACGCGAGCGCTCCGGCGCTTGCCGCGACGGCATCGCGCCACGCGATGGCGGGCGAATCGAGCGCGCCGGCGGCGGCGCCGCCGAGGTTCGCGATGAGGTCGAGGACCGACACGTGCGGATCGAAGGCGCCGTGGAGCTGCGCGTACGGCCGGCGCGTGTACGCCATCACGCGCACGTCGATGCCCGCAGCGGCGAGCAGCGGCTCGTCCAGATACCGCAGGGCGCCCAGGCCGGTGACGTAGCGCGTCGCGCCGCGCGGGCGCAGCAACTCCAGGACGCGCTCGGTCTTCGCGCCCGCGACGGGCGTGGACGATGCCCGGCTGAACGCGGGTCGCAGGCCGAGCTCGGCGCAGCAGCGCTCGAGCGCCGCGATGTCGAGGTCGGCGATCGTGCGCGGCGACGCCGCGTACACGTCCTCCACGATCGCGAGCGCGGCGCGCACGAAGGGCGCACGCGCGTAGCTCATCGCGATCGTGCGCGCGTGCTTCGCGCGCCAGTCCGTGCGGTAGTCGATCTCGACCTCGGCGATCGGCGGCAAGCGGCCGGACCGCAGCACGGGCACGGTGAGCCATGCCGGGCCGGAGGCGGTCTTGATCTGCACGCGGTTGGTGAAGCCGCCCTTCTGGAACTGCGCGTCGTCGAGGTGCACGAACTCGTCGGCGAGGCGAATCTGCTCGAAGAGCCCGCGCCACGGAAAGAACTGCGGCTGCATGATGACGACCGTCTTCACGCGACGTCCTTCACGAAGCGCTCCATGATCGCGACGTCGTGCCACCCGTCGCCCGCGCGGTAGTGTCGCGCGAGCACGCCGACGTCGCGAAAGCCGGCCTTGCGGTAGAGCGCGTGCGCGCTCACGTTGTCCGCCGCGACGTGGAGCACGAGCTTGTCGAGCCGCGCGTCCGCGCTCGCGGCGGCGAGCACGTGAGCGAGCGCGGCGCGCCCGTGGCCGCGACCCCGGTGCGCGGTGCCGAGCGCGATCCCCAATCGTCCGTGACGGCTGCGCACGTCGATGTCGACGATCTGCGCGTACCCGACGGCGGTGCCCCTGTCGTCCGCGACGACCCAGAACAGGGCGGCCGCGTCGTTCGTCCGGCGCGCGATCCACGCGCGCACGTCGTCCTCGCTGTTCGGCCGCGGGTCCGCGAGAAGCTTGTACTGCGTCGGCAGGTCGTTCCTGATCGCCGTGAGCGCGTGAACGTCGTCATCGCGCGGCGCGCGGCACGCCGTCACGCGCGGTCGGCGTCGCCGAGCGCGCGCAGATAGCCGCGCGGCGCGACCGTGAACAGCAGCTTCGCGTCGTACTCCTCGTCGATGACGAAGCGAGTTTCCCGCGCGAGGAACGCGTCGACGGCCGTCATCGGGCTGTTGCCGGGACCCCACGGGCGGTCGACGATCGCCGCGGCGTCCGCGTACTCGACCGCCGTGTCCATCACGACGAGAAAGAGCCCTTGGCGCACGAGCGGCGCATAGAGGTCGAGCTCGCGCGCGACGTGCTCGGCCGTGTGGTTCGAGTCGAGGATCACCATCGCGGTGCGGCCGGCGACGCGCTCGCGGACGCGCGCGGCGGTGCCCGGATCGACCGACGATCCTTCGATCATGCGAATGCGGTGCGCGAGCGGGTGCGCCTCGATGGCTGCCCGGTTGTGCGGGCGGATGTCGATGTCGACGCCGATCGCCTCCCGCTCGCCGCCGAGCAGTTCCAGCATCGAGGCCGAGAACACGAGCGAGCCGCCGTGCGCGATGCCGGTCTCGACGACGACATCGGGGCGCGTGCGCCAGATGATCTCCTGGAACGCCATCAGATCTTGCGGAAACTGAATCGCCGGACGTCCGAGCCACGACCAGTTGTAGGCGTACCGGTACGGCGCGATCACGTCCAGCGCACGCTTCCACGCGGCGCGCACCTCGGGATCGGCGCCCATGCGGCGCAGCAGTGCGCCGTCTTTCGGATCGTGCGGATCCGTCGCCGCCTCACCGCGGGGCACGCTCAAGCCGGCGATATCGCTCACCGATACAGTAATCGTCAACGGAGGCCCGCAGCAATAGCATGAACGTCCTCGACCGCGCCCCGGTCACGCCGGCGTCGTCGGACGATCGGGTGCCCGTGTTCGTCCCGTACATCGGGGTCGATACGCTCAAGCATCTGACCGACGCGCTCGACGTCGGATGGCTCGGCATGGGCGCCACGACGAAAGACTTCGAGGAGCGGATCGCTCGCTATCTCGGACTCCAAGACAGGTTCGTCGTTGCGACGAACACCGGCACGTCGGCGCTGCACATCGCGCTGCTCGCCGCGGGGATCGGGCCCGGCGACGAAGTGATCACGCCCTCGTTCAACTACGTCGCCGACCATCAGGCGATCCGTGCCACCGGCGCGGAGGTCGTCATGTGCGACATCCGCGAGGCCGATCTCGGCATCGACGTCGCGTGCGCGGAGACGCTGATCACCCCGCGCACGAAGGCGATCGTGCCGCTGCACTTCTCGGGCGTCCCCTGTGCGATCGGCGACGTCTACGCGCTCGCGCGCCGCCGCGGCCTGCGCGTCATCGAGGATGCGTGTCATGCGTTCGGCAGCACGGTGGACGGCGAGCGCGTCGGCGCGGCGGGCGACGTCCAGTTCTTCAGCTTCGATCCGGTCAAGATCATCACGTCGATCGACGGCGGCTGCGTCGTCACGCCGTACCGCGAGGAGTTCGAGCGCCTGCAGCACCTGCGGCTGCTCGGCGTCGACAAAGACACGACCCTGCGCTATCAGAACAAGCGCGCGTGGGACTACGACGTCGTCTCCGAAGGCTTCCGGTACCACCTCACCAACGTCATGGCGAGCGTGGGGGTCTCGCAGATCAAGCGCGTCGACGAGTTCATCGCCGGCCGCCGCGCGGTGTGCACGCGGTACTCCGCGGCGTTCGACGAGCTACCGGACGTCCGCGTGCTTCGTCGCGACTATGCGGACGTCTCGCCCTTCATCTACAGTCTGCGCGTGCCGGCCGGCGCGCGCGAGGCGCTGATCGCGCACCTGGGCGCGCGCGGGGTCGACGTCGGCATCCACTTCGTCCCCGTGCACCGGCACACGTACTTCGCCTCCGCACGGCGTTCGCCGATGCCGGTGACGGAGCGCGTCGTCGACGAGGTCATGACGCTGCCGCTGCACTCGCTGATGGCGGAGCGGTCGATCGAGCGCGTGATCGACGGCGTGCGCTCGTTCTTCGCGTAACCGCATGATGGCGTGGTTCTCGCCCCTTCGACGAGCTCAGGATGACGACACCTCCGTGCGAGCGACCCAGGATGACACGGCCCTTCGACGAGCTCAGGCCCTTCGACGAGCTCAGGATGACCAGAGCGAGGCGTTCGTGTGCCGCGCGTGCGGCTGCGCCGATCTGCGCAGCGTCGTCGACTTGGGGCTCTCGCCGCCGTCGAACGCCCTGACGCCGCCGAGCGCCGTGGTTTCCGGCGAGATGCTCTACCCGCTGCACGCGCACGTCTGCGCGCGCTGCAGCCTCGTGCAGCTCGACGTCTTCGCGGCGCCGGACGAGCTCTTCCGCGACTACCGCTATTTCTCGTCATACTCGACGACGTGGCTCGCGCACGCCGAGGCCTACGTCGAGGAGATGACGCGGCGGGGCATCGGACCCGGCTCGCGTGTCGTCGAGGTCGCGAGCAACGACGGCTACCTGCTGCGCGGGTTCGTCGCGCGCGGCGTCGACGCGCTCGGGATCGAGCCGGCGAGCAACGTCGCGGCGGTCGCGCGCGCGGCCGGGGTTCCGACGATCGACGAGTTCTTCGGCGTCGCGCTCGCGAAGCGCGTTCGCGCGCAGTCCGGCGCGGCCCACCTGATCGTCGCCAACAACGTGCTCGCGCACGTTCCGGACCTGAACGACTTCGTCGGCGGCTTCGCCGAGCTGCTGGCGGCCGACGGCATGGCGACATTCGAGTTTCCGCACCTGCTGCGCACGGTCGCCGGCACGCAGTTCGACACGATCTACCACGAGCATTTCTCGTACCTCTCGACGATCGCGCTGGCACCGCTGTTCGCGCGCCACGGCCTCGAGATCGTCGAGATCGCGGAGCTACCGACGCACGGCGGGTCGCTGCGGGTGTTCGTCGCGCCGCGCGGCTCGCGCGCCGCCGACGCGAGCGTCGCGCGCATCGCCGCCGCCGAGCGCGCCGCCGGCTTGCACGATCCGGCGACGTACGCCGCGTTCGGCGAGCGCGTCGCGCGCATCAAGGACGACTTCGTCGCGTTCCTGATCGACGCGAAGCACCGCGGGATGCGCGTCGCCGGCTACGGCGCCGCGGCCAAGGCGACGACGCTCCTGAACTACGCCGGCGTGCGCGCCGACCTGCTGCCGTACGTGGCCGACAAGAGCCCGCACAAGCAGCAGCACCTCATCCCGGGCGTGCGCATTCCGATCGTCGCCCCGGAGCGAATCCGCGAAGAGCACCCGGACTACGTCGTGATCTTCCCCTGGAACGTCGAAGCGGAGATCCGCTCCGAGCTCGACGACGTGCGCGGCTGGGGCGGGCGCTTCGTGCTCGCGATCCCCGAGCTACGCATCGACGCGTGACGGATCGAAGCGCGGCAGCGCGCGGTCGCGCTCG
Organism: Vulcanimicrobiota bacterium; assembly: GCA_963771525.1. Lineage (GTDB taxonomy): Bacteria > Vulcanimicrobiota > Vulcanimicrobiia > Vulcanimicrobiales > Vulcanimicrobiaceae > Vulcanimicrobium. The sequence continues at coordinate 215,579 of CAVYTL010000001.1, read as the reverse complement.
GAGATGATTCCCGGCGGCAGCGGCCACGGGATGCCGAGCGCCGGCGAGTCGTACCGGTATCCGATCGCCGCGTCGGGCGCGTACGGTTCCGAGATCAGATAATGCAGCGTCGCGTCGTCGGTGAGCGACTGGTAGCCGTGCGCGATCCCGGCCGGCGCGTAGAGCGCGACCGCGTCGTCCGCGCGCAGCTCGAAGGCCTCCCAGCGCCCGAACGTGCGCGACCCGCGCCGGACGTCCAGCAGCACGTCGTACACCGTGCCGCGCGTGCAGCGAATGATCTTCACCTCGGCGTACGGCGGGCGCTGCAAGTGCAGGCCGCGGATCGTGCCCGCACGTTCGTTCCACGCCTCCGCGTGCAGCGGCCACGACGTGACGAGACCCTGCGCGCCGAATGCGGCGGCGTCGAAGGTGCGCGCGAACCAGCCGCGCGCGTCGCGCGCGGGCGCAAGCCGGATGTGCCGCACGCCCTCGAGACCGGTCGCCGTGACGTCCATGGCTGACGCCGGTTTCTGGCGCGGGCGCCGGGTCCTGGTCACGGGGCATACGGGCTTCAAGGGCACGTGGCTCTGCGCGCTGCTGCTGCGGCTCGGCGCGCGCGTCGCGGGCGTCGCGCTGCCGCCCGACACGCAGCCGAGCCTCTGGGCAGCGGCTCCGTACGCACGGCACGTCGACCAGCGCATGGTCGACGTGCGCGAGGCCGGCGCGCTCGCAGCCGCCCTCTCCGCCGCTCGTCCGGCGACGGTGTTCCATCTCGCCGCGCAGGCGCTCGTGCGGCGCGGCTACGCCGAGCCCGTCGAAACGTACGCGACGAACGTGATGGGGACGGTCCATCTCCTCGAAGCGGTCCGCCGCACCGCGTCCGTCGAGAACGTCGTGGTCGTGACGAGCGACAAGGTCTACGCGGACCGTCCGCGCGACGCGGGCTACGGCGAGAACGACCGGCTCGGCGGCGCGGACCCGTACGCGGGCAGCAAGGCCGCGGCCGAGCTCGTCGTCGAGACCTACCGCGCCGCGTACTTCGCATCGGCCGATGCGCCGCGCGTCGCGACCGCCCGCGCCGGCAACGTGATCGGCGGAGGCGACTTCGCGCCCGACCGGCTCGTGCCGGACGCGTTCCGCGCGTTCGCGTCGCGCGCGCCGCTCGTGCTGCGCCGCCCCGACGCGATCCGCCCGTGGCAGCACGTGCTCGACCCGCTGCACGGCTACGTCACGCTCGCGCGCGCGCTCGCGGCGAACCGCGCGCCGTCATCCGCCTACAACTTCGGGCCCGATGCGGCGCTGCGCGTGCGCGACGTCGCGGAGCGCTTCGTGCGCGCGCTCGGCGCGAACCCGTTCGACGCGATTCGCGTCGAACCGGCGCCGGAGCACGAGACGGCGGTCCTCGCCGTCGACTCGTCGCGCGCGCGGGCCGAGCTCGGCTGGGCGCCGCAATGGGACGCGCCGCGCGCGGTCGACGCAACGGCCGCATGGTATCGCGACTTCCTCGCCGGCGAGGACGTCGAGGGCCTCGTCGAGCGCGACCTGAACGCTTACGCGGGCTGAGCGAGGCGCAACGGCGCCGCGCCGGCGCGGCCGGCGAGCGCGTGCATGAACGCGACGAGCCCGCGCGGTTCGCGCACCCAGTCGCCTGCCGCGCCGAGCGCCTCGGCGACCGCGGCGCGATGGCCGGCGCGCGCGTCCGCGAGCGCGGCGTCGACCGGATGCGCCGCATAGAGCGCATCGAGCACGACGAGATACGACGGATAGGATGCCGCGAGCCGCTGCGCGGCGAGGTCGAGGCGCGCGACGACGTCGAGCGTGATGTCGCCCGTCGGGACGCAGCGCACGGCGCGCGCGAGGTTCATGGCGAAGTCCCAATCGTCCAGCGACGGAACGCTCGCGTTGAACGTGCCCGTGCGCGCGAGCGCGCCGCGATAGATGACGAAGGCGTCGAGCGGGATCGCGTGCGCGACGGTCAGCCGCGCGAGATCCGGCTCGCCGCCGCCGTAGGGCGCGTCGCCGATGCGCTCCGGCGAGAGCGCGACGGCATCCGTGCGTTCGACGACGAGGCGCGAACCGGCGAACGTCGCCACCGCGCCCGAGCGCACGATCGCATCGACGGCCGACTGCAGGTGCTCCGGCGCGAAGCGATTGTCCGGATCGAGGAATGCGAGATACTCGCCCCGTGCCATGCGCAGGGCGAGGTTGCGCGCGGCGCCGACGGTTACCGGCGCCGGAAGCCGCACGTACGACGTGCGCGGCCAGGCCGGGTGCGCGCGTAGCAGGGCCTCGCAGTCGATCCGGCCGTGATCGACGATGACGGCCTCCCAGTTCGCGAACGTCTGCGCGCGGAGCGAATCGAGCGCGTCGAGCAGCGGGCGCGGGGAGCCCGCGGTCTGCATCACGACGCTGATCTTCGACTCGCGCACGCGGGCTGGCTCGTAGGCGGCGCCGCGCGCATCGAGGCGTGCGGCGAGCGCCGCGAACCACGCGTCCTGCGCGGCGTCGAACGGCGATACTCCCGCGTTGCGATGCACCGCGCCCGCGACGAGCGAGCGTAGAAACCGCGCGACGTACGCCTCGTGCCCGCGCATGCGTCGCACGAACCCGGGATGGTCCATGTAGCGCTCGACGTAGGAGGCGAAGTCGATCACGTTGCGGCCGGTCCGGTGGTACAGGTCGCCGCTGAACTGATCGCCGTGCAGCCGGATCGCCATGCTCGGCTGCGCGATGTAGGCGAACCGCTTGCCGGCGAGCGCGAGCCGGATGATCACTTCCCAGTCGCGCGCATCCTGGCCGTTGACCGGATCGCCGCACATCCCGGGCTCGAGCAGCGTCGCGCGCTTGAAGAGCGCGCACGGAAAGCAGACGGGACAGACGGTCGTGAAGTTCTCGACGAGCTCGTCGCGCGCGTCGCTGTACGACACCGGGAACTCCCCGGGGAGCGCGCGCGTGGCGTACACGGTGCCGTCCTCGCGCGCGAAGTACGCGTTGCACCACACGACGTCGAGCGCGGGGTCGCGGCGGAAGCCTTCCGCGAGGCGCTCGAGATGCGGAGGCAGCAGAAAGTCGTCGGACGAGAGGCATAGCACGAACTCGCCGCGCGCGAGCTCCAGGAGCCGGTCGAAGTTGCGCGCCATCCCGATGTTCGTCGCGTTCCGGTTCAGCCGCACGCGCGGATGCTCGCCGAAGCGCTCGTTCAGCAGCTCCCACGCGCCGTCGGTCGAGCAGTTGTCGGAGACGACGACCTCGACGTTCGGATACGTCTGCGCCAACGCGCTCTCGACGGCCGCGCCGACGTACTTGGCGTAGTTGTAGTTCGGGATCAGCACCGAGATCAGCGGCGCGTGCGCGGCGTCGTTCACGCCCAGACCTTCCAGGGCGCCCGCCCGCTCGACCACAGATCCTCCAGCAGCGTCTTGTCCCGCAGCGTGTCCATCGGATGCCAGAAGCCGCGGTGCACGAAAGCCGAGAGCTTGCCGCCGGCGGCGAGACGTTCCAGCGGGTCCCGTTCCCAGATGGTGTCGTCGCCGGCGAGGTAGTCGAACACGCCGGGCGAGAGCACGAAGTACCCGCCGTTGATCCAGGCGCCGTCACCCTGCGGCTTCTCGTCGAACGCGACGATCTTCGCCTCTTCGAGCCGCACCGCACCGAAGCGGCCCGGGGGCTGCACCGTCGTCATCGTCGCGATCGCGCCGGACGACTGATGGTGCGCGATCGAAGCGCGCACGTCGACGTCGGAGAGACCGTCGCCGTACGTGAAGCAGAACGTCTGCTCGCCGTCCAGGTAGTCGCGCACGCGGCGCAGACGGCCGCCCGTCATCGTCTCGTCGCCGGTGTCGACCAGCGTCACGCACCATGGCTCGACCGCGGAGTTGTGCACGCGCATCGAGCGGTCGCGCATGTCGAACGTCACGTCGGACGCGTGCAGCGCGTAGTTCGCGAAGTATTCTTTCACGACGTAGCTCTTGTAGCCGCAGCACACGACGAAATCGTTGATGCCGTGCGCGGAGTACGTCTTCATGATGTGCCAGAGCACCGGGCGCCCGCCGATCTCGATCATCGGCTTCGGGCGCGTCGTGGTCTCCTCGCTGATCCGCGTGCCGAGGCCGCCGGCGAGGATGACGGCCTTCACCGGGCGCCCCACCGCGCGGGGACACTGTGCATCCTGTTACATATCGGCAGACCGGGCCGCTTCCCGAAGCCGCTTGCCTGCCGGCAGAGACGCGCCGCCGGCGTGCCGAAGTGCCCGGGCCGGATGACCCCGTATTACCGGCACTTCGGGTTGGAGCGCGATCCGTTCCTCGACACTGCGGATCCGCACTTCTACCGGACGACGCCGGCCCTCGCGCGCGCTCGCGACCGCCTCGTCGGCGGCGTGCTCGAGTCGCGCGGGCTGCAGATCGTCGTCGGCGAGCCCGGCACCGGAAAGACGAGCCTGATGGCGCAGACCGAGCGCGAGCTGCTCGGACGCGACGACGTGCGCCTCGGCAAGATCCTCGACCCGTCGTTCGCAACCGAGACGGAGTTCCTGCTCGGCGTCGCGCGCTCGTTCGGCCTCGCGCTTCCCCCGCGCTCGCCGGCCGCGTTGAAGAACGCGCTGAAGAACTACCTGTACGACGCCGCGGTGCTCGACGGCCTCACGATCGCGCTCCTGGTCGACGAAGCGCAGAACGCGAGCGACGACATCTTCGAGGTGCTGCGCCTGCTGCTGAACTACGACGTGCCGCAGCGCAAGCTCCTCAACATCGTGCTGTTCGGCCAGAGCGAATTGCGGCCGCGCGTCGAGGCGCGCCGCAACCTCGCGGACCGTGTCGACGAATGGTACGAGCTCGGCCCACTCGACGACAACGAAGCGCGCGCGCTGATCGCATACCGCATCGCGCGCGCGGGCGACGTGCAGCTCACGGCGGTGTTCGACGACGAGGTGCTCGATGCGATCGCGTGCGCCGCCGGCGGCACGCCCCGGCGGCTCCTCACGCTGGCGCACGCGACGCTGCGCGAGGCGGCCGCGTTCAGCCGGCCGCGCGCGACGCGCACCGACGCGGAAGCCGCCGCGCGCATTCGCGGTCTCGCCGTAACGCCGGCGCCGGCCGCCGCGGCCGGCTTGCCGCAGAGCGTCGCGGCGACGAACGGCGCCGTCGCGGAACCGGCCGCACCCGCCGCCGCGGCACGCGCGCGGAGCTGGTGGCTGCCCTGGCTGGAGGCCTTCCGCCTGCGATGACGCCGCGCGAGGTCGACCTCGACGAGCTGTTCGACCGCAACGCGGACACGCGGCTTCTCGAACGCCGCCGTCGTGAAGAGCTCGGCCTCGCGCCCCCGGTGAGCCCGCCGTCGGCGATGCCGGCGCGCTTCGGCCCCGAGTCGATGCTCGGCGACGGCGTGCCGCTCGCCACGCCGCGCGGCGCCATGCTGCGGCTCGTCGTCGATGCGCGACCGAACCACGGGCTGATCCCCGGTGCCGTCGTCACGGTCGTCGTCGAGATCGCGGACGACGGGGACACCGACGCCGACGACGTCACCGTGCGCGTCTCGGTACCGCCCGGCGCCGATCCGATCGCCGGCTCCTTCACGCGCGACGACGTCGCCGTCGACGGCGACGCGCTCCTGGCCGAAGGCCTGCGCATCGGCACGATCCCCGCGGCGAGCTTCGTGCGCCTGCGGTTCACCATCCGCGTGCAACCGGGCACGGAGGCGCTCGACGTGTCGGCGCATGCGGCCTCGCCCGGCGTGCCGGCCGTGAGCGGGCCCGCGCTGCGGCTCACGCGCCGCGAAGGGCACGCCGCATTCGACGCACCCCGGCCGTTCTTCGAGCTCGAAGCCGGAGAGTCGGCGGACGACGACGCGGCGGCGGCCGCGGAACCGGTGCACGCCGTCGACGTCGTCGTCGGCGAGCCGGCGCTGCCCGAGCCCGAGGTCGCGCGGGCGGCCGCTGCGCTCGAGCCGGATACCGCGGAATGGCCCGTGCTGGCCGCACCCCCCAGCTTCAAGCTCCCGGCGCACCTCATCGCGCCGCAGCCGGCTCCCGAGCCTCCTCGAGCGGCGCCGGAGCCGGAGCCGGCAGCGCGCGAGCCCGAGCCGCCGCAGAAGCCCGTCCCCGAGCCGGAGCCGGCCGCAGCGGAAGCCGAGGACGAGCTCGAGGCGGCGCCTGAGGCCGAGCTCGAACCGAGCCCGCCGCAGCCGGAGCGGGGGCCCGAGCCGGAGCTCGCGGGCGAGCCGCAAGCCGCGGAACACCTCGCCGCGGCCGCGTCGCATGAAGGCGAGGCCGAAGCGGCGGAGGTCGCGCCCGAGCCCGAGCCGGCGGCGGAGCCCCTCGCCCCGCCCGAGCCGGCCGTGCTCGCGCGCGTGCTCGACGCGGACGAGGTCCGTGCGCTCGAGCGCGTCTTCATCGGCGCCGTGCCCCACGGTCTCGCGGCGCTCGCGCTCCTGTCGTCGATCGCCGCGGCGGACGGCCCGCTCGGGCGCGCACTCGGCGTCTCCGCCTTCGCGCGATCCGTCGCGGCGGCGCTGCCGCGTGCACTCGTCGCGGCGCGGATGAACCGGCCGACGCCGCCGGTCGTGACGGCGGAGACGCTCGCGCTGATCGCGCCCGGGGCGACTGCCGCGCACGAAGAGATCCCGTACGAAGGCGCGCTGCTCGTCGCGCGCTTCGACGCGCGCGACCTCGAAGCGCTGCGCAACCTGCTCGCGCGCAATCTGCCCGATCCGTTCCTGCGCGGCGCGCAGGTACTGCTCGCCGTCGCGCCGCGCGCCGTCGACGGGGCGCCGTACGAGGCGACCGCCGTCGTGCGCGACGCGCTCGCCGCGTACCGCGTCGCCGCAGGCGCGTGGCTGATGCGCGTGACCGTCCGGCGCGCCGTCGACCGCGGCTACGATCCGCTGACGGCCGACGATCCGACGCTCCACGAGGCGGGCCGCGCGCTCGTCGCCGCGCTGCGCGAAGCCGTTCGGTGAAGCTCCTGATCGGCGTCCCGACGGGCGGGTCGCCCGCGCGGCCGTTTCTCGACGCCCTTGCCGCGCTGCGCCTGCCCGCGAGCGTCGGCGAAGCGGACCGGCTCGTGTGGAGCGGCAACTTCGTGCCCGCGCAGCGCGAGATGATCGTGCGCGACGCGCTCGACCGCGGATTCGACCTGCTCGCGATGATCGACGACGACATCGTCGCGCCGGCCGACGCCCTCGAACTGCTCGTCGCGGCGCTGGAAGCGCAGCCTTCCGCCGCCATCGCCGGCGCGCTGTATTACAGCCGCGACTCCGCGCGACCGATGGCGGTCGCGCGCTGGAACTCCGGCGACACGACGAGCGCCGCGATTCCGGCGTTCACCGCCGGCGCCGTCAGCGAGGTCGACGGCGTCGGCTTCGGCTGCGTGGTGCTGCGCGTGAGCGCGCTGCGCGCGCTGACGCGCCCGTACTTCGCCGCGCACCTCTACGTCGATCCCGCCGCGCGCGTCGTGCGGCAGTGCGACGAAGACTATCTGCTCTGCGAGCGGCTGCGCGCGAGCGGCGCGCGCGTGCTGCTGCACGCGGGGGTGCGGGCCGCGCATTACGACCGCGCGTCGGGTGCGACGGCGCCGGCCCGGTGGGAAGACGACGCGGAGACGAACCGGCTGCGCATGATCGTGCTACGCGGCGAGCGCACGGCGCTGGTTGCGTTCGACGAGGCCGTCGCGCGGGCGGGCGAGCGTCACGAACCGTTCGAGACGACGCTCCTCTTCGCGGCGAGGTGACGCGGCGGTCTAGAACTGACCGTCGACGACGCCCATCCGCTGGACGCGGCGGCCGATGCTGCGCGAGAGCGCGTTGATCTTGCCGATCGTGTGCAAGCGTTCGCGCACGTCGTCGCGGTACGCGCGCATGCGCCGCAGTTGCTCTTCACGGTACGCGTACACGCCCTGCACGCGGCGCGCGACCTTGGCGTCCTGCGGCGGCGCCACGTCGGGCTCGTCCGCGAAAAGCCGCCCGAGCTCGGCGGTCAGCGTGACCTGCGCGCGCAGCGCCGACTGCACGTCGGGCCAGCGCCGCTCGACGAACGCCGCGTCGGCGTCGAGGCACGCACGTTCCAGCGCGACGATGGTGCGCGCAACCGCGGCGCGCGCCGCATCAGCAGACGACGGCACTGAACTCGGCGCCGGGCACTCCGAGTGCCCGATACCGCTTGATCGCCTCGACCCAGGTCTCGCGCATGCCGGCGATCAGCGGCAGCAGGTCGCGAACCTTCTGCGGGTCGCCGTGCATGTTCGCAGCGACCAGCTGGTGGTGCCAGAACTCGTAGATGCGGAACAGGTTGCCGGGGATTTCGCTGTCGATGTCGAGCTTCAGCGATCCCATCAGCAGCGCGCACGCGCGCTGCGCGCGGCGCAGCAGGTCGTGGCGCGACTGGATGTCGGCGGGACGGTTCTCCATGACGTCGATCGCCTGGCGCGCGAAGAGCAGCAGCGCGTCGTAGACGCGGATGATCAGCTCCTCGGGGCTCGCGGACGTGATGGAGGCTTCGAGGTAGCGCAGGTTCGCGCCGGTGACGGTCATCCGCTAGAGGAGCTCGACGTCGTGATGCCGAGCGCGCCGAGCGAGCCCTGCATCGCCTGCAGTTGCGCGATCTGCGTCTCGCTGTTGGTGAACTCTTGGCGCAGCTGGTCCGCTTGCATGTTGGCCTGATTGGTAACGAGCGTGATCTGCTGCTGCAGCGAGCTGATCTCGTCTTGGTTCTCCGACTGCAGCGTCGCGAGCAGCGACTGCGTCGGAATCGTCCCCGCGATTCCGTTCGTGAGCTGCGTCGGCAGCCCGGCGACCGTGGTCAGGTATGCGCCCATCTGCGTGACGACGCTGCTCTGACCGGTGAACAGCGCGGAGACGGCGTTCGGGTCCGCGGCGAGCGCGCTCGTCAGCGCCGAGACGTCCAGCCCCTGCAGCCGGCCGCTGGTGCCGTCGAACTGCTGCTGCTGGACCGACGTCTGCGACGCGGTGTCGGAGCTGTCGTCGGACGTCGCCTGGCCTTGCGTGAACGAGTTGTCGAGCGAGAGGCCGATCGAGGAGAGGGAATTGTACGACGACGAGCCCGTGTTCAAGTAGCCCGACACCAAGCTGACCAGTTGGTCCTTGATGTCCATCACTTCTTGGTTGTTGAACAGCACGCCGCCGCCGGTCAGCTGCGTCCCGGTCGTTTGTCCGGTCGACGAGTTCGTCGACGTTCCGACGACGGGCGCTTGGGTGGCGGTGTTGATCTCGTCGATCACCGCGTTGTACGCGGTGACCCAGTTGTTGATCGCGGTCTGCAGCGCCGTGCTGTCCTGCGCGACGCTGATCGTGACCGGCACGATCGTCGTGCCGTCGACGGCCTGCTTCAGCGTCAGGCTGACGCCCGGGACCACGTTCGTGACGGTGTTGCTGTTGCTGAACACCGTGTGCTGCGTGCCGGCGGCGTCCGTGTACACGATCTTCGCCGCGCTGCCGACCTGCTCGGTCGCGCCGGCGCTGAGCTGGTTCGGCTGCGTGGCGTTCGCCAGAAAGCCGGCAGCCTGAAGAAAGTTCGACGTGTCGCCGCTGGAGCCGAGCGTGATGCCCTGTGGACCGTCGGCCTTCGCGGTCAACACGATGCGGTCGTTGGCTTGATCGTAGGTCGCGATCACGCCGGCGGACGACCCGTTGATCTCCTGCAGCACGTCGTTCAAGTTGTTCGTCGTGCTGTCGACCTTGAATGCGACCCCGTTGATCGAGAACTCGCCGCTCGTGACGGCGGTCGCGAAGCCGGCGTTCTGGCCCGTATCGAACACCGCGCCGACGTTGATGCCGCCGATCGCCGACGTGCTGGTCGCGGTGTAGGTGCCGCCGCCCTGCGTGATTTGCGCCGTATCGAGCTTGAGCACGGACAGCAGGTTTCCGCTGTCGCTCGCAGAGCCGAGCGTGAGCGGGCGCGTCGAAGAGACCGTCACCTGCTGCGTCGCGGCGTTGTAGGTCATCGTCACGCCGACGGACGAAAGCGCGGCGGCGTTCGTCGTGATGAAGCTCTGGAGCGTCGTCGAGTTGACGTCGTACGAGAGCTGCAGGCCGTTGATCGTGATCAGGCCCGTCGTTGCCGAACCGTTGCTCGGCGTGATCGAGGCGCCCGCGTTCACCAGCGTCGCCGTCTGACTGAACGCGCCGTTCGCCGCCGGGTCGTTCGTGAACTGGGTCGCCGTCGCGAGGCTGGCCTGATCGATGACGTAGCTGCCCGGCGTCGCGACGACTCCCGACTCGGACGCTGCGGCGATCGCCGTGCCGTTCGACGACGTCGGCGTCGTCGCGTTGAAGTTCGACGGATCGCTGATCGCCTGGAACGTGTCCTGGTACTTCGCGAGCAGGTCTTGGATCTTGAGCAGCTCGGCCTGCTGCGCGTTCAGCGAGGTGACCTGATTCTGAAGCGGCGTCTCCTGCGCCAGCGTCAGCGAGGTGTACTTGTCGATGATCGAGTTGTAGTCGATGCCGGACGCGATGCCCGGGAACGAGATCGGCGGAACGTTCGTGCCGTACTGCACGTTGCTTCCGCTCGATCCCGAGCTCGACGAGGTCTGGGCCGAACCGATGCCGCTCACGTGCTATGCGGTCCGATCGACGACGGCGCCGGCGAGCTTGTTGAAGAACTGCGCGATCTGCACCATCGCCTCGGACGGAAACTGCGTGATGACCTGACCGGTCTCGGCGTTGGTGAACACCGTGACGATCTCGTTGGGCTCGATGACCTTGTACTGAACCGACACCTTCGACCCGCCACCCACGAGTTGAGAGAGCGCCTCGTGCAGCGTGCCGTCGTCCGCATGCGGCGGCGCCGCCGCCGTCTTCGGCGAGTCCGCGCTCGCCGGAAATGCCTGCAGCGTGCCGACAGACGACGCGGCTGCGCTGCTCGCGGGCAGCGTCGCGTCGATCGAATGAACGTCCATGTTCGTCGAAACCCTCCTCATCTCGACTATCGGACGCCCTTCCGGGGGGATTTAGGACGCGTCACGGCGCGGCCGCGACCCCCGCATAGCCCCGCACGATCGCCCGCAGCGCCGCCGCCGCCGTGAACCCCTCCGCTTCGTCCGGCGTCGCGCGGCGAGGGGAGCGGAGCGCCTCGTCCCAGGCCTCGCCGAGCGCCCGCGCGAGCGCGCCCGCGTCAGCCGGGTCGAACCGGCGCGGCGCCGGCGCCGGCACGCGGAGGGGGCGGCGGTCGGAAACCACGAGGAGCGCGCCGGCGAGCGCGGCCGCGGCGAGCCGGGCGCCCCCGTCCCCGAGCCATGCGGCGTCGGCGACGACCGCCGCGGCCGCGCGGAGCCCCGCGGCGACACGGGGCGGCGGTTCGCCGGCAAGCACGACGAGATCGGCGCCGCCGAACTCGCGCACGCGCTCGAGATACGATGCGTCGACGACGGGACCGGTGAGGACGAGGGGCACACCCGCGTCCGCCGCGCACCGCGCGAGCAGCAGCTGGTTGCCGACCGGCCCGATCGGCGCGTGCGCGAGAACGAACGGGTCGGTCCCAGCGAGCGCGGCGACCGCCTCCGCATCCCGCGGCGGCACGACGGGCGGAACGACCTCGATCGGTCCCGCCCGCCCGGTGCGGCGGCGAATCGCGCCGGCCTCTTCTTCCGTGGCCGCGAACACGACCGAAGCGTCGCGCAGCGCGGCGTGCGCGTCGTCGAGAGCGGCGCCGGGCGGGGCGTACGGAACGTCGCCGCGCGCATCGCCGACCGCGACGGCGCGCCGCGCGAGCATGGCGAGATAGCTCACGACGTCGCGGTCGTCGGAGCCGTACTCGAAGCAGTGGCGCGTCACGCCGGCACCCCACCAGCCGCCGCCGTCCGCATCTTCGTGATAGGCGTGCACCGCGACCGGCACGCCGGCGCGACGCGCCGCGTCGACGGCCCCGCGTGCGAGCGTCCCGTCACGCACCCCGAGCACGTGCACGAGGTCGACGCCGTCGACCGCCGCGGCGGCGGCGCGCACCTGCGCATCGAAGCCTTCGCCGCGCAGCGCGGCGACGAGCGCCGATGCTTCGTCGGTGTCCGCGGACGGCGCTCGCGCCGCATCGTTGCGTCCGAGCACGACCGCGATCCGCCCGCTCGACGTCCCGCCGCCGGACGTCGCGCTCGCGCCGGGCGGCTGCGGGAGTTCGGGGACGCGCTCGACGGCGAACCACCGCCGTGCCGGCCCTTCGGCGGGATCGAACGAGATCGCGACGTCGAGCGGCAGCGGATCGACGACATCGAACAACGGCCCGCTCCACGTCCCGGCGTCGGCATCGAGGCGCACGACGCAGGCGGCGTCACCCGCCTCCGCGTCGCGTCCGACGATCGCGACGTCGGCGCGCGCCGAGGCGTCCGGCGCTTCGCCGTACCAAGCGCGCTCCACGGCGTTCCGGCGCCGGGGGACGACGCCCACCGCGGCCGCGTCGTGCAGCATGCGCCATCCGCCGAGCGCGTCCGGGGCGTCGATGCGGACGCTGCGCCCGCGCACGAACCGGCGCGCGTACCGGTACGGCGCGAGGCGCGCGAGCGTGTCTCGCAACAGCGCCGCGCCGAAGCATCCGGCGGCGCGCGCCGCGTCGAACGCCGGTGCCGGCGCGAAGCGCGCGACGTGCTCCGCGATCGGACCGCCGCCGAGCACGAGGCGTTCGAGGTGCGGCAGCACGCGTTCCGCGAGCGCGCACGCGAACGCATCGCCTCCGGGCGTGCTGTGCGGGAACACGAGCGGATCGCGGTCGCGGTCGACGACAACGGCGGGGTCGACCAGCACCGTCGGGATCACGGTGAGCGCCGCGCCGTCCGCGAGACACAGGTCGAGGACCAGCGCCGTTCGGCGCTGACGGCGCACCGGCTCGATCCGTACGGCGGCGAGCCGCGCAGCATCGAGGACCGGCGCGCCGGTGCTCCACGGCGCGAGCAGCACGTGCGTGCGGTGGAATCTCATCGCAGCGCTGGCTCCAGCAGCGCCGCGATTCCCGCGGCGGACGTTCGCGGCAGGCCGGCAAATGCGTCGCGCTCGTGGCCTTCGGCGACGACGACGCGCACGTCCGGGGGTAACGCGGCGCGCCACTCGGCCGGATCGGCCGCGCGCTCGATGCGTACGGAAACCGACTCGTCGAGCGGCACGCGCCCCGCGGAAAGCACCGCGCGAATGCGCGCCGCGGCTTCCGCCGGCGTCACCGCGCCGTCGAGCAGCAGGTGAACGCGGACGGCGCTGCGCACGTCGAACGCCTTCGCGGCGGCGCTCACGAACGCGGCCGCGCGCTCGAGCTCGTCCGCGTCGCGGACCGCAAGCGCGATCGCGTGCGACGCGGCAACCGCCGGCGCGACGGCATCGCCGGCTTCGAGCGGCACGCGCTGCGCCGGATCGAACCCGCGCGCGATGCGCGCCGGGTCGGCCGCGGATACCGGCGTGCGCGCGTCGACCGCGGCCGCGGGATTGTGTGAGGCTTCCGCGGTGAACCGGTGCACGAGCGTGTCGTCGCAACGCACGACCGCGTACCCTGCGGCACGCAGGCGCAGCACGAGATCGGCGATGCCGCGCCGCGTCGGCCCGTGCACGGGAGCGATGCCGCCGACCGCGCCCAGCGCGCTGCGCGACAGCACGGCGGCAGGCGTGACCGCGACGTCGATCGGCTCGGCGTCGCGCGCGCGCTCGGACGCGCGGCGCTGTGCGAGCACGCGCAGGTCCGGCAAGCCGGCGTACTGCACGTCGCCGACGCCTTCGCCGCCGGCCGCGCCGGGAACCGCGGCGAACGCGGCACCGAGCGTCGGAATCCGCGCGAACGCGTCGCGCAGCCGCTCGAGCGAACCGGTCGGCAGCAGCACGTCGTCGGCGACCAGCGCGACGAGGTCCGTCCCGGCGGCCGCGATGGCGCGGTTCACCGCGCCGGACAGCAGCGGATCGCCGGCGTCCTCGAGCACGCGCACCGCGGGATACGCCGCCAGCAGGCGGCGCGACGTCGCCGCGTTCGGCGCGGTGACGGCGACGACGGCGTCCCCCGGGCGCGTGCACTCGACCGCAGCGGACAACGTTACCCGCAGCACTTCGGGAAGCGACGATGCGGCGAAGACGAGGGTCATCGCCGGCGCGGCGCCGGGCGCCGTGACGTCCGCGCACACGGCGCCGGGCGCGCGCACCGCGCGGCGCATCGCACGGGCGCCGCGGACGAGCGCGTCGAGCGCCTCGCCGAGCGTCGCGCCGGGCGCGCCGACATGCTGCGGAATGCGGCCCGGCGCGATCAGGACGCACGCGCCGTCGAGCGCGCCCGCGGACGGCGCGGCGAGCGCGACCGCGGCGCTCGACTCGAGCGCGTCGACGAGATCGCCGAACGCCGCGGCATCCGGCAGCGCCGACGCGGACGTGATGAGGACGTAGCGGTCGCCGCGAACGCGCAACTCGTCGCGCAGCGCGCCGGCCGCGTCCGCCACCGCGCGCGCGGTAGCCTGCGGCGCGAGAGCGCGCGCGCGGCGCGCCGTCATCTCGCGGCCGGTGCCGTGCACGAGGACGGTGAGCGGAGGCATCGCGCGGCGTACGCGAGCGCGGAATCCTCCCGGCATCCGAACCTCGCGATCGATCGTGGTGCGGCGCCACGCCGCGGGGAGGCGGTGTGCGCCGCGCAGCTCCGGCCGGCGTTCGGCGACGGCACGCACGGCAGCGGCGCTCGCACGGTCGTCGAGGTCCTCCGTGTCGGCGTCGAACGCGAACGCGGGCGCGCACGTCACGGCGAGGCGCGCGTCGCGCGCGCGCGCGCAGAGCTCCAGCATCGCGGCACGCGGGTCGTGCGGCAACGGCTCCAAGAGCAGCTCGCGCGCGGCGAGCACGAGCCCGGGCACGACGACGTCCACGGCGACCGGCGCGGCGGACGCGCCGTTCCCGGGCGGCAACACGACGTCGACGAGCTCGAACCGCAGCGGCCCCGCGCATGCTGCGAGCGTCCAGCCAAGCCGGTTTCCGTCGGGCGTGCGTCGAGCGCCGCCCACGACGCCGCTGTCCGGTGCAATCCGCGCGAGCGCGGCGTCGAGCACGCCGCGAAGGGGGACCGCGCCGGGATCGCGCAGCAGGACGAACGCCGTCTCGCATGCGCGCGCGGCAGCCGCGATCGCATCGCGATCGCGCGTTTCGACGGTCGTGAACCGCACGGGGGCCGTCAGCGCAGCGCGAGTTCCGCGACGCGCCCGGCGTCGCCGAGGCGTCCGGCTTCGAGCAGCGCGCGAGCCAGGCCCATCGACGCGTGATCCATCAGGGCCGCGTCGCGTGCGGGCAGCGCCGCGAGCCGTTCGAGCGTCACGAGCGCCGCGTCGAGATCGCCGTCGCGACGCTCGATCTCCGCGCGCAGCGCAAGCGCCGTCGCCGCGTGCCCGTCATCGCATGCGATGCGGTCGAGCAGCGCGATCGCGTCCGCGTCCCGACCGAGGCGCGCCGCCGCGAGCGCACCGTTGTACGCGAGGATCGGATCGTCCGCCGCGGCGTCCAGCCCGGCGCGCGCGGTCGCCAGCGCGTCCTCGAGGCGCCCTTCTTCGAGCAGACGATGCGAGCGGCGCGCGAAGTCGCACGCGGTGCGCAGCGGCGCGCCGAGCTCCGCGGCCCGGAGCGCCGCGCCCTTCGCGCCCTCGCCGCGCCCCTCGTACAGCGCCTGCAGCAGCGCGAGCGCGAACCCGTTGCCCGGCTCGAGATCGAGCGCGCGCAGCGCGTACGGCTCCGGATCGCCCAGACGCTCGTCGCGCACGGTCGTCGCGGCGGAGAGCAGCAGCGCGGCGTACGCGTCGTCGGGCACGGTCGCGCGGTTCTGCTCGACCCGCTCGAACGCTTCCGCGAAGCGACGCCGCCGCATCAGATAGTTCACGTGCTCGCGGAACCCGCTCTCGCCGCCGGCGCGTGCGCTCTCGCGGAAGATGCGCTCCGCATCGTAGTAGCGCCCGACCTTCTCGTAGGCGTTCGCGAGCAGCGAACGGAGCGTCGCCGACTCGGGCCGTCCGTCGTGCGCGCGCTCGAACCACGGCACGGCCTCCTCGACGTGGCCCTCGCGCACGTGCGACGAAGCGATGTTCACCGCCGCCTTCCAGACGAAGATCTCGTCGTCGACCATCACGTGGTTGGCCGCGCTGTCACGCAGCGAAATCGCGTGCTCGAACTCCGCGCGCGCCTCGTCGAAGCGGCGCTGCCGCGCGAGAAAATGCGCGCGCGTGAAGATCACGTTCGCGTGATCGGGCGTCGCCTCGGCCTCGGCTTCGACGATCGCGAGCGCGCGATCGAGATCGCCGCGACCGTCCGCGTACGCGTGCGCGAGCATCACCGCGGCGATCGGGAAGAACAGCCGCCGCGGCCCCGGCATCGCGAACATGCGATCGAGCACGTCGATGCCGGTCTCGTAATCCCCGGCAGCGACCGCGGCGACACCGAAGTTGAACCAGGAGAACGCATCGTCCGAGGCTTCGCGCATCGCGCGCTCGAGCAACGGGCGGTTGCGGGCGTGCTTTTCGCGCGCGTCCATCACCTCGACGGTATAGCCCTTGTGCCGTACGAGGATCGGCGAGACGGCGGCCAGCACGAAGCGGTCGTCGTCGAGCATCAGGCTCTCGTGGATGACGTTTTTGTACCGGATGCGCGGCGTGGTCGGAAAGATGCGCGGCAGCATGTGGGTCATCGTCGACCCGCCGCCCGAGAGATCGTCGACTTGGTTCTGGATCTGGACGTAGACGCCCGTCTCTGCGGCCGGCGTATCGCGCAGCGCGCGCAGCAGCGGCACGGACTCAGGCGCCAGCTCCTCGTCGGCGTCGAGCACGATCGTCCAGCGGCGGGTCGCCATCGCGAGCGATTCGTTGCGCGCCCAGCCGAAGTCGTCGCGCCACGCGCGGAACTCGACCTTTGCGCCGAACGCCCGCGCGATCTCGACGGTGCGGTCCGTCGAGCCGGTGTCGACGACGTTGATCTCGTCGACCGCGTCGCGCACGCTCGCGAGGCACGCCTCGAGGAAGCGCTCCTCGTTGCGCACGATCATGCAGAGGCTCACGCCGCTCGCGACCTGCGGCTGGTCCGAGGGCGGCAGCGGCAGGTTGAAGAGCAGCCCGGTCTGCGCGCGTGCAAACGCGGACGTGTCCTGGTCTTCGACGATCTCTAACGGCACGCTGTCACCTCTCCAGGTTGTATCGGCCGCCCGGGGTAAAAAGAGAACGGGCCCGCCGGAGCGGACCCGTTCGCTTGAACCGGCGGCCTTTCAGCCGCTATCGGAACAGGCTGAGAACCGACTGCGCGTTCTGGTTCGCCTGCGCGAGCACCGACGTACCGACCTGCACCAGGATCTGGAGCTTCGTGTACTCGGTCGTCTCGGAGCCGACGTTGAGATCGCGGATCGCCGACTCGGACGCCGTCATGTTGACCGCGGCGACGTTGTCGTTGTTCTGGTCTTCCTGCAGACGGACGATCGTCGCGCCGAGCTGCGAGCGCTGCGCGAGCACCTGCTGCAGGGCGTTGTCGATCTGTCCGATCGAGTCTTCCGACGCGAGCGACCCGTCGGGGAACGTTCCGGCAGCGCCGGAGGGCCCGATCAGGTTGACGTTCGCGATGCGGAGCGAGCTCGTCGACGTGTCGATGAAGCCGACCTGGATCGTGTCGCCTTCCGACGCGCCCGACTGGAAGTTGAACGCGGGCGAGTTCGGGTTCGAGGCCGCCGCGACGTACTGGCTGACCTTCACGAAGGACGTCGTTCCGACGTCGAGCGTGCCGATCGTGCCGAAGCCGATCGTGACGTTGTCGATCGACACCGCGGCCGCGTAGCCGGTGTTGCTGACGTTCAGGACGGTCGTCGCGACCGTGTTCGCCGCGCTGTTGTAGAACGACACGATGAGGCCCTGCGTCGTCGACGTCAGCTGAGCGACCTGCACCTCGACCGTGCCGTCGACGACCGATGCGTCGTTGGCCACGAACGAGACGGAGTTCGCCGTGACCAGCGTGCCGCCGGCCGCGAGGTCCGCGTTCGAGGTGATCACCGCGTTCACGTCCTGCTGCTGCTGGAAGCCCGCATGCGAGCCGTCGAGCAGATTCTGGCCGTTGAAGTTGGTGTCCTGAGAGATGCGGTTGACCTCGAGCAGCAGCTGCTGGACTTCGTCCTGCAGATTCTGCCGGTCGTTGGTCGAGGTGATATCCGACGCGCCTTCGACGGCGAGCGTCCGGACGCGCTGCAGGATGTCCGTCGTCGTCTGGAGCGCGCCTTCCGCGACCTGCGCGGCGTTCGTCGCATCCTGGACGTTCTGCGCGCCTTGGTCGAAACCGTTGACCTGCGCTTGCAGCGATTCGGCGATGGCGAGACCCGACGGGTCGTCCGCTGCCGTGTTGATCCGCAGACCGCTCGACAGATCCGTGACGGCCGTCGAGAGTGCGGCTTGGTTCCTGTTGAGGTTGAGGCTAACGCTGTTCGCCAACAGGTTGTTGGCGATGGAAAGCCCTCCGATGCCCGGCATGTGTTTCCTCCATGATCACACGTGTGTTTTAAGGACGGGAGCTTCCTGACCCGACCTCATTGGTTCGTTCGGCGTTAAGCGCCCGTTACTTTAGCGTTTTTCAGCGCTCGCAGGGGCGGATCGACGCTGAGCCTGACGAGCGCCGAACGCGAAGGGTCCGCCCGCCAGGCCGGCCCGCTAGGGCTTCGCCGGACGGCGCCCTTTCGCGCCGAGATCGGCGACCTTCGCCTTCTCCGCGGCGGCCGCGGGCACGGCCTCGCCGGCCGCGGCACGGTTCGTCCGCTGGATCTCTTCGTACACCTCGGAGCGGTGCACGGGGATCGTCCGAGGCGCTTCGATCCCCAGCTTCACCGTGTCGCGATCGACGGCGACGACGACGATACGGACATCGTCACCGATCATGATCGCCTGGTTGAGTTTGCGGCTGAGGACTAACAGCGAAGACGCCCTCCGTGGCTGTGACGGACGGCGCCTTTCCCGGTTCCGGAGCTACGCTCCCGCCTTCGCGGCCGGGGGCTTTCTCGGAATCGCGGTGCGGACGGAGTAGCCGCCCGTCTCCAAGGTGATCTGACGGGCGACCCGCGTGCGCAGGTTGACGATCACCGGTGCGAGCAGGTTCATCGTCATCTCGACGGCGCCCGGGCTGACGACGACGACGCAGAGCGTCACGAAGTCCTCGGGCTGCCGGAGGTCGAGCGAGCTGACCGCGTACGGCGGCAGATGGGGCGCGTAGTCCGCGAAGATCAGCCACGGGTCCGCCACGGGGATCGCCACCGAGACGTCGTCGAGGCTCTGAAGCCAGACGAACTTCTCCTGGCTCTCGAGGTTGATCGCGATGAAGCGCCGCAGCGTTCCGAAGCCCGGCAGGCCCCAGGGGAACGTCAGCACTTCGTCCTCGCGGTACGTGCACGTTCCGAATCGCGGGAGGTCGACGGTCGTCTCTCGGGCGGCGGTCTCCACCATGGTTTGCGTCACGCAGTCAGCCTCATCCAGTGGTCGTCGTCAAGTAGTCGAACAAGCTCTTGTTCTCGAGGGTCGTCGTCGTTTCGTACGCAGCTTGCAGCGCCGTTTGAGT
The DNA here is from genome assembly GCA_963771525.1 of Vulcanimicrobiota bacterium. Taxonomy (GTDB): domain Bacteria; phylum Vulcanimicrobiota; class Vulcanimicrobiia; order Vulcanimicrobiales; family Vulcanimicrobiaceae; genus Vulcanimicrobium. The sequence continues at coordinate 196,091 of CAVYTL010000001.1, read as the reverse complement.
CTGCGAGAATTTCGACGTGGCCGCGGCAACGTCGACGTCCTCGATGGCGGACTCCGTATTCTTGTTATCGGTCAACGTCGTCTGGAGTTGACTCGAGATCGAGCCCAGCGCCTGGATCCGCGACCCCACGACCGACCGCGCGGCCAGCACCGCGTTCGTCGCGGCGTCGATGTCGCCGAGTTGGGTCGAGATGTTCTGGACGAAGTCGGCCTGCGACGAGAGGCCGAGAACCTTCGTGAGGTTGCCGCTGTTCACGGCCCCCGCCGACGGGACGTCGGTGACGTAGAACGAGCCGCTGCCCGTCAGCGTGACCTTCTGCGTCCGCGGATCGAACGAGGCCGTCACGCCCGTCGTCGCGGTCTGCGCATTGATCCGCGCGACCAGGCTCGTGCCCCCCGGCGGCGGGACGCCGTCGTCGATCGCGGCACCGGCCGGCACGGTGACCGTGGCGATCCCCTGGACTCCGTTCACCGACCCGTTGATCTCGATCGAGAAGTTGCCCGTGCCGTCCGGGGCGGGCGTCGTGGCGAACGTGTTGGCGGCGGCGAGCGTGGTGGGCGCCGGCGACGTCGGACCGCCCTGCGGTCCGTACACGACCGTCCCCGCGCGGTTGATCGCCGCCGAGCTCGCGTCGACGGCGGTGCCGTTCTGCAGCGTGTTGCGCAGGTTGATCAGCGTCTGAAACACGTCCGGCGATCCGTCCGGGGCCTTGTAGTTGAACGCCGCGGCGAACGTCGTCGAGAGCCCGATGTTCTGCCCGTTGTAGAGCATCTGCCCTTGCTCTTGCTCGTTGCCGGAGAACGTGACCGCTGCGGTCGGGCTGCCGGTCGTCTGCACCGGCGGCGTCCCCGACGCGGAGGTGCCCGCGAAGATGTACGTTCCGTTGTACGACGTGTTCGCGACGGCGACGGTTTGCTGCAGCAGCTGGTCGACCTGCGATGCGAGCGACGTGCGCTGCTGCGCCGTCAGCGCATCGGTCGAGCCTTGCACGGCGAGCTGCCGCGCGCTCTGCATGATCGAGGTCAGGCTCGCGAGGGCGCTGTCGGTGTTCGTCAGCTCGGACGTCGCGTTCTGGGCGTTCGTCGACTGCTCGCCGCCGACGCCGATCGACGTCTGCAGCGAAAGATCCTGAGCGATCTGCGAAGGATCGTCGCTCGGCGCTTGGAGCTGCTTCCCCGTCGAGAGTTGCTGGCCGATCTGCGCGTACAGCGTCTGCTGGTCGTCGATCGCGGCGACCTGCTGCGCGTAGAGCGTCGAAGTAGCGATGCGCATGGGCTATCCTCCGGGGATCAGACCGATCGCGGTCTGCAGCAGCGTGTCGAGCACGCTCATCGTGTGCGCCGCCGCCTGGTATGAGTTCTGGTACTTGATCAGGTTCTGCGTCTCTTCATCGAGGTTGATGCCGTCGACGCTCTGTCGTACGGAGTCGATGTTCGATGCGAGCGACGTCTGCGACGTGTTGCCCGTCGTCGCGGTCTGCACGTCGTTGCCGAGCTGCGCGACCAGCGCGCCGTAGTACGAGCCCAGCGTCTGCGTCGGTGCGCTCGCGATCGAGAAGTTCGCGGCGTGCACGTTCGCCGCCGTGAACGTGATCGAGCCGGTCGTGCGGTCGACCGCCGTAACGATGACGTTCTCCTGGTTCGCCGTTCCGGCGTCGATGGTCAGCTGGTCGCCGACGACGACCTGCGCGAACGCGCCCGGGTTCGCCGCCGGCGGTGCGACCGTGACCGATCCGGGCGCCGCGACCGCGGTCGGCGACGTCGTCTGCAGCCCCGGCACGCCGACGTTCTTCGAGAACATCGTCGAGAGCGCATTGGCGCCCGCGTTGTCGCCGGCGCCGAACGCGTTCGTCGCGTTCTGCGGCACGCCGTCGATGCCGGCGGCGCCGACGATCTCGAGGATCGAGGTGCTCGGGGTGCCCTGCGACCCGCCCGCGGGCGCATTCGAATCGGCGATCGTGAAGTCGGGCGTGGTCGGGTTCGCGCCTTGCGCCGCGCGGTGCGCGAGACCGGCGTTGTTCGGGTCGCGCGCGAAGACGATCGTCTGCGTCGTGCTGTCGAACGATGCGGACACGCCGAGCTGCGCTGCGTTGAAGGTCGAGACGAAGCCGTCGACCGTCGCGGCGTTGCCGCCCGCGCCGAAGTCGTAGTTGAACGTCTGCGCGACGCCGTCTACCGTCACCGTCAGGGTGCCGGTCGTGGGCCCGACCGTTGCGCCGGGATGCGCGAACGCCGCGTTGCCGGCGACCGCCGTCGCCGTGTCGACCGTGTTGTTCGCCGAGTTCATCGGCGTCGTGAGCGTGCCGGACGCGGTCGAAGCCAGCGCGGCGACGACCTGCGACGGCGCGGTCGGGGCGACGGTGATGTCCGTCGCGGTGATCGCCGCGTTGCCGGCCGACGCCTCGAAGAGGCCGATGCCGGCGACGCCGTTCGCGTCGTAGCCGGCGCTCGTCACGCGGTCGACTTCGTTCGCGGTCGCGCTCGCGAACGCGTTGAGCTGATTGCCGTACGACGCGAGCTTATTGTTGTAGACGTCCGCGTACGCGCCGAGCTTGCCGCTCCCGAGCAGCACGGGCGTGGGGTTCGCGGGGTTCGGATCGCCCTGCATGCCCACGACCAGCGCGGGGTCGCCCGACGCGTCGGTGCCGACGACGGGGGCCGCGAGATGGTACGCCTGCGTGTCGTTGACGAGTGCGCGCCCGCCGACGGTGACGAGTACCGATCCGTTCGCCTGCACCGAAGTCTGCGTCGAAATCAGCGTCGAGAGCTGGTCGACGTCCGCGTCGCGCTGGTCTTCGTACGTGTTCGGGTTGTCGCCCATCGCCGTCGCCGCGCGGATCTGCCCGTTGAGCGCAGCGATCTTGTCGATCAGCCCGTTCGCCTGCGTGACGACCGTGGACGCCTGCTGCAGCACCGTCGACTGCGCCGACTGCACGGCGCCGCCGACTTGATTCAAGGTCGTCGCGAACGTCTGCGCCGCGGCGAGCACGCCCTGCCGCTCCGACGTGCCGCTCGGATTCGCGGCGAGCTGCGAGAGCGCGGTCTGCAGGCTCGTGAACGCCGCGTTGATGCCGCTGTTCGGCTCCCGGAACGCCGACTGGACGTTCGTGAGCTGCTGCTGCTCGACGTCGAAGTAGTTCTGCGCGGCGGTCGCGCCGCGGAAGAGCCCGTCGTAGGAGTCCTGATGGATGCGCGTGATCGACTGCACGAGCACGCCGTCGCCCTGCGTGGGCGCCGCATACGCGGGATACCCCGGCGAGCCCGCGATCGGCGGGGCTTCGACCAGGTTGACGACCTGCCGCGACGCGCCGGGCGTGTTGACGTTCGCGATGTTGTCCGACGTCGTGTTCGCGGCTTCTTGGAAGGCGTCCACCGCCGTTCCGATCAGGTTCAAACCGAAGAAGCTCATGCGCGGCGGCTCACGAGGACGCTCCCGTCGGGAGGCGGCACGATGCCGCGGCGGCGATAGGTTCCCGTCTGTTCCGTCCCGGCGCGCTGCAGCACGGCGACCGTTCGCGCGAGGCGCTCCATGCCCGCTAGGATCAGCGCCTTGTTGTTCGAGACCGTCAGCTTGAGCGCGATGCTCTGCGTCTCGAGTTCGCGGACTGCGCCGACCATCGACCGGCGCAGCAGCGGCGGCGCGTACGCGCACACCTCGCGGAGCGAGAGGGTGCCGAATCCGCGGCGCTGCATCGCGACGCGCTGCGCGTACGCGGTACCGTGCAGCACGCGGCGCGCCTCGACGAGCCGTTCGGCGTTCTCGATCGCGTCGGGATCGTTCCGCACGAGCGACTCGGTGAGCGCCAGCGCCGCGTCACCGAGCTGCCGGAGGCTCACGCGCTCGTCATCCAGCAGTGAAGCAAACCGCTGCCACTGACTCATGTCGCGCTCCCCGGGAGCGCGACGGGTATCACGCCGCGGCTGCCAATCTTTGGACGATCAGGCGGCCCAGCAGCTTCTCGACGATCTCCTCGGCCGGTACGAAGTAGCGGCCGTCCGAGACCTGCCGGCGAAGCCGCTCGACCAGATCGCGACGATAGAACGGCTCCGACGCCTCCGCGAAGTCCGTCGCGAGCGATGCCGCCGCCTCGGACCGTTCGTACGAATCCGTTTCGAAGATCACGGACGTGGCGGGCGACTTCCGTTTCACCGTCCGGTACGCGGAGATCGCCGACGCGATCTCGGCCCGCGAGATAATCATTGGTCGTGACGCCTCTCTCGTGCGCTTCCTTGCTAGAAGGCATATCGTCGGCGACGCTTTGGGACTTTAGGCCCATGATTGCGACGCGCGTCACTGTTGCGGCCCGACGACGGACGAGCGCAGTTGCGCCTCGAGGACTTTGCCGATACCGAGCGCGCCCGTCTTCGCGAGCTCCTCGGCGCGCTTCTCGTCGAGCATTTCGCCGAACGTCTCTTCGGCGTTCGACGTCTTGCCGGTCAACGACGTCGCCGGCGCGCTCTTGCGCATCTCCTTGAAGAGCATGTCGACGAACAGCGACTCCATCTGCTGCGCGGCGTCGTGCAGCTTCGCGAGCTGCTTCTGCTGAGCGGCAGTCACGTCTGCAGACCCGGCGGCTTGGCCCGTCAGGGCCAAACGCGACGGATTCGACGCAGTCGAATCCACCAAACGCAAAGGATTCGATGAAATCGAGTCCATTAGATGATCTCGACGTCCGCCTGCAGCGAGCCGGACTCGCGCAGGGCCTGGATGATGGCGATCAGGTCGCGCGGCGAGACGCCGATCGTGTTGAGCGCGCGCACGACCTGCGCGAGCGTCGCCGCGCCCGAGATGTAGACGAGCTTCTTGTTGCCCTCGGCGGCGGAGATCCGCGTGTTCGACTGCGTTTGCGGCTGCGCGTGCGAGAATGCGCCGGCGGGCTGCACGTAGTTCGACGTCGCGATCGTGATCGAGAGGTTGCCGTGCGCGATCGCGCAGGCGGCGAGCGTGATGTCGCCGCCCATGACGACCGTCCCGGTCCGCTCGTTCACCACGACTTTGGCGACGTGATCGGCTTCCAGCGCAACGTCGCCCGCGTCCGCCAGAAAGTCGACGGGATCGCCGGCGTAGCGCGCGGGCAGGGCGATGCGCACGGTCTCGGCGTCGAGAGCGCGCGCGGTGCCGCCGCCGAACTTCCCGTTGAGCGCCGACGCGATGCGCGCCGCCGTGCGGTAGTCCGGCGAGGTGAGGACGTACGAGAAGCCCTTCGCGTCGGACTGGATGTTGGTGATCATGTCGCGCGCGATGACCGCGCCCTGCGGGACCCGGCCCGCCGTGACGTGGTTCTTCGTGACGGAGCTCGGGCCGTTCACGTCGTTGCCGGCGCTGAAACCGCCCACGGAGACCGGGCCCTGCGCCGTCGCGTACACCAAGTTGTTCGCGGCGCGGAGCTCCGTCATCACGAGCGTTCCGCCCTGCAGGCTCGTCGCGTCGCCGATCGCCGACACCGTCACGTCCGCGTTGTCGCCCGAGTGCGCGAACGGAGGCAGGCTGGCCGTGACGATCACCGCGGCGACGTCGCGCGTGCGCACGTCCTGCGACGTCGTCGAGAGCCCGAACGACTGCAGCACGTTCTGGATCGTCTTCGAGGTGAACGCCGCGGACGTCGTGTCGCCGGTCTGGTTCAGGCCGGTCACGATCCCGTAGCCGACGAGCTGGTTGGTGGTGACGCCCTGCACGCGCACGACGTCCTTCAGACGGACGGGCTGCGCGCCGGCGGGCGCGGCGGCGATGCCGCCCGCGAGCAGCAGGCTCGCGAGCAGCGCGGCGGTCGTCTTGATCATCGAGTCCTTTGTCGTTCGCATGTCAGAAGAGCCAGTGCACGATCTGGTTGAGGATGCCGGGGTGCTTCACGTCGGAGTACTTGCCGTCGAAGGTCGCTCGCACGTCGGCGACATGCGTCGACACGACGCTGTCCGTGTTGTCGATGTCCTCGGGCCGCACGATCCCCGTCACGTGCAGCGTCTGCTTTTGTCCGTCGACGATCAGGCCTTGGTCGCCCGCGATGCGCAGCGCTCCGGACGGCAGAATCTCGGTGACCTGCGCTTCCATCGACGTCACGAACGCGTTGGAGCCGATGTCGGAGCGGTTGTCCGACTGGGTGCGCGCTCCGGTCACGTTCGACGTGAGGCGCACGAGCGGCAGATTGAAGATGCCCGCTCCGCCGCCGCCGCCGGCCTGATACGCGTTGTTGACGTTCTTCGCGTTCTGACTCGTGCTGGTGACGGAGAAGTTGAAGACGACCTGCACGAGATCGCCGATCTGCTGCGCGCGGTGATCCGCGCCCAGCCGCAGCGGGTGCCCCGGAGCGGCGGGCGGCGGAGCGGCCTGGTACAGCGTGTCCGCCGCGGCGGGGGCGCAGAGCGCGCACACCAGCGCGACGGTCGCGACGGCTCGCATCATTGAGAGGTTCCTCCGGGCAGCGTGAGCTCGACGCGGTTGGGGCCGGTGACGATCGCGGCGATCGCCCGCTGCGTCTGCGGGCTGACGACGGTCACCGTGTCGCCGATCGCGCCGCCCGTACGCGCGACGACGTCCGCGGTGAGCGAGACCGTTCCGTCGTGAATGACGAGCACCGCGGCCTGCCCCGCCTTGACGAGGGTGTCGGGGACGGTCTGCTCGACGTAGATTGCGACGCCTTTCGGCGCGCCGGCGGTGAGCCGCCGCCCGATCAGCGCCGATGCGCCGACGCCCGGACGGCCGTTCCACGCGATCCGCGACGGCACGAGGTCGCCGGGAGCGAGCAGCGCGCCCGGTGCGAGGTCGTGCGCGGCGACGACCGTCTGCACGTACGTCGTGATCCGGTACCCGGCGACGACCGTGCGCGCGACCTTGCCGTCGACGCAGATCGCGACCGGCACGCCGACGTACGTCGCCGAGACGTACGGCGAACCGCTGGGCACGATCTCGACCGCACCCGCGGGAACGTTCTGGTCGAGCACCTGATATGCGGCCGCGATCGAGCGATCGGGGCCCGTGACCAGCGAATGCGCGACTTTGTTCGCCGCGTCGGCGATCCGCGCACCCGCGACCACCTGTGTCTGCGCGCTCGCTGCGGCGAGCGCGCAGACACCGAGCTGCACGCAGAGCGCGCAGATCACGGTGAAGGCGAACGCAAGCAGCGGGCGGCGAGTCATCAGCTCGTCTTCATCTGCACGGCGGTCGAGAGCATCTCGTCGGAGGTGGAGATCGCCTTCGAGTTGGCTTCGTACGCGCGCTGCGCGGTGATGAGGTTGACCATCTCCTGCACGACGGAGACGTTGCTGGACTCGATATAGCCGCCTTGCAGCGTGCCGGCGCCGTTGAGGCCGGGCTGCGAGATCGTCGGCGTGCCCGACGCGGCGGTCTGCGTGAAGAGATTCTGCCCCATCGGCGCGAGGCCGGCGGAGTTCGTGAACCGCACGAGGTTGATCTGACCGAGCGTCTGCGGCTGCTGCTGTCCGGGAACTTGCGCCGTGACCGTGCCGTCGGTTCCGACCTGCACGGCGGTCGCGCTCGCCGGGACCGTGATCTGCGGGCTCAGGAAGTAGCCGTCCGCGGTGACGAGCGAGCCGTTCGCGTCGCGCTTGAAGGAGCCGTCACGCGTGTACGCGGCGGTGCCGTCCGGCAGCGTCACCTGGAAGAAGCCGTCGCCCTGAATCGCGAGGTCGAGCGGGTTGGACGTCTGCTGCAGCGTGCCTTGCGTGAACGTCTTCTCGGAAGCGCCGACCTTTACGCCGAGGCCGACGTCCTGGCCGACGGGGACGACGGACGGTCCGACGGGCGTTCCGGGGACGCGCATGGTCTGGTAGATCAGATCCTGGAATCGCGCCTGGTTCGAGCGGAAGCCCGTCGTGTTGACGTTCGCGATGTTGTTGCTGATCGTATCGATGTTGTACTGCTGGGCCATCATGCCCGTCGCAGCCGTGTACAGAGCTCTCATCATGGTCGGGTCGCTCCTATGCCGAGGTCCGGCCGACGGTCTGCACGGCTTGCGCGACCGCGTCGTCTTGCGTTTGAATTGACTTCTGGTTCGCGTCGAACCAGCGCTCGTTGGTGATCAGATCGACCATCGAGCGCACGACGTCGGCGTTGCTCTTCTCGAGCGAGCCTTGCAGGGCCGACGTGTTCGTCGCCGCGCGCGCGCCGGCGCCGGCGTCGACGAAGTTGTTCGCGCCTTCGGGGCGCAGGTTCACGGGGTTCGCGAACTCGGTGATGCCGAGACGGTCGTACGTCTGGCCGTTGACGGTGATCGTGCCGTCCGTGCCGATCTGCACGGTGCCGGTCGCCGGCAGCGTGATCGGGTTGCCGCCGGCGCCGAGCACCGCATCGCCGTTCTGATTCGTCAGCGCGCCGTTCGCCGAGCGCAGGAAGCCCCCGTCGCGCGTGTAGCGCACCGCGTTGTTCGCGTTGCGCACGGCGAAGAAGCCGGGGCCTGAGAGCGCGACGTCGAGGTCGTTGCCGGTCGAGGCGATCGCGCCTTGCGCGAAGTCCGCGGGCGTGTCGTAGATCTGCGCGCCGCTGCCCATCGATCCGATCGGCACCTGCGCCGGCACGCCGGCCGTTCCGGGCGCCGCCGGATCCGTCTGGATGCGGTACAGCGCGCGCTGCGGCTGCGCCTGGACTTGCAGCACCGCGCGCTTGAAGCCGGTCGTATTGACGTTCGCGAGGTTGTTCGCGATCGTATCGACGGCCGATTGCGCTACCAGCGCCCCCGAAGCCGCCGTGTACATGCCACGGACCAAAGGAAAAAACCCTCCGCACGCGATGAGCCGATCAATGCGAATCCGTCAATCAGTCGGGATCCGCAGCGGCCCCAACCGTGCGAGGGTCGTCCGGCCGCTTCCCAAGGTTGATCGGCGTGCGTGCGCGCCGACTTTAGCGAACGGCGCTCACAGAGGCGCCTGCGTCTCGCCGGCCGTGCGCGTCGCGCGCAAGCGCGCCGCGATGTCGGCGAGCCGCTCCGCAACCGCGTTCGCGTCCCACGGACGATCGACGGGATCGAGCTGCAGCAGCGTGTGAATCGCCGCCGCGAGATCGGGATCGGCGGCCGGCACGAGCACGCGCAGCTCGGCGGGGTCTTCCTCGAAGCGGCGCAGTGCGACGTCGAGCGCGCCTTCGCCCGTGAACGGCGGCCGGCCGGTCAGCGCATGGTACATGACGCTCCCGAGCGCGTAGAGGTCGCCCGCGGGGCTCGCCGCGTTGAAACGAGCCTGCTCCGGCGCGACGTAGAACGGCGTGCCGACCAGTACGCCGTCGAGCGTCACGCCGGGATCGGACTCGAAGAGATCGCGCGCGAGCCCGAAGTCCATCAGGTGGGGCGCCCCGGAGGCGTCGACGATGACGTTTGCTGGCTTCACGTCGCGGTGCACGATGCCGAGCGCGTGCGCGGCGCCCAGCGCGCGCGCGATGCCCGCCCCGGCGAGCGCGACGCGTTCGGAGCTCAGCGCGCCCTCGCGCGCGATGATCTCCTGCAGCGACTCGCCCTCGACGTAGTCCATCACGATGAACGGCCGCCCGTCGTCCGCCTCGCCCACGTCGTGCACGGAGACGACGTTCGGGTGCGTGATCTTCGCCTCGGCGCGCGCCTCGCGCTCGAACCGCTCGTGCAGCACGCCCCCGTCGTCCCGACGCCGCTGCAGGAGCTTGATCGCGACCTTCCGGTCGAGGACGGTATCGTGCGCGGAGAACACCGTCGCCATCCCGCCGTGCCCGGCGACGGAATCGAGCCGGTACCGTCCGCCGAGCAAGGCCTCTGCTGCCACGCGCGACATATACCCTCGCGCGCCCCAGCCGTGCGCGGGTATGGTCCGATGACCCATGTCCGATGCCGGTCCGCACCTCAGCGTCGATATCGTCATCCCGCAGTACGGAAACTGGGACGTCACGGAGCGCTGCCTCGAGAGCCTCCGCGAGCGGGACGCGTGCGTGCGCAGCGTCGTCGTCGTCGACGACGCGTCGCCGGACGGTGCCGCCGAGCGTCTACGGCAGCGCGACGACGTGGTCGCCCTCATCCTCGAGCGCAATCGCGGATTCGCCGGCGCGTGCAACGCCGGCGCCGCCCAAGCCCGCGCCGACGCCGTCTTCTTCCTCAACAGCGATACCATCGTGCCGCCCGGTGCGATCGCGCGGCTGGCGCGCGAGCTCGCCGGCGATCCGACCATCGGCGCCGTAAGCCCGCGTCTGCTGTACGCGAACGGCACCGTGCAAGGCGGGGGCAACGGCCTCATGCGCTCGGTCGATCAGGTCGCGAGAATCTTTCAGCACCTCGACGGCACGACGCCGCAGGTCAACGTTCCGCGCGACGAGCTGAACCCGTGCGGCGCCGCGCTCATGATCCGGAGAGACCTCTTCCGCGCGATCGGCTCCTTCGACGAACGCTATCGCAACGGCTTCGAGGACGTCGCGCTCGGCATCGAGGTATGGCGGCGCGGGCTGCGCTGCCGCTACGTGCCCGACGCGACCATCGTGCACCTCGAAGGTTGCTCGCGCGGGCGGTCTGCATCCGCAGGCGCGGATCTCTTCGCCGCGCAGTGGGAAGGCAAGCTCGACGCGGTGCCGCGGTACCGGCCGCCCGACCCGCCCTGCCTCGCGGTGCGGTGGCACGACGTCGCGCCGGTCGACGCGCTCGCGCGCCGCGCGTGGCACGCGACATTGCAGGCTCATGCAGGCGCCCGCGTCACGTTCACGCGCTCGGCCGCCGGCACCGAGCTCGCGCGCGTTCGCGCAGCACTCGACAAGCGCGCGTTCGTGCTCCTTGCTCATGGCGCCGGGGGAGCCGCGGACGCGCGATGGTTCGCGCCGCGCGATGTGGCCGAGGCGCGAGCGCTCGCATCGACCGTGTCGGAGGGCACGGCCGTCTGGATACCGTCGCAACGCGCGGCGCGGCTGCTCGCCGGCGCCGGAGTCGACCGTGCGCGGCTCATCGTGACCCAGCTCGGGTTCGATGCGCCCGCAGCGCGCGACGGCTCGCGCGGCACCGTCATCGTAGCGGGGCGCGACGTGCCGGCGGGGCGTATCGAAGCGATTCGGCGCGCCGCGCGCGGCGACGACACGACCGTCGTCGACGCGGACGCCGCCGATGCCGCGGTGCTGGAGGCGCTGCGGCGTGCGAGCGTCGTCGCGTTCGCGGGGCCAGGGGACGCGTGGGGGCTGCTCGGCGGCGAGGCCCTCGCCAACGGCGCGCTGGTGGTCGCGCAACGCGACGCAGCGTTCTTCGAGGTACTCCCCGCAGACGCGTTCGTCGGCGTCGACGACGCCGGTGAGGTCGCGGACGCGGTCGCCGACGTCTCCGCTTTCCCCGAACGGTATGCCGGCCTCGGCGAGCGCGCGCGACGCGAGTCGCGGCGCCGGCTCCCCGCGCAATATGCCGGCGAGCGTGTTCGCGAGTTGGCCCGAGCGCTCGCGCACGGCGTTCCCGACGCCGACACGCTCGCGATTACGCCCGACGTGGCGGCGCGGCTGCGCCGCGTCACGCCGGCGGCCTAGACTTGCATCTGCGAGATCTGCTGGTACGACTCCAGGAGCTTCGAGCGCATCGCCATCGTGAAGTTGAGCGCGAGGTTCGCCTCCTCGACCGACGTGACGACCCTCTGCAGATCGTTCGTCTTGCCGTCGGCGAGATCGCGCGTCGCTTGATCGGACGCGTTGACCTTGTCGTTGACGCCGTCGAGCAGCGACTTGACCGTGTCCTTGAAGGACGGTGCGGCGTCCGCGCCGCCGGCGGCGCCTACCGCGCCGGAGGGAATCGGTCCGACGTTGGGGCGCTCGTCGACGTTCGTCGCCGCGCTCATGTCAGGGACGAACGTGCCGGGCACGACCTTGGAGATGACGCTGTTGTAGTCCATCAGGCCTTCAGCAGCCCGAGGGTCGAGCTGCCCATCGCGCGCGCTTCCTGGATCGCGGTCACGTTCGCCTCGTACGCGCGCGAGGCGGCCATCATGTCGACCATCTCCTTGACGACGTCGACGTTCGGCATGTGCACGTAGCCGTTCGCGTCGGCGTCGGGATGGCCCGGATCGTAGACGAGGCGGTCCGGGGCGGTGTCGTTCACCACGCCGACCACTTCGACACCCGCGCTCGAACGCGCCGGATCGCCGGCGTCGTCGCTTGCCGAGGCCGCGGCCGCGGCGGGCTCGTTCTTCTGCGCGTACACGACCAGCTGCCGTTTGAACGGTCCGCCTTCGGCGGTGCGCGTCGTGTTCACGTTCGCGATGTTGTTCGCGATCGTGTCCATCGCCAGCCGCTCGGCGGAGAGCCCGCTGGCGCTGACCTCGATCGAGGAATAGAATCCCATCGCCTACTCCGTTAGCTCTGGATCGCCTGGCGCAGGCGCGAGTACTGTTGCTGCAGCAGCTGGCCCATCGTCTGCGCGTACGCGGAGTTGAGGGACAGCTTGGCCATCTCTTGGTCGACGTCGACGTTCGAGCCATCCACCCGCATCTGCGTCGAGTCGTCGACCGCCGTGGTGATCGCGAACGGCTGGGCGTCCTGCGTCGCATCGCCGGTGAACTGCCGGTCCGACGTGGTGACCAGCGGCAGATCGTCGGGATCCGGCGGGCTCGGCTCCGTCGCCGCCAGCGCGTCCTTGAAGGAGACGTCGGAACGCCGGAAGTTCGGCGTGTTGACGTTCGCGATGTTGTTCGCGATCGCGCCGTGCGCCGTCGAGGCACCGTCCATCGCGTTCTTGAGCATGCCGACGGTCTGGCCGAAGGAGATGTCCGCCATCATTCCAGCCATCGGCCGCGGGCGAGCGTCACCTTAGGGCTGGCCCGGCGGGCGAGGACGTGGCACGCACGCAGCGAGAACGCTCGCTTCGAGGGGTGGCACGACTGAGTCTTCGAGGGCTGCGCGTCTCGTGCCCGTTCCCGCAACGGACCCCCACGTGAGCTACGGGCGCAGCGCAGAAACCTGCGCTGTGCCCATCACGTTGCCTGCACGTGAGGGCGTCAAGAATCGCAATCTCGGCCGAAACGGTACGCAGCTACCGCGCGAACTGTGCGGCGTGGAGCGTCGCGTACGCGCCGCCGGCGGCGATGAGGTCGTCGTGCGTCCCCGTCTCGCGCACGCGCCCGCCTTCGATGTAGAGGATCTTCGTTGCGCGCCGGATCGTCGACAGGCGGTGCGCGATGATCAGCGTCGTGCGCCCCGGGAGAAGCCGGTCGAGCGCATCTTCGATCAGCGCCTCCGAATGCGAGTCGAGCGCGCTGGTCGCTTCGTCGAGGATCAGGATGCGCGGGTCGCGCAGCATCGCGCGCGCGATCGCGACGCGCTGGCGCTGCCCGCCTGAAAGGCGAATGCCGCGCTCGCCGACGATCGTGTCGTAACCGTCGGGCAGCCGGCGCACGAACTCGTCGGCGTTGGCCTCGCGCGCCGCGGCGACCACCTCGTCGTCGCGCGCGTCGAGGCGTCCGTACCGGATGTTGTCGGCGATCGTGCCGTTGAAGAGCTGCGTCTCCTGCGGCACGATCGCGATCGAGTCGCGCAGGTCCGAGAGCCGTACCCGCGCGACGTCGACGCCGTCGACGCTCACGCGCCCGCCCTGCGGCTCGTAGAACCGCGGCACGAGATTGACGATCGTGCTCTTCCCGGCGCCCGACGGGCCGACGAGCGCGACGACCTCACCGTGCAGCATCTCCGCGCTGAAGTCGTGCAGCACCGGACGATCGCTCTCGTACGCGAACGTCACGTGCTCGAAGCGCACGTCGCCGACGACCTGCGGGAGCGGCACGGCATCCGGCGCGTCCTCGCGCTCGATCGGCAGGTCCATGATCTCGAACACCCGCTCCGTCCCGACGAACGCGCGCGCGAAATCCGAGAAGAAGATCGAGAAGCGGTTCATCGGGTTGATCAGCAAGCCGGTCGCCGTCCAGAAGCCGAACGCCGTGCCCGGGCTGAGCCGGCCGATCTCGACCTCGTGCGCGGTCAGCATGATGATCGCGCACAACGCCAGCATCACGACGGTCGCGAGCACGGGTGCCTGCGTCTGGTTGAACTGCGTCACCTTCATGTAGGCGCCGAAATAGCGCTCGTTCGCCGCGGCGAAGCGGTCCCGCTCGAAGTCTTCGCGCCGGAACGCCTTGACGATGCGCTCGTTCACCAGCACCTCGGTCAGGTTGCTGGACAGGTCGGCGATGCGCTCCTGCGCGCGCTTCGTTCCCGCGACGATCAGCGCGTTGAACTTCGCCACGATGAACGCGACGATCGGCGCGGCCGCGAAGAGGACGACCGCCAAGAACCAGTCGAGGTGGATCATGTAGATCAGCGCCGCGACGAAGGTCACGCTGACCTGGACGAATTGCGGGAGCGAAATCGAGATCGCGTCCGTCATCAAGCCCAGGTCCGACGACATGCGCGCCTGCATTTCGCCGGGACGCCAGCGGTCGAACTCGGCGAGCGGCATGCGCGCGATGCGGTCGAACATGCGCGCCCGGAACGTCGCCACCATCTGCTGCCCGCTGAACGCCGTGAGATACGCTTGCCCGTACGCTGCGGCATTGCCGACGATCTGCGATCCGAGGACCATCCCGACGACCAGCAGCGCGATGTCCCAGTGCGGATTGGTCACCAGCACGTCGTCCCGCAGGTACACGGCGGCCTGCGCGAGCGCGAGCGGAACGACGCCCGCCAAAACGCCCAGGAGCGCCCCCCCGATCAGCGGCGGATAGTACGGCCGGGCCTCGCGCAGGAGCCTGCCGATCGTGGGGTGCACCGCGAAACCTTCGCCGCGTCGCCGTAGTACCTTCGGCGTGGACTGTTTCTATCACAATGCCGTGCCCTCGGTGGCCCCGTGCCGCGGCTGCAAGAAGCCGATCTGCGCGACGTGCCGCAACGAGAACGGCGACTGCCCCGGATGCGTCCTCGCGGCGCGGGTCGACGCCGCGAAACGCACCACGATGATCAACGGCGGCCTCGGACCGTCGTACGGAACCTACGAGGACCCGCCGCATGCGGGGACCGCGTACTCCGCCCCGCCGCCGGGCCCGCAGCCTGAGCCGCAGCCGATGCGCGTGCAGCGCCCGGCCGCGGTCGCGGTACGCCCGGAGAGCCGCGCGCTCGTCGCGCTCGGTTATCCGCTCTGGCCGCTCGCGGTGATCGCGCTGCTCGATTCGCACGCGCCGTACTTCGTCAAACGTCAGGCGTGGCAGGCGCTCGGGTTCAACGCGGGCATGTTCGCGTTCTCGGGCCTGCTCGGTGTGACGGCGCTGCTGCCGTTCGCCGTGCCCGCCACCTGGGCGATCCTCGCCTTCTTCCTCCCGACGATCTGGTTCGTGTCCAGCATCGTGTACGCGTTCAAAGTCGGCGCGGGCGAAGACGTGAACGTGCCGATCGTGTGCGACTGGGTCGACGCACGGCTGCACCCGAACGGGTCGGCACAGGCGCAGGGCTGACCGCTACACGGCCGCCTTCAGCGACGAGACCCACGCCTCGACGGCGTCGACCTCGCGCGGAATCGCCGCCGACAGCACGTCGACGCCGCTCTCCGTGATGAGCACGTCGTCTTCGATGCGCACCCCGATGCCGCGGTAGGCGGCCGGCACCGTGAGATCGTCGAGCTGGAAGTACAGTCCCGGCTCGACGGTCAGCACCATGCCCGCCTCGAGCTTTCCGAGCTTGTACGCTTCGGCACGCGCCGCCGCGCAGTCGTGCACGTCGAGGCCGAGCATATGGCTCACGTTGTGCAGCGAGTAGCGGCGGTAGAACTGGTTCTCCTCGCGCAGCGCGTCCTCGGCCGACGCGAGGATCCCCAGGCGCTCGAGACCGCGCGCGAGGACGTCCATCGCCGCGCGGTGCGGATCCAAGAACTCGTTGCCGGGCACGCACCGCGCGAACGCCGCGTCCTGCGCCGCGAGCACGAGCTCGTAGACGGCACGCTGCTCCGGTGTGAACCGGCCGGAGATGGGGATCGTGCGCGTGATGTCGGCGGTGTAGAGCGTCTCCGTCTCGACGCCCGCGTCGAGTAGCAGCAGCTCGTTCTCGCCGATCCGCCGGTCGTTGCGCGTCCAGTGCAGCGTGCACGCGTTCGGCCCCGTCGCCGCGATCGTGAGGTACCCGGTGTCGTTGCCCTCGACGCGCGCGCGCAGGTTGAAGACGCCCTCGATCGTGCGCTCGGTCTGCGCGCCCGGCAGCGCGCGCACGACGTCGTCGAACGCGTGATGCGTCGCCGCAACGGCGCGGCGCAGCTCGCGGACCTCGAGTTCGTCCTTGATTCGGCGCAGTTCGGAGAGCGCGGTCGCGAAGGACGCGTCGCGCTCGCCCTCCCGCGGCGGAAGCTGCGCGTCGAGGAGCGGGTCGACGCCGCGCAGCACGCGGTACGGCCCGCGCGCGGAGACCGCCCCGAGCCGTTCACTCAGCGCCGCGAGCGGCTCCGCCGCGACACCGTAGCGCTGCGCGGTCTGCGGCAAGCCGAGACGCGGCCCGACCCAGAGCTCGCCCTTCACGCGGTCGGTGAAGAACACGGCGTCCGTCTTGCCGGGATTCGGCTCGCAGTACAGCGTCGCATCGTGCCCGCCCGCCCGCGGGATCAGGACGAGGACGTTGTCGGGTTCCGTGTTGCCCGTCAGGTAATAGAAGTCGGTGCCCGGACGAAAGCGATGGTGCGTGTCGTTCGCGCGTACTTTCTCGTGCCCGGTCGGCACGATGAGCGTCTCGCCCGGGAAGCGCGCCGAGAGCGCGCCACGCCGCGCCGCAAAGCGCTCGATCCCCTCGACCGGCGCAGCGGGCGTCCCGGGCGGTGTCGCCCACCCGGTGACCATGAACGAGAGCAGGTTCTCGGGCGGTCCGGTGTCGTGGCTCGCGGCCGCCTTGTCCTTCTCCGGCATGCGCGAACCTTCGATTTCGCCGGGCGCGCGTCCGCCTACGCCGTGGCGCGCACCTCACGCGCATAGCGCTCGAGAAACGTGCGCGCGACGGACTCGTGGTCGACGACCGGCGCCGGATACGACTGCGGGCCGAACAGCGGCAGGGCGAGCTGCATGCGGCGGTCCGTGAACGGATCGAGAATCGCCGCGTCGGGGACGCCGGCGAGCTCCGCGATCCACCGGCGCACGTACGCGGCCGAGGGGTCGAAACGCCGCGCCTGCTTCAGCGGATTGTAGATGCGCGGATACGCGGCGAGATCCGCGCCCACGCCCGCGATCCACTGCCAGTTGCCGGACGCGAGCGCGGGATCGTCCTCGATCAGGTGCGTGTCCCATTCGTCGCGTCCGATCCGCCAATCGACGCCGAGGTCGAAGCAGAGAAACGACGCGGCGATCGCGCGCACGCGCGGATGCATCCAGCCCGTCGCGTGCAGCTCGCGAATCCCGGCGTCGACGAGCGGGTAGCCCGTACGGCCCGCGCGCCATGCGCCGAGCTCGCGGTGCGTGCGTGCGAACGCGAAGCCGCGCATCTTGCGCTGCAGCGGCTCGTCGTCGAGGCCTTCGGTGTGGCACGCGAGCTGCAGAAAGAAGTCGCGCTGCGCGAGCGATCGCAGGAACAGCTTGAGCGACGTGCGCTCCTCGACGAGCAGAAACGGATCGGCGTTGCGCGCGCATGCGGCGCGAACGACAGCGCGCGCCGCGATCGTGCCGAACGAGAGCGCGGCCGAGAGGTGTGACGTCTCGCCGCCGCCGGGCACGTTGCGCGCGACGCCGTACTGCAGAACGGGGCCGGCCAGGAACGAGGTGAGGTGCGCGCGTGCCGCCGCTTCACCGACATCCGACGCTAACGGCTCGTGCGAGCCGAACTCGTCCGGCGACGGGAGCGGTTCGCTCGCGATGTCGACGGCCGCGAACGGTGCGGACCCCGCGTCGTCCGGCGGCACGAGCGTACGCCAGCGCGCGTGGTACGGAACGAACGCGCGGTAGCCGTCGCCGCGGTGGTGGCTCGCGGCGGACTCCTCCGGCGGAACGGCCGGCGCGTCGTGAACGGGCGACGCGCGCAGGCGGGCCTCCTCGAGCGAGGACTGCACGTCGCGATCGCGGCGCACGCTCTTGGCGTCGTAGCCGCAGCTCCACGCCACGACGTCCGCGCCGGCGGCGCGCGCGAGCGCGCGCAAGACCGGGCCGGGATTGCCCCGGCGCACGATCAGGCGGCTCCCCCGCGTCCGCAGGGCGTCGTCGAGCGCGGCGACCGCTGCGCAGTAGTACGCCGCGCGACGCGGCGAGCGCCGCAGCCGCGCCGACGACGCGGGGTCGATCACGAGGACCGGCACGACGTCGCCGTGCCGCGCGGCCGCGGCGAGCCCGGCATGATCGCCGAGGCGCAAGTCCCGAAAGAACGCAAACACGGCCCGCGGCAAGGTGCGGGCGGCGTTCACTGCACTACGCGGTCGGCCCTACAGGCTTTGCACGTAGGCAGCGACGTCGTCGACGTCTTTCTCGGTCAACGGGCTCGGATACAGCTTGGGCATCGGCAGCTGCGGGTTCTCGATCCACGCGACGGTCTGGTCGTAGCTCTTGCGGCTCCTCTCGTTCGTCAGCGACGGGGCGTCGCCGCCCTCACGGCCCGTCGCGCCGTGACAGCTCGAGCAGTTCGTCGTGAAGATCGTCTTGCCGTGCGCGGCGTCGCCGAGCGCCGCCGAGCTCGGCGAGCTCGTCGCGGCGGACGCTGCTTCGGGCGCGCTCGTCGCGCTCGACGCCGTCGTCGTCGACGATGACGCCGTCGAGGACTGCGCGCCCTTCGAGCATCCTGCGGCGATCGCCGCGACGATCGCGGCGGAGGCGAGCCATGCGACAACGTTCGGCTTCACGCGTGGTCCTCTCGGTGCGCTCGGACGGTACCCAGTTTGCGATTCCGTCACCCAGCGACGGGAGTTCAGCGCGCGCGCTCCGTAGACGGCCGCGTGGGTCGGGTTTTCATCCGCTACGCGCTTCCACGTGACGCCGAGCGTCTCGTCGCGGACGGCGTCGTCGCCGGCCCGACGCCGAGCGGTGAATCGTGGGCGCAGCGCGTGCAGAGATGGCTCACCGAGCAGTTCCACGGACGACGCCTGATCCTGGTGGCCGAAAGCGCGGACGGCCTGCTCGGAACGGTGCAGATCGTGTTCCGCTTCCCCGAGGGCTACTCGGATCCCGAAGCGGCCGACGGCCGTGAGATCGCGATGGTCGAAGCGCTCCGCACGCGGGCGGACGCGCCGCCGGGCGTTGCCACGCAACTGATCACCGACGTCCAGAACATCGCGCGCAAGCGCGGCATCAAGACGCTGACGTTTCTGCTGCACATGAACGACAACCGGGGCATCACGCAGGCGAAGTCGTGGGGCTTCGAAGAGTTCCGGATCATGCCGGAAAAAGACCGCATGCTGGCCTTCTTCCGCAAGCGCGTCGAGTAGCGGGCGCCTGCGGCGCTAGCCGCCGATCTCGCTGAACGCGCGCATCATGCTCGCCGTCTGCCCGAGGTCGAGGTGGTGCCGCTCGGGCTTCACATGCATCGCTCCGCGGAGCAGGTCGACGATCGCGCCTTCGCCGCGTCCCTCGCGCAGCGGCGTGCGCAGGTCTATCAGATGGTCGCCGAACAGGCACAGCTTCAGGCGGCCGTCCGCAGAGAGCCGCACGCGGTTGCAGCGCTCGCAGTAGTCGTGCGCGAGCGGCGAGATCACGCCGACCGTGCCGGGCGCGCCGTCGTACGCGAACGTGCGCGCGGGGCCGTTGCCGTGCGGGTTCGGCACCGGATGGAGCTGGCCCAGCGCGCCGATCCGCGCCAGCACCTCATCGGAGGAGATCCATGCGTCGCGCTGCAGGCCGACGTTCTCCTCGACCGGCATCATTTCGATGAAGCGCACGTGCACGGCGCGGTCGCGCGTCATCGCCGCAAAGTTCTCGAGCTCGTCGTCGTTCGCGCCCCGCATCACCACGCAATTCAGCTTCACGGGCTCCAGGCCGTGGGCCAGCGCCGCGTCGATGCCGTCGAGCACGCGCTGCAGGCCGGGCCGCCGAGCGATCGCGAGGAACCGGTCCTCGCGCAGCGTGTCGAGGGAGATGTTCGCGCGGTTCAGGCCGGCCGCGGCGAGCTTCGGTGCCTGTTCCTGAAGCAGCATCGCATTCGTCGAGAGCGCGATGTCGTCGATCCCGGGGACGGCGGCGATCATCGCGACCAGCCGGTCGAGGTCACGGCGGATCAGCGGCTCGCCGCCGGTGAGCCGGATGCTGCGCACGCCGATGCTCGCGGCGGCACGCACGATCGCGACGATCTCCTCGAACGAAAGGATCTCCGGCTTGGGGATCCACGGCAGCCCCGCTTCCGGCATGCAGTACACGCAGCGCAGGTTGCAGCGATCGGTCACCGAGACGCGCAGGTAGGTGATCGGGCGCCGGAACGCGTCGACCAGCGGGTCCGCCACGGTCTCGATCAGGTCGATCATCGCGCCCTTCTTCGGTGCCGCGCGCCCGAGTTCCGGTGCTACCACTCGAGCAGGCCTAGGTCCCCTCGAACACCTGGTCGTTGATCGGGACGTTGATCTTGTAATTCGCGAACGTCGAGCTGATGTCGGCGTTGTAGTGCGGGATGTCGACCTTGCCCGTCTGCGCCCGGAGCACGAAGTTTCCCGCGAGCTGGTCGTACCTGTTGACGAACCGGATCGAGCCGCCGCCGTCCGTCTCCTTATAGAAGTACGTCATCTCGGCGACGGTCGCGGTGCGATCGTCGACTTTGACCTCGACGTGGTCGATGCGGCCGCTCTTCTTCCGCACGAGCCGGAACGTCGCCACGTTTCCGTCGTCGCCCGTCTTGGTCACGGTGTAGAGCTTCGGCCAGTCGACCGGCGGCTCGAGCTGGCCGACGACCTTCTTCAGCTGCCCGGCGAGCGCCGGCACGGTGTCGAACTGGACCGCGGTCTTATCGGGCCGCTTGAAGTACGCCTTGCCCTGGAGCGTGGGGCTGAGGTACGGGAACGTGTTGAGCTTGATCGCGACGACGATGTCCGCCTGATAGCTGGTCAGGCCGGCGTTGATCTGCTGCATGCGGGTGTACAGATCGTCGTCGGCACGGACGGGCGCGACGGGCGCGAGCGCGACCAGCACGGCGGCCGCGATCAGCGCGGCGAAGGAGCGGCGGACGAGTTTCATACGTTCGGCTGGAACGCTGCGACGGGTCCGAGCGGTTCCAGCACGGCGGCGATCTCGGCGGTGACCGCAGGGTCCGCCTCGTCCCTCGCCGCGCGGCGCAGCGCGGCATACGCTTGCGGCGAACCGATGCGGCCGAGCGCCCAGGCGGCGTGGCCGCGCACGAGCGCGCTGCCGTCGCCGCGCAGCGACGCGGCGAGCACGGGGACGTCGGCGCGATCGAGACCGTTCCCCAGCGCGACCGCGGCGTTCCGGCGCAGGACCGTCGCGCCGCGCCAGCCCATCGCCGTCGCGCGCACCGCGCGGAACGCCCGGCCGCGCACGCGGAGCAGCGCGTGCAGGTCCGGCTGCGCCGGGTCCACGCCGCCGGATGCCGGCGGCGCGCCGTCGAACGCGCGCGCGGCGTTACGCGTCGGCGGGCACGCGTCGTTGCAGAGGTCGCATCCCCACACCCACGTGCCGAGCAGCGGCCGGAGCGGACGCGGGATCGCATCGCGGCGCTGCGTGAGGTCGCTGATGCAGCGCGTCGCGTCCATCGTGCGGTCGCCGCGCAGCGCGCCCGTCGGACACGTGTCGATGCACGCGCGGCACGCGCCGCACGTCGTGCGCAGCGGCGCGTCCGGCTCGAGCTCGAGCGTCGTGACGATCTCGCCGAGGAACACGGCCGAGCCGAGTCCTTTGACGATCAGGCTCGTATGCTTGCCGATCCATCCCAAGCCTGAGCGCGCCGCGAACGCGCGCTCGGCGAGCGGCGCGGTGTCGCAGACGACGCGCGTTACGGCGACGGGAACAACGTCATCCTGAGCTTGTCGAAGGGCGAGCGCTTCGACGCGCTCGGCGATCGCGTGCAGCAGGGTCTGCATTCGGCGGTGATAGTCCGCCGGCGGCGCCGCGTATGCCGAGACGCGGCCGTGCCCGCGCCGCTCGCGCGGCACCGTGCGCGCGTACGATACCGCGACGCACACGACGCTGCGCGCGCCCGGCAGCAGCGATGCCGGATCGCTCGCGGCTGCGGCGTACGCATCGCCGTAGGGCCAGGTCGCGACGTCGCCGCGCGCGACGGCTGCGCGAAAGCGTTCGCGCGTCGCATCGTCCGGCGCGGCGCTCGCGATGCGCACGGCGTGCGCGCCGCACGCGAGGGCGGCGGCTTTCACCGCCGCACTAGAGAGTCGGCAAGCCTCCACGGCGGCGCTTCAGCGGGAACGCGGCGTCGATCGCGTCGAGATCGGCGGGGTCGAGCTGCAGATCGCCGGCGGCAGCGTTCTCCTCGACGTGCGGCATCGTCGCCGCCTTCGGGATCGTGAACACGCCGTCGTCGCGCGTGAGGAATGCGAGGATCACTTGGCGCGGCGTCGCGCCGTGCTTGCGCGCGACGCGTTCCACGACGTGCACGCCCGCACGGTCGCTCCAGTCGCCGCGCCCGAACGGCGTGTACGCGACGACCGCGATGCCGCGCTCGCGACAGTACGGCAGCTCGTGCGTCTCGATCGTGCGCTCGTCCAGATGGTAGAGCACCTGGTTGCAGGCGATCGGCGCCGACTCGAGCGCTGCCTGCGCCTCCTCGAGGTCGTCGACCTCGAAGTTGCTCACGCCGAGCGCGCGGATCTTTCCGTCGAGCACGAGCTGCTCGAGGGCGCGCATCGTCTCGCCGAGCGGCGCGCTTCCGCGCCAGTGCAGCAGGTAGCAGTCGAGATAGTCCGTTCGCATGCGCCGCAGCGCCGCCTCGCACGCGCGGATCGTGCCGTCGTACGTCGCATTCGACGGCAGCACTTTGGATACGACGAAGAGGTGTTCGCGCGGCAGTCCCGCGATCGCCTCGCCGACGAGCCGCTCCGATCCGCCGTCGCCGTACATCTCGGCCGTGTCGACGTGCACCATGCCGAGCTCGATGCCGCGCCGGATCGCGCGTTTCGCTTCCTCGGCGCGGTCGCCGCGCAGCGGCATGTTCCACGTGCCTTGCCCGACGATCGGCACGTCGCGTCCCGTCGTTCCGAACGGCCGCACGATCACGGCAGGAAGTCCTCCGGCACCGCCGCGTCCTTCGACGAGAGCCGCGGCTCACCCACCAGCGGCCACGCGATGTCGATGCGCGGGTTGCGCCAGTGCACGGCGCCCTCGCGAGCGGCATCGTACGGAACGCTGTTCTTGTAGTGCACGACGACCTCGTCATCGAGCGCGAGAAACCCGTGCCCGAAGCCGGCGGGCACGAACAGCTGCTTGTGGTTGCGATCGCTCAGCAGAAAGCCTTGCCAACGCAGATAGGTCGAAGACTGCCGCCGCAGGTCGACGATCGCGTCCCAGATGCGCCCGCGCAGGCACTGCACGAGCTTCGCCATCTCGAAGTCGTAGTGCAGGCCACGGATGACGTTGCGCGTCGACCACGAGCACGAGTCCTGTGCGAAGCGCACGTCGAGTCCGGCCGCGGCGTACTTCGGGTCCGACCAGGTCTCCTTGAAGAAGCCGCGATCGTCCTCGAACACGTCGGGCACGAACAGCTTCGCATCGGCGAAGATCGTCGGAAACGTTTGGATCACGGCGTGCCGGCCTTCTCGATCAGATCGACGAGCTGTATCCCGAGTCGGTACTGCGCTTTCCAGTCGGTGGAGGACGTGCCGCCGGCACGCGCTTCCCGCCAGCCCGGGACCACCCCGTCGAGCACGTCGGCACCGGCGAGGAAACCGGACATCATAGCGCCCACTTTGCTGTCGCGAAGGACCGCGGCGTTGTAGACGATCTGCGCAGAAAACGCGCCGGAAACGAACGCGCGCGCACTCGGCGAGTTTGGCGAAAGCGCCGCGCCGAGCAGCGCGTTGTAGGCGGTGATCGCCCCCGCATGGGAGAACCCGGCGCCGGGGCGTGTCGCGGCGCGCAGCGTGTCGATCCGCACGCTCGCTCCCGGTGCGAACGCACGCATCCGGTCCGCGTAGGCGTCGACGAATCGCTGCGAGTCGGCCTCGAACAACCACGACGGCGAATCGATCAGCTCCGCGACCGTCGAGCTCGCGACGCCGAGCGCGGCGATGCTTGCGGACCCCGTCCCGGCGCGTACGTCCGCGATCGGAGCGGGCGGCAGCCGTGCGTCGATCGCGCGCACGAGATCGTTGCCCGTGCCGAGCATCGCCGCGGGCACCTGCGATGCCGTTCCGGGCTGCGCTTGCGGCAAGGCTCGGATTTCGATCCCGAGGGCGTCCGGAGGAATCCGGCTCGCGTGTGAGGTCAAGTCGAGCAGCGCGCCGCTGCTCAGCAACTGCACCGCCTGGTTCTCGCCGGCAGCGGGAAGCAGAACGTCCTCGACGCCCGCATCGTACAGCGCCGCGTCTCGCGCGTCGGCGCTCCACATCGCCGGCGTGCTGAAACGCGAGTTGATGTAGACGAGCGCGCGATCGAAAGCATCGCGGTCGCCCTCACTGACGAACGCCCGCAAACCGCTCGCCGGGTGCGGTCCGATCTTGGGGATGTTCTTGTAGTCTGCGTCGGTCGTCGTACCGAGGAACGCGTCGACGTCGGCGCGGCAGCGCGCGCGGAGCAGCGCGATCGCGCACACCGCCGGATCCCGAAGCACGAGCAGCGCGCGTCCGGCGGCTCGTCCGGCCTCGATCGACGCGCGGTCGTCCGCGAGCGCGGCGCGCGGAGCGGCGGCGAACGCGACGAGCACCGCAGCGAAGAGCACCGCCGGATGGATCGACCTCATTCGGCGGTGATAGGCGCCGGTGCGCGATCGTTCCTGGCGCTGCGCGGGTGAAGCGCGTTCAACCACTGCAGCACCGCCGTGCGGCTGCCGTCGCCGGCGAAGGTGTGGTCGCTCGGCACCGTCGCGATCGCCTTCGGCTCGCTCGCGCGGTCGAAGAGCGCCTGCACGGACGAGGGCGCGATCATCGCGTCGCGTTCCGCCGCGACGAACAGGACCGGCCGGCCCGTGAGTCGGTCCAGCGCTTCCTGGAGCAGCGGCTGCCACGCTACGGAAAGCTGCTGCAGCGTCGGGCCGTCGACGTACGACGACCGCAGGTCGATTACGCCGCGTGCGGCGAGCGCGTCGAGCACGGTCGGACGGCCCCAGCCCGTCGCGATGGAGATCGCACCGGCGACGGTCGCGTCGCGCCCGGCGACGCAGAGCGCCGTCGCGGCGCCCATGCTATGGCCGAGCGCGTACACCGTACTCGCAGCGCGCTCGCGAGCGAAGCGCACGACGGTCTCCATGCTCTCGAAGAGGTGCTCGGCGCCGCGCAGCCGGCCGCCGCTCGCGCCGAGCTTGTGCCCCGGAAAGTCCAGCGCGTACACCGAGAAACCGTGGCTCGCGAGGAACGCGCATAAGCCGTCCAGATTCTGCTTGGAGCTCGAGTAGCCGTGCGCTGCGACGATCGTCACGCCGCGGGGCCGGCGCGCCTCGTACTCGAGCACGGCGATCGCGGCGGACCCTTCTCCTGAGCTTGTCGAAGCATCAGAGCGGCCGGGGACGTGGTGCAGCGTGACGTTCACGGCGTGTTCGCGACCCACGCGGCGTCGCCGTCGCGGTAGATCTCGCGCTTCCACACGGGCACGCGGCTCTTGAGCGCGTCGATCGCATAGCGGCACGCGTCGAACGCCCGGCCGCGGTGCGGTGCCGCAACGACGACCGCGACCGACGGTTCGCCGAGGTTCACGCGGCCAGTACGATGCACCATGGCGATCGCGAGCGGGCCGAAGCGCTCGCGCGCCTCGCGCGCGATCGCTTCCATCTCCGGCACCGCCATCGCCGCGTACGCTTCGTATTCGAGCGCTGCGACCGGGCGCGGATCCTCGGGCGACGTCTCGCGCGTCGTGCCCAGGAACGTCACGACGCCGCCGTGTGCGTCGCTGCGAACCGCGCGCACGAGCGCCTCGGGATCGAGCGGCTCCGCCGAGAGTCCGATCACGGCGTCACCCGCCGCCGAGCGGCGGCAGCAGCGCGATCTCGTCGCCCTCGCGGAGCGGCGTCGCGCCGCCGGCGAGCGCGCCGTTGTGCGCGAAACGCGTCGACGCGCGCAGCGCGGAAAGCGGCTGCGTTTCGGCGGCGAGCACGTTCCACACATCGTCCAGCGTCGCACCGTCCGCGACGGAGAGCCGGCGTTCGCCGAAGCCGAGGAGCTCGCGCAGGCGCGCGAACGCGAGCACGCGGACGGTCACGCTTCGGCGATCGGGAGCGGCACGGCGGTCACGTGCCGCCGAGGTCCGTGGTGTAGCCGTGCTCCTTCAGCCAAGCGCGCGAATCGTCGTGCAGACCGAGCAGATCGAGCCGGTTGCAGGTGAGCTTGTGCAGCAGCACCTGCCAGAAGTGCTCCTCCTGCGCGTACACGTCGTCGGGGATCGAATTGTGCTCGCGCGTGAACTCGCGCAGCGCCGCCCAATCGCGCCGCGCGAGCAGGGTGCGCAGCTCGTTCTCGTATTCGGGGCTCGGCGCCGCCGGCTGCATCATCACGCGGATTTCTTCGCCGCCGCGAGGACGAAACGCTCGATCGCGAGGGCGACGCCGTCCTGGTCGTTCCGCGCGGTCACGTAGCGCACCGACTCGCGCACCTCGGGCAGCGCGTTGGCCATCGCGACGCCGATCCCGGCCCACCGCAGCATGGGCACGTCGTTGCGCGAGTCGCCGACGGCCAGCACGCGTTCCGCCGGGACGCCGAAGTCCGCCGCGAGCCGCGCGAGCGCGTTCTTCTTGCTCGCGTCCCGGTTCAGCACCGCGCACTCCACGAAGTCGAACCAGGACTCGTGGCGGAAGCTCAGCGGCAAATCGCCGAACGCGCGCAGCATCGCGTGCACCGCGTGCTCGCCGAGGAACCGGATGAACGTCGGCGCCGACGCGAGCACCTCGACCAGCGAGGACACCTCGTGCCAACCGGGACCGCGCATGTCGGCCATCACGACCTCGGATCCGTGCGGCCGATAGAACGCCTCGTCGACGTACACCGCGACCGACAGCCGCTCACGCTCGGCGAACTGTACCATCGGCTTCGCGTACTCGAGCGGCACGGGGATGCTCTCGAGGGTCTTGTTCGCGCCGAAGTCCTTCGTGAGCGCACCATGGCAGCAGATCACGGGCAGGTTGAGGCCGAGCTCCTTCGAGACGCGGATCGGCACGTCGACGCCGCGCCCCGTCACGAGGACGACGCGGATCCCCGCGCCCAGCGCGGATTTGATGGCGGTACGGTTGCGGACGCTGATCGTCTCGTCAGGCGAGAGCAGTGTCCCGTCGAGGTCGAGCGCGATGAGGTCGATCGCCGGCAGAGGTCGTTTCGGGGGCATGTTCACGTTTTCGGACAGTCACGGTACCCGTTCGCGTCCCGGAAGATGCGCAACAGCGGCCCCGTCGAATACGTTGCCGGTACATGCGCACCTTCGTCGCGGCGCTCGTCTTGGTCGCCGCGAGCGCCGCTTCGGCCTCCGCGCAGCCGGCGCAGCGCTGCTCCCACGAGACGTTTCCGGTCGCGGGACAACCCGTGACGGTGACCGTCTGTGCCGGGGCGCCGGACAGCGGGCGCTCCGTGCTCGTCGGCGAGACGTTCAAGAACGCCGCGACCTCGTTCGCGCACACGACGTCGATCGAAGTGCTGCCGGGCGCCGCCGCGTCCCGCACGGTCGACGACGTCACGCTCGCGCCGCTGGGACTGCAGTTCACGCTTCACCTCACGCTGGCGTACCGGGACGCGGCGGTCTCGATCGAGCACGCGCTGCTCCTGCCCGGCGCGGTCCCGCTGAAGTAGTGGGCTCGGCTGTGCCGAGCCCGTTGCGTTCGGCCCGTCGGGCCGGCCGCTGCACGCCGCAACCGATTCCGCGGCGGGCAGGTTAGAGGGCACCGACATGCGGTGTCGACGCGGCTGATGGCCTGTACCAGCGTGGCCCCGGAGCTCGACGCCGTCGGCCGAGCCCGGTACGTCACCGAACACCTTCCTCCCGGCCTGTTCCGCATGGCGGACGACGCCGACACGAACGTCCCCTGGCGCGTCACTCCCGAGCCCTTTCCGCTCTCACCGAAGACCGCCGCGGCGATCGAGACGCTCGGCGACGATCTGCTCGCCTTCACCAAAGCGCTGAACCTGCTGTACCTGCGCAGCGCGCGCGGCACCGCACCGGCGTACATCGCCGAAGAGCTCGACCGCGGCAAGCCCGAGCAGATCGTGAAGCTCGCGCGGCAGAACCGCTTCAAGCAGGACGTCCCGCGCGTGATTCGTCCCGATCTGATCCTGACGGACGACGGCTACATCGCGAGCGAGCTCGACAACGTACCCGGCGGCATGGGCTTCACCGGCGCACTCGCCTCGACGTACTGCGAGCTCGGCAGCGACAGCATCGGCGGTCAAGACGGCATCGCGCGGTGCTTCGCCGAGGCGCTCGCGTCCGGCGCATCCGTCGCGCACCCGACGGTCGCGATCGTCGTCAGCGCGGAGTCCGCGGACTACCGTCCCGAGATGACATGGCTCGCGAAACGTCTGAACGCGCTCGGCGTCGCGGACGCGATCGTGTGCGGGCCGCAAGACATCGCCTTCACCGAAGAGGCCCTCTTCGTGCGGCTCGCGGACGGGCGCGAAGCGAAGCTGGACGTGCTGTACCGCAACTTCGAGCTGTTCGATCTTTTGAACATCCCGAAGCAAGAGCTCGTGATGTACGCCGCGCGCCACAACCGCGTGCGCATCACGCCGCCGCCGAAGGCGCACTTGGAAGAGAAGTCCGCGTTCGCGCTCTTCCACCATCCGGGACTGCGCGCGTACTGGCGCGCCGAGCTCGGTCCCGACGTCGATGCGCGGCTGCTCGGCATCTTCCCGCGCACCTGGATCGTCGATCCGCGTCCGCTGCCCTGGCAGGGCGCGATCGTCGAGCTGAGCGCGTCCGGCAAGCCGGTGCACGAGTGGTCGCAGCTCGAGGAGCTGGGCAAGAGCGAACGGGACTACGTGCTCAAGCCGTCCGGGTTCAGCGAGCTGGCATGGGGCTCGCGCGGCGTGAAGGTCGCGAACGATCTCACGCGCGACGAGTGGCGCAACGCGCTGCGTGAGGCGCAGACCTCGTTTCCGAAGACGCCGTACATTTTGCAGCGGTTCCACAAGGGCAAGCGCGTGCGCGTGCCGTTCGCGACGCCGGCGGGCGACATCAAGGAGATGGAGGGGCGCGTACGGCTGTGTCCCTACTACTTCGTCGTGGGCGACCGCACGAAGCTCGGGGGCATTCTCGCGACGGTCGCGCCCGCCGACAAGCGGCTCATCCACGGCATGACGGACGCGGTCATGACATCGTGCCGCGTCGCGGACGACGGCTTCTGAACACCCGCCCCGCCGACGTCCGCGCCGCGGCCGCGCGCCGCACGAAGCACCGGGTCGTGTCGTTCGGCTCGGCGACACTCGTGGCGCTCCTGGCGTACGCGATCGTGCCGCGCTGGCTCGAGGGCGCCTCGCGGTTCGCCGCGGCGTACGACATCGGCATCCTCACGCTGCTGATCAACTTCTGGACGCACGGGCTCAGCGCGGACCCGGAGCGCACGAGGGCGCGCGCCGCGCTCGACGATCCGGGGCGCAACGTGATCCTGCTCGTCGTGCTGACAACGGTGATCGTCGGACTGGTCTCGGCGATCGCGATCGTCGGGCACGGGCCGCACGCCGTCAATGCGACGCAAAAGTGGATCGCCTACGGCCTCGGGATCGTCGCAATCTCGCTCGGCTGGCTCCTCGTGCACACGGTCTACACGTTCCGCTACGCGCACCTGTACTGGTATGACGACGACGGCGACGGCACCGAATGTGGCGGCATCCGCTTCCCCGAGACGCAGCGCCCGTCGGACTGGGACTTCGCGTACTTCGCCTTCTGCCTCGGGACGTCGTTCGCGGTTTCCGACCCGCAGGTGACGGAGACGCGCGTGCGCCGCGAGGTGATCGCGCACTCGATCATCTCGTTCGCATACAACTCCGTGATCATCGGCATGGTGATCAACCTGTTCGCGGGGATCTTCGGCGCGAGCGGCGGCGACGCGAAGTAGGCTCCAGGGCAACGCGCTTCGACCGCCGAACTTACGAAACGCGGGAGACTAGCAGCAGTGGGTACTTCACGCTCCTCTGATGATCTCACCTTGTTCAAGGGGCAGACGAACATGGTTGATGGGAATGACTCGCGGCTTCAGGAGCTCCTAAAGCCGAAGAAGACCGTGCAACTGGCCGCAAGCGGTCCCGTATCGATTACGGAACTGGAGCGCCGCGTCATAGATACGCACGACTTCCAGCGGCTACGCGGGATTCGGCAACTGGGAACCGCTCACATGGTGTACCCCACCGCGCTTCACACGCGATATGATCATTCCTTGGGGACCCTGCAAATGGTGTCCGAAATGATCCGCCTAATTCGCTCGAATCAACACTCGGGTGAGCCAGAGAAGAGCATCACCCTCGAGCAGGAGATCGTCGCCAGGCTATACGCGTTGCTGCACGACATTACGCACGTCCCTCACGGCCACACGGTTGAGGATGAGCTACGCCTTCTAGAGCGACATGACGAAAATGCGGCGCGCATCGAACGCTTCCTGGGACCCGATAGCGAAATCGGGAACATAGTCTCGACCGAGCGCGCGACGCTTCACGATCGGCTTCTCGAGATCTATCGGTGGGACGACAAGAATCCCTCGAAGTTTCCCATCGACCCTGACTGGGTGTTTGTCCACGACCTCGTAAGTAACACCGTCTGCGCTGATCTCCTAGACTACATTCGACGCGACGACTTCTTTTGCAATCTTCGAATCGGGCTGCAGTACCAGTTCTTAAATTACCTGTATCTCGACCGCGAGGACAAATCGCCCTCATCACGCAAGCGCGTCTTCGTTCGCCTCGCGAAAAGCGAGGGAACGCCGCGTCGGGACACGCTTAGCGACCTGTGCAGACTCATGGAAGCCCGCTACATGATCGCGGAGCGCGTGTACTTCCACCATGCAAAGGTGATTGCGGGGACGATGCTCGGCCGCGCGATCCAAGAGCATATTGATGGTGTGCTGGCCGGCGATCAGGCGAAGGCAGAAGCCTGGATATGCTCTATCTCGGACGACGAATTGCTCGCCACATTGCGACAGTCGACCGCGCCGCTCGCGAAGAGGCTGGCCGACCAGTACCACAAGCGCGATCTCTATAAGAGCGGCGGGTCGTACACCCGCGCTGACATCAACGCCGCGCAGTCTGCGCATCACGACGTGAGCATCCGAAGATCTCTCGAGACGCAGCTGACAGAGTCGCCGCAGACGCGGCGACAGATTGAAAATGAGCTTGCGGAAGTCGTACTTGCGAACGAGGGTGACGTGTTGCTTTATGCACCGCCGGAGAAAATGAACCTCAAGGTCGCTCAGATGCGCGTGCGCTGGAATGGTGAGAACTGCACGTTCAAAGACATCGACGATCCTATCGTGCACACTCGACTAGCGGCCGTTGAGGCGGCGCAC
Source organism: Vulcanimicrobiota bacterium (assembly GCA_963771525.1). Taxonomy (GTDB): domain Bacteria; phylum Vulcanimicrobiota; class Vulcanimicrobiia; order Vulcanimicrobiales; family Vulcanimicrobiaceae; genus Vulcanimicrobium. The sequence continues at coordinate 164,657 of CAVYTL010000001.1, read as the reverse complement.
CGCATGCTTTGGTCGATTCGCATCATTACGTCGCCTTCGCTGGATCAGGATCAAGTCGCGCGGCTCAATCGGTACTTTCGTGCCCGTTTCCTTGAGGCTGACGAGGTCAAGAGCCACGAGGGCACTGATCGTGTCTTACGTGAGGTCATTGAGGACTTCATGGTTCGCGAAAACGTGCGCCAGCCGCAAGATCCGGCGCAACGCAGAGATAAGCTAAATAGAGTAGTGGCGTCGTTGGTGGGCGGTTTCCGCAAGGGCGGACCATCTCGGTCGCGACTACGGAGTGCTATCAATGAGGAATTCGGCTCGGGCGTCTGACTCCGTAATGCGCAGACCGAACCGCCACCTCATCGAGGATCTTCAACGCGCGCTCGGCACGGACGATCTTTTCGAATGGATCGAACATCGATGCGGACAACTTGCGGCACAAGGCACGCGCGCCGGTCGCGTTAAGATCCTTCCATCGTTGCTTAAGGCCGCCGGCGTTAACGAACTCGTGCGTCAGCCGGGCATGGCCGCAGTTGGACAGCTTTCGCCGTTGCCGTCTGGCGGATTTCGCATCAGCGTTTGCAAACTCGCGACTCGGAGCGATCGACGTTTCTGGATCGCCCATGAAATCGCTCACACGCTATGGTTCCGGCGCGGTAGCAACCGAATCCCAATCAGCGTCATGCAGCCGCGTCACGGCATCGACCCGACCATCGAGTGGCTGTGTGATCGCGCGGCCGCCGCTCTGCTTGTTCCGAAGGTGTTCCTGGAAGACAGCCAGCGTGTTTCTTTGAGTCGGCTACAAAGTGGAGAATTACATTTATTTCGCGCGTGCGCGGATGAACTCGATGTACCGCCGCGTGTACTTGCACGGCGAATATGGCATGAGGTTCGCGGCCGCGACAGTGTTGTTCTCGCCGTCCAGGACGGCGGCGACGGGTTGCCATTGGATGATACGGGGAACGTAGGATTCATCCGAGACTCTGGCAGCGGAAACGTCGGGGCAATAATACGCTGGGCGGCCTTTCCAGAGTGCTTCACGCCGAGTTCTCGCTGGAAGGTCGAACGGAAGCGAGTGCCCGCGGACTCGATGCCGCAGGCCGCGCATGGCGAAAGCGGCGATGTCCAACTCGACGGACGCTGGCGCTCGTTCTTGCGCTCGTGCGTCAGGGACAAACGGGCAAAGTCGTTCCTGCAATGCTCACACGGCCCGCTCTTGAACGTACGAGCCGGGCGTTGCGGTGGCACCGTCATTCTTGACATTCCAATGCACGAACTTGCGCCCGCATAGCACCTGCGCGCGGACGCCGCGCCTCACTCCATCAGAGGGCGCGCTCAGCTCGCAAGCAGGCGCCCTCGTGGCATCGTAACCTCGTTCCCGTACACTCGGTGATTATCGGATGGCGATCTCGGCGTGCAAGTACTGTTCGTGGCGGCCAAGGTTGACGGTGAGAAAGTTCATGCTCGCGATCATACGCGGCCGATGGCGCTCCGCATGCGGAGCCGACCCTACCGCGCGCCTCTGATGGCGCTCATGATGATGGCGGACCCTTCGACAAGCTCAGGGTGACGACAGCAATTCGAGTGACGACGACAACGCGGTCACGATTGGGCACGACCGGTGACTGTTCGGATGGCGTTACGGCAGCGCCCAGAGGAGCGCGTCGATATCGTCGGCCGTGTTGTGGCCGTGCGGGGAGACGCGAACGCCGCCCCGGCGGAACGTCGTGACGATCTTCGCTTCGCCGAGCCGTTTGCCGAGCGCGACCGGATCGGCGCCTGCGCGCGTGAACGTGACGATGCCGGACTTCACGGCGTCGCTCGTGCGGTCGCCGACCACGCTGTAGCCCCGCGCGCGGAGGCCCTCCTCGAGCCGATCGGTCAGCGCGAGCACGTGCTCGCCGATGCGCTCGATGCCCCCGCTCGCGAGCACGCCGATCGACGTCGCGAGGGAGAGCGCGCCGAGGATGTTCACCGTGCCGCCCTCGTAGCGGCTCGCGTCGGGCGCCGGCGGCTGCGCGTAGTCGAGAAAATTCCACATGTCGCGCGCGGACCGCCAGCCGGGAAGCCTCAGCGCGACGCGGTCGAGCAGGCTCGCGCGCAGCCACAGAAAGCTCACGCCCTGCAGCGCCATCAGCCACTTCGCGCCGCCGGCGTACACTGCGTCGACGCCGGTCGCGTCGACGTCGAGCGGGAACGCGCCGAGACCCTGGATCGCGTCGACGACGAAGAGCGCGCCGCCCGCATGCGCGACCTCGGCGAGCGCGGCGAGATCGTGGCGGTACCCGTCGTCGAACGTCACCCACGAGACGCTCACGAGCTTCGTGCGCGATGTCATCGTCCTGCGCAGCACGCCGGGCGTCATGCGCTCGCGCGGCGCGTCGATCAGCGACACGCGCACGCCGCGCTCGCGCAGCGCCAGCCACGGGTACGCGTTCGCGCCGAACTCGTTCGCGGCGGTGATCACCTCGTCGCCCGGCGCGAGATCGAGCCCCTGTGCGATGACGGTCGCGCCGTCGCCCGTGTTCCGCAGCAGCGCGATCTCCTCGCCGCGTCCGCCGATGAACTCGGCGATCCGCCGGCGGTACGCAGGCAGCGAGGCCTCGCGCGGCCACGTGCCGAGCACGCCGCGGGCGGCGTGGTCGTCGATCATCGCGTGCAGCGCGTCGCGCGTCGCGAGCGGCAGCACTCCCGCCGCGGCATGATTGAGATAGACGAGCCCGGAGGCGAGCGCGAACGAGCCGCGCGCGAGCGGCGCGGCGGCGGCGATCACGTCAGCTCGGGCTGGCGTTCACGTAGATGTCGGCGTGCGTGCGGGCGGGATTGATGCGGACCTTGGCCTGCGCGACGCGCGTGATGAACGCGTTCAGCGGCACGAAGAGGTCGCCGTTGCGCATGAACGCCCGCGTCTCCATCGTGATCGCGCCGTCGTTGACCATCGCCGTGCGGCTACCCGCGGTGAAGCGCGCGGTCACGCCGTTGATCGTGACGACGACGGCGTTGCCTTGAAACGTCAAGAGCCCGTCGAACGACTTCACCAGATCGACGACGTCCGCGCAGACGACGCCATTGTGCAGCAGCGCGACGCCGCCGGCGCGGTCGACGGGGCGCCCGTCGAGCGTGAGCGACACGACGCGGTCGGCGGCCGAGGCCGGCGCACCGAGCGCGATGGCGGCGATCAGGGCGAGGATCGCGAGCGGTCTCTTCATGAGTAGATGTCCTTCGTGTGCCAGGCGATGTTCTGGGCGCGATCGCCGACCCGCTCGATGACGGAGACGACGAAGAGCAAGAGCGTGCCCGCAGGTACGGTACCCGGATCGCGCTGCATCTCCGCCTGCAGCGCTTCGATACCGCTGCGATACAGCACGTCGACCTCGTCGTCGCGCTCGATCACCTCGTCCGCGAGCGCGGCGTCGCCCTCGCGATACGCGCGCATCACGTCCTGCAGCATCTCGTAGGCAAGATCGGCGATGCGGCCGACCTCGACGCTCGCCGGCCGCACGGCGACGTCGGCGAGCTTGATCGAGTTCTTCGCGATGTCGACGGCGTAGTCGCCGATGCGCTCGAGGTCGGTGACGATCTGCAGCATGCCGGCGATCGCGCGCAGCTCACCCGCGACCGGCTGCTGCTTCCAGATCAGCTCGATGCACGACGTTTCGACGCGGCGGCGCGTGTCGTCGATCTCGTCGTCGCCTGCCACGACGCGGCCTGCTTGGACTGCGTCGCGCCGTTCCAGCGCCTGGATCGCCGACCGGATCGCGTCCGAGACCAGGGCGCCCAGGCGGACGACGTCGAGGCGCGTGTTCTCCAATGCCTGGTGGTAGGCGGTACGCATGGCCCACCAACCATAACAGAGCGGAGGGCGTCCGGAGAACCCCGACGTACCGCGCGGCCATGCAGACTCTGCTGCTGGAGCGCTCCGAGAGCGTCGCGACGATCACGCTCAACCGCCCCGACGTGCTGAACGCGCTGAACTTGCGCATGCTGGACGAGCTGGCCGGCACGTGCGAGGAGCTCGGCGCGGACGACGGCGTGCGCGCCGTCGTGCTCACCGGCGCCGGCGCCAAGGCGTTTGCGGCAGGCGCCGACATCGGCGAGCTCAACGCGCTGCCCGGTGCGCACGCGGGCGAGGCGCAGGCGCGCAAAGGACAGGCGCTGACGCGCGCGATCGAGCGCCTGCGCGTGCCGGTCATCGCGGCGGTGAACGGCTTCGCGCTCGGCGGCGGCTGCGAGCTCGCGATGGCGTGCGACATCCGCGTCGCGAGCGAGAACGCGCGCTTCGGGCAGCCGGAGGTGAACCTCGGGCTGCTCCCCGGGTACGGCGGAACGCAGCGCCTCACGCGTCTCGTCGGCGAGGGCAGCGCGATGTACCTCTGCCTCACGGGGGAGATGATCGACGCCGCCGAGGCGCTGCGAGTCGGCCTGGTCCAGAAGGTGGTCCCCTTCGACGGGCTGCTCGACGAAGCGCGCCGCATCGCAAGCACGATCGCCGCGAAGGCGCCGCTCGCGATCGCGGCGACGAAGCGAGCCGTGGTCGACGGCGCCGCGATGAACCTCGACGACGCGCTCGCGCTCGAAGCGCTGCTGTTCGGTCAGGCCGTTACGACCGATGACTTCCGCGAAGGCTCGCGCGCGTTTCTCGACAAGCGCAAAGCGTCGTTCGTCGGACGCTGACGCCCTTCGCCCTTCGCCCTTCGCCCTTCGACAAGCTCAGGATGACAAAGGACGCTCAGGACGACAACGAAAGCTCAGGATGACGTCGACGACGTGTGCTTTGTGGCGGCGGAACGTCCGTAGCGGCGCGCGACGTCGGCCATCTCGCGTTCGATGTCGGGATCGAAGCCGATCCAGCTCGCGCGGATGCGGCCGGTGCCATCGATCGCGACGAGCGTCGGATAGCCGGTGACGCCGAAGGCGTGCGTCACCGTCATGTCCGGATCCAGCGCGACGTCGTGCATCTTGTACTTCTCGACGAAGGGGCGCACCGCGCTCGTGTCCTCTCCGACGTCGACCGATACGACGTCGACGCCGGGATGCGTGCGGCGAAACGCCTGCACCAGCGGGATCGACTCGCGGCACGGGTCGCACCACGACGCCCAGAAGTCGAGGAACACGATTCGCCCGCGGCTGCGCGCCAGCTCGTAGCGCCCGCCGGCGAGCGTCGCCATCGACACCGGCGGCGCTTGGACCACGAGATGGTGCGGGAGACGCGGGAAGACGACGAACTTCGCGATCGCGGCGAGCACGATGACGACGGCGAGAGCGTCGAGCCCGCGTGCCGCCCACCTTCGAAGCGGGCTCACGCGCTCGGCTTCGGCTCGCAGGGAAAGGCGCCCCTCCGACCGCATCCCAGGAACCGATGCCCACGACCCGCGTGCCGGCCGTCACGATCGACGCGCGCACGCTGCCCGCCGCCAACCGGAGCGCGCGGATTTTCGATGCCTTCGACAAGTTGCCCGTCGGCGGGATTCTGGAGCTGAACGAGGAGAGCGATCCGCGTTCGCTCCGCAACGAGTTTCAGCAATACCGCGCCGGGCGGTTCTCGTGGGACGCGCGAAACCTCGGCAGCAGCCGCTGGACGATCCGGCTCGAGCGCATCGACGAACGCGCCGACACGGCGACGTTCCTCTCGCACACGGCGCCCTTCTCGAACGCGAAGCAGAGCACGATCGGCGAGCTCGCCACGGTCGCGACCGAACGCTCGTATCGCACCGGCGAGACGATCTTCGACGAAGGCGAGATCTGGCCGTACCTAGGCTTCGTGCGCGGCGGCAAGGTCGTGTACACGCTGCTCTCGCCGGACGGCAAGACGCACGCGCTCGGTGAGCGCCTCACGCACGACCCGCTGAACGAGTCGGGGACATTCGACGGCGGCGGCGCGACGACGCGCGCCGAGGCGCTCACGGATTGCACGATCGTGCTCGTTCCGAGCGAAGCGATCTTGCACGCGGTCCGCAACGACGCGGAGCTCGCGCTCGGCTTTCTCGCCGCGGCGTCGCAGGCGCGGCGGCGTTCGATCGACACGATCGCCGACCTCGCATTCGCGCACGTGCTGCAGCGCGTCGCGAAGTTCCTGATGTCGTACGCGCCCGCGACGGTCGGGATGGCGCCGGGTCTGCCGGGCGTCGAGAACCTCTCGCAGGCGCAGATCGCCGCGGCGGCCGGAACCGTCCGCGACATGGCGGCGCGCGCGCTGATCCGGCTCAAGAACGCGGCTGCGGTCGAGCTCGACCGCGGGCGCGTTCGCTCGATCGACCGCGCCCGGCTCGAGGCGTTTGCGCACGGCGTGCAAGCACCTCCGGTTTAATGCGTAGAAGACGGTGCTCGATGCGCCGTCTGCCGGAAGCTGTACTATCACGCGGCACGACGCGGGACGGCTCGCGAACAAGCAGCACGTCTTCGACGACTATATCGAGGCGGCGCAGATGCTGATCGATCGCAACCTGACCCTCGACGCCGGAGAAACGTTCGTGCCGGAACTGCAGCGCCGCGACGCTGAAGATACGGAGTGCAGGCATTGACACTCGCGCACTTCGAGGCGACGCTGCGCGACGGTTAGGGCGAGTCGGGGTCCACCGGACCGCCGGGTCCGCGAATCGGCTACGCATGTGCGGGCACGGCGACACGCACTTCGACGGGGACGCCGTTGAGTGCGGCGTTGCCGGTGAGCTCGTCCAAGCGCTCTTCGTCGGTGAGATCGTTCACGCTCGCGCCCGGCTTCGAGGCTGCGAGCGTTTGGCGAACGCCGTCGCGCGCGTGGCCGAACCCGTGCGGCAAGCTCGCCACGCCGGGCATCAGCGCGTCCGTTACCTCGGCCGGCACGATCACCGCGCCGACACGCGACCGCACCTCGACGCGATCGCCCGTCGCGATGCCGCGCGCGCCCGCGTCCTGCGGGTTCAGCATCAACGTGCAGCGATCGGGCCCGCGCATCAGGCGCGGCGCATTGTGCATCCACGAGTTGTTGCTGCGCAATTGCCGCCGGCCGATCAACACGAGATCGGCCGCGGGTGATTCGAGCGCGGCTGCGAGCCGCGCGAGGTCCGCGACGTACGCTGGAGGCGCGAGGTCGACACGGCCGTTCGCGGTCAGCAGCCGTTCCGGCAGGCACGGCACGAGCGGACCGAAGTCGACGCCGTGCGGGCTTGCGCGCAGATCGTCGACGCTGGTCGCGTACGGCCCGGCGCGCAAGCCCGCGTCGAGGCGCTCGCGCGGCGCCGTGCCGCGCCTGCCGGTCAGGCGCTGGCGGAGTGCCTCGAAAATCTGCCAGTCGTAGCGCTGCTCGGGCGCGATGTCGAACAGCGCGTCGCTGTAGCGCGCGGTGTTGCGCACGGCGAAGTGGTGGAAGATGACGTCGTAGTGCTCGACCTCGAGACCGCTCGCCGGCGGGAGGATCACGTCCGCGTGGCGCGTCGTCTCGTTCACGTACGGGTCGATGCTCACCATGAAGGCGAGGCCGTCGAGCGCGGCGTCGAGCTTCGCGCCGTTCGGCGTCGAGAGCACCGGATTGCCGGCCGACGTGACGAGCGCGCGCACTTGGCCGGGACCCGGCATCAGCATCTCGTCGGCCATCGTCGCAACGGGCAGCTCGCCGTCGAACTCCGGCAGACCGCGCACGCGCGAGCGCCAGCGGCCCGAGTAGCGCTTTCCGCGCTTCGCGTTCTGCAGCAGGTCGTACGCCGGGCGTGGCCACATCATGCCGCCGGGCTCGTCCAGGTTGCCGGTGATCGCGTTGAGCGCGTTGATCAGCCACTGGCACACGCCGCCGAACGGCTGCGTCGAGAGCCCGATACGGCCGTACGCGACGGCGCGCTCCGCGCTCGCGAAGTCGAGTGCGACGCGGATGATGTCGACGTCGTCGATGCCGATGCGGCCGTCGACGCGCGAGGCCGGAAACGCGTGCGCCGCCTCGCGTAGCGCGTCGACACCGTCGGTGAACGCGCCCACACGTCCGAGACGCACGTCGCCGCTCGTGAAGATCGCGTCGATCATCGCGAGCAGCAGCAGCGCGTCGGTGCCGGGACGGATGGAGTAGTGCTCGTCCGCGAACTCGGCCGTCTCGGTGCGCCTCGGATCGATCACGACGACCCGCCCGCCGCGCTCCTCGACGGCCTGCATGCGCGAGCGCATGCCGGGCGCGGTCATGATGCTGCCGTTGGACGCCAGCGGGTTGGCGCCCATCACGAGAAAGTAGTCGGTCCGGTCGACGTCGGGGATGGGTACCAGCATCGGATGGCCGAACATCTCGACGGCGGCGCGGTGATGCGGCAACTGATCGACGCTGGTCGCGCTGAAACGGTTCTTCGTGTTGAACGCGCGCAGGAATCCGCCGGAACTCAGCAGCGTGCCGCTGTTGTGGACGTTCGGATTGCCGAGGTAGATCGCGACCGCGTCGTCGCCGTGCTCGGCGACGATCGCCGTCAGCCGCTGCGCGACGAGATCGAACGCGTCCTCCCACGCGATCGGCGCCCAGCCGTTCGCCGTGCGTTGAATCGGCGTCTTGAGCCGGTCCGGATCCGCGTAGAGGTCGATCAGCGCCGAGCCCTTCGGGCAGACGTGGCCGTGCGAGAGCGGGTCGAGCGCGTCGCCGCGCAGGTCGACGATCGCGCCGTTCGCGAGCGTGATCTCCAAGCCGCAGATCGCCTCGCACAGATTGCAGGCGCGAAAGTGCTTGCCGTCGCGCTTCATCGTGCTCACTTCGCGACGGACCTCGAAGCATCCGGCGGCGACGCCGACGCGCTCACGGTATGCCGCGCGGCGAATACCGCGGTCGATGCCAGGATCGCCGCTGCGGCGATCGCCAGGGAGCCGCGGTACGAGCCCGTGCGCAGCGCGACCTGCGTCGCGACCAACGGTCCGACGACTTGGCCGATGCCGTACAGGACCGTCAGTATTCCGACCGCGGCGTTCCCCGTTCCACTCCAATACGCGCGGCCCAGCGATGTGCCGAGCGCCGTCATGCCGATGAACGTTCCGCCGAGGCCGATCGCGAGGAGCGGCACGCCGACGATCGCCGGGACGGCGAACGGCACGAGCAGCGCCGCGCCCTGGGCGACGCCGGCGGCGATGAACGCGCGCTCCCGGCCCGCGCGCGCGGCAAGGGCGGACCACGGGACCACCGACGGTACCGCGGCGACGCCGACGACGACCCACGCATACGGCGCGAGCGCCGCGAGGTGCGGAACTTCGTCCACCATCGCGACGAGGAACGTCGCCGGGATGATGTAGACCGCGCCCTCGATGCCGTACACCAGCGCGAGCCACCAGAACCCGCGCGGGTCGCCGCGCTCCACCGTCTCGGCGGCGGTCGCCGTCGCGGCTCCGCTGCGCGGCAACCATTGCGATGCGAGCGCGACCGAGAGGGCGGAAAGCGCGCCGAGCACCAGCCACGCGCGGCGCGAGCCGCCCGCGTACACCAGCACGGGCACGAGCGCGCCGGCGATCGCGATGCCCGCTCCGACGCCGCCGAAGAACACCGCGGTGCCCCACCGCGACCGCGTTGCCGCGGCGCGCTCCAGCATCATGCTCACCGCGAGCACGAAGACGAAACCCGAGAGCACCCCCGTGAGCGTGCGCGCGGCAAGCCACGTCCAGGACGGCGCCGCCATCGCCGCGGTCAGCGCCGCGACGCCGTACGCGGAAGCGATCACCGTGCGCCCGCGATCCGTCCGCATCGCGGGCAGCATGGCAACGAGCGCGCCGACGAGGTACCCGGCGAGATTTGCCGACGCGAGCAGCCCGGCCGTCGCGATGTCAAGCCCAGCGTCGGCGCGCATCACGATCAAGAGCGGCGTGTACGCGAAGCGGCCGACGCCCATCGCGACCGCCATCATCACGGCGCCCGCGACGAACGCGCGCATCAGCCGTTCACCGCGACCGAATGCCGCTCGCTCTCATCCGGCGACGTGATTGCACGCGCGCAGCGCGGCGATCACCACCAGCGTCAGCAGCAACGACACGAGAATCGAGCCGAGGCAGCCGAGGCGGTTGCTGAAGAACAGGAACACCGCGGCCTATCGCCCGGACGTCATCGCCGGCACTCCGAGCGAAGCGTAGAACGGCCCCAGATCCAGCGGATGCCGGACGAAGCGCGCAACCTGTGTGCCGGCATCTTCGAGGCCGGCGTTCGCGAGGATGTCGCGGTACGCAGCACCCGTCTTCGGGTTCAGCAGCCCGTCGCGCGCGAAGCGCGCGAACATGTCCTGCGCGTACACTTTCGACCAGAGGTAGCCGTAGTACCCGGCGCTGTAGCCGCCGCCGACGATGTGGTTGAAGTTGGCCTCGAAGTGAATCGTCGACGGGAACGCGATCGGCGTCGAGCGCGCGTACACCGCCGCCCACTCCTCGTTGGGACGCGATGCGACGTCGCTCTCGTGATACGCCATGTCCGCCTCGGCGAGCGCGACCTGCCGGGTCCACGAGAGCGCCGACTGGTTGACGAACCGTGTCGCTCGCAGCTTCGCGATCAGGTCATCCGGCATCGGCGCGCCGGTCATCACGTTCGAGGAGATCCTTTTGAGCACGGCAGGATCCCACACCCAGTTCTCGAGCATCTGCGAGGGCGCTTCGACGAAGTCCCAGGTGAGGTTCAAATCGTACGGCGACGTCTTCACCATCGCCGCGATCGAGTGACCGAACTCGTGGAAGAACGTCTCGACCTGCGCGTGCGTGAGCGTGGCGGGCCGCCCCGGCGCCGGCTGCGGGAACTCGCCGACGATCGCGTTGAGCGCGGGCCGGATCGTCCCGTCCGGCGCGGTGCGGTGCGGCCAGAACGTCGCGCTGTGGAAGTGCGCGTTCTTGCCTTCACGCGGGAACAGGTCGAGGTAGATGTCGCCGAGGTAGCGACCCGTCGCGGTATCGGTGACGACGAACGCCTGGACGTTCGGCGCCCACGTCTTGGCATCGTCGCGCTTGGCGAACGAAACGCCGAGCAGCTCGGAGTAGATCCCGAACATGGCGGGCACCGTCTTCTCGACGCGCCTTGGGATCGCCGCTCTCGCGCACTTTGAGCCCGCGCAGATCGTCGGCTTCGGCGCGTGCCTTGGGCAAGAGCCGAGCGTCCAGGTTCGCGAGGAACGTGTCGACCGTGGCCGGCGTCTTGGCCATGCGGCGCTCGAGCACGTACGCGGACCGGTTCGGATAGCCGAGCAGGTGCGCGACCTGCGCGCGCTTCGCGACAACCTCCTCGAAGATCGGATCGTTGCGGTCCGCAACCTGGTTGAAACGCGTCTCGTAGAGCGCCTTGCGCGTCGCTTCGACGGAGCATTCCGTCAGGATCGTCAGCGCGTTCACTTCGGTCGCCGGAACGACGTACACATCGCGGTCCTTCGCGAACGACGCCAGTCGGTCGGGGCCGAGGCCGGCCAGTTGCGCCGGCGTGAAACGCAGCGGCGCGCGCGTCTCGTTGATGTTCTGCGCGTACTCACTCCGCAGCGTGTTGATCCGCGCGACTAGCTGCACGTACTGCCCGCGCTGCGCCTCCGTCAGCGCCGCGCCGCTGCGCTTCGCGTCGGAGATCTGGTTCTCGAGCAGCGTCTTCTGCGCGGTCGTGCTCGCGGTGCCGCTGTGCTCGGCGGCGGCCAGCGCGGCATACAGATCCGGACGCGAGTTCTCTTCCGTCTGCAGATTCAAGAGCGCCGTGGAGCACGCGACGGCCGCGTCGCGCTGGGCCTTGGCCGGCCCGACGTCGCCCATGAAGTCGTCGGCGGCGACCGCGTCGTAGGTCGCGTCGACGGCGCTCAGCACCGCGAGCGATACCGTCGAGAACGTGCGCTGCGCCGGCGGAACGGCGACCACCGCATCGACGCGCGCCTTGTACGACCGGAGCGCCGCCGCGCAGTCGTCGTGAATCTTCTGCGCCGAGGGCGCGAGGTCGAGCGACGCCGCCGGCGAGAGCGGCAGCGTCGCGGCGCCGGGGACCGTTCCGGCGGTCGCGACGAAGAGGACGGCGGCTACGGCGGTCGCGGTCATGCGCATCACGCGGCGTTCGCGCTCCGTCACGGGCTCTACCGCCCGAGCCGGGCGACCGCCATAGCAAGCTGCCGAGCCCCCGGCCACCCGGTCGTAGCCGCCGCCCCCGCGCCTGTTCCGGGGCGGCGCACGGCCGACGACGAAGGGACCGCGACTGGGTGATTTGACCCGGGTGTCGACACGCTGTTGTCGAAAGGGTGCTCTGAAGATGGTATTGTTGGCCCTGGTCCTTGCCTTGCTTGGCGGCGGGTCGGCGTCCGCCGGACCGGCGACGAGCGCGCCGATAGCGGCGCCGATGGACGTCATGCCGCCGGCCACCGGGTCGTAAGCGGAAAGCGCTGCCAGGCGGCGAAGGATCGCCGCCTGGGGGCGGGTGTATACCAGGCCGGCGCGCCTCTTGGTGTGGAGGATGGAGTCACGGACGTAAGACCCGACCCGCGGCGCGCAACGTTGTCGAACGCGCAAGACGCGTTCTTGCGGGGTGACTTCGAAGCTTGTCTCGCGCTGTGCGATGCGATCGTGGTGCGCGACGCGGGGATGCGCTTCGATGTCGTTCTCACACGCGCGCGTGCGCTGATGCGTCTCGGGCACGCCGATCAAGCGATCGGAGCATTCGAGGCGTGCGCATTTACGCCCGCGACAACCGACGCGCTCGTCAGCGCCAAGATGCTCTTGGCTGCTGCGCACGCGCGGGTTGGCGGCCATCAACGCAGCGAGGAATTGTTTCGAGACGCCGAACCGCACCTCGCGCAAGCGCATCCGACAATTCAGGCGGAGTTCGCGCTTCATCAGGGCATGGCGCGATACTGGGCGGGCGAAGCGGATGAGGCGGACCGTCTGCTCTCGAGCGTGCCTTCCGACATGGACATGATCTCCGCACGCGCGCTCGAGTATCGGGGCTGGATCGCGTTTACGCGCGGCACACTGGACGCGGCGACGCTGCTCTTTCGAGCGGCCTTCACCGCGATCCGCGAGTGCAGATGGCACGACCGATTCGTCGAAGCTACGGTCTTGCGCGCGCTTGCGACGCTATCATCCGAGATGCTCACGACGGACGGCTGGGCGGAGATCGAAGCGCGCATTCGCGGGTTCGACTGGGACCTCGACGGACTTGCCATGCCGCGGTTCTGGGTCGCGACTTGCTGTTCGACGATGAGCGAGCTGATCGGCAACGACGGTGCCGCATTGGCGTGGTCCCGCGAAGCGGAGGCTCGTGCAGAGGACGATTCGTACCGCGCGATGGCGCTGTGCCGAACGGCCGCCGTGTTTCGCGGCCTGGGTGAGCGGCGTGCCCATCTCGAGTTCGTGTCGCGCGCATGCGCCGCGTACGCGCGCACCGACCCGCGTACGCTCGATCCTTCGCACCGCGAGCTCGCGCTTTTCATTGCGGAAGAGTGTGCGTATGCCGGCGTCGTCGTGGAGGCGCGCCGGCTCGCCGCGCACTACCGCAACGTGATGGCGGCCGTCATCCCCGCCGGCACCGCATCCGACAAACGAGTCGCAGCCCTCGCACAGGCTGTGGAGGGTTGTATCGCGGAAGCGTCCGGGGAACGCATCGCGGCGATTCAGCTCTACACGAAGGCGTTTCGGGTTCTTCGAACCGGGCCGTCGCGACTGCGCGCCGTCGCCGTCGCCTTGCGGCTCGCGCGGCTGACCGGATCGCGACGGTACGTGCAGTACGCGCACGATGCGCTCGCGGACGCGCATCCCGACTTTTGGATGGCCCGCGAAGCGCGCACGCTGCAGTCGGTCGACGCGCCCGCGCTGACCGACCACCAGCGCACGATCCTGCTGCTCGTGGCGCAAGGCAAGACGTACAAGGAGATCGCTTCGACGCTCGGGCGGTCGTGGAAGACGATCAGCAACAGTGTCGAGCACCTGCGCGGGAAGTTCGGCGCGGGATCGCGCGGCGAGCTCGTCGCGCACGCCCTGCGGCACGGCGTGGTCGACGTGGGCGAATCGGAGACCGTCCGCACCGCATAGGTGATTTCACACGCTCGACGGTCGGGCGTTCGTCAGGGATGATCTGAGGTGAGCCGCGCTTCGGCGCGTGCCCACCGTCCGCGTGCGTTCACGCGCGCGCGGGACGCGCCGCCGGTCATCCTTGCGAGCTGACGCGAGTCGGCTCGCCCACACCCCGGGGATGGCCGGCGGCGACAACTCTCTCCTCGAGCAGCCCGAGCCAGGCGTCGAGGCCCTCGCCCGTGCGGGCCGAAAGCTCGAGGATGCGGACGCCGGGATGCACCGTCTCGATGTTCGCTCGCGCGCGCTCGCGGTCGAAGCCCGTCGCTTCCGCGAGATCGATCTTCGTGATCAGGGCCAGGTGCGCAGTACGGAACGCGAGCGGGTACTTCAGCGGCTTGTCCTCGCCTTCGGTGACCGAGAACAGCACGACGCGCAGATCTTCGCCCAGGTCGTATTCCGCCGGACAGATCAGGTTGCCGACGTTCTCGATGAACAGCGCGTCGAGATCGTCCTCGTTCTGCCAACCGGCGAGCGCCGTCGTCACCATGTCCGCGTCGAGCCGGCACTCGGCGCCGGTCGCGATCTGCTTCACCGGCACGCCCGCGCGCGCCAGCCGGTTCGCGTCGAGCTCGGTCGCCTGATCGCCGACCAAGGCGGCGACGCGATGCCGTTCGCGCAGGCGGCGCAGTGTCAGCTCGAGCAGCGTCGTCTTACCCGCGCCCGGGCTTGAGAGCAGGTTGACCGCGAGCGTCCCCGATGCCGCGAACCGCTCGCGCAGGCGCAGCGCGAGCGTCACGTTCTTCTTGAGCACGGACTGCTGAACGTCAACCAATCGGATCGGCATCGAAGACCTCCACCGCGGCAATGTCGAGCTCGCGCCCGGTCAGGATCGTGCTCGACGGCGTCGCACACCGCGGGCACACGGGAATCGGCGGCCCATCGACCGCGACGTCCCCGCAGCGCTCACACGCGATCGTCAGAGGAACGGTTTCGATCACCAGCCGCGCTCCTTCGGACGCCGTACCTTCGGTCGCGAGATCCCACGCGAACTCGAGCGCGCTCGGCACGACGCCGCTGAGCGCGCCGATGCGCACGCGAACCGCGTGAACGCGACCGCCCAGAGACTCCGCGCGCTCGTCGATCTGCTCCACGATCGCCAAGGCGATCGATACCTCGTGCACGTGTTCAGCGTCTACCCTCCCCCCGGGGGTTCGTCGCGCACGTCGTTGGGTACGCCGATGTACACTAGGTTCCATCGTCCGTTTCTGCTTCGCTCGGTCGCTGCCTCGGCAGGCAACCCGCCAGGTTAGTCGTCGCGCGCAGCGTGTCGAGGTAGCTGCATGGCTGCGAAGTATTCGCCGACGCCGCGTTTCGACGAGATTCATGTCCTGTGGACGTCGGAAGGCTTGAGTTGCGACGGCGACTCGATTTCGCTCACGAACGGGACGTCGCCGCCGATCGAAGATGTGGTCGCCGGGCTCATTCCCGGTCTTCCGAAAGTGCACTTGCACAACAAGGTGCTCTCGCCCACGTTCGGCGGCGATGAGTTCATGGCGCCGTTCTTCCAAGCGGCGAACGACACGCTCGGCGCGCCGTTCATCCTGGTCGTCGAGGGTTCGGTGCCGAACGAGAAGATCAACGGCGACGGCTACTGGACGTCGATGGGCAACGATCCCGCGACCGGCGAGCCGCTGACGCTGAACTGGTGGATCGACAAGCTCGCGCCGAAGGCGTGGGCGGTGCTCGCGGCCGGCACGTGCGCCACGTACGGCGGCATCCACGCGATGGCGGGCAACCCCACCGGGTGCATGGGCGTGGTCGACTATCTCGGCAAGGGCTTTTTGTCCGCCGGCGGGTTGCCCGTCGTGAACGTGCCGGGCTGTCCCGTGCAGCCCGACAACATCATGGAGACGCTCGCGTGGGTGCTCGCGCAAGCCGCGGGCAACGCGCCGATCATTCCGCTCGACGCGCTGGGCCGTCCGCAGTGGCTCTTCGGCAAGACGGTGCACGAAGGGTGCGACCGCGCCGGCTACTACGAACAAGGCGACTTCGCCGGTGACTACAACTCGCCGAAGTGTCAGGTGAAGATCGGCTGCTGGGGCCCGGTCGTCAACTGCAACGTCACGAAGCGCGGCTGGATGCAGGGCATCGGCGGATGCCCGAACGTCGGCGGCATCTGCATCGGCTGCACGATGCCGGGCTTTCCCGACAAGTTCATGCCGTTCATGGACGCGCCGCCCGGCTCTTCCGTTTCGTCGGGTCTCATCCAGCCGTACGGCAAGTTGATTCGCGCGCTGCGCACGATCACGAACAAGTCGGCGAACGAAGAACCGGCGTGGCGCCATAACGGCCCGCGCCTCACGACCGGCAGCGATCCGCGCTGGGGTCAAGCGAAGAAGGGAGCGGCGCGATGACGACCACGGCGACGCCGAAGGGCGAGACGCGCAAGCTCGTCGAGCGCGCGTGGGATCCGATCACGCGCATCGTCGGCAACCTCGGCATCTACACGAAGATCGACTTCGAGAACCGCGAGGTCGTCGAGTGCAAGAGCACGTCGTCGATCTTCCGCGGCTACAGCGTCTTCATGAAGGGCAAGGACCCGCGCGACGCCGGCTTCATCACCAGCCGCATCTGCGGCATCTGCGGCGACAACCACACCGTGTGCTCGGTGTACGCGCAGAACATGGCATACGGCATCCGGATGACGCCGCTCGCGGAGTGCATCTTCAACCTCGGCGAGGCCGCCGAGTACATGTTCGACCACACGATCTTCCAGGACAATCTGGTGTTCGTGGATTTCTGCGAGCAGATCGTCAAGGAAACGAACCCCAGCGTGTGGGCGCGCGCGGAGACTACGCCCGCGCCGCACGCCGACGTGCACGGCTACAAGACGGTCGCCGACATCATGCGCGCGTACAACCCGTTCACCGGCAAGCTCTACCTCGAAGCCTTGCAGATCAGCCGCGTCACGCGCGAGATGTTCTGCCTGATGGAAGGCCGGCACGTGCATCCCTCGACACTCTATCCGGGCGGCACGGGCACGGTCGCGACGCCGCAGGTGTTCCTGGACTACCAGGTGCGGCTGCTGCAGATCCTCGACTTCGTCAAGCGAGCCGTGCCGATGAACGACGACGTGTTCGACTTCTTCTACCAGGCGCTGCCCGGATACGAAGAAGTCGGACGCCGCCGCATCGCGATCGGCTGCTGGGGCGCGTTCCAGGATCCGCAGACATGCGACTACCGGTACGAGCACATGACGGACTGGGGCCGCAAGATGAAGGTGACGCCGGGCGTCATCGTCGACGGGAAGCTCGTCACGAACGATCTCGTGCAGATCAACCTCGGCATGCGCATCCTGCTGGGCAGTTCGTACTACGACGACTGGACCAACGAGGAGATGTTCGTCACGCGCGATCCGCTCGGCAATCCGGTCGACCGGCGGCATCCGTGGAACGTCACGACGCTGCCGAAGCCGCAGAAGCGCGATCTGAACGGCGGCAAGTACAGCTGGGTGATGAGCCCGCGCTGGGTCAATCCCGACACGGGCGAGACGATCGCGCTCGACACCGGCGGCGGCGCCCTCGCGCGGCTGTGGTCGACGGCGCTCTCGGGTCTCGTCGACACCGGCTACGTCAAGGCGACGGGCGGCGCGGTGCAGATCAACCTGCCGCGCTCGCGCGAGCTGCCCGAGATGACGTTCGAGTGGAAGCCGCCACAGTGGTCGAACGCGCTCGAGCGCGACCGCGCGCGCATCTACTTCGTCGCGTACGCGGCGGCGATGGCCGTCGGTTTCCTCGAAGACGCGATGAAGCTCGTGCGCTCGGGACAGACGAAGACGTTCACCGATTTCGACGTGCCGGACGAGGCGATCGGATGCGGATTCCACGAAGCGGTGCGCGGCGTGCTCTCACACCACATCGTCATCCGCGACGGCAAGATCGCCAACTACCAGCCCTGGCCGCCGACGTGCTGGAACGGCAACCCGCGCGACGCCGAGGGGCGCTTGGGCCCGTACGAGGACGCCGTTCAGGGGATGCCGCTGTTCGAGGAAAACGGCCCCGACGAGTTCCGCGGCGTCGACATCATGCGCGCCGTGCGCAGCTTCGACCCGTGCCTGCCGTGCGGCGTGCACATGTACCTCGGCAACGGCCGCACGCTGGAACGGCACCACTCGCCGATGTTCGGAGCGCAAGGATGAGCGGATGACCGACGGGGAGGTGCGCGCGCACGTCACGGAGCTGGAGTCGCTGCTCGAAGCGGTCGACGGCGGGTCCGTGCGCGCGATCGAGGCGCTCCTCACGCTGTACGGCGAAGCGCTGCGGCGTGTCCTCGACATCGCCGAGCGCGCGCCCGACGGCGCCGCGGAGCTTCGGCGCGACGAGCTGCTCGCGCACCTGATCGTGCTGCACGATCTCGATCCTGCCGCCGCCGGCGCGGAAACGTTCGTCTCGCTCCTATGAGCCGCTTGCGCTCGCCGCGTCTGCGAAGTCTCATCCGCGCCTTGCCCACGACGAACAGGTCGGCGGCGCACGACGATTCCGAGCGCTGCGACATGTGCGGCGGCAGGCTCGCCGAGCAGCACGCGCACGTGCTCGAGCGCACGACGCGTGCGATGTTCTGCGCGTGCCGGCCTTGTGCGCTGCTGTTCGATCACGATGCCGCCGGCGGCGACCGTTTCCGGCTCATCCCGGCCGAGCGCGAACGGCTCTCGCTCGTGCTGGACGACCTCGCATGGCGTTCGCTCGGGCTCCCGGTCGAGCTCGCGTTCTTCGTCCGCACCGCGGACGGCGGCGTGCTCGCGTTCTATCCGAGTCCGGCCGGTGCGGTCGAGTCGCTCGTCGCACTCGACAGCTGGGCGGAGCTCGAGCGCGACAACCCGGAGCTCGCGACGCTGCAGCCCGACGTCGAGGCGCTGCTCGTCAACCGCATCGGTGCCGCGCGCGACGCATGGCGCGTCGGCGTCGACGTGTGCTTTCGCCTCGTCGCGCTGTTTCGCACGCACTGGACCGGGATGAGCGGCGGCATCGCCGTGCGCGCGGAGCTGGCACGTTTCTTCGCCGATCTGGAGTCGGCGCGCACGCCGCTGCGCGCGTAGAGGTTCGCATGGGATTCAAGGCGTTTCTGCAAGGTCTGTTCCCCGTGGCGCCCGACATGCCGGCGCACGTCGATGGGGTGAACGAAGGCAACGCGACGGGCAACTACGAGAAGCAGCCCGGACACTTGCCGGACGGACGGTCGACGGCCGCGCGCTCGACCGGTGTGAGCGTCGAGACGCACAACCCCATCCTGCCCGAGATGCCGAACCTCTCGCCGCCATGACCGCGACGCTCGCTGATGCGCCTCCCGCGCTTCGCTTCAGCGTGGGCGGCGTCGAAGCGCTCCGTGGAGCCGCCGTGCCGACGCTCCAGCTGAGCGTTCGCGCCGACGCGGGCGGTGCGGCCGTGCGCGGCCTCGCGCTGAACGCGGACGTGCGCATCGCCGCGCAGCGCCGGCGCTACGGTGCGGACGAAAGCGCGCGGCTCGCCGAGCTGTTCGGCACACCGGAGCAGTGGGCGCGCTCGATCGGTTCGCTGCCGTGGGTGCGCACCGCCGTGAACGTGCCTGCGTTCGAGAACGAGGCCGACTTCGACGTGCTGCTGCCGTGCAGCTACGACTTCGAGGTCGCCGCGACGAAGTATCTCACCGCGCTCGGAGACGGCGTCATTCCGATCGACGTCGTGTTGACCGGAAGCGTGTTCTACGCCGCCGCGGACGGGCGGCTGCAGATGACGAAGCTGCCGTGGGACAGCGAGCTGACGGCGCGCGTTCCGCTGCCCGCGTGGCGTGAAGCCGTCGACTCGGCGTTCCCCGACAGCGGCTGGCTGCGTCTCGACCGCGCGCTGCTGCAGCGCCTCCAAGCGTACCGTTCGCGCGCTGCGTTCACCGACTGGAACGCGACGATCGACGCGCTGCTCGCGGTCGCGCAGCGCTGATCGCGATGGACGCCGTCCGCACGATCGCGCGCACCGTGCTGTACGAAGGTTACCTGCTGTGGCCGTACCGGCGAAGCGCGCTCAAGAACCAGCACCGGTTCACGATCGGCGGACTGTATCCGGCCGAATACGCCGCGACGAGCGCGGATCGCGCGAGGGCGTGCGTCGACCTGCTGCTCGAGGGCGTCGCGCCGCACCTCGATACGGAGCTGCGCTTCCTGCGCCTGTGGCGCCGGCAGGCGATGCTGCTGGGTGAGCCCGTCGACGAGCTCGTCGCGGGCGGCGAGCGGTACGTGACGTGGGACGACGCGACGGAAGAATCGGTCACGCTCGACGGGCGGGACGACATGCGCGAGGGTACGCGCGCGGAGCTGCGCATCGAGCGCGCGGCGCGGACCGATGAGGAGCCGCTCGCCGGGGGCGCGTCCCTGCGGCGTTCGGCGGAGCCGCTGTCGGCACGGCTGCTCGTCGAGACCGTGCGGCTCGACGCCGCGCTGCACCGCGTGACGGTGAGCGTGACGAATCTGGCGGCGTGGGACGGATCGTCGCGCGACGAGGCGCTGCGGCGCGCGCTGCTCGCCGCGCACGTCGTGCTGCGCGTGCGCGACGGCGCGTTCGTGTCGGCGATCGATCCGCCCGACGCGGTGCGCGAGTACGCGAGCACGCTGCGCAGCGAGGGTCTGTGGCCCGTGTTGGTCGGCGATGCGCCCGACCGCGCGACGCTGCTCGCGGCGCCGATGATCCTCGAGGACTACCCGCGCGTCGCGCCCGAGAGCGCGGGCGACTATTTCGACGGCGGCGAGATCGACGAGCTGCTCGTGCACAGCATCCGTGCGCTCACCGACGAGGAGCAAGCGGAGATGCGGGCGACCGATCCGCATGCGCGCGAGCTGCTCGAACGCACGCTGGCGATGTCGCCCACGCAACTCGCACGGCTGCACGGCGCCGTGCGCGACATGAAGGTGCCGCCGTGACGGAAAACCGCTGGGCTGAACTGGACCGCGCGGCACCGGACGAGGCCGTCGCGCGCGGCGGCACGATTCGCCGCGGGTCGCGCGTCGTGCTGCGCCCGCGCGCGAGCGCCGACGTCGTCGCGCGCGCGCTCGACGGACGCCGCGCGACCGTCGAGCGCATCGACGCCGACCTCGACGACAACGTGATCGTCAGCGTGGTGCTCGAGGACGACGCCGCGCGCGCACTGGGCAAGGGCCGGCAGCTCGGCCACCGCTTCTTCTTCGCGCCCGACGAACTGGAAGCGACGGGCGCCGGAGACGCGGCCCCGGCGCGGATCCTGATCGCCGGCATCGGCAACGTGTTCCTCGGCGACGACGGTTTCGGCGTGCACGTCGCGCGCCGGCTCGCAGACGAGACGCTGCCCGACGGCGTGGACGCGGTGGAGTTCGGCATCCGCGGCATGGACCTCGCGTACGCGCTCGGCGACGGGTACGCCGCCGCGATCATGGTCGATCTCGCGCCGCGCGGCGAGGCGCCCGGCACGCTGTCGGTGGTCGATCCCGAGGTCGAAGAGCTGCGCAGCGTCGCAATCGAAGGGCACGGCATGGATCCGGTGCGCGTCCTCGCCCTCGCGAAGCAGCTCGGCGGAATGCCCGCGCGCACGCTCGTCGTCGGCTGCGAGCCGGGAGTCGTTCCCGATCCGCAGTCGGAAGACGTCGTCGACGAGCTGAGCCCGAACGTCGCGGACGCCGTCGACCGCGCCGTCGCACTCGTCCGTTCGCTGCTCGACGATCTCGTCTCGGTCCCGGGGAGGTAAAACCGATCATGGCAGTTCCGGTGAAAACGTCCGTCTTCGTCTTGGCTGTGCTCGCACTCGGCGCGATGCTCGCGCAGCAGGCGCCCGAGCTGTGGCGCTACTTGAAGGCCGAGGCGATGTAGGAGCGTTCCGCCGTGTGCCTCGCCATCCCCGGACAAGTGGTGTCGCTCGTGCCCGAGCAGGCTGACCTCGTGAAGGTCGACGTCGCGGGCGTGCGCCGGAACGTGAACGTCGGCTTGTTCGACGCCGGCACGATCGGCGTCGGCGACTGGCTGCTGATACACGTCGGCTTCGCCCTGAGCAAGATCAGCGAGGTTGAGGCGCACGATCAGTTGCGAATGCTGGGCGCGCTCGGCGAGGACATGCTCGCGCTCGAGGAGGTCCGCGGCTACACGTTCGCGCTCGACGAGGCCGAGCGAAGTTGACGGCGATGAGGTACGTCGACGAGTTTCGCGACCCGCAGCTGATCGCGAACGTGGCGGCCGAGATTCGGCGCACCGTCGACCCAGCGCGCCGCTACCGCGTCATGGAAGTGTGCGGCGGGCACACGCACGCGATCTACCGCTTCGGCCTGCGCGACGTGCTGCCCGAGAACGTCGAGCTCGTGCACGGACCGGGCTGCCCGGTATGCGTGCTGCCGACGGGACGCGTCGACGACGGCCTCGCCGTCGCATCGGAACCGGACACGATCCTCACGTGCTTCGGCGACATGATGCGCGTGCCGGGGACGAAGGGCACGCCGCTCGAGCTCAAGGCGCGCGGCGCGGACATTCGCATGGTGTACTCGCCGCTCGACGCGCTCAAGCTCGCGCGCGAGCACCCCGAGCGGCACGTCTGTTTCTTCGCCATCGGCTTCGAGACGACGGCGCCGTCGACGGCACTGACCGTGTTGCGCGCGCGCGAGCTCGGCGTGACCAACTTCTCCGTCTTCTGCAACCACGTGACGATCGTGCCGGCGATCCGCGCGATCCTCGACTCGCCGGACATGCGGCTCGACGCGTTCATCGGGCCCGGCCACGTGTCGACCGTCACGGGCTGCCGGCCGTACGAGTTCATCGCGAAACGGTACGGCAAGCCGGTCGCGGTGTCGGGCTTCGAGCCGCTCGACCTGCTCGAAGGCATTCTGATGGTACTGCGCCAGCTCGCCGCCGGCGAGGCGAAGGTCGCGAACCAGTACCGCCGCATCGTGCCGTGGGACGGCAATCCCGGCGCGTTGCGCGCGCTGGCCTCGGTATTCGAGCTCCGGCCGTTCTTCGAGTGGCGCGGGCTCGGGTTCATCTCGCAGTCGGCACTGAAGCTCAAGGCCGAGTTCGCGCAGTGGGATGCGGAGGCGCGCTTCGCGCTGCCGGGCGTGCGCGTGACGGACCCGCGCGCGGCGCAGTGCGGCGAGGTGCTCAAGGGCGTGCTCAAGCCGCCGCAGTGCAAGCTTTTCGGTACGGAATGCAATCCGGAGCGTCCCGTCGGAGCGCTCATGGTGTCGAGCGAGGGCGCGTGCGCGGCGCACTTCCGCTACGCGCACCGCGCGGAGGCCGTGCATGCGTGATCGCGGCTGCGCGCGACCCGCGTGACGTCGACCGCGACGCCGCGTCCGCGCGTGCGGTTCGCGGACGCGCAGATCGAGATGGCGCACGGCGCCGGCGGAAAAGCGTCGCGCCGGCTCGTCGAAGGGCTGATCGCGCCGGCGTTCGCGAACCCCGTGCTGGCGCAGCTCTCCGATGCGGCGACGTTCCACCTCGGCGGAACGCGCGTCGCGGCGAGCGCCGACGGCTACGTCGTGCACCCGCTGCGGTTTCCCGGCGGCTCGATCGGCGAGCTCGCGGTGAACGGCACGGTGAACGATCTCGCGGTCAGCGGCGCGCGCGCGACCGCGCTGATGGCGTCGTTCATCCTCGAGGCGGGCTTGCCGGCGGAGACGCTGCGCGCCGAGGTCGACGCGATGGCGGCGGCGGCGGCGCGCGCCGGGGTGCCGATCGTGGGAGGCGACACGAAGGTCGTGGAGCACGGCATGTGCGACGGCATGTACGTCGCGACGTTCGGCATCGGCGAGGTGGACGAGCGCGTTAGGCTGAGCCCGGCGTCGGTACGCCCCGGCGATCGCGTGCTGCTGAGCGGGCCGATCGGCGACCACGGCATCACGATCCTGCTCGCGCGCGGCGAGCTCGAGCTCGAGGCGGACGTGCGCTCCGACACGCGTTCCGTGTGGCCGTTCGTGGAGGCGCTCATCGCGGCGTGCGCGCCCGGCCTGCGCTGGATGCGCGATCCGACGCGCGGCGGCGTCGCGACCGCGCTGAACGAGCTCGTGCGCGAGTGCGGCCACGGCGTCACCCTGCGCGAGGACGACATCGTCGTGCGCCGCGAGATCCGCGGCGCGTGCGAGGTGCTCGGCCTGGACCCGCTGCACATCGCGAACGAAGGCCAGATGTTGGCGGTGGTGGACGGCGCGCGCGCGGAGGACGCGCTCGCGGCGCTGTGCGCGGTGCCGGGCGGGCAGGGGGCGCGCATCATCGGCGAGGTGACCGCGGAGAATGCCGGCGCGGTGATCGGCGTGACGCCCTACGGCGGCACGCGCGTGATCGACATGCTCGTCGGCGATCCGCTGCCGCGCATATGCTGACCGCCGGGACCCTCGCCGAGCGCATCGCCGCGCGGCTGCGCGGGCGCAACGACGTGATGCGCGCGTTCTTCGCGCGCGAGGCGCGGCCGCTCGCGCTCGCCGCTCGCGCGATGGCCGCGCGCTTCGCGCGCGGCGGCCGGCTGTTCGCGTTCGGCAACGGGCCCTACGCGACCGACGCGGCGCACGTCTCGGTCGAGTTCATCCACCCGGTGATCGTCGGGAAGCGCGCGCTGCCGGGGATCGACGCCAGCGCCGCACCGGCCGCCTTTCTGGAAGCGTTGGCGGGAGCGGACGACATCGCGATCGCGTTCGGGCCTCCCGAAGGCGATCCGGCCGGGGCGTGCGCGCTCGACGTCGCGCGGCGGCGCGGCGCGTACACGGTGGCGTGGCCGGGCGAACGTGCCGACTTCGCCGTTCGCTCGCCGAGCGACGATGCGCACCTGCACCAGGAAGCATTCGAGGTGCTCGGTCACACGCTCTACGAGAGCGTGCACGTATTCCTCGAGCACGAGGGAACGCTCGGCGACGACGTCGGTGCAGCGGGCTTCTTGTATCCGTACCTCGGCGCGCAGAGCGGCGACACGTCGGACATCGTCGACGACGTCGCGGCGTCGGTCGTGGAGAAAGCCGCGGACGCCGAGCGGCTGCGCGAACGGCTCGCCGCGGAGGAGAGCGCGACCATCGCCGATGCCGTGCGCGCGATGCACGCGCGGCTCGCGCGCGGCGGGCGGCTCTTGACGTTCGGGAACGGCGGGTCGGCGACGGACGCGACGGACTTCGCGCTGGACTGCATGCTCGACGCGCCCGGGATGCCGTCGCTGCCGGCGCTCTCGCTCGCGGCAGAGCCCGCGACGCTGACGGCGATCGCGAACGACGTCGGCACGGAGCTCACGTTCGTGCGGCAGCTGGCCGCGCAGGCGCGGGCGAACGACATCGCGCTCGCGTTCTCGACGAGCGGCGGGTCGAAGAACGTCCTGGCCGCGCTGGAGGACGCGCGCAAGCGCGGGCTGCTCACGATCGCGCTGCTCGGGTACGACGGCGGCGAGATCGTGCGGCGTGGGCTCGCGGACGTCGCGATCGTCGTCCGCTCGGACTACGTGCCGCGCATTCAGGAAGCGCAGGCGGCGGTGTACCACGTGATGCGCGCGGCGCTCGCCGCCGACGGCTATGCTTGAGCTGTACGGCACCGCCTCGTGCCCGTACACGGCGCAGCTACGCGATGACCTCGAGTTTCGCGGACGCGACTTCGTGGAGTTCGACGTGGAGCGCGACGCCGGCGCGCTCGCGCGCATGCTGGAGCTGAGCGGCGGCGGCGCCGTGCCAGTGCTGGTCGAGGGCGGGCGCATCGTGCAGGTCGGCTACGAAGGACGCTCGTGCTACGTCGCCGCGCAGGGCGGCTCGTTGCCGTGACGCGCGCGGCGCGGGGCGGCGCTTCGCCGTGACGCCCGCGCCGAACGTGGCCGCCGTCGACGTGCGCGTTCGCGGGATCGTGCAGGGCGTCGGATTCCGTCCGCACGTCTACCGGCTCGCGCACCGGTTCGGCGTACGGGGCTGGGTTGCGAACACGGCGAGCGGCGTGTCGGTGCATGCCGAAGGCGAGGCGGAAACGCTGGACGCGTTTCTCGCCGCGATCGTCGAGCAGGCGCCGTCGATCGCGCGCGTCGAGTCGTGCGATGCGTTCCCGGCCAGCGTCGAAGCGTTCGCCGACTTCACGATCCGCCACAGCAGCGAAACCGGCCCGCGCACGACCCGCATCGCACCCGACTTGCCCGTATGCGATGCGTGCCTACGCGAGCTGTGCGATCCGAGCGACCGGCGCTACCGCTACCCGTACATCACGTGCACGAACTGCGGGCCGCGGTACAGCATCGTCACGGGCCTGCCGTACGACCGGCCCTTCACGACGATGGCGGACTGGCCGATGTGCGCGGCGTGCGATCGCGAGTACCACGATCCGGCGGATCGGCGCTTTCACGCGCAGCCGCTCGCATGCCCGGCGTGCGGGCCCGGATACGCGCTGCGCGACGGGCAGGGCGCCGAGGTTCGCGGCTGGGAGGCCTTCGTGTCGGCGGCCGCACGCCTTCGCGCCGGCGACGTCGTCGCGGTGAAGGGCATCGGCGGCTTTCACCTCGCGTGCGATGCGAGCAATGCGCACGCCGTCGAAGCGCTGCGCGCGCGCAAGTACCGCAAGGAGCGGCCGTTCGCGGTGATGACGCGCGACGCCGGCGTCGCGGAGTCGCTGGTTGCGCTGGGCGCCGCCGAACGTGCGCTGCTCGGCGCCGCCGCGCGGCCGATCGTGATCGCGCCGGCGCGGACGGCGCTGCGCGGCGTTGCGCCCGACAACCACGACCTGGGCGTCATGCTGCCGTACACGCCCGCGCACCATCTGCTGTTCGCGGCCGGCGCGCCGAGCACGCTCGTGATGACGAGCGCCAACCGCTCGAGCGAGCCGATGGCGTACGAGGATGCCGACGCGCTGACGAGCCTCGCGGGCATCGCGGACGCGTTCTTGATCGGCGAGCGCCGCGTCGCGCGGCGCATCGACGACTCCGTCGCGGCTGTGGGCGCGGACGGTCCGATGATCCTTCGGCGCGCGCGCGGCTATACGCCGCAGGCCGTTGCGTCCGTGCCGTCATCGCAACCGATCCTCGGCATCGGCGGCGATCTGAAGAACGCCGTTGCGCTCGCCGTCGAGGGGCAGGTGTTCGTAAGCCAGCACGTGGGCGACCTCGACCATCATCCGGCGCGCGTCGCGTTCGAGGCGACGATTCGCGATCTGTGCGCGATCTACGGCGTTCTCCCGCGCGACTGCCTGGTCGCGCACGACGCGCATCCCGGCTACGTCAGCAGCGAGCACGCCGCGACGCTCGGCGGCACGTGCACGCGCGTGCAGCACCACCGCGCGCACGTCGCCAGCGTCATCGCCGAGCGCGGCGCGTGGGACGAGGACGTCGTCGCGTTCGCGTTCGACGGCACCGGCTACGGCGACGACGGCACGATCTGGGGCGGCGAGGTGTTCGCCGGAAGTCTGCGGCGCGGCCTGCGGCGCGTCGCGCACCTCGCAGAGGCGCCGCTGCCCGGCGGCGATGCGGCGGCGCGCTTTCCCGTGCAGGCCGCAGCGGGATTCTTGTGGGGCATCGACAGGCTGCCCGACGTGACGGCGGCGCCGTTCGATTTCCCGGCTCGGTACGCGCAGGCGCGGGAGCTCGTGCGGCGCAATGTGCGCACCTTCCGCACGACGTCGATGGGCCGGCTGTTCGACACCGTCGCGGCGCTGTGCGGGTTCACGCGCGAGGTGACGTTCGAGGGACAAGCCGCGATCTGGCTCGAGCAACTGGCCCTCGCGTGCGACGCCGGCGACGAGAAACACAACGACGCATACGACTTGCCGTTCGCGAACGGTGTGCTCGACTTCGCACCGCTGCTCGCGCGCATCGCCGCGGAACGCGCCGGCGGACGCGACGTGCGCGCGATCGCGCGCGGTTTCCATCGGGCGGTCGCGGGCGCCGTCGTTCGCGTCGCGGACACGATGCCGGCGCGGCCCGCCGTCGTGTCGGGCGGCGTGTTCCAGAACCGCTTGCTGCTCGCGCTCGTTCGCCGCGAACTCGGCGAGCGGCTGTGGACGAACGCCGCCGTTCCACCGAACGACGGCGGACTCTGTCTCGGCCAGATCGCGCTGGCCGCTGTCGGCGCGCGCGGAGCCGCCGCGGGCTGCTAAGCCGTCGTGTCGATCGACGCGCCCAGCGTACCGTTGCTCAGGTCGCTGCTTGCGTTCGCGTCGCTCTGCTGGACGATGCTCGTGTAGTTCGGCACGGACGGCGCTTGGATCGCCGGCGCGCCGCTCGACGCCTGCTGCGCGGCCTGCTGCTGCGCCGCGATCTGCTGCTGCTGCAGCGCCGCGGCCTGCTGGAGAACGCTTGCGATGTTCGACTGCGCGCTGCCGGAGGATCCGAGCGAAACGCTCATGAGTTCCGCCGTATCCGCCTGCTCGAGGTTGGCGTACGCCTGTTGATACGGGGAAATCGGCGCGGCAGCGGGGGACGTGCCGGAGCCGGACGCGCTCGACGACGAGCCGGAGGACGAGGCGGCGGGCGCCCTCGCCGTGCTCTCGGCGTCGCCCAGGCTCAGGCCGCTCGGCAGCGACGACGGATACGAGTAGAATCCCGGCTGCGGCAGCCCGGCGGCGTCCACGCTCATCGAAAACCCTCTCCTTAGGTACTCGAGTTATCGGACGGCGGGGCGGCCTTCTGCAGCCGGCACGTCGGACCGCGCCGCGGCGCTACGGGCTGTTGCAGCCGGAGGCCAAGATGCTGGTGTCCGTCGTGCCCGCCTTGGTGAGCGCGTTCGACTCGGCCTCGCGCTGCGTGGCGCCGATGCTGACGAAGCCGACCGGCGTGCCCTGCAGAACGCGGATCGCGATCGCGCCGCACCGGTCCGTCGCGGAGAAGGTGAGCTTCACCGCGCACGTGTTGCCGCCGGACTGCGTGTTGCACTTGTCGACGGCGTCCGCGGCGGCGTTGCCCGGGCTGTCGCGATCGGCCGCGACGGCGGCGAACGTCGCGGTCCGGTCGACCGCGATCGCGCCGAAGCGCTGCCCGGGCGCGAGCGGCGTGCCGTTCGGGCCGAAGACCTGCACCGGCGGCGGCGTGCCGAAACCGTCGAGCGGGACGGGCGACGACGACGCCGCGACGAACAGCGGCTGCGGGAGCCGGTCGCCGTTGTTCCCGTAGACGCGCGTGAACGGCTGGCCTTCCGTCCACTCCGTGCCGTCGTTGAAGACGACACGGCGCACGTGAACCTCCGCGCGCGAGATCGCGCGCATCGTGTCGGCGCTGCCGAGATTGACGTTGCGGCACTTGTCCTCGATCGACACCGGCGGCGTGAACGTTCCCACGTGGCTCACCGTGCGCTCGACCAGGCGATTACCGGAGCGGTCGACGTAGACCACGTCGAAGTCGACCGATGATGCGACTTGGTTCGCGACGTCCCGGAAGCTGACGCACTGCTGCGGATCGCCGCCAAAGTCGTAACCCGTCCCCGACGCCGTCAACTCGACCGGCGCGTGCCCCTCGCTGACCCAGCGCTGCGTGACGTTGAGCGGTACGCGCGACGCGGAGCCGTTCGGCGCGAACGCCTGGTCGAACGATTGGCCGACGCGCCACACCGAGCCGTCGTTGAAGGCGACCTGCGTCGTTTCGATCGACATCTTCGAGACGCCGTTGCGCCCCGTGTCGGAGAACGTCGCCGGGACGACCCAGCACGACTCGGCTCCGTTGTTGATGTACGTCTTGTTCGGATCGTAGTTCGCGCGCACGACCTGACCCGACGAGAAGAAACCCTTGCGATCGAGGTTCCACGGCGCGTTGTTGCTGACGTCGATGAAGTGCTCGTTGTTGAACGTGTCGCGGAAGCGGATCGTGAAGCGCACCGCCGACACCGCCTTGCGGCTGAGCACGCGAAAATCGATGCACTGGATGAAATTCGAGCCCGCCGCGCCTTGGCTCGATTGGTGCCGCTCCTGGCTCACGATGAAGACCGGCGTCTTCTCGCTCACGCGGGTGACGGCGACGTCGAGGCCCGGCACGCCGGGGATGGGCTCGGCCCCGGCCGGAACGCCGACGGCGGCAACGATCGAAAGAGCCGCCGTCAATGCGGCGGAACGCGAAAGCTTCATGCGCGGGCTCCTCGGTAGGCAGCGATGCGTTTCCGTGGCACCGCTCGGTCGTCCTCCGGCACGCCGGGGAGTGGGTACGAGCGTGTCGTGAATACTGCAGCTCCGGACCTCACGCAGCGCCCGCCTCGCCCCGGACGCACGATGCTCGGTCGCTACGCGTGGCTCGCGCGCCTGGCCGACAAGGTGCGCGCGCAGCACGCCGGCACGGCGGACGGCTACATCGCGTACTGCGGGCTGTCGATGGGCTTCCTGCGCGCCGCGGGTATCGCGCGCGACGCCTTCGACCGCCTCGTTCGCGAGGGCGCGAACGACGATGATCTGGTGCGGTACTTTGACGAGCACGTCGACGACGCGCATCGGGAAGCTGCGAACGAATTCGTGCTCCAGGACATGGCGGAGCACCTCGACCAGCAGGACGCCGAAGAAGGCGTGACCGCGGCGTAGCCGCGCTCAGGACGACGGCGATCTGGTCGGCGCGGCACAGCGTCGGTTTGCGCTACGACTACAACGCAACTGCGAAGATCTTCACGATGCCGCCTGTTGTGCCTCAAGGCGCAGACTCGAGCGCCCCTGGCCCGCGCCGCTGACGGCACCGCTCGAAGCCGCGCGACTGTTCTACCCGGTCGCCGTGGCGCTGATCCGCGTCGGCGAGGAGACCGGCCTGGTCGATGAGACGCTGCTGAACGTCGCTGGTTATTTCGCGCCGACGTCGAGGCCGCCGTTGGCACGCTCGGCGCGGTGCCGCAGGCAGCTCTGATCGTCATCTCCGCGGCATCATCGGATTCACGTGCTCTCCGTCTTCGTCCCTCTCTACGCGCAGACTCCATCGCAACACAACTGTCTGCGAAGCGCCCCACACGGGCCATGCCCCGTCGAACAAAGCAAAGCTCTCAACTCCACGAGCAGGAGGAGACCTGCAAGGCCCGGAATTTCGCGCGCGCGTCGTCCGCCGCGCGACTCGTCCCGTGGTGCGACGCTGCGTTTCTTTGGAGGCCGCATGATAAGTCTTTCGGTCGCTCATCGCTGCGGTGTCCTGACGATTCTCCTCGCGCTCGTTGTGCCGAGTCTATTATCCGCTCAAGGTACGGGGGCTGTCTGCGTCCGCTGCGCATACACGCAGACGGCAAATTCGTATATCGACGCGGCGCTGCACGCGACAAGTGCTCCGCGAGCCGATTGCTTCACCGCATGGGCAAACTACTATCACCTCCTTGCGAGCAACTATTACTTAGGCGCCGTACGGGCGACGATTATGGCACCGAAGCACGACAGCCAGTGTCGCGACGTGCCAGACGCCGCCCTCGGCTCGCAAGCCGCTGCTGTCGCCTCCCTGCTGCCGCCGAAATACCAGCGAATCAGTGACGTTGCAAATCTGATAAGCGCATTGTTCCCTGCACTCCGCGGTAAGACCGACGAAGAGATTGCGGCTGAGGAGAGGCAGCGCGAAGCCGAACGCGAAGCAGAAAACGCGCGTCACCACGCGATCGCGCAGACAACGGCAACGGATGTCCGAAGGGAGCTAGAAGCTCGCAACACGTCGGCAGACCCGTTGCCGCCTACTGAATGGTTTGTAGCACTGGATCTCGACGTTCCAGCGGCCTGCGGAGAAGCTCCTACCTCACCGACGTGCCAGGTTATAATGCCGCGCTCGGGCGTCGCGAGGACCGGCTTTTACGTGCAAAACAACACGAACAGCCCGATCATCGTCGATCACATCATCGTGCGGAATGGCGCGCCTGCCGATCTTGTATGCAATGACGTCGTCCGCATTTTGCCGCATCGGTCCGCGGAAGCGTGCGTAGCGAGCAGCTCGATCACGACGTCGCAGGACCCAATAGCACTATCATACCTAGTTCACAGCGGATGATCTGTGCCGTTCGGTTCGTGCACTTTGTCATCCGCGGAGGCGGGCTACGATAATGTGCCGCTTGCAACGTGCCGTAATGCCTGTCTTGGCGAAGGTGACGATCGCTGTTGTGCTGTCGTGCGTGTGCTCTTTTCAGCCACTAATCGGCGTCGCGTCAATTACGAGTCTGCTCGACCTGGGCCACCCTGGGCTACGTCAGGAAATCGACAAACTCAAGCAGGCCGGCTTCGCAGGGTGTCCGAACGCTTCCGCGCTCAGTTTTCTCAACGATAAGCAGGAATCCGCACACAGTGCTGTCGTCGCTCGAATGAACGAACTGAAGGCAGGGGTTGGCACGACCTCGATTTCAGCACTCATGGCGCACGACGAGCAAATTAACGATTTTCGTGCGCGCACGACGGGCGTTGCCATCGTTTTCGAAGACGAGCTGTATAAGTGCGTCAGCGATCATGCCATCGATGCACGCACCTTCAACGCGGCTGTCGCTACGTTTGCAGACGAGCTTCAATACGATCATTATGTTTATAAGCCCGCGCCGGACCTCACCGAGTCCGTTACCCTTTTGCGCCGCCGCGTTTTTGCAATTCGGGCCGACCAGCGGTTGGATGATAGCCATCGGAGCATACTGCGCGCTGGATTAAGTGGCGCGTGTGACAGCAACACACGCGCTGTAGTTGGGGTTGAACTTACGGATTTCTGCAGTCTCTAGGGACCGAGCTGGGGACAACTCGCCGCGGGCGAAGCGGCTCGTCATCGAGCTGGTCCCGACCCCGCAAGACGTTCTCTAAGGACCTGATCATTCGCGCCCGCGTTCCTCGTCGCGTCTCGCCTCGTTCTCCAGCGTCCCTGTGATCGCGCGTAGCATCGGCCTGATGCTTATCGGCGGCGCGCTCAGTCTTGATGTCGCCGCCTTAGCGCGCGTGTGGCGTGATCCGGAGCTCACGGATTCGTGCTAGACGGGAGAGCAAAGCAAACCTGGTACGTTCGGAATCATCGATCGCGCTTGAACCTGCCCCGGTACTCGCTCGGCGCCAAGCCGAACCGTCGCTCAAACGAACGGCGAAAAGCGTCGGCGCTGCGATAGCCCACTGCCAGCGAGACGCCGTCAACCGAAGCGTCGTCGTTCGCAAGCAGCCACCGCGATTCGTCAAGACGCAGCGTCTCGACGAACTCGGCGGGCGTCGACGCGAACGCGGCGGAAAACTTCCGGCTGAAATGCCGCGCGCTGAGATGCATGCGATCCGCGAGCATCGGTACGGAAAGATCGCTCCGGAGGTTGTCACGCATCCAAGCGATGAGCTCGGAGAACTCCCTTGGCGCGCTATTTTGCAGACGCAGCGGTTCGGAATATTGCAGTTGACCGCCGCTACGCTTGAAATACACGACGAGCTCGCGCGCCACCGCGAGCGCCACGGCGCTGCCCAAGTCTTCTTCGACGAGCGCCAGTGCGAGATCGATGCCGGCGGTAATCCCGGCGGACGTATAGTAGCGTCCGTCTTTGATGAAGATCGCGTTGGGCTCGAGGCGGATCGCCGGCCACTTCTCCGCGACGTCTTCGGCGAACCGCCAGT
The DNA here is from genome assembly GCA_963771525.1 of Vulcanimicrobiota bacterium. Classification (GTDB taxonomy): domain Bacteria; phylum Vulcanimicrobiota; class Vulcanimicrobiia; order Vulcanimicrobiales; family Vulcanimicrobiaceae; genus Vulcanimicrobium. The sequence goes on along the minus strand of CAVYTL010000001.1, from coordinate 131,265 downwards.
GCGTCGTCGCGCGCCGGCCGTCGAGCAAGCCGCTCTGCGCGAGCGGATAGATGCCGGTGCACACGCTTGCGATGCGCCGCACGCGCGTGGCATTACGCTTCAGCCAATGGGCGATCGTATCGCGCAGCAGCGCATCGAGACGCAGAGCGGAACCGCCGGGAATGATGATCGAATCGAGCGCGGGCGGGCGTTCGAGCGAGCCACTGGGAAGCGACGTCAGTCCGCAGTCGGCCGTAAACGGCCCGTCGTTCACGCCGAGGATCGCAAACTCATAGCGCGTCGCGCGCCGTTCGGCGATGCCGTTCGCGGCCGAAAAGACGTCGAGAGGGCCGGTGAGGTCGAGCGCTTGAAGCGTATCATAGCCGACGATACCGATCCGCCGTAGCCGCGTCACTTGCCGTCCACGTAGAGCATTCCATGCGCGTAATCGAAGGTTACGCGTTGAAAACGCGCTAGCACTGCGGTACCGATGTTGCCCGCCTCCGACCGGGCGGAGAAGCTTCCCGACTTGCCGCCGGCGACGAGCACCGGAACGTCGGTGAACGACGCACTTCCGAGCGTCAGCGAGCTGACTCGCCCGTGCCGCATGCTCACGTCGCCCCCGACGCTTTCCCCGCTCATTTGCGGTCCGTTCTGAAGCCCCACGGCGATATCGCGTTCGTCAACCCAGTGCACGAAGAGAATGAGACCGACGTTATTTCCCAAGTCGACGCCGAAACACCCGGCCCTTGCGTCGACAGAGGCTCGAGTCAATGGCATGTCGCTGGTGAAGCGCAGCGACAGCGCCATCGCACCCTTCGCGTGCGATGGGCTTTGACCGGCCTGCGTAAGCGTCGCGTGACCGTCGAAGTCGATGCCGACCGCGAACCTTTCGAAGACTTCGAGCCCGAGAATTCCTGCGATCGGGACTTTCGTTCCGCCGGCGTCCGGGGTCTCTCCGAGGTCGAGGTGGAGAATGGTAAACGGCTGACTCGCGATCGATGCACCGCCTATGCCGAGGGAGCGAACCTTGGTGAAGGCCGTGCGCGTCGATGCGCTGCCGGCGCCGTAGCTCTGTCCGCTGCCGACCGCTTTCAGGCCGAGTTGTGCAGCAAATCGGGGCGTTATAATATCGTGGCCGCCGGTATCGAGGATGAACGGATACGGTCCGTGCCCATCGATTGTCGCCGAAACGATCAGGAAACCGTTCGCGTTCACGCTTGCAGGGATTGTTGTCGACCGCTCGCGGGAAACAAACGTGACATCGTTCGGTGGCGCGGGTGCATGTAGCAAGGGAGCGGCGCCGTTCGTCTCCACGCGATACGACACGATCGTCGCCACGCCGGTGTCCGGTTCGTCTCCGTGGTCCGTATCGATGCGAAACGGCAGGCGCAGGCCGCCGGCGACGCGATAGTCTGAGAAGCGAATGGTCTCCAAACGCTCCGAGAGTTGCATCACGATGCGATCAACGGAACTGTCGTCGGCGCGGATCCAGAGAACCGCGGCTCGCCCGCCTTTCGGTGTTACCTCGACCCGATCGTACACCACGCCGCTCTCGCGTTCGGGTGACAGCGGCGTGTGTGCAGCTGCATCGTTTGGGGAAAAGTACCCCCGCCTCGCCAAGTACGCCTCGGTCGTTGCGACGGTAATGGCTTCTCCGGAGTTCAGCGGGTGCACGCCGCCGGATGTGTCTTGCCGCCAGCGACCGTTGGCATTATCGCCCTCGGCGTTGCCGAACACGGAGTAGCGCGCGGTGCGTTCGAAATGTCCGCTCGCGAAATCGACCGTTTCGCCGTACGTACCGTCGAGCCCGTAGCTCCCCTTTCGACCACGTGCTTCGATCCAATGCACCTTCGCCCACGCGTCGCCGCCGCTTGCGTCGCGCGCAGCGCGGAGAATCGCCGTGGCGGACCGTACTGACGGCGGCGAAGGCGAAAGCTGTCCAACGACGACGCCCATTGCAAGCACGAGGGTCGAGGTAGCGAGCGGGGACATGCGCTAAGTATACGGTCACGCGGTGATGGCCGCAATGACACGCTTCCGACGATTTCGGACGCTAAATGCCGACGGCTACCGATCCGTTGGACCGGCAGCGATCGCGTCGGCGCGCCGCAGCGCGGGGTTGCGCCATGACCACAACGCGACGACGACGAGCGTCGCGACGCCGCCCAGCACGACGGACGGAACCGCGCCCATCAGCGCCGCGACGGCGCCCGACTCGAACTGGCCGAGCTCGTTGCTCGCGATGATGAACGTGCCGGAGACCGCCGACACGCGGCCGCGCATCTCGTCCGGCGTTCGGAGCGCGACCAACGCGTTACGGATCGCGACGCTGACCATGTCGGCCGCACCCAAGACCGCGAGCGCGGGCAACGCGACCCAGATCGACGTCGAGAGCCCGAAGACGACCGTCGCCGCGCCGAACACCGCGACCGCAACGAGCAGACGCCGCCCGGCGTAGCGGTGAATCGGATGCCGCGCAAGCCACACCGCGCACGCCGCGGTGCCGAGTGCATCCGCGGCGCGCAGCGCGCCGAAGCCGACGGGACCGACGTGAAAGATCTGCGCGGCGTAGATCGGCAGCAGCGCGCTCGCGCCGCCGAACAGCACGGCGAACAGGTCGAGCGAGATCGCGCCGGACAGCACCGGCGTTCGGCGCAGATAGCGGATGCCGCCGAGCACTTCGCCCCACGCGAAGGACGCGCCGGCGTGGACACGCGGCGGCAGCGCGATCGTCGCGACGGCCGCCGCGCCGATCGCGAACGCCGCGATCGCGACGCCGTACGCGGCGGGCGCGCCCGCCGCGACGAGCACGCCGCCGAGCGCGGGACCGCCGATCGTGATCACTTCGCGAAACGCCGTGGCGGACGCGTTCGCGCGGACGTAGTTCTCGGCCGGCACGATGAGCGGCAGCAGCGCGCCCGACGCCGGAAAGCGGAACGCGCGCGCGGTGCCGGCGACGAACAGCACCGCGAGCGTGAGCGCCAGCCCGTGCACGCCGTGCAGCGCGCCGAGCGGGATCAGCGCCGTGCAGACCGCGATCTGCGCGAGCGACGCGACCGCGATGATGCGGCGGCGATCGTAGCGATCGGCGACGAGGCCGGTGATCGGCGCGAACAGCAGCGAGGGCGAGAACATCGCGAGTCCGACGAGCCCGAGATCGAACGCGGAATGCCGGACGGTATAGACCTGCCAGGCGACGGCAACGCTCTGAACCTGTCCTGCCAGATCGAACGCGACAAAGGCGACGATGTAGGCGATGAAGGATCGGGTTGGAGTCACCGGGGCGGAGGGCCATGTCGGTCAGTGGCTGGTTCCGGGGTTAGCGCTTCCTGCCGCCGTTCTTGCGCTCGTTCCAATCGACTACGTCTTGCGTTGTTCGGTCGTTCTGTTGGTGGAGTATGCGCGCGTAACGGTCTAGCGCCTCGCGCTCGAGCTCGGCCATGTATGCCTGAAACGGTCGGGGGTTTCCCACACCGGGCACCTCAGTCTGTGATGCGTTGAGTACGTCGAAGTATCTTGCTTTCTGTTGTGGGTCGATGAGGATGGGCGCGTACCCTTCACGGATGAGGTGGAGGTTCTGCAGGAGTCGCGATGTGCGCCCGTTGCCGTCTTTGAACGGGTGGATCGTCAGCAGGTCGAAGTGCAGGCGCGAGGCGACGTCGACCGGATGTGCGCCGGCTACCGGATCTGCGTGACAGCGCTCCACCATCTCGTCGAGGAGCCGCGGAACCTTCGTGTAATTCGGCGGCACGTGGTGTGAACCGCGAATGCTTACGCGCTCTTGGCTGATTTCGCCGGCGATGGGATTGTCGTTGCCGACGACGGTGCGGTGGAGCTCGAGCACGTCCTCGAGTGTGAGATCGATGCGCCTCTGAGCGAAATTGAGCATCAGCGCGTAGGCCTTCGCGCCGTTAACCGCATCGAGATGATCCTGTAGCGGCTTTCCCCCAATGGTCACGCCCATTTCGAAGCACGACCGTCGTCTCGCCGAGCGTGAACGTGCTGCCCTCGATGGCGTTCGTCGCATAGACGAACAGCGCGTCCTCCGCGCGCCAGTGCGGCCAGAGCATCTCCTTTTGCGTGCTGTTCAGCGGCCGCAAGTCGTCGAGGTGTTGCTTCTTGATGGAAAGGTCATCCATGATGGATCTCTTGCCTTCAAGGTACCACGGCCCGGAAGGGTGGCGCCCGGGCGCTCTAGCGGCCGTGCGGAGATGCTCGGTTGGCTTGCCTTAAAACAACCACCGTCCCGTATGCCTCGAAGCCCGCGAGACCCCGCTCAAAGGTCGCGATCAGCAGAGCGCCACACGGCGGAACACATGAGCCCGGTTCCGAGCAAAGCTACGTGCGGTCGATGTCGTCGATCCAGCGCACGCCGTTGTACTTCCATCGCTGCGAATCCGGCATCACGCCTGCTGCACCACCTCGACGCGCTTTCCTTCGAGCGGCAGTTTCGCGAGCATCGCGAGGTCCTCGTTCTGCACGCGGAAGCAGTTCTCGGTCGGGCACCAGCCTTGACGGTCCGCGAGCGCAGCTTCGGCCGGCGGCGTGCAGCATGACCCGCCGCCGTGGATGCCGATGCCGGTGTGGCCCGGAATTCCGGTCAGCGGGATGAACCACCGCCCTTCGCCGATCCAGTTGTTGTTCGTCTCGTCGTTCGGCCGGCTGGGATCGTTCGACTCCGGTGCGGCAAGCGTGTACGTGCCCGGCGGACAACCCGCGCTCGGACGCCACGCGTTCGATGCGACGGAATCGTTGCGCGCTTCGATCTCGAACACGGTGTTGCCGTCGGCCGCGAACCCCTTGAGCTTCTTGTCGACGCCGTCGTACACGACGCGATCGAGCGCTGCCGCGGTCGCGCCGTTCCGCGGGTGCCCCGGCGGGGCCGGTGGCGGCCCGGCCGGCACCGGCTGCGCGCCGACGCCGATCGTGATCGGCGCGAGCGTGTCGCGCGCGACGTTCATGTCGACGCTGCCGAACGTGCCGTCAGTGTGCGGCAGCCGTCCGGTGAATGAGTACTGGTGCAGCGCGTAATCGCGGAAACCGCTCGGCATCGCGGGCGCGACGCCCGGATCGTTCGTGACATTCGCGACCCACAGCGGGTGGCCGCCGAAGGCGTCGGTTCCCCCGAGCATCTCGTTCCACGCGCTCTGGTTCGTGTAGATCAGCATCCGCACGCCGATCGCGCGCTCGACCGCCGACGTGAACGCGGCGAGGTTCTGGACCATCTCGGCCGTCGACGCGCCGCGTCCGCTCTGCGCCTCGACGTCGACCGCGGGACACAGCGTGCCGCGGTAGTCGCGAATGCGGCCGAGGAAATGCTCCGCCTGATCGGCACCGGGCTGCGCGAACAGGAAGAAGTGATACGCGCCGAACGGGATACCGAGTCGCTTGCACGCGTCGTGATTGCGCACGAAGTTCGGATCATCGTACGCCGCGTTCGTGCCGTACGACGCGCGCGCATAGACGAACTCCGCGAGGCCGTCGCGATGCACGGTCTCCCAGTCGACCGTCTGTGCCTGTGCGTACGAGACGTCGATGCCAATGGGCCGGCGCACGGATACCGGCGCGGTTGGCGCCGGCAGCACCGGTGTCGCTGCCGTGTTCGCGGGCGGAACGGCCGCCGGCTTTGCGGGCGCGGCCGCAGGCGTCGTGTTCGCGGCGGGCGTCGTGTTCGCGGGCGTCGTGTTCGCGCTCGGCACGACGTATGTGACCGACGGCGATGAAACGCTGCCCGCGATGACCGCGACCGCCAGACGCGATCCGGGCGCGGTGCAGTTCGCAGGAAGCGTGAACGTGATGGACGTCGCGGACCACGAACCGACCAGGTTGTCGTCGATCGTGGCGCCGTTCACCAGCACGTGGCCGTCGTCGCCGAGGCTCGATCCGCTGAGCACGACGTCGCCGTTGGACGCGGTGAGGGCTCCGCTCAGCTGCGGCGTGGCACCGCCGCTCATCTTGCCGCCCAGGTACGTCGCGTGTCCGAGGCCCATGAAGATCATGAGCGCGGTGTCGATGTCCGGGAACGAGCAGTTGGTCGCGCACGACGCGACGTCGTGCAGGCCGTGCAGCGCCGTCGTCAGGTATACGACGATCGCGACGAGCGTCCAGAAAAGCACCTGCACCTTCGTGAGGCTCGCGGCCTGCGCACCGTCGTCGCGCACGAGCGCGGCCGGATCGTAGGACGGCGCCGCCTGCACGTCCTTGTGATCGGGATTCGCGGCGACCTTCGATGTCGTGATCGCTTTCGCGGCCACCGCCGACGTCACGCTGATGCCGAGCGCGATCAGCACGTTCTGCGGCACGCCGCCGATTGGGTCGAGGTTGCCGTGCGCGAGCGCGCGGTCCGAGTAGACCGTCGCGTACACGAAGCCGACGCACGCGGTCCACAGCAGCGCCTGCAGCTTCGAGGTGCTCAGGCGGTTGTCGGCGCCCATCGCAAGCGAGAGCGGGTTCAGCTCGCCGCAGAGCACGACCGCGATCAGCCACAGCACGACGATGGCGAGGATCCCGAAGCGCGAGAAGTAGCCCGCGTCGTCGGAGCTCGCGCTCTGCGCACCGTGGACGAGCGCGAGCAGCGCGGCGACGGCCGCCGCGACCAACACGATCGCGATGAGGAGCCGCGCCACCGGCGAGAGCTTGCGCGTCGAAGGTTGTACCGCCATGCTCAGCCGCCGTGCTACGCGCGCGCGAGCGCGTTGATCTGCGTGATGCGACCGTTCGCATCGCGGTGCACGGGGATCGCCACGTTGCTGTGTCCGATCGTCACGCGCACCTTGCTCCCGAACAAGCCGGCTGCGAATCCGATCAGCGAGCCGGCCGCGCCGCCGAGCCGGCCGACGAGCGCGGCCAGCGCCGCGACCGGCAGCGTCACATCGGCCTTGCCCGCGACGAGGAAGCGCACCGATGTCGCCGCCGTCCAGCTCGCGTCGCCGCTGCCGTCGACGCCGCTCCAGTCGTCGATCTCGCCCGCGATCGCTCTCGGCAGCTGTCCCGTCGCGATCGCCGCGACCTTCGGATCGAGCGTCGCCTGCACGGGCCCGGCCGCGAGCGCGACCTGCTGCGTCGCCCAAAACTGAATTCCGGCGACGCGCACCGACACGGCGAACTGGAACGCGTTCGCGAGATTCGCATCGACTTGATCCCAGTCGACGAAGACGAAGAAGTGCGCGTAGACCGCTTCTCCGCCGAACAAGTGCGCTTTGTCGTCCCAGACCTGTTGAAAGGGCATGCGCGTCTCCCCCGATGTGGGGAAACCCAGTTGTCGCGCCCTTGCTATTGCACCTTCCTCGCCGGGCCGATCGGAGTGTCGGTGGCTCGAAGGCGCGCTGCGATCGAGCGGATGTAGCCGTACTCGTCGCGCACGCAACGTTGGACGGCCTTCGCATCGCGGCGCTCGCACGCGTCGAGGAGATCGCTTATGAACGCCGCTCGTGCCGCGCGCGTACGCGCGCCGGCGCGCTCCGTCCGGGTCGGTACTCTGGTCGAGACGAAAGCGCCAGCCGTTGATCAGCGCGGCCGTCCGTGGCCGGCGCGCGGCATCGAAGAGCGCCGTGTGGAACCGTTCGTGCGCGCCGGTCAGCTCGGCGGGCGTGCGCGCGCGGTTCAGCGCACGCAGCGCGACCGTCGCGTTCGCGAGCACGTCGCCGGACATGCGCGGGACGGCGTGGCGCATGAGCAGCAGCTCCAGGCACTCGCGCGCGTCGACGATCTCCTCGATGTCATCGGCGGAGGCGGACGGCGCGACCGCCGCGCCCTTGTTGGGACGGTACGTGACGTACCCCTCGGCCTCGAGCCGCCGAAGTGCCTCCCGGATGGGGATCCGGCTCAGACCGAACGACGCCGCGAGATCGACCTGGTTCAACGCGTCGCCGGGCGCCAGCGATCCGTCCTCGATCGCGGCGCGCAGGCGGTCGGCGATTTGATCGGCGGTGCCCTTGAGCCCGGCGTCGCGGGCGATTGACAGCGGCATGCGCCAAGTGTATACATGACTACAGTTAGCGTCAACTCGGGAAGTGGGCAGTTTGCCGATGCGCGTCCTCCGACTCGTCACCGTCCTCGCCGCGTTGGCCGTGCCCGCGTCGGCGGCCGCGGCGCTTCAGACGACACCCGACGCGTCGCCCAGCGCCGCCGGCGCGGTGTCGATGCCGGCGCCCGAACCGGCGCTGCGCACGGCGCCTTGCACGATGGGCCGCCGCAAGGTGCCGTCCGTGTGCGGATCGCTGCGCGTCTACGAGGACCGCGCGGCACGCACCGGCCGCACGATCGACATCGGCTTCGTCGTGCTCAAGGCGAAACGTCCGACGCACCGTGCGATCTTCTTCAACCCCGGCGGTCCGGGCGTCTCCTCGACGGAGTTCGCGCCGTTCGCGGCGGACGGCCAGGTGGAGCCGTACCTCGCGCGGCTGCTCGACCGCTACGACGCCGTGTTCGTCGACGATCGCGGGATGGGCAAGTCGCACCCGCTGCCCTGCGACCTCTGGGCACCCGAGCACCGCGCGGAGTACTTTCGCACGCTCTGGCCCGCGGCGCCGCTGCGCGCGTGCCGCGCACGCCTTGCCGCATCGGCGAACCTGAGCCTGTACGCATCGGACTATGCGGTGGACGACATCGACGACGTGCGCGCGGCGCTAGGCTACCCGCGCATCGCGCTCAGCGGCGGCTCGGGCGGCACGCAGCTGTACCTCGACTACGCGCGGCGGCATCCGGCGCACGTCGAGAGCCTGCTGCTGCAAGGCGTCGCGCCGGAACACTTCCTGATCATCCCGCTGGAGGATGCGCGCGGCGCGCAGGTCGCGATGGAGCACCTCATCGCGGCGTGCGGCGCGGACGCCGCGTGCCGACGGAACTTTCCAGCGCTCGGGGCGCACTTCGCCGCGCTCGTCCGGCGGTTCGACCGCGGCCCCGTGCCGGTGCGCTTTCGTGACCCGCGCACGCACGCCGTGCGCACGCTGCTGCTCTCGAAGGAAGTGTTCGCCGACCGCCTGCGGCAGGTGCTCTACGGCGCCGACTCGGCGGCGTTCGTGCCGTACGTCGTCGATCGCGCCTACCACCGAGATACCGAGCCGCTCGCCCGGCTCGTCGACCTCGTGACGCGTCTCTTCGCCGCCGACGTGCCGGCCGGCGCGAACCTGTCGATCACGTGCGCTGAGGACGTCCCGTTCATCACCGAGCGCGACGTCGCGCGCACGAGCGCGAACTCATTCCAAGGCGACACACGCGTACGCGCGCAACAGCGCGCGTGCCGGATCTGGAACGTTCGCCCCGTCTCGCCCGCGTTCCAGCAGATCGTGCGCACGAGCGCGCCGGCGTTGCTGATCTCAGGCGCGGACGATCCCGCGACGCCGCCGGAGTATGCTCAGGCACAGCTCCCGTACATGCCGAACGCGCGCTGGATGCTCGTGCGGAACGCCGCGCACGACACCGGGCTGCCGTGCGTGATGGCGCTTGCCGAGCGTTTCGTGCGCGCCGGCACCGCCGTCGGGCTCCCGACACGTTCGTGCGCGAGCGCGAACCATCGGCCGCCGTTCGCGACCTCGCTGCGTCACCTTCCCGGAGGCTAGACGGATTCCAATTCCGCGGTCTCGTTCTCGTTCTGCGCGTCGAACGCGGCGCGCTTCGACTTCGCGGCCGCGTCGGCGAGCGTCGCGGTGCTCGTGCCGCCGGAACTCGCTCCCGCTGCCGCCGATGCCTTGGACGCGGCCAGCGATTCGATGCCCTTCTTCACGGAGCCGAGCGCGCCGCTCAAACGCACGTCGAGATCCGTGAGCACCTGCGCCGCGTACGCGTCCGCGCCTTCGCGCACGCGCCCGGCTTTCTGCTCCGCCTCGCGCAGCACGATCTCGGCCGTCGCGCGGGCGCGCTTGACGATCTCGTTGTCGTCGACGAGCTGCGACTGCTGGGTCGACGCCTCGACGACGATCGCCTGCGCTTTCTCCTGCGCTTCGCGCACGAGGCGGTCGCCGTTCTTCGCGATCGTGCGGGCGCGGCCGACCTCTTCGGGCAGCGACGCGCGCAGCTTCTCGATCAGCTCGAGCAGTTTCTCCTCGCTGAGGATCCGGTAGCCCAGCGGCAGGACGGTGCCTTGTTTGACGGACGCCTCGAGCTTGTCGATGACGCGGTAGACGGACATGCGCGGCCTCCTAAGTTGAGCGGGGGGACGTGGGGCGTTTGGACTCGAGCACGCGGAGCACGGCGGGTGGCACGTATTTCGCGATGTCGGCGCCGAGGTTGTAGACTTCTTTCACCAGCGTCGAGCTGACGAACGACCAGCGCGGATCACTCGGAAGGAACACCGTGTCGACGGCGGAGAGCGAGCGGTTCATCAGCGCGGTCGACATCTCGCCCTCGAAGTCGGACACGACGCGCAGTCCTTTGACGATCACGGCCGCGTCGACCGTGCGAACGAAGTCGGCGAGCAGCCCGCGGAAGTGTGTCACCTCGATGTTGGCGACGTGCGCGACCGCTTCGCGGATCATCGCCTCGCGCTCATCGAGGCTGAAGAGGGGGTCGCGCTTCTGCGGGTTGACGACGACGGCCACCAGGACCTTGTCGAAGATCTTCGCCGCGCGCTCGATGACGTCGAGGTGGCCCCGCGTCATGGGATCGAACGAGCCCGGATAGATCGCCGAGTGTCCGGGCGCGGGGCCGTTCACGCGGCGCTCGCGCGCGGCTGCAGAAATTCCAGCGCGACCTCGCCATAGCGCTCGCTCCGTGCGAGGCGCATGCCGGGATCCGCGGGCGCGGACTCGCGCGAGGAGTGCTCGTACACGACCGTCGTGCGCGCGTCGATCGCGTTGCGGCTGCGCAACGTGTCGAATACTGCCCGCGGATACGCGTGCGCGTACGGCGGGTCGGCGAACACGAGGTCGAACCGCCCTTCGACCGCGCCCGCGGCACGCTCGGCCGGTGCAGCGATCACCTGCACGCGATCGCCCACGCCGAGCTGCTTCGCCGCGGCGCCGAGCGCGTGTGCGGTCGGCCCGTGCTTTTCGACGAACGTGACGTGCGCAGCGCCGCGCGAGAGCGACTCGAAACCGAGCGCGCCGCTGCCGGCGAATAGGTCGAGCACGCGAGCGTCCTCGATGCGTTCAGCGAGAATCGAAAAGAGCGCTTCTTTCACACGCGCGGGTGTCGGCCGAACCGCGCGCCCGGACGGTGTCGAAACACGCCGGCTGCGTAGCGTACCGCCGGTGATCGTAAGCGTGCCCATACGAGTTATGGGGCGATGGTGTTCTCGGCCAACTGCGGCAGCTCCCGCAAGGAAGCGATGCGCATCGTGGGCGGAGGCACATCCTGTGGATAACTTTGTCCTTCCCAGTCGAACCACGCGGCGCGCAGGCCCGCGGCGAGCGCGCCGCCCACGTCGCCGCGCGGGTTGTCGCCGACGTACCAGACCTGCTCGCGCGGCACGCCGAGCGCGCCGACCAGCGCGTCGAACGCGGCGCGCGCGGGCTTGATCGCGCCGATCGCGTCGCTCACCAGAATCGTGAGCGCGAGCGCGTCGTCACCGAGCGCGTGGGCGATCTTCTTCTGCTGCAGCGGCGTCCAGCCGTTCGTCAGGATCGCCGCCGGCGTACCGCGCGCGCGCAGCGCGGCAAGCGTCTCGCGTGCACCGTCGATCGCGCGCACGAGCGCCGGCACGAGGGCGAAACAGATCTCGCGCCAGCGCGCGGCGGACGCGTTCGCGTCGTGCGCGCCGATCTCGCGCGCGAATCGAACGATCATCGCGTCCATCGTCGTTTCGCCGGCGCGGAACGCGGCGAGCAGCCGTTCGACGCGATCGTGCCACGTCCGATCGCCTGGATCGATGGGGTGGCCGAGCTCGGCGGCGTACGCGAACAGGGCGCGGCGCTCGAGCGCGTCGTCCACGCCGAGCGTGTGGTCGAAGTCGAAGCCGATCGCGAGCTGCGGTGTGATCCGTTCGGCGGCGCTCATGCGGTGATCAGCATCGCGCGCGCGGAGGCGTTCTCGTCGAGGAGCTTCTGCAGCGCGCGATGCTCCGGCGCGGCGAGCCCGGGATCGTGCGCGACGATCGCGTCTGCGGCCTCTTTGGCGCGCATGTACAGGGCGAAGTCGTCGACGATGTTGCCGATCGTGCCCGCGTCGCCGGCCTGCGCGGTACCCGCCAACTCGCCCGCCTTGCGCAGGCGCAGGTCCGCTTCGGCGATCTCGAAGCCGTCGGTCGTCTCCTCGAGCACGTGCAGGCGCTCGACCTCGCCCGCGTCGTCCGGCGCGACCAGGATGCAGAAGGACTCCGCAACGCCGCGGCCGACGCGGCCGCGCAGTTGGTGCAGCTGAGCGAGGCCGTAGCGGTGCGCGTCGAGGACGACCATGACGGATGCGTTCGGGACGTCGACGCCGACCTCGACGACCGTGGTCGACACGAGGACGTCGATCTCGCCGCGCTTGAAGCGGTCCATGACGGCGTCCTTTTCCCGCGGCGTCATCTTTCCGTGCAGCACGCTGACGCGCAGCCCCTTGAACGCGGTTGCCTTCAGCCGGTCGGCTTCGGCCAGCGCGCTGGTGAGCGTCGTTTCGGGGTCGTCCTCGATCGCGGGCGCGACGACGTACGCTTGCCGTCCCAGCTCGACGTTCTTGCGAACGAAGTCTTCGACGTGCGTCTTGCGCGAGTCGCGGATCACGAACGTCCGCACCGGCGTGCGTCCGGGCGGCAGCTCGTCGATGATCGAGACGTCCATGTCGGCGTATTTCGTCTGCGCGAGCGTGCGAGGAATCGGCGTCGCCGTCATCGCGAGCGTGTGCGGCGCGCCGCTCTTCTCGCGCAGCACGCGGCGCTGGTTGACGCCGAAGCGATGCTGCTCGTCGATCACGACCAGGCCGAGGTTCGCAAACGCGACGGACTCGGTGAGCAGCGCATGCGTGCCGACCGCGAGCGCGGCTTCGCCGGATGCGATTCGTCCTTCGGCGCGCCGCCGGTCGCGCGCGCCTTGCGAGCCGAACACCGCCTCGACCGTCACGCCGAACGGCAGCAGCAGCGGCGCAAGCTTCGACGCGTGCTGCGCGGCCAGGATCTCGGTCGGCGCCATCAGCGCGGACTGCACGCCGCCGCGGTGCGCGAGCACGATCGCCGCGGCGGCGACGAGCGTCTTGCCGCTGCCGACGTCGCCCTGCAGCAGGCGGTTCATCGGCACCGTCCGTTCCATGTCGGACCAGATCCGCTCGATCACGCGGCGCTGGGCGCGCGTCGGCGGGAACGGGAGCTCGGCGGTGAACGCGTCCCACAGGCCACCGGGGCGCGGGATCGCGTGCGCGCCGCCCTCCGCTTCGCGGCGCGCGCGCTTCACCGCCGCGGCGAGCGCGATGGTGAAGAACTGGTCGAACACGATGCGCTCGCGCGCGCGCGCCGCGGACTCGAGATCGTGCGGCGCGTGGACGTCGCGCCACGCGCGCGCGAGCGGAGGAAAGCCGAAGCGTTCGACGAGCGCTGCGGGCAGCACGTCGTCGCGCTGCGCGATCAGCCGGTCGAGGTTCTTCGAAATCGCCGTGCGGATCGCACGCGACGGCAGGTCCTTGCTCGCCGCGTAGATCGGAACGATCTCGCCACGCCAGCGCTCGCCATCGGGCAGCACGCGGTGCGTCGCGACGTTCATTTCCGGCAGCAAGCCAACTCGCGTGATGCGTCCCGCCGCGAAGAGACGATCGCCCGGCACGATTTTTCCCGACAGATAGCGGCGACCGAACCACTTCGCCTGGATCGCGCCGCTGTCGTCCTGCAGCGTCGCGGTGAGGGGTGCGCGTCCGCGTCCGTCCTTCACGCGCACCACGCGGCCGACCACGATCGCTTCGCCCTCGCGCAAGCTCGCGATCGGCATCGGCTCGCGCCAATCGCGGTACGCGCGCGGGATATATCCCAGCAGGTCGTCCGGTGATTCGACGCCGAGCTCGGCGAAGCGCGCGGCGGTCTCCGCGCCGATGCCCGCGAGGCCGGTCAGCTGCCGGGCTTGGCGCGCCGGGATAGCTCCGCTCCCACGTCGTCGAGCGAGACGCCACGTTCCGCGAGGAGCACGAGCGCGTGGTACAGCAGGTCGGCGGTCTCCCACACGAGCTCGGCGCGATCGGCGTTCTTCGCCGCGATGACGAGCTCCGTTGCTTCTTCGCCGATCTTCTTTCCGATCCGATCGACGCCGCCCGCGAACAGTTTCGCGGTGTACGAACCCTCGATCGGGTGCTCTTTTCGCGAGAGGATCGTGCGCGCGAGCGCGGACACCGCGGTCGTGAACTGCGCGCCGTCCGGCGGCGCATCCGCACCCGCGAGCGGAACCGTCGTGAAGAAGCATGACGCTGCGCCGGTATGGCACGCCGGACCGTCGGGGATCACCCGGTACAGCAGCGCGTCACCGTCGCAGTCGACCGAGACGGAGACGACGCGCTGCGTGTTGCCCGACGTCGCGCCCTTGTTCCAGAGCTCGTTGCGCGAGCGGCTGAAGAGCCACGTCGAGGACGTCGCGAGCGTGCGCTCGAGCGCGTCACCGTTCGCGTACGCGAGCGTGAGGACGGCGCCCGTCGCCGCGTCGGCGATCACGACCGGTACGAGGCCGCGCTCGTCCCACCGCATCTCCGGCACGGTCATACGGCGACCGGGTCGCGGCGCACGACGAGGCCTTCGCGCGCGAGCGCGTCCTTGAGGTCGTGGATCGAGAGCTCGGCGTAGTGGAAGAGCGACGCGGCGAGCGCGGCGTCGGCGTCCGCTTCGCGAAACACGCGCACGAAATCATCGACGGCGCCCGCGCCGCCCGACGCGATCAGCGGCAGATTGCACGCATCGCGGATTGCGCGCGTGAGCGGAAGATCGAAGCCGTCGCGCGTGCCGTCGCGGTCGATCGACGTGACGAGCAGCTCGCCGGCGCCGCGCCGTTCGCATTCGGCGGCCCACGCGACGGCATCGCGCCCGGTCGGCGTGCGGCCGCCGTCGACGACGACCTCGAATCCCGAGGGCGTCGCGCCGGGGACGCTGCGCGCGTCGATCGCAACGACGACGCACTGCGCGCCGAATCGCCGCGATGCGGCGGCAATCACGCCGGGATCGCGCACGGCGGCCGAGTTCAGGCTGACCTTGTCGCAACCCGCGCGCAAGAGGTCGTTGACGCCGTCGACGTCGCGCACGCCGCCGCCGACGGCGAACGGGATCGTCAGCTCTCGCGCGACGGCGCGCACGACGTCCAGCATCGCGGCGCGGCCTTCGACCGTCGCGGTGATGTCGAGGAACACGAGCTCATCCGCCCCCTCGATCTCATAGCGGCGTGCGAGCTCCACCGGGTCACCGGCGTCGCTGAGGTCGACGAAGCGAACGCCCTTGACGACGCGGCCGGCTCGTATGTCGAGACACGGAATGATGCGGCGGGCCAGCACGGGCGTCGGTGCTTCGCTGCGGCTTCAGGAAAGGCCCGCGCTCTCCGCGATCGCGCTGAACTCCGATCCTGCGCCCTCGTCCTGCACGACGCGAATCGCGAGGATCGCGAGGTCGTCCTGAACGCCGCCGCTGTAGGCATTGGCGGAGGCGACGAGCAGGTCGCACAGCGCCTGCGGGTTCGCCGGCGCGTCGCGCAGCAGCGCGATCACTCGTTCCTCGCCGAGCATGTCGCCTTCGGCGTTGCGTGCCTCGCCCAGACCGTCCGTCGCGATCAGCACGATGTCGCCGACGGCGAGCGGAACGGCATCGGTCGCGTATGGTTCGTCGCGGTCGAGACCGACGATCGCGCCCGTCGGCGCAAGCGCTTCGACGAGCGTGCCGCGGCGCACGTACGCGGTGCCGTGGCCCGCGTTGGCATAGCGCAGCGTGCGCGAGCGCGCGTCGAACGCCGCCAGAAACAGCACGACAAACGCGGACGGCTCTTCGAACGTGTCGATGAAGACGCGGTTGAAGCGGCTCACGACGCCGGCGGGATCGGACTCGCCGGAGGAAAGGGCTCGAATCGCGTACTGCGCGAAGGCGGCGTGCCGCGCCGCGTCGATGCCCTTCCCGCTCGCGTCGGCGACGAGGAGCCAGCCGAGGTCGTCGCCGGCGCGCCACGCGTCGAGCACGTCGCCGCCGATCAGCGCTTCACGTGTCGCCGACGCGTACGCGAAGCCCATCTCGGTGCGCGGCGGGCGGCGACCGCCGACACGCAGCGTCCGCTGCAGCGCGTCGACCAGCACCTGACCTTGCGCCAGCCGTGCGACCGCCGTCGCTCGCCCGATCGCGTACCACAGCGCGACGATTGCGAAGAGCGTGATGATGCCGGCGCTGATCGCGACCGTCGCGTTGATGCGCTTGCGCAGCGTTCCCTCGACGCGGTCGCTCGCCGCTTGCAGCGTCTTGCGCAGCGCGTCGCCGTCGGCGCTCATCCGGTCCGTGATGAGTTTGCCTTCGGTCTGCTCGAGATACGAATCGCGGGAATCGGGATTGCGCACGAGAGGCAGCGCGACCGTGCGCTCCCACTCGGCGTGGCGGCGGCGCAGATCGTCGACGGTCGCCGCGCCGTCCGGGATCGCGGCGGCGCGCAAGCGTGCGGCGAGCACCGTCGCCTCGCGATCGAAGTCGGGGTCGGGCGGCGGAGCTTCTTCGAGGAAGCGCGGATCGCGCGTCGCGAGGTAGCCGCGTAGCGCCGTCTGTTCCGCGAGCTGGATGCGCAGCACCGCGTCGAGCTCGGAGCGGGCGTTCGCCAGCCGCACCTGCGCGCTCGATGCGGCGTCGAGCTCGCGGACGCCCAGCAGCGGGCCCGCGATGGCGGTCGCGAGGAACGCGGCGACCAGCAGAATGATTGGAGGCGACGCCCAGAATCGAACTGGGGGTGGAGCTTTTGCAGAGCTCTGCCTTACCACTTGGCTACGTCGCCCGGAGCGCATGGAGCGGGTGGCGGGAATCGAACCCGCGCGTCAACCTTGGGAAGGTCGCAGGCTGCCATTACATCACACCCGCGGCCGGGGCGGCTCGCAGCGTTCCGCGGACCGCACGGTGAACCCTCGCGCGCCGGCGATGTCCCCGATGCGCCGGCGCCCTCGCGCGGCTGGTTTGCGATCGTCATCGCGGTTCACGGCGCGCCGGTGCAGGCACGGTCCGCGGACGACGACCGCGTCGAGATGCAGATCGGCGCGCAAGAGTACCAGCAGCTGCAGGCAAAAAGGCGAGATCATCTCGAGCTCGCCGTACTACGCGATACTGAACCCGATCGCCCAGCAGATCAAGCGCGTCGGCGGCGCCGTTCGGACGCTCACCTCAGGAGAGTTCCGTTCATGCACGCCTTTCGTCTCCTTCGCGCGCTCGCGATGGCCGGTTCGCTCGTCGCACTCTCGGCGCTCGGCGCGACCGCCGCGCCGCCGCGCACCGTCGACGTCGCGATCAAGACGACGGCCGGCACGATCGTCGTCCGGCTCGACGCCGCCCGCGCGCCGGTCACGGCGCGGAACTTCCTCCACTACGTCGACGTGCGCGCATACGACGGCACGTCGTTCTATCGCACCGTGCGGCGCACGACCGAGCCGCAGTCGCGCATCGAGGTCATCCAGGGTGGCCTGAACCCGCAACGCGACAACCCGATGATCGCTAAGATCCCGCTCGAGCCGACGTCGCGCACCGGCCTCCGCAACGTCGACGGCACGATAGCGATGGCACGGACATCGGATCCGAACTCCGCGACGACGGAGTTCTTCATCGACATCGGCGACGACCGCTTTCTGGACGCCGGCGGTCCGCTGGGACCAGGATACGCCGCGTTCGGCCGCGTGATTCGCGGCATGGACGTCGTGCACCGCATCCACCAAGCGCCCGCGAGCGGCGAATCGCTGACGCCGCCGGTCAAGATCGTCAGCGTGCGCCGGCTGTCGCGCTGAGCCTATTCTGGAGCGATAACCCCAGCCTTCGCGAGCGCCTCGAACGAAAAGCCCCGAGCGTTGCGCTCGGGGCTTCGTGCATCTGCGGGGAACGAAAGCTTACTTGACGGTGACCTTCGCGCCGGCGTCCTGCAGCTTCTTGGCGATCGCGTCCGCCTCGTCTTTCGGAATGCCTTCCTTGACCGGCTTGGGCGCGCTCTCGACGAACGCCTTCGCTTCCGTCAAGCCGAGCGAAGTCACTTCGCGCACGGCCTTGATGACCTTGATCTTCTCGGCACCCGCATCTTCGAGGATGACGTCGAAGTCCGTCTTCACTTCGGCGGGCGCGGCGCCGGCGGCGCCGGCAGCCGGCGCAGCGGCGACCGCGACGGGCGCGGCGGCGCTCACGCCGTACTTCTCCTCGAGCTGCTTGACGAGATCCGAGAGCTCGAGCACGGTGAGTTTGTCGATCTGTTCGATGAGTTCGGCGAGTGCCATGACTATCTTATGCTCCTGATTGCGCGGGCTGATCCGCGCTCTTCTGCTCGCGGATCGCATTGAGGACGCGGACGAGGCCGCTCTGGTTGCCGGACAGGACCATGACGAGTCCGGTCAGCGGGGACTTGAGCGAGCCGACGAGTCGCGCCAGCAGCTCGATCTTGGGCGGAAGCGCGGCGAGCGCTTGGACTTGCGCCGCGCCGACGAGCTTCCCGTCGATGTACGCGGCCTTGACGTCGACCGGCTTGGTCGAGTCGGAGAAGGTCTTGATGGCCTTGGCGGGCGCGACCGGATCGTCGCCGGCGAAGACGACGCCCGTCGGTCCGGCGAGAATCGCGTCGAGCTGCGATGCGAGCTCCTCGCCCGCGGCGCGCTTGAAGAGCGTGTTCTTCACGACGCCGTACGTGCTGCCGTCCTTGCGGAGCTCGTTCCGGAGCTTCGTGATCTGCTCGACGGTCAGACCGGCGAAGTTCGTGAAGAACAGATTCTTCGCGCTCGCGATCTTCTCGCGGAGTTCCTCGATCGTCGCTTCTTTTTTTGCGGTCGGCATCGTGTGCTCCGGGAGGGAAACAAAAACGCCTCCGCCGACACGGCGAGGCGCGCGATTCCGGCCCGGCACAGGACGTCGTCATCCTGAGCTTGTCGAAGGGCGGCGGGACGCGGTCCTCGGCAGGCGAGCGCTGCGGACAGCGCACATTATCGACCCGGAGGCCGACCTGCGGTCATTGGAGCCAAAGCACCTTATAGCACGCGGCCGACCGCGGCGTCAACGACGATGAGCGCCGACCGCGCGGAAGCGGCGTTCTGGGCCGCGTTCCTGCGCAACCGCAACGTCGACGCGGCAACCGCGGCGGACGGCGCGGTGGCCCTCGCCGGCGGCTACGCGATCTGCGCGCTCGGCGCGCACCAGCAGGTCGCGCTCGCCGCCGGATCCACGCGCGCCCTCACCGAGGACGACCTCACGGTGCTCGACGGATTCTACCGCGCGCGAGGCCTGCCGGCACGGCTCGAAATCCGGGAGGACGCGCTCGAGCGGGACGGCCCGCTGCTCGAGCGCGCCGGCTTCACGTTCGAGCCGCAGGCGTACGTCTTCTACGAGCACGACTGCACGCCGAACCCGGTCGGCGACGACGTCACGGTGCGTCCGACGAGCGACCGCACGGCGTGGGCTCGTCTGGTCACCGCCGTGTTCGCCGCCGCCTGGGGCGACCCGGAGACGCCGCGTACGATCGAGCTCTGCGCCGGCGCGGCGGCCACGCTCTTCGTCGCCGAGATCGACGGCGCGCCGGCGGGGGGCGCCGCGACCGGCATCGCCGGCGAGTTCGCGTACCTCTATTCCGGCGGCGTGCTGCCGGCGTTTCAGCGGCGCGGCGTGCACCGCGCGCTGATCCACGCGCGCATCGCGGACGCGCGAGTACGCGGCATGTCGCGCACGATGACCAAAGTGCTGCGCGGCAGCGCGTCGGAAGCGGCGTTCAGCAGCGCCGGGTTCGAGCCCCGCATCGCAACGCGCCGCGCGCGGCGCGCGTAGGCGCTACGCGCTCGCGATCGCGGCGGACGCCGCGGCACGCAGACGCCGGCGCGCGACCTTGCCGTTGTCGTCGCGCGGCAGCGCGTCCGTGAACGTGAACGTGCGCGGCACCTTGAAGCCCGCGACCGTCTGCCGCAGCGACGCGCGCAGCGTTTCCGCGTCGAGCGACGCGCCCGGCTCGGGCTGCACGAACGCGTGCAGACGTTCGCCGAACTCCTCGTCGGGAACGCCGACGACTGCGCAGTCGAGCACGCCCGGCACCCGCAACAGCGCGTGCTCGATCTCGGCCGGATAGACGTTCACGCCGCCGCTGAGCACCATGTCGACGGAACGGTCGCACACGAAGAGGTAGCCGTCGGCGTCGAGGTAGCCCACGTCGCCGAGCGTCAGCAGCCCGTCGCGTTCCATCGCGGGGCGCGCGTCCGGCAGGTTCTGGTACGTGAAGTCCGCGTACGTCGGCTGCCGCGCGTAGATCGTGCCGACGCGATCCGGCCCGCACGGTGCCCCGTCCTCGTCGAGGATACGTATGCGTGCGTCGAGGATCGGCACGCCCGCCGTCCCCGGCTTCGCGAGCGCGTCGGCGCTCGAAGCGATCGTGATCGTGCCCGCTTCGGTCGACGCGTACGTCTCGTTGACGACCGGTCCGAGCCGCTCGATGATCGCGCGCTTCACCTCCGGCGCGCACGGCGCGCCGGTCGACGCGACGAAGCGCAGCGACGAACCGTCGTAGCGTGACCACAATTCGTCCGGCAGCCGCAGGAGACGCACGTACATCGTCGGCGTGAGGTACGCGACCTCGATGCGATGGCGGTCGATCAGCGCCAGCGTCTCCGCCGCGTCGAACCGTGCGGCCAGCACGAGCAGGCTGCCGTACAGCAGCGTGTTCTGCGCGATCGACGACGGCGCGCTGTGATACAGCGGCGCGGAGACTAGCGTGCGGCAACCGTCCTCGATCCCGTACGCGATGCGCACGACCTCGCGCATCGCCGCCTGCCGCCCGGCGAGCTCGTCGAGCGGCACGGCATCGCGCCGCACGCCCTTCGGACGTCCCGTCGTGCCGGACGTGTATTGGAAGTGCCCGCGCGGCGCGACCACCCGACCGTCGTACGGCGCCTGCGCGGCGAGCCACATTTCGTATGGCTCGAAGCGCGTCGCGCCGCCGCCGCACGCGAGCACGCAGGCGTGTGCGGGAAGCGCGCTCGCCGTGGCTTCGAGCAGATCGGCGTCGCCGATCACGACCCGCGCACCGCAGTCGCGCACGATGAACGCGATCTCGTCCGGCGTGAAATGCCAGTTGACGGGCGCGAAGTAGACGCCCGCCGTGCGGCAGGCGAACATGACGTCGGCGAACACCGGGCCGTTGCGCAGCAGCACGGCGATCACGTCGCCTTCGCGCACGCCGAGCCGGATGAGGCCGCCCGCGAGGCGTGCGCCGCGGTCGCGCAGCGCCGCGGCATCGCGCCCGACATCCGCGAAGATCAGCGCTGCGCCGCTCATCGGCCGGAACGCGCGAGCAACGGCATCCGGGCCCGGTTCGCGGGCCGCGCGCGATTCCCGTGCGAGCCGCGTCGCGCCCGTCCCGCACACGTAAGATGTTCGTATCTTTACAGCGCGCACCGCCGTATCTTTACAACCCGCACCGCGACCGAAAAAACTTCGTAAAACACACGGCTCTGCGCTGTGTGTGGCGCGGCGCACAACCGATTCCAGAACCATCGGCTGCCGACGTTGGCGGTCAGCCGACCGTGCCGGGCGGCGGCAGAACACTGACCTCAAGGATGAATATGATCATGGAAGATCGCGCCGAGCTCGCGTTTACGGAGCGGCGTTTTCCCCGTACGCGTCTCGGGCGCATGCTCTACGGACGGTGGGCCGTCGCGGCGGCCGGCACCATCATGATGATGTGCCTGGGCACCGTGTACTCGTGGAGCTTGGTCGCGCGTCCGCTGGTCGCCGCCTTCCATTGGTCCGTCACGACGACGATGTGGACGTTCGCGGTCGCGATCTTCACGCTCGGAATCGGTGCGGTCGTGGGCGGACGCTGGCAGGATCGCGTGGGACCGCGATCGGTCGCGATCACCGGCATCGTCCTCTGGGCGCTCGGCAACGTGCTCGCCGGCGTGCTGACGTCGCGACTCGGCGTGTGGTGGCTCTACGTGAGCTACGGCGTCATCGGCGGCTTCGGCCTCGGCATGGGCTACGTCTCGCCCGTCGCGATGGTCACGAAGTGGTTTCCGCGCCATCGTGGGCTCGCCGGCGGCTTGGTGCTCACGGGCTTCGGCCTCGGTGCGTTCTTCTACAACGGCATCGTTCCGCACGTCGCCGCATTCGCGCGGGCATCCGCCGACGCGGCGGCGTTCCTCGCGCACGGAACCCCGATGGGCCGCGGCGACGGCGGCGCGATCATGAACGTGTTCGTGTGGTCCGGCCTCGTCTATCTCGTCATCGGCGGCGCGTGCGCGCTCATCCTGCGCGATCCGCCGGAGGCGTACGGACGGCGCGCAGAAGACCCGAAGCGGGTCGAAGCGGACCACTATCGCCCATCCGAAGCCCTGCGCACGCCGCAGTTCTACGTGCTGTGGCTGATGCTGTTCACCAGCGTGACGGCCGGCATTTTGATCGTGAGCAACGCGGTGCCGATCTTCAGTGACCTCACCGGCACGAGCGAGGCGTTCGCAGCCCCGGTCGTCGGGCTGCTCGCGATCTTCAACGGCTTCGGGCGGATCTTCTGGGGAACGCTGTCCGACCGCATCGGGCGCAACCGCGCGTACATGCTGATCCTCGAAATCCAGGCCGTCGTGTTCGCCCTCATGCCGTCGATGCACTCGACGCTGTTCATCGCCATCGCGTTCGGCCTCGTGCTGTGCTGCAATGGCGGGAGCTTCGGCACGATGCCGGCGTTCAACGCCGATTACTTCGGCACGAAGTACATGGGCCTCAACTACGGCATGCTGATCACGGCCTGGGGATGCGCCGGCGTGGTCGGCCCGCTCATCGCGGCGCGCGCGAAGGACGTGACCGGCTCGTACACGGGCACGTTGTTCCCGGTCGCCGTGATGCTGGTTCTGTCGATCGCGCTGCCGCTCTTCGTGCGCAAGCCCGCACGGCGCCGCCCGCACGCCGTGCCGGCGGCGGCTCCGACGCCGGCGGTGGCGTCGCCGTTGCCCGTCGTGCGCCATCGTACGCCGATCGGCGAGACGCTCGACCGCGAGCGCGTGCTGGCCGCCGCCGGCGCCTGAACGCGAGCGCTAGGCGGTCGTCGCGGTCGGACGAACGCGCGTCGGGTCGACCTTCACGCCGGGTCCCATCGTTGAGGCCAGCGTGATCGAGCGCAGGTAGGTGCCCTTCGCCGCGGACGGTTTCGCGCGCACGATCGCGTCGAGCAGCGCCGCGACGTTCTCGGTGAGCTGCGCGTCCTCGAAGCTCGCCTTCCCGACGATCGTGTGCACGATGCCGGTCTTGTCGAGACGATACTCCACCTTGCCGGCCTTGATGTCGCGCACCGCCTGCCCGATGTTCGGCGACACCGTGCCCGCCTTCGGGTTCGGCATCTTCTGCGCCAGGATACGCCCGAGCTCTTTGCCGATCGACGGCATCATGTCGGGCGTCGCGACGGCGACGTCGAAGTCGGCGAACCCGCCCTTGACGCGGTCGATGAGATCCTGTTCGCCGACGATGTCGGCGCCGGCGGCCTCGGCCGCGCGCGCGCCGTCACCCTTCGCGAAGGCGATCACGCGCACCGTGCGGCCCGTGCCGTGCGGCAGACTCACGGTGCCGCGAACGTTCTGATCCGACTTCTTCGGATCGACGCCGAGCCGCACGTGGATTTCGATCGTCTCGTTGAACTTCGCGTTCGCGTTGCGCTTGACGATCTGCGCCGCTTCGGCGGGATCGTACAGACGACCGGCGTCGAACCCGCTCTCGAGCGTGCGGAAGCGCTTGCCGTGCTTGCGCATTGCTATGCGACCTCCACGCCCATCGAGCGCGCGGTGCCGGCGACGATCTTCATCGCAGCCTCGACGTCGTTCGCGTTGAGATCAGGCATCTTCGCCTGCGCGATCTCGCGCACCTGAGCCTCGGTCAGCTTCCCGACCTTGTTGCGGTTCGGCTCCTTCGATCCCGACTCGAGCCCGAGCGCGCGCTTGATCAGGAACGACGCGGGCGGCGTCTTCGTGATGAACGTGAACGTGCGGTCCTCGAACACCGTGATCTCGACCGGGATGATGAAGCCTTCTTGTGCCTTCGTCCGGTCGTTGTACTGCTTGCAGAAGTCCATGATGTTGAGCGAGTACGGGCCCAACGCAGGACCGACGGGAGGCGCAGGGGTCGCCTTCCCGGCGGGAAGAGCGAGACCGATCTTCCCGACGACTTTCTTGGCCATTCGATTCCTCTCGATCGCGCGCGGACGAGCCGGCACGGTCTGCCCCGCGGGTGAACGCGGCGGCCGCCGGGGTGCATCGGCCGCGCGCGGCCCGGGAACGCCCGGGCGCAACGCCCTACTTTACCATCCTGGCGGCCGCGCGGGCAAGACCGAAACGGCGGGCGCGGCCGCGCGCCTGCCTCGGATTTAGACCCGGCGGGCGCGTTCCGCGACCACGCCGAGCGCCACGCCGATCGCGATGCCGACGGCGATCTGGTGAAACGCAGCGCCGATTGCAAAACCGAGCGCGATGAAGATTCCGAGCCGAGCGCCGGTCTTGTCCATGAGGGGCGGATTGGCGAACGGCGCCCCCGGAACCGCCCGGCCGGGGCCCGAATGGCGCGTCTCGATGCGGTGTCTTGCACTCGTGTCCGTCGGTGCGGCGTTCGCTTGCCTGTTCGCGGCTGCGCCGGTGCGCGCCGACGGATGCCCCGACGTCACGGTCACCGTTTTCGACGCCGCTCGGAAGCCCATCGCGGGCGCGGCCGTCACGGTCCGCGGAACGACGGTTCGCACGGACGCCGCCGGGCGCGCCGCGTTGCACTGCCCCGCGCCGGACGGAAGCCGCATCGCCGTGACCGTGACCGCGGCCGGTTATCAAGGCGACGTCGCGGAGGTCGATCTTCCCGGCGTCGCCGGCGTCCCCGCGTCGGCGGCCGGCGTTCGCGTCACGCTGCAGCCGGCAACGCTCACCACGATCGGCGCGACCTCGACGACGAGCGCCGGCCGCGCAGCGCTGAACGCGCAGCCCGGCGCGTTCGCCGTCATCGGCCGCACGCAGTTCGACGATCAGAACGAGCCGCAGCTCGCACGCCTGTTCGACGAGACGCCGGGCGTCGTCTCGAACCACACCGCGTCGTCGAACCCCTCGTCGCTCGGCGTGCAGACCTCACCGAATCTGCGCGGCGCGCTCGACTACGAGAAGACCACGCTGATCGACGGGCATCCCGTCGCGACCGGACGGTTCGGGGACTACGTGACGACGTTCCTGAGCACGTACGTGCTGCAGGACGTCGAGATCGCGAAGGGACCGGGCGCGTTCGCGCCGCTCGTGGTCAACGGCATCGGCGGTTCGGTGAACTTCCGCACGCGCGATCCGTCGCTGCGGCCGACGTCCGCCATCGACCTCGTGCACGACGGTTTCGGCGGCACGCTCGTGCACGCGATGGCATCGTCGACGATCGGCAAGCTCGGCTTCGTCGTCGACGCCGTCACGTACGGCACGCCCGGCGCGTTCAGCGCGCTGCCGACGACGATCGCGCTGCCGTCGGGCACGGCGATCGCCGGCATCGGCACGATCGGTGCGTCGACCGCCGCCGCGCCGCCGGCCGGAACGCCTGCGGGGACCTTCCCGGTCGCGAACGCGCAGAACAACCCCGCGAACGCGTACGTGCGGATGACGGCGTGCTGTCAGCCCGTCGACGACGCGTTCCTCGGTCGCACGGAAGTGGTCAAGGCGCGCTGGAGCTTCAGCGCAGCGACGTCGCTCACCGCGGCGTACATCGGGAACCAGTCGACGTTCGATCTCGACGGCGCGCAGCTGCAGACGTTCGGTGCGACGTTCTCGCCGTCGGGAACGCCGATCGCCCTCAATCCGGCGACGCACCTGCCCTCGAACGTGACGGAGATCGAGAACGAACCGCTGCTCGAGGCCGAGCTGCGCACGACGCTCCGCAACGACACGCTGATCGCGCGCTGGTACAGCGTGTCGCTGAACCGCTTCACCGGCAATGCCGCGACCTCACCCTCGCAGCCGTTCAGCGGCGTTGTGAACCTCACCGGCAGCGCGCCGCTCGCTGCGGGCGGCACCACGCCGACGTTCGCCAACACGCCGGAGACGATCGCGATTCCCGACGTGTTCAGCCGCACGGTCGAAGAGGATCGCGTGCACGGCGGCTCGATCGCATGGCTGCACCCCGCCGGCCCGAACGAGTTCGAGCTCGCGCTCGACCGCATCGTCTCCCTGACGAACGCATACTCCGAAGGCGCGTCCGGCGGCCTGCCGGTCTTCACGGCGTCGGTGCCCGCAGGCTCGTCGCAGACGATCACCTCGGTGATGGGACGCGCGACCGTGCGTCCCTCCGACGCCGACGCGCTGACGCTTGCGCTCTATGGTACGACGTACGACAATCGCTTCTCGACCGGTCCCGCCCGCACGGGCTGGTCGTTCCGCGACGCGACGCACGGCGAGATCGACCCGCGCCTCGGCTACACGCACCGCGTGCACGGCGCCGACGCGATCCTGCGCTTCAACCTGGGCGGCTCGGTGACGCCGCCGGCGTTCAACGTGCTCAGCGGCGTCAATCAGACGCCCGCGTCCGTCTACCGGCCCGGCGCGACGTCGCTGACCGTTTCGCAGAACGCGGGAACCCTGCGGCCCGAGACCTCGTGGGGCTACGATCTCGGCGCCGACGTGCGGCTCGACCGCTCGAGCGTCGTGTCGTTCGACGCGTATCTCACGAACGTGCGCGACCAGCTGGTCACAACGGTCACGCCGTTCGGCACGTTCACGCCGCCGGGATCCGCGACCGCAATACCCGTCTATGTGAGCGCATCGGCGAACGCGGGTAGTTCCCGCTTCTACGGGCTCGAGCTCAGCGTGCACAGCGACCGGCCGCGCGGCTTCGGCTACGTCGCGCAGGGCGCGCTGATGCGCGCGTTCGCGTACGACGTCTCACCCTCGCTGTACGCCACGGCGACGAGCCCGTTCGGAACGAACCTCGCGATCGTTCCCGGCGTGAACTACACCTCGACCGGTACCGGGTTCAACGGCATCTCCAACAAGAGCATCCCGTACGCGGAAGGCTATGCGGAGGTGCACTACCGGACGGCACGCGGGTGGCTGATGCTGTTCGGCGAGACGTACTACGGCGACAACAACGCGTACGGCGTGCCGGCGTTCACCGTCGCGAACGCGTCGCTGCGCGCGCCCATCGGCGCGGCGCGCGAACACGCCGCGCTGCAGCTTTCGCTCGACAACCTGTTCGACGTGCAGAGCCAGTCGACGATCGCGACCGACGCCGCGATCCCCGTACCCCTCGTGAACGGCAAGATCGGCCTCGTCAACGCGCTGCCCTTCGGCCCGCGCACCGTGCGGCTATCGCTGCACGTCGGCGCTCCGTGACGTTCGGCGCGCTGCTCGGCGTCCTGTTCACCGTCATTGCCGTCCCCGATCCGGGGACGAGCGCGGCCGGCGCGCGCGTCATCATCGTGCCGGCCGGGACCGTGATCCCGGAGGCGTCGCGCAGCGCGGTCACGGACGCTTCCGGTCACGCGGTCTTCGACGTGCCGCCCGCGACGTATGCCGTTCACGTCATTAAGACGGGATTCGTGCCTGGCCGCGCAACGACGCGCGTTCCGGACGGCGTTCCGCGCGTCACGGTTCGCATCGCGCTGCACGCGGTGCCCACGACGGCGCTGCGCGCGATCGGCTCCGTCAGCGCCGCGCAGCGCGGCGCGTTCAACACGGCGCCGGAACCGATCGCCGTGCTGCCGCGCGAGGGCTACCGCGATCAAGGTCAGGCCGGCCCCGTCGCGGTGCTGGCCCAGACGCCGTCGATCGCCGTCGATCGGGCCGCGCGCGGGCTGACGGCCGCCGACGACGAGCCGCCGGTCGCGCTGGTGCGGGGCGGCACGCCGATGGAGACGCAGATGCTGCTCGAAGGCGTGCCGATCGCGCTCGCGACGACGCGCACGCTGCCGCTCACGGCGATCCCCGCCTTTCTGCTGGGCGAGATCGAGGTACATCCGGGCGCGTCCGCGCCGCTGCCGGTGATCGACGGCGGGCTGAACGGAACGGTGAACATCCGCCTGCCCGATCCGGCGCCCGTCTCGCGCGCGCTGCCGGAAGTCGGCGCCGACGGTCGCGGCGGCAGCTTCGCCGACATCGCCGCGGGCGGCGGGCTCGCGGACGGACGTATCGGCGTCGCGCTCGCCGCGGCGTCCTCCGGCGCGACGGCGTTCACGCCGAACGGCCAGTCCGCGTACACGGCGCCGTACGACACGATTCAGCGCGCCGTCGCGCTGAAGGCGCGCGCGGCGCTCTCGCCTGCGGCAACGCTGACGGCGACGACGTACGACGAAGCGGACTCGAACCGGTACGACGACGGCGCGTTCGCGTTCACGGAAGGCGAGCTGCGCATCGGCGGCGCGCGCGACACCGCGCTTGCGCGCTGGTGGCACGCATCGGCCGTGCGCAACGGCCCGGGGGCCGGCGATCCCTTCGAGCTCGTGACGGCGGACTCGCTCACGGGCGGCTCGCTCGAGTTCGACCACGCCGCCGGTGTGGCGCAGTACGCCGCGGGCGTCACGGAGACGTACGGAACCGGCACGGCGCTGGGGCTCGTCGACGTCGTCGGCGACGCGCACGTCCGCGTGCAGACCGCGTTCGCGCGCGCGCTCGCGCCGCTCGGCCGCCGCCTGTCCGGACAGCTGACGGTGTATGACGTGCACGCGGACGCCGTCGCGGACGGTTTCAGCCTCACCGAGAGCGGGATCGCGGCGCGCGCGGGGCTCGCGTATGCGGCCGGCGCGGGCACGTCGCTGCGCGCATCGTTCGGTTCCGGCTTCACGCCGCCGTCCGTCGTCGCGCTCGCGGGGCTGCGCGGCGGCACGCGCGGTGCGGAATACGCGAACACGGCGGACGTCGGCCTCGATGTGCGCGTATTCGACGCAGCGACGACGTTCGCGTTCGACGCGTTCTCGACGACCGAGCAGAACCGCGTCGTCGAGGACGCGCGTGCGCGCTGGGTCGACGCGGGAACCGTCGCGCGGCGCGGCGCGGAACTCTCGCTCGCGCGGCGTCCGCGCGTGGGCCTCGGATACCTGCTGCAAGCATGGACGGTCTCCGAAACACCGCCGCTCGGATTCGTGCTCGGCGATGCCGCGTCGGGCGCGACGCACGGCTACGCCGAGATCTCGTACCACGGTGCGCAAGGCTCGCGCGTCTCCCTCGGCGCGACATACTGGGGCGCGGACGGCGTGCTCGGACAGCCTTCCTTCGTCATGCTGAACACGAACGTCGAGATCCCGCTCGGCGCGCGCGGCAAGATTCAGTTCGACGTGGAGAACCTCAACAACGCGGCGCGCGCCGTGCCGCCGCTGCCCTTCGGCCCGTTCGGCATCCCGAGCCCGTTCGCGCCCGGACCGCGCACCGCGCGCGTCTTCCTCCGGCGCTCGTTCGGGCGAACCGGCACGGACGGCTGACGCCGGCGCGCTACGCCGCGCGGGCGCGCGCCGCGAGCACGTAGTGATAGCGCAGTTGCGGGCGCGCGCGCACGTCGAACCCCGCGCTCTCCAGCCGTCGCTTCGCTTCGGCCGCGCCGTAGACGTGGTCGCGCGGCGGACCGATCGGGCGGTCGACGTCGCCGTTCCAATCGACGAACAGCGCCGGCGCGTCGCGCGCGAGGAGCGACCGGAGCTCGCCGAGCGCCGCGTCGCCAAGTTCGTGCAAAACGTTGAGCGCGAGCACGCTGCCCGCGCATCCGCGCAATGCGTCGACGCCCGACGGATCCGCGACCTCGACGCTCGCGGCGCCGTCGCGTGCGACCGCTTCGCGCAGCAGCTGCAGCATCGCCGGTTGTTCGTCGAGCGCGACGATGCGCAGGTCCGGCCGCTGCCGCGCGAGCGCGAGCGCGTACAAGCCCGTACCGGCGCCGAAGTCCACGACGGTCGATCCGTGCGGCGGACGCAGCTCGTCCAGGATGCGCTCGAGCGGCACGTCATCGAAGCGCGCCGGATCGTTGAGGACTGCCGCGCGCTCGGGGTTGAAACGTTCCGGCTGCTTCGCACCGTGGCGATCGTGATGGTGGTGCACGGGTGCGGCTTCGCGGCGCTCAGCGCCGCGAGCGGTCCTCGAACT
Source organism: Vulcanimicrobiota bacterium (assembly GCA_963771525.1). Lineage (GTDB taxonomy): Bacteria > Vulcanimicrobiota > Vulcanimicrobiia > Vulcanimicrobiales > Vulcanimicrobiaceae > Vulcanimicrobium. Next base: position 101,166 of record CAVYTL010000001.1, on the reverse strand, counting down.
GCTTGATGAAGTCCGCCGCCGCCGACGGATCGCGCTTCACGGCGCGCAGCTTGCGACGCCGCGGCAGCGACGGCACCCGGATGCGGCCGCGCGTCGCGATCATCACCAGGATGTACGCGAGCAGCCCGAACGCGATGACCGCGGACACCGTCTCGTTCGTGTGCACCAGCGGTCCGAGGCGCGCGACCGCGATGTCGACGAGCACGATCGCGACGACGACGACGAGGATGGCGATGACGATGCGCTTGCTGTCGTACACGGTTCGCTCTGCTTCGGGCGTTCGGCGCGCCGCGGGCCGCGCCATCCCGGCGCCGACGGAAACGGGCCGGCGCCGACCGCGCTGATGAGGACCGCGTTCTGCGGCGCCGGATCGTTCCTCGTCTACGGCTAGCGGCGGCCGAGCTCGATGCCGAGCGGCGCGAAGCCGCCGCTATTGCTGGGCGGCGGCGCGGCGGTCGCACCCTGCATCGTGCTGAGCGTGATGCGGCGCGTCGCGCGGTCGGCGCGCCGCACCGTCACCTCGATCGACTCCCCGATCTCGTACTGCGACGGATCGGCGTCGCCCTCGCGCACCGTGCCGACGATGCCCGGAGCGATCTCGACCTGCAGCCTCGGCTCCTTGCCGACGACCTTGCCTTCGACGGTCGCACCGTTGCGCACGACCGAGGCGTGATCGCGCCATGGATCGGGCAGCGCGTTCTTGCGCGAGAGCGAGATCTTCTTGCCGCCTTCGTCGATCCGCAGCACCTGCACCGGCAGCTTCTCGCCGACGGTGACGATGTCCGACGTCTTGTCGACGCGCTCGAACGCCAACTCGCGCATCGGGATCAGCCCGTCGACGCCGCCGAGATCGACGAACGCGCCGAAGTCGGTGAGGCGCACGACGGTACCTTCGCGCACTTGGCCGACCTCGAGCGACTGCATCACCTCCGCGCGCTTGGTGCGGCGTTCTTCTTCCGCGGCGCGCCGGTGCGACACGACGATGCGGCGGCGCGACTGATCGACGTCCAGCACCTTGAGGGGCAAACGCGTTCGCACGAGCGTGTCGAGCGCCGTGCCCTGCTGCACGCGCACCTGCGATGCGGGCAAGAACCCGCGAATGCCGCCGACGTCGACGAGCAGACCGCCCTTCACCGCGGCGGTGACCAGCCCGGTGAGGATGTCGCCGCCTTGGCGCGCCGCCACGACGCGCTCCCACGCGGCCTGCGCGCGCCGGCGCTTTTCTTCGGCGCGCGGATCGGGCGGAGCCGGCGGCTTCGGTGCCGCTTCCGGCGCGAGCGTCTCTGCCGGCGCAGCCGCTTCGCCTGCGGGCGCTTCGGCCAACGGGACGTCGCCCAAGGATGTCTCCGCCGCCGGTGCTTCCGCGGCCGCGGCCTCGGCCGCCGGTGCATCGGCCCCCGGTGTCTCTGCCGCCGATGCTCCGACGAGAGGTGCGTCCGCCGCGGGTTCTGCGGCGGCGGGTGCCTCGACCGCCGGCACTTCGGCAGCCGGTTCCTCGACGGCCGGTTCTTCGGCTGCGGGTTCCTCGGCTGCGGCCGGCTCGGCCGGCGGTGCCTCGGCGACGAATTCATTCGTGTCGGACACGGGCGGTGCGTCGCTTGCGGCCGCATCGCGCGTTGGAATCGATTCCGCCGCTTCGGCTCCAGGTGCGTCGATCTCCGAGCCGCCGTTCACGTCCGCCGGTTCGCTTACGACGTCGGCGGGAGCGGCCGTCCGATCGGGCGCGGCGGTCGAGTGATCGGGCGCGGCGGTCGAATGATCGGGCGCGGGCGATTCGTTCACGTCGCCACGCGCTTCGCGGGTCGATGCGAAATAACTCTCGGCGCAAGCAGCCGATTCGGCGCCGCGCTCGCCGGGCAGACGTGCGAAGGTGACTTTCGTCGCGAAACCGCGGTAGTGCGCCGCACGCGTCGCGGGCCGCGGCCGCGCGAGACCGGCGGCCGAACCGCGCCCGAACGAGCGAAGCTCGGCGCCGGCATCGTCGCGGGAGCTTCCGACAACGATCCGACGACCGTCGCAACGCTGGCCGTGATCGGATCGACGACGACGTACGAACTCGGCTGGCTCACGCTCGCGATCATCCCGATGCTCGCGGTGATCCAAGCGATCGCGGCGCAGGTCGGAGCGGTGTCGCGGAAGGGGCTCGAGGACTGCGTCCGCGCCCAGTACGGACGCGGCTGGGCCCTCGCGGCGCTGTCAGCGCTGCTCCTCGTCAACATCCTCACGCTCGCGGCGGATCTCGAAGGCGGCGGCGCGGCTCTCGCGCTGCTCACGCACGTCAACTATCGCTGGTGGCTCGTGCCGCTCGGCGCTCTCGCGGCGTTGGCGCTCGTGTTCGGCCGGTACACGGCGATCGAGCGCGTGCTGCGCTACGTCGCGCTGCTGTTCCTCACGTACGTCGGCGCCGCGTTTCTCGCGCACCCGAATTGGCACGCGGTGCTCGCCGGGTCGCTCGTGCCGCACTTCGATCTGCGCCGCGACATGGTCGCCGGCGCCCTCGCGCTGCTCGGCACGACGCTCACCGCGTACGCGTACGTGTGGGAGACGATCGAGCTGAGCGAGGAGAAGCCGCCGATGCGGCGGCTCGGCCTCGTGCAGGTTGACGCGGCGCTCGGAATCGTCGTCGCGGGGCTCACATTCTGGTTCATCCTCATCGCGACGGGCGCGACGCTCGGCGTGCACCACGAGCGCGTGGAGACGGCGCAGCAGGCCGCGAGCGCGCTCGCGCCGATCGCCGGCAAGTACGCCTCGCTCATCTTCGGGATCGGCTTGCTGGGATCGGCCCTCGTCGCGATCCCGGTGATCGCCGGCACCTGCGCGTACGTCGCCGCCGAGATGTTCGGATGGCGCCGCAGCCTGGACGAACGCTTCCGGCGCGCGCGCCCCTTCTACCTGACGCTGATAGGCTCGCTCGCGATCGCGGTCGCGATCGGCTTCGCCGGCGTGAAGCCGATCACGCTGCTGTTCTACAGCGGCATCGCGGGCGGCATCGCGACCCCGGTCACGATCGCGCTGATGCTGCTCGTCGCCCGCAACACCGGCGTGATGAAAGAGCGGCGAGTCGCGCCGTGGCTCGCCGCCGCGGGCTGGTGCGTCTTCGCGGTCGTCGCCGGCGCGACGCTGACGTACCTCGCACAGACGCTGACGGGAAAAGGCGGCGATTAGCTACGTGCGGTGCACGATCACGATACCGAGTTCCGGCACGGCCACCGCGTGCTTGAAGTCGTATCCGGCGCGCCTCATGCGCACGACGATCGCGGCATTCACCGCGGCCACCTGGGGCGCCGGAAGGACCGAAAAGACGCCGCTGTACGCCGGTCGCCCGTCCGGCCCGTTCGACATGCCGAGAACGGCATAGTCCGCACGCTCGACCCCGAACGGGAAAAAGTACACGGTTCGGCCCGCGTAGAGCTCGGGCATCGTGATCTCCGGCGATGACACGCTGCTGCCCGGCGGCACCGCTCGCCGTACGCGATCGGCTGCGGCGCGAAAATCCGGTGCATCCGTGGTCGCGAACGCGTAGAGGCGCGGCAAGAAGCTCTTGCTGAGCGCGCCGCGGCCGATATTCGGAACCATGTCGGTCGGGTCGACGCAGTTCGCGGCGACTGCGAGCAGCGCGCACGTAACGAGCGGCACCGGACGGGTGATTCGGCGGCTTCGCGCCAGTGCGTTCAGCCGCACGTACCCTTCGAGCGCGGCCCAGATCGCGATCGGCAGATAGTACGAGTGGTAATGCGTGACCCACGCGCGTGGGCCACCGGTCGACAACACAAGAGCGTTCGGAACCATGGTGAGGGCGGCGATGGCGGCGGCGCGTGGTGCGAAGGCGGCGAGGAGGAGCAGCGGCGCGTTCATCTCGAGGAAGATCTCCAACCGCGGCCCCAGCAGCGGGCTGGACACCATCGCGAACACGCCTCGCGCACCGAACGGGACGATCGCCCCGTACGGTGACTCGACGGTAACGAACGCCATCGCGAGCGCGCCGGCGACGAAAAGCGCCGCGCCGAGGCCGAGCTTGAACGTACGATCGCGCGTGTGCGACCAGTACAGCGCCGTGTACGCGACTACGACCAAGCCGGCGATGAAGGCGCCGCGCTCCGTCACCGATGCGCACAGAAGCCCGACGCAGACGAGCCAAGCACGCGACGCATCGCTCCGCGAGACGACGAGCATGAGGATGAAGCCGAACAGCACGAAGAGCCGGTCGGGATAGAACTGGCCGTCGAGCAGCGCCTCGGCCCACGCCCCGTGCGCTACGACGACGGCCGCGAACGCCGCTGAGGCGACCCAGGTGATGCGGCGCTGTCGCAGGACGAGCATCGCGAGCGCCGGCACGAGCACGAAGCTCGCGGCGAACGCGCCCTCCAGAACGACGTCCGGCGGCAGGGCCTTCGCGACCAGCGCGAGCGGGAACATGACGAAATACGTGTGCAGGCGCAGCACGTCCGTCGGGTGGACATCCGGCGGCGGCAGCGGCATGTGCGCCACGCGCTCCGCAGACATGCGTAGCATGCCGCTTCGCCGGACCTGCAGGATCGCGGGAAGCAGGCTGCTGCGCAGGCCCGCGCCCTCGCCGGCGTTTCGCGCGAGCTCGAAGAAGAACGCGCTGTCGCCCCGCATCGCGTCGACCCGCTGCACTTTCACCCGGGTGACGAACGCGGTCAGGAGCAGCGCAGCCGCGATGACGATCAGCACGCCCCGCAGATCGACGCGAATCGAGCGGATCATGCGCGAATGCGTTCGTTCAGGCTAACGAAGCGACGTCGCGGTGTAGCCTTCGCGCGCGGGCACTTTCTGCGATCCGATGATTTCCGCGGCCTTGCTGCTGTCGGCGTCGCTGCACGGACCTGCCGCGAGCTCGCCGCCGACGGAGGACACGATGCGGAAGTACTCGTTCGGATCGCGCCGCTTCGCGCGCGGCAGCATCTCCGCGCAGTACGTCTCCTGCACCGCCTGATGGTCGCACGCGCGGAACACGCCGGGCTGCGCCTTCGCGGCGTCGTAGCGGTGGTTCTCGAACGCGCGCACGACGGCGTCGGTGTCGGTCGTCCCGGCCGCCTCCATGCGGTCGATCACGTTCGCGACCGCCATGTAGCCGAGATACTGGCGCCAGTTCGGCGGGAAGCCTTTCGCGACCGCGGCGAGACGGCGATGCAGCGCCGGCGCGCTGCCGCCCGCATCCGGTCCCCACACGTAGCCCCACAGCGAACCCGCGAGCTCTTCCGCCGGAAATCCCGCCGCGAGCTCGTTCTCGCCGGTGACGCCCGCCGCCAGCATGCGTTTGTTCAGACCGAACTGCACGAACGAGATGGCGGCGTTCTGCGTATCGGTCCCGCCGTTGAGCAGGAGGAACGCGTCGGCGTCGCTCGCGCGCGCCTTCACCATGTACGGCGAGAAGTCGCTGGTCCCGAGCGGATGCAGATCCATCCCCGCGACGCTGCCGCCGTGCGCGTCGAGGATCGCCTTGAGGCGATCGCGCGCATCGGTCCCGAACGCATAGTCGGCGACGAGGAAATACCAGCGCTTCGCGCGCCGCACGAGCTCGGCGCCGAGCGCGTTCGAGAGCATCGCGAGCGAACAGGTCTGACGAAAGCAGACGCGATTCGCCTTGCTGCCCGTCATCGCGGTGTCGTGCGTCCCCACCGCGACGTACAGCACTCCCGCGGTTTCGGCGTACGCCGAAACCGCGTTGCCGACCGCCGACGAAGCACCGCCGACAAGCGCATCGACCTTCTCGTTCTCGACGAGGCGCCGGGCCTCGGTCGTGCCCACGGCCGGCTTCGTCTGATCGTCGCCGATCAGCAGCTCGAACCGCGCACGCCCGCGCCGGTTCGCATCCTCGATCGCGAGCCGCGCGCCCGAAAGCTGCGGAATCCCGCCCACGGCAAACGGCCCGGAAAGCGAGTCGACATATCCGATCTTGACCGCAGACCGCGTCGTCGCCGCAAACACCCGCGAAGGTGCGAACCCAACACCTACCCCGGCCACAACCGAACGAGCGATGAAAGAACGCCGAGTAGCATCAGCCGCCATTCGCGTCCTCTACGCCGGGCCACGGAGCGATGCCCGCAGGGCGAGCGGCGCACGCTTCCGCTGTGAGCGGCCGTGTGAGGCTCGCGGGCGCAGGATGCGCAGGAGCGAGCCGAAGACAGAGCGGCCCCCGCACACGAAGTGCGGGGGCCGCGTGCCGATCACAGCGGAAGCGCGCGCCGCTCGCCCCGTCCGATCTCGCTAGACTTTCTCGATCTGATAGAACTCCAGCTCGACCGGCGTCTCGCGGCCGAAGATCGAGATGAGGGCGCGGACCTTTTCTTTCTCGGGCTGGATGTCGTCGACGATTCCGGTGAAGTCGAAGAACGGGCCCGAGGTGACCTTGATGCGGTCGCCCTTCGCGAAGTCGATCTTGAGCTTGGGTGTCTCGATGCCCATCTGCTTGAGGATCGTCTTCACTTCTTTGTCCTGGAGCGGCACCGGCTTCTCGCCGGAGCCCGGGGACCCGACGAAGCCGGTCACGCCGGACGTGTTGCGCACGACGTACCAGGACGCGTCGTCCATGTCCATCTCGACCAGGACGTAGCCCGGAAAGACTTTCTTGGGGGTGATCTTACGCTTGCCGTCCTTGAACTCGACTTCGTCTTCCATCGGGACGAGCACGCGGAAGATCTTGTCCTGCATGTTCATCGACTGGATGCGGCGCTCGAGGTTGGCCTTGACCTTGTTCTCGTAGCCCGAGTACGTGTGGATCACGTACCACTTCTTGCGGTCGTCCTGCTTCTTCTGCGCCGGCGAGACGGCCGCCGCGTCGGTCTCCGGAAGCATCGCGGTCGTGACGTCTTGATCCATCAGCGCGTCCCTCCGGTGAGCCAGCCGAAGACGGCGCCGAACAGCAGATCACAAGCGTACGTGAAGATGCCGACGCCCACGACGAGCGCGATCGTCAGCAGGGTCGCCGCGATCCACTCTTCGCGCGTGGGCCAGGTGACGCGGCGCATCTCGGTGACGACGCCGCGAACGAAGTCTTGGGTGCGCGCCGCGTTGGCCGCCCGCTGAGCGGGGGTCGGGGCGGCGCGCTTCGCCGGCTGGCGGCCGGGATTCGGTTTCATGTATGTGTGTACCGTGAGAGCTTGGCAGGGCGGACAGGACTCGAACCTGCAACCGACGGTTTTGGAGACCGCAACTCTACCAATTGAGCTACCGCCCTCAAGGCTTCAGCTTCGCTGAAGCCGAGCCGCGTTTCGTCGAGACGAAACACGGCAGTATGGAGTCGAGTCGGAGAAGCTATCTGGTTTCACGATGCGCCCGATGGCAGCGGCAGAAACGGCAGTACTTGGAGAGCTCCAAGCGCTGCGAGGTCTTCTGCTTGTTCTTGAACGTGTTGTAGTTGCGGCGCTTGCACTCGGTGCACGCCATCACCACCATCACGCGGGTTTCTTTTTTCGCCATCGTCGCGTTCTCGAAAAGGCCTCAAGCCGGCGGGGAACATGAAGAGAACGGACGCGCGGTCCGTTCCGATACGAGACTATACCACACCGCGAGGACGGTGTCATCCGCCGTCGCCGCAGGCGGCCCGCCGGGAGGGGCCTGCGCGGGGCGCCCGGCCGCCCGCTCAGACGGCGACCGCGGGCGACTCGACCACGCGGTTGCGGCCGCTGTCCTTGGCGCGGTACAGCGCGCGGTCCGCACGCTCGAGGACGTCGGACGTGCGATCCGTCGGCCGCGCGTATGCTACCCCGACCGACACCGTGACCGGCTTGCCGTCCGCGTACGTCACGCCGCCGGCCGCGATCGCCGCGCGGAGCCGCTCGGCGACCTGCATCGCGCGTTCCCGCGTCGCGTCGCGCAGCAGCACGAGGAACTCCTCGCCGCCGAACCGGCCCGCGACGTCGACGCCGCGGATGTCGTCGGCGATGATGCGCCCGATCCGGGCGAGCGCGCGGTCGCCGGACTGGTGCCCGAGCAGGTCGTTGATCGACTTGAAGTGGTCGACGTCGAGCAGCAGCATCGCGTAGCGGCCGCCGCCGCGTACGTGGACCATCGCCTGCTCCAGCGCCCGCGCGACGCCGCGCCGGTTCGGCAAGCCGGTCAGCACGTCGACCGAAGCGGCGGTGCGCGTGGCGGCGATCGCGCCGTACTCCCCGAGCAGCGGCCCGATCTCGGTCGCGGCGCGCTCGAAGTCGCGTGGCGCAACCAGCGCGGGGCCGTCGGGCCGGCGGAAGACGACGATCGCGCCGCGCAATCCGCCTTCGCCGTCGCGCGCCGGATAGGCGAGGACCTCGCCGTGCTCGACGCCGTCGACGACGGCGGCCTGCCCGGTGACCTGCACCTGCAGCAGCGCCCGCGCGCCGAGCTTCTCCAAATCGGACGGCGCCGCGGCACCGAAGCGCATCAGCCGCGACCAGCGCCCGGCGCCGGCGGGGCGAAACGCCACGATCTCCAGCGACTCGCGCACGATGCGCGGATCGATCGAGACGAGCAGGGAGCGGAGCACCGGCTTGGGATCGGTTGCGCGGAGCATCGCATCGACGGCCTGCCGGGAGAGCGCCAGACGGTGCAGGCGCGCGCTGAGCCGCGCCGTCCGGCGCAGCAGCGCCGCGACGACGACGAGCGGGACCATCGCAGCGATGCCGACCAGCGCGCCGTCCGCGAATGCGACGTGCAGCACGACGTACGCCCACGCGCACTCGGCGACGATGACGGCGAGCGTGCCGAGGTCCGCGGCATGTCGGGCCCAGATGCGCAGCAGCGAGCGCGTCTGACGCAGCGCGGAAAGCGGATCGAGCCACAGCAGGTCGATCGCGACGACGTACGCGGCGGCGAGGGCGGCGAACGTGGCCAGCGCCGCGAGCGACGGCGGGCCCGCGACGAGCTCGCGCAGCCGGCCCGCGAGCGCGGCGCCCACCGCGAGTGCCGGAAAGCGCAGCATCGCGCTTGCGAACGTGTCGACCCAGGACGGCCGGCGGGCACGCGGGCGTGCGATTTGCGCGATCACGGCGCACCACGCCGCGATCAGCCAGCCCTCGCGCACGAGGACGGCGATCAGCACGGGCACGAGCAGACCGACGCGGTCGCTCTCCGGCGTCGGGCGCGCACTGCGCTCGAAGTGCGCGGCGGGCGCGCGGAGCCAACCGAGTATCGCGGCGACCACGACGGCTCCGCACAGAAACACCGCCGCGTCGCGCGTCAGCGACGCCATCGCGTTCCGCTCGAAGAGCACCGTCGCGAGGATCGCCGCGAGGAGGGATGCGACGCGAATCACGCGCGTACGCGCGCTGTGCGATCAGGTCACGAACCTCCGAACCGGGCGAATCACCGCGCGGTACGGCCTCGGACGAAGAAACGAAACACGTCGACGAGCCGTCGCGGAAGCACTCGGCGCTCCGTCTGCCGGCGATCGGCCGACACGGGCATCGCGTGTTGACGGCGGTCGGAGCCGCGGCGGTCGGCGCGTTCGTCGTCACGCCGCTCGGCGGCGTCGTCGAGACCGCTCACGTCAGCGCGTCCGCGCCGTCGTGCTCAGGATTGCGATCCCGATGCTCATCAGAACCGACGCCGCGGCGAAGAGCCTCGTGCGCTGCCGGTCTCGGCGAAACGCGAACACGGCGGTGCAGACGAGCAGCACGACCCACAAGACGAGAGCCGCGTCCAGCGTGTTCATGCTCGAAGGATTCGGCGCGCGCGAGCGCCGCACCGGCCGGCGACCCCGTCACTCGCGCGCCCGGGCGGACTCGAACCGCCAACCTCGGCCTTAGGAGTGCCTCGCTCTATCCATTTGAGCTACGGGCGCACGGAGCGCAACCTTCCCGCAGCGAATGGGCCGGTCATGCAGACGCAGACGGACGCGACCGCCGCCGGCGCCGCCCGGCACATCCCGCCGATGAGCACCGCTCCGGCGGGATTCTCGATCGAACGCGATCTTCCCGCAGGGTTTCGCGGCGTTCTACCGCCCGCTTCACGACGCGTTCACGGACCGTCAGCAGCAGCTCGTGCGGCAGCGCCGGCGAGTGCTCGACGCATCGCAGCGCGGGCAGAAGCCGCGCTACCTCGCCGCGCGTCCGAGGCGCAGGGCGACTGGAAAATCGACCTGCCCGCGTGGTGCGCCGACCAGCGCAACCAGATGACCGGGCCCGCAGACGATCACGAGCTCTGCGTCAAGCTGCTCAACTCCGGGTCGCCCGCCGTGATGGTCGACCTCGAGGACTCGATGGCGAACGAGTTCCCGCTCACGCTGCGCGGCATCGACAACACGGTCGCGATGTACTACGGCGAGCTCACGTACGTCGATGAGAAGCGCGGCGGCAACGTCGTCTCGATCAAGCCGTCGAACGTCGTGCTCTGGACGCGCACGCGCGGGCTGCACCTCTCGCAAGCGGGCATCTACGAGGAGCCCACGCCGGCCGCGCTGTTCGACCTGGCGCTGCTCGTCTACAAGCTCGACTTCGCGCGCTTGAAGCACCCGCTCGCGATCTACATTCCGAAGTCCGAATCGGCGGAGGAAGGACTGTGGTGGCGCGACGTGTTCCAAGCCGTCGCGCGCGCCAAGGGCCTCGACCCGCTCGCGATCAAGGCGATGGCGCTGGTCGAGGCGTTCCCGTTCGCGTACGAGATCGAGGAGTTCGCGTACAACCTGCGCGACCATCTGCTCGGGCTTGAACCTCGGACGCTGGGACTACATGGCCTCGCTGATCGATTTCAACCTCGAAGACCCGCGCTGGGTGCTGCCCGATCGCAACACGATCCCGCACGACGTCGCGTTCTTCCAGAACTTGCGCGAGCGCATTCCGGAAGTCTCGCACCGGCACGGTCTGCTCGCGATCGGCGGCATGACGGCCCTGTTTCCGGACCGCGCGGACCCCGAGCTGAACGCGCGTGCGATGGCGGTGCTCGAAGCGGACAAGCGGAACGAATCGAACGCGCTGTTCGACGGCGCGTGGACGGGCCACCCCGATCAGAACGCGATCGCCGTCGCCCAGTTTCCCGGTCCCGAACCAAGGTTTCCGGCGCAAGCCCGGCGCGAACGCGACGCCGGATCTGCTGCCGTCGCTCGACGGCGTCGGCCGCAGGACGGAAGAGGGGACGCGCGCGGCCGTCCGCACCGTGATCCGCTACCGGCACGGCTACCTGAATGGGCTCGGCGCATCGCTGATCGACGGCTTCATGGAAGACCTCGCGACCGACCGCATCTACCGCCTCATGATCGCGCAGCGCGTGCGGCACGGCATGCACGGCCGCCCTCGACGTGACGCGGTTCTTCGACGAAGAGCTCGCCAAGCTGATCGCGGAGCGAGCCGCGAGCGATCGCGGTGCAGGCGAACGTCTACCGCGAAGCGCGGCGGCAGAGCGAGGCGATGATCGTGCAGCGGTCTTCATGACCCGATCTGACGTCAACGCTGCGCGCGGCCGCCCGGAGGGACGACCGCGGACCTGACGCAGCCGGCAGGCACGCTTGCGGCGGAAAGCCCGCTCGCGATCGAACGCGAGCTGGCCTCGTTCGCCGACGCGCTGCCGCAGCTCGTGTGGATCAACGACGCGCGCGGCAACGCGCTGCACGTCAACCAGCGCTGGGCGGAATATACCGGGATGCCGCTCGCCGACGCGCGCGACGACGGCTGGAACGCGATCGTCCATCCGGACGACGCCGGCACGGTGCAGGACCTGTGGCGGCACGCGATGCGCACCGGAACGTTCGAGGGCACGCCGGCCGTACCGGCTGCGGCGCCACGACGGCGTGTACCGGTGGTTCGTCGTCCGCGCCGTCGGCCTGCGCGACGAGACGGGCGCTATCGTCGCGCTGGTACGGCACGGCGACGGACGTCGACGAGCAGTATCGCGGCGTGCAGCGCCGCGCGATGCTCGACCGCCTCGGCGCCGCGTTCGCCGAATCGCTCGAGTTCGAGCGAACCGCGCAGACGGTCGTCTCGGCGCTGTGCGAGGACTTCGCCGACTTCGCGTTCGTCGACGTCGTCAACGCGGAGGGACGGCTCGAGCGCGTCGGCGTCGAGAGCGGCCGGCTCGGCGACGTCGCCGCCGCGCTCAAGACGTTCGCCCCGCCGCCGGAGGCGACGAACCATCCGATCAACATCGTGCTGCGCGGCGGCGCGACGCAGATCGTCCCGCACTGCGACGAGGACGTGGCTGCGCGCGACGACGTGGAGCGCGGCGCACTACGGCTTCGCCGCCGCGCTGCCGCTCGCATCGATCGCGTACGTTCCGATGGTCGCCGCCGGCGAGCGCGTCGGCGTGCTGACGTTCGGCGCCGCGGCCGGAACGGGCCGCAGCTTCACGGCCGACGACATCGACGACGCCGAGGAAGTGGCGCGCCGCGCGGCGGTCGCGCTCGCGAACGCGCGGCTCTACCGCGACCTCGTCGCGAGCGAGGCGCGATACCGCGGCATCATCGATACGGCGCAGGAAGGCGTCTGGATCGTCGACACGGACCAGCGAACGCGCTACGTGAACGCGCGCATGACGGAGATGCTCGGCTACGACGCCGACGACGATGTACGGCCGGTCGATCCTTGACTTCATCGATCCGGCCGACCATGACGGGAGCGCGCAGCGCGCTCGAGCGACCACCGCGCCGGCCGCGGGCATCGCCGTGAGTCGCGGCTGCTGCACCGCGACGGTCGCGTCGATCGCGGTGCTCATCGCATCGAACCCGCTCTACGATGCGTCGGGCGCGTACTCGGGTTCGCTCGGGATGTTCACCGACATCACGCAGCGCATCGCGATCGAGACGCAGTACCGCGTGCTCGCGCGCGGCAGCGAGGTCCTCAGCGGCTCGCTCGACATCGAAACGCTGCTCGGGCGGTTCGCCGATCTGCTGGTCGAGGAGCTCGCCGGCCGAAGCGACGATCGCGCTGCGCGCCGGCCGCGCCGCGGTACGCCGCCGAGCCGTGCCGGGACCGAACGCGCACGAGCTGCGCGTCGCGCTGCGCCACCGCGACGCCGAGCTCGGCGTCCTGACGCTGCGGCGCGACCGCGCGTTCGCGCCCGCGACGACGCGAGCCTGCTCGACGAGCTCGCGCGCGCGTGCGTCCGTCGCGATCGAGAACGCGCTGCTCTACCAGCGCGAGCACCACGTCGCCGTGACGCTGCAGCGCGCCATGCTTCCCGCAGCGCTGCCGCGTCGTCGACGGCGTCAGCTTCGATGCCGTCTACTATCCCGGCGCGACCGAGGCGGAGATCGGCGGCGACTGGTACGACGCGATCGCGCTCCCGGAAGACCGCGTCGTCGTGTCGATCGGCGACGTCACCGGCCGCGGGTTGACCGCCGCCGTGATCATGGGCCGCATGCGCCAAGCGATCGAGACGCTCGCGGCGTACGAGCCGGATCCGGTGCGGCTGCTGGACGCGGCGGACGGCGTGCTGCGCCGCGCGCACCCCGACGCGATCGTCACGGCGCTCGTCGGCGTGCTCGATCTTCGCGCGGGCACGCTGACGTACGCGACGGCCGGCCACCCGGCGCCGTTCGTGCGCGGCACCGACGGCTCGGTGCGCCAGTTGCCCGCGCACGGGCTTCCGCTCGGCCTGCGCGACGGCGGTCAGCCGCCGGCGACGACCGTCGTGCTGCCGCCGGATGCGCTGACCGTGTTCTTCACGGACGGCCTCGTCGAGTCGACGCGCGACATCGACGAAGGCGAGCGCCGCGTCATCGCCGCGCTGCGCGACGACGACGTCGCGCACGCGCGCTCCTCGGCCGCCTCGCTGGTCGCGCGCGTGTTGCCGGAAGGCGCGCGCGACGACGTCGCGGTGCTGACCGTTCGCACTCGGACGCGCACGGCGGATGCGGCACCGTGGACATATCGCTGGCGTTTCGATCCGCGCGACCGCGCGCGCGCACACGACGTGCGCGACACGCTGCTCGAAGCGATCGCGCAGAACCAGCCGGCGATCGACGTCGCGACGGCGCAGTTCGTCTTCGGCGAGCTCGTCGGAAACGCCGTGCGCCACGCGCCCGGTGACGTCGAGGTCGAGCTCGCCTGGACGCCCGACGGAAGCCCGGCCCTGACGGTCACCGACGACGGACCGGGATTCCGCGGCGACGACGGTGCTGCCGTCGCACGACGCGGAATCGGGCCGCGGGCTGTACCTCGTCGCGCAGCTTGCGCGCGAGCTGACCGTGACGCCGCTCCCGGACCGCGGCGCGTGCGCGCGCGCCGTGCTGCCCACTCGCGCGCAAGCGACCGAGCGGAACGCGCGCGGCGGGAACAACGACCGCATGGCTACTGAACGCGTCACCGAGACCAAAGAGACGACCGTCGAGAAGCACGTCGTCCACGAAGAGCCCACGACCGTCGAGAAGCGCACCGTCGTCGAAGAGCGCCGCCCGGAGACGGTCACGATCGAAACGCACACCGAAGGATAGAACTCGGCCCTCGGTTCACGGAACGATCGTGCCGGTGACTTCGCCGAAGCCGATGCGGATGCGGTCGTTCTTCGCGCGGCCTCGGATCGTCACCGTATCGCCGTCTTCGAGGAACGCGCGGCGCTCGCCCGAGGGGAGCGTGATCGGCGCCGCGCCGCGCTGCGTCAGCTCGAGCAGCGAGCCCTGCGAGTTCGGTGTGCTTCCCGAAATCGTTCCGGTGCCGAAGAGATCGCCCGCGCGGAGGTTCGCGCCGTTGGACGTCACGTGCGCGAGCTGCTGTGCGACGGTCCAGTACATGCCGCGCAGGTTCGTGCGCGCAAGGACCGCCGGCGGCATGCCGCGTTCACGCATCGCCGCGGTTTGCAGCAGCAGCTCGAGCTCGACGTCGTACGCCCACGGGATGCCGGCGCGCAAGTACGGCAGTGGTTCGGGCGTGCGCGCGGGCTCGTCGACGCGGAACGGTTCGAGCGCGTCGAGCGTGACGATCCACGGCGAGATCGACGTCGCGAACGACTTCGCGAGAAACGGCCCGAGCGGCTGGTATTCCCACGCTTGGATGTCACGCGCGCTCCAGTCGTTGAGCAGCACGTAGCCGAAGACGTGCTCGGCGACGGCATCGGCCGGCACGGGGCGACCGTGCGTACTGGCCGCTCCCGCGATCCAGCCCATCTCGAGCTCGACGTCGAGCATCGTCGATGGCCCGAAGACCGGCGAGCTCGCATCGGGCGGCTTGCGCTGACCGTGCGGACGCCGCACGTCGGTTCCGCTGACGACGACCGTGCCGGATCGTCCGTGGTAGCCGATCGGCACGTGGCGGTAATTCGGCAGCAGCGGCTCGGCGTCCGGACGCATGATGCGCCCGACGTTCGTCGCGTGCTCGAGCGAGGAGTAGAAGTCGACGTAGTCGCCGATCGCGATCGGAAGGTGCATCGTCACGGCGTCGCGCGGCAGCGTCGCCGCCGCGACGGCGGCGCGCTCGTCGGACGTCGC
The DNA here is from genome assembly GCA_963771525.1 of Vulcanimicrobiota bacterium. Taxonomy (GTDB): domain Bacteria; phylum Vulcanimicrobiota; class Vulcanimicrobiia; order Vulcanimicrobiales; family Vulcanimicrobiaceae; genus Vulcanimicrobium. The sequence goes on along the minus strand of CAVYTL010000001.1, from coordinate 85,811 downwards.
GGCGGCACCGAGCAGATCGGTGAGACGCGCGCGCACCGCGCGCCACGCCGGCCGGCCTTCGGCCAAAAAGCCGTTCAGCGTCTCCGCACCGCGGAGCGATTCGAGGTCGAGCGTTCCGTCGCGCGCGAGCGCGTCGAGATCGATCGCGGAGGACTCGAACGCGACGGCCGGCCGGCGGCGCTCGTTGCGCGCGTCGGAGATGATGCCGAACGGAAGGTTGTCGATACCGTAGTCATTCGGGTCGATCACAGCAGGATGCCGAGCTCGCGCAGATCGTTCACGGGCTCGGCGAAGCTGCAGCTGCCGAAGGCGACGCAGCGTTCGCGCGCCGCGGCGATCGCCTCGGCCTCGACGCGCACGTCGCGCCAGGCCGCGTGCGCCGGGTCGACGACGAACGCGCGCGGATCGGTTTCGGCAAGTACGTCTACGACGCGCGACGCGTCGAGCGCGCCCGCGTGCAGCGCGACCGCCGCGAAGAACAGGTTCAGAAAGCCGTGCTGTGGGACGCCGTGGTCGGCCGCCATGCCGCGCACGGGATGGTGCAGCCCGGCGGATGCCTTCCAGCGGACGTCGTGCGCGCGCGCCGCGACGACGAATGCGGCGAGATCCTCGACGGACGGCGTCGCACCCGGTGCCGCGCCGCCGCAGCGCACCTTTGCGCCGAGCGCGACGTTGGCCGGCGCAGTGCCGCGCGCGTCTGCGATGACGGCCAGCCACTCGTCCGGCGCGCTCCGCCAGCCGCCGTCGTACGTCGACTCGTACCAGAATGCGATGTCGCTCGACGGATAGCGCTCGGCGATGTCGGCGACGATGCGCTGCATCGCCGCGTCGCCGAAGGCGATGTTCGGCAGGCGCGCTTCGAGCGACGACACGGAGACGCCCGGCAACTCGGCGATGCGATCGATGCGGTGGAGATCGGCGCGGATGGTGTCGCCTTTCGCGCCCGACATGCCGGCGTCGAGCGTGACGGAGAGGTCGATGGGCGGGTCGCCGGCGCGGCGTGACGCCGCGAACTCACGGAGCCGTGAGGCCGCAACGACGAAGCGTCCGCTCATCCACCCGTACGCGCTCTCGCGGTGGCGGTACTGGTGACGGAGCGCCGTCGGCATCGCGAGCTCGGCGGGCGGGAAGAGCCCCGCGTCGTCGATCAGGCGCTCGAACAGTGCGCGTTTCGCGCTATCGGTAGAGACCGCGGTCGGCATGACGGCAAGAGCTACTCAGGAAAGCGACGAGACCCTCCGCGTGGGAGGGTCTCGCGGACGCTGGAGCTGGCGGCGAGGATTGAACTCGCGGTCTCGACTTTACCAAAGTCGTGCTTTACCACTAAGCTACGCCAGCTCATAGTGGGACGCCCAGCGAATGGTTTTTACCATGTTATTGCGGGGTGGCGCAAGCCGCAGATGCACCGTGCTTTCGGTGAGCTCCCCTTCGGGGAGGATATAGACCTTTCCGTCATCGGGGCAGTACGCGGCAAGCAAGTCGATCTGTCCTCGATATGATCGCCGTCTCAGTGCGGTCCGCCGATGCGCGTGGTTGCTGCAGCAACTGAACTTCAGCACGCCGCCGCGAATTCGCGCGGTCTTCACCTGCACGCGCAGCAGCTGATCTCCGTCGTCGGCGATGAGATCGTATCGGGTGTTCTCGCCGAGCGGCTTGGAGATCAGGAAGCCTTTCCCGGCCAGCGCGAGCGCGACGTGCAACTCGGAGATGTCGCCGATCGTTTTCGTGTCGCGCTTTTCTCGTGCCGGCGGCTCGACGACTTTGAGTTCGAATTCATGAGCGCAATCTGCGAGACGTATTAGGGCTGAAGGTCGGAGCGATCCCGACACGATGGGTGATGACTCCCACGTGGCGACGACACGTCATCAAGGGGATCGGGAGGCGAATTGTCAATCGCGGGCGCATATTCAGCGACGACGGAAATGCTCTGCGAACGATGTGGGTCGGAAGACGTTCACAAGCTCTCGGACGTGCGCGAGAGCGAGCTTTCCTCCTGCGCGCCGATCGCGACGCGCGCGCAACCGCCGCAACAGCTGAACGTCTTCGTCCAACTCGTCATCGCGGTCGGATGCGTGCTCGCAGGCATCGCGGGAAGCAAGATCTGGTGGCTGATCGCCGCGTCCTTCGCAATTCTCGTCGTCGCCGGCATCTCGTGGAACCGGACGACCTGGCCGAAGCGCTACGCGGAGTGGGAGCGCCGACTCGTGTGCGGTCGTTGCGGATGGGTCGGGACGCCGAGCACCGCCGACGCTGCGCCCGGACAAAGACCGCTCGAGGCGCCCGCAAACCAACCGTGAAGCTGATCGACGAGTCGCGGGCCGCGACGCATCGCTCGCCAAAGCTTTCGACGATGGAGCGGGCGGCGGGAATCGAACCCGCGACTCTTGCTTGGAAGGCAAGGGCATTACCACTATGCAACGCCCGCGCTCGTCTCGTCCGAATCGACACCAGGCGGCGCGTCGACGTTTGCAAACGCGCCGCCTGACTGCCGGAACTGGTGGGCCGGGCTGGATTTGAACCAGCGTATCGCTTTCGCGAGCCGAATTTACAGTCCGGTGCCATTAACCACTCGACCACCGACCCACGGTGCGGACCCGCCATGATACGCGGGCGCCCGATGCGCTTCCTACCCGGCCGCGCAGACTAGGCGCTCGCGTCGACCGTGCGGAAACGAAGGGTCCGGCAGCGCCGACGTAGCTCAGTGGCAAGAGCGTCTACCTTGTAAGTAGAGGGTCGTGGGTTCGACTCCCACCGTCGGCTCGCATATCGGTGCGCTCCGCGAAGCGCGCGCGCGGCGACGCCGTGCCGCAGCGCCGTCAACGGTGTGCGCGCACGCGCGGCGAAGGAAGCGGCGTGAGCGAACCGATCGAGGTCAGACCGTTGTGGCGCCGGGACGGCGGGCTCGCCCTGGTTTGCGAGAAGTGTCTGAACGTTCGCTTCCCCGAAGATTTCCCCGAGCACGCCGGCGACGAACGCTTGAAGCTGCGCGAATGGCTCAAAGACCGCCTCAAAGCCGAAGGCCATTGGGGCGCGATCCGCGCGACCGGAACCACCTGCCTCGACGTGTGCTCGCCGGGCCGCGTCACGATCTTCATCGACCCGATCGGACGCGGCGGACAGCAGAAGTGTCTCATCTTCGATCCGCTCGAAGACCGCGAGCTGATCTACCAGACGATCGTGCGCGAGCTCGCACCGGCTCCGGCTGCCGTTACGTAGCCGGGACGTGCGCAGGCCCCGCTCGCGCGGGGCCTGCATTCGTCGTTTCCGTCGGACTCCTCGAAGACGTCGGCTGACGGATCAGCTACGCGCCCCTACGTCCTTTCAAGGCAGTTCGATCTCGGCGAGGTTCTTCTCGATCTTCCGCTTCACGCGCTGGAGTGCGTTGTCGATCGACTTGACGTGCCGGTTGAGGTCGCGCGCCATCTCCTGGTACGACTTGCCCTCGAGGTACGAGAGCAGCACCTGCGACTCGAGGTCGGACAGGTTCTCCTGGATGCGCGCCTTGATGTCTTCGGAGACCTCCTGATTGATCACCAGCTCTTCGGGATCCGAGGTCTTCTGCGAGGGCATCACGTCGAGCAGCGTGCGCTCGCTGTCCTCGTCGTAGATCGGTTTGTTCAGCGAGATGTACTGGTTCAGCGGGATGTGCTTCTGCCGCGTCGCGGTCTTGATGGCCGTGATGATCTGACGCGTGATGCAGAGTTCCGCGAACGCCCGGAAGCTCGAGAGCTTGTCGGCCTTGAAGTCGCGGACGGCCTTGTAGAGGCCGATCATGCCTTCCTGGATGATGTCCTCACGGTCGGCGCCGATGAGGAAATAGCTCTTTGCCTTGATTCGGACGAAGTTCTTGTACTTGTTCAGCAAGAACTCCATCGCGAGGTTGTCGCCCGATTTCGCCGATGAGACGAGATCTTCGTCGGGCCGCTCGTGGTAGTCGAGGGGCTCGGCGACGGGCTGCGCGATCGCCATGAAACCTACCTTGCGGGAGCGATCCCACACGAAAACGCGGGCCGGAGCCCGTCGGGGCCGTGGAGGAACCGTTCAAGTATAGGAGGGTCCTCCTAGGCGGTCAAGGACAACCGAGCCGGTCGGCCTCCGCCGGCCGAGCGCCGAACCGACCTAGCCGACCCCGGACAGCACCCCCGACGGTTGCCTTGCCCGGCGGCCGCCGTGCGGCGGCGTACGACCCGGAGACTGCCCGATGGCACCGACGATCACGTTGACGACGGAGCTCGCGTCGCGCTTCGCGCGGATCGCGCTCGGCCACCTCACGCGGGAGTATCCGAACAAGCTCGACCACGTGCTGCGCGACGCCGGCGACGTGCGCTCGCCGCGCGCGCTGCACCCGCTCTTCTACGGCAGCTTCGACTGGCACTCGTGCGTGCACGGCTATTGGCTGTTGGCGCGGCTGCTGCGAATGGTGCCGTCGCTGCCCGAACGCGACGCCGTCCAGGCGCTCTTCGACGCGCAGATCACCGAGGCGAACGTCGCCGGTGAGCTCGCATATCTGCGCGAACCGGGGCGCGGAACGTTCGAGCGGCCGTACGGGTGGGCGTGGGCGCTCGCGCTCGTCGCCGAGCTCGCGCGGCACGGCGACGCACGCGGCCGCGCCCGGCACGCTACCCTCGCGCCGCTCGGCACCGCGTTCGCGGAGCGTTTCGTCGCGTTCTTGCCGCGCGCGACGTACCCCGTCCGCAGCGGCACGCACGCCAATACCGCGTTCTCGCTCGCGCTTGCGTGGGAGTACGCCGAACGCTGCGGCGATCGCGCGCTCGCGAGCGCCGTGCGCGAGCGCGCGCTGCGCTGGTACGCGAACGACGCGGCGTGCCCGGCGTGGGAACCGGACGGCGAAGACTTCCTCTCGCCCGCGCTCGTCGAGGCAGAGTGCATGCGCCGTTTGACGCCGCGCAACGAGTTCGCGCCGTGGCTGCACCGATTTCTCCCGGACCTCGCGGCGGGCCGGCCGCAGACGCTCTTCCGGCCGGCGGCCGTCAGCGACCGGACGGACGGGCGCCTCGCGCACCTCGACGGTTTGAACCTCTCGCGCGCTTGGTGCTTCCGCGCGATCGCGACCACGTTCGAGGCGAGCGATCCGTTACGCGCGCGGCTCGAGGCCGCCGCAGGCGAGCATCTCGCCGCAGCGTTACCGCACCTCGCCGGGGATTACGCCGGCGAGCACTGGCTGGCGACGTTCGCGGCGCTCGCGCTCACCGCGGACGCTCCAGAACGGTGACGAGATCGTTGAACCGCGGCACGCCGATGTGGCGCGCCGCATCCCAATACGTGACCTGTGAGACGACGCGCAATGCCGCGTCCTGCGTCAGCGCGCCGAAGAGCTCGCCGCTCATCGGCGCGCGCCACCCCGGAGCCTCGTCCTGGACGTGCGTTGCGGGATCGTCGACGTTCGGGTGGTGGATCACGGCGCGTCCGCCGGGCACCAGCACGCGGCGGAATCTCGCCGAGGTAGGCGCGCACGACGCCGGCGTCCATGTGCACGAACGCATCGTACGAGAACACGAAGTCGATCCGGTCGCCGGCGTGCCGGGGCAGCGCATCGCCGGGCGTGAGGTAGTAGTCGACGTTCGTGCGGTCGCGAAAGCGCTGGCGACAGAAGTTCAGACACGACGCGCTCACGTCGACGGCCGTGACGTGCGCCGCCGTTTCCGCGAGGTATGCGGTCCATCGCCCGCGGCCGGGTGCGATCTCGAGCACCACCGCCCCGGGTCCCGAGTACGGCGCGATGAGGTGCGCGACCAGCGAGGCTTTCCACTCTGCATACGGGACGCCGCACACCTCCGCCTGACCCTGCCACTCGTCGCCGTCCTGCGGCCACCCGTACTCCTCGTCCCACATGCGCAGGTTGCGCGCGATGTTCTCGTTCACCGGCTCCGCTCGGGCGTCACGGCGCGCCCCGCTGCCGTACGGCCTCGTACAGGAGCACGCCCGCCGCCACCGACGCGTTGAGCGACTGCACCTTGCCGAGCAGCGGGATCTCGATCAGCACGTCGCACTCGCGCTGCACGAGCGGCGCGACCCCGGGGCCCTCCGCGCCGATCACGAGCGCGCACGGCGCGCGCAGGTCGACGTCGATATACGGCCGCGCGCCCGGCGCGAGCGCGGCACCGTACACCCAGATGCCGGCCTTCTTCAGCGTGCGCACGGCCTGCGCGACGTTCGCGACGCGCGCGATCGGCACGAACGCGGTCGCGCCGGCCGAGGATTTACGCACCGTGGGGTTGACGCCGGCACTGCGCCGCTCGGGCAGCACGACGGCCGTCGCGCCCGCACACTCGGCGGAGCGCACGACCGCGCCGACGTTGTGCGGATCGGTCACGTGATCGAGCACGACGAACAGCGCGGGAGGATGCGCGCGCCCGAGCGCGATCGTCTCCTCGAGCGTCGTGTACTCGAACGGCTCGCCGAACGCGACGACCCCCTGATGCGCCTTGTACGGGAACGATGCGAAGAACGCGCGGCTCTCGAAGCGTACCGGTACTTCCGCCGAACGCGCGCGCTCGAGCAGATTGCGCAGCGCGGGATCGCGCTTGCGGTCGTCGCCCACGTGAATGCGCCGCAGCGGCTCCCCCGCGACCAGCATCTCGTCGACCGCGTGCACGCCGTACACGACGTCGTCGAGGTCGATGCGCGGCGCGCGGCGCGCGCCGTGCGGTCCGGGTCGCTGAGCGTTTACGTGCCGGCGACGGTCCACGTCGTGCCGTCCTTGGAATCTTTCAGGGCGATGCCTTCGGCCGCGAGCGCGTCGCGCAGCCGGTCGCCGAGCGCGAAGTCGCGGTCGCGGCGCGCTTCGTTGCGCCGCGCGATCACGGTCTCGATCGCGGCTTCCGGCGACTCGCCGTTCAACGCGATTACGCCGCGCAAGCGCTCGCGCAGGCGCTCGATGAGCTCCAGCTCGACGAATCGCTCGGTATCGGCGCTCGCCGCGGCACGCAGCGCGTCGTCTTCGAACGCGCCGCCGATGCCGAGCACCGACGCGGCGTCGCGCACGAGCGCGAGCACCGTGCCGGCCGCCGCTCCGTCGTCGGCCGGAGCCCGCAGCAGCGCGTTCAGCGAGGCGATCGCGCGCGAGGTGTCCATGTCGTCGTCGAGCGCATCGAAGATAGCGCCGGACGCGCCCGCGCCCGACGCGGGCCGCTCGTCGCCGGCGCGCTGCGCCAGCGCGGCGGCCGCCTTCTGCATGCGCCGCAGCGCCGTCGTCACGCCCGCGATCGACTCTTCCGTGAAGTTCATCGGCTTGCGGTACCCGGTCTGCAGGAACAGCAGGCGGATCGCCATCGGATCGTGCCGCGCGAGCAGATCGGTGATCGGCTCGAAGTTGCCGAGCGATTTCGACATCTTGCGGCCTTCGTAGTTCAGCAGGCCGCCGTGCACCCAGAAGTTCGCCATCGGCGGCGCGTCCATCAGCGGCTCGCTCTGCGCGATCTCGTTCTCGTGGTGCGGAAAGATCAGATCGTAGCCGCCGCCGTGGATGTCGAGCGGCACGCCGAGCAGCGCGCGCGACATCGCGCTGCACTCGATGTGCCAGCCCGGCCGCCCGGCGCCCCACGGCGAGTCCCAGCGCGGCTCCTCCGGCCGCGCGAACTTCCAGAGCGCGAAGTCGAGCGGATCGTCCTTGTACTCGTTCTCCGCGATGCGCGCGCCGACGAGCAGCTCGTCGACGTTCTTCCCGCTGAGCGCACCGTAACGCGGAAACGCGGCGACGCGGTAGTACACGCCGTCCTCGGTGGCGTACGCATACCCGCGCTCGAGCAGCTCGGCGATCATCGCGACGATCTCCGGCACGAAGCGCGTCGCGTACGGCTCCTCGTCGGGCTCGCGCACGCCGAGCGTCGCCATCGCTTCCTTGAAGGCGCCGTAATAGCGCCGCACGACGGCGTCGAACGTCGTTCCTTCGCGCGCCGCCGTCGCGATCGAGCGATCGTCGACGTCCGTCACGTTCTGCACGTACCTGACGCGGTAGCCATTGCGCGGATGCTCGAGATAGCGGCGGAGGACGTCGAAGAACAGGAACGAGCGCGCGTGCCCGAGGTGCCCCTCCGCGGATGGCGTGAGGCCGCAGACGTAGATGCGCACGACGTCCGGGTCGAGCGGCGCGAACGGCTCGACGCGACGCGTGCGCGTGTTATACAGACGAAGGGGCATTCTTGCGTTCGAGTTCGTCGAGGCGTGCCTCGAGCTCTGCGATCCGTTCCGTCATTTGCGCGAACAGCGGCGCGATCGGATCGGGGAGCTCGTACTTCGGCCGGCTGTCGAGAACGCCGCTGACGGGCTTGCCGTCCTGGAGCACGACGCGAGCCGGGATCCCCACGACGGTCGCGTTCGGCGGCACGTCCTTCACGACGACGGAGTTCGCGCCGACCTTCGCCCCGTCGCCGACCGTGATCGCGCCGATCACGGCGGCACCCGCACCGACCGTCACGTCGTGGCCGAGCGTCGGATGGCGCTTCGTGCGCTGCAGCGAGGTGCCGCCGAGCGTGACGCCTTGGTAGATCGTGCAGCCGTCGCCGATCTCGGCCGTCTCGCCGATCACGACGCCCATGCCGTGGTCGATGAACACGCCGCAGCCGATCGTCGCGCCCGGGTCGATCTCGATGCCGGTCCACGCGCGCGAGAGCGACGCGACGTAGCGGGGCACCAGCGGAACGCGCGCGCGGTACAGCGCGTGCGCGAACCGGTGCACCGTGAGCGCGCGCCATCCCGGATACGAGAGCAGCACGTCGAAGAGGCCGCGCGCCGCCGGGTCGCGCTCGACCGGTGCGCGCAGGTCCGCGAGAATCGACGCGAACACGTTCCCTGGCACGACCCTCTTACGACCCGTCCGCGCCGGGGCCGGTTGCTTCCGATCCCGGCCGCACGGGCGCGATCGTCTCGAACGGCACGCCGCCCGGGCCGAACGGGATCGGCTGCAGGCCCCGGCCGTGCAGAATGTGCGAGCTCACCGCGCCGATGCGGATCATGATGCGGTCGTGGCCGAGCAGCGGAAACAGCAGTTCCAGCGCCGGGCCGTCGCGCGAACCGGTCAGCGCCATGCGCACGGCGCCGAACGCATCGTCGCTCGCGAGGCCGAACTCACGCGCGATCTCCGCGAGGTCGTGCGTGAGCGGAAGGCCGCGCAGCTCGGGCTGGTCGTCGACGTACTGCGAAACCGCGTCGAGGAAGAACAGGACATGCCGGTTGCGCAGGCGCTCGAGCTCCAGCGCAGGGATGAGCGTCGCTTCGGCGCGCAGCTGCGCGATCTCGCCGAGCGCTGCGCCGATCGTGTCGACGCGGCCGCCGAACGCCTCGATGAACGTGTCGATCCACCGGTGCGCCGCATCCGGGATCGGATCGTCGAGCGCCCCCGCGGCTTGCATCGCCTCGGCGAGCAGCGCGTGGAGCTCATCGTGCGCGAGGCCGCGCAGCGTACGGTCGGGGAGCGCTTCCATCCGCCTTCCTCATGCCCGCGCGGCGCCCGTTAGTCCCGGTGTTCGAGCGCTTCCACGAGGACGACCGCGTACGCGGCGATGCCCGAGCCGTCGCCGGTGTAGCCCATCCCGTCGCTCGTCTTCGCCTTGACGCTCACGCGCGCGACGTCGAGTCCCAGCACGTCGGCAAGCGCATCACGCATCAGCGCGACGTGCGGCGACAGCCGCGGCGCCTGCACGACGACGGTCGCGTCGACGTTCGCGATGGTCCAGCCGTGCCGCACGACGAGCTCGTGGCATGCGGCGAGCAGGCGCAGGGAATCCGCGTCCTTCCACTGCTCGTCGGTGTCCGGAAAATGCGCCCCGAGATCGCCGAGCGCGCACGCGCCGAGCAAAGCGTCGGACACCGCGTGCGTCAGCGCATCGCCGTCGCTGTGGCCGAGCGGTCCACGGTCGTGCTCGATGCGCACGCCGCCCATCACGAACCGACGGCCTTCGACGAGCCGGTGCGCGTCGAAGCCGTGGCCCACGCGGAAATGCTCCGGCACGCGATCAGCGATCGCCCGACGACGCCGCGCGCGGCGCGTGGTGCGAGAGGTGCGTCGTGAAGATTGCATCCTCGCCCGCCAGCGCGTGCAGCCGCGCGCCGAGCCCGCGCAGCGCCGCGCGCGTCGCGTACGCGCGAATGACGGTCGCGCTGGGCAGATCGCGGTCGATCTCGTCGATGTGCGCGTCGCGCGACTCGAGCTCGGCCAGGACGATGTCGACCGCGCGCGTGTCGACGAAGCATTCGATCAACAGGATCTCTTCTTCCGCTCCGCTCGCCTCGTCGCGGTCGCGCAGCAGCGCTTCGGCGCGCGCGAGATCGCCGGGCAGCGTGACCTTGAAGTTGTCCGCCGAGCCCTCGACGAGCACGACGTCGAGCCCGGCCCGCTCGAGGAGCGCCGCGTCGTCGGTCGCCGGCGGATCGCCGCAGCGCTGCGCGTCGGCGTGCGTGCGGCGGAGGTCGCGAGCGGTGGCGAACTGCGGCGTCTGCGCGGCCCACAGCGAGGAGCGGTCGAGCGTGCGCGTCACCTTGCCGTCCGCATCGGCGGCTTTCACGGTGTCGACGATCGGCGTCCCCAGCAGCGATGCAGTGCCCGGACGCACGGGCCGCATGCCCGCGCGGACGTCCGCGACGCGCACGAGCGGGCGCGCGCCGTCGTGAATCACCACGCCGGCGACCTCCGGCGAGAGAGCCTCGACGCCGAGCCGCGCGCTCGTCTGCCGGTCGTCGCCGCCGCGCACCACCCGCACGGTACTGTGGAGCTCGCGCGCGAGCACGATCGCCTCGATGCGCTCGACGTACTCGGGTTCGGTCGCGATCACGATCTCCGCGATCTCCGGCATCGACGCGAACACGTCGATCGACCAGGCGACCATCGGCTTCCCGGCGAGCTCGACCAGCTGCTTCGGCCGCCCGAACCGCGTACCGCGCCCGGCCGCAACGATCACGGCGCCCCACATTTTAAAGGCGCTCCGCCCTGCTCCGCGCCCCCCACGCGGAGCGTGGGGCCCCCAGGCCTCGGCGCGCCTTCGTCATTGCGATAATGTCAGCATCCCCTGAGGGGCGCGCTTGCAGCATGTGCGCTTTCGCTTTCATCATGTGCGTTTGGGTTTCGCGAAGATCATGCGGCCCGCGTTCGTCTGCAGCGCGCTCGTCACGATGACGTCGACCTCGTCGCCCACGAGGCGGCGCCCGTTCTCGATCACGATCATCGTGCCGTCGTCGAGATAGCCGACGCCTTGATGCGCCTCGCGGCCTTCGCGGATCACCGCGACGCGCAGCTCCTCGCCCGGCAGCAGCACCGGCTTGAGCGCGTTGGCGAGCTCGTTGATGTTGAGAACGGAGACGCCCTCCACCTGAGCGACGCGGTTGAGATTGTAGTCGTTGGTGACCAGCTTCGCCCCGCGCTCTTGCGCGAGTCGCACCAGCTTGGCATCGACCTCGGAGATGTCCTCGGGATCGCGCTCGACGATCTCGATCGGGACGGTCTTCTGCAGCGCGCCGAGCACTTCGAGGCCGCGGCGTCCGCGCGTGCGGCGCAGCGGGTCCGCGCTGTCGGCGACGAGCTGCAGCTCGCGCAGTACGAAGCGCGGCAGCAGGAGCGCGCCCTCGAGAAACCCGCTGCGGACGATGTCGAGAACGCGCCCGTCGATGATGACCGACGTATCGAGCAGCTTCGGTTCGCCGCCGCCCGCGGCGGGCACCGACGGCGCCGCGATGCGCGCGATGGCGACGCGCTGCTTTGCGCCGACGCGCGCGCCGAGAAAAGCCGCGAAGATCGAGAGCACGAGGTACAGCGCGATCGCGATGTAGCCGCCCGTCGGTCCCGCGAACGCGACGAACTCGAACAGGATGCTCTTGACGAGGAACGCGATGACGAGGCCGGTGACCAGACCGACGGCACCGCCGACGAGCTCGCCGGGCGCGAGGCGGTCGACGGCGCGCTCGACCTGCACGAGCTCGGTCTCGAACAGCAGCTGCGCCGCCGGAACGACCATGACGCCGATCAGCGCGCCGACGATCGGCGAGCCGACCAGCAGCGCCATCTGCAGCGTCTGGCCGGCGGCGTGGATCGAGAACAGCCGCAGATACGCTTCCTGCCCGAGCAGGAAACCCGTCGTGCCGAAGATCGCCGCGAAGACGAGCCGCAGGACCGCGGAGCCGATGCCGCGCCCGGGCTCAACCTGCGAGGAACGCACCGCACACGTCGTTGGCGAGGAAGCGCCCGCGCTCGGTGAGGCGTACGTGCGCGTCGTCCGAAGCGAGCATCCCCGCCTGGACCAGTTCGCCGATCACCGTGCCGTACGCGGTCCGCATGTCGATGGCGTAGCGTTCGCGGAAGCGCGCGAGGTCGACTCCTTCGGCCGTGCGCAGGGCGAGCATGATCGCCTCGCCCGCCGCCGCCGCGCCGGTGAGCCGTTCGCTCTCGCCGGGGATCCGGGCCTCGGCCAGCGCGGCCGCGACGTACTCCTCGAGGCTCCGCGTGTGGGTCGCGCGGACGCCGTCCAAGTACGACGCGGCTCCGACGCCGAGGCCGAGATACGCTTCATTGGCCCAGTAGATCGCATTGTGCTGGGAGCGCAATCCGGGTTTGGCCCAATTCGAGATTTCGTAGTGCTCGTACCCGGCGCCGCGCAGACGATCGATCGCGAGGGCGTACAGCCGCGCTTCGAGCGCGTCGTCGGCGAATGCCGCCGGGTCGCGCGCGAACCACGTCGCGTACGGCGTCCCGGGCTCGATCGTGAGGCCGTAGCACGACAGGTGCTCGACGCGCAGCGCGACCACCGCGTCGAGCGACGCGTTCCAGCTCTCCGCCGTCTGCCCCGGCGCGCCGAACATCAGATCGATCGAGACGTTCGTGAAGCCCGCGTCACGCGCCGCGGCGACGGTACGCCGCACATCGTCGGCCGTATGGCGCCGGCCCAGCGCGCGCAGCTCGGCCGCGACGAACGACTGCGCACCGATCGAGAGCCGGTTCACGCCGGCCGCGCGCAATTCGGGCAACCGAGCGATAAGCGACGGGTCAGGGTTCGCTTCGAGCGTGATCTCCGCGTCCGGCGGCAGACCAAATCGTCCGCGCACGAGCGCGATCAGCTCCGCGATGAGCGCGGGGTCGTACAGCGACGGCGTCCCGCCGCCGAAGTACAGCGTGCGGGCGCGCACGCGCGGCGCCGAAGCGATCTCCGCGCGCAACGCCTCGAGGTACCGCCCCGCGCGCGTAGCGTCCCACATCCACTTCGCGAAGTCGCAGTACGGACAGATGTACGGACAAAACGGCAGATGCACGTATACGCCCGCCCCGGGCGCACCGCTCACCGGGCTGGGATCACGAAGATCCCTGCGGCGCCCGGGCCCGCGTGCGTGCCGATCACCGGCCCGGCTTCGAGCAGCTCGAACGACGTGTTCGCCGTCGTCGTCTTCGCCCGCACTTTCTCGAGCACGCTCGCCGCGAGCTCCGCGGCGTGCGAGTGGATCACGCAGACGCGCGCGCCGTCGCCTTTGTTCGTCTCGGCGACCGCGGCGTCGACCATGCTGTCGACCGCACGCGCGAACGTCCGCACGCGCGCGTGCTCCAAGATCTTGCCGCGCTCGATGCGCAGCACCGGCACGATCTTCACGAGCGAACCGACGAACGCTTGCGCGCGCGACACGCGCCCCGTGCGCACGGCGTGCGACAGATCGGGGATCGTCGCCCAGCCGCGCATCACCTCGCGGTCGCGCAGCACCGCGTCGAGCACGGCGCGTGCCTCGCCGCCCGCGTTCGCGACGTCGCTCGCCGCCTGTGCGAGCAGCGCGAGTCCGCCGGCGGCCGTCTCGCTGTCGACGACGTGAATCTCGGCGCCCAGAAACGCCTGTGCCGCCGCGTTCGCCGCGTTGATCGTGCCCGATAGACTGCTCATGACCGTCACGCACACGATCGCGCGGCCCGCCTCGACGTGCGGGCGAAATGCATCCTCGAACATCGCCGGCGTCGGCTGCGCGGTCGTCGGGAGCACGCTCAGGCTCGCGAGCTTGCGGTAGAACTCGTCGATCGAGAGGTCGATACGGTCGCGAAAGCGCGCATCGCCGAAGTTGACGAACAGGGGCACCACGTCGATGCCGCGCGCGCGCGCGTCCGCGGAGTCGAGGTCGGCGGTCGAGTCGGTGACGATCGCGACGCGCGGCGACGGCCGGGCGGGCGCCGTCACACCGAGAGCTCGTCCTGCGCGCTCCGCACCGCCGAGCCGATCGAGCCGACGAGGTCCGCGCTCGCGACCGCGGCGGCCTGGCGGATCGCGTTGCGGATCGCGGTGGCGTCGGAACGCCCGTGCGCGACGACGCAGTTGCCGCGCACGCCGAGCAGCGGTGCGCCGCCGTACGTCGAGTAGCTCACGCGATCGCGAATCGCGTCGAACACGCCGCGGCTCAGCAGCCCGCCGATCTTTCCGATCGGTCCGGCCGAGGCGAACGACGCGCGAATCGCCTCGCGCAGGTACGTGCCGCTGCCTTCGGCCGTCTTGAGGATCACGTTGCCGACGAAGCCGTCCGCGACGACGACGTCGGCGTGGTTGAGCATGATGTCCTTGCCCTCGACGTTGCCGACGAACCGCACCGGGGCCGAACGCATCAGCTCCGCCGCCTCGAGGACTTGCGCGTTGCCCTTCGTCGGCTCTTCGCCGACCGAGACCAAACCGACGCGCGGATCGCTCACGCCGAGTGCCGCGCGCGCGTACGCGCTGCCCATGATGCCGAACTGAACGAGCCATTCCGGCTTGCAATCGACGTTCGCGCCGGCGTCGCACAGCACGACGGGACCGGTGCGGCCGGGCAGCACCGCCCCGATCGCCGGCCGAGCGATCCCCGGGATGGTCCGCAGCCGCACGAGCGCGATCGCGAGGAACGCGCCGCTGTTCCCGGCCGACACGACGGCGTCCGCGCTGCCGCCGCGCACGAGGTCGATCGCATCGCCCAGCGACGTGCCCTGCGACTTGCGCACCGCGTGCGACACGTGCGCGTCCATCGCGACCTCGCCGGCGGAGTGGACGATCTCGATGCCGCGTTCACCGCGCAGCAGCGGCTCGATGCGCGCACGGTCGCCGACGAGCACGATCCGCGCGAGCGCGTCGCGGTGCGCCAGCAGCGCGCCCGCCACGATCGAGTGCGGCGCATCGTCGCCGCCCATCGCGTCGACCGCGACCGTGACCGCCTTCGTGCGCGCGACCCTACCGTTATCGCTCAACGCTCACCCAGTATTCGATGCTGCTCTGCCCGCCGTAGTAGTACTCGACTTCCACCTCGGGGAAGCGTTCCCCGATCGCCGCGGCGTGCTTCTGTGCGTCCCGCTCTTTCTGCGCGCCGCCGTAGTACAGCGTGACGAGCCCGCCGTCCGACCCGCCGAGCTCGCGCACCGCCGCGATCAGCATCTCGGCGAGCGACGCGCCGGCGACGAGGCGCTTGCCGATCGCGGCGGCGGGCGCGCCCTTGGTTACGGCGACGCCGTCGACCCGGGCATCCTTCCCCGTGAAGAACACCGACGCGCTCCGCACGGCCGACAGCACGGCGGCGACGTCGCTCTCCGCCACGGGCTCGGCCGCGCTCCCGATTCGCAACAGCAGCGCGAGGCCCGCGACGGGATCCTGCGTGGGCGCGATTATCACGCGCTTCGGCGTCAGCGCCGCGACCTCGCGCGCGGCGAGTGCGACGTTCGGGTCGTTCGGGAGCAGGTACACGGTGCCGGCGAGCGAGGCGTTCACGCCGACGAGCAGGTCGCGCACCGAGGGGTTTCCGTTCGGCGGGGCCGGGATCGTGACGTCGGCACCGAGCTCGCGCGCGATGCGGTCGAAACCGGCGCCGGGCACGACGGCCGCAAAGCCGATGGCCTTCGACGGAGCGTCGACGACGCGCAGGTTGTGCTGCTCGGCCATGTCCTCGCGCTTCCAGCGCGTCACCGTGCCGTGGCGTGCCGCGACGGCGCGGACCGCCTCGGGATCAGCGGCGTGCACGTGCACCTTCACCGTCGGCACGCCCCCGATCACGAGCAGCGAGTCGCCGTGCCGCGCGAGCTCATCGCGCAGCGGGAGCGCTTCGATGGTCGCGTCCTCGAGCACGAACTCGGTGCAGTAGCGGTTCTCGCCGACGATCTGCTGCCGGGTGAACGCCGACGAGCGGATCGGACGCCGCGGGAACGCGGTCGTCCGCGCGGCGGCCTCTGGGATGAACCGAAGCACGCCTTCCAGGAAGTAGCAGAACCCCGCGCCGCCGGCGTCGACGACGCCCGCCTCCCGCAGCGCGGGGAGCTGCTCGGGCGTGCGGTCGAGCGCGTCGTTCGCGGCGCGCAGCACCGCGTTCGCGAGGCGGTAGAAGTCGGGCTCGCGGACGGCCAGCCGGTACGCCTCGTCGGCGGCCGCCGCGGCAACCGAGATGATCGTCCCCTCGACCGGCTTCGTGAGGGCCGCGCGCGCGGCCGCGACGGCGTCCCGCATGCCGAGCGCGAGTTGAAAGGTGTCGATCGCGTCCCGGTGGCGCACGGCGCGCGCGAACCCGCGCAGCATCTGCGAGAGGATCACGCCGCTGTTGCCGCGCGCGCCGAGGAGCGCGCCCTGCGCCGCCGCCGCAGCGACGGCCGAAAGCGGCCGGCCGCGCATCGGCCGGGTCGCGGCCATCGCCGCCCGCGCGGTCAGGAACATGTTCGACCCCGTGTCGCCGTCGGGCACCGGGAAGACGTTGAGGTCGTCGAGGACGCTCCGGTACTTCCGCAAGAAGTACGTTCCGGCGGCGACGAACTTCTCGAAGGCGCGGCCGTCCAGGTGCGTGACTGCCATGGGGCGGTCCCTCGCGTTCCTGGGATCACGGCCGCCGCCCTGCGCCTTGTTCGAGTGCTCGGTTTCTGATACGATTCGCCTGTTATGGCGAAGCGATGCGATGTGTGCGGCAAGGGGCCGATGTCCGGCAACAACGTCAGCCACGCGATGAACAAGACCAAGCGCCGGTGGCTCCCGAATCTCCAAGCCGTCCGCGTCGACGACCGCGGCACGCACAAGACCGCCCGCGTCTGCACGAACTGCCTGCGCAGCAAGCGCGTGAAGCGCGTCGGAGCGACCTAACCCCGCAGGTGATCCCAGCCTGACGGCGCGATCGGCGTGCCGTCGGCCCGTCGGAGCCCAGGCTCGGCGGTGATCCGGCCGACCGCGATCAGCCGCCGCCCGGTGTGCGCCTCGAAACGGCCGGCGAGGTGGCGAAACGCTCGCTTCTCGACGGCGACGAGCAGCTCGTAGTCCTCGCCGCCGCCGAGCGCCCACGCTTCGGCATCGTCGTTCGTGGCCTCGGCGACCGCCCGCGCGGCCGCGTGCACCGGCACCGTCTCGACGATCGCGCCCGCGCCGGACGCGGCGCAAAGGCGCGCGAGGTCAGTCGAGAGCCCGTCGGAGAGGTCCATCATCGCGCGCACCGAGCGGGAGGCGGCGAGCCAGCGGCCTTCGCGCAGGCGCGGCTGCGGCGCGCGGTAGGCCGCGAGCGCATCGGAAAACTGCGGGCGGTTCGCAAGGTCCGGACGGTCCGCCGCGATGCGCAGGCCGGCGCGGCTCGCGCCGAGCGCGCCCGTCACCGCGACGACGTCGCCCGGGCCGCGCACCCGCGCGCGTCTTCAGATTCGATGCACGCACCTCGCCGACGACCGTGATCGCGAAGAAGATCGCGGGCGCGCGCGTGACGTCGCCGCCCGCGATCGCGCACCGCGACGACGCAGCTAGCTCCGCGATGCCGTCGTACGCCTCGAGCACCCAGCCGGTATCGGTGTCCGGGGCGATGCCGAGCGCGACGGTCGCGAGCACCGGGCGCGCGCCCATCGCCGCGATGTCGGACAGGTTGCACGCGAGCGCGCGCCGGCCGGCGTCGCGCGGGCTCATCGCGGCGCGCGTGAAGTGCACGCCTTCGACGAGCGCGTCGCTGGTGATCACGCTGCGGTTCGAGCGCGACGGCTGCCACACGGCCGCATCGTCGCCGATGCCGAGCGCGAGCCGCTGCGTCCCCACGCCGCGCAATCGCTCGCGGATGCCGGCGATCAGCTCGTCTTCGGTCACCGCGCGGAGAGCGAGCTCCGCATGCCGCGCAGCGCTGCCGCCGGATCGTCCGCGCCGAACACGGAGTTCCCCGCGACGAGCACGTCGGCGCCCGCGTGCGCCGCGCGCGCGGCGTTCGCGATCCCGATCCCGCCGTCGACCTCGATCTCGCACGCCGGATTGCGCGCGTCGAGCAGCGCGCGCGCCTCGGCGATCTTCGCGAGCGCGCGCTCGATGAACGACTGTCCGCCGAAGCCGGGGTTCACGCTCATCACGAGCACGCGGTCGATCTCTTCGACGAGATCCTCGAGCATCGCGACCGGCGTCGCCGG
This sequence comes from Vulcanimicrobiota bacterium, assembly GCA_963771525.1. Classification (GTDB taxonomy): domain Bacteria; phylum Vulcanimicrobiota; class Vulcanimicrobiia; order Vulcanimicrobiales; family Vulcanimicrobiaceae; genus Vulcanimicrobium. Next base: position 67,474 of record CAVYTL010000001.1, on the reverse strand, counting down.
ATTGAGCGCGATGCCCGCCTTCGCGCCGCATTCACGGATGCGGTGCAGCAGACGGTGCGCGTGCGGCGTCGCCTCGTAGTGGAACGTGATGACGTCGGCTCCCGCCTCGCGAAACGCCTCGACGTACCGCTCCGGCTCGACGATCATCAGGTGGCAATCGAACGGCAGCCGCGTGAGCTTGCGGATGTCGGCGACGATCTTCATGCCCCACGTAAAGTTCGGCACGAAGACGCCGTCCATCGAGTCGAGGTGCAGCTCATCCGCGCCGGCGCTCTCGACCGTGCGAATCGCATCGGCGATCTCGGCGAAATCCGCCGAGAGGAGCGACGGCGCAATTTTGACGCGGCGCACTGTCACCGCGTGGCCGCATTCCCCGAGGTCGCCCGGACGATCATTTGCTTTTCGTTCCCGATGGTGCCGGCGTCGGGATCCAGCGCTGCGGCTCGCGGCCGATCTGCGTCTGGTTCAGCAGCTCGTTGTTGACGTAGGTGTCGATCTCGGCCGTGCCGACCGCGGTGACGTTGAAGTCGAGCTTCTGGCCGCCTTGCGCGTAGCCGTCGTAAATGTTCGACGTGCCCGTGTCGTCGCGCACTTCGATGCGCACGTGCGCTGCGTCGTCGCGCGCGGGCACGGTGGCGGCCGCGTGGACCTGGCGGATGAGGTATCCGTACTCGCCAGGCCCGGCGCTCACTTGAAGCGACACGTCCTCGAACGGCTCGATCGTCGCACCCGGGCCGGGATTCTGCCGGACGATGACGCCGCGCGAGGGTCCCGAGGGGCCGAACGGCGTCCACACGATCTGCCCGAGGTGGATGCGCTGGCGCTGTGCTTCGCCGCGCGCATCGTCGATCGACATGCCGGTGAAGTTCGGCACCTTCACGCCGCTCGGCGGCCCTTTGCTCAACGTGAAGCTCACCTTCGAGCCCTGACGCACGCTCGAGAGCGGCGGCGGGTCCTGCGCGACGATGTGATCGCGCGGCACGTCGTCGTCCGCGACATACGTCGTCTTGTCCAGCTGCAGTCTGAAGCGGTTGAGGTCGAGGCCGGCGTTGCGCAGCGACTCGAAGCGCAGATCCGGCATCGGAAAGATCACGACGCCGCTGCTCACGAGCAGCGACACCTGCCGGCCTTCGCGCACGTGCGCGCCGGACGCCGGTTGCTGGCTCATGACGACGTCCTTCGGAAACCGGTCGCTGGGCTGCGTGCCGACGATGACGCAGCGCAAACGCACGCGCGCGCATTCCGTCGTCGCATCGGCGCTCGTCTGACCGGCGAAGGCGGGGACGTACACCATCGCCGCGGTCGGCGCGAAGAATTCCTTGATCGCGCGGCCGAACCATACGAGCACGCCGACGGCGAACGCCAGCGACAGCGCGAACAGCCAGTCGCGGTCCAGCAGCGGCGCGAACCGCCGCCGCGCCGCTGAGGGCGCGACGTCTGTGGCGCCGCTCTGCATCAGGCGAGCGCCTCCAGCTGCGCTTCGTCGAAGTCGACGTTGCTGAAGACGCGCTGCACGTCTTCGTGCTCTTCGAGCGCGTCGAGGAACGTGAGGACGCGCTCCGCTTCGGCGTCGGACGGGCGCACCGTTTGCGTCGGCTCCATCGCGAGCTGCGCGCCCCGAACGCGCACGCCCGCGCGCTCCAGCGCCTCCTTGACCGACATCAGCGCCTGCGGCTCGGTGACGATTTCCGCAGCCGCTCCCGAGCTCGTCGAAGGGCCGAAGCGCACGTCGATGACGCCGTCGACGAGCGCACGCTCGGTGAGCTCGTCCTCGGTCAGCTTGCCGCGATCGACGTCGACGATGCCGCGCGCGGCGAACATCCATCCGACGCTGCCGGTCTCGCCGAGGCTGCCGTCGTTGCGGCTGAACAGGAAGCGCAGCTCCGAGGCGGTGCGGTTGCGGTTGTCGGTCGCCGCGTCGACGATCACCGCGACGCCGCCCGGTCCGTACCCTTCGTAGCGAATCTCCTCGATCTCACGCTCGCCGGCGCCGCCGGTCGCGCGCGCGATCGCGCGCTTGATGTTGTCGGCCGGCATGTTGTTCTCGCGCGCCTTCTCGACCGCCATCTTCAGGCGGTAGTTGGCCTCGGGATCGGGCGAGCCGCCCTTCGCCGCGAGAATGATCTCTTTCGAGAGCTTGGTGAAGAGCGCGCCGCGCTGCGCGTCGACCTTGCCCTTCTTCAGCTTGATGTTGTGCCACTTGGAATGCCCTGACATCGTCTCTTCCGTTACTGCTGGTTGCGGTGCGGGATGATCCAGCTCGTGTTCGGGATGCCCAGCTCGTCCGGCCACATGCGCTGGTACCATGCGGCATACGTGACCTTCGTGCCCGCCAGCACCGGATAGAAGAATGCGAACAGACCGACGACGACCGCGCCGTACGCCGCCAGCGTCCACCGCGCCGTCCCGAGGGAGCGGTTCGCGAGCGCGCGCCAGACGTGCGCGATCAGCACGACGTTGCAGAGCACGATCACCGCGAGGTTCGGGAAGAAGTGGTACTCCCACATGATGCGCGGCGAGCGCGCGTAGGGGAGCCACTGGACGAGGTACGCCACGACCAGCAGCGCGTAGCCCTTGTGGCGCTCGCGCCATGCGAGCCACCCGACGAACGGCACGGAGACGGGCCCGAGCAGGAACACCGCCGGGTTCGGCAGCGAGAGAATCTCGGCGACGCAGCACGCGCCGGCGTTCGACGCGTCCGCAGCCGACCGGAAGTCGTGATAGTAGTACGACACCGGAATCTGCATGATCGGCCACTGCCAGAAGACCGACGAGTACGGGTGCGTGGCGTGGATGACGCCGCTGCTGTGGTACCAGTACATCTGCTGCTGCAGAGCGATCAGGTCCGAGAACCCCGCGCCGCGCAGAAAGAACGGGATGTACGCCAGCACGTAGATCGTCGCCGCGGTGAATGCGGTGACGCCGAGCACGACGTCGATCGGAAAGCCGCGCGGGTTCCCGTACAGCGCGCGCCCGGACAGAAACCGCTGCGCGCTGACCGCGAGGATCACGACCCACAGCACCGCGAGATCGAGCGACCCCGTCCACTTGCTCGAGAGCAAGAGGCCCATCGCGACGGCGAGCACGCCGAGCCACACGCGCGCGTCGCCGGCGAGCACCCGCACGACACCGCCGACGGTCATCGTGCCGCTCGTCGCGAACGTCGCCGCGGCGACCGGCGTCGCGTACGTCTCCGTGCCGTTCTTGTCCACGCGAACCCGCAGGTCGGGATCGACCGGGGCTTCGGGCTGGTGCACGGACGGCGACCCGCTGGGCGGAACCTCGACGACCGTGCCGTCGGCATACGAAACGATGCTGCCGCGGCGCTCGCCGCGCGAGCCGAGCCAGCGCGCGAACAGATACACGCCGAGCTCGAAGTACACGAACGCGATCTCGTACGTCATGCGCGTCGGATCGCCCGGCCCGATGCCGTTCGCGATCTGCACCGCGCGGTGCGGCGGCGGGATGTTCGCGAGCCATGCGAGCGCCGCCGCGATCGGCGTTCCGGCCGCGAGCGCGGCCCAGAAGCGCACGCCGAAGCGGTCGGGAACGATCGGCTTCACGCGCACCTGCGAGGCCAGCAGATAGCGGTACAGCGCGTAGAGCACGACGAGGCTCAGCGTCGCGATCTCGATCTCGCCCGTCGCGATGCGCGACTCGACGTAGTGGAAACCGTCCAGCGCGAGGAGCAGCGCGGCAGTGATCGCGAGCCACGTCTGCCCCGTGAGCCGCTTGGCGAACGCGTAGATCGCGGCGCACTGCAGCGCGCCGACCAGCACGTTGAGGAACCGCCACCCCCACGAGGTATCGCCCAGCCCGTGCGTGCCGCCGAACAGCAGCATCGAGAGCGCGATGACGAGCTTGGTGAAGGGCGGATGCGTCCACTCGTACTGCTGGATGCCGCGCAGATACTCGCTGCCCGCGCGCGCGAAGTACACCTCGTCGAAGATCTTCTCCGGCGGCCACGCGTAGCCGACGATCGCGACGACGAACGCGAACGCGACGATGCCGCCCGCGAGCATCCAGTCGGTGCGCGTCATGCCGACCGTGCCCTCGCGCGGGTCGAACCAGCCGCGCGCCCGCGCGACGACCGTCGCCCAGACCTCGCCGACACGGTCGCGTCCCGGCTGCGCGGCGACGGCCTCGTCGCGCCCGAGATAGAGATAGCCGAGCCAGAAGAACAGCGCGACGTTCGCGAGCGCGGCGAGGTTGGAGACGCCGGGCCAGAGGTACGTCGCGTCGACGCCCGGGATCTTCGACTCCATCACCGTCTGGTACGCGAGCGAGTACGCGAGGTTCAGCCACATCGTCACCGTGAGCACGAGCGACGAGGTGACGCCCGTTCGCCCGAACGCGATCAGCGGCATGGCGAACAGGAACGCGCCGTAGACGTAGCGCTCGTGCATCCGCGTCGCGAGCACGAAGAACGCCAGCGCGACCAGCATCGCGCCCTCGAGCAGCGCGCGGTCGTCGCGCCGCTGCAGGTAGCGTCCGACGAGCAGCGCGGTCGCCGCGACGACGAGCCCGACGCCCCAGATCGCATACGAGCCGGCGCTCAAGCCGAACAGCGAGATCGGGTCGCTGTCGGGCCTCCAGAACGGCAGGCGCAGCGCGTAGAGATTGAACGCGTTGACCGACGTGTACGGGTAGACGGTGCTGCCGAACTGATAGCGCGTGAACAGCCAGCGGAAGACGTCGGCGCTCGGATGGAACAGCAGCCCCACGACCGCGGCCAGCCCGAACGCGCCGGCGACGCCGCACGCGGTGCCCGCGAGACGGCGCGCACGCACGGCGGCGTCCGCGGTGGCGAACGGATATGCCAGCAGCAGGAAGCCGAGCGTCGAGCCCTGCGGCTTGATCAGCACCGAGAATGCGAGCGCGAGCCAGGCCCACGTCAGCCGCGACACGGTGCGTGCCGGCTCGTCGCCCGCGCGCAGCACGAGCCACACCGAGAGCAGTGCGAGCCCCCACGAGACCGAGTCGACCTGTCCCCAGTACGACGAGACGTAGATCGCCGCGGGGTTCAGCGCGACGAACGCCGCCGCGACGAGCGCCGTCTTCTCGGCGGCGTAACGGCGCACGATACGGTACACGATGTACGCGTTGACCAGGTCCATCGCGATCGCGGGCAGCTTGATCAGCACGCGCAGCACGACCCAGCCGTCCGTGGAGTCCACACCCATGCCGGGGAACAGCGCGTAGATCTTCGCGAGCACCCACAGCACGACGAAATAGCCCGGCGGGTAGTCGGCGAACCCGGATTTCGCGTAGAACGTCCACGGCGGGTTGTCGCGCAGCGTCAGCGTCCACGACTCGAAAGCCGAGACGTCGTTGTGAAAGCCCGTGCTCAGCACGAACAGCATGCGCAGGATCAGTCCGGCGCCCAGGATCCACGCGAGCGGTCCGAGTCCCGCGCGCGCGAGCGCCGACGCCTGCGCGAAGGACGCGCGTGCCGACGCGCTCACGCATTCCTCCGGGCCGCGCCACGGAAGAAGGCACGCACGCGCCCGCTGCGATCGACTCCGCTCGCTTCGGCGACGGCGTCCGCGACCGCGAGCTCGTCGCGCGCGGCGAGCAGCGCGGCTTCGCGCGCGCCCAGAAGGTCGAGCGCGGCGACCGTCGCCGCGACGTCCGAGGCGGTCAGCGTCGCGCCGTGTCCGTACGCGCGCTCGATCGCCGTGCGCGCCTCGGACGGATGCCCGGCCAGCGCCCACACGACGGGGAACGTCCACTTCCGCTTCGCCAGGTCGGCGCCCGCAGGTTTCCCGGTCGTCTCCGAGTCGCCCCACGTGCCGAGCACGTCGTCCTCGATCTGGAAGGCGATGCCGTACGCGTGCCCGAGCCGCGCGTACGCGTCCACTCGCGACTCGCTGGTGTCCGCCGCGAGCGCGCCGAGCTCGCACGCCGCGCTGAACAGCGCCGCCGTCTTGCCGCCGATCATCTCGCGGTACTCCGCCATCGTCACGCGCGGCTCCGTCTCGAACGCGATGTCGCGGCCCTGGCCGCCGCACATCGCGAGGTGCGCCGCCAGCAGCACGCGGTTCATCGCGAGCGTGCGCTCCGGCGGCCCGGACGCGTCGTGGAGCAGCGTGAGGTACGCGACCGAGCACAGCGCGTCGCCGGAGTTGATGCCGTGCGCGGCGCCGTAGCGCGCCCACAGCGTCTCGCGGCCACGGCGCAGGCGGTCGCCGTCCTCGATGTCGTCGTGAATCAGCGAGAACTCGTGGATGATCTCGACGGCGCACGCGGGCGGCAGCGCCTCTTCGCGCGGCGCGCCTTCCTCGTCGGCGACCTCGAGCACGAGCCGCGAGCGCAGCCGCTTGCCGCGGCGCGCTTCGTCGCCGAACCCGAAGTGATAGCGGATCTGCGCACCGACTGCGGACCCGTCGTCGAAGCGCGTGACGGCCCGCTCGAGAGCGGCTTCGAGGCTATCGAGTGTCGCCGGCGAGCTCATCCATGCGGTCCGCGACGCGGTCCACGAGCCATCCCGGCGTCGACGCGCCGGACATCAAACCGGCGGTTTGGACGCCCGCGAACCAGGCGGCCTCGAGCTCGTCGGGACCCTCGACGTGGTACGCGCGCGCGCCGTTCATCGCGGCCAGCTCGGCGAGGTGTTTCGTGTTCGCCGACGTCTTGCCGCCGACGACCACCATCACCTCGACCTCGCGCGAGAGCGTGTCGACCTCGCTCTGCCGGTTCTTCGTGTCGGTGCAGATCGTGTTGATCGCGCGGACTTCGTAGTACTTCTCGCTCAGCCTGCGCACGATCTCCGCGAAGCCCTGCCCGTTCCACGTCGACTGCACGACGACGCCGACGCGGCTCGCGCGCGGCAGCGCGTCGATGTCCTCGGGGCTCGTGATGCACCACGCGCCCGGGACGTGCGAGAGCGTGCCCTTCACCTCCGGGTGCGTCGGGTCGCCGACGACGATGATCTTGTAGCCTTCGTCGCGCAGCTTCTCGGCCTGCACGTGGATCTTCGTCACCATCGGGCAGGTCGCGTCGATGATGGTGAGCCCGCGCTCCTTGGCGCGGTCGAGTACGCCGACCGGCAGCCCGTGCGCGCGCACGAACATCGTCTCGGTGTCGACCTCTTCGACGGACGTCGCGTTCTTGAGGCCCTTCGACTCCAGCGCCGCGACCATTTGCGGGTTGTGCACGACGTGTCCCAGCGTGGTGACGCCGCCGCCGAGGCGATCCACGGCCTCCTCGGCCTTCTTGACCGTGATGGCGACGCCGAAGCAGAAGCCCTGGGTCTTGGCCCGCTTGATGATCACCGGATGCTCCCTTGGAGCGAGCGGATCCGCTGCATGATGTCGTTGGCCCCCTTCTCCAAATCGTCGGCCGGCGACTGCCGGTTCCGTTCGATGCGGATCGGGTCGCCGAACGCGACGGTCACCCGGGCGAACGGACGGAGCGTGCGCGTTCCGATGATCGCGGCAGGCACGACCGGCATTCCGGACGCGGCCGCAAGGAACGCCGCTCCGGCCTTCTCCTCGTTCGTGCCGCTCACGTTGCGCCCGCCCTCGGGGAAGATGCCGATGCACCGCCCTTCCTTCAACATGCGGATCGACGCCCGCAGCGCGGCGGTTCCCCCGGCCTGCCGGTCGACCGGGAAGGCGTTCAAGTGCGCGATGAGCCAGCCGAGGACCGGCATGGCGAAGAGCTCCTTCTTCGCCATGTACGACACGGGCCGCGGGACCGCGATGCCGAGCAGGGGCGGATCGAAGTTCGAGACGTGGTTGGCCGCGACGATGAGGCCGCCGGTGCGCGGAATGCGGTCGGCGCCGACGACGCGGAACCGGAACGTCGCGCGCGCGATCGCCGTGACGGCGGCCTTCGCGACGTCGTACAGCGTCACGCGCGCGCGGCGTCCATCGCGGCGCGCATCGCGGCGACGACCGCGTCAGGCTGCATCGTCGTCGAGTCGATCGTGACGGCGTCGGGCGCGGCACGCAGCGGCGAGACGTCGCGCGTCGAGTCGAGCCGGTCGCGCTCGACGATCTGCGCGCGAACGTCCTCGAACGGCACGTCGAGCCCGCGCTCGTGGAACTCCGCCTGCCGGCGGCGCGCGCGCTCGTCAACCGACGCGGTCAGGAAGAACTTGTGCCGCGCGTCCGGCAGCACGACCGTGCCGATGTCGCGGCCCGCCATGACGACGGGACCTTGCGCGGCGATCGCGCGCTGTCGCTGCACGAGCTCGGCCCGCACGCCGGGGCGCGCCGCGACGGTCGACACGGCGGCGGCGACGTCGGGATCGAAGAGGCGCGCGCCGGTGTCGCGCCCGTCGACGACGACGCGGTAGCCGGCCGACCGCGCAGAATCCGCGACGATCGCAATCGTATGCTGCTGCAGCATCGCGAGCAGCGCGCGCTCGTTGTCGAGGTCGACGCCGTTGCGAAGCGCCAGATACGCGACGGCACGGTACATCGCCCCGGTATCGAGATAGAGGTGCCCGGTCTCCGCCGCGAGCGTCTTCCCCGCGAGCGTCTTACCGGACGCAACGAATCCGTCGATTGCGACGTGGTCGTTCGCCATGCCGGGCGCTCACGTTCTCCGCAAGGCCGGTCAGGTCCGCGTGCGCCGCAGCTCGTGCATCGAGTCAGATATCCCACTGCCATGCGTTCCACCATGGTGCCGCGGCCGGCGAGGGGTCGTAGCCGCGAAGGTCGTCGTTCATCACGGCCGGGCGGCGTTGCAGAAAGAGCGGGATGTACGGGACGTCGGCATGGATGCGCGCACCGGCCTGCCGGTAGAGCGCGGCGCGGAGCAGCAGGTCGTCGGTGTCGAGGCCGCGGCGTTCGAGGCGGTCGAGCGCGGGATCGCAGAAGCGGAACTCGTTCATGCCTTTCGGCGTGAACTGATCGCACGTCAGCGTGCTGGTGCGATCGGGGTCGTACGGGAGCGTATTGCCGTAGATCGCCAGGTCGTAGCGCCCGGTGACGATCGGGCCGTCGTACGCGTACACACCCTTGTACGGATACGTCTTGATCGCTACCGTGATGCCGACGGCGCGCAGCATCGCCTGCAATTGCACCGCGTAGAGCGGGCCGCTCCCCTTCGAGGCGACGACCACCAGCAGCTCGAGGGGCGTGCCGTTTTTCGAGCGTGTTCCGTCCGCTGCGGCGTGCCACCGGTGCGCTTCGAGCAGCGCCTTCGCATGCGCCGGGTCGTACCGGTACGGTGCGTTGCCGGCATAGCCGGTCGAACCCGGCGCCACGACATCCGTCGCGATCGCACCCGTGTCGAACGTGAGCTTGTGGATGATCGCGCGGTAATCGATCGCGGACGCGATCGCTCGCCGAACCGCGACGGCGCGCAGCGCGGGGCGCGCGTCGTTCAGCGCGAGCAGCATCTCCGAGTTCCACGGGTCGAGGCGCGCGCGCAAACCCTCGCTGCGCCGCAGCCGGTCCCACACGAGCGCCGACGTCGACACGGGAAGGTCGACCGCGTGCGTGCGAACTTGCGTCATGAGCGTGTTTTCATCGGGCACGATCGTCAGCTCGATGCGGTCCAGCTTCGGCCGGCCGCGGAAATAGCGGTCGTTGCGCGCGAGCATGAGCCGCGTCCCGCGATCCCAGCGCACGAAGCGGAACGGACCGCTTCCGATCGGGTGCGCGTTGTACGGCGCTTCGTCGATCGAGCGTTCCTTCGCGAGCAGGTGCTCGGGCACGACCGGCTTCGCGCCTTCCTGCAGCGTCGTGAAGAACTGCGTCACGAACGGCGGGTAGCGCCGGCGCAGGCGCACGACGACGGTATGGTCGTCGGGCGTGGCGATCGACTGCACTTCCTCGTAGCCTTCGCGGTGGAGCACGTCGTTGCGCGGGCTCATGATCGCACGCCACGAGAACGCGACGTCACGCGACGTCAGCGGCACGCCGTCGTGCCACAGCACGCCGCGCCGCAGACGGTACGTGTACGTGCGGCCGTCGGCGGAGATTCCGCGGTTCGCGAGCGACGGCACGTCCGTGGCCAGATCGCCGATCATCGTGCCGCTGCGGTCGGCAACGATCAGGTACGAGAACATCAGCGACGAGAGGTCGTAGCTGAGGTCCATGGTCGAAAGCAGCGGGTTGAGGCTGTCGGGATCGGCAACGTCGGCCAAGCGGAGCACGTGCGGCTGCGTCCACGGGTGACGCCCGCCGCTGGACGGCGCAGCCGACGGCGTGCACGCGGCGAGCGCGACAACGAAGAGCGCGAACGCGAGTCGGTGCATCAGCGCACGAGACCGCGCAGCAGCTTGCCTTCGGTGCTCATGTAGTACGCTTTCTCATCGAAGCGCGGCGTGCTCGCGAACATGAGGTACAGGTACTTGAAGTTCTCGGCGAACGCGTAGGCGGGGAAGAGATCGCCGAGGACCACCGGCCGCGTCGTGACATCGTCGACCACCGTGTAGCCGCCCGTCACGCGGCAATGCTCGCGCAGCGCGGTGAAGTAGCGGTACGCAGTGTCGCGGTACTTCTGCTCGTGCGTCAGGAACCAGAGGTCGCACGACGCGTTCACGTACTCCGGGCGCAGCGCGTTGCCGCGGTCTTCGGTGGGCGCCAGCGTGCGGTAGTCGAACCCCTCCGGGATGATCCCGTAGCGGTCGAGCACGGCGGTGAATGCGTCGTAATAGGCGGCGCCGGCGCTTCGATCGCCGCCCTTCGCGAGCAGTTCGGCGTAGAACGCGGCCAGCTCCGACTGCGTGTGCCCGATCTTCTCGCCCGTGCGGTAGTCGACGGTCGCGAACCAGAGGCGTCCGTCGACGCGGTCGGCCGAGTGCGCGAGGATCGCGCCCGTCAGCATGCGGTACCAATCGCGACAGGGCGGCAACCGCGAGCATCTGCCACCCGCCCCACAGATACTCGTAGAACGAGTCGGCCGGATCGTTCGGCGCGACGTCCTCGTTCTTGGTGAAGTCGCCGCGCTCGACATCGAAGTACGTGCCGAGCAGGTTCAGCGGCGAGCGCTTCGTGATGACCGTTTCGTACGCGCGCATCGACGCGTCGAGGTACTTCGCATCGCCGGTGAGGCGCGACAGGTCGCCGAACTCGAGCAGGTTCGTGCCGATCTCGGCGAGGTTCGTGCGCGGCTGCCGCACCGCTCCCGTCCGCAGGTTGACGTACCGGTACGGCGCCCCGGTCGGCGATTTCGTGAAGCACGGCAGGAGCCGGTCCGCCACCTCGCGCGCGAGCTCGAGCAGACGCCGCTCGCCGGTCGCGTGGTAGCCCGCCAGCAGACCGCCCGTCATGCGGATGTTCATCTCGAACATCTGCACCTCGGCGTCGACGTCGAACGACAGACGATCGGCGATCCACCGCACGCAGCGCGCGAGCTCGTCGTCGAGTCCCATCACGTACAGCGTGTCGAGCGCCTCGACGATCGACAGCCCGAACGTGTGGCCGGGAACGAAGAAGTCGTGCGCCGTGCCCGAAACGGGCCGAACCTCGTCGAATCCCCACGCCGCCGCCGTGTAGCCGTTCCACGCGTGGAGAAACTCCGCGCGCACCTCGTCCGCGACACGGGCCGGATCCGGCGTCGCCGCGCGCGCCGCAGCATGCGCCGGCAGAAGCAGCAGCGCGGACGTCGCGGCTGCGAAGGAGCGCCGGCTCAGAGCCATCGGGCAGACCTTCTCGCCGCTGTGCCAGGCACCCGGCACAGCGCCGCGCAACACTGGGCGCGTGGCGAAGGCCAAGTCCGTCTTCTTCTGTACGGCGTGCGGGTTCGAGTCCGCGCGGTGGCTCGGGCGGTGCCCGTCGTGCGAGGCGTGGAACACATTCGAGGACGCGCCCGTCGTGAAGCCGGCGAAAGGCGCACAGGCGCGCGCCGTCGCTCCGCTGCGCGCGAGCGCGCCGATGACGCTCGCGTCGATCGACGACACGCGCGTGGTGCGGCGGCGAACCGGCATGCCGGAGTTCGACTCGCTGCTCGGCGGCGGCATCGTGCCCGGGAGCCTGGTGCTGCTCGGTGGACCGCCCGGCGCGGGCAAATCGACGCTGCTTCTGCAGCTCGCGAGCGCGATGGCGCATGGCGGCGCGCGCGCGGTGTACGTATGCGGCGAGGAGTCCGCCGCGCAGACGAAGCTACGCGCGCAGCGCGTCGGCGCGACGGAATCGTTGCTCGTCTTCCCGGAGACCAACCTGCGCGCGGTGCTCGACGCCCTTGAACGCGACGTGCCGGACGTCGTCGTGATCGACTCGATCCAGACGATGTGGCTGCCCGACGTCGAGTCGTTCGCCGGCAGCGTCGCGCAGATTCGCGACTGCACGCAGGTGCTGATGGATTTCGCGAAGCGGACCGGGTGCGCGACATTCCTCGTCGGCCACGTGACGAAGGACGGCGCGATCGCCGGGCCGCGGCTGCTCGAGCACCTCGTCGATACGGTGCTGTACTTCGAGGGCGATCAGTCGGGCGAGTACCGCATCGTGCGCGCGTACAAGAACCGGTTCGGCGGCATCGACGAGATTTGCGTGTTCGCAATGGACGATCGCGGGCTGCACGAGGTCGCCGACCCGTCCGCGCTGTTCTTGCACGGCCGCGGTCCGCGCCCGAGCGGGACGTGTGTCGTTCCGACGCTCGTCGGGATGCGGCCGGTGCTGGTCGAGATCCAGGCGCTCGTCGGCGAAGCGGCATACGGCACGCCCCGTCGCCTCGCCGCGAACGTCGACGCAGCCCGCATGGCGATGATCATCGCGATCCTCGAACGCCGCGCCGGCATGCAGCTGGGCGGCCACGACATCTATTGCTCGGTGGCGGGCGGCCTGCGCGTCGGCGAGACGGGCGCCGACCTCGGCATCGCGCTCGCGATCGCATCGGCGTTCCGCGAAGCGCCGTTGGCCACCGGCACGGTCGGGTTCGGCGAGCTCGGGTTGTCGGGCGAGCTCCGCTCGGTGTCGCAGCCGGCACGACGAGCCGCGGAAGCGACGAAGCTCGGCTTCACGCGCCTCATCACGCCCGAAGGCGCATGCGACCTAGCCGCAGCGATCGCGCTCGCGTTCGATTGACTGACGATCGAGCCGACGCTTATTTTTTTCGTACGATTCACTATGGCGTACATGACTGCGGCGAACGTCGTGTGCTATAATTGAAGTTAGATCGGCGAACGCCGATCCGCAACGTACGAAGCGGCCCGGCCAGTGTGCAACCACTGACCGGGCCCGTCACCCGATGGAGTTAGCATCGAATGACAATCCGCAGATTCGGCGCTGTTGCGCCGATCACCCGGCCCTCATCCCTGCGCGGGTCTTTCCGCATCGAGCGAGCGGCGTGGCTGCTTGGCCGATGCATTCGTCGCGAGCCCGTTCGCTACGAGGTGTACGCGCGTCAGTACCGGCGGTCGCTCGCCTCATTCCACAGTGATCTCGGAGCCGTTCGAGCGGCGCGCATTTACCGCGGCACGACGCTCCTCGGCTCATGAAGAACGTCGTCCCGTTCAAGGCGCCCGAGATCTTCGCGCGCGTCGGGATCGATTGGACGCGTGCGCCGTGCACGGAGCAAGAGCGCGTGTTGCGCGAAGCGTACCTGACCTACGAAACCTCGTGCGGTCCGGAAGGCCTCGTATCGCTGCTGCTCCTCGCGACCGTCTCAAAGCGGCAAGGTTTCGCCGCGCCGGACTTGCAAGACGCCGCCGACTACGCCGAGATCCTACTCAGCGTGAAGGTGCACAAGCACCGTGAGGAGCCATGAATGCGGCTCACGCCGCGTCGTCGCGCGCCGGCCGCTATGGTCGTGAAGCGCCGTAATGCAAAGCGCCTTCGGATCACGGCGCGGCGATATTCACGGGAATTGGCACGGTGGCCGACGTGCCGTCAGCGCGGCTGGCCACGAGCGAAGTCATCACGCTGCCTTGTGATTGCGGCAGTGCGGGAAACGGGAACGTCGCTTGCCATTGCCCGGCCGCCGTTTGGGTGAGCGGCAGCGACTGCGAGCCGATGGTAAGCTTCACGGCAGTCGCGTTCGAGCTCGTGATGACGGCGAGCCGCAACGGCGTACCGGCGCCCACGACGGTCGGTGACAGCGTGGCGTAGAAAATCTGCACGGGGTCGGTCGGCTTCGCAAAATTGCTCTGCGGTGCTGCGCCGAATGTGAACACGTTCGTTTGCGCGAAGGCGCTCGGGACGGGAGTCGGTGTGCCGGCGCTCCGCGGACTACCGCTCGGTGGGGCCGACGGCGATGCCGAGGACGCCGGCGTTGTCATCGCAGCCGGCGTACTGGGCGCTTGCGCGCGCGGCGGGAGTTGCCCGCGCGGCGACGGCAGCCGTGTGTTCGGCGGCAAGGTTGGAAGCGGTCGCGGCGAGGGTACTGCCTGCAGCGCCGGACCCGGCAGCACGGGTTGCCCCGGCCGCACGATGTGCGGCGTCACGACGATAATGAGTTCGTTGCGCTGGCCTTGGACGTTGTCGTTGCGGAACACCCGTCCGATCGCCGGCAGATCGCCCAAGAACGGAATCTTCGTGGTCGTGCGCGTGTCGCTTTCTTGGATGAGCCCGCCGATGACGAGCGTCTCGTCGTCTTGAAGGTGGACCGTGGTCTGCGTATCGCGCGTGCTGATCTCCGGCACGCCGGCGTTCGTGCCGATCAGGCTGTTCACGACCGGATGCAGGACGACCGTGACGCCGCCGTCCGGCGTGACCGAGGGCGTGATGTCAAGGGTCACGCCGGTCTGAAAGCTCTGCACCTGGGTGGTCGCGATGGTGCCCGCGTTCCCGGCGGTGGTGGTGAGGATCGATATCGTGTCGCCGGCGCGGATCGATGCCGTGCGGCCGGAGAGGGTGCTGATGCGCGGGTCGGCCAGCACGCGGCCTTTGCCGTTCTGCACCAGCAGATTGAGTTGCGCGGTGAAGCTGATCGGCGTGCGCGTGAGCGCCTGGAAGCCGCCGATGCGCCCGGCGGTGCCGTCCGGATTCGGCAGGGGTTGCACCTCAGTGAACGTGCTGGTAATCGCTGCCGTTCCGAGCTGCAGGCCCCAGGTTCTTGGCCACGCTCTCGTCGAGCTCAAGCACCTCGGTGTCGAGCACCACCAGGGGTGCGACGACATCAACCTTATCGAGAAACCCACGCGCGGTGCGCATGCTGGCTGGCGGGCCGACGAGCGCGATCTGTCCCGGGGTGGGCAGTTGCAGCACGCGTCCGTCCGGCGTGACGACCTCGGGTGATCCGTTGCCCATCGCGCCGTTCTGCACGCCGGTCGGCGTCTGCGCGCCCGGCGATGCGTCGAGCTGCGCGATCGCATCGGCGATCCGCTGCTGCTGCGCGAGCGTCGCCGTCACCGCGACCGCGTTCAGCGCTGCATCGAGGCTGATGTCGGCCTCCCGGAAGCTGCGGCGGTAGCAAGTCGGCCACCGAGCCGGCGTCAAGCGTGCGGATGCGGTAGACCTGCGTGTAGCGCTCGCCGAACGTCGGCAAGTCCAGTTGCGCGACGAGCGTTTTGCCGCGAGTCACGGCCTCGGGCGGCCCGGAGAGCACGACTGCGCTGCCGGAGACGGCCACGCGCAGTCCGGGGACTTGCGAAGCGAGCGCTCGCGCGACCTCGCGCGGCGCGCGCTTCGAGACGGGCAGCGCCTCGGTGGCGAACGGCGCAGGCGGCGGCGTTGCGCCCGCCGTGTCGAGCGCGGCGATCGCCGCCTTGATCTCGGTGAAGTCGTTCGGTGTTGCAGTGATCAACAGCTGACGCTCGCCGACTGTCTCGAAGCGCGCCTTCGGGAATGATTTCCGCAACTGCTCGGCGAGCGGGCCGGCGCGCGTGAGGTGCACGACGATCGCCTCGGTCTGCGCGCGTGAGGGGTCGCGCACGTCGATTCCTTGCACGACCGCGCGGATCGCCTGCACATCGCCGGGCGGCGCAACAACGATGAGCGCGTTCGCGCGAGGGTCCTCGCGCACAGATGCCTGTGGGAAGAGCGGGCGGACAATCCCCGCCGCTCGCTTCGCGCTCACGACCGTGAGGGGCACGACGGCGGGCGTCGTTCCCGGAGCAGACGACGCGCGTACCGTGGTTGATGTTGCAACCTCGTAAACGCCTTCGCGCAGGTGGTACTCGGCTCCGAGCGGGTCGAGGATCGCGCGCAACGCTTGCGCGAGCGTGACCCCGTGCAGGTTCACGGTGACGTAGCCGCCGACGGTTTCGCTCACCGCGATGTTCGCGCTGGACGAACGCGCCAGGCGCATCAGCACGGCGCGCACCGGCTCGTTCTCCGCGCGGAGCGACACGCGCGTTCCCGGCGCGCTCGCGCGCGCGGGGCTGCGCGCGGCGATCATCGCCCTTGCGTGCGGATCGGCAAGCGAAGCAGTTCCCCAAGCGGCGATGACCAGTGCGATAGACGTCGCGTGGCTCGCTCGCATCACAACGTTCATTTGGACACCCGTGAACCCCGGTGCAGCGCGTGCTGTATGGACGATTCGTCGCGTGAGTCCTGCGCGTCGAAACAGAATCTGTGGAAAGCATGCGATGCTGTTCCGCAGCAACAAACTTGTGGAGAACGCAGATTGACGCCGCGCAGAAGCGCGTGGTACACAACGCCGCGAGGGTTGTTCGGGTGGTGCGCCGATCTTAAGCGATCGGCGCGATGTCATGCGCACAGCGCCGAATCGACAGCGTACTGTTCGGGGGATTTTTTCGTGCGCATTCGTCTTCGTGCCGCACTCGCGGCGCTGCTTTCGTTCGGTCTTCTGCTCGAGAGCGCGCCGGCGACGCCGTTTGCCTCCGCGTGGCTCGGCGGCTCTGGGATCGCGCAGGCGCGCGCCTTCGCGAGCCACACCATGGTTGCGGTCAGCGCACCGACGCGGATCGAGGTCAAGGAGCCCCGCCGCGTGCGCATCGTGCCGCCGCCAGCCGATATGCTGCGGCCGAAGGCCGTCCCGGGAGTGCGCGCGCACGGCGTGCACGTTCCGGGCCCGCATATGTTCACGCCGAACGAGCTCGTGAATCGCGACGACACACGCGCACGCGCATGCCGTCACCGCTCCGGCGCTGGCACCGCAGTCACAACGGCGGCCGAATCCGAGCGTGCTGTTCACCGTCCCGCCCATCGTATCGAGCCCGAAGCTCGCCGTCGCAACGGCCAGCGGCCGTTCGACGCAGGCCGTCCAAGACTGTTCGGGCTCCTCCGCGATCGTGCGCAAAACGATGATGATCGGGCCGCCGCCCATCACACCCACACCGTGCCCGACCGGGACGCCGGCAGCGACCCCGGTGCCGACGTCAACCCCGACGGCGACGCCGACTCCGGCGCCGACGTTGGCACCGTCCGGCACCGGCATCAATCGCTGGTGGCGCTATCAGGAAGAAAACATCCCGGGCGGCGGGCACTTCATGGTCAATCTCGGCACCGGCAACCTGCCATTCGCGGTGTACGTGAAAGTGCCCCGGCATGTTCGCGTACACGTATCGCAACGATGGCGCTCTGCGCCAACTCAATGTCGCCGGATCGCAGTCATTCTCGTTCACGTACACTGGCGGAAAGCGGCTCACGAGTCGCTCGGATTCCACCGGGCAAGCGCCGAGCACTTTCACGTACACCGCGAATGGCTCGCCGACGTCGGTTGGCCTGCTGCAGTCTACGACCGCGCCGGGTTTCTACGAGAACGCGATTACGTACAACGCGGAAGGCGGCCAACTCGGCCTCGGTTTCTACCCGTACACCGGAAGCGGATACGTCGCTGGCAGTATGCCGGCGTTCGTCTACACATCGCGGGGCGAGATTGCACAGGACGCGAACTCATACGAATACGCGAACGGCACGCGCATCCAGATTACTCCGGCGACGGCAACGAGCATCAATCCAAAGACAGCGAGCTTCGCTTTCAACGCTTTCCAAGGCCGCACCCAGTCGACGCAGTCGAGAAACACATGTATGGGTTGCTCGAATCCAACAGGCATCGCGGACAGCGACTGGACGTATGACTACGACAACAGCGGCCGGCAAACCGGCGCCGACTTTTCGCCCGGGCCGGGTTCTTCAACGGACGCAACCGCAGCTCAGCCGTACACCAACACCAAGCAATACGACGTCGAGAATCATCTGATCCAGCAAGCGTATCCGTGGCAGACGTATGGCAAAGGCGCCGGTCCCGTCGAGTTTCAGCTGGGATATCGGTGGGGTGCGCTGGGCCATCCGCTTCAAATTGGTTCAACGAGCTTCGCTGGCCTCGGGCCGCAGTTGCCGACCGACTTTCAATATGACACGCTCGCGTGGGACGGCGACGACCTTCTGTTCACGGTGAATCCCGCGGGGCAGATCGACGACGTCAAAGTCGCGGACTTCGCCGACTACGTTCCGGGTGCAGCGAATCCGCTCACGGTCTGGGAACGCGTCAGCGGACAGATTCTCGGTTGCCACAACGCGGGAAACGCGATCGGCGCGCAGGCGCCCTTCTCCCAATTCGCGCCTTCAATGGCCCCTTGCTTGTCGAATGCTACTGCTCCGTGGTCATTTGTTCCGGCGCACTTTACAACGCCGTCGGTCATTCCACTTTTGGGTCGTGGCGGTATGCTGAGCATCCCCAAACAGGACGGCTTCAGCGACGGCTTCAACACATTTCAAGGCGTGCGCACATACGATGAGCAGTCCGGAACATGGACGACACCAGACGCATACCGCGGTGACGTTCACGATCCAATGTCCCAAAAGCCGTACACGTGGAATAGGAATAACCCATATCAGTACAGCGATCCAACTGGCTATGTTCCACAGTGGGATCAAAAGTGGGAGGACCAGTGGGACGCGGCTCACGGCATCATCGAACGCGAGGCCGGCGACAAAATATTATCCGACACCACAGTCATCGCTGGTGCTCGTACACGAGGCGACGACGAGCCTGGGCCGCGGACGGGTAAAGGCAAAAAGAGCGGAGCTCCAAGCCCCCTGTCCCTATTTGAAAGAGATTTGATGCATGCGCTCGGTCTTGACGGCGCCGTGCGAAAGCTACCGACGGGTACGGTCGGAATCGATCAGACCGAGTACACTCTGTATCATACTCAGATAAAGAACCGTGCGGGCTTACGGGGTGGTGACGACGCATATATCAGCCGGCAGCTGCACGGCCCCGACGACTTATGGATCAGGAACCCAGATGGTACTTACACAAATCTCGGCGATGTTCGTCAGTTCTACCAACCCGACAAAGGGAAAAAGTAGTGTGCGACAGATGCACGGTATGTCATGACTAGATTCAAGTTCGATGGCAGGGCAAGCATATGACCGACACGGTCCTTGCAATCGTCGTTGGCTTCCATCATCCTTCGATGAACCCGGATGACATTACGAAGCGCTTAGGGATACAACCATCAATGGCGGCACGTGCGGGCTCGCGCTACGTCAACGTTCACGGGGACGAGCTGGCCGCTATCCACCACGACTCAAAGTGGATGCTTTATCGCGATCTCCTGCCAACTCCAAAAGAATCTGGTGATATCGAAAGTGCACTCGACGACATCCTAACAGTGCTGGAATCGCAGCCGGAATTCGTTGCGCGCACGGCAATTGAGGGCTGGGGATCTGTCGGCTTGCGGTTTAGTGGGCGCGTGTACCGCGGCATGGATCTCTCGTTTGCAATCCTGCATCGCTTGGCGGCCTTGAACCTTCGCTTCAGCATTGAGGTATTTCCACACGGACTCGGCTGATTGGCGAGGGCGGTTCTTAGGCCGGTTGTCACTGCGGGAGCTCGTTGATTGGAAGTGACCGACGGAGCGTCTGGGCTTTTTGCAGTCCCACGCCGCTGAGTCGGGCAAGCATTGAAGCTGGCCCGATTCCGTGGATAGGTTGTGATTGGACATCAGGCCGCGGCGCTCTTGCGTCGTTCGTATTCGGCGGGCGAGACGTAGCCGAGAGCTGAGTGTCGGCGATGCGGGTTGTACCAACCGTCGATGAAGTCGAAGACCGCCAGCGCGGCCTCGCGCTGCGTTTGAAAGCGGTGCCTGACGAGCAACTCGCACTCGAGCGTCGCGTTGAAACTCTCGCACATCGCGTTGTCGTAGCAGTCGCCCACCGATCCCATCGAAGGGACGACGCCGGCGGCTTTGCATCGTTGGCCGAAGGCTATCGACGTGTACTGCGAGCCGTGGTCCGAGTGATGGACGACGCCTACCGGCTTACGCCGGAAGATCGCCATGTTGAGTGCATCGACGACGAGCTCGGCGCGCATGTGGTTCGCCATCGACCAACCAACGACGCGCCGGCTGAACACGTCGAGCACGACTGCCAAGAACAGAAAGCCTGACCAGGTCGGAATGTACGTGATGTCCGCGACCCACAGCTGGTCAGGCGCGTTCGCAGCGAAGTTGCGGTTGACCAGATCGTCCGCCGACTGCGCATCGCGATCGCGAACCGTCGTAATGACGGACTTGCGCCGCGAAGCCCCGCGCAGCGACCGCTCGTGCATCAGGCGCGCCACGCGCTTGTCGGAGACGAAGATGTTCTCGTCGCGGAGTTCTGCTTGAACCCGCGGCCGCCCATACGTCGAGCGCGACTTACGATGAATCGCTTCGATCCGATCGCCGAGCAACGTGTCGCTCAGGCTACGAGCGGAGGGAGCGCGATTGCGCCACGAATAGTAGCCGCTCGTGGAGACTTCGAGCACGCGGCACATCGTGGTCACGGCGTAACGGGCCTGGTACGCTCTCACGAATCCGAAGGCTTCTTCGGAATCGCATCGGTCTCCCGAGCGAACCAGGCCGCGGCTTTTGACAATATCTCTTGCTCGATCGTCAGCCGCTTCACTTCGCGACGCAGGCGCGTGAGTTCGGAGCGCTCGTCAGTGGTTAGGACGTCCGTGCGGCGACCGCTGTCGGCGTCGTCCTGCTTGAGCCAGTTGCTGATGGTCTGCCGGCTGACGCTGAAGCGCCGGGCAACGGCGTTTCCGCTCTCGCCGGAGCGGATGAGCTCGAGGATCTTCTGCCGGAATTCAGGCGGGTAGACCTTGGGTGGCTTGGCCATGGTGGACTCTTTCTATGCGAGTGAGAAAGTGTCCACGGAACCGGGCCAGCTTCAGTTTTGGACGCGAAAGATCAGGAGTCAACTGGTGGAAGCGCGGTTGTGTCGATCGCAAAGAACGGCGCAGTCGTTGACATGCATGTTAACGGCCCGAACGGGTTACCAAGCCCGTACGCATTTGAATTCGCGTGGACTCGTAGAAACGGCCTCGGCGTTTTGTATTATCATCAAAAGGGACAACCGCATGGCATGTACCGACCATTCGGCGGCTTTGGTCCGCCGCAAGCCGGACCAGGAGTAGGATAGACGAAGCCAGCCGCGCTTACGATATCACTCCTCTCCCTCGCAATGGCACTTCGGGCACCCGCCACTGCTCAGACGATGTCTGCAGCCGATTCGTTCAGCCGAGCTGCTTGGTATCGAGCATCGCCTTCCGCCCGTACCGCAATTGTACTCACGAGCATCGGGGCGTTGAGGCTGTCGTGGCTATGGGCATACGGTGTTTCCAGGATTGATGCCGAAAACGCAGCGGCGCGAGTCAGCGCGAGCGATGCCGTGGTTAATGTAATCGCGCTTTCTCGGATTCGTGAAGCACCTCGCTTTTCAAAGAGTCTCAGCTATTATGCTAACGGCATCACCGCGTATTATGGGCGTCACAAAAACGCTCAACGATATCCTGTTTCAGCGATTTTACTCTTTTGTTTAAGTGATACCCCGTCTCGGCAATGCGCCCGCTAGCGTTTAACGCCTCATGCCTTCATCACGGTCACCTCACAGCTTGGGTTCTCCCTGACTGAGGGAGCAGCGCAATTTCCGTTAACGAAGTTCTTGCCTTCGACCGGACAGTGCTTGTGCGACGTTGGGCCTACGCCCGCGAGGAATGCGGCGAGCGTTCGCGGGATGAAGCACGCGGTGAGCGCGCGCGAGTTCGAGGTCGTTCCGAACATCAGCGAAGGCCGTGACATGGCGGTCGTCGACGCGTCGGTCGCCGCCATGGAAGACGCCGGTGCGCGAGTGGTCCACCGCACCAGCGACGCCGCGCACCACCGCAGCGTCATCACGGCCGTCGGCACCGGCTCGCAAGTCGTCGCCGCGTCCGTTGCGCTGGCACGCGTCGCACACGATCGCATCGACGTACGGCGGCACCGCGGCGCGCACCCGCGCATCGGTGCGCTCGACGTGCTGCCGTTCGTGCCGCTCGGCGACGCGACGCTCGACGACGCGGTGACCCTGGCGCACCGCGCCGCCGCGCGCATCTGGCAGGAGGTCGGCGTTCCGTCGTACCTCTACGGCGCGGCCGCAACGGCGCCGCACCGGCAGCATCTGGCGGAGATCCGCCGCGGTGAGTTCGAGGCGCTCGCCGCCCGCTCGCTCGCGGACCCCGCGTGGCGCTTCGACTACGGCGATGCCGCGCACGCGACCGCAGGAGCGATCGCGATCGGCGCGCGTCCGTTCTTGATCGCGTACAACGTCGAGCTGGCGAGCGGTGATCTGCCGCTCGCGAAGCGCGTCGCGACGTCCCTGCGCGCGTCCGGCGGCGGGCTCGCCACGCTCAAATGCCTCGGCCTGCGTCTCGACGCGGGCCGCGTACAGGTCTCGTGCAACGTGACCGACGTCGACGCGGTGCCGCTGTACCGCATTACGGAACTCGTCCGCCGCGCGGCCGCGCGGGCCGGGGTCGCCGTGGCCCGGAGCGAGCTGATCGGGCTGGTCCCCGCGCGCGCCGTTCTGCGGACGGCCCGCGCGTACGATGCCGGCCGGCCCGCGTAGGCGGGCGCCGCACGCGAAGATCGCCTCTTCTTCGGAACGGAATCACAGCCAACGGGTGTTACATCACACGATGATCGGCTCGTTCCGGCGGCTGGCCGCCGCTTGTCTTGCGGCACTGATTCTGTGCGCGCCGCTCCAAACGCGCGCGGCCGCCGGGGCCGCTCCTCCCGCGCCGCAAGCCCGGATTCTCCCGAACGGGCTCAAGGTCGTGGTGATCGAGGATCACGCGGCGCCGGTCGCTCAAGTGCACATCTGGTACCGCTTCGGCGCGCTCGATGAAACGCCGGGGAAGACCGGCCTCGCGCACGCGCTCGAGCACATGATGTTCCGCGGCACGCACGACATTTCCAGCGCGGGACTCGACGACATGACGGCGCGCCTCGGCGCCGATGTGAACGCCGAGACCGAGAACGAGGTCACGCACTTCTACTTCGTGATCCCCGCCGACCGCGTCGACACGATCGTGCACCTCGAAGCCGATCGCATGCGCGGCCTGAAGCTGGCGCCAGCCGACTGGAACCTCGAGCGCGGCGCCGTGCTCGAAGAGTACGCGGAGAAGCATAGCAACCCGGTCTCGTCGTTCATCTTCGACGTCAACCAGCGGGTCTATCCGAAGTCGCGCCTCGGCGGCACGTCGCTCGGCGAAAAGGCCGACATCATACGCGCGACCGTCGCCGACCTTCGCAAGTACTACGACGAGTGGTACCACCCGAACAACGCCACGCTCGTCGTCACGGGCGACGTGCACGCCGACGACGTCTTCGCCGACGCGGAACGGTGGTTCGGCAAGATCCCCGCCGCGAAGCTGCCGGAGCGGCGTCAGTACGCGCTCCATCCGGCAACGAACGTCGTCTACACGATGCCCTCATCGTATCCGTATACGATGGTCGACGAAGCGTACGCCGCGCCCGGCAACGCGAAGCCGTACGAGCACGATCAGGTGCGCAACGACGTCGCGCTCGGCGCGATGTTCAACCCGCGCGGACCGTTCCGCTCGCTGGTCGAGCGCGGCCTCGTGTTGGCCTACGACCCCACGCCGCTCGAAGACCGGCGCGCATCGGTCGTGCACATTCTGCTCATCGTGGCGCCGGGGCACACCGCGGCCGAAGTGCGCGCCGCGTACGAAGCGACGATGGCGGACGTGCTGAAGCGCGGCCTCGACCCCGATCTCTTCGCCGCGTCGAAGCGCTCGGAGCTCGCGTCGATGACCTACGCGCGCGACTCGATCGTCGGTCTCGGTGACGCGATCGGCGCCAACATGGTGTTTCCGGGTGACACGGATCCGTCGCAGTTCGACGCGCTCTACGGCGCGATCACGCGCGACGAGGCGACTGCGGTCGCGCGACGCGTCTATGCGAAGGCGAACGTCGTCGCGACCCTGCGTCCCGGTCCAACGCCGCCCGAGAACGCGCAGGCACCCTCGAACGTGACGGCGTCGGTGAGCGACAACTTCGGCTCGCGGACGTCGAACGGCCCGCTGGTCCAGCCGGGGTGGATGAAGGCCGCGCTCGCCAAACCGCTCACGCTGAGCAGCGCGGTCGACCCCGTCGAGACGACGCTGCCGAACGGTTTGCGGCTCCTCGTGCAGCGCGTCGCAACGAACCCGACGGTCTTCATCGACGGCGTCGTGCGCACGTCGTCCACGTTCGATCCGCCCGGAAAGGAAGGCGTCGGACAGGTGACGTCCGCGCTGATGGACTGGGGCAGCGCGAAGTACGACTACGACGCGCAGCGCAAGATCGCCGACGATCGCGCGGCCGACGTGTCGTTCGGACTCGAGTTCTCGGCGCACGGGCGCGCGTCGGACTTCGGCACGCTGCTCGACGTGCTCGCCGACGACGTCCGCCGCCCGGCGCTCCCGGCGGATCACTTCGACCTCGTACGCACGCAGCTCGCCGGCTTCGCGAACCGGCGCGCGATGCAGGCCGGCTACGAGGCGCAGCGACTGTTCAACGCCGCGCTCTATCCGGCGGGCGATCCCGCGCTCCGCGTGCCGACGGACCGCACCATCGGCAACGTCACGCTCGATGACGTCAAGGCCTATCACGCGCAGTTCGTGCGGCCCGACCTCACGACGCTCGTCGTCGTCGGCGACGTCGATCCGCAGGCCGTCGTCGCGGAGGTGCAACGCGAGTTCGGCGACTGGTCCGCGAGCGGAGCAAAGCCCGACCCGCATCTGCCCGCGATCCCGCTTCCGTCGCCGCAGACGCGCGTCGTGACGACGGCCGCGCAGGACGTCACCGTCGAGCTCGGCGCGCCCGCATTGCCGCGCAGCTCGCCGGATTTCGACGCGCTGACGCTGGCGAACACGATCTACGGGGGCGGCTCGCTCGAGTCGCGACTGTTCCGCGAAGTGCGCGAGCAGCGTGGCCTCGTCTACGGTGCGTCGAGCTCGATCGAGGCGAACCGCGATCGCGGCACGTTCACCGTCTCGTTCAGCGCAATCCCCTCGAAGATCGATGCCGCCGAGACGCTCGTGAAGGCCGAGCTGCGGCGCATGCAGAGCGATCCGGTCACCTCCGACGAGCTGGCGCGCGCGAAGACGCGCGTCGTCGCAACGCAGCTGATCGCCGAGCAGGCGACCTCCGCGATCGCCGGCGACCTGCTGCGCATCGGACTCGACGACCTCCCCACGTCGTACTACGCGACGCTCGCGTCACGGTACGCAGCGATCGGCGCGGCCGACGTGCAGCACGCCGCGCAAACGTACTTCCACCCCGACAACCTCGTCGAAGTGCGCATCGGGCCGCCGGCGACCTAACCCAGCCGCAAATCGAGATACTCCGGTTCCGAGGGCAAGACGTCGCGCCACTGACGGATCAGCTGGCGATACGCCTCGCCCACGGGCCGGATGTTGCGGTCGAGGTCGACGAGCCCGAGCGGGTTGACGCGGCCCGCGTCCTCGCGCAGTTGCATGTCCCAGTCGACCTGATCGGTCAGGCTGTACCACGTGAACCCCAGCATCGGCACGCCGTCCTGGTTCAGACGGTGCACGTTGGCCCACTGCTTGCGCAGCCAGCTCGGCGCCTCGATCGAGTTCTGCACGTTCGTCTCGGTGTGCATCACCGGCAGATGATAGCGCTCGTAGTAGTGGTGCGTGATCACGTAGTAGCCGAAGATCTCTCCGGCGGGCTCGATCGTGCCGTCCTGGCGCACGAGGTGCTCGTTCGTGACGTAGTAGTCGTTCCCCATCACGCAGCGTCCCGCGCAATGGCGGTTGCGGAACCAGTGGAACTCGTCGCGCGTCAGGCCGTTGTCGAGCAGGTACTCGTACATCGCGGCGTCGAGCGAACGCCCGTACGTCAGGTCGAGCGCGAGGAACCGCTTCTGGTTGTAGAGGTCGGCGATCGCGCGCGCGCCGGGGTTCTCCGCGTGAAAGTACTCCGAGGACTCGCTCTGGATGAACACCGCGTCCTCGCGCACGCTCATGATGCCGCGCATCGCCAGGATGTTCGCGCGGCACAGATTGCGCAGCGCGCGCACGAACGCTCGGTCGTCGCGCAGGCACTCGTTCCACCAGCCGAACTGCGCGGAGAACGTCGCGGCGATGAAAATCTCGTTCACCGGCGTGTAGAAGCGCACCCATTTGTAGCGCTCCGCGAAGGCGCGCGCGTACTCGCCGAACAGCTCCGGCCAGTCTTCGTTCTGGAAGTTGCCGATCCAGTCGGGGACGCCGAAATGGCAGAGGTCGACGATCGGGGTGATCCCCAACCGCTTGAGCTCGTTGAACGCCTCGTCCGCGAACGACCAGTCGTAGCGCCCCGGTCCGACATGCGTGCGATACAGGGGTGGCCCGTATCGCAGGAACTCGATCTCGAGATCCTTGACGATCCCGAAATCGTCACGCCACCGCTCGTAATGCTTGCACTTCTCGAACTCGTCCACGCGCCGCCGCGTGCCGTCGGGCATCGGGATCACCGGATAGCTTCCCTCGATCCCGGTCGCGAACATGAAGCGCACGGCGCTAGCCTGCCCATAAGTCGGCGATTCGCCGCAGACCCTCGCGCAGATCGTCGAGCGGGGCGACCCAAGAGAGCCGCAGCCAGCCTTCGAGCGTGTCCCCGAAGATGCGGCCGGGGATCGCGACGACGCCGCGGTTCTCGACGAGCTCGAGCGACGCCGCAAGCGAGTCGTCGCCACGCGGCAGCTTCACGCACGCGTAGAACGCGCCGTCGATCGGAACGTAGCGCAGGCCGCTCGCCTCGAGCGCCTCGACGGTGCGCGCGTGCCGCTCGCGGTACCACGCCGACTGCTCCTCGATCGCTCCCGGCTCGCCGAAGATCTCGTACGCGACGCGCTGCGCGAACGCGCTCGCCGTCGACGTCACCCACGCGTGCGTCTTCACGAGCGCGTCGATCGCGCCGTCCGGCGCGAGCAGCCACCCGATGCGCATCCCGGTGAGCGCGTTCGACTTCGAGAGCGAGTTCGCGACGATCGTGTACGGATAGTACCGCGCCACGTACCCGGGATCGTCGACGTAGGTGAGCTCGCGGTAGATTTCGTCGTGCAGCACCCAGACCGGCGGCCCGCCGCGTGCGAGCAGCCCTTCGGCGAGCCGGCGGGCATCCGCGTCGCGCAGCACGCGGCCCGTCGGGTTCGCGGGCGATCCGATCACGATCATGCGCGTGGCACGATCGACGCCGTCGAGGATCGCCTCGACGTCGTACCGGAAATGGTCGTCGGCGCGCATGTGTACGCGCCGCGACGGAATTCCCTCGAGCTGCGCGATCTTCGCGTACGCGGGGAACGCCGGATCGACGACCAGCAGCTCGTCGCCGGCGGGATCGAGCACCGCCTTGATCGCGACGTACACGGCTTCTTGGGAGCCGGTCGTCACGCACACGTGCTTCGCCTCGCGCATGCCCGGATACGCGTAGTGCGCCGCGATGCGCTCGCGCAATGCCGCATCGCCTGCGTTCACCGTGTACTTCACGCCGTGCTGCGCGGCCCAGCGCGTCGCCGCCTCGATGAAGCGCTGCTGCGGCAGAATCGTCGGCTCGCCCAGCCCGAGGTCGATCGAGCCGGGCTTCTTCTTCGCCGCGATGGCGCGGATGACGGACGGCTCGATCGCCGCAACCTTGGGGTTTATACGGCCACCTCGAACTCGCGCAGCGCCGCGTTGAGCGAGGTCTTCTGATCGGTGGAGTCGCTGCGCTCGCCGATGATCAGCGCGCACGGCGTGCCGTACTCGCCGGCGGCGAAGCGCTTCGGCTGCGTGCCGGGGATCACGACGGCGCGCGGCGGCACCACGCCCTTCGTGACGGCGGGCTGGTCGCCGCGCACGTCGACGATTGGCGTCGATGCCGTCAGCACGACGCCCGCGCCGAGCACCGCATCGCGGCCGACGCGCACGCCTTCGACGACGATGCAGCGCGAGCCGACGAAGGCCCCGTCCTCGACGATCACCGGCATCGCCTGCGGCGGCTCGAGCACGCCGCCGATCCCGACGCCGCCGCTCAGATGCACGTCCTTGCCGATCTGCGCGCACGAGCCCACGGTCGCCCACGTGTCGACCATCGTGCCGTCGTCCACGTATGCGCCCACGTTCACGTAGCCCGGCATGAGGATCGACCCCTTCCCGAGGTACGAGCCGTAGCGCGCGACGCCCGGCGGCACGCACCGCGCCCCGAGCTTCTTCCAATTCCGTTTCGTGGGTAACTTGTCGTAGTACGAAGGGAGACGGTAGCGGAACTTGAGCGCGTCGAGCGAGCCGGCCGTGCGGGCGAACTCGCCCTCGACGATGCGGGCGGACTCGAACCGGGCGAACGCGAGCAGAATCGCTCGCTTCACCCATGGGTACACGACCCACTCGCCGTCGACGGGCGCGCACACGCGGAGCACGCCGGTGTCGAGCGCGTCGAGGACCTCGTCGATGATGCGCCCGGGCTTCTTTCGAACGGCCTTCGGTTCGGTCGCGAGACGGTCTTCGAGCTCGGCGACTTGTGCTTCGAGAGTATCAGCATCCATCGAGCGGGCCGATTCCCGCGCCCAGCAACTCGCTCCCGTCGCACCCCGTGGAGGGGGCTGAACGGCTTGCCGGGTAACGCGCCCTTCCCCGTACAGGAGACGACGTGAACACCCCAGCGGACGACCTACGCATCAACGCCATCCGCTTCTTGGCGGTCGACGCGGTCCAGCAGGCCAATTCCGGGCATCCGGGCCTTCCGCTCGGCGCCGCCGCGGCCGCGTACACGCTCTGGACGCGGCATCTGCGCTTCAACCCGGCGGATCCGCATTGGTTCGATCGCGATCGCTTCGTGCTGAGTGCCGGACACGGTTCGGCCCTGCTGTACGCGCTGCTGCACCTCACCGGATACGATCTGACGCTGGACGATCTCAAGGCGTTCCGGCAGCTCGGCAGCCGCACGCCTGGCCATCCGGAATATCACCACACGGAAGGCGTCGAGGTGACGACCGGTCCGCTGGGCCAAGGCTTCGGCAACGGCGTCGGGCTCGCGATCGCCGAAGCGCACCTCGCCGCCGTGTACAACCGCGTGCCGGCCATCGTCGATCACCACACCTACGTGCTCGCCGGCGACGGCGATCTGATGGAAGGCGTCGCCTCGGAAGCGGCGTCGCTGGCGGGACACCTCGCGCTCGGCAAGCTGATCGTGCTGTACGACGACAACAAGGTGTCGCTCGCGGCCGCGACCGACGTGACGTTCACCGAAGACGTGCGCGAACGATTCGAAGCGTACGGCTGGCACACATCGGAGGTCGGGCCGGAATCGGCGAACGACGTCGAGGCGCTCGACCGCGCCATCACGCAAGCGAAGGCGGACACGCTGCGCCCCTCGCTGATCGCGGTGCGCTCGACGATCGGCTATGGCTCGCCCGAAGCGGGCACGTACAAGACGCACGGCGAGCCGCTCGGCAAGAACATGGAAGCGACGCGCAAGGCGCTGCACTGGGACTATCCGCCGTTCACCGTGCCCGACGAGCCCGCGGCGTTCTTCAAGGCGGTGGGCGCGAAAGGCAAAGCGCTACAGGACGAGTGGAACGGCCGCTACGGTGCGTGGTCGGCCGCCAACCGCGAGCTCGCGGAGCAGTTGCAGCGCGCCCGCGACCGCAAGCTTCCCGGCGATCTGCCGTGGCCGTCGTTCGACGAATCGAACGGCACGGTCGCGACGCGCGAAGCGGGCGGCACGGTGATGAACGCGATCGCCGCCGCGCTACCGGAGCTCGTCGGCGGCTCGGCGGACCTCGATCCGTCGACGAAGACGTACCTCAAAGGCCAGGGCGACTTCCAGCCGGGCAACTACGCGGGGCGCAACATCCACTACGGCGTGCGCGAGCACGGGATGGTCGCAGCCTCGAACGGCATCGCGCTGCACGGCGGCCTGCTGCCGTTCAGCGCGACGTTCTTCAACTTCCTCGACTACTGCAAGCCCGCGGTTCGTCTGGCGGCGCTCAACACCGTGCGCGAGGTGTTCGTCTTCACGCACGACTCGGTGTTCCTCGGCGAGGACGGCCCGACGCACCAGCCGATCGAGCAGCTGGCGATGCTGCGCGCAACGCCGAACGTCGTCGACCTGCGGCCTGCCGACGCGCTCGAGACGCTCGAGGCGTGGAAGATCGCGCTTGGCGCGGAGACCGGCCCCTTCGCGATCGTGCTCTCGCGCCAGAAGGTCCCGTTCCTCGGGACCCGGCGCGCCGACGTCGCGCGCGGCGCGTACGTGCTCGTCGAGCCCGCCCTTCGACGAGCTCAGGATGACATCGATGTGATTCTGATCGCGACCGGGTCCGAGGTGCACCTCGCCGTCGAGGCGGCGAAGCTCCTCGAGAACCGCGGCACGCGCACGCGCGTCGTGTCGATGCCGTCGTGGGCGCTATTCGAGCGGCAGGACGAGGCGTATCGCGAGTCGGTCCTTCCGGCCGGTGTGCGCGCGCGCATGTCGATCGAGGCTGCCGCGACGATCGGCTGGTCGAAGTACGTCGGCGACCGCGGCATCGCGTTCGGTATCGACCACTTCGGCACGTCGGCGCCCGCGGCAGCGATCGCCAAGGAGTTCGGGTTCACACCTGAGCACGTGGCCGACGTCGCCGCCGGCCTGTTAGCACGCGTATGAGGAAATGGTCGAGAACATGGTGATGGAGCGAGCGCAGAACACTCTTCCGGTGACCGCGGAGCGCCTTTAAAATGCAGCTACGAGAACTTGCGGCGGTCGGCCAGAGCATCTGGCTCGACAACATCCGGCGCAGCATGTTCGCCTCCGGCGACCTACAGCGGCTGATCGACGCCGGTCTGCGCGGCATGACGTCGAACCCGACGATCTTCGAGAAGGCGATCGGCTCGGGCTCCGACTACGACGAGCAGCTCCGCACGCTCATCGATGAGCGCGATCCGCTCGCGGTGTTCGAGGCGCTCGCGATCCGCGACATTCGCAGCGCGTGCGATCTGTTCGAGCCCGTGTGGGAGTCGACGAACGGCCTCGACGGCTACGTCTCGCTCGAAGTGCCGCCGAACCTCGCGAACGACACGCAGGGAACGATCGACGCGGCCCGCCGCCTGTGGGGCGAGGTCAACCGCCGGAACCTGATGATCAAGATCCCGGGCACGGCCGAAGGGATGCCGGCGATTCAGGCGACGATCGCCGCCGGCATCAACGTCAACGTCACGCTGCTGTTCTCGGTCGACCGCTACGACGCGGCGGCGAACGCATACATCGCCGGGCTCGAGGAGCGTGCCGCGAAGGGCGAGCCGATCGACCGCATCGCGTCGGTCGCGTCGTTCTTCGTCTCGCGCATCGACACCGCGATCGACAAACAGCTGCAGGCGCGCATCGACAAGGGCGAGCAGCTCTCGAACCTGCTCGGCAAAGCGGCGGTCGCGAACACGAAGATCGCCTACCAGCGTTTCCTGAAGATCTTCGGCGGCGACCGGTTCGCGGCGCTCAAGCCGAAGGGCGCGCACGTGCAGCGGCCGCTGTGGGCGTCGACGTCGACGAAGAATCCGGCGTATCCCGACCTGATGTACGTCGACAACCTCGTCGCTCGCGACACCGTCAACACGGTGCCGCCGAACACGCTGGAGGCGATCCTCGACCACGGCACCGTGCGCCCCGATGCGGTCCTCGACGACCTCGACGGCGCGCGCGCGACGATCGAGGCGCTCGCCAAGGCGCAGATCTCGCTGTACGACGTCACCGAAGAGTTGGTCGCCGAAGGCGTCAAGTCGTTCGCCGACTCGTTCAACGCGATGCTCGGCGCGATCGGCGGCAAGCTCGACAAGCTGCGCGCCGGTACGCCGCCGAGCGTCGCGATCGTCGCGCCGGGCGATCTGAACCGCGCCGTCGACGCCGCGCTCGACAAGCTCGTGCAAGGCGACTTCCTGCGCAAGCTCTGGACGCACGACCCTTCGCCATGGTCGAGCGATCCCGCACACGTCGAGATCATCAAGCGCGCCCTCGGGTGGGTCGAGATCGCGCAGCAGACGCACGCGCAGAGCGGTGAGCTGCGCGACTTCGCCAACGCGTGCGCGAAGCGGTTCGACCACGTCGTCGTGCTCGGCATGGGCGGCAGCTCGCTCGCGCCCGACATCCTGCGCGCGACCTTCGGCCGTACGCCGGGCTTCCCCGAGCTGCACGTGCTCGACTCGACGGACCCGCAGCAGATCAAGGCGCTCGACGAGCGGCTCGACGTCGCGAAGTCGCTGTTCATCGTCGCGTCCAAGTCCGGCACGACGACGGAACCCGACGCGTTCTTCCGCTATTTCTACCAGCGCGTCGTGCAGACGGTCGGCGCGAGCAACGCGCCGGCGCACTTCGTCGCCATCACCGATCCGGGCACGCCGCTCGAAACCGAGGCGAAGGAAGACGGCTTCCTGCGCGTGTTCACCAACGACCCGAACATCGGCGGGCGCTACTCGGCGCTCTCGTACTTCGGGATGGTGCCCGCGGCGCTCGCGGGCTACGACGTGTCCGCCATCCTCGACCGCGCGATCAACGCGATGCACGCGAACGCGGCGACCGTTGCTGGCTACGATGCGCCGGGCGTGCGCTTCGGCGCGGCGATCGGCGCGCTCGCGAAGGCGGGACGTGACAAGCTCACGATCGCGACGCATCCCGCCCTCGGCGCGTTCGGCGCGTGGGCGGAGCAGCTCATCGCCGAGTCGACCGGCAAGTCGGGCACCGGCATCGTGCCGGTCGACGGCGAGCCGCTCGGCCCGCCGAGCGCGTACGGCGACGACCGCGTGTTCGTGTTCGTCGGCGCGGGCGTGGCCGGCGGCGACGACATCGTCGCGAAGCTCGAAGCGCTCGAAGGCGCGGGTCATCCGGTGATTCGGCTCGCGATGACCAACGCGCTCGATGTCGGCGAGCAGTTCTACACGTGGGAGATCGCGACTGCGGCCGCCGGTGCCGTGCTCGGCATCGACGCGTTCGATCAGCCGAACGTCCAGGAATCGAAAGACAACACGAAGCGTCTGCTGGCGCAGTTCGCGTCGGAAGGCCGCTTCACGGAGCCCGACGCCGCCGTGCGCGGGGGCGATGCATCGGTGTTTCCGCTGCGCGGCTCGCGCGACGCGCGCCTGGGCGCGGACCTGCAATCGGCCGTCGCCGCGATCGTGGAGCAGATTCATGCCGGCGACTACGTCGCGTTCAACGCGTACGTGCCGATGGATGCGGACGATGAGTCCCTGTTGCGGCGGATCCGCGAGCTCGTCCGTGACGCCAAGCACGTCGCGACGACCGTGGGGTTCGGCCCGCGGTTTCTCCATTCGACCGGACAACTGCACAAGGGCGGCTCGAACGAAGGCGTCTTCTTTCAGATCACCTACGACGCGCCGTTCGATCTGCCGATCCCCGGCATGCAGGCGGGGTTCCGCACGCTGCAGCGCGCGCAGGCGCTGGGCGACTTCGAGTCGCTCGACAAGCGCGACCGCCGCGGGGTGCGCGTGCACTTCCCGGGCGATCCGAAAGCGGGCCTCAACGCGCTCGCGAATGCGCTCGAAGCCGCCGTCACCGCGAAGGCGTAGCGCGCGTGCAGCTCGGCTTGGTCGGCCTCGGGCGCATGGGCGCGAACATGACGACGCGGCTCGTGCGCGGCGGACATCAGGTGGTCGCATACGATCGCGACCCGGGGGCGGTACAGCGCTCGGAGGCCGACGGCGCGACGGGCGCGTCGTCGCTCGACGATCTCGTCGCCAAGCTGGGCGTGCCGCGCGCGGTGTGGATCATGGTGCCGGCCGGCGAGCCGACGGATTCGA
Source organism: Vulcanimicrobiota bacterium (assembly GCA_963771525.1). Classification (GTDB taxonomy): domain Bacteria; phylum Vulcanimicrobiota; class Vulcanimicrobiia; order Vulcanimicrobiales; family Vulcanimicrobiaceae; genus Vulcanimicrobium. Next base: position 33,589 of record CAVYTL010000001.1, on the reverse strand, counting down.
CGATCGGCTCGCTGCTGGAGCTGCTGCAGCCGGGCGACATCATCATCGACGGCGGCAACTCGCGCTGGACGGACTCGAAGGCCCGCTACGCGCGCTGCAAGGAGCGCGACGTCGCGTTCGTCGACGCCGGCACGTCGGGCGGCGTGTGGGGACTGGCGAACGGCTACTGCCTGATGGTCGGCGGTGACGACGACGCGGTGAAGCGCATCGAGCCGATCTTCCTCACGCTCGCGCCGGAAGGCGGATATGCGCACGTCGGCCCGAGCGGCGCGGGACACTTCTCGAAGATGGTGCACAACGGCATCGAGTACGGCATGCTCGCGGCGTACGGCGAAGGCTTCGAGATCCTGGAGAAGTCGGAGTATGATTACGACTTGCACGAGCTTGCGTCGATCTGGCGCTACGGATCCGTCGTGCGGTCGTGGCTGCTGGAGCTGCTCGAGCTCGCGCTCAAGCAAGATCCCGAGCTGGCGAAGGTCAGAGGCTGGGTCGACGATTCCGGCGAGGGACGCTGGACCGTGCAGGCGGCGATCGACGAGAACGTTCCCGCGCCGGTGATCACGCTCTCGCTGCTTTCGCGGTTCGTGTCGCGGCAGCCGGAATCGTACAGCGCGAAGGTCATCGCGGCGCTGCGCAATCAGTTCGGCGGGCACGCGATCAAGCCGGAATGACGGCAACCGTCGCGCGCGCGGTGGCGAACCCGCTGCGCAAAGGTCTCACGGTCGATCGCATCGCCGACCCGTGCAACGTGATCTTCTTCGGCGCGACGGGCGACCTGATGAAGCGTATGCTGATGCCGGCGATGTGGAATCTGCGGCTGCAGGACATTCTGCCCGCGAACTACGGCATCATCGGCTTCTCGCGTTCCGGCGAGGGCGATGAGAACTTCCGCAGCGAGATGCGGAAGGCCGTCGACGAGTTTTCGCGCACGGGTCCCGCGACGGAGCCGCTCTGGAGCGACTTCGCGAAGCACGTCTCGTACGTGCCGGGCAGCTTCGACGATGCGGGTGCATTCGCGAAGCTGCGCGAGGCGATCGAAAAGAACGACCGCGAGCTCGGCACGGGCGGCAACCGGCTCTTCTATCTGAGCACGCCGCCGTCGGTCTTCGCGCAGATCGTCGACCAGATCGACAAAGCCGGCCTCGGGCCGCGCTCGAACGCGCAAGGCTGGACGCGCATCATCATCGAGAAGCCGTTCGGCACCGACCTCGACTCGGCGCGCGCGCTGCAGGCCGAAGTGTCGAAGGTCTTCGACGAGAAGCAGGTCTACCGCATCGACCATTACCTCGGCAAAGAGCCCGTGCAGGACATCATGGCGCTGCGGTTCGCGAACGTGATCTTCGAGCCGATCTGGAACCGCCGATACGTCGACTCGGTGCAAATCACGGCCGCCGAGACGGTCGGCGTCGAGCAGCGCGGCGGCTACTACGACAATGCCGGCGCGCTGCGCGACATGATCCAGAACCACGTACTGAACCTGCTTGCGCTCGTCTCGATGGAGCCCCCGGTCGCCGCCGACGCCGACTCGATCCGCGACGAGAAGTTCAAGGTGTTGCGCGCCGTCCGGCCAATCGACCGGCCCCGTGTGACGCTCGACAGCGCGCGCGGCCAGTACGACGCGGGCGCGATCGCGGGGAAGCCCGTGCCGGCGTACCGCGACGAGCCGGACGTGCGGCCCGACTCGAACACCGAGACGTACGCCGCCGTGAAGTTCTGGATCGACAACTGGCGCTGGGCCGATGTGCCCTTCTACGTGCGGTCCGGCAAACGGCTCGCGCGGAAGATGTCCGAGATCGCGATCACGTTCCGCTCGCTGCCGCACCGTCTGTTCGGCGACGTCGGCGACACGTTCGACAACAACGTCCTCGTCATGAAGATCCAGCCCGACGAGGGTATCTCGCTGCGTTTCAATGCGAAGGTGCCCGGCCCGAAGATGCACATCCGTTCGGTCTCGATGGACTTCAACTACGGGACGGGCTTCGGCGTCGTGTCGGCGCCCGCGTACGAGCGCCTCATCGGCGATGCGATGCGCGGCGATGCGACGCTCTTCACACGCTGGGACGCCGTCGAGACCGCGTGGAAGATCGTCATGCCGATCCTCGACCGCTGGCAGAACACCTCGGACGAGAGCTTCCCGAACTACGCCGCGGGAAGCCAAGGTCCGCAGTCCTCGGAGCGGATGCTCGCGATGGACGGGCGGGAGTGGCGCAAGATATGAGCCTCGAGTCGTCGACGGTCTCCACGTCGGTCGACGCGATTCGCGCCGAGCTCGCGCGCGGCAAGCTGTCGACGTCGACGATCAACCTTCTCGTCTGGATCGACGATCCCGCGCGGCGCGACTGGATTCGCGAACGCGCCGGCATGCTGAGCGAGAAGCATCCCTCCTTCACGATCATCTTCGATCACACGGGCGCGCGGCAGGGCGACGCGACGGTCACGACCGGGCCGCGCGACGCGGAGGCGCCCGTCACCGTCGACGAGGAGCGCGTCGAGATCGACGTCTCCGGGATGGATGCGGACGCGGTCGCGGGCTACGTGACCGGGCTGTGTACCAGCGGCGTGCCGACGGTGCTCTGGTGGAGCGGGTTCCAGGAGTCGAGCCGGCCGATTTTCTACGCGCTCCTGCCGCTGATCGACACGCTCGTCGTCGACTCGTCCGGCGGCACGCGCGACCAGAGCGCGCTGCGCGCGCTGAGCGACTTCCACTCCGAGCACGCGGAGGTCGTGCTGCGCGATCTCGCGTGGATGCGATTGCGCCCGTGGCAAGACATCGTCGCGCAGTTCTTCGACGATCCGGATGTGGTGCCCGAAGTCTTCGCGATCCGCAAGCTGTTCGTCGCGAGCGGATCGGAGTCCGAGGCCCTTTATCTCGCAGGCTGGCTCGCGAGCCGCCTGGGCTGGCACGCCAGCGGCAAGAATGCGTTCACCGACGCGTCGGGTCAGGCGATCGGCTTCGAACGGCGGCGGGCAGGCGAAATCCGCCGCGTGCAGAGCATCTGCCTGGACAGCGACACGTCGTGGTACCACGGCGAGGTATCGGAAGAAGACCCGAACGTCGTCCGCGTGTGGATCGAAGGCGACCACGCGCGCGAGCCGCGGCTCTTTCCGCTGCAGGCGATCGACAACGCGAGCCTGCTCGAGCGCGCCGTTCTCGAACCGGGCCTCGACGAGCTCTTCGAGACGGCGCTGCGCAGCGCCGCGACGCTCCTGGGCTAGCGGCAGGCGTGCTCAGCGACGACGTCGTCGTCGTCCCCGACCCCGCCGCGCTTGCGGCGGCCGCGGCGGACCATTTCATCGACGTCGTGGCGACGGTGCTCGCGCAGCGCAAGCGCGCGCACGTTGTGCTCGCAGGCGGCTCGACGCCGCGCGCGATGAACGCGCTGCTGGCTGCGGCGCCGCGGCGCGAGCGGATCGACTGGACGCGCGTGGTGTTCTGGTTCGGCGACGAGCGCTGCGTCCCGCCGGACCATCCCGAGTCGAACTACCGCATGAACCGCGAGACGCTGTTCGACCCGCTCGGCGTCGAAGTGGCGCGGGTGCACCGCATGCGCGGCGACGGCGACCCGAGCGCGGCCGCGGCGGACTACGACGCGGTGCTGCAGCGCGAGCTCGGCGAGCGACCGCGGCTCGACCTCGTCTTGCTCGGCATGGGCCCCGACGGCCACACGGCGTCGCTGTTCCCGGGCACCGTCGCCGGAATGGACAACGACAAGCACTGCATCGCGCACTACGTGCCGCAGATGTCGATGTGGCGCATCACGCTGACGCCGCGCACGATCAACGGCGCACGCAACGTCGCAATCGCGGCCGGCGGCGTCGAGAAAGCCGACGCGCTGGCCGGCGTTCTCGAAGGCCCGCGTCAACCCGACGTCTATCCGTCGCAGCTCATCCGGCCGCCCAACGGCAAGCTGCTGTGGCTGGTCGACGCCGCCGCAGCGTCAAGACTGACGCAGTAGTTCCGTCGTCACCTGGAGCCCGTCGAAGGGTGAGCGATGACCAGGCCCTCCTCGTCACCCTGCGCTCGTCGACGGCGCGTCGGGACGGTGCTCGCGCAGCACGGGCAGCCCTGCCGCCACGATGATCGCCGCGCCGAGGAACCACGGTGCTCCCGGCACGCCGTGCGCGACGCCGACCGCGAACACCGACGTGTAGAGCAACGGGCCGACGAGCGCAGCGAGTCCGCGAATCGAACCGATCGCGCCTTGCAGCTCGCCCTGTTCTTGCGGGGTCACGCGGCGCGTCATCATCGCCTGCCCGGCGGCGTGCGCGAGCCCCCACAGGCACAGCGGCACGATGCCGACGAAGAACAGCCACGTCCACGGCGCGAACCCGCAAATGAGCAGCGCGATCCCGCCGAAGGCGATGCCGGCGAACAGCGAGACGCGCTCGCCGAAGCGCTTCACGAACGGCCCGATGAGCAGCATCTGCGCGGCCGACGAGCAGATACCCACGGCTGCGAGGGAAAGCCCCGTCATCCCTGGCTGCCAGCCGTAACGATAGGTGACGTACAGCACCCACACCGTCTGCATCACCATGCCCGAGAGCGAGCTGAAGAGCATGACGAGGGCGACGGCGCTGAGCTCAGGGTGACTGCGCAGCAGTCGCAGCGCGCCGACCGGATTCGCTTTCGACCACACGAAGCGCGTGGCACGCTTCGCGCGCGGCAGCGACTCGGGGAGCACCAAGAGACCGTAGATACCGTTCAGCAGACACAGCGCGCCCGCGACCCAGAATGGCAATCGCGGATCGATCTGACCGCACAGGCCGCCGATCGCGGGGCCGACGACGAACCCCAGCCCGAACGCCGCGCCGAGCATGCCGAAGCCTTTGGCACGCTCCTGCGGGGGCGCCACGTCGGCGATGTACGCGCCGGCCGCGGTCGCGCTGGCCGACGTGATGCCGGAGATCACCCGGCCCGCCAACAACCACCACAGCGCCGGCGCGAGCGCCATGACGAAGTAGTCGAGACCCATGCCGACGTTCGACAGAATGATGACGGGACGGCGGCCGAACCGGTCGGACAAGACGCCGAGCACCGGCTGCCACACGAACTGCATCAGCGCGAACACCGTGCCGAAGATGCCGACGATCGTCGCGGCGCGCTGCACGTCGCCGTGCAAGAACTTCTCGACCAGCGGGACGAAGACCGGCGCGATCACGCCGAACGCGATCATGTCGAGCGACACGGTGACGAACACGAACACGACGGCAGCGCGCCGCCCCCGCGACGGTCTCGCTTCAACCGGGATTTCGGCGGTGGTCTCGGGCGTGATCATGAGAGTCGCTCCGGATCGGGGATGGCGTCGAGGGAGAGGATCCACAGGTCGACGGCGCGGTTGATGCGAGCGCGGTCGCCCGTCGCGAGGAGATCGAGGAGAAAGCCGCGGTAGCCGGAGAGCAGCATCGTGGCGATCGCGCGTGCGTCACGCTTCGAATAGCCTTCGTCGATCTTGCCGGCGGCGAGGTACGCGATCCAGTCGTCGACGGCGCCGCGCAGAAAATCGCCGTACCGTTCGGGCGACTGCAGCGCGAGCCCGTAGATCTCGAAGAACAAGCGGAACACCCGCTCGTGCTGCGGTGCGCTCATGATTGCCCACGCGCCGCGGACGGTGACGTCGTACGTGGCCGCGTCGCGCGGTAGGGTCGCGAACATCGCACGCTGACGCGCGCGCAAGTGCGCGAGGACCTCCGCGATCAAGTTCTCCTTGGAAGCAAAGTAGTACAGCAGAACGCGCGGGCTCGACTCTACCGCGTCCGCCAACGGCCGCAGCGAGAGATCGGCGAGCCCGTTCTCCGCTATGTAGTCGGCGATGCGTTCGAGCAGATCAGCGCGGCGTTGGTCCGCGCCCCGTGCCATGGCCGCAGTCTAGCACATTGAAACGATCGTTTCAAGTCCGGGGGAGGCCTTGCGAGCGAGGCCACCGCCGTTACTGCGGGCGGCGCGTGACCGTCGGTGCTTGGAGCGGCGTCACCGGCGGCAGCACGCTGTTCGCGCCGGCGCCGTTCAGCGTCGAGCCGCCGAGTCCCGAGACGTCGATGTTGCTCTGCGCGAAGATGCCGCCGCTGACGCGGTTCAGCTCGACGATCGCTTTGTCGAGGTCGGTCTGCGCCTGCAGCTCGCGGCCTTCCTGATTCGCGACGTCGAGCTGGCGCTGCAGCACGAGGAACGTCGTCGACGTGCCGGCTTGGAAGCGCCGCTGCTCGCCGAGCAGCACGCGCTGTGAGGCCTCGCGCGCCGCGCGTGCGGCGATCACGCGGTACTGCGCCTCGCGCAGTCCTTGGATTGCGTTGACCGCTTCGCTGCGGAACCGCTGCACGAGGGCCGTCTCGTTGATCTGCACCTGCCGCTGCTCTTCTTGCGCGATCGCGAGGTTCGCCTTGCCCGTGTGCTGCCCGATCGGAAACGAGAACGTCAGTTGCGCGGTGTACGTCGGGAACCGGTTGTCGAGCAGGTTCTGGAACGAGGTTCCGAACCGTCCGCTCTGATACGCGGGCGGGCTCGGGAACGCCGCCAGCGCCGACGGCGGCGCGATCGCGCCGAGGAGTCCGAACAGCGGGTTCGCGAGCGGGTTGAGCGGGTTGCCCGCAAAACCGTTCGACGTGTAGCCCAGGCCGAGATCGAGCTGCGGCTTGAGCTGATCGCGCGCGAACGCGAGCTGCAGGTCTGCCTGCTCGCGCTGCGCGCGTACCTGCGCCACTTCGGGCCGGTTCTGAATCGCGGAGCTCACGAGCGCGTCGAGCGCCGGCTCCTGCGGGACCTGCGCGACCGGCGTCGTCGGCACGAGGTTCGCGAACCACACCGGATCCGACGGGTTCGCGAGCAGCAGCTGCTTGAGCTGCGTCTGCACGCGCTGCACGTTCTGGATCGCGGCGTACACGTTGTCCTGGAAGACGTCGACCTGCGTGTTCGCTTCGACGATGTCGGTCGGCGCGACGACGCCGCGCGCGGCGAGGCGCGCGTTCGACGCCGCCTGCGCCGCAGCGGTACGCAGACCTTCTTCTTGGATGGCGACGTTCTGCCACGCGGACACGAGGTCGAAGTACGCGTCCTGCACTTGCACGACCGTCGTGGACGCCTGCGCCAGCGCGTTGCTGGACGACACCGCCGAGTTGATCCGCGCGAGCTGAATCTGCAGGCGCGGCTGGTCGATCGCGCGTCCGCGCAGCAGCGGCTGGGTCACCGCGAGCTGCAGCGCGGTCTCGTAGAAGGGATTGTAGCTGTTGAACGCGCTGTCGGAGCTGACGCGCGTGGCGACGAGGTTCGCGCTATAGTTCCCGCCCTGCTGCGTGAGACCGCGGATGCCGGCGGTTGCGTTCGCGGTGTCCGTCGTCACCGGGCCGCCCTGGGCGTTCGTGCTGAACGGCGTGATGACGGGCGCGACCGAATGCGAGTAGCTCGGTACGAGCTGGAAGTTGACGTCGTAGGCGCCCTTCTCAGCGATGATCTGGTAGTTCGCGATGCGGCGGTCCGACTGCGCAATCGCGAGCTGTGTGTTGCGCTGTAGCGCCATGACGACAGCGTCTTGCAGCGCGAGACCGACGAACGGCTGCTGGTTCACGCCCACGAGATCGGGATTCGGGATCGCGCTGGGCGGCGTGCTGAACGGCGGCAGCGACGGTACCGCCGGAAGCACGGGCGGGATCGGCGGCGGCGGATTCGCTCCGCCGCGAATGTTGGCTCCGGGCGCGGGCGCGTTGCCGGCGCCGGTCGTGCCGCCGGGAGCGCCCGGCGTCGTGGTGGTTGTCGCTCCACCAGGTGTCGTCGTGGCACCGCCGGATGTCGTCGGTGCGCCGCCGGGCGTCGTCTGCGTGCCGGGAGCGGGCTGGGCGCGCGCAGGCTGGCTCGTGCCGACCGGCTGCGGCGCCGTCCCGGGCGCCGTGCCGCCGGCCTGCGGGCCGGGTGCCGTCGCACTCGGCGTCTGAATCGTCCCCGGGACGACCGGGGTCGACTGCGTCCCCGGCGTGGTCTGCACGGCGGGCGTCGTCTGTGGCGCGGGCGACATCTGCGGCGCGGCCGTCATCATCGGCACCGGCGTCGCCATCGCCGGCGGGCTCGGCGCCGACGTCGTCTGCGCGAGCGCGGGCGCGCCCGCCGCGAACGACGCGGCGGCGATGCTCGCGCAGAGCGCGAGCGCGATTGGTCGGGACATCGTCGCTATTTGACCCGGATCGACGTCTCGACCGACATCCCGACGCGCAGCGGTTTGTCCGGAGGCGGGCCATCGACGATGATGCGCACCGGCAGCCGCTGCGTGACCTTCACGAAGTTCCCGGTCGCGTTCTGCGCCGGCACGAGGCTGAACGTGTTCTGCGAGGCGGGCGCGATCGCGGCGACGTGGCCGTGGAATGGGACGCCCTTGTACGCATCGATGCTGATGTCGACGGGCTGGCCGACGCGCACGTTGCCGAGCTGCGTCTCCTTGTAGTTCGCCGTGATGTAGAGACCGTTCGACGGCACGATCTCGAGCAGCGACTGTCCCGGCGCCACCGCCGCGCCGATCTCGATGTTCTTCGTGCCGACGACGCCGTCGATCGGCGAGCGGATCACGGTGTAGTTCAAGCGGTCCTGCGCGGCGGCGACCTGCGCCTGCGTCGAACCGGTCTGTGCCGATGCTGCAGCGGCCTGCGCCTGCGTCGACGAGACGCGGTACGGATTGTCGCTCTCCGTGAGCCGGCCTTGCGCGGTCTCGAGCTGGCCCTGCTGCGCGCCGATGCCGGCGCTCGCCGCATTCGCCGACGCGAGCGCCGAGGTGTAGCGCGCCTGCGCCTGCACGACGCCCGTCTGCGCCGCCGCGACGTTGTCGAGCGCGGACTGATACTGCGACTGCGCTTGCGCCTGCGCTGCGCGCTGCGCGTCGAGCTGCTGCGATGCGATGTCGCCGGTGCGCACGAGCGCGGCGTACCGCGCTAGGTCGGCGTTCGCGCGCTGCAGCGACGCACGCGCCGCGGGAACTTGGGACTGCGCGACGCGCAGCTGCGCCTGCGACTGTCCGATCGCCGCGCGCGCGGCGTCGGCTTGCTGCTGCGCGGACTGCGCCTGCGCCGATGCGTTCTCGATGCCGCTGCGCGCCGCGGCGATGCCGCCGGCGCCCTGCGTCGTCTGCGCGGCAACCTGCGCGCGGGTGAGCGCGACGTTCTCCTGTGCCGCGCGAGCGCTCGCGCGCTGCGCGGTGAGCGCGGCCTGCGCCTGCTGCAGCGCGGCGCGTTCGTCCGTGTCGTCCAGGCGGATCACGACCTGGCCCTTGCGGACCGGCTGGTTCGTGTCGACGAGAATCTGCGCGACGCGCTCCTGAATCTTGCTCGTCACGGTGACGGTGTCGGCGTCGACGCGCGCATCGTCCGTCGACTGATGCGTCGTCGCGTACGCGAGGTACCGGATTCCCCAGAACAGGATCGCGATGACCGCGATCGCACCGACGACGATCACCCACACCGGCGGCCGCCGGCGCTTCGTCGTCGTCGCCTCCTCCGCGACGGGCGGCGGCGCGCCGCGCGCGTCACCGGCCGGGCGCTGCGGTGGGGCTTCGGTCGTCCGGGTTTCCAAAGTCGCCTGTTAGACTCCGTGCAGAATGACGTCGACGATGCGGTCGAGCACCGCCCGATCGGGGACGCCGCTGTCCCAGAGCTTGCGCCCCACGACGTACGAGAAGAGCATGCCCAAGAAACAACGCGCCGCGAAGGCGGGCTCGCTACGAATCAGGCCCGCTTGCGCCTGCGCCGCGAAGTAGGACGCGAGCTCCGATTTGATTTCCGCGGGACCCCGCCACACCGGCAAGTCCGCCGTGCCTGCCGCGTCCTCGGCGAGCGAGATGCACATCATCGCGCGATTGTCGGACATCACGTCGACGATGTAATGAGCGAGCGAGCGGAGGTCGGCCTCGAGGTCTGCGCCCGGGAGCGCCGAGAGCACGTTGCGAAAGCGCTGCACGCCGCAGGCTTGCTCGCGCATCGCGTCGAGCAGCGCGCCCTTCGAGCCGAAGTGTCGGAACAGCGTCGCTTCGTTGACCCCGGCGCGTTCGGCGACCTCGCGCGTGGTCGTCCCGCGCGTCCCGTTGCGCTCGAACAGCTCGCGCGCCGCGGCCAGGATCCGCGTGCGCGTCTCCTCGACGCCGGGGTGCGTGCGCGGGATGGGGGCAAGCATCACTTGGCCGCCTTCGTGAAAACCGTATCGTCGATCGCGACATTCGTCCGGTACTCGGTGTAGATGCCGTGAGCGACCGCCTTCGCGTACGGGATCGCGATCTCGGCGTGCTGCTCGGCGAGCATCGTGTAGCCGCCGATCTCGCGGAACGACTGCGTCATCGTGATGTGTCCGCCGTTGTAATAGTCGTAGCGGATCGAGTCGATGTTCCACGCGTTCGGATCGACGAGCACCGTCTCGTGATCGATCATGCCGCGCACGCGCTGCACCAGGCGCAGCTCGAGGTCGCGACGGCCGTTGTACTCGCGCTCACCCTCGTACGTCACGTAGAACCGCCGCTGCCACGACGCCGGGTCGCCGACGTCGGCGAACATCTTGTCGAAGCCCTTCGCGAGCGGCGGAACGCGGTCGAAAACGACCTCGTAGTTCGAAGGCCGCTTGAAGTACGTCGTGCCGTCGAGGCGCTCGTGCAGAAACGGAAACGACGTCATCCGCAGATCGACGTGCATTCGCCCTTGGTAGGTGTTCAGTGACGGATTGCGCTGCTCGACCTTGGCGAGGATCTGCTCCGGCTCGGTCGGGCGATCCGCGGCGGCGATCGACGGCGCGGCCATCAGCAGGAAGGCCGCGGCGAGCGATCCCGCGACCAGGCGGCGCAGCGAGCCGCGATGCCGCGGGGGATGCGACGATTCTTCGGGATCGAGCGGGAAGGCGAACACGCGGTCCAGTCCGCGCAGCGCGAGCGCGTCGCGAACGGCCGGGGTCGCCGGCGCGACCTCGATGGCGCCGCCCACTTCGCGCATGCGGCGCAGCGCGGTCACGAGCGTCGCGACGAGGTCGTCCGGTAGCGCCTCGCCCTCGAGGACGATGCTGAGGTACGGCTGCCGTGGATGCGATTCGAGCAGGCGCTCGACGGCATCGGCAATCGCGGGACGGGCTTCGGCCGCCTCCGCGTGCAAACGGAGCGCTTCGTGATACTGCATGTGATCCTTGAAGCTCATGCGTGTGGGTACTTGCACGAACACCATAGCGCACGAAACGGATTCATGCAAGTACCCGCTTGCAGCGAGTAAGCGTGCGCGCAACGGACCTCAGGGCCCTCGCCGAGGCAACGGGCCTCGCCGGCGCGCAGATGCACGTCGCGGGCCTGGGCGCGGGCCTGCCGGTGTGGACCGCCGATGACGGCCGATGGGTCTATCCGGCGTCGATGATCAAGGTCCCCCTCGCCGTCGCGGTCGCGGCGGACGTGGCAGCCGGGCGCCTTCGTTGGGACGACCGCGTTCCGATCGATGCGGCGAACGACACGCCCAACGACGCGCCGTCGCCGATGGTGCCCGGCTACGTGAGCACGGTCGACGAGCTCGTCACCCTCATGCTCCAGCGCTCCGACAACGTCGCGACGAACCAGCTCTACGATGTCGTGGGACGCACGCGCGCGACCGCGACGCTGCGGGAGCTCGGGTTTCCGAACACGGCGTTCCGCCGCAAGCTCTCCGGCGCATCGCCGCTGATCGACGATCCGCAGGCAACCGGCCGCAACAGCTTTCCGGCCGCCGAAGCGGTGCAACTGTTCGCGGCGATCGCGCGCGCCAGCGTCCCCGGCGCCGCGAAGCTGCGCGACGCGCTCGCCGCGTCGTGGTGGGACGTCAAGTTGTCCCGCGGCCTCGAGCCGGAGGATCGCTTCGCGCACAAGACGGGCGATACGTCCGAGGTCTCTCACGACGGCGGCATCCTCACGCTCGCGGACGGATCGTCCTGGGTCGTCGTCGTCTACACGGAACTGCCCGCCGGTGAGGAGAACGACGAGCGCTTCGGCGCGTTCATGCGCGCACTCCGGCCGTATCTGCGGGCGGGGACAACACCCTCGTGACCATGGAGAATAGGATGAAGCGAATCTCGGTGCCGGCGCTCGCGCTGCTGGCGATCGCGGCGCTGGTCGCGCCGTCGGCCGCCGCGTCGAAAGGTCCGGCCGCCGGCAAGAATGTGCACGTCGGCGTGATCGCCGACGTCACGGGCGCCGCCGGCGTCTACGGCACGCCGCAGAAGAACGCGTACGAGCTTGCCAACGAGGACGTGAAATCCGGCAAGATCGACGCCGGGGGCGCGAACCTCGTCTTCGACGTGCAAGATGCCGCGACCGACGGCGCGCAGGTCGTCAACCTCATGCAGAAGTTCACGACCGACGGTCAAACGCCGCTCGTGCTCGGACCGACGCTGTCGGGCGAAGCGTTCCGCGCGTTCCCGCTCGCGAAGAACGCGAACTTTCCCGTAATGGGCACCTCGACGACCGCGGAAGGCGTGACGGCGATCGGCCCGTCCGTGTACCGTGACTCGCTCGCGGAATCGCAGGTCATTCCGACCACGGTGAAGCGCACGCACGAGAAGTGGCACTACAAGACTGCGGCGGTGATCTTCGGCGACGACAACGCGTTCACGAAGACCGACGGCGACATCTTCGCCCGCGAGCTCAAGGCGGCCGGCGTCGAGGTCGTCGACACGGAGACGTTCCACCAGAAGGACACCGACTTCCAGCCCGCGCTCACGCGCATCGAGTCGAAGCACCCCGACGTCATCGCGATCGGCGCGCTCTTCCCCGAAGCGACGAAGATCATCCAGCAGGCCGGGAAGCTCGGCATCAAGACGCACATGATCGGCGGCAACGGCCTCAACGCGCCCGACATGTACAACGTCGCCGGCCCGGCCGCGCAAGGCGCGGTCGTCGGCGCGGCGTGGTACTCCGGCGCGAAGTATCCCTCGAACGTCGAGTTCGTCAAGCGCTACACGGCGAAATACGGCAAAGGCCCCGACCAGTTCGCCGCGCAGTCGTACGCCGCGGCCCAGATCGTCGCCGCGCTCGTCAAGGGCGGCGCGACGACGAAAGACGAGATGCTCTCGGCGCTCAAGAACGTGCGCGTGATCCAGACGGTGCTCGGGCCGATCGGCTTCGATGCGAACCGCGATGTGAAGTCGAGCCCGGTCATCCTCGAGATCGTGAAAGGCGGCTTCTCCTACTTTCACTGAAGAACGAGACGCGCCGTGATCGCGCAGCAGCTGCTCAACGGGCTGTTTCTTGGAGCGGTGTACGCGCTGTTCGCGGTCGGCTACACGCTCGTCTTCGGCGTGCTCGACATCCTCAACCTGGCGCACGCCGCCATCTTCACGGCGGCCGCGTTCGCCGCGTTCTCGCTGTCGGCGGCGGGACTGCCGCTGCCGGCGGCATTCCTCATCGCCGCCGGCATGGCGGGAATCATGGGCATTCTGCTCGACCGGGTTGCGTTCGCGCCGCTGCGCGCACGCAACGCCGGAACGCTGGTCCCGCTGATCTCGTCGATCGGCGTCGCCATCATCATCGGCGCGGTCCTGCGCGGAATCTACGGCGTCGACGAGCGACACTTCACGACGGGCGGCCTCGATACGGCGCCCGCGCTGCACCTCGGCGCCGTCACGTTCACGACGGTGGAGCTGACGATCTTCCTCTCGGCGATCGCGCTGATGCTCGTGCTGAGCTGGGTCCTCCGCTCGACCGCGCTCGGCCGGCGCATCCGCGCGGTGGCCGAGGATCGCATCGCCGCCGCGCTGCTCGGCGTCGACCTCGAGCGCACGATCGCGGCGACGTTCTTCATCGCTTCGGGGCTGGGTGGCGCGGCCGGCGTGCTGACGGGGCTCGAGTACAACAGCGTCACGCTCGACATGGGCGGTCCGATCGAGCTGAAGGGCCTCGCCGTGATCATCCTCGGCGGCATGGGCAGCGTGACGGGCGCCGTCATCGGCGGCTTCATCCTGGGCGCCGTCGAGACGCTCGCGATCGCGTACGGGCTCTCGGAATGGCGCGACGCGATCCTGTTCGGTGTGATGTTCGTGCTGCTCGTTGCGCGCCCGACCGGCCTCTTCGGGAAGCGCGCGCTGCGCGCGGCGTAATGCTCACGTGAGCGCTCTCGCCGAGTTCTACGCCAGGCACTCGCGGCTGATCGACCAGATCGGCATCAACGCGATCCTCGCGCTCTCGCTCTCCGTCTCGCTGCAGGCGGGTCAGCTCGCGCTCGCGCAGGCGGCGTTCATGGGGATTGCGGCGTACGTGTCGACGATCCTCGCGCTGAACGCGCACTGGCCGCTGCTCGCCGCGATCGTCGCCGCGATCCTCGTGTCGACCATCGTCGCGGCGATCCTCGCGTACCCCGTGCGCCGGCTGCGCGGCGTGTTTCTCGCGATCGCGACCATCGGCTTCGGCGAGATCGTGCGCGTGTTCGCGAACAACCTGGGCATCACGGGCGGAGCCGAGGGCATCAGCGGGATTCCGAACGACGCGACGACCCCGGTCATCTACGGATCGCTCGCGCTCGTCGCGATCGTACTGTTCCTGCTGTCGCGCACGAAGTTCGCGCTGGCCATCGCGCTCGTGCGCGAGGACGAGTACGCGGCGCGCGGCGTCGGCGTCGACGTCGGCGCGGTGCGCACCGCAGCGCTCGCGCTCGGCGGCGCGATCGCGGGCCTCGGCGGCGCGCTATACGCGCACGCGTCCTTCTTCATCACGCCGACCGACTTCGGGTTTCCGCGCATGGAGTCGATCCTGGTGTGGTGCGTCGTCGGCGGTGTGACGAGCCCGGTCGGCGCGGTCGTCGGCGCCGCGCTGCTGTCGATTCTGCCCGAGGCGATCCGCTTTCTCGCGGACTACCGCGAGGTCACCAACGGCATCGTGCTCCTGGCGGTGATTCTCTTCGCGCCAGGCGGTCTGGCGTCGCTCTGGCACCGCCGCCGCGCGGCCGCGAGCGCGGCGCGCGCCGCCGCGTGACGGCCGCACCGGCGCTCGCGCTCGAGGACGCCGGCGTGCGCTACGGCGGGGTCGCGGCGCTGCAGGGCGTCTCGGTCGCGGTCGTGCGCGGGCACGTGCTCGGCCTCATCGGACCGAACGGCGCCGGCAAGACGACGCTGGTGAACGCGGTCACCGGGCTCGCGCCGCTCGCATCCGGCACGATCGCGCTCGACGGTCGGCGCATCGACGGGATGCCGCCGCACCGCATCGCTCGCGCCGGCGTCGCGCGCACGTACCAGAACATCCGCCTCTTCGGCGCGCTCGACGTCGCCGCGAACCTCGCGGCCGGCGCGTTCGCGCGTTCCGGCCGGCCGAGCGACGTGGACATGCGGCGCATGCTCGAGCGCGCCGGCATCCCGGACGCGGACCTGCGCGCGCGCTCCGGTGCGCTGCCGTACGGCGATCAGCGCCGCCTCGAGATCGCGCGCGCCCTCGCTTCGGAGCCCTCGGTGCTCATGCTCGACGAGCCCGCGGCGGGCATGAACCCCGCCGAGACGGTGCGGCTGGTCGACACGATCCGCGCGATCGCTGCGAGCGGAATCGCCGTGCTGCTGATCGAGCACGACATGCCGCTCGTGCGGGCCGCGTGCGACTCCGTCGTCGTGCTGAACTTCGGCGAGGTGATCGCGCGCGGGACGCCCGCCGAGGTCGCGCGCGACCCGGTCGTCGTCGAGGCATACCTCGGGAGCGGCGCCGAGGCGCTGGCGTGAACGAACCGCTGCTCGTGGTCGAGGCGCTGCGCGCCGGGTACGGCAACATCGAGGTGCTGCACGACATCTCGATCGCGCTCGACGAGCGCACGCTGTGCGCGATCGTCGGCGCGAACGGCGCCGGCAAGACGACGCTCCTGATGACGCTGGCGGGCGTCATGAGCGCCCGCGGCGGCCGGGTGCGCTTCGCGGGCGACGACGTGACGCGGCTCTCGTCGCATGCGCGCGTCCGGCACGGTCTGGTGCTGGTCCCCGAAGGACGCCGCATGCTGCCCGGAATGAGCGTCGAGGAGAACTTGCAGCTCGCCGCGAGCGTGCGCGGCGCCGAAGGCTACGCGCGCATCGACGGGCTCTTCGAGCGCTTTCCGATCCTGCGCACGCGACGCAACGTGCCGGCCGGATCGCTCTCGGGCGGGGAGCAGCAAATGCTCGCGATCGCGCGCGCGCTGGCGATTGGGCCGCGCGCGCTGCTGCTCGACGAACCCTCGATGGGTCTCGCGCCGAAGCTGGTCGACGAGATCTTCGGGATCGTCGCCGACGAGCGCGCGCGCGGAACGTCGATCCTGCTGGTCGAGCAGAACGCACGCCGCGCGCTCGCGCTCGCCGACCGCGCGTACGTGATGGAACGCGGACGCATCGTGCTCACGGGAACGGGTGCCGAGCTCGCGACGCACCGCGACGTCGTGGCGGCGTATCTGGGCGGCTGAACGCGACAAGGCCGCCTGAGTTTCCCCAGCCGGCCTCGATCTGCACGAGAATCGATCTGCGCGTGTCCTCGCCGATTGTTCATCGGCCAAGACGGCGTCGAACTTCGTGTCGGGTGCGAGCACCCGGTGAGCCTCTCGCCGCTCACCCGTCGTCGTTGCCTCCGACGTGCTCGCATGATACGCAGGCACCGCACCCGAGCGCAAGCCCCCGCCGGGCGAAAAACTGCGCGGTCCACAAGAAAATTGGCTTATGCACGGCAACCCACAGTCTTCCACCGGACCTGCAAGCGTTTCTCATCACGCCGCACGCGAACCCGCACGCAGCAACGGTCCCGACAATCCGGCGAGAGCGGACCGCCCGACGGGGCCGGACTCGCATCCGGGCCATGTGGATTGCGGGGATTGCTGGGGATTCACGTGGACAACGAAAGTTTCTTGTGGAGAAGCGTGCGATCCGGGTTTCCGCCTCTTGCGCGTCGGTATGTGATCCATTTATGATGCGAACACGTCGGAGGCAACGACGACGGGCGAGCAGCGAGAAGCTCGCGGTGCAGTAAGCGAAGCGGCGAGCGGTGTAAAAGCCGAGCGTCGATTGAGAAGAAGCATCTGAACGAAGTTCGACGACGTAATGGCTGCGGAAACGCAGCGAGGACGCTCGCAGATCGGATTCTCGTGCTGACCGAAGCCGGCTGGGGAAACTCAGACGGCTTCGTCGCATTCAAACAACTCCACGATCGTGCCGAAGCGAGTTCCACCATCGTGCTTGGGCCGCGGGCGGGGCACGTTGGTGTGGCGGGTACTTTCGAGCGCGCGTGAGCCCGGAGGGCGGAAGCGCGCGAGAACGTAGCGACCGGAGCGCAAGGATGCGCGCAGGGAGCGTGCCCGCCACACCAACGCGCCCCGCCCGCGACCCGCGGGCACGATGCCCTGCGGGACGAGCGATCCCTGTGGAATGAGCGAGTTGCTTGCGAAAATCCAGGGATAACGCGATTTTCTTGTGGATACGCGGAAAAAACGCTTGCGCGAGGGAACAAGGCTCGTTTACGATGCGTGCACGCCGGCGATGAGCCGGCGGCGAGCAGCGAGAAGCTCGCCGGCGACGAAGCGGTTACGGAAGGCACAAGCCCGACGGGCCGCGGAAGAGCCGAGACGAATACGACGCCTCCCTGGCCGCGCCGATCGGCGAGGGAACGCGCTCCTCGATTCTCGCAGATCGAAGCCGCGCCGGTTTACGCCGCGCGGCTTCGTCGCGTTCAGCGGTTCAGTTGCCGTTCCAGTCGGTGAACTGCGCGGGCTTCGCGTACGGCGGCCCGACCTCGATCGTCACGTCGAGGTGCTGGATCAGCTCGATCTTGCGGGGATCGCCGGTGTAGCGCGCGCCGCCGATCCAGACGACGACGCGTTCGTTCTTCTTCGGCCGGGCGCCGGCGACGTCGGTCGCGCTCAGCGGCTGCCCCCAGATGTCGAAGAAATTGCCGAGCGTGAACGTGCGGAACGACGGCGCCTCGACGTGGACGATGCCGTCGGGCGTGTGCGTGTGGATCCAATAGAAGCACTGGCCGACGATCGGACGGCCGACGTCCTCCGGGATACGGATCTGCTTGCCGTGATCGAGGATGCGGACGTGCTGGTGGATGTGCTCGACGGTGCCCTCCATCTGCTGGCACGGGATGCCGTCGACGGGCTGGCCCGCCGGGACCGTCGCGCGCGCGGTCTGCCCGCACGCGAGCGCCGCGAGCGCGAACGCAATGGTGGTGCCGAAAATTCCCGGACGGTTCATGAGATGGTCTCCTCGCGACGGTCGTAGCGCGCGGCGATCTCGCGCGCGATGGCCGAAGCGGCCCGGCGCGCGTCGTCCGGTCCGATCACTTCGGCTTCGGCGCCCCAGCCCATCGACCACCGCACGATCTCCTGCGGGTCCGCGACGCGGTACGTGATCTCGACGGCGCCGTCGGGGCGCTGCGCGACGCGCCGGCCGCGCGCGGCGGTCGAGGCCGCGACGGCCGCCTTCGCGATCATCGGCGAGAACCGGATCGTGACGTCCGCCGTCGTCTCGCCGTGCACGACGCCGCTGACCGAGTTCGCGCCGTACGCCTCCAAGTTGAAGTCTTCCGGCTTCTGGAACGTCTGCGGCGTCACGGCGACCTCAGACGCGTTGTCGACCGCGAACACGCGCATGTCGCTGCGGTCGTGATCGTAGCCGACGAGGTAGACGCGCCCGTTCGACACGATGAAGCCGTAGGGGTCGACGCGGCGCTGCGTGCGCGCGCCGCGCTTATCGGTATAGCCGAAGCGCACGCGGCGGCGATCGCGCTCGGCGGCCTGCAGCAGCTCGAACGCGCGCTCCACGTGCTCGTCCATCGCGACGGCCTCGAAGCGGATCGCGAAGGAGCTCGTCTCGATCGACATGCCCGTCCGCCGGTCGCTGGAGGCGAGCAGCTTCTGCGTCGTCTCCTCGATCGCGCTCGCGAAGGTCGGGCCGAGCGAGGAGCCGAGGCGTTTGAGGGTCACGAGCCCTTGCAGCTCGCGGTGCGAGAGGTTGAGGCGCCGCAGGCTGTAGCCGGTGGCGAAGCGGTACGTCCCTGACGCGCGGTCGAAATACCAAGGGAAGCCGGCGTCGCTCAAGACGCTCAGATACCGGCGCAGCGTCCGCGTGCTGGGTTGTTTGTCGTCGGCGATCTGCGCCTTCAGTTCGTCGAACGTGAACCGGCCTTCGTCGATCGCGCTGAGCAGCCGGACGAGAAGGACGACTTTCGGTTCGGCGCGTTCCTCAGCCACGACGGCGTACTTTCGTCGCATTTCTTCCGGTGTCCGCGCCCATTTCCGTAGGGTGACGATCGGGCACGAAGAAACGGACCCGAAAAGCAGCCCGTCCTCCCGGTAAGGAGCACCATGGACGACCACCGCCCCGAGACTTCCGTCGATCGGAAGGAGTTTCTTCGCCGTTCCGGCGCCCTCGGCATCGCCGGCGCGTCGGCGCTCGGCTTCCCGCTTCTCGAAACGCGCGCGGCCGGCGCGGCGCCGCTGGCTCCGCCGCGGGACGTGATCGCGGCCGGCGGCGGCGCGACGGTCAAGATCGGCCACGTCGACAGCTTCTCCGGCGTCTACGCCGCCGCGTCGCAATCGCAGCAGCACGGGATGGAAGTCGCGGTCGCCCAGGCGACGCGCAAGAACAACCGCATCAAGTACGAGATCCTCAAAGGCGACGACACCAGCAAGCCCGCCAACGGGACGACGGAAGCCAAACGCCTGATGCAACAGGAAAAGGCCGATGTCATCACGGGCTGTCTGAGTTCCGCCGTGGCGCTCGCCGTGTCCGCGACGTGCGCGGAGAGCAACACGTTCTTCCTCGCCGTCGGCACGCACGACACGAACATCACGGGCCCGAAGGCGCATCGCGTGACGTTCCGGCAGACCACCTCGAACGCAATGCTCGCGAACGCGGTCGGTCCGGAGCTGCTCAAGCACGGCAAGAAGTGGTATTTCCTGGTCGCGGACTACGCGTTCGGCACGGACGGACGCGACCGCCTCAAGAAGATTCTGCTCGCGCACGGCGGCACGGTCGTGGGCGAAGACTTGCACGCGCTCGGTGCGACCGACTACTCGTCGTACCTGACCAAGGCGCGCAACACGCGACGCGGACGTGCTCGTGTTCAGCAACTACGGCCCCGACACGCAGAACTCGACGAAGCTCGCGGTCCAGCTCGGACTGCACAAGAAGATGCTCTTCGGCGGCATCCTCTGCGGGAACGACGTCGCGATCGGCATGCCCGTCGACGACTGCGTCGGCTCGCTCTGGGGCTACGTGTGGGGACCGGAAGCGGGCGGCAATGCGATGCAGGTCTACAATGCGCTCAAGCCGGGCGTGAACGAGGTCGACTGGCGTCAGTACCTCGGCTACATGGCCGCGAAGAACATCATCAACCGGCTGAACGCCGTGGGGTCGACGGATACCGAAAAGCTCGTCGAGGCGTTCGAGAACTACCACTACGACGCCGCGAAGAAGGCCGGCGCGTACTTCCGCAAGTGCGACCACCAGGCGATCCAGCAGACGTACGCGGGCATGATCGTCGCGAAGAACAAGCGCCGCTCGCCGAACGAGTTCTTCACGATCGCCTCGACCGTCGGCGGCGAGTTTGCCGCGGAGCCGTGCTCGAACCCCGACAGCACGGCAGCCGAGAAGATCATCACGTCCGAGAAGATCGGGCCGCGCGAAGGCTACACGGTCGTCTCCCTGAAGTAGCCGGCCCTCGCCGCTCCGAGGGGCGTCCGTGCGAGCGGGCGCCCTCTCCCGATTCTTTCTTCTTAAAACATTAGTTGACATGGCAATCCACGCGTGCTAGGCTCGAAACCATGCCGCGCAAGAAATCGCCGACCCTCACCGAGGCGGAATACCGCCTGATGCAAGTCCTCTGGGACCGCGGCGAGTGCAGCGTCGCCGACGTCGTCGACGCGATCGGGGATCCGCCGCTCGCGTACAACACGGTGCTCACCACGATGCGCATCCTCGAGCAGAAAGGCTACGTGCGGCACAAGGCGGTCGGACGCGCCTTCATCTATCGCGCCGTCGTGGCCCGCGACGAGGCGCAGCGCAACGTCGTCAAGCACGTGCTGTCGCGCTTCTTCGACGGCTCGCCGCGCGAGCTCGTCCTGAACCTGCTGGAGTCCGAGGCGGTCGACGACGCGGAGATCGACCGGCTGCGCGAGTTGCTCGAGAACGCCAAAGGCCAGTAACGATGCTGGAAGCCATCGTCGGCGTCGCCCTGCGCGCGATCGTCGCGAGCGTTCTTCTCGGCGGGGTGCTGGCGGCGGCGGTGTTCGTCGCGACGCGCGTGATGGCGCTGACGGCGGCGACCCGTCACGCGCTCTGGACCACCGCCCTGATCGCGATGGGGCTCATGCCGCTCGCCGGCCTCACCGTCTCCGTCGCGCGCGCCGTCGTCCTCGAGCCGGCCGCGGCGCCGGCTCACGTCGCCGGCGGCGTGCCGGCGCATGCCCCCGCACCGGCGAGGACGCGCGCGAGCGTCGGCCGGTCCGCGGCGGAGCAGGCTCCCACCGCGCACCCCGCCGCCGCGCGCGCCCTGACCGAGGCGGCGCCTGCGGCGAGCGCTCCGCACGGCGGCCTCACGCCGGCGCGCTGGACGCCGCGCATGACCCGTACGGCCGCGCTGGGCCGGCGTCGGGGTGTGGGGCGCCGGCGCGCTCGTCGGGCTGATCGGCCTGCTGGCGAGCGTCCTGCGCGTGCGCGGCCTCAAGCGCCGCTCGAGCCCGCTCGACGGCGAGCTCGCCGACGACCTACCCTGGCTCACCGACGCGAAGGGCCGCGAGATCTATCTGCGGCTGTCGTACGAGATCGAGACGCCGGTTGCGATCGGATTCCGCCGGCCCGTCATCCTGATCCCGACGGAATTGGCGACGGCGGACGGGCTCGCCGCGATCGAGCAGCTCGTGATGCACGAGCACGCGCACCTGCAGCGTTTCGACGACTGGACGAACCTCGCGCAGCGCGTCATCGAGCGCCTCTTCTGGTTCAACCCGATCGTGTGGCTCGTCGGCAGCCGCATCGCGCTCGAGCGCGAGATCGCATCCGACGACGCGGTCGTCGAGCGCACGGGCGCCCCGCACGCGTACGCGACCTCGCTGTGGCGCCTCGCGCGAGAGATGCGCATGCCGGAGCACGCCGTCGTCGCGCCCGGCGCGCTGCTGACGCGCAAGCAGATCACGATCCGCATCGAGCAGCTGCTCGATGCGAAGCGCGCCGCGCCTCCACCGTTCGCCGGCGGCCGCGTTTCTCGTCGCCGCGGCGAGCGCGGTCGCGGTCGCGGTCGTAGCGACGAGCGCGCCGGCGGTCGAGCTTCCCGCGACACCGTCCGAGCCCGCACCCGCGCCGGCGCCGGCGACCGTGCCGTCACGCGTCGCCACGGCGCAGCACGCGCCGGCGACGCATGCCGTGACGACTGCCGCGAACCCGGCGATGACCGCGGCGCACGCGACGACGCCGGCGCATCCCGTTCGCGACCGCGACCACGCTGGTCGTCACGGGCGTCGTGTACCGGACGGTGCACGAGCGCGTCCGCGCGACGGCGATCGCGCCGCCGCCCGAGCATGCGCAGCGGCCACCGGCTCCGCCCGTCCCGCCCGCGCCGGAAGCGGTCGCGAGCGCCGCGGCGACGGCGGCATCGAGCGCCGGCCGCGCGGCCGCGCGCACGGCTGAGGCCGAAACTGCCCGCGCCGTTTCGGGGATCGGACCGACGGTCACGCGGAGCATCCACGACGCGCTCGCGGCGATTCCCGCGCGACATCGCGCAGGAGGCGCAGTCGTCGGCGCACCTGCACATCGATCGCACGCACCTTTCCCGCGAGTTGGTCGCGGCGTGCGGCGCGTGCGAGTTCCGCAACGCCGACTTGCACGGCGTCGACCTGCACGGCCTCACGCTCACCGCGAACGACTTCCGGGGCGCCGACCTGCGCGGCGCGAACTTGGCCGGCGCGCAGCTGAAAGGCGTGTCGCTGCGCAATGCCAACTTGAGCGGCGCCGACCTGCGCGGCGCGCGCCTCATCGGGTCGGACATCGAGGGCGCGAACTTCGAGCGCGCGCAGCTCGACGGCATCGTGCTCACCGGCGTATCGCTGCGCTCCGCGACGTTCCGCGGGTCCGCGCTGCGCAGCGTGATCGCGAACTGCACGGGGTGCGACATGCACGGGATGGATCTGCGCGGTCAAGACCTGCACGGCATCTCGCTCAGCGGGGCCGACCTGAGCCACGCCGACCTGCGCAACGCGAATCTCGCCGGCGTGCAGTTCAACGGCGTCGATCTCTCCCGCGCGAACCTGACCGGCGCGAACCTGACGAACGCGTCGCTGAACGGATGCGATCTCTCCGGCGCCGACCTGCGCGGCGCGCGCACCTCCGGCATGACGCTGCAAGGGAGCGATCTCGGCTGACGCCGAGACCGCTTTCCTTTTGCCTCAATCACCTATATCGATAGTTGGAGTGTTCCCAATGTCGCCGGCGCACACGGCACGCGTCGATCTCCGCGGCGCGGATCTCCACGGCAACCTCCGTGCCGCACGCTTCTGCTCCGACAACGCCGGCCGCACGAAAAGGTGCCGCACCGTCACGCGCACGGAGCTCGTGGAAAGGGCGCACGCCGACCTCACCGGCGCGCAGGCGCCGCCGTAGGCCGGCGCCGGTGCTAATCGCGCGGCAGCTGCGCGTACTCCGAGCCGGGGAACGTCACGGCGAGCCAGTCCAGGGTGTCGTTGCGCCGCGTGCGCGCATCGTCCATGTCGAGCTTACCGTAGAGCTGCGCGAGGCTGTACGCGTAGCGCGGGATCCAGGGATCGCGCGGGAAGTGCGCGTGCCAGTCGCGCAGCGCGTCCTCGACGAGGACGGCTTTGTCGAAGATGTGTTCGGCGTCTTCGGGATGCGCGTCGGCGCGGATGGCAAGGTCCTTGATCGAGTTGCGCACGCCCAAGATGCTCATCTTGAGCCGGCCGAAGTACCGGTCGGCGGGCGCGAGGTTCGATGACGGTTCGGCGAACGCGGGCGCTGCGAACGAAACTGCGAGCGCCAACGCGAAAAGCATGCGTTTCACGAAAACAACGTCCTTGTCGTCGGTGTGATGCAAAGCCGCGTCAGGCCATGAACGGCCTGTCGCGTAAATCTGTCATCGGCAGTGTCCAGCGCAACGTTAACTCGCTAACGTCGCCGACGGACGCGGTCGCGGCGCGCGAGCTGTGACGCGCGTCGCTTGCGCGCGCTCGCGCGCACGGCATCGTGCGCTCCGCACGCGCACCGAGCGCGATATCTTGTGCCTATTCGGGGTCGCTGAACAGGAAGGCGAGGTCCTCACGTGTGAGCGTCTTCGCAACCGCGCTGTCCGCCTTGACAACGGCTTTCGACAGCGCGGTCTTGCGCTCGGCGAGCGCGCGAATCTTTTCCTCGACCGAGCCCGCCGTCACCATGCGGTACGCGGTCACCGGGCGGGTCTGGCCGATGCGGTGCGTGCGGTCGATGGCCTGATGCTCGACCGCGGGATTCCACCACGGGTCGTAGAGGATGACGTAATCCGCGGCAGTCAGCGTGAGTCCGACGCCGCCCGCCTTCAGCGAGCACAGGAACACCGGCGGTCCGTCGGGCGCCATGAAGCGCTCGACCTCGGCCTGACGGTCGCGGTCCTTCGTCGAGCCGTCGAGGTAGCCGTACGGGAGCTCGCGCCGGTCGAACGCGCCGCGCATGATCTTGCAGCATCGAGGCGAACGCGCTGAAGACGAGCACCTTGTGACCGCCGTCGAGCACTTCGTCGACCGTCTCCACGAACGCGTCGAATTTCCCGCTCGCCTCCGGCTCGTCGAGGTACTCCGGCACGAGCAGCCCGGGATGCGCGCACACCTGGCGCAGACGCGTCAGCGCGGCCAGCACGTGGACCGTCGCCGACTCGCCGCCTTCCTCGTCGTACTTCGCGAGCACGTCGCGCCGCGCGGCCTCCGCGATGCCGCGATACAGCCGCCGCTGCAGCGGCGAGAGCTCGCACTCGATCAACGCCTCCGTGCGCTCCGGCAGCTCGCGCGCGACGTCTTCCTTCGTGCGGCGCAGCAAGAACGGCTCGAGACGCGAGCGGAGCGCCGCGGCGGCGCCTTCGTCGCCGTCCGCGATCGGCAGCTCGAACCGCCGCCGGAAGGACGCTTCGGAGCCGAGCAGTCCGGGTTCGACGAAGCCGAAGATCGCCCAGAGGTCGCGCAGCGAGTTCTCGACGGGCGTTCCGGTCAGCGCGAGACGATGATCGGCCTGCAGCCCCCGCACGACCTTGGCGATCTGCGACGCCGGGTTTTTCGCGTTCTGCGCTTCGTCGAGCACGAGCGTGCGAAAGCGGAAGCGCTCGAGACGGTGCGCGTCGAGCCGCGCGAGCGCGTACGACGTGATGACGACGTCGTAGTCGTGGATCGTCTCGTACTTCGCGGCACGCTCGCTGCCCGACTGCAGCCGGAGCGTGCGCAGCGATGGGGCGAACTTCTTGATCTCGTTCTCCCACGTGTGCGTCACCGACGTCGGCGCGATGACCAGGATGGGCGAGGGTCCCTCGAGCTCCTTGCGCCGCTCCGCGTGCGCGATGACCTCGAGGGTCTTGCCGAGCCCCATTTGGTCGGCGAGGATGCCGCCGAACCGGAACGACGAGAGGTACGAGAGAAAGTCGAGGCCGCGCCGCTGGTAGTCGCGCAGCACGTCCTTCAGCATCGCCGGCGGCTCGACTTCCTCGATCCCCTCGAAGTTGCGCAGGCGCTCGCGGATGCGCTCCACTTCCTGCGGCAGCGCGACGTCGCCGAACGCTTCGTGCAGCTCGTCGCGCATCGCGACGAGCGATGCGAGCCCCGTGTGACGGCGGTCGGTGAGCTCGGAGAGGAGGTTGCGGCGCGAGCGCAGGTCGCCGACGTCGACGAGCTTGCCTCGCACCTCGGCGTAGCGGCCCTTCGCGCCGAGCAGCGCGCGCAGCTCCTCGCGCGTTAGCGGCTCGCCGCCGCCGACGAACACCGACACGTCGAGGTCGAACCAGTCGCCTTCGGATGCGGCCGACGCGCTGACCGACACGCCGATCGTCCCGCCGTTCGTCAGCGACGCCAGCGAGTCGTCGAGGCGCACGTCGACGTCGCCCCACGTGGGCCACACGTCGCGTACGATCTCCGCCGCCCGATCCGCGTCGTGCAGCGCGAACGCATCCGCGCCGCGCGGAACGAAGCCGTTCTCCAAGAAGCGTCGCGCGTAGTCGCGCGCGAGCTCGGCGCCCCAGCGCACGAAACGGCCGGATCCCGACGTGACGGCGCCCTGCGCGCCGAACGGCGCGAACGCGCCGGTGGCGCGATCGAGGAACGCCAGTCGCGCGAGCAGCGCGCCGTCGCGCCACGCGGCCCGCACGAGCAGGCCGGGCTGCTGCACGTCCGTCACGCCGAGCGACGCTCGGCCTTCGGCGGTCAGGAACGGGGCCACGCGCGCGATCGCGCGCACCGAAGGGACGGCGTCGGTCTCGACGGCGCCGTTCGTGCTCGGCCGCGCAGCCGCGATCACGCGCCGCGGATCGAATGACCCGTCCAGCAGAAACGCGGTTCGCTCGGCGACGAGCCAACCCGGCGGCCCGTCGAGCACGGTGGCGGACGCGGGCGAGATGCGCGCACCGTCCGGACCCTCGAGCAGCGGCACGAAACGCGCACCGTCGCGTTCGGCGCGCAAGCGCACGCCGCGCGTCTCGATCGTCAGCGGCGGCAACTCGGAGGGGTGGCGGTTCTGCCCGGGCGCGGTGTCGATGCGCACGCGCGGGTGCCGCGCGAGGCGGAAGAGCGCGCGCGAAAGCGCCTTCGCGGACGAGCGCGTGCCGAACGCCTCCTGCACGGCGTCGTCGCGCAGCGTCGTGCGGTCGACGTCGTCCCAGTCGTCCGACGGCGTCTGGTCCATCATGGCCAGAATGGCTTCCGCGTCGCGGATCACGCCGCGCAGGCGCGGCGTGTCGAGGTACAGCGCGCCCGCGAGACCGCCGCCCGCCGTCACCGAGATCACGGGCCACACCGAGCGAGCGCGCGCGCGGCTTGCGTCCTGCTCCGGCTCGGGCAGCCAGGACAGGTCGGCGTCTTCCGGTGCGTCGGCCGGAACGCCGGACGCGGCGTCCTCGGCGGTGCGCACGACGTCGAGCGTCGCGACGACGTGCTGACAGACGCCCGACGCGCCGCACGTGCACACCGAGCGCAGCGCTTGCGGTCCCGTGCCCGACGCCCACTCCACGGCGGTCGAGACCGCGACGCGGTCCTTCACCGCCGCTTCGATGCGCGCGGGCTCGACCGAGCGCAGCGACACCCGGCCGGCGTCGACCAGCTCGAGGGCCGAGCGCGTCAGATCACGGGCGAACCACGCACCGATCGACGACGGAAGACGAGAGCGCCACAGCGCGTACGGGGTCAACCGTCGCGTATTCAACGCGCGGCACTAAAAAGGCCTCGCGCCTTCGCGCGAGGCCTTTTTGAGCGGAAGCCGCTAGACGGATTGGATTTCCGGTTGGCTCGGCGCCGGCGGCTCGACCGAGGGGATCTTCGAGAAGCGCAGCTTGTCCGGGTTGTCCTGCGACACTTCCGCGAGGATGCGGTCGCCGTTTCCGAAGTTGCCTTTGAGCATCTCCTCGGCAAGCTCGTCCTCCACTTCGCGCTGGATCGCGCGGCGCAGCGGACGGGCGCCGAACTGCGGGTCCCAGCCCTTCTTCGCGAGGAGCTGCTTCGCGTCTTCGGTCACCTCGAGGTACATGTCCTGAGCCTTGACCTCGCGGATGACCTTGTCGAGCTCGAGCGAGACGATCTCGGCGATCTGCTCGCGGCTGAGCTGGTGGAACACGACGACCTCGTCGACGCGGTTGAGGAACTCGGGCCGGAATGAGTGCTTGACCTCCTCCAGCACCTTGTTCTTCATCTTCTCGTAGGCTTGGTCGTCGCTGCCGGCGTCCTTCTGCGTGCGGAAGCCGATGTCGGTCGTCGTCTGCATCCCGGTCGCGCCGACGTTCGAGGTCATGATGATGACCGTGTTCTTGAAGTCGACGACGCGGCCCTGAGAGTCGGTCAACCGGCCGTCCTCGAGGACCTGCAGCAGCAGGTTGAACACGTCCGGGTGCGCCTTCTCGATCTCGTCGAGCAGCACGACGGAGTACGGGCGCCGGCGCACCGCTTCGGTGAGCTGTCCGCCCTCTTCGTAGCCGACGTATCCGGGCGGCGCTCCGACGAGGCGCGAGACCGCGTACTTCTCCATGTACTCCGACATGTCGATGCGGATCATCGACTCGGCGTCATCGAACATGAACTCGGCGAGCGAACGCGCGACCTCCGTCTTGCCGACGCCCGTCGGCCCGAGGAAGATGAACGATCCGATCGGGCGCTTGGGGTTTTTGAGGCCCGCGCGCGAGCGGCGGATCGCCCGCGTGAGCATCGAGATCGCGAGGTTCTGCCCGATCACGCGCTTGTGGAGCTGATCCTCCATGCCGAGCAGCTTGGCCGTCTCGGCCTGCGCGAGCTTCGACACGGGAATCTTCGTCCACGACGAGACGATGTGCGCGACGTCTTCCTCGGTGACTTTGATCGTCTTGTCCTGTTGCGCGCGCTTCTCCGACCATTCTTGCTCGAGGCGCTGCTTCTCGAGGCGCAGCTTCTCCTCACGGTCGCGGATCGCGGCGGCCTTCTCGAACTCTTGCGACTTGACGACCGACTCTTTTTCCTGCTTCACCTGACGGATCTGCGCTTCGATCTCGCGGATCTCGGGCGGCGGGAGCGTCGCCTGCAGGCGCACGCGCGAGGCGGCCTCGTCGATGAGGTCGACCGCCTTGTCGGGCAGGAAGCGATCGGAGATGTAGCGATCGCCGAGCTTCGCCGCCGCGACGAGCGCCTCGTCCGTGATCGTGACCTTGTGGTGCGCCTCGTAGCGGTCGCGCAGGCCCTTGAGGATCTCGACGGTTTCTTCGACCGTCGGCTCACCGACCATCACCGGCTGGAACCGGCGCTCGAGCGCGCTGTCCTTCTCGATGTGCTTGCGGAACTCGTTGAGCGTCGTCGCGCCGATGCACTGCAGCTCGCCGCGCGCGAGCGCGGGCTTGATGATGTTCGAGGCGTCGATCGCGCCCTCGGCCGCGCCCGCACCGACCAGCGTGTGCAGCTCGTCGATGAAGAGGATGATCTCGCCGGCCGCGCCGCGGATCTCGTCCATGACGCGCTTCATGCGCTCCTCGAACTCGCCGCGATACTTCGTGCCGGCGACGAGCCCCGCCAGATCGAGCGTGATCACGCGCTTGTCGCGCAGCGGCTCGGGGACCTCGCTCTTGATGACGCGCTGCGCCAAGCCTTCGGCGATCGCGGTCTTGCCGACGCCCGGCTCGCCGATGAGCGCCGGGTTGTTCTTCGTGCGGCGGCTGAGGATCTGGATGACGCGCTCGATCTCGTTGGCGCGGCCGATCACGGGGTCGAGCTTGTTGTCGCGGGCGAGAGACGTCAGGTCGCGGCCGTACGCGTCGAGCGTCGGCGTCTTCGACTTTCCCTTCGGCGCGGGCGGCTGGCCCTCGGCGCCGAGCAGCGACGTCGTCTGCACGCGTACCTTCGCGGGGTCGACGCCCAGGTTGGTCAGCACGCGGGCCGCCACGCCCTCACCCTCGCGGATCAGCCCGAGGAGCAGATGCTCCGTGCCGATGTAGTTGTGGTTGAGCTGCCGCGCCTCTTCAAAGGCCAACTCGATGACGCGCTTCGCGCGCGGCGTGAACACCATCTCCTGCTGGACGGTCTGGCCGCCGCGGCCGACGATCGCCTCGACTTCCTGGCGAACCTTTGCCAGGTTGACGCCGAGCGTCTCGAGCACCTTGGCGGCGAGGCTCTCGCCTTCGGAGATGATGCCGAGCAGAATGTGCTCGGTTCCGATGTAATTGTTCCCGAGCCGCTGCGCCTCTTCCTGAGCGAGCACGATGCTGCGCCGCGCGCGTTCGGTGAACGGTTCCCACATTGACATACGGTACGAAACTCCCCGAGCGGCCTGCCCGCTCCTGCCGCCGCGCCCGCGCTTCGGAAGACGTCCGCGCCGGCGTGGTCCTCTTATAACTGTATTCGGCCGACGTCGGTTTCAATCGCTTCCTCCATCCGTAGCATGGAAGCAGGCCCCCGTGAGGCGAACGGAGGGTCTTTCCGTCGCAACCGGAGGACGCTGCGATCCACCTCCTCGCCCTCACGGCGCCCGAGTTCGCCGATCAGTTCGTCAACGGCCTCACGCTCGGGATGCTCTACATCCTGGTGGCGCTCGGGCTGAACATCATCCTCGGCTTGATGGGCGTGATCAATTTCTCGCACGGCTCGTTCTTCATGCTCGGCGCGTACCTCATGTACCAGCTCGACGGGCCCATCGGCTTCTGGCCCGCGATCCTGGTCGCGGCGCTCGCCGTCGGCCTGCTCGGCATGGCCTTCGAGTCGACGCTCATTCGCCCGCTCTACCGGCGCATACCGGAGTACACGCTGCTCCTGACGTTCGGCACGGCGCTGATCTTCGCGCAGATCGTGCGCAAGGTGTGGGGCGACGACGCGGTGCGCGTCTCCACGCCGTCCTACATCCCGGACTCGATCGCGCTCGGCACGTACCAGCTTCCCTTCTATAAGGACGTTCTGCTCGTGCTGCTGACGGTGGTCATCCTCGCCGGCGTGTGGGTGCTGCTGAACAAGACGAACATCGGGATGATCATACGCGCCGGCACGCGCGACGCCGAGATGGTCAAGATTCTTGGCATCAACATGCCGCTGATGTTCACGCTGGTGTTCGGAATCGGTTCGCTGATGGCGGGGCTCGCGGGCGCGCTGGCCGCGCCGATCTACGCGATCCAGCCGAGCTTCGCGTCGCAGTGGATCGTCCTGACGTTCGTGATCGTCATCGTCGGCGGCATCGGGTCATTCTGGGGCGCGATCGTCGGCGGCCTGCTCATCGGCGTGCTCACGAGCCTGATGGCGCTGCTCTGGCCGCCCGCCGTCGAGATGACCGGCTACATCATCATGGGCATCGTCCTGCTCGTACGGCCGCGCGGCCTCTTCGGGGTCGAGGGACTCTTCGAGTGACGCCGGCACGACCGGCGAGCGGCGTCCGCGCGCTGCTCACGCACCCGCTGCTGTGGACCGCGCTGCTGCTGATCGCCCTGCCGTATTGCGCCGGCGCGAACCCGTTCATCGGCAACTGGACGGGCTTCGTCGGCATCGCGACGACGATGGCGATCTTCGCCCTGTTCGCGAGCGGCTGGAACCTGCTGTTCGGGCACGTCGGCGAGCTCTCGTTCGGCCACGCGATGTTCTTCACGATCGGCGCCTACGCGACCGCGCTGTACTCGAAGGGCTTCAGCGTGCAGATGTTCGGCCGCACGGTGCAGCACGCGCAGACCGACGACCTGTTCATCGCGCTCGTGCTGTCCGTCGCGATCGCGCTCGGCTGGGCGTGGATGCTCGCGCGCGTGATCATCCCGCGCTCGAGCGGCATCTACTTCTCGATGATCACGCTCGCGTTCGCGCAGGTGATCTTCTTCGTCACGTACCGCTTCAGCGACCTGACCGGCGGCGAAGACGGCATGCAGAACATCGCGCGTCCGAACCCCACCGGGTTCGGCTGGCTGCAGGACTCGATGCACTTCTACTGGTTCACGGCGGCCTGCGTGTTCATCGCGCTGTGCGTCCTGCACTATGTCCTGCACTCGCCGTTCGGCAGCGTTCTGCACGCGATCCGCGAGAACAAGCAGCGCGCGCGCTTCCTCGGCTACGACGTGAACAAGTACCGCGTGAACGCGTTCGTCCTCTCGGCGCTGTTCCCGGCGATCGGCGGCTGGCTGTGGACGTTCTACCAACAGGCGATCAACCCGGATGCCGGCTCCGTCGAGTACTCGGGCAACGTCGTGATGATGTCGATGCTGGGGGGCGTGCAGGCGTTCATGGGCCCGATTCTCGGCGCGTCCGTGTACTGGGAGCTTCAGAACAACGTCTCGCAGCTCACCAAGTACTGGGAGGCCTGGATCGGCGTCGTGTTCGTCGTCATCGTGCTGATCGGCCCGCGCGGCATCATGGGGCTGTGGGACGACGTGCGGCACTACGGCGTCGCGACGGCCTTCCGCCGCTACTTCTCGCGCCGCGAGCGCGTCAAGACCGAGATGGAGGAAGAGTTGCCGCCCATCGACGAGGCGGCCGTGACGGAGGCTGCGCCGTGAGCGCCGCGGCTGCGCCGACGCCGGCCGCAACCGGATCGGGCTACGTCTTCAGAACCGAGAACCTGACGCGGCGCTTCTCCGGCTTCACCGCGGTGAACGGCGTGACGCTCGCGATCCCCGAAGGCGGCGTGCGCACGATCATCGGGCCGAACGGTGCCGGCAAGACGACGTTTTTCAATTTGCTGAGCGGCATGCTGCCGCCGAGCGAGGGGCGCATCTGGTTCGGCGACCGCGACATCACGACGCTGCACGCGTTCCAGCGCGCGCGCCTCGGCATCGCGCGCTCGTTCCAGATCACGAACATCTTCGGTCCCTTGACCGTGTCCGAGAACGTGCGCCTCGCCGTGCAGGCGGTCAACGACGGAAAGGCGAGCTTCTTCTTTCCGGGCCGGCGCTTCGTCGACGTCGCCGAGAAGACGGATCGCGTTCTGCGCGACGTCGGCTTGTGGGACGCACGCGGCGCGAACGCCGAGAACCTCTCGCACGGCGATCAGCGCCGCCTCGAGATCGGCCTCGTCATCGCAAGTGATCCGCCCGTGCTGCTGCTGGACGAGCCGCTCGCGGGGATGTCGCCGACCGAGACGCACGAGACCGTCGACCTGATCCAGCGCATCTCCCCGGGCCGCACGATCCTGCTCGTCGAGCACGACATCGACGTCGTGATGGCGATCTCGACGACGATCACGGTGTTCCAGACTGGCTCAGTCCTCGCGGTCGGCACGCCCCAAGAGATCCGCGCGAACGAAGCAGTGCAGCGCGCGTATCTCGGAGAGCTCGCAGAATAACATGCTTCTCGAGCTCGACTCCGTCAACGCGTACTACGGCAAGTCGCACGTGCTGCAGAACGTCTCGCTGCAGATCGAGCAGGGTGAGGTCGTCGCGCTGCTCGGCCGCAACGGGTCGGGGCGGTCGACGACGTGCAAGACGATCATGGGTCTCGTGCAGGCGAAGACGGGTGCGGTGCGCTTCAAGGGCAAGGAGATCACGAACCGCAGCCCGTTCTCCGTCGCGCAGGCGGGGATCGCGTTCGTTCCGGAAGACCGGCGCATCTTTCCGAACCTCACCGTCGGCGAGAATCTGCGGCTCGCGGCGCTCTCCGGACGCAAGGGCGCATGGACGGAGAAGCGCATCTACGACTACTTCGCCGTGCTCGGCGAGCGCCGCGACAAGCCGGCGAAGCTCTCGGGCGGCGAGCAGCAGATGCTCGCGATCGCGCGCGCGCTGATCGCGAACCCCGATTTGATCCTGCTCGACGAGCCGATGGAGGGCCTCGCGCCGCTGATCGCGCGCAACGTCGAGGACGTGGTTCGCAACATCCGCAGCGATGGCCACACGGTGCTGCTCGTCGAGCAGAACGCGCAGGTCGCGATGAGCCTGTCGGACCGCGGCTACGTGCTCGGAACGGGACGCGTCGTCGGCTCCGGCTCGATCGCGGAACTCAAGGCCGACGCGGCGATGATGCAGCGGTACCTCGCGGTGTAGCGTGG